>CBDBPH010000001.1:0-1227423 GCA_965208665.1 Dehalococcoidia bacterium
ATGCAGTTACTACGTGTTAACACATGCCGTATAGTTTGCTATTTGTTGCTGCTATCTGTTGACACATGCCATACAGTTGCTATCTGTTGACACATGCCATACAGTTGCTATGTGTTGCTGCATTCTGTGCAGCCACTATTTGGTGTCTGCATGCGGTCTACTGGCTATTATATATTGCTGCATGCCGTACACTTGCCATTTGTTGCCACCGAGGTGGGCGCCCCCATTTGTTGCCGCATGCCATACAGTTGCTATTTGTTGCTACTAAGGTTGCACAAGTGTATGGATATAATGCTGTATGTGACTCCTATTCACAATCACTATGTATATCATTGCTGTCTTAATGTTATTGCACCCAATTCATCTTCACATCCTTTAATCAGGTAAAACCTCTATATATAGTAAATACTATTATGTGTATATCCCATGTTAAAAAAAGATGTATTTGCCATATAGCATTCATGTGTTTTATCATAAATTTTACGTGCGAGTGACAGGGGGCACATAAAAAAATGAACAATGAAAAATGAATTAATTTGGGGAAAATTGGGTGCAACGTGTTGCTTGATTGAATTTATTTAAATCCGGTACCTGCCACCACGACGCTATGGTCTATGTTACCATAGCCTAGATCGCTTAACCAAAAAGGTCATATCGCATAAGTGTCACGCTTGTCAGCACATGGGCCTCAAATTGCCATAAATGCCAGAGCATGGCTGCTCGACTATCGCCTTGCATGACTGCTTTACCTACCCCACATGGCTGGTGTACCTTGTGGACTCTGCTGCTGCTGCTGCTGCTGCTGCTGCTGCTGCTGCTGCTGCTGCTGCTGCTGCTGCTGCTGCTGCTGCTGCTGCTGCTGCTGCTGCTGCTGCTGCTGCTGCTGCTGCTGCTGCTGCTGCTGCTGCTGCTGCTGCTGCTGCTGCTGCTGCTGCTGCTGCTGCTGCTGCTGCTGCTGCTGCTGCTGCTGCTGCTGCTTGCTGCTGCTGCTGCTGCTGCTGCTGCTGCTGCTGCTGCTGCTGCTGCTGCTGCTGCTGCTGCTGCTGCTGCTGCTGCTGCTGCTGCTGCTGCTGCTGCTGCTGCTGCTGCTGCTGCTGCTGCTGCTGCTGCTGCTGCTGCTGCTGCTGCTGCTGCTGCTGCTGCTGCTGCTGCTGCTGCTGCTGCTGCTGCTGCTGCTGCTGCTGCTGCTGCTGCTGCTGCTGCTGCTGCTGCTGCTGCTGCTGCTGCTGCTGCTGCTGCTGCTGCTGCTGCTGCTGCTGCTGCTGCTGCTGCTGCTGCTGCTGCTGCTGCTGCTGCTGCTGCTGCTGCTGCTGCTGCTGCTGCTGCTGCTGCTGCTGCTGCTGCTGCTGCTGCTGCTGCTGCTGCTGCTGCTGCTGCTGCTGCTGCTGCTGCTGCTGCTGCTGCTGCTGCTGCTGCTGCTGCTGCTGCTGCTGCTGCTGCTGCTGCTGCTGCTGCTGCTGCTGCTGCTGCTGCTGCTGCTGCTGCTGCTGCTGCTGCTGCTGCTGCTGCTGCTGCTGCTGCTGCTGCTGCTGCTGCTGCTGCTGCTGCTGCTGCTGCTGCTGCTGCTGCTGCTGCTGCTGCTGCTGCTGCTGCTGCTGCTGCTGCTGCTGCTGCTGCTGCTGCTGCTGCTGCTGCTGCTGCTGCTGCTGCTGCTGCTGCTGCTGCTGCTGCTGCTGCTGCTGCTGCTGCTGCTGCTGCTGCTGCTGCTGCTGCTGCTGCTGCTGCTGCTGCTGCTGCTGCTGCTGCTGCTGCTGCTGCTGCTGCTGCTGCTGCTGCTGCTGCTGCTGCTGCTGCTGCTGCTGCTGCTGCTGCTGCTGCTGCTGCTGCTGCTGCTGCTGCTGCTGCTGCTGCTGCTGCTGCTGCTGCTGCTGCTGCTGCTGCTGCTGCTGCTGCTGCTGCTGCTGCTGCTGCTGCTGCTGCTGCTGCTGCTGCTGCTGCTGCTGCTGCTGCTGCTGCTGCTGCTGCTGCTGCTGCTGCTGCTGCTGCTGCTGCTGCTGCTGCTGCTGCTGCTGCTGCTGCTGCTGCTGCTGCTGCTGCTGCTGCTGCTGCTGCTGCTGCTGCTGCTGCTGCTGCTGCTGCTGCTGCTGCTGCTGCTGCTGCTGCTGCTGCTGCTGCTGCTGCTGCTGCTGCTGCTGCTGCTGCTGCTGCTGCTGCTGCTGCTGCTGCTGCTGCTGCTGCTGCTGCTGCTGCTGCTGCTGCTGCTGCTGCTGCTGCTGCTGCTGCTATCATTGTTTGCATGGCTGCTTGCCTACCCCACATAGCTGTTGTACACATGTGGGCTCCCATTGTTGATTACTGCTTCCTGTGCAAAAATTAATATGAATCTCTAATCTATATCGCATGCTGACAATTGCAAAGTAAACACAATTCTGCCCAATGATTCCTCAGTTGCCCCTTGTCATTCCAAAAGTTGGCATGGCTGATTGACGTAACACCATACATAGGTTAATCTGAGTGTGAGTTAGCATGCTAATTAATGTATGAACATGAATAATTGCATGGTATAAGATTATGTGCAAATGTGTGTTAATAACAGGGAAGAGAGTGAAGAGCCCGGCTTGCTTGAGTTAATTGTTCGGGGGTGGTTGGGCGGCATACAAACAAATGAGCCAGGTTCACACTTAGCCGGGGGTGGGCAGGGCACCTTGCATGTTAATGCACAGAAAACAGTAAAAGACTCCATCATCCGCACATGTAAAACGTGCCATTGTTTTTGCACCTGCCCAAGTATTATTTTGTATTAAGTATATTGTGTTTCAGGTGAATGACTCTGATTAGCAGTGTGAGCTTGAATATATATACAAGTATCTTTGAGCGAGTGAACTTGTAGTAGTCTTGCAAGGCTAGACCGTTTTTGCCATCTAGCCTTGCAAAAGTAGTAAACTCGCGAGTTAGTTTCACAAGTGTTTTAAGTTATCTCTCGATACTCGCTCGAGAGTAATGGAGTTTAGAGTGTCAAGAATTTGAGTGGTGAGCATGCGAGTTTCTATCAAGTGCGATTTTACCTCTGAGCTGCACTGTACTTGCTACATATGTACATATGCAGGTAATATCAACATGCAAACTGTAAGATTGCACACCACTCCAAAGGATTGTTTTAAACTTTTGAACGGCAGCTAATTAACCAAACACATTGATGTACTGTATGTATGTACATACATAGCTATACAATGATTGATGCCTCGTAGACTGGAACAATAAGAGCATGCTATCCTGTTGAAAATGAATTGTGATGAATCAATTTTGCAGTACTGTTTGTGTATGGGGTGATGCAGCTTAGATAGTGTGATAATGCTTTATGGTCCCAAGGAAGATAGGTAATGGTCCCAAGAAAGACAGGTAGTATTCAAATTAATGACTTAGGGAAGTTTAAAACACAATTTAGGTCATTCCAGTATTCCATTCCAGTGATTCATTCCACCATTCCATTTTGCTCATTCTAGACAGCCTACATGTAAATACGTATAGCTACCAGGTTGAAATACTGTTAACAATAAAATAGGTCTACATGGTTTGTTAAATATATTGAACAAACTTACTGGTAACAGTTAAAATTCTAGAGTTTGTGACACTTCCAATTATATTTGAAGAGTTACAACTGTATGTACCAACATCAGATGATGCTACATTGTACACTGTTAATGTGTTCTCAGTGGTAGTTATGTTTAATGATCTTGACATAATCATGTACTTGCTACTGTTATCTGATGCATTTATCATTGCACCATTAAAGTACCAACTGATGTCTGGAATTGGTTCACCCACAGCTTGACATAAGAATGTAACGTTCTCTGTCTGATCTCTAATATCATCATCAGTAGAATTTACAATGCTTGGAATGACTGTGCATACAGAAATAGTTTATTAGTGCAATGTGCATATGTATGTACGTGTATGTATAGATGGGATGATATAGGTTGCAGGAGTATCAATATGTATTATGTACCCCAAATGTATCATGATACCATGATACATCACTACACTTCATTTCTATGATCATGCAATGATTAAATCAGGCTTTTCTCATCATTCATTTTCAGCTCTCAACCTTTTCAGCAAAATAAAGCATTCTATTTGTCAATGCATTTTGATTCATCAATGTATTGATGTGTCGATACTTAATTTACACTACTGATTGAAACGTTAGCTATGGATTGAATTATACTGGTGTATCACAGTATCATCCCATCTGTGTGCAAAAACAGTGTCTGTGAACAAAAGTAAACAGGAATTTTAGCTATGGTTTAGTGTATAACATTGATTCATTTGATAAGTAAACTATTATTGTCTTTTGCGTGGGAGGATCAAAGACAAAAACAGTGCTGTATTTACCATAAAATTCTCAAGTGTGCTGTATGTCAAATACAGCACAGTGGTTAGCAAATACAGAACAGTTGATTTTAATTAGTCTGACACTATACAGTAAACAACCAATGAAATGAAATTCAATGAAATTCCACCATGAGGTAAACATTCGCTGTCCATCAAAGAAGTTTTCAACGTACCCGCGGTGTCCCTATGAGGGCGCGAGCATGTTGCCCTGTTGTTGCATGTGTTACGACTACCATTGCTGTGGCAATCTTGACGGCGACATGTGGGGAGCCACAATCCGAGCCATTGGCAAAGGAAGACGGGATCCGGCGCGAAGTCGACGACTCCAGCCGCATTCAGCCCCCGACAGCCGGCTTTAGTCGTGACGGACGACCAGTAGGCACTCCATCCACCTTTCCCGCGTCTCGTGAAGACTGCATCCAGCACATGGCGAGCGAGTTCATGGAGGCGCTGACGCAAGACAACTGTCGTGCTGTCCTTGATTGGGAGTGGTGTCCGGTCATGGCGGTGGTCATGGAGTACCGGATCGAGAACGGTCAACAGATCGGCGAGCTTGCCAAGTTGTGGGGTCGGGACTGTTCGTAGAGAGCAATCACCGATTAGGAGTGCTGTCCACAAAGTAAGTCAAAAGCGCAGTCAACCACCGTACCTCCACCCGCGCCGGCCGGCTACGCCGGTACAGCCGTTTGAGGGTATGGATCTGCCCGGCGCGGCCGGTTGACCCGTCGCGCGGATCGGCACTCGGGTTGAATTCGGCGATGAGCGTCTTGAGTGCTCTCTCCGTGCCAAGGCTGATGGATATCGCGCACATCGTGGCCGGGCCGAGTTCGGGGAGCGGCCCGCCGGTACTCCTCGATCGTTTACTCCGAAGGGCTCGTGGGCGTCTGTAAGCAATTGAGCCGCTTCGATCGTCTCACATAGCGACTTCAAGTGGATGGGCAAGTTCTGATGCGAGCTCGGACTTGGCCCGCCCAAGCAAATGCTGCCGCCAAGCCACTGCAACATCGTTGATTCCATGTTCATCGCCCTGCTCCTCCCGGGTGTTACGCTGGCTTTGCTCCATCGCCCCCAAGTTCGCTCGGTAGACTCGCGGCCAGAATGCAGTCGTGAGCGTCGGCGGCGCAATGGCTATCCCGCCCTTTGGCAACAGCTGGATCGGGGGCTTTCACGCGCTCGTTCTCGTTCCTGCTGCGTCCGCATCGCGGCCGCCGAACAGGCGGGGTGGGATGGGTCTGCCCTGGGAGGGACTCAACCCGCCACCGCCAGAGAGCAGTCGAAGCGCAACGGCAAGCCGACGCGCTAGGCGAGGCCCAGTAGCGACAATCCGAGTTCGAACACGTCGATCACGTCACGGATCCTGACGACCAGCAGCACCCCTGCGCAGGTGCTGCCGAGCTGTCTTGCGGTCCGCGTTTTGATCCACGCGAGCGCGGATCTGCACAGTCCGCTGACCGATACCAAGCGGTCTCCCAGGTTCCAGATGCTCCGACTACGGGGCGCGATCTTCAAGAACACTGATATGCGGCTTCCGGCCGAGGCCGGGAGACTGCCCGTTGAAACAATTCCTCTGTTACTCTTCGACGTTGACTTAAGCTTCTTCATTTCATCTCCTGTTCCATTTGCCTTCTGAGATTGCTATCTAGATGCGTTACGATGCCGCATCTGGATTGGTAAACGACACGACTCCGCTTGTAATCGAACTAGTGCATGGCCTTCTTTTCCGTTTGGGCACGCAACGGGACTTCCTTCGTGCGAACACTCGCAAACGGAAGCCAGTACGTCAGATGCCGGTTAAGCGAAAAACGCCGGGCAATCGCGTTGGGCACGATTGCTCTCCGGCGAGTACATTTTTGCATGACTGGCAATCAATGTCAAGAAATGCGAAACACACGAACACACGTGATGGCATGGCACCGGTGACGGAACACTCACGGGACCTTGTTGCCGCGCGGCGTGGCGGAAGCTCTATCTGACAGTCTTTGCCCGTAGAGGCGCCCACCGCTGATAACCTGTCAAGTATGCCTGAGCAGTACTCGCAGGACGCCCTGCCGAGCCTGGCCGGCGGTCCGGCCGCGAAGGTCGGAGACCTGTACGAGCGGGCCTGGACGGCCCGGACCCTGCTCGATCTGCTCTCGGGCGAGGTGGTCGAGGTGCGGTTGGAAGAACGGGGCCCGGACGGCCTTGGCGTCGAGTTTTGCCGCGTCTCCGCCAGCGGCGAGCTTGAGTATCACTCGGTCAAGCGTCAGGCACCGAAGTCGGCCGCTCATTGGACCGTCGCCGAGCTGACGAGAGCCTCGCCCGCGACCGGGAGAGCGATCCTGGGCGACCTCTTCGGCCACGTGAAGGATCCCGAGACGACCCGCGCCGTGTTCGCCAGCCAGGATGGCGTGGCTCTGTTGCGCGAAGCGGCGGAGCGGGCGAGGTCCTCGGACAGCCTGGAGCAGTTCCTCGGCCGGCTCTCGCAGCCTCAGCTCAACGCCGTGGTGGCCAGCGCGGCGTCACTCGCCCTGAGCGAACAGGAGACCTTCGCCAGGCTGCGCACCTGCGAGTTCGTGACCATTGGGCACGATGTACTCGTGCATGGCGTCGAACAGCTGATCGCCGAGCGAATCGGTCGAGCGGACGGCGACCCGGCGGATCCACGGGCCGTGCGGACGCTGATCGAAGAGTTGGCCTGGCGCCGGCTGGGACAGTCGCTCCGTGCGCAACACGTCAGGGAGGAGTTGGAGCGGAACGGGTACGCCGAGATGCAGGCGCCCTCACATGAACGCGCTCTCGAACAGATCCGGGCTCGGACCCGCGCCTACCTTGGCCGGATCGAGCAGGCATTGATCAATGGCTCGTCGATCCCGCGTTCGCAGGCGGATGCGATCGCCCAAACGCTTACCGGTGGGCACGAGTCGCTGTTGCTCAGCGGCGGGGCGGGGGCGGGCAAGAGCTGCGTCCTGGCGCAGGTAGTCCTCGGGCTCGACGGACGCGGGGCGGTCGCGCTCGCGATTCCGGGGAGCGACCTGCGAGGCGCCTTCTCCGCGGTCGAGGTCGGTCAGCGCCTGGGCTTGGCGGACTCCCCCGTGGTGGAGCTGACCAAGGCGGCGCAGGGAGGACGGGCCGTGCTGTGCATCGACCAGATCGACGGGTTGGCCGGCGAGAGCGAGCGGAACGAACTGGGCCAGCGCGTCCTGCGCGAAATCGTCGACGAAGCGGCCCAGCATCCGAACCTGACGCTCCTGTTCGTCTGCCGCTCGTTCGAACTCGAAGATGAGCGGTCGATCAAGTGGATCACCGAGGGTCCCTCGCCAGTTGCGCGGCCCGTGGAGGTGTCGGCGCTGAGCCTGGACGATGTACAGTGCGCGCTCCAGGCGGCGGAGATTGATCGGGAGCAGCTCAGCGACCGCCAGATCGAACTGCTGCGCGTTCCGCTGCACCTCTACCTGTTGATCGAGGCCGCGCACTCGCGAGAACTGAGCTTTGCCACGATCGACGACCTGTTCGACCGGTACTGGGAAGAGAAGCGGAAGCGCGTCACGAGTCGTCCGCGGGTAGCCAGCAGCGACTGGGCCGCGGCCGCATCACGGCTCGCCCACGCGCTCAGCGATCGCGAGGCGTACGCCGCAGAGGACTACGAACTGCTCGACGCCTTCCCGGCGGCGGCAACGGCGATGGCCTCGGAGTCGGTGCTGTTCATCGAGCACGGGGAGGTCGGCTTCTTCCACGAGTCCTTCTTCGACTACGCGTTCGCGCGCTCGTTCGCGACAGAAAAGCGAGACCTGCTGGACTGGCTCCGAGAGGATCCGCAAGGTTACTTCCGCCGGCGGCAGGTGCTCGGCGTGCTCGGCTTTCTGCGGCGCCGGCCGGCCGATCGCGGCCGCTACCTGCTCGCGCTGGAGCAGCTGCTGGTCGACGCCGACGTCCGCTTCCACATTAAGAAACGGGTGCTGGACTGGATACGTTCGCTGGCGAATCCGACGGCGGACGAGTGGGAGATCGTGGAACGCCACGCCGAGGTGCTCGGCGATCACGTCTGGGAAGTGCCCCGCAACTCGGCGTCCTGGTTCGATCTGCTCTATGCGATGCAACGCTGGGATCGCTGGCTCGCCGGAGCAGCAGAGGACATCGATCGGACCGTGTTCCTACTTCAGGCCCCGGCGCTGATGTCCGAACGGACCGATGCCGTGCTCGGGCTGCTGGGCAAACACCGGGATGACACGCCCGAGTGGCGCCTGAGGCAGTGGAGCGTGGCCCGCTGGAGCGACGGCTACGGTTCCTCCGCGAAGCGCGAGTGGCTGCTCGACCTGATCCGCACCGAACCGCTCGAGCGTCCCGAGGATCTCGCGCGACTTGCTTGGCTGGTCTCGCAGATCCTGTTCGCGGTGAAGCAAGAGGCGCCTCAGTATGCGCCGCAGGTAATCGGGGTCTGGTTCGACCGAGCGGTTGCCGCGGCTGCGGCAGGCGTCGCGTCCTCCGGACGGCCTGACCATGAACTGGGACTGGACGAGTGGACGACGAGCGAGTGCGCCTCGGTGGCGCCGCGGGCGTTCGTCGAGGAGATGCTGCCCCGTATCGCGCAGGTGGAGCGGGTCGAGCCGAGAACCTCCTACGGCGCCCCGAGCGGCGGCGACTATCCGGAGCGCGACCTCTACGCGTTAGTGGCCAAGGCGATGCGGCAAATGTCAGTCGACGAGCCCGAGACGCTCGGGCCGATCGTCGAGGCGGCGGTGGAGAAGGACGACGACTGGACGCGCTGGATGAGCACCGCCTGGCTGGAGGCGATGAGCGCCAATCCCGAGTGGTTCGCCGAGGCGATCGTCCGGTTCATCCTGTACGATCCCGGCCGCCGGCTCGACCTCGGCTACAGCTGGGGTTCGGGCGGCGCCGAGTTGACCCTCGCCGTCAGCCGGACGGCGGTAGCGGCGGCGGCGGAACACGCCTCGCTGGAATCACCTAAAGCCCTGGAACAGGAAATCCTCGAGTTCACACCGGTGCGTGAACGCTCAGAAGAGAAGCAGGCAAGATTCCAGCTCGCTCTGCTCTGGTGCCTGCCGGAGGACCGGCTCCAGGGGGTCACCCGTCGACGCATCCAGGAACTCGAGGCGCGCTTTCCGAACATCCAGCGGCGCGGCGCTCCCCAGCCCCTGGATGGAGACGGATTCAGTTGGGCCGTCTCCCCGGTTTCCGACGACGAGGCGCTCGAGATCAGCGATGACCGGTGGCTGGAGACGATGCGCGAGGTCGCGCGCACCGGAGAGACGTTTCGCGGCAATCAGCTCGTCGGCGGCGTGGACGAGCTGGCCCAGACGCTTGAGCGCGCAACCGCGCAAGACCCTGCCCGCTTCTCTGCCCTCATCGATCGGTTGCACGCCTCGGACGCGCCCGAGTACTTCGAGGCGGTCTTGCGCGGGTTGACCAAGAGCGGGGAAACTTCGCCGAGTGCGGGTTCGCTGGCTCAAACCGCCCATGTGTTGGCTCGGATCAAGGAACTGGGCGTGCTCGTGCCCGGACGGTTCATCGCGAGTGCGATTGGCTCGCTCGCCGACGAGCCGCTGCCGGACGAGCTGATGGCCTGGCTGAGCGAGATCGCCGCGACGGATCGAGACCCGGAGAAGGACGACTGGCCCGTTGTCGATGGGCCGATCGGGCCGGTGAGTCAGGCGATCAACACGGCTCGCGGTGCGTGTGCGGTGGCGATCGCCAAGCTGCTGTACGCCGACGTCAGCCGCTGGAAACAGTTCCGCGACACGGTGCACCAGCTCGTCGCCGACCCGGTCTTGGCGGTGCGCTCAGCGGCGGCCAACTGCCTGCTGGCCATCCTGACATCCCACCCCGACGAAGCGCTGAGCTGTTTCCAGCGGCTGCTCGACGGAGCCGACCCAATCGTCGGTTCGCACTACGTCGAGCGCTTCATCGAACGCGCCACGCATCGGCGCTACGAGGACATGAGGCCAACCCTCAACCAGCTGCTCGACTCGCCCGATGGATCCGCTCAGCGCGTTGCCGCTCGATCGATTGCCGGGTCGGCGCTCTCGCCAGAACACTCGGCCGCCCGTGCGGACGAAGCGAAGGTGTTGGAGTCGGGACCGCACACCCGGGCGGGAGCGGCGGACATCTACGCGTCCTACCTGTTCAACAAAGAGGCGGGGCGCCGCTGCGCGTCCCGTCTCTCGGAAATGTTCTACGACGACAGCGACGAGGTCCGAGAGGCCGCTGCAGCATGGTGGCATTTACACGGTCCCGATCAGATCGCAGGGCAAGGTCCCTTGCTAAGTGCGTTTGCTCGCTCGCCAGCGTTCGAGGAGTCGCGCGTCTCCGGCTTGGTCGTACGGCTCGGCGACTGCTCGGGGCCGCCGCCCGTGGAGATCTGCGAAATCGCCGAGCGAGCGCTCGCGGAGTTCGGGCCGAAAGCGGCTTCGATTCAGCACATGGAGGCCATGGTCGCCCAGTTGCTGGCGAAGCTCCTGTTTCGCCTACTGGACGCGACGGATGATCAGCGCGTCAAGGTCCGCGTCCAAAACATCATCGACCGGATGATCCAGGCCAACTTCTACGGGGCGGAAGAGGAACTGCGGCGGCGCCTGGACGAATAGCCCGTCGGCTCATAGACCGCATTCCGGAGCATCACCCGCCAGCAAACTGACATCGAACGTCGATTCGAAGACTCTTGAATCCAGGACTGGATTCGAACCAGCGACCGAGCGGTTATGAGCCGCCTGCTCTGACCCCTGAGCTACCGGCCCGTTGAGGCTTCGTCAGTCTATCGGGCTGCTCCGATACCCTCCGGCCATGTGCTGGCGACTCGGATTTGTCACCGCGATCGGCCTGGCCGCGTTGATCGTCCTCGCATGTGGTCCGAGCGGTAACTCGTCCATCGAGTCGGGCACCGGCACGGAAGTGATCCCGCCGGCGACAGAGCGACCGGCCGGCCTTGATGGATTCATGCAACTGCCGGACGACGTCGAACCCGTCCCGTTTCCCTGGACGGAGGTCACGATTCGCCGGTCAACGGGCGACCTCCGGATTGGCGTCCTGATCGCCGACAGCGGGACGCGGCGCACTCGCGGGCTGATGTACTGGTCCGGCCTGCCTCCGCAGACCGGAATGCTCTTCATCTGGAAGGACCGACAGTCTCGTTCGCTGGGGTTCTGGAATCGCAACGTGCCGATGGACCTGCACGTCGCCTGGCTGGACGAGGATGGGACGGTCCTCGGACTCACCACCTTGATCGCGTTCGACGAGCAGGTCAAACACCCGCCGGACGAGTACTATCACGTCCTCGAGATGCCACGTGGTCGATTCGAGGAACTCGGCATCGGCGTCGGCGACCGGGTATTGATTCCTCAGACGCTGCTCGCCCGCTGAGTGCTCAACCCGTGACCCGTGGCCTCACCGCGCCGCGCTCGTCGTGATATCGTGCTCGAAACTACAGGCCGCATCCGCATTCGTACGCGGCCGCGAGCAGAACGGAACGCAACATGAAGCGAATCATTGGCGTCGGAGCATTGCTGGCCGTTTTGGCGGCAGTCGCGAGGGTCGTCATGGGTCGACGACGCGACGAGGAGGACGAGGCGTAAATCCGAGATTCGTCCTCGCCCTCGATCAGGGGACATCTTCCAGCCGCGCGCTCGTCTTCGACGAACGAGGCCGCGTTATCGCCGGCGCGCAACACAGCCTTGCATCGCGGTTCCCGCAGCCCGGCTGGGTCGAGCAATCGCCACAGGACATCTGGCGCACGCAGATAGCCGCGGCTCGCGAGGCCGCTGATCAGGTAGGCGTCGGCCAAGTCCGTGCCGTCGCGTTGACCAATCAACGAGAGACTGCGCTTCTCTGGCATCGCGAGCGCTTGGAGCCGATCGGCCCGGCGATCGTCTGGCAATGTCGGCGGACCGCCGACGTCGCCTCGGCGCTCAAGCGGAAGCACGGAGATCAGATCTGCCATCGATCCGGTCTGACTCCGGACGCGTACTTCTCCGGCCCCAAGTTCTCCTGGCTGCTCGACCATGTCCCGGGGGCACGGAAGCTCGCCGATGCCGGCGAGTTGGTGTGCGGGACAGTCGATTCCTGGCTGCTGGCCAACCTCACCGGCGGCAGGATCCACGCAACCGACGCGACCAACGCCTCCCGCACGATGCTCTGGAATCTGCGCACGCGCGACTGGGACGAACAGCTCTGCGACTGGCAATCGGTTCCGAAGTCACTGCTGGCGGACGTACATCCCAGCAGCCACGAGTTCGGAGTGCTCGATCGCGCGCTGTTTGACCGTCCGCTGCCCATCGTGGCGGTAGTCGGCGACCAGCAGGCGGCGCTCTACGGTCACGGGATTGTCGCGCCGGGCGCAGCCAAATGCACGTACGGAACCGGTGCCTTCGTGCTGTCGCACGCAGGACCCTCCTCGCTGTCTGTCGGCGTTCCCAACGGCCTACTGCTGACAGCTGCAGCCGATGGCGGCATGGCGTTCGAGGGGGGAGTCTTCACGGCCGGCTCCGTGGTGCAGTGGCTGCGCGACGAGCTCGGGTTGGCTTTGACTGCACCGGAGATTTCGTCGCTGGCGGCATCGGCCGACAGCTCTGGGGGCATATCGTTCGTGCCGGCGCTAGCAGGCCTGGGATCGCCGCATTGGGATGCCAACGCTCGGGGCGCGATTCTCGGGATCACCAGGGCCACCACCAGGGCGCAGATCGCGCGGGCGGCGCTTGAATCAGTCGCGTTTCGAGTGCGCGAGATCGTGGAGGCGATGGAGTCCGCTGGGACGATTATCTCCGAGTTGCGCGCCGATGGCGGAATGACATCGAGCGATGCGCTGATGCAGATCCAGGCGAACGCGCTGCAGCGTCCGGTGGTACGCCCATCGACACAGGAGGCGACCGCGCTCGGCGCTGCTCGACTGGCAATGGAGACCGCAGGCCTACGACCACACTTCGAGATGGGCGAGCAACAGTTCCTGCCTGAGGGCGAGCTCGAAGCCGAGTTCGCGCAGTGGACGCGGGCTCGACAGGCAGTGCAGTCATTGGCCGCGAACTGAATACACTCGAATCGACATGGCCACCGCAAACTACGACGTCATCATCATCGGCGGTGGGATCAACGGCGCCACAACCGCCGCCGCGGTCGCGGCACGCGGATATCGCACGCTGGTGCTCGAGCAAGACGATTTTGCCTCCGGCACGACATCAGCGTCGACCAAGCTGATCCACGGGGGTCTGCGTTACCTGGAAACCGGCGACGCCCGATTGGTCCACGAGTCGTTGCAGTCGCGGGAGCGGTTGCTACGCGAACGTCCACATCTCGTTCGTCCGATGGAGTTCATCCTGCCGGTGTACGAGGGCGACCCGCGTCCGCCCTGGTACATCCGCACGGGTCTGGCGCTCTACGACCTGCTCTCGCCGCGCAAGGTGTCGCCTTGGCACTCCTCGTTCTCCGAGCGCGAACTTCAGCGCTTCGAGCCGTCGATATCAACCGACCAACTGAGGGCCGCCTATCTCTATCACGACGCACAGGTCTGGTCGCCCGAGCGTCTGACGCTGGAGTATCTGGCCCAGGCCCGTGCCTCAGGCGCAGATCTGCGCAATCACGCCGCGGTCGATTACATCATCGTCGACGGAGGCAGAGCGCGCGGCGTGGACTTCCACGACGTCCTCACGGGACGTCGATCGACGGCCTCGGGCCGGTTGATCGTCAACGCGGCCGGTCCTTGGGTTGATGCCGTCCTCGACGCCACGGGGCGCGAGATGCGCCGGAGAATCGGCGGCACGCGAGGGTCGCACCTGGTCGTCAACCTGGAGGGTCGCGGTCCGAGGCACGCCGTACTGGCCAGCGCGCGCTCTGACGGTCGGCCGATGTTCGTCACACCCTGGTTGGGCCACCACATTATCGGCACGACCGACGTGCGCGACGACGACGAACCATCCGATGTCCGCGCGGCCGGCTGGGAAATCGACTACCTGATCGCCGAAGCAGCGCGAGTCCTGCCGGGGCTGGGAATCGAGCATCGCAATGTGCTCTACGCCTACTCGGGCGTGCGGCCGCTCGCCCGGGCAGGGGAGGGCGTGTTCGAGGGTGCGATATCGCGGCGATCGATCATCGTGGATCATGCGTCGGAGCGCGTTGAACGGCTCGTTTCGGTGGTTGGCGGCAAGCTCACCACCGCTGAGGAGCTGGGACGCAAGGTTGCCGCGGCGGTCGCCCAGCAGATCGGTAGGCCGCGCGCTCGAGGTATCGCGGCACTGCCCGAGACGCCGACCAGTCGCGCCGTGTTTCTGCCTCCGGAAACACAGGAGCATCTGCGGATGGTCTATGGACCGAGGGTCCCTGAGGTTGCTGCATACGCAGCCAACGATTCCTCGTTAGGGCGAGCGATCTCGCCCCTGCATCGCGACATCGGAGCCCAGGTCGCGTATGCCGTCGATCATGAGGGAGCCCGCACGGTGGCCGACGTGCTCCTTCGCCGAACGGCCGTCGGACTGACCGGAGACATGGGTCGAGGCGCGGCCGCGCAGACTGCAGCCATCATGGCAAAGCGGCTGGGTTGGGCCGATGAGGTGCGTGATCAGTCAGTCCGCGACTACTTCGCCGAGCTGCATCGCAAGTTTGTGATCATCGACCGCGAGATCGGAATCCCCGCGGCTGAGCGCCTGTCGGACGAAGATCTCGGCGAGAGCGCCTTCAGCTAGCGGGCTACGCTTGCCAGCGGTTGAGTCGTAGCGCGTTTGTCAGCACCGATAGCGAACTGGCCACCATTGCGAGAGCAGCTGCGATCGGTTCGAACTGGCCCTGCTCTCCGAACAGCCAGGCCAGCCCGCCCGGGACGCCGCCGACTGCGTCGAATATTGGCACGGCCAGCCCGGCTGCGAGTGGTATCAGCAACAGGTTGTAGGCGAACGCGAACGCGAGATTCTGGCGAATCACACCGCGCGTCGCTCTCGCCAGCAGAACGGCTTCAGCAGCGCGCAGCGGATTGGATTGCATGAGCGCAACTTGCGCTGTTTCAAGCGCAATACCCGAGCCGCTCCGCATCGCCAGCCCCAGGTCAGCCTGAGCCAGCGCCGGCGCGTCGTTGATGCCATCACCGACCATGGCAACCCGCCGATGCTCCGATTGCAGTTGCGCAACGACGTCTGCCTTATCCGTCGGCAGCACGCGAGCGTGCACACGTTCGATGCCGACGGCCCGGGCAATCGCCTTCGTGGCAAGTTCGGTGTCGCCGCTGATCAGCGCCTGTTCGAACTCTCGACGATCCAGCAGGTCGATCGCCTCCAAAGCACCGTTCTTCGGCTGATCGGTCAGTCGAACGATGCCGATCAACTCGCCGTCGCTAGCCACGTAGACGGGAGTTGCAGCGCTATCCGTCTCGTTCACCGGTACCGACAGCTCCGCCATCAGGCGTCGGCTGCCGACTCCGATACCCCGCCCTTCCACTCGTGCGGCCGCTCCGCTGCCAGGCAGCGCGCGGAAACCCTCTACTTCCGCAAGATCGATTCTTCGATCTTCCGCGTACGCCACGATTGCTTCGCCCAGCGGGTGCTCTGAGTGGCGTTCGACGGAAGCAGCGAGCCGGAGCAACTCGGACTCGTCGACTCCCATTGCCTCGATGCTCGCAACCTGGTGTCTTCCTGTGGTCAAGGTTCCGGTCTTGTCCCAGGCGACAGTGTCAATGCGGCCCGCGGCCTCCAACGCCCCAGCATCTCTGAACAGAATGCCCAGTCGTGCGGCGCGGCCTGAGCCGGCCGCGATCGCAGCCGGCGTTGCCAACCCCAGGGCGCAGGGACAGGCAACGACCAGCACCGCGACCGCGCTGAGCATGGCGGACGTCCAGCTCGTGCCGTCACCGAGCATCGCCCAGGCGATGAAGGTGACAATCGCGATCAGCACGACGATTGGGACAAAGACCCCGGCGATCCGATCTGCGAGGCGCTGTACAGGCGCCTTTGATGCCTGCGCCCGCTCGACCGTCTGCGTGATGCGAGCCAGAGTCGTGTCCGAACCGACTTGCGTGGCCCGATACGTGAACGCTCCGTCAAGATTGAGCGTCCCAGCGAACACATCGTCTCCTGCAGACTTGCCGACCGGAACACTCTCGCCGGTCAGCATCGATTCGTCGACCGAGCTGCCGCCGCCTGCGACCACGCCGTCGACGGGAATCTGCTCGCCGGGCCGCACCCGCAGGCTGTCGCCGGAGCGGACATTCGAGGCGGGAACGTCGCGCTCGACGCCGTTCTCCACGACGCGAGCCGTCTGCGGAACAAGCTCCAGCAGCCGTGTCAGAGCCGTCGCCGCCCGCAGCCGAACTCGGGCCTCCAGAGCCCGCCCGAGGCTGACAAAGCCAACGATGATCAGCGCGGTGTCGAAGAACACATCGCGTGAGGCGTCCGCACCTTCCAGAGCGCCCGGGGCCAGTGCCGAAACGGTGCTGTAGCCCCATGCGGCGGCCACACCCAGGACGATCAAGGTGTCCATGTCCGTGGACCGGCGGGAAGCCGCGAGCGCCGCCCGCCGAACCATCGGCCACACTCCCCAGGCCAATGCGGGCGTTGCGATGACGAAGAAGATTGGGAAGATGAGGTCTGGATTCCAACCGAACTCAGCCCAGCGATTCGCCTGCATCGAGACGAAAATGCCCCAGCCGAGGACCAGGGCCGGCAGCGCTCGGCTGAGCTGCGGAGTGATGTCCACAGAGTCGGCGGTGGCCCCCTCAGCCTGCTCGTCGACCAGCTCGTATCCCGCGCCGCTGATAGCGGCCGTCACGCCGGGCTCGTCCAACGCGCCCTCGACCTCGATGATTGCGCGTCCGGAAATGAAGTCTGCGGATGCCTCCGAGACGCCGTCAACCTTGACCAGCGCGCGCTCCACACGGCGCACGCAGGCCGCGCAATGCATGCCTTCGATTCGCAACGTCTGGGTCCGAGGCTCCGCCGCCGTGGTCATGATCCTCAGCATATGTGTCGTGGGTTGGCGATAGTCTGGATCCATGCCACGCGTCATGTTGCTGATCCCGACCGCTTCATACCGTGCCCCGGACTTTATGTCGGCTGCCGACAAGCTGGGTCTTGATGTGGTGGTCGCTTCGGACATCGACCAGCCGTTGGCCGACATGTATCCGGGGCGCTGGCTGACGCTGCCGTATCACGACATCGAGCGAGGAGCGCAGGCTGTCGCGCGCTATGCGGACCGCTTCCCGCTCGATGCAGTGGTGGCTGTCGACGATCCCGGCACGATCCTGGCGGCCCATGCCAGCTCCGAGCTCCAGCTCTCCGGAAACAGTCCGGAATCGGTCCTTGGCACGCGGGACAAGTCCGAGCTACGGCGAGCGCTGGATGCAAACGGCGTTCGATCGCCCAGATGGCAGGTCTGTCGATTTGCCGACGCGCCGCCTACTGATTCGCTGCAGTTCCCCGTCGTCGTCAAGCCGCTTGGTCTCAACGGCTCGCGGGGAGTGATGCGCGCAAATGACGAAGCTTCGTTCCGCAATGCGGTCGCCCGCTTGCAGCGCCTGCTTGGAACCAGGTCCGCGGCCGAGGAGTGTGGAGAACTCGCCGACCGCTACCTCGTCGAGGGATTCATCCCCGGAGTCGAGGTTGCAGTCGAAGGCCTATTGACGGATGGCGAGTTGCACACGCTGGCCGTGTTCGACAAACCAGACCCGCTCGATGGACCGTTCTTCGAAGAGACCATCTATGTCACGCCGTCCCGGTTACCGGACGAGCAGATTCAGGAGGTCGTCGAGACCGCGCGGCGTTCGGCAGAGGCGCTCGGACTGCACGATGGACCGTTACACGCAGAACTCCGGCTCAACGAGGATGGCGCCTGGCCAGTTGACGTAGCGGCCCGCACGATTGGCGGGCTATGCGCCCGGACCCTGCGCTTCGGGGCTGGGATGTCGCTCGAAGAAATCGTCCTGCGACACGCGATCAATGCGCCATTGGAGACGCTCAATCGCGAGGCGCGCGCCGCCGGCGTGATGATGATGCCCATCGTCGGTCGTGGCAGAATCAAGGCGATTCTCGGCCTGGACGAGGCCGCCGCCGTGCCGCTGGTCGAAGAGATCGAGATGGAGGCGAGGGTCGGCAACATGCTGATCCCGCTGCCCGAGGGCGCAGACTATCCCGGCTTCATATTCGCCAGGGGCGAAGACCCAGCCGAAGTAGAGTCGGCGCTGCGGCAGGCCTGGTCGAAGATCGAGTTCGTCCTGTAGTCGACTCAGGCCTCCTCCTGGCCCTCGCGCTGCGGCGCCGGTCGTGTGACCAGCGGGCTCACCGCCCGACCGAGGACCGCCTTCGGCGGCTTGGCAAAGTACACAGGGATGATCGCGGCGAAGGTGAGAATCGCGACGAGGGTCAGAGGAGCCTCATACGAGCCGGTCACATCTTCAAGTGCTCCAATCATCAATGGGCCGAAGCCGCTGGATATCTGCGTTGCCATCGCGATCAGGCCGTAGATCGCTCCAAAGCTGACGTAGCCGAACACATCTGACGTGAGTAGCGACTGCAGCATGTACACATTGCCGATGGTGAAACCAAAGATCAGGATGGCCACGTAGGTCACCGCGATGTGATCAACCTGGATGACGACCAGAGCTGCCGCGCCCTGAACCAGGAACATGATCACCGTGAGGATGCGCAGGTCGACGCGATCGGCGAAGTAGCGCCCAACGACCAGCCGCGCCACGATGCTGCCGAACGCGATGATCGAGAGACTGGTTGTCGCCGCAGTGAGAGAGCCGACCCGCTCCTGCACGAACGCGGTCTGGTGCAAAATGAAGCCGGTCTGGGCCAGCAGCACGATCACGAAGCTGATCATGATCGACCAGAAAGACAGCGTCCGCGTCGCGCCGCGGATGCTCCAGCGCCGAGTCTGGTTGGCAACTGATCGAGCCACGCTCGCGCGTTGAGGAGTGACCGGCTCCAACCCATCCTGCGGCAGACCCATCTGACGAGGATCCCAGACCAGGACGAAAGCCACGATCGGAAGTCCCACCAGCAAGATCAGGCCGGCCATCGCAGGGGTAGCGACACCGAGTCCGAACTGTTCGATCAGCACGCCGTTGACCGGAGACAGGACCACCCCACCCAGCGACACACCGGTGGACGAAACAGCCATCGCCCAGGCCCGTCGATGAACAAACCAGCGCGCGAGGGTCGCATTGACTGCAACGCCGGCGCTCATGCCCGAGCCGAGGGCCATGACGATGTAGGCGAGATAGAGCTGCCACAGCTCCGTGACGTGCCCGATTGCCGCGGCCGCCGCGATCAGCAGAATCAGGCCGGGCGACATCCACTTGCGTGCGCCATGCCGATCGATCAACGGACCGACCAGCGCGGAAGTGACCCCCGAGAACACGAAGTACATACCGGTCGCGAGCGACACATCGCTGTTCGACCAGTCGTGCAGCTCCCTCAGCGGCCCCAGGTAGACCGCAATGCCGTAGTAGCCCACGCCGACCGAGACGAACAACAGCCCGGCGCAAGCGAAGACGATCGCCCAGCCGTAGTAGACGTTGGCCGGCAACAGACGCGCGGCCAGCGGCCGGTGGGGCGGCAAGTCGAAGGAGTCACGGGAACTCGTCTGACCGGACAAAGCCGATTCAGCATATGACCGATGCCGCGCCGTCCTGCATCGTGTAGCTGACTAGACTGCCAGCCAGTCAGGGTTCCAGCACATGATTTGAGGGAGTTGGACATGGCCGAACGACGCACGGGATGGGTCTACCACGAGTCCTACATGTGGCACGACACGGGTCGGACGCGGGCCTTCGATCCCGAACTGAGACGTTGGATGCAGGCCTGGGAACACTGGGAGAATCCCGACACGAAGCGCCGATTCAACAACCTGCTGGAGGTCTCCGAATTCTCCGAGGAGTTGGTGCCGCTTAAGCCGCGCCCAGCGAATCTCGAGCAGGTGCTCCGCTTTCACACGCCCGAGTACGTCGATCGAGTCCGCGATTTATCCGCAGGCGATGGCGGCGACGCGGGAGAGGGCGCGCCATTCTCCCACGGCGGCTACGAGATCGCATTGCTCGCCGCGGGCGGCACGATCACAGCCGTAGACGCCGTGCTCGACGGTGATGTCGACAACGCCTACGCGCTCGTGCGTCCGCCCGGACACCACGCCGAGCGCGATCGCGGCCGAGGCTTCTGCGTCTTCGGCAACGTCGCGATCGCGGGAATGCACGCCCTGGCGGAGCGCGGGATCGACCGGGTGGCGACGCTCGACTGGGATGTCCACCACGGCAACGGCACGCAACAGGCCTTCTACGACCGCAACGACGTGCTGACCATGTCGATCCACCAGGACCAGTGGTATCCCCGAAACAGCGGCGCCATGGACGAACAAGGCGACGGTGACGGAGACGGCTACAACATCAACATCCCGTTGCCGCCGGGCAGCGGTCATGGAGCCTATGTCGAGACGATCCAACAGGTCGTCGTGCCGGCGCTGCAGGCCTTCCAGCCTGACCTGATCCTTGTTCCGTCTGGATTCGACGGCGGTATGTACGATCCGCTGGGTCGGATGATGGCGTACTCGGAAACCTTCCGCGAGATGACGCGATTGCTGCTGGAAGCGGCGGACGATCTCTGCGGCGGTCGACTCGTACTGAGTCACGAAGGCGGCTACAGCCCGACCTACGTCCCCTTCTGCGGCCTCGCCGTCATGGAGGAACTCAGCGGCAAGCGGTCGATCGCGGGAGACCCGTTCGAGGACAACTCGGCTACCGCCGGAGGTCAGGATCTACAGCCACACCAACAGTTGGTGCTAAACGACGCAACGTTGCTGGTCGATCGGTTGAAGCAGCTCGAGGGCGTTTAGCCAGAACGTTCCGCCACTTCGCGTCCTCCTCTTCTCCGAGCAGGTGGGAGCGATGGAGGGTCGCTAGAGCTCGGTCACACCGATTGAACTGACCGATTGATCGGTGCCGAAGGGAGCCAACTGGTCCCCTGTCGGCTCCGCTCAACAGAACCAGTCTTCGGTCAGGCCCGGCCGATGGACATGCGGCGCCGCCACATCAGGCCAGGGTTCCGCTTCGAGCCATCGGCAAGCTGCAGCCTTGATCTGCGAGAGCGATGCCTGGCGCTCCGCCAGGCCCGCGATCTCGGCCTGCAGATCGTCCATCCGAGCGTCTTCGTGCTGCCAGTTCCAGGTGAGGCCGTCGCTGTCGTACGCCACCAGCGAACCCAGCTCGCGCATCGGATGGACCAACGGAGAGTCAGAAGGAACGAGCAGACGCAGCCCCAGTTGCACCGGCGGCGTCACGTCCACAAGCTTCCGAGTCTCTACGAACCGAACGAGATCAAGGAAGTGTGCCGGCGAGGTCCAGGGAGTGAACGGGAGCCACGTGGGCCTGAGGGCGACTCCTGACCGTTCGGTGAGTTGCAGCACGAGATCGAGGTCGTCGGCGGTATGGCCCTTGTCCAGAATCTCGAGCAGGCGGTCATCCACCGACTCAAACGCCGAGGTGATGAACGTGACCCCGAGTTCGGCCATCTCGGGCAACAGTTCCTGATGCTCGATTAGGTGCTCAACCTTGATTGTGGCGTCAAAGGTGATTCCCGGATGCTGACCCGACGTCTCGCGCAGCAGATGCATCGCCAGATCAGGGGCATTGAGGAAGTCGGGGTCACCAAAGGTGACGTGTTCCGCTCCGGCCGCGACTTGCTGATCGATGTCGGCAAGCACGGTCTCTGCCCCGTTGAGCCGCAGTCGTCCCGCGTAGATCGGCGTTAGCGGGCAATGCGTACACCGATGCGCACAGCCGCGCGTCGCCTCGACATAGCCGGCGAGGTGAGAGTTGCCATCAGCATCCCGATAGCGCGCGTACTGTTGGAGTGGCGGCAACACCGAACGAATAGGGACAGGACGCGATTCACGGTCGAACAACGGCACGTTTGATATGTCGTCACCGCCAGCAAGCTTGACGAGCTGCAGATCGGTGTCGCCGCTGATCGCTCGGCCCAAACCGAGATCGTGGAGTGAGTTGGCCGCGAGACCGTAGAAGACGATCTTGTCGGACATCTCCCGTAGCTGCCCGGCAATGCGAATGCCAAGTCGGGCGGCCGTGTGCATCGGCGTCGAGATGCCGATCAGGTCCGCTTCAGCAGCAGCGGCAAGCAGTCGATCAGAACTCACCGATTCCACGGCAAGGTCGAACGCGGAAACCTCGTGTCCCGCTGCGATCAACGCCGCGGCCGGCGCGGCAATGCCGAGCGGCTGGTGGCCTTGCTCGTACGTGGAGATCAGGAGGACGCGCGCCATCGGACGCCTGTCCGGCTAATGATCAGGGTTACTTCTTCGACGGCTGGTAGTACGGATTCTCCCCGGACTGATGATCGGTGATGTCGATCAATTCGTCGATCTCCGGGAGCTGTTCCTTGACCGCAACCTCAATGCCCTGCTTGAGCGTCACGTTGGCCATGCCACAGCCCTGGCAGCCGCCGCCCATCTCGATGTAGGCCTTACTGCCCTGGACATCGAGGAGCTGGACAAACCCGCCGTGTGCGGCAATCTGCGGATTGACCTGTTCGTCGAAGATCTTCTGGATCGCGAAGGCCAACGGATCCCGCCACACCGGATTGGGATTGTTGAACTCAAGCCCCGAGACATTCGGTCCCTTGAACTCGTAGTGGACGGACGTGCCGCGCAAGTCCTCGAGCCGCTCGCCTTCGACGTAGAGGACGAAATCCGGGTACTCGGCAGTGGCATCTCCATCCGGTTCGTATCCCTTTTCGACGATCGTCAGCACGTGCTCGAAACCGTCGGACGTGCGTCCGGTGATCTTGAGCCGCAGTCCGGCCACTTCCTCCGGATAACCGGTCAAGACCTCAACCAGTTTCGACCGGGCAATCTCGGAAAAGGTGATCCCCAAATCGCCCGTCGGTGCGTCGGTCGTCATCGGATTCCCCCGTCCGGTTTCGTTTCCTAGCATAGCGTTCGGCCAACGTTGGATCGTGAATGGAGCACGACATGACAGTCGAACGAGTAGTCGTCGAGAAGAACATCGAGATCCCGATGCGGGACGGCGTCATCCTGCGCGCCGACCTGTACCGACCGGAGGATGCCGACCAGCCCGGCAATGCCGTGCCGGGCATCGTGACCCGAACGCCGTACGACAAGGAGCAATCCGGCGCCGGACTGGTTGCCGTGATGCCCAGCGCGCTCAAGCTGGCAGAGCGCGGCTATGCGGTCGTGGTCTGCGACTGCCGCGGTCGATACGCCTCCGAAGGCGACTTCAAGCCTTTCCACCAGGAAGGCGCGGACGGCTATGACACGATCGAATGGATCGCTGCACAGCCCTGGTGCGATGGCAACACCGCGATCTACGGCCCCTCCTACGTCGGGGCGACGACCATGCTGGCCGCCCGCGAGCAGCCGCCCTCACTTCGCTGCGCCATCCCGATTATCACCGCCGACGACTACTACGACGGCTGGACCTATCAGGGCGGCGCCTTCCAGCTTGGCTTCATCGGCCTCTGGGGCAGCGGTGTGGCCGCGACGGGATATCTCCAACAGAATCACACGCGGCCGATGGACGCGGCCGATGAGATGACCGAGGCCGTAATGGGCAACGCGTTCCGCCTCTTGGGCAACCGACCACTGAGCACGATGCCCGGCATCTCGCAGGAGGGAGTGGCCAACTACTGGCACGAGTGGATCGAGCATGAGACGCGGGATGACTACTGGGAATCCGTCAGGCACTCAGCCGACTATTCGCGCTTCCAGGTGCCCATGCTGCATATCGGCGGTTGGTTCGACATATTCGGGATCGGCACGGTGCGCAACTTCCGCGGCATCCGCGACGAGGGCAATCCCGATCAGAACCTGATCATGGGGCCCTGGGCGCACACCAACTATGACCGCTGGTTGGGCGAAATGGAGTTCGGCCCGACCGGCGCTGCGGCCGCAGCCAACGTAATCGCCGACATCAACGCCTTCCTCGATCGGCACCTCAAAGGCGGCGACCAGGAACTCCCTGACGTCCGCTGGTTCCTGATGGGCGCGAACGAGTGGCGCACGGATGAGTCGTGGCCTCCGACCAGCGCCGAGGAGCGATCGCTCTACCTGGCCTCCGACGGCGGCGCGACCATGCACTACGGCGACGGCCGCCTGGTCGACGATCGCCCCGAGGACGACCACCGCTGGGACGAGTTCATGTACACCGGATACAAGCCGGTGATCACCGAAGGCGGCTCGACGTTGCAACAGGGAGTCGGTCTGCCCGGCCCGCGTGATCAGTCGCGGACCGAGAGCCGAGACGATGTGCTCTGCTACACCACCGAACCACTAACCGAAGCCCGAGACGTCGCCGGGCCGGTCGAAGTTGACATCTGGTTCGCCAGCAGCCAGCCAGACACCGACATCACGGCCAAGCTCGTCGATGTGCATCCCGATGGCAAGCCGGTGTCGCTGGTCGACGGGATCATGCGAGCGCGATTCCGCGAGGGATTCGATCAAGAGGTCCTCATGACGCCCGGCGAGGTGGTCAAAGTGACCGTCGACCTCGCTTCACTGGGTCACCGATTCGAGGTCGGCCACCGAATCCGGCTGGAAGTGTCGAGCAGCAACTACCCTCGATTCATGACCAACTCCAACGACGGCGGCTCGGTCAACTCGTCAACCGAGATGCAGCCGGCGATCAACTCCATTCGGCGCGGCGGAGAGTATCCGTCGGCCGTGCGTTTCTACCAACTGAAGGACTGAGAGGAACGACCGATGATCTACGAACTTCGCATCTACACGGCGCATCCGGGCAAGATGGGCCACTTGATGAAGCGCTTCCGTGACCACACGATGGAGCTGTTCGAGCGCCACGGTATCCACAACGTGGGCTACTGGACCAACTCGGTCGGCGGCCGATCCGACGAGCTCTGGTACATCGTTAGCTTCGAGAGCGCCGGCCAGAGGGACGAAGCGTGGAAGAACTTCGGCGCCGACCCAGAATGGCAAGCCGCGCGAGCCGCCTCAGAGGAGAACGGCCCCCTGGTCCACCACATCGAGAACCGGATCCTCCAGCCAACCGAGTGGTCGCCGATGCCCTAGCCGCCGTACAGTAACCGCCCTTCAACCAAGGAGAGCACCTAGCAATGAGGACTGTAGCAGCTTGGTCACTAACGAAGAAACTTGAAGATAGAGAGGAAGCACAACGGGCTTTTGCTCGACATCAGCAAGCGACGACCGATTGGCTGTTGAACAAAGGCATTCAGGATGTAGAACTTGCAGAGCAACAGATTGCACTCACGAACGGGAAGCAGGCATCATTCTCACACAGCCGCTTGCGGGCGGAGGAAGGCCATATCTACGCTTTCTCGTTGTTGGAACCTCACGACGACACCAACGAGTGGGAGACGCGATTTTCTCTCGCCGTAGGGGACTCAGAGTTGGCCTTGTTCTGCCAAATGCGGATTGGAAATCGACAAGCTGCCGTCGGCAACTTGCGCTATGACCCTAGATGCCCACACTTTCTGCGCGAGATCATTACCGATGGCCAATGGTACGCAGGACCAACTGCAGTTTCATCCTCTGCCGCCAGTTATCTAGGAGGCCCCCAAGCCAATGAACTTGTCAAGTTGATCTGGAATCCCAATCGCAAGCTTCCAGTCGTCATCGTCTCAGAGTCAGACGGTTTCACATTGCATCCTGACATACTGGACCGTCTCGCCTATGACCTAAGCGGCATTGCCCATGTGGGACTCATTGATACCGATGCTGCCTGGCGGATTACACAGCTAAGAGGTAAGGAGTGGTCCTGCTTCTGGGGGGCAGTTCGCCTCTATTGGCCGATGTCAGGTCAGGATGCCAATCCAAGACATCATCCATTCTGGGCTCCGAGCCATGTCCTCAAGGACGGAGTAGATACCAAGCTGGCGGCTCTGCGCATCCGCAATAGCATACGAAGGAGAATCCTGACGCAATCGACCGCCCTAACCCAACCCGGTCTGATATCTGTACTCCGTGCAGCACACTGGGGAGAGATAGCAAAGCAGGCGGAAGAAAGCCAGGAGAATCAGGCTCTCTTTGAGCTGGCGGCGTCTGCGGAAGCACAGCTGAGAGAGGAAGTCATTCAGTTGAAGGAGGATCTTGAGGCTGCGACCACAGAAAATCTCCATTTGGAGAGGAAGAATGACGAACTAACAGCGCAGCTCGAGCAGATGAATGTAGCGATGGCTCATGCAGGTCGTCAGAGCGACGCGTCCGATACCTCCGACGCCCTTCAACCCAATGACATTCCTCAGCCCACGACAGTTGCCGAAGTGGTTGTACAGGCGCGCAGGAGTTGCGCCAATCTAGAGTTTGGTGGAGACGTTGACGAGGGCGTGAGCGGACTGGCTCCTTCCGCTGGGCCTCCAGACGAAGTGTTGCGATATCTCCAAGAGTTGAACAACATGGCAGCGTTGATAGTCGACGATGGAGAAATCGGCGAGCATCCTCATACGTGGCTCGAGAAGCGGAATGTTGTCTCTTCAGGAGAGACAAAACGCACCATGAGCAGCCGATCGGAACAACAGAGGAGAACTTGGGACACAGGATTCGGTGATTCGGATATCTACGAGTTCCACTTGAAGGTCAACGAAAGTACAAATCCGGCGAACTGTGTGCGCATTTACTACAGACTAGGCGAACCTGGCCAGCGTACTAGTGTCGGGTGGGTAGGACGCCATCCCTAACTCTAGATTACGTTCTCGACAAACCAGTAAATCAGTGCGTTCGGTGCCGCAGCCTGGCCACCATCACCGGTGGGATGTTCGGCATGTGATCCCAACTCAACCGACCTTCAGCGTCTCCGTCTCCTCCGTCGGTGATCGATGGTTCCCGGATACCATCGAGGGCCCAGCCCCGCTCGAAGGCCGTGCTGAACAGCTCCGTCAACGTTCGGTCGAAGTACGGCTGAATTGACGGCTGGCCTTTGACTGCGATTCCATAGTTCACCCGCGTGTCGAGGTAGTTGGTGATCTTCACGCCTGCTTCTTCGATGAACTGCCCGTCCTCTGTCTCGATGCGTTCGCGAAACAGGCGGACCTGCGGTCCGGGCCGAAAGACCGGATGGAGCACGGAAAACACAAACGGCGCGTCCTCGGCCAGGGCGAGTGGGAGCATGTCGAAGAGTGGCGTGATCTCGGCGATGTCCATCAGCGCCATATTGCACACGGCTGCCCCGAACGGCGCTCCTGCAGCCCCGGATAGTGCCGCCAGCGCGGATCGGTCCGTGACATCGACACGAATCCACTGGATCTTGTCGCCGCCGGATCGTTGTCGTGCGCCTCTGAGTTGCCCTTCAGATGCGTCGGTGGCCGTGACAGCGACGCCAAGCCCCGCCAACTGCCGCGCAAAGTTGCCGTTGCCGCAAGCCAGTTCGAGCACCGTGGTCGGTAGCGGCTGGAGCAGCTCGAGCGTGCTGGGAAACACCAGCGTCCGCTGCCAGTGATTGCCCTCGTCGCCCTGGGCCTCGTCCCAGAACTCGGCGTTCGCTTCCCACGCCTCAACCGATTCGGCGTTGTAGTCCGGGTAGTCGACCATGTCGGGCTCGGTTTCGTTGGTACCGTAGGCGCAGACTGTCGAGATTATCACCGTATCTCGATTGCGTGCAGGGGGGATCACCATGAGCGCACCACTTCCGGTCATCATCCAGGGTCTCGGCCCGATTGGCCTGCGAATCGCCGAGGCGGCTCAAAACGACTCCTTCCTCGAAGTCGTCGGAGCAGTTGAGATTAATCCCGAGATGGTTGGTCGACCGCTAGCGGACTTCGTTGACGGCGCCCCTGAAATCACCATCCGGCAGTCGATCGCCGCGGCGCGGGTCGACTCCCGCTCGGACGGCGGAATCCTGATCCACTGCACCGGGTCCTACCTCGAACAGGTGTCGCCGCAGATCGAAGAGGCGTTGCGGCAGGACCTACATGTGGTCTCGACCTGTGAGGAACTCGCATTCGCCCAGGCGCGCCACCCCGAGATCGCGGCCGGCATCGATGTGCTGGCCCGGCGGGCCGAGCGAACCGTGGTCGGAACCGGCGTCAATCCCGGATTCCTGATGGATGCGTTGCCCGCGTCGCTCTCGTCGATTTCGCACAGCATCAAATCGGTCTCGGTCAAGCGAGTCCAGAATCCCTCGCGGCGTCGGGTCCCGTTCCAGCAGAAGGTGGGGATGGGCATCTCAAAGGCACAATGGCAAGCGAAAAGCGACGCTGGCGGATTTGGTCACGTGGGACTGGTCGAATCGGCGAGATTGCTGGCCTACCCGCTTGGCTGGAAGTTGGTCGACTGGCAGCACGACATGGTTCCCTGCGAGGTGCCCGGGCAGGAGCTGGTCGCAGGAACGCTGGAGACGCTGCAAGGATCGACCTACGACGGCCACACCGTCCGCCTCCACTTCGAGGCCAACGCCTCGGTCGAAGAGGAGTATGACGAGATCGTCGTTGAGGGCACGCCACCGCTCAAGCTGCGATTCGAGGGCGGCGTCTTTGGCGACGACGCCACCGCAGCGTCGGTGTTGCGCGCTGCCAGAGTGATCCCGCACACGCGGCGCGGATTGATGACCGTGCTGGACCTTCCCCTGCGTTAAACTGGGCATCCGCCCGATACACGCCGGGCGAATGCCGAGAGGGGATCGAAATGGACTTCGACGACCGAGAGTTCCGCAATGCCTTGGGCATGTTCCCGAGCGGCGTCACCGTGGTCACGACCGGCACCGACCCGAACTTCGTCGGTATGACGGCGCAATCGTTCTCGTCTCTCTCCCTTGACCCTCCGCTTGTCCTGGTCTGCGTCGACAAAGGCGCGAGCGTGTTGCCCCTGCTCAAAGACACCGCTGCGTTCAGCGTCAACATCCTGCCCGATACGGCAATGGACACCTCCAACTTCTTCGCCAGCAGCAAGCGACCGGCGCCGCCGCACCAGTTCGACGACCACGAGCACGTGCTGGGTGAGACCGGTCAGCCGCGGCTGGCCAGCGCCACGATGGTCTTCGACTGCACGATTCATTCGG
This sequence comes from Dehalococcoidia bacterium, assembly GCA_965208665.1. Taxonomy (GTDB): domain Bacteria; phylum Chloroflexota; class Dehalococcoidia; order Bin125; family Bin125; genus Bin125. The sequence goes on from CBDBPH010000001.1 coordinate 29,288, forward strand.
TGCTCGAAGGCGGCGACCACGAGATCATCGTCGGCGAAGTCAAAGCGTTCGAAAAACAGTCCGACGACGAACCGATCCTGTTCTACGGCGGCAACTACCGCAAGATGGGCCCGCCCGACCCGTCCATGAGCTGGTAGCTGCAGGACGCCGACCCCGATGTGCGTGCAGGAGATGGACGATCGACCTCTTTTGGCGACCGAACCGCCGCTGCCTGCCGACGACTTCGTTCCCGCGCTCTGGGTCCCCCTCACCAGGGCGTTACGTGCGCGCCGTCGATTGATTCAGATGGTCGAGGTTCTTCCGGCGGAGCGTTGGCTGCAGGAGTCCGCTGCACCCGCCTGGTCACGCCGAGACGTACTCGCGCATCTCGCCGCATCCGATCGTCGCTATCACGACGTGTTGAACGCGGTCCTCAACGGATCGCCGTTGGAGCACTGGAAGCCGGATCCATCCATGCCAAGCCCGGAATTGGATCTGGCGAACAGCCTGGGCGCCGAACGCTTCCTCGGGCAGCCGGTCGGCGCCTTGGCGGAGCAACTGGACGCAGGCGCCGAGAAGTCCACCATGCTGTTGTCGGCACTGACGGAGGACCAGGTGTTGATGCGAATGGGATTCGCCGCGAACGCACTCTCGCTCCTGGAGGCCTGGGCTGCCCATGACAACGCTCACGCGGACGACATCATTAACGGGCCGAAAATGATGCGATCGTTGTGACTTGACTCCGTCACACCCACGGTTGCCGGGGCCATGACAGTAATATGTGGATTCTCGCTACTTGGCGATGCGCAACCGCGCCTCCAGCAGCCGTTCCACCCTCGACGCCTCCAGCCGGTCAACGAAGGCGTCAACGAGCGCATTGGCGACCGAGTCGGCCCCCTGAGTCATCAGCATCTGCAACAGACCGCGTTTGGGCCGGACCAGCGTGGTGCGCTTCTCGATGCCGGCTGCCTCGGCGGCCCACTCGACAGCGTCGCTCAGGTCACCGAGCCTGTCCACGAGTCCAAGTTCATGGGCCTCGGCACCGGTGTGAATCTCACCGGAAGCGAGTTCAGCTACTCGATCGCGGTCGAGCTCCGGCCGTCCCTCCGCCACGATGTCGACAAATCGCTCGTAGACGGAGTGGATCAGCGCGTCCAGCTTCTCGTCCTCTTCGGGGGTCGTCTCGCGGAAGAGCGAGCCCATGTCCTTGTATTCTCCCGCCGCGCGAGTGCGCATCTTGACGCCGACGCGATCGAGCGCCTCGGAGATCATCGGCGCCGTCCAGATCACGCCGATCGAGCCCACAACCGAGGTTGGCAAGGCGAAAATCGGGTTGGCAGCGCAAGCGATCATGTAGCCACCCGAGGCGCCGACTCCGCGAATCGCCGCCGCCACCGGCTTCTTGTCGGACAGCCGTTTGGCGGCCATGTACAGGGCCTCCGATGCCGCTGCGCCGCCCCCCGGCGAGTCGATGTCGAGTACGACCGCTGGGTAGCGGGGATTCTCGGCGATGCTGCTGAACGTGCGAGCCAGTTCGCGCGGATTCAGGCGGGCGCCGATCTGCCCGGCCACTTCGACCACGGCGACGCGAGGCGGAAAGAGATACTGCTCAAAGTCCATCACTGACCATCCAATCTTCATCGACACTCGCTCAGTGTACGAGCGCTTGCCCTGTGCGTTGACTGTGTAACGGCGTCAGGCGATGATCTGTCACACTGGCCGCAGAGCAACCATGATGTCTTTGCGAGCCTTACCTCGCAGGGGAGGCCAACGTGACCGAAACCGCCGTCTGTCCGCTGTCGGAACTGCCCCCCGGTGAGGTCACCGCCGCTGATCTCGACGGTACACGGGTGTGCGTCGCCAACGTGCATGGCGAGATTTTCGCAGTCCAGGACAAGTGTCCCCACCTCTTCGCGCCGCTCTCCGTCGGAGACCTGAAGAACGCGCACATCGTCTGTCCCTGGCACGACTCCGAGTTCGACATGCGCACCGGCCAGACCAAGTCCTGGCTGCCCAACGGCATGTGGAACCTGATCCACAAACTGATGCCCCCGCCCCCACCCTTCATCAAGAACAAGATCGAGCCCGAGTACATCCAGACCTTCAGGACCCGCATAGACGACGGGACGATCTACGTCTCAGACGAATAGCGCTTCTCTTTCATCCTGACAGCTGATTCCGTCGTGGCCTCGCTTGCCGCGGCAATCTCGATGAGCGTGCGCCGGCGGTGGTCACGGCGAGATACCCGCGGCGAGCGCGGGCATGACGGCGTTGATCGCGGTGGAGCGTCCGCTCTCTTGGTTAACCTCGGTCCTGGATCCAGCCGTTAACCGAGGTCATGCCGCCGTCGGCGGCGATGCATTGCCCGGTGATGAAGGAGGAGTCGTCACAGGCAAGGAACAGGGCCAGCGTGGCGATTTCTTCGGGGTCGCCGCTGCGGGCCATGGGGGAGATGCGGGCTCCGCGTTCTCGGCGGGCTCTCAGGTCTTCCTCCGTTTGCTCGGCGTCTGAGGGCAGGGCGAACCGCGTGGTGATCGCGCCGGGGATGATGCAGTTGACGCGGATGTTCTTGGACGCGACCTCGGCCGCGCAGGTGCGGGTGAGCGAGTGGGCGCCGTACTTGGCGGCGGAGTAGGGGCCGGTGGTGGGAATGCCCTGCAAGGCGCCGATGCTGGAGGTGGAGATGATGCTGCCGCCGCCGGAGGCTTCGATCAAGGGGATGCCGAAGCGCATGCCCAGCCAAACGGCGGTGAGGTTGACGGCGATGGCCTCGTTGAACTCGTCCAGCGTCAGCTCGTGCAGCAGCCTGGGGCCGGTGAGGCCGGGGCCGGCGTTGTTGAAGACGACGTGCAGCGCGCCCCACTTCTCCATGGCGGCGTCGAAGGCGGCGCCCAGGCGCGTTTCATCGCGCACATCGGCTTGGAAGGGGAGGCACTTCTCGCCAATCTCGTCGGCGGCGGCCTGTAGGCGTTCCTGATTGCGGCCGACGATCACGACGTTGGCCCCTTCTTCCACAAAGAGGCGCGCTGAGGACAACCCCATGCCGGCGCTGGCGCCGACGATGATGGCAGTTTTTCCTTCGAGTTTTCCGGGCATGGACTCTCCTGCTGCATGCGACCGCCTCCGTTGCGGCGACCGACCTCGCGGCAGCATATACCGCCTGGCGTGCGCTGCAGGGTGCCCGCCAGCCGCAGCAGCAGGGCGCTCTTAGAAGCCCCGGAAGTTGGGCTCGCGCTTTTCGGCGAATGCCTTGGGGCCTTCCTTGGCGTCCTCGGTCGAGCGGGCGATGACCATTGCGTGGTCGGCCATTTCCAGCGATTCGTGCAGGCCGGTCTCGGCCGAGCGGTAAGCGAGACGCTTGATCATCTGGACTGAGACTGCGGGCATCCTGGAGATATGCCCAGCTAGCTCGAACGTCGCCGGCATCAACTCGTCATGCTCGACGACCTGGCTCACATAGCCCATCGCCAGCGCTTCCTCTGCCGTGAAGATCTTGCCGGTCCACATGAGCTCGAGCGCCTTCGACATGCCGACGATCCGCGGCAGGTAGTAGGCGCCGCCGTCGCCGGGGATCAGCGCCATGCGCACGTAGGCCATGCCGAACTTGGCACGGTCGGAGGCGATCCGCAGATCGGCCATCGAGGCCATATCCATGCCCGCACCGACGGCCGCCCCATTGACGGCAGCGATGTACGGCTTCTCGCAGTTGAACAGCGCCCGCGGAACCCGCTGAACCGAGTTGCGCAGCGAGTTCCGATTTGCGGCGGGAGCGTTCGGGTCGCCGCCGAGCACATCGGCCCCGGCTCGCTCGCGGCCGACGTCGGCGCCGGAGCAGAAGCCGCGTCCCTCGCCGGTGACGATGATCACCCGCACGTTCTGGTCGACAGACGCGCGCGTGATCGACTCCTGCCACGCGTCGAGCATCTCGTTCGAAAACGCGTTCAGCTTCTCCGGACGATTAAGCGTGATCACGGCGATGTGATCCTGGACGTCGTAGAGCAGTTCTTCGGTCATGGCGGGGAAACCTGCGCTTTCTGTTCGCTCGTGTTCGAGCCTGTTCGGTTCCGTTCGGTTGGAATCGGCTCGGCGGCGTCCGAATTTGTCCAGATCTGTCCAGATTCGTCCGGATTTCGGCCTAATTCATCCGCATGCCGCCGTCAACGTTGAGCGACTGTCCCGTGATGTTCCCGGCGTCATCGGACGCGAAGAACACGGCCGCCTTGCCAATGTCTGACGGCGTCTGCTCGCGCGCGAGCGGCATGTTGGCCGCGATCACCGCCTCAAAGCGCTCGCGTCGGTCGACGACTTCCTCGGTGTGATCGCCGGCGAACATGCCTTCGATTTGGCGCCAGAGATCGGTCCAGAGCAGGCCCGGGCAGATCGCATTCACGTTGATGTTGAAGCGTCCGAGCTCGGCCGCCTGGGATTGGGTGATGCTGATAGCCCCGGCCTTGGAAGCGGAGTACGCGGCCATACCGCCCCCGATTCGGCCGGCAATCGAGGCAATGTTGACGATCTTGCCGCCGCCGCGCTCCTTGAAGTGCGGAGTAACAGCCGAGGTGACCTTCCAGATGCCCTTGAGGTTGACTTCGTAGCAGCGGTCCCAGTCTTCCTCGGTCTCGTCGTCGCCGAAGTTGTCCGGAGGCACGCCTGCATTGTTGACGAGAATGTCGATTTGGCCCATCTCGGCGATCGCGTTCGCGACGTTGGACGAGATCGAGTCCTCGCTGGTGACATCCATTTCGAGTGCCAGCACTCGGACATCGTGGCTACTCTGCAGTTCTCCGGCGGTTTGGCTGGCAACGTCGATCAACACGTCGGCGACGATGATGTCTGCGCCCTCCTTCGCCAGCTCAGTCGCAATGCCTCTGCCAATGCCTCGCGCGGATCCAGTGACCAGCGCAACCTTGCCGTTCAATCGTCCCATTGTTGGGCTCCAGTTCTAGTACCGCTCAGCCTAACGGGCACCTGCGTAAGCGACCCAGCAGGTGCAGAGCGCACTGGTCACCATCGACGCGCGCCTGACGCCGGCCACCATGACGAGCGCGTTGAGTAACGTTTCTCGGCGAGGACGCCAGGCCCTACGTGCTGATGTTCGGATGTGTTTGGACTTGTTCGAGTTTCGCTTCAGTTCATCCGCATTCCGCCGTCAACATTGAGCGACTGACCTGTGATGTTCCTGGCGTCGTCCGAGGCGAAGAACACGACGGCCTTGCCGATATCTTCCGGCGTCTGCTCGCGGCCGAGCGGCATGTTGTTCTGGACTGCGGCCTCGAACGCTGCGCGTCGATCGACGACCTCATCGGCATCGTCGCCGACGAGCATTCCCTCGAGCTTGCGCCACATATCGGTCCAGAGCAGACCGGGGCACACGGCATTGACGTTGATGTTGTGTGGCCCGAGTTCAATGGCCTGCGACTGGGTGAGACTGACCGCGCCTGCCTTGGAAGCGGAATACGCGGCAATCGTGCCACCCTGCCGAGCTGCGATCGAGACAGTATTGACGATCTTGCCGCCGCCATTCTCAATGAAGTGCGCCTTCAGCGCGCTGCTGACCTTCCAGATCGCCTTCAGATTGACCTCGAAGCAGCGATCCCAGTCCGACTCGACCTCGTCCTCGCTCAGGTGGTCGGGGGCGACGCCGGCGTTGTTGACGAGGATGTCGATTCTGCCCATCTCGGCGAGCGCTCTCTCGATGTTGGTCGAGATCGAGTCGTCGCTGGTCACATCCATCTCGAGCGCCATCGTCGTCACGCCGTGGCGATTCTGCAGCTCACCGGCTGTCTGGTAGGCCAGATCGATCAGCAGATCGGCCACGATCACATCTGCGCCCTCTCGGGCCAACTCCGTGGCAATGCCCTTACCGATGCCGCGTGCCGAGCCGGTCACCAATGCGACCTTGCCATCCAGTCGTCCCATGTTCAACATCCTGTTCAGGCGAATTCGACTTGTCTAGCCGGGGCCAAACTCACGTTTCTGGGGGGCGTTTCGGCTGGCAATCAGATTAGCTGCCAGTTGGGCGATGGGCTTGCGGTGAATTCTGACCATCAGGATCAACAGCGCCAGCGTCAGCGCGTTGATTCCCGCAATCATGACCAGAACCGGTTGATAGTCGTCGTTCATCAGATCGAGCATCAGCCCCGCGGCGAACGGACCAATCGCCAGGGCCACGTTGCCCATCGCGGTCTGCAGCGCCATCAGCGTGCCCAAACGCCGTAGACCGAAGACGTCAGAAGCAATCAACCCCTGCAACGGCATCGTCTGTCCCCAGACCAGCCCCGCGATAATCGCCGAGAGATAGATCCAGAAGATCGGACCGGCCGCCAGCAGCGCCAACGTTCCCAGCAGCATCACGCCGTAACCGACGCCCAGCGCCGGCCGCAGCCCGAGCAGTCCGGCCATCGGGCCAATCAGAGCCCGACCCGGGATTGAGAGGAAGCCGCGTAGACCGGTCAAAGCCGCTGCCGCCGTGATCGACATTCCCGCCGCTGTCGAGGCCGGCACGAAGTGGTTGAGCAGCGCGCCCAGGCCGAACGAACTCGCGATCACCATCGCCAGCATCACCTGCACCTCGCGGGAGCGCAGCGCCTCCCGAACCCCGCTGAAGCCGTGCTGATCTGTCCTCACGCCGCCGCTGCGTGACGTGGACGCCTCCGGCGCCGGAATCGGCGGCAGGCGACGAACCGACAACACGGCGGGCAGTGAGATCACGGCGGCCACCACCAGCAGGATCCTGACCGCCCAGCGCCAGCCGAACTCGTCCGTGAACAGCCCGGTCAACGGCATGAAGATCACCGAAGAGAAGCCACCCGTGGTCACCAGCACCGTCATCGCGGCCGTCTGCCGCTTCGGGAAGAGCCGTGCCGCGATCGGCATCGTGACGTTGTAAAACAGCCCGGCGATCGTCACCGCCCCGCCCACGGTCCAGAGCACGATGAACAGCCAGATGTTCTCGGAGTACGAGGCGGCCATCAGGAAGACGGTGCCGACGATGAGTCCGGTCCACAGCACCGGTCGGGGACCGAGAGCATCGAGAACGCGCCCTGAGACCAGTGAAGCGGCGGCCCCGAGCAGGTACGAGCCCATGAATGCGGCGTTCACTGCCGCCGAGGACCAACCCTCGTCCTCCTGGATTGGGCCGGCGATAATCCCGAATCCGTACAGCACGAGCCCGTATGCGCCGCACGTCAGGATGCCGAGGAAGATGATTTGTCGCCACGCCCACAACCAATCAGCGATGTCGCGCGGCGGTGGCAGTTTCATGGCCGCAGGCTAGGTGGTGCGTCGTTGGACGCACGGTACGCTGCGCCTATGCCCAATCAGCCTTCGAGCCGGCCTTCCAGCCACTCGGTCACCGTCGAGCGCCAGCGCCTTCGATTCGCCGCGGGCCACTTCGCCACCTTCGCCGACGAGCTGGAGCCGATCCACGGCCACAATTACGACGTCTTCGTCGAGGTGATCGGCCCCTTGACCGAAGAATCCTGGGTGATCGACTTTTCCCTGCTCAAACGACTCACCCGCGAGGTTTGCGAGACGCTTGATCACAAATTCCTCCTGCAAATGGATTCGCGCGCGCTGACAATCACCGACGACAACACCCACTATCTGATCCAGTACCAGGACGAGATGTCGTATCGCCTGCCGAAACACGATGTCGCCGCGCTGCCGATCGACAACAGCACCGCCGAGCGACTGTCGCAATACATCGCCGGACAACTGATCGGCTCGCTCGAGGTCTCCGGTCCACCCGGACTGGCCCGATTGAGGGTGGGCGTCGAGGAAATGCCCGGCCAGGCTGCATGGTTTGAGACGGACCTCTGATGGCGGACGACTCGGACAGGTGCGTGGTGTTGGTGCTCTACGACTCGCAGGGGCTGGTGGCGGAACTGGCGAAGTCGATCGTCGAAGGCGCAGCGTCGGTACACGGCATCGAGGTCTGGGACCGACCGTTGGACAACGCCGACAAGGATGAACTGGTCAAATGCGATGCGCTGATTCTTGGCAGCCCCAACTGGACCGGGATCACCGGCCGGCTCAAGCACTGGTGGGACTACACCGGTGACCTCTGGGAGACGGGCGAACTGGCCGATAAGCCCGCCGCCGCCTTCAGCGCAGGCTGGAGCCCGTCCGGAGGACTCGAGGCGACGCTGCTCCAACTCGTCCATCTGTTGATCGGCCACGGGATGCTGATCGTCGGGCTGCCCTGGACGTCGACTATGAATCACTCGGGCAGCTACTACGGCGCCACGGCGGTGCGCAAGGTGACGGACCTGGATCGGGAGCAAGCGAAGAAGCTGGGCGCGCGGGTGTCGGAGTACGCGCTGCGCCTGAGTGAAGTGACCACCTGATGCTCGATTCCTATGACCCCAACGAACTGCTCGGAATCGCGCCCGGTTCGTCGGAGGACGACATCCGCAAAGCGTTTCGCCGCAAGGCCAAGTCGGTCCATCCCGATGTCTCCGACGCTCCCGATGCCGCCGAGCAGTTCACGCGGCTCAAGGCCGCTCACGACCTGCTGATCGCGCGGCTCAATGATCCGCTCGCGCCGACTCCCGAAGACCTGTACCGCCCGGCGAGGGCGGTGAGCGAGCAAGAGCAAGAGCTCATCCTTCAGGCGCATCGGCGCAAGCGTGAGGCGGAGAAGCGTCGCCGCGCGCGCCGGCGGGGAGGGACCAGCGGCAACACGAGGCGAGCGATGCGCGAGAACGAGCGCTTCCGCGCCGAGATGGCCCGCCGTCGCGCGGCCCACGAAGCACTGCAGCGTGAACAAGATGCGGGGAGCGACCTGGAACTGTGACCGACTACCAGAACATCCTCGTCGACGTCGACGGTCCGGTTGCAACGATCACGCTCAACCGGCCGGAGAAGCTCAATGCGCTCTCCGAGGCGCTGCGCGATGATCTTGCCGCCGCGCTGCGTGAGCTGAATCCCGGCGACTCGGTTCGCATCGTCCGACTCAAGGCCGCCGGTCGGGCCTTCTGCGCCGGCTACGACATCACCCCCAGCGACAACGATTTCGACTTCACGCCCAGCCCGCGAAGAGGCGATCACGCTTGGGAACTGGGCGAGTCCAATGTCGCCATGAATCGCGAGCACCTGCGCGACTCGATGGAGCGCTGGCTCTGGATCTGGTCGTATCGCAAACCGATCGTGGCGCAGGTGCACGGCTGGTGTCTGGCCGGCGGCAACGATCTCGTCGGGACCTGTGACATCATCTTCGCCGCAGAGACCGCCCGCTTCGGCCATCCCGCCGGTCGGGCGCTGGGTCAACCGCCGACGCTGGGCATGTGGCCCATGAAGATCGGCATGCTCAAAGCGAAGGAGCTGCTATTCAGCGGCGACACGATCGACGGCATCGAGGCGGAACGCATCGGGATGATCAATCGCGTGTATCCCGAGGAACAGCTCGATGAACAAACGATGGCCTACTGCCAGCGCATCGCCAACGTCCCCCTGGACGGCCTGACCGTGCACAAGCACTCCGTCAATCGCTGGGCCGAGCTCATGGGTCTGACCATGTCGGTCTACGAAGGCGCGGAATTCAACGCCGTGTTCGCCGAGACCGCCGCCATCCAGGAGTTCGGCAACATCTCAATGACCAAGGGCCTCAAAGCCGCCCTGGAATGGCGAGACGACCCCTTCGGAGACGGCCGCGGCGCACTGAGGCGCTAGAGCCGCACTGGGGTTGCGACGGAGTCGCCAAGTAACATTCGATCGATTCCCATTTGAGGAGGCTCCAATGACCGAATACGAAAACGTCCTGGTCGACGTTGATGGACCAGTGGCAACGATCACCCTGAACCGTCCCGAAAAGCTCAACGCAATATCCGGTGGCCTGCGCGATGACCTCGAGGCCGCCCTGCGAGAACTCAACCCCGGTGACACCGTCCGCATCATCCGACTCAAGGGAGCCGGACGCGCGTTCTGCGCGGGTTACGATCTCACGCCCGGCGGAGGCGCCATGAACTGGCGACCCAATCAGCGCACCGGCGACCAGGCCTGGGAACTCGGCGAGTCGCGGATCGCGCTCGACCGCGAGAACCTCCGGGTCTCGGTCGACCGTTGGCTCTGGATGTGGGGTTATCGCAAGCCGATCGTCGCCCAGGTGCACGGCTGGTGCCTCGCCGGCGGCGGCGAGATGATCGGCGCCTGCGATATCGTCTTCGCCGCTGAATCCGCTCGTTTCGGCCATCCCGCCGGCCGCGCCATCGGCATCCCGCCGACCCTCGGCATGTGGCCGGCCAAGATCGGCATGCTCAAGACCAAGGAACTGCTCTTCAGCGGCGACACCGTCGACGGCGTCGAGGCCGAGCGGATCGGCATGATCAATCGCGCTTACCCCGAGGAGCTGCTTGACGAAGAGACCATGGCCTACTGCCAGCGGATCGCCAACGTCCCGCTCGACGGCCTCACGGTCCACAAGCACTCGACCAACCGCTGGTTCGAGCTGATGGGGCTGCGCGTCGCCGCCTCCGAGGGCGCTGACTTTGACGCCATCTGGCATGAAGCCCCGAGCATCAACGAGTTCGTCAACATTGGGCGGGAGAAGGGCCTCAAGGTCGCGCTTGAGTGGCGAGACGATCCATTCGGCGACGGCCGCGGCGCACTGCGCCGCCGGACGTAGATGTCGATGCGCCAACTTCCAACGGCGTCTACGGCCCAGGTCCGCGGCTACGCGCTGCGAGTCTGGGAATGGCCCGCAACAGGCAATCCTGTCCGCACGGCCGTCCTGATTCACGCAACGGGTTTCCACGCCCGGACCTGGGATGCCGTCGCTCGACTGCTGCCCGAGGACTGGCGCGTCTTCGCCCTCGACATGCGCGGTCACGGAGCCTCGCAGGCTCCACCAAACAAGGCTGAGGCGGATTGGCGCGAGATGGCAGCCGACCTCAACGAGTGGCTAGCTCAACGTGATCTGACCGAAGTGGTCGCCGCCGGACACTCGATGGGCGGCTGCATCTGCACGATCGCAGCCGCCACTGGCGACCGAATTGAGTCGCTGGCGCTGATCGACCCTGTCTTGGTCAACCCACGCGGGCCCATGCCGCCCATGCCTCCCGACGGCCTGGCAGTTGCGGCGCGCAAGCGCCGTCGAATCTGGAACAGTCCGACCGAGATGTCGGAGTCTTTGCTCGGTCGCGGAGCCTTCACGCATTGGCCGAAGGAAGCGGTCGAGAGTTATGTGCGGTACGGGCTGAAGCCAGGCGACACAGCGGCGGAGTGGGAACTGGCCTGCGACCCCGAGGTCGAGGCCTGGTGTTTCGAGTACGCACCCACCGTCGATCCATGGCCGGACATGGCCAGGGCGGGACAGCCGACACTAATCTTGCGCGCCGGCGAGAGCTTCGGACACGGTTCACCGACCGGTCAGAATGCCGTCGAGGTGTTCCCGAACGCATTCGAGACCGTGGTCGAGGACTCGGATCACTTCATCCCCATGCGCCGGCCCGATGCGGTGGCTGAGACGATTACGACCGTGGCGAGGGACTGCTCAGCAGATAGCCAGGACTGAAGCCGGACTCGCCTTCGCGGATATCGGGTGCGAGCTGGGACATCAGCACATCCCGCGCTCGCTCGTGTCGTTCGGCATCCCAACAGAACTCACCGGCAAGACAGATTGCCGACTCGCCCGTGCCCGCACGGAAGTGTCCGGACGTTTCGACGAACCGATCGACTACAAATCGATGCGCGCCTGTCGCGGCGACCTGCTCGGCGAAGCGGCGAGGTTCCTCGATCGGCAGCAGCGGCGACATTGTGATCGCGACCGGGATGCCAGCCTCCGCGAGCTCGCACGCAGCATCGAGCCGGTCCGCAATCGGCGGGTTTCTCGGTTCGAACGCCCGGCGAACATCCTCGGAGTCGGTCGTGATGCTGAGATTGACGCAAACCCGATCGAACGTACTCAGCAAGTCGATATCCCTCGTCACCAGCGGACTGCGGGTCTGGACGACGAGATGAGCTCCTTTCTCAGCCAGCGTCGGCAGGAGTGATCGGGTCAGTTCTAAACGCCGCTCAATTGGCTGGTATGGGTCGGTCGCGCTGCTCATGTAGATGGTCTTGCCGTCAAGAGAACGGCGCATTCGCGACAGCTTGAGCGCCGCGTTCCGCTTCACCCGTACCCAGTCGCCCCAACTCTTCTGCTTGTCGAACGGCGCGAAAAAGGCCGCATAGCAATAGGAGCAGCCAAACGCGCAGCCGACGTACGGATTCAGCGAATAGTCGTACGAGCTAAGGAAGCCGGCGCCGGGGGTCAGAATCTGGTGGGCATCGTAGGCTTCGACGGTGAGGGACACGACTCGCTAGTCAAACGCCCCCGAGACCAGGTGCTCGACGTACTCATCGTCCGACATGCCCACGATGTCCTTGTAGACGTACTCGTTGTCCTCCCCCAGCAGTGGCGCAGCCTTGGTCAATTCGCCGGGAGTCTCCGAGAGGCGGAATGAAGGGCCGTCGTAGGCTCGATGACCCATCGTCGGGTGATCGAGCATCCAGTAGTGGCCTCGGTGTTCGAGCTGTGGGTCGTTGCGCAGATCTTCGGGCGTTTGCACGACGCCGGCGGGAACTCCAGCCTCCTGCAGTTGCTGCATCAACTCTTCGGCCTGCAGACTCCGAGTCCAGTCGGCAATCGCGACGTCAAGCGCGTCTGGCTCCATTGCGGTCCACGACGATTGCCCCGCAACATTGGCTAACGCAGCGAGCTCAGCGTCGTTGGTAACCGTGATCGCGATCCAGCGGTCATCGTCATCACCGCGTGGAGCGCATTGGTAGGTGGCGTAGGGTCGAAAGTCCGGATGTCCTGCCCCCAGCGCATCTTGCTGGCGGCCGTTGACCGTGTAGTCCAGAACCATCGTCTCGGTCGCGTGGATTGCCGCTTCCATCTGGCCGAAGTCAATGTTCTGCCCCTCGCCCGTGCGCTGGCGATGATCGAGCGCGGCCAGCAGCGCCGAGGCAGCGAAATGCGGCACGAGAAAGTCGGTGTAAGCAACGCCGGTCCCGATCGGCTCCTCGCCCGGATACGCCGTCACGTGCGAGATCCCGGCCGCAGCTTGCAGCACATGCCCGTAGCCCTGCCACATCGACCAGGGGCCGGTCAGTCCGTACATCGGCATCGAGATCATGATCAGGTCCGGACGGAGCTCACACAGATCTTCGTACGTCATCCCCCAGGCGCGCATCGCTTTGGGCGTGAACGACTCGGTCACGATGTCGCAGTGCGCGACGATCCGCTTGGCGATCTGCACTCCATCCGGATGTTGCAGGTTGAGCGAGACGCATTTCTTGGACGAGTTGAAGTCGGCGTAGTAACCGCTGTTGTCGAGTCCCGGTTCGTCGTTGGCGAACGGCGGCGCCCGACGAAGCGGCTCAGGGCGAACAGAGGACTCGATCCGGATCACTTCCGCGCCATGGTCGGCGAGGTACTTGGAGACGAGCGGTCCCACACCGACCCAGGCGAAGTCGGCGACCCGGATGCCTTCAAAGACCTTGCTGATGGCCATGTCTCGCTCCTAGATCACACTGTCTGCGGACAGCGCGAGGATCTCCTCGTCGGAGAAGTCGAGCAGGTTGCCGTACACGTAGAAGTTGTGCTCGCCGATGCGCGGGGCTCGGTGACGAATCGAGATCGGCGTTTTGCTCAGCTTGGCCCACGGACCTGGATACGTCACGTGGCCTTCCTCGTACTCGACCTCGGTCCAGTAGTCGCGCGCGGCAAGATGCTCGTTCTCGAGCAAGTCCCTCGGCGTGTTGACAATGCCCCAGCCGTTTCGGATCTGCTGAGCTTCCGAGACCAGTTGCGCTCGAGTGAATTGCTTGCAGAACGCGACGAGGACATCGTTCAAGTAGTCCCCGTCATGCCCGCTCGGCGGAATCAGCAGACCCTGGGTCGCGTCGAGCTTGGCCAGCCATTCGTCCGAGGTGAGGTCGCCGGCCATCCCGTGATGGTCGAGCCACTCGATCGTCTGGCGCGCAGTCAGTCCGAACAGTCCGCCGTAGGACAGCGCCGCAACATACCCGTCGGCCGCCTCGTACACGTACTGCCCCGATTTGTAGCCGCCGATCTCGCGGCCGTTGCCGGGACGCCCGTTGTTGATCCCGCGGATGTCCCAGGTGGGCGTGGCGTTGTCATGCGTGAACGTCACGGCTTCCTGCATCGACTGGTCAACGTGCTGACCCTCGCCCGACTTCGTCCGCTGGTAGTGGGCGATCAACGTGCCCACGACCGCCTGCGCAGACGCCTGCGTAAAGCCCTGAGAGGCCGTCGGGCGAATCGGAGGACGGCCGGGAGCGCCGCACATTGACGACAAGCCGCCCATTGCCGTGCCGACCAGATCCGTCGCCTTCCAGTTCGCGTACGGACCATCGCGTCCGAAGGGCGTGATCGAGGTGTGGACCAGGCTCTGGTGCGATGCCGCAATGCGCTCAACACCCAGGCCCAGCGCCGACGCCGCGTGCGGCGGACACGTTTCGACGAGGAAGTCGGCCGTCGCCAACAGCCGCGTGAACAGTTCCTGACCCCGAATCGATGTGAGATCAAGGGTGGCGCTCAGTTTGTTGGCGTTGAACGTCCACCAGTGGAGCGAATACTCGGGATCAACGATGTCCCCGCGAAACGGTCCGATAAACCGAGATTCATCGCCGCCCGGCGGCTCGACCTTGATCACCTCAGCCCCAAGGTCGCCAAGCATCCGCCCAGCGAGCTGGCCGAGCTCGTTGGTCAGGTCAATGACGCGAAATGGCGCCAGCGGTCCGGCAGCGGTTTGAGTGATCATGCGACCGATGATAAACCTCGTCTGGTGGCGAGCAGGGCGACCACAAGGGTCGCCCCTACACGAAGGCCGGTAGGGGCAGGCCTTGTGCCTGCCCGCCCTTGTTAGCTTGCCGCCGCCGCGTGGTCTGTCCGACGATGGATGACATGAACGCCTTCCATTGCGGGAATGATCCGCTCGATCGCATCGCGCAGTTCGTCGAGATTGACCTTCTCTTGCGCCGAAACGGCAATGGGTCGTCCGCCGAGCTGTTCGCCGATCGCTGCCAACACGTCTGCCAGAGGCTCGTCGAGCACGTCGATCTTGTTGACCACGGTCAAGGTCGGCCGTTGGTCGACACCCAGCTCTCTCAGCGTTCGTCCGACGCTCTCAACCTGGTCCAACACATCCGGAGCCGTGCCGTCGACAACATGAACCAGCAGGTCCGCCTCTTCCAGCTCCTCCAGCGTCGCGCGGAAGGCGGCGACGAGCTGCGTCGGCAGCTTCTGGATGAAGCCGACCGTATCGGACAGCAATACGGTGTGCTGCTCCGAGAGCCGGCAACGCCGGGTCGTGGGGTCCAGCGTCTCGAAGAGTCGGTCGCGGGCACGCACGTTGGCGTTCGTCAGCGCGTTCATCAGCGTCGATTTGCCCGCGTTCGTGTACCCGACCAGCGCAACCAGTGGAATACCGGTGCGATCCCGCTTGTTCCGGTGCTGTTGACGATGCGTGCGGACACGCTCCAGGTCTTTCTTCAACCGCTTGATCTGGTTGCGAATCAGTCGACGGTCGGTCTCAAGCTGCGTCTCACCTGGCCCGCGCGAGCCGATTGCGCCCTCCATCCGCTCAAGGTGTTCCCATTGGCCGGTCAGCCTGGGCAGCAGGTACTCGTGCTGCGCCAGCGCCACCTGGACTACGCCTTCACGGGTTCGCGCACGCTGGGCGAAGATATCCAGAATCAGCGCCGTCCGGTCAATCACCTTGATCCCGAGTCGCTGTTCAAGCGTGCGTTGCTGAGCGGGAGTCAGTTCGTCGTCGAAAATGGCCACTGTCGCGCGAAGCTCGTCGCGCATCTCGACAATCTGCTCCAGCTTGCCCTTACCCACGTATGAGTTCGGATCGGGATGACGGAGCCGTTGCTTGACCCGAGCCAGCGGCATCGCCCCGGCCGTCACGGCAAGCTGCGAGAGCTCTTCCAGCGAAGCGTCGATGTTCCAATGATCGGAGCGGCGGGAATCAACGCCAACCAAAATGGCGCGCTCGCGGGGAGGATGAGTGGGATGTTGTCGGCGGCGTCCGCCGCGAGGTCGTTTGTTGCGAATGCGAGAAATGACGGTCTCCGTCGCTACGTCAAACGGTTCACACCGTCGGACGAGGTGCAGTCTACTGAGAGCAAATGACGGAGCTTACAGGCGCATGTCGACAAAGACCTCCTCTTGAGCTGATTAGCCCAAGCTTACTGCGAAGTGAATGCGGCGATCCGTTCGACGCCCTCGTCAACCTCTTCGTCCGGCAACGTCAGACTCAGACGGATGTAACCCTCGCCCGCCGGCCCGTACCCGTTACCGGGAGTCACCACCACGCCCTGTTCCTCAATCAACCGAGCAGCAAAGTCCGCCGACGTATCCCCCTCGGGGATCTTGGCCCAGATGTATAGCGACGCCTTCGGATTCGTTACCTCGAGCCCGATCGAGCGCAGCGCGGTGACGACCTTGTCCCGGCGCTTCTGAATGATCGCGTTGTTCGCCTCGATCACCGACTGGTCGCCGTCCAGTGCCGCGATCGCCATCTGCTGGATCGCCTGCGGAATGCCCGAGTCGATGTTCGACTTGACCCGCAGCAACGGATCGACGAGTTCGGCATTGCCGCAGGCCCAGCCCAGACGCCAGCCCGTCATGTTGAACGTCTTCGAGAGCGAGAAGTACTCCATCCCCGCGGCCTTGCCCGACGGCGCCTGCAGATACGCGGGTGCCTCGTAGGCGTCGAACGTGACATCGCAGTACGCGTTGTCGTGCAACACCGCGATCCCGTTCTCGAGGCCAAACTGCGCAGCCCGCTCGAAGAAATCGATGTCGGCCAGCGCACCGGTCGGATTGTTCGGATAGTTGAGCCAGAGAACGCGAGCCCGCTCGCGCACTTCGGCAGGAACCGCATCGAGGTCCGGCAGAAACCCGTTGTCCTCGGTCAGTGCCATGTAGTGAGAGCTGCCGCCGGCGAACATCGTCCCAATCGCGTAGACCGGATAGGCCGGATCGGGCACGAGCGCCACATCGCCAGGATCGATGAAACACAACGCAGAGTTGGCAATCCCCTCCTTCGCCCCGATCAACGGAACGATCTCCGTCGCCGGATCGAGCGAGACCTCGAAGCGCTGAGCCATCCAGCGAGCGATGCACTCGCGCAACTCCGGCAGACCCTCGGTCTCCGGATAGCGGTGATTCGCCGCGACGTCGGCATGCTCGTGCAGAGCCTCGACGATATGCGGGTGCGTCGGCAGATCTGGATCACCAATGCCGAACGAGATCACGCGGACGCCCTTCTCACGCTGCTCGGCGATCTTGCGCGAGATTTCAACAAAGAGGTACGGGGGAAGATCCTGGACTCGTTGCGCAGTCCTGATCGCCATTAGAAACGCCCCCAGATCTTGCCGACCTTGACGTAGGTCGTCACCTTGTCGTCGTAGCGCCGTTGCACCTCGGCCGGGTCGGCAGGGCGCTGATAGGTCAGCTCGTTCGTGACGTGGCGGAAGTTGAACTCCCTCAGCAGCGGCTCACCCGCGCTGTCGCCGGCGACGCGAAGCGTCATCGCCCGGCGGTTGGCTTCCGCCCCCCGTTGCATCGCCGTCGCGAGCAGAGCCCGCGACACTTCGGTGAAGTCCTGCTCCGGGTCGACAAGCAGCTCCTCCGCTGCGATCCCGCGTTTCTCCGCCGGAACCGTGCGAATGTAACCAGCCGGCGAGCCCTCCCGCTCGGCGATCCCGACCCACTCGGAGTCCCGGAAGAACTGCGCAGCCAGCGGCGGAGCATGTGCGCCGTCCCCGGCGGCCTGCTGCTCGATCTGGACGACCGCATCAGCGTCGTCCTCGGAAGCGTCGCGAACGCTGATTCCTGTTGCCATCTCCGGCAGTGCCTGGTCGCGTACGTCGCGGCAACGCATCACCGAGACCTCCGACGGCGAAACGAATCCCGCACCGATCAACATCGGCTCGACGTAGTGGCGATGGGGGAAGTCGGTGTAGTCGATCACCATCAACTCGGAGTCCGAGTGTTCGGTGGCGAGTTCGCCCATCTCGTTGAGCAGGTTGGTTAGATGCAGGCGAATGTGATTGATCGTGTCGAACTCGTAGAAGACACGCAGATGCCGCCCGTAGGGAATGCCGATCACGTAACCGTCATCGCACTGCGTCGAGAGCATCCGCGGTGATCGCACGAGCTCATCGAAGTCGATGTCTGGCTGGTTGCGATACGCCAGTTGCTTCGTCGCCAGCGTTTCGTGCAGTTCTCGCACAAAGCCCGGGGCGACATCTTGTGCATGCCGCGTGTAGTCAGGTGTGACCATCAGTTGTCCATTCGCTCATGAATCGGGTCAGCAGAAGCAAGGATCGTCACGTGACGCCCAACAGGTTGACGTCCAGTTGTCCCTCGTAAGAAAAAGACGCAGGTCCGGTCATGTAGACCGAGGCCGACGGATCGTCAAGACCGTTCCAGGCGATCTCAAGATCGCCGCCCGGCAACGAGACCGTCGCAGCCGCATCGCAGAGTCCGCGCAGGCGGGCCGCGACCAATACCGCGCAGGCCCCCGAGCCGCAAGCCAGCGTGATCCCCACGCCTCGCTCCCAGACCCGCATCTTGAGCTGGTCTCGAGCCAGCACGTTGACAATCTCGACGTTCGTCTTCTTAGGGAAGTCGGGATGCGTCTCAATCAGCGGACCAACCTCGGTCAGCGGGAAGTCGTCGACCTCATCGTCGCTGAACCAGACCGCATGCGGATTGCCCATGCTCACGCAGGTCAGGTCGAACGTGCGGCCGTCGACCTCGATCTCGTGATGCAGGATCGGAGCCGGCCCTTCGTGGACCACGGGGATTTCGTCGGCCTGCAGCCAGGCTCGTCCCATGTCAACGCGAACGCGGTCCACATTCTCGGAGGTCGCGGTCGAGAGATCGGCGTGGAGCACTCCAGCGCCGGTCTCGATCGCGAGCGCGCCATCGGTCGGCGTCACCCCCGCTCGTTCAACGAGGTACTTCGTAAAGCAGCGAAACCCGTTGCCGCACATCTCACCGTCGGACCCGTCGGCGTTGACGATCACCATCCGCGCCTCGGCGACATCCGTGTCTTGTGCGATCAGGATTCCGTCCGCGCCGACCCCGAAGTGTCGGTCGCAGATGCGCGGCGCAAGTCCCGACCAGTCGATCTCGTTCAGGTGGGCGTTCTCGCCCAGCGCATCGATCAACAGGAAATCGTTACCCGCGCCCTGCACTTTGACAAATGGAATGGACATGCAGACACTCCCACGCCTGAATGCATCTTACTCAAGCATCGCGAGCGGAACATCAGCCGCCCAACAAATGGCCGGATTGTCGCGCCGAAACCAGGCGCGCTGGCGTCGAGCGAAACGCCGGGTTGCCTGTGCCACACCGTCGATCGCTTGATCCAGGCTCAAATCGCGCCTCAGATGAGCGAGCACTTCCCGGTAGCCAATCGAGTCGAAGCCCGGCGCGTCCTCAGGGACGCCTTCAGCGAGCAGATCGCGCACTTCGTTCACGAACCCGGCATCGAACATGGCGATCGTTCGTCCCATGATTCGTTCGTCGAGTTCGTCCAGCGTGACATCTGGAGCGACCGTGAGAGCATCCACCGGCTCGCGCAAACGCTGCCACTCGGAGATTGGCTTGCCGGTGAAGTGATGGACCTCGAGAGCCCTGATGATTCGGCGGGCGTTGGTCGGGCCGATCTGTTTCGCGGCCGCAGGGTCGATTGCACGCAGCCGCTCGAACAGTTCGTCGACCGGCTTACGGGACAGGGCCTCGCGGAACTCTGAGTCCTCGGCCACCGGCGGTACCTGCCAGCCGTCGAGCAGGGCCCGCATATGTTGTCCGCTGCCACCGACCGCGATCGGTCGCTTGCCCCTGCCTCGGATATCGACGATGGCTGCACGGGCCGCTTGTAGATACTCGCCCAGCGAATACCGTGCTGTCGGCTCGACGAAATCGATGCACCAGTGCGGGACCTCGTTGCGCGAATCCCGAGACGGCTTGGCCGTCCCGATATCAAGGCGCCGATAGATCTGCCGCGAGTCGATCGAGACGATCTCTCCGTCGAGATGCCGCGCAATCTGCACTGCCCAATCAGACTTGCCTGAGGCAGTCAGCCCGACCACCGCAATCAACGGTGGGGCGTCAGGCGCTGTCTGCGATGGCTTGGGTGATGGCGAGGAAGGCATCGGCGTTCAGAGCGGCGCCGCCCACGAGCGCGCCGTCCACGTCGGGCTGGGCCATGAAATCTGCAATGTTGCCCGGATTGACCGAGCCGCCGTAGAGGATTCGCAGTCCGTCTGCCGCGTCCGAGCCGGCTCTTTCCGCGACGACGGAGCGGATATGGCCACAGGCCGACTCTGCTTCGTCGGGAGTCGCTGCCTTACCGGTGCCGATCGCCCAGACCGGCTCGTAAGCGATCACGAGGCCGGCAGGCGCGGGCTCGTCTCCGAGCGCAAGCGAGACCTGGCGGGTCAGCACGGCTTTCGTTCGATTGTTCTCCTGCTCGGCTTCAGACTCCCCGACACAGAGGACCGGGGTCAGTCCGTGCGCCTCCGCGGCCCGCAGCTTGAGCGCGAGAGCCTGATCGTCCTCACAGAAGAACTGGCGACGCTCCGAGTGTCCCAGGATGACCCAGTCGGCGACCTCGGCGAGCTGCGCCGGCGAAACCTCGCCGGTGAATGCACCGGATGGCTGCGTGTGCATGTTCTGGCCGGCGATGTGTACTTCGGTCCCGCACCAGAAGTCCCAGACCAGCGGGAGTTGCGTAAAGCTTGGCGCAAGCACGACGTCGACACCCTCGATCGCGTCGATTCCCGCCAGACCGCGGCAAAGCGCTCGCGCCTCCGCGTTGGTGCCGTTCATCTTCCAGTTGCCGGCAGCGATCGGAATCCGGGCCATCAGTCATCACCCCGTTCGTCCTCGGCATCGGGTAGCACTGCGATACCGGGCAGCTCAAGTCCCTGCAGATACTCCAGCGCCGCGCCTCCTCCGGTGGAGACGTGAGACATCTTCGCTGTCATCCGGTACTGCGCCACCGCGGCCGCGGTTTCGCCGCCGCAGATCACCGTGTTGGCGTCCTCCAGCTTGGACAACGCTTCGGCCATCGCCCGCGTGCCACCCGAGAACGCTTCTCGTTCGAACAACCCCAGCGGTCCGTTCCAGACAATCGTGTCGCACTCCTTGACCGCCTCAGTGAAGGCCTCGACCGTCGCCGGTCCGACATCGAGAATCTGCCACTCTTCGGGCAGGTCTTCTTCGCCAAACACCAGCGGTTTCGCGCGTGGCGGCTCGTCCGCGCCGTGGGCGATGACGCAGTCGCTGGGGATCAGCAGGTTGCAGTTCTCGTCCTGGGCAATAGCGGTGATCTCGTTGGCCGCCTCAACCATCTCCTGCTCCAGCAGCGACGCGCCCGTCGGTAGACCGCGCGCGAGCAGGAAGGTATTGGCCATGGCGCCGCCGATTGCAATCACGTCTGAGATCGCCGAAAGCCGTTGTAGCAACGCCAGCTTGTCCGAGACCTTCGCGCCGCCGCAGATGAATCCCAGTTTGCCGGCCTCACCATTGCGAATCGGCTCAAGTGCCGCCAGTTCGCGGTCGAGCAGCAGTCCGCCGGCCGCAGGCAACATCGTGGCGACCGCGTGCGTGGAGGCGTGCGCGCGGTGCGCCGCGCCGAATGCGTCGTTCACGTAGATCTCCGCAAGGTCGGCGAGTTGCGCCGCGAAGTCGTCGTCGTTCTCCTCTTCTTCCTCGTGGAAGCGGAGGTTCTGCAACACCATCACTTCGCCGGACTTGAGCTCGTGGGCCATCTGAGTCGTGACATCGCCAATGCAGTCGGGAGCCATACGCACGTTCATCCGCAGCGCGCGAGCCAGGCGGATTGCAGCCGGCGTCAGGTCGAATGCTGCATCTCGATCACCCTTCGGCCGTCCGAGGTGTGAACAGACAATCACCGACGCCCCCCGTTCGAGGAGGAATCTGACCGTCGGAACAGAGGCACGGACGCGCGTGTCATCCAGCACCCGGCCGCCATCCATCGGCACATTGAGATCGAGACGGAGGAGGACACGCTTGCCCGCCAGATCGAGATCGCGGATCGACATCTTGCTCATCGAGACTCAACCTCTGGGATGACCCGCGCTCCAGTTGGCTCTGTCCTGCCGATCACTCGCCCCTTACCTGGCGTGTGCGGCGCGTCACGTTGCTCAGGCCATGGGCGAAAGTTCCGCCTCAACCTGTCGCTCGTTCTCTTCGTCTCGAGTCTCGGAGTGCTTCGACTCCACCGCTGCCAGCTTGGCCAGGCGTCGCACGTGGCGACCACCCTCAAACTCCGACTCGATGAAGGCGTCCACGATCTCGCCCGCCAGCGCGTGACCAATCACATACGAACCAAGTGCGAGGACATTGCAGTCGGTGTGCTGTCGCGCCCGGCGTGCGGACCACGTATCGCTGCAGAGGGCGGCACGGGCCCCGCGCACCTTGTTGGCCGCAATGCTGACGCCGACGCCGTTGGAACACACCACAATGCCGAGCTGATGCTGGCCGTCGACAACCGCCTCCGCCAGTGGCGCAGCGACATCGGCATAGTCCGTCGGGTCGTTGGACCCGGGACCGAAATCACGAACTTGATGACCCTGTCCAGTCAGTCGCTCGCGGAGTCGTTCCTTCAGCTCATAGCCGGCATGGTCGCTGCCAATCGCGATACGCACCTGTCGCTGCCCCTATCCAGGCATTCAAGCCGTGTACTCAGGAAACCGAGTCCAATTCGGAAAGTCCCCAGTGCCGCATCAGCAGCTCTCCGACGGTTGCACTGAGCATCGGTCCCCGGCGCAGAACGCGCGGCATTCGGCCCGTGCAGTCCAAGATAGTAGAGGCGGTACCAGCGGGCATCACCCCACCTTCATTCAGTATGTGAAGTGATTCACTATATCTGGACGCTCCTTGCATCGATCCGAACTGTCTACCGACGTCGTCGGCCGTGAGCGACGCCGGTTCGCCATGGATGTTCGCCGACGTACCGGTCAGCGGAGCGTCCACCAGGTCGAGCACCTCCGCCGCTACGGGATGATCGGGGATGCGCAGGGCGATGGTCGCGCCGTCAACCGCGCTCGTGGGCCAATCGGTTCGCTTGTTCACAATCAGTGTCACCGCTCCCGGCCAGGCCGACTCCGCCAGCGAGAGCAGACGGCTGTCAAGCGGTTCCGCCAGCTCCTCCAGATGCTCGCGCCAGCGCGCCGGCGGCAGAAACACAGGCAGGTTTTCGCCCCCCGGCCGGCGCTTGAGCCAGAACACGGTAGCTACCGCCCGATCGTCGTTCGCGACCCCGCTCAGGGCGTATTGCGTATCGGTCGGTAGAGCGACCACACCGCCTCGCCGCAATTGATCAACGGCCTGATCAAGTTCACCGTAAGACACGATCCCAGCATACTCCGCGCATATCATTATGACGTGAAGTCTGTTGAATCCCAGCACGAATCGATCGTCATCGTCGACCTCGGCTCCCAGACCGCGATGCTGATCGCACGTCGCGTCCGCGAGCTCAACGTCTACTGCGAGCTCGTGCCCCCGAACGCGTCCTGGGATCGCGTCAAAGAACTGAACCCCCGTGGCGTCATCCTCAGCGGCGGACCCGCAAGCGTCCACGACGACGGTGCACCCGTCGCACCCGGCTGGGCCCTCGACGGTCGAATGCCGGTGCTCGGCATCTGTTACGGCATGCAGACCATGGCCAACCAGCTCGGCGGCCACGTCGAGAGCGGTCGCGAGCGCGAGTTCGGGGCCGCCCACATCTACCCGCGAGACGAGTCACCGTTGCTCGACGACTTGCCCCGCCCAATGCCGGTCTGGATGTCGCACGGCGACCGAGTCGGCCAGATGCCGGACGGGTTTCGCACCCTCGCCGGAACCGACAGCATCCCGATCGCGGCCATGGGCGACGACCAACATCGCTTCGGCATCCAGTTCCATCCCGAGGTTGTCCACACTCCCCACGGACTCCACCTGCTCAGCAACTTCGTCTACGAGATCTGCCGTTGCTCGGGCGACTGGGACGCCGCCCATTTCATCACCGAGACGGTCGAAGAAATCCGCCAGCAAGTTGGAGACAACCACGTCATCTGCGGCCTCTCCGGCGGCGTCGATTCCTCCGTTGCTGCCGCACTCGTACATCGAGCCGTCGGCAACCACCTCACCTGCATCTACGTCGACAACGGACTCATGCGCCTCGGCGAGACCGAACAGGTCGTCGACGCCTTCGAGCGCAACATGCACATGAACCTGCGCATCGCCCGCTCCGGCGACCGCTTCCTCGAGGAACTGGCCGCCGTCGACGATCCCGAAACCAAACGCAAGCGAATCGGCGAGACCTTCATCTCCGTCTTCGAAGAGACCGCAATCGATATCGCCAGGGACGATCACGGCGTCGACTTCCTCGTCCAGGGCACCACCTACCCCGACGTCGTCGAGAGCGCCGGCTCCGGCCACGGCTCGGCCACGGCCATGATCAAGTCGCACCACAACGTCGGCGGCCTACCCGACGACCTCCGCTTCGAGCTGATCGAACCCCTCCGCCACTTGTTCAAGGATGAGGTCCGCGAAGTCGGCCGGGAACTCGGTCTGCCCGACGAGATCGTCGGACGCCAGCCCTATCCGGGCCCCGGCCTCGCCATCCGCATCATCGGCCCCGTCACGCACGAGAAGGTCCGCGTCCTCCAACTCGCCGACGCCGTCGTCATGGACGAAATCCGCGACGCGGGCCTCTATGACCAACTCTGGCAATCCTTCGCCATCCTCACCGACACCCGCACCGTCGGAGTCCAGGGAGACGCCCGCACCTACGGCTGGGTCTGCGCCATCCGGGCCGTCACCGCCGACGACGCCATGACCGCCGACTGGGCTCGCCTGCCCTACGACGTCCTCGGAACCATCGCCAACCGAATCGTCAACGAGATCCCCGAGATCAATCGAGTCGTCTACGACATCACCTCGAAACCCCCCGGCACAATCGAGTGGGAGTGAGCAGCTTGATCATCACCATCTGCATGAGCATGTCACTACGCCATCGCTTGCCCGAAATGTGTCGCATCCTCGAGGCCGCCGGCCACGAGGTGCTGACACCGGTCGACACCCGCGAGTTCGACTACGAAGGCGCCAACGACCATCAACGCGCCGATCTGAAGCGGGACAAGGACCTGATCCGCACCCACTACGAGAAGATCAAGGTCTCCGATGCCATCCTCGTCCTCAACGAGGACCTGCCCGACCGGCCGCGATACATCGGAGGCAACAGCTTCCTCGAAATGGGCTTCGCCCACGTCCTCGACATCCCCATCTATCTCATGCAGGATCTCCCGGAGTCCCCTTACCGATCGGAGATGCTGGCTATGGATCCGATCGTGCTCAACGGCGATCTGAGCCTGATCCCGGCTGAGCTTCAAGCGGCGGTCGGATAGCCTCGCGGCATGCGAGTCCTGATTGTCGGCGGCGGCGGTCGCGAGCACGCCCTGGCCTGGAAGCTGGCCCAGTCTCCGTCCTGCGAAGCGATCTTCGCAGCCCCCGGCAATGCGGGAACCGCTGAACTGGGGGAAAACCTCACCGTCCACGACTCCGACATCGACGCCATCTGCGACGCCGCTGCCGAGCGCCGCATCGATCTCGTCGTCGTCGGCCCCGAAGCGCCGCTCGCCGCCGGACTGGTCGACACGCTCAACGAGCGCGGCATCCCCGCGTTCGGACCCACCCAGTCCGCCGCGCGGATCGAATCCTCGAAGTGGTTCGCCAAGTCGATCATGCAGGCTGCCAATGTTCCGCACGCCGGAGGCGAACTCTTCGAGACCCCCCAGGCCGCCCACAAGTGGCTCGAAATCCTCGGCCCCGACGATCTGCCCGTGCTCAAAGCCGACGGCCTCGCCGCCGGCAAGGGCGTCATCGTCCCCGACCACATCGACGACGCCCACGAAGCCGTCGATCAGATGTTCGCCGGCGCCTTCGGTTCCGCCGGCGAGCGAGTCGTGATCGAAGACCGCCTCTCCGGCATGGAAGCCTCCGCCATGGCCATTGTCTCCGGGACAGAAACTCTGCCGCTCCCGCTGAGCTGCGACTACAAGCGAATCATGGACAACGACCAGGGACCGAACACCGGCGGCATGGGCGTCTACGCGCCGCCGGGTTTCGTCGGCGACCCAGACGATGTCTTCTCCTCCATCCACCAGCCGGTCGTCGATCAGATGGCCTCCGACGGCATCGAATTCCGCGGCCTGCTCTACGCCGGACTGATGCTCGACGGCGGGACGATGAACGTCCTCGAGTTCAACGCCCGCTTCGGCGACCCCGAGACCCAGGCCGTCCTGCCCCTGCTCGACGGCGACCTGCTCCCCGTTCTCGCCGCTTCAGCTCGTGGAGACGCCCTGCCCAAAAATGCGATCTCTCATTCCGGCCGGGCATCGGTCAGCGTTGCCATCGTCAGCGGCGGATATCCCGGACCCTACGAGACAGGCAAGCCGATCCACGGCCTCGATGCCGTCGACGACGCGGTCGACATCTTCCACGCCGGAACCGCAATCGACGATGATGGACGCATCACAACCGCGGGTGGCCGAGTGCTCGCGGTGACCGCCGTCGCCGATACGCTGGCCGAAGCAAGAGGCATCGCATACGACAACGTCCGCCGCATCACATTCGACGGCTCGTTCCACCGCACGGACATTGCCCTGAGAGAACTCACATGAGGGAGCTTCAATCATGACCACCCGCACGATCAAACCGAACCTGCAGACCCACGACGACGTCCCGCCGATCGAGATGTTCCCGGGCGTCTCCCGCCGTACGCTCAACGCCGGCGAGCGCACCTCAATCCACGAGATCCAGATCGCCGAGGGCTGCACTGTGCCGATGCACACCCATCCGCACGAACAGATCGGATACCTCGTCTCCGGCCGCGTCCGCTTCGAGCTGGGAGACGAGATCAAGGAGCTCTCCGCCGGCGACTCCTGGATCATTCCCTCCGAGGTCCCGCACGAGGTGACCGCGCTGGAAGACGCCGTTGCGCTCGACATCTTCTCTCCCGCTCGCGAGGAGTACATCCCCTAATGATCCCCCGCTATCAACGCGCGGAGATGGCCGCGCTCTGGACCGATGACGCCAAGTGGCGGCGCTGGCTCGATGTCGAGATCGCCGTCGTCAACGCCTGGGCCGACGAGGGCGTCATCCCTCGCGAAGACGCCGAATTGATAGCGAAGAATGCGGGCTACAACGTCGCAGACATCGACCGATACCAGGTGAAAATCCACCACGACACGTTGGCATTCCTGCAATCCGTCGCCGACACCCTCGGCCCGGAGTCGCGCTGGGTCCACCATGGCCTGACCACGTCCGATGTCTGGGACACGGCCTCGGCCCTCCAGATCCGCGACGCCGCGCGGATCATCGAGGACGACCTCGAGCGCCTCGAAGCCGCAATCACGAAGCGCGCCGTCGAGCACAAGCACACGCTCTGCATCGGCCGCACGCACGGCATCCACGGCGAGCCGACCACCTTCGGTCTCAAACTCGCGAGCTGGGTCGACGAGACGCGCCGCAACCGACGACGCCTCGCCGACGCCATCGAATCCGTCGCCGTCGGCAAGATCTCCGGAGCCGTCGGCACCCACGCCACCGTGCCGCCGCACATCGAGGAGCGCGTCTGCCGCGAACTCGGACTGGGCGTCGAGGCGATCTCCACCCAGGTCGTGCAGCGCGACCGGCACGCTCATTTCCTCTCCACCCTCGCTGTGATCGCCGCCTCGCTGGAGCGCTTCGCCACCGAGATTCGCCATCTCCAGCGCACCGAAGTGCGCGAAGTCCGCGAGCCCTTCGCCGAGGGTCAGGCCGGTTCCTCAGCCATGCCGCACAAGCGCAACCCGGAGAAAGCCGAGCGTGTCTGTGGTCTCGCCCGCACGATCCGGGCCAACGCCCTAACCGCGCTGGAGAACGTCGCCCTCTGGCACGAGCGCGACATCTCCCACACCTCGGCCGAGCGCATCGCCATCCCCGACGCCTGCTTCGCCCTCGACTACATCTCCGACATGCTCGCCTGGATCATCGACGGCCTGGTCATCGACGCCGACCGTATGCAGGCCAACCTGGAATCCTCCTACGGCCTGATCTACAGCCAGCGAGTCATGCTCGCCCTGACTGAAGCCGGTGTCGGCCGAGACGACGCATACAAGCGAGTCCAGTCCTACGCCATGCAAGCCTGGGATGAAGGAATCCAGTTCCGAGAGTTAATCGAGGTCGACGAAGTGATCACCTCCGCCCTCGATCACGAAGCAATGGACGCCGTCTTCGACCCGGGCTACTTCACCCAACACATCGACGCCTCCTTCGCCCGCCTCGGCCTCTAGCCCTCTCCCTACGATGCCCCGCACTTGATGCGGGGCCCATTCCCCATTCCCCTCTCCCCCCGCCCTCCGGCGGGGGGAGATGCCGAAAGCCTGCCCCCGCGAAGGCGGGGGGCAGAGGGGGGCATCCCCCGTTCCCCACCTGATCGGGGACCTACCCCCTCGCCCCACCCTCCGCAAACTCCGACACACCCTCCGCCCCACATAGAACACCCGTACGTATATGATCAATCGCCTATCGCCACCGGAAGGACCCCCAACCATGACCGCCGCCAACGCCATGACCGCCCCGCGCGCCCCCGCCGCCGTCAACCCCCCGCTGCCGCTGCGCAAGGATGCCATCCTCAATCACCTCGCCCATCACGCCACCAACGGACCCGCCTACGTCCAACTCGGCGCGACCAAGGCCCTCGCCCGACTCACCGGCCTCTACGCCGAAGCCCGCTACGAGGCCCAACTCGCCTTCGAGACCGCCCGCGACGCCGTCCGTGAGGCCGCCCACGAGGCCACCGACCAGGCCACCGAAAAGACTCGGACCGCCTACGAACGGGTCACCGAACTCATGAACGGCGCCGAAGTTACCGAGGAAGACCTCGGCGGCTTCGCCAAATTCGTCAAGCAGCGCGAGGAAGCAGAAGAGGAAGAAGAGCAAGGCTCCGGCAATGACGAGGACGAACCACCCTAATCCACAGACCACCCGGCAGTTCGCCATCGTCGAGCTGCTGCACGACCGGCGCGGTTTTTTTCCGACCGACCGCCAACGCCAGCTCTACACGACGCTCCTTGGTACCCCGTCCCCCGATTCAATCGTGGAGCAGCCCCAGGGCCAGGCCGCCGTGCCCCCCGTCCACAGCAGCCGATTATTCTGTCAACTTGACCTAAGATCGCCTCAGAGGAGTTTGCGATGACCGTGATGATGGAGTCCAACCTCGACCTGCCCAAACACTCGGGCAAGGTCCGCGATATCTATGACCTCGGCGACCGGCTGCTGCTGGTCGCGACCGACCGCGTCTCGGCATTTGACGTCGTCCTGCCCAATGGCATTCCCGACAAGGGCTGCGTGCTGACCCAGATGTCGGCCTTTTGGTTCGACGCCACCGAGTCGGTCGTGCCCAACCACATGATCCGCGTGATCGACTCGACCGACAACCCCGACATCCCGGTCGCGCTCGGTCCCGAGTACATCGGCCGCTCGATGCTCGTGACCAAGGCGCAGCCGGTCAAACTCGAGGCGATCGTGCGCGGCTACCTGGCCGGCTCGGGCTGGGCCGAGTACCAGCGCGACGGCACGGTCTGCGGCATCCCGCTGCCAGCCGGGCTGACCGAATCGGAGCCGCTGCCCAATCCGATCTTCACCCCCTCGACCAAGGGCGAGGTCGGCGAGCACGACGAGAACATCACCTACGAGCAGGCCGTCGGCATCGTCGGCCAGGATGTGGCCAACACCGTCAAGGTCCGCTCGATGGCGCTCTACACCTTCGGCCTGTCGCGAGCCCAGGAGGCCGGTTTCTTCCTCGCCGACACCAAGTTCGAGTTCGGCGTCACTCAGAACGAGCAGGGTGAGGACGAGGTCATCCTGATCGACGAGGCCTTGACGCCGGATTCGTCGCGCTTCTGGGACGCCGAGATCTACAAGCCCGGCCAATCCCAGCCCTCCTACGACAAGCAGCCGCTGCGCGACTGGCTGACCGGAACCGGCTGGGACAAGGAACCGCCCGGACCGCCGCTGCCGGACGACGTCGTCGAGAACATCCGCAGCCGCTATCGCACGGCCTACGAGCGCGTCACCGGCCGCGAACTGATCACGGCCGGCTGATTCCGACCCCGATGCGGTACAAGGCCGAAATCCACGTCACGCTGAAGCGCACAGTCAACGACCCGCAGGGCCTGGCCATCCGAGGCGGCCTGCACTCGCTCGGCTACGACGGAGTCGAGACTGTTCGAGCCGGCAAGTTCATCGAGGTCTGGCTGGAAGCCGAGTCCGCCGCCGAAGCGCAGCGCCTCGCCGACGAAATGTCGGACCAGTTGCTGGCCAATCCGGTGATTGAGGACTTTCGGGTACAAATCGCGGAGACTCCCTCTCCCACTGGGAGAGGGAGTTGACTTTCGGGTTTCCGTTCCGGTCCCCTCTCCCTCTGGGGGAGGGTTAGGGTGAGCGCCGCCCGCGTCCGACTACTCGCTCAACGTCCCCTTGGTACTCGGCGCGCCGGACTCCTCGACCACTCGCACCGCGTCGCGCAGACACCGGGCCAGCGCCTTGAACGTCGCCTCGATGATGTGATGCTCGTTCTCGCCGGCCAATTGCCGCACATGCAGCGCAAGACGCCCTTCATGGGCGATGGTCTCGAGAATGTGCTTGGCCATCGACGAGGGCAGTTCGCCGATCATCGGCGCCGGAAACTCGAGGTTGATCGCGGCGTATGGCCGACCGCTCAGGTCCAGCGCAACCTGAACCAACGCCTCGTCCAGCGGCACCGCGCGGTCGGCGAACCGGGCGATACCGGCGCGGTCGCCAAGCGCCTCGTCCAATGCCCGTCCAACCGCGATCGCCACGTCCTCAGACGTGTGGTGAGCGTCGACGTGCAGGTCGCCGCTCGCTCGCACGGTGAGGTCGAATCCGCCGTGCCGCGCCAGTTGGTGCAACATGTGGTCAAGCATCCCGACGCCGGTCTCGACAGATGCATCGCCGGAGCCGTCGAGCTCCAGTTCGACGGAGATCGAGGTCTCGCCGGTCTCGCGTGTGATGGTCGCAGTGCGCATGCGCCCACTGTGTCGCAGATGGCGAGCGATGTCCAGTGCCGACCTACACTGGAGTCAAGCACCATCCGTTCGGAGCGGGGCAGAGAGCGCAGGCAGGGAACATATGGAACGCACGGAGCTGATCGACAAACTCAACGTGGATCTCGCTGCGGAACTCGGCGCGATCGTCACCTACATCACCTACGCGGCCCGGGTTGACGGTCCGCATCGACCGCAGCTGTCGCAGTTCTTCACGGCCGAAGTCAACGGCGAGCAGGTGCACGCGACCTATCTGTCGAACAAGATCGTCTCAATGGGCGGCGAACCGACGACCGTACCGGCCAGCGTGCCACTGCCGCAGGGCAACCGGGCCATGCTCGAAGAGGTATTGAGCATGGAGCGGGATGCCGTCAGTCGCTACACCCAGCGCATCCAGGATGCCGAAGCCTACGGCGACATCGCGCTCAAGGTCACCCTCGAAGACTTCATTCGAGACGAAACCAGCCACGTCGAGGAAACCGAAGCAATCCTCCGCCACTGGGACTTGTAAGGCGCTGGTTCCCTCTCCCTGTGGGAGAGGGTTAGGGTGAGGGCCGCTCGGTCGAACGCTCTTCGATTGCGTAGAGCTCGTCCATGCCGGCCATGTCCTGGACTTCGCGATAGAGCGACATGATCTCGTCGATATCGCGGCCCGATGCACCGCTGGCGGCCATGTTGCGATAGGCATCGCGCATCGCGCCATACGCCGCGACCTGGCCGGTGAAGGGGTCGATGAGGACGTTGAACCCGTGCTCGGCCAACATCGTTCGGTCAAGACGGTCGGCCTGGCCCATCAGCGAGAGCGGACCGCCAAGTACCCGCCCGGCCTCCGCGATCTGTTCGGGATCGCCGGTGAAGAGCATCAGCACGTCCGCGCCCGCCTCCCGGTACGCAGCACAGCGCTCCAGCGCACGCTCAAACGACTCGTTCCGGACCGCACCCGTCCGCGCGATGATGATGAAGTCTTCGTCCCGCCGCACATCGACCGCCTCGCGCACCTTGTCGACCATCATCTCGATCGGGACCAGATGCTCGACGCCCTTGTGGTGATGGGCCCGCTTGGGCGCGACCTGGTCCTCGATTTCGATAGCGGCGCCGCCGGCCGCCTCGATCTCTCTGACGGCCCGGGTCGTGTGCAGGGCGTCTCCGAACCCGACGCCGCCGTCGACAATAAGTGGTACATTTGCGCGAGCAGCGATCTGGCGGGTCAACCCCGCCACCTCGGTGATCGTGAGTAGCGCCTCGGAGACCGAGAGTTGGAATCCGAATCCGCCGCCGGAGAGGTAGGCGGCTTCGAAGCCGAGCGATTCGACGAGTCGGGCTGAGAGCGGGTCGAGGGCGACGGGCGCGAGGATCGGTTGTCCGGAGCGGACGAGGTTAGCGAATGCCGACCGGTCAGTCATTGCGGGACTCCTTCGTCGAGCGAGACGACGCCGGCCTCGGCCAATCCGTCGATTTCTTCGGCAGAACGGCCGATCAGTTCCAGGGCTTCTCGGGTGTGTTCAGCGATTGCGGAGGCTCCTCGATTGAGGTGGATTGGAGTTCTCGAGAGGTGGACGGGGGAGCCGGAGACTCTGATGGTCTTTTGGGACTTGGCGACGGGGAGCTCGGCGATCATGCCTCGGGCGTTGATGTGGGGGTCGCTGATGATCTCGGGGAGGGTGTTCATCGGGGCGGCGATGCAGACGCCTTCGAGCTCGGCCTCCCACTCGGCGGTGGTTCGCTTCTTGAAGGCTTCGTTGAGGATGGGTTCGAGGTCGGCGTGATGGTCGGTGCGGTCGGGGTTGGTCTGGAACCGCTCGTCGTGGAGCAGATCGTCGCGCTCGATCTTGGCGCAGAAGAGTTGCCAGTCCTTGACGCCTGCGATCACCATCCATCCGTCGAGAGTCGGGAATGCCTGGAACGGGGTGACCAGCGGGTGCCGGGTTCCGATCGGGCCGGGCACTTCGTCTGTGTTCGCCGCGCGGACGACGGCGTTCTCAAGCAGGGCGACCTGGGCGTCGAGCATGGCGACGTCAACGTGCTGGCCGAGGCCGGAGGACTCCCGCTCATGCATCGCCGCGAGCACGCCGATGGCGGTGTACATGCCGCCGGCCATGTCGCCGATCGAGTAGCCGGGGCGGGCGGGCGGACCGCCGGGGTGTCCGGTGATGCTCATCACGCCGCCCATGCCCTGGACGATCACATCAACGGCGGGGCGGTGCTGGTAGGGGCCGGTGTGGCCGAAACCGGAGGTGGACGCATAGATCAGGCGCGGATTGACGGCGGAGAGATCGTCGTAGCCGAGGCCCAACCGCTTCATGGCACCGGGGCGGAAGTTCTCGGTGAGGATGTCGATGCCGCCGGCCGATGGGTCGATCAGATCCTTGACGATCTGCACCGCCTCGGGATGCTTGAGGTCGAGCGTGACCGACTTCTTGCCCCGATTGACGCTGAAGAAGTAGGTCGAAACGCCGTGAACGTATGGCCCTGCACCCCGGTGTCGCTCGTTGGTCTCGACGTGCTCGACCTTGTACACATCGGCGCCGAGGTCGGTGAGAATCATCGATCCATATGGCCCGGCCAGAGCCCAGGTGAAATCCAGAATGCGAAGGCCTTCGAGCGGTCCGGGCATGTCGGTCGCCTATTCGATTTCGAGTCCCGGCGTGCCTGCTTCGAGTTGGACGCCGAGCGTGTTGAGCGCCATCGAGACCAGGTTGTACTGCCCGGCGGCGAACACCACATCCATCATCTGTTTCGTGTCGTACCGCTCCGCCAGCTCATTCCAGGTTTTGTCGCTCAGGAACGCGTCCCCGTGAAGCTCGTCGGCGGCTCTCAGGAGCGCGGCCTCGTGGGCGGTCCACGCCCCGTGCTCGGGGCCTTCCTTGACTCGCTCCACCTCCTCCAGCGTGAGACCCGCCTGCTGACCGATCCGTCGGTGCTGGCCGAACTCGTAGCCCGACCGGCAGTTCCAGCCCATCCGCAGGATCACCAACTCGCGCTCGCGGTCGGGCAGCGATGAGCCACCGAGGACATGTCGAGCGAAGTAGCCCCAGGCCGACGACAGCTCGGGATAGTGAGCGAGCGTCCTGGTGATGTTGAGCACCGGCCCGCCCCGCGCTTCGGCCCGTTCGAGCTGTGCCCTCGATTCGCCCTCCGCCGTCTCAATCGTCAACGGCTGCAAACGTGGTTTCGAAAGCCGCATGGCGTCCTCCCGATCTGTGGCTCAGGCATCGCTGAGGCCAAGGCAGGATAGAGCGGATGGCTGTCAGAGAATCGATCCCAGCCGCTCCAACAGCGTCTCGAGTTGATCGGCGCGCGGGATCGAGATGCGCAGGTGCCGCGCGAGCAGTGGATCGCTGTACGTGCGAGTGAACACGCCGACGGCGGCAAGCCGATCGTGAAGTTCCTCGCCGGTTCCGATGTCTGGATCGACGCCGACCAGGATGTAGTTGGATTCGGAGGGCAACGGAGACAGACCTTCGAAGTCGAGCAAGCTGTCGTAGAAACGGTCTCGACAATCGCGGACGGCTCCAATCTGAGCGCCGATTTCATCGGCGTGATCAACGGCAGCAATGCCGGCGACCTCGGCAGCCTGATTGACGTTGTATGGCTGCTTGACCTTGATCAGATCCGCTATCAGATCCGGATGCGCCAGAGCGTATCCAAGTCGCAGGCCGGCAATCCCGGCCCATTTGCTGAAGGTGCGCATGATGATCAGCCGTGGATAGTCGGCTAACAGATCCTGCGCCGATGCATCGACGCCAGCGAACTCGATGTAGGCCTCGTCCAGGATGACCGAGGCGCCTCGGCCGAGGATGTCGCGGAGCAGTTCCTTCGGAACAAGGTCACCGCTGGGATTGTTTGGTGAGGTCAGCACGACGATGCACTCCGCACCCGGGTGTTCGACCGCACCCAGCAACGCCTCGCTATTCACTGTGAACCCGTAGCCCCTCGCCACCTCGACCAGCCTGAGCTCATTGACATCGGCGAGAAATGGATACATGCCGAACGACGGCGGACACGTGACAATGATGTCACCCGCCTGCAACAGCGAGCGCAAAGCGAGGTCGAGCAATTCGTCGGCGCCGGCACCGGCGACGATCATCGACGCGTCGAGACCGGTGTAGCGCGAGAGCGCTGCGCGCAGCTCAGTCTGATTCGGGTCGGGATAGATCGAGCCGAAACGCGGATCTGCCATGGCTGCTGAGAGCGCCGCGCGTACCTTCCGATGCATCCCGTAGGGATTCTCGTTGGCGTCCAGCTTGAGGCAATCCTCGGGATCGAGACCGGCCCGGCGGGCCCGTTCCGCCAACGGGACAACGGGTGCGTAACCCGGAAGCTGCGCAAGGTGGGAGCGAACCTGCGGAGGCTCGGAAGTCATCGATCTCGCCGTCGACGTTCGAGCGAGCGCGCGTGCGCGTCAAGCCCCTCGGCATGTGCGATCAACTCCGCGTCGGCGGAGACTTCGTCCAACAATTCGTCGCTGACTTGCACGACGGTCGTGATCTTCATGAACTCGCCGACATTGAGCGCCGAGGCAAACCGCGCCGATCCGCCGGTCGGCATCACGTGAGACGGCCCGGCAACGTAGTCGCCTAGCGCCTCGGGCGACGCTTCCCCGACGAACAGCCCACCCGCGTTGCGGACCTCTCCGATGTGCTCGCCTGCATTCTTCACGACCAGTGCGAGGTGTTCGGGCGCGTAGTCATTGGCGATGGCGAACGCCTCGTCGAGATTGGGGACGAAGGCGAGTCCGCCTCGGTTGCGGACCGCGTTGAGAGCGATCGTTCGCCGCGGAAGATCCGTCGTTTGTTCCAGCAGCTCCTCCACGACCGACTCGGCAAGCGTCTCGCTGGTCGAGATCAGAATTGGCGCGGCAAAGTCGTCGTGTTCGGCCTGGGCGAGAAGGTCGGCCGCGACGAGCTCAGGGCTGGCGGTCTCGTCGGCGACGATCAGCGTCTCGGTCGGACCATAGATTGCATCGATCCCGACGACGCCGTAGAGGCGTCGCTTTGCCGCCGTGACAAAGCGATTGCCTGGGCCGAAGATCTTGTCGACCGCGCCGATCGACTCGGTGCCGTAGGCGAGTGCGGCGATCGCCTGCGCGCCGCCAACCTTGTACACCGTCTGGACACCGGCAACCTCGGCGGCGACCAGCTTCAGCGCGTGGACATTGGCTGAACCGTCCTCGCTCGGGACCGCTGGAGAGGCGATCACCACGTCAGGCACGCCGGCGACCTGCGCTGGGATAGCCGTGTGCAGCACGCTTGAGGGATAGACAGCGGCAGTGCCCGGAACGTACAGCCCGACTCTCGCGAGAGGCCGAACCAGTTGACCAAGTCCGTCGGCTGTGAACGACTGGGCCGCATGCTCGAGTTGCGTCTCGTGGTAACGACGGACTCGATCGGCGGCATGCTGAAGGGCCGAAACCAACTCCGGCGAGACCTCGCTCCTGGCCGCGGCAAACTCCTGCTCGCTCACGACCAATGAGTCGGGCGCGGCGCCGTCGATCGCGGCTGATATGTCGCGCACGGCCGCGTCGCCGCCGTTCCGCACACGCTCGATGATCCGGCGCACAGCCTCCTCGAAGTCCGGTTCATCGTCGAACAGACGGCGCAGAATCTGCCGCTCGATTTCGCTCAGTTCGTCGTCGTCGGGGCGGCGGCGGGAGAGGAGCTGTTCTCGGGTAGCCTCCGCGCCGCGCCAGATCGGGATGTCGATGTCGGTGGCGCTGACCATCAGGCGGCGCCCATCCATTCGCGCAGGACTGTTGTCGTACGTTCCGCCGTGGATTCAAAGAACGCGTCAAGCGCCGCCTGGTCTACCCGCGTAAGCGTGTCGTCGAGCAGTTCGGGGATCGTTTCCATGAACTCTCGCAGGCCGGATTCGCTCTCGATGCCGGCGCTCTTCAGGTGTCGCGATGCAATGAACGAGAAGCGCTCCCAGTCGGGTGGATGCTCGGTCATCGCTGCTGTCGTGTCGCGCCACTGTGTCAGTAACGCACGGTCGACGAAACCGGTGTCAATCTCGACGGCCGATCCAAAGAGCGCGTGGCGCATCTGCTGCATTTGCTCGTC
This sequence comes from Dehalococcoidia bacterium, assembly GCA_965208665.1. Taxonomy (GTDB): domain Bacteria; phylum Chloroflexota; class Dehalococcoidia; order Bin125; family Bin125; genus Bin125. The sequence continues at coordinate 66,475 of CBDBPH010000001.1, forward strand.
CGATTCTCGCTCACGTCGGTCAAGTTCGTACTGCAGAACCCGATCGAGCAGGTTGGCATGCGAGTTGCCCCCAAGCACCGAGCGCGAGCCGAAGAACGGCCGATATATCTGCAGCACGTACTCCTGGTCCATGATCAGGTGCGTCAGGTATCCGGCTACCCAGGCAATGGTTTCGGTCGTCAGATTGGATGGATCGCGGAACATCCGGTGAGCGCCGAAGAAGTTCTCAACGCAGTCCTGGTGCCCGTCGTCGTAAATGTCGAAAAAGTGAGTCCGCTCCCGATCCCAGCGGGTCAAGACGCGAATGTCCGGTGTCGTGGCGCCCAGCAGATAGTCGCCGTTCTGCTCGTCTAAACACACGCTCTCCGCATCGACCTGTCGGCCCGCCCGCACGGCGGCAATCATATGCGTCACCAGGGGAGGCATGTTCGGAGTGTATCCCGCCTGCGTATTCTTGAAACATGAGTTGGTTGTTGCGACGTCCGATTCGAGCGCTGGCGTGCGTCCTGCTCGGCTTGGGGCTTGGCTCCGCGCTGCTCACCGCTTGCGGCTCCGACAACCCGCCCGGCGCGGTCCATGTCTCCGAGATGGCGCAGGAGATCGGGCCCGTCTCGGCCAACTTCGTCGGGCGCGCGCTCGACCGGGCGGAACGCCAGGACGCCGCTGCCTGGATCCTGATGATGGACACACCCGGCGGACTGATCTCGTCGACCGACGACATCGTGCAGCGCATCCTGGCGGCCAAGATTCCGGTGATCGTCTTTGTCAGTCCGGCCGGCGCGCGAGCCGCATCGGCAGGCACGTTCATCACTATGGCCGGACACATCGCAGCGATGGCGCCCAACACGCAGATCGGCGCGGCCCATCCCATCTCGGGCAGCGGTGAAGATATCGACGGCGATCTGCGCGACAAGGTCACCAACGACGCTGCCGCTGACATCCGCGGGATCGCCAAACACCGAGGCCGCAATGAGGAATGGGCTGAGGATGCGGTGCGCAACTCCGTCTCGATCACCGGCGATGAGGCGGTTGAACTCAACGTCGTCGATCTCGTTGCCGCCAATCTCAACGATCTGATTTCGCAGATCGACGGTCGAACCATCCTCCTCGATCCAGAAGGCGAGAGCGTCACGCTCGACCTCTCCGCCGCTCCGATCGTCGAGACCAACTACAACTTTGCGGAATCGGTGCTGGACGTGATCGCCGACCCCAATATCGCCTTCCTCTTCACCTCGATCGGCAGCCTGTTGCTCCTCATCGAGGCGTTCTCGCCCGGCCTCGTCGGCCCTGGCGTCTTCGGCGTGATCATGCTGATCTTCGGGTTCTTCGCGCTGGGACCGCTGGACACGAATCCGGCCGGAATCGCCCTGCTGGTCCTCGCAATCATCCTGCTGATAGCGGAAGTCTTCGTGGCCGGATTTGGCTTCCTCGGGATCGGAGGGATCATTGCGCTCATTCTTGGCGGCCTGCTGCTGATCGGCGATGCATCTGTCGACGCCGAGAAGGTGTCCGTCTGGGCCCTGATCGTGGGGGCAGGGCTGATTGGGCTAGTCGTCTTCGGGCTCGGGACATTGATCGCTGTGGATCGGCGGCGGCCGAGGTGGTCCTTCCAGGGTCCCCGTGGGATCGTCGGCAAAGAGGGCCACGCCCACAACACACTCTCCCCCGAAGGGACCGTCATGGTTGACGCCGAGCTATGGTCGGCGCGGGCGGCAGCGGGCGTCGAGATTACCGAAGGCGCGACGATCAAGGTGATCGGCATGGACGGGTTGACCGCGATCGTGGAATCGACCGACGCATCAGGAGGTTCAGATGGCTGAGTCAAAGTTCGACCAGTACATCGCCGGCCTTGATCAGGCGGAGCGGTCGGTGGCGCTCAAGATCCGTGACGCCGTCCGCGACGCTGTAGGCGGCAACCCCCATATCTCGGAAACCACGAAGTGGACCTATCCGGCGTGGGTCTACGACGGCAAACGCAGCAATATGTGCAGCATCATGGGCGCCAACGGCTACGTCCGGCTGCAGTTCTTCCGAGGCGCAGAACTGCCCGCGGCCCAGTCCCGCCTGGAAGGCACCGGCAAGGGCATGCGCCATCTCAAGGTGTGGTGCGAGGGCGAGTTTCCGGCGAACGAGATTCGGCGGTTGGTGTCGGACGCGATCGAACTACACGCCGTCCCCGGCGGCTGAGCTAGTACGAATGAACCGCCCGCTTGGCGTTTCGAGGGCGCTGCGGAATGCGCGCTGCTCGACCAGTTCGATCACGGAGGTAGTACAACCGCGATCGGCGCACCCGCCCGCGCCGCGTAACCTCAACCCGCTCGATCCTCGGTGAGTGATACAAGAAGGTGCGCTCCACGCCGATGCCTTTGGTCACTCGGCGAACGGTGAAGTTTGACGACGAACCCTGCTTCTTCCGCCGGATCACGACCCCCTCGAAGACCTGTGTACGTTCGCGGTCGCCCTCCACGATCACTGCGTGCACGCGCACGGTGTCCCCGGCCTGGAATTCCTCGATATCCGGGTTGCGGTCAAGGCTCAGGAGATCGCTGCGGTCCATCGTCAACTCCGGACAAAATGCTCAAATCAAACTCTTAGGTTCATCTTACGACCGCATCTCGCTTGCGTTCTAGCCGTCTGCAGCGGTGATCGGTCGCTCAAGTCGTTGTCTTCGATACATCGTCAACGTTAGCGAGCAAATCGGGACGGCGGGCGCGGGTTCGCTCGACCTGCCGTTCGCGTCGCCAGCGACCGACCGCGCCATGATCCCCGCTCAAGAGGACTTGTGGGACGCGCCAACCGCGAAACTCAGCCGGTCGCGTGTACTGGGGATACTCGAGCAGACCTGCCGCAAAGGATTCCTCGACGGTCGACTCAGCAGAGCCAAGCGCGCCCGGCTGCAAGCGGACGACCGAGTCCACCAGCACGCCGGCGGCCGGTTCGCCTCCTGAGAGCACGTAGTCGCCGATTGACACCTCTTCGTCGACAAGATGCTCCCTCACCCGCTCATCTACACCTTCGTAGCGGCCGCAGAGGACAATCAGCCGGTCCTCCGATGCCAGTTGCTGCACGAGGCGCTGGTCCAGACGCTTGCCCTGCGGAGTGAGCAGGATGACGCTACCGGGATTCCCCGAGACGCGCAGCGCCTCGACCGCCGCGAACCATGGCTCAGGCTTCATCACCATGCCGGCGCCGCCTCCGTACGGGTAGTCGTCGACCGTTCGATGTCGGTCGGCCGTGTGGTCCCGAAGGTCGTAGACGTGAATGTCGACGATCCCGCGCTCGCGGGCACGCTTGATGATGCTGTGTTCAAACGCGCCCGCAAGCAGCGGCGGGAAGATCGTGACGACGTCGATCCTCATTCGCGTCCGAAGGCGGCGTTCGGATCCCAGCGCCGGTTACCGTTGCGGGTGCCGCCGTTGGCCGAGGCGGCGGCCTGCCGGTTATGCAGGAAGGCTGGAGTGGCCAGTTCCTCGGGGTTGCGCGGTTCCACCGGGTTGAATGTCAGGCTCTCCAGTATGTCCTGCCGAGTCGGCGCGGGCGGCGGCGCATCGGGTTGGACAAACGAAGACTGCGTTCCGGCGACAGACGGCGCCCCCAGAGAGGCGGCAGCCCGCTGTTGGTCGAACCCCGTAGCGATCAGCGTCATCTGAATGTCGCCGTCGAGATCCTCGTCGATCACCGTGCCCATGATGATCTCGGCGTTCGGGTGGACCTTCTCGCGTACGAAATCGGCTACCTGCGAGAGTTCGAGCATGCCCAGATCCCCGGACGACGTCACGTTGTAGAGCACCCGCGTCGCGCCGTGGATGCTGTCCTCAAGCAGTGGCGAGTGGATCGCTTCCTCAACGGCATCGAGCGCCCGGTTATCGCCCGAGCCGTGACCCAGCGCCATCAATGCGTGTCCGCCGCCGCCCATCACCTTCTTCACGTCGTTGAAGTCGAGGTTGATCTCTCCGGGCACCGTCAACACATCGGAGATCCCACGAACCGCCTGGCGGAGCACGTCGTCGGCCCGGTGAAACGCATTGGTGACTGTCAGATTGCGGTCGTTCTTGTCGATCAGCCGCTGGTTGGGGATCACGATGACCGTGTCCGCGACCTCGTTCAGGCGCTCGATCCCGTCCTGAGCCGACCTCGCCCGCGGGACTCCTTCGAACTCGAATGGTCGGGTGACGACCGCGATCGTCAGCGCGCCCGCCTGCCGCGCCATCTCGGCGACGATCGGCGCCGCTCCCGTCCCGGTGCCGCCGCCCATACCGGCAGTGATGAAGGCCATATCGACGTCGCTGAACAGGTTGCGGATTTCCTCGCGGCCGTTCTCCGCCGCGCGAGCCCCACGCTCCGGATCGCCGCCGACGCCGAGTCCGTCCGATTCCGCGTCGGCGATCCGTACGATCGTCTCCGCCTCGGAGTTCGAGAGCTGCTGATTGTCGGTGTTGATCGCGACGAACTCAACGCCGCGGATTTTGTCGCTGATCATGCGGTTGACGGCGTTGCAGCCGCCACCGCCAACTCCGACGACGGTGATCGGCGGAATGCCTTCCTGGCGGCTTCCCTGCTTGCGTCGATTCATTGGCTCGATCCTCTCTGTTATGTCCGTTGCGTTTCATTCAAGGTCGGTCCGCCAGCAAACCGCCGTCCGCACGTTGGACGGCCGGCTCGGTGAACGTTCATGAGTTGGGGCTGAACACCCTTGCCAGGCCCGCCACGCCCGAAGCGAGCGATCCCAACACGGAACCACCACTCTCCGGTCGCCGGCGCAGCGTGCGCGCCGCGTTGGCGTTCATCGCATCGCCCGAGTCCAGCATCCAGTCAAGCATGCCAACCACGCCCAGCGCGTCGGGGTTGCGCAGCTTGTCGGTCAGTCCGTGGATCTCGCCGACCACGCCGACCCGGGCCGGCACATCCAGGGCCTTGCTGAACAACAGGTCGATCCCGCCCAACATCGCGCCGCTACCGGTCAACACGACTCCGCCGGCGACCGCATGCTGGAGCTGGTGCTCCGTAATGCGACCGCTGATCATGCTGATCATCTCGCACACGCGGGCATGAATGATCTCGGCCACAAACGCCGCTGACACGCGATCCGGACCGCTCGAGCTGCCATTGAAGCCGCGCAAATCAATCTCCCGTGCGTCCTGCGGAACCATCTGCGGCACCGCCAGACCATGAGATTGCATCACCATGCCGGCCTCCTCATTGGTGCAGTGGAGGCCGATCGAAAGATCGCGGGCAATGTGGGAGGCACCGATCGGCAGGGCCGATGTGTGCGAGATCGCGCCTCCCTCGAAGGCGGTCAGACTGATCGTGCCCGCGTCCAGACCCACAACCAACGCGCCGAACTCCTTCTCGTCGTTGCGTACCGCTCGCTCGGCGGCGACAACCGGCTTGGCGGCGATCAGCTCAACGTCGACGCCGGCGTTCTGCACGCAGTGCGCCGCGTTCTGAATCGCGCTTTGCGATGCCGTAACCAGGTGCATCGAAACGTCCAACCGTTGACCATGCTGACCGCGCGGGTCGAAGGAACGTCGGTCCGAGTCGACCACGTAGTAGCGCGGAATCGCGTGGAGCAGGGTGCTGACGGTGTTAATCGTGACCGCCCGCCCGGAATCGATCGCGCGGATCAAATCCGAGTCCCGAATCGGCTCCCCGAACGACGGCAACGCCACCGCGCCGCGGTTGTTGATGCTCTGCAGATGCGCGCCTGAGACGGCGATGCCCACCGACAGAATCTGTCGTCCGGATGACGCCTCTGCCTGGTCGAGCGAGGCGCGGATGGCGGAAGCCGCGCGAGAGACGTGGGAAATCTGTCCTGCTTCGACGCCAACGGACGGCGACTGACCAACCCCGAGCACATGCAAGTGGCCGTGTTGGTGTCGCTCCCCCACGACCGTGGTGATGGCGGACGACCCGAGGTCGATGGCGACGCTGGCAGTAGAAGTTGGCGGCATGTGTGCTCCCCGGCTCGCTATCCGTTGCCCTATTGCTCGCTGACACTCGCTGTGGCGTGATCCTGAACACGAACGTCACGTCCGACGTTCAAGCCAATCTCCACACGCGGTCTGAGGCCGAAGCGCAGGTCGGCGAATAACAGTGGTTCGCCGCGTCGATGCGCTTCATGTTCCAACTGCTCCCAAACGGCGTACTTGTACTCAAGGCCGTCGCTGTCGCCGAACACGATGCGTCCGTGCTCGGTGATGACGACGAGGCCGTCGCTGAGCGACCACTCGTATCCAACAAGGCCGGGTAGCGGCAACGGCGCGCCACGCGCATGCAGCTCAGCCGCCATGTTGACCGCGCTGATGTTGATTTGCGCTCCGGCCGTGATCGCCGGGAGAGCCGAAACCTGTGTCACGATCGGTCCGTGCCGAGCAGGCGCGGAGCCCTCGAGGATCACACCCTCGGAATCAATTGCCCACACTGTGTCGTTGGCCCGCCACCGGCCCCACGGCGTACGTTCCACTATGACAACATTTATGCCACTCGGCCAGTCCCGGCTCACCGTCACGTCCTTGACCATCGGCAACGCCGCAATTCGCTGACGTGCGGCATCCAGGTCGGCCAGCATTACGTGCTCTCCTTTGAGCCCCGCCAGCTGTCTGACCGATGCGGCTGAAACTGCGTCTGCGCCCTCCACACTGACCGATTTCACCTCCAGCAGCGGCGAGTTCAGCAGCGCCAGCATCACCCCCAGCGCCGCAATCGAGAGCACGACGGCCGCGAAGATCAAGCGCGGCCAGCGAATCCTGATGCTGGTCAGCACCGGCAAGTGTTCCCGCGAGGTTAGTCGGCGGAACATCCGCTGCCCCCGGCTCAACGGGACCGGCTGAACGATCGGATCGTCCGTCGTCTGGATCCCATCCCGCTCCGGGTTGGGTGGCTTGTCGCTCATCGGCGAGCCTCGTGCTCCTCCGACGGACGGGTATGCCGCCGTCGATGGCGTTCGATGCCCAACTCGACCAGCCGATCGACCAGTTCGCCTAGCGGTAGACCATCCACCTCAAACACACGCGGATACATCGACGCGGATGTGAACCCCGGAATCGTGTTCAGCTCGCCCAGCCAGAGCTGCCCATCCGGTCCGAGCAGGAAGTCGGCGCGGACCATGCCCTCCGCCCCGATAGCGCGCCACGCTCCGAGCGCTAACGCCTGCATCTTGCGGCCGACACTTGGATTGATGTGTGCTGGTGCGATCAACTCGGTGTCTGGATCCTCGTACTTCGCCGTGTAGTCGTAGAACTCACGCTTGGTGCGAATCTCCCCCAAGGAAGATGCAATCGGCGCTCCCTCGCCCTCAGATCCCAGGACGCCGCATTCGATCTCGCGAGCTGACGACATTGCCTCTTCGATCAGGATCTCGGAATCGCACTCAAATGCCGCTGCGTAGGCTTCCGCTGCCTCCTCGCGAGAGTCAATCTTGCTAATGCCGATGCTGGATCCGCCGCGCGAGGGCTTGACGAACTGCGGATAGCCGAACTCGGAGCCGCGCCGCACAACGCCCATCCGGTCATCCCGCCATTCGTCGCAGGTGGCAACGATCCATGGCGCAACCGGGATCCCGACATCACGCATAACCTGCTTACAACGCGCCTTGTCCATAGCAATCGCCGATGCGCCAACGCCCGACCCGACGTAGGCGATGTCCAGCGTTTCGAGGAGGCCCTGGAGCACCCCGTCCTCGCCTGTTGACCCATGGATCAGCGGAAAGACCGCATCGCACTCCAGCAGCGCAGCGACCGTCCCCGGTGCGATTGGCGCTGCGTGGCGAGTAGGAGGCTCCGGGATCTCTTCTGGAGCTCCAAGCTCGATCGCACTCAGAGCGAGTCCGGATTCCTCTGGCGTGAGCCAACGTCCGGAGCGCGAAACGGCGAACGGCACTGTGAGCCAGCGATCAGCGTCAACTGCAGCCATCACAGCCCGTGCGGAGCGCACCGAGATTGTGTGCTCCGCCGATGCGCCGCCTAGAACGATACCGAGAATGCGCTGCTCGTTAGGCAATGGGCGTCTCCTCACCGATGACCGCGATCTCGGGTTCGAGACGAACACCCGCATGCCGTCCGACGGAGTGCTGAACATGTTCAATCAGCGCAAGGAAGTCGACCGCCCGCGCACGGGCGACATCGACGTTGAGGATGTAGTTGGCGTGCAGGTCCGAGACCCGCGCTGCGCCGATTCGAGAGCCCTTGAGACCGGCGGCCTCAATCAGTTCGCCGGCAGACCTCGAGTCGCCAGCGGGATTCCTGAAAATCGAGCCAAGCGACGGTCCGGTTGGCGCATTCGCTTTGCGCAGCGACTCAACGCGATCGATCTTCGCCAGCGACGCGTAGGCGTCGCCGGGGCGGAGCTGAAGGATGAGCGATATCGCGATGTGTCCGACAAGGCGCCCGCCTCGAAACTCCGAATCGCGGTAGCGCAGACCGAGCGCTTCGGCGCGATGCTCGGCGATCTCACCTGAGGGCGAGATGGTCTTGACGGACACCAGGACATCGGAAAGATCGGATCCGTAGGCACCGGCGTTGGTTGGCAGACCCCCGCCGATCGCGCCCGGAATGCCCGCGGCCCATTCGAGTCCGGCTAGACCGGCGCGAGCAGTCGAACGGGCCAACGCGGCGAATCGGGCGCCCGATTCCACCTCGACACGACCTTCACCCAGCTGCCTACAAGCCTTGGACTCGTTCTTCAGCACCACGCCGCGGATTCCGCCGTCGCGGATCAGCACGTTCGAACCCGCGCCGAGCACGGCCAGCGGCGCTCCCGCACAACGAGCGGCGCGCACGGCAACCATCAACGTGTCGCTGTCGCGAATCGTGACGAACCAGTCGGCGTCTCCACCCACCTGCACGAACGTATGGCGGCTGAGCGGCTCGCTGCGTCGCGCGGCCAACTCCTGCATCAGCGCCTGTAGCACCTGTGATCTCGTCATGAACCGCCACCCAGGAGCGAAAGAATGAGCGGCCCGGCCGCGTCGATATCGCCCGCGCCCATCGTGATAATCAGATCACCGGCTTCAGCATCGTCCGCTGCTGTCTCGGCGCTTTGTCCGATCGACCCGGCGTACCGGGCCGTAGGGGAAACGATCTCCTTCGCCAGTTGCTCCGAGGTCATCTCATCGCCGGTCATCGCGCGGGCGGCGTAGGTATCGACGGTGTAAACAACGTCGGCGCCGGCGAAACAGCTTCGAAATCCGTCGATCAGGTACGAAGTCCGTGTGAACGTATGCGGTTGGAAGAGCACCACGATGCGTCGGTCCGGCCAGCGCTGCCGCGCCGCCTCGATCGCCGATGCAACCTCCGTCGGGTGGTGCGCATAGTCGTCCAGCACGACCACATCGTTGGCTTCGCCGTGCAACTGGAAACGTCGCTTGACCCCGTTGAAGCTGCCCAACGCGTCAACCGACGTCGAGAGATCGAACCCCGCCAAATCGAGAGCGGCCAGTGCGGTGGCCGCGTTCTGGAGCTGGTATTCGCCCGGCTGGCGCAAAATCCCACCAATGGACCTTGAGGGCGCGCGCAACTCAAAAGCGTCCGCCTTCGAAACAATCCGATAGTCGGCGTCCGACCGTGAGGAGCACGTGACCACCTGCGCGTCCGAACGCATCAACCGCAGATTGGTGGCAATCTCCGCGGCCAGCGGTGAATCGACTCCGACCACGAGGCTGCCGTTGGGTTTGACGGTGCTAACGAACCTCAGGAACGCCTCTTCTAGCGCTCGCTGCGTGCCGTAGTAGTCGAGATGATCGGGCTCGCAGTTGGTCAGCACCGCGACGGACGGCGTGTAGTGATGAAAGGCGCGACCGTATTCGTCGGCTTCCAGCACGAGCCAGGGGTCCGCGCCTCGTTTGCCGTGGACGCAGAAGTCCCGCGCCTCAGCGCCAATCACGTAGCCCACGTCTCGGCCCGACGCGCGCATCGCATGAGCGATCATCGCCGTGGTCGTGGTCTTGCCGTGCGACCCGCCCACTGCGATCACTTCGCGTGCCGCCGCAATCTCCGAGAGCAGCTCCGCTCGCGTCTGAACCGGGATCCCGAGTTCGATCGCCCGCGCAACTTCCGGATGCGACTCTGGCACCGCGGCGGTTCGCACAACCTGGGTCGCAGTCGTGACGTGGTGTTCGTTATGACCAATCACGACGCGAGCTCCCCGCTCCCGCAGCGGCTGCAGAATCGGAGCGTCGGTACGGTCGCAACCGGATACGACCAGTCCGTCATCGAGCAGAATGTGCGCAAGCGCTGACATGTGAATGCCGCCAATTCCGACGAAGTGAACGTTCATCGTCATCGTTACGTCACTTTGCCACACCAACGATCACTTCGGCAATGCGGCGTGCGGAGTCGGTTCGGCGCAGCCCAATCATCGCCTCGCGCATTGATTCCAGCCGCGGCTGGTCGGCGAGCAGCTCGGTGGTTAGATCGAACAGATCGTCGCCGATCCGCTCGTCGCCGACGACAATCGCACCCCCGGCGTCCGCCAGAAGCTGCGCATTGAAACGCTGATGTCCACCCGCCTCTCCAAGCGGCGCCAGCACGGCAGGCAGCGCAGCCGCCGGATACTCGCCCATCACCGATGCGCCCGCGCGCGAGACCGCTAGGTCGCAGGCCGCCATCGCTAGAGGCATCTCGTCCGACATGTACGGATAGAGCCGATAGCGGGACCGAAGCGTGGCCGGCAACTCCTCGCGCAACCTCGAAAGACGCTCAAAGTCGCCGGCTCCGGAGATATGAATCACTTGAGTCCGGCCGAGCCAGTCCTCGAGTTGCCCTGCGATGCAGTCGTTGATCCGCTGCGCACCCCGAACCGCCCCAGTTACGAGCAGTGCAGGACCGCCGTTGAGCTGGAAGTAGGCACGCGCCAACGGCTTGTCAAGGCTCTCAAAGCCCGACCGCACCGGATAGCCCGTGACAACCGCGAGCCCCCCGCGGTAACGCTCGGTCGAACGTTGGTGGGTCACGCAAATCCTGCTTGCCAACGGCGCCAGACCACGCAGTGTCCAGCCCGGTTCGATGTCTGGCTGCAGCAGAACGATCGGCCTCCGCATAAGCCACGCGGCGAGCCCGACCGGCGCAGAGACGTACCCGCCGGTCAGAAACACGACGTGCGGTTTGTAGCTCAGCATCAGCGCGAGGGCGTCCAACACGCCGGTCGCGGTCGCACCCAGCGAGATCAGTTTGGAGAACAGATTGCGGCCCCGCAGCGCTCGCGCCGCGATCGTCGAATAGCTCAGGTCCGCTTCGACGGCCAGCTCGGACTCGACCCCGTCCGCCGTGCCGGCGAAGCGAAACTCGACGCCGTTCCCGTGGTCGGCGACCAGGCTGCGAAGCGCATCCGCCACTGCGAAAGCGGGAAAGACATGCCCACCCGAGCCGCCCCCGGACAACAGAACCCGTACGGTTCGCATCAGCTGCCGTCTCCGCGCCCGCTGTGGAACGGCGATAGCGCCGGTTTCTTCGTGTCGCGCATCGGAGCGGCGTCCCGCGTCGGCGACGTGTCGTTGATGGGCGGATCGGCCGGTTCAGGGAATGTGCCGCGCCCATGCCGCGAAATCGACACGAGGATGCCCGCCGCAGCCATTGATGCGATCAGAGCGGACGATCCGAAGCTCAGGAACGGAAGCGGAATACCGGTCAGCACGATCGTCCGCATCACGCCGGCGACGTTGAAGAACGCCTGCAACGCGAACCACGCCACGATGCCAAACGCCAGCAACGTCCCAAACCGATCCTCAGCCCTCATCCCCGCACGGATCCCCCGATAGATCAGCACGCCGAAGAGCGTCAGCACGATCATCGCGCCGAGCATGCCGGTCTCCTCGCCAATGATCGCAAATACGCCGTCCGTGTGGGCCGAGGGAACGTAGAAGAACTTCTGCCGTGATGCCCCAAGCCCGACACCGGTCAGTCCGCCCGAGCCCAGGGTCGAGACGAGGTTGATGATCTGGAAGCCGGCCGCCTGGGCCACTTCTTCCGCGTTGAAGAACGTGCGGATCCGCTCCATCCCATAGCCCGCCCCGACCACTATGGCGAACAGCACAGCCGAACCGCCGACCAACAGCATCACCATGTGTCGCAGCGCCGCGCCTGCCAAAAAGAACATCACCACGCCCGTACACGCGATCGCGGCAAACGTTCCCAGGTCCGGCTCCAGCATCAGCAGTCCGCCGATCAGCCCGATGATCATGCAGAACGGCGCCAGCCCCAGCGGAATCCGCTTGATCTCGTCGCCTTTGGCCGCCAGCCAGGCCGCCACGTAAATGCAGATCGCTAGCTTCGCGAACTCGGAAGGCTGCAGTGCCGGCAACGATCCAATCTGGATCCACCGCGTCGCGCCGTTCTCTTCATGCCCGACGCCAGGAATCAGGACCGCGGCGAGCAACAGCAGCGACACCCAGATGATCGGCGAGGAGAGGCGCTGCCAGATGCGGTAATCGAGCCGCGCCAACAGCAGAAAGGCGACGAGCCCGATGCCGGCGCCGACCAGCTGGCGCACGGCGAAGTGGCGTGTGTTGCCGTGCAACTCCTGGGAGATCGCGAAGGAAGAGGAGAAGACGAAGATCAGCCCGATGAAGACCAAGGCCATCACCGCGCCGACCAGGACCCAGTCGGGAGGCGACGCCGGTCGCCGCAGCCGATGGACGATGCGTCGTCCTACGGCCAGGCTCTCGTCGCCCTCGAGAGGGCGGGTTGAGCGCGGAGAAGGGATCCGGACTTTACCCAGGACGCCGGTCTCGTCCGACCCGGGTCCCGGCACGGCAGCTCGATTAACCGACATCTTTCGGCCTCCTCCCCTGCAGCCGCCGTCCGACCAGCTCGCGGAAGTGCTGCCCACGCGCCTCGAAGTTTGGATACGCATCGAATGATGTGCCGCCCGGCGACATCAGCACCGTCTCGCCGCGATACGCCGCGGCCGCCGCCTGTTCGAACGCAGCCTCGAAGGTGTCCGACAGGACGTGATTGATTCGCTGCTCCGAAAGCCAGCGGCTCCACGCCGGCGCCGCCTCTCCAAAGAGCACGACTTCGCGCACATGGCGATCAAGTTCCGGCAGCAACGGATCGAGCGGAAGCTTCTTGTCGCGGCCGCCCAGCATCAGGACGATCGGTCCGCTGATGGCACGGAGGCCCGCCAACGTGCGCTCGGGCGTGGTCGCGATTGAGTCGTTGATGAAGCGAACGGCGCCAACCACGGCGACCAGCTCCAGTCGGTGCGGAACGCCCGTGAAGCTGCGAAGCACATCGGCGGCGATGTCATTGGGCACCAGGTCACCGACAATCGCGAGCGCCGCCAGAGCGTTGCGCAGATTGTGTTCGCCCGGGATCAGCAATTCCTCGACGGCCATCAACAGCGAGTCGTTGCGTACGATCTGTTCGCCGTCGCTGAATGCTGTAGCGGCGCAGGGTGATTTCGACAGCCCAAACCAACTTGCAGCAGCCGGAGTGCGCGTCATCGCCCGCGCGGCGAGTGGTTCATCGAGCGGCAGCACGACCCGATCTTGCGAAGTCTGGTACTCGACGATTCGGTACTTCAGCTCCTGGTACTCGTCCCAGCTGAACTGGTCCAGATGGTTAGGCGTAATGTTCGTGATCGCTGCAACCTGCGGGCTGCGCGTCGTGCGCAGCAGTTGCGTATGGGAGATCTCGGCGACGACGGTCGTGTCGGCGGAGATGTCGGGAACTTGTTGTAGTAGTCCATGGCCGATGTTGCCTCCCAGCGCCGTCGGGACGGCGGCAGTCTGAAGCATGCGATGCACCAGCGTGGTCGTGGTCGTCTTGCCCGCGCTCCCCGTGATGCCGACTACACGGTTGGCCGGACAGCGTTCGAGGAATATCTGCACCGGTCCGTACACCGGAACGGAGCGTCGGGCGGCCTCAGCAAGGAGCGGGATGTTGTACGGAACCCCCTGGCTCACGACCAGGCTCTGGACTTCGTCGAGCAGTGAGAAATCCTCCTGCGAGCGATCGGCCCGCTCGGGGTTGCGGTCGACTCGAATCACATCCGCGCCTTCACGCTGTAGGAAGGTGACGGCGTCCGTGCCTTCGATTCCAAGTCCAACGACGGCGACTCGCTGCCCGCCGAAGGACGTGGGTGCGTCGCTGGGTCGCGGCAAGGTCATCCGGGCACCTGCAATGCCAGGGCGACGCCAAGGATGCCGCCCGCGATTCCGATCAGCCAGAAGCGGGTCACGATCTGCGGCTCCGACCAGCCGCCCATTTCGAAGTGGTTGTGCAGCGGCGCCATGCGGAAGACCCGACGCCCCTCTCCGCTGCGCCGGCGCGTCCACTTGAACCAGCCGACCTGGATGATGTCGGACGATGCCTCAAGCACGAACACGATGCCGATCACTGGCAAGAGCAGCCAGTGACCGGTCATCAGCGCGATGATCGCGAGCGTCCCGCCCAGCGCCATGGCGCCGGTGTCGCCCATGAACACCTTGGCCGGATGCGCGTTAAACCAGAGGAACCCGAGCAGCGCACCGACCGTCGTGAACGCGAAGCGGACGAGGAAATCCTGCTCCTGCCCCACGGCGATCACACCGAAGGAAGCGATCGCAATCGCGCCGGTGCCCCCGCAGAGCGTGTCAAGCCCGTCCGAGATGGCGACCGAGATTACGGTCGCGAAGACAGTGAATGCCGCAATCACGATGTAGGCCGGGCCCAGCGAATACTGTCCCGCCCACGGAACGTTGAGCGACTCGACATCGAGCGCGAGATAGAGCACGAGCCCGACGGCGATCGAGAACAGCGCCAGCAGTCCAAACTTCAGCTTCCAGGTCAGTCCACCCTGGATCCGGCCGATCAGGGTGCCCAGATCGTCGACGTAGCCCATCGCTCCCAGCACGATGATCCCGACAAGGGGCAGCAGAATGGACCACCGGTCGCCCTCGACCAGATTCGCGACAATGGTCAGCACGATGATCGGGATGAGGAAGATCACCCCGCCCATCGTGGGCGTGCCTGCCTTGACCATGTGTGATGCCGGGCCTTCGTCGGAAATCGACTTTCCTGCGCTGCGCCGTTGCAGCCAGCGGATGATGAATGGTCCGACAATCAGGGTGCACACGAATGCGATCCCGGCCGTGCCGAGCGAGAACGTCGTCATCGGTCGGCCAGCCTCTCGACCACCGCCTCGAGGTGCATCGCGTGCGATGCCTTGACCAGCAGAGTGTCTCGGGGTCCGAGCGAGCTCCGAAGGATGTCCGTCGCCTGTTCGGCCTCGGCGATCCAGCACGCTTCTGGATGTCCCGCCTCCCGCGCGGCCTCGATGAGATCTCGTGATCGGTCGCCGACCGCGATCAACCAGTCGCAACGCGTTGCGGCGTACTCGCCGATCGCCCGATGCGCGGCCTGCTCTTCCGTGCCCAGCTCGTACATGTCGCCCAGCAACGCGATCCGACGTGGCTCGCACTCGGTCAACAGATCGAGAGCGGCACGCATCGAGAGCGGCGCAGCGTTATACGAGTCGTCGATAATCGTCGCGCCGTTCCAGGCGCTGCGTCGGGCAAGTCGCGTACCCGGCGACAGGCGGGCAAGGCCCTCTGAGATCTGATCGAGTTCCAGACCGGCTCTCCTGCAGACGGCCGAGGCAGCCAGAACCGTCATTGCCTGGTGCGCTCCGACCAGCGGCGTCTCAACGTCCACCGTCGATCCGCTGCGCGCGTCGTTCAGCGTGAAGCGAATTCCCTCGAAGCCCTCCGCGGCGATAGCGGAGGCTCGCAGATCGCAGTGTGACCGGAAGCCGAAGCTGACAACGTCGGCGCGGGTTCGCAGCGACATACGTCGCACTCGCTCGTCGTCTCCATTAAGCACGGCCAGCCCGCCGGACGGAAGTGACGCGGGCAGCAGCCCCTTGATCCGCTCCGTGTCGTCGAGCGTGCCGAACCGCTCCAGGTGGGTGGGGCCTACGTTGGTCACGACGCCCACATCGGCCTGGGCGGACGAAACAAGCAACTCCATCTCATCCTGTGAGTACGGCCCGATCTCGATCACCGCCCACTCGTCCTCCGCATCGATGCCGAGCAGTGCGATCGGCAGACCGATGTCGCCGTTGAAATTCCGCGGAGACTGGTGTGTCGGGAAGTGTTCCGAGAGCAGTTGGTACGTCACCTCGCGGACGGTCGTCTTGCCCACGCTGCCGGTGATCCCAACGACCTCCGCACCGATTCGCCCCCGCCAGCGTCGCCCCGCCTCCTGCAGCGCCGAAAGCGGATCGTCAACCACGATCATCGCCGAACCACGACGTCCGGACGACTCCGAGACCAGCGCCGCCGAAGCGCCGCGCTCGAGCGCATCATCCACATATTGATGCCCGTCCGCCTGTTCGCCGCGCAGGGCGACGAACAGCACGCCCGGCCTCGCATCGCGAGAATCGATCACGATCTCCGAGAACGCTTCGTCACTCACCTCTGGTCGGCTCAGAAGGCGCTCCCTCAGTAGCGTCGCAAGATCGGCGGAGGAAATCACTCTCCGTCCTCCGTTTCCTCGACCTCTTCCGCATCCTCGATGTAGGTCACCGGTGGGTCTTCGCCCGTTCGGTCGTCGACATCGGCGGCCAGCGCATCGTCTGCGTCACCATCTTGGGTGTCGTTGTCTTGACCTGACACCTCGATCTCCGGAGCCGTGTTCCATGCATCCGGCTGAGCAACGTATGCAGTCGGCGGGACGCCCAGATAGGGCAGGACCACGGCCATCAGTTCGGAGAAAATCGGCGCCGCGACGATGCCGCCGTACAGCTCCCCTTGCGGTCGGTCGATACGAATCAGCACCACAACCCGGGGATCGTCGGCCGGCGCGAATCCAGCGAACGAAGCCAGGGATTCGTCCTCGAGGTACTGGCCTTCCTCCACCACGTCCGACGTACCCGATTTGCCTGCCACCGGCCAGCCGTCCACCTGGGCAGGATGCCCCAGAACCCCATCAACCACCGCCTGCATCATCCAGGTGAGAGTCGCTGCCGTCTCACGGCTAATGGCGCGCTCTCCGGTTCGTGGTTCGAATCGCGTCACTCCTTGCTCGGTAATCACCGCCGACACGAGACGCGGCTGCACCGGCTCTCCGCCGCGCGCGATCGTGGCGTACGCTTGCACAACTTGCAGCGGAGTCACCGCGATGCCCTGACCGAACGAGTTCGTCGCGAGCTGAGCCGGCGACCAGGTGATGTCGGTCGAATCCGTCACCACCCCGCCGATCTCTCCAGGCAGCCCGGATTGTGTGCTCCGACCGAAACCGAACCGTTGGACGTACTCGTAGTACTTGCGAGCCCCAAGCTGCTGCACCACCCACACGCTGCCCGTGTTCAGCGAGCGCTGCAACACCTGCGTCATCGTCTGTTCCCCGTGATAGGAAAGGTCGAAGTTCTTGATCGTCCGATCCTCGATCACCACGGCCCCGGTATCGACGAACGTCGTGCCGGGCGAGATGATGCCCACATCAAGTGCGGCGGCCATCGTGATGATTTTCATCGTCGAGCCCGGCTCGTAGATGTCTGACGCCGCCCGAGAACGCAGCAGCGCCATCGAATCCGGGTCGTCCAGATCGATGGTCGTCGGGTCATAGCTGGGCAGCGAGGCCAGAGCCAGGATGTCGCCGTTGCGAGGGTCCATCATGATGATGTGCCCGCCCTGGGCATCCCACTGCTCTACCGCATTGCGCAGCGTCGTCTCCGCGACCCACTGCAGGTTGCGGTCGATCGTCAGCACGATCGTCGCGCCCTGTTCGTACGGCAACTCGGCGCGCGGGCCGAACGGAATCGCCTGGCCCAGTCCGTCCACCTCCTGGATCAGCAGGCCTGCCTCGCCAGCCAGCGTGGCGTCGAGCTCATACTCGAGACCGGCCAGACCCTGTTCGTCCCGTCCCACCAGGCCGATCACCGGCGCCGCCATCGAACCCTCCACATAGCGCCGCGACGACGTCTTCCGAACCTGCACCCCATGCAGCGCCTCTGCGTGGATCTGCGCGCCCAGCGCATTGGAGAGTCCGTAGGCAATCAGAGCATCGTGACCGCCGTCAGCGTGTGTCTGCGCCGCAAGCGAGAGCACGAGCGACTCGTCCGCTCGCAGCAGCTCGGCGAGTCGTCGCGACGCCGCCGTGGGCTGGAAATCTGAACGCGCCCAAAGGCGCGTGTCCACGTGGACTTCCCACGCATCGATCGAGGTCGCCAGCGGGAATCCGTTGCGATCGAGTATCGCCCCGCGCGGTCCCTTGGTCTCGATCACCCACGTGCGGTCGGCGAACGTCTCGTGCTGTTCATGCTCAATCACCTGGATCACCACGAGACGCGCCACCACGACCACCGCGAGCGAGATGAACAGCGCAATCACCACCCGCATCCGCCACGTGGACACCGACTCGAAGCCCCGGCCCAGGGACGGACTCGCCACTGTCCTGTCCTCTCTGCTCCGCGGGCTACTCGTAAATCAAGACGTCGAAAAATGAGCGCCAGACCGATGAGCCCGCTTCAGCCGAGGATTGCTGTGCGCCGCTCAGCGCTTCGCTACCCGCAGGCAGGAAGCGAGCCGGAAGCGTCCGCGCTGGCGGCGACTGTTCGACCTCCAGCACGACCGTCGGTCGAGCCGGGACCATGTTGAGCCGCTCCATGGCCTGCTCCTTGACCCGCGCCAGCGATCCGAGCTGACCGACATGCGCAGCCAGGGACCGGATCTCCGAGTTCAGCCGTTCGCGTTCAGCCTCAAGCGCCCTCAACTCGGTTCCACTCTCCGTCACGCTCGACGTTCGGATCACCGGCAGTGCGGCCGCAATGCAGAGGCCAAACACCGCCAACCAGGCCCAGGCCGGCATCCGACCGGTGTAGCGCGGACGCCGCGGAAGCACCGGGCTGGGCAGCGCGTGATATGCGTCGCTGGCCGCTGAGGTCGGCAATGACGCATCGAGCGCCGTCCTTGGTCTGACCGTTGTCATCGGAACGACGCACGTCGACACGAGGTTCCAATCCGCCCGCGTCTCATGACGTTCGGAGCCGCTGCGCCGTTCGACATGCCGCCCGGCGTGCCGATTGGACGGTTACGGAAACTCTCCGGATGGACGATCCGACCATGCGAAATCGACGTAGAGTGAACGGGACACACCTGCGTCAGGTGTGGGAGCGCTCGGAAATCGTTGAGCGGACCGTGCGCGCAGACAGGGGGACGTAGTCCACGTTCGCCACGACGCAAGGCCATGGGCAACCGTGAGCTAGTGGGTTGGCGGCGGGGCTTCTCCTTCACTGTATTGGCTGTTGAATAGTCCCCTGCGCACGATCCGCTCAACGATTTCCGAGCGCGCTCCCGGCGCTCGCGCTGCTCCTGTTCTTTCACCCATGAAGTGGGCTGCTGGAGGTGCTGTGGTGGCATCAGATCGCCTCCGCAGCGCGTAGGCGCGCGCTGCGCGCCCGAGGGTTCCTCTCGACCTCGTCCGCCGACGGCCGCATCACTCGACGGGTGAGCGTGCGGAAGCTCGGCGTCGGACCTGTCGATTGCTCCGACATGAACTGCTTCACAATGCGGTCCTCGAGCGAGTGAAAGGCGATCACGACGAGGCGTCCGCCGATCCGCAGCATCCCCCGCACTTGCTGAAGAAACGTCGCCAGCCGTTCCAGCTCGCGGTTCACCTCGAGCCGGATCGCCTGGAACACCCGGGTCGCCGGATGAAGGCGCGCGCCCGGACGCATGCCGACGGCGTCCACAACCGCCTGCGCCAGCTCAGTCGTCGTGCCGATCGGCCGATGCTCAACAATCCCGCGCGCGATCCGCCGCGAGCGGCGTTCCTCTCCGTACTCGTAGATCAGGTTGGCCAGTTCAGCGCTCGGCCATTCATTCACGATCTCGTGGGCCGTGACCGCCTCTCGCTCATCGGTCGGACCCATCCGCATGTCCAGCGGGCCTTCCGATCGAATGGAAAACCCCCGCTCGGGCGTGTCCAGTTGCATCGAGGAGACGCCCAGGTCACACAACACCCCGTCCAGCGGAGCCATCTCCGTCTCGGACACGACGGCCGCGCACTGATCCAGCCAACAGCGCCGCAGTGTCGCTCGCGCGGCGAACGGCGCCAGCCGATTGCCGGCCGCGCGTAGCGCATCGGGATCCGCATCGGTGCCGAGCAACTGACCATCGGGCCCCGAGGCCTCAAGTATCGCCCCCGCGTGACCGCCCAGTCCCACGGTGCCGTCGAGATAGCGCCCGCCCCGGCGAACCTCGAGCATCGTCAGTGTCTCGTCCACCATCACCGGCAGATGTCGTGCGGACGAAACCATCAGGAATCCTCCGACGCGGTCTGCTTGTCCATTACTTCCGCGAGATCCTCGAGCAGGTCGGCGTAGGCCTCGTCGATCGCGGTCTGCTCTGCCCGCCAGACCTCTGCGCTCCAGATTTCCAGGTACTCGCCCATGCCCACCAGCACCGTGGCCCCGTCCAGACCGCGCTCTTCCCGCATGGCAGGTGGAATCAGGATCCGACCCTGGCGGTCGATCTCCACCCGCCGCACGCGGCCAAAGAAGCTGCGCGCCAGCCGACGCGCCGACGGCCGACGCTTGTCTCCCACCGCCCGCACCTGCTTCTCCGCCTGATAGCCGTCTGGCGTGTAGAGCTCGATCTGTCCGTCCGGACCCGGCAACAGGAAGCCGCCGTGCTCGAAGAACGTCCGATAGGCGGCCGGAATCGCCAGACGCCCTCGGTCGTCCAGCCGATGTTCGTATTCCCCGGTGAATTCGACGGTCGCCACGTGAGAAGCCCCGATTCGCGCTTTGATTCACGTTATGCCGATTTCCCCACTTTGCCCCATCTCTGGGTCTTCGTCGTACTCTAGTGACATAAGCCTTGGGATTGCAAGCCCGATCTCTGGGATTCCGCTCCCCGGGACTCGATGGCGTCTCGCCCGTGCCGCGTTTGTCCACAGACACCGTGGAAAAGAGGGCGCTGGCTCCGCCCGGCGGTGGATAATGTGGACAAATCTCCGTCCAGGAGGAACAGCCCGATAGAACACACTCATGCCCAGCAACTTCACCGCAGCCGTCCTCACGCTCTCCGATCAGGGGGCAGCCGGTAAGCGCGACGACACCTCCGGACCCGCGATCCGAGAACGTCTGGCCGATCTGGGAATCGCTGTCGCCGACCACGCGATCCAGCCAGACGATCCCGATCTCACCGTGCGTCGGCTTCGCGAGTGGGTCGAGACCGGCGTCAGCCTGATCGTGACAACTGGCGGCACCGGATTCGGCCCTCGAGACAACACGCCCGAGGCCACCCGCCAGGTGATCGAGCGCGACGCTCCCGGATTGGCCGAGCTCATGCGCGCCGAGGGCCTGCGCAAGACTCCCATGGCCGCGCTGTCTCGCGGCCTTTGCGGAATTGCGGCGCGCACGCTGATCGTCAATCTGCCCGGCTCGGAGCGGGCCGTGCGGGAAAACCTCGACGCACTCGCTCCGGTACTGCCGCACGCACTACAACTCATCGCCGGCGACACTGAACACTAGTCGCTATCGCGCGACTCAGCCGCGCCTACACTGGAACCGATGGCTCAACGTTCTCTGTCACGCGGTATCGCCACGGCTCGGCAGCGCTTCGCCGCCGAGTCCGGTGCAGTCGTCAAAGACTGGGGCGGACGCCTGCCGGTAGCACTGGTCTACCCGAACAGCTACTACCTCGGCATGTCCAACCTGGGCCTGCAGACGATCTACGGGCTGCTCAACGCACGCTCCGACATCGTCTGCGAGCGCGCCTTCTACGATCCGCCGCACAAGACCGAACGCGGCGACGATCCCTCGCTCGCTCCGATCACGATCGAGTCGCAACGGCCGCTGGCCGACTTCCCCGTGGTCGCCTACACGCTGACCTACGAAATCGACTACTACCACGTCGTCCGGTCGCTCGAGGCTGCACAGATCGATCCGCTGAGCATCAATCGCGACGACGGCGACCCGCTGATCATTGCCGGTGGCGCGGCCGTCATCACCAATCCGTTGCCGCTGGCCGACTGCTTCGACGCCTTTGTGATCGGCGAGGCCGAGCCAATCCTCGAGCGACTGATCGACACGCTCAGCGAGTACGCCTACAGCCCACGCGCCGACCAGCTCGACGCGCTGGCCAGGATTCCCGGCGTGTTCGTCCCGGCTCGAGGCGCCGGCGACGGCGTCGAGCGGCAGTGGGTGCGCGACATCTCCACGACCGAAGCGATGTCGCTGGTCCTCACCGACGAGACCGAGTTCAACCAGATGACCCTGATCGAAGCTGCGCGCGGCTGCGGTCGCGGCTGCCGATTCTGCATCGCCGGTTATGTCTTCCGACCGCCCCGCTACCGCCCGCTCGAGTCGCTGCTCAACCAGGTCGAACAGGGCCTGCAGCGTAGCCAGCGCGTCGGTCTGCTCGGCGCCGCCGTCGCTGACCATCCCCAGCTCGCCGAGCTCGCGGTCGAGGCCGACCGCCTCGGCGGACGCGTCTCGGTCTCTTCCCTCCGCGTCGACAACCTCGCGCCCGAACTGCTCGATGTCCTCGCCCGAGGCGGCACCCGGACGGTCACGCTCGCGCCCGAGGCCGGCTCCGAGCGCATGCGCCAGCGGATCAACAAGGCCGTCTCCGAGGAACACATCATCGACGCCGCCGACAAAGTCGGAGCCGCCGCGATGAGCCGCCTCAAGCTCTACTTCATGATCGGCCTGCCCGACGAAGAGGACGACGACGTCGAGGAGATGGCCCGCCTCGGAATGGCGCTCAAGCAACGGCTCGACGCTCACGGCCACGGAACTGAACTGGTCATGTCGGTCGGACCGCTCGTGCCCAAGCCGGCCACCGCCTACCAGGAGCTGATCCAATCCGACGCCGGACTGGTCAAGCACCGTCAGCAGATCCTCAAGTCGGCGTTCCGTAACACCGGCATCCGGCTGCGTGGGGACAGCCCGACCTGGGCCCGCATCGACGACATCTGTTCGCGCTCCGATCAGCGTCTCGCCCACGCGATTCTGGAGATGGAGGCGCCGTCGGCCCGCGAGTGGATGCGCGCCGCCGGCGAGTGGAATCTCGACGGTCCCCTGCCCTGGGGCTCCGGTCCCGGACCCTGGTCGGCCGTCGAGACAGGCATCACAGCGCGATTCTTCGAGCGCGAACTGTCGAAGCACAAGCGCGAGAAGGCGACAATTGCCTGTCCACCGCCCGAAATCGGCTGCAACATGTGTGGCGTCTGCGGCGGCAACGAGATCCCCTCCTACTCGCCCACCATCGTGCCGTTGGAAACGGTTGCGCCGGAAGCGGTCGTCGGAGTCTGAGGTGTCGATTGGCGCAAACCTCGACGAAGTTCGCCATCATATCGCGGACGTTTGCCAGCGCGCCGGTCGTGCTCCGTCCCACGTGCGCCTGATCGCCGTATCGAAGTCGTTCCCGGTTGAGGCGATCACGGAAGCGGCGAGCCACGGACAACGGCATTTCGGAGAGAACCGCGTCCAGGAGGGCTTGGCCAAGCTGGAACAACTGCCCGCTCTTGACGCTGACATCGATATCCACCTGATCGGCCATCTGCAGCGAAACAAGGCGCGTCACGCCGGCAGCTTCGCCTCCGTGCAGTCAGTGGACAGCATCCGCCTGGCCCAGGCGATCTCACGTCGCCTTGACCGCGATCTGCCAATCCTGCTTGAGGTGAATGTGGCGCAGGAGGCGTCCAAGCACGGATTCCGACCCGATGAGGTTCCCCAGGCCCTCGAGCAAATCCAGGCGCTGGAACGTCTCGACGTCAAGGGTCTGATGACCGTCGCGCCGGAGGTCGCCGACGCGGAAGAGGTTCGTCCGGTATTCGCTGACCTCAAAAGGCTGGCCGAGAAGCTCTCCCTGACCGAACTCAGCATGGGCATGACCAACGACTACGCTGTAGCCATCGAGGAAGGCTCCACGATGGTCCGAATCGGACGCGCCATCTTCGGCAAGCGGCCCGAGGCTCAGGCATGACCAAGATCGCCGTCATCGGCGGCGGGACGATGGGTGCGACCTTCATCCGCGCGGTCACAAATGCCGGCCTCGTCGAGATGAGCGATCTCACAGTTTGCGAGATCGTCGCCGATCGCCGCGACTGGCTGACGAGTGAGTTCAACGGAATCTCCGTGACCGCCGCTCAGGCCGAAGCCGTTTCCGATGGCGATGTCATCTATCTGTCCGTGAAGCCGCAGGATCTGCGCTCGCTCAGCGGCAACGATGCGACCGCCGCACGCCTGTTGATCTCGATTCTGGCCGGATCGACGATTGCCGATGTACATGCCTCGACCGGCGCAGAGCGAATCGTTCGAGCGATGCCCAACACGCCGGCGCAGATCGGACGCGGATTCACCGCCTGGACCGCAACCGCCGGCGTCACGACGGAGGATCGCACCCTCGTCAGCGCGCTGCTCGATACGATGGGTGAACAACTTTATGTAGAGGACGAGTCCGCCATCGACAAGATCACGGCAGTCTCCGGCAGCGGCCCCGCATACGTGTTCCTGATCATTGAGGCAATGATCAACGCCGCCGTGAACATCGGCTTACGGCCCGACGAAGCTCGGAGGATGGTCCTGCAAACCATCATCGGCTCGACCGAGTTCACCTCACAATCCGGTTTGCACCCGGCTGTGCTGAAGGACATGGTCACCTCGCCCGGCGGCACCACTGCGGCCGGTCTGCGGGTGCTCGAACAACAGGGCGTACGCGGGGCAATAATCGAAGCCGTCGCCGCCGCCCACCAACGAGCTGAGGAACTGGGGCGACAATGAGCGAAGTCCTGACGATTATCGGAACCGTCATTCACATCTACTCGTTCATCCTGCTAGCCCGGGTCTTGATGAGCTGGGTCCCCATGTTCACCAATCGCCCCCTCGATCCCTACAACCCAATCGTCAAGTTCCTGCTCGACATCACCGAACCCGTCCTCGCTCCGCTGCGCCGCTTCCTGGTCATCGGAATGATGGACCTGTCCCCGCTGGTCGCGCTGATCGGACTGCAAATCCTGGGCAACGCTCTGCTCAGCGCTCGCTGATTCCGCCCGATCTCTTTCCTAGAACGTTTGCTTGACTTTGACCGTACCTCTTGTTAGTGTGCGCAGCACACACGTTCGCAGCATTCCTGCCTCGCAACGCGAACATGAGAAAGGCAGCGCATATTATGACATCTAGCCCGACGAACACCACCGACGGCGCAGACCTGCTTGAACCGATCCCTCTCAACGACGACACACAAGAACCTCTGCCCATGACCACCAGCAACGAGACCACCAGCAACGAACCTCCTCCCGCGGTCACTGAACTGCTCGGCGACATGGAACGCCGCTTCGGCGAAGGCGCGCTCATGCGCCTCGGCGACGCGTCCGGTCGAATGTCGGTCGACGGCATTCCTACAGGCGCGCTCTCGCTCGATGTCGCCCTCGGTATCGGCGGCCTGCCCCGTGGCCGCATCGTCGAGGTCTACGGTCCCGAATCCGCCGGCAAGTCGACCGTCGCGCAGCACGTCATCGCCGAGGCGCAGCGCCTCGGCGGCCAGGCCGCCTACGTCGATGTCGAGCACGCGCTCGACCCCGAGTTCGCCTCACGCCTGGGTATCGACACGTCCCAGCTCCTCATCGCCCAGCCTGATACTGGAGAGCAGGCCCTCGAAATCGCCGAAGCCCTCGTGCGCAGCAACGCCATCGATGTCGTCGTCGTCGACTCCGTCGCCGCGCTCGTCCCGCGAGCCGAGATCGAGGGCGAAATGGGAGATGTCCAGGTTGGCGCCCAAGCCCGACTCATGTCCCAGGCGCTCCGCAAACTCACCGCCGTCGTCTCCCGCTCCAGAACCGTCCTGATTTTCATCAACCAGTTGCGTGAGAAGGTCGGCATCGTCTTCGGCAACCCCGAGACTACTCCCGGCGGGCGCGCGCTCAAGTTCTACTCCTCCGTACGCATCGAGTTGCGCCGTGCCGAAACCCTCAAGGACGGCCAGATGGTCATCGGCTCGCGCGTCAAGGCCAAGGTGGTCAAGAACAAGGTCGCACCGCCTTTCCGCACTGCCGAGTTCGACCTCATGTTCACCACCGCCGAGTACGGCATTTCCAAGACCGGCTGTCTGATCGATCTCGGCGTCGAGCCCGCGCCCGGCCTGCCCACCGGCAGCCCCTCCGTGATCAAGAAACAGGGCACCTTCTACTCCTACGGCGAGACGCGGCTCGGTCAGGGTCGAGAACGAACCAAGGCCTTCCTCCGCGAGCACTCGGACGTGGCCGAAGAGATCGAAGCCCGCATCCGTGAGGAACGCGGGCTGCCTCAGGCCCCTGAACTGATGCCCGCCGACGGCGCGCCCGACGCAACCCCGATCGCCAAGCCACCCCCCAAGAAAAAGGGTCGGGCTCGCGCTGGCTGAGCCAATCGCGCGGCATGATTGGACCGGTCGATGACCGAGGTGCTGTCAATCCGCGCCAGCGGCGCACTCTCCACCGTCGACTTCGGCGACGGCACATCGCTGCGCTGTACCCGGGACTTCGCCGCTCGTTCTCATCTCTCTCGCGGACAGGACATCGATCCCGTCTTCATCGATCGGCTACGCGAATCGGCCTCGGTCGACCTGGCCACGCATGAAGCACGCCGCCTCATCCGCCGTCAGCGCTACAGCCGCAACGAGATCGCCGCCAAACTCAAGGCCGCTGGCATCGCCTCCAATGTGATCGGCGAGACGCTGGAACTGTTCGAACAGCGCGGCGAACTGGATGATCTCGCGGTCGCTCTGCATATTGCGCGACAAAGGTTACGCCTAGCCCAGGGTCGCGACTCGGCACTGACGTGGAGCGAATTCGGACCCGCGCAAGCGCGACGCCTCACAATGCGAGGCTTCCACGCGGGCACCGCCCAGCAGGCCGTGCGCCTCGCCTGGTCCGAGTTGGCGTAACGTCCAGTGGCGCCGCGTTGTCAACGCGCGTACCCTACGTAGAGGAGAAACCCGGTTCGGTTCGTCCCAGTCCCGAACCGGCCAGCCAACAGAGCGATTACCACCGTGACAAGCGGCAGAGCCAACGCGATGCCAGTCCCAATGAGTCGAGGACATTATGTGGGGAGCCCTGATGCGGCTCCTGCGCGGCGGGCCCGATCCACGCGACGAGGCCACGCTGGAAGCCGAACGCATCGTCCAACAGGCCCGAGACGGGGCCGATCAGGAGGCGCGTGAGCGGCTACACGAAGCGCGGGAGCAGGCGCAAGCCGAACGAGACCAGATCCTGGCCGACGTGCGCGGAGCGCGCGACGACCTGCAGCGAGCGGTAGACAGACTCGACCGACGCGAAGCGTCGCTGGACGATCGGCTGAAATCCCTCGATCAGCGTGACTCCAAGCTGAACCGAGAACGCCAACAGCTCGACCAGCGCAGCTCCGAGCTCGACGAGCGCGCCGCCGAACATGACCGCCGCCTCGAGGAAATCTCCAGCCTGACCAGGGACGAGGCCCGCACGGTCATCTTCGAGCAGGTCGAGCAGGAAGTCTCGGACGAAGCCGGCCGCCTCGTCCGCGAGGCCGAACAAAAGGCCAAAGACGAGGGCGAGGCCCGAGCCCGCAAGATCATCGCCACCGCCATCCAGCGAGTTGCCTCCGAGGTCACCACCGAATCCACCGTCTCCGTCGTGCAGATCCCCTCAGACGAGATGAAGGGCCGCATCATCGGCCGCGAGGGCCGCAACATCCGCGCCCTCGAATCGGCCCTTGGCTGCGACCTGATCATCGACGACACGCCCGATGTCGTCACCGTCTCCGGATTCGACCCGGTGCGCCGCGAGGTCGGTCGCCTTTCGCTCAGCCGCCTCGTCGCCGACGGCCGAATTCATCCGACGCGCATCGAAGAGACTGTCGCCAAGGCACAGCGGGATGTCGACCGCATCATTCGCGAATCGGGCGACGAGGCCGCGATCGAAGCTCACTGCAGCGGACTGCCGCGCGAGATGCTGGACATCTTCGGCCGACTCCGCTTCCGCACCAGCTACGGTCAGAACCAGCTCCGGCACGCCGTCGAGACCGCTCACATCGGCGCGATGATCGCCCAGGAAATCCACGCCGACGTTGAGATCACGCGGCGCGGATCACTGCTGCACGACGTGGGCAAAGCCATCGACCACGAGGTCGAGGGCACCCACGCGATCATCGGCGGCGAACTCGCCCGCCGCTTCAAAATGTCCGAAGAAATCGCCCACTGCATCGAGGCGCACCACGACGAGGTCGAGCTGCGTACCGTCGAGGCGATCATCGTCCAGATGGCCGACGCCATCTCCGGCGGACGGCCCGGAGCGCGCCGCGAGTCGGTCGAACGCTACATCGAACGCCTGCGCTCGCTGGAAGAGATCGCGACCTCCTTCGAGGGCGTCGGCCAGGCCTATGCGATACAGGCCGGTCGTGAAGTCCGCGTCGTCGTCGACCCGCGCGAGATCGACGATCTCGGCGCGATGCGCCT
The DNA here is from genome assembly GCA_965208665.1 of Dehalococcoidia bacterium. Classification (GTDB taxonomy): domain Bacteria; phylum Chloroflexota; class Dehalococcoidia; order Bin125; family Bin125; genus Bin125. Next base: position 94,868 of record CBDBPH010000001.1, read on the forward strand.
GGCGCGTGACATCTCCAAGCAAATCGAGGAATCGCTGCAGTACCCCGGGCAGATCCGCGTCACCGTCCTGCGCGAGACCCGTGCCGCCGAGTACGCGCGCTAGGACCAGACGCGGCCGATGGCGCGCCTCGACTTGCACACGCACAGCACGTGCTCCGACGGCACAAAGCCGCCCGAATGGGTCGTCCAACAGGCCGCCGCGAACGGCGTCGAGCTCATCGCCTTGACTGACCACGACACGCTGGCTGGCGTCCAGGCGGCCCACGACGCATCCCGACAAACCGGAGTCGACGTCATCGCTGGCGTCGAAATCAGCGTCAATGATCCCGACATTGGCGAACTGCACGTGCTCGGCTACTTCGCGTCGGATGCACCGCTCGAAGAGCTTGAGCGACAGCTCACCCGCTATCGCCACGAACGCAAGTCCAGGGCACGTCGCACTGTTGAGCGTCTGCGAGCACTGGGAATAGCCATCGAGGACGAGTCGGTGGTACGCATCGCCGGCAGCGCCTCCATCGGTCGCCCGCACATCGCTCGCGCCCTGGTCGAAGCAGGGTACGTCGAATCCGTGCAGGAGGCATTCGACCGTTATCTCCACAACGGAGGCCCGGCCTACGTCCCGCGGACTCTGCTCAGCCTCTCCGATTCGCTTGACATGGTTCACAGGACCGGAGGCTTCTCATCGCTCGCGCACCCGACCCGCTACGACGATCCAATCGGCGCCAGTCAGGCATTCGCTGCCGCGGGCGGGCAAGGCCTGGAGATCTACTACCGCAATGACTCACCCGATGAAGTCGCAAACGGTGAACAACTGGCCCAGCGGCTCGGTCTGGTGCCGACGGTCGGCTCAGACTTCCACGGACTGCATCCGACCGAACTTGGCCCCGGCACCGTTCCCATGCCCGACCATCAGGCCGCTCGAATCATGCAGATCCTGAAAGACCTCTCCCCATGACCGACCTGCAACTGCCGCTCGACGTGCGAGCGATCCAGCGAATCATCCCCCACAGATTCCCGATCCTGTTGGTCGACCGCATCGTCGAACTGGAACCAGGCCTGCGCGCCGTCGGACTCAAGAACGTCTCCACGAACGAGTGGTTCTTCGAGGGCCACTTCCCCGGCAACCCCATCATGCCGGGCGTGTTGATCGTCGAAGCCCTCGCCCAAACCGGCGCGGTCGCAGCGCTGTCGGCCGATGAGTTCGCAGGCAAACTCGGACTGTTCGCCGGCATCGACGGCGTCCGCTTCCGTCGGCAGGTCGTGCCCGGCGATCAACTCAAACTCGAAGTCGAAATGGAACGCCTCCGCCGAGGTATCGGACGAGCCGCTGCAACGGCAACAGTCGAAGGCCACACCGCCGCCGAGGGCCGGTTGACGTTCGCCCTGGTGGATCCGCCTACGGAGACCTAACGCCGATTCCCAGAATGCGCTAGAGCGTGATCGCCGCCCAGAGGCCGAGGACCAGGGCAACGCTGGCGACCGTCGTGATCGCGACCCAGCGCAGATCGCCTGGCACGTAGTGGAAGTCGTGCATGGCGGCAGCGGCTCGGGCTCGGCGGTCTCGACGCTCGACCGCTCCTGTTGCACCGGCCCGAGGTCCACCGGCGGCTCGCCCGCCTCGTGGACCCAGCCGCGTTGGTTGCTGAATGTTGCCGCTGATCGACGCGCCGGCAGGGGCGTTCGCGGCACCGGCCTGAGCAGTCGGCAGGCGGTCGTCTCGGCCCCGCTGGCCTCGCCGACCCTGAGGCCTGGCCGCTCGTTGAGCTCGATTCGTGCCGCCTCGTCCTCTTCGTGAACCGCGTGCCATGTGCAACCTCCGACGCTCCGCCTACACGTTACGCGCTGTTGCCGATCATCACCAGTCGGCGTAAACTAGCCGGACGGCCCCGTGGTGTAGCGGCCTAACACGCCACCCTGTCAAGGTGGAGACCGGCGGTTCGAATCCGCTCGGGGTCGCCACCCAATCCCTTACCTCAGCACTCGATCTACCACGTATCGATATACGGACGTTTCTTTCCCTGACGCTCCGGCGTCGCGGGCAAGCGCTTCAAACCGTTGGCGATCCACGCCCTCGTCTCCGCCGGGTCGATCACGTCGTCCAGGCCGCCGCCGGCGGCGGCGTTGACCGCCTTGGCGTTCTCGTAGGCTCGGTTGACCATGTTTTCATAGGTCTCAATTCGCTCCTCGGGATCCTCGATCGCGATCAACTCCTTGCGGTAGCCGAGCTTGACCGAGCCCTCAAGGTTCATTCCTGCGAACTCCGCGGTCGGCCAGGCCACGGTGAAGAATCCGACCAATGCGCTCGCGCCGCACATTGCCTGCACGCCGAGTCCGTACGCCTTGCGCACGACCACCCCAAACAGCGGCACGCTGAGGTTCGCCCCGGTGTTGAACATCCTCGCGCAGTGACGCACGAGCGCCGTCGCCTCAACGTCCGGACCGACCATCATCCCCGGACAGTCCATCAGGCTGAGCACCGGGATGTCGAACGCATCGCAGAGCTGCAGGAATCGCGCTCCCTTGTCCGAGCCGTCCGAGTCGATCGCCCCCGCCAGGTGATGCGGGTTGTTCGCGATCACCCCAATCGGATGACCCTCAACCCGGATCAACGCCGTGATAATCCCAATCCCGAACTTCTCACGGATCTCAAGCACCGAGCCTTCGTCGGCGATCGTCTCGATGATCTCTTTCATGTCGTACAGGCGCAGCCGGTTCTCCGGCACGATGTGTCTCAACCGCCGCTGGTCGGGAGCAGTCCACTCCTTAGTCGGACCCTGGAAATAGCTCAGGTACTGCTTCGCGACCTCGGTCGCCTCTTCCTCGTCTTTGCAAAGGATGTCGACCACGCCGTTCGGCACCTGGAACGACATCGGCCCGACCTCCTCGGGCGTGTAGATGCCGAGTCCCCCACCTTCGATCATCGCCGGGCCGCCCATCGCAACGGTCGACCCCTCCGTCGCGATGATCACATCGCAACAGGCGAGCAGCGCCGTGTTCCCGGCGAAGCAACGACCGTTGGTCACCCCGACCAGCGGCACCAGCCCCGACAGCTTCGAGAACTGCGTGAACGTGTATGTGTCAAACGCAACGCCCGGACCGGTGCGGTCGTCGCCCGGTCGTCCGCCGCCGCCCTCGGTGTAAAAGACAATCGGGAAGTTGAACCGCCGCGCCATCTCAAACATGCGGTCCTGCTTGTAGTGGTTGCGACCCCCCTGAGTGCCCGCCAGCACCGTGTAGTCGTAGTGCACGACAATCGCCCGAGCATCGCGCTCGTCGTCGAACAGATCACGGTTGATCGTCGCCGTCCCCGCCAGCAGGCCGTCCGCTGGCGTGTTCTCGCGAAGTTGTTCGTCGGTGTTGCGCTGGTGCTGACGCGCCACGATCAGCGGCCAATACTCCTGGAACGAACCTGGATCAACGAGCTGCTCAATGTTCTCCCGCGGCATCCGGTACCCGCGACCTCGACGCTTGCCCACCGCCACCGGACGATTCTCGTCGAGCGTGTACGCGTGCCGCTCGTAGTTCTCCTGCAGGTCGGGCCGAATGAAGTCCGGGTCGATCAGTTCACCGCCGCCGAGCGCCTCAACCGAGACCTTGGCCTCCAGAATGAACACCAGCGGGAACCCCTCGCGGATCACGTCGCCGAGCGAGCAGGCGACCCCTTTGACGATTCCGTCGCGATCCGCCTGGATCACGTGCTCCATCTTCATCGCTTCCATCGCCACCAGATCCTGACCCTCCCGCACCTCCTGACCTTCCTCCACCATGATCGATACGATCGTGCCCTGGATCGGTGCCGGCAGACCAATCGAGCCTTCCGGACCGCTCAAGTCGGGCGCCTCTTCCTCGGTCACCTGGACCGACTGCTCCTGCTTCACCCGTTGGTCGTGCTCGAACAGCGCTAGCGGATCGCGCGAGTCCACCCGGGCGCCCGCGAAACCGGTGTCTGCGGCGGGCGCTTCGGTCGACAGATATCGGATCCGCTGAGCGCCGTTCGTCGCAGCGAGCTCCGCCATCTGCTCGTCCACCCATCGCGTGTGTACGCGACCCTCGGCCAGGTCTGCGTGCTGGAGGACGTTCGTCAAGAATGGGATGTTGGAAGCCACGCCCTCAATCCGGAACTCCGACAGCGCGCGCAGCGAACGCGTCAGCGCATCCTCGAACCTCGCCGTCGGCGAATGCGCGATCACCTTAGCCAGCAGCGAATCGAACGCGGTCGACGTCTGATAGCCGACATAGCCAAACCCGTCGGTGCGAACCCCGGGCCCTGACGGCGCCTCGTACGCCTTGAGCGTCCCCGACGCCGGACGCACCGAGCCGTCGGCTGTCAAGGTTTCCATGTTCACGCGAGTCTGAATCGCAAATCCGCGCGGTCGAAGCCAGGACGCGTTGTCAAGTCCGAGTTCAGCAATCGTCGATCCCCGTGCCGCCCGAAGCTGCGACTGGACCAGGTCAACCCCCGTGACCTGCTCAGTCACAGTGTGCTCGACCTGCAAACGCGCATTGGCCTCAAGGAAGTAGAACCGGTCATCGGAACTCTCGGAGGCGTCCAGCAGGAATTCGAACGTCCCCAGCGACGAGTAGCCCACGTCGCGCGCAATCCGCACCGCCGCCTCAACGATCTCCTCGCGTGTCGACGATGCCAGGTGCGGCGCCGGCGCAATCTCGACGATCTTCTGGAACCGCCGCTGCACCGAGCATTCCCGCTCCCACAGATGTCCGACACCTCCGTGCAGATCGCCGATCACCTGCACCTCGATGTGCCGCGCGCGAGGAATCAGTTGCTCCACGTACAGCGCGCCCGAACCAAACGACATCTGTGCTTCCGATACGCAGCGCTCCCAGGCTGCCTCCAATTCCTCGATCTTCGTGACCGCCCGCGATCCCCGTCCGCCACCGCCCGAAACAGCCTTGAGCATGATCGCCGCATCGTCTCCCAGCGACTCGAAGAAATCCACCGCTTCTGTCAATGTGACCGCCTCGTCCGAGCCTTCGATCACCGCGACCCCCGCCTCGCGAGCCGCCTGCCGCGCCCTCACCTTGTCGCCGAACAGATCCAGCAAATGCGGCGTCGGCCCCACGAACGTGATCCCGGCATCGCGGCAAGCGCGAGCAAACTCCGCCGACTCCGCCAGGAAGCCGTACCCCGGATGCACCGCGTCGCAGCCCGTCGCCTGAGCCGCTTCGATCAACCCATCAATGCTCAGGTAAGCCGGTACACCCAACCCGTCAAGCTCCACCGCTTCATCGGCGGAGTGAACGTGCAACGACTTCGCGTCGTCCTTCGAATAGACGGCGACCGTCTCAATTCCAAGGTCGGAAGCCGCTCGCGCAACCCTGATCGCAATCTCCCCGCGGTTGGCGATTAGCAACTTGGAAACAGGAGACACGGAACCACTCACAGCCATACGTCACTCCAACTTCAGTCGGGACAAACGAAGGGTCTCATCAACTGTCGCAACGATATCAGCGCCCAACGTCCGTCCACGGCTCTGAGCGGGGACTCGCTCCCAGGCCGTCAATCGGCGACGACATTCGCCTTCGCGACCACGTCGTCCATCGTCCCGCTGATACCGCGCTCCACGAGCAAGAGGTACTCGGCCTCCGTCATCCCAAGCTCCTGCGCGAACACCTCGAGTGAATGCTCGCCGACGCAAGGTGAGGGCCTTAGTTCACGATCCTCAGCCCCGCTCAATCGCCAGGGGGCGCCCGGCAGCCACGACGGTCCGACCTCGGGATGATCGACCGACTGGATGAACCCGCTCGCCCGGTAGTTCGGATCCGGCTCGGAGAACTGCTCATACGGCCGCGCAACGCGAGCCGCATCAACGCCAACAGCCAACAGCCGTCGTTCCACGTCCGCCGACTCCTGATCGGAAGTCCAGCCCGCGATGATCTCGTCCAGCCGCCGTTCGTTGGCCTTGCGCGACACAGCGCTGTCGAATCGGGGATCCCCGGACAAATCCGTCCGCCCAATCTCCGCGCAAAGCGCCTGCCACTCTGACTCCGACTCCACCGAGATCGCGACCCACTCATCATCGCCGGCGCAGGAGTAGATGTTATGTGGAGCTCGCTGTCGGTCGAAGTTGCCGATCGGAGCCGGTATCCGTCCCGTCGCGTCGTACTCGACCACCGCATCCCCGACGACCACGCCCATCGCCTCAAGCATCGCGACATCGATCCGCTGCGGCCCCGACACCTGCCCACGCCGCGCCAGCGCAGCGATGATCGCCCCCGCCATGCTGTAACCGGAGATCGAATCCGGATACAGTCCGCCCGTGTTCATTCCCGGGTCGCCGTCGTAGCCGTGAATCGACGACAGGCCGGACATCGGTTCGGTCGTAGCGCCGTTCGCGGGATAGGCCGAGAACGGTCCCGTCGCGCCATAACCCGAGATCGACGCCAGGATCACATCCGACCGCTGCTCGGCCAACGACTCCAGCGTGATCCCCCAGCTCTCCAGCACGCCCGGCCGGAAATTCTCGCAGATCACATCGAACCTCGGCATCATCCGCCAGAAGATCTCCTTGCCTTCCTCGGTGCTCAGATCGAGCGTGATCCCCCGTTTGTTCAGATTGACGGCGTTGTACACGCCCTGCAGGTTGACCGGATGCTGCGTCTTCGAGTCGTCCCGAATCGCATCTGGTACCCAGGGCCTCAGCAGCCGCCAGATATCCACCCGACGCAACGCCTCAATCTGAACCACGTCTGCCCCCAGGAATCCCAGAAGCTCCGTCCCAAACGTCCCGCTCCACGCCTGCGTGAACGTCAGCACCCGGACCCCATCAAGCGGCCCCGTTGTTGTTGGCGCGCTCGCCGGCGGATCAAGCTCTGATTTCAAAGGCTGGCGTTCCCCCGAGCCAAGCCGCGGTGCCGCAGTCCGCACCGACCAACTCGCCGGACTCATCGGATGCGGATCACCCGACGCCCGAACACCCTCACCCTCCACCTCCGTCTCGACAATGAACCCCCGCGCCGCAAACTGCTCATTTTCAACCAGCTCCGGAATCGTCTGCATCACACCGGAAATGCAGCGCAACTCGGCCAGTTGGTGGAATAGCGGCCACTTCTCCATCTTCGGCAACTCACGCGCGACCCCGGCCATTACAGCCGACAGATCCTTCGAGTACCGCGCGTTACGCGCCTGCAATTCCTCGCGCGCGCCCTGCTCCGGCAAGTTGAACAGCGCCATCGCCTCAGCCCAGTTGTGCCAGTCGCCGAATCCGAAGTTCATCCGACCGTCCGCCGCCTCCCAGAGCGGCCCGGGTTCTCCGCGAGGCCGCCCGCCCGTCGCTCCCCGCGACCAACCCGTGCCCTGATAGATCGCGCCAATCGACCACGGATAGACCGTGTGCGTCATCGCCTCCAGCTCGCGCACATCAACCAGCTCAGCCGACTCGGACTCGGACCGACGGCGCAACGCCGCGGCACCCGCGACGAATCCGGCCAGTCCGCCCATGTAGCCAAACTGACGCGACGGCAGCGCCAACGGCGATTCGTCGCGCAGGGCATTCACGTAGGCCCAACCGCACCGCGCGTTCAGCGTCAGATTGCCGCCAGGCGCGCCAGCCAACGGACCCTCAAGCCCGTACGGAGTAACCGACAGATGCACCGCATCCGGTCGCGTCGCCGTAAGCGCCCAACGCCGTAAATCCTCACGTCCATCGGTCGTGATCACCACGTCCGCTCGCGCCACCCACGGCTCCGCCTCCGCCGGCTCTCCGATCACCACCGATCGCTTGTTCCAGTTGATGTACGCGTGCAACGCCGAACGCTCGGCGCCCGGTACGTCCCCGAGGAACGGCGCCTCATGCCGTAGAGGATGACCCTCCGGAGGTTCGAGCATCACAACATCGGCGCCATGATCGCCGAACAACCGGCCCGCAAACGCCCCCGACATCCGCCGCGACAGATCGACCACAACCAGGCCTTCATACGCCGGAATCAAATCGTTGCTCATGACACTCCCACCACGCCCTTCCTCATCCCCACTACTCCGGTCTGATCCCCTCTCCCTCAGGGAGAGGGTAAGGGTGGGAGTCCCTTCCGACCCCCTCTCCCTCTGGGAGGGGGCCACGGTGAGGGCCCCGCTCTGCATCACGTTATCGGACGATCTCCCAACCCTGACCTATCCTCTGCCGACAGGTGGAGGTTGACATGCCGACCTACGACGACATCATCATCGGCGCCGGTTCAGCCGGAGCCGTGATCGCCGCCCGACTCTCCGAGGACCCCAACCGCCGAGTGCTCCTACTTGAGGCAGGACCCGACTACACCCGCGTCGAAGACATGCCCCGCGACCTGCTCAAGCCGTGGGTCTCCTGGCGCGATCACGACTGGGGTTTCAAGGCCAACGCCCGCCATGGCCGCGAGTTCCCGCTGCATCGCGGCAAGGTTATGGGAGGCTCCTCCGCCGTCAACGGCACCATCGCGCTGCGCGGCGTACCCGGCGACTTCGAGTCCTGGGTCGCCCTGGGCTGCGACGACTGGGCCTTCGAGAGTGTGCTCCCTTACTACCGACGCCTCGAATCCGATCCCGAGGGCGGAGACTTCCACGGACAATCCGGCCCCATCCCGATCGAGCGCGAGCCCGAAGCCAGCTGGCAGCCCCTCCAACGCGCCTTCTACGACGCCTGCCGAGACAGCGGCTTCGACGATGTCTGGGACCACAATCTGCCCGACGCCACCGGCGTTGGACCTTGGCCGCGCAATCGCCGCGACGGCAATCGCATCTCGACTAACATCGCCTACCTCCTCGGAATCCGCGACCGCGACAACCTGACCATCCGTCACGGCGTGCTGGTCAACCGGCTCAGCTTCGACGACGACTCCCGCGCTTGGGTCAACGGCGTGGAACTTAGCGATGGCGAAACAATACGAGGCGAACGGGTCTGCCTCTCTGCCGGGTCCGCAGTTTCGCCCGCAATCCTGCTGCGCAGCGGCATCGGCCCAGCCGAAAAGCTCTCGCCCCACGGCATCATCCAGCGCGTCCCGCTGCCCGGCGTCGGCGAGAACCTGATCGACCACTTCGGCACTGGCGTCCAGGCGTTCCCCAGGCCGGATGTGATCCACGATCCCGATATCGTCACCGAGATCGGCGTGCGCTATACCGCGCCCGGTTCCGACCAGTTCAACGACATGCAGATCGCCATCTCGACCATCTGGGACGAAGACCAGGTGCGCGGCCTCACCGAAGCGCCGCGCCAACATCCCTCCTTCGGCATCGGCGCAGTCATCCAGCGACCGCACTCGCGCGGCTCGGTCACGCTCCGTTCGACCGACCCGGCCGAGCAGCCCCAGCTCGACATGAACTACGCCTCCCATCCTGAGGACCTGCGGCGACTCATGGACGGCGCCCGCCTCTGCTGGCAACTGATGCACTCCGACGCCATCACCCCCTTTGTCGAACGGGTCATCGCCCCGCGCCCCGCTGTGATGGAGTCCGACAACGCGCTCGCTGACTACATCCGCAGAACCACCTCGACCACCTGGCACATTTGCGGAACCGCCAAAATGGGCCCCGCGACCGACCCCCTCGCAGTCACCGATCAACAAGGTCGAGTCCACCAGGTCGAAAACCTCAGAGTCGCCGACGCCTCAATCATGCCCGACATCGTCAGTTGCAACACCAACCTCACCACCATCATGATCGGCGAACGCATCGCCGAATCACTCATGGAAAACTAAACCCCTCTGATCCCCTCCCCCTGAGATAGAGGGTTAGAGCCGGCCCCCGCGAAGGCGGGGGGCGAGGGCTTGTCCGGTCCCCTCTCCCTGAGGGAGAGGGTTAGGGTGAGGGCCTTCCCCTCACTCCCAGCCGCCCCGTCCCCCGATCGAGTCGGGGGCTGTTCCTCCGCCAACCACGATAGTTATGCCGTACTTCTGTTCTTATACGATCGTCCCCAGAGGAGCCGATCATGCCCAACCCATTCCACTAACGAACCCACGTCAACCAACTCTGGCGAACCGCCAACGGACCCAAACCTGCCTACATCCGACTCCGAGCACTCGACGCCCTGGCTCGCGATCTCATCCCCGGCCGGCCCCGCTACGCCGTCGCCCAGCAAATGCTCAACGCCGTCGACGCGTACGAATACGCCCGCCATCTCCTCCGCGACCTCTACGACCGAGCCGACCCGTCCATTTCGGGCTCTGAAGGCTCTTTCTGCCCCCCTCTCCCCGTGGGAGAGGGCCGGGGTGAGAGTTCCCCCCGACTCGCGCCGAGGAACAACCATCCGAGGAAGACGACGACCCCTTGTAGTCCGTCGCCTCTCTTTTCGCCCGCTCTTTTTTTCGGGCTCGCGAAACTCCCGACCTTGGCCCCGCCGTGCCCTCGCCGATCGACCAAATGTGATCAGCTCAGCCAAACCCCGACTTCTGCGGCCGCTGCAGGACAACCGATCTGCCGCTCGGCGCAAACTCACGCGCGCCATTGGCACCCGCCCCGTTTGACGAACCCACAGGCCCCGCAGGCGTGGCAACAGCCGCGGCTGGCTGCTCCACAGGCTTCCCATCTTCCCACTGCATCTGCGTCTGGCGCTGGCGCTTCGGAACCAGGATCCAGCCGACGACGCCGGCGATCAACGCGAAGATGATCCCGAACCGCATCGTGTCCCGGATCGCCTCGACGAACGACTCCCGCAGAACGAGCTGGGCCGGACCAAGAACGCTCTGATCGAGGGTCGGAAGCACCTGCTGCGCCGCGCCGATCCCAGTCGCGAGGATCTCCACCGACTCCTCGGCGACCCCAAGCGGCGTCAACCCCGATGTCACTCCGGACGAGTACACGGCCGCCGCGAACGAACCCAGGATCGCGATCGCCAGCGTCCCGCCAAGCTGCCGGCCGGCGTTGTTCACCGCCGACGCCTTCCCTGCCAGGTCGACCGGCACCGACGCCATCGCCGTGTCAGTCGTGGCCGGCATATGCATCGCCCCGCCCATTCCCAGGAACGCCATCCCCAGGCCGATGATCCAGTAGGGCGTGTCGACATCGAGAACGAAACTGAACAACAGCAGCGCGCCGCCACCGTGCACGGCAGGCGCCCAGAAGAGCATCAGCCGCGGCCCCAGCTTCGGCAACAGCTTGGCCGCAACCGGCGCGAAGAACATCATCGCCAGCGCCAGCGGCATCAGGCGCGCTCCGCTCTCGGAAGCGGACATGCCCTGCACAAGCTGGAAGAACTGGGGCATGTAGAACATCACGCCCATCAGGGCAAACATGATGAAGAACATGCCGACCATCGAGCCGGTGAAATCGCGCTGCTTGAAGAACGCCATCGGCAACAACGGCTGGTCCGTACGCCGCTCGATGATGATGAAGAGCAGCGCCGAAGCGATGGCAACTGCGAACGAACCCACGATCAGCGGGTCTGTCCAACCCTTCTGAATGCCCTCGATGATCGCGAAGACGATCGCCACCATTGCGATCGTCCCCGTGATGGCGCCCGGCACATCAAGCTTGGTGTGCATCTGCGAACGCGATTCGGGAACAGCGGCCATGCCCGCCATGCAGAGGGCGGCGATCGGTGCCGGAACCCAGAACACGCCCGCCCAACCGATCAAATCAACCAGTACACCGCCCACCAGCGGTCCGAAGGCCATCCCGAAACCCATCGCTCCAGCCCAGATGCCAATCGCCCGGCCTCGCTCTTCACGCGGGAACACGGCGGTCAGGATCGACAGCGTCTGCGGGATCACCAACGCCCCGCCCAGCCCCTGCAGCCCGCGTCCGACGATCAGGAAGTTGGCGTCTGGCGAGAACGCCACCCCAATCGAGGCGGCGACGAAGATCGCCATCCCCGCGATCAGGATCTTTCGCCGGCCGAATCGGTCGCCGAGCGCCCCGGCCAGCAGCAGCAAGCCTCCGAAGATCACCATGTAGGCGTCGGCCACCCACAGCGACTGCGACTCCGACATCTCAAAAGCGCGCTTGATCGCCGGCAAGGCTGTGTTGATGATCGTGGCGTCGAGCTGGACCAGCATCTGCGACCCGGCCAGGACGAGCAGGATCACCCAGCGCCGACGCGACGTCGATGTCGAGGCAGCAGGAACCTGAGCGGTCATGCCATCCGCCAGCGTGGTTGCGCGACGTCGTCCGCGGTCCGCTCAAAAATCACGCGCACTCGCGCGCCAATCTTCATCGCGCCGCCCAGCGGAGCATCGACGACCGCGCCCATCAGTTTGATCTCGGGCATGTCGTCCAGTTCCACCAATGCCACTACGTAGGGCCCAAACTCGCGCAGCGCGGGATGCACTGGGTGGACGACCTCGACCCAGGACCAGACCGTTCCCGTCCCTACCGATTCTTCCCACTCCATGTTGAAGCTGTAGCAGGTGTGACAGTTCAGCTCGGGCGGATACTGCCGCGTCGGACAGTCGGCGCAACTCTGGACGACGAGTCGGCCCTCGTCGGCGGCAGCGAAGTAGCCGGCGTTGATCGCATCCTCGGGCTCCGGAACCGTCATGCCGTCGGGAAAGAACGGGGCGTCCAGGAATTCGACCGGCTGGCTCGAACTCGTCATAGCGCGAGAGTAACGCGTTCTCTGCCTAGTAGGCTGACTCCGCATGCGCCGACTGCCCGCTTTCGCCCTGCTGCCCGCCTTGATATTGTCCACCTTGATCGGTGTCGGTATCGCTCGACCCGCTGCCGCCGACGCCCCCCTGTGCGCCCTTTCGAACGAATTCGAGCGTCAAGTGCTGAGCGTTGACGCCGTAATCGGGGCAGCGGTCTACGACCTGCAGACGGAGACCATCTGGACCGGCGGCCACTCGGGACCGTACGCCCTGCATAGTGTGATCAAGCCACCGATCGCCTGGGCCGTTCTGAGCGATGCGTATGACGAGGGAAGGGAGCTGACCAAACTGCAACGGGACGCTCTGTTCTATATGGTCGCCTGGTCGCAGAATCCCGATGTGAACACCTTGCTTTCGATGATCGGCGGCCTGGCAGGGTTAACCGAGTACTACGAACGCTGGGGCGTGCCCGAACTGATCGAACTGACCCACCGCAGCCGTTGGGGGGTCAGCCGGGCCGAGCCGATTCACTTGGCGAGGCTCTTCGCCGCGCTGGCGATGTCCGATTCCGTCCCGCAAGACGCGCGGGCCGATGGCTTCGACCTGCTCCGCGAAGTGGTCGACAACCACCGCTGGGGCGCAACGATTCCCGAGCGGATGCTTCCTGGCTGGGAGTCGCTGATCAAGACCGGCAACTTCACAATTCCCGAATCGGAGGACGACGATCCCATCGCGAAGATCAATCCGCGCAACTACGAGGAAGCGGCCCTGCTGATGCAGGACCTGGAGCGGGCCGAAGCGGATGCAGAAGCAGAGGAGGAAGGCGAGTCGCCGCTCAAGTCGAAGGCGAGCAGAGTGCGCGCGCTCGTGCGGATGAACAGCGCCGCCATCTGGTTGGGTCCGCCGTGGCTCGGTAGCCAACCTCGTTACGTGGTGACCATCATGCAGGAGAGCTTCATCGGCTGGACGCGCTCCCGCAAGTTGCAGAATCAAATCGGGCAGATGCTCGGCGAGGCAATCGCCCAGCGAGAGGCCGGTCAGCACTCGCTGCCGACCTATCACTGCATCAAGCGGGCGCTCTCATAGCGCGGGCTCAGTTGCGGAAGATCGCCGACGAGATCGGCGCGGACGCCGGTCCGGCGGCGACGATGCAGGTTCTGGCGCCTCCGACGGGATTGGACGAGTCGCCCCGTAGCTGCCGGACTGCTTCAACCGCGAGATTGAAGCCGTGGGTGTATGCCTCGGACAGATTGCCGCCGGATGTGTTGATTGGGAACTCGCCCGCGTGCGGCTCTCGGGGATCCGCGACCTGCTTCGTCTCGAGTCGTCCGCCTTCGCAGAAGGGGCCGCCCTGGCCGACCTCGCAGAACCTGTGGTCCTCAAACGAGGTCAGCACTTGACCGGTGAAGTTCTCATAGAACTGACCGCAGTCGATGTCCTCCGGCCCCATCCCCGCGGCCGAGTACAGCCGGTCGACCATCGTCGTGTAGTTCGAACTCATGAAGTCATCGTGCCAGAAGCCGTCGACGACGTTCCCTTGACGGTGGCCCGAGCCCTGCACCGATGCCGCCAGATAGACAGGCTTGTTGGTGAAGTCGCGAGCGATTTCAGCGGTGGTGAGAATCATCGCGGCTGCGCCGTCGGTCTCAAGACAGCAGTCGTAGAGCCGGTATGGGTCAGCGATCATGCGGGAGTTCTGGTGATCCTCGAGCGTGATCGGCCGTCCGTTCATCACCGCACGCGGATTGTTCTGCGCGTGCTTGTTGGCGGCGACAGCAATGTGACCCAGCTGCTCGGACTTGGTGCCGTACTCGTACATATGGCGCTGCATCTTCATCGCCAAAAACTGGGCCGGCGACATCAGCCCCTGGGGCACGTTGAAGGCGTACTGGCCGCGTAGCCGGCCGCCTCGGCGTGACTGCCCAAAGCGCCCGAACTCGCCCTGCGCAAGAGCTCGATAGACAACAACGAAGTTGGCGTAGCCCGCGACGATTCCTGCTGCGGCGTTGCCGATCGCGGCGCAGACGCCTCCGCCACCTCCGCCATAGACCATGGAAGCGAAGGCGTAGTGCGGCAGATCGAGAGCGGTCGAGAGCCGGTTGGGATCGTTGCGGTCGGCGGAGTAGGAGGAGAAGCCATCAAGCATGCGAGGTTCGAGGCCCGCGTCGGCGCAGGCCGCGAGGATGGCCTCGAGGGCCAGGCGGAACTCTGGCCGGCCGATGCGTCCGTGCTTCGTGTATTCAGTCTCGCCGACACCAATCACTGCCACCTTGTCGCGGATGTTGCGGTCATATTCGTACGCCATGCCAGCCTCCCAAGATCATGCCGAGACTACGTGATCTCAGCGCCTATCCTCGACAGGCCAGTCATCAGCAAGGAGCCGTTCATGTCCGACTTTGCCAATCTTCCTGCCGCCGACGCTGCCTCCCTCGGCATCGACGCCGACCGGCTCGCTCGTGTAGACGCTCGCATGGCGCAGGCGGTTGAGAACAACGAGGTCCCCGGCGTGGTCACTGTCCTGGTTCGGCACGGCCATGTCGCGCATGTGTCGTCTCATGGGTACCTCGATTCCGAGCGGCACACCCCGCTGCCGATCGACGCGCTGTTCCGTATGTACTCGCAGACCAAGCCGGTGACCGCGGCGTTGACGATGCAGCTGCAGGAAGAGGGCGTCTTCTACGTCGATGAGCCGATCACGAAGTGGCTGCCGGAGTTTGCGAATCGCCAAGTGTTGGCTCCGTTCGATCCGCCGAACAAGGTGCGCGGCGAAGGGCTGCTGATGGGCCAAACGGTGCCGATGGTGAGACAGATCACGATCCGCGACCTGCTCACGATGACCTCGGGGCTGCCGTCGTTCGGCAACATTCCCTCGGCGATGTTCCCGATGCTCGAACCGGCCTGGAGCGGCACCGAATTCGGCATCACGAACCCGGGCGTGGTCGATACCTCGGTGTCGGCGGAGACACGCGTGCTGCAGATGGCCCAGCTTCCCAACGCGCGGCAGCCCGGCGCGGGGTGGGAGTATGCGGCAGATTTCGACGTCCTGACGCTGTTGCTGGAACGAGCGACCGGGCAGAATCTGGACGAGCTCTTCCAGGAACGCATCTTCGGCCCGCTGGGGGTCGAAGGCTGCGGGTTCTACTGCCAGCCGGGCGATGCCGATCGGCTGGTTACTAATCACCACTGGTCCGCGGAGGGGGCATTGAATCCGGTCGAACGGCCAGAGGCGTCGCACAAGGTGCGCGAGTCGTTGGGTCAGCAGATATCAGGCAACGGCCTGTACGGCGGCGTGTTGATGACACCTGCGGCGTACACCCGATTTGCCGCGATGCTGCTGAACGGCGGAGAGCTTGATGGCGCGCGCGTCCTTGGTCGCAAGACCATCGACTTGATGACGGCCAACCACCTGGGCGCCATCTGCGGGACCGAAATCGACCTTACGGGTCCCGGCTTCGGATTTGGTTTCGGCTATGCGGTTCGCAGCCGGATCGCCGGAACTGCCTACCCGGGCAGCATCGGCACATACGGATGGGGCGGCGCCGCCGGTACATGGTTCTTCGTCGACCCATCGGAGAACCTGGCGGGCCTCTTCTTCACCCATGTGTTCATGTACCAGTTCAACCCGGTTGCCTATCTGGAGACCGACTTTGAGAAGGGCGTTTACGAGGCATTGGTATAGAGGGGTTGTAGGCGGAACACCGAGTCGGGAGTCGGCGCCGTGAATGGTAAGAGGCCCGATTGGGTCTCTGGCGAGTTGTACCCGTTCGAGAGCCGGTACTTTGAGACTCCCGACGGCCAGCGGATGCACTACGTTGACGAGGGCGACGGGCCGGCCATCGTCTTCGTGCATGGCAATCCGTCCTGGTCGTTCGAGTTTCGCCACCTGATCGCAGACCTGCGGTCCGACTATCGCTGCATCGCTCCCGACCATGTGGGATTCGGATTGTCGTCTCGCAGCGACGACAGAGACGACCATCATCCGCATGCCCACGCGCGCCGCTTCGCGGCATTGTTTGACGAGTTGCACATCAGCGAGATCACGTTGTTCATGACGGATTGGGGCGGGCCGATCGGCCTCGACTTCGCTCGTCGGCGACCAGCGCGGGTTTCTCGGCTGGTGCTGGCCAACACGTGGTGCTGGCCGGTCAACCGCGATCCGCACTTCTTGATGTTCAGCCTGATGATGTGGAGTCCGCTGGGACAGCACCTGATCAAGCGCCGCAACTTCTTCGTGAATGGCGTGATGCCGAGGGCGTTCGCTGCCAGGTCTGCGATTACCGCCGAGATGATGGACCACTACCGCCGCGCCCAGCCATCGCCGCGCGAACGATCGGCCTGCGCTGCGCTGCCGGGTCACATCATCCGAGCGAGCCAGTGGCTGGGTGATATCTGGGAAGATCGGGCGAGGTTTGTCGACAAGCCGACGCTCGTACTCTGGGGCCTGCAGGACGTCGCGTTCCGGCGGAAGGAGCTGAATCGCTGGAGGTCAGCGTTGGATTACAGCGAGGTCCACGACTACGACGACGTGGGGCACTTTGTCGCCGAGGAGGCGCCGGATCGAGTCATCGCGGCGTTGCGTGACTTCATGAGTCGGCACTCCGGGCGACCCTGATTCGACGGGCCTGCGTCCCGGTCGTCGAGCGGGTCCCCGATTGACTCGGCGATGGGGATTGCCGTTGACCCGCTTCCTCGCTGGATTCCACCTCTCAGTCCCCGATCGTTCTGGTTGGGAAGGCTTTGGCGGGATGGGCTTTGAGGACTTCTTCGTCGAGGTCGATTCCGAGGCCCGGGTTCGTTGGCAGCTGGATGTGGCTGTCTTCGACGGTGAAGGCCGGGGTGGCGGCCTGTTGGCCCCAGGGCTCGAAGTTGACGAAGTACTCGGTGATGATGAAGTTGGGCATGGTGGCCGCGGCGTTGAGGGTTGAGGCGAGCGCCATGGTGGTCGAGTTGTAGTTGTGCGGGGCGACGGCGACGAAGTAGATCTCGGCCATCGCAGCGATCTCGGTGAGCTCCTTGATGCCGCCGACGTTGGCGACATCGGGATTGATGATGTCGGCGGCCCGCTGTTCGAACGCCTCGCGGAATTCGAACTTGGTGTAGAGCTCCTCGCCGGTGACGGTGGGGATGTTGATCTGGGCGGTCGCGGCGGCGAGGGCAGTCATGTTCTCGGCCCAGACCGGTTCTTCGAACCAGAACGGCTCGTACTCCTCGACCATTCTGGAGAGTCGGACGGCGTTGGATGGGCTGAGCCGCCGGTGGATTTCGAGCAGGACGTCAACGTCCGGGCCGACGGCTTCGCGGACAGCGCGGACGCGTTCGGCGGCGAGGCGGAGCTCGTTCATGCCGACGTAGCTGCGCCATTTGCCGGGGACCGGGTCAAACTTGAGCGCGTTGAAGCCTCTCTCGACCATCGCACGGGCGCGGGCCTGGAGCTCTTCGAGGTCGTCCATTTTCGCCCAGCCGTTCGCGTAGACGCGGAGGCGGTCGCGGACTGCGCCGCCGAGGAGTTGATGGACGGGCATGCCGGCTCGCTTGCCGGCGAGGTCCCACATGGCCTGTTCGACGCCGGAGATGGCTGAGTAGAGGTCCATCGCGCCTCGGCGGTTGCCGAAGTCGTTGTGGATCGCGTCGGTCCAGGGCTTAATCCGGGCCGCGTCCCAGCCGACGATGTAGCGGCGCATGGCCTCGAGGTGGGCCGTGATCTGGATGTCGCGGTCGGACTGGGTGTAGCACTCGCCCCAGCCGTGGAGTCCGTCGGCGGTTTCGAGGCGGACGAAGCAGAGGTTCTTGCCGGCGATGTAGCGGTCGGGTTGGCCGGTGTCGGGCGGGGTGGGATGGACCAGGTAGTAGCGCAGGTCGACGATGATGGAGTCGGACATTGTGGGGCTCGCAATCGGTTAAGGGTCGGCATGGGCCAACCCCTGTCATCATCGCATGCGGTATTCCGATCTCGGGGGGCGATTGGGCACGGCGCGGCTGAGGGGTCGGTTGGCGGCGTGCTCGAAAAAAAAACGCGGGGGAGTAAGAGATTGGGTTGGTGGTTACAAGGGGTCGTCGTCTTCGTCGGCTGGTTGTTCGTCTTGTGCGGGCCCCGCCGCCGCGTTAAGTACGGGGGAACCCTCACCCCAGCCCTCTCCCAGAGGGAGAGGGGGTAGAAGGCAGCCGGGGCCGTCGTGGAGGTCGCGGAGTTTGTGGCGGGCGACGTCGTAGGGGTCGGTGGCCAGGTACATCTTGTAGTTGGCGCGGGCTCGGTCGTTGGGGGCGTGGAGCTCTCGGACGAGGGTGTCGAGGGCTTTGAGTTGGAGGTAGGCGGGGCCGTCACCGAAGCCTTGTTGCACGAGGCGGTCGATCCTGGCTCGGAAGTGGTAGGGGTTGGGCACCGGAGGGCTCCTCGACACAGAGATGTACGTATGTTCTGATTGTATCGAGGATCGACGGGATCGGAAGCGCTCGTTGGTGTGGGGCGTGCCCCCATCTGTCACTTCGTGACATCTCCCCCCGCCTCACGGCGGGGGGAGAGTAGATCAGCGCGAAGAGGGAGAGCTAGCGGGAGTAGCCGGGATCCTCGGCCTCGTGCTCTTCGGCGACGGCGCCCATGACGAAGAGAAGTTTGGCGAAGTCCTCGCCGGCCTGGGAACCGAGGATGCCGGCGGGTAGTTCCTCGAACCACCATGCGATTTCGTCGAGGTGCTCGGCGGCGAGGCTCATTGTCTCGTCGCTGAGGCCGTCCTGGCCGAACCAGCTGTAGCGGTCGGCGGCGAGGGCGATGACTGAACCGAGATCGAGCATTGCGTCGTCGCCAAAGTGTGAGACTCCGCCGATCAGGCCGACCTGTTGGCTACGGGACTCATCGGACATCGGAACCACCCATTTCAGTTCAACCTCGCCTAACTCGATGGCGTGTCGGCGAAGTGCGTCGTTGGTCAGTTCTACCTCGAAGAACATGGTTGTGGCCGAGCCCATCGGGATTTCGGCGAACTCCTTGCGGTCCTGGTCGAAGTTGCGATCAGCGGTGACGCGGTTCTCGTAGCCGACCAGGCGCCAGGCGGCAACGGAGTCGACATCCCAGCGGACCTGAGCGCGGGCCTGGTCGGCGAAGGGGATCGAGAGCGCCAGCCAGTTCTCGCGGCTGAAGGTCGACCGGGCCTGGGCGACATCCTGCAGGTAGCGGTACCAGCCGTTGCCGTGCTGAGCGAGCTGTTCGAGCAGCACATCGTTGTAGTTCTCGATGCCGACGCCGACCGTGATCAAACGCAGCGGGTTGGAATCGTCCCGATCCTCGGCCGTGCGCAGGATGGCGAACGGGTCGGTTGCGTCGACGTTGGCGACGCCGTCGGACATGAGGATCACGTAGTTGTAGGCGTCGGGTCGATCGCGCCGCGCGTCATCGGCCAACTCGACGCCAAGGTTGAGGCCGGCCTGCACGTTGGTGGAGCTTTGCGGAGTGAGGCGGCTGATGATCCGCTCGATGTCGCGGTCGCTGGGACGCTGGTGTTCCTCGTAGTCGACGATGTAGTCGGAGAACAGCACTACGGCGAGGCGGTCGTCCCGGCCGAGTCCGCGGCGAATGGAGTCCGCGGCGGCGCGGGCGATTTCAACTCGATTGCCCGTGCCCATCGAACCGGACGAGTCCAGCACGAGCGTGACGTTAAGCGGAGTGTTGTCGACGAACTCGGGCGCCTGGGTCGCAATTCGAACGAGGTGGAGATCGTCGTGCAGCGGGTGTTCGACGATGTCGGTGGTGACGGCGAAGCTGTCCGTACCGTCGGGAAGCTCGTAGTTGTAATCGAAGGCGTTGATCCACTCTTCTGCTCGAACTGAGGCCGGTTCGATCCCGTAGCCCGCCTCGACCCAGTTGAGGGCGAGGAAGTATGAGGTGCGATCAACGTCGAGCGAGAACGTGGAAGTGTCGTCGTCGACGGTGTCTCGCCAACCGGTGGTCGCGTAGTCCTCGAAGTTGGTTGAACCGGGCAGTGCGCGTCGCGGCGTGCGGCGTTCGTCGCTCGAACGCTGCTCGGGCTGCTGGCGACGGGAGCGGGAGCTGTCGGCGGCAGCCTGCTCGGCCTCCTCCTGTTGCTCCATCGCTTCCTGTTCTGCGGCGTGCTCCTGTTCCTCTGCCTGTTGCTCCTGGTAGTCGTATGACTGCTCCTGGGCCTCCTGCTCGTACGACACAGCCTGCTGCTGGACCTCCCGCTGCTGGGCCTCTTGCTGCATTGCCTGCTGCTGCTGTTCCTGCTGTTGCTCGACCTGGGCGACGGACTGTCGAACGGGCTGTTCGCTCTCAGCCTGTTCGTCGTCGCCGCAGGCAATGGACAGCATTGCCGTCGCGGCCACCGCGAGGATGATCAGTGGCGGGGCGAGGATGCGTATCCATCTCGGGACTCTGTCTCGGGTGCGGTTCTCGTACACGTGGTCCTCCTGACCGACTGCTTCGAGGCGACAGATTGACGACCGGCTGTCGCCCCGTTAGGGAGCTAAACGATGTAAAGCGGGATATAGTTCCCCGATTCGGGAGGGTCATGGATTGGAGTGCCCCCTCTGCCTTCGGCATCTCGCCCCGCTGCGCGGGGGGAGGACATAATTGGAGAAACGGCCGTTTCCGTGGTTCGCCTATCATTCAGCCATCGTTTGAGGCTGAATCTGAAATGAGGTCGAAGTGGCCAGTGCACCGACTCGCGTACATGTGGTGACGGGTGGTTTTCCGCCGGGGCAGCACGGCGGACATGACATGGACTTCGCCCGCTTGCGCCTGCTCGACATGCTGCATTCCGACGGCAATGTCCGGGCGACGACCGGTAACGACTTCACCGACATGTGGAAGTGGTTGCCGGTGACCGACGTGCTGATCACGTACACGGCCGGCCCATACGCAGACGACCCGCAGAACGAGATCCTGCGCGACTGGATCGGCAACGGCGGACACTGGGTGGGTCTGCACGGGACGTCGGGCGGCAAGGCGGCGCGCATTGGCGAGGGCAAGCGCGCGATGGTCAAGATGGAGCATCACGAGACGCTGGGCGGCTTCTTTATCAACCACCCGCCAATCAAGCGTTTCACCGTGGACGTGAAGAATGTGGACTCGCCGATTCTCGAGGGACTGCCGGAGCAGTTCGACGTGATCGACGAGCCGTACATGATTGAGATCACGGATCGCCCGAACACGGACATCCTGCTGACGGCCCCGATCGGCCCGGACAACTATCCGGACTTTGGCTTCGACTACGAGGAAGACACGGCACTCGAAGCCGACGGCGTCACGCGTGTGTTCGGATACACGCGCGGGATTGGCGAAGGCGGCGTCTGCTACATCGCGCTCGGTCACTGCCATTCGCCGCTGACCAATTCGCAGCCGTTCGTCGAGGAGAATGCGCGAGATGCGGACGGCGAAATGCCCAGAGTCCTACGGTTCACCTGGGAGACCGAGGAGTACGGTCAGCTGCTGAAGAACAGCATTAGCTGGGCGCGGGGCTGATCAGTCCTCTAGCCCAAGAAACCGGCGTTTCTTGTAGGGGCGGCCCTTGTGGCCGCCCTTGCTCGTGAATTCGATGCTCGTGATCCAGATGCGAATCGGCGAGGGCGCCCACAACAAGGGCACCCACAAAGGGTGCCCCTACAGTTCATCGGGAGGCAAAGCGGTTACTCGCCGGCGAGGGGTTCAGGCAGAACATCGAGGAGGCCTCCGAAGATGTCGGCTTCTTCGTCGAGCGGTGCGGTCTCTACTGGGCTGAGCGGCCTGACGATTTCTCGCTGCTCGGTGAAGAGCGCGTTGAAGATTGACTCGGCGTGCTCGATGAAGCCGAGGGAGCCGACGCCCTCGACGTAGATGGCGCGGCACTGAGGCAGCTCGGAGGCGATTCGCTCGCCCATCTGGATGGGGTGGGACTCGTCGAGCATTCCGTGCCAGAGCATGACGGGGAAATCGATGTCGCGTAGCTCGAAGCCCCAGGGCTCGAGGTGATGACGGGCCTCGTCGCCGGCGGCAGCGGGACCCTGGCGAAAGGCTTCGCGCAGGTCGGTGATGCGGTTGGTGCGGGTCGGCTCGGAGCCGAGGACCGCTCCGTCGACGGGCGGCATGCGCTTGATCTGCTCGGCGACGACCCGATCGGGTCGCTTCTGCACGGAGCGGCCGTAACCGCGCATCCAGAGTGAAGCGAGGCGTTGGGATTTGAGGAAGAGCGTGTAGATCAGGCGCCATTCGTAGGACATACCCTCGAGCACGTCGCCAGAGTCGATGACGCCGAGCCCAGAGATCGAGGCGACTCGGTGCAGCCGTTCGGGCATGCGCAGCGCACAGGCGAGGGTGTAGGGCAGACCGGCGGAGATGCCGGCGACGGAGAAGTTTTCGAATTCCAGGTAGTCGGCGAGCTGGCGTAGGTCTGACGGCCAGTCAAGGATCGTTCGACCGGGCAGAGGATCGGAGTAGCCAAATCCTGGTCGCTCGGGCGCGATCAGACGTACGCCCGAGCGTGCCGCTCCTTCGGCCATGACGGCTGCAGCCACGCGGGAGGAGGGAAGACCGTGATGGAAAAAGATCGGCTCGCCGTTGGGATCGCCGTACTCGGTCCAGCTCAGGGCTCGACCGTCGGACAGCCGCACCACACTATGTGGCGGCTCTGGTTCGTCGTCGGTGGCGCGGCTGGAGAGCTCGGCGATTGTCATGTTGTTGGATCGTATCACTCGCGGCGGAGTTGCAACGGGTGGGCTGGCGCTGATCCTGACCCTCACCCTAACCCTCTCCCAGAGGGAGAGGGGACGAGGAACAGGAGACCGGAGCTAGTCGGCTTTCGTCGGTTCGGCGACCAGTAGCTCGGCCTCGACATCGTCGGCGAGGTTCTCGATGACGGGGGTCTCGCCGAGGCAGCCGTCCTCGACCTGCATGTCGAAGGCGTCGGCAAAGTAGCGATAGGACTCGTACTGGTCGCCGTACTTCATGTGACCGGCGGTGTGATGGGCCGCCGAGAGCAAGAGGGTGTTGCGCATCTCGGAGGTGGTGCGGCGGTAGTCCTCGAGCATGCAGAGGCCGATTTCCTGATTGTGCGGATCGTTGCCCTGCTTGGCGATGCCGTCGGCGAGGGTTTCGACGAGCGGGGCGTCGTCGTAGCCCTGCTTGAGGTAGTTCTCGACCCAGAATACCGACTGCTCACTGTCGAGCGCCAGCATGGCCTCGTTGAGTTCGCCCAGGAGTTTGCCCTGTGACATGGGCGGGGCGTCTTCGTCCATCGCGTAGCCGGCAAAGTAGGTCGCGGCGCCTCTGGTCTTGTTGCCCTTGGAGTTGGTCACCCAGTGTGCGCACTGGTTGATGAAGTTGGCGGCAATGAATAGCAGCTTGGTCTTGTGGGGGTGGTCGAAGTTCTCGTAGAACCAGCCGAGCATGTTGGTGTACTCGTAGCCGTGCTGGGGCATTGAGAAGTTGGCGGGGAGGCCGCATTCGAGCACGACGCGGGCGGCGGCGATCTGGATGGCGTCGAGGATCGACTTGGGCGAGCGTCCAGCCTTGAGCAGTGCGACGATGTCCTCGATGTAGGATTCCTCGGGCTCGCGGATGATCGAACGGATCAGGCCTTCCGCCTCGGGCGGGGAGAGCGGGATCTGGTTCTTGAACAGTTCCTGATCGCGGGTTGAGGTCTGGGTCGCGTTGAGCGAGGAAGCGGGTGGCTCTTCCTCGAGGTGGTACATCATGATCTGACAGGCGGACTCGAAGAGTGAGTACCAGCGCGGGCCGACGGCGATGTCGGGCACGCCGGCGTAGAGCACGTGATGCGCGTTGTCCCAGCCGATCGCGCGTCCGAGCTGGATGGTGCTCCGGGCTCGGAAGGACTTGTGGCCGGTCGTGTAGGAACGGTTCCAGAACATTCTGTCCTGGACGTCAATGAGGCCGGCGAACATCATCTGGCCGAGGATTTCTTCGCGGCGCTCGGGGAATCTGTCCCAGAGGCCGAGGAAGAGTGAGTACTCCTCGTTGACCTGTCCGTACTGGACCAGGGTGAGCCAGTCGTTCAGGCCCTCTTCGAACGAGCCGTCGTAGTCGGCGGGTTCCTGGTCGTCCCAGTGAGCGGCGGGCGGCGCCGGGCCGTCGGGGTACTTGTCGGGGTCGTAGGTACGGCGCGAGTAGTGGCCTGGCATCCGACCCTTGAGCTGGTTCCAGATATCGAGGCCGGTGGGCACATACCATGCGGTCTGGCTGAGCGGCAGGTGACGCATCTCTTCGGAGACCATGTTCTGCAGCCCGAGCGTGGCGCGCGAGGAGAGCAGGCAGTGGTCGTTGTTGACGAAGCGGACGATGCCGGAGTCGATGCGCTGGTGGTAGGGGACGTGTGTGTATGGGGCGTGCGCGCGGATCGTCTCGGAGAGGATCTCCGTGGTCGGGCGACCGTCCTTGATCAGGTCAAAAGCCTGGTTGAGCGCGGAGGCGTTGTCGCGTCCGACGACGGTCTCGCGGTAGCGGTCGTAGGCGGCCGCTGTTTTGCGATCCATGTAGTCAGGGGACGACCCGCTGTCGCCGGTACCGGATGTCTTGTGCAGGCCCATAGAGCGCTCCAGGCACTGAATACGGAATTGCTGAAGTTGCTGCGCAGTATAGCGAGGGGTTGGTTTGCCAAAGTCACGCGGCGACCACCTCGTCATCGCCGGGCCGGAGCGCTGAAACCTCGCCGTGTTCAGGAGTGATGTGGGTGCCTGTTTCGGCGAGATACCCGCGCCAAGCGCGGGTATGACGAAATCTTGAGACTCAGAACCAACGAGTGTCGAAATGTCGTCCGAAATGGTACGCACACGTACTCAATCTCAAACCCTGCATGTCCTATATTGCGCGTGTAGAGCAATCGCGCGGGCTTGACCGATTCTTCGTACCCGCGCACGGACGTTTCTGGAGAGGTGCCACATATGTCTGACGACCAACGAGCGCTGGTCGCCCACCTGATGCGTCGCGCCGGCGCAGGCGTGACGCCCGCTGAACTGGATGAGTTAGCGAAGCGACCATATGCCGACATTGTCGAGGAACTGATCGATCCGGCGATGGCGGAGGACGACGACGATCTGGTCTTCCGCTACTTCCCGGCGTTGGCCAATTCGGATACTCCCTGGCCGTGGAGCGGCCGCTGGATCTACTGGATGGTCAACTCCGAGTCACCGCTTCGCGAGAAGATGGCGCTGTTCTGGCACCACGTCTTCGCGACGGCCTGGTTCAAGTCGGAGCACGGCCCGTCGATGCCGGTGCACATCCAAATGTTCCGAGAGCACGGTCTGGCCAACATGCGCGTTTTGCTGACCGAACTGTCGCGCGACCCGTTGATGATCTTCTGGCTGGATAACAGCGAGTCGGTGGTCGGCGCGCCGAACGAGAACTACGGGCGCGAGCTGCTCGAGCTGTTCTCGATGGGCGTGGGTAACTACACCGAGGACGACATCAAGGCGGCGGCGTACAGCTTCACCGGCTGGACGTTCGAGCAGCCGATTCCTCTCTACCCGCACGGCGGATACCCGGCGCGTTTCGTCTACCGCGACGATCTGCATGATCACTCGGAGAAGGAGTTCCTCGGCCATACCGGCAACTTCAACGGCGAGGACATCATCGACATCATCGTCCAGCAGCCGGCGACCGGCCGCTTCATCGGGCGACACCTGTACAACTTCTTCGTCAAGGACGAGCCGGGCGTTTCGGCCTGGTCGGTAACCGACCCAGGCAATCCCCAGGCTGTGGCCGAGCTGGCCTCCGCCTTCGCGGAGTCGAACGGCGACCTGCGCGCGGTGATGCGGGTGCTGTTCAACGCCGAGTGGTTCAAAGAGGCTCGCTACGAGCGCGTCAAGTGTCCGGCCGAGTGGGTGGCCGGCGCATACAAGCTGTCGGGCAAGCTCGGCGTGCCTCAAGCCGAGATGTGGAACCTGCACATGACGATGGGCGCCATGGGCCAGAGCCTGATGGACCCGCCGTCGGTCGAAGGCTGGCACACGGGCAAGGAATGGATCGACGGCGGCACGTTGATGGAGCGGATCAACTTCGCTTCCAGGCTGGTCTCCGACACGTCCGCGCCGGGCGTTCAGGAACTGGTCAGCCGCTTGCAGGAGATCGGGGCCAGTAGTCCCGAGGAGCTGGTCAACGCGACGCTGGACTTCGCCGGGCCGCTGGAAGTGTCTGACAACACGCGCGCGGCGCTGCTCGAGGCGGCGTCGGCGGGTGGAGACCTCTCGTTCGATGGCGACGAAGCGGTCGAAGAAGCGGGCCAGCGCGCGGCGCAAGCGCTGCGTTTGGTCATTGCTTCGCCTGAGTACCAGTTCGCATAGGGAGTCCTCACCTCAACCCTCTCCCAGGGGGAGAGGGAACAACGCAAGCAACGGAACGGAACAAGTCAATGAGCGGCAACGGACACAGCGAGAAGAAGGATCCCGTCCTGGTCATTGTCCAGCTTTCGGGCGGGAACGACTTCATGAACACCCTGGTGCCATACAACCAGGGCCACTACTACGATGCGCGACCGCTGGTTGGCGTTCCTCAGGAAGAGGTCATGCCAATCAACGACGAGCTGGGCTTCAACCCGGCCGCCGAGCGCATGAAGAAGATGTACGACAACGGCGATGTCGCCGTGGTCCAGGGGATCGGCTATCCCAACGCTTCGCGCTCGCACTTCCGCGGCATGGACATCCTGCACACGTGTGAGCCAGACCGGATCTCGACCGAGGGCTGGGTAGCGAAGCTAATCCAGCGGCTCGATCCGGACTCGGAGAACCCGCTGACCGGGATCAACATCGGCCGCGGTCTGCCGCGCGCGATGGTGGCGACAGGCGTGACGGCGACTTCGGTCGGCGACCTCGACAACTACGGTTTGATGCCGGACATCCAGGCGGAAGAGGACCGCAACCGCGATCTGGAGATCTTCAAGCGGATGTACACACCGGCGATTGGCGCGGGGATGGTCATGGACTACCTGCGTCAGACGGGCATCGACTCGTTGGCAGGGGCCGACATGCTGGCTCCGGTTCCGGGCATGTACGAGTCGTCGGTGGAGTACGGCTCGAATCCGATCGCCCAGGCGCTGCGCGACGTCGCCCGGATCCACACCGCGGGGCTTGGCGCTCGCGTCTTCTACACCAACCACATTGGCTACGACACGCACTCGCACCAGCCGCCGGTCCACCCCGGTCTGCTGCGCGACATGACGGGCGCGCTTGACGATTTCCTGACCGACCTGCGGGAGCACGACGCGGCCGAAGAGGTCTCGATTCTTGTCTTCACCGAGTTCGGACGGCGGATGAAGGACAACGGTTCGGGCACCGACCACGGCTCTGGTGGCGGGGCGTTCATCATCGGTGAGCATGTCGAGGGCGGCCTGTACGCGGAGTACCCGTCGATTGACCCGAAGGACTGGCTCAACGGCGAAGACCTGCAACACACGGTCGACTTCCGCGGCATCTACGGCACGATGCTCGAGCAGTGGATGGGCGTCGAGCCGGAGGAAATCGTGGTCGGCGACTTCGAACAGGTTCGCCCGTTCAAGCAGACGATGTTGTCGAACTAGGTTCAGATTCTGCCCGTACAGGGCGATGCAGAAGACAGAGGGGGACGACCGAGGAGCGGCGCGACGCCAGCAAGTCCACGGGCAGTGCCCCCCTCCGTCCCTACGGGACACCTCCCCCCGCTGATGCGGGGGGAGGAAGCGAGACGCGATTGGAGCTAACACCATGGCATTCCCACATGCAATGCTGCGCTGCGGCTACCCCTATGAGCGCGTGCTCGGCATGCGCCGGGTGACCACGTTCCCCGTGGACATCGCGGTCGGCGACGATCGCATCTACGTGGTCGGACGGACGGAGCTGGGCGTCGGCGGGAACATCCGGATGGTCTCGTTGAAGTACGACGACGAGCTCGGCGACGACCTGACGCACGGCGACCTGGGAACGATGGCGGACACCGGTCACCTCTGGCCGGTTGGCCTGCTGCGCACCGACGACGGCAACCTGCACGTCCTCGATGAAGGCAACCACAACGTCACGACGTACTCGCCGGAAGGCGAGAAGCTGAACGAGTGGGGCGAGCACGGTTCGGCTCCAGGTCAACTCGACCGGCCGTCTGGCTTCGCCTTCGACGCCGAGGGCAACCTCTGGGTAGTGGACACGCAGAACCATCGGATTCAGCAGTTCTCGTCCGAGGGCGAGTACATCGGTGGATTCGGCGAGTTTGGCGACGCGCCGGGCCAGTTCAACATGCCGTGGGGCATCACCTTCGACGCCGAGGGAAGCGTGTACATCTCGGACTGGCGTAATGACCGGGTGCAGAAGCTGACTGCGTCGGGCGAGCACATCATGGACTTCGGCACGCGACCTGGATACGAAGTGGTTCGGCCATGCGGCGTCGCGGTTGACGAACATGGCGACCTGTACATCGCGGAACGCAACAAGCATCGCGTGGTGATGTACGACCACCGGGGCCGCTACGTGGAGTCGTTCTACGGCGCCGCGACGCTGGGTCGGATGGGTCGCGAGTACATCCGCGCGAACCAGAAGACGCTGCGTCTGCGCGAGATGACATCGCTGGAGGAGCAGAAACTGCTCCGGTTCCCGCAGGGCGTGCGCTATCACGAGGGCCGGCTGTACGTCTGTGACTTCGGCAGCCATCGCGTGCAGGTCTTCAAGAAGGACGCCGAAGTGCTCTCCGAGAACCAGATCATGGCCGAGTTGCGGGCCCCAACGCTGTCGACGACTTAAGGAACGCTCGCTTGGGCGCACGGGAACTGGCGATCCGAAGGTTGGTCGTTCCCGTTTCGGTGGACAGCGGACTCTCACCCTAACCCTCTCCCAGAGGGAGCGGGGACATGAGGAACTGACATCGTGCCGATGGTGTTCGGGTTCGCTACGCATCGCCGTCAGCAGCTTGAGGCGGAGTTCCTGCGTATCGCCGGGTCGATGCGGCAACTCGGCGCTGAACGGTTCTGGCTGGCCGGGGACCTGGCACGCAATACGGTTGGACCGGAGTCCGAGCTCGAACTGCTGATTGTGCACGAGACTGAGCGGCCGTTTCATCACCGTTCGGACTTCTTCCAGACGCATTTGAGACCGCAGGTCGGAACGTCGTTCATCGTCTATACGCCGGACGAATTCGCAGGACTTTGCGAGACGGATCGCGTGATAGTCGAGGCGACGCGGCTCAGTGAAGCGGTGATCGTGTGAGCGGGCGAGCGGAGTCGGAGCGTTGGCTAGCACAGGCGCGACACGACCTGGAGGCAGCCGAGCACGCTGCGGCGGGCGACTACCACGCGCTGGCCTGCTTTCTCTGCCAGCAGGCGGGGGAGAAGGCTGTGGCGGGCTACCTGTTCGCTCGCGGCGCCGATTATGTCTGGGGACACGCGCTCGCCGACCTGTGCGAGGATGCGATGCAGTTTGATACGTCGTTCGATGTGATCAAGACGGTGGCGATGCTGCTGGACAAGTATCACCATCCGACGCGCTACCCGACCGGCCTACCCGGCGGCGTGCCGCACGATGCCTACGACCAGGTCGACTCCGCTCGGGCGGCCGAGATTGCGCAGGACGTGGTGGAGTTCGTCTCGACCAAGCTGGGTTCGCTCGAATCGTGATCCAGTTCCGTCATGTCCGACTGAACGAGTACCACTGCGCCATGCTGGCGGATCTGATGGCGTTGCAAGATCCGCCGGATCCGACGCCCATCGTGGTGGAGGACGCTGTCGGGGAGGAGGGGCTGGTGTTTCGACCGGCCCTGCAGCACCAGGGCTATCACCCAGGAGTGCTGGCCAAGCTGGCAGAACACGGACTCGTTGATCTAACTCATATCGGTGAGTCGGCGTACCGGGTGTACGTCACGCCGGTCGGTCGGGACTGCTTTGACGACATGTGCGGTTTGACCTGAGCATCATGCCCGGGAGACGCGCCGAACCTGAACTGCCGCGTCCGCTCTCGCCGCAGCGATTGGGGGCAATCCGCAAGCGTCTACTGGCGTGGTACGCCGAGCACGAGCAACCGTTCCCATGGCGGAACGCTCGGGACCCGTACGCGGCGCTCGTGGCAGCGGTGGCGGCCCAGCAGACACAGATGTCTCGTGTCCTGCAGATCTACGAACGCTGGATGTCCGCGTTTCCGACGATTCGGGACCTTGCGGAGGCCTCGGACGCTGACGCGATCCGGGTCTGGGGTCGAGCGGGCTATCCGCGGCGAGCCGTTTACCTTCACCGCACCGCGCAGATCGTTTGCGAAGACTACGACGGCTGGCTGCCGAGCGAGCGAACGCTACTGGAGTCGCTGCCGGGCGTCGGTCCATTCACGGCAGCGATTGTACTCAACTTTGGACACGGCATCGATGCGGCGGCGGTCGACACCAACATCGTTCGAGTCCTAGGACGTTTGTTGTTTGGCGATTTACAACCTGCGAACGACACGCCGAGCGCGCACATCGGTTGGGCGGCAGAGCGACTGTTACCAGATAGACAAGCAACTCGCTGGAATCCTGCGTTGATGGACTTCGGCGCGTCTATCTGTACACCGACTCCTAAGTGTGGCCTCTGTCCAATAGCAACACTTTGCGTAGCGGAGCCGAAGTTCGGCGCAGGGCAGCGACCGACGGCGGCACGGGCTCAGGGTCGGTTCGCGGGATCGCAACGGGAACTACGCGGGATGATTCTCTCACTGTTGAGAGCGTCGGACCGTCCGTTAACGCGTTCATCAGTCATTGAACATGTGGCTCGGCAGGCCGGCGTCAAGCAATCCCGCGTTCTCTTATCGGAACGTTCTTTGATCGAGGATCGATTGATCAGGCGAATCGATCATATGCTCACGCTCGGTTCGAGTGACATTTGACGGATGCGCCTGGCAAGTGCATATACTGAGATTACAGTTGGAATGCACATGAGGCCGTCACGAAGTCAAATCACATTCGTTCGTTTGGCATTGTGCCGGAGGGAGAGGAATGGCAGACATGGCCGACACGTTTACGGGACAACTGCAGTCCGAACTTGCGTCAATCCAGACAGAGATCGACCGGCTGGAGAACAAGCGCCGCTTGATCCAGGAACTACTGCGTAGCGAATCACCGGGCGACGCTTCGGCCGCGCCTCGGCCGGCGCGGCGCCGAGCCGCTCGGCGGACGACGGGCGGCGCCAGACGCACGCGTCGCCCGCGAGGCTTGATCACCGGCAAGGTTCGTGAGTTCCTCGGACAACAGAGCGGGCCGGTACACGCGACGGAGATCCTCGCATTCCTCGAGAAGAACGATGCTGCGCCGCAGTCGGCCAAGCCGATGCCGACCTTGCAGTCGACGCTGCAGCGGATGAAGGAGATGGGCGAGATCGAGAACAACGGACGCAACCGTTGGTCGCTGCTCGCCCGCGGAGACGGGTCAAGTCCGGCTCCGGCTTCCCGATCCGACGCGCCACCGGTGGTTACGTCGACGACGACGTTCGGTACGCGTCCAGGAGCCAGCCAATAGCGGCAGCCAGTAGCGCGATAGCATACGCGCAGTCATCGGTCCCGCCGTCAATGCTGTTGGCGCTGAGCGGCGGGGCGTCTACGCACTCTGAAGGGCAGTCAGGTCATGTTGTTTGAGCTTCGTCAGTACACGATCAACGAAGGGCGCCGCGAAGATTTCGTTCGCTTGATGGAAGAGCAGATCATTCCCTTCCAGGTGTCGAAGGGTATGACGATCCTTGGGTCGTTCACCTCGGAAGAGGATGACAACACGTACATCTGGATTCGCCGCTTCCACTCGGAGGAAGAGCGGGAGCGACTCTACGAAGACGTGTATGGCTCGGACTACTGGCGCGACGAGATTGCTCCGCACGTCTCGGAGATGATGAACCGCGACAGTATCTCGGTCCAGCGGTTGGAAGCAACGCCTCGCTCTCCGATCCAGTAGTGACCACGCTCAGCTCGCAACGAGCCAGCCAGGTACGCCAGACGGCGGCACAGTGACTGAGCGCATGCCCGACGGAGCGTTGTTTACGTGCGCGGGTGAATGTTACGTACCGACCGACCGGGCGCGAGGACCGTGGTCGCGCGATGCGTTGCACGGGAGCCCGGTCGCGGCGCTGATCGCCCATTGCGTTGAGCATGAGTTGCGTCGTTCGAGGCGTGACGACTCGGGCACAGTCGGCGAATTGCGAATCGCCCGGCAGACGATTGATCTCTTCCGTCCGGTGCCGTTCGGGGGACTGGATGTCGATGTTGAATCGATACGTGAAGGCCGTCGGCTAGCGATCTACCAGACTCGGGTGAGTTGCGAAGGGACGCCGCTCACGCAGGCGACAACGCTGTGCTTGAGGGGTGATGTCGGATTCGGTGCGGTTGGGGCCAATCATTCGGACGAGGCGCCTCCTGGGCCGGAGGAGGCCGCGCCGGCGAAGGTCGATCGAGTCGGCAACCACTGGGTCTCGTACCCGGGCACGCTTGAGATGAGACACGTGGTTCCACCCGGTGGAACGGAGCCACCCGTTGTCTGGATCCGGGCCGACGCGCCGGTGCTCGCCGAAGCGTCGTTGTCGCCGGCGATCCGGGCGGCGAGCATCGCCGATTTCGTCTCGCCCTTCGCCAACATGCAGCCGGGCCGCAGCGGCTACGTGAACGCCGACATCACCCTGCACATGCATCGTCCGCCGATTGGTGATTGGCATTACCTGCGTGTCGTCTCGCGGGGGGCAGCGGATGGTGTCGCGACGGCGCAGGCAGTGTTGGGGGACAGAGGCGGCGCGTACGGCGCGTG
The DNA here is from genome assembly GCA_965208665.1 of Dehalococcoidia bacterium. GTDB lineage: Bacteria > Chloroflexota > Dehalococcoidia > Bin125 > Bin125 > Bin125. The sequence goes on from CBDBPH010000001.1 coordinate 128,079, forward strand.
CTCGGCGTCGAGTTTGATAAATCTCTGAGATTCGGCTCTCCGCTGATCTGCGGATAGCACCTGACCATCAAGATCGTTAATATCTGTGCATGGCTGGGCGCATTGTCGGCATGATCTCCGTCCTGACGCTCGCCGGGGTGATCACTTCGGCGGTGGTGCTGCTGCTGCTCGCGCTGGATTCCGAAGATGACACGGGACGCAAGTCGGCTGAGGTCTTCGCCGAGGCGGTTGCGCGCTCGCTGCTGGATGCCGACCTGGCGTCGCTGAGCGAGGAGGAGGTCAACGCGCTGATTCGATTGAACGCGTCCTCCGCCGCCGATGGCGAGGCCGATGCCGTCGAGCTTGACAACATCTGGGTGTTCAATCTGCAAGCGAGGCTCGCAGCGTCGTCGGACGGCTCGCGACCGATCAGCCGCACTGAAGTGGCGAGCGCGCGCGAGGCGATGGAAGGCGGGGACGGAGCGGTCGTTGAGGCGCTGACGGAAGGTCGCTACGCCGGGACGGCGGCGATCCGCGCCGAGGACGGCAGTCCGCTGGGTGCCGTCAGGGTCGAGTTTACGAGCAACCATATCGGCAATCACTTCGATCTGTACCGGGCCGAGTACCTGATCGGGGTAATCGCACTGCTGCTGCTCCTGGTGCTGGCCAGTTGGTTCCTGGCCAAGCGGCTCGCGCGGCCAATCGGGCTGATGGTTCGAGCCGCGCGGGCGGTCGAAGACGGACAGCAACCGGAACCGTCGGTCGCAGCATCTCTGCGAAACACATCGTTGACACGGGACGAGTACGGGGAGTTGGCGGGCGTGTTCCTGGACATGGCTCGCGAGGTCGGCGCACGCGAGATCAGACTGAACGCGATCGTCGAGGAGCGCACGGTTGAGCTGTCGGAGAAGAACCAGGCGCTCGAGGATGCTCAGCGCGAGATTCGCAACGACCTGGAGATGGCGCACTCGGTGCAGGCGGCGCTGGTTCCCTCCGACCTGCCGGAGGATCCGCGCGCCGGGGTTGCCGCGTTCATGACGCCCGCGCTGGATGTAGGCGGCGACTTCTACGACGCGTTCATCACCGATCATGGGCACCTGGCGTTCGCCATCGCGGACGTATCGGGCAAGGGCGTGGCCTCGGCGTTGATGATGGCGGTCGGGCGGGCGCTGCTACGAAGCGCGGCGAATCAGCATCCCGACCCGAGCATGGCGGTTGCCGAGACGAATGACCAGCTCTGCTCGATGAATCCGAAGGAACTGTTCATCACGGCGTTCTTCGGTGTGATTGATCTGGAGCTGGGGACGCTGACTTACGTCAATGCAGGGCACGATCCGCCATACCTGATGCGCCCGAACGAAGGGCCGGAGATGATTCCGATGACGGGCGGGATTGCGCTCGGAGTGCTGCCGGAACTGAACTACACGGAGACCACGATTCCGCTCGATGAAGGGGCGTCGATGTTCCTCTACACCGACGGCATCACCGAGGCGGAGGATGTCGCCGGGCAACAGTTCGGTCGGGAGCGGCTGGAAGAAAAGCTCGCAGGTTTCAACGGTGAGGGTCCGCAGGAGTTGATGGACTCCGTGCTGAGCGACCTGCGCACGTTCTCAGGGGACGCCAAGCAGTTCGACGACATTACCTGCATGGCGGTTCGGTTCGTCGGCGGCGCGCTCGAAGAGCCCTTCATCCCCGGCCGCGGTGAGACGCACCTGGCGTCCGGTTGGCGGCGCATGGTGGTTCAGCCGACGCTGGAGACGTCGCTGCCGCGAGTGGCCGCCTTCGTTGAGCGATTCGCCGAGACCGAGGGTTTCGATCCGCTCGAGTTGTACCGGATCAACCTGGCGTTGGACGAGTTGTTTACCAACACGATCGAGCATGGATTCCCGGGGCGCGAGAACGAGGCTGATATCTCGATCTCAATGCGCCGGGAAGGCGAGACGATCGTGGTTCGCTACGAGGACAACGGACCGGCATTCAATCCGCTGGAGGCGACGGAGCAGGATACGGAGTTGGACCTGCTCGAGCGGCCGATCGGTGGACTGGGTCTGCAGCTGATTGCATCGACATTCGATGCGGTAAACTACGAGCGGATTGATGACCGCAATGTCACGACGTTGAGACAATCGCGGGCGACGTCTGAGGATGATTCAGATTAGGCTAGTCACGCCGCTTCAGGCCGATAGAGGAGACGACTGATGGTTGACCTTTACCCGGAATACGACGACAGCGTGCTGGTGCTGAACCCGCTCGGACGAATCGACGGGACCAATGCGAAGGCATTCGAGGAGGCGCTGCTGGGCCGAATCGATGCGGGAGACAATCAGATCTTGATGAATTTCGAGGGGATCAACTACATCTCCTCGGCCGGGCTCCGAGTCCTGTTGATGGCCGCCAAGCGGACGAGCCAGTCGGCGGGCCAGCTTGCGCTCTGTGCGGTGCAGGATCACATCCAGGAAGTGTTCAAATTCTCCGGTTTCGCGGAGATCATTCCGATCCACGACGACCGCCCCGGCGCGCTGAGTACGTTCTAGCGCTTCCTGACCACCACACACGCCGCCGGACCGCTGCCCGCTGCACTCTTGCGGCGGGCGCTGCGTTCAGGCGGCGTGCTGATCTTCGATTCTCCTAGAGACCAAGCTCGGATTCGAGTCTCGCGATCGAGCGGGAGATGCGGTTAACCAGCTCGTCGGCCTCTTCGAGGTTGGTGGTCAGAGGCGGGGCGAACGGAACCGAAGCACCGGCCCGAGCCAGGACGCCTTCGTCCCGCATGTACTGAGTCATCCGCGCCTGGACATTGTCGGCTTCTTCGAAGTCTTCGCCGGTCGCGGGATCCTTCTTCAGCTCGATGATCTGCATCAGGCCGATGCCCCGGGTCTGGTGAATGGTGCGATGTTCCTCGCGCAGTTGCACAAGTCGGGAACGCACGTGTTCGCCGACTCGGGCGGAGTTCTCGACCAGATTCTCGCGTTCGATGATGTTGAGGTTGCCGAGCGCGACGGCGCAGGAGACGGGGTTCGCGCCCCAGGTGATCCCGCCGATTGTGCCGTCCTTGCCGGCCTCTTCGAAGGTCCTCGCGATTTCGTCGTTGACGAGCGTGGCAGCGATAGGTGAGTAGCCGGATGAGATCTGCTTGGCGGTGGTCATGATGTCGGGCTGGACGCCGAAGTGGTCCATGCCGAACCACTTGCCGGTGCGGCCGAAGCCGTTAATGACCTCGTCGGCGATCAGCACGATGTCGTGCTTGTCGCAGATCTCGCGCAGGGTCTGCCAGTACTTCGGGTCGGGGACGTAGCTGCCGTTGGCGGTGGAGATCGGCTCGGCGATGAGCGCCGCTACCGTGTCGGGTCCAGCGGCCGCCACGACATCCTCGATTGTGCGCGCGCAGAAGACATCGCACTCGGGGAAGGTCTTTTCGTAGGGGCAGCGGTCGCAGTTGACGCCGGGCACGTGGATCGAGCCTGGCACCAGCGGCTCGTAGGGCGCGCGCATCGAGTAGGTGGCGGCGTTGACCGAGAGCGCCCCGGCGGTCTGGCCGTGGTAGGAACCGATTCGCGAGATCACCTTGAACTTGGCGGCGTTGCCTCGGATCTTGTGGTACTGCTTGGCGATCTTGAGGGCTGTTTCGACGGCTTCGGAGCCGCCGTTGACGAAGACGGCCTTGCGAATGTTCGAGGGGGTCAGTTCGAAGAGCTTGGTCGCCAGGTTGACGGCAGGCTCGGATGCGTAAGCGAAGGTGTTCTGGTAGGCGAGTTGCGACATCTGCTCATGGGCGATGTCGGCGAGTTCCGTGCGGCCATGTCCGACCGCGTTGAGCCAGAGACCGGACATGGCATCCATGTACTCGCGTCCCTGGTCGTCGTGCAGGAAGATTCCTTCGCCCTTACGGATGACGAGCAGTCCATCGTCGGCCGCGAGGTCGGCGTGCGACTGTGTGGGGATCCAGAGGTGATCCAACGATTGCTTGCGTAGCGCTTCCTGGGTCGGGGTGGTCATCGAAGGTCCTGTCGTGCCATGGGTTGTTCCGACAGGATAGGCGCATCGCAGCGAGGGCGAAGATGAGTCAGAGGGGAGGGCAGCCACAAGGGCTGCCCCTACAGCGTCAAGATGTCAATGCATTAGCGTTGGGCGGAGGTGGGGGCGCCTCGGGCGCGGAGGTCGTAGGCCATGACGACGAGGTCTCTCAGGCGACCGCTGCGGTCCATGACCCAACCGGGCAGGGTCGCGACGGCCTGGAAACCGAGCGACTCGAACACTGCCTGCGCACTGAGCTGATCGTGGGTCATGCGGGCGGAGATGCGCTCGAGGCCGATGGAGTCGGCGATGGCGAAGATCTCTTCGGCCAGGAAGCGACCGAGTCCCTGGCCACGGATCTGAGAGTTGACGGTGACGCGGATTTCGCCGATGTGGTCGGTCCAGCCGGCTTCGTTGTGGACCAGTGACGCCTCGCCGACGATGTCTCCGGCGTCCACGGCGAGGACGGTGGTGGTGCGGTGTTGGGCGATGTTCTCGAGCCAGCGGTCAACGACGCCTTCGTCGGTGATGTCCCAGGGCAGGTAGAGCAAATCGTCGCGCGAGAGGGAGCGGGCGAAGGCGAGGAAGCGGGCCTTGTCGGCGGGAGACATCAGGCGCATGTCGATCTCGCGGCCGCCGCGCAGGGTGGCGCGGCTGGGGTATCGCCGTGCAATCAGGGCGGCCTGGCGGGCGGATGCATCGGTGGTCATCGTTCTACTCCCGTTCCAAAGACCTGGCGAGTCGCGTTCTCTCGATCGGACATCGCATTCGCGTGCGCGCAGAGTATCACTGCGCGGTGCCATTGATTGCAACGGCGCTGCGGATTTGCGGGGAGGAAATCAGCTTGACGGCGGACGCCAACGAGTGGTTTTGGGCTGTAGCCGAGCGCCTCGGTCAGCGGCGGAGTCGGCTTCGATCGTGACGTCGTCGCCCGGATACATGGTCCCCTGTCGGACGACGCGGGCGTAGAGGCGGGATCGGCCTGGATGGGTGGCCTGGTTGATGCGGTTGAAGTCGCCGTCGCGGAAGCAGTGGCCGATGATGCGGCAGGGGGCGGCGTAGGAGGTGATCTCCACGATCACCTGTTCGCCGAGGTGCACGCGCGAGCCGGGGACGAGCTTCTTCCAGTCGATGCCGCGGATGGTCACGTTCTCTCCGGTTGCGCCGGGACCGATCTGGTGGCCGTCGGCGCGAAGGCTGTCGAGGATTTCGGCGGCGAACAGGCAGACGGCGCGCTCGGTGCCGCCGTGGTGGCGGCGGTCGCGCTGTCGGTCCTGGGTGAGGCCATACTCGTTGACGACGGCCTCGGGGACGGCACGCTTGGGGACGCCGCCTGGTGAGACGTTGAGTTGTTCGATTCGCCCTGTGGATTTCGCTGTGGTCATGTCGGCTGCCTGCAACTGGTCCGCTTTGCTGCGGGTTCGGGGCGACTCTCGTGGTGGCCCGCGCCTAGGGTAATCAACCCATTGCGCAGACGGGCAACCACAAGGGTTGCCCCTACATCGTCGGCGATGACTCGGTGCTCCAGCCGGAAATCATCCCATCGACGTAGAGGACGCGGAGGGCGGTGAGGAGGCCGGGGAGGAGTTGGGCTCGCTGCGTCAATTCGACTCCTTCGAGGAGGTCGTTGAGGAGGTCTCGGACCGGGCGTTGGCCGTCGATTCGGGTGGCGAGCGCGGCGATGAGCACCGAGATTGGGGCTCCCTGGGGGCGGGTCGGGGAGGAGATGACGGCTCCCCACTCGAACTGTCCGTCGCCGATGACGGGCTTGCGGGCCAGGGTGACGCCCGAGGCGAGCGTGGGGACGGCGTCGAGCATCGGGCTGCGATCGGGCCAGGCGGAATCGATCAGTTTGGCCATGGCGGCGTCGCGCTCGGCGCGTTCTATTTCGACGGCGGCGACGCCTTCGACGAAGTCCGGCGGCGCTTCGCCTCGCTCGAGGACGACGCGCTCGTAGCCCTGGGGCGGTTGTCCGGCGACGGCGGCGATGAAGGCTTCGCGGGGTGAGACGTCGTTCGAGGTCTGCGTGATGCGGCGGGCTTCCCAAAAGTAGGAGTCGGAGGTGCGGTTGGAGGCGTAGAAGAGGGCGGCCATCTCTCGGAACTGGTGGTACTGCTGCATGTAGAGCTGGGTGTAGACCTCGGCGGCGGGCTCGCGCATGTCGGGATCTCTGAGGGCCGAGGTGACGTAGGCCGAGGCGAGGACGGCCGAGGACAGCGCCAGATGGACGCCGGAGGAGAAGAGCGGATCGATAAAGCAGGCGGCGTCGCCGACAAGGATGTAGCCGTCGCCGACGAGGTGTTGTGAGGTGTATGACCAGTCGCGGATGACACGCGGCTGGTCGATCATCTGGGCCGGCTTGAGCATCGCGGCCGTGCGTCCCGTCATCGCGAGCTGGCGGCGATAGAACTCGTCGGTCGGCGCTTCGCTGAGATGCGAGCCGCCCCAGGCTGCATCGACCACGATTCCGACCGACATGATGTCGTCGGGCAGGGGGATCGCCCAGGACCATCCGTGTTCGTAGGCCTCGATGAAGATGTTGCCGGCGTCGGGCTCGGGCAGACGGTCTGCGCCGCGGAAGTAGGTGTAGACGGCCAGGTTGCGAAAGAACTCGTCGTTGACTCGCAGGTCGAGTCGGCGAGAGAGGAAGCCGTTTTGGCCGCTGGCGTCGACGATCCAGTCGGCCCCGTGGGTCCGCGTCTCGCCGTCCGGCGATTCGACCGCCACTGACTTGCGGTCGCCCGCATCGAGGCTGACGTCGATGACGCGCGAGCCTTCGTGGACGGAAACTCCGTTGCGTTCGGCGTTGCGCAGGAGTATCTGGTCGAAGGTGGGGCGCCAGACCTGATAGGCGTGGGGATAGCTGGCGTTGGTTTCGGCGAAGTGCCAGGACCAGGGTTCCGGGTTTCGTCCCCAGACCATGGTCGCGCCGTATTTGGGGGTGAAGCCGGCGGCCTGGATCTCGTCGATGACGCCGAGGGTCTCGAGGATGGGAATCGAAGCAGGGAGGAGGGACTCCCCGACGTGCTCTCTGGGGAAGACTTCGCGCTCGAAGATGGTGACGTCGAAGCCCTGGCGGGCGAGGAGGGTGGCGGCGGTGGAGCCGCCCGGTCCGCCTCCGATGACTATCACGGATGCGTTGGTTCCATTAGCCATTGAGGTCAGCGTACTCGCGGATGCAGGCGTCCAATTCGGCGCCCATTGGCTTCGACGGGAGTCTCGCCCGCCGCCTGCGCAGGGGCCCTCACGCTCGGCTGCGTGGGGGCCCTCACCCTAGCCCTCTCCCAGAGGGAGAGGGGAACAGAAGGAGAACCGCTAGGCGGCTTCGGCGCGGATTGGGGTTGGGATCTCGGGGTTTTGGCGGTCGGGATCGGTGAGTTGGTCGAGGAAGGCGAGGATTTGTTCGGTCGATTGGCCCTTGAGGTGGGGGAAGTGGTCGATGGCTTCGCTGATCAGGGCGTCCAGGTCGGTTGGATTGGGGAGGTGGACAGTTTCGGGGGCATTTTTTTCCTCCTGGGGCCGATCCGCGACGATCTCCTGCGCTGGACTGGAGATCGTGGGTTCGGGGTGGTCAGTTTTGTCAGTTTCGGAGGTGGATTCCGCTAGTTTCTGTGGTTCTGCCTGCGGTGCTTCATCAAAGAGGCCGGGTTGGTCGGGGCGCTGTTCGGCGCGGCGGTAGATGTCCTGGGCGGTGCGGCGGATCTCGCGGGCGAGCGCGTTGAGCTGGGTCTCTCGGCCCTCGCGGGCGCGCAGGTAGTCGACTGGCGTGAGCCGGTCGGTATTGGCGGCCACGTCGTCGTACTTGATGGCGAGCGAGAGGCGGAGGTGGAGCAGGTGCAGCGATTCGAGGAGGATGTCGTCCGCGGCGGCCGAGGCGATGCTGTTCCAGTGGGTCTCGACGAGCTGGAGGTCAGCGCGGACGGTGGCGTGCGAGACCTCGAGCTGCTTGGCGATCTGCCGCTGGGAGTTTCCGCGCTGGCGGAGGTAATGGACGCGGAGGCAGCGTTGTCGCCGCTTGGATGGGATGTGCATGGTTGGGACCTTCCATGGTGCGTACAGATGTTCGGTGAGTGTAGCGAATGTGTGTTCCGTGTTGCTGTGTCGTGGTTGTCGGAGGGGGTTAACGCAGAAGACCCGCGCCGGAGCGCGGGTCTCTGTTGGGTGAACCGGGGGCGGGATTAGTCGCCGGACATTGGGTCTCCGGTGAGGGTGTTGACCTCGAAGGCGCCCTTGAGGTCGAGTTCCTTACCCATCTCGCGGACGGCGGGGATGACTTCCTCGCCGAACAGCTTGAGGGAGCGCATTGCGTCGTCGTGGTTCATGGCGCCGTCGCCGTCCCAGAAGAAGATGTTGCCGGGGCGCAGTTCTTCGAGGACGTGCCGGATCTTGGGGATCACGGTCTTCGGCGTACCGGTGATGATCGAGTACTTGTTGATCTGCTCCTCGTAGGTGCCGAAGGCGTCGGCGTCGACCTTGTCGGTCTCAGCATCCTTCTCCGCGAGGGCGGCCTTCTGCTCTTCCTGGCGTCCACGCGCGGCGGCAGCGAAGGTGCTGACGGTCGGCAGGAGCTGCGTGCGCGAAGTCAGACCAGGCAGGTTCTGCAGGTTGCTGCGAACGGTGCCCTGGTTGCCCTCGAGGAAGGGGTTGGCCGGACCGGAGATGTACTTGCGGCCGGCTTCCTCGGCCAGTTCCTCGGTCTCGTCGACGTGGACCTTGAAGAGGTAGCCGTGGTGCTCGGTCGAGGCTTCGTAGCCGTTCTCTTGCGCGACCTCGTCGTAGTAGTCGAACGACTTCTTGGTCGGCTCGATCTCGGTGGCGAGCATGACGTAGGGGTAGCGATGCTCGGCGCACCACTTGACGGTGTTGCGGCTCATCACGCCGGGGATCCAGATCTGGGGGTGCGGCTCCTGGTAGGGGCGGGCCCAGGGGTTGACGTAGCGGTACTGGTAGTGCTCGCCTTCCCAGCGGAAGGGGCCGGGGGTGGACCAGGCCTTGACCACGAAGTCGTGGGCTTCCTGGAAGCGCTCCCAGTTGAAGGGGGCCTGGGAGTTGTGGGCGACCGACTCGCGGCCGGTGCCGCGGACCCAGCCGGTGACCAGGCGGCCACGGGAGATCATGTCGATCTCGGCCAGTTCCTCGGCGAGCCACAGGGGGTCTTCCCAAATGGGGAGGACGTTGCCGAGCAGGACGATCTTGGCTCGCTTGGTGATGCGGGCGAGGATCGCGGCTTCGACGTTCATCACGCCGCCCATGCAGAAGGGCGTGGAGTGATGCTCGTTGAGCATCAGGCCGTCAAAGCCCATCTCCTCGGCGTAGACCTTCTCGTCGAGGTAGCGGTTGTAGAGTTCGGCGCCGATTCGGGGGTCGTAATCCCCGTTGGTCATCCCGAGGTCTTCGATCTCGCGGCCGGTCGCTCCGACCCAGCCCGATTCGAAGTCCTGGTAGGGACGTTCCGTGAAATAGCCAATGAACATGGTTCCGGTTCCTGTTCCCTCCGGCTCAACGTGTGGATGCCCGAGCCGGTTGTACGTTCCTCAAGATGATACGTGACGGCGAATCGTCACGCCTCGATCGTCTGCTTCGCTACGAGCTGATGTGCGCGATCACGGCGTCGGCCGTGGCCTGGGCGTCTTCCAACTCGACGAGATGGCCGAGCCCGTCGAGCACCTGAATCCTGCTGTTGGGCAGGCTGGAGTCGTAGACCTCGGCGACGCCCTGGGGAACGACGCGGTCGTTCTCGCCCCAGAGCAGGAGGGTCGGAGTCTCGAGTTCGGTGAGCAGATGCGGAAGCTGGCGATTGAACATCCAGGGCTTCCAGGTCAGACGCGCGGTCATCTCGCGCGAGAAGTCCCAGAGTTCCTTCAGTTCGGGGGCGGCCTCGTCGCCAAAGATGTCGGCGTAGGCCTCGTCGGAGGAGAAGCCGAGCTTCACGTACTCCTCGAACTCGTAGAAGATGACATCGGCGATCTCGCCCTCTTCGGGCTGGACGCCGGCCGCGCCGATCAGGGTGAGGCTGTCGAGGCCGTGTAGGTGCATGCAGGCGAGCTCGGCCGCAACCCAGCCGCCGAAGCCCATGCCGACGAGGTTGGCGTCGGTGTCGATGCCCATCTTGTGGATGGCGCTGTGCAGCATGATCGCGATGTCGCGAGGGTGGCGAGCCCAAACCGGTCGCTCGGACTGTCCGTAGCCGGGCATGTCGATGGCGGTGACGGTGTGGTTTTGGGCGAGCAGGTCGTAGAACGGGATCCAACCGGGTCCTGTGGAGTGGTGCAGGACGACGATGTTGGGTCCGCTGCCGTCCTGAAGCGCGTTGACCTTGAGGCCGGAGACCTCAACGGCGATCTGTGTGTGCGTTTCTGCCTGTGTCGTCATACACGTGCTCCTGACGGTGATTCCGGCGAGGTTGAGTCGGCTCGGAAGGGGTGTACGGGCGTTCCGTCGGTAGACCGAGCGGAAGAACTAGTTAGGCGCAGGCTAAGCGCCTATCGGCTCAGCGGCAACTGAGCGGGGAGACGGCGGAGCTTCAGGCGGTTGACGGTACGGCCAGTCGTAGCATTGGAGCATCATGTTCGGACTTTTTCGCCTACTCAGGCTCGCCGCCCTACGCGAATTGCGGGGCGGCTGGCTATTGATGTTCGGGGCGGCCTCGCTGCTGATCATCGCGGCCGGGCTGGTCGCGTTGCCGCTGGTCTTTCGAGCGGCCTCGGCGGACCTGGCACTTCGTGAGTTGATCGAGCAATCGCCGCGCGGGACCACCTTTGCGGACCACTCGCGCGCCTTCCGTCCGGCCAGCGCGGAGGACTTCGATTTCGTGGAGCGGGATGCGGCGGAGGCGCGCGAGCGGCATCTGGAACGGTTCCCGGGACTGGTCGGCGACACGCGGCGGATCATGGAGACTCCCGAGATCTTCGCCGGGTTCACGCGGCTCGACAACGGACTGAATGAGTCGATTCAGGCGTACCTGATGTCGTTCGAACAACTGCGGTCGAACGCGCGGCTGGTACGTGGCGATTGGGCCGGTTCGGCGGACGAGGTGGTGATCGGCTCGCGACTCGCCGAACAGCTCAACATCGATGTCGGCAGCGTGGTCAGTTTCAGCGAGGCGATGCAGTTCGAGATCAGCGGGGTCATCGAGCCGGTTGTGGCGGATGTCACGCGGGTGCTGGCGTTCCACTACACGGACGTCTGGTTCGAGTTGCAGTTCGATATCACGCTGGGCGGCGCCGAGGTGCCGTACTTCGGCATGTTCGCGGAGTCGGAGGCGCTGGAGCGACTCGGGGCTCCGGTGACGCATCGGATGCGGACCGAATTGGATACGGACGCGATCAACTCCGACCAGGTTGAGGATGTGATCGAGTCTCTGGGCGCGTGGCAACAACAGCTGAGCCGACTGGAGGGTGGCTCGGCGGGCACGCTGTTGGTGGGGGCGCTGCAGTCCTTCGTACGCCAGGCGCAGTTTTCGGCCGGGCAGTCGCTGCTGGCCGGTCTGCAGATCGCTGCGGTGGCGATGTTCGGCGTCGCGCTGGTCGGCCGGGTGATGGCGCAGCGGACTCGCGTCGATCGCGAACGGCTGGCGGCTCGGGGGGCGAAGCCCTGGCAACAGGCGGGGGCGCAGGCGATGCTCGGCGGTGTCGCGGCGCTGCCGGCGGCGATTCTGGGCGCTCCATTGGCCGCGTTCGCGTTGAGTCACGCCGGACGGTTGGAGGCGGTGGCGCGTGTCTCGGGCGGTGAGCCGTTCGATACGCGGCTGACAGTGGAGGCCTGGGGCCTGGCGATTGCGGGCGCGGTGATCGCCTGGATCGCATTTGCCGCGCCGGCCTGGTTCGATGCTCGGCAGCGGACGAATGAGCGCGTGGCGCAGGGGCGGCCACAGCGGCAGTCCCTGGTGCAACGGGCCTGGCTTGATGTGGCGCTCTTGGCGCTGGCGACGGTGCTGTTTCTGCAGTTCGAGACCGAGGCGTCGGGCGGGGCGCTTGCGGCGTTTGAGTCGGGTGGGATCAATCCGGTGCTGATGTTGAGCCCGGGACTGCTGCTGCTGGGCGCGGCGTTGACGATCATGCGGCTGGCGCCTCGAGTCTGGGGCTTCGCGGCGGCGGTGCTCTCCAGATCACCGATTCCGTCGTGGCTGTATCTCGGAGTGCTCAACGTCGCTCGGAATCCGACCGGTCCGATGTTGCTGACGGCGCTGGTTGCATTCGTCACGGCGGTGGGACTGATCTCGGCGACGTATGCGTCGACGATTCGGACCGTCGAGCGGTCGCGGATCGAGTATGAGGTCGGCTCGGACCTTCGCGGCGTGTCGATCGGCGGCAACCTGTCGAACTCGACGGTGGGCCGCGTGACGGAACCACTGCAGAGCCGTCAAGGGATTATGGCGGCAGCGGCGTATCGCGGGATCGGTGCGATCGGCGGGGACCGCGAGGGCAGCCGCGTCGTGTTGTTGGGGCTGCAGACGAGCCGGTTATCCGAGATCGTGTCACTGGATGAGGACTTGCTGGGTACGCCGCCGGACGAGTTGTTGGCGGCGATCGAACGGGAGCCGGGGCGCGCCGGTCAGGAGTTGCCGGACGGGGCAGAGGCGCTGACGGTGCGCGTGCGCAGCGATCCCGGGAACAGCAACCTTGAACTGGCGGCGCGGGTGCTCGACGCCCGTGGGCAGGTGCACATGCGGCCGTTTCGGACGAACACGGCGTCCATCGTGGACGGGGACTGGAACACGTTTCGCGCGCCGCTGGGCGGGCTTGAGCAACCGCTGCGGATCGCCGCGATCATTCTGCGGCCGCAGGCGCGGGTCGTGAGAGCGCCGACGGGCACGTTGTACATCGACGAGTTGAACGCGCAGGTGGGGGAGCAATCCGTCGCGGTGGATGCGTTTGACGAGGATGGGCCGTGGTTGCCCGCCTCGGGCGGTGCGGGCGAGGACCGGATTTCCTTCGAGGGCGGAGGGCTGCGCTACCACTGGTCGCAACTTGCGGCGAGCGATGAGCGCATCATCGTGCGCGAGTCGCCGAACCTGCCGGTCAATGCGGCGATGGATCGAACGTCGATGGAGACCGCCGATCTGAGTGTCGGCGACATTGTGCCGATCGGGGTCAGCAACGCGAATATCCCGGTGCGGATCCAGGCGGCCGTTGATTACTTTCCGACGCTCAATCCGGCGCAGGGTGGATTCCTGATCGTGGATCTGCTGGCGCTGCGGGGGGCGGCGCTGGTCGCGGCGGTTCAGGCGGTGCTGCCGATCACGGAGGTGTGGACAGCGACTGGGACCAACGCGGGGCGTCTCGTAGCGGGCGAGTTGCTGGACGATGTGTACCTGGCCAGCACGGTGCTGGACGCGGAGGCGAAGATTGCAGCGGCGGAGGAGGATCCGTTTCGCTCGGGCGGCGCGGCTGCGTTGTTCGTGGTTGGATTCATTGGCCTTCTGATCGTAGGTTCGGCGGCGTTGATTTTCACGCTCGCCGCTGCCGGCGGGGAGCGTGCTCGTGAGTTTGCGCTGATGCGGACGGTCGGCTCGGGTCGCGCCGGATTGACCGCGCAGGCCGCAGTGGAGGTCAGCCTCGTGTTGGCGGCCGGTGTGGCGCTTGGTTTCGGTCTGGGGCGGGCCGTGGCGGGCGCGTTGTTGGCCTTCCTTGATGTCACGGCTGAAGGGGTGGCGGCGGCTCCGCCGACTGCGCTTTCGATCGACTGGGTGCTGGCCGGTATTGGGGTCGGGGTGATCGTGTTGTGCGCGGTGCTGGGCACGACGGCGATTTCACGCTGGGCGACGGGCCGTGAAGCTGCTCCTCTGCTGCGGGAGGGGGCCGACTGATGTCGCAGCAGGTGCCGACTCGACGCGGCGAAACGGCACGTGAGCTGGGCAGGCTAGCGCTGCGGCGTATCGCTTCGGCGCCCAGGCTCTCGACGGTGCTGCTGATCGGGGCCCTGTTAGCGGTGGGTCTGGCGAGCAGCGCACCGATCTTCATCGAAGCGGTGCGTGATCTGGGGCTGCGGCAGACACTCGCCGATGCCGAACCCGCGTCGCTGGACCTGCGATTCAACCAGACCAACGTGACCGCGGACTCGACGTCGGTTGACGACGTTGAGTCGCTCATCCATGAGGAGGTCACGGCGGCGGCCTCGTCGCTGACGGTTGGCCGGATGACGGCTCTGCGAACCGGCGGATACATCTTGCGAACGGACGATCAGCCGTTCGATCCGCCGGACGCCGATCACGCCACATTCGTCGCGCAGAGCGACGTGTCGGACCTCTCGGAAATCGTGGCCGGGCGTAGACCGGAGGCAACGACCGAGCTTTTGGAGGTGATGGTCGAGCGGAGGCAGGCGCGGGAGTTTGGTCTCGACGTTGGGGACGAACGATTGGCCCAGCCGTTCTGGCTGGGGACCGAGCATGAGACTCGCGTGCGGATCGTCGGCGTCATCGAGCCGTCGACCGACCAGCGGCGTTGGTCGACGCTCGATCCGCTGTTCCTACCGATCGCTGCGCTGGACACGGAGCTGCGCTTCTGGACCACGCGGGAGGGGATTCTCGGCATTCTCGCCGAGCAGTCGCCCACGTTGCGGCTGTCGTTACTGCAGCGGTTCCGGACCGACTTGCAGGGCGCGTCGGCGGCGGAAGCGTCGGCGGCGGCCGATTCGCTGGAGCAGATGACGCGGCGGATATCGCAGTCCGTGGACGGGATCCAGCTGGAGACGGAACTGGTCGACACGCTGGTCGGGTTCAGCCAACGTTTCCAGTTCGCCCAGTCGACGCTGTTGATGATCGTGCTGCAGCTCGTGGGCGCGGTGTTGGTCTATGCGGTGGTGGCGTCGGCGATGCTTGCCGAGCAACGCACCGAGGACACGGCGTGGCTTCGGTCGCGAGGCGCCCGGCAGCGCGACGTCGCGGTGATGCACATCGTTGAGGCCGCGATCCTGACGGCTCCGGCGATATTGCTGGGACCGTTGATCGGCATGGGTCTGGTCAGTCTGCTGGGATACGTCCCACCTTTCGACGAGGCGCTGGCCGCTACGGGCGTGGGTCCGTTCCTGCCGGTCTCGCTGCCGATCGAGTCGTGGTACCTGGCGATCGGTGCGGGCGCGCTGGCGCTGCTGGCTCAGGCGGTGCCGACCTATCGAGCGACTCGTCAGACGATGGTCACGACCCGTCGGGAACGTGGTCGGCCGCCCGCGTCGTGGACGCAGCGCGCCTTGATCGACGCGGCCGTGGCGGCGCTGGGAGCTCTGCTGATCTTTGAACTGCAGTGGGCCGGTGACCCGATCGACTCGCCGTTGGTCGGTGAGACGCGGCTGGACTGGTTGGCAGTTGCGACACCGACCGTGTTGCTGTTCGTGGTTGGGCTGATCGTGCTGCGCTTGTTCCCGCCGACGATGCGACTGCTGGCCCGAGTTGCTTCGCCGTGGCGCTCGCTGACGCTGTTGATGGGCGCCTGGTATCTGGGGCGCACACCGACGCACTACGCGCGGACGGTGTTGTTGCTCACGATCGCGGGTGCGCTGGCGGTGTTTGCGGCCTCGTTCCGGACGACGCTCGACACGTCCTACCACGATCGCTCGCTGCATGCAGTGGGTGCGTCGGTGCGTCTGACCGAGCCGGTCTCGGACATCGTTCCGTATGAGGAGATTGAGGAGGCCAGCGGCGCATCGGTGGCACAGATTCGGCGGATTGTGGGGGCGTTCGAAGGGGACGAAGACTCAGGTCGGCTGCAGATTGCGGCGTTGGACTCGGCGGTGGTCGCCGATCAGTTGGCCGAACAAGGGGCTGATTGGGCGTTGCCGCCGGCGGACCTGAAGGAGATTGCGATAGTGCCGAACGAAGTGCAGGGAACGGTGATTGACGACTTCGGCGGCCGCCTGGAACTACAGATTGCAGCTGCACGGCTCGGGCAGGAGACGGTGATCGGCATCAAGGTGCTGGACGCCATTGGGCGCTATTGGTGGTACGCCATCGACACGCTCAGCCCCGCTCCGGTTCAAGATGATCCGGAGTGGCTCACCATCTCCAGCCGCTTGACGGAGGAACCGGCCGCCTATCTGCCACTGGAGGGCGCGCGGCTGATCCAGGGACAAAGC
This sequence comes from Dehalococcoidia bacterium, assembly GCA_965208665.1. Classification (GTDB taxonomy): domain Bacteria; phylum Chloroflexota; class Dehalococcoidia; order Bin125; family Bin125; genus Bin125. Next base: position 144,141 of record CBDBPH010000001.1, read on the forward strand.
AGGTTCAGCCCGACCGTGGCGGAGCGTCCAGTCGCGCCGCTGACCCTGGTATCGCTTGACCTGGCGATCACCCGCGCCGCGGGAGAGATCGTACTTGGCGAATTGACCTACACGAGGCGTGGTGAGCGCTCCCTATTGGCCGACTTCAGCTCAGGACGCTGGGAGGCGACGCCGTTGGAGGTCGGCGAGGAACCACTGGATTTCCTCGTCGTCACCGAAGAAGGCGCACGCTATCGGTGGAATGCGATTCCATCATCTCTGCGCGGGGTGCGCTACATCGCAGACCGGGGGCCATTGCCGGCACTGTTCTCGGCGCAGGCCATCGAACAAGGCCGGCTCAACATCGGCGAGACGGTCAAACTGCGCATCGGGCCGTCCTCGATGACGTTTCTGGTCGCGGGACAGTTTGAGACCTTCCCCAGCTACGATCCGCAGCGCGACGATCCGCTTGTGTTGATCGATCGGGCGGCGTTCATCGATCGGCTGTATGGCAGCGCGGCGGCGGGCGTGGCCCTGGCCGTGAGCAACGAACTGTGGGCTTCGGCCTCGCTGCAGCGGTGGGGCGGACTATTGGTCGAGTACGAGCTGCCGAGCCAGAGCGATGGCATCGCCACGATCGAGAGCGCCCGGGAGGAGCTTGCGGCCGACCCGCTGATCGTCGCTTCGTGGAATGGCGTCTTCATCGGCGCGCTGGCGGCGGTGGCGATCGCGTCGGCGTTCGGGCTGGTGGTGTTGACAGCCGTGACGGCGCAGGCGCGGCGGGTGGAGTTCGCCGTCTGTCAGAGCGTCGGGATGAGCATGCGCCAGATCCTGGGTCTGATCGCGCTGGAACAACTGATCATCATCGCGATTGGACTGGGAGCAGGGTTGATCGTGGGGACGCAGGCCGGCGCGGTGTTGTTGGACTTCTTCGCGCTCACGCCGGATGGTCGGGACGTGGTGCCGGCGCTGCAGTTCATCATCGACTGGCCGGGCGTCGGCATCCTGTTCGGGGCGTTGGCGGCGCTGTTCGCGCTCAATCTGGGCGCGTTCCTGTGGTTCCTGAGGCGGATCGAGCTACACGGGGCGCTGCGGCTGGCGGCGTAGCGGCTAGCCGAGGCGGAATGGCGGGTAGCGGTCGGTGATCAGGAGGAAGGCGTAGGCCTCGACGCGCAGGATCCAGCGCTCGACGTTGAGCATGAAGGTGAACAACGGTCGTGGGTAGGTTCCGCTGAACAGGATCGCGAACCAGGCGATCAACACGACGATGTTCTGGATGCCGACCAGCACCCAGATGATGACGTAGTGCGGAATTGCGAGGAACCACTTGACCAGCGGCAGCCATCGGTTGAGCTGGGCTGCGTCGGGATAGTCGAGGTCGAGGCGAACCGACTGTTCCTCGTCGGTTGATGGGTAGCGGTCGGTCATCAGGTTGAGGTACGCATAAACCCGGTTGTGGAAGCGGGTGGCCTCGAGATTGAAGTCGAACCACCAGCGCGGGTACTTGCGGCGCACGACCAGCACCAGAGCGACGGGCGTACAGAGCATCGGCGGGATGAACCAGAGCAGGACGACGACGGGGAGTGCGAGAATCGGTCGGAGCAGCGTCGAGATGCGATCGAGTGTTTGCGGGTACTCGATATCGAGACGGGCCGGGTAGTCGTCGGCGGTGCGTTGCATGGCGAAGCTCCCTGAACGAACGGAATGCGCGGGGCCGGTGCGCGCAGGCTATCGATTATGGCAAGCGGGAGCGGATGGCGATCAGGGAGCGATGCCGAGCGTGCGCTGGATCTGGCGGACATGGAAGAGCTGGTGATCGGCGGCGGTGAGCGCGATCGTTCGCAGGGACATATCGAGTACATCGCCGTCCAATTCGATGTTGGCCGGTTCGCGGAGTTGGTCGGATGACAGGTCGGCAAGCAGGCGCTCGGTGTCTTCGCGGACGCTGGTCAGGGCCCATCGCAGTTCTGGCAGCGATGCTTCAGACTCGGTGTCGGGCAGGTTGACGCCGCCGACGGGCGGGATCGGGAGGTGCGGCGCGACCTCGCGGCGCAGCAGCATGAGCTGCGGATGGAGCCAACGCTCGGAGTGGACGACGTGCAGGAGGATTTCGCGAACAGACCATTCGGCGGGCCCGAGGCGTTCGTCGAGGCGGTCATCGGTGGAGGCGTCGAGCAACGATCGCAGTTCTTCGAAGTTCTGGGCGAGCGCGGCCTGGACGTTTACAGAATCAGCGATGATGTTTACCTCAACCCGTATCCAACGCGTGGGGCGTCGCGCACAGTGTCGATGAACGACGGCGGCGGGACAACTCACTGATCAGCGAACGCAGAAGGCGGCCGGCCTGATGGCCCGAGTTCGTGAGATCCCGTCCCGAGCCGAACAGCTCGCGCTTGAACCGACAGTTTCCACAGCGCATCGCGCGGAACTCGCGAAGGGCGCGTCGGAGTGGGACGCGAAGCAGTTCTTCGACGCGCATGAGACGTGGGAAGAGATCTGGCAGGTTGAGCGTCGCGCGATCCGCAGCTTCTACCAGGGGCTGATCTTGCTGGCCGCCGGCCTGCATCACTGGACCGGAACGCATCGGCCGCGCGGAGTGAGAATCAAGCTGTCATCCGGAATTGAGCGTCTGGCGCCGTATGCGCCGTCGTATCTGGGAGTTGACGTGTCGACGACGATCGGCGATGCGGCGGCTCTGCTGCGCCAGGCGCCCGACGATCCAGCCGCGTTGGCAGACACGCCGCTGGACACCTTCCCACCGTTCCGTTGGGCTGTGACGGACGGCGGCAGGCTCGGAGCCCTGCGCGTGCGGCGATTGCGCGCGGCGGCGCAGTTGCCCACGCGGGGCTCCGAGCTGTCTTCGGGCCTGGACCTGTATGCAGACCTGTCGGAGTTGGGCGGGTCGCTCGGTCTCACGCAGATGCCGCAACCGGTGCCGACCGGCATTGCCTGCGCACCGCCGCCGGGGTACGAAATCCAGATCCGCCCGCGTTCGGGGCTGACGCGCAGAGGAGTGGAGATTGGCTGGGGGACTGTCGATGCGGACTATCGCGGTGAGTTGTTGGTCTCGATGTCGTTGCGCGGGCCGTCGGGACGCGGCTACCGCGTCAATCACGGTGATCGGATTGCGCAGCTCGTCGTGGCGCCGGTAGCGCTGACTGCCGTGGAGGAAGTGGACGAACTGGACGACACCGCCCGCGGCTCCGGCGGGTTCGGATCGACGGGCCGCTGATCGATGACGGTCGCGGCGATCGCTTCGATTGCGCTCGGCGGCGCGGCCGGATCCGTGCTGCGCTACGTCCTCAATCGCTGGATCGGTCAGCCCGACGGCTTGCCGCTGGGGATCCTCGTGGTGAACCTGAGCGGGACGCTGGTGCTGGGACTTGTGGCGACACTGTTCCTCGAGCGACTCGGGGTGTCGGACAACATGCGTCTGGCGATCACGGTGGGGTTGCTGGGCGGATTCACCACGTTTTCGACGGTATGGCTGGACACGCTGCATCTGCTCAACGGCGGACGTTGGGTATGGGCGTTGACGAATCTGCTCGTGTCGGCGGTGGGCGGATTGGCGGCGGCGTGGCTGGGCCAGCAGCTCGCTCGTCTTTAGCCGCGACACGTATCTTCGACACGTAACCTCGAAGGCAGCCTCGACCCGGTTTGGTGCTGCGCCCTCAAGGCGGGAATGTGTATAGAGTGGCTACAGGCGACGGGGCGGTTGTGCCACTGATGTCCCAAATACGTACGTATCCTCGACGGCGTGGCGTCGGGTTCGTCGCTCTGTTTGCCATCTTGCTCATTTGCTCATTCATCCTCTCGGCGTGTGGCTTGTTCGGCGGCGACGACGAGCAGCCGGATGTCGTCGAGCGCCCGGACACGGCGGCTGAGACGACGCAGACCAGCGAGCCCACGGCCGCGGCGGCAACGACTCAATCCGACGCACAGCAGCAACAGACCGCTCAACCTACCGAGGCCGTGAGGGTGACGACATCGTCATCGCAGGACGATGCCGCGCAGCAGGAGCAAGCAGCTGCTGACGTCGAGGAGCCCGAGACGGACCCCAGCATCTACATCGTGCAGCCGGGCGACACGCTGGCCCAGATCGCGAACCGATTCAACGTGCGTATCGATGACCTGATCACCCTGAACGGCATTCAGGACCCCGACGTTCTGCATGTGGGACAAGAACTGAGGATTCCGGGTCAGGAACCGGCCAGCACTGAATCGGAAGATGCGGAACCGGATCAAGCGGCTCAGGACGAGCAGCAAGAGACAGAGGACGAGCAGATAGAGCCGCCGAGTGTCGAGCTGCCGACAGTCGCGGTTCCGGCAGCCACGCCGACGCAGGTCTCGTACACCCAGTTCCCGCAGCCGGGACCGGAGCAGACCACCGACACGATTCCCGATCCGCCGACCAACTTCCTGCAATACGGTGCGGCCGCATTGCCGTGGTTGCACGGGATCAACGAGGTGGAGCCGATCATCGAGCTGTTCAAGGCCTGGCCGATGCCGCCATTGGCTGTAGGCCACGATCGCATCGTGCTCGTCGACACCACCGACGACGGCCAGTTCTCCGCTTCGATCATCTACACCGATCCGAACTCGTTCGGCGCTGCCGTCCCGTACTCGAACCTGGTCGTCTATGACCCGGTGCCGGGAGATCCGTCGAAGTATCGGATTGCTTACGACCACGCGCTGAGCTATGCGCGGGAGGTTCAGGGGTTGCAGCAGCTCGTCGACGTCGATCTCACCGGTGACGCCGTCCGCGACCTTGCGTTCCGCGAGATCACGTGCGACGAGTCGGGGTGCGTGAGCAGTTTCTATGTGCTGTCCTCGACCGGTGACGGCTACCGGACCGTGACGAGCACGGCTGCGCAGGTGGGCGCCGTTTCAGCGATAGAGATCCTGGATCGCACCGGCGATGGGGTTCCCGACATCGTGGTCAATGGCCTGGCGATGGATGAGTCGGTGGCGTCGCGCTACACCTTCGTGTTCACGGTCCAGGGCGACAGCCTGGTCGAAGCGCTGAGGATCTCGTTGGACGGCAATTCGGTGGCCGAGACGGGCGCAGGGAACAGTGGGGATGCCGAGGGGCAGGAGGAAGACGCGCTGGAGGAGGAGTAGCCGCAACCTGCGGCAAACTGCCGGGTTCGCAGAGCCTGATTGCCCGCTGCCATCGGGAGGCATAGCCTCAGACGGGTAGCTCCCGCAGCCCGAGCATGGTTCGAGTCGTGTTGGCCGGCTGCGTCGAGCGGGTGATGTAGCCGATGTCCCTCGTCAGCCGTCCGTCCAGGCGATTCGGCACCCGGTCGGCGCATCTCTTCTGGCGTCTGCCGCTGGTCGGCTGGGTTCGCGTCCCGCGCAACCTGGCGCCACTGTTGCTTGCGGTGGCGGTCGGCCTGGCAGCGGGATTCGCGGCAGTGGCGCTGAGCGCGCTGGTCGACGGTCTGACCATGGTGTTCGACGAGCTCACGTCGCTGCTCGACAATCTGGCAGGCGGCTGGACGCTGATGCTGGTTCCGGCGATCGCGGCGATTCCGGTGGCGTTCGTCGTTTCGCGGGTTGCCTCGGAATCGCAGGGCGCCGGGGTGCCTTATGTCATGGTGGCAGTGGAACGCGCCGGCGGATTCGTGCGACCGATCATTGCTCCGGCCAAGCTGGTCGCGACCGGATTTACGCTGGGCGGCGGCGGCGCCGCAGGACGCGAGGGTCCGATTGTCCTGATCGCCGCGTCGCTGGCCTCGACGATCGGACGGCTGGCGAAGCAACCGTCCGACATGCTGGTCTTGATGGTCGCGGCGGCGGCGGCGGGCGGAATCTCGGCCACATTCAACACCCCAATCGCCGGCACATTCTTCGCGCTCGAGGTGGTGCTGCGGCGGTTCAACGTGCGCAACTTCACGATTGTGGTCGTTGCCGCGGTGGTCGCGAACATCGTCGCGGTGGCGTTCTACGGGGACTCGGCCGGACTCGATCTGCCCGACTTCGACATCAACAGCAGTTGGGAACTGTTCCTGCATGCGATCGTCGGCATCTCCGCGGCGATCGCCGGGATTCTCTTTGTGCGCACCCGCTTCTTCACCGAGGACGTGTTTGAGTTTCTGGGCGTGTCGATGTCGGTCCGGCCGATTCTGGGTCTGTTCGGCGTCGGTGTGCTGGCATTGATCGAATCGAACATTCTGGGGTCGGGGCTGGACCAGATCCGGATCTTTGCCGAAGGTGAGACGGCCGTCTCGACGCTGGCGATCCTGATGGTGCTCAAGCTGATTGCGGCGTCACTAACGATTGGATCGGGCGCATCGGGCGGGGCGTTTGCTCCGCTGCTGTTCGTGGGGGCGACGTTGGGCGCACTGATGGGCGCGGGCTTCGAGTCGGCGCTGCCGAGCATCGTGGGGCCGACCGGTACGTATGTCGTGGTCGGCATGGCGGCGGTCTTTGCCGCCGCTGCGCGCGCGCCGTTGACCTCGCTGTTCATCGTTTTCGAGCTCAGCGGATACTCGCTGATCCTGCCGTTGATGACAGCGGTGGCGCTTGCCGCGGCGCTGGCCCAGCTGTTGACCCGCGACACGATCTACAACGTCCGCCTGCGCCGAGCCGGACTGGATGTCCAGGAGGAATCTGCGCCATCGCCGCTGGACGATCTGACCGTGGCGGCGACGATGCGCACGGACACACCGATCGTGTCGAGGCTGGCGACGATCGAGGATCTGGCCAACGCGATGAGCCAATCGCGCGGGAACGTGGTGGCGGTGGCGGACCAGCGCAACCGCTTCATCGGGTTGGTGACGGCGACCGACGTGGCGTCGGCGGTGGAGCGCGGCGAGATGGATCGGCGGGCGTTTGATCTGGCGGTGGTCGCGCCGGTCTTCGTGCACCCCGACGACAACCTGCGCTATGCGCTCTCGGTTCTGGTCGATCACGATGTTCGCCAGTTGCCGGTCGTCGCCCGCGAGGACGAGACGCGCTTGATGGGCATGCTGACGCAGCGGGATGTCCTGCGCGAAGTCGCTCAGCCGAGTGACCGGGACTCGGGTCAGCGGTCCGCCCCAGCACCGGTCCGGCGATTGGTCGGGGCGATTGAGATCGAGGCGCGCGTGGAACCGGGTTCACAGGCCGAGTCGAGCATGGTCTCGCAGTTGCCGCTACCTGAGGCGTCCGTCATTACGGCGATCCACCGACGCGGTGAAATCGTGATCCCGCGAGGGAACGTGAAGCTGTTGGCGAATGATCTGGCGATCGTGTTATCGGTGCCGCCGGAGGAGGCGACGGTGCGGTCGCTGTTCATCAACCACTCGACACAGTCGCGGAACAACTGGTGGTTCTTGCCGCACGCTCCGCCGTCGCCCAACGACGAATCGCAGCGTTGAGCATCGACGTTCGATGAGAGCGAATGAGCGGGACGCCTAGACTCCGTTGCATGGCGCGACTGTTCACGCTTTCGCAGGCTCGACGGTCCCTGCCGGAGATCGCCGCGGTGGTGACCGTGATGCGCAAACGAGCGCTTCGGCTCGACGAACTCTCGGCGCTCTCATCGTCGATGAGTCGCACGATGAGTGCGGACGGCGATCCGGTGGTCAATGAGGACTCGGCGATTCGGGCAGAGATAGTCAAACTTGAAGGGCAGATTGCGGAGCTAATCGAGCACATCCAGCGCCAGGGCGTGGAGGTCAAAGACATCAGGCGGGGCCTGGTCGACTGGCGGGCGGAGCGGGATGGTCGCGAGGTCTACCTGTGCTGGCAATACGGCGAGCGGACGGTGAGCTGGTGGCACGAGTTGGCCGATGGGTTCGGAGGGCGGCAGCCGATCATCACCTCCGAGTGGGCCTGAGGCGTCGGTCGTGCCTCACCATCGAACGCTGGCGCCGCCGCTGCGCCTGGGCGGCGAACTGCCGGTCATTCACCGGGAGCTGCAGCGACACTACGACTCGCTCTACGACCTGCTCCTGAATGGCCGGGCCCCACGCGACGCCCGACCGGTTCTGGACGTCGGAACGGGCGATGGGCTCGCGCTGGCAGCGATCACGATGGGCACGCCGCTTCACGGCGTCGCGATCGACGCGGCCTCACCCGGGCACTGGTTGGGGCCGGCGGATTGGGGCGTCGTCCGTGCCGATGCGCAGCGTTTGCCGTTCGCCGATCGGAGCTTCAACTCGGCGTTGCTGGTCGACGTCTTCGAGTGGTTGCGACATCCCACGGTGACGCTGGCCGAGATCGCGCGCGTCAACAGCGGCCCGATCCTGCTGGTACAGACCGACTGGGAAGGGCTCTGGTTCCAGGTCGACGAGGCTGAGCACGGCCGCGACCTGGTGAGCGCCTTTACGAAGGGGGCGCCGGAGAACCTGCGGAGCCGGATTCGATCGCGCGGCGCGGAGGCGGGCCTGACGGTCGACGCGATTTCGAACGTCACCATCAGTGCCGACAGCCTGCAGCCGGGCTCGCTGGCCTGGGACACCCTGGAGGCCATCCGGCGCTACCTGGTGCTGGAATCGGCCCAGATCCGAGCGCGGCGGTTCGACGACTGGCGTCGCGAGCTGCAATACGCCGAGTCGGAAGGTCAATTCAAGATGTCGGTACGCAGAGTGGTCGCCGTGTTGAGTCGCAACGGCGCTGACCGCGCCTAGTCACGCTCTCGCGATGCGCCGTGGACATGGCCTGCGCGATGTTCGTGCTCGTCCATGTGTAGCTGCAGCTCGTCGGCGAGACGCAAGGTGTGGTGATCGCCGGTGTCGTCCTCGTCGGTATGGACGTCTCCCCTGGAGAAGATCGCCAGCTCGCGGCCGAACGTACGGCGCAGTATCTCTTCGGTGAGAACCTCCGTGGGAGGGCCCTGGGCAACGACCCCGCCCCCGGTGGCGTTGACGCAGATCACCTGGGCGTAGTGCTCGATCACGGTCGACAGATCGTGCGTGGTCATGATCACGGACGTGCCGAGGTCGGTCAGTTCGCAGAGCACGTCGAAGAGTTGGTCGTCGGAGACGGCGTCGAGTGCGGCGGAGGGCTCGTCGAGCAGCAGGATTCTCGGCTGCCTAGCCAGGGCTCGCGCGATCAGGGCGCGCTTGCGTTGGCCGCCGGAGAGTTCGTTGATCTGCCGGTGCTGCAGGTCCTCAACATCCATCATCGCCATCGCGCGGTCAATAGCGATGCGATCCTCCTGCGAGCGGATGAGACGTCCGATGCGGCGCGTCCAGCTGAACTGGTAGCGCCCCATTTCGACGAGTTCACGAACAGTCAGCGGGAAACGCCAATCGACGTTGCTGACCTGTGGCATGTAACCCAGGTAGGCGCGTGCTTCGCTGGGCGACTCGCCGCCCACCGTGACCTGGCCCTGGGACGGAGACAGCAGGCCGGCGATGGTCTTGAGCAACGTGCTCTTGCCCGAACCGTTGCCTCCGATGATGCCGGTGAAGACGCCGCCCGGAATGTTCAGGGTGAGGTGTTCAAAGACGCGATGGCCGCCGTAGCCCACGGTCACATCGCGCAGTGCCACCTCGGCACCGGACACCGGAGCAATCGTCATTCGATTTCCAGACCAGGCGACACGCAATCGACGGCGCCTCGCTGATAGCCTCAGCGATATGCCAAGCGTAGTTGATGCGACAGACACCGAAATCGACCTGGAACGTCCGGCGCGCGAGATCGTCTCGCTCGTGCCGTCGTTCACCGAGCTGGTCTGCTCGATGCGGCTGGGCAACCGGCTGGTCGGAGTGACGAAGTTCTGCGTCGAGCCCGCCGAGGTCACAAATGCGATCCGCAAGGTGGGGGGAACAAAGAATCCCGACGTTGAGCGGATCATTGGGCTCAAGCCACAGCTCGTGCTCGCCAATCGCGAGGAGAACAACGAGGAGGATGTGGTCGCGCTGCGCGACGCCGGGCTGAACGTTTATGTCGGCGAGGTGCGCACCGCCGACGAGGCGAAGGCCGAGATCGAGAACGTGGCTCGCCTGGTCGGCGGAATCACGCTGAAGATCGGCGACGGGCTGGAGGAGGCGCTTGAGGAACAGCGTCACATCCAGCGCTTGCGACCTCGGGTTCGAGCGGCGGCGTTGATCTGGCGCAACCCGTACATGGCCGCGTCGGGGGATACGTACATTGGCGATCTGCTCCGCGTATGCGGGGCGATCAATGTTTGCGAGGAATCGGCCCGCGGGCGTTACCCGCGGCTGCGACTCACCGATCTGATCGAACTCGATCCCGAGGTGATTCTGCTGCCGTCGGAGCCGTATCGATTCCGAGAACGTCACGCGGAGGAATTGCTGGCCCAACACGGGCTGTCGGCGGCGCGGGATGGGCACGTGTACCTGTGCGACGGTCAGAACCTGACCTGGTGGGGCGTGAGGACGGCGGCGGCGATCGCGGAGGTGTCGGGATTGCTGGACCGGGCGCGAGCCGGCTGGCAGGCGGAGGCGACGATGGTCTCGGAGTTGCCGCCCGGGTTGAATCTGAACGTGACCCAGCAGGACGTGGTGGAGTAGATCGGGCCCTCACCCTCACCCTCTCCCTCGGGGAGAGGGGACCGGAACGGGCCGATTAAGACAGCTCGAACGGGCGAGCCCCTTACAGCGGACGGCCGCTGTCGAGCATCAGGGCTCGGGCTGCGATCTGGGCGGCGAGGACGGCTGCGGTGGTGAGGTAGAGGAGACCCGTGGCGGCCATCATCGAGCGCATTCGCGCCGTGGTCCAGGCCATCCAGCCGAAGACGAGCGGCAGGGCGAATCCGACGACGATACGCAGCCAGAAGGTTGGGTCGCCGGTCAGCGACTGATCGCGTCCGCCGACCGGATCCTCGATCGAGACGGCGAGCGCGACTCCAAAGAGCACGGCCTGTATGGCGACGACGATCAGAAACGCCGTGGTGATCTCGACCAGTGGTCGGGCTGGCAGTCGCGGCGTCACCAGATACCAGTGCCCGAGCGCCAATCCGACGGCGGAGAGGCCGAGGGCCAGCGCGCCGAAACTGAGGCTGAAAGCGGTGAGGGCCTCGGGCGATCCGGCGAGCGTCGCGGCCATGAGCCCCAATGCCGCCAACGAAAGTCCACTGAGCGCCCAGCCGATTCGACGCGCCCAGGCTTCGCGGTCGGTGTAGAGCGCCAGGTTGTGCAGCACCGAGACGGCGGTCAGCGTCGCGAGCACCCAGACCAGTACATCTCGCGGAGCGGAGCGAACCGGGAAGCCCTCGACCAGGTCGCCGTCAAGCGTGAAGGCGGTCCAGAACGCGAGACCGAGGACGATGGGCACCATGATCGTGGTGGCGCGGACGAAGCCCGGCGTGGCCTGTCCGCGGAGGTGCACGGCGTGCATGACCAGCGCGCCGCCGACGCCCAACTCGAGGAGCAGGAGCAAGAGGGTGTAGGGCAATGCTCCCGACACAACCGCGGAGTCTGCCACCGTCGACTACGACTCCAACTTCAACAGCAAGACCGTGCGTCTGAGGCCTTCATCGCCGATTTCCACCTGCACGCTGAGCACGCGGTAGCGATCATCTCTTCCGCCGCGGCGGAAGCGCAGGATGTCGCCCTTGCTCCAGGGGTAGTCCGTCTCCAGCGTGTCGAGCAGGACTTCGCGCCGCTCGGTGAAGGTGTCAGACTCCCAGAACTCCGTCAGCATCGCATCCCTCCCGCGACAGACGTACCGAACTATCGTAGCCCACCGAGGAGCGCGCTCCGTATGTCAGAATGACGGGCATGAGCGACACGGAGACCTCTCGACGCTGGCTGATGAAGGCCTTGCGCGAGGCCTCGGGCGAGATGCACGAGCTGATGATGCGCGCACTGCGACGCTCGATGCCGGAGGCCGAGGCGCTGATCGAGCGAGCCTGGCGACACGAGACGATCGCCGCCTGGCAACTGGGCCATTTGCTGTTCCAGGACGTCGACGATCTGCCGTTGCACGACTACGAGTGGCTCGAACAGGTGATGATTCCTGACTGCTACGAGCAGCTCCGCGAGTGGTATCACACGCGGGAGCAGATCTCGGGCGTGCTCTACATGATGTCGCCGTTCGAGTGGGAGCAGACCGCGAATCACCGGTTCCGAGGCGAGTTGAGCGTTGAGTCGATTGCTCGCTCGATGCATCAGACGGATCTGGAGATTCTGAACACACTACGGGCGCAGCTGCAGCCGACGTAGTCAGTCGGCCGTCCAGCCCAGCGCAGCGGCGACTTCGGAGGCGGCGCGGGCAAAGTTCATCGTGTAGATGTGCAGGCCCGGAGCTCCGAGTTCCAGCAGTTCACGTCCGAGGTTGGCCGCGACCTCCACCCCGATCTCGCGCCGCTCGGCGGCACCGGAGGCGGCCTCCAGTCTGTCGCGGATCTCGGCCGGGAAGTCGGTGGCGTTGAGCGCCGACATGCGCTCGATGCCGGCAACGTTGGTGGGCGGCATGATGCCGGGGATGACCGGTGTTTCGACGCCTCGCGCGTCGAGCTGATTGACGAACTGCTCGTAGTACTCGGCGCGAAAGCCGAACTGGGTGATGGCGAAGTTGGCCTGGCCCAGCTTGGTTGCCTGGTGGGCGAGGTCTGCCTCAACGGAGGCAGCCATCGGGTGGCCCTCGGGATGGGCGGCGACGCCGATGTCCCAGTCGGCTCGTTGTCGAATGAAGTCGGCGAGTTGTGCGGCGGTGTCGAATGCCTGGGTGCTTGATTGGGTTCCTTGCGGCAGATCTCCGCGGAGGGCGAGGATGTTCTCGATCTCGTCGGACCGGTAGCTCTCGATGATGTCAGCGACTTCGTCACGGGAGTGGGCGACGCAGGTGAGGTGAGGCATGGCCTCGACCTGGAAGTCGTCTCGGATGGTCTGGACCCAGTCCCGTGTGGGGCCTCGGGTGGTGCCTCCGGCTCCGTAGGTGACCGACATGAACTGGGGGTGGTGCTTCGAGAGTCGGGCCAGCGTCCGCCTCAGACGCTCGGCGCCTTCCTCGTCTCGGGGGGCGGAGAATTCAAAGGACAGTGTTGGGCCCGCATCAAGCAGTTGCGTGATGCGGGCCATTGGTTGTGTCCATCTATGGCTGGTGCAGGTCTCTCACCCTGACCCCCTCCCCAGGGAGAGGGAACCGGAAGGGGGAGAGGAATGAGCGCCTAGATGCAGGAGCGGGCCTGTGAGGCGCCACCGGCGTCGGCGGTGTCGAAGCTGGAGCCGCAGGCGCAGGAGTGCGATGCGTTCGGGTTCGAGATTGAGAAGCCCTGCTTCATCACGTCGTCGATGTAGTCGACGCGCGAGCCGGCGATCAGCGGAGCGGACTCCTCGTCGACGAGGAAGCGGACGCCGTTCTTCTCGATGATCTGGTCGCCTGTCTCGGCGTCCATGGCGAGCGCCATGCCGTACTGGTAGCCGGAGCAGCCGCCGCCGACCACGAAGACGCGCAGCGCGCCTTCGGCAAAGCCCTTGTCCTCGAGCAGAGACTTGGCCTTCTCGGCGGCCAGGTCGGAAACATCCAGCATCTCAGTCATTTGAAAGACCATCGCAACAGTCCTCTCATCGCCTCGTTGTCGGGAGGTTGGAGCCAGTGTAGCAGGCGCCGCCGGCCGATCGGGTGTTCCGGGTTGACGGCCATGGGATTTGCGATCAGTGCGGGACGGCCCGGATTCAGTAATGGACTGTCCACAGATTGTCACAACGCGGGGTTGTCGTGCTGCTACAGAACTATAGTTCGGTATAATGTTTTTCGACTCTGAGTGGAGCCAGACATGTCACCAGTTTCCTCCGTGCAAGTGACGCACTTCCGGGCACGGGCGGAGTTAGCCCGGCGGCCCGAGTTGGCGGATTGCGCCGGCCTGATCGTCGATCGTTCGAGGCGCAAGGCCGTGGTGGTCGATTGCCTGCCCGCGGTTTCCGGATCATTGCTGGGGATGTCGTTGGAGCGTGCGCGCTCGTTTGTGCCGGACGCGGTGGTGATCGATGCGGATGAGCCGCATTACCGGCACGAGTTCGAGCGGATGCTGTGCGCACTTGAGCAGGTCAGCGAGCAGGTCGAAGGAGCGGAGCTGGGCGTCGCCTACGTGGGAGTGGACGGCACGTCGGCGATGAGCGAGGAACTGCTCGGTGCGATGCCTGAGCGCTACCAGCCGCGCATCGGGATCGGCGAGAACAAGTTTGGCGCGTTCGTCGCCGCGTACACGCGTCGTTCGTCGGGCGTGAGTCGCGTTCCGCCTGACGCGGCAGCGTTTCTCGCGCCACATTCGATTGATTTGCTGCCCTGCTCAACCGCTCTGACCGACGAGCTACGGCTGCTTGATCTGCGCACGCTGGGCGAGGTCGCGGCGCAAGATGTCAACGCGTTGCTGGATCGCTTCGGGCACGAGGGGCGGCGTGCCTGGGAACTCTCGCGCGGGATCGACGACCGTCCGCTTGTTGCTCGCACGCACGAGGAATCGATCACGGAGACGCTCGCGCTGCCGGCCGAGGCGACCACACTGGAACTGCTGCGGGCGGCGGTGGACCGGCTGTTGCAACGGGCATTCGCGCAGCCGAGAATGCAAGGCCGCTACGCCAGCACAGTCAGGCTGAGCTGCTCGCTCGACGACGCGCCGGACTGGGAGCAGACGTTTCATTTCAAGAGCGGCGTGGGCGGTTGGCAGCGAGCGGCAGAGATCATCAAGGGACGGTTGGAAACGGAGCATCCGCCGGCTCCGGTCGAAGCGATGACGGTCATGCTGGCGAACCTCGGCGGGGCGACAGGCGAGCAGGGTTCGCTCTTCCCCGATCTGCGCCACGACCGCGAGCGGCGCCTGTTGGAGACCGAGCGACAGCTCCGGGTGCGGCTGAACGGCCAGCGCTCGCTCAGCCGCCTGGTCGAGGTCGCGCCCTGGCATCCGGTCCCGGAACTGCGCACGGCGCAGGTCTCGATCGATCCGTCGAGCGACGACGGCATGCGGCCGTTGAGCAGACCGGAGATCGTCGCGGTGCGCGCGGGGCCGACGCAAGAACCGCTCGCGGTTCAGATCGGCGAGCGCTGGCGAGAGGTGACGCGGATCGAAGAGCAGTGGAGTTTCGATCTCTGGTGGAGAGCCAGGCCAACGACCCGGACGTACTACCGGGTGAGCCAGGCGAACGACCAGCAGCTCGTCTTGTTCCGCGATCAACACGAAGGCTGCTGGTATCGGCAGGGCGGGGTCGGATGAGCTACATCGAACTGCATGCCAAGAGCTTCTGCTCCTTCGGGCTGGGCTCGTCTCACGTCCACGAGCTGCTGGCGCAAGCCGCCGAGTTCGGGATGCCCGCACTGGCACTGACCGATACCAACCTCTGCGGCGCGCTGGAGTTCGCGCGGCTGGCAACCAGCCTCGAGATCCAGCCGATCACGGGCGGCGAGCTGACTCTGACGGACGGCTCTCGTCTCGTCTTGCTGACCAAAACACGCACGGGCTACGCCAACCTCTCGCGCCTGTTCACGCTGGCCAACGAGGTCGACCGGCGCGATCCGAAACTCGATCCGGCGCTCCTGGCCGAGCACGCCGAAGGTCTGGTGCTGCTCAGCGGCGGACGCAATGGACCACTCTCGCGGCTCGTCCTGGCGGGTGATCGAGCCACAGCGCGCGAGCTGCTGGGGAGCTATCGGGAGTGGTACGGAGCCGATTCGGTCTACGTCGAGTTGCAGCGCAACTTCCTGCGCGGCGACCGCGAGCACAACCGCGAGCTCGTTTCGCTAGCCCGCGAGGTAGACGCGCGGCTGGTCGCCACAAACGACGTGCATTACCACGCGCCCGAGCGTCACCGCCTGCAACAGGCGCTGGTCGCAGCGAAACACAACACGACGCTGGACCAGGCGCTGCGCCATCTCCACCCGAATTGCCACTTGCACCTCAAGTCCGAGGCGGAGATGGCGCAGCTGTTCGCCGATCTGCCCGAAGCGCTCGACAACAGTCAACGAATCGCCGCGCAGTGCAGCTTCCGGCTCGACGCCGACCTCGGCTATACGCTGCCGCAGCCATTGGTGCCGGAGGGCTACTCGACGGAGAGCTACCTCAGGCGGCTCTGCGACGAAGCCGCGGTCCGACGTTACGGCTCGCTCAACCGGCAGGTTGCGGCGCGGCTGGACGAAGAGTTCGGCCTGATCAACCGGCACAACCTGGCCGGCTTCCTGCTGCTCTACCGCGAGATCGTGCGTCTGGCGCGGCGGATCATGGAGGAGCGCGGCCTGGTCGAGCCGGAGACGCCGCTCGAGCAGCAGCCACCCGGACGCGGGCGCGGCTCGTCCGTGGCGTTCCTGGTCGGGTACCTGATCGGGATCAGCCACATCGATCCGCTGCGCTGGGACCTCACGCTCGAACGCTTCCTGCCAGAGGACATGACCTCGCTGCCCGATATCGATCTCGACTTCCCGCGCGGTCTGCGCGAGGAGCTGATCGAGCGGGTGCACACACACTTTGGCCGCGACTACGCCGTCCTGGCGGGCGCGATCTCGACCTACTCCATCAAGGGCATAATCCAGGACCTGGGCAAAGCGCTGGATTTGCCGCCGGACGAGCTGCGCTCGTTGTCGGAGCAGCTGCACTCGCGCGGCGGAGGCGGGCTGCGCGAGCAGATGGAACAGCTGCCCACATTCAGAGACAAGGTGGACGCGTACGGCTGGCGCACCCTCGTCGAACTGGCGCCGCAGTTGATCGGCGCGCCGCGCGGACTGAGCCAGCATGTCGGCGGGATGATCCTGAGCAGTTCGCCAATCCCAGAGATGGTTCCGGTACGAGCCGGCGCGATCGCCGGCCGTTACATCATGGACTGGGACAAGGACAGCGTGGCCGACGCCAACTTCGCCAAGATCGATCTGCTCTCGCTGCCCGTCCTGGATCAACTCGATGAAGCGTTGGATCTGGTCGAGCAGCGGGAAGGCGAGCGTCCCGACCTGAGCCGGATCAGTCCCGAGGACGACGGCGTCTACGACCTGATCAACGAGGGCCGGTCGAAGGGTGTGTTCCTGCTCCAATCGCCGGCCCAGCTCAAGATGGCGCAACGGCTCAGGTCACGCAATCTGCGCGATCTGGCGTACCAGATTGCCCTGATCCGGCCGGGCGTCGGCACCCAGGGCAGCGCGGTGAGCCAGTTCGTCGAGCGCTACCGCCATGGTGCGGAATGGGAATACGATCATCCGCTCGAGCAACGCGCGCTGGAGCGTGGCTACGGCGTGATCGTGTGGCAGGAACAGGTCGTGCAGCTGATCATGGACGTCGCCGGGATGACCAGCGCCGAGGCCGATCAGGTGCGGCGCGCGTTTGCGAAAACGAACAACGAGCATCTGATCAAGATGCACCGCGAACACTTTCTCAAGGGTGCGCGAGCGAACGGCGTCGCGAGCGATATCTCGCAGCGCATCTTCGCCAAGATCAACGGACACTACATGTTCCCCGAGTCGCACTCGCACGCCTTCGCGATCACCGCCTTCCAGGCCGCCTGGCTGAAGCGCTACCACCCGTTGGAGTTTTTCGTCTCGTTGATCAACAACCAGCCGATGGGCTTCTACCCGGTCGAGACGCTGAAAGAGGACGCGCGCAAGTTCGGCATTTTTTTCCTCAACCCCTGCGTCAACCGCAGCCGGGTGCGCTGCGCGCCCGAGGACGGCGCGGCCAGGCTGGGGTTGGGCATGATCAAGGACATCGGTCCCGAGTCGGCCAAGCTGATCGTGAAGGAGCGCGAGCTTCACGGCCCCTATTCGGATGCCGGCGAGCTCGTGCGCCGCACGGGCCTCAAGCCGCAGTCCGTCCGCTCGCTGGTCGAGGCAGGTGCGTTCGACGCGCTGACGCCCAACCGCCGCGAGGCGCTCTGGGATGCGGGGCTCTCGATCCGGCCGGCGCGCCACGGGCAGCGCGCCTTCCCCGTCGCTACGGCAGACCCGCCACCAACGTTCAACGACTTCACGGACTTCGAGAAGATGGCCGGCGAGTACCGCGTTCTCGGGATCTATCCCCGCGGCCACGTGATGGAGTTCATCCGCCCCAGCCTCGACGCCAGCGTGCGTACGACCGCGGAGACGTATCAGGCTGATGACGGCGAGCGGATCCAGGTCGCGGGTTGGCCGATCGCACGGCAGCACCCACGAGGCGCAGACGGGATCGTGTTCGTCACGATCGAAGATGAGACCGGCGACGTGCAGGCCTTCATCTCGCCCAAGGTGTTCGCTCGCTCTCGGCGGGCGGTGGCGAATCAGATCATCCTGCTTACGGGCCGGATCGATCGTTGGGACGGCACAACCAACATCTTCGCCGAGCGGGTTGATGTCGTCGGCGCCGACGTCCGCCTACCTTCCGCTCACGACTGGCATTGATTCCGATCGAGGATCGCATCGTGCCGAACGGGACGCCTCAGGACAGTGAATTCGACGAATCGTTACCCTGATCCCATGGACCGCGCATACTTCGACCATGCAGCGACGACGCCGTTGGAGCCTCGGGTGTTGGAGGCGATGGTTCCGGCCCTCCAGTACGGCTGGGGGAATCCTTCGGGAATTTATCGCGAAGCTCAGTATGCGGCCGGGCTGTTGGATCAGGCGCGGGATGACATCGCGGGGGTTCTGGCG
This sequence comes from Dehalococcoidia bacterium, assembly GCA_965208665.1. Taxonomy (GTDB): domain Bacteria; phylum Chloroflexota; class Dehalococcoidia; order Bin125; family Bin125; genus Bin125. Next base: position 162,621 of record CBDBPH010000001.1, read on the forward strand.
TGTTCTGCCTCGGAGGTGGTGCTGACGTCGGGCGGGACGGAGTCTGACAACCTGGCGATTCGGGGGGCGGCGCTGGCACGCCAAGCGGCGGGCCGGCACTTGATTACCCAGGCGACCGAGCATCATGCGGTGCTGCATGTGATGGAACAGCTGGAGCATGAAGGCTTCGAGCTGACGGTGCTCGGGGTGGACGGCGAGGGCTTTGTCGAACCTGATGAGGTGGCATCGGCGGTACGCGAGGACACGACGGTGGTCAGCATCATGCTGGCAAACAACGAGATCGGCGCGGTGCAGCCGATGGCGGAGATTACGCGTGCGGTGAAAGCGCGGAACCGGCGGACGATCGTGCACACCGATGCGGTGCAGGCGGCGGGGGCTGTCGATATCCGTCCCGACGTGCTGGGCGTCGACTTGATGTCGCTGACGGCGCACAAGATTTACGGGCCGAAGGGCGCGGGGGCACTCTATGTACGGCGTCGGACGCCGCTACAGCCGCTGCAGTTGGGGGGCGGTCAGGAGGAGGAGCGCCGGGCGGGCACGGAGTCGGTGGCGCAGGCGGTCGGTCTGGCGAAGGCGCTGCAGTTGGCGGAGGAGGAGCGCCTGCAGCGGACTGGGCATACGTCGGAGTTGCGCAATCGTCTGTGGCGCGAGCTGAACGAGCGCGTGCATCCGATCAGGTTGAACGGTCCGTCGGACTGGTCGCGTCGGTTGGCGAACAATCTGAATGTGAGTTTCCCCGGGGTCGAAGGCGAGAGCATCCTGTTGCAGCTCGATCTGGAGGGCTTCGCTGCTTCATCGGGCTCGGCATGTAGTACCGGGAGTAACGAGCCGAGTCATGTGCTGACGGCACTCGGGCTCGATCCCGATACCGCGCATAGCACGCTGCGGTTGAGCCTGGGGCAGTCGAATACCGAGGAGCAGATCGACGGGATAGCGCGGACGATCGAGGAGATTACGGCGCGTCTGCGGGCGTTGTCGCCGGTCTAGGCGCGCGAGGATCACGCAGTTGGGTCGAGTTGCGCAGACCAGTCGATATCGGTTTCGAGGAATCGCCCGACTTCAGCGAACTCGGCTTCCAGTTGCGTTTGTGCGCTCTCTGACAATTCTTCGAAGCATGTGACCCTGACGGTCAGTCCGCGGGCACGGCGTTTGCGGTCCCAGGTTGCGACCAATCGGCCCTCGATCAAGACGCAGGGACGGAGCATCCCGCCGCCGGCGTTGACTCGCTTGAGGAGATGGTCGGGGACGTCGAGGTCTCGTTTGGCGTAGCCGACGATGTACGGATCGAATGGTCCCAACACTCGCAAGACGTCCTGTGGAGCGTCCAGCACATCGTTGAGCCGATCCAAGCCGTCCTGCGACATCCACATCGTCTGGCCATCGACGTCTACCTCGGTCAGAGCTTCCATCGCGGCTTGTAGACATTGACGGGTGTCGGCAGCGGGCAGGCCGGACCACCAGCGGAAATCGGACTGGGTTGCCGGGCCGTAGGCGGCGAAGTAGCGGCGGGCGAGTTCGGCGCCGGGGTCCGGAGGTGGATCGGCCTGGGGCAGCCAGTCGTCGATCAGGACGTGGGTCGTGTCGCCGTTGCGTTCGGGACCGAAGCAGGTGACGCCCAGCAACGACGTGGTACGGAGCAGGTGGGGTGTGGCCTGGCCGTCCGACGGAAGGCCCGCCGAACGGAAGGCGTCGCCAATCTCGGCTCGGGTCATTGGTCCCCTGGCTGCGAGTTCCTTGCGCAGGAACTTGAGCACCTTGGCATGGTCGTCGTCGGAGATGCCTAGGTCGGCTCGGCGTTTGAGCGCCTTGGCGTCGATGGCTTCGCCGAGCAGGTCGAGCATCCAGCGGAGATCCTCGGATGGGACGAGATGGAGGGTGCCGCGCATGAGCCAGTTGCGGACGATCGAGCGGTCGACGAGGCGGGCGTGATCGACGTTGGCGGCGGTCAGGCCCGTCGAGCGGGTGCCGACGCCGAGTTGCTCGCCGAGGCGGTCCTGGGCCTGGATGGCGGCGGCGGATCGGACGGTGTCGGGCACGGCTGTGCCGCGCCGGGCGCTCAACAGCTGGGCGTGGAGGCGAAGGCGATGGGCCTCGCGGCGGGTGAGGGCGATTTCGGCGGGCATGAGTATCAGCCTAGGTGGGCGGAATTGGTAGGCTCACGCTCGTGACCAGTCCACCCAGTCCACCCAGTCCACGCGGCGATGGATGGCAGCCGGACCAGTACGCCCGGTTCAAGGCGGAGCGGGAGCAGCCGTTCTACGACCTGCTGGACCTGGTAGAGCCGGTGCTCGCGGGGCGCGTGGTCGATCTGGGTTGCGGTACCGGCGCGCTGACTGTGGCGTTGCACACGAAGACGTTGGCGGACGAGACGGTCGGGCTGGACCGGTCGGAGGCGATGCTGGAGCAGAGCGCTGAGCACGCGGGTGGCGGTGTGCGGTTTGTGCGCGGCGACATTGCCGAGTTCAGCGGGTTGGATGGCGGCGGGCTGGATGTGGTGTTCGCCAACGCGTCGATCCAGTGGGTGCCGGACCATGCGTCGCTGTTTCCTCGGCTGGCCGCGACGCTGAGGCCGGGCGGGCAACTGGCGGTGCAGATGCCGGCCAACGAGGATCATCCGTCGCACGCGGTGGCTCGCGCGGTGGCGCAGGAGTCGCCGCACGCGGAGGCGCTGGGCGGGTTCGTGTATCGGCACTCGATCGAGTCGGCGGAGTGGTACGCGGAGCAGCTGGCGCGGCTCGGATTCGTCGAGCAGCACGTGCGCGTGCAGGTCTATCTGCACCGGTTGCCGGGGCCGGAGGACGTGATCGAGTGGGTCAAGGGGTCGCTGCTGACGGGCTATCGGAATCGGATGTCGGCGGAGGACTACGAGGCGTTCCTGGCGGACTATCGGGAGCGCCTGCTGTCGGTGTTGCCCGACGAGCGTCCGTTCCTCTACCCGTTCAAGCGGCTCCTGCTGTGGGGGCGGATGGGCTAGGCGGTGGTCAGGGTGGTTGGGTTTGGTCGAGGCCCTCACCCTAGCCCTCTCCCTCGGGGAGAGGGGACTGGAGATGGTTGGGTTTGGTCAGGTTCGGTAGGCGTGTTATGTCGAGTGGGATTGCGAATTCCCTGTGTTTTGCTGGGTTTCGTGATCGGTGGTAGGTCGTCAGGTGAGAATTTTTCCTGGGCGCTGGGAAACGAAAAAACGGGTTCGGGTGCTCAGACTTGTCCAGATCTGTCCAGATTCGTCCAGATGCGGCTCGATTTTGCCAGTTTTGTTCCAGGTGAGTCCGCGCGAGTTCAGGAGCGTCCGGGTTGGCGGCTGGATGCTGACTGGCTGGATATTGGCGGGGCACGTGGGTTGCCTCCCGGCTGCGTGAGCGCATATGTTCTGATTGTATTCGATTTCGGCATCCTGTGGGGACGCGGGGCGAACCGGGCTTGTGGTCGGATTGACAGGGACTACGCGTCGAGGGATTGCTGGACGCCTTGCTGGCGCCGCCGGCGTGGGGCTTTGCGGAAGGTCTGGGGGGCGGCGAAGCGGGGGTAGTCGGGCTGGTCGCCGTTGAGGAGCTGCTCGATGGTGAGGATCTGGACCTTGGGGTACCTCCGGGTCTCGAGTCCCGATGATTCGTAGAAGCCGGCGGCGATCGCTTCCTGGCGCATCGGCTTGGTCGGTTCTTCAAGGGTGATGAAGATGCCGATGGCGGCGTCCTCGCGCTCCATGTCGCCCTTGAGCGTGGCGACCATGCCGCGGTTGACGTGACCGCTCTTGACCTGGACGATGATGCGCCTGGCCTTGCCGGAGTTGTCGTCGAAGAAGTTGATGTAGCCGTCAATGCCGGAGTCGGCGCCCTTCTTGCCGGTGGCGGGCCGGGCGTCGACGAGGCCGAGCGCCCAGTACTCGAACTGGTAGCGGCCGTCATGCTCGGACTCGGTGGCGAGCGCGCGGGCACTGGCGACATCCTCTGGGAGCCCGACGATCTGGTAGGCGGACAGTTCGGTGCCGAACGTGTCGTGCAGGCGGTGCTTCATCAATGAGATTGACACGTGAGTGAGATCAATGCCGATCCAGCGCCGCTTGAGCCGCTCGGCCACGGCGACGGCGGTGCCGCAGCCGCAGAAGGGATCGAGGACGATGTCGCCCTCGTTGCTGCTGGCATCGATGATGCGTTCGAGCAGAGCTTCAGGCTTCTGTGTCGGGTAGCCGAGGCGTTCCTTATGGGCACCAGAAAGCGACGGAATGTCGCTCCAGATGTCTTGAACTGGCACACCCTTCGAATCTTCCAAGTACAGCTTCTGTCGCGGGTATCCGGTCCTGGAATAGTAGAGCCGGCCTTCGTCATGAAGCCGCTGCATGGTTTCCTTGCTGTATCTCCATGCGCGAGTGTGACCATTCCAGTCGAAGACGGGATTGCCCTTCTCCGCGCCACCCGGACCAGTCAGAGGTGTGGTAGTAAAGCGCTTACCGGTCTCCTCATCGATGTGCCTGTAGGTCGATTTGACGTAGCTTTCATCCAGCGGGACAAAACCTTGGTTCCATATGACCGAGTCACCCTTGTTATAGAGCAACAGAATGTCGTGGACTCGTCCAAAGTGCCTGGAGCCTTGCCCGACATCGTTATGAGCGCCGTAACGCCGCCAAGTGACTTCGTTGGTGAACATGTCGTGTCCGAAGACCGCATCCATCACCAGCTTCAGATAGTGGCTCGCGGTCGGGTCGCAGTGGAGGTAGATGCTTCCGGTTGGTTTGAGGACGCGGTGGAGTTCGGCGAGGCGCTGGGCCATCATCGTGAGGTAGGCCATCATGTCGTTCTGGCCGAGGAACTCGCGCATCGCCTGGAGCAGCTTGCCCAGCTTGTCGGGGCCCTCGGTGACAACCTCCTGGTAGGCGCGCTCGGAGTCGAGGGTCCAGTGCCAGGTGTCGTCGAAGGCGGTGATCTGTGCCGCGGAGTCCTCGCCGGATCGCTCCTTGAAGAGGACGTTGTAGGTGGCGTTGGAGTTGAAGGGCGGGTCGAGGTAGATGAGGTCGACGGACTCGGAAGGGATGTGTTCGCGGAGGACGGAGAGGTTGTCGCCGAAGTAGAGCTGGTTGGTCCAGGTCATTTGGGGCCTCCGGTGGTCAGGGTAAGGGCAGTCGGGCGTTAGCAGAGCCGGTCCCGGTTCAAGCGGTGAGTAGCACGTTCCGGGAGCCAAGCATCGACCATCCGTTCGTAGATAGTAGACTAGCGACAGAGACGAGGAGGCTGACAACGATGCCTGGTGAACTCATTGCGGGTGCTGCCGCAGGCTTGACGAACCCGGCAACTGCGTTGATCGAAAGGGTGTCCGATGCAGTCGGCGGCATCGCGAGGCCTGCTCAGATTCGTCGTGTCGCTAGGGCTGAGGCCGATGCGAAGGTGATCATGGCCGAAGCGGACATCAAGATCACCGAGATCCAGCAGCGCGCAGCGCGCCGCTTCATTGAGGAGGAAACGAAGAACCAGATCAACATAGAGAACATTACCCATCAGGCGATACCTCACCTCAATGAAAATGCAGAGCCCGAGAAGATCGAAGACGACTTTCTCAGGAACTTCTTCGATAAGTCGCGGCTGGTGTCGGACGAACAGATGCAGGAGATCTGGGCCCGCATACTCGCCGGCGAGGCGAACAACCCGGGAACCTTCGCAAGGAAGACGATCAACATCGTGGCCGATATGGACAAGTCCGACGCCGACCGATTCGCTATCCTCCTCAGTTTTTCCTGGGTCGTCGGCGGCAACCCGGTGGCCATTGTCTACAACGACGACAGCTATTTCGATGAGAGGGGGATCGATCTAGAGATGTTGGCTGATCAGGAGTCGCTTGGTCTGATCTCGACGAATTCTCTTCCGTACGGGTTCTACCTCAGCGGGGTATCACTCCGTGCTGCTTACTTCGATAAGTCTGCTCAAATCACTCTGTCAAACAAAGACAAGAACTTTCTGAGCACGGGCAATGTGTTTCTTACTCCGGCTGGCCGACAGCTCGCATCAATGTGTCGCGTGAGACCGATCGAGGGTTTCTTTGACTTCATGTGCAGAAGGTGGGAAGAGGACTCGAGCGTAGAGTCGGTCAGGACACTCAACTGAGTGGCTGAGTGAGGGGAGGGGGCCCGTCCCCGAGCGAGTCGGGGAACGGACGGGGGCTCTGCTTGAGGCTTCGATGAGGGGGACGATGTCGTCGAAGTTGGTGGTGGCTCGAACGGTGTCGAGGTCGTAGAAGCGCTGTAGGGTAGTCGGCTGATGCTTTTGGAGCGCTGAGTGAAGACGACCGATCACTTCTGGAAGGCGCGCTTTCTGATGCCCGACCGCGGGCGCATCCAACTGCATTGGATTCAGCGAGTAGTGGATCGGCCGCTCCGACGTGAAGTGCAGTCGGATGGCCGAATCCGATGCTGGGGGCGTGTACCGGAACTGGGTGGACGGGCGCTCAGAGTGGTAATCTTGGCCGACGGCGAGACGGTCCACACTGCGTTCGTCGACGGAAGATTCAGGCCATGAAGCGGTTCTACTCCAAAGACACCGACACGCTCATGTTCGTCTTTTCCGACGAGCGCGTTACTGATTATGTTGATCTGGACTTCCAAACGCTGCTCGAACTGGACTGCGACGGCAATCCCGTTGCCCTGACCATCGAGCACGCCCGCGAACGCAAGGTGCTGCCAGAGGTCGATTCTGAACGGATTCCCGCCTGATTGCGGAGACGATCGATGTTGCGAGCGGTGGCGGAGCCGGCGGCGATTGAGCGCCTGGCGAGCCAGATCAAGGAGTCGCCGATGGATGAGGTGCGAATGCCGGCGCAAGTCGCCAATCCCGATGCGCCCGACCGCTACTGGGAGGCGGATTTCCTGCTCGACAGCGGCGCGAGCGTTTCGGTCGTGCCGGTCGACGTCCTCGAGCGGCTCGGCGTTAGTCCGCGTCGCCTGGGCCGCTCCTATCTCGCCGATGAGTCGTCGATCGTGCGGCGCGTGGGACTGGCGACGTTTACCGTCGCGGGCGAGACGGAAGACGCGAGCGTCATGTTTGGCGAGGAGGGCACGGAACCGATCCTCGGCCTGACGGTGCTGCAATCGATGGGGTTTCTCGTTGATCCGCTGCGTGAGCGTCTGCTGCCTCGTTCGGCGCTCGCGGAGGCGTTGGATTAGGGATCTTCCCGGGACTGGGGTGCTGTGGAGGCCCTCACCCCAGCCCTCTCCCTCGGGGAGAGGGGGTCAGAAGGGGCGGGATTCCGTAGCGGGGTCGGGAATGAGGGTGAGAGGTGGGTACTGTGGGCGGGTGCCCCCCTCTGTCTCTACGAGACATCTCCCCCCGCTGGCGCGGGGGGAGAGAAGAAGGGGCGGGTCTCCGGGTTCGAGCGCGGTGGGAGAGGGGAAGGGGCTGGTCCCCGCTCGGGGGTGGGGAACGGGAGGATTCTGCCGTGGGAGGGGCCCTCACCCCCCGCCTTCGCGGGGGCAGGCTCTAACCCTCTCCCTCGGGGAGAGGGGATTCGCGAGCGGGTCGGGGAGCTGGGAGGGCTCGTGTATCCTGAGGCGGATGGGTGAATGGAGTTGGGATGGTTTCTCCGACGTTTGACACTGGGGGGGCTCCGATCCCCCTGTTGGACCCGGTGACGGATGTTGAGGACGAGCTTCGGTCTCAACTTCTGATCTCGACGGTGGACAAGGTGTTTGGCTGGGCTCGGCGGTCGTCTCTGTGGCCGGCGATGTTTGGGTTGGCCTGCTGCGCGATCGAGATGATCGCGACGGCGAACGCTCGCTACGACCTGGCCCGGTTTGGGGCCGAGGTGTTCCGGGCGTCGCCTCGACAGGCGGACCTGATGATCGTGGCCGGCACGGTGACCTGGAAGATGGCGCCTCCGGTTCGGCGGATCTACCTGCAGATGGCCGAGCCGAAGTGGGTGATCTCGATGGGCTCGTGCTCGAACATCGGCGGACCGTTCGCGCACGGCTACTCGACGCTGCCGGGTGTGAACAACATCGTTCCGGTCGACGTCTACGTGCCTGGTTGCCCGCCGCGGCCGGAGTCGTTGCTGGCCGGTCTGATGCTGCTGCAGCAGGTGATCGACGAGGAGCACGCGAACGGGCATCGCAAGCGTCGACCGGAGCCGACGGGCGACTTCTCGCGGATGCTGCCCGAGGGCGACCCGATCCGGCAGGAGCTGGAATCGCTGTTCCCGCCGTACCTGACGGCGGACGGTCAGCCTCGTGACAAGTGGACGGGCGCGCTGCCGCACGACCAGAACTTCTTCACGAGCCGCTAGACGATAGAGCGGGCAAGGCCGCTAGTCGGTTGAGCGGGCAAAGCCGCTAGAGAGACGGGCACATGGTCTTCGGCAAGGGCATCGCCAAGGGACTGATGACCGTGGTCAAGCACGTGCGCAAGGCACCGGTGACGGTGCAGTTCCCGGAGGAAGAGCGCAACATCCCGCCGCGGGCGCGGACGAACCTGGTCTGGTTCGTGGAGCGCTGCACGGGCTGCTCGACGTGCGCGCAGGCCTGTCCCGACGGTTGCATCCTGGTCGACACGGAGCCTCGGGAAGACGGCTCGTTCCTGGTCAACCGGTACGAGATCGATTTCCGGCTGTGCATGTACTGCGGCCTATGCGCCGAGGCGTGTCCGTATGAGGCGATCCAGGTGGGCGGGTCATACACGAACGTCGTGACGAATCCGAATCGTCTGTACAAGGACAAGGGCGACCTGATCGAGCTGGCCAACGAGTATCTGGAGCAGCACGACTGGGTCTATCCGAACGGTCAGCAGGCGGTGCAGCAGACAGTGCATCCTGAGGAGCGTCGGCAGCACCACTAGGGCGTCGGCAGCCTAGGAATCGCAGACATTCGGCGGGATCATAATCTCCAAGTCCGAGATGTTCTGATGCTTCATCTTTAGCGGGATCGCATCTCCTGGGTCGGTAGAAAAGCCATTCTCTCCAAAGTAGACGTAGCAGAACGGTGTAGAAACCATCAGGATGTGTTCTCCTGGACGGTCGACGGATAGCGCAAAGGAACCGTCGGCTTGAACCTTTGGATTTGAAGTGAACCACGAGTAGTAGATTCCAACGAACGATTCGCTAGCAGGTTCGCCGCGCTCATCGAGCACTCTTCCGCTAATCTGACCGGCGCAGGCGCCGACGGGAAGCCGCAGTTCCAACTCTCGGCCGGCCAGGTACTGGGCCTCGAAGAGTGTGTCGGCTGAGACCTCGCTCGCGAGTCCTGTGCCGTCGAACGCATAGATGCAATCCTCGAACCTGACTCGCAAGCGGTACTTGTCCGCCTCGGGAAGTCTCAGACTGAACGTCCCATCGGAGCGAGTCCATTGGTATGTCGTACCTTCATCTCTTCTGGCCGATACAGACAGCGCGCTGACCGGAGCGCCCTGCGCATTCACTACTCTCCCAGTGATCCGGTGGTGGCAGAGATCCACGGGCAGTTGGACCGATATGCTCAAATCTTCATTGCCGACCGCGATTGTCTCAGCCGATCGCTGCTTCAGCATGAGTCCGGACTGGGCGTAGTAGACATTGCAACCCTCAACCGTGACCAGTAACAGGTAGCCACCCGGCTCAACAAACGCGCTGACCGTGCCGTCCTGCCAGGTACGGGTCCGAATCGCAGTTTGCTCACTCGAGCGTGGATTCAGGGTCAATCTCACGTCGGCCAGGGATTCTCCATCCGAGCCAAGCATCGTCATGCTGACCAAGCTTTTTCGAGTCGCGCCCTGGCTCCTCGCCTCTGCGCGATGGCATGTGGCACTGAGGTCGGCCACGCCCAGGGTTTCGGCCACCAGGTGAGCTAATGACGGCACGAACTGCGACAGCTCGATTCGGTTGCTGATGCCGGAGTAGCTCTGGCCACGTAGGCCGAACCAGTAGAGGACGCCCTCGGCCCAGTACTCGGCTGAGTTGGTCATCGCGTATGTTCCCTCCAGCCACCCGGCCTCTCGAGCCTGCCGGTAAGACTGAACGAGGGCGCTGCGGAAGCTGCCTGAGCTGGATCCTCGGCTAATGGCGAAATCGATTGCGTGGGCGAACTCGTGAACGGCGACGTCATAGCCGTTGTAGCGATCGCCCTCGTAACAGAGGAGGTTTTCCTCGGGGACCAGCGTCGGGGTGTAGCCGTTCGGACCAAGACCTCGAGGTCCTCCTGGACCATGTCCCTCTAGTTCAATTCGATCTCGATACTGCCGATAAGGAGCCAGATCAAAGGTCTGTTCGGACTCGCCGACGACGACGATGTGTTCGCGTCTCCTGATCAGCGTCTCGCGGACATCGGGACGGTTGACGAGTAGTTCGTCGACGATAGCGGCGGCGCGGAAGAGCGCCTCGTCGGCGACGTTTTCCGTGGCCATGATCGCCAGTCCGTCGGCGTCTAGGTACTTATCGAATGTGGCGTACCAGCGCAGATGGTCTGGCGGCGGTCCGAGCGGATAGAGCGCGCGATCGCCGCTCGGTTGCAACCAGCTCGCTTCGGTCGTGTTGAAGACCCAGAGGCCGTCGCCGCGGCGCAGCTGGTGTTGGGGTCCGGGGGCTGGACGGGAGCCAGCCTGATAGAGCGCGAGTTCGCCACTATCGGGAGTGGAGTAGAGGGCCTGCGTGAATGACGCGCCGATGGACCGGACTGCCAGGTCGATCGGCGTGCCGCTCGGGCCAGTCCAGGCGACGAGGTTTGGCCCCGGCTTGAGCGCGACCCACTCGCCGTCGGCGACCGTCGGTTGATGCCACTCGACCGGCTGCTCGCCGGCGATGCGGACGATCAGGCCCATTCCGGGCTCGATCGCGCTGAGGGTCGCAGAAAATCCGGGGGTGGAGAAGCGGTAACGGGCGTCGTCGGCGTCCCAGGTGTAGATAAGTTCCGCGTTCGGGATCTGGTCGAACAGCGCTTGCGGCGTGGTTGCGAAGCCGACCCAGCCGATCAGATTGTCCCCGGGGTGAAGCGTTCTGCTTGCCGGCGGAGACTCTTCACCAGCGACGAGTATCTGGGTCAGCAGCAGGGTGGCGAGCAGCGCGGAGAGGATAGTCGCGAGGCGTACGAGCCGACGCTGGCGCATTATCGGGGCTCCAGAGTTCGTCCTGGCGTCCACTGGTCGTGCGTCACGACGGCTTTGGCAAACAGACGATTCCCCACGAGGCGGACTCGCCGGCGGTGATCGACAGTGTCGGGGTGATCCCAATTCCGTGCTCGCCGGTCAGCTCATACTCGACTTCGCCGGACCAGGTCGCCGCTGAGACATCGACGAGGGTCAGTTCGCGGAGCGCAACCTTGAACTGCGTCTCGCCGCCGTCATCGGCGAAGTTGCCGGTCACGTCGATTCGACAGGTGTATACGTCGGGAATCGCGGAAATCATCGCGGTTCCAGAACCCCGACCGGAGGAAGAGGAGAGGTTGCCCCGAGGCTCATCGTTCAATGTCACGGTGAGCTGGATCGTGCTGCGAGAGCCTCGGTCAGCACGACCGAGTTCGGCGCGGCGGTCGCACTTGAGCGACCACTCGCTCGCCGGCGCCGCTTGCAACCTGACGTCGACCAGGCTGGTTGCCGTCTGCGCACTGCCGGCCAAGAGCAGGTCGAAGTTCGTCGTCCAGTCCGATTGCGTCGTGTCGACGAGCGCCGGATTCAGCGGCTCACGGCTGACGAAGTGGATCCGAAACGGAGCCGCCTGTTCACCCTGCACGTTGCCTTGCAGATCGATGCTGCATCGGTACAGGCCGGCCGCAAGCTCATGCTCGACCTGGGCATCACCGGAGCCGCTCATCTGGAACGACTCGGGGGCGGTGACGGCGGGAGCGTCTCTCTGGGCGTCCGTGGTGAGGTTGGCCAACTCGGACTGCTGTTGTACTTCAGCGATGGGTGCACTACGGCGTTCGACCGACGGTTCGGGTTGCGTCAGCGGTTCCGAGCGTTCCCGGGGCGTGGCACAGGCGACCAGCGTGGCGGCGGAGAGCGCGAAGATGGCGAGCGCGATCTTTGTGAGCTTCACGAGGAGCGCCAGACTTCCTGAACGCGTGTCCGCAGATTGGCGAGCCGCCGACTTAGTCCGCCTCCGTGCGCTCTTCGTCGACGATCGCCCAGACCTCGGTCATGTCGACCGTTAGGCCTTCGAGCGTGGATTCGCCCGAGAGCGTGGCCGGGCGCTCGAGCCGTTCAGGGTCTTGATTCGGGCGGTAGATCCAGACTGTCTGGTCGAGCGGGTCGACGAGCCAGCCGAGCTCGACGCCGAATGTCAGCCAGTGCTCCATCCGCTGTCGTTGTGCGGACTGAGAGTCGGACGGAGAGCGAACCTCGATGACGAATGTCGGACAGACACGCCAAAAGCCCCGCCGTGGTCGATCCTCGGCTTGAAGCGACGCGATCAGCTCCGGGCTGATCCACGAGCAATCGGGCGCCCAGGTGCGCTCGCCGAGATCGGGGTGGCTGAGTTTGTAGGTACCGTCAGGATCGCGAGCGCGCCCGCCTCCGCCAGCGACTCGCCAGTTGGCAACTTGGCGGCCTAGTTCGATACTGACATCTGAGCTATCGCCCCCCGCGATCATCCTCACCTCCAGTTCGGCGTTCGGCCCGAGTTCGATCTTCCAACCTGCGTTGACCTGATTGAGCCGTTCCAGTTCCTCATCGGTCGGGGCGGCCGGCATCTGAATGCGCAGGCAAACATCACGCAGTTCGGGTGCGACGAGCAAGGAGTCTGCGGTGGTCTCTACCTTTGTGCGTGCTTCGGCGGTGGTCATGCTCGCTCTCCGTTGTCAGGATCGTACACGGCGTGGCAGCTGGTCGAATCGGGGACACCATGCCTACTGATAGACTGCGGCTTGGTTCTGCGTGCCTTGAGCGGGGAGACGTTATGGCGACGATCACGATCAATGGACGGTCGGTTGAGGCCGAGGTTGGCGCTCCGCTGGTCGAGGTGATCAAGAACGCCGGCTTCGAGATCTCCAACCTCTGCTACGTCGACGGCCTGGCTCCGTACGCCGGTTGCCGCACCTGCGCGGTCGAGGTCGAGGGGATGCGCGGACTGCCGCTGTCCTGTACGACGACGGTGATGGACGGCATGGTCGTGCGCACCGACACGCCCGAGGTGACCGAGATGCGCCAGGAGGTCCTGGCGGTCATCCTGGCCAACCACTCCGATCGCTGCCTGACCTGTCACCGAGTCGAGCATTGCCGGACCGGCGAGATCTGTCTACGCGACAACGAGGTCACGCACCGCTGCGTGACCTGCTCGAAGAACTACCGCTGCGAGCTTCAAACGACGTGCGACGCTGCCGATGTAGGCCGCGCCAACGTTGAGCCGTACATTGATGAGGCGCGCACCTACTACCGCTTCCAGCAGCCGGAGCCCGACCGGGCGAACCCGTTCTTCGAGTTTGACCCGCAGATGTGCATCATCTGTACGCGTTGCGTCCGCGCCTGCGACGACCTGCGCCACACGACAGCGATCACGCTGGCCGGGCGCGGATTCTCGACGCGGATCGCGTTCGGCGCGGGCGGACAGATTCACGAATCGAACTGCGATTTCTGCGGTGCGTGCATTGATGTCTGTCCGACAGCGACGCTGATGGAAGCGCCGAACAAGTGGGTGGCACGACCCGATCGCTGGGTCACGACGACCTGCACCGAGTGCTCGATGGGCTGCACGATCCAGATGGGGGTCCGGGACGGCCGCGGGATCCAGGTACGGCCGGGCAACGGCAATGACGTTTCGCGCTCGCAGATCTGTGTGCGGGGACGCTTCGGGTACGACCAGACGCGAGACAAGGATCGCCTGCGTGCTGCGTCGATTGGCCGCGGCGAGGACGCGTTCGAGCAGGATGGCGATGCGGTGGTCGAGCATGCAGCGGCGGCGATTTCGGCGATCCTGGAATCGAATGGGCCGGCGGCGGTGGGCGTACTCGGTTCGGGCCAGATGACGCTCGAAGAGCTCTACGCCGTGAAGACGCTGGCGACTCGGCTTGGGGTGACGAATCTCGACTCGTCGCTGGGGCCGGTGACGGCGGCGATCGGCGACGCGTTGAATGACGCCTTCGGGTCGGAGCACTTGCCATCGCGCCTTACGTCGGTCGAGACGGCTGACTTGATCATTGCCATCGGCGACGACATCTCGGCCTCGAACAATGTGCTGGGCGTACGGATCAAGGACGCCGTGGCCAACAGCGGCGCATCATTAATCAGCATCTCGTCGCGACGCAACCCGCTGGCCGAGTATGCAGTCGACGACGACCACACACTTCATCCCGCTGACGGCGACCTCGCGGGCGTCGCCCAGGCCCTGGCGACTGCTGTGGTCAAGGATCTCGATATTCGGACGGCGCTGACTGAGATTGACGGGCTGTCGGATGTGAGCGGCTCGGTTGAGGGCATTGACGCTGCGTCCGCAACCGTGCTGCGTCGACGCGGCGGTTCGGTCGCGATCGTGGTGGCGCCGTCACGCTCGAACTCCGCACAGGCGGGCGCTCAGGTTCGGGCGGCCGCCAACCTGGCGATCGCTCTGGCCGGCCCGGCCGACGCTCCCGCATCGCTACATGTACTCCCGCCGGAGTCGAATTCCGTCGGACTTCGAGACCTCGGCATCGTCCCTGGCGCCGGCGGGCTGGACGTCTCCGGGATGCTGCAGGCGGCGCGCGATGGCAGCCTCAAGGCGCTCATCGTCGCCCGTGACAACCCGGTGCTGCTGCACCCGGACCGGGCAGGCACGATCGCCGCGCTGGAGAGCCTGGACGCGCTGGTCGTGATCGACGAGGTTGCGACGGAGACGGTGGAGCGCGCGACGCACGTGATGCCAGACGTCTCGGCGTTCGGCAAGGACGGGCACATCACCAACGCCGACCGTCAGATCCTTCGTCTGCGCAGCGCGACGGTCGAGCAACGCAACGCGCGCGGCCTGGGCGACTGGCTGCATTCGCTGGCCGAGCGGCTTCCGGCGGTTGAGACTCCAACAACCAACGAGGATGGCGAACCGGGCGAGCCGGTTCCCGCGCCGAGCCAGCCGCAGAACGTGCGCGAGGCTCGAACGGCGTTGGCGGCATCCGACAGCCGTTATGCGTCGTTGGACGAGCCGGGCGCGACGCAGACACGCATGCCGGTCAACGGGGCGGCGACGCAGCGCTTCCTGGCGGTTCCTTCGACCGGCGCGACGAATGGCGACGATTCGCTGACGCTGCTTATGGGCCGCGACCTATACACCGATCGCCTCAGCGCGGCTCGGGGTGATGTCAATGCCGATCTGTTGCACCGCTCGGAGGGCGTGCAGATCAATCCCGCAGACGCTGCAACGCGGGGGATCGAAGAGGGCTCGGCGGTCAGTGTGTCGGCGAACGGAACGCAGATCATCCTGACAGCCGAGATCACCGAGGACGTGCCCGCGGGCGCGGTCTGGACCTCCAGCCTGGCCCAGCGCGGCGCGGTGCAGTCGGTGCAGTCAGCCGACGCAGAGCGTCTGGCATCTGTCGGCGTGGCGTCAGCGGAATAGGCGACGACGCCCGTCCGGGGCCCTTTTCGCGCCTGCGACGTCACGCCGGCATTAATCGATCTACCCTAGTCCTAACGCCCTTCTGACCCCTCTAGAGAGGCTAGGAGACCCGAGGCAGTTAGCCAGTAGACATCGTTCGCCTATCACATTCCCGAATCGATTCCGCCATGACGTTGCAACATCCCGATCCTCCCTTCGCTCCTCCTCGCGGACACCACGTATTCATCGATGGTCCGTCTATTGACGGCACGCTGGGCCGCGTGATCGGTCAACCGCCGGGACCAGACACGCGACCGGACTGGCGCCGGCTCGAATCCTTCGTCAAGCAGAATTGCGGTCCGGCTCCGTACACGGCCACGTTCGTCTTCTGGGCCCCCGGACAGCAGGGATTCATGCATTTCCTGCAATCGTCCGGATTCATGATCGCGCTCGGCGATCGCTTCGTCCCCGGTCAGAGTTGCGCGGATTTGATTCGCGAGCGCGTCGGCCGTCTGAACGACGCAGCGCTGGCGGAGCAGGAGTGGCAGATCATCGTCGGCACACACAACGAGGATCTGATCGCCGACCTGCCTCGACTCGCCGATCAGGCGGACCGGGTCAGCGTGTTCGGCTTCACCGAGTTCTTCCCGGACGCGCCGGAACTTGAAGACCAGATCGACTTCTACGACATTGAGGACGACGCCCAACTCTTTCGGTCGCCCTTACCGCGGGTCGAGTTTGAAGACGATGGCGAGGCACTCTTTGAGGCTGATCCCTCCGCGCCGTTTCAACCGCACCTGGTCGAGCCGCAGGCGCTGGAGCAGCCGGCCGCTCCGCCGACATTCCAACGGCTGGAGAGCGAAGGGGTTCGCGACTTCTACCTGATCGTTGACGGTCGCAGCATCGAGAAGGAACTCGGGGAGATCCTCGGCGAGAAGCCGAATCCGGGGACGCGACCGGACTGGGGGACGGTGCTCGACTTCGCGCGCAGCCGATCACAATCCGCCGACGGCGACGTCCGGGCGTTGTTTGCGCACATCGCTCCCGGTCATGCGGGATTTCGGCGCGCGCTGAAGGATCTGGGGTACACGTCCAGTCCGGTACGGCCGGACGACTCGCAGCCGATGCGACCTGTCGTAGAGGAGTTCATCTGTGGGCTCCTGGGAGCCAAGACGCTGAGCGGGGACAACGGCGAAGCACCCGACATCATGGTGCTGGGGCACGGACCGGCCATGTTCGAGGCTCTGAGCAGCATCCCCGACCGCGGCCAACGGCTCTGCGCGTTGGGGTTTCCCGAGCGTATGCCTCCCGTCGAGTTTTATCCGCGGATCGAGCAGCTCGACATCGAACGGGACGCGCAGGCGTTTGGCGCGGAGTTGCCGCGTGAGTTCGGAGTTGACGTGGACGACTTCGATCCGGACGAAGAGCTGGCCAAGCTGTTTTAGCGGCGCGGTGAGCTACAGGTCGAACGGCAGGGCGCTGCCGATGGCGAATGTGATTCCCGCGAATACGACGCCGACGAAGACTGATCGAGCGGCGGAGTAGAGCGGGTTGCGGCTGGTGACGAGCGAGGTGAACAGCCCGGCGATAGCGAGTGTGACGATGCTGGCGACGACGCCGGCGACGAGCGCCCAGTAGTTGACCGTCCAGTCGGCCGCGTGCCAGAGCAGGAATGGGATGAGCGGAATCAACGCGCCGAACGAGAACGACATGAACGAACTCGCGGCGGCCTTCCAGGGATTGGCGAGACCTTCCGGATCGAGCCCGAGTTCTTCGCGGACCATAGTGTCGACCAGGGCGTCGGGCTTCTGCGCTAGCTCGGCGGCGACCTGTTCGGCCAGTCCCTGGGAGAGTCCCTTGGCTCGGTAGATGCTGATCAGCTCGCGCCGCTCCTCGCCCGGATCGAGCAGCACTTCGTCGCGCTCCATCGCGATCTGGCGCTGTAGCACCTCGGACTGGCTGCGAACGGAAATGTACTCACCGCCTGCCATGGAGAATGCGCCGGCGAGCCAACCGCCGATCCCGGCAACCAGCACGGCTTCGGAGCCGATGGCGACGCCGGCAACGCCGGCGATCAGGGCGAGATTGGAGACGATCCCGTCGTTGAGACCGAACAGCGCGGCGCGAAAGGTCGAGGCGCCCTTTGCGCCGACGCCGGCATGGCCTTCGCCGATCGCTCCCTCGGCGCCGAACTGCGGGGCCAGCTCCGCGAGGGTCGCTCGGTGCTCTCGTTCCTCCTCGGCGAGGCCACCTGAATCGGGATCGGCGACGTAGCGTTGGATATCGGTGAGTTCTTCGCGGCGGAGCTGGGAGATGATGTAGCCGAGGCCGAAGACACGTGCCTCGAACGCCATCAGCCGAACGCGCAACGACGGATGATGCGCCTCGACGTACGCGGTCGGTTCGTTGTCGCCGAGCAGCGAGATCCAGTGGGCCGCGTGCTCGCGCTCCGATTCGGCCATGCTGCGCAAGACCGTGCCGGGTTGGGGGTCGCTCATGCCGGCCAGGCGGTCGTAGAGCCAGGCTGCATCGAGCTCGTCGCCGATCATCTCACGCAGACGCTCGATCCGCTCATCGGTGAGCGGCACGTGGGTCTGAGGCTGCTCCATGGTCGCCATGCGGCCAGTGTATCCCGCTACACCGGGCATTCCTCGGTATGCGCGATGATCAGCACGTAGCAGCGGGAACGACACAGACCTACTACGGAGCCGGCGCCATGCTCAAGTTGGGATTGCCCAAGGGATCGCTCGAAGCGTCCACATTCGATCTGTTTCGGCGCGCCGGGTTTCATGTGTCGGTCAACTCGCGCTCATACTTCCCGGAGATCGATGACGAGAGCATCAGTTGCACGATGTTCCGCGCGCAGGAAATGGCGCGTTACGTCGAGGACGGCGTGGTGGACATGGGAATCACGGGCCACGACTGGGTGGTCGAGACGGGAGCGGACGTCGTCGAGGTTGCGGAGATGACCTACAGCAAGGCCACCAGCCGACCGGCTCGCTGGGTGCTGGCGGTCCCGGCCGAATCGCATGTCCAGGAGATCGAGCAGCTCGAGGGGGGCGTGATCGCTACGGAACTGGTCCGCACGACGCGTCAGTACTTCGAGCAACGCGGCATTGATGTGCGAGTCGAGTTCAGCTGGGGCGCGACCGAGGTCAAGGCGCGAATCATCGACGCGATCGTTGACGTGACGGAGACCGGCTCGTCGCTGCGAGCCAACAACCTGCGCGTGATCGCGGAAGTGCTTGAGAGCACGGCTCGTCTGATCGCGAACAAGGACGCCTGGGCCGATCCGCAGCGGCGGGAGAAGATTGAAGCGATCAACACGCTGCTGCAGGGCGCGATTGCGGCGACGAGCAAGGTCGGGCTCAAGCTCAACACGCCTCAGGAGCGGCTGGAGGACGTGCTCGCCATCATCGGCAAATTCGGCGAGCACGCCCCCACGATCAGTCCGCTGATCGACAGCTCATGGGTTGCGCTGGAGATTATTCTCGATGAGCGCCAGGAGCGAGAGATGATCCCCGAACTGCGCCGTGCCGGCGCCAGCGGCCTGGTCAGCTACCCGCTGAACAAGGTCATCTCTTAAGCCCGGGCCCCGCTCGAGTTCGGCGCTGCCCAGCCAGGCGTTGACCGGAGCGTCCTGCGGCACGAGCCATCGCATCGTGGACTCCATGTCGGCACCACTGGGCACATAGGTAGCCTGCACGAGGCCGTTGCTGAGGCGGCGCGCGTAGATCCGTCCGAGCTCCTCGCCCTCGTGAGTCACCGGCGCGGTGCGCAGCCATACGTCGGCAGGAGCGTCAACGCGCAGTGTTCGCCGGCCTGGGAGCGATCGGTCGCCATTGGAGAGATCGGCCGCGAATTCGACCCGTCCATCCCCAAGAACGCGGGCGAGCAGTCGGGTGGCGGTCACGACTGCGGGAGCCGGGGGAGCCACTTCGACTTCCGGCTCGGGGATAGCCGGATTCGAGTCCAGACCGAGACCGGTGAGCAACAGATCGTGATCCTCACTGGCGGTCGCCGCGCCACAATAGGCGCGATCCAGCATGCCGCCATAGATCGGCGACTGTAGGCGCAACGCGCCGTCGGAGAAGGCAAGTGCGCTGGCGTCGACACCGCAGTCGATGCCGGCGGCGAAGCTGTTAAGGCCAGCTGCGACCTCAGGGTCATTCCAACCGTCCTCGGCGTCCCGCTTCGCCAACACCAGGACGGCGGCTTCGACCAGTCGGGCATCAACGTGCTGGGCGAACGCCAGCTGGGCCTGAATGTCCAGCGCCTCGTCCGGCGAGATCACCCGGTCCTCGTTCAGCAATATCGCCCAGTCGCGTGTGAACTGTTCGATTCGGCGTGCCGCGGCCTCGCCAGCCAGCACAACGATCTCTTCAGCGGCTTCGGCGCTCTGGAAGTGCTGTGTGTCGAATCGGGCGTTGATGAGCGTCTCACTGTGCGCCGAGGTGAGTGTCGCAACCAACGCGTCGAGCGTTGGAGCCGACGGCATCGCAACTTCGGATATCGGCAATCCGCCTCGCCCAACGAGGGAGAAGAGGGATTCCGCCTGCGCGTTCAGAGAGTCGAGGGTCGAACCGAAGTCGCCGAGTACCTGCGTCCGCACGCCGGCGGCGTAGGTGGCCAGGGCGGTGATTTCCGGATCGAGACCCTCGTCCTCGTCTGACTCGGAGTCGTCGGAGGCTTCCTCAGTCTGGTCGGTTGTGTCGGTTGCGTCGGTCGCTTCTTGTTCTACCTCCGCCGCCGGAGTGACGGTCGTCTCAACGTCGCCATCCTCGGCGGCGATCGCCGATACCTGGTACTCGACGCCATCGACGTTGACGTTCACTGGATCGAACTCGAAGCCGGTGAGCACCATAATCGGCCGCGCCAGGGCGTGAAACGAGAGGGTCTCGAAGTCGTCGTTGATGACGGCGACCATCAGCATCACATCGGTAGGTCCGGTGCGCCACCTGAACAATCCCTCAAAGGGATGGAGCCGAGACGTGGACTGGCTCCCGAATGCCTGGAGGGCCTCGTCGGAGTGGTAGGAGGCGCCCACGGGCAAGAGTTCCTCATCTCCGTCCAGGACATCGATCCAGGGAGTCCGCCAGGTGTCGATGTACGGCCAGCGGACTTGCACCCGAATTCTGGCATCGGGGTCGAGCGTAGAAAGTGGCTCGTCGCCCAGGTTGCCCACCCGGTAGTTGATGGTGAACGGCAGGCCGAGGACAACACGGTCGGGCGCGTCGATCGCCTCCAGTTTGACGATCGGGCCGTCCGCAGCTGCCGCGATGGTGAGCTCGAACTCGGCTGCGATCAGCCCCTTGAGGTCGCGATCACCCCAGTTGGTCGCCTCGATCATGTACGTGCCGGCGCCGAGGAATCGCTCGATCCGTGAGTTGTATCCAACGCCGCCGTCGTCGTCGGACTCAAGCAAAGCCCCGTCGTCGTTCAGGAGATACACGTAGGCGTCGGCCAGTTCTGATGTCAGATCAATCCGAATGCGACGGTTGTCGGTCAACTCGAAGCGGTAGCGCTGCCCGGCGCGATCGGGTCGGTAGTCGGATTCGCATCCGAAGTGTGACCACTCGCCCGTCGTGTTGAGCGTGTCCATGAGCACGCCCAGGTCGACCACCTCGAGGCAGCCATCGACGACACGAATGCTGAGCTCAAAGGCGCCGCCCTCGCGCTCTGACCAGCCGAGGGCGCTGACCTCGAGTTGGTAGGTGCCGGCTGCGAGCGCGCGCTCGATACGGGCGTTGTTGCCCGCGCCGGTGTCGTCATCGGCCTCAATCAACCGCCCATCCTCGGCGAGGAGATAGAGGAGGGCGTCCCGTTCGGGCGAACTCACGTCGATCCTGACCTCGGCCTCTTCGGCGATGGAAAAGGTGAACGATTGGCCAGGCCGACTGTCGAGGAACTGCGATTGGTCGCAATCGTCGGCCGACCACGCGCCACTGACGGTCAGCACATCAGCCAGTTCGCCCAGTGCGGTCGGCGCGGGACAGCCGGGTGATTGCTCCTGGGCACGAGCGGACCCCCATCCGGTGAACACCACATAGACCAACAGCAATGCCAACGCAGCCGGGAGTACTCGCATCGGAGGATCCTATCGATATGCCTTATGTCCGCAACACATGCTATCCCCACCTCGTGGCGAGCACGATATGGCCAGCGGGATCACGATCCCTGCCGAGAACTCTTGCTCCTACTGATCGTCCTCGTCAGGAGGTGCGGGTTCCTCCGCGGGAGGTTCGGGCTCCTCAGGCGGAGGCAGCGGACGGAAGCGATCGGGGACGTCGTGGCGGGGGTCGTCGTCGAAATCGCTCCAGCAATCGATTTGGCCGTCGTTGGTGATGGCGCAAGCGGCCTGAGCGCCGAACAGCCGCACGTAGGAGCGGGCAGCGGTGGTTTCCTCGTCGGGGCCGCCTTCGAAGAGGATGGTGAAGGGGATGGCCCAGTACTGGAATCGGATGCGGTCCGGAGGGCAGAAGTCGATCTCCGGAGCGATCAGGTCCAAACAGTGGTGGAAGGTCTGGCGACACTGGATGGAGCCGTCGTCGAGGATTGCGCAGCCTTGCGATCCAAGCAGGTGGACATTGCGGAACAGCTGCGTGTACGGCTGGGGCGGGCCCGGAGCGGTGCGAGCCTGAGCCGTGCGGCAGCGCACGTCGCCAGCGGCGGTTACTCCGCATAGGCCGTTACCGCTGGGAGCGATGGAGACGAAGGGGCCGGCATCGGAAACGAACCGGTCGATGGTCAGGTCGCCCCAGCAGGTCGTGCTGCCTTCGGAATCGAGGGCACAGAATTCTCGGCCGGTGTTGATCAGCTCGACGAAGTTGTCGGCGTCCGGGGCGGCTCGGTGAGGTTGTAGCAGCCCCCAACAGTCGATTTCGCCCTGAGCCGTGAGTGCGCAGGCGTAGTGTCGCCAGGGATGAACGACGATCTGGACGAGATCGGTACGGTCCGGGGGAACAAGCTGAGCAAGACCGACGAAGTGGAGGTCGGCTTCGGGGTCGCGGGCCAGGAGTCCGTCGATCTTGGCCTGCACGGACGCGTAGGTGACGCCCCAGCAGACGGCGGCGCCTTTTGTGGAAATGGCGCAGGCGTCATTCGGTCCGATGCTGAGGTCCGTAAAGGCGCCCTGCGGAACGTCCTGGACGAGGGGGATGTCGAATCCCCAGCAAGCGATCTCGCCGCTGTCCAACAGGGCGCAGGCGGCGGTCGGGCTGATGTCGATCTCGACGGGCGTCTCGGCGCGGGCCGGTGCAGCGAGGAGCAAGACGAGCAGCAATATGGCGGCGAGCGGTATGAGGACGCGGATGACGTAACGGAGCGGTGGCATGAGAAGCATCTTCGCGGTGGTTGCGAGCAAGATAGAGGAGCGCGAACGGGTTGTTGTGGGCCGCTGGAGCGTCAGCAGGCGTCGGCTACGATCGCGGCACGATACAGCGTGATTGGAATACGAGATGGCACTCCGAACTGCTGCCGAATACGTTGAGTCACTGCGCGACGGACGAGAAATCTGGTACCGAGGCGAGCGCGTTGACGATGTGACGACGCACCCGACGATCAGCAAGGCGGTCAAGCACGCCTGCATCGACTACGAGATGGCGGAGTCGGACGAGTATCGCGATCTGGCCACTTACGAGGAGGGTGGCGAGAGCTACTCGGCCTACTACCGCATCCCGCGGAGCACCGATGATTTGCTCAATCGGTCGAAGCTGATTGAAGCAGCGACAGCCGAGGGCGACACGCTCGTCGTGCTGATCAAGGAGATCGGGACCGACGCGCTGTTTGCGCTGCTGGCGGTGACATCCGAGTTCGAGGATCCGGTCTACTTCGAGCGGGCCCAGGCGTTCTACGATCACTGCCGCTCGAACGATCTCTCCCTGGCGGTGGCGCAGACGGACGCGAAGGGCGATCGGATCCGTCGACCATCGCAGCAGTCTGATCCGGACATGTACCTGCGCGTCGTGGAGCGGCGGCCTGATGGGGTCGTCGTGCGTGGGGCCAAGGCTCACACCTCGGTGGTGACCAACACCAACGAGGTAATCGTCCTGCCCACTCGGGCAATGGGACCGGATGAAGAGGACTGGGCGATCGCGTTCGCGCTGCCGGTCGATACGCCGAATCTGCGCTTCATCGCGTCACCGTTCGGCGACGGCGCTCAGCATGAGGGCGAGCGCCCAATCTCGGCAGTGCGCAAGATGATGGAAACGATCACGATCTTCGACGATGTGTTCGTGCCCAACGATCGAATCTTCCTCGACGGCGACACCGAAGCGGCAGGCAATCTGGCGCTGACGTTCGTCGAATACCACCGCTTCACTGCGGTCTCGTACAAGCTGCCGTTGATCGACGCGCTGGGCGGCTGCGCGGCGCTGGCGGCGGACTACAACGGAATCATTGGGGTCTCGCACGTGCGCGAGAAGTTCGTCGATCTGATCTCGTACGCGGAGACCACGCGCGCGCTGATCGAGAAATCGGCGGAACGTTGCATCCCAAAGCCCAACGGTCAGGTGGCGCCCGACCCGATGACGGTCAACCTGGCCAAGTCGCACTTCGCGCATGGCTACCACGAGGCTGTGCAGCACGTTCAGGAGATCGCGGGCGGGATCCTGGTGACCGGTCCCGGGGACGAGGACTGGGAGACGGAAGAGCTGCGTCCGTTCTTGCAGAAGTATCTGGCCGGGCGCGACGGCGTAGACGGCGAGCAACGGATGAGGCTGCTCAACTTCATTCGCGATTTGACGTCGTCCGATTACGGCGCCTACCAGGAAGTGCTGGCGATCCACGCCGAGGGATCGCTGCAAGCGGAGCGGCTGCAGGTGTTCCGCGCGTTCAACGAAAACGGCAATGCCCGTCGGGTGATGCGTCTCGCCGGTAGAATGGCTGGCGTCAGGTAGCGCCTTACCGGGCGACTCGGAAATCAGGAGCATGCCGGAACTGCCGCTCTTTCCGCTGCAGATTGTCGTGTTTCCCGGCGAGTCCGTGCCCCTGCACATTTTTGAGCCCCGCTATCGGCAACTGGTCAAAGACACGCTCGAGACGGGTGATCCATTTGGCATCGTTCTGACGCGCCGCACGCGCCAACAAGCCAGCGCGGAGGAGCGGGAGCCGACGCATGAGGTCGGCTGCACGGTGCGCATGGAGTCGAACGAAGCGTTCCCCGACGGGCGATTCAACATCGGTTGCGTCGGCGAGCGTCGCTTCCGGATCATCGAGAAGCTGGGTGAGCGTCCGTACTGGGTGGCCAACGTGGAGTATCTCGACGATCCGGAGGACGCAGAGTCGTCCGACGCCTACGCCGCGTACGACACGTCGGCCTCTCTGTACCGCGACCACCTGGGTTTCGCGTTGGCACTCCAGAATTCGTGGCAGAGAACGTATCGCCTGCCGAAACAGCCCTACCCGCTGGTCAATCACATCGCCTCAAGTATTGAAGCGCCGGCCTCGGTGAAGCAGGAGATCCTGAAGTCGGAATCGACGGTGGAGCAGCTCAACCTGCTGAGCCGGATCCTGAGGGCTTCAAATCGCCAACTGATGGATCGGGTGAGCCTGCATCACCAGCAGCGATACGAAGGTCTCGGGGTTGGGAACTGACTGGCGGTCGATACTCGGCGACCGACATCCTCGCAACCGAACGCCCGCGTCTCGCTCACGCTCGTGACACGCAACGCGGGCCAGTCCTACAGCGCGGCGGCGCCGTTTTGTCGCACGTGCCGGGTCACGGTCAGGCGGAGGAGTTCGGTAGGGCCTTCGGCGATTCTCGATGAACGGCTGGTGCGATAGAGGCGCTCCAATGGATGTCCTCTGAGCAGGGCCTGGGCTCCGTGGAGCTGGATCGCCCGATCGACTGTTCGATGCAGGCACTCGGAGGCGAGCCATTTGGCTGCGGCGACCTGCGTGCCGGCAGTTGACTCGTCGGCCTCGCGCGCCTCGGCGGCCTGATACAGCGCCGTCCTCGCCGAGAACGTGTCCGCCACCATATCGGCGAAGATCGCCTGGACCTGTTGTTGCTCGCTGAGCGGCTGACCGCTTCTGTGTGGACCCTCGATTCGCTCGAGCGTTGTGCGATTCGCCCAACGAGCCCAACCAACGCAATCCGCCGCGACGCTCAGGCGCATCCGATCGATGTTCTGCAGAGCGCGGGGCAGACCGTCGCCCACGTTACCCAGCAGCCTCGAGGCGGGCACCTCGACGGACTCGAAGTTGAACGGGGAGTGCGTGCTGCCGTCGATCGATGCGCCCAGCTCGCCTGCCGTTACTCCGTCGGCGTCGCGGTCGATGACGAGCAGCGCCGTTCCCTCGTCGGGCACGTTGGCAACGACCACAAGCCAGTCCGACGCTGCGCCTCCCGTCACGAAGCCCTTTGTACCGGTGACCAGGAATCCGTCTGATCCGTTCCCGATTGTGGCTCTCACCGCCTGCGTCGGCTGGCGCGACCCGTCCGGTCGCAGCGCTTCAGTAAAGGCGAAGGCGGCAGTTCGTTCGCCACGGACGACGGGGCGGTACAGCTCCTCTCGCTGCGCGTCGTTGTCGGCGAGGCGCATGATCCCTGGGCCCGAGCCAAGCGCGCGCGAGGCGAAGGGATTGCCGCTCAGCGCCAGCGCCTCGTGGGCCGCGGTGATGACCCGGGGTCCCGCGCCGAGGCCGCCGTCGGACTCGGGGACCGCCAGTTGATAGAAGCCGGCATCATCCGATCTCCTGGCGATCTCGCGGCGTAGCTCTGGCGATGGGGACTCGGGGTCTGCGCCGGTCGTGATTGGGTCAATCTCTTCCTGGACGAAGGTGAGCAGTCGAGACTGTAGGTCCGCGAGGTCGTCGGCCAGTTCAAAGTGCATCAGTACGGCTCCGAGATCGGTGAAGCAGGGACATGCTCATCTGTGGATACCGCTAATCGGCCATCTGCGCCAGTTCGAATTCGCGCAGTTCCGGCGTTCGCGCCTGAGTCAATGCGACGCCCAGCAGGCGAGCAGAGCCCAGCATCAGCCGGGCATGGACCAGTTCGCTGTCCGATGCATCGGCCCGGGCGAGCAGGATCACTCCGGCCGCAGACTCCAGGACGTCAATGGTGGCCTCGTCGCTGAGCGAGTCGGTGAGCAGAATGACGTAACCGTTGGTGCGGCGAGCCTCCGTCGCGGCGCGCAGCATCAACTCCGATCGGCGCAGCGGTGTCCATGTCCCGCCGCCCAGCCAGGTGGGCGGGGCGGTGTATGCGAGCTCGAAGGCCGGCCGCCGGCCATCCAACCAGACCACAGGTCGACCACGGGCCGCAAGCGTGCGAGCGGTCCGGATCAGGGTGGCGGTGACGCCGGACGCATCGTCGAGCGGCACGAGCGCGACGATTCCGGACACATCATTGATCGCGTTGGCGAGCAGCACGGCTTCGTCCTTGCTTCCGCGCTCTTCTGTTGCCCGGACGACCACGCCGGACGACTGCCCGGTCGCGTCGGCGGAGCCGTGTTCTGCTTCGGCGGATATGACGGCCAGGGGCCGGAAGCCGATTCGACCGAGCCGACCGAGGGCCGAGGCGGGACCACTCGACCTCCTGGCAGTGCCCCAGGCCAACGCAAGACCGCCGGCCAAGCCGATTGCCGAGGCCCAGGCTGCCGCCCATTCCGTCGCCGGCGCGACCTTCCTCGCGCCCGGCCGAACCAGTCCGAGCACATCGAGGCCCGCATCTTCGCCGTAACGGACGTAGGCTTCGTTGACCGTTGCATGAGCGAGCGAAATCGCGAGGGCTTCGGCGTCGGCCTCGCGCGGGGCACGCACCGTCACGCGGATCAACGTATCGGTCAGTTCGATCGCGATGCCGTCGAGTTCCGGCGCTCCGTGCTCGGTGGCCATCATGCCGGAAGTGGCCGCATCCTGGACTGCCGGGTCCAGTACCAGCTCCGCATATTCGGCAGCGGTGGGACCTTCGCGCGCCCAGAGATGCACGTCGGCGTCCCAGGCGGACGCGACCGTCTGGGAGGCGAGGACCGCAATCGCAGCAGCCAGCGCCGCCATAACGAGCGGCAACCACCAGGCGAACCCGTCCCGAAGTCCTCGCGTCGTCGGCACAGTTCGAGTGTATCTGTGCGAGTGGCGGCCACAGCCGGCTGAACGGTCGATTTACGTACGGTTTCAACGGGTCTCCGGGGCCGGATTGACGCACACAGCTTCTGTCGGGTGCAGTGAAGCGAGACGGGATTACGTCGGTATGGAACACCGCCCGCTCAAGTAATCTCGGGCCATGCGACGCGGCTTCCATTTCCTGTGCCTGGCGGTCCTCGTGACGGCGATATGCTCCCTGCTCGCCCGGAGCGCGGGGGCGGCTGAGGTCCGCGTACACGTCGATGTGCGAATCGAACAGTCCGGACCGCAGACCGAGCGGCTATTGACTGAAGCGGGTCTCGAGATCGAGCTCGCGGATTCGGAGCTCGGACGCTGGCAAGGCTGGCTGGACGCGAGTCGAATCGAGGAGATCTGGGCGCTCGATGGCGTTGTCGCGATTCAACGCCCGCTCTATGCGAGCTTCGCTGCCGGCAGCGCACTGACCGAGGGCGATGAAGCGCTGAACGCCTCGCTCGCGCGCACGCGATTCAATGTCGACGGCTCGGGGGTTCGGGTCGCGGTGGTTTCCGATGGCATCAAGGGACTTGAACAGGCGCAGCGCGCCGGAGAAGCTCCCAAACTGGGCGACGCGAGAGCGTTCGGGGCTGGGGATCTCAACCGAGGTCAAGAAGGCACCGTGATGATTGAGATCGTCCACGATCTTGCGCCGGGCGCCGAAATCTTCTTCGCGGCAGTCACAACTGATCTTGATCACATCGCCGCCGTCAAACACTACGCGCGATACGTGGACATCATTGTCGACGACGTGTCGTATGCCTTCCCCGCCGATCAGCGGAGCGACGTCTCGGTGAATACCACGCGGGCTCTGGAACACCCCAACTGGCCGCTGCGACTTTACGTGACCGCGGCGGGCAACTGGGCTGAATCCCACTGGGCCGGACCCTGGCGCGCTGGTGTCAGTGCGGTTGACCTCGGTCTGCCACAGCCTGGGACGGTGCATGCGTTCAGCGCCTCGGGCGGGCCGGAGCCTCTGTACGGAGCCGGCAACGGCATCCGCGTTGAGCCGGGTGACCACATCCGTCTGGCGTTGTTCTGGGACGATCAATGGGGCGGATCGACCAACGACTACGACCTCTACCTCATGTCCAGCGTCGGCATAATCCTGGCCTCGAGCGAGACGCGCCAGGGCATCGGCATCCTCAATCACTATCCACGTGAGCACCTGGAATACGTGCATGAGGGCGAGGCGATCTACGTCTACGTCGTCATCCAGAACCGCAACGACGACGCCGCTTCGGTGAACTTCGACCTCTTCGCCTTTCATCTCGGCGGGATTCAGCTTCGCCTGCACCACCGTACGGCCGAGGGCAGCATCCTCGCCCAATCCGATGCCGACGGCGCGCTCACGGTCGGCGCGGTGAACGTCGGCGAGCAGACGGTGGCGCCTTACTCGAGCCGAGGACCGACAATCAACGGAGACCCTAAGCCTGAGATCAGCGCCGTCGACCGCGTGACCGTTTCCGATACGACGCGCTTTGCGCCGCGCTTCTCGGGTTCATCGGCGGCGGCGCCTCATGTCGCCGGTGTGGCGGCGCTCATGCTTGAGGCTCAACCGGTGCTGTTGTCGCTTGACGGCGGGAACGCCATCCTCGAACGTCGACTGATCCGCGAGATCCTGATCGACACGGCCGTCGACATTCCTCCCGCAGGTCCCGACCTCGCTTCGGGCGCGGGCCTGATCGATGCAGATGCAGCGTTGGAGCTTGCGCGCAACGGAGCGGCAGTCGTCAGGTCGGAAGCGGACAGCGGACCCGGAACGCTCAGACAGGCTCTGTCGAGCGGCGCCAGGATCATCGTCTTCCAGGCCGATCGAGCCACGCCAACCATCGTGCTGGAGTCTCCCCTTCCGGCCGTCCCGCCGGACACCATCCTCGACGGCACTGATTGGAGCATCGATGCGTCGGGTGTCGATGTGGGTCTCGAACTTGGCGATGGCGCTGAACTCTGGGGGCTGACCATCTACGGCGCCAACGACGCTGCCATCCTGCTCAGCGGGGACAACACCCGAGTCTCGAACGTAGAGACCCGTTACAACCGGGTCGGCATTTTGGTGGCCGGCTTGAACGCTCAAATCGAAGCCGTCAGCGTCGTCAACAGCTCCTCGCACGGCATCGTCGTGGGACCGGCGGCGTCCGCCTCCATTTCGGCCAGCATGATCGAACGGAACCGCGACTCCGGCGTGAGCGTCGACGCCGCTGCCGGCGATGTACTCATCGGGCCACTCGACGATCCCCCGGCGCTGGCGTCTGCCAGTGTGTCGTGGCCACCGATCGGCCCGATCGATTCGGCCGCGATCGAGCCTCGGACGGGCCGCTCGCACCGTGTTGCGGGAACGGTAAGCATCGATGGCTTGCCCGCGCCGTCCGGCACGTCCGTGGACATCTATCTCGATCGGCGGCTCGCCGCATCGGTCAGTGCTGACGATTTCGCCGGCTTCAGCGCGACGATCACCGGTCCAGGGGCCGAGTTGCGGTTCGCGGTCAACCAGGTTGCGATTGCGCAGCGGCTCGACTTCGCCGCCGGGGCCGATTCGAGAGTCACCTTGCGGGCAACGACCGCGTCGCTGCTCATCTCGGCGAATGGCAGCGACGATTTCTCGGCGGGGGCCAACCTGATTCGTGACAACCGGGTCGGGATTGATATTCGTTCAACGCCAGCGGCGCAGACGGGTAGGCGGTTTGTGTGGGGCAACCGGATGCAGGGCAATCGCTTGAGCATTTCCTCGGCCCTGAGCGCGCCGGTCATCGAGGACTACAGCTGGAGTGCTGCCGGCCTCAACGTTTCGGGCACGGCGCAGCACGCGACGATCGCGCATCTCTACACGGGTCCCCGCAACGAACGTCGCTTCGCCGCCGCGGTTCCCGTCCTCGACGGCCGATTTCGCTTCGAGGACATCGGCGTCGATGCACTGGCCTCGGAGTTCTCCGTGATCGGTCACAGCGAGTCGGGTTACGCCACGTCGGAAAGCGAGGCGTTGGCCATGTCTCCGCAGGGCAAGATCACCAGCATTACACCAGCTCGCGGATACATCGATGGAGGCGAATCCGTCCAGATTTGCGGAGCGGGCTTGGCCACCGACGCGATGGCGCCAAGGGTCTGGTTCGGCAATCAGCAGGCTCGCATCGCGTTCTGGTCCGAGCAATGCGTGACGGTTACGACGCCGCCTGCGGCGGCCGGTCGAGCGGACGTCGCCGTATTGCTGACCGGTCAGCGCCCGATCCTCGTCGAGAGTGCCTTCGACTACCGAGCGGAGCGCATCGTCCGACTGCGGCAAGGTTGGAACTTCGTCACCTGGAGCGGGCCGACGACGCGCGTCACCAATGCGCTGGCCCCGCTCGCAGGTGCGGCCCTGGACGTCTACTCGTGGGACGCGATTCAGCAGCAATGGCGGCTGTTCTCGACGAGTTTGCCACCGCGCCTCAATACCCTGCGGACGATCAGCCACGACCAGCCGCTCTGGATCTTCCTCGATTCAGCGGACGTCGATTGGCTTCAGCCATCGCCCAGATAGGGCGGCCCGACCACTCGTTATCATCGAGTCGAACCAGATCCAGCAACCTTCCGTACCCGAGAGGACTCTCGCGTGGCCATCACCAAGTTTGAAGATCCGCAAGCCGGTGTCGACCTGGGCTCGGCAACGGTCGTCATTGACGAGACCGCGTTGAGCGATTACTTCGAGGGCCTGGAGCTCGAGCGGCCGGGTGAACTTGAAAGTGCACCCTCGATGGTCGCTGCCAACGCCGACCTCTCGACGCGCATGCACTACGCCAACGACTTCGGCAATCTCTGGCTGCGCCAGGAGTGGGATTTCCGCAAGCCGCTCAAGCCCGGCGGAAGCTACGAGGCCTCCTGCCGGTCGCTCGACGTCTACGACCGCCGCGACCGCAGCGTGATTCTGACCGAAACCGTCGTCAAGGACGACGTCGGAGACATCGCCGTGGCGATGCGTCATCACCAGTCGTTCGTGCTCTACCAGAGCGAGGGTCAGGTGACGCTGCGCGACCCGTCGAAGAAAGAGGGCGCGAGAAGCTACGCATTGCCTGAAGGCGAGGCGTTTGGACCCTTGGTACGGACCATCTCGCTTGAGATGTGCGGCTCCTTCTTCCATGGCGATCGCAACTATCACACCGACAAGGAAGCGTCCGAAGAACTCGGCTTCACCGACGTCGTGGTCGGCGGCAAGATGACGATGTCGCTGATCGGCGAGCTGCTCGATCAACGGTTCGGCGACGCCTGGAAGTCCTCCGGGAAGCTGCTGGTCAAGTTCGCCAACATCGTTTGGCCGAACGAGACCGTCGCCGTCAAGGGCGTGCTGCAGGGCGTCAATCAGGACGACCCGGAGCGCCGCAACATCGCCTGTTGGGTCGAGAAGGACAACGGGGTCACCGCGGTGGTCGCCGAGGGCAGCCTCAAGCTCTGATCCGTTCGCGGCAGGGAAATTGCGATGCCTGCCGATATCACCGTCTTCGTACCGATCGGCATGAGGCCGTTGACCAACGGTCAGCGCGTGGTGCCCGCCACCGGGCGTACGGTCGCAGAAGTGGTCGACGACCTCGAGGCGAACTACCCGGGATTTCACGAGTCGCTGGTCGAAGGGAGCCGTTTGAAGCGGGGCCTGACCATCGCCGTCAACAGTGTCGAACAGCCGCTCGGACTGCTGGCCAAGGTTCCGCCCAACGCTGAGGTCCACATCCTGCCGGCGATGGCAGGCGGGCAGCATTGTCGGGCTGCGATTCCCTGCCGATATCATGCCGATGTCCCCCGCAGCGCCCAGCCAACGTACGAGCCAAGGAAGTGGAGCCGCCGATGACCACCGAGACCAAGCCCGCCTACAACGTCGTCGGAAGCCGACCGCTGCGCCCCGACGGGGTCGACAAGGTCACCGGACGCGCGCGCTACGGCGCCGACATTAACCTGCCCGACATGCTCTACGGCCGCCTGCTGCGGTCGCCGCACGCACACGCACGGATTGTCAGCATTGACACGTCTCGGGCGCAGGCGTTGGACGGTGTCAAGTGCGTCATCACCCATGACAATCTGCCGGGGGCGACCGATGAGATCGTTGACCTGGGCGAGAGCGTGTCGCCCTACAAATGGGTGCTGCAGAACGTGCTCGCCTCGGACAAGGCGCTCTACCAGGGACACGCGGTGGCGGCGGTTTGCGCCACCGACCCGCACATCGCCGAAGACGCGCTGGACCTGATCGAGGTCGAGTACGAGGTGCTGCCACCAGTGCTCTCGGTGCACGACGCGATGGCCGACGGCGCGCCGATTCTGCACGACGGGATGAAGACCGTTGAGATGGTCGCCCGATTCGTGCCAGGTGAAGGGCGCGGCGAGCGGGAGACGAACATCGCCTCCCAGTTGGAGTTTGAGCATGGCGACCCGGCTGCCGGCTTCGAGGAGGCCGACATCGTTCTGGAGGGCGAGTTTGAGACCGCCGCGGCGCACCAGGGCTACATCGAACCGCAGAACGGAACCGCGCACTGGAACTCCGACGGCACCCTGACGGTCTGGGTCTCGACTCAGGGGCCGTTCGCAGTGCGTGCGACGGTCAGCAAGATGCTGGACATTCCGCTGGCCAACGTGAAGGTGATCCCGATGGAAATCGGCGGCGGCTTCGGCGGCAAGTTGCCGGCCTACATGGAGCCCACTGCGGCCGTCATGTCCAGGCTGACCGGACGGCCGGTCAAGATGTACATGAACCGGGAAGAGGTGCTGATCGGTACCGGTCCGACCTCGGCGACATACGTGCGCTGCAAAATCGGCGCCAGGAACGATGGCACGATCATCGCGGCCGAAGCCACGCTCGCCTACGAGGCGGGAGCGTTTCCGGGATCACCGGTCGGGGCCGGCGCGTCCTGCATGTTCTCGTCGTACGACATCCCCAACATCTATGTCGACGCGCTCGATGTCGTGACGAACAAGCCGAAGTGCCAGGCGTACCGTGCGCCCGGTTCGCCGCAGGGCACGTTCGCGGTCGAATCGTTGATCGATCAGCTCGCCGAGCGCCTCGAGCGGGATCCAATGGAACTGCGTGCCCAGAATTCGGCGCACGAAGGCACGCGTCGCGCCGACGGCGTCGTGCTGCCGAAGATTGGCGCAGAGGAGACGATGCAGGCTGCGATCGACTCGCCGCACTATCGCTCCGAGATCGGAATCGACGAGGATGGCCGCCTGCTTGGTCGCGGTGTTTCGATGGGCTTCTGGACCAACGCCGGCATGGAGTCCGCGGCTTACGCATCAGTCAACGAAGACGGAACCGTCAACCTGTCGGTCGGCTCGGTCGACATCGGCGGCCAGCGGGCCGGTCTGGCGATGCAGTTCGCGGAGACGATGGGGATCGAGTACAACCTCGTGCGGCCGCAAGTGGTCGACACCGACTCGATCGGGTTCACTCACGTGACCGGCGGCTCACGGGTCGCCTACGCCACCGGCATCGCCGTACACGAAGCGGCGCTGGACGTTCGCGAGCAGATGGAAGCGCGAGCGGCCATGATCTGGGATGTCGATGCCGACGCGGTGTCCTACGAGAACGGTGTGATCAGCGGGCCGGACGGCCAGCAATTCACCTTCGAGGAGCTGTGCGGACGAATGCCATCGACCGGTGGGCAGATTCAAGGCCAGGCCGATGTCCTACCGACTCAGCCCGGTCCCGCCTACGGCTGCCACATCGTCGACGTCGCGGTCGACCGCGACACGGGCAAGGTCGACATCCTGCGCTACTCGGCCGTCCAGGACGTCGGGACCGCGATTCACCCGTCCTACGTCGAAGGCCAGGTTCAGGGCGGCGTCGCCCAGGGCGCCGGGATGGCGCTGACCGAGGAGTACGTCTACTCGCCCGAGGGTCGGATGACGAACGCCAGCCTGCTCGACTACCGAATGCCCACGGCGCTTGACCTGCCGGAGATCGAGACGATCCTGGTCGAGGTTCCCAACCCGAGCCACCCATACGGCGTTCGCGGCGTCGGCGAGGTGCCGATCGTGCCGCCGCTGGCGGCGATCGCGAACGCGATCTACGACGCCACCGGCATCAGGATGAATTCACTTCCGGCCAGCCCGACGAAACTCCTCGATCGGCTGCTGGACGACTAAGCGCTACTGGCGGTCCCAGCGCACAGGGAATCATACCCGCCACAGTTTCGGTAGGGGCGACCCTTTGTGGTCGCCCTCGATTGTGGTCGGTGCTCATGTTCGGGTTCTCCGGGTCTACCTCCCACCTTGCCGGGTTCGCCAGGATGTACTCCCGGATTCGTTCCAAGGAGCGCTCGTCGCGGACAATGTGCTCGTAGAAGTTTCGCTGCCACAGACGCTGATCGAATGGCTTCCAACGTGATTCTCTGACGCCTCTGGCATAGGCGACTGTCGTGAGCGATTTGAATGCACCGACCACTCGGCCCAGGGAGAAACTCTCTGCTGATCGATCGCTCGCGTTCCGGGAACGGGCGCCCACAAGGGGCGCCCCTACATGCTCTACGTCCGTACCGAGGAGGAGAACGCCGTGAACATGATTCGGCATCACGATGAACTCATCCAGCTCGACTGAGGGGAATCTTGTAGGCAATCGATGCCACAGGTCGCAGACCATGTGGCCTGCCCCGTTCAATCTCATTTCAGCGTCAATCACATCGCCGAACAACGAAGATCGACGCTGAGTAACGATCGTGACGAAGTAAGCGCCGCTCTGGGCATAGTCATAGTCCGCGAGGCGCAGAGAGCGCCTTCGCTCATGACTCGTCATCTTCTACCGAGTTCCGCGCTTCTACGCGGCGTACTCTCTTGCCAGGTTGTCGAGAAGGTCGACCAACAGGTTTGGAGCTGAGAAGAAGGGCGAGTGGTCGGTAGCCCACTCGACCACACGGTCGGCTCGACGGGCGAGGGTGCGCTGCCCTTCGGCCAGCAGTGCCTGATCCTCGGTGCAGACGACGTAGGTCGTGGTGATCTTGTTCCACGCCGTGTCTCGAGGGGCGTCGAACGGGATTGCCGCTTCATCCCGGACCAACTGGCCAAGGGCGCTCTCGTAGTCCTCGTCCGAGCACTGGTGGTAGAAGGCGTAACGGATCTTGTCGGCCTGGACGGTGGTCGACCCGTCCTCGCCTGGAATGACTGCCGTCGCCAGTTCGGGATTGACGAAGTTATCCGGTACCGATCCATCGGTGTCGGGCATGATCGCAGTGAGGTAAACGAGGTGTTTGACGCTGTCGTTGCCGAGCGGCGCCGTGGTCAGAGACACGCCCCCGAACGAATGACCGAGCGCCACGATCGGGCCGTCAACTTGATCAAACGCCGCGCGCACGATGGCCTCATTCTCGTCCGAGTCGGTGACGCCGCGCAGCTCCCCGCTCGGCTCATGCAACCGGCGACGCTCAACGGCGACGACCGGGACTCCGCGGGCTTCGAGCCCGGCGACGACCTTGTCGAAGCACCACGGTCCGTGCCAGGCGCCGTGGATCAGCACAACGGTTGCGGGAGTCGTTGATGTGGTCATGTCTTGTTCCTTGCGTCATGGTCGGAGCGGCCGGATTTGAACCGGCGACCTCTTGACCCCCAGTCAAGTGCGCTACCAAACTGCGCCACGCTCCGACGTGGGTCAGCGTAACACTGCAGCTCGACGCGGAAGCAGGGCCGACTAGACGTCCTGAGGTCGCTTCAGCATCATTCCCGTCCGGCGGCACTTGACCACCAACTCTCCGCGTTGGTTGATTCCGCGGTGCTCAAAGATCACGATGCCTCGATCGGGACGGCTTCTCGACTCGCGACGCTCGATTACCTCTGTTTCGCAGGTGATTGTGTCTCCGATGAAGACGGGATTGGGGAAGGTTGTTTCGTCGAAACCGAGATTGCCCAGGGTCGTACCGAGCGTGGTGTCGGCGACACTCAGGCCGACGGCGAGTCCGAGCGTGAAGATGCTGTTGACGATCCGCTGACCGAACTGGGTGCCGCCGGCGAACTCGGCGTCGAGATGCAGCGGTTGCGAGTTGTGGGTCAGCGCCGTGAACAGCAGATTGTCGGCTTCGGTCACGGTGCGCGAGGGCTCGTGTTTGATCACGAGCCCGGGCTCAAGCTCCTCGAACCAGCGGCCAGGCACGTGCTGCCTCCGAACTAGGCGAAGCGGGCCATGTCGTCGGCAGCATATTGGGCGACCGCGTGGTCGGCTTTGGCTGTTACGCTGAGGCGCTCCAGCAGACCCTCAAGCTGGTCGGCCGGGATGGCGCAGGTCACCTCAGCGTTTGGCATTTGGGTGCGAACACGAGAGAGCTGGCAACCCACCGAAGCCGCCATCTCGCCCGCCTTGGCGATCGGGATGATATGACACTGCGGCTTGCCCTCGATCCGTAGCGACGGGAACGCGTCGTGCAGGACCATGAGTTGGCGACCAGTAATGCGGATGAATACGACGTCCGGGTCGGAGGTCGATTCTCCCAGGGGTCCGTAGACGACCTCTTCGGGTGTCTCTTCGACGACCGGAATGGCCATCGCAGCTTCCGCCGTGACCCACCCGGACTCAAGCAGGGCGCCGACATCGCCGCTCTCCAGGACGTCGCCCAGTTCGAGGAATCCGTGCGTCACCGAACCGACCGAGCAGTTTCGGTGATCGGCGGCCACGGTCGAGAAGGTGGAGTCGGCAGCGTGCATCCAGAAGACACAACCAGCGGGAACGCGACCGGTGCGGCCGTCGTCAGCTGGCTCGGGCATGGGGTTGTCAAATCCCGGCACGCCGGAGGCGGAGTCGTGGAAGGTGATCGCGAGTGGTGTGTTTGCCAATCCCAATGCGCTCTGGAGTTGTTCTGAGAGGTCGGACCAATCGGTCATTCCTGTTTGCCTTCTATCTCTAGGCTCGGCGCTGCGCCGTTGCCATGGGTGTAGTGCGCCGCCGCCGCAGCGGGCGAGCGGAACGCTTCGCGCAGCGTCGGCATGATGCTACGCCAGTGCTGGGTGGCCATCAATGCCGTGATGGCCAGATAGATGATGCCAAACACGATTCGGGGCGTGTTGTCTTCCTGGAAAAAGAACTGGGTAATGAGCTGGACCAGGAACAGACTGAGCAACGCGAAGCCGGCGCGAGCGGTGAGACGCCGGTCGATGATCAACATCACGCCGAAGGCGGATTGCGCCGCCGTGATAAAGACTTCGGCCCGCTGCACGCTGCTCGAGGCGATCCCTTCGATGATGCCTCCGCCGGCGATAAAGGCAATCGGAATGGAGGCGATGAGCAGGGTCCATTGATTGACCTTGCTCGAGATCAGCATGTTGACGCCCATTCCGGCCGAGCCCCGCCAGACGAGATAGAGCGCGGCCAGGAACTCAGGCGACTCCGAGGCCAGAGGTGCGATCCACTGGATCACGAAGAACTCACCGATGCCGACGTCTCGGCCGATCTGTTCAAGTCCGTGGACAAATGGCTCGGCCGACAGGGCGATCACGGCCGCTGAGTAGCCGATCAGGAACGCCACGGCGATTCGCCGCTGGGTGGTCGGGAGGTTGCCGACCCTGGCGGCAGGACCTTCGAGTTCCGGTGCCTGGACCGGCGAGCGGGTCAGTCGGAGCACATACCAGAGGAAGAGCAGTCCGAGGACAATCGTGTCTTCAATCGCGAGTCGTCCCTTGGCGACGATGATGAACGAGTAGGCCGTCGCAACGGCGAGGATGCCGATTTCGAGGCCGATACCGCCCGGCAGCCTGAGCAGCGGCTCTTCCGGGTCGGGACCGCGGCGGCGCAGGTAGCGCCATGTGCTTCTCGCAGCGGTCACGACAATCTTGCGCGGTCCTCCGCGCTTCCAGGCAAAGAGGAAGATCACGGTCGCCCAGCCGACGCCGAGCAACAAGCGATTGGCCCCGGTCATATTGGCCAACGCGAGTTCGCGCTTACATTCCGGCTGACCCGCTGCGCCGCAAAGCGCGAGATCCTCGCCGCCCGCCTCAAAGGCGAGCAGCAGGTCGACCGCGTACTCGGGCAAGACGGCGATGAAGGCGATCAAGGCGACCGAGAGCGCTGCCGGGATATCGTGCTGCGCCGCCTCGGCACCCGTAGAGATGAGGAATGCGGCCGAGAGGATCCCCAGCCCGAAGATGGTGACCTCGAGCTCGGTACTGACGTGAATCCCGCCGATGCGAAAGATCAGCGCGGGCAAACCAAGGAGAACACCGACGATCAGCAGGGTCCAGGCAGAGCGAAGTTGCACCAGGTCAGCCTATCCAGCATCCCGACAATGATCAGCACCGGCATTACTCGACCTGTAGCTCGCCGAATCGTGAGAGAGGTTGAACATGTTCGCGAATGTCTGACGTCATCGTCCGACATCGCTACGTCGCGGATAGCTGCTGCAGCACGCCGGTCAACACTTCTTCCCAGTTC
Source organism: Dehalococcoidia bacterium (assembly GCA_965208665.1). Classification (GTDB taxonomy): domain Bacteria; phylum Chloroflexota; class Dehalococcoidia; order Bin125; family Bin125; genus Bin125. Next base: position 201,523 of record CBDBPH010000001.1, read on the forward strand.
GCCTCAACCAACCTTCTCGATGGCGTGTAGCGCAACTGGGTCGAACCAATCTGGATCTGGCGTGGGACCCTGATCTGCCGTTGTTCCTGACTGAACCTCAGTCCGGGCGCGAGTCGGAGGATGACCTGCTCGCCCTCGGACTGGATGGCTTCGGCACCGATCCTTGAGGCGAGGACTTTGAGTTTGACAGCTCCGAGCAGGTTCGTTGTCGGGACCGGGAGTGGACCGAACCGGTCGACGAGTTCGCGGGCGAATTCTTCGACCGCTTCGGGCGACTCGGCCGCAGCGAGGCGCTGGTAGAGCGTCATTCTCAGGCCGAGGTCCGCGACATAGGTCTCCGGCAAGAACCTGGGCAACGCCAGATCGACATTGACCCTCGTGCCCTGTCTGCGGCTAACCGGACGCTCTCCACTGCGTTTGGACCGGGCGCGGTCAACGGCCTCGGCAAGGAGCTGGGTGAACAGGGTGAATCCGACCGCGCCGATGTGTCCCGACTGCTGCGCGCCCAGCAGGTTTCCGGCCCCGCGGATTTCGAGATCCTTGAGCGCGATCTGGAAGCCCGCGCCGAGATCGTCGGCCTCCATGATCGTCGCCAACCGCCGCTGCGCCACCTCCGTGAGCGAGCGGTACGGTTCGGTCATCAGGTAGGCAAACGCGCGCACGCTGGAGCGTCCCACGCGGCCGCGCAATTGGTACATCTGCGCGAGGCCCAGACGCTCGGCGCGGTCGAGAATGATCGTGTTGACGCGCGGGATATCGACGCCAGACTCGATGATGGTCGAGCAGACGAGCACATCGGCATCGCCCTCGATGAAACGCTCCATGTGATCGCGCAGGACGTTGGCGGGCATCTGGCCGTGGGCGATCAGGAAGCGAGCCTCTGGCACCAACCGGCGCAGTTCAATCGTTTCGCTGTCAATCGAGCGGACCTCGTTGTGCAGGAAGTACACCTGCCCGCCACGGTCCATCTCGCGCAGGATTGCCTCGCGGATCACGCTGTCGTCGCGCTCCATGACATAGGTGCTGATCGGAAGTCGTTCCTCCGGCGGCGTGGCGATCGTCGACATATCGCGTATGCCGGTCACGGCCTGGTGCAGCGACCGCGGAATCGGCGTCGCAGAGAGCGTGAGTACGTCGACCTCGCGCCGCAGCTTCTTGAGGCGTTCCTTGTGCTCGACCCCGAAGCGCTGCTCCTCGTCGATCACAGCGAGTCCCAGGCTCTTGAAGGCGATGTCCTTCTGCAGCAGCCGATGCGTGCCGATCACGATGTCGACCGCGCCCGAGCGCAGCCCCGCTACCGTGACCTGCTGCTCGGCGGTCGTGCGAAGTCGTGACAACAGATCGACTTCCACTTGCATCGCCGCGAGGCGTTGACGGAACGTGTCGAAGTGCTGCTGAGCGAGGACCGTCGTCGGGACAAGCACGGCGACCTGGTGCCCCGACATCACCGCTTTGAACGCTGCTCGTACCGCGACCTCGGTCTTGCCGTAGCCCACATCGCCGACGACGAGACGGTCCATCGGCTTGCTCGCCTCCTGGTCCTCTCGGACCTCTTCGATCGCTCGATGTTGATCAAGCGTTTCGACATATGGAAACGAGGCTTCGAGTTCGATCTGCCAGGGCGTATCCGGTTCGATCGCGATGCCCGGCTTGGTCTCCCGCGCGGCGTGGAGTTCGAGCAGTTCGTCGGCGATTTCCGCGACGGCCCCTCGCACTCGGGCCTTGGCTCGCTGCCACTGACTACCGCCCAGTCGGGTGAGCGTCGGCGGGGCATCGGACGGTCCGACGTAGGGCTGCACACGGTCGAGCTTGTCGGTTGGAACCAGCAGTCGATCCCCCTTGGCGTAGCGCAGGTCGAGATACTCACCCTCTCGCCCAGCGAGCCGTTCATGCACGATTCCATGGAATCTTCCGATGCCGCTGTCGATGTGGACGACGAAATCGCCGGGCTTGAGCGTTTCCAACAGGTGCGGATCGGCGGCGCGCCCGCCGCGTGTTCGCAGCGGACGACGCTGGCGTTGGCGCTCGAAGCCGAAGATCTCCGTGTCGCTGATCAGCGTGAGAAGTCGTTGCCCGGTCGCCGGATCGTCGAGCTGCCAGCCCTCGGCGATCGCCGCGCGACCGACCGAGATCGCGGCAGGATCGGGCGCGGCTTCGACGACGAGGGCCGTCAACGGCAGCCCGAGATCGGCCATCAGCTCCGACAGTCGAGCCTCTTGCAGCGAGACAAGCACGCGAGCAGCGGCGTCCGGCTGAGCTCGGAGCGACTCAAACAGTTGGGCGAGCTTGCCCGCGAGGCGCGGAGCAGAGCGGAACGGTAGGCGTTGGTCGCCCCCGGCGAGTCTGGAGAGTGCACGCACGCGCTGCGGCGCGCGCTGCAGTCTCGCCTCCAGCTCGTCTTGCTCAAGCCAGGGGTGAGGCAACCCGAGGGGGATGCGGCCGCCGCGCTCCAACTCAGCGCGAGCGTGCCGGGCTCGCTCGTCGCGATCCTCCATCCTTGCTGCGAGGTCATGAGGCTCGTCAACGAGGATCAGGGCGTCGTCCGGCAGGTGGTCGAACAACGAGCTTGACGCCAGGAACTGGGTCCAGAAGTCGGGGCGCGATGTCGGCGTGCCGCTGCGCAAGTGCTCAATGTCGAGCGCCAGAACCGCGGCCTCATCGTTCAGCTCCGTTGCCGTCTCGTCACTCTCAGCCGCGTCGAGCGAGCAGAGTAGATCCTCGATGCGTTGGCCGGATCCGTCGTCCCGGCTCCACTCGCGCGCCGGTCTGACTCCGACCCGCTCGACAGCGTCTGTCGAGCGCTGGGTCATCGGATCGAACCGGCGCATCGATTCGACTTCGTCGCCGGACAGTTCGATCCGCACCGGCGCATCGTCTGCCGGCGGCCAGAGATCGATGATTCCGCCCCGGACGGCGAAGCACGCCGGCTCGACCACGATCCGACTGCGCTGATAACCGCTAGCGTCGAGCGCGCGGACGAGTTCTTCTAGGCGAAGATCTGAACCCCGGCATACCTCGATTGGTGCAGATGCGACGGAGACGGTGCGCTGAGCAACTGCGTCAATGTCGGCGACGATGATTGGCGAACGGCGTCGTAGCGCTTCGACCGCGCTGAGGCGAGCCTCGACCAGGTCGGGCGCCGGTCGTTGTCGTTCGTAGGGCGCGGTCTCTCGGGCGGGAAACGACAGCAGACGGTCTCGATCCTTGCGGCCCAGCCAGAGCGGTAGGGCGTCCAGCAGATCGGCGGCCGACGCGGGGGTGGGCGTCAGGATCAGAACCGGCTGTTCGTGCCGCGCCGAGAGCGCGGCAATCACCGCCGGCTTGGCGGCGTCGATGACGCCGACGGTGTCCTCATCGTCAAAGGGCTTGATCGCACCGAGCACAGCGGGTCCCAGCCCGGCGAGCAGGCCTGGCGGGGTGTCGTGCGGGTCGGCGGCGCTCACGCGCGCAGTCTCCGTCCGCTAATGCCTGGGCTCAGCTTACGCGGGCCGGAGGAACCGTACGTTATGCCAGCTTCAACTCTGGCCGCTCTCCGCGACGCGGTTGTACCTGTTCATCGCCGATTCGACGCCGTGCTCAAGCAGGTGGATGACGGCTTCAGCGGCGCGTTTCTCCGCGGCGAACAACAATTGCCGCTCGCTCGGCGTCGGATCGCTGAGCAGCCAGTCGGCGACATCGTCGGGATGATGGGAGGGCTTCCCGTCGACCACTGGCCGACCGACACCGATGCGGACGCGAGGAAAGCTCAGCTCGCCGATCGTGGCGCGGATGGAGCGCATGCCTCGTTGTCCAGCGTCGGAGCCGGACGGCCGAATGCGAATGCGCCCCGGTTCCAGGTCGAGTTCATCGACCAGCAGGATCAGGTCGGACGGGTCGGCGTGGTATCTGTCGAGCAGCGATTGCACTGCCTTGCCGGACTCGTTCATGAACGTCCGTGGGATCACAACCGCGATCGGACCATGCGTAGTCTCGCCCTGGGAGACTCGGAACCGCGACTCGCTTTGCGGTTGCGGCAACCCCAACGATCGCCTGATGTGTTCGGCCGAACGCGCTCCGGCGTTATGTCGGTTCTGTGAGTAGTCCGGACCGGGATTGCCCAGACCCACGATTAGGTGGGCGCCCTGAAGCGGCTTGAGTCCCCGACGTCGAAGCTTGGGCAGGCGGACCATGCGTCAAGTGTCGCACGGCCCTGCGGCGCGGGCTACGGAGACTCGCCGACGTACTTCTCGCCCAGCGCCGTCTCCCAGCGGAGGTAGTGCTGCATGTCGGCGTAGCCGCGCTGTGGGCCGAAGGTGAGGATGTCGGTCGGCGGCGACATGACGCCGGTCAGTCCAAACTCCAGTGGCAGCCCGGCCTCTCGCCAGGCGACCATGCCGCCGGCGAGCGCCGAGGAGTTCGGTCGGCCGAGTTCGAGCAGGGTTTGAGCGGCCAGTAGCGACTGCAGACCTGTTTCGCAGACGGTGATCAACGGCGTCGCTTCGTCTGGCGCCAGAGACTCGATATCTCGCTCCAGCGATCCTCTTGGCGCCCATCGAGCGCCCGGGGGGTGCGCTTCGGCGAACTCCTCGCTCGTGCCTACGTGCAGGACGACCGCGTCGGGCTGGTCGAACGCCTGGGTGGGCTCAACGGTAATCACTGTCTGGCGGGCCTGCGAGACCAATCCCGGTTCGGGCATTCTGATGCCCGGCTCGAGGTTGCGGCCGGCTGCAGTCCAGGCGCCAGTACCGCCGTCAAGCGCGTAGACGTGTCGATGTCCCATTTGGCGGTACCAGGAGGCGGTCAGCGCGGCGCGAGCGACGCCGTCGCAGGCGAAGACGATCGGCGCGTGGTGAACGACCGCGACATCATCGCTGCGCTGGACGGCCTGTCCGCCAGCGAACCAGCGGAACCCAGGAATGTGGCCAGCCTCGTGCTCGGCGTCGGTACGGACATCGATGAAGTAGACGCTCTCCGACTGGCTGCGCTCTCGAAGTTCGTCCAGTTGCTCGACGCCGATGAGCTGCACGCCGTCTTCTTCGGCGCAGCGGCGGGCATACGCCTCGGCGGCCGCCTGTCCCCCCTCCGTGACGTTGGGGAGTACATCGCGGTCGGCGCCGAACTCGAGTTCATGCCCGGCGAGCATCCAGCCGGCAGTGCCATTCTTCAGACCAACGACCTCGCGGTCGAGCGCCATCCGCTGCAGCACGCGCGTACCGATGATGCTCCGCGTCCGTCCCGCGCAGTTGACTACGACCGTCGCGTCGTCGGGCGCGTCGTCGAGGACATCGGTGATGCGGAATGCGAGTTCGCCGCCGGGCATGCTGCGCCCGCCGGGGATGCAGGAGCGGCGATACTCCTCCGGCGTGCGCGTGTCGAGAATGACCAACGGGTCGCCGCGTTCGATCCGCGCCTGCAAGTCGTCGGCGTCGATCTCGGGGACATGGTGGACGACCTCTACCCGTTCGCCGAAGTCCTTGCTCGGCACATTCACGCCCCACTCGGTCGGCAGGTCGAGAAACGCCCATCGGTTGGTCCCGCCCGACAGCGTCGAGACATCGGAGTAGCCCATGCGCTCGGCGGTTTCCGCCGCGTAGTGGACGCGCTGCTCGTCTTCGTCGCAAAAGACGATCGGTGTGTCGCGGTGAGGGACCGCGCTTGAAAGCTCAAACTCCAGCATCCGCCGAGGAATCAAACTCGCCCCAACAATGTGAGACGCGTTGTACTCAGGAGGATCCCGCACATCGATCAGGGCAATCGGCGCATCCTCGGCAAGTCGGAGGTGGAGATCGCTTGGGGTGATTGGGTTTGGCATCGCTTCAGCCTAGAACTTGTCGGGGCCCGGCCAGATCTCAAGGGCGAGCTCGGCAAGACGTTCAGATCGCTCTTCAATGTCGGCGACAGTCCAGGAGTCGCGTCCTTGCTCTAGCACGTCCTTGTTGAGAAACAGAACGCTATTTCGATCCAATGCCTTGCGCTTCCGCTTCCAGGGACCATTGGAGACGGAATTGTTGAGCTTGCCTGTGACAAGTGTCAAGTTGCCCAAACAGTTAAGCACGTAGTCCCTGTACTCTTCTTCGCTCGTGAAGCCTTCCCCTACTTCGCCCGTCAACGGCCAGTGCTTCTGCCACTTTCGAGGCATCACGTGTTCGATCTGGATGTTGTCGAGCCAAGCTACTTCCTCAGCATGACTGGTTCTCAGGTGCGCCTCAATCCGAGATAGGAGATACAGCACCCGAGCTCGGCTGAGGCGACCGTAGGACTTCACGCCGGCCAGGGTTCTGAAGAACTCCTCGTCATCGGTCCAGCTCATTCGATCGGCTTCTTGGTTCTTGAAAAAGTCCACGACGATGCCGCCAGTGGCTTCTTCGTCTCCAGAACGAGCCAGGCGCGCAAGGAGGCCCATAAGGACACGATTGTCGCTAGTCAGAAGGCGACCCCACAAGATTCGCCGCACATACCAACTCTCGAACGCAGCCATGACTAGCTCGAGTGTCGCTTCTGGCAGATTCTGCCTAAACAACCACAGCATCACCGGCGTGTCTACACTGATGTCGAGACGCTGCCGAGTGCTCAGATATGGATACCACCGCTCCGATACGTTGGCCGAGTCGAGCCTCTCAAGCCACTCGAACACCTCCGCAGATTGCTTGATCTCTGCCGCCACGCCTTCAATCGAACCAACCTCGTCGTCGACATATCGCTGAAAGCCGCGAAACACATCATCGACCCTAATGTCCTTCGCTGTGCGCATCATGATCCAGTAGTAGAGAAACTGCTCAAACCGCGCGCGGACGTATCGTCCGAATCGGACCTGCTCTTGCCACCATTGAGTGTTGAACGGGAGCAGCCATTCTCGATTGAAGGCATCCTCGTCTAATCCCTCAGCCTTCGCCTTCAGAATCATGTAGTTCCGAACCAGGTCAGCTTGTAGCAACGGTGTTCCACGTGCGTTGAGCGTCTCGAAGATCACTTGCGGCTCAGCATCGGCATCAAGATCAATCACGACGAGTTGAAGCATCCGAGCCAGGACGACGCTCAGTCCAGCGACTGCGGTCTCTAGTTCCTTCTGCTCTGTGAGCCAACGGGTGACTTGTTCTTTGAAGTAATCGTGCGCGTCAACGATGAGCGAGTCCTCGGGCCGCGGGCCTGTCGCGTCGTTCCGCATCGCGTAGCGAAACTCCTGCTGATCGTTTTCCGACGGCCATACCTTGTAGCCAGCGACCTCGTCGCCGCCGGTGTCGAGCTCGTCGTTCAGGACCAGCCGCTGCAATCGCCGAGCCTCGAGCTCGTGAGCCTGTTGCTCATAGACCTCTTGAACTGCATCCAGGAGGATCTGCAACGTCGTCAGGCGTTGTTGGCCATCGATGACCCGTCGAATCTCGATGCTGCCAGCAGGAGTCACTTCCTGTTGGAATACAACGGCGCCAAGGAAGTGCTTCGGCGAATCGTCCTCACTAACCTGGGTTTCGCCGCTTCCGATCAGATCGAGGTAGGCGTCCGCAAGCCGCTCAACATCCTCCCAAAGCGGCTCCCATTGGTCCTGCTCATTCCACACGTATCGTCGCTGGTACGCGGGTACGACGTAGCGAACCGACCGGCCGAAGAGCTGCTCCGGAGTGCGAACGTTGGCGCTGATGGTCATTACCAACCCTCTACACCGCCGCCAGGCCTGACGCCTTCTGGAGCGCATTCGCCGCCCGCTCGAAGCTGGGGAAGGTTGCGATTCCTTCTTCCTGGAGTCTGAGGCGGGCGGTGAGAGCGGCTTCTTCGACGTGGCTGGGGTGGAGGGCGGCGAGGAAGGGTTTGTCGGACTCGGCCATGAATTTCTTCAGCGAGCCGATGAGGCGGTCGAACTCCTCGGGCTTGTCCTGCCAGCGGCGAGCCATGAAGGTGGCCGAGAGTTCCATCCCGACCGCATCGATGTTGTCGTCGGCGTTGAGGATGTCGAAGATCGTGTCGAGGTGCTTGGGGTCCTGGCCAATCGTGCCGGCGGCGTCGAGCGGATTGCGGTAGCTGCCGCCGATGATGTTGAAGAACTCCGAGAGCTGGGCGTAGCTCTCGTCCGAGAGCGTCGGCACCTTCCAGCCCGCCTTCTCAAAGGCGTCGGTCAACACGACCGACTGGCCTCCGGTCATCGCGATCAATCCAAGCCGTTTGCCCTGCGTCCGCTTGGTCAGCAGCGTCGCCTTGACCACGTCGATCATCTCGTCGAGGTTGTGCACCGCGACCGCGCCGACCTGTTTGATCATCGCTTCCCAGATCGCCTGGTCGCTGGCCAGCGAGGCGGTGTGCGAGCGAATCGCTCGGCCACCGCCCTCGGTCTGGCCGCCCTTCCAGATGATCACCGGCTTCTTCGCCGCAACCTCGCGCAGCGTGCGGAACAGGCGCTGTCCGTCGCGCGCACCCTCGATGTACATGCCGATCACTTCGGTCTGCGGGTCGTCTGCGAGGTACTCGAGGTAGTCGGCTGCCTCGAGGATGATCCCGTTACCGAAGCTGACCAGAGTCGAGCAGTACAGGCCGTGCGCGGCGCCGGTCAGCGAGAAGTTCATCCCGTGCGTGCCCGATTGCGAGACGAACCCGATGTTGCCCTGCACGCCGGCCGGTTGGTCGCGGTTGAAGCGCACGCCGAGTCCGGGCACGTGCAATCCCATGCAGTTGGGACCGATCAGCGCAAGCCCGGCCGGGTCGGCGATCTCGAAGATCTTGTTCTGCAGCTCGACGCCGATGTCCTCGCCGGTCTCGGCGAAGCCGGAGGTGAACAGCGTCACCCCGCCGACATTGGCCTCGACGCAGCCCTGGACGATGAACGGCGCGACCTGCCGCGGCACGGCGCAGACGGCGAAGTCGACCTGGTCGGGGATGTCGGTCAGCGACTTGTAGTTGGGGATGCCCAGCTCTTCGATGCCGGGAATCTCGTTCTCGTCGACCTGGACGCTGTAGACGGGACCGTCGAACTCCTTCATTGAGCGCAGCCAGTTGTACCCGCTGGCCTTCTTGTCGCCGATGACGGCGACCACCTTGGGCGCAAGCGCGCGAGTCAGGCGTTCACGTGTGACGGCCATCGGGAGTCTCCTGGATTTGAGCGAGGACGGAGTTAGTCAGCGGTTGTAAGCAGGATGCGCGCGTCGACGGCGATCGCACCGTCCGGGCGGGCGAACACGGGGTTGAGGTCGAGCTCGGCGATCTCGGGGTTTGCCTCCGCGAACTCGGAGAGTTGCAGCAGCATCGACTCGATCGCCTCGAGGTTGGCAGCGGGCTGCCCGCGGAATCCTTCGAGCAGCGGGAAGCCCTGGATTTCGCGGATCATCTCGGACGCGTCGCGCGGCTCCAGCGGGACGATGCGGAAGGCGACGTCCTTGAGCACCTCGACGAAGACGCCGCCGAGGCCGAACATCAGGACCGGTCCGAACTGTTGGTCCTGGGTGATACCGAGGATCACCTCCGCGCCGGGCTCGGCCATCGGCTGGACCGAGACGCCCTGGGCTTGAGGGTCGTCAACGGCAGCAGTCACCCGTTCGTGGATGCGCTGGCACGCGGCCCGAAGCGCCTCCTCGTCGACGACGCCCAACTCGACGCCGCCGACATCGGTCTTGTGGGTGATTTTGTCAGAGACGACCTTGAGCGCGACCGGGTAGCCGAGCTCGGCGGCGTGTGCGGCGGCCTCGTCGATGGAGGTGGCGAGGCGAGTCTCGGTCACGTTGATGCCGGCCTCGGCCAACAGCTGTTTGGCTTCGACCTCTGAGAGGATGGTGCGGTTCGCGGCGCGCGCGGCGGCGATCACGTCGGTCATGGGCGTCTCCGGCGGGATTGTGCGGTCAACTGGGGGCAGAATACATGGCGATCCCTCTCTCCCCCTGCTCTGCGGGGGAGATGCCGAAGGCAGAGGGGGGCTCCGGACCTCAGACCTGCTATTCTGTATACTCAGTTTCGCAGTTGCGAACTGTGAGGAGCAGGCCATGGCTGAGGGTGACCCGTTCGAGGACTGGCTGGACATCGTCGAGGCGGCGAGGGAGCTCAACATCCACCCGCAGTCCATGCGCCGACTGATCAAGCAGGGCCGGGTTCCCGCCCGCCTCTACGGAGGCAAGTACCTGATCGAGCGAGACCAGCTCCTGATGTTCAAGTCCAACTACGACCCCCGCCCCGGCCGCAAACGCTCACCCCGGCTGCTGTAAGGGTTGGCCGGGAAACCTCCACGCCTCTATCGACGTCTTATGTGTGGAGCGCTGCCATCGCTCCGCCCGGAACGCGAAAGGACGTCGGATGTCCCGGATACTTGTGTTGGCCCTGTTCGGTGCTGTGGTGCTTCTCTGGTCCGTGGCGGAGGCCACCGTTGAGGGGAATTCTGACGTCGGCGATTCGCTACAGGACCTGGGAACCGTCAGTCTTGAAGGTGGTTGCGGAGGACACGTAGGTTATTGGCTGGCTTCTGCCGATACTCCCCGTATTGACGATTCGGGCCACCTGTTGGACCGGCGCGAGATAGAACGCGCAAGTCAGGATCCTTCTGTACCTCGGTTTACATGTCTCTCGGCCCGTCTTCACCTGGATCGCATCGGGGAACGTCCCGAACGCGAGATCTTTCCCTACAGCGATTGGGGATTCGGACGGGTGTGGTGCGGCCCGGGGGTCACCGTCGTGCTGTATTGGGAAATCACTGGCGGAGAAGCTCCGTACACCGTTCGCGCGGTGGGAGCTCGGTCGGATCCACGTACACAGGAGATCCGCATTCCGTGCACGAGGTTCCGACGCCTTCACTCAGGCGATCTCTCATCCGCACTTCAGAAACTCAACGTCGCTGTACGCGTCGAGGATGCGCAGGGAGCGGCAAGCGGCTTGCTAATGCCAGTGACGCTGCTTGCTCCAGTCCCGTCAGACAGTGTTGATGACATCTCCCTTGTGACCGGCTGGTACGACGCAAGTGCCTACCCTGTGAGAACCTTCGCCAGCGACGAATCTGAATGGCGGGACTCGCAAGGGGTCCTGAGGTACGAAACTTCCGGACCGTTCATCCCGGTTGCGATCGGCCGATATCGAACCCAAGGATCCACCGATTGGTCCTATTTTAGTATGTCTATCAACCCGCCCCAAAGCGACCGCCTTTACCTTCCTCCCAACTTGAGCCCGCTGCAACCGCGGACAACGTATGAGGTCCAGGGAGCATGGATCTGGGCCACCAATCATTATCAGTTCTACATCGACGATGAAGGTGGATCCGACTGGCCACTTTGGTTTGATCTCTGGCAAACCTGGGCGTCGCCCGCACAAGCGAACTGGTCTGAGTCTCACTTCGTGCGCAGCGGCGGGCCGCTGTGCGTGTGGGCAGAGACAGCGGGCAACAGCATCGTTGTCCGGCAGACCTCTGACCACGGCCGGCCCGAATGCGCATCCAACGATCCGATCGTGCTCACCTGGCTGACATCCCGCGATTGGCCAGGCGTGTACTGGGCCAAGGCATTTCGTGCACCAGGACGGACTTGGCAGATAGACCGTCCCGCTAGGGGTGGGCTCATTGACTACTACATCGGGTTGCCAGAGCACACCGCTTTTGTCATGACGTGGCAAGAGCCACTGCCTTGGCAATTGCGTCAGGCGCCTCAGCAATCGATCAATGTCCGCACCCGGGCCCGGCCTCCGTTCGTCCGCGCGCCGGGGGTCGATCCGAGCGATGTCAAGATTCGGGTCGGCGGGGATCGGATCATCGTCGAGTGGACCGACCAAGAACCGTACCTCCACGGCAGAGCGAGGCTCGTTTCCGCACACAATGACTACTACGACACCACGGTGTACACACCGCCGCACGACGACACCCGTAAGATCACGGTGTTCGAGGGTCTTGGCAGAGCGGATCGCTTTACACTATCGGTGCGTTTCATAGCTGGCGAGCCGTTGGGTGACGGTTCGACGCTTCCGAATATGTGCATGGTGCGAGAGATCCGAGTCCCACCAGGCGGGGCCGACGCCTATCTGGACCATTACTTCTCCGGCCTACCAGAAGAACACGGCCCTGTAGTATCGCCCGCCGAGACATCCGGCGTGAGCGTCTCGTGGTTTTACTTCTATCACCATGCCGATTGCGATCTCGCTGTGTACTCATACCCTTAAGGTGGAGATCCGGTCGTTGCCGGGCAAGACAAGCTGTTCAGGGCGCCCCGAAGCGCCCACGATGATCTCCCCGCCCCCCGGACGCAGCCAAAGGCGATGAGCAAGCCTCCGACGAGCACGGAGGCGGAACACCCAACGGAGACCACGCCGAGCACTTGTTTGGGCACTTGGCCTCAGGCGTCACCAGAGTCCTCGGCGCGGGTGTCGGTCATCCTACGTGAGCATTCCAGCAATCAGGAACGCGCCACGGTTGAGGGCAGCTCCGGCAACAATTCTGAACAAGAGGCGTTTGCGAGAGCGCAGATCTGCCAGTGCGCGTCTCTCGGATACTTCTTGATACCATCGCTGCGATTCCTGTCATGACCAGAAGTGATCGGACCCCGTCTGCCCCTTGTCCCCTTCACCCATGTTCCAACTCTCCTCCCCTCTTCTCAGTGCGCCGACGACGCCCCCTCGATGATCTCCTCGACCACATGCGGCTCCGCCAATGTCGTCACATCGCCGACATTCTCCGGCTCGCCCTCGGCGACCTTGCGGAGGATTCGGCGCATGATCTTGCCGGAGCGGGTCTTCGGCAACCCGCCGACGAACTGGATCCGGTCAGGCGTCGCGATCGGACTGATCTCCGCCCGCACCTGTCGCTTCAGCTCGACCGCGAGGTCGGGACCGGGGTCGAAGCCGTCCTTGAGCAGCACGTAGGCGTAGATGCCCTCTCCCTTGATCTCGTGCGGATAGCCGACGACGGCGGCCTCGGCGCAGCCGGCGTGACCGACCAGAGCGCCTTCGATCTCGGCCGTCCCCAGGCGGTGGCCTGAGACGTTGAGCACATCGTCAACCCGGCCGGTGAGCCAGTAGTAGCCGTCGTGGTCGCGGAACGAGCCGTCGCCGGTGAAATACTTGCCCGGATACTGGATAAAGTAGGTGTTGATGAAGCGTTCGTGGTCGCCGTAGACCGTGCGCATCATCCCCGGCCAGCTTCGCGCCATGCAGAGCAGGCCGCTCTGCTGATTGCCCTCAAGCTCGTTGCCATCCGGGTCGACGAGGACCGGCTCGATGCCGAAGAAGGGCAGCGAGGCGGAGCCCGGCTTCATGTCGTTGGCGCCGGCCAGACCGGTCAGGATGTGTCCACCCGTCTCAGTCTGCCAGTAGGTGTCCACAATGGAGCAGTGTCCGTCTCCGACGACTCCGTGATACCAGCGCCAGGCTTCGGGATTGATTGGCTCGCCCACGGTGCCCAGCACCCGCAGACTGGTCCGCTGGTGGACCTTGACCCACTCGTCGCCCTCGCGCATCAGCGCGCGGATCGCCGTCGGCGCGGTATAGAGGATGTTGATCCCCAGCCGGTCGACCATGTCCCAGTAGCGTCCCGCGTCGGGGTATGTCGGGATCGACTCGAACATCACCGACGTCGCGCCGTTGCCGAGCGGTCCGTAGACGATGTAGCTGTGGCCGGTGATCCAACCGACGTCAGCCGCGCAGCAGTAGATGTCGCCCTCGCGGTAGTCGAAGGTGTAGCGGTGGCTGAGCATGGTGAAGAGCAGGTAGCCGGCCTGCGTGTGGAGCACGCCCTTGGGTTTCCCGGTCGAGCCTGAGGTGTAGAGGATGAAGAGCGGGTCCTCGGCGTCGAGGATTTCGGGCTCGCACTCGTCCGACTGGTTGGCGACGGTTTCGTGCCACCAGACGTCGCGGCCGTCCTTCATCGTGACGTCGCCGCCGGTGTGCTGATGGCAGATCACGAACTCGACGCAGTCGACGCCGGCCGCGTCAAGCTGGTCCATGGCGGCGTCAACGTTGGCTTTGAGCGGCACCGTGCGTCCGCCGCGCTTGCCCTCGTCCTGCGTGATGACGGCCTTGCAGAGCGAATCCTCGACCCGATCCGCGATCGCGGTGGCGGAGAAGCCGCCGAAGATGACCGAGTGGATCGCGCCGATGCGGGCGCAGGCGAGCATGGCCGCGACGACCTCGGGCGTCATGCCCATGTAGATGGCGACGCGGTCGCCCTTGCCGACGCCGCGGCTGCGCAACTCGTTGGCCAGCCGGCAGACCTCGGCGTGGAGTTCGCGATATGTGATCGATTCGTTGTCGGCCGGTTCGTCGCCCTCCCAGAGGATCGCCGTCTGGTCGCCGCGGGCTTCGAGATGGCGGTCGAGGCAGTTGACGGAGACATTGAGCTTGGCGCCGAGGAACCAGGCGATCTCGCCTGCAGCGAGGTTTTCCTGCTTGAGCGTGTGCCAGGGCTCGACCAGGTCGAGATGTTCATTCGCCATCTCGGTCCAGAAGGCGTCGGGCTCGTCGAGCGAGCGTCGCCATAGCGCTTCATAGCCCTCGCGTGAGGTGACGAGCGCGCCCTCACGGACGTTGGCGGGCGGTGAGTAACTCTCGTTGACCGGCATGGCGGCGTCTGGGGTAGTCATGTCAGCATCCTCGTCTTCGTCGGAGTATGACGTCTGGTGCAGATGCTACCGCGCTGATCCGCTGAGCCCCCCTCCCGGCGACGAGTGTTACGAGCCTCGGGCCAGCAACGCGCCCAGAGTCGCCAACACGACCGCGAACCCAATCCCGATACCCCACATCAGCAGCTTCAGCTTCGCGTCGACCTCCGCCCGCAGGTCGTCGATCCGCCGGTCGATCCGCGCCAGCGCATCGCGCACTCCGAGAGGCTCATTCCCATCGCTCGGATGCTCGGTCGTGACCATGGGTGTCCTTTGTCGGTGCGTTCCAGCGTGACGCTGAGTGTAGGCGTCGTGTCGACTTGAGGAGTGCCCCCCTCTGCCTGCGGCATCTCCCCCCGCTGGCGCGGGGGGAGAGGGGATGGGAGGGCCCTCACCCTAACCCTCTCCCTCGGGGAGAGGGAACCGGAAAGGCGAACGGGAGGGGATCGGAAGGGGCTGGCCCCCAATCGAGTCGGGGGACAGGAGGGTGGTGGGCGGTGATACGATGCTGAGGAGGGCATGGATAGCCGAGTCGAGAGGTCGCACGATGGCGCAGCAGGAACCGTTTCAGCGGATTTCGGTTGAGGAAGCGGAGGAGAAGCGACAGGCCGGCGTGACGCTGGTCGACACGCGCGAACTGGATGAGTATCAGGACGGACACGCGGCGGGAGCGCCGCTGATGCCGCATATGTCGGTGATGACCCGCGCTGACGAACTGGAACAGATTTCGGGCGGCAAGGATGAGCCGATCATGTTCATCTGCGCCAAGGGTCAGCGCTCGGCGGTGGCCTGTGAGTTTGCGGCGGCGCTGGGCTTCACGGATCTGTACAACGTCGAGGGCGGTACCGAGGCCTGGATCGCCGCCGATCTGCCGGTCGAGTATCCCGGCTAGCGTGCGCACGATCGACAACACGTCAAGCGGTCGCGTCCGATGCTGAGCAGCTTGAGCGGGACTCAGCGCTATGCGCTGTTTGTCCTAGTGGTGGTCGTGGTGGTGGTGATTTACCTGGTGGTATCGGGCGGGCTGGATGAGCTGCTGGGCGGTGGGGATGAGGAGGAGCGGGCGCCGACGGAAGTGACCGTGTCGCCGGCGCTGCGGACGGTTGCGATTGAGTTTGGTCACGCGAAGCTGGTGGGTCCGGTCGAGGTGACGATCGTCGGGATCACGTTCCCGGACCAGGTCCGGGCGGAGGGGTTGTGGCGGACTCCGGCGCAACGCTTCGCGGCGGTGCAACTGACGATGACGAACCGCTCGAAGCAGGCGGTCGATCTGCCACTGACGGGTCTGCAACTGGTGACGGTGGACGGCCGCGCTTATCTGGCTGACGAGGCGCTGTCGCTGGGCGCGGCCCGGACGGCGGATGGCACGGTCTATGCGCCGCCGCTGGTCTTGCAGCCGCAACTGACGATCACGGTAGTGGCGGTGTACGACATCCCGATCGATGCTAGTGGTCTGCAGTTACGGGTGATGGGCGGTTGGTCGGACTTTGAGCTGTTTGAGTAGGGGTGGCCCTCACCCTAGCCCTCTCCCTCGGGGAGAGGGGACAAGCGAGGGAGCGGCCCCCTTCTGCCTTCGGCATCTCCCCCCACCTGACGGCGGGGGGAGAGGGGAATGGCGTTGGCCTCGAGTCGGGAGGAACGGATGACCATCCTGCTGTTTGATATTGACGGGACGCTTTCGACGTCTCAGGGGGCGGGGACGGTGGCGATGACTCGGACGTTTCGTGAGCTGTGGGGGATTGAGCGTGCGCTGGAGGGGATGAACTTCGCCGGTCGGAGCGATAGCTGGATCGTTCCGACGGCGCTGTCGAACCAGGGGCGCGATTGCTCGGCGGAGGATCTGGCTCGGTTCGTCGATCATTATGTGGTGCACTTGAGCGAGGCGGTTCGGGAACGCAACTCGCGGCTGTGTCCGGGGGTCGTGCCGCTGCTGGAGGCGCTGGCAGAGGAAGATGTGACGCTGGGACTGGGGACGGGCAACTTTCGTCGGGCGGCGGAGGCGAAGCTGGCGCCGCTGGGAATCTGGGAGTACTTCGTCGACGGGGGCTTCGGGGACGATCATCCCGACCGGACGGAGTTGCTCGCGACGGGATTGGAGCGGTTGCGGAGACACTCGAATGATGGGGCGGCAGCGGTGGTGATCGGCGATACGGGTCATGATGTCGAAGCGGGACACGCGATCGGGGCGAAGGTGGTGGCGGTGCGGACGGGCTACGCGCAGGACGGGGAGTTGGATGGTGCGGACGTCGTGCTGGACGATCTGTCGGACCTTGGGGTCTCGATGGCGGCGTTGTTGGGATAATCTGAGTTCATGTCTACCGGGCTGATCGTTGGGATCATCATCATCCTGCTGGTGGTCGGGGTTCCGATCTTGCAGGCTCTGATACGGGCGGCGCAGCGGCGTCGATCGTTGGGGGCTGAGGGGATCGCGGAGCTTCGGGCGGCGGGCTTGCGGGGTGACGAGGTTCCTCGGGGACTGTCTCGGCAGGCGGCGGAGGCGGTGACGTCGGAGGAGATTGCGCTGGCCGACGACAATCCGGAGGCGACGATTGCCCAGTTGGACGCGTCGGGGCGGGTGATTGGCTATCGCGAGAGTTTCCGCGATCCGCGCTCGCTGGGGGAGTTCATGGACTGGCTGCTGACGCAGACGATCTATCGACAACGGGCGCATCGTCGGGTGGAGGTGGAGCTGACGCGCTACGAGTCGGCGGAGCATGCGTCGGAGGCGTTGGAGATTGCGCCGCAGCTCGATGCAAGCGACGGCTTGGTGGCGGTGGAGGATGTGGGCGAGCGCGGCGGGGTGCTGGCTCGGGAATGGACCAGAACGGAGGACGGCTCGGCGGTGCAGCGGATGTTGGAGCTGCGCTGGGCGTCGGGTGATGTGGTGGGGGTGGTTCGGGGCGACTCGGAACCGTCGGGGGCGTTGGATGACGATGAGGTTCAGCGGTTGGCGGGGTTGGTGAAGGGTCGATTGGGGTGAGTCGGGATGGGTAGTCGAAGGGGTCCAGCGGCGTATGTCCGGCCGATGCCCCCCTCTGTCTGCGGCATCTCCCCCCGCTGCGCGGGGGGAGAGAAAATGAGTGTTCGGCATCTGCGCTCGCTGTGCGGGGGGAGAGAGTGATGGGAGTCGAGGAGCGGGGTGAGTTGTTGGCTCGGTTTCGGGCGGGGCCGGGGGCGTTGCGGGCGTCGGTGGCCGGGGCTTCGATGGCTCAGCTTGACGGGGCTCCGCCGGAGCCGGGGTGGACGGCCCGGGAAAATGTGCATCACGTGTCGGATGTCGCGGTGATGGGGGCGTTGCGGTTGCGGATGATGCTGCTCGATATCGAGGTGGAGATGTGGCCGATCGACGGGGACGCGATGCAGAAGCGGTTGCGCAATGACAAGCGTCCGGTGACTCCGGCGTTGCAGACGGTGGAGGCGCTGGTTGAGTCGGCGGCGTCGATTCTCGGTTCGCTGCGCGAGGATGAGTGGACACAGCCTCGGCCGGTGCCGGTGGCGCGTTCGCGAAGCGTCGAGGAATGGCTTGAGGCGAGCGTACGGCACGTCGAGGAGCACATCGAGCAGATTCGCTACGCGCTGACCGGGACCTGCTAGGACGCGCCGCATGAGCCAGCACCCAGTCGAACGTCCAGAACTGCTGGTTGCGTACCTCGAGTCGACCTCCGACATCGAACTCGTGCTCGGGGAACTGTCCGAGGATCAGTTAGAGTCGCGCGAGCGCCCGGGTGAGTGGTCGGTACGCCAGATCGTCCATCATCTCGCCGACAATGAAGTCGCCGACGCCATGCGCCTGCGCCAGATGCTCGCGCACGACTCGCCCCTGATCGTCCCCTTCGACGAACTGCTGTTCACTGAGCGGCTGCACTACGACCGCGAGATAGAGTCTTCGCTGGCGACCTTCTTCGCGCTGCGCTCATCGAGCGGGGCCATTCTCGAACAGGTCTCGGACGGCGACTGGTCACGCTCCGGCCGCCACGAGGAGCACGACAGCTACACCGTGGAGATCCTGGTACAGAAGAACATCGAGCACGACCGTGCCCATCTAGAACAGATCCAACGCGCGTTAGAGGAAGGCGTTGCGGACCGATCAGCCGAATGGACCGACGAGGCAAAGTCTGGCCATTTGACAAGTTCCCCCTCCCTGTCATCCAGGACCTCGTCGCCTGTGGGTCTCGATGCCTGGTTCGCATTGTTCAGTGCGGGGACGATCTTGCTGATTGCGGCATTCGCACTCCCTGTCCTGTCGATCTCATTCGGGGATTTAGGATCTGCCAACGCGACGCTGGAAGAGTTGGCCAGTCGGTTGGAGGCTGGACGGGATGGCTTTAGCCAGGGAACTGAGATCGCATGGCGATTCGGATGGGCGACCATCGCATTTGCAGCTCTCGCGGCGCTGGTAGGCATAGCGGGCTGGTTTAGGGTCGTACGGTTCTACTCCAGCGTTCCAGCGACCCTGCTGATCGCAGGGGTTGTGCTGTTCGTCATGCAGTGGATTGGGGTGATTCTGTTGACGGCTGAGGCTGATGCGGGTTCCGGGATCGTGTTTGGTACCAGCGGATTCTGGGTGAATGCAATCGCGTTTGCCGCGATCCTCGGCTCGCTCTGGGGTCTGTGCTCCCGGACCTACGAATGAGCTTCGAGATCTTTTGCTGCCGGCGATCACTAAACGAGGAGAATTTGTCGTGGCCGCGTACACCCAGGATGATGTCGAAGCGCTGTTGTCGAAGATGGCGCTGGAGCGAGGCAAACTAATTCTGGCGGCGGAAGGGCTGCGGGGTGACGACGCCGACCGTGTGCCGGTCGATGCGGTGGGCGAGGAGCAGTGGACGGCGAAGGAGCAGTTGGCGCACCTGATGGAGATGGAGCGCGGCTACATCTCCTGGTGCCGAGCCGCGCTCGTCGAGAGCGGGATCGATGTGAGCGCGGTGCGGGGCATCGCGGTGGAGATTCCGATCGAGAACGCGCCGGAGCATCCGGTTCGCGAGCTGCTGGACAGGTTGATCGAGGAACGGGAGCGGACGAATCACTTCATTCGTTCGCTGTTGCTCGAGCAGTTCTCAAACACGGCGGTGACGCCCGGGTTCGGGGAGTTGACGGTGATGCAGTATCTGCGCTCGTTCTATCGGCACGACCGTCAGCACACGGCGCAGATCGAGGGTCGGCAGTCGGATTATCGGCCGAACTTCGCGTCGGGGGTTGAGCCGAATCAGCGGCAGATGCGGATCGACCAGGTGGCGGAGCGGCGGGGTCGGAGGGGATAGGGGATTGGAAGTGCCCCCCTCTGCCTTCGGCATCTCCCCCCGCCCAATGGCGGGGGGAGAGGGGAATCGGGAGGGTAAGATCGGGGTATGAGTACAAAGGGCGATGAGGCACTGGATCCGGACTCGGTGTCCGATTGGGCCGTATGGGGACGGAAGCAGGGCAGCCGCTGGGGGAAAGAGTTCAGCGGGCGGGCTCAGGGCTGGCGGAGTGAGGCGTGGTCGTGGAGTCATCCTCAGGATCGTCCGCCGGCGCCGTGGTGGAGCCGGCTGTTCTGGAGCATCTTCAACCTTCCGCTGGCGGCGGTCGGCACAGTGTTGCTGCTGGCTCTGGTGATTGCGGCGGCGGGGGCGATGTTGGTCTGCGGCGCGCTGGTGGTCTGGTTGGCCTGCGGTGCGGGCGGGGCGGCGTTCGCGTCTCGTAGGGGCTGGCCGTCGCAGATTGGGGCGTTGCTGGGTTTCGGGTTGGGTCCGATTGGGGTGTTGTTGGCTCGGAGGTTGCCGGAGCGTCGGTGAGGTGTGGGTGCGGAGCGGAAGCCCCCCTCTGCCTTCAGCATCTCCCCCCGCTGGCGCGGGGGGAGAAAAGACGGCTAGAGACAACCTGCTTCGTGGAGAACTCGACGCGCATCCTCCGGAAGATCCTCAACTGCGCGGCGGAGTTGGGTGGCGATGCGGATGGCGTCGAGGCCGAAGGCGAGGGGGTTGGCGAGTTCCTCGGGGGGATGTTGTCCAGCTTCTTCGACGACGAACTCGAGGGCCTTCAGGCTGAGGCGGTGGAAGGTGGCGAGCTCTTCCGGCGGGCTCGTACTTCGCAGGCGTTCGATTGAGGGCTCTCCGAGCTGGACGAGGTCGCCCCAGGTGACGTTCTCGGGTTCGATGAGTTCTGCGGCCGAGGCGATGCCGGCAGCGCAAAACTCGGCGTATTGGTCGAGCGTGAGCCGGTCGCCTCCTGCGCAGGCGGCGGCGAGAAGCGGGACGACCGTCAAGATGACAAGGGCGGGGCATTTCATTACGTGGCTTGGCGTTCCTGATTGTCACAGACCTGAATCGTCAGTCGTTGTCAGTCCCATTATCTTGAGCCTGTAGCGGGAGGCTGCCGATGACCGCGCCGTATCGGGTGTTCGTGACTCGCGTGTTACCGGGCAACGGTTTTGCCGAACTGCTTGAGGATCCGGCGTTTGAACTCGACGTCTGGCCGATCGATTTCCCTCCGACGCGAGACGAGTTGCTGGCGCATGTGGTTGGCGTGGACGCGCTGGTCTGCCTGATCACGGACACGATCGACAGCGCGGTGCTGGATGCGGCGGGTGAGCAACTGAAGGTCGTGTCGCAGATGGCGGTCGGGGTCGACAACGTGGACGTAGCGGCCTGCTCGGCGCGGGGGATTCCGGTGGGGAACACACCGGGCGTGTTGACCGAGACGACGGCGGACATGGCGTGGGCGCTGATCCTCTCGTCGGCGCGGCGGGTGGTGGAGGCGGCTGAGTACGTGAAGGACGGGGAGTGGAAGACCTGGACGCCGACGCAGATGGCCGGCGTTGACGTGTTCGGTTCGACGCTGGGGATTATCGGCTTCGGCGCGATCGGGCAGGCGATTGCTCGGCGGGCGCAGGGATTCGGGATGCGGGTGCTGTGCTGGAATCGGACGCCACGACCGGAGGAAGCGGCGGCCGTGGGCGCGGAGCAGCTCGGGTTCGATGATGTGCTGTCGCGATCGGATTTCGTCTGCGTGAGCATCGCCCTGACCGACGAGACGCGGCAACTGATAGACGCTCGCGCGTTCGAGCTGATGAAGCCGGAGGCGATCCTGGTCAATACGGCGCGCGGACCGATCGTTGATGAAGCGGCGCTGGTCAACGCGCTGCAGGCGGGGCAGATTGGCGGGGCGGGACTGGATGTGACCGCGATCGAGCCGCTGGCGATGGACTCGCCGCTGCTGACGATGGAGAACGTGG
Organism: Dehalococcoidia bacterium; assembly: GCA_965208665.1. GTDB lineage: Bacteria > Chloroflexota > Dehalococcoidia > Bin125 > Bin125 > Bin125. The sequence continues at coordinate 223,255 of CBDBPH010000001.1, forward strand.
TGGTGTTGCCGCACATCGGCTCGGCCTCGATGGCGACGCGGGGCAAGATGGCGGACATAGCGGTCGCCAACCTTCGAGCGGGGTTGGCGGGGGAACCGCTGCCGCATTCCGTGGGGTTGGCGGTGGGCGGCTGATGTCGGAGCCGAGCGGCCCGGCCTGGACGCCGCAGGGCGAGGAACCGTCCAACTTCTGGTTGGCGCGGGCGCTGTGGGATTCGGGCGGGATCATGTTCGGCGATTTCGACCTGGGCGCGACGCGTGGGTCGCCGGTCTACATCAACGTCCGCCGGCTGATCGCACACCCGTGGGCGCTGCGGCGGATCGGCGATCTGCTGAGCGACGAAACACGAATGCTGGGCGGGATGCTGCGACCGACCATTGCCCCATTCGAACTGATCGCGGGCGTGCCGATGGGCGGACTGCACGCGGCGACGGCGTTCTCGCTGTCGAGCAACGTGCCGATGATTTACGTGCATCCGCCGAGTCAGAATCACGTGGCGGAGGAGATCGAGGGGACGTACTATCCCGGTCAGACGGTGATCCTGGTGGACGACCTGATGACTCGGGGCGGATCGCTGGCGGAGACGGCGGACCTGCTGCGCTCGGCGGGGCTGATGGTGCATGATGCGTTCGTGTTGATTGATCGTGGGGCGGGCGGCGAGGAGCGGATGCGTCGTGAAGGGGTGAAGGTGCACTCGTTGCTGACGCTGGAGGGACTGCTGAACTACCTGCTGGCGCGTGAGCTGATCACGGAGGCGGTGTACGCGAAGTGTCTGACCTGGCTGGAGGGCGTGCGGGGAGACGAGCTGTGAGGCTGCTGCAGACGTTGTTGGCGTTTGTGACGGGCGTGGTCGCTGCGGTGATGTGGTTGGATCGGCAGACGTCGGGCGAGAGAGGTCGTCCTGCGGCTCCAGCTCCGTCGCCTCCGCCGGCGGAATCGCCGGAGCCGGAGCGCGTCGTCGAAGAGGTGGTCGTGCCGGATCCGGAGCAGGCGGCTCGAATTGAGGCGCTGGAGGCGGAGCTTGCCGAGCAGCGGGCGATTCGCACTTCGGCGCCGGACGACGGGCATCCCGGAGTGGACGCGATCCGGGCGGCGCGGATGCGGGCGCTGGAGCTGGAACGACAGCTCTCGCAGAACAACGTTGACGGCGGTCCGCGCTGGTTTGAGATCGAGCCGCAAGCTGTTGACGTGCTGATTGATGCGGTCGCGGAGCACCTTCCGCGGGTGGCGCTGCAGGTACAGCTGGATTCCGTGGATGCCGGACCGCTATGGCGGGCGTTGGGCGCGATGCAGGAGTATGCCGAGGCGTCGGGCCGCGCCTGGTTCGAGTTTGAGGGCGACTTCGCGGGGTGGTGTCGGGAGAGCGGGGATCCGCATGCGCTCGATCCGGATCAGGTGGGGGTGGACGAGGAACGTCCGGAGTTTGGGGTGGAGGTGCGGGTCAATCGGTCGGGTCGGATGGTGGTGCCGAGTTACGTGGAGGTGGAGGCGTTGCGTCTGTACTGGGTTGATGATGTCGGGGGAGAGACGGGTCGGATGCACGTGGTTGGGTTGGGTTAGCGGCGGGGGGTGTAGACGTGGCAGGCGGGGGTTTGGGATTCGGGGCTGAGGACTCCGCTGGCTGGGTGGGTGCAGGTTCCTCGGCCGGCGAGGGATTCGGCCCTGGGTGGGAGCCATTCGAGGCAGTTTCCGCACTGTTTGGGCAGGGCGGGTTTGGGCTGCTCGTCGAGGACGACGAGCTCTCGGCGTTCGCGGCGCGATTCTCGGCTGGAGTGGAACCTTCTGGGGCGCTGGCCGGGTCGGCGGCCCTTGCGGTTGCGGCGGGGCACGTGGGCGGTCCTCGGGGCGGATCTAGCGCCGCGCCAGCGCGTAGCGGTCGGCGTTGAGGAGCATTTGCAGAGCGGAGAGCCAGCGGTCGCGGACGACGGTGTAGTCGCGTCCGGTGCGTCGGTTGGGGTTGCGGGGGACGCGGTGACCGTAGGGTCGACGCAAGGCGTAGTGGGAGCCGATCCACTCGGTGCGCAGGGTGCGGTCGGCCTGGGGCGCCCAGCGGACGCGGAGTCGGGTGCGTCGGGCGCGCTTGCGATTGGGAGGCGTCCACTTGATGACGAGGTCGCGTCCGCGCGAGGGCTTGACGTGATCGACCGATGAGGCGGGAATGTGGACGAGGGGTCGACCGTCCTCGCGGAGGAAGGTGACGCCGTCAACGTCGAGGATCAGGTCGCCCTGATGGTCGGTGAAGGGGATCGGGCCGACGAGGGTGGCGGCGTCGCGGCTGGGGAGTGCGATCGGTCGGAGTTCGGCGACGTCGGCACCGCAGCGGTGACAGGCGTAGCGGCCGTCGAAGGTCTCCTGGTGGCAGGCGGGACAGATTTTCATGTCGTGGCCCTCGCCCTAACCCTCTCCCCGAGGGAGAGGGGATCGGAGTGGGTTGGAGTGCCCCCCTCTGCCTTCGGCATCTCCCCCCGCTGCGCGGGGGGAGAGAGCTAGAGCGTGGGAGTGCGGATCAACCGCGAGCTACACGCCGACGGGGGAGCCGAACCGGTCGATGAGCTCCTCGGCCTGGGTGACCATGTGCTCGACAACTTCGGTGGCTGGTCGGATGGCTTTGATGAGCCCAGCTCCGTTGCCTGCGGGTCCGCCGACGAGCTCTTCGATGTGGGCTTCCCGCGCGCCTCGAAGGGCTTCGCCGACGAGCAGTCCCTGAAGCGGCATGGGCAGGGTGGGCGGGGCTTCGGGGCGCTCCCAGGCCTCGGTCCAGGCGTTGTACATGTGGCGCATGGTCTTGCCGGAGTACATGCGGCCGATGCGGGTGTCCTCGTCGACGGCGGCGAGCAGCTTGTCCCACTGGACCTTGCGGGTCCATTCGTCGGTTTCGCCGCGCTCCTCGGAGTCCTGGTAGGCCTCCCAGGTGCCGAGGAAGGCGGTGCCGCACCAGATTGCCTCAGCGCCGAGGGCGAGGGCGGCAAGCAGTCCGCGGCCGTCCATGATCCCGCCAGCGGCGATGGTCTTGGTCGGGGCGATGGCGTCGGCGACCTGGGGGACCAGAGCAAGGGTGCCGATGCGTCCGGTGTGGCCGCCGGCCTCGGTGCCCTGGGCGACGACGGCGTCGACCTTGGCGGCGGCGACGCGTCGGGCGTTGCGGGTGTTGCCGACGAGGCCGATCACGCTCATGCCCTGGGCGTGTGCGTCGTCGACCATCCAGCCGGGGCTGCCCAGGCCGGAGGCGAAGACGGGTACGTTCTCGTCGAGGATGACTTCGACCTGCTTGCGGAAGTAGTCCTGGGTGAGAGGCGGTCGGTCGAGCTGATCGGAGGGGTCGGGGATCTCGAACTCCTGCTTGAGCTGGTCGACGAAGTGGTGATGCTCGGCGGAGATCTCGAGTTCGAGGTCCTCGCGGTTACCGGAGTCGGCGATCGAGGAGGGCAGGAGCAGGTCGACGCCGAAAGGTTTGTCAGTGAGGGAGCGGACCTTGGCGATCATGCCGGAGAGTTCGTCGGGCGTGTAGCCGGTCGCGCCGACGACGCCGAGTCCACCGGCCTCGGAGACGGCGGCGGCGAGGGTCGGCCCTGCGGCACCGCCCATGCCGGCGAGGATGACGGGGATCTCGATGCCGAGCATGTCGCAGAGTTCGGTCTTGAGTGGGGAAGCCATATGCGGCCTTTCACTGGGTCGAGGGTATGCGGAGGGTTTGGAGGTATGGTACCAGCGCCTCGGATGGGGATTTGAGGCGTGCCTATAGTGAGCTGATGGAAGCCAGAGCGACGGCGACGGCCTGGTTCAAGATCGAGCAGGAGACGATCCATGCGGTCGCGCTGATCGCGGTGTGCGTGCTGGTGGCGTCGGTGGTGTTGGCCTGGTCGTCGGCGAGGTCTCGGGGGCAACAGAGGGAGGCAGTGGGCCAGCTTGACGGACCAGGGTTGGATGACTAGTCTGATGACTAGTTAGGGCTGTATGCAGCGGAAGTGAGTGGTGCGCCTTGGCGAACAGTTATGAGGGCCGCGAGCAGCAACCGACGCGCACCTGGCAGGTACAGGAGGCGAAGGCTCGCTTCAGTGAGTTGTTGGAGACCAGCTTGCGGGAAGGGCCACAGGTTGTGACTCGGCGGGGCGTCGAGACGGCAGTGATCGTTCCGATCGAGCAATGGCGCCGATTGCGAAAGCCGAAGTACGCCAACATCAAGGAGTGGTTGCTGGCACCGGAGGCGCGAGGGGACATTCCGATTCCACCGCGTGATGGCTATCGCATGCGGCCGCCGCCAGACTTCAGCGAAGACTGATGTACGTGCTCGATACGAATGTAGTGTCTGAGTTGCGTCGTGAGCGTCCTCACGGCGCTGTACTGAAATGGCTTGAGAGCGTTTCGCTCTCCGAGCTCCACGTGAGTGCGGTGACCATCGGCGAGCTTCAGCAAGGCGCTGAAATGACGCGTAGTCAGAATCCAGAGCGAGCCGCGGAACTTGAGGATTGGCTGGACGACGAGGTACTGAACCATTTCAACGTGTTGTCATTTGACATTGCATCTGCTCGAGAGTGGGCGCGCATTATGAGGCGGCAATCGGACACACTCATGCTGGACGGGATGATCGCAGCGACTGCCCAAGTACGTGGCTACATGGTGGTCACGCGGAACGTTCGGGACTTTCAGCAGCTTGGCTCGAGAGTGCTGGACCCATTCGAGTTCGAGGGATATCTCTGACAGTGTCGCTCACGTTCCGGCGGGGCCGACGATGGTGATTTCCTCGCCGAGGGCGGCGAGGCCGAGGGAGTGTTGGAGTTCGTCGGTTTTCCAGGCCATGACGATGCCTCCGGTGAGGTCTCGGTAGAGACGTTCGAGGGGATGGCCTTTGACGTAGGCGTGGGCGCCGGTGGTCTTGATGCTGATCTGGGCGACCTCCTCGGCCATTCTTCGGAGATGATGGGTGGTGCGGACCTGCATACGGACGAAGGATTGGCGGTCGGCGTAGGCTCGGTCGACCTCCTGAACGGCGTGGTAGAGCATGGTGCGGCCGGAGGCGAGCCAGCTGTCCATCTCGCCGAGGGCCATCTGGGCCCAGGCCTGTTGCGAGCGGAGTTCGTTGGTTCCGCCGAGCGGACTGTTGGCGGAGGCGAGATAGCCACGGCGTTGCTGCAGATAGTCGATCGTCTCGTCGAACATGGCCTGGGCGTTGCCCAGCCAGATGGCGCAGATGCCGAGGCCGGGAAGGGCACGTCGCTGCCACTGGAGTTGCGGGATCATCTGCTCGCCCATGCGCAGCAATGAGAGCGGGACGACGAAACAGTCGGCGCGGGGTAGGCGCAGGTCTTCGATCACGACATCGTGCGAAGCGGTCGAGCGGAGGCCCATGCCATCCCAGTTGGCTCGGTTGGTGATGGCGTCCTGGTTGAAGTCGGGCAAGGCGATGACCAGGTCCGGCTCGGTTGGGCGTTCGATTAGCGCGCCGAGCATGGCGAACTGGGCCGCGTCGGCTCCGGAGGCGAAGCCGGCGCGGCCTGAGATGACGAGATCGGTGCCGTCTTCGGTCGCGGCGAACCCGGTCGCCGTGTTGTCGAGCTCTCGCGAGGGGATGCTGCCCGGCGCGCAGCACCATGCGCCTTCGGCGCAGGCTCTGAGCACCTTGTCGCGGTGCGGATATGGCGGCAGGGCGGCGGCGATCGAGGTGACCAGGAGGTGCATGTTGAGGGCCACTGCGGTGGAGGCGTCGCCGTAGGCGATCTCCTCGATCAGGCGGATGAAGGTTTCGCCGTCCGCTTCGCGACCGCCCATGGCTTCGGAGATCAGCAGGCCGGGGATTCCGAGTTCGGCGAGTTCGTTGAAGTTGTCTATCGGCAGTTGGCCATCGCGATCGGCGTCGGGGGCGCGATCGCGGAAGGCTCCGCGGGCCAGTTCGCGGACCTGTTCGATTAGCTGTGCAGAGGCTTCGGCGTCCATGGGAGCTCCCGTGATCGAAACGGATGAGAACGAAGTCAGCGTATCGGCCGGGTGGCTGCCCATCTGCGAGCGTTAGCATTTCGGCAGGAATGCGTCTCCTCTAGGAAGGGTCTCGAGAAAGGACCGGGCCGATGCCTTCAATCAACACGTTGCACGGCGAAGTGGACACGTCGGAGCTGGGTCGCACGCTGATCCACGAGCACATAGGGATCCGTTCGCCGGGGATCTCGGAGAACTGGCCAGAGTTGTGGGACGAAGCGGGCTGCGTGGCGTCGGCGGACGAAAAGCTGAATGCGCTGCAGCAGCGCGGCGTGAGCACCGTGGTTGACCTGTCGACGGCCGACCTGGGCCGTGACATGGGCTTCCTGCAAAAGGTGTCGGAGGTGACCTCGATCAACGTGGTGCTGTGCACCGGGATCTATTGGCTGCGGTCGATGTACTGGCGGGGCCGACCGGCTGAACTCATGACCAGCGTGTTCGTTAAGGAGATCAACGAGGGCATCGCGGGCACCGGGGTCAAGGCGAACATCATCAAGCTCGCGTCGGACGAGCAGGGCGGCGGGGTGGATCGCTACAACGAGAAGTGCCTACGCGCCGGGGCGCGAGCGCATCGGGCGACGGGGGTTCCGATCGCGACGCACAATGGTCCGCCGGAGCTGGGTGCAAAGCAGCAGGACATCTTCGAGGACGAGGGCTGCGACCTTTCGCGGATCGTGATCGGCCACGTGGGCGATACGGCTGACACCGACTATCTGAAGTCGCTGATGGACCGCGGATCGTATGTGGGACTTGACCGATTCGGCCTGGACCAGATTTTGCCGTTCGACGATCGGGTGAACACGGTGGTCAAGCTGGCGGCGGAGGGCTACACCGAGCGCATGCTGCTGGCGCATGATGCGTCCTGCTGTCTCGACTGGATTCCGGACATTGACGCGATGCGTCAGGCTCAGCCGAACTGGCACTTCAACCACATTTCAGACGATGTGGTGCCGGCGCTGCTGGAGCGCGGCGTGACGCAGTCGCAGGTGGACCAACTGCTGATTGGCAACCCGCGCGACCTGTTCGAGAAACAGGGGGCGTACTAGGTGGCGCCGACCGAGTTGGAGCCGGCCGACGTTCCGTCGGCTGATTTAGATGCCGCCGACGTTTTGTCGGCTGATTTAGATGCCGCCGACGTTTTGTCGGCTGGACGCGCCGGGTTCGCTGGAGCTTCCATTGAGGCGGGAGCAGGGGATGTTGCGGCACGGGCCCGCCTCTGGCGGGCGGGCTTGGTTGTGGCGGAAGGAGCCGCGACAGCGGACGAGGGTCTGAACGCGGCGCTGGCCGCAGGGAGCGCGCTGCGGGCGGCGCTGGGCGAGGATTCGGACCAACCGGGCGACGCGCTGGGGATCGAGGTTGAAGCGGCACGGGAGCCTCGTGAACCGGAAGGTTTGATCGGCCTGATCCAGACGCCGCTGCCGGGACGACAGGGATTGATCCTGCGAGACGGCGAAACGGTCGCTCGCGGCTGGCCCTTTGATGCGCTGCGGACCGACGGTCGGACAGCGGCATGGGTGAAGCAGCTCAATCGGGAAGTGCGGCGACCGGGGGCGCGGTTGGCGCCGAGTACATCAGTGGAAATCTTTACGACGGTCGAGGCGCTAGGAACGGTCGCGCCGTCGGACGGTGAGCGGATTTCGCCTCGGAACGGAGGGTTTCGGCTCGTCGATCAGGGGGAGGTCCTGCCCGACCGATTGGCGGGGTCGGCGCTGCAGGCGGCGGCCTGGCTGTTGCGGCATCAACGTCCAGACGGTTCGTTCGCTTATGACTACGCGGCGCCGAGTGGCGACAAGGTCGGTGGCTGGACGCCGTACGACCAGCTTGTGCGCCAGTGCGGTTGCGCCTGGGCGATCGCGATGGTGGCGCGCATTTCACGGGATCGCAAGATCGGTGAGTCGGCGGCGAGGGCAATCGGCGGGATACTGGACCGTCACCTGCGCCGAGACGGCCCGGGACGACTGTTCTACCTGGAGGATATGTACGGGGAGGCGAAGCTGGGGGCTCCGCCGCTGCTGCTGTTGGCGATCTGCGAACTTGGTTCGGCGCTGAGGATTCCGCGTGAGTCCGTGGACCAACTGACTGCGTCGCTGCTGGCGGTGCAATCTCGGGACGGCCGTCTGGGGACCAAGGCACGGGGGATGGAGCTTGAGGGCTCGGAGACCTACTACGCAGGGCAGATCGTGCTGGCGCTGGCGAGGATGTTTGCGATCCGCAAGCGACCGCGTCTGCGCACGGCGGTGGAACGGTCGCTCAAGCACTACCGCGGACGCTGGGTTGATGAGGAGGCTCGTGATCTGTCGTTTACAACCTGGATGATCCAGGCCTGTGATCAGTGGCACGCGAACGTCGGCGACGATCTGGCGCGCGACTATGCCTACGAGATGGCGGACTGGGCGCTGCAGGAGCAGCACGGCGAGGATTGCGAGAACCCGCTCTGGGTGGGCGCGTTCCAGAACACGCCGGGCGTCGGCACGGCGGCGTACTGCGAGGGGATCGCGAGCGCGCTCTCGATTGCGCAGCGGACCGGAGACAAGGAGCGGGCGGAGCGTTATCGGTCGGCGCTGCTGTTGGGCATGCGGTTCCTGCTGTCGCTGTCGCTGGATGGTCCCGAGTATGCGCTGGTTGGGGGTAGCGAGCACGCGGGGGCGGTTCGGTCAGCGCTGCATCGATCGGGGTTGCGCTGCGACAATGCGCAGCACTATCTGATGTCGATGCTGCGGGCTCGCGCCCTATGCTGGGATGCAGACGGAGAGTGACCGGCTGATGGCGATCATCGACACGCTCAGGTTTCGCAACATCCTCGTCAATGGCAACTTCGCGGAAGAAGGGCCAGTCAACGAGCTGGTGGAGGCGCTCGAAGAAACGTTTCAGGATGTCGTTTCGCCTTTGGCCACCAAGGCCGACATCGAAGCAGTCAAAGCTGAAATTCTCGCTGCACTGGCAGAATCGGAAGCGCGCACCGCCAGGAATCAACTAGTGATGGTCGGGGTCATTCTCGCGGCGATCGCGTTGGCGGCTGGAATCATCATCGGAGTTCTGGCTTAACCGCTCTTCACCTCGGGCCAGACTTCTCGCCAGGCGGTTTCGATGGTCTGCAGGTATTGGTCGACGGGGATGGCGAGTTCTCGGTCGTAGTTGGGCATGCCGATGCCGAGACGGGTGATGCCCATGTCGCGGGCGGCGCTCAGCAAGCGCAGCGTGTTCGACATGTCGCCGTCGAGCGGCGGCAGCCACTGAATCGGGAAGTCGTCCGCGTCGCGGTCGTTGGCCTCAAGCTGCTCGCGCAGACGGCCGATCAGCTCGGCCAGCTGTTCCACCGTGGACTGGACGGGCGCGATCCAGCCGTCACCGAGGCGGGCCGTACGCTCGATGGCGGCTTGAGCAAAGCCACCGAAGAGGATCGGAGGTCCGCCGGGTGTGACCGGCTTGGGCATGACCGACATCTGATCGATGTTGACGTAGCGACCGCTGAAGGTGATTGGTTCCTCGGTCCAACAGGCTCGGAGGACGCGGATGTACTCCTCCATGCGGCTTGGTCGCTGGCGGAAGTTGGCGGTCAGCGCGTCGAATTCCTGCCATTGCCAGCCGATGCCAATGCCGAGGCGCATGCGCCCGCCGGAGAGGATGTCGATCTCGGCGGCCTGCTTGGCGACGAGGACCGGCTCGCGCTGGGGCAGGACGAGGACATTGGTCTGCAGGGCGACGCGGCTGGTGAAACCAGAGAGCCAAGCGAGCGTGGTCATTACTTCGTGCTGGTGGACATCGTCGGTGTAGGGGCCGGTCTGGGGGCGGTCATCGCGGGCGTAGGCGTAGATGACGTGATCGGCCATGGAGATGAAGTCGCAGCCGATCGCCTCGACGCCCTGTGCCCAGTCGCGTAGTTCCGCAACGTCCCAGTGCCAGTGCCAGGCGGGAATCTGACAGCCGAATTCGAACTGTGCCATTGGTCGCTCTCCTCGAAGTCGCTTGGATTCAAAGCCGATTGGTCAGGTGTATCCTAAGCGCATCCCGACGGCCTCTGGAGACCTGTGCGATATGGCGTTGGATGAGCGGCATGCCGGAGAAGAAGGTGTCCTACGGAGCGACATCGCGGACGTGATCGACCGCGCGGCGGCGATGGCGGTGTATGCGTATGCGTCGGTCACCCAGGCGGGTGCGACGGAGGGGTTGCCCTTGCCTCCGCAGTTGGCGGAGCACCTGGCCGAGGCGACCTACGTCGACGTGCTGCGGTACTCGTTGGACGAGTGCACGTGTCCCTGTCACCAGGAGCACTAGGACTCGCGGACCTCCCTCGGCCCTGTGTTCTGGCAGCGAGCAGGCTTTGCGCATCTCCCCCGGCTGTGCGGGGGAAGAGCGGATTCCAGCTACACTGCGATCGACTGCATTGGTGCAGATTGACTTACACGCGACGACATGAAGGAGCATGTGCGATGACCACGGCGACCAAGGATTCGGTGGTGACCCCGGAGCGTTTCAAGTCGGGGATGACCTGGAATCAGTACCTGGCATTCATCAACTCGGAAGAGAACTTTGAGCGGCTTACTCCGGGCGGCCAGCCTCGGGGCGACGCGAACGTCGAGCGATTCATTCGCAACATGAGCGCGTGGCAGATTTCGGAAGCGGGGCGCGAGGCGCTGCAGTCGCTGCCGCGGCTGAAGATGCTGGTGCTGGGCGAGGACTGGTGCCCGGACGTCTATCGCGGCCTGCCGGTGCTGGCGGAGATCGCGGCGACGGCGGGCTGGGAGATTCGGATCTTCGCGCGCGACGAGAACAACGACATCATGTCCGAGTTCCTGAAGGACGGACAGCACGAGTCGATCCCGACGGCAGTGATGTACACGATGGCGCACGAGTACGTGGGTCACTGGATCGAGCGTCCGGCGGTGGCGAACGAGCACATGGCCAACATGCAGAAGCTGTTCAGCCGCAAAGAGGGCGAGTCGGAAGACGAGATGCGTGCGCGGATTCGCCAGGGTTACCGAGACTTGCAGTCGTCGGACGAGTGGGCGTCGTGGCGGGACGCGACGGTCGACGAGATCGTTGAGTTGGTTCGGAGCAACACGTAGAGGCTGCTCTCGGGCCGGATAGGAACCCTCACCCTAACCCTCTCCCTCGGGGAGAGGGGATCGGAGTTCGGTCCGCGCCGAGGTGTGCGGGGCTTAGCCAGTGGGCTCAGGCACTGGTTGACGACCCGAAAGGGCTGTCGGGGGGATCGTCTTGGTCTTCGATGATTGGTGCGGCTTGCTCGATTGCTCGCATGGCTCGCCAGGTGATGAACCAACGCTGTAGGGCGGTGAGGTTGGTGAGGACGGCGAGGATCCAGAGGATCGGCAGTACCTGAGCCGAGAGCAAGCCGATCGATAGGATGAGGACGCGCTCGAGACGGGTCCCGAGTCCGGTGCGGATGCTGATGCCGAACTCACCGGCCTTCGAGCGGGTGTAGCTGACCATCATGCTGCCGAAGAGGGAGATGCCGATCAGCACGATGGCGGTGCGGTCGAAGCGCTCGGCGGCGCTGTACCAGATCAGGAGTCCGAAGAGCAGGGCGAAGTCGGCGAGGCGATCGGATACGGCGTCGAAGACGGCGCCCCAGTCGGAGGCGCGGCCGGTGGCTCGGGCGACGGCCCCGTCGAGCAGGTCGAAGAAGGCGGCGGCGAGCATGGTGATCCCGGCCTGCCAGAACATACCGTGGGCGGCGAGCGCGCCGGCGCCGCCCATGCCGAGCAGGCCGATGACGGTGAGGGCATTCGGAGTGAGACCGGTGCGGGCAACGGCGCGTCCGAGGCGCTCGGAGATGTCGGTAGATATCGAGTGAGGGAGAAGTGACACGTGGCTCTCGATCGGAGTCCGGCCGCCTTGGAGCCACTCTACACAGGGGACGGATCGGAAATCGGACTAGTCGTAAAACAGTCGTTTGCCGACGAAGAAGAGGAGGATGGCGACCGGAATCGCGGCGGCGATAGCGATGACGTGGTTGAGGTTGAGGCGTTCGTAGAAGGGCTTCTGTTGCGGTTCGATGTAGGGCCAATTGAGCAGGAGGGCGCGCTCGGCGTTCTTCGTGAACTCGGAGATGAGCTTGTCCTGTGGGATGCCGTAGACCTGCTCGATGGCCTCGTAAAACGGCAGGCCGTCGCCGACGGTGCGGAAGAGTTCGGCGAGCGCCTCGGGACCCCAGTCCTGGATGAACCAGGCGAGCATGCCGCCGGCCTGGCCGAAGTACTTGGCCTGGAAGGCGAAGGTCGAGGGGACGATTTCCAGTTGTTCGATGGTGTAGAACTGCTCGTGGTCGAACAGCGCCACGGAACCGGCGCGCCTGAGGAAGAATCCGGGTAGCGGCCCGGCCGACCAGAAGCCCGTAGCCGAGCGCATCCAAAGCGGCACCCGGTAGGCGTGGGGCCCGGTGGCGGCGTCGATTAGGGCGTTGGTGACCGCGCCGCGCACGTCACCGGACGAGTTTCGCATTACGTGCCGCACTTCGGCATCTTCCTCGATCCCTACAGGAAACAGAGCTGCATCGGTCGGATCGGAGCCGGGCGGCCAGACCATGATGGCGAGCGGTGCCTCGACATCGACGTCAATCAGTTCGCTGACGAGGTCATAGGCACCCTGGCCGTGGTCGGCGAGGTCGTCGGCGCGCAACTGGCCCTGCGTGTGCCAGAGGGTGAGGTTGTCGCGTTCGGCGCTGAACCATTGGATGTCGTCGGATTGGGCGGAGAGTGCAACCGGCGCCAGGATTGCAGCCAATATGACGGTGAATAGCGCCAGCACCGGGAGTGGACGGGGTATCACAAGGTCAGCGTAGGGTCAGAGCAGGGATCGATACAGGTCGATGTGCTGCTGGGCGATGCTGTGCGAGTCGAAGCGCGCGGCGGCATGACGACCACGTTGCGCCAGTTGTTCACGGAGTCCGGCGTCGCTGAGCAGGCGCAGGAGATTCGCGGCGAGCGCGTTGGGGTCGTTGGGTGCCGAGAGGAGGGCGGCCTCGCCGCCGTCGGTGGCGATGCGGTAGCCGTCGATGTTGGAGGCGGCGACCGGGACACCGGCGGCCATCGCCTCGACCAGCACCAGGCCGAGCGCTTCGCCGCCGATGGCGGGGAAGGCGGCGCAGGTGGCGGTGCGCATGAGCGAGGCGATTTCCTGGTGCGGAACCGGTCCGAGGAGCGTGACGCGGCTGTCAGCGAGCGCTCGGGTGGCGTCGGTGACGGGTCCGGCGACTACGAGGTGGGCTTCGGGCAGTCGCTCCAATGCTTCGAGCAGGACGGGCAGTCCCTTGCGGGGCTCGTCGCGGCCGACGAAGAGGATGGTCTGCGGGTCGGGGTTGCGCTGGAGGTTGCGGAAGTGGGATAGGTCGAGGCATGGATAGATGATTGGGGCGTCCGCTCCGGTAACCGGCTTCGCTGCGTCGCGTGAGACTTCGCTGGCGCAGACGATCGCGTCGGCGCGGCTGAGCAGACGTCGGGAGATTGGACGTGTCGCGCGATAGAAGCGTCCGGCGACGGGCTCGGCCGAGTGCAGGGTGACGACCGTCGGGGTTGGGCCCGGGTGGAGCAACGAGAGCGGACCGAGCAGCGGCAGCATCGGCTCCTGGATGTGCAGGATGTCGTGTGGGATGCGGAGGAAGCGGCGCAGGGCTACGAGGTCTCGGGGGTGGAGCGTTAGATCGGCGCGGGTGCCGCCGACGCCGATTCGGACGGGTCTGGACGGCGCGAGGATGTGGGATTCGTGGCCCAGTCCGGTGAGAGCCTCCGACAGCGCCATTGTGTGGGTCTGGACGCCGCCTGGTTGTTGTGGGTCGTAGGGGAGGACATGATGGATCCGCACGAGTGGGGTTCTCGGTTCCGTCGTCAATCGCCAGAGCGGCGTCGCCTGAGGATCGCGCGGGGTGTGGCGCTGATGCCTCGCCATTGCTGGTGGAGGAGGCGGCGGGCGCCGATGTTGCGCAGCCTTGGATAGTGTCCGAGTTGGGCGTCGGTGGTTCGCGCGTTGAGGGCTGCGCGCAGCGCCTCCTGGCCGCTTCCCTCGAACGTGGTTACGGAGGAGCCGACCTGCTCGTGGAAGTGCGCGTCGGAGCCGCCGGTGGTGGCCAGGCCCCAACGTCGGTTGGCATCGATGACGCTGTTGCGTCGCCAGCGGGCGGAGGGGATCGGGTTGGCGGTCTCGATTGCGAGGACTGGGGGCTGATCGCCGGCACGCTCGGGAGCCAAATCGCGCACGAGTCGGTCGACATCTCCGATGTTGAGCGCGATCGGTACGACCGCGCAGGGATGCGCGATCACGGCTACGCCGCCCTGGTTCCAGATTGCTTCGACGGTGGCCGCTGCGCTGCGGAAGAGGGGGATCGGCTCGTCGATCCAGAGTGCGAGGATGTGGCCGTGGCGGCTGGTGACCTCGCTGCCGATGATGACTTCGACCGGATGATTTGCGCGAGCGGCAGCTTCGCGGGCCAGGTGCGCACCGCGGGTCTGATCGTGATCGGTAACGGCGATAATGTCGACGCCGCGTTGGTGGGCGGCGTTGAGGATGGTCAGCGCGTCGTCCATGCCGTCGGATTCCTCGGTGTGGATCTGCAGGTCGGCCCGGCTCATACGGGTTTCGAGATCGGTCACGGTCAGTGCGACTTCCGAGCGAGTCCGCGATCGAGTCGGGGACTGAGGTCTGCGTGGTCTCGGGGATGGGGGTCGTCCCATGGGGTGTCCCGGCAGGGGCCCCAGGGCGACTCGACGACGCGCCAGAGATGTGCGTGTTGCTCGATGATTGGCTCGAAGAGGCGGGCGAGGTTGGCCGTGTTGGTTCGCGTATCGAGGGCTCGGTTGCCCTTCAGCAACAGGTCGAGAGTCGGCAGGAATGTGACATCGAACTGCAGCCGGTCCGGTCCCGGTCGGCGCACTGCGTAGAGGGGAAGGAGGTCCGCCTCGGCGCGGATTGCGAGGTCGACCGCGCCGACGGGGAATCGCGCCTGGCGGCCGAAGAAGGGCACACAGGTTCCGCCGCCCTGTCGGTCGCGGTCCCAGAGGATGCAGACCACGCCGCCGTTGCGCAGCGCGCGCAATGCCAAGGCGATGCCGGTCTGGGTCGCGGTGAGGAACTCGATGCCGATTGCGGCGCGCGCAGCGTTGACGGCCTCGAGGTGGCCCGGGTCATCGAGCCGCTCGACGAGGGCGACAGCGGGGATGTCGAGCGCGGCGAGAGCCTTGACGGCGACCTCGGGATTGGAGATATGGGCGGTCGTGAGGACGACGCCGCGTCCGGATCGGTGGGCGTCGAGCAGATAGTCGAGACCGGTGACGTGCAGGTGGCGGTCGAGGACTCGCCTGGGTGAGATTGACGGGAGGATGGCGAGGTCGACGTAGTATCGGGCGGTCTCGGCGATGACTTCGGTTGCGTCGCGGTTGAGCTGGGATGGCGTGTGTTCAGGACGGATGCGTTGGAGGTTGTTGCGGATGCGGATGCGTCGGCGTTCGAGGAGTGGGAGTGCGAGGGAGGCAGCGGTCTCGGCGATGGCGTACAGCCACTCGCGAGGGAGGAATCGGGAGAGCCAGGCCAGGGCGGTCAAGGCGTAGGCGGTGGGCATGTGGGTATGTTCTCACGTTCGGAAGAAGTGGCGGAACTGGTACCACTGGTCCGGGGCTGCGGCGAGCGCTGACTCGAAAGCGGGGAGCAGTGGGCTGTCCGGGCGGTGGTCGGGGTCGAGGTGGGGAGTGAAGCGGAAGTCGTGATCCTGGCGGGTCGCGGCGAGTGGGATGAGTTTGGCGTTGGTTGCGTTGGCGATTCGGTGGATTTCGTTGGCGAGAGTCACATCCTGGCCGAAGAGGGTTTCGGTGGTGGTCTGCTCGTTCGGGCGGGGCGGTCGGTCGAAGAGGATGGCGGCGGTTCCGTTGTCGTTGAGGTGGTCGACCAACTGACGTAGCCCTGCGCGACCGGAGGCGGGGGTCATGCCGAGGCGGGCTCGTTGATCCTGGATGGCTCGGTTGAGGGTCGGGTGGCCGAGGTCGTCGACGAGGACCATCGATGGTCCGATGCGGTGGGTGTAGGCGCCACCGAGGACGTCCCAGTTGCCGAAGTGGATTGCGGCGAAGAGGATCGGTCGCTTCTGGTACCAATCGTCGAGCTGGCTCCAGTGGTCGGACCAGGTTGGGTCGTGGCCGCCGACGGCTTCGAAGCAATCGGCGGGGCTGAGTTCGTCGAGCCGGACCGCGTCGACGAGGTACTCGCCGTAGCGCTGGAACTGGGCTCGGGCAAGGGACGGAGCGGAGCCAGCCCAGGCGACGTGGGGCAGAAGGAACTCTGCGTTGCGTCGAGCGGCGTTGCGGCCGCGGAGCCAGCCGAGGTAGACGGCGTCCATGAGGCGACGGGCGGCGGTGTAGGCGAGGGGACGCGGCAGGGTTCGGGCTGCTCGTCCGAGGGTCTGGTATCCGAATGCGAGGGGGTGCATGGGGAACCCTCACCCTAACCCTCTCCCAGAGGGAGAGGGGACAAGGCTCCTCTTGCCAGAGGGAGAGAGGATTGGCCCTCATCCTGACCCTCTCCCAGAGGGAGAGGGAAGAGGACCGGAGTGGGCGCTCGAGGGGGCTAGTCGCCGTGGGCGAAGGCTTCGACGGAGTCTCGGGCGACGTCGTCGGTCCATTGCTCGGGCGGGGACTTCATGAAGTAAGCGGAGGGCGCGAGGAGTGGGCCGGAGAGTCCGCGGTCGAGACCGAGCTTGGCGCAGCGGACGGCGTCGATGACGACGCCGGCCGAGTTGGGCGAGTCCCAGACCTCGAGCTTGAGCTCGAGGTTGAGTGGCACGTCGCCGAAGGTTGTGCCTTCAATGCGAATGTGGCACCACTTGCGGTCCTCGAGCCAGGGGACGTGATCGGACGGCCCGACGTGTACGTCGCCGGAGGGCATTTCGTATTCGATCTGCGAGGTCACGGCATTGGTCTTGCTGATCTTCTTGGATTCGAGGCGCTCGCGTTCGAGCATGTTGTAGAAGTCGGTATTGCCGCCGAAGTTGAGCTGGTAGGTGCGATCGATCTGCACTCCGCGATCGCGGAAGAGGCGCGAGAGGACGCGGTGGACGATCGTCGCGCCGACCTGGGACTTGATGTCGTCGCCGATGATCGGCGCGCCGGCGCGTCGGAATCGGTTGGCCCAATACTCTTCGCGGGCGATGAAGACGGGGATGCAATTGATGAAGCCGCAGCCGGCCTCGAGCACCTGCTCGACGTACCACTTGGTCGCTTCTTCGGAGCCGACGGGCAGGTAGTTGATGACGACGTCAACGTCGCGGTCCTTGAGGATCTGTGCGACGTCGACGGTTGATCCCGGGGCCTTGTCGATGACCTGTGAGAGGTACTTGCCGAGGCCGTCGTGGGTCATGCCGCGTTCGACAGGGACGCCCAGGTTGGGGACGTCGGTGAACTTTACGGTGTTGTTGGGCTCGGTGAAGATCGCTTCGGAGAGGTCGAGGTCGACCTTGCGCGAATCGATGTCGAAGGCGGCGACGAAGTTCAGGTCGGAGATGGAATAGCCGCCGAGCACGGAATGCATGATGCCGGGGATCTCGTCGCCGTCCTGGGCGTTCCGATAGTGGGTGACGCCCTGGACGAGCGAGGAGGCGCAGTTACCGACGCCGATAATGGCAACGTTGATTTTTCCGGTGGGGTTGCTGACGCCGGATGCGTCGTCTGACATGAAGACATCCTTCCGCGGAGGCTGCGGTCGCATAGGATTGCCGAGCCGAATCGGAAGCTCACAATGTGGAGACCGCGTCGTCCATATGCGAGTACTGCAATGTATCAGCCGATGGCACTGGCTGCAGTCATAGCAGACATAGATGGATGAGACCCAGCGGTCACGATTTGGTGACGGGGTAGGCTGGATTCATGCCGGACCCACGCGAGCTGGTCGCGGAGACCTACCTGCAGTTCGCAGAGGAGCTGGCGGACGCATCGGGCGAGGCGATTCGGCCCTGGTTTCGCCGCGAGATGGACGTCGAACGCAAGGGTGACGGCTCGCCGGTGACGCAGGCGGATCGATCAGCGGAGCAGGCGATCCGCGAGCGGATCGCGAGGCTCTATCCGGACCATGGAGTGAAGGGCGAGGAATTCGGATCCGATCGGACGGATGCGGAGTGGGTCTGGGTGATCGACCCGATCGACGGGACCAGCGCATTCGTCTCGGGATTGCCGACGTTCGGGACGCTGATCGCACTGGTTCAGGACGGCAAGCCCGTGCTGGGCGTACTTGACCAACCGATATTGCGCGAGCGGTGGTCGGGTATGTGTTTCGCCGATGTGCGGCCTCGTACTACACACAACTCACAGGTTGTCCACACGTCGTCAACCACCGATTTACAGGCATCAATCGGTTTCGCGACCGATCCGACAATGTTCAAGGGCTCGGCGCGGGGTGGTTGGGAGAGACTTTCATCGTCGTTCGAGCGAGTCAGGTATGGGATTGACTGTTACGCGTACGGGCTGCTGGCATCGGGCTATGTGGACATTGTGTGCGAAGCCTCGTTGAAGTCCTGGGATTACCTGGCGCTGGCGCCGATCGTGCGTGGCGCCGGTGGGCGGATGACGGACTGGAGCGGCTCTGAGCTCACGCTGGATTCGGGCGATCGCGTGCTGGCGAGCGCGAATGCGCGACTGCATCGGGCTGCGATCTCACGCCTTGAGGCAGCTGACGGCTAAGAACAGGTCCAATAGCTAATGGACATGTGGACAGGCCGTGGAACGTACTGGCCAGTTCGTGGATAACGAATCGGACGAGGAGATGTGCGAGATCTCGCGTCCAGGGTTAGCCGGCGGCGTCGGCGTGGGCCTTGACCTTGCGCAGGACGGGGAGTCCGGTGCGCGGGTTCTCGACGATCTCGTAGCCATCGGGGACGGCATCGATCGCTCCGGGCTTCTCCGACTTGGCGAAGAAATAGATGCGCTGCGAATGGTGGTTACGCAGTTCGATGTCGCGGGCGTGGAGGAAGTAGGTCTCGTGTCGACCATTGGTGGTGGAAAAAGCCATGTCTGGCAGCCTTCCGATCACTTGTCTTGTTATTGATCAAGTGCCTATGCCGTTGCGTCATATATTCAAGCGACTTTGGAGCGTGTTGTCAATCCAACGACGAACAATCGTTACGTCTAGTGTTCACCGATTGTTGACGATCTGGGGATGGCCGTTGGCGGCGTTGATCATCGTGGGCGCTGCGTGTGCAGGCGCGGACGAAATGGAGTCGACAACCGGCCCGCCGGATGCCGACGCGTGGACGGTCGCGCAGCGCGAAGCGGACGCTCGTTGGCTCCCGATCCTGGCCACGCAGGATCTCGGGGTCGGAGTCAAACGGATCGCGTTCACGCTTGAAGGGCTCTCGGCGAACGAGGAACTCCCGACCGTCCGCGTGTCGCTGTTTGAGCTCGACGAGGACCGCGAGAACCCGGTCTCGGTTCAATACGCGCGATTCATCAGCTACGACCCGAGCGTGGGGGTTGCGGCGCATGGTCACGCCAATGCATCGGTCTCGGACCGGGCGCTACCTGTTGGCCGGGGAGTCTTTGTCGTGCCGGTGCGACTGAGCGCCGCGGGATTGTGGGGGTTGCTGCTGGAGATGTCGTCGGGTGCTGGGGAAGAGATCGCTCGGCTGCGTTTCTCGGTGCGGGAGCGGCAGGCGGCTCCCCGCGTCGGGGAGCGGGCGCCGTCGGTGGAGTCGCGAACTCGCGGCGACGTTTCAGCGCTTGTGGAACTGACGTCGGATCCAGATCCCGAGCCGGGATTGTACGTGCTGTCAATCGCGGAAGCGCTGGCGCTGGACCGGCCGCTGTTGCTGACGTTTGCGACGCCGGCGTTCTGCCACTCTCGGACCTGCGCGCCGGTGCTGGAAGCGGTCAAGGCCGTATGGCGCGAGTTCTCGACTGAGATCTCGGGGATCCACGTCGAGGTGTTTGAGAATCCGGACTCACCGAGTCGACTGGTGGAGGCAGAGGCGTTCGTCGCGTGGCGACTGCCCTCGGAGCCGTGGGTGTTTGTGGTCGACGCCGGGGGGATGATTCGCTACGCGTTCGAGGGGGCGGTGACTGAGGAGGAGTTGCGGTCGGCAGTGGAATGGGTGGTGCAGGAGGGGGCAGACTGAACGCTAGGCTGGTAGCGAGGCGAGAGTGAGGAGCGGCATGGCGCTGGCGGCGTCGGAGCGGGCGCAGATTCGGCAGCAGTTTGCTGCGATCGACGGTCCGTTGAAGCTGGAGTACTACCACCAGAGCCCTCGTCGGGTGATGGTGCCCGGTCGGCCGGAGAAGCCGAGCTGCGAACTGGCGAAGGAACTGTACGAGGAGATCGCAGAGCTCTCGGACCGCATTTCGCTGACCATCTATGAGCACGAGGAGTCGGAAGAGCGGGCCAAGCGGCGAGACATCGTGGATGTGCCGTGCGTGCTGATCCGCGGGGAGTTGAATCGGCCGCTGCGCTTCTACGGTGCGCCAAACGGACACCTGTTGGTTGCGACGATCCGGGCGATGGTGCTGGCGTCGACGCGACAGGCAAAGCCGGCCGTCAAGATGAAGCGAGCGCTGGGCAAGCTACGGCGTCCGACTCGTTTGCGGCTGCTGGGTTCGGCGTCGGATCCGATCGCCGGACAAGCGGCGCTGGCGGCGTGCTCGGTCGCTTTGCTCTCGCCCAAGCTGCAAACGGACGTGTTTGCGATCGAGGAGTTCGGCGACATCGGCGCACGCTCGGGAGTCACAGCGCTGCCGGCGTTGTTCATCGATGATCGGCTGTTCGCCGCCGGACTTGTCGACCCATTGGAGATGGTGGAGTTCATTGGACTCTGGCAGGCGAATTCGGAGAAGGCGCAACTGAATCCGCCGGCGACCCAGCCCGGGTCGGCGACCGCGTGGCGTCCTCCGCAACCGGCGCAACAGCCGCGGGAGCCGGCGCCGATCGATCCGATCGCTGCGGCGGCGGGCCGGGCGCGGGAACCGGTGGGGACGCCCGAGGGTATGCGCCGTACAGCGGGCGGCCTGATTGTGCCGAATCGGTAGTACGCTGAGTGAGTCGGAGAAACCGACGCCGTACGCGGTGAGATACCCCCCGGATCAAGTCGCGGGGTCTGACGAGAATGTGTTGCGGAGATGTGCTGTGGTTGGAGTTGACGATCTGCGGGAGACGCTGAAGGCGTTGTCGGAGCGATTACACGACGTTTTGGAGCGTCTTTGACCTGACTTCGGTGGAGGCGGAGGTGTCGCGGCTGGAGGCCGAGTCGATGACGTCCGGCTTTTGGGACGATGCAGAGCGAGCGCGTTCGGTAATGAAGCGGTTGGCTGGTCGGCAGCGCACGATCGAGACGTGGCGGGGTCTGGAAACGCGGTTGACCGAGGCGGTGGAGTTGTTGGAGCTGGCCGACGACGAGGAGCTCGCCGATGATCTGGCCGCCGAAGCGAGGGCGATCGAGGAAGAGATCGAACGGCGGTCGTTCGAGTTGGCGTTCTCGGGTCCATACGACGACCGTTCGGCTGTGATCGCGATCTACGCCGGCGCGGGTGGGATCGACTCGCAGGACTGGACCGAGATGCTGCTGCGGATGTATCAGCGATGGGCCGAGCGGGCGGGCTTCGGCGTCGACCTGGTCGACCTGGTGGAAGGTGAAGAAGCCGGACTCAAGTCGGCGACGCTTGAGGTCAAGGGCGAAGCGGACGGCGGCGGAGCGTACGGATGGCTGCGCTCGGAACATGGCGTGCATCGATTGGTCCGGATCTCGCCGTTCGACCAGAACCATGCGCGGCATACGTCATTCGCGCGGGTGGAGATCATGCCGGAAACGGAGGGCGCTGCGGAGGTGGAGATCGACGATGAGGAGATCAAGATCGATGTCTACCGCGCCTCGGGTAACGGCGGACAGAACGTACAGAAGAACTCGACGGCGGTGCGCATTACACATCTGCCGACCGGATTCGTCGTGAGTTGCCAGAACGAGCGCTCGTTGCGGCGTAACCGCGAGTCAGCGATGCGCGTGCTTGAGGCGCGGTTGCTGATGCTGGAGGAGCAGAAGCGGGAGGAAGAGCGGCTCGCGATCCGAGGCGAACACATCGAAGCAGGCTGGGGCAATCAGATCCGCTCTTACGTGTTGCAGCCATACCGGATGGTGAAGGACCTGCGCACTCAGCATGAGACGTCGGACGCCGAGAGCGTGCTCGATGGGGAACTCGACGAGTTCCTTCGCGCCTCGCTGAAGCATCAGATTGGGCAGGATGCGGCGCGGGCGGAGGCGGTCGCATGAAGCGCGTAGGACTGCTCCTTGCGACGGCCGGGATCATCGCGGCGGCATGGACGTTCATGGCGTCGGTATCGCCGTTGAACGCGCAGTCGGCCGAGGAGGGTCCGACCGTACAGGGGACGCGTTTTGAGAACGCCTGGCCGGACTCGGTCACTGTGACGTCGCTCGTGGGCGGGGCTGAGGATGTTGAGTCGGCGACGTTCCTATACGCGGTGCTTCCGGAAGGTGCGTTGACGCGGGAGCCAGCCGAGGTTGCGAGCGGTGACGTAACTCGCGTCACGGCAGTGTTCCCGACCCGCGATCCGATGCTCTGGATTCCGGCGGGCGCGGACTTTCAGTGGCACTGGGAGTTCGTGTTCGCCAGCGGAGAGAAGTTTGAGACCGAACCGCAGATCTGGCGATACGAGGATCCTCGATTCGAGTGGCAGTCGATGACAGAGGGTCCGCTGGAAGTCGCGTGGTACGACGACCGCGGCGTGGCGCAGACGATGTTGGATGAGGGGATTGACGCGCTTGAGGAGATTTCGCCGTTTCTCGGCCTCGACGAGTTGATCCCGATCAAGGTGTACGTCTGGGCCAACACCGAAGACGCTCGGCAGGTGGAGCGGATTCAGTCGGAACGGTTCGAGGAATCGGTGATCACGGGCGGGACGCGGGTGTTGGCGGATCTGGTGCACATATACACGCCGTCGCGCTGGGTGATTCGGCACGAGCTGACGCATGTGTTGACCAAGCTGGCGGGCGAAGGTCCGTACGGCGATCTGCCCGCCTGGCTTGACGAAGGCATGGCCACCCTGGCCGAAGGCGACTGGCTCGAGCGTCGAGGCGGGGCGTTGCAGTATGCGATCAACAACGACATCGTGCTCTCGCTGCGGAGCATGGAGTCGCCCTCCAATCGACCAGGGTTCGTCGACATTTTCTACGGCCAGTCGGCGGCGATCGTGCTGCACCTGATCAGCGAGTACGGCAATGCGAAGATGAACGAGCTGTTCCAGGCGTTCAAGGAGGGATCCAGCGTTGACGACGCGTTGCTCGAGGTTTACGGCCTCGACCGCGACAGCTTGGACAACGAATGGCGCGCCTCGGTGGGACTCGGACCCAGAGAGCAGGGAGAAGACCGCTCGACCACTATCGAGGACGAGGTGATCTCCGGGCCCGAGGTGGCAGACGACGATCAGTCGGCTGAGCCGGCGGTCGAAGCAGAGCAGGACCGCGCGGAGGAATCCCAGGCCGAGGTCGACGCAGACGAGCAACAGGAGTCGCAGCAGCAGGCGGCGCAGGCGTCAGAGGCAGGGGAAGAAGACCAGGCGGAGGCAGAGACCGCGACGAGCCGGTCCGAGGAAGAAATCGCGGATCGAGTCGCCGAGATCGAGCGGCGCCAGGACGAGCGCCGGCCGCGGCCGGTGTTTGAAGTCGCGGGTCCGTTCCCGTGGGAGTGGCCGTTGATCGGGATCGCGGGCGGTCTGGTGATCTTGAGCGGTCTGCTTCTGGTCCGCGTGTTGACGGCGCGGAACTGATTGCCTGTTAGCGCTGGCGCGAGATCCGGGCCGCGCGGGTGACGTTGTTGAGCAACATGGCGACCGTCATCGGTCCAACGCCGCCGGGCACCGGCGTGATCGCGGAGGCGACTGCGCTGACGGCCGCGAAGTCCACGTCGCCGACCAATCGATAACCGCGCTTGCGGGATGTGTCGTCCACGCGGTTGACGCCGACGTCGATCACGGTGACGCCGTTGTGGACCATGTCGGCCGAGATCGTGTTGGGGCGGCCGGTGGCGGCGATGAGGATGTCGGCTTCCCGGGTGATCGAGGGGAGGTCGGTCGTGTTGGTGTGGCAGAGGGTGACGGTGGCGTTGGCGCCCTGTCGTTTCTGGGCGAGCATCGCAGCGAGCGGCATCCCGACGAGGCGGCTGCGTCCGACGATGACGACGTGTTTGCCGCCCGGATCGGTACCGCTGCGGACGAGTAGCTGCTGGACGCCGTGTGGCGTCGCGGGCAAGTAGCGTTCGCGGCCGAGGAGGATGCGTCCCTGGTTGATCGGGTGGAGGCCGTCGACATCCTTCAACGGGTCGATGCGGTCGATCAGCAGGTCGGCATCGACGCCCTCGGGGAGCGGCAGCTGCAGGATGATTCCGTGCACATCGGGATCGGCGTTGAGCAGATCGATGCGATCTCGGATTCGACGCTCGGTTTGCCTGGGATCGAAGTCGGCTTCGATTCGGTGGATGACGACCTTGATGCCGGTTTCCTGACCGGCCTTCTGTTTGCCGCGCACGTAGCTGGCCGAGGCTGGATTGTCGCCAACGAGGATGACAGCGAGATGCGGCAGGAGGCCGCCGACGATCATGTCCTCGACCTGCCGCGTCAACGCCTCGCGGATGCCGGCAGCGATGGCGGCGCCGTCAATGATCGTGGCCGTCATGCGGTCAGGGTATGGCAGAGACGGACGAAGAAGTGTGACGTGGTTGCGGAGGGACATTGGTAGGCTGCGAATCGATGTTCGGAGACCTGACCTGCGGCGTGGACCTGCTGTTGATTGAGCGGTTTGAGAGCGTGCTCAATCGGCATCCGGAGCGATTTCCGAAGCGCATACTGACCGACCGGGAACGTGAGTACTGCGGTGATCGACTGGCCGAGATGGCGGTCCGCTTCGCCGGCAAAGAGGCGGTGATGAAGTGCCTGGGGACTGGCGTGCGGGGGGTGAAGTGGAAGGAGATTGAGATTCTCGCGAACGCCCGCGGCAAGCCGGTCGTGATTTTGCACGGCGGCGCGCGTGAGCGGGCGCGGGAGATTGGGCTCGAACGGATCGAGATTAGTCTGACCCACGAGAAGAACATGGCCTGTGCATTCGCGGTCGGACAGCCGCGATGGGGAGAGCGACGATGAAACTGCTGACGTCGGCGGAGATGCGAGACTTGGAGGAGCGGGCGGAAGCGGCAGGCGTCTCGACGGAGACGTTAATGGAGAACGCGGGGCTTGCGGTGGCCCAGGAGATCTGGATGCAGCTGGGCTCGCTCGAAGATCGACGCATTGCCGTACTGGTCGGTCCGGGGAACAACGGCGGCGACGGTCTGGTCGCGGCGCGGCACCTGTTCGAGTGGGGCGCGCAGGTGCGGGTCTATGCGCTCAGAGAACGCAGCGATTCCCAGTGGACGCAAACGGTCGAAATGGGCGTGCCTTGCGGGACGGTGGCCGAAGACGACGGTTTCGAGGCGCTGGAGGCGCTACTCTCGGGCGCGGAGGCGGTCGTGGACGCACTACTGGGGACCGGTTCTTCGCGGCCGATCGAGGGCGACCTGGCCGGGATCATGGAGCGGCTGGCGGCGATTCGCTCACGCACCGTGAAGCCGAAGCTGGTCGCGGTTGATCTGCCGACGGGCCTGGACGCGGACAGCGGCCGACTCGATCCGCTGGCCGTGGGGGCCGATGAGACCGTCACGTTCCATGCGCCGAAGGTGGGCCTGTACATGCAACCGGGAGCGGGAGCGGCGGGCTCGGTGCAGCAGGTCGAGATTGGCATTCCTACTGGGCTGGACGATGGTCTGCAGACGGAGGTGTTGGAGCGGCGTGGGGCCAAGGTGCTGCTGCCGGAGCGTCCGTTGGACGGGCACAAGGGCACGTTCGGGCGGGTGCTGGTGATCGCGGGCTCGGCCCGCTATCCCGGCGCAGCGGTGCTGGCGGCGCGCGGCGCGTATCGGGCGGGCGCGGGGTTGGTCACGATTGCGACGCCGCAATCGATTGCGTCCCAGATGGTCGCTGCCGTACCGGAGGCGACCTTGCTGCCGCTGCCGGAGTATGACGACGGGGTGATTTCGGGATTTGCTGCGTGGGAAGTGGTGCGGGACGAGCTTGCGTCGGTGGATGCGGTGGTGATTGGCTGCGGATTTGGGCGGCACGACCACAGCGGCAAGTTCGTGCGCGAGTTCCTTGTTTCTCCGGAAGTGGGCGGTGTGCGCGGAATAGTCGTCGATGCCGACGGATTGAACCTCCTCTCGGCGGACATGTCCAACCTGCCGAAGGCGGTCGCGCCGGTCGTGCTGACTCCGCATCCGGGAGAGATGGGCACGCTCACCGGGATGAGCACGGACGACGTGCAGCGTCAGCGGCTGACTCTGGCTCGAGATCGCGCAGCCGAATGGAACTGCCACGTCGTGCTGAAGGGGGCGAACACGGTGGTCGCGACGCCCGACCATCGGGCGCGGGTATCGGAGGTCGCGCAGCCGGCGCTGGCGACGGCGGGGACCGGGGATGTGCTGAGCGGTACGATTGGCGCCCTGGTCGCTCAAGGGTTGAATCCTTTCGATGCCGCGACGCTGGGCGTCTACCTGCACGGCGACGCGGGCAATCGGGCGGCGCGTGCGCGCGGGACGATCGGCGTGACTGCCGGCGATGTCGCCGACCAAATAGCGATGGCCTCACGGTCTCTGGCGGGCGAGGAACCGGTTGAGGCACCGTCGTTCGGTGGTGGGCTCGGCATGGGCGGCGGAGACATGGGCGGACTCGGGCAGTTGGCCGGAGCGGGCGGCCTGGGCGGCGGGCTCGAGGGTCTGCTCGGCGGGCAGCAGTGATCCTGCGCCTACCTGTTCTGTAGCCTTGGGTGAGGAGGAGGCGAGATGGTCACGAGGGAGGCCAAGCCGGAGACCGGCGCACTAAGGCGCACTGCTCCGGACGAACCATTCGTCCTGCGCAAGCTCAGACTGCCCGCCGATTGGGATCCAACCGACGAGACATTGATTGAACTCTCGCGCATCAACGAGCCGTGGGATTTCGAACTGACGGCGGAGAGGGAGTTGGTGTTTGTGGCACCGGAAGGCCTCGGAGGCAGCACACGCGGCGTTCGGCTCATTGCGCAGGTCGTGAACTGGAGCGACGCGGCAGGCGGAGGGACGGTGTTTGGGCCCCAGATGGGAGCGAGACTGCCCGATTCGTCGGTGAAGATGCCTGATGTTGCTTGGGTGAGCGACGAGCGATGGTCGGGTTATGACTTGGACGAGCATTCTCTGCTACATGGCAGTCCCGACCTGGTCATCGAGATCGTGTCGAAATCGGACTCTCCGGAGGCACAGGAGCAGAATATGGCCGAGTGGATGGCCAATGGAGTGAATCTGGGCTGGTTGATTGACCCGTTTCGCGAGGTTGTCTCGATCTACCGACCGGACAGCGAACCCGAACAGCTCGACAAGCCTGACAGCCTCAGCGGCGAGGATGTCTGCGAGGGGCTCGAGGTCGACCTTGAACGAATCTGGAAGTAACGGAAGCGGAGGAGATTGCCCATGTCGCGAGTGAGTTTCGACTGCACGATGCAAGAAGGTCAGGTGGGGGAGGAGTTGCGGGCCGAACTGGCGGTCGCTCTGCAGGAGATTACTCAGGACGTGCTGGGCGAATCGCCCGACGATGTGCCGGTAACGTTCAGCGACATTCCGAGGGGGTTCGGGTTCCGCGGGGGCGAGCCATCCACGACCTCGCTGGTCAGGGGCAGCATTGTCGGCGGGGTGACGCAGGATGTGCGCGAGGACTTCATGCGGCGGATTTGCGATCGGTGGATGGAGATCAGCGGCTGCACGGTCGACGAGCTGGTCGTTTCTGCTCGCGACGCATAGTCGGGTGCGATAGCATAGTTTCGAACTCCGGGACGAGAGAGACCGGTCTGAGAGGAACGCTGAGATGCCGTATTACCGTTGCGTAGTGCCCAAGGACTCGGTGCCGTACGAGCAGCGAGCGGAGGTTGCGAAGGCCTTCACCGACATCCACTGCGGTAACACGGGCGCGCCGCGCAGTTTCGTCCACGTCGTGTTTGACGAGGCGGACGACCGCTGGGAGACGCCGTACTTCCTCGACGGCGGCAACCGAGCGGGACGTTCGGAAGAGGTCAAGGCAGAGTTGCTGAGCGACCTGATGGGCGCGTTCCGTGAAATCACCGGCGTGTCGTCGGATGAGTTCAGCGGCCGGATCACCGAGGGCCCAGCGAAATGGACGATGGAGGGCGGGATGGTCCTGCCCGAGCCGGGCGAAGAGACCGAGGAGTGGTACTCCCACGGTCAGGCTGCCGCGGGCGGCTAACGCCAACGACCACGCGTCTCTCTGTTTTGAGCCGGACCAACCGGCGGCGCTAGCCGTCCGAGCGGATCCGGCTCGCGCCGTATCTTCACTCATTCGGAAACCCCAGGCCCAGTGACGGGGTAGGCTGAGAGCGCACTGAGCTTGGGGGACCATATGGACGAGCGCATTGTCGTGACGGGGATGGGTGCGGTAACGGCGGTTGGCGGCACGGCTGAAGAAACGTGGGACTCGCTGGTCTCAGGACGCTCGGGCGTGAAAGGGATATCGATCTTCGACCCGTCTCGGCTGTCGGTGCGCTTTGCGGCGGAGGTCAGCGACTGGAAGCCGGACGAGTACATGCCGCGCAAGGATGCGCGACGAATGGATCGCTACTCGCAGTTCGCCATCGTCGCCTCACGCGAAGCGGCGGCCAACGCCGGGTTTGACGGCGGATTCGACGGTTCCGATCGCGTCGGTGTGATGATTGGCACGGGAATTGGCGGAATAGCCACCACCCAGGAGCAGTTCCGGATTCTGGACTCGCGCGGGCCCGATCGCGTCTCACCGTTTGCCGTGCCGATGATGCTGCCCAATATGGCTTCCGGACAGGTTTCGATCGCCCTACAGGCGCGCGGACCAAACTTCGCTCCGATGTCGGCGTGCTCTTCCGCCGCCGACGCCCTCGGACTTGCGGCTCAGACAATTGAACGCCGTGAGGCAGATGTCGTCGTCGTCGGAGGGGCAGAAGCGCCGCTCTGTGAGATGGCCGTTGCCGGGTTCGCATCCGCCCGCGCTCTGTCCTCGCGCAACGAAGATCCCGAGAGCGCGTCGCGTCCCTTCGATGCCGAGCGGGACGGCTTTGTGATGGGAGAGGGCGCGGCGGTCATGGTGCTCGAACGAGCCGAGCACGCCACCGCGCGCGGCGCAGAGATTCTGGCCGAGGTTTGCGGTTACGGCTCGGTCGGCGACGCGTATCACATCACGCAACCGGCCGAGGGCGGCGACGGCGGCGCGCGGGCAATGTCTCTGGCGCTGGAACGTTCAGGCATCGCTCCGTCGGACGTCGACTACGTCAACGCGCACGGCACTTCGACGCCGCTCAACGACAAGTTTGAGACGATGGCGATCAAGAGTGTCTTTGGCGAAGCCGCATACGGGCTGTCGGTTTCCTCGACCAAGTCCATGACCGGCCATCTGTTAGGAGCGGCCGGAGCAGTCGAAGCGCTTGCCACGGTCGAGGCGATTCGTCGCGGCGTCATTCCGCCGACGATCAATCTGCAGAACCATGATCCGGACTGCGACCTCGACTACACGGCCAACGTCTGCCGCGAACGCGATGTGCGCGTGGCGATTTCGAATTCGATGGGGTTTGGCGGGCACAATGCCTGCCTGGTCTTCCGTCGTTGGGAGGCCTAATTCGGCAGGCAATGCATCGTGGTGCGGGAGCGCTCGGACGGTTGGCTCGGCCGAACCTGGCGGATTGCCGAGCCTCACGACGCGCCTCCGATTGAGGGGCTGGACGCGCCGTCGTTTGTGGGCCGACTGTTGCGCCAACGCGGCGTCGACACCGTGCCGGCGGCGCAGGAGTTCTTGAATCCCGAGTGGTATCAACCGGCCGATCCGCTGGTGCTGGGCGACTGGGATGCTGCCATTGACCGCCTCGCGCACGCGGCGGAGCGGGCCGAGCCGGTGGCGATCTACGGCGATTACGACGTCGACGGGATTACCGGTACGGCAATTCTGGCCGAAGCGCTGGAGGCGGTCGGAATCGATGCGCGTCCATTCATTCCCCACCGCGAGCGTGAGGGCTACGGCATCCAGGATTCGGTGGTTGGACAGCTTGCGGCCGAGGGGGCGCGGGTGTTGATTACGGCGGACTGCGGGATTACCGCTCTGACTGAGATCGCCTCCGCCCGCGAGCAGCACGGTCTCGACGTGATTGTGCTTGACCACCACGAGCCGGCAGAGACACTGCCCAGCGCGACGGCGATCGTGACGCCGAAGAAGGCGCCGACAGGTCATCCGTTGTCGCAACTCTCGACGGGCGGGCTCGCGTATCGGTTCGCACATGGCCTGCTGCAGGCGAGCGGGGTCGAGGTAGGAACCACACAGTGGCTGGACCTGGCGGCGATGTCGACTGTCGCAGATGTGGTGCCGCTGCGGGGCGAGAATCGCTGGATCGTGCACCAGGGACTGCGGGCGCTCGAGCGGACCGAGCGGCCGGGCCTGCGGGCGCTGATGTCGGCGCGACGAGGGAACGGGCCGGTGGACACGGAGACGATCGGATTCCAGATCGCGCCGAAGATCAATGCCGCCGGGCGGCTCGACGACGCCTCGCTCGCGTTGCGCATGCTGACAGAGCGCCGCCGGGAACCGGCGCGGGAGATCGCTGCCCAGTTGGAACGGCTGAACGACGAGCGGCGACGCCTGACCTCGGAGGCGATGGCCGACGCTGAACGGCAGCTTCGTGGGCAACTCGATGCGTCGGGACAGGCGCCGCTGGTGCTGTTCGTCGGCGGCGAGGATATTCACCACGGGATCGTCGGCATCGTTGCGGGGCGATTGGCCGACCAATGGTCGCGCCCCGCGTTTGTGTGGTCGATCGTCGAGAACGAAGTCCGTGCTTCGGGTCGCAGCGCTGCCGGCTTCGACCTGGTGCGCATGCTCGACTCAGCGCGCGACCTTCTGGTCCGCGGTGGCGGGCATGCCATGGCTGCCGGGTTCTCGGCGGAACCGCCGCTGCTGGGTTCACTGATGGAGCGGTTCAATGAGTCGGCGCAGTCGCAACTCGACGCGGGCGAGGCTGGCGCGTGGGCGGCGCTTGAGGGTCGGATGACAATCGACGCGCAGGTGCCATTGGAGGCGGTGAGCTCGCAGACGGTCAAATGGATCGAGCGGCTGGCGCCGTTCGGCGAGGGTAATCCGGCCCCGACGTTCCTGAGTACCGGAGTGGGAGTGCGTCGAGCGTCGACGGTCGGCGCGGATCACGCGCATCTGCGCCTCGATCTGGACGGTTGGTCGGCGATTGGCTGGCGACTGGGGAAGGCGGCGGCCGAGATCAAATCGCAGGTCGATATCGTCTGGCGGCTGCGCCGGGGGTTGCGAGGTCGACCGGAGTTGGAGATCATCGATCTGACGGTATAGAGCCGTTGCGGAGCTCTTCATTCGACCTTTCGCGCATCCGTTAACCTGAGGCCCATCTGGCGGTTTGTCCTGGAGGGTTTCGCTATGGCTGTTCGCAATGTTGGGGTGGTCGGACACCAGGGGGCGGGCAAGACGACGCTGGTGGAGGCGTTGGGCTTTTCGACGGGACTGACGACGCGGTTGGGACGGGTGGAGGACCGCAACACGATCTCGGACTACGACGCCGAGGAACAAGAACGAGGGATGTCGATTTCGACCTCGCTCATTGCGATGGAGCACGACGGCGTGCAGATCAACCTGTTGGACACGCCCGGGTATGCGGACTTCGTTGGCGAGGTCGTCGCGGCGATGTCGGTGGTGGACGCGGTGATCGTGGTAGTGGACGCGTCGTCCGGTGTGCAAGTCGGAACGGAGACGGTGTGGCGGATGGCCGGCAAGCGGGGCGTTCCGCGCGCGGTGGTGATTTCACGGCTCGATCGCGATAACTCGTCGTTCGAGGACGCGCTCGACTCGGTGCAATCGGTGCTTGGATCGGAGTGTCAACCGCTCTATCTGCCCAACGGCTCGGAGTCGGCATTCAGCGAGCTGATTGACGTGCTGGCGGACGAGGAGGCGGACGGCCGCGACGGGCTGATCGAGCAGATCGTCGAGTCCGATGAGGACCTGATGATGCTGTACCTGGAGGACGAGGCGATCGACGAGGGCGACTTGCGGTCAGCCGTGAAGACGGCGGCTCTGGCGGGGTCGCTAGCGCCGGTGCTGCCGATGTCGGCCGTGTCGGGAGTTGGCTCGAATGAGCTGCTGCGCCTGATTGCGGACGTGCTGCCCGATCCATCCGAGGCGCCCGCGATCGCGGATGGGATCGACGGGAACGGCGCGGCGGGCGCGTTCGTCTTCAAGACGACGGCCGACGAGTTCGTGGGACGATTGTCGTACTTGCGGGTGGTATCCGGATCGGTTGTGAGTGATGCCCACCTGGACAACGCGCAAACGGGCGAGAATGAGCGCCTGGCCAGCCTGTCACGGGCGGCCGGCAAGACGCTCTCGGCCATTCCCAATCTGGAGACCGGCGACATTGGGGTGGTGACCAAGCTGCAGCACACGACCACGTTCAACACGCTGCGCGAGAAGGGTTCCGGGCTCGTGGTTCCCGCGCCGGCGATGCCGGCGCCGATCTTCGCTGCTGCCGTCGAACCGAAGACCAAGGCTGATGTCGACAAGCTCGGTCCGTCGCTGGCGAGGCTGGTTGAGGGCGATCCGACGCTGCAGATCGAACGCGATCGCGACTCGGGAGAGACGATCCTGAGCGGTTTGAGCGAATCGCACGTGCAGCTCTCGGCGGGGCGGCTGTCGAGCAAGTTCAATGTCGAGGTGGAGATCAAGGATCGGCGTGTGCCGTATCGGGAGACGGTCACGACTCGCGGTCAGGCCGAGTACCTGCACAAGAAGCAGACCGGCGGCAGTGGACAGTACGCGCGCGTGGCGCTGCGCGTCGAACCGCAGCCTCGCGGGGCCGGCTTCGAGTTCAACGACGAGATCGTCGGCGGCGCGGTGCCGCGCAACTACATTCCGGCCGTGGAGAAAGGCGTAGTCGAGTCGTTGCCGCGCGGGGTGTTCCCGTTGACCGATCTGCGGGTCACGCTCTACGACGGCAAGCACCACGATGTGGACTCGTCGGAGATGGCGTTCAAGTTGGCTGCGTCGCAGGCGCTGAAGGAGAGCGTGTCCTCGGCTCGTCCGATCCTGCTGGAGCCGATCCAGACCTTCCGAATCACGGCGCCGGAGTCTTCAACGGGCGACATCATCAGTGACTTGAACTCGCGACGGGCTCGCGTGCTTGGGATGGACCAGGCCAATGATCCGCCAGATTCGACGGTCGTGATTGCCGAGGGTCCGATGGCCGAGTTCCTGCACTACGCCACGGACCTGCGCTCGATGACCGGAGGCCGGGGCACGTTCACCTGGCAGTTCGACCGCTACGACCAGGTGCCCCAGCATGTGGCGCAGAAAGTGCGCCAGGACGCTGAGGCTGCGGCAGCGGGTTAGAGGTCGACTTCGACCGTTTAGCCCTCGTCGGCTCCGCTCTCGGTCTCCTCGACCTCAGGCAGGGGTCGTAGCTCGAACACGATTTGCACCCGTGCGGTGACGGATTCGCTGCCGCCGAAGACGGGGGTCGGCACGAACGAATCATCGGCCATTGCGGCTTCTTCGGATTCCAGTGTCGCTCGAGCGGCCGTCAGGTTACCGATCGGATTGAGTTCGACGACTCTGACGATCTCGTAGCGCATGTGGTCGGCGATGGAGTTGGCCGTAGCGACGGCATCATCGATCGCGTCCAACAGGGCCAGGCGCTCGGCCTCGGCGCGGCCGGATGCAGTGAAATCGAGTCCGTCGAAGCGGACGTGGTCTCCGCCGGCGTTCAGGATGGTGTCGATGAGCAGGCCGGCTTGTTCGACTCCGTCGATCCTGGCGAGCATCGAGTTGCGGTACTCGAAGCCGAGCGAGACGCGACCCTGTTCGGTCCAGTCGAACTGCTCGCTGATCCGAATGGCCGTGGTCTGAAGTTGATCGTTGGGCACGCAGAGCTGCTCGGTGTTGTCGTCGTTGCAACCCATCTGGAGGGCAGTCCGCACGTCAACGAGGGCGGAGTTGCCGGTGGAGACGGCTGCGCGAACCGATTGGTCGAGCACCGTGATGCTGAAGCGGGCCAGCGTCCCGTCACGTTGGACGCTGCGCGAGGCCGCGCCTTCAATCGTGAGCGTGGTCAGCGGCTGCTTGTCGGGCCATTCCCGGACTTCTTCGCTGATCTTCTTCTCTACCGCTTCCTCTGCGCCGACCGTGCTGCTCACGGTTAGCGCGAACAGCGCGCCTGACGCCAGCAGTGCGGCGGCCAGTCCAAGCGTGAGCAGCTTGCGGGCATTCCAGCTCAGCATCGAGTTAATCATCGTCATCTCTCCAGGTCTCTGCGGGACGGCATGCACATCCGTCTGGGATCACGGTATGTCTAGGTAACGTCGTGCGACGCTTCGAGGTTGCGTTCGAAGAAGTCCAGCATTGTTGTCCAGGCTGCTTCGGCGGAGTCTTCGTGATACCCAGCTTGCATCGGCGACAGCCGGATGAGGAGCGAGCGCACCGGGCCGTGTTGATTCATGAAGGAATGCCCGGCGCCGGGGTAGACGTTGACTTCGTGCTCGACGCCGATCTGTTCCAGGTGTCCGCGGAGGCGATCAGCCTGTCGGACGAACACGCGATCGCGCTCGCCGTATCCGCCAAAGACTGGGCAGATGCCTTCCAGCTCTTCTGCTTCGCGCGGGACGGCGCCGTAGAAGTCTGCAGCCACTCCGATCGGCGCGCGTGAGGCGTAGAGGATGGCGAAGCCGCCGCCCATACAGAATCCGGCGACCGCCATCCGAGACGGATCGACATCGTCACGGGCCGCCAACCAGCTTCGGGCGGTCTCGATGTCATCGAATGCGCGGCCTGCTCCGCTGCGGAGCGCCTGCATCGTGCGCCGGATGCATAGCGGTTTCGCCCTGGGGCCAACGGAGTACAGATCCGGAGCCAGGGCGACATAGCCGTTGTCGGCGAAGCGTTGGGCGATACGGCGAATGTCGTCGTTGAGACCGAACAGCTCGTGCAGCACGAGGACGCCGGGACGGCGTTCGCCGCCTTGATCGGGTGATGCGACGTAGGCAGTCAGGTCTCCATCGCCGGTGGGGATTCGGACGGTCTGGCCGGGCATTGGGCACCTCTCGGACTCGCGATAGCCTGCGCGTGATGCGGCTCGCGTGAGCCAACAGTAGCGAAGGACTGGAATTGTGGCCGACTACAACACTCTGGGTTATGAAGTGGCCGACGGCGTGGCGACGATCACGATCAACCGGCCGGAAGCGGCGAACTCGCTCTCGCTGGAGATGTGCAAGGAACTGATGGACGCCTCGATCCGGGTGGACGACGACCCGGATGTCCGCGCGGTCGTGTTCCGGGGCACCGGGCGATTCTTCTGCACGGGCGCCGACCTGCGCGGCTTCCCGCCGGCCGGCGCGGAGATGGCGACGTACGTGAAGGAGATGACGACTTACCTGCATGCGGCGGCGTCGCGTTTCACACGCATGGACCCCCCGCTGATCACCGCGATCAACGGCACCTGTGCGGGGGCGGGGATGAGCCTCGCGCTGATCGGTGATCTCGCCCTGGCGGGTGAGTCGTCGCGCTTCACGATGGCGTACTCACGGATCGGCCTGACGCCGGACGGGTCGTCGACGTACTTCCTGCCGCGGCTGGTCGGCTTGCGACGTTCGCTCGAGCTCTGCCTGACCAACCGGATGCTCTCGGCGCAGGAGGCGCTCGACTGGGGCATGATCAATCGGGTCGTGGCGGACGAGGATCTGCAGGCGGAAGCGCATGCGCTGGCTGCGCAGCTCGCGGCGGGCCCAACGGAGTCGATTGGCGCGGCCAAGCGGCTCTATCACAAGTCGTGGAACGAGGGTCTTGAGACCCAGATGGAGTGGGAAACGCGGGAGATCTGCGACGCCGCGCGGCGTCCGGAGGCGAAGGAAGGCATGACTGCGTTCTTCGAGAAGCGCGATCCGGTGTTCCGGTAGCGAGGGGACCCTCACCTTCACCCGCTCCCTGAGGGAGAGCGGATCGGAGCATGTGAGGGACCTGGAAGGTCGAGTGATGACCGACGCTGGTGATCCCCTGATCGACCATGTGCTTGGCGAGGCCGAGCGGATTGAGCGGGCGGTCGACCGGCGCTACGAACGGCGTGGTGGCCTGCGTCGGCTCGGCCTGCCGACGCCCGGCGATGAGCACAGCGGGGTGAGTCGGACCTTTACCTGGCGATATCACTTCACGTGGCAGGAGGCAGAGCGCTCACGCCGCTATGTGATCGCTCTTCCTGTCGATCGTTGCATCGCGGCGCGCCAGCCGGTCGAGGAGCAAATCGAAAGCTGGCTTGACGGACGCATCGCGGCTGCGAGCGTGTCCGGTCCACGGGTGAAGCTCCGTGAGGGCCTGCATGCGTACGAGGTCGCGATGAGCGTCACTCTGGCAGAGCTTCCGGCGTGAGTCGGTACGCGTTCAGCGATGGGACTCTCGATAGTCGGAGATTTGATAACTTTTGGTCAGAATCGAGAGCGCACAGATCCTGGAAAGGAAACCCACGATGAAAGCCGTCGTAATGGAAGGCGTCCGCCAACCGCTGGTCGTGCGAGAGTTTGACGATCCGGTGATCGGGCCGAAGGATGCGCTGGTGCGAGTCGAAGCGTGCGGCGTGTGTCGTTCAGACTGGCACCTCTGGCAGGGCGACCTTTCGTGGGTCGGGTTTGAGCTGCCGCTGCCGGTGGTACTGGGACACGAATGGGCGGGCACGGTCGAGTCGGTCGGCGACGAGGTTGAGCACATCCGGCCGGGGATGCGAGTGCTGACGCCGTTCCACAACGGCTGCGGCAACTGCCAGCTTTGCCGGGTTGGCCTGCCGAACATCTGCGACAACCAGGCCGGCTTTGCCGGCGGCTTCGCCCAGAAGGCGGCGATCCATGGTGCTGACTTCAATGCCATTCCATTGCCTGACAACGTGTCATTCGAGGCCGGCGCGGCGATGGGCTGCCGGTTCATGACCTCGTACCACGGGGTCGCGGACCGCGGTGAGGTGTCGGGCGGCGATTGGGTGGTGGTCAACGGCTGCGGCGGCATCGGCCTTTCGGCCGTGCAGGTTGCGGCCGCATTGGGCGCCCAGGTGATTGCGGTCGACCTCGAGGAAGGCAAGCTCTCGCTGGCTCGCTCACAAGGCGCCGTAGAGACGATCAACGCGCTGGAAGACGACGTGCCGACACGGGTGCGAGAGATCACGGACGGCGGCGCCAACGTCTCGGTTGACGCGTTGGGCATCAAAGCGACGATGCTGAACTCAGTGAACTCGCTGCGCAAGGGCGGCGTGCATGTGCAGATCGGGATCACGTCGGCCGATGAAGCGGGCGAGGTTGGTCTGCCGATCGACTTCATCACGATGTCGGAGATCGAGTTTCGCGGATCGCTGGGGCTGCCGAACCAGAACTA
This sequence comes from Dehalococcoidia bacterium, assembly GCA_965208665.1. Taxonomy (GTDB): domain Bacteria; phylum Chloroflexota; class Dehalococcoidia; order Bin125; family Bin125; genus Bin125. Next base: position 260,707 of record CBDBPH010000001.1, read on the forward strand.
CCCGTCGATGCTGAACATGGTTGCTTCGGGCAAGTTGCAGCCGGAGACGATCGTCTCGGAGACGATTTCGCTCGACGAGGTTCCGAATGTGGTTGACTCGATGACGACGTTCCAAACGACGGGATTCGTGACAATCACGGATTTTGCCTAGGAACCGATGACTCACGACTGTCCCCACTGCCCGTGGATCGGCGAACGCCGATTCTGTCCGGCCTGCGGCGCGGCGCTCTGGTCGCCGGACAGCGACGAAGGCGCGGCCGAATGTACCGTCGTGCTCTCCTTCGACGTCGATGGCTCGTCGGGGATGATCAACCGCGACCCGGGGGTCGAGTTTCGTCCGTCTGCGCGATCATTCGGCGACTACGGCCCGATCGTGGCCGTTCCGCACATCCTGACTGCGCTGGCGCGGGCAGCAGTGGCCGCCTCGTTCTACATCCCGGGCTGGGTCGCCGAGCGCAATCCCGCGACCGTTGAGCAGATCGCGGCGGCCGGCCACGAAATCGGGCATCACGGCTATCTGCACGAACCGCCGGCCACGCTCTCGGCGGAGGAAGAGGCCGAGGTGCTCGACCGGGGCAGCGAGATTCTGCGGGGAATTGTCGGTGAGGCGCCGGTTGGCTACCGCTCGCCCTCGTGGGAGTTGAGCGATGTGTCGCTCGACCTGATGTCGGAGCGCGGCTTTCGCTACGACTCGTCGCTGATGGGCTCGGATGCGCCATATTGGGTCGGCGCAGGTGAGACCGCCATGGTCGAGCTGCCGATCCACTGGGCGCTCGACGACTATCCCTACTTCGTGTTCGCGCCGACGGACGGTCGCCGCTTGCAGGCTGCGCCTGAGCAGGTGGAGTCGACGTGGCGAGACGCATTCGACGAGATCTACCGCCGCGGCGGCGTGTTCACACTGACGATGCACCCGTACATCATTGGCCGACCTGGCCGAGTATCGATGCTGGAGCGGCTGATTGGATACATGCAGTCGAAGCCGGGGGTGACGTTCGCGAGGGCGGTGGATGTGTGCGACGCGTTTGCGTCCGAGTGGGCGTCGGCGCAGCCGGGATAGGGCGGCATTGCCACGGCATATACGCTGGTCACGTTCCGGAGCATCGAGACTTGTCCGACTCGTCTGACCGCGACCGCTTCAGGCAAGCATTGGCCGCCATCGATGCGGCCAATGCAGATGACCCCTACACGCTGAGTGTCGACGGGGACGCTCTGCCTAAGGAGCAGACGCACGCAGAGATGATGAGCCGCTGGGTCGGAGCGCTGAATCCCGGCGCATCCGAGGAGTTGCTGCTCGCGGCTCGGGCGCATCATATTCGACGGTGGATGATTCCTCGCTCGACGTTTCCGGCGGGTCGTTCCGCGTATCTACGCTGGCGGCGGGCGCTGCACTCGGTCCATTCCGAGCTGACGGCCGCGATCCTGGAGGAATGCGGCTATCCGCGAAGCTCGGTTGAGCGGGTTGCGGCGCTGGTCGCCAAGGCAGATCTGCTGCAAGCCGGCGATCCGGATGCGCAGACACTGGAGGATGCGCTGTCGCTGGTCTTCCTTGACACGCAGCTTGAGCCGCTGTTGGACGACCTGGATGATCGCCAGCTACGGCGAGCGTTGGGCCGGACCTGGCGTAAGATGTCGCCCAGCGGTCAGGCCGCCGCGCGTGGGCTGGCGCTCTCCGAGCGCGCCATCGAGACGCTGACGCGGCTGGTCGACGGATTCGCGGATGAGTGAGTCACCCCCAGACCGGTACACGCATGGTCACCATGAGTCGGTGGTGCAGTCGCACGCGCGCCGCCGGGCCGAGGTCGAGGCGTGGTTCCTGTTGCCACGGCTGACGGCGGGGATGCGGCTGCTCGATGCCGGTTGTGGTCCGGGAACGGTCACGGCCGGTCTGGCCCGCGCAGTTTCGCCGGGCGAGGTAATCGGACTTGATGCGGCTCCCGGTGTGTTGGAGCATGCCCGGGCTCACGCTTTGGAGGAGGCGGTCGAGAACGTCACGTTTGTGGCCGGTGATGTCTACGCGCTCGACTTCGCCGATGCCGAGTTCGATGTCGTCTATGCGAACCAGTTGTTGCAACACCTCACGGATCCCGTGCGAGCGATCGAAGAGATGCGCCGTGTGCTCAGGCCGGGTGGACTGCTCGCCGTGCGGGATGCCGACTATGCCACGATGTCACCGCACCCGAAGTTCCCCGAGTTCACCGACTGGAATCGGCTGTATCACCGGGTGGCATATCGCAACGATGCCGAGCCCGACGCCGGTCGTTCATTGCCGGCCTGGGTTCGGGCGGCTGGATTTAGCAGTGTTGAGACTCACCCGAACGTGGTGGCGATGGAGGGTGAAGAGGCGCGAATCTGGGGTCGGACATGGTCTCAGCGGATTCTGTACAGCGGGATCGCCGATCAGGCGCTGGAGTACGCGTTCGCCGACCAGGCGGACTTGGAGAGGATCTCAAAGGGCTGGGCAAACTGGGCCGAGTGTGAAGATCCGTTCTTCATGTTCACTCAGATTGCAGTGCTGGCGGTCCGCTAATCGGCGAAGACCACCTCGATCAGTGGGGAGCCGTCGACCCACTCCTGGACGTTGTCCTCGTTGATGTACTCGCCCAGCTTCGTTGCCGAGAGGAAGACGGAGCGCTTCTCGGCGGAGTCTGTGACGGCTCTGGCGGCGCCCTCGAGATCGGCCTCGGTCGACTGTTTCAGGTGGAACGTGATCGCGGGATTGGCAAGCACGTTGGCGTACCACGAGCGCGGGCCGGGGCGGCCGGTGATGTAGTAGCGGTCGTCCACGTTGTGGAACCAGATTTCGAGTCGCTTCGGCTCGCCGCTGCTTCGACCGATTGTGGTGATGTCGATGACGAGATCGTTGGCGAGCGCTTCGGCGACGCCGGGGTCGGATGTTGATGCCATCAGTCGTGTCCGTTCTTGCCCATCTTGAGGTGTTTGCGTTCGTGCTCGAGGAACCACTCCTTGCGGTCGAGACCTCCGCCGTATCCGCCGAGGCCGCCATCGGAGCGCACGATCCGGTGGCAGGGTACGGCGATGCCGAGCGGATTGCGCCCGGTGGCGGTCCCGACGGCGCGGTAGGCGGACGGCTTGCCGACTGCCTGCGCGATCTCCTGGTAGGACGCCGTCTGGCCGGCCGGCACTTCACGAATCGCCTGCCAGACGGCCCGCTGGAAGTCGGTGCCCTGGGGATCGATGTAGATCTGCTCGATCGCCTCCACGTCGCCGTCGAAGTAGCCGGCGACTGCGTTGCGTACGAATTCGGCCTCGCTCGACAACTCCTCCGCCGCTGTGTCGGCATCCGGCGACAACACCGGTCGCGCCCAGGTCTCGACGAAGCCTGCCTCGTGCAACGCCCCGTCGCGAATCGCGAGGTACATGGTGCCGAGCGGCGTGTCGATCCAGCAGTGTTCATCCATGGCTGCTCTCCTGATCATGCGCGTCACAGACAGGCTATGGCCAGTGGAGATAGAACGCAAGTACTATTCAAGGCTCTCGTTGACTGCGCGATAGGCTGCGCTTGAGATTGGAGCGCCGAGCGACCATGTCCGATCGCGACCAGCGAGCCATCCGCCTGACCGACCTGGCGCGTTGCGGTGGTTGAGGATCGAAGTTTGGCCCCGAGGGGCTGGCTCACGTGCTGAGCCATCTCGGTCCGCAGTTCCCGCCCTCCGAGCACCCGGAGTTGCTCGTTGGGCTCGCGCGCCCGGACGATGCGGCGGTGTACGCGATCGACGACGAGCGCGCGCTCGTCCAGACGCTCGACTTTTTCGCTCCGCTCGTCGACGACCCGTATCAGTTCGGCGCGATCGCGGCGGCCAATGCGATGTCAGATGTGTACGCGATGGGCGGGCGCGTACTGTTCGCACTGAACATCGCTGCATTTCCGGAGGATCTGCCGCCTGGCGTGATCGCGGATGTGCTGCGCGGCGGCGCGGACAAGGTGCGCGAGGCGGGCGCGGTCGTCGCCGGCGGCCACACGATCATCGACGAGGAACCCAAGTTCGGTCTGGCTGTGACCGGAGAGGTCGCGCGCGACCTGATCCGCACCACGGGCGGAGCAAGGCCGGGCGACACGATCATCCTGACGAAGGAGATCGGCACCGGCGTACTGATCGGCGCGAACCAGCACGGGGCCGTCTCCGAGAGGCACTGGGACGCGGCGATCGCGCAGATGATGACGCTCAACCGCGACGCGGCGGAGGTGTCGTCCGAAGCCGACCTCGCGGCCGGCGTCCATGCGATTGCCGACGTGACCGGCTTCGGGCTCGCCGGACACCTGCACGAGATGGCGGAGTTGAGCGACGCAGCGATCGAGATTGACCTGGGCGCGGCGCCGGCGCTCGGCGGACTTTCTGAGGCCGTCGCGGCCGGATTCGGCAGCGGCGGACAGGGTCGGAACCGCGAGTACTACGGCGCTCGCCTGACTGTCGACGGGGGCCGCGAGCTGAACGCGTTCGAGGAGGCGCTGCTATATGACCCTCAGACATCGGGCGGGTTGCTGATTTCGGCGGGCATCATCGAGGCTCCGCACCTGATCCATGAGCTGCAGCAACGCGGAGTGAAGGCAACCCCCGTCGCCCGCGTGATCGAAGAGGCAGAAGGCGGCCGGCTCAGCGTGGCGCCGACTGAGACGCCGCGGGCTTAAGGTGCGTCGGTGTGCGGGCCCTCACCCTAACCCTCTCCCTCAGGGAGAGGGGACCGGAAGGTCGCCTCGTGTCTGACCAAGATGCCGATGTCGCTGTGATTGGGGCGGGGATCCTTGGACTGTCGACCGCGATGGCGTTGGCGACGAAGCACGAGGGTTTGCGAGTGGTCTCGCTGGAGCAGGAATCGGGCGTTGGGCGGCACCAGAGCGGGAACAACTCGGGTGTGATTCACTCGGGGCTGTACTATCGGCCGGGCTCGGCCAAGGCTCGGATGGCGGTAGCGGGGGCGGAGCGGATGTACGCCTTCTGCGCGGAGCACGGGATTGGCGCGGAGCGCTGCGGCAAGGTGGTGGTGGCGACGCATGAGTCGGAGCTTGAGCGGATGCGGGAGCTGCACCGTCGCGGGGACGCCAATGGGGTGCCCGACATCCGTGAGCTGGGTCCCGACGAGTTGGGCCAGTTCGAGCCCAACGCAGCCGGCGTGGCGGCGTTGCACATTCCGTCGACCGGCATCGCCGATTACCGCGGCGTCTGCGAGAAGTACCGGGAACTGTTGGAAGCGGCGGGCGGGTCGGTGCGGCTGCGCTCGCGGGTTTCGGGCGTGCGCGTTGACGCCGACGGTGTGCAGCTCTCGACCACGACCGGCGTTGTGCGGGCGAAGTACGCGGTCAACTGCGCCGGCCTGCAGGCGGATCGGATTGCGCGGCGGGCCGGGGCATCGGAGGCTCGCGAGCTGCGGATTGTGCCGTTTCGCGGCGAGTACTACGACCTCGTGCCGTCGGCTCGGGGGATGCTCAGGAACCTGATTTATCCGGTGCCTGACCCGGCGTTTCCGTTCCTCGGCGTGCATTTCACGCGGCGGCTAGATGGGTCGGTCGAGGCAGGGCCGAACGCGGTGCTGGCGCTCAAGCGCGAGGGCTACCGCTGGCGCGACGTTGCGGTCCGCGACGCGGCGGAATCGCTCTCCTGGCCGGGCTTCCTGCGGCTTGCCCGGGACCACTGGCAGACCGGGCTGGGCGAGGTCTGGCGCAGCGCGAACAAGTCGGCGTTTGTCAAGGCGCTGCAGCGTCTGATGCCCGGCCTCGAAGCGGATCAGCTCGTGCGGGGCGGGGCGGGGGTGCGGGCGCAGGCGTTGCGGCGCGACGGGAGCCTGGCGGACGATTTCGAGATCGCGCGGCAGGATTGCATGATTCACGTCCTGAATGCGCCGTCGCCGGGGGCGACGGCGTCATTGCTGATTGGTGAGGAGATCGCGTCGACGGCGGAGTCGGCGTGGTTGGGCGGTTGAGGGAGAGGGGGACCCTAACCCTCTCCCAGAGGGAGAGGGGGTAGGAGGCGGGGCGGTCGTGGAGGTCGCGGACGAGGGTGTCGAGGGCCTTGAGACAGAGGTAGCCGGGGCCGTCGCCGAAGCCCTGTCGGACGAGGCGGTCGATCCTGGCTCGGAAGTGGAATGGGTTGGGCATGGTTCGGCGCTCTTGGGTATCGGTACGTTTGTTCTTCTTACCGCGGGTTTTGGGTCGGGTGGGGGCTGCGAATGGGCTCTTGGTGTCGGGGTTGACGGTGGTGAATGGTTTGACTCCAGGGCCGTTGGTTCAGACGCAGAGACCAAGCCAGCGCCCGGCCCAAGTCATCGAATCCGCGTGTGATAATATAGCGAGTGTGTTCTTCATAACACACGAGTTCCAGATATTGTCCACATTTGACTGTCTGAAGAGACGGCCAAACGATTGCCTGCTACGATATGGTGCAGGTGAAAGGAGGCGCAAGTGGCGCTACCTGTAAGAACTTCCCTTGATGACATCGACGTGGTGTGCGGCTACTTGGTGACCAAACCGACTGGCGCAACCCTCGGCGAAGCCCGCGCAGTCGTCGACAAGAAGCATCTAGATGGCAGGAAGCTCAATGGCCTCAAGGTGTGGGGATTGATCGAAGACGCAGATGGGAAGCTGAAGAGCACCGAACTCGGGAGACAGGCGGCGCGGCAAACGGGGGCACATCGCAGTGTTGCCCTAAGGGAAGTGGTCCATAGTGTGCGGCCGTACGCTGCGGTGATAGAACGTGTCACGCATCAGCGACTGGAGTCACTCTCGGCGACGGAGGTTGCCTCATACTGGCACGAACATTTCCGGGAAGAATCTTCAACCTCAGACGACACGTTGAACCTACAGGCCCTCGCATTTTTCCAGGTTGCGCAGGGGGCCGATCTCGGGGTCGTGGTTCTCGGTCGCAAAGGGAATCCAACCCGTTTCGACTTTGACAGAGATGCTGTCCGGCGGATGATCGACAGCCCCGGGGCAGTGGAGCTGCACCAGCCAAGCGAGTCAATCGAATCTGCCAACATCACCGAGGCGCTTGCCGATCCTCCATCTGACACAACTCCCTCAACGCAGTCGGTAGATAATCGCCGAATGTTCATCACCCACGGAAAAGACAAGAAGATCCTTGAACAACTGAAGCAACTGGTGAGCTACGGCAAGTTCGAGCCCGTCATTGCTGTGGAACATGAAACTGGGGCTGTGCCCGTTCCCGAGAAGATCATGGGCGATATGCGCACGTGTGCCTCGGCTCTGATTCATGTGAGCGCGGATCGGCACTTTCAGACCCACGACGGAAAACCGGTCAGACTCATCAACGAAAACGTGTTGATCGAGATCGGCGCGGCAATGGCGCTTTACGGCAAGAATTTCGTGCTGCTTGTGGAGGAAGACATCGAGCTGCCGTCGAATCTTCAGGGGTTGTACACCTGCAGGTACGAAGGCAGCGAGTTGACGTGGGGAGCGGGTATGAAGCTGCTTGAGGCTTTGACTACCTTCTAACCCCTTCAGTTGTGCCTGAGCGAGACGACGCGGTTCCGAAATGACCGCACCTAGGAGAACATGATGATACGAGTCGACGGCGAGACGAGGAGTGATGGAGTCGCAGATGTGGAACTGTTGGCCGTGGCATCTTGGCCGGGGGGCAAAGTCAGCTTCCGCTGCGTTGGAGTTCCATGCGATGACGAAACAGCACTGAAGGTCACTGAGCTTCTTGAGGAGTTGGCCAGCGGTTGGCACACCAGGCTCATATGGTTTGTTGGAATTCTCAAGGGCCGTGAAGGAATCCAGCGCGACCTAGTTACGAACATCGAAGGAGATCGGCCGGTGAACTTCGGCTGGGCCTATCCAGATGGTAGCCATCGGTACTTCCGCACACGAGTGGATGGCGACGAGGCGGCCGCCTCGTTCTCCGATGAAATGTTTGGGAAAGAAGTCGCGAAGTCATTCGCGCTGTCTATCTTTGGCTACTGGGAAGACATCATAAGGCCGAGAATCGCTAAGGCCCTTGGTGTTGGGATTCAGGAGACCAAGTCCGACATCATGGGCGAGTGGCGACTCCTTCGCAACTGGTTGCAGCACCCGACACCACAGGGAGATGCAGAGCGGCAGTACTTCGGCCAAGCCGTGGTGTTGCCGCGTCTGCTAGGCTCGCGGCCTGGGGAGGCCGAGATATCCGTTGGCGGTATGTTCTTGCTTATGGAGCAGATGGCTGCGTTGAGGATAGAAGTGAATCCGCTCGGACAAGAGCCGATTGCTCAGTTTGTCAAGCTGGATAGCGAGACGCTACGGCAGATCCAGGAACAGGCAGGGCCAGATACTCGGATCATTTCTTGGTGACAGGGGCCGCGACGGAACAATCGTGAATGCTGGACATGGTATCTACAGCAAGCCTATGGGAGGCCAGCTGCTAAGGCTGGCTTCCCCTCTCACAAGTTTGCAACCGCTGATTTGATACGAACGGCTCAGAAGCCTGGATGTCGCGAAAGGGGAGGTTGAAGACGTCGGCGAGCCCCTTGTAGAGCTCGGCTCAAGGATTTTCGACGCCCGCGCTACACCCTGTCGTGGGGGAGTTTGGCTCGTTCTTCGTCGAGGAAGCGGCCCCACGCTTTGGCGCCTTTGCGGGCGTTGCAGTTGGCGCAGAGGGCGATTCGGTTGAGGACTCCGTCGTCGCCACCTCGGACTCTTGGGATGCGGTGGTCGAGCTGGAGGTCGACCTTGCGGAGGTACTCGGAGTCGCAGTAAGGGTTGGCGCAGCGGCGGCCCTGGCGGCTCCACAGCGCGTCTCCCAGCTTGTCGTCCGGTATGCGCTTCTTGTTGAACGGCGGGTCGGTGGCGATGCGGCCAACGCTCTCCGAGTTCATGCCCCGGAGGATGCGGACGTTGTCGGCGACGAAGAGGGTGCGGTTGTTCCAGTTGGGCTCGGCCATGCCTGGTTGTCCTCGATGGCGTTCCTCGGTTTGATTGTTCCATAGGTGGGGAGTGCCCCCCTCTGCCTTCGGCATCTCCCCCCGCCTGACGGCGGGGGGAGAGGGGATCGGACAGGGGCGGCCAGCGGGGTCTGGGCCCCGCATCGAGTGCGGGGCATCGGACGGCCCTCACCCTAGCCCTCTCCCTCGGGGAGAGGGGATCGGAGGGGCTGGTCCCCGATCGAGTCGGGGAACGGGAGTGCGGCGATCGGGGGTCTGGGCCCCGCATCGAGTGCGGGGCATCGGGCTATTGCGGCCGGGGAGCCCCCCTCTGTCTCTACGAAACATCTCCCAGTCGGCCGGGTGAATCACTCGCGACCGTGTGTACCGCCTGACACTGCGTTCCAGTCTCGGCCCCACCCGACTCGAGTCCCGATAGAATGAGAACATCTGCGCGACTCAGTTCGGAAGAGCCAGGCTCCAATGCCGCGACAACATCCAGACCTCGATCGAGACACACCTGGAATCACCCGGATTGTCCGAGACGGAGACGCAAATGAACCGGACTGGTCCAGACTCTTCTGGACAAATCTGGACAAATCTGGACACAAACGGCCCGAAATGCCAGTCCAGGACGCCAAATTGACCAAAACTGGCCCGAATTCACCGCACCAGCGGGTCAGATCGCTCTCGTCAGCGATGAAGGGCGACTAGTCGCAGCAGGCGTCGTCGGGGTTGAGGCGGCAGAAGCAGGAGGATTGGATTTCGGTGTCGGCTCGGGCCTGGGCGAGGTGGAGGCGTTGGCGGGCGACGTTGGCGAGGTCGGGTTGGTTGGTTCGTTCGAGGCATTCGGTGTAGCCGGCGAGGCTCCAGACGTTGTCGAGGTGCTGGCGGGGTCGGCTGACGGTGGCGTCGTAGCCGAGGTCGGCCTGGTAGACGGCGAGGGCGTCCTCGACCCGGTTTTGCTCCAGCAGCAGGGCTCCGAGGGCGTGTCGGACGGGTTGCATCCAGCCCCAGGGCTCGTCGTAGTGGAGGTGGTCGTCGAGCTCGACGGCGTGGCGCAGGTGGGCGAAGGCGGCGTCGAACTCGCCCTGTCGGTAGGCGATTTCGCCGCGCATCATCTCCTGGGCGATAGCGAGGATGTCGCGGGCGGGATTGTTGAACTGGTAGCGCGTGTCGGGCACGAGGTCGTAGGCGCGATCGAACTCGTCGGCCTCGGCTATGGCTTCGTTGGTGCGGCCCAGGGTGGCGAGGGCGATGGCTCGGGCGTAGCGCATGACGGCGGTGGTGACGCAGTAGAGCTCTCGGTCCTCGGGCAGTTGCTGGTCGAGGATTTCCTCCCACCTGCCGAATCGGACCAGGACGTGCTGGTCGATGGGGACGAACGCTTCGAGCCAGTCGGCCATGTTGGGCGTCTGCATCTTGAGCAGCTCTTCGGGAATGGCGGCTTGCATGGCTCGGGCGGTCTCGATGGCGGGTTGGAACTGACCGAGGAACATCGCGCCGTAGATCTTGAAGTGGTAGTTGTGGGCGCGATACATCGTGTAGAAGTTGTACGGTCCGCGGGCTTCGAGGTAGGGTCGGTCGGCCTGGATGGCGCGTTCATTCCAGTTGACGACATTGAGGTAGTCGCCGCAGAGGACGTCGATGTGGGTGGCCATGTGCTGCAGGTGTCCGGAGTGCGGCGCGATGCCGCGGAGCTGGTCGGCGGCTCGGAGGGCCTGCTCGGGGACGGGCGACATCTCCATGAGGTGGATGTACATGTGCAGGATGCCGGGATGGGGCGGCTCAGCGCAGTGGGCGATGTGCGCCATCGCGTCTTCGAGCACGGCTCGGGCCTCGACGGTGTCGGCGCCGTCGGCCGGCTCGCCGCTGTTGAGATTCCAGAGCGACCATGGCGTTCGGTTCATCATCGCTTCGGCGAATAGTGAGGCGATGTCGAGGTCGTCGGAGTGGTCGCGGTAGACGTCGCGCATGGCGTCGGCGTAGCGGTCGACCCAGGGCATCATGTCTTCGAGCGGCTCGGTCTGGGGATAGCGGCTCTGCAGGGCTGCAATCAGATCGCGTTCGGCCTGAGTGCAATCGGCGGAGAGAGCCACGGCGAGATTGGCTTCCTCGTGGGCCGTGGCCAGTGCGGTGGCGACTTCCTTTCGGCCGAACGCTTCCCAGGGCTTGTTGTAGTTGGGACCGATCGCATATGCGATGCCCCAGTGGGCCATGGCGCAGTCGGGATCGGCCTGGACTGCCTGTCGGAAGCAGTGGACGGCCTCGTCGTGGTTGAAGCCGTAGGTCCAGATGAGGCCGCGGTCGAACCAGAGTTGGGCGTCGGGCGAGGCGGTGGTGATGGGTCGGCTGTAGGAGCCGAGGTCGAAGTCGTAGGTCATGATCTGGCCTCACGCGTCTGTCGAGCGAACGTTGGCTGTTGCAATCGTATGCGCAGTTGCCCCCCTCTGCCTTCGGCATCTCCCCCCGCTCCGCGGGGGGAGAACGGGCTGCAGCACGTGTTATGCGGTGTATGCTCGCTGCCGTGACGGACTCCAGCCAGCTCCGACCTCCGCTCGACGGTGTCCTCGTGATCAATGCCGGGCAGATTCTGGCGGCTCCGTTCTGCGCGACGATTCTGGCGGAGTTTGGCGCTGATGTGATCAAGGTGGAGCGGCCGGGATCGGGCGAACCGAACCATGGGACGATCTCGTATGTGCAGGAGAACCGCTCGCAGCGCGGCGTGACCTGCAACCTGGCGGATCCTCGGGGCAAGGAGCTGTTACGCGGGCTCTGCGAGCGGGCCGATGTGCTGATCGAGAACTTCCGGCCGGGCACGCTGGAGAAGATGGACCTGGCTCCGGACTCGTTGCGCGAGCTGAATCCGGGGCTGGTCGTGACGCGCGTGTCGGGCTACGGACAGACCGGTCCGTACCGCGAGCGGGCGGGGTTCGATCGTGTCGCCTTGGGGTTCGCCGGGATGACGTATGCGACCGGCTGGGCGGACGGTCCGCCGGTACGGCCGGGCTATATGGTCGCCGACTACAGCGCCGGCCTGACGGCGGTGATGGGCACGATGATGGCGCTGCGTGCTCGCGACGTGAACGGCGGGGTTGGGCAGGACGTCGACGTGGCGCTCTACGAGGCGATCTGGAAGCAGTCGGGGACTCATGCTTCGCAGTTCTTCAGGACCCAGGAGAATCGTGAGCGGACCGGGAACTATTGGCCGGGCGTCGTCCCGGCGGAGCAGTGGCAGACGGCGGACGGGCATCACTTGATCATCAACGCGACGACGCAGGGCACGTTCGTGCGGTTGACCGAGGCGATGCAGCGGTCCGACCTGCTCAGCGATCCGCGCTTCGAGGATCAGCGAGATCGGCGCAAGAACTACGAGGCGATTCATGAGATCGTCGGTGAATGGATCGGCTCGCTGACGCTGGAGCAGGTGCAACGCTTGCTGGACGAGCATGGTGTCCCGGCGACGAAGGTGTATGCGACTTCGGACGTGATGTCGGACGAGCACTATGTCGCCCGGGAGCAGATCGTTGACGTGCCTTCGGAGCAGCACGGCACATTGCCGCAACCGGGCGTCGTACCGCGCTTGTCCAGGACGCCGGGAAGTGTGAAGCATCGGGCGCCGACTCTCGGTGAGCACAACCGCGAGATCTACGGCGGGATGCTCGGGATCAGCGATGATGAACTGGAGCAGCTCTCAACGGATGGAGTGATCTGATGGCCACGGCAAGCGTTGAACGAACGATTACGGCCTTCCTGGACGGCGACGACTCGCTGGAGATTGGCAACATCATCCATTCGACCGCCGGCGCGGCGCGCTATGGATACAGCGGGCCGCTGGTGGGTGGTACGACGGTGTACTCGTGGTCGGCGGGGGCGCTGGTCGAGGCACTCGGTGAGGATTGGCTTGATGAGGGCTGGGTTGAATTCCAGCTTCGCAAGCCGGTCTATCCGGACGAGGTGATCACCACGCGGGTGACCGCCAGCGGCGGCGACGTCGAGTTCACGATGACCAAGCACACCGGCGACGTCGCGGTGAGGGGCACGGCCGGACTCGGCGTTGCGGATTTCTTGACGGAGATCACGACGGCGAACGATCGCACGCCACAGCCCGAGCGGGCGGAGCGGCCGTTCATCACTCGGGCCGTGGCGCCGCTGGGCGAGGACCTACCGGCGATGGCGATCGACCTGAGCGCAGCCGATGCCGGTTGGTACGCCGACCAGAAGGCGCGCGACTCACACCCGCTCTGGCAGGGAGCCGGGTGCCGCGTGCACCCAGGCTGGATTGCGCAACGCGCCAATGCGTTGCTCGCACACACCTGGCGCTACACGGCGATCCATGCGTCGAGCCAGATTCAGCACCTGGCGGCGGTGCGTGCCGATCAGCGGCTGTTGGTCAGCGGACGGATTGAGTCGGGTTACGAGCGCAAGGGCCACGAATACGCCGTGCTCGATATCACCGTATCTTCAGAGGACGGGCGAGACCTGGTGCGAATGCGACAGCCAACGATCTACCAGGTTGGAGCACGCTGAGGCACTTCGGACTTGAGGAGCAACCAATGACCACGCAGACCATCGAGCGCTCGATCATCGCCTTCCTCGACGGGGAGGACTCGCTTTCGATCCCGAACATCATCCACTCGACAGAGGGCGCGGCCAAGTTTGGCTTCTCCGGCGCGCTGGTCGGCGGAGTGACGGTCTACTCATGGGCCGTGCCGGCGCTGATCGACGGGTTGGGCGAAGAGTGGCTCGACTCGGGCTGGATCGATTTCCGCCTGCGCCGACCGACGTATCCCGGAGACGAGATCACGACTCGCGTGACACCGACCGAATCCGGGGTCGATTTCACGATGGCCAAGGAGTCGGGCGAGGTCTGCATCTCCGGAACGGCGGGCATGGCCGAGGCCGAGTTCTACCAGGACCTCGCGGTGGCGCAGAGTCGCGTCGTCGTGCCCGAGGCGGATCCTCCGACGATGCTGACCCGCGACAACCTGCCGGTCGGCGAGGATATGCCGGCGATGGCCGTGCCGATGTCGGTCGACGATGCAGCCGAGTACGCGGACCACTTCGCCCGCGACCCGCATCCCCGCTGGCGCGGCGAGGACGCGCGGCTGCATCCTGGTTGGATTGCCGGCCGTTGCACTCGATTGATCCGCCACACGTACAACTACCGGGCCGGGATCCACGCGGGCAGCCAGATCCAGATGCTGGGGCCGATGAAGGCCGGACAGACGCTGGTCGTTTCAGGTCACATGACCGACGGGTATCGGCGCAAGCTGCACGAGTACTGCTTGCTCGACGTGACGATCAGCTCAGAGTCCGGCGAAGACCTGGCGCGGCTGCGGCATCGGACGATCTACCAGGTCGGCGGGGGCGACTAGGACAGCCAGCGGCGCCAGACGATCCAGACGAGGGCGAAGAGTACGGCAAAGGCGCCGAGGATGTAGACGAGCAGACGCACGCCGCTGACGAGTGGCTGGTGGTAGACCACACGCACCGGCACCGGAGTCATGTAGATCCACTCTTCGCTACGCAGCTCGTCAATGGTGATTGGCTCGTCTCGGGGAAAGCGCGTGCTGTCCCAGGTCTGGTTCGGCCGGACGGAGCGCAGGCCCAGTTTGACCTCGGTGTCGGAGAGGCTGCGCATCGTGATCCTGACCTTGCTGGGCGCGTTGTCCCGGTGATTGGACAGCGTGATCGGCTCGGTGTAGAGAGAGCGCGGGCGGTTTCGCAGCGACAGGTCGAGGTCGGGTCCGTCGGCCTCGTAGAAGTGCTCGACGCCCTGGTGGTCGGTCTCGAACACGCCCAGCTCGGCGCGCTGTTCGTCGACGTGGCGCAGGGCGATCTGCACCTGGCTGACGCGTAGCGGCTTGTCGGCGCTGAAGGCCCAGACTCCCGCCGCGGCGATACCGCCGACGATGGCGATGAGCAGCCAGCGTGTCCAGTTGAATCCCGGCGTCTGCATCTGGTCAGCGTATCGAGCGATCGCCTGAGCGCTAGCGCAAAGCCAACTCGATCAGACCGTCCCAAACGTAGACTGTTCGCATGGCACGAAGTATTGCCGCCTTCGAAACCTGGCGTCAGAACACCTTTGCCGCGATGAGCGACGGCCACTTCCGCATCCTCTTCATGGGCACGCTGTTCGCCACGTTCGCCTACATGATGATGTTCCTGGCGATGTCGGTCGTCTCGTACGACCTGTCGGGCACCAACACGGCCGTTGGCGTGATCGGCACGGGTGTTGGCATCTCGATGTTGCTGGCTCCCTTCGGAGGTGTGATCGCCGACCGGATGAATCGCAAGTGGGTGATCGTCATCGGCCAGGGCGGCGGCGCGGCAATGCTGGCGATCACCGGCGTGCTGCTCCTGCTGGGTCAGATGACGCTGCCGCTGATGTTCGTGCTCATGTTGGGGCTCGGCTTCACCTTCGTGGTGATGGGGCCGGCGCGCAACGCCTTCACCGCCGATCTGGTTGGCCCCAACCTGATCGGCAACGCCATCGTGCTGAACCAGCTGTCGAGCACGATTGGACAGCCGTTCTCACCGTTCATCGCTGCCTTGCTGCTGGAGTCCGCCGTGGGTTCGGGCGGTACGTACGTAGTGATGGGCGCGCTGGTCGCGGTCGGTGTGTTCACGGTCGCGGTGATGCCGAATCGCCGACGCCAGGGCGACGCACAAACGGGCACCGGGGAAGCCGCTCAGCGACGGGGCGTGCTGGCCGACATCGTCGACGGTGGACGCTATGTGTGGAGACGCCGATCGCTGCGGTTGATGTTGCTGATGTTCGTCAGCACGGTCGTGATCGGGTTCCTCTTCCGCATTTTGACCCCGGCATTCCTCGATCAGCACCTCGACCGTCCGACCACGGACATGGGCCAACTGTTCCTGGTCAACGGGATTGCGGCGGCGATTATCTCGTTTGTCGTCGCGGGGTTGGCTACGACGCGCTGGGCCTGGCCGATCACGCTCCTGCTGGTGGCGTCGCTGGGCGTTGGCTACCTCGTGTTGGCTGCGTCTCAGACGTTTGGTCAGGCGATGATCGCGATGGCGATTCTCGGACCCGGCCTGCAGGGACCGGTGATGATCCTGCAGGCGCGGATCATGATGAACACCGAGTCGGCCTACTACGGCCGAGTGATGGCGTTCACGATGATGGCCTGGGGCGTGCAGATGGTGTTCGCCGGTCCGGCCGGCGTGCTCGCCGACGCGATCGGCGAGCGTGAGGTCTTCGCGATCATGGGAATCGCGGGCTTTGCGGTGGCGGTGCTGGGAACGTTCGGTTGGCTGGCGATCCGCAAGGACGATCACCCCGTCCTGCCCTCGGCACCCGCTCCCGTCGCAGCCAATGGCATCGGCTCAGAGACGAGTCCGATGATGCCTCCGCCACCGATGCTGCGGACTGTCGCGTTGATGTCGGGTCAAAAGATCGATCGCTGAACGAGCGCGGCGGCGACCAGGCGACGTGCCTGGCCCAGTCGTAATCTTTTCGCATGAGGCGAAGCATTTCGGGCTGGAAGTCGAATACCTTCC
This sequence comes from Dehalococcoidia bacterium, assembly GCA_965208665.1. Classification (GTDB taxonomy): domain Bacteria; phylum Chloroflexota; class Dehalococcoidia; order Bin125; family Bin125; genus Bin125. Next base: position 277,108 of record CBDBPH010000001.1, read on the forward strand.
TCGCCCTTGAGCATCCCCAATTCCGCATCCTGTTCGGCGGCACGCTGTTCGCGATGCTCGCCTACATGATGATGTTCGTCGCCATGTCGGTCGTGGCGTACGACCTTGGCGGCACGAACTCGGCCGTTGGACTGGTCTCGATGGGCACCGGCATTTCGATGCTGATCGGCTCACCGTGGGGTGGCGTGATCGCGGACCGGGTCAACCGTAAGCGGCTGATCATCCTCGGCCAGGGATCCGGCGCCGTCATGCTCGCGCTGACGGGCGTGTTGCTCCTGCTTGACCTCGTCAACCTGCCGCTGATGTTCATCCTCACGCTGATCCTCGGCGCGACGTTCGTCTTCATGGGTCCGGCGCGGAACGCGTTCACGGCGGACATCGTCGGGCCGCGGCTGATTGGCAACGCGGTCTCGCTGAACATGCTGGCGCATAGCTGGGGCCAGCCGGTGGCGCCGATGATTGCCGCCCTGCTGCTCGAATCGGCGGCGGGAGGCGGCGGCACCTACGTCGTGATGGGCGTGCTGGTCTCGATCGGCGTCCTCTCGATGATGGTGATGCCCAACACCGGCAAGCCGCAGCAGAGCGAGCACCGCAGTCCGGTATCGGATCTGCTGGACGGTGTGCGCTACGTCACGCAGCGACCGCCGCTGCGATTGATGCTGCTGCTGTTCATGGCCACGGTCGTGATCGGCTTCATGTTCCGCGTGCTGACCCCGGCGCTGCTGGAGCAGCACCTCGACCGCGCCTCGACCGACATGGGCCTGATGATGACGGTCTTCGGCGTCGCCAGCGCCGTGGTCGCGGTCGCGATCGCCGGTCTCGCCACGTCGCGCTGGTCGTGGCCGCTGATCTTCGTGCTGTTGGCGGTGATGGGCCTGGGCTACCTGATCATGTCGCAGTCGCAGAGCTACGGCGCGGCGGTGGCGTCGATGATCCTGCTCGGACCCGGCCTGCAGGGTCCGACCCTGTTGCTCCAGGCCAAAATCGTGATGGCAACCGAGTCCGCCTACCTCGGCCGGGTGACCGCCTTCACGATGATGGCTTATGGGATCTCGTCGGTTGGGGGCGGGCCGGCCGGTGTGGTGGCGGACTGGCTCGGCGAGCGCGAGGTGCTCGCGGGGGTCGCCTTGCTGACGTTCGTCGTGGTGGGGCTTGGCGTGCTGGGCTGGCTGGCGATACGCAAGCACGAGGCGCAGCTCCCGGCGATCCGGCTGACGCCAGCGACGGACATCAGGGGCGCGCAGGTCGCTTCCAACGGCGAGGGCTCGAGGCCGACCATGCCAACGCCGCCGATGTTTCGACCGGTGGCGTTGATGTCGGGTCAGAAGGACGACAGTTGAAGCCAAACGTAGCGTCAGTAGGGTCACCAGCGAGGAGAAGAGGAAGGGCAGCCACAAGGGCTGCCCCTACGAGTTCTCGTGTAAGGGCGACCCTTGTGGTCGCCTAGCGGTATTGACCGGGGCTCACACAGGTGGGCCATGCGTATGACGCTCCAGCGCCGACAGACGCTGCTCAATCGCCAGCAAGCGACCGTCTCCATAGCCCGATAGCCAGGCAATCCGCTCAAGCAACGCCGCCCAGGGAAAGTCCTTCCCCGGATCGGACTTCTGACGGGTCAACTCGCTGTGGCCGACGTGGTGGGTTCGATCGATGGGGATGCCGTACTTGCGGCACACGTACGCCGACCACGCCGCGACGGTTTCGAACTGTCGGCTGCCCGGCTTGAATGTCTCGCCGATCTCTCGGGCGTAGCCCTCGATTTCGATGGAGATCATGCAGGTGTTGTAGCTGACGTATTCGTCCCGCCACCAGGCCGGGCGCGGTTCGATCCGGTCCTTGCGCCGCACGCCCTGGGCCCAGGCAAAGTCGTGGTCGCGGACCATCTGGTAGAGATCGCCGTCGGAGTCGGCGTAGTAGTTCGTGCTCGCGTTGGCGCGAGGATCCTCGAACCAGGCCGGCGTGACCTCGTTGTCGTCCCACGGCTCCTCGGGCGTGTGGTAGCAGATCGCGACGAAGCGCCGCTCGGCGCCCGAGTAGGGGCGCGAAGCGGCGGGGTAGTAGTTCGATGGATGGGCCGGCCGCCAGATCGTGCGTGCGCCGGGCGGCAAGCCTGAGATCCCCTCCAGGTCCGGCGCAGCCTCAAGCGGAGTCGTCGTCATTCCGTCCCTCCATTCTGCTGCTCGCGGCTGCGCAGCACGCCGTAGCCGGCGGCGACCGCTATGGCAATCGAGCGCACCGCGTCCGACGCGGCGACGCCTACGACGCCGATCTCCAGGGCGGCCCAGACGCCGATCACGCCGAGCGCGATGATGGCGCGGACACTACCTCTCGGCAGCCACAGCGGATCGGGCGTGGGCGCGTCTTCGGACTTCGGCGCCGTCAATAACTCCGTTCGTCGTTCCATCTCTGCCTCTCCATTCGTTGGTTGCCGTCCCCGCTCGCAGGCGGGGAGCGACGAGTGTCCTCAGCCGCCGCGCACAATGAATGCCGAACCGAGTCCGATTGCCGCGAGCAGCACGGTCCCACCGCCGAGGGCGATGTACAGGCGGTCGATTCGGGCATCGATCTGGTCAAGCCCGTTCTCGATGCGTCTGAGGTACTGCCACAACGCGTCGGTCTGTCCGGCCGCCGGATCCGGCGGCCGTGGCCGCCGGTCCGTGAAGCTCGGTCGTGACATCGCTAGTCGCCTCCTTCGATCTCGGCCTGCTCCTCGGGAAAGGCCCCGCGCCCGATGGCCTGTTCAAACCACTGATCGGGCAACTCGTACGGGGACTCCGCCTCGCGCCAGCCGATGGCGCGATGCTTGAGATACTTGCTTGCCGGCACCGGGATCCAGCGTTCGTCCTCGGAGGGCGAGTCTGCTTCGGTTCCGACATCCTCGGGCTGGCGCATGAGGAGGTCGTACTCGCCGAGTCCCTGTCCATGGACGCGGGCCTGCCGGTACTCGTGGTGACTGAGCAGCAGCGCTCGCTCACCGGGGTGTACCAGGGGCGGTGCCTGCTGGTGCGCCTGCTGGGGCGTCGATTGCTTGGTGTTGGTCATCTGATTGCTCCGTTTCTGCTGTGTGCCGGTTGGTGTCAACTCGGCCCGAGGCCGGCGTTGATGTCGGTTTCGAGCCAGGGCCGGCCGTCGATGTCGATCGATTCGTGGCTGAGCCCCTGCCCTGCGGCTGCGTCGAGCAACAGGCGTTCCGCTTCGCGAACGTCGTGGAAGCCGTTGCCGAGGAGCGCATGGTTGCGGCCGAGGTAGTGGCGACCGTGGCGGTCGCGCTTCGGCTCTCGCAAGAACGCTCGACGGGCGCGGAGGCCGCAGCCCAGCCGCGGCGCCGAAAAGGTCCGGGAACGCAGCCCGGAAAAGTCGGCGGGCGACCAGAGGCCGCGGTGATCGAGCGGCATGGTTAGCCTCCGTCCGCGGTGATTTGGCAGCCGTGGTGGTCGAAGCCGGCGATCCCGGCCTCGTAGTCGGCCAACGAGCGGATGGTCACACCGGGCCAATCGGCTTCGTCGAAGAGCTTCATCTGCCAGTCCATCGAGCAGGCCCAGACCAGCGCCTCGGTGCCGAACATCGAGCAGATGTAGTCGGCGCTGCCGTCCACGGTCATGTAGCCATCGACGAACACTGCCGTTCCCATCAACGGGATCTCGGAGACGTGGAAGCGTCGGATGAGCTGTTCCGAGACGCCGGCCGGGATCCAGTGGGCGCCGGACCCGACACCGACCGCGCCGAGATCTTCGAGCACGTGCTCGGCGACGACCGGCGACAGCACGGTGACGACGTCGCCGCGAGGCGGTCCGCCGTTGGAACGAGGCACCGACTGTAGGATGCGCCGCGCCTGGCGCAACTTGGCCAGGGTGAGCTTCTCGCCGGACGCTCCGACGTCGTTGTCGGTAGACCAGTTGCCGAACTCGCCGGTCAGGTCGGTATCGATGTCCTGTCCCTGTGAGAGCGCCATCTCGTCCGAAACGAGACGGATCAGGTCTTCCTGGGAGTAGTTGATCGCCCGGACGTGGACGCGCACGTAGATGGCGCGAAAGGTCGGAGTGATCGTGTTGCTGGCCAGGGTCAAGCGCGAGGTCGTGGTCAACTCCTCGCCCTCGGTGGGCGTCTGCACGTTGGAGACGCTGGAGACTCGCGGGATCTGCGCGGTACTCGAGCCCTTGGGCACGATCAGTTTGCGTGCGAGCGACAACATCGGCGCCGACTGCGGCATTTGAGCGATGGTGCGCTCGACCATCGCGGCATACGAAGCCGAGATGTTGGTCGAAAGAGTGTCAGCCATACTTGGTTCCCTTCGTCGTTTCTTCATTCCCGCGCGTGCGGGAATCTGGATTCGCAGGCGTGAACATCACGCCTCGGGATGCGCCGCGAGCCAGTCGGCGAACTGGGCGCGACGCTGCTGCATCTGCGATTGGCCGTCGCTGGAGCGGATGAAGTCGGTCCAGTCCGTGACAGAGCCAGGCAACGCCGGCGGCGGGCCGCCTTGCAGTCCGGCGGTCGGACGTTGCCTGGCGGCGAGCGTCCGCGATTCAGCCTCTCGGGCGAGCTCCTCGCGCACCGTGGCCTCGCGCTCACGGGCGGCGCGCTCGGCGATCAGGTCGCGCCAGGTGTTGGCCAGCTCGTCGGGCTGGTCCACGGCCGACAAGCGCTCGCGCTCCGTGTCGGAGAGTTCGCCGATCGCATGCAGCATCGCCTCGCGCAAGGAGTTGCCGCCGGGGTCGTCCCGCGCTCCAATAGCGGGATCGGGCGGCGGCGACTCCTGCGCCGCGGTCGGTGGGGAAATGTCCATACGTGCCTCCAAACAACACGAGCGCCGACGGATGATGTCCGTTCGGCGCTCGGAGGCGCGCAGTCCGTGGCGTTGATATGTCGAATCTACGTGCTGTTGGAGAAGAACACAAGTTCTCGATATGTGGCGCTGAATACAGTCGAGCGCTCGAACGCTCACATGTCGCGGCCACACGGAGGCCAGAAGACCTGCCTATATCCTGTGCCAATGCTCAACGACACCCGGATTCTTGACCTGACCGACGAACCACTCGCGCTCGGCGCTCGCATGTTGGCCGACATCGGGGCCGATGTCGTCCGTGTCGAAGACGTGCGCGGCGACCACCTACGGATGCGCGAGCCGGCCATCGGCGGGGATGCTCCTCGGGTCGAGCGCGGCTGGGCGCACCTGCTGTACAACTCGGGCAAACGCTCGGTCGCGGTGGACATCGATGACCCTGCGACCTGGCAACGGGTCGAGGCGCTGTTGCCGGAGTTCGACGTGGTGCTGGCACCGCTGGAACCTTCGGGGGCGCTGTCCGCATGGCTGGAGCGCGGCCGCAACGGCGAGTGGTCCTCCGAGATACCGATCGTCGAGGCAGTGTTCCGCCGAGGCGCAGATGAACCGATGACCGACCTCACCGCGATGGCGGCCGGTGGACACGTGGTGCTGAACGGTCATCCGGAGGATCCGCCGGTCTGGCCGGCCGGCAACCTGTCGCACAAGCAGGGCTCGATCGCGATGGCCGAGGCGGCGATGGCGCTGATCATACAGCGGCGTCGGGGCGGCGGCGTGGGGCGAATTGTGGTCGGCATGCAGGAAGCGGTCACGTTCACCACGCTCCAGACGGCGAGCGGCAACTGGTGGACCTGGCACGGCACGTCGCCCAGCCGACACATCCCGATCGGTTCCGGCGTCACCTTTCAGGCCAAGGACGGACACTGGCTGTCGTTCACGATCCATCCGCCGCACTGGTACCGGTTCGTCAACTGGGTCGACGAGGTGCTCGGACTCGAGGAAGGCGAGCTGCGCGGCGAGGACTGGGACGACGAGTTCTGGCGCGAACAGCACCAGCCGGAAATCGTGCCGTGGATCGATCGCCTTTGCCGGGCGCTCACCGTTACCGAGTTGCATGACAGGGGCCAGGAACTCGGCCTGCTCGTTCTGCCAATCAACACGGTCGAGGAAGTCGCCAACGATCCGCACCTGATTGCTCGCGGGTACTACCAGTCCGTTGACCACCCGCAGCTGGGGACCAGCCTGATCCTCCCGCGCTCTCCGATCCGCACGCGAGGCGAGCAACCGCGGGCGAGGCGCGCTCCGGTGCTGGGCGAACATACCGACGAGATACTCTCCGTCCCACTCGCCGAGCGACGATCCGCTACCACACGCGCATCCACGTCATCGCTCTTCGACGGCGCGGCTCCGGCGCCGCGACGCCCGCTCGACGGGGTCCGCGTGCTGGACTTCACCTGGGCGATCGCCGGCTCGCTGGGCACCCGGCTGCTGGCCGACCTCGGGGCAGAGGTGCTGAAGATTGAGTCGGAATCGCGGATCGACCCAATTCGCTACCGCGGCGTGCAACCGCCGGACCACTTCTCGATCAACACCAACGGCACGTTCAATGACTGCTCGGGCGGTAAGAAATCGGTCACGCTCAACCTTAAGACCGAGGAGGGCATCGAGGCCGTCCGTGAGCTTGCCGAGCAGGCCGATCTGGTGACCTCGAACTACACGCCCTATCGGCTCGACCGCTGGGGCATCGGCTACGACGACCTGCGCCTGATCAAGTCGGACATCATCGTCTGCAACGTGGCGGTGATGGGCATCGAGGGTCCGCGCGCGGAATGGCGCTCGTACGGCAACGGGATCGTCGCGATGTGCGGCCTGGCGCAGCGCTCCGGCTTCCCGGGCAAGGCGCCGATCGGTCTGGGCACGCTGCACACGGACTTCACGGTGCCCTACTACCTGGCGACCTCGGTGATGGCGGCGCTCGACCACCGTGAGCAGACGGGTGAGGGCCGCTACCTCGAGATCGCCCAGTACGAGACGGCCGTGCAGCTGCTCGACACGGAGCTGATCGAAGCCCTCAACGGAGGCGGCGAGCGTCCTCGGATGGGCAATCGCTCTCCGTTCATGTCGCCGCACGGCGTCTTCCCTGCCGCCGGCGAAGAGCGCTGGATCGCGATCGCCTGCCGCGACGACTCGGACTGGCGCAACCTCTGCCGGGTCATCGGCCGGGCGGACCTCGGGTCGAGGCCGGAGCTGGACTCGCTCGCGGGTCGACAGGTTTACGAGGACGAACTCGAATCCGCCATCGCCGAGTGGACCCGCACGCAGGACGACTGGAGCTCGTATCGCCTGCTGATCAACGCTGGCGTGCCCGCCAGTCCGGTCGAGCGCCTGGAGGACTTCTTCGACGGGCAGGACCGAGCGATGCGCGACAACTACAACCCTGCCGAGTCGCCTGAGGACTGCACATTCCAGATCCAGCAGGAGCCTATCCTTTGGGACGGCGAACGTTTGCCCGCCGTCCGCGCACCGATCTGGAGCGAACACACCGAGGAAGTACTCAAGGGCCTGTTGGGCTACAGCGACGAAGACATGACCCGCCTCGCCGCCGCCGGAACGCTGGGCTAGCCGCGCCAGCGGCCCTTGCCCCAGCCTCGGAAGCTCTGCTTGTCGAATCCGTTGTTGACCCGACCCTCGATCCTTGTCGCCGCCTCCGACTTCCTGGTCTCGGCTTCCTCGGCGGTCAGCTTGCCGGCCTCGACGGCCGCATCGATTCGCGCGTTGGCCTTCTCGACCAGCGCATCGATCACGGTCTGAACTTCGATGCCGTTCGCCGCGGCGATCTCGGCCAGGGTCTTGCCTTCGCCGAGCTCCGCCTTGAGCCCGCCGATGTCGGTTCCGACCAACTCAGCCAGCCCAGAGAGTCGGGCTCCAAACTTACCGTGCCCCTCGCCGCCGTCGCAGTCGCCGTCGCCGTCGCCGGTTCGAGCTGAGATCACCGAGACTGCCGCCACACCGATCGCCGCGGCCAGTGCCAGCGGGAGCAACCACCTGTAGGCCAATCGAAGCCACCGATTCGAAGTTGATTCCACCACCAGTTCCTTTCTTGCATGCGGGGTCTCGCCCCGATGCAAGAACGCTATGGACGTGATGTAAGCGCGCGGTCCCGCCGTTGTATGCGGCCGGTCAAGGAATGGTGAACTGTGGCAGCGCCTAGGGAATCTCGGGGTCGTAGTCCATCCCGATGTGGCCGCGCTCGCGGAACCCGTCAAGTTCCGACTCGGAGTAGCCGAGGACTTCGCGATAGACGTACTCGTTGTCCTCGCCCAGAGCGACTGCGGGTTTGCGAATGCTGAGCGGCGTCTCGGAGAACCTCATGAACGGCGTGTTGTAGCGGAACGTGCCGATGTCGTCGAGCAGATCATGTGCCTCGTTGAGGCGTCGATGCTGCACATGCGGGTCGTCGTAGATCCGTGACGAGTCCAGCACTGGCGCAGCCGGCACTCCGTGCGACTGCAACAGGTGCATCAGCTCGTAGTCGTCCTGCATCGATGTCCACTCGCCGATTCGCGCATCCAACTCATCATGCCGCTCAAGCCGTCCCGCTTCGCGCCGCAGTTCGGGATCGCGCGCCCACTCCGGATCAGCCATCGCCTCTCGCAGGCCGAGCCACTGGTCGTCGTCCATCACCGAGATCGAGATCCAGCGGTCGCCGGCGTCAGAGCCGTCGCCGTCCGATTTGGCCGGATACAGGCTGTACGGCGCGTGACCGTTCACGGATCGGTTGCCGATGCGTTGCTGCACTACGTCATTGAGCGAGTAGTCCATGAACGCCTGGGCCAGCATGCCGCCGGCGCATTCGGCCTGGGCCAGCTCGATGAACTGACCCTCACCGGTCCGCCGACGATGGCGCAGTGCCGACATGATCGCGAAGGCAGCATGCGCGCCGGCGACGTAGTCGCCGGAGAAGATGGCGGAGATGTGCGACGGGTCGAGGTCCGGGTATCCGCGGAGCAGCGTGTGGCCCATCACGGACTCGAGGTGCACACCGAGCGCCCGTGCGAATCGGTATGGCCCATCCGAGCCATACGCCGGCATCCGAAGCACGACGATGTCCTCGCGCGCCTCGCGCAGGAAGTCGGGGCCGATGCCCAGTTTCTCCAGTGTGCCCGAGGCGTTGTTCTCGACGAGCGCATCCGACTTCGATACCAGGTTGGCGAAGATCTCGCGGCCCTCGTCGGAGATCAGGTCCACCGTCATCGAGTGTTTGTTGCGGAACTGCTGCACGAAGGTGGGTGAGTAGTTCCAGGGACGCGGCCCGGGTTCCGAGTTCGGGTATCCCGCCGCCAATCCCGCCCCTGCTTTGACCATCTCGGCCGACGGCCGAGCCTGGCCGCCGCGGGTCATCGGCTGCCAGACGTGCACGTTCTCGACCTTGATCACCTCGGCTCCAAGGTCGGCCAGCAACGTGGTGCCGAAGGTTCCCGCCCAGACGACGGTCAGGTCGATCACGCGGATGCCTTCAAGCGGCAACGCCGTGGCTGAATCGCTACTCACCCAACGCTCCTGTCGCTCGTAGCGCATCGATCTCGGAAGCAGCAAACCCGGACTCGGACAGAATCTCGTCGGTATGCTCGCCCAGTCGCGGCGGCGGACGTCTCAGTGCCCAGGGTGACGCCGACATCATGAACGGGCGGCCGGGGATCTGGACATCGCCCAGCTCCTCGTGAGTGACCGTCGCCCAGAAGTGTCGATCGCTGAAGTGCGTGTCCTCGAAGAGCTCGTCGACCGAGAACAGCGGGCCGCAGAGGACGCGAGCCTCGCGGGCTTCGGCCCAGATTTCTCGCTTGGTTCGCTCCAGCGACCAAGGCAGAAAGTAGGTGTTGAACTCCTCGACGAGCGCCGGGTTGACGCTGGCTCCGGGTCGCCACCACTTGTCGTCCTGCAGCCACTCCGGACTACCGAGCATGTCGTCCAGACGCGGGATGCGGAGCGCCGCGCCGGAGAACTCGACGTAGCCGTCGGCGCATGGGTAGACGCCCGAGAGCATGCCCGCGGCCGGTCCTGGCGCTCGCAGTGACTTGCGGCCCGCGTACTCCCAGCCCATCGTTGCCGCGTGGCGACGGTCGACGCCGTTGAATTGCGCGTCGGCCATGGAGAAGTCGACGTGTTGGGCGACCCCCTGTAGCTCGGCCGAGGTAAGCGCGCCCATCGCCGCCGTCGCTGCGGCCGCACCGCACTCGACCAGCGAGGCGGTGCCATACATCTTGACCGGCTCGCGATCCTGCACGCCGATTGAGTACATCTCGCCGGCGAAGCCGTAGAGGACCAGGTCGGAGACGCGGTAGTCGCGGTAGGGCGAGTCGTGGCCGAAGGGCGTGATCGAGACCATCGGCAGATCGCCGCGCCGTGACTTGATCTGCTCCCAGCCGAAGCCCAGCGCGTCGAGCCTGCCGGGTGGCTGCGACTCGACGATGATGTCCGCCTGTTCGATCAGCCGCTCCAGCACCGACTCCGCCTCGGCCCGTTCGATGTCGAGCACGAGCGAGCGCTTGTTGGTGTTGAAGTAGAAGAACGTGCCCGAGCGCTCGGGGCCGCTGATGTCCTGGTACCAGGGTCCGACCGACCGCGACGGGTCTCCGCCGGGGGGCTCGATCTTGATGACATCCGCGCCGAAGTCGGCAAACAGCTTGGTGCAGTACGGGCCAGCGATGTGCTCGGTGATGTCGAGGACGGTCACGCCGTCGAGCGGGCCGGTTCGGTCGGGCATGAGTCGGAGTGTAGGGGCACCCAAGACGACGGCAGCCCGGGGCTTCGAGCCTCGATCTGTGACTGTCTGCCCCGTTCTCTCTCGCGAACGGGATGCGCTTACAATATAGAACGGATCATCGATAACAGGGCTATGCTGGCCGCATGGTTACGACGAATCCGATCCTGCGTATCCGGCGGGCGTTGCGCTCGGTCGGCGCCAGTGCCGACCAGGCCGACGAGGTTGCCAGCGCGATCGATGAAATCTACGTCAGTCGACAACAGTTCGAAGACCGAATCGCGAGGATGTTCGCCGAGCATCGGCGGCAGTTGCTTCTCGAGATCATCGTGATTGTGAGCGTGGCTGTGGGCGTCATTCTTGCCGTTCTCGCGTAGGCAGCGCTCAACACTACAGCGGCGATCCTGATCCCTGTGTTGTTGACGCCGAAGCAGGAACTCTTGCTCGAGCGGATCCCATGATGCCCTGGACTGCCGCCGTGGGTGTGTGGGCAAATGCCTCACTATCGAGGCGAACGTAGCATGATGGGACGTGCGGCAATGCGCGTCGCTCCGGCGGCCAAGTCGGATGCCGGTTTCTGCCCGACAGCTCCATCGCACCGGGGCGCTCTTGGAACGAGGCTCTTGATGACGACAGCACTCGATAACGTTGCCGGGATCTCTGACTGGTACGTGGATGCGTTGGCGGCGGCGAGTCCGAACATGGCGACGGCGCTAGGGATTCCGGGTCGAGAGACGGAGCTGACGGACTATTCGCCGGATGGGCATGCGGAGCGGTCGGCGATTCGTCGGCAGGCCGAGGCGGCGCTGCGCCAACTGAAGATCGAGACCGACCGCGACCGGGTGGCTCGGGACGTGATGCTGGAGCGGTTTGCCTACGAGGCGGAGCTGGAAGCTCAGCAGGAGCACTTGCGCTCGTTGAACATCCTGGCGTCGCCGCTGCAGAACACTCGCCAGATCTTTGATCTGATGCCTCGGGAGTCGGAGGAAGATCAGGCCAACATCGTCGAGCGGATGGGTGCGGTGCCGGAGGCGCTGGATCGGTATCGGGCGTCGCTGGCGGCGGGCAAGGATGAGGGGATCGTGGTGGCTCAGCGGCAGGTGCGCGGGGCGGTGGAGCAGTGTCGGGTCTGGTCGGGGCAGGGCGAGGGCGCGTCGTTCTTCCGGCAGTTGTGCGATGAGTTGGGAATCGACGGAGGGGAGAGTGTGACGGCGGCGGAGCGGGGTTATGCGGCGATGGGCGACTGGTTGGAGCGGGAATACCTGCCCAAGGCGAATCCTCGCGATCCGGTGGGTCGGGAGCGGTACCAGGCGGCGTCGCGGGGATTCAACGGGATCGAGCTGGACCTGGATGAGACGTACCGGTGGGGCTGGGAAGAGGTTTGGAGGATCCAGTCGGAGATGGCTGAGACGGCGGAGCGGATCTCGCCGGGCGCGTCGGCGGCGGAGGCGATTGCGATCCTGGAATCAGACGATGCGCGCGCAATTGAAGGCGAGGACGCCTTCCGCGACTGGATGCAGCAGACGCAGGACGAGACGATGCAGGCGCTGTTGGACACGCACTTCGACATCGCCGAGCCGGTGCAGGAGATTGAGGCGATGATCGCGCCGCCGGGCGGGGCGCTGGCGATGTACTACACGGCGCCGTCGGAGGACTTCTCGCGTCCGGGGCGGACCTGGTATCCGACGGGCGGCGAGACGCGCTTCCCGCTGTGGCGCGAGTTGTCGGTCTGCTACCACGAGGGCGTACCAGGGCATCATTTGCAGATCGGCACGACTCGCTACCTGGGCGAGGAGCTGACTCGGTATCAACGGCTGCTGGCGGGGACGTCGGGTTATGTCGAAGGCTGGGCGCTGTACGCCGAGCGTCTGATGGCGGAGCTGGGCTATCTGGAGGATCCGGCCTACTACATGGGTCTGTTGAGCAGCCAGGCGCTGCGGGCAGTGCGCGTCGTGATCGACATCGGGATGCACCTGGAGCTGCCGATCCCTGAGCGGGAGGAGTATCACGGCGGCGAGACCTGGACGCCGGAGCTGGCGCTGCCATTCCTGATCGAGCGCTCATTCTTCCCGGAGAAGATGCTGGCCAGCGAGGTCGATCGGTATCTGGGCTGGCCGGGCCAGGCCATCAGCTACAAGGTCGGCGAGCGGGAATGGCTGGCCGCGCGCGAAGCGGTGCGAGAATCGTTGGGCGACGCGTTCGATCTGAAGAGCTTCCACAAAGCGGCGCTGGAGCTGGGCCCGATGGGTCTGCAGCAACTTCGCGATGAGATGTCTCGGTTGCGAGGTTGATATGGCGAGGCGTCTACTGCTGGTCCCGCTGACCCTGGCGCTTCTTGCGGCCGCCTGCGGCTCGGGGGACGAGGTGGGCCCGATCGGCACGGCGACGTCGGAGCGGGTCGAGCGTCAGGCGACGGTCGCTCAGCAGCAAGTGGCTGCAGTCCAGGAGGAAGCCGAGGCTGTTGAGGCTGCTCAAGAGGCGCAACCGATCCAGCCAGCCCAACAGCAGCAACAATCCGCCGTCGACGTTGAACAGCAGCAACAGATTCAGCCGACGCCGGAGGACGCTGAGGACCAGGAACAGGTAGACGAACTGCCCGCCGAGATCGTGGGTGTGCACAAGGGCGTGCGCTCGGAACGGCATGTGCTCGGCGAGCCGGACGCGCCGGTGGAGATTCGCTATTTCGGCGACTTCACTTGAGGCGGCTGCCAGTGGTTCGCGGCTCAGGTTGAGCCGTTGATTGTCGAGCAACTGGTCGCGACCGGCAAAGCGCGGTTCGTCTTTCGTCACTTCCCGGTTCGCGGGGATGCGGCGGAGTTCGCAGCATACGTCGTCGAGTGCGCAGCCAACCAAGGCGCATTCTGGCCGCTGCACGACCGCTACATGGCCAGTGACGAGACGCTATTCACCGAGGCGGGGCTGCGTCGGCAGATCACGTTCGAGGGACTCGACTACGCCGAGTTCGTGACATGCATGAGCGAGGGGCACACGGTGCCGGCGGTGATGGCTTCGCGAGCCGAGGGCGAGTCGCGCGGAGTCGCTGGCACACCCACGGTCTTCGTCGATGGCGAGCAGGTCGATGCAACGTTTGAGGCGATCGAGGCGGCCGTTGATCAAGCGCTGGCCGAAGCCAACCAGTGAGCAGGTCGATCGCCTCGACCCGACCGCGGTTGGAGTACGCTCGGATCATGGGACGCAATCGGTGGCTCGTAGTCCTGGCGGTTGGGTTGGGGGTGGCGGTCGCGGCTTGCGGCTCGGGCGGAGGGCCCGGTGGTCAGGACGGTCAACCCGTCTCTACGGAGACCCCGCGCAGTGAACGGACCGAGCGCGAGGCCACGATCATGGAGCAGCAAACGCAGCAGGTCGCCGGGCAGCAAGCCGAGCAGGCCGAGCAGCCCGCCGATGACGTCGTGAACGTGGCGGCCGCGGGTGGCGTGATTGACTACGGCCACCGCGAGGGCTTGCCGTTCACCCGAAATGTGGTCGGAGATCCGGACGCGCCGGTGGTGATCGTCGAGTATTCGGACTTCCAGTGACCGAGCTGTAGGAGTTTCGCGTCTCGGTTCGAGCCGCAAATCATGGAAGAAGCGATTCGCACCGGCCTGGCCCGGTATGAGTACCGGCATTTCATCATCTTTGGCGCGGCATCGGAGTTTGCCGCGATGGCGACGGAATGCGCCGGCGATCAGGGGGCGTGGTGGGAGTTCCACGACGAGTATCTGCTCGAAGGCCATGCGCGGACGTTCACGCGGGCCGGGGCGATCGAAATCGCCGAGCGTGAAGCCCTTGACATCGCGCAGTTCACGCAGTGCATCGACAACGAAGAGCACCGTGATCGCATCCTGCAGATGCAGCAGCAAGGCTTCGCCGAAGGTGTCAATGGCACGCCGACGTTTCGAGTGAACGGCGAGCCAGGCGGACGTTCGCTGAGCGCGATTCTCGAGAAGGTCCAGCAGGCAGCTGAAGCGGCCGAGACCGCAGAAGGGCAAGAGGGAGGCTAACCATGGCCAGGATCGGACTGATCGCCGCGGCTCTGGCGCTCCTGCTTGCGGGCTGTTCCTCCGGCGGGGATGACGCGCCGCCGTCGGCCGCGAGCGTCCAACCCGAACAGCACGAACAACAGGAGCAACAGGAGCAAACGACGACATCGTACGCGGCCGGCCAGAGCGAATCGACGCAGGATCGGGCGCAAGCGCAGGCGTCGCCCGAGGCCGCACAGCCAGTCGCTCAGGCTCAGGCCGAGCAGGAGGCCGAAGACGCGGCGGAACGGCAGACAACGCAACAGGCCGAGCCGGAGGCCGACCAGACTGCGGCTGAGCAGGCTGGGCAGGCTGGGCACGAGGAGCCGGAACAACAGGCGATGGTCGCTCAGATCATCGAATCGGGTCATCGGGCCGGACTGGTCGCCCACCGCAACGTGATCGGCGATCCGGACGCGCCGATCGTGATCACCGAGTATTCCGATTTTCTTTGAGGCAACTGCCGCCGGTTCGCGGCTCAGGTTGAGCCGCGCGTGATCGAAGAGTTGGTTCGCACCGGTCTGGCGCGATTCGAGTATCAGCACATTCTCAACCACGGCCCGCCCTCGGTGATGGCCGCACTGTCGACGGAGTGCGGCGGCGACCAGGGCAAGTGGTGGGAGTTCCATGACCACTACATGACGACCCAGGACTTTAGCCGCGAGGGCGCCGTAGCGCTGGCCGCCTCGTTGTCACTGGACACCGATCAGTTCGCCCAGTGCTTCGATGACCAGACACACCTCGAACTGGTCGAAGGGCAGCATCGCGCCGCGGCCGCGGCGGGCGTGAGTCGCACGCCGACCGTGCGAATCAACGGCGAGGGCGCGGCGGTCGTGGCCGACGCGCTGATCGACCAGGTGATGGCACTGGCCGCGGAACTGGACGCTGAGGGCTAACGACGCCCGGATCCGCTGGGCGATCGACGGCGTCGTGTGTGATCTGCGTTACCCAGGCCCATCGGCAGGGTTGTGGATAAGCGAACCCTCGCTTGACAAATCAGCTCATAGGTGCTCATAATCGGACTTCCTCAAGAACATTCGTACTGGTCGCACGCAACGCAGCGAACGGTATTGATGGATGGAAAGGGTCCGAATGATGACAACCTTGCGCGAGAAGTCGTCGGCTGAGACGCAATCGACTGCAGCGATACTGGCGACCACGCTGTCGGAGGCCGACCTCAACCACATCCTGGGGCAGCTCGGCGGCGGACGGTCCCGGTCGCTCGGTGTGTTGAGCCGATTTTCGGCGCTGCATGAGCGGATCCGGCACCGCGAGTCTCACCTCTACAACGCTCGAGAAGCCGATCCGAAGTTCCAGGCGCCGCATCGGCAGGCTCAACCCTGGCAGACCGATCTGCTGCGCCGGACCTGGTCCCAGTTGCGTCAGCGAGTGACGGAGCATCCGCTGCGCGTACACGTGGAGCCGCCGGACGACTCGCCATCGGCCCGACAGGCGGCCGACAACCTCGAGCACGTGCTGGAACAGGGCCTGCGCCAGGTTGACGAGCATTCGCACCTCTCACTGCAAGCGGACCTCGGCTACGGGCAGGTCTGCCTCTGTTTCGGCGTGTTGCACTGGCAGACGGCTGCGCAGCATCTGCCGGCGTTGCCTGCCAGAGAACAGCGCGGCTCGCGGCCGCAGGATCCGGAAGACCGGCGTCGCTTCCGCCGCTCACGTTCCGAGGACGGACCGTCACTGCCCTGGATCGAGACGGAAGAGAGCCGCCGCGACCGCGACCGTCGGCGCCGGGCGGCATCCGGATTCCCCTGGAGCGTTGAGGTGATTCGTCCGGACCAGTTCGCGTTCGTGGAGGATCACGGCAGCGGCAACGGACTCGGCCTTGCGGCAGTCGTACGCGAGATCGGGCTGTTCGAGTATCGCAACCGGCTACGCGAGCAGGACGGTCTCGAGCTCCGGATGACGGCCATCGCCGGCGATCCGACACTTGCTGTTGCCAGCGGGGTCGATGCACCGCTGCCGGAAGAACCGTCGGGCGGCGGTTGGGGCGAACGCTTGCGCGTCGTCTCGGTCTGGACCCGAGACGAGTACTACGAACTGGCGGCGCTTGGGGGTCACGCGCCTCACGCGCAGCGTGCAGGCGAGCAGCTTCGAAACGAATGGACACTGATCAAGTCGCATCCGCATCCCTACGAGATGCCGCCGTTCGCGATTGCCGAGGCCGACGTGAACGATCATCCAGATATGGTCCGCCGCTGGGAGCCGACGATGGAAGGCATCTACCGCGCGAAGCCGGGCTACGATTACGAGCGCTCGCTGGGGATGTTTCTGGCCGAGCAGACGGCGATTCCGCTCTACTGGATTCAGCTCGCGAACGGCGACTGGCAAACTGACGATGACGGGAATCGGGTGGAGATCGCCCCGGGGGCGGCTGCAGCGCGGTCATTGCCCGCCGGCGCCACGCTGCATCGCGTCGAGTTCCGCGTCGACCCGGCCTTCGTTGAGTTCATGCGCATGTCGCACGATGAGTTGCTCGCGGCTGCGCCGGACTCGGGCGCGATCGAACGCGGTGAGATCGGCCCGAACACGCAGCCACACACGCTCAACCTGTTGTTGGGTTCGAGGAACCTGCAGGTCCAGCAACTGAAGCGAGCACAGATTGGCGCCGTCCGCACGATGCTGCGCAACATGGCGCTGGTGATGTCGAAGCCGCTGTCCGAGGGTGGCTTCGGCGCCCCGATCTGGGTGTTCGCCAAGGGCACGAAGGGGCGCGTTCAGCGTCGGGAGACCGTCTGCGTGGAGCCGGCGCAGATCCCCTCGCTCGATATCGATGTCTGGATCGACCCGTATTCCTCGGCGCAGCGGATCGCCGTCCAGGAGCACGGAAGAGCGCGGCTCAACGACCCGCTCGATCCGCTCGATCAGCGCGCGTATCTGGAGCAATACATCGGCGAGGAACACGCGGAACAGGTGCTCTCGCGACATCGCCAGTGGCGGGTGGAGCAAGCACGATTCGACCACGAGCTTGCCGTTCTGCGAGGAGACGAAGACGACGAGGCTCGGCAGAACGGCGATCAGCAGGTACCCGCGTCCAGCCGGTTGCGGGGTCACTTGACGCCGCTGAGCCGGCTGACGTCAATCGATGACGACCGTACCGCGAATCCGTAGGCGAAGACGCGAAACGAAGGAGTGGAGATGCGCATGGTGAACGAGCATGAGATCCGTTGCACGAACCCGAAGTGTCCGAGCCGCACGCATACCCAGAGAGGGGCGCTGGCCTGCAAGGTCGAAGAACACTCCGAACACGTCACCATCGTCTGGAGATGCCGGCGCTGCAAGCGCGGCCAACGCACGCCGTTGCCGCGGTCCTAGTGATGCGGCCTTAGCGATGCGGCGCTTCCCGCTCGATCTGGCCGTCGGCAATCACCACGGCCGCGGCCAGCGCTGAGGCCTCGAACGGAATGGCCGAGCGGTCGGCAGTGGTCAGGATGACCTGTTCCACGGCCGACACCGCCTCGGCCGTTCGTTCCCGGCGAGGCGGATCGAGCTCGCTGAACACGTCGTCGAGCAGGAGGATCGGTGAGTCCGCAGATTCCGATGCGAGATAGTCCGCCTCGGCCAATCTCATGCTGAGCGCGACTGCTCGCTGTTGTGCACGCGACGCGAAATTGGCGGCCGGTCGCGCTCCCAGATTGATCTCCAGCTCGTCGCGGTGCGGCCCGACGCCGGTCGAGCCTCGGGCCAGGTCGCGGATCCGAGACTCGCGCAGCGAGCGCTGGTTGGCAGGCGCATAGGTCAGACTCAGCGCCTCCGCGGGATCGTCTGGAGCACGCAGAGCCTCGTGCCGGAGGAAGGCGAACCGCGAGAGTGCTTCGGACGCATCTGCGCGGGCCTGCCAGATTGGCTCGGCGGCCGTTGAGAGAAGGTCATCCCACTGCGCAAGCTCGGCCTCGGCTGCCTGGCGTTCGGCGATGCGTTTGAGCAGGGCGTTGCGCTGCGACAGGGCGCGCTGGTAGCGACTGAGGTTCGCGGCGTGCGAGGGCCGCAGCTGTCCAACCACGACGTCGAGGTAGCGGCGGCGCAATGCCGATCCACCGGTGAGCAGCTCGATGTCCAGTGTCGTGAACTGAGCGGCGCGAATCGCTCCGAGCACGTCCGAGGCTCGGCGCGCTACGCCGTTGAGGCGGATTCGCTTCGACGTCAACGGCGCGCCGCTGCGCCGTCGGGCTTCGCCGGCGTTGGCGCCCTCGCGGGCAGCGAGCGCGATCTCGACTTCGAGCGATTCCGCGTCTCGCTGTGCCGTCCCGGCAACGCGCATCACCTGCGGCTGCGGCGCATCCCAGCTGATCAGTTCTCCTTCGGTCTGAGCCCGCGTCGAGCGTAGGGAGGCGAGCATGTAGATGGCCTCGACGAGATTGGATTTGCCGGCGGCGTTGGCGCCGCTGACCAGCGTGATGCCGGGATCGAGGTCAAGCTCAAGCTCGGTCCAGGATCGAAAATTGGAAAGTTGCAATCGGGTCAGGTGCACACGTCGGAGTGTATGGGTCGGTTAGAGCACGACGATCAGGATCGCCACGACGCCAATCACAATCGCCGAGGTGGCGATTCCAACCCGCCAGATGTGTTCCTTGAGGCGAGCCTCGAGCGCGAAGAGGTCAGTAGCATCTGCCAGACCGTCGCGAGCCATTTCGGATGTCTGGGTAATCGCACGCGCCTGTTCATCTCCGAAACCGGCGTTGCGAAGGTTGTCGAAGGCAGCCCAGGGATTGAACGCCATATGGGCATGGTACGCCGCGGCTGAGGCCTTGAAGACTGCACTGAACACCGGTCTGATGTACCATGCGCTCAACGTACACGCGGCGCACCCCGCTATCCCACTGGAGTTGTTCCATGGCCACGATTCAGCACGATGTCCCCGGTATCAACCTTGACTGGCTCAACGTCGACACCGATCAGGGCATGGAGATCGAGACCGGGCGCAAAGGCCTCACGCTGGAGACCATCAACCAGATGTCTTACGGCGTTGACGACCGAGACCAGGCGCGCCAGCGCCAGTGGGCGCCGCGCGGCGCCGCCGCAGACCCGCGTTCTCCCTCGAACAGCGTCCAGCACCTGAACAAGGCGGACGTCTGGACCGAGTCCGCGATGCTGCTTTACGAGGAAGCGCTGCAGCGCCAGTGGTCCTCGGCGCGCGACATTCCCTGGGACACGATCGACGACCTGTCGCCGGATCTCGAGCGCGCGATGTGCACGCTCTGCACCTTCCTGACACAGGTGGAGTTCATCGCAGCGGACGTGCCGGGCCGGTTCCTCGAACAGATTCACCCGGAGTTCTTCGAGTCGCAGCTGTTCCTCGGCACCCAGTTGATGGATGAAGCGCGCCACCTCGATGTCTTCCGCAAGCGCATCCTGATCAACGGTGGCGGGATGTCGGGTGCCGGCATCGGCGCGGTGCAGTTGCTCAGCTCGGATGACTTCACCGAGATGACGGCCCTGTTGCACCTGGTCGGCGAGGGCTTCGTCCAGACCCTGTTCCGCATGGGCGAGCTGATTGCCCAGAACGAGGCCGAGAAGCGCATTTTCCGACTCTCCGCCCAGGACGAGTCGCGCCACCTGGCATTCGGTGTGACTCACCTCAAGTACACCGTCGAGACCGAGCCATGGCGCAAGGAAGAGCTGCACCACATCCTCGACATGCAGGAGGCGCTGCTCACTCAGTCGCAGCAGACCTCGCTGACGACGAACCCGTTGACCGGCGAAGCGCTGGCCATCCTCTCAGGCGGCGGCATCGAGCACCTCGACGAGGGCTACAACATGGTCATGCTGATGCGCAAGAAGCAGTTCGTCGAGTATGCGCACCGGCTGGAAGTGATTGGCCTGGATCGCTCCGACCGCTTCGGGGCCGAGGTACGAGAGCTGGTGGCGGAGAACAACTAGGCAAGCAGTTGGCTGCGGATGCCCCCCTCTGTCGGTCCGTGACATCTCCCCCCGCAATGCGGGGGGAGAGTTGTTTGACGAGATAACCAGGAGACTGCGATGGAACTGTCGACGACGACCAAAGTGCGCGCCAAGAAGGCCGGCTGGTCTGCCGAGCTGATCGAGCGAATCGAAGAGTCGGCCGCCACAGATAAGCAGGTCGAGAACCTGGCTCGTGGTGAGCTCAGTGAAGAGAAGGTCAACGGATGGCTCGACTTCCTCGAGGACCATCCTGACAACCCGTTCAGCAAGGCGCCGTTCAACATCTTCAACTCGCCCGCCGAGATCGGCCTCAAGGCGACACCCGGTCCGGATGGCCTGCGCCTGCGTGATATCAACATCGGTAGCTACGGCATTGTGCCCGACAACTGGGATCTGCCCAACGACGCGCCGCGTGGGACCGAGACCACCGGCCAGATCATGGCGGCGGGTTACTCGATCTTCGACAAGGCGGAGGTCTGGTCGGAAAACGCCGTCGATCTGTACGAGGACGCGATCAAGGCTCGCTGGACTCCGGCGACCGAGCTCGACTGGGAGAACGGTCTCGAAGAGCTACCTGAGGAGCTTGAACGCGCCATTGGCCAAATCTGCACGATCTACTCGAACAACGGGCTCGTCGAGCAGAAGATCATCGGTCGCTGGCTGGAAGAGATCTCGTACGGCTTCCACGAAGTCAAGCTGTTCCTCGCGACCCAGGCGTTCGATGCGGGCCGCAAGGTCGAAGTATTGCGCAAGCGGGCGCTGATCAACGGCGGCGGCCTCGGACAGGCGCCGCTGGGACAGATTTACCGAGGTTGGTACCAGGGCCTGACCTTCACCGACCTCGTCATCGCGCTCAACGTGGTCTACAAGAGCTACGAGGTGACGTTGTTTGAGTCGGCGTCCGAGTGGGCGCAGACCGAGGTCGAGCGCGACATGTTCGCAAAGATCGCCACCGACTCCCGCAGGCACCTCGCCTATGGGCTCAGCCACCTCGAGTGGTACGAGCGGTTCAAGCCGGAGGCGGACAAGCGCCTGGGTATCCAGTTCCTGCGCGCCGAGGCGTCGCTGGTCCAAGAGATGCGGTTGTCGACGACCGAGCGCGAAGCGCTGATCGTGCTGCTCGCGGGCGGCGTCGAGAACCTGCAGGCCGGAGTCGACAAGCTGAAAACGCTGCGGCAGCGGCAGTACGACGACTACATCGAGAACCTGGCGTCAATCAACTTCGACAGGCCGACGGTACATCCCGGCCTGGTCGGCCAGATCAAGGAACCGCTCGAGGGCGGGATCGTCGCAGTGAGGGCGGTTGCCCAGAACTAGGCCCAAAACTACGCCCAGAAAGACGTTTAGCCGCCCAGGACTTCCGAGCTCGGTACCGGGCAGAGCGCCTTGAGGGCTTGCGGTTCGACGTCGATGGCGTATGCGGTGGCTGGGCCGATTTCACCGTCGATCTGCATCGGCGGCGGCTCCCGCAGCGGGGTCATCTCGAGGCGCTGAAACCTGTGGTTGGAGACGCCTGGCCCGTGCGGCAGCCAGCCGTGACGAGCGAAGGGTGAGAGCGCAAGCGCCCGCCAGGGCGCGCCCTTGAACATCAACAGATCGAGCTCGCCATCGACGACCGTGGCTTTTGGGTTGACCTCCAGCCAGGTGCCGAGCATGCGCGTGTTGCCGACCGTCATGAGACCGACGTCAACGGTGCGCGGCGGACCGCCATCGAGGCTGAAGGCGATCGGCCAAGCCCTGCGACCGATCGCCTCCTGCACCGCGGAGAGGAAGTAGGCGGGCTCGCCAAGCGTGCGCTTCATGCCCGTTCGGCGGCTGCTACCGGCGATCCCGTTGACGGCGGCGGCGTCCAGGCCCCAACTGGCCATGAGCAAGAATCGCTGGGAGGCGACCGAGCCGTCGGCTAGCGTCGACCAGACTCGTCCGGTGTCGATCCAGATCGGGCTGCCCTGCCTGCCCTCCAGTGCCGCCAGTTGCAACGAGATGGCCGCCATCGGGGTCATGGGCAGATTGGTTTCGTAGGCCCAGACGTTGGCCGTGCCCAGGGGAACGGCGCCGAGCGCAGTCGACGAGCCAACCGGTAAGCCCTGCAGTATCGACGACAGCGTGCCGTCGCCCCCGCATCCGAAGATCGCCGCTGCTCCGGATTCGTGGGCTTGCCGAGCGGTCTCGGTCGCCTCCTCCGGCGAGCGCGTGGCGATCACCTCGGCGGTGTGGCCGCCCTCGTCGCAGGCCGCGCGGCAAAGCGCCGTCAGCGTCCGTGGGTGCAGAGCATGTCCCGAATTGGGGTTGATGACGAAGACGATGTCGTTCGCTTGCATCTGTGCAACATACTTGGAAGTCCCAATCTCGTCATTCCAGCGACACCGGTAACCGTGGGGCCGTCGTCTAAGCTGGTCTCGATTGGAGCGAGCGATCGATGGCTGACCAGAAGGGTCTTGGCTGGGTGCGGCTCGATCACCTCGCGATCGCGGCCGAAGATCCCAAGGCCGCATCCAAGTTCTGGGGGCAGCTCTTCGGGCTGGAGCTCGATCACTGGACCGTCTCCAACGAGGGCGGTTTCCGCGTCTCCCAGTTCCACTTCCCCAGGCGTCAGGTGGGCCTTGAGATTATCGGGCCGTTCGACGAATCATCGTTCGTTCAGAAGTTCATCGACCAGCGCGGCCCGGGCATGCACCACATCACGGTCGAGGTCGAGGACGCCGACGCCGCGTGCGAATATGTCCGCGAGGAGATGGGCATCGAGCCGTTGAGCGAGCCGTACACCGACTTCGAGTGGAACCAGTTCTTTATCCATCCGCGCGACACCGGCGGGGTGTTGGTTCAGATCTACTCCTGGCTCCCCGGACGACGACCTGCCGATTGGCCCCACTGAAGCACATGGCAACGCGAACCGTTCAGAACGCCCCGAGGCCAAGGTATCGCGACGGTGAATTTGTGCCGACCCGCGAAGTGCCGTTCTCGGCTGAGCTGGACGAGATGATCGCTGAGATTCGGGCAGGCAACGCCCCCAACATCGGCCGGTTCTGCGGCTACTGCTGCGCCCCATTGGGAGATTCAGAGTTCTGCGGCATCTGCGACGAGACGACCGATCACACGCCCGCAGTCGACAAGATCGACCGTGACCTGGCCCAGATTTATCACGCGAAGCGCAAGCGCGAGGGCCTCTACGTCCACCTCGCCGCCTGGACGGGCATCCTGCTCGCGACCGGGCTGTCGATCCTGATGATCCTCTTTCTGCCCGGTTGGACCAAGGTGTTCGCCGTGATCTTCCTGGTGCTGGGCGGATATTTCGCCGGTGTGTTCTTCGGCAACGTCTTAATCCAGGGCTTCGCCTACCGCGCGGGGCTGAGGATGTTCGCCAAGCGCTGGGCTCAGTGGCGAGCATCGAGCGGGCCGGCTCGCAACGCAGGCTGAACAGCGGAACGGCGCGGCCCGGGCCCAGGGCCTGAGGCGGCGATCGACGCTTGCCCTGTTCCCAGCCGCTACCTATCGTGCAGTCGCACTGCGCAGGCGCATCGACCCCGTGCAGCCACGCTCAAGAGGTGTCGAGCGCGTGCACCGACGCGCGAGGAGTATGACTTGCTGCGTTTCGCGCTGGCTATGGCGAAGCGGGTCCTGGGCGCCGTTCGAGATTTGTTCCCGATCTTCGCCGTAATCGTCCTGTTCCAGGTGGTCGTGATCCGGCAGCCGTTTCCTGATGTCGTCGACGTCGCGATCGGGCTGGTGTGCGTCATCGTGGGGCTGGCGCTGTTCGTTCAGGGTCTTGAGAGCGGGCTATTCCCCCTGGGCGAGGCGCTGGCGCAGGGGATGGCGCAGAAGGGGAGCACGTTCTGGCTGCTCGCCCTCGCCTTCTCGCTCGGGTTCGGCACGACCGTGGCGGAGCCGGCGCTGATCGCTGTGGCGTCCGAGGCGGCTGAAGTCGCGGCAGAGGCAAGGTTTATCGGCTACGGCGAGGCCGCCCAGGACCGCTACGCGCTCGAGTTGCGCCTGGTCGTAGCGGTCGCCGTCGGCCTTGCCATCGTCCTGGGAGTGCTGCGCATTCTGAAGGGTTGGCCGATTCATCGGTTCATCATCGCCGGCTACATCCTGGTGATGGTGATGACCGTGTTCGCGCCCGAGGAGATTGTGGGCGTGGCCTACGACTCGGGCGGGGTGACCACCAGCACGATCACCGTGCCGCTGATCACGGCGCTGGGCGTAGGGCTGGCTTCGGCTATACGCGGGCGTAACCCGATGCTCGACGGCTTCGGCCTAATCGCGTTCGCCAGCCTCACACCGATGATCTGCGTGCTGGGCTACGGGATGGTGTCCTGATGCTGGATTCTCTCGCACTGTTCGGGGAAACCCTGCTCTACACGCTTCGTGATGTATCGCCAATCATCGCGATCCTCCTGGTGTTCCAGGCGCTGGTGCTGCGGCGCAAGCCGCTCAACATTGGGGGCATCGTCACCGGATCGATCATGGTGTTGCTGGGGCTGGCGTTGTTCCTGATCGGACTGGACCAGGCGCTGTTTCCCATCGGAGAGACGATGGCGCGACAGCTGACGGATGAGGCACGGACGCTGGGAACCGCGGTGCGCTGGGAGGACTACTGGTTGGTGTATCTCTTCGCGGCGTCGATCGGCTTTGCGACCACCGTCGCCGAGCCGTCGCTGATCGCGGTGGGTCTCAAGGCGCAGGAGGTATCTGGCGGGGCGGTCAAAGCCTGGGGGCTGCGGATCGCCGTTGCCGTGGGCGTGGCCGCGGGCGTGGCGCTGGGCTGCTTCCGAATCGTGACGGGCACGCCGCTGCCGTGGTACATCGTGGGGGCCTACGTGATTGTGATTGTGCAGACGTACCTGGCCAGCCGAACGATCGTCCCGCTGGCTTACGACAGCGGGGGCGTCACGACGTCGACCGTGACGGTGCCTGTCGTGGCGGCTCTGGGGCTGGGACTGGCCGCCAACATACCGGGGCGCAGCCCGCTGATTGACGGCTTCGGGTTGATCGCGTTTGCGAGTGTATTCCCGATCATGACGGTACTAGGCTATGCAATCAGTGCAGACTGGGTGGAACGCTGGCGCAGGCGGAAAGAACAGCAGGAGGTCGAGCAATGAAGTTATCGCTGGTAGTCGCCCTGGTCAGCGACGACAAGACCACCGATGTAATCGATGCGGCGCGGGCGGGCGGTGCGACAGGCGACACGATCATCAGCGGTGCGCGCGGGGAGGGACTGCGACCGGAGAAGACGTTCCTGGGGCTGGACCTGACATCCCGGCGGGACTTGATCCTGTTCCTGGTTGCGGAATCACGGGCGCGAGACATCCTCGAGCGCATCGCGGAGGCCGGCGGCATGGATCGCGAGCATGGCGACGGCGTGGCCTTTCAGCTCACGATCGCCGACGCAGTTGGCCTCTCGACCCAGTTGCCCAGGCTGATGGAAGAGTTGGAAGAAGCCATATGACCGATCGGCACGACCAACCGGTGCTCCGCGTGTCTGACGTGATGGGTACGGAGCTGCACACGATCGACGGGCTGGCGACGGCGGCCGAGGCAATGGCTTCGATGAAGCGGCTACAGATCAGCTCGCTGGTCGTCAACCGGCGGCACGGCAATGACGAACTGGGAGTCATTACGGTCAGCGACCTGGCGCGAGACGTAATCACGCACGATCGCGCTCCCGAGCGGGTCAACGTCTACGAGATCATGTCGAAGCCCGCTCTGACGGTGCGTTCGGGGATGCTCGCGCGCTACGCGGTGCGGCTGCTGGTCCAGTTTGGCGTGTCCCGCGCGCTGGTGATCGACGACGATGGCAACCCCTTGGGTCTGGTCACGCTGCGCGACCTGGTCCTGGGCCTGTCCGCAAGCTAGACGTTGCTCGAACTCGATGACCGCTCAGCCCGGTCGTCACGAGCGAGAGAGGGTCTTTCGCCGGTGGGTGACGAAGTCGTGGAGCACGTACTCGCCTAGTTCGTCGGGCTGGCTGTAGAACACTCTGCCGCCGTTGATCCGCGCCACGCGGTCGACGAATTCCTTCAGGTAGTAGCTGCGATCGAGCATGAAGACATTGATCACAATGTCCTTCTTCGTGCAGTGGCGCACTTCCTTGAGCGTCTCGCGAATCGTGATCGGAGACGGTGGGTAGGCGAAGTAGGAGCGTCCCTGTTCGAGGTGCGCGGTCGGCTCGCCGTCGGTGATCATGATGATCTGCCGAGTTCCGACCTTGTGCTTGGCCAGCAGCTGCTGTGCGATTAGCAGGGCGTGGTGCATGTTGGTGCCCAGCACCGTCTCGTCCCAGCGGACGTAGGGAAGCTGGTCGGCCTTGAGCTCGCGCGCGTACGCGCTGAAACCGATCAGATAGAGCGAGTCGCGCGGATACTGCATCCGGATCAGGTTGTTCAGCGCCATCGCGACCTTCTTGGCGGCCTGGAACGACCCGCGCAACGCCATCGACCAGGAGAGGTCGAGCATCACGACCGTCGCCGTCTGGGTCAGCGTCTCGGAGCGGAAGACCTGGAAATCATCCGGCACCAGGTTGACGGGCACCTGCGGTCCGCCATCCGGCGCGGTGCGCAGGATCGCATTGGAAATCGTGTCCTTGAGGTTGAGATGGAACGGGTCGCCGAATTCGTACGCCTTGGTGTCGTCGGCGCGATCGCCGTAGCGGCCGGTTTCGGGGACGTTGTGCTTGCCGAAGTTCTGCCGCTTGAGGTTGGCGTAGATCTCGGCCAGGGCCTTCTCGCCGATTCGGCGGTTGCCGCGCGGCGTCAACTCCCAGGCATTGCCCTTCTTCTCGAGGTAGCCGGCCTCCTCGAGTAGCTCAAGCAGTTGCTTGAGCTGTTCGAGGATCTCTCGGGCCTCCTCGCCCATCAGCTCTTCGAGTTGGTCGGGGTCGATGTCGTCGATGTTGCCGCCGTACTGGACACGCTCCAGAGCTCGCTCGAGTTCGTCGAGTTGCTGCATGTCGCCCATCAGCGACATCGCGGCCTGCAGGTCGATCTCCTCCTGGCCGCGGAAGGGGTACTGGTTGAGGAGGTCGCGCATCGGGTAGAGCGATTCCAGGTTCTGCGCGAGCTGCGCCAGCTCCTGCTCCATGCCCATATCGCCCATCAGCTGCTGCATCATGTCGCCAAGCTGCTGACGCATGTCGCCCGGCAGTGAGGACATCAGGTTTTGCATCTGCGCGGCCTGGCGCTGCATCTGCTCGACCAGTTCGTCGAGCGACTGCGGCGGGTCGTCGCCGAACATGTCGCCCCACTTGTCCATGAACTCGTCGAAGCGCGGATCCTCACCGCGACGCTGGCGCTCCAACATCTCGTTGAGGTCGCGCATCATCTCGCGCATCTGCTCCATGTCCTCGGGCGACATGTCGGACATCATCTGGCTCATGTCCTGGAAGAAGCGATTCATCATCGACTGTTTGAGCTGCTCAAGCAGTTCCTCGTACTTCTCACGCGCCTCGTCGTCCTCGAACTCGTACTCCTGCAACTCTTTGACCTGTCCGGCCGCGTCCTCGGGCAGTCGGTCGATCTGCTCCTGCTTACGCTCCAGGCGCTGGCGCAGCGCCTCTTTCAAGCGCTCCATTTCATCGTCGGTCAGCGGAGACACCTGCGGCTGCTGGCCTGATGGCTGGCCCGACTCCTGGCCTTCCTGTTGTTCGCCGACCTGGCCCTGGGGCTGGCCCTGCTGATTGGCATCGCCGGGCATCTGCTCGTCCGTTGGCTGTGGCGGTTCCGGCCTTGGACCAACCTCGTCCAGCCTGTCATCCAACGCGTCTCGTTCAAGATCGAGGATCTCGTCCAGTTGACGTTGGATGTCGTCGAAGACCGAGGACAGGTCGAAGCGCTCAAGCTGTTGGCGGCGCTGCTGTCGGAGCCGCTGAAGCAGGTCGCGCATTCCGTCGGTGCGATCCCCGTTGGGCATGCGGACGCCACGCTGCATCATGTTGCGCAGCGCCTGCTGCAGGTCGCCGAAGGAGAGCAGATCGTCGGAGAGTGATTGCAAGACGTCGTCTGCGTCGAGCGCCGGAATGTCCTGCGTGCCATCCCACTGCGAGTATCGGAATCGGGTGGGCATGGCTCACTCCATCAATGAGGTTGGCGGCGAGTTGCGCGCAGTCTAGGCGCGGTAGAAGATGCTGCCTCCAACGACGTCCTTGTTCAGCCGCTTGTTCAGATGCAGACCTTCGAACAGGAACTCGACCGCGGCTGCCACCGAGGCGGCGTCCTCGCCGACGTTGAGCGGCTGGAGGGCTTCGTCGAGACCTTCGACACGGCCGACGATGGCGGCGTAGTCGCCCGCTTTGAGCGCTTCCCCGACCTCGACCGCGAGGCCCGACTTGAACTGCGCAATCACAGGTTCCAGCTCGCCGAGCTCGAAGTAGCGTCCAAAGACGACGGCGATTGCGCCGGCGATCAGTTTCTCAATCACTTTCTCGTCGGCGCCCTCGTCAACCGTTTCCAGTTCCATCTTGCCCTGCAGCGCCGGAGCAAGGTGCCAGAGGTCGCAGATGCGTGGAGCGATCTGGTCTTCACCGCCGAGGATTCCGCGGCGCATGGCGTTCGCGACCAGCGTCTCGTAACCCGATATCGAGGCTCGCACCGAAACACCGGAGCGTTGCGAGACGTCGGGGCTGCGACGCGCTAGCCGGACGATCTCGGCCACAATCTCGGCCATGTAGTCAGGAGTGTTGATGTTGCGTCCCGCCGCCGCCATCGGGGCGGCCTCCTGGGAGACAATCTCAAGTTCGGTCTCGAGTTCGGACGGGTAGTGCGTGCGAATCTGCGCGCCGTAGCGGTCTTTCAACGGCGTGATGATTCGTCCGCGGTTGGTGTAGTCCTCGGGGTTCGCCGAGGCGACGATCAACACGTCGAGCGGTAGCCGCACGCGGAATCCGCGAATCTGGACGTCGCGCTCTTCCATGATGTTGAGCAGACCGACCTGGATGCGTTCGGCCAGGTCGGGCAACTCGTTGATGCAGAAAATGCCGCGGTTGGTGCGCGGAATCAGCCCGAAGTGAATGGTGAGCTCGTCGGAGAGGTAGCGGCCTTCGGCCACCTTGATCGGATCGACCTCGCCGATCAGGTCGGCGATCGTGATGTCGGGCGTGGCCAGTTTCTCGCCGTAGCGATCGCCGCGAGAGATCCAGCGGATTGGAGCTTCATCGCCGAGTTCCTCGGCCTGTTGTCGGCCTTCGAGTGATATCGGCGCGAGCGGCTCCTCATAGATCTCTACGCCCTCGAGTACCGGGACCTCGTCGTCGAGCAATCCGGTCAGCGCGCGAATCATGCGGCTCTTGGCCTGTCCGCGTTCGCCCAGGAAGATCACGTCCTGCTCGGCAAGCAGCGCGTTCTCAAGCGCCGGCATGACCGTGTCTTCGTAGCCGTGGATCTCGGGAAACAGCGGACCGCCGGCTTCAAGCCGTTTGATCAGGTTGTCGCGAATCTCTGCTCGGACGGTTCGGGGTTGGTACCCGGAGTCCTTCAGTTGTCCCACGGTGGCCGGTTGTGCGCTCACATCGACTCCTGTCCACCGCCGACCAACTCGCTCGAATACGGTCGGCGCCACATCACTGTGTTGAGCGCCGGGCATCATCCAACGCCCGCAGCGCTTCATCGCGCACGAAGCGCGGAAGCGGCTTCGTCTGGCCGCCGTGACTGAGTGTAGCGGGTATCCCTGCCCCCACCCGTCCGATCGCCGATGCCGGCACACCCGCCCGCGACAACTCCGAGAGCGCCTGCTCAACCGCGTCAGGCGATACCGCAGCCAACAACGTGCCCGAGCCGAGCAGTCCGATCGGGTCCAGGTCGTGGGATTCGCAGACCCGCAACGTGTCCGGCAGCCAGACGATGTCATCGAGTTGCAGCGCCGGCGAGAGGCCGGCCGCTTCAGCCAGTTCGAGCGCTGCCGTGGCGATTCCGCCCTCGGTCACGTCGTGCATCGCGTGCACGCCTGCTACCTCGCGCAGCGTTCGCGCGGCCCTGGCGATGCTGATTCCCGGAGTCCGGAGCAGGTCCGGATATCCGAGTATCGCCGTCCCTTCCACGGCCGCCGCTCCAGCCTGGACGATCAAGTCGCCCTCGAGCGCGCCGTCTGAAGGAATGATGGAGTCCATTGCTGCCCGCCCAATCAACGCGCATGACACGAGCGTGCGCGTGACCGCATCGGTGATCTCCGTGTGGCCGCCGACCAGTGCAATTCCGTTCTCAGCGCAAGCGGACTGCAGATCGTGGAGCAACGCCTCGAGGACGGACCGTGTCGTGCCGACCGGAGCGAGGATCGTCGCCATCAGCCAGAGCGGCTCCGCGCCGACGGCGTGAATGTCGTTGGCGTTGACGGTCACTGCGAGCTTGCCGGCATCCGCGTCAACAAACGTGATCGGATCGGAGGTCGCCACCAGCGCCTGCCCGTCGAACTCAATGATCGCCGCATCGCGCCCGACACCGGGACCCTGAATGACCCGCGGGTCCGCGATCGCGTTGAGCGCCGCCAGCACCTCAGGTGGGGTTTTGCCGGCAGGCAATGGTGGTTCGGTCATGTAGTCATGCTTGCACTATTGAACTCGGCGCGAGAACTAGTTCGAATTGGCGCAACATCGGCCATATCGACCACCCGCAGAAGCATATGCTGAGGTCATGAACGCGGCGCTCACCGAACACATGGGCGGGCTGGCCTGGTCTGAGGATCCACGCGGCCACGAGCTCAGCGCACTGCGCATCGATGTCGAGGGCGCCGCGCCGAGGTCGATCTCACTACCCCGGCGAGGGCCCGTGAGCCTGGCCGATCACGGCGACGCCGAAACGCTCGGCGCCGTACGCGAGGAACTGCTGGAAGCCGAGCGCACATTGGGCGGTCCGGCGGTCATCCGCTGGCGAGCCTACGGGCCCGGCAATATCGATGCCTCCGACGCCCGCCTGATTGACGAACCGCTGCCCTGGGGCGGCGGTCCGGGCCGCGGACTGCCACACGCTCCGCAGCCAACCGACCGCTGGTCACGGGCCAACGCAGGCGAAGTGATCCCCAATGTCATGACCCCGCTGAGCTGGTCGGTCATCGCCGACGCCCTCGACCGCGGGTTCCACGCGCCCTGGGGCGAGTGGAGCGAAGGCCGCCGATTCGTCGCGCTCTACGACGGCTACGCCTACTTCAACATCGGCCTGATGTTGGAGATTATTCAGCAGCGGCTCGGGCTGACCGGCGCCCATTTCCTCGAGGCCGTGGGTGGCCCTGAAGCGGCCGAAGTGGTCCGGCCTGGCGGCAACGGTGAGCGATCCACAAAGATCCGTTGGCTCACCATGGTCCGCGAGATTCCATACATGATCCGCTGGCTGCGCGATCAGGACCAGCTCCCCAAGCAATGGCCGGCCGAGCGTACGTCTTGCGAAGAGGAACGGGACCGTCTCAAGGGACTCGACACAGACGCAATGAGCGATCGTGAGATCTTCCGCGAGCTCTCACGCTCCAGTGTCGAAAGCGAGCGACAAACCATTTTCCTGATGCGAGCACAGGGAGCGGTGTTCAGCGCTGCGCAGGGACTGCTTTGGGCGACCGATCGCTGGTTAGGTTC
The DNA here is from genome assembly GCA_965208665.1 of Dehalococcoidia bacterium. Taxonomy (GTDB): domain Bacteria; phylum Chloroflexota; class Dehalococcoidia; order Bin125; family Bin125; genus Bin125. Next base: position 309,135 of record CBDBPH010000001.1, read on the forward strand.
CAACAGGCGCAACCTCGTGCTGTCCGTGATCCAGGGCCTGCCCGGTGTTCGTACCCAGGAGGGCAACATCGCCCTGCGGAGGGTTGCCCAACGTGCAGCTCAGAGTTCCGAAGCCACGGAGTTCGTTCGGGGTGAGGATGCTGCCAGCCTATGGCCGGCCGTGCATAGCGATCGCTTACCTAACCAGATCTCTTGGCTGCGCGACGACCTCGACGCCTTCATGGCTGAGTACGGACACCGCGCCGCGGGCGAGCTCGAGGCTGCCGAGCCGCGCTGGGTAGAACAACCGGAACTGATCCTCGACACCTTCCGCGACTACGTGCTACATCCCGAGCGAAACGATCCCGACGAGATGCTCGATCGGCAACGGACGGCTCGGTTGGAGGCCGCAGCGGAGATTCGCGAGCGCCTTTACCGACATCCGATGGGCCGAATCCGCTGGAAGTTGTTCAACGCGCAGATCAAGCAGGCGCGTCGGTTGCAGCCGTTGCGTGAAAACCCAAAGTTCACCCTGCTCGAACTCTCCCTGCAACAGCGGCGTCTGTGGAAGACGCTGGCGACTCGCTGGATCGAGCGCGACCTGCTCAGCGATCCTGACGATGTCTACTTCCTCCTCTTCGACGAGTTGGCGACACTCACGCGGCGTTCTGACGATGTGATCATCGCTGCCCGGATGCGCAGCCGGATTCGGCGGCGACGAGTGCAATTCGTCGAGTGGACCAAGTCGCAAGCGCCGCCGCTGCGCGACCGTTCCGGCGATCCGATCGGTAGCGCTGAGACAGCGCCCGGAGAGCGTCCGCCAGACGCGGTGGAGGTCGACGACGCGGCGCCGGAACCGGAACCCGATCTCGATTTGCCGCTGACTCTGCGCGGCATCGCCGCGTCGACCGGCGAGGCGGAAGGTCGAGCCCATGTGGCCGAATCAGCGGTCACCGGTCGAGCGCTGACTCCTGGACAGATTCTGGTCGCCCGCTTCACCGACCCAGGTTGGACGCCGATTTTCCCGCTCGCTGCCGCCGTCGTCACCGAAATCGGCGGCGTCCTCAGTCACGGCGCCATCGTCGCGAGGGAGTTCGGCATCCCCGCCGTCGTGAACGTGCAGAAGGCCACGCAGCAGATCCGCTCCGGGGACTTGCTCCGTGTCGACGGCGCCAGCGGCCAGGTCACCATCGTCGAGCGGGCCTGAGCGGTCAGGTCAGCGGCGGCGACGGCTCGAGTAGCGATCTGCTCTGGCCGTCGACCAATAGCGGCATGTAGTCCCAGCCCGCGAGGATCATTGGATCGATTCCGCGCAACGCGGTCGTGACCAGCTCACGGTCCAGGCTGTTGGCCAGTGTGATCATCGAGGCGATGCGGAAACCGCTCGCGCCGCCGATCGCCTCCTCCGCCTCTCGTAGCGAGCGCCGCATCAACCGCCGAACCGTCCGGCCGTCGACGACCGACGTCGGTGGCGCGCAGATCACGATCGGCTCCTCGATACCGTCGAGACGCTGAATGCGCCACGTATCCTCGCCCTTGACCGTGGTCGCGACGCCGTCCTTGCGGATCCCATTGGCAACGAGGACGAGGAAATCGACCATCTGCGTGATCTGTTGCTCCTCCTCGGGCAAGCGGTGGATATTGGACGAATCCAGCTGGTACTCGCCCATCACCTGGTTGGTGAATCGCGCCCACTGTTGCGAGAGCCCGCCGAGAACGCTCATGTACGAGCCTTCGCTGCCCGTCTTGCGCACCGCAACATCAACCTTGAACGTGACCTCGCCCCTGGCGCCGAAGTCCAACTCGCGGGCAGCGTCGGCGACGAGGCCGGCCGCGTTGTCAGCATCGTCGGGCAATGCTGCGCCGGGTGGTGTCCAGAGCGCCACGTCGCGCGCGCCGTAGGCGTGCAGCCGTTCCTCGAGCTCGACCTTGCGCGCCAGCATCGCTCCGTCGGCCTGCAGCGCGGGCAGGTCATACAACGGGCAGGCGGCGATCACGCCTTCCGCGTCATTCGCTCGGAACAAGGTGGTCAGTGAACCTGGCGCGGGCGGTTCGAACCGCACGTCCGACGCGCCGTTTGCGATCAACGCATCGCGGGTCATCGTCGCCGCGAGCAAGGTCAACTGCTGCCGGGGATCCATGGCCCGCAGCGTATCGCAGGACCAATCGCTCCACCGTCGTCTACCAGAAGAGCAGACCCGCGATCGGGCCGGTCATACACGTCGCCACGGTGCCGGCCATGATCGACTTGTGACTAAGTTACGCCAGCTCGTCACGGACAGATTCAGCTGACCGGCAACCAGACGGTGATCGTCGTTCCCCGCCCTACTTCGCTCTCGGCTGCGATACGTCCGTGGTGCGCCCTGACGATCTCCCTCGAGATCGCCAGACCCAGGCCTGCTCCGGGACCGGTTCTCGACTCTGGTTGCCAGAAACGATCGAAGAGCCGATCGAGATCGGCGGCCGGGATGCCTTCTCCGGTGTCGACCACCGCGATTCGCAGGCCGTCTTCCGTAGGGCTCGCACTGATCGAGACCGACCCGTCAGACGTGTGACGCAGCGCGTTGTCGACCAGGTTGTTGAGCACCTGGACCAGACGGTCGTAGTCGCCCTCGACCTGCGGCGCGTCCTGAGCAATCTGGAGATTGAGCGCGACACCCTGCGCTGCGGCTCGTGATCCGAACATCGCCTCGACGTATGCGAACAGTTCCTGCAGATCGATCGTTGAGCGCTGCAGTCTCGTCTGGCCTGCCTCCAGCCTGGACAGATCAAGCAACTGCTCGATCATTCTCAGCATCCGCCGCGTCTCCTCATGCACGACCTCGAGCGACGACGCTTGTCGCTCCGGGTCGGTGACGGTACCGTCTCGCAGGGCCTCGACGAATCCGCGGATCGACGTCAGTGGGGTGCGCAGTTCATGCGAGATATCGGCGATGAATCCACGCATCGCGCGCTCATTGTCGGAAACGCGGTCGGCCATCGCATTGAAGGCCGACGCCAGTTCACGCACCTGCGTCGGTCCACGCTCGGCCGCGCGCATGTCGTAACGCTCGGGACCAAAGCGTCTCACAACGCCGGTCAATGCCTCCAGCGGGCGCATCAGTTGTCTGGAGAGAACCATCGCGATGACGACGGCAGCCGCCAACCCGGCCAGCCCTGAGACGATCAGGCGGCCGACCAATTCGTCCAGCGATCCGAAGCTGCGCCCGTCGCCAAACGTGACAGTCATGAGCACACCGGATTCCGCGCCTCTGGCAGCGCCCGGTGGGATCAACACTCTGACCAGCGAAGGCCGCCACTCGCCTCCAATGTGTACTTTGGCATCGAACCAGCCGTTGGTTTCGCCCTTACTGGCGATGTCCTCGTAGCTCACGTCGGCATGACCCGCCTTGAATCCGCGGCTCGGCTCGAAGCCCTGGATCACGTGGCCCTTGCCGTCGGTCAGGAACACAATCAACCCGGCGTGCTCGGCCTGTTCACGGATCAGCGTGATCAGCTGCTCGCGGTCGTAGTCGGCCGCCCGACGCAGGATGCGGATGATCTCGACGCTCAACGCGTTCCCGGCGGTGCGGAGCTCCGACCGGTCGATATCGTCGCGATACCCGCCGAACAGGGAGAAAAAGACGACCCCTGACACCACGAGCATGACCAGCACAATGCCGGCGAACCCGGCAAAGAGCCTCAGCCCATATCCGCCCGTCACTGTTGGGAAGATCCGCCTGTCGCCACGAGTTTGTATCCGACCCCCCGCACTGTCTCGATCATGATGCCCGGATCGCGGCCGTCCGGCGAGAGCTTGCGGCGGAGCTGGTTGACATGCACATCAACCGTCCTTGTTTCGCCGAAGTACTCGTAGCCCCAGACCTGCTCAAGCAGTTGTTCCCGAGTCAGGACGATGCCGTCGTACTCGGCTAGTTGCTTGAGCAGTTCGAACTCCTTGTTGCGCAACGTCAGCTTCGATCCGCTCAACGTCGCTTCGCGCCGATCCCAGTCAACCTGCAATGGTCCGACCGCAATCCGGCCGCGAGCGGCACGGTGGTCATTGACACGTCCGGGCGACTTCGCTGCTCGGCGCAGGATCGCTTTCACCCGAGCCGTCAGCTCGCGCGGGTGAAACGGCTTGCCCAGGTAGTCGTCTGCGCCGAGTTCCAGACCGACGATGCGGTCGACATCCTCCGAGCGGGCCGTCAGCATCAGGATCGGCACGTCTCGAAGCTGACCACGATCGGCGCGCAGCTCGCGGGTGACCTCGTAACCGGACTTCTTGGGCAGCATCAGGTCGAGGACGATCAGATCGGGCTGTTGCTCCCGAGCAGCAGTCAACGCCGATTCGCCGTCGGCGGCGGTGATCACGCTGAATCCATCGCGTTCGAGATAGAGCGAGCACAGTTCGAGGATGTTTGCTTCGTCATCAACGACGAGAACAGTCCGACCGCTGCTGTCGACTGGCGCCACGACGCTCGATCCCTTCGCTACGTTTCACAGTCTCAAGGTCGAGCGTACGCAGCGACATCAGGCCCAGGTCAGGCCATCGTGAGCGTTCAGTAAAGCGGGACCAATGCAGGGTTTGGTTTAGCGACTCATGCGCGGGCGGCGCGTCTTGACCATCGCGCGTCGGCGCCGACGCGCCGCGCGGCGCTCAGCCTGGCGCTGCTTCTCGCGGTTGCTGATGAACCGGCGTCGCCGCCGCGCTTCCTGCAACACCCCGTCGCGTTGCACCATCTTGTTGAAGCGGCGGATGAGAGCCTCCGGGCTCTCCTGTTCCTTGCGGCTCACCAGTAGCATGGGCGCTCAGTTCCTCTGGTCGATACTCTCGGCGTTTGCTAGCGAACTCGCAACTCAGCGTAGCAGGACTTCCCGTTTGTCAACGAGCAGAATCGGGCTGTCCGCCGCTGCAGCGTGAAGCGTTCAACCCGTGTGTATGGGTCGGCCGCGCGACTCGCTCGATATCGCCGCATCGGAGCGATCAGACGGATCGTCGCCTGACCATCGCGACCGCGAACGAAGCAAGCGCCACCGCGCCGAGTGCGATGAATGCGGCAACCGGCCAGCTGGTTTCGCGTTCCTGCGGCGTCAGGCCGCCCGTTCCCGTCCTGGGCGAGCGCGGCTGAACCTTGGGTGTAGAGGCATCCGGATCATCGGCCGCCGACTCGGTAGACGGTTCTCCCGATTCTTCCAGTTCTTCCGCGCTCTCCGATTCTTCGGGTTCGTCCGGATCAACCTGGACCTCGGGAGCATCCTGACTCTCAGCCTCGTCCGCCACTGCCGATCCCACCTCCAGCCGAATGTCGACCGCGCACCGATTCCATTGCCGATCGGCCGGTTGACTGTTGACATAGAAGACGGCCTCGCAGACGCCTTCCTGGATCAGCGCGGCATCGATCTGAATGATCCATTTGCCGTTGTCCCCGGACACCTCACCCTCACCGATGATCTTGCCGTTGACCTCGATCTGGATCGTCGTGCCGAGCGGGGCGGACTCGCCATTGATCGTGGCCCGGCCCGTGAAGCTGAACTCGCGCTCCGGTTGTTGGGCCTGAGCGCTCGTCGCGCCGAACACCAGGATCACGCATGCCGCCGTCGCGGCCAACAGCAACCGCCATCGGAAAACCCGGGCGCTGCGGCTGAGACCGGAGCCCGCATCGGATCCTCCCGCATGCAGGAACCGAAGTCTCATCCTGGTGCCGGTCCGGTGCGAACCGAGCATCCGTAGGCAGCCATCCACTATCGATTTCACGAGCGCCCTACGTCCGACCGTCGGTCCGCCGACTGATCAGCAGGGCGGCCAGGGCAGCGATCAGCGTCAGAGCCGCCGTGACTGCCGCAGCGCGAGCCCAGTCGCCGCTTCCGACTTCCTCGAAGATGCCGCCGCTGCCGGTGAGCGGCGTCCTGGGGCGCACCAGTTCCTCAGCCTGAGCGGGGGCGGCGGCGTCTTCCTCTTCTGCGATGTCCTCCTCCACCTCATCCCGCCCGACATCGGACTCCGTCTCCGCGGCAGATTCTCCAGACGAGTCATCCGGTTGGTCGGCGGACGCGCTCACCGGCGCGTCGGACTCAGGCTCCGTCGCGGTCGATCCGGCTGGACTCATGAGCGCCAGACGTACGCGCATCGTGCACGTATCCCAGGCTTCCTCGGCTTGGAGGTCGTTGACCACGAAGGTGAGGTTGCAGTCGCCGCCGCCGAACACTTCGGTTTCGACGTCGAGGATCCAGGCGCCGGCCGAGTTGACAACGGTATCGGCCACTACTTCACCGTCCACCAGCGCCGCGATCGTCGAGCCGGGTCCAACAGGCTCGCCGTCGATCGTTATGTCGCCCAGGAAGCCGAAGAACCGGTGAACCTCGGGATCCTGCGCCCCAACCGAGGACCAACCGACCGCAACGATTGACAGCGCCACCAACACAGCGGCCAGTCGTCGCCGAGCCATCGCGACCTGCATCAACCCGTCCCTTCGACACGTGTTGCTTGCACTTTGCGCTGTGCGCACGTCCGCAAGCAACCCGCGCATTACGGGTCGAGCAGGGGGTTTACCCAGGTACAACAATCGCCTCGGGTGAGGCCAGACAGTTCAGCTTCGCGATATCACCGAAGCGTGCTCATGTGCCGTTGCCGACCGTCGACAGCGCGGCAGGCGATACGCCAACCGGCTCGGCGTCGTCCGGCAGATCGAACGGACCGGGCAAATCAAGCTCCTTGGCGATCTCGCGGACCGCGGGCAACACTTCTTCGCCCATCAGCCGCAGGGAGCGCATCGAGTCCTCGTGCGACATCGAGCCGTCCCCGTCCCAGAAGCAAATGCTTCCCGGTCGAATGACTTCAAGCACGTGTCGAATCCTCGGTATCACCGTCTTCGGCGTACCCGAGATGATGCTGTAGGACTCTTCCAGTCCGCGATACGTGTCCTCTGTCTCGGCGAATCCTTCGGCGGCATCGAGCGTCAGCCGCTTGTAGTCATCCGGATTGACCGCGCCCGCGCCGCGTGATTGTTCGACATGTCGCACCCCGGCTGTGGGCAATAGCCGTCGGCGGTCGATCATGCCCGGCAAATTCTGGATGTGGCGCTTGACGTCGCCGCGCGAGCCCTCGAGGAAGATGTTGCCCGGCCCGGTCAGATACTTGCGCCCGACCTCTTCGGCCAACTCCTCGGTCTCGTCCACATGGACCTTCCACAGGTAGCCGCGGTGCTGAGGTCCGGCCTCGTAGCCGAACTCGGCCGCGACCTTGTCGTAGTAAGCGAATGAGTCTCGGGTTGGCGCGAGCCGGGTCGCCAGCATCACGTAGGGATAGCGTCGCTCAGCCGCCCAGGCCACGGTTCGTTGCGACACCGCGCCGGGAATCCAGATGGGCGGATGCGGCCGCTGCAGCGGCTTCGACCACGGGTTCACATAGCGATAGTCGTAGTGCTCGCCCTCCCAGCGGAACGGGCCGGCGTCGGTCCATGCCTTGACGACCAGGTCGTGCGCCTCCTGATAGCGCTCCCAGTTGTACGGCGATTGCGAGTTGTGCGCCAACGACTCTCGTCCCGTGCCTCGCACCCAGCCCGTGATCAATCGTCCGCCCGAGATCATGTCAATCTCTGCCAGCGTCTCGGCCAGCCAGAGCGGATCGTCCCAGATCGGCAGGATGTTGCCAAGCAGGCAGATCTTCGCCCGCTGCGTAATCCGTGCCAGGATGGCCGCCTCGACGTTGATCACCGAACCCATGCAGAACGGAGTCGAGTGGTGCTCATTCAGGACGATGCCGTCAAAACCGGCCTCTTCAGCCGCCACTGCCTCGTCGAGGTAGCGGTGATACAGGTTGGCGCCGAGCACGGGGTCATACTCGTCGTTGGAGGAGTCCAGGTCGGTCAGCCGGCGTCCGGTGCGACCCCACCAGGAGGCCTGCGGATCCTGATACGGCCGCTCCGTGAACCAGGCAATGAACATCATCCGCTCCCATCGCCGAACAGCAACTCAGGTGCCCTGCAAGGTACCGCACGACGGCGCGAACCACCGCCGGCGACGCCCGACAGATCGCCCGAGTCGGCGCGCTGGGACGGGGACCCACAATGGCAACGGCGAACGGCGCGAGCGCCGGCGCGCGATTGTAGTCTGAGGCCGAGTGGGGGTTGTGCAGTCTGGCACGCCCGGAGGGACTCGAACCCCCGACCCCCAGGTCCGAAGCCTGGTGCTCTATCCGCTGAGCTACGGGCGCACGGCCTCAGCTTACGCCCGTCCCGGCCAGCCTGCCTGTTGCGGATTCGACGATGGCTCAACGCACGCCCAGCCAGCACGCACGATCCTCTCGCGGCGACAACCTCGGAACCGAGCCCTCTGCCGCCGTCTGGGACGTCGTCGCCCGCGTCGACTCCGGAGAACTGGCGACCGCCGCCGCGCTGCTGCACAACCTCCATCCCGCCGACCAGGCCGACGCGCTGGCCGCGCTTGACCGCAATGAACGCCGGCGATTGTTGGACCGGATCGACTCGCACACGCTGGCGGAGTTACTCCCCTTCCTCACGCCCGAGGAACTCGAACACGTCGCGCCCGATGTCGCCCTGCCACAGTTGACGGCAGCGCTGGACGAGACCACCGCGCAGCTCGGCGCTGACGTGTTACACGCGCTTCCAGAGGGGGACGCCGAAGTGGTCCTCGACCGCCTGCCCAAGGCGGGCCTCGTCGAACCGCTGCTGCAACACGATGACGACTCCGCCGGCGGCATCATGGCGCCCGAGTTGATGGTCCTCGGGCCACACCTCGCCGCCGAGCAAGCGTTGACCCTCCTGCGTGCCACCGCACCTGCACCGAGTGTGCGCGACACGGTCTACATCGTGGATACCGACGGTGTGCTCCTGGGCTCGATCGGGCTGCACTCGCTGGTCTTTGCCCCTTCAATGACCGCGTTGCGCGATTTGATGGAACCGATCGGGCCGACGGTCACCACCGACATGGACCAGGAAGACGCTCTCCAGATCCTTCAACGCTATGGACTGCATGCGCTGCCCGTGCTTGACGCCGACGGCCACCTCGTCGGTGTCACGACATCCGACGACTTGCTGGATATCGCTCAGCAAGAGGCGACCGAGGATATGTACCGACTCGTCGGTCTGGTAGACGACGAGGCCCTGACCGCGCCGGTCGCGACCGCGCTCAGGCGGCGCTTGCCCTGGCTGATGCTCAATCTCGCCACCGCGTTCGCGGCCGCCGCCGTGGTCGCCGCCTTCGAGAACACGTTGGCTCAAGTCGCCGCGCTGGCGATCTTCCTGCCGATCATCGCCGGACAAGGCGGCAATGCCGGCATGCAGGTGACCACGCTTGCGGTGCGAGCGATGGCGCTCGGCGAGTTCGATCGCCATTTCACCCGCCTCGTCCTGCCCCGCGAAGTGATCATCGGGATCGCCTCCGGGATCGCGTTCGGACTCCTCGTTGGCGCGGTCGGCTGGATCTGGCAGGACAACCCCTGGCTGGGCGTCGCGGTCGGCGCAGCCATGCTGGGCACCATGATCGTCGCGGGCCTGTTCGGACTACTGATCCCGCTGATCCTGAGAGCGCTCCGCGCGGATCCGGCGCTCGCAGCGAGCATCTTCGTCACCACCGCGACCGATATGCTTGGCTTTCTGTTTTTCCTCGGGCTCGCCGCTCTGTTGATCGAGCGCATTGCTTGACCTGTTTGACAGCCCGCGCGAAGGGGCGATGATACTCTGACTTGGCGCGGATTCGACACCGCATGGGTCGACTCGGTGCACTCATTCAGCGCGGTGGGCGTCGCCTAGAGGCCTAAGGCGCCAGGTTGTGGCCCTGGTATTCGTGGGTTCGAATCCCACCGTCCACCCCATACCCAACGAAGTCCAGGCGAGATGCGCCGACTCCCAGCCTCAAGACCTTGCTTCGCACTCACTCTCCTCCTGTTCGCGTTCGGCGCGATGCTGGTAACCGCGGCGTGCGGTGGAGATGACGACGAAGAGCGCCTCGCCGCTCAGCGGCTCTTCCGCAACTATCTGATCCAGTCCGATCGCACGGCGATCTCTGACGTTCGCGTCCAGGCGATGGTTGACGAGCTGCCGCCAAGCTTCCCCGAACACGACGCTCTCGATCTACTGGGGTCTGCATTCTCGGATACCGAGACTCGACGAGAGCTCATCGTCGGCTGGCAAAGCACCGGCGAGCGCGCCGATGACCTGTACAACTGGTTCCGCTCCAAGCTCGACACCGACCCTTGGCGGGTGACCGCGGACCCCCAGCGCGCCGGCGTCGACTTCATCACCTTCCGCGACACCGACAACCCCGCATTTCGGGGAGAACTTCGCATCGCCCAGGAGGGCGATCGAGCCATCGTTGTGCTCGTCGCCGTGGAGACGCTTTCCGGCGACGACGGCGCCTAGGGCAGGGTCAACTCTCCGCCATCGGTCGCCCGTATCCACAGGGTTGAGAACTCCCACACGCCCGGATCCCAGCCGCCTCGCAACCGAGGCCAGATCAACGCCCAGCCCCGGTCGTCCCATTGCCAGACCGAAGCGATCAGGCCCGGATGTCGTTGGTCGAGCTCCGACAGCATCTCTAGCGCACCGACCTTGCCGCCCAGCCAGGCGATCTGGTTGAATCCCCGCGCTAGGTCGATGCTGATCGGTTCCGCAATCTCGCCACCGGCAGGGACGAAGTACGTTCGACTCGGTCGATCGGACAGGGCCAGACGCAGCACGTCCCCCTTCCGCACCTGTCCAAGGGAGCCGCTCCGGTCGGAAGTGTCGGCTGGAATCTGCGGCGACCAGCCTTCCCACGTCTCCTCGCGGGCGTTCCACCGCCAGACCGTCTCCACCCAGCGCAAGATCGGCGACAACGCTTCCTCAATCGCCATATCCGGACCTGTCCAGGCGAAGTAGCTCGTTCCGGACTGCAGACGCACTCGCTGCGAGGGCAGGAAGAGCGATGAGAACTCCGACGTGGAACCGGCAGCCGTCATCGCAAGCGCTCGAATCGGAGCATTGGGCAGCTCCAGCGTTCGGGCGGTCCATCGGCCGCGATGATCTGCCCGTTGGCTTCGGGCGATCCGGTCCCAACGAGCGCCGTTCAATTCGTAGACATCAACGTACGAACCGGGCGTCGCAGTGCCGCTGAACGTTGAACTGAAGATGCTCGCGCTGACTTGCCGAACGTCGTGGTCGTCAATCGTGGGAGCGTTCAGCAACCCGTTGGGACCCCGGTCTCGGTCCCGCAAGTCATTCTCGGTCCTGCCGTCCGCGCCGAGGTCGATGTCGAGCGCATTACGGGAATATCGATTCAAAGACAGCCGATTGTCCTGTGCATCATCGCCAACCACCGAGATCGCTGCCCGCTCTGCGTCGGCGATATTGTTCTGCTGAACCTGGGCACGCAGAGTCCGATCCTCCAGCCGGATGCCCCACTGCATCTGCGCGTCGCTATCGAATGTCACCCGGCTCGCGGCACCGGCTCCGACCGCGTTGAACCCGACCAGCGGCTCCTCAGTCTCGGCGATGCGGATGCCAAACTCAGCCCCGCATACATGGTTGCCAAACGGCTCGTCGCCTCCGCCAATCACAATCTCTGTGCCGGAGCGGACATCGATCGCGGCCGTTGTGGGGCCTTGCCGCGAACCAGCGACCACATTCCGAGTCAGGCTGATACGCGTGGTTGCGGCATCGCCCACAAGGATCCCGTACTCGCCCGCCGCGACGTAGTTGTGTTCGACGAGGATTACCGCCGCGCCGGCGATGATCGATATTCCGCGTTCCACATTCGGACGGATCAGAGCTCGGGGCAGGTCTGTACTGCGCGGCGTCGAAACTCCCGGGAGCGGAACCAGCCCGATCCAATTGTTCTCGATCGACGCCTCGCGAGCGCCCTGCTCCACGGCAATCCCGACCCGATTGGCCGCAACCACGTTGACCCCCCAACCACCGATCTTGGCCTCCGAGGAACCCGGGCCCAGGAACACTCCGACATCGTTCGGGGCGGCTGCGCCGTCCCGTCGGACCCCGATCCGATTGCCGTCGATCCGGACCTCCTGCCGCGTCTCGCGCACCTCGATGCCGGCGACGTTGCTGTAACCGATGGCGTTATCTCGAATCGTCGCCTGCGCAGAGTCGACGATCAGGATGCCGTCGTCGTTCGGCGCAGCGGAGCCGTCCAGCGCGATGCCGATGACGTTGCCTTCGATTCTGACCTCGACGGAGCCGCCACCTCCGACCACAATCCCGTGCCCGGTCCGACCCTCGTCACTGTTGCCGCCGATCCGGTTGCCCCGAATCGCCGCGCCGGCTGCTCCGCCGATCACAGCCACGCCGCTCAACCGATTGGCTGCGGGCAGACCATTCGCGCGTAGCCCGACCCAGTTGCCTTCGATCACTGCATCGGTCGCGACCGCGCCAATCACGCCGATGCCGTATCGCTGGAATCCGATGATGCCCAGGCCGCGAACGACACTGCGCGAGGCGATGATTTCCAGGCCGGCCGAGTCCCTGGCGCCCGAGCCATCGATCCAGACTGCAGGCGTCACATCCGGCGAGGCCTGCCCGAACGAACCGTCGATCGTGATCCCGTCGTCCTCCAGCGCCGGTAGCGCAGATTCAGGACGAATCGTCATCGCCGATGCAAAGCGAATGACATCATCGCCACTGGACGCATTCGCTGCCACGATGGCGCCGCGCAGCGTTCCCGCCCCCGCGTCCCGGTCGGACGAAACGATCCATTCATTGGTTGGTTGCGCCGACGCCGTCATCCACACGACCACGCACGCGGCAATCGCAACGCCGACGGCTACCCAACGTCTCACAGACTCACTCTAAGGCGGGAACTGGCTATCGACGTTCTACGTGCTCGAGCAAGGCGCCGGAACGCAGCACCAGCAGGAAATTCTCTCCCGGCTCCAGTGAGAAATCAACGGCGCCGGGGACATCCGCGGTGAACCATGCTTGCCACCCACCGTCCGCATTGCGCTTCCAGGCCGCCGATACGACGTGTTCGATGTCTGCGACCGCTGCCCGCACGGTCGTAGCCGGCCCGCGCCAGATCAAGTTGTTCCAACTCGCGCGCAGCGACACCCCGTCGCCGAGTAGGTCGGCGATGATGCCGTTCGAGTTGACCTGGGCCTTCGCGATGAGCCAGGCCTGCGCGCGTGTCGAACTGGTTTGTGGCACGCCAGCTACGTGCTGAAGGTCGAATATGGCATGCGCAATCCCGTCCTGCGTCACGCTCACGTCCGGATATGCCTGCGCCGACGCTTCCGAGATCAACGGACGCCAGCGAACCTTGTACGAACCGGCAACCGGTTGTCCCAGTTCGTCGACAACCTCCGCCTCCAACCGGTACCGGGTTGAGGCCGCGAACTCCTCAATCAGCACTCCTTCGAGCTCAGTCAGCGCTGGGCGGGCGCGAAGGTACATCGCAGTGGGAGGACCGGTCACTCGAACTTCTAGCGCATCGCTCAGTGCCTGATCACCCCGTCTCCAGGTCGCGGTCAACGTCCGCACACCAAGCCGAGCTGCCGCTGCGTCGAGGTGCGCACGAGCTCGTCCCGAGTCGTCCGTGACCAGCGTCTCGCCGTCTCCGTCCGATGCCACCACCAGCCCGCCCTCGGGCAAGAACCTGATCCGCTCGTTTGGTACGCCCTGACCTCGTTCGTCCAGCAGGAGGGCTTGCAGCGAGCCTGGAGCTCCAACCGTCCCGGCTTCCATCGCCGAGCCTGCCAGGGGCACGAGCCTGAGGGTGGTCGGTTCGCCGTAGAGCTGCAGCTCCAATGTGACGGAAGCGGATCCGCTCGAAATCTGGATGCTCACCTCACCCGGTTCCGAAGACAGCCACGCACTCGCTTCTCCGCTCTGAGACGTCGAAACCGACACACCGGTCGTCGACGAATCCGCCCCGCTACGCAATAGCGCTGCCGAAGGTGCAGCGAGAAACTCAAACGAAACGTCTGCCGAGGGCGTCCTGAATCCGGTCTCGTCGCTGGCGACGACCTTGATGATGTGCTGATCCGAGGCTCTCAGGCGCGCCTGCTCCGCCGGCTGCTCGACCCGCAGCGCGGCCGGCTCTCCGACGAAGCGAATCGTGACCTTGTCTACCAGCGAACCGACGCGCGCAATCACGACCGAATCGCCGGTCCGTCCGTCGGCGACAAGCTTGACCTCCGTGCCAAGCGTGTTGTTGCCAACGTCAAAGAGGGGGGCGTTGATCTCTGTCGGACCGCTCGCTCCCGTGAAGGCCCCTCGGTCGGTCGATAGATTGACCTGCGACTCGTCGCCGGCGGCCGCCGCCGGAATCCGAACCGTGACCTTAGAGACGCCGTCGCTCGCGGGTATCGCGGTCGGATAGGCCGTAACTGACAGCACGCGTTGCGACGATGACTCGATGCTGGCCGGCCACGCCAGCGTCGCCAGCGTCGCGAAGAGCGCAACGACAAGCAAGAGGCCGGGTCGTGCGGACGGCCGCACGCTGGATTGCCAGATTGGCCGGATCATCACGCGTTCAGTGTATGCACCGCCCGAAGCAGCACCGTCGCGCGCCGGTTACGCCTCGCCCGATCCCGACCGGTTTTACGGTCCCTTCACGCGCCGTCCTACACTTGCCATCGACCACCCCCGGTCCGAAGCTGCGCGCCCTTGAGAAAGGTCACATCATGTCGAATCACGAATCCTGGCCCGACACTCCAGCGCCGTTGGCCGACGGAGAGTGGCAAGTCACCATCTGGGATGTCTCCGACAGCGGAGTCCTCTCGATCACACTCAACCGACCCGAACGCCTGAATGCCCTCTCATTCCGGCTCTTGCGGGAACTCCAGGCGTTGGTCGACTTCGCAGCCGCTCGCCCCGACATTCGCGTGGTCACGTTACGCGGGGCCGGTCAGCAGGCGTTCTGCTCCGGCGATGACCTCTACGGCATGGAGCCGACGCCCGGCATCGACTCCTCGATCACCGTCCACCACCCGTTCCTGATTTCCCTGCGCGAGCTCAAGAAGCCGGTCGTGGCGCTCGTCAACGGCTGGGCCCTGGGTCACGGCTGGGAGATCGCTTGTGCCTGCGACATCCGTCTCTGCGCCGACAACATCGAGGTGGGCGACCACCGCGCCCAGCGCGCGATCGGCATGAACGGCGGCACGACCTGGTTCGCACCACGGATCATGGGGCGCGGCCGGGCGCTCGAACTGCTGATGACCGGTCGCCATATGTTCGCCGAGGAGGCGCTTCAGTCCGGCTGGGCCAACCGCATCTGGCCGCTCGAGGACTTCGACCGCGAGGCCGCCGACTACATCGACAACCTGACCAAACTGCCGACGCTCAACATCTCCGCCTTCAAGGAGATGATCGACTACTCCGCCGAGCACTCCCTCAAGGACAGCCTCGCCCACGAAGTCCAGGTATCAGACCGATACCGCTACACCGACGACGCCGACGAGGGCCGTCGAAGCTGGCGAGAGAAGCGCCCCTCGGTATTCCGGGGATACTGAAGCACTACGCTGACATCGTGAGGGGCCAATGACGATCGAGAAGTACGAGACCGCGTGCCAGACACTGTTCGCGCAAGCGGAACGCGAGTTGGACCAGGGCGACGCCCGTCAAGCAGCCGAGAAGGGGTGGGGCGCGGCAGCGCAGGCGGTAAAGGCCGTCTGCGAGTCCCGCGGCTGGGATCACGTTTCACATCGAGACCTCCGCACGGCGGCAACGGAGCTCAGCCGTGAGACCGGCGACCGAGAGATTCGAGTGTTGTTCGAGGCGGCGAATACTCTTCACAAGAACTTCTACGAAGACTTCTACAACGTTGATGAGGTCGGCGAAAGTCTGATCGATGTCCGTCGGTTCATCGACAAACTCGACGCGCTGCCCTGATATCCTGCGACGCGAACACCACTAACCAGGAGTGACCGAGGAGCAACGATGCCCAAGACCTACATTCTCGGCGGATACCAGTCCGACTTTGCCCGAAATTGGCGCAAGGAGGAGCACAACCTGCGCGACGTGATGGCAGAGTCCGTTCACGGCGCGCTCGACGCCGTCTCGATGGAGCCGGGCGACATCGACACCGCCCACGTCGGCAATTTCGCCGGCGAGCTGTACTCGAAGCAGGGGCAGATGGGCGGATTCTTCGCCGAGATCAGCCCCGACTTCGGCGGTCTGCCCACCTCTCGCCACGAGGCCGCCTGCGCCTCGGGCAGCATCTCGATCCTGATGGCTTCGGCCGAACTTGAGGCCGACCGCTACGGCACCGCGTTGATCCTCGGCGTCGAGCAGATGAAGACCGTCAGCCCGGTTGAGGGCGGCGACTTCCTCGGCACCGCCGGCTGGTACGAACTCGAGGCCGAAGGCGTCGAACTGCCCTTCCCCAAACTGTTCGGGCGACTTGGCGACGTCTATGACGACCGCTACGGACTCGACCCAGCCCACCTCCAGCGTCTGGCCGAACTCAACTACGAAAACGCCCAGCGCAACCCGGTCGCCCAGACCCGCAAGTGGCTCGGCGACGTCCCCTCCGACCTCTCGGAAGGCAAGTACGTCGCGCCGATTACCGGTCGGCTGCTGCTTCGCGACTGCTCGCAGATCACCGACGGCGCCGCGGCGCTCGTCCTCGCCAACGAGGAGCGCGCAGCCGAGTGGGCCGAGGCCCGCGGCATCGACCTGGCCGATGTCCCCACGATCCAGGGCTGGGGCCACCACACCGCCGCGCTCACCTTCGACGAGAAAATCGCGCAGGCTCAGGGCGACGAGTACGTCCTGCCGCACACCCGTCGCGCGATTACCGACGCCTATGAGCGCGCCGGCATCGACGGCCATGCGGACCTCGACGTGATCGAAACCCACGACTGCTTCACGACCAGTCACTACATGGCGATCGACCACTTCGGCATCACCGAGCCGGGCAAGTGCTACGAGGCGATCGAGGACGGCCGGATCGACTTCGACGGCGAGATCCCGATGAACCCGTCCGGCGGCCTAATCGGCGGCGGTCACCCGGTCGGCGCGACCGGCGTGCGCCAGGCCCTCGACGCCTGGAAGCAGGTCACCGGCAACGCCGGTGACTACCAGGTCGAAGGCGCCGAACGAGCAGCAACGCTCAACATCGGCGGCTCAGGCACGACCTCGGTCTCACTGGTCATCGGTCGCTAACACCAACGAGACGCAAGCACAGGATCCAGAAGGGCGGCCACAGGAGCCGCCCCTACCTGGTTCGTTCGCTGTAGGGGCACCCCTCGTGGGTGCCCTTCATCGTTCCATTTCCGGTCCTCCTGCATCGACCGCCCGGCGCGTTAGCCAATCACACCTTCAGCCGACAACTCAGCCAGTTCCTCCTCGGTCAATCCCAGACGTTCTTGCAGCACTTCACCCGAATGCTCTCCGAGTTCGGGGGCATCACGCCGCAGACTTGCCGGCTGACCGTGCAGCAAGACCGGATGCGTCAGGGTTTGGGTCGGGCCGAAGTGTCGGTGTTCGTGGCTGACCAGGTAGTCATTTGCGATGACGGCTGGATCACTGGGAAGCTCATTAATCTGCTGCACGCGAGTGAAGATCAGGTTCGGCTCGCGGAGTAGCCGTTGTTCCCACTCCGCGCGCGGCGCCGAAGCGAATCGTTCCTCGAGGATCGCGATCAGCTCCTCGCAATGCCGACCCATCGCCGACAACGTCGTGAATCGCTCGTCATCGATGATCTCGTCAAGCTCGATCGCCCGACAGAATGAGGCCCAGTCCCGTTCGGCCTCGAGAATCCCAAGCATCAGCCACTTGTCGTCGCCGCAGCGGTACAGGTTCCAGAGCGGATTGGCCGCCTTCGTCCGGTCAAAGCGCGGCCACAGTTCGAGATGCTGAATCATCGCGACGCTGATTCCCCAGAACTGCAACCACATCGTCGCCATGATGTGCGAGACCTCGATCCGCTGTCCCTTTCCCCCATTCAGCTCGCGTCCTGCGATCGCTGCCAGGACGCCATAGGCAAGACAGGTCGCGCCCATCACGTCCGCGATGCCCAGCGTGTTCCAGTTCGGCGGACTATCCGGGCCGCCGCCGGAGTACATGAATCCGCCTCGCGCCTGGCCGACGGCATCCAGCGCCGGTAGATGTGCCTCGTCGCCCTTAAATCCATAGCCCGCCGTGGCGGCGTGAATCAGACCGGGGTTGATTTCAGAGAGTGCCTCGGTCGAGAGCCCCAACTTCTCGAATGTCCCGGGACGGTAGTTCTCGATGAACACGTCAGTATCGACGATCAGATCGCGGAACAACTCGCGCCCGCGCTCCGACTTGAGGTCGAGAGCCAGCGATCGCTTGTTGCGGTTCACAGCCTCGAACAACGCCGAGTGGCCGTCGGGCATCATGTTGGGAATCCCGGCCACCGATTCGACGAAGCGCGCCGCGTCGGGGCGAGTTGGCGACTCGATCTTGATCACGTCGGCGCCCAGATCGCCCAGCATCATCCCGCCGATCGGCCCGAATCCCCAGGTCGAGCACTCCAGCACCTTGATCCCGTCAAGCGGTCCGGCCATGGTGTGCTCCTCTCACGCGCTCGCCGAACGACGTTCCCAGCTAGAGCACCACGTGCTCTTGGTGTTCGCCGAAGACATCGCGCATCGTGTCCATGATCTCGCCCAGCGTGCAGTAACTGCGCACCGCATCGAGCATCTGAGGCATCGAGTTTGCCCGAGGGTCGCGGCAGACATTGGCAAGCGCCGCCAACGCTGAATCTGCCCGGTCCTGGTCGCGTTCGGCCCGAGTCCGGCGTAGGCGCTCCAGGTGGCGAGCCTCGCCTTGCGGATCCATCTTCAATATCGGGATCTCGAGCGGTTCCTCTAGCTCGAAGTCGTTGACGCCCACAATGGTCCGTTCACCGCGCTCGATTTCGCGCTGGAACCGCGCCGAAGCGTCGGCGATCTCCTTCTGGAAGTAGCCGGTCTCGATCGAGGCAATCACGCCACCGAGCGCATCGATCTGCTCGAAGTACTGATAGACCTCTCGCTCGAGATCGTTCGTCAGCTGCTCGACAAAGTACGAGCCACCCAACGGGTCAACCGTGTTGATCGCGCCCGACTCGTGCATGATCACCTGCTGTGTCCTCACCGCAAGGCGTGCGGCCTTTTCCGACGGCAGCGCCAGCGCCTCGTCCATCGCGTCCGTGTGCAGCGACTGCGTGCCGCCCAGCACGGCTGCCAGGGCCTGGATGGTCACGCGCAGGAGGTTGACTTCCGGCTGCACATCGGTCAGCGAGACACCCGCCGTCTGAGTATGGAATCTCATCCACCACGAGCGCGGATTCTCGGCGCCGAACGTCTCCCGCATCTCACGAGCCCAGATTCGCCGCGCCGCGCGAAACTTGGCGATCTCTTCGAAGAAGTCATTGTGCGAGTTGAAGAAGAACGACAGGCGCGGTGCAAACTCGTCCACGTGGAGACCGCGTTCCTGCGCCCAGCGCACGTACTCCAGTCCGTCGGCGAGCGTGAACGCCAGTTCCTGCGCCGCCGTCGAGCCAGCCTCGCGGATGTGGTAGCCCGAGACCGAGATCGAGTTCCAGCGCGGCATGTACTCCGACGCGAACTCGACCGTATCGGTGACCAACCGCATCGATGGTCGCGGCGGGAAGACGAACTCGTTCTGAGCGATGTACTCCTTCAGGATGTCGTTCTGCAGGGTGCCGCCCAGTTTCGACCGGTCGATCCCGCGCTGCTCGGCGGCGGCGATGTACATCGCCCAGATTGGCGCCGCCGGTGAGTTGATCGTCATCGAGGTCGTGATTTGATCGAGCGGCAGTTGGTCCAGCAGTATCTCCATGTCGGCCAGCGACGATACACCGACGCCGCACTTCCCGAACTCGCCCGCCGCCAGCTCATCGTCGTGGTCGTAGCCCATCAATGTGGGCATGTCGAATGCGATCGAGAGGCCGGTCTGGCCGTCGTCCAGCAGACGCTTGAATCGGGAGTTCGTTTCCTCGGCCGAGCCGAAACCAGCGAACATGCGGATCGTCCACGGCCGCCCGCGATATCCGGTCGGATGGACGCCGCGCGTGAAGGGATACTCGCCCGGCAGTCCCAGGTCCGCTTCCACGTCCCAGCCCGCGTCATCGAGCGTCGTCGCGTCGTAGAGCCGCTCGATCGGCCTCGATGACACGGTCATGAATGGTCCCGGCCGTTCGCGCCCATCCGCGTCCACGCGAGCATCCCACTCCGACCGCGATTTCCGCAGAGCATCAATGGTCGCCGAATCAAGCATCGTCAACTCCCACCTGGAAACGCTCGCTATGGGTCGAGTATACGAATGCCCAGGCCCTGATCTCAGGTAGCATGAGTCTATGACCACTCAGGCATACTTCGAGGCAAGCAGCCTTTTGCTCGCACAGGCTGAGGCCGAACTTGCCATCGGTGACGTCCGCCAAGCCTCGGAGAAAGGATGGGGGGCGACGGCTCAAATCGTTAAGGCGCTCGCGGAGGAGCGGGGCTGGGAGCATCACTCGCACGGCGCTCTATACGCCGCCGTAGATCTCATCTGCGCCGAAACGGGAAACGACGACATCTACCTCTTGTTCCAGGTCGCCAATCAGCTACACAAGAACTCTTACGAGAACTGGGACACTCCTGACAACATCCGCAAAGCCCTGGTCGCAGTCCGACGGTTCATTGAGCTCGTCTCCCCGCTGCTTAGCTCCAGTGGCTAGCCACCTGCCCGTCTGCTCAACGACGCCACGAGCGCCTCATACTCCGACTCCGTCATCGGCGGCCCCACGAAGCCGGGGCAGGCCAGGTCTCGTTCGACCCTCGGCGGACGACCCTCCTCGACTTCCAGGCGGAACGGGTAATCTCGACAGCCCTTCGGCCTGACTTCGTAGGCGCTGCAACGCAGGTCGTCAGAGAGAAGAACGCAGGAATCGTCGGCCTGACGCATCAAGACCATCGCCGCCCGCTCTTCCACGACCTCCCAGACGTCAACTCTGCTCGCGAGACGCGTGACTTCATCCTCGCCCAGATCTACGCGGTACGGATTGCGGCAGCACATCGCGCCGCACTCCTCGGCCAGACACTGAAATGAAAGCGTGCCGGGACGCACGACGGGATCGTCGTCCTGCCGTGGGCCCTCGGTCATGACGTCGAACGCCTAGAGCCCGCCGGCAGCGGCGGCGTCCATCAGCTGGATTCGCGTATCTTCGCGCGACCAGGGCGAGCCTTCCTCAGCCAGGAGCTCGCGCAGGCGCTCTTCGAAGAAGAACTCGTCGCCCTCGGCCGGCTCGAGTTCGTCCAGCCAGCTCGCGCTGTCGGAGTACTTGGCGAAGAACGGCTTGCCGACCCACTCCGGATCGCGGCCCTGGAGGAAGCGCAGCACGATCAGTTTCTCGCCGCGGAACTCGGAGACGCCGAGAATCTGCACCTTGCCTGGTCCGGCCGACATTGACGGTCCGCGCACGGTCCGCGCGACGCCCGAGACGCGCTGGTAGGCGCCGCGGAATATCTCCTGACAGTCGACCAAAGGCAGCTCGAAGTAGCGCTTGGCGCCGGTGTCGCGAGCGACAAACAGGTAGTAGGGCACGCAGCCCGCCTGCGTCTGCTCGGCCCACATGTCCGCCAACAGCTGCGAGTCGGCGTTGATGTGGTTCAGCAGCGGCGTCTGCGTCCGGATCTGCGCGCCCGTCTCGCGGATTCGCCTGACCGCCTCGAGCGACACCGACGTACGCAGCTCGGCCGGATGGTTGAAGTGCGCCATGAGTGCCAACTGCATGCCGGCGTCTGTGACTTCGCGGAACAGGTCAAGCAGGTCCTCAGCGTCATCGTCGTAGACGAAGCGGTGTGGCCAGTAGGCGATCGCCTTCGAGCCGATCCGCACCGTGCGCAGATTGTGTCCCGCATCCGGCTTGGTCAGCGGCTCGATGTACTCGCGCAGCGTCTTGGTCTTCATGATCAGCGGGTCGCCGCCGGTGAACAGTACGTCCGAGACCTCGTGGTGCTCCGACAGGTACCCGCGCAGCAACTCGCCTTCGCGCATCGCGAACTTCTTGCCCTCAAGTCCCACAAACTGTGGCCAGCGGAAGCAGAACGTGCAATACGCGTGGCAGGTCTGGCCCTGCGACGGGAAGAACAGCGTCGTCTCGCGGTACTTGTGCTGCATGCCGGGCAGCGGCTCGTTCTGGTACTGCGGCATGTTGTGTTCCATCTGACCCGCCGGATGCGGATTCAGCGTCATCCGGATCTCGTCCGCCACCACCTTCAGCTCGCGCGAGTCCTTCCCCGAGTCGATCGCCGCCGCCATCTTGTCGAAATCGGCCGGCGCCAGCATGTCCTTCTGCGGGAAGGTCAGGCGGAACATGCCGTCATTCAGCGCGTCGGACCAGTCGATCAAGTGGTCAACGACGTAGCGGTTCGACTTGAACGGCAGCACACGTCCGACAACGTTGATGTTGTAGACCACTTCGTCGGGCAGCGCCTGGATCTGCTCAAGCTGTTCAAAGTTGTGCAGGTTAATCGCCTGGTATGCCTCGGATCCGAAATCCATCGACTCCATACCGACCACGTCGTATTGATTGCCCACCATGTGTTCACTCCACTTCGACGCCAGCACGCTCTAGCGACCACCTATGGCGCGCGCCGTCCATTACTTGTCATATACGCTCAAACACCATTCTATCGAAACAGCGAAACCAGCGATATCGGGGCAGTCTGCCGGATCGTCCAGATCGTTAACCGGCACTGCCGCTCAGCGTGATCAAGCCAATCTCAGGCCGACAGGCTATGCGAAGCGGGACGTGCGCCGTCCCGAACCCTCGACTCACCACGACCTTCGTTCCGTCCAGCTCGAACACGCCGGATGCCTGCTTCCGATTGACCAGTTGTGAGTGTCGCAGCGGCGCGCCCCAGCCCGGCACTCGAATCTGCCCGCCGTGCGTGTGACCGCACAGCACCAGCGACGGCCCGCCCTGCTCCGTCCCTGTAAGCCGCAGCGCCGCATCGGGTGCGTGCGTAAGCAGCATCGAGAATCCGCCGGGAGCCGGCACCGCCGACTCCAACCGCGCCATCCTCGCCGAATCGTCACCAGCGCCTCCGAGACGCACCAGCTCGCCGCCGATCTCCAACGACCGCCATTCGTTGCGCAACACAACGATTCCCGCCGACTCGAGACGATCGATGAACGGCTGCGGGTTGACGAACCGGCGCGGCGAACGCAGCGCGCGATCCAGGTTGAAGGAGAGCCAGTCGTCAAGCGTGCGTACCGGCGGGCAGTAATCGTGCGCGCCCAGCGTCGCGTACACGCCGAACGGCGCTCGCAGCTGCGTCAACGCATCGCCGGCGGCGTCCCACGCAGCCGACGTCTCGACGTAGTCCCCGGTGCAACAGACCAGGTCGTAGTCGAGATCCCAGACCAGCTCGACGAAACGACCGACCGAATCGCCGTCGGCGGGAAAGTGCGTGTCCGAGACGTGCAGGATGCGCAGCCCGTCGAGGCCCGGCGGGAGGTCCGGGATCACAAGTCGATGCTCGGTCACCTCAACCGCCGTCGACTCCCACCATGCGTAGAGCGCTGCGCCCGCGCCGATCGCGCTCGCCCAGGCCGCCAGCTTCGGTAGGCTCAAGGATTTCAGCCCAGGATCTCGTTGACCGCCGAGAAGTCTTCCGCAGTCAACTCCCAGCTCATCGTCGCAGCGACATTGGCCTCGATCTGCTCCGGCTTCGTCGCACCGGCGATCACCGACGAGACGGCCGAATCGGAAGCCAGCCAACTCAGTGCCAGATCGAGGATCGTGTGGCCGTTGTCTTCGGCGAACGAGGTCAGAGCATCGAGCTTGTTCCAGTTGGCGTCCGAGGTCAACGCGTCGATCCTGGCCGGCATCGCCTGCTGCCAGGCGGCGAGTCTCGTTCCCTCGGGCAGGTCAACGCCCCGCGAGTACTTGCCCGTCAGGAAGCCCGAAGCCAGCGGGAAGAAGGGAAGCTGTCCCAGCCCGAACTCTCGGCACGCCGGCATGATCTCCGGCTCAATCTTGCGCTGCAACAGGCTCCACTCGTTCTGCGCCGAGACGAACCGCACGTACCCCTTCGAGCGCGCCGCCCAGTCCGCGTCGGCGATCTGCCAGCCGCTGAAGTTCGAGTGCCCGATGTAGCGCACGATCCCTCGATGCACGAGGTCGGACAGCGCATCGAGCGTCTCCTCGATCGGCGTCTCCGGATCCGGCTGGTGCATCTGGTAGACATCGATGTAATCGGTGCCCAGGCGCTTCAGCGATCGCTCCACCGCCCTCTCGATGTAATGCCGCGATCCGCCTCGCGTAAACGGCCCTTCGCCCACCGGCATGGCGAACTTCGTCGCGATCAGCACGTCTTCGCGCCGTGAGCCCAGTGCCCTGCCCAGGAACTCCTCCGAGAGTCCGCCGCCGTAGATGTCTGCGGTATCGAAGAAGTTGATCCCGGCATCGATTGCTGCGTCGACGACAGACTTCGAACCCTCGTAGTCCAGCCGCATGCCGAAGTTATTCGTCCCCAGACCGGCAAGAGAGACCTGAAGTCCGGAATTGCCGAGTCTCCTGTGTTTCATTGCCACGCCTCCTCGTTTACAGATTTCTCGCGATTGCTCAATGGTTCACTACTCAACGGTTCCAGTCGAACACCGCCGGCAACCGCTGCCTCGATGAGGGCTGCTCTGGGCGAATTGATGGTACGCGCAGACATACGTTTGGATTAGCTCGGTTATCGGACCACGCGACCAGACAGCGAGGTCCAACAAAGGAAAGTAGAGGAACGAAAGATGAACGCCATCTATCTCGCGTGTTACGTCGCCAGCCACCTTCGAATCGCTGAACGCGTGGGCTACCTGCTTCTGACCGCTGCGCTCCTGGCCGCAATCGCCACATTCGCCCTGGCCGTCGGCAACGACGCCCAGGCTTCGTACCAAACGTTCGGCCAGGAGGATGTTGTACCGATCGACGTCGAGTCATTCACCGAAGCCAACGGTTCCATCGATCCGTACGCTCCCTTCTTCGGTGAAGGCGACATGATCGACCAAGCCGTCATGCCCTTCAACCAGCATCCGCTCAACGGAGAAGCGTCGGGCGCCTGCATCCTGCCCGTCTATTGCTGGTAGCTCTCCGCTGGGAATGACCTCGCCGGCTTTAATGGACCGGCTCACTGGCGCCGCCACCCTCATGGCGGCGCCAGTTTCGTCCTCCGATCCGCCTCAGCACTCGCTGATCTGTAAAGTCAACAGGAGGCGAGGGTCGGGACGACATCGAGACCATGATCCGCAGCGCGTTGACCGCATGGCGTGCCGTCTCGTGGGCGGCCATCGCCTCGATTGCGGTTGCTTCCTCGCTTGCGTTGACTTCGCCGGGCCGCGCCGAGGGCGGTGTCCCGATCCCGGCGCCCGCCGGGACGACCTGGAGCATCATCGCCGGGTACAACACCGCGACCCACTCCGAGGCTGACCAACAGGATCCGTACGCCATCGACATCGTCCGCACCGACGCATCGACCGACTGGACGCCGGTGCTCTCACCGGTCGACGGAGAGGTCACCTGGTCTGACAACAACGGACTCACCATCCAGGACAGCAACGGCTACGCGCACCTGCTCGTACACCTCGATCCGGACGACCACATCAGACGCGGACTACGTGTGAGCGTTGGCGACCGGGTCGGTCTCGTCTTCCCTGCCGGCCTGGACGCCAACGGCGGAGTGGCGCACATCCACTACGCCATTCATGCGACCTACGGTGGCGGCTACCTCGACCGCACGATTCCCTTCACCGGGCAGTACGCGATCGAGGGCCGGGAGCTCCACAAGGGCGATGAGTACAACCTCCACTACGGCGTCGAGTTCACCTCGACCAATACCCACAACTGGACCGCTCCGACCATTGCCACTCCGCCGGACGATCCGACTGCAGAGGATCCGCCCCAGAGCGACCAGGAGCCGGTCGCGGTCACTGAGGCCGAGCCGGCGCCGGTCTGGACGATTCCCGCCGACGCTCCCATGGGCGGCTGGCGGACGGTCGGCGTGCAACGCGATACGTCTGTGGCCGGGCTCTACTCACTCCTCGAGGCGCCGCTCAGCGAGCTGGTCTTCCACGACGCGCAGCGCAACACATACCACCGGTTCGATCCCAACGATCCCGCCTCCGCCGACGTCGCCGTCCGCTCGCTCAGCGCCGGCGAGGCCGTCTGGGCACTGGTCAATCCGTACGAGCCCTGGCTGCCAGCCCCACCGACCAAGCCGCGACAGGTCACGATCCGCCTGCGCACCGGCGCCAACCTGATCTCATGGCAGGGACCCGACCGCGACATCGACGATGCGCTGCGCAACGTCGCGCACTTCAGCCGCGCCTATCGCCACGACCCCTACACCGACACCTGGCAGTTCTGGTCGCCCGACGCGCCCGACTTCCTCAACACGCTGACCCAACTCAATAGCGGCGACGCCCTCTACGTCGTCGTCCGTGTCGGGTCGATCTGGACTCAGTTGCCCTGATTCCCGTAGGGGCGACCCTTGTGGTCGCCCTTCTTGTTGTGTCGCGAACGACGTTGCAGACAGATGACGAAGGGCGGCCACCAGGACCGCCCCTCGATCGGTACTGATCCCCGGTGAACGTTAGCGCTGCAGCCAGCCGAACTGCTGCTTGCGACGCTGCGCGCCCGGAGCAATCTCAACGTTGATCAACGTCGAGCCTTCCTGCTGGAACGAGTCGTCCAGCGCCGCCTCGAGCTCTTCCGGCGATCGGCAGTAGTAGCCCTTGCCGCCGAACGCTTCGATGAT
This sequence comes from Dehalococcoidia bacterium, assembly GCA_965208665.1. Lineage (GTDB taxonomy): Bacteria > Chloroflexota > Dehalococcoidia > Bin125 > Bin125 > Bin125. Next base: position 335,803 of record CBDBPH010000001.1, read on the forward strand.
CATCTCGTAGTGCGCCATCGGAGTGAGCTGGCCCGGCGAGAGCTCGCCCGTGCCGTAGTCGTCCGGGAGCTCCGGCGCGCCGCCGCCGATGCCGTTGTTGTTGAAAATGATCCACGTAATCGGCAGCTTCTGCCGGACGGCGGTCTCGACCTCGGTCGGGCCGAAACCGAACGCCGCGTCGCCCTCGAGCGCAATCACGCGCTTGCCCGGGTTGACGACCTGCGCCGCGAGCGCAAAGCCTGGTCCGACGCCCATCGTGCCCCACGTCCCCGCATCGAGACGCTTACGCGGCTCGTACGACTGGATCACCTGACGCGCGATCGCCATCGTGTTCTCACCCTCGGTGACGAACACCGCGTCGCGGGGCATGCGATCGTTGATCTCCTTCAGCGGCCGGTAGTAGTTCATCGGCGACTCGTCCGACGAGCTCCACTCGGCCTGCTCGGCCGCCTTACGCTCCAGCTCCGCGTTGATCGACGCGATCCACTCGGTCGTGTCCTCGAACTGCCACGGATTCTCATCCAGGTACGAGTTCAACTGACCCATCACGGCCTTGCCGTCGCCGACCAGCGCCACCTCCGTCGGGACGTTCGTGCCAATCTCCTCCGGCTCGATATCGAGCTGGATGATGCGCACGTCCTCCTTGAAGCGCGGCGGTCGACCGAAGTGCAGAATCCAGTTCAGACGCGCGCCCAGCAGGACCACCAGGTCCGCGTTCTTGAGCACGTGCGTCCGAGCCGCCGCCGCGTTGTTCGGCGCGTCCGCCGGAACCACGCCCGCGCCCATCGGCGTCGCCAGCCAGGGAATGCCCGTCTTGTCGACGAACTCCTGGACCTCCTGCTCAGCCTTCGACCAGGCCATGCCCTTACCCACGATCACCAGCGGGTTCGAGGCCGTCTTCAGCGCCTCGATCGCGTCCGTCACCGACTCCTGCGAGACCGTCGGCCGCTGCGGCTCTTCGATCCGCGGCGCCCACTGCACCTCCGACTCGTCCACCACCGCATCGATGATGTCGCCCGGCAGATCCAGGTACACCGGACCCGGCCGACCGTTGACCGCCGCTCGCGTGGCCTGCGCGATCAGTCGCGGGATCAGCCGCACGTCGCGAGCCTGGTCCGACCACTTCACGAACGGCCTCGCCGCCTCGACCTGCGGAGCATCCTGGAAATCGCCCATCTGTGAGAGCCCGATATTCGCCGCGCCGCCGAGCAGGATCATCGGCCAGCAGTTCGCCTGCGCGTTGCCCAACGCCGAGATCACGTTCGTCATCCCCGGACCCGACACCACCAACGCCGCCGACAGGTGACCGTGCATGTACGACGCCGCCTGCGCCGCATAGCCCGCCGCCTGCTCGTGGCGCACACTGATAAACGGCTTGCCTTCTTGCTGCCAGGCAATCGAAATCGGGACCACCGGCACCCCGACCAACCCGAACATTTCCTCAACGCCCTGCGTCGCCAACGACTTGGCGACAATCTGCGCCCCACTCAGTTCTGCCACGGGAAATCTCCTCTAGTGATAACGCTCACACTCAGAGCAGACTACACCACGGGTCCCCTCTCCCTTCCGCTCCCCTCGCTTCACTCCCCCCGCCCCATTCCCCTCTCCCCCCGCCGTCAGGTGGGGGGAGATGCCGAAGGCAGAGGGGGGCATTCCTCGATCACCGGCAAACCATTGACGCCCGTGCCGACCTCCGGAGTGCCCCCACTGTCTCTACGAGACATCTCCCCCCCTCCACTTCCCCTCTCCCCCCGCCGTTAGGTGGGGGGAGATGCCGAAGGCAGAGGGGGGCATTCCTCGATCACCGGCAAACCACTGGCGCCCGTGCCGACCTCCGGAGTGCCCCCCTCTGTCACTACGTGACATCTCCCCCCACCTGACGGCGGGGGGAGAAAGGAGTTGGAACGAAACATCTCCCCCCGCCTGACGGCGGGGGGAGAGAAGGATCCAATAGAGGATCAGCCGTGGCCCTCAGACCCTACGCCCGACGGCGCAGCCTCCACACGCCAGCACCCGTGACCACCGCCGCCAACACCAACAGCGTCCCGATCAGCGCCGACGTCGACGGACCCTGGTCCGCCAGACCGCCGCTACCCGAGTCCGGGTACGCGTCTGTGACCGCAGCGTCATCGCTCGAGTCCTCGGGCTCGGCCATCCCGTCGCCTGCTTCCTCGAGGTCCTCAGTCTCTTCGGTCAGCTCCTCCTCCGAGACCTGCGCCTCGTCGCCCATGTCGGGCATCGCGGTGTCCGAGTCAGCAGCCAGAGTCAGCGTCACCTCGGCCAGCGTCGAGTTGATCCTGTTCACCTCGGCCATCGCCGCCACGCCGTTGACCGTGAAGCTCAGCAGGTGGACCGTGTCCTCGCTGCACTCAATCTGCGTGAACCACTCGCCGTCCGAGTTAGCCGTCGCCGTCCCCTTCTCGTTCCCGTCCGCGTCGTAGATCGCAATCTCGTCGCCCGGCTCGTTGTACCCATACACCTGGTACGGAGTCTCCGGCTGAGCCGAAGCCGACGCCCACACCAGCAAGGCAACAACCGCCGCCAGTCCCAGCACGACCCAGCGCAGAGTCCGCCAGTTAGTCGATATCTTCATCACAAGTTCCTTCCCGAATTCGCAGTAGATCGAGTGTGTCGAACCACAACCACCAAGACCACCCAATAATCAGTCACGGGGATACCGTCATTACCTTCCCGCAACGTGTGGGAAAGACCCTCACCCTTCCCACTCCCGCCCCCTTCTTACTCCCTCTCCCTCTGGGAGAGGGCCGGGGTGAGGGTCCCCACCGCGCAGAAAGGCCCTCACCCTAACCCTCTCCCTCGGGGAGAGGGGATCAGATCCTCCCAATCACCCTTCCCACTCCCGTTCCCTTCCCACTCCCGTTCCCTTCCCACCCCCTCTCCCTCTGGGAGAGGGCCGGGGTGAGGGTCCCCGGGACAGGGCCGCGGTGAGGGTCCCCTTCCGCCTCCCTCTCCCCCTGGGAGAGGGCCGGGGTGAGGGCCAACTACCCTGTGACCCCGAGAGCCCCCAAATGTCCAACCGAACCCACCACGCCCGACAGCTCCGACGCGACGCCACCGACGCCGAGCGTATCCTCTGGGACCTCCTCCGAAACCGTCAACTCGACGGCCACAAGTTCCGCCGACAGACCCCGATCGGCCCCTACTTCGTCGACTTCGTCTGCATGGAACAGCGCCTCGTCATCGAACTCGACGGCAGCCAACACCACCACCAGGCCCAATACGACCACGACCGCACACAAGCCCTCGAGTCCGAAGGCTTCCGAGTCAAGCGATTCTGGAACGCCGAGATCCTCACCGACCTGGACGCAGTCGCCGACGCAATCCTCATGGAACTGGAACGAGGGCCCTAACCCTCTCCCTCTCCCTCCCGCTTACCCCCTCTCCCTCTGGGAGAGGGCCGGGGTGAGGGTCCCGCGCCAGTATCCCGAAACGCCCTAACCCTAACCCTCTGCCTCTGGGAGAGGGGATCAGAACCTCCCCTTCCCTCTCCCTTTCCCACTCCCTCTCCCTCCCGCTTACCCCCTCTCCCTCTGGGAGAGGGCCGGGGTGAGGGTCCCGCGCCAGTATCCCGAAACGCCCTAACCCTAACCCTCTGCCTCTGGGAGAGGGGATCAGAACCTCCCCTTCCCTCTCCCTTTCCCACTCCCTCTCCCTCCCTCTTACTCCCTCTCCCTCTGGGAGAGGGCCGGGGTGAGGGTCCCGCCGGGGTGAGGGTCCCCGCCGGGGTGGGGGTCCCCCGAACACACACAAAAGGGGCGGGGTCTTTCGACCCCGCCCCTCAATGAGTCTTACGACTCCGTTGAGCGATTAGGCTCGATTCCGAACTCGGCGGAGACCGAGACCGGCGATGGCCGCTGCGCCCAGAGCAATCAGCAGGCCAATCAGGCCGGCCGAAATGCCGCTGGAGTCAGCGAGGCCGCCGCTACCCGTCGAGGGCATACCGACATCGGTCTTGTCCTCGTCGAGCTGCTCGTCGCCTTCGCCCATGCCTTCGCCCATCTCGCCCATGCCGTCGCCTTCGCCCATCTCGCCGCCTTCGCCCATCTCGCCCATGCCGTCACCGTCGCCAGGCATCGCCATGGCTTCGATGTCGACTCGGGTAAGGCTGTCGGTGACCGAAGTCAGCGAAGCGGAAGCGGACTTGCCATTAAGGGTGAACGAGCTCTCGTCCACGCCCTCGGCTGCGGCGTCGATGTACCATTCGCCGTTCGCGTCGGCGGTCGCCGACGCGACCTCGTCGTAGTGGTCGCCGTGCAACTCCTGCAGCCCGACCGTGTCGCCAGCTTCCAGACCGCCACCGTAGAACCGGTGGGGGTTAGCGGGCTGTGCGAAGGCGGACGCGCCGAGGGCAATGATGCCGATCAACGCGGCGACTGCAGCGATTGCCAACCTGGGCATCGTGCTCATCTTGGTCATGTCTGCGTCCTTTCGTGGTCGCTAGTCATGCTCACTAGCTGGTGGGAGTTCCCTCCCCCAACTCCCTCTCCCCTCCCCGCCCCCTCTCCCTGAGGGAGAGGGTTGGGGTGAGGGTCGGGAGGGGGGCATTCCCCCTTCCGCTAGTTGCTGATGTAGATCACGTCGCCCGCGGTGGCCGTGAAGTCCATCGAACCCGGGACCATCGCGCCGTCGGCGCTGGCGTAGAGCACCCAGCCGTCACCACTGGACAGCCAGATGGCGGTCGCGCGGCCGGCCAGCAGGGCCAGCAGGTCGCTCGCCGAGGCGTCCGGACCGCTGTAGGAGGCCAGACCGGTCAGGCGGCTGAAGTCAGCCAGGCTCGGACCACGGTCGGCCATCACGTCGGCGCCACCAGCGGTGCTGGTGATGACCTCAACGTCGGTCGTGCGGTGCGCGGTTGCGGAGATCACGGACCGGCCGGAGCCGACCGCAACGAAGGTCGCCTCAGCGACGCCACCGAAGGCTCGCTGGACCTCTCCACCACCCACTGCGACTAGGACGCTGTCGCCATCGCCTGCGACATCGCTCGCGGCGAACGTCACGATGGTGCCGTTGGGAACCGGCTGACCACCGGAGGTCACGGTCGCGGTCGCGGTGACGATTTCACCGACTGCGCTCGGAGCGGAAGTGTCAACACTCAGGTCGACCCCGTCGGCTCGGCCAACGACCTCGAACGTACCCTCGGCGCTCAGGCCGGCGGAGGTGCTGATCTTGATGCTGTACGTGCCCACGTCCAACGGGGACAGCGAGTCGTTCAGCGAGGTCAGCGTCAGCTTGGCATTCGGAACGTCGTTCGCGTCCGGACCCTGCTCAACTTCGATGTGGTCTTGGTTGACGACCTTGCCCTCGGGGTCAAGGATGCGCGTGCGCACACTCGGCACGGGGCCGTCGTTACCGCCGGCGTCGGTCGCGCTCACGGCGAAGGAGGTGATGTCGCGGCGCACGACCTCTGGAAGCTCAGTGACTTCGGCAAAGGCCAGGAGCGTTTCGGAGGCTTCACTGATCGCGAGCGCGTCGTTCGGGCCGGTGAAGGTCAGCGTGATCGAGTTAGTGATCGCGGCGCCCTTGCCGGCCAGGATGACGTACACGTCGACCGTGCCCGGCTCATCATTCGCCTTGTTGACGTTGATCGACATCGTCTGCTGGATCGCGTCAGCTCGGGCTTGAGCGGCCGCGTCGCCAAGGTCGGTGTTCTTGGTCACACCGCTCTCGCTAAGCGAGGCACTGTTGTCGCTGGCCGACGAGCTGAAGATGGGGATCGTGTTCTCGGCGGCGTAGCGGTCCGCTGGCCTCGAGGTCTGTGCGGGGTTTCTCGACCGTGGCGAGTTGATCGTGATGGTTCCGCCCGGGGCGATAACCGTGATCTGCTCCACGTCACCGTTGTTGGACTTGTTGCCGAGCGAGTTGCTCGCCGAGACGATCAGGTTGATCCCGTTGCCGGTAGCGGAGTCGGTGCCGCTTTCGGGCTTGGACTCGTCCGTGAGCGTCGCCGGGTCGTCGTGTTCGCGGTTGCCCAGGCTCAACTCGGCCGAGGACAAGGCAATGCCAGCATCGCCAACCGTAAAGGTGGCCCGCGCCGACTTGGTCACGAAGTCGTTACCGCTGTAGTCGTAGTACGCCTCAGTTCCGGTGCGAGGACTCAACCGGGTCGAAACCGTGTACTCGCCGGGCGAGGTGCCAGCCGGGATGATGATCGTTGCGGTTCCCGCTGCCGCGGAGTTGTCATCGTGAACACTGCCAGTCGCCGCGAGGGTCGGAGCCGTCGCTGGACCTTCCAACTCACCGGAGACACGCAGGAATTCAAGCGTGACGTCGGTGCTGAAGGCGGTCTCGGCGCCCACCAAAGGATCGCCGGAACGAGGGTCAGCAACGTGGATGTTGGCGACGGAGATCAACACGGTGACCGTCGAGTCGTCCGGAACGATGCCATCGCTGTCAAGCACAGTGATCGACAACGTCGGCGGGTGGTTGCTGCCGGTGTGAGTTCCGGGCGTCCACGTGTTGACCACGAAGTCGGTCTCTACGGTGTCAGGAGTGGCCGGGTTGTCGCCCAGCACAGCGATACAGTCCGCCTGAACCAAGTACTCAGGGTCGGAACATTCGCCGAGGTCGTGCGCTCGCGCCGGCGCGAGGGCCACGAACATCGCAGCGACCAGGGCGGCGATGACCGCCAGTGCCACTACATTGGTGCGCTTGCGCGCAAGAGTTTCAATCATTTTCTGCCCTTTCACTGGGCCGAATAGGCGAACAGAGCCTGTGGCCGCTCGCCTGCTGCGTGTACCCGGCCTGCGACCGGGTCTGCGCTGTCTCTCTGGCCGATGGCGCCCTCGCTTTCCATGCGGTGGAGCTGGTCCCCGCGTTTCCCCGATTTCACTCGGGGTCTGGTTGGGGACCTGCGCAGGCCCCGCCCGCACATAGTTCGCCCCAGATCTGTGGTTCTCACGTCGTGATCTTCGCCGATCCCAAACCCGCTACGCAACCGATTATCGCCGCACCGAGCATCAAATTACACTCGCGTAACGAACGCCCATCAGACCCTCACCCATCACACCCCCGCCCAAGCGGAAGCACCCCCACATATTACCCCCTCGCCCCCATCCCCCCCGCTCCCCCCTTTACTCCCACCCATTCCCTTCTCCCCCTCCCCTTCCCACTCCCTCTCCCCTTCCCACTCCCTCTCCCTCTGGGAGAGGGCCGGGGTGAGGGTCCCCAGCCGAGGTGAGGGCCCGAGTCCCCGCCGCCCAAAGGCCCTCACCCTAACCCTCTCCCTCGGGGAGAGGGGATCAGAACCCCCCGCCCCGTTCCCCCTCTTGCTCCCCCTCCCCTTCCCACCCCCTCTCCCTCTGGGAGAGGGCCGGGGTGAGGGTCCCCAGCCGAGGTGAGGGTCCCCGCCGCGGTGATCCCCACCCCCTATCCTCCGCCCAAACCCCATCCCCGAAAGGACCACCCATGCCCAGCCTCGATGGCAAGACCGCCGTCGTCACCGGCGGCGGACGCGGTATCGGACGCGCCATCGCCCTCGAAATGGCCCGTCACGGCGCAAACATCGTCGTCTCCTCCCGCACTCAGGAGCAGCTCGACGCCGTCGTCGCCGAAGTCCAGCAGATCGGCCCCCGCGGACTCGCCGTGATCGCCGACGCCCTCGACCGCGATCAGTCCAAGCAACCGGTCCGCGCCGCCATCGCCGAGTTCGGCGCCTGCGACATCCTTGTCAACAACGTCGGCGGCGGAGCCCCCCTGCGCGGCTCCCAGAACCCCTTCACTCACGACGACGACGTCTTCGAGGCCAACCTCGCCCTCAACCTGACCTCCGCCTACTGGACCACCCGCGAAGCCCTGCCCCACATGCGCGAGTCCGGCTACGGCCGCATCCTCACCATCGGCTCCGGCTACGCCAAGCGCTCCGGCGGCGCGCTCGCCTACTCCACCGCCAAGCACGGACTCATCGGCTTCACCCGAGCCCTCGCCCACGACACCGCCGCCTACGGCATCACCGTCAACTGCCTCTGCCCCGGCTGGACCAACACCGCCCTCGTCGACTGGGAAGCCATGGGCAAGGCCGCCGGCATCACCGCCGAAGAAGCCCACGCCATGCGAGCCGCCGAAAACCTCCAGAACCGGGTCCTCGAGCCCGAAGAACTCGGCCCCATGGCCGCCCTCCTCGCCGCCCCCGAATCCGCCGGAATCACCGGCCAGGTCATCTCCGTCGACGGCGGCTACAAGGTCTAAGGGCGGCTTCCCCTCTCCCCCACCTCCCATTCCCCTCTCCCCCCGCCGTCAGGCGGGGGGAGATGTCTCGTAGAGACAGAGGGGGGCACGCCCAAAGGAAGCCGCCTCAGCCAAGGCTTGCCGCTACAGAGATGCCCCCCTCTGCCTGCGGCATCTCCCCCGCCCAATTCCCCTCTCCCCCCGCCGTCAGGTGGGGGGAGATGTCTCGTAGAGACAGAGGGGGGCACGCCCAGTCCCGCACGGGCTTCAATGGTTCGCCGCTACAGAGATGCCCCCCTCCGCCTGCGGCATCTCCCCCCGCCTGACGGCGGGGGAGAAAGAGATCGAGAAGCTCCCTCTGGGAGGGAGCCGCGGCGAGAGTCCGGGTCGCTGGTAGGTTTGGGCGAGCCCCGCAAGCGGTTGAGAGACGCTGCGGGGCTAGGCGGGAAGGGCACTGTCCATCTGATCTATGTCCTTCCCCCTGCCCTACGAGACATTCTATCAGCGCAAAACGCCCCTCACCCGCCTCCTCTTACTCCCTCTCCCTCTGGGAGAGGGCCGGGGTGAGGGTCCCCTCCCTTCCCGTTCTCCCCCCGCCGTCAGGTGGGGGGAGATGCCGAAGGCAGAGGGGGGCATGCTTCGCAGAGGGTGACCCCCCACCCAATACCATGCACCCACACCCAAAGGAGCCAACCATGCCCTACCAGGACCTCACCCTCGACATCGAAAACCACGTCGCCATCGTCACGCTCAACCGCCCCGAGAAGATGAACGCCATGGGCCCGCGTCTGGTCTTCGACTTGCTCGACGTCCTCGAATCCACCCGCCACGACGACAACGTCAAGGCCATGGTCATCACCGGAGCCGGCCGAGGCTTCTGCGCCGGCGCGGACGTCTCCGGCGGCGCCGCGATGCGCAAGCTCTCCGACGAGCTCGATGAAGAGAGCGGCTATCGACGACACAAGGAGGCCCCGATCGGCCACTACGGCGTGCTGTTCTCGACGCTGAACGACTATCCCAAGCCGATCGTGGCGGCGGTCAATGGAGCCGCCGCCGGAGCCGGCATGTCCCTCGCTCTGGCCTGCGACATCCGCCTGGCATCAACCAACGCCCGCTTTATCTCGGCATTCGTCCACCGCGCCATCACGCCCGACACCGGCAGCACCTACTACCTGCCGCAAATGCTCGGCAAGGGCCGAGCCCTCGAGTTCATGTACACCGGCGAGCCCATCCACGCCGCCGAAGCCGAGCGCTACGGCCTCACCAACCGCACCCTCGACCCCGAAACCCTGGTCGAAGAAGCCATCGCCCTCGCCGAAAAGATCGCCCGAGGCCCCTCCCTCGCCATCGAACTCACCAAGCGCCTCGTCAACAACCAGGCCACCACCTTCGACATGCAAGTAGAAAGAGAAGCCTGGGGCCTGGGCGTCACCGGAGACTCCGAAGACCGCCAGGAAGGCATCGACAGCTTCCTGCAAAAGCGCCCAGCGCAATTTCGGGGTCGATAACCTCCCCATTCCCCTCTCCCCCCGCCGTCAGGTGGGGGGAGATGTCTCGTAGAGACAGAGGGGGGCACGCCCACAGCTCCCCCTCCGGTCCCCTCTCCCTCTGGGAGAGGGCTAGGGTGAGGGCCTCCCCCTTCCCCTCTCCCCCCGCCGTCAGGTGGGGGGAGATGTCTCGTAGAGACAGAGGGGGGCACGCCTGAACCGCTAGTAGGATCGGGCAAGCGCCGGTTTAGCACCCGGCGCTAGGGCGACCGTCGTGGATAGGCCACTATCCCCGCACGACGGTCGCCTGCCCTGCGGACATTGTAGAAGATTCACGAGGGACCCAATGACCACCATCACCGACCTCAAGATCGACGTCTTCAACTGGGAAACGCCCAACTGGCGCGTCGGCTCCGGCATGCGCTTCGGCGGAGCCAACCAGCTCTCCGTGCTCAGCATCGAGACCGACGCCGGCATAACCGGCAACGCCTTCCTCTCGCGCCCGCAGCATCACGCGCAGGTCCTGATCGATGTGCTCAAGCCGCGGGTGATCGGCAAGAACCCGCAGGACATCGGCCGCATCTGGGCCGACTGCTACAAGCAGAACCGCGCCGTCTCGACCGCGGCCATCGGCGCAATCGACATCGCCCTCTGGGACATCAACGGTAAGCTCGCCGGCCAGCCGATCCACCGCCTGCTCGGCACCTGCAAGGACGAGGTCCCGATCTACTCCTCCACCGCCTGGTGGGAAACGCCCGAGGAATACGTCCAGGAAGCCCTCGAGTTCCAGGCCGACGGCTGGATCGCCCACAAGCTCCATCCCCACGGCGAGCCCAAAGCCGACATCAAGATCTGCCAGGCCGTCCGCGAAGCGGTCGGCGACGACATGATCCTCATGCTCGACAGCATGTGGTCCTACCAGTACGAGGACGCCGTCCGCGTCGGGCGCGCAATCGAGGATCTGGACTTCTACTGGTACGAGGACCCGCTGATCGAGGAGGACCTCTACAGCTACGTCAAGCTCCACCAGAAGCTCGACATCCCGATCATGTCGACCGAGTACGCGCCGGGCCGCTACTACGGCATGACCCAGTGGATCACGCAGTACGCCACCGACATCCTGCGCGGCGACGTCGCCGTCACCGGCGGGATCACGCCGCTCGTCCGCCTCTGCCATCTGGCCGAGGGCTTCCAGATGAAGTGCGAGATCCACCACGGCGGCAACAGCCTCAACAACGTCGCCAACCTGCACGTCACGATGGCCGTGCCCAACTGCGAGTTCTTCGAGTACTTCCCCAGCACCGGAGGCTTCCTCTATGGCCTCGTCGATGACATCGACATGTCCGGCGGCACCGTCTCAGCCCCAACCAACCCCGGCCTCGGCTACGAGATCGACTGGGACCTCGTCAAGAACCAGCACATCGCCACCCTCACGTGATTTCCCTCTCCCCCCGCTCCGCGGGGGGAGATGCCGAAGGCAGAGGGGGGCCGCTCCCTAGTCGTAGATGATCACCCCGCGGCCGTCCTCGCCTCGCTCGAGCGCCTGGAACGCCTCGTTGATCTCGTCCAGCGCGTACTTGCGCTGCACAATGTGATCGACCTCGATCCGCCCGCTGACATACGCGTCGACCAGCACTTCAAAGGTCCGATGCGGCGAAGCTGACCCGTAGTACGAACCGACCATCGTTTTCTGCTTGCGCACCATGTCGACGAGGTCGAACGAACCCACGGTCTCAGTCGGCGCGAGACCGACGATCACCCCCGTGCCGCCCTTGCCCAGCGACTCAAACACCTGGTTAGCGGTCACGTCGGATCCGAACGTGTCGAACGCAAAGTCGACGCCGCCGTTCGAGAGCTCGACGACAGCTGCTGCCGCATTGACGTTGCGCGCATTGACCGTATCCGTCGCGCCGAACTTCCTGGCGAACTCAAGCTTGTGTTCGTGAATGTCGACGGCGATGATCTTGCTCGCATTGAGCATCCGTGCGCCCTGGATCGCATTGAGTCCGACGCCGCCTGCGCCGATCACGGCCACCGTCATCCCCGCCCGCGCCGTCGGCTGATTGATCACCGCGCCGACGCCGGTCGTCACCGAGCAGCCAATCAGCGCCGCCACTTCCATCGGCACCTGGTCGGGAATCGGGAAACAGGCCTGCTCGGCGGTGACGACGTGCTCGCCGAAGACGCCGAGCTTCCCCATCTGGTAGATCTCGCGGCCCGCGTCGTCGTGCAAACGCACCGTGCCGTCGAGCAATCGCGAGCCGGTCGCCTGGTGCAGATCGCAGAGCTGCGGCTGGCCTCGGCGGCATGTCGGACACTGACCGCACGGAGTGACGAACGAAAGGATGCAGCGGTCACCCGGTTTCAAACTAATGACGCCGGGGCCAACCTCCTCGATGGTGCCGGCGCCCTCATGGCCCAGCACCGAGGGCAGCGGGAACGCAGCCGTGCCCTCCATGATGTGGTGGTCGGAGGCGCAGATTCCCGCTGCGTCCATCTTGACTCGGACTTCGCCGTATTGCGGCTCGTCCTGGATCAGATCCTTGATCAGCAGCGGTGTGTTCGGAGCCTCAAGTACAGCAGCGCGCATCGCAGTCCCTCCCAGAGCTTGTAGCTCGGGCAAGGGTAACGTCTTTGAGTGGGTGTCACGTCACTGAAATGGGATGCGGCAGCGGCTGATTGAACAGGTAGCCCTTCGCGTTGAACGGCACCGAGTCGGGCTGCGTATTGCCCGCCACGTCCGTCGCCCGAGTCATGATCGTGTGTTCGCCGATGCCGGCATCCCACTCGAACGTGAACATCGCCCACGAGTATTCCGGCTGCGGTTCCAGAACCGTCGCGTCCTGCCAGCTTGATCCGCCATCGATGCTCCACTGGACCCGAGCGATCGGACCTTGCGGCGAGTGCGCGAACCCGTGGAACCTCTGCCTGCCGGCCGACAACTTCGCCGGCCAGGGCAGCGCCAATGCGCTCTTGATCGTCTGCACGGCGACCACCTGACCGTCCGCCTCACCTTCGCGAACGTAGTCGTCGCCGATCAGGACGTAAGAGGTCGTATTGTTGCGCGTCCACTGCGGCTCAGCGGAAACAACGATCCGACCGAGCCACTTGATCTGCGATGATCCAACCCAGCCCGGCGCGATCGCCCGCAGCGGGAACCCGTGATCCCTGGGCATCGGTTCGCCGTTCATCCGGTGGACCAGCAGTGTGTCGGGATGCATCGCCTTCTCGATCGGCATCACGCGCCGGAACCCGCCCTCCGGTGACTCCGAATCCAAACCGATCAACAACACACTGACGGCGTCATCGGTCACGCCAGCGAGAGTCAGCACGTCCGCCAATGAGACGCCGCTCCACTCGGCATTGCCGATCGCGCCCCGTCCCCACTGCGTGCCCTTGGCAGTACGGCCCTGCAGGAAGTCGAACATGACCCTGTGGTTTCCCGCGCATTCCAGATACGAAGTCATCGTGCGCTGCGGAAGCCGCAGGATGTTGTCAAAGCTCAGCGCCGTTGGCTGATCGACCGCGTCACCCTCGATCCTCAGCGACCAGCCCGCGAGCTCAAGATTGACGCTTCGTGAGTTATTGCGCACGAAGAACAGCTCGTTCGGAGTCGTCAGCCCGGTCTGCAGCTCCAATCTCGATTCCAGCCCTGCCTGACCGTGGTCGACGAACGGCGTCGAATCCTTGAAGACGAGCGGAATCTCTGCCGTTTGGGACCGTTGCGAATCGGCGCTCCACTCAGGAATCTCGTCGCCGCACGCCGCCAGGACGGCCGCCGTGCCCCCGGCCAGCAACAGGGTCAGGAACCGGCGTCGGCTCAGCCCACAACCACTGGCGAGCGTCCACAGCGGATCACCATGTCCGGCGTCTGTTTCGATGGCCACGCATCCCATCCTCGCCCGACACCCGTTTGCTGGCAGCATATGCAGCGACGCTCGCTAGCCTGCGTCGCGACGCCGGTGAAGGAGGCTCAACGTGGACCGCGCCGAGTTCGATGCCATCACCCGAGCGGCGGGCGTCGAGCCGACTACATCGGACGTCCATTTCGTCGGAGACGGCGACCCGATCTACCCCTCACCGCTGCGTCTCAGCGCAGGCATTTCGACGATCCTGGGCAACATCGCCGGTGTAGTCGACACAATCCGACACCGGCAAACCGGCCAGCGTCAGACAGCCGAAATCAACCTCGGACAGGCCGTCGTCGGCATCTCGTCGTTGTGGGCATTGAAGATCGACGGCGAGCTTGCCTACCAGCCGTCAGGCAGCGGATTCCCTCCCGGTGACGGCATCTTCCCAACCCGCGACGGTCGCTACCTGTACTTGCTGAGCAGCTTCCCGCATCTGATCCAACGGACGCTGGACGTGCTCAACTGCAGGGTCGAGGACCTCGCCGGGCACGTTGCCGCGCATGACGCCGCCGAACTGGAAGACCGACTCGTCCAGGCCCAGTTGTCTGGCGTCATGGTCAGAACTCCTGAGGAATGGAACGCGCATCCCCAAGGCAAGCTGCTCGCCGACTCGCCCACGGTGATCATCGAGAGGATCGGTGACGCGCCACCCATTCCGGTCCCTGGTGGCGAGCTGCCGTTGAACGGTGTTCGGGTGCTCGACAACACGAGAATCCTCGCCGGTCCGGTCAACGGACGAACCCTAGCCGCGCTCGGCGCCGACGTGCTGCACGTCGGCTCCCCGCATGTGCCGGACGGAGTCTCATCGCAGGCCGACACAGGCCACGGCAAGCGCCGCGCCTACATCGATCTTGAGTCGCCCGACGACCTGGAGACGATGTGGGATCTGATCGCCGGGGCCGATGTCTTCAGCCAGTCCTACCGCGCGCGATCGCTCGACCGCCGCGGACTCAGCCCCGCTGCGTTGGCGGAGCGACGGCCGGGCATCATCTACGTCTCCGAAAACGCCTTCGGCCAGTTCGGTCCCTGGCGAGAGAAGCGCGGCTACGACCACACCGTGCAGGCCGCCTGCGGGTTACACCACATCACCCACGACGATCCGACGCGCCAGTTCGTGCATGGGATGCCGACGGCGTTCAACGACTACGGCACCGGCTACTGGGGCGCGTACGGAGTGCTGGAGGCGCTCAGACGGCGGGCAATCGAGGGCGGAAGCTGGCACGTCAAGGTGGCGCTCGGCCAGACCGCCGCCTGGTTCCTGAGACTGGGTGCGCCGCACCGAAGGTCCGACGCCGACCCCGAGGAGGCGTATCGCCTGGTCGAGCGATACAGCGAGGAAGTGCAGTCGGACTACGGGACCCTGACCAGGCTCAGCTTCCCGCTCCAATTCAGTGAGATCACGCCAAGATGGGGCCGAACAGTGAAGCCAGGCTCGCGCGATCCTGTGTGGCTGTAGCTGTTTGCCCTGCGCGGAGGGCCCCTCACTCGCTTCGCGACAGTTCCCCAGATGAGACCCTGCGGTTGGTGCCTGTTCCCGTCCCCTCTCCCGGCGGGAGAGGGTTAGGGTTAGGGCCCCGTGACGGCCGAGCTTTAGTGAACACCTGATAGCCGGCGGCGGCCGAATCGTCACCTCAGCCCTCTTCCAGGGGAGGGCGGGTTGGCTTCAGCCGCGATTCAACACATTACGCGTATGTCGCTGGAGGGGATCTCCAGTGATGCCCCCTCGTTGCGTGCGGAGGCTAGCTGGTCAAACGACTCGCTAGCCTGACTCGCGACCACCAGATGTGACAGGAACAGACCATGTCCATGCAGCGAGCCGACTTCGAAGCGATCACGCGGGCGGCAGGCGTCGAGCCAACCAACGCCGACATCCGCTTCGTCGGCGACGGCGATCCGATCTATCCCTCGCCGCTGCGTCTCGCCGCTGGCACGGCCTCGATCCTCGGCAACATTGCCGGCGTCATTGACGACATCCGCTGCCAGCAGACGGGCCAGCGCCAGTCGGCCGAAATCAACATGGGGCAAGCCGCAGTTGGCATTTCCTCGATGTGGGTGCTCAAGATCGACGGTCAGAACGCGTTGGAGTCGATGCCCGACTCAATGGCGCCCGGACAGGGAATCTTCCCGACTCGCGACGGTCGCTTTCTGTACCTCTTGAGCGGATTCCCGCACATCGCCGAACGGACCTTGGAGGTCCTCGGCTGCACGTACGACAACACGGCTGAGTATGTGGCTGCGCACGACGCCGACGAGATGGAAGCCCGGCTGAATGCGGCGCAGCTTCCCGGCGTCGTCGTCAAGTCGCCGGAGGAGTGGAACACCCACCCGCAGGGCAAGCTGCTGGCCGACTCCCCCGCAGTCATCATCGAGCGGATCGGCGACGCGCCTCCCAAGCCAATCCCCGGTGGCGAGCTGCCGCTCAACGGCGTCCGGGTGATCGACAACACCAAGGTGCTCGCCGGACCAACCATCTCGCGCACCCTGGCGGCGCTCGGCGCGGATGCGCTGCATATTGGCGCCCCCGATGTCGCCGACTTGCAGGCGGCGCAAGCCGATACCGGACACGGCAAACGCCGCGCCCACGTCGATTTCGACACGGTAGAGGGGCGCGACGCCCTCTGGGATTTGCTCGAGGACGCCGACATCTTCAGCCAGTCGTATCGCGCCAAGTCGCTGGCTCGACGAGGCCTCAGCCCCGAAGCCCTGGCCGAGCGTTGCCCCGGGATCATCTACATCTCCGAGAACGCCTACGGACAGTTCGGTCCCTGGCAGGAGAAGCGAGGCTTCGACGGCAACGTGCAGGCGGCGTCGGGCATTCATCACGTCCAGCAGAAGGACATGACCAGCATGATGGGCGTCGGCCCGGCCATCGCGCTCAACGACTACGGCACCGGATACTGGGGCGCCTACGGGGCGCTCGAAGCGCTGCGAAGACGTTCCATCGAGGGAGGCAGCTGGCACGTCAGGGTCGCACTGGGCCAGACCGCCGCCTGGTTCCTCCGCCTGGGAACACCCCACCAGATAGAGGATGCCGATCCCGACGAGGGCTACCGCCTCGCCGACAAGTACAGCGAAGATGTCGAATCCGACTACGGAACCCTCACCCGCCTAACCTTCCCAATCCACTTCAGCGAAATCACCCCAAAGTGGGAGCGCACGGTGAAGCCAGGCTCCCACGACCCGGTGTGGCTGTAACGCAGGCTCGGTAGAAGCAGCCTAAAGCCGCCAAACGCTGGCCAGCTAGATTGCGAAAACTGCGTGCCTGACATGCCATCGTATGCGTCTGAGGCAGACTTAGAAGACGATCTGGTTCGCCGTTCTGCCGAACTTCTTCCGAACCCACCTTCGTGGATTGCACGTCAGTTACACACATCGGCGAAGGGCTTCATCGACCTACTGGGCGTAGATCGGGATGGTCGGCTCGTTGTCTACGAACTAAAGGTCAATCGAACAGGGCGCGAGACCTTGGCCCAGATTCTGGATTACGCCTCGTGGCTTGACTCAGAGTCGATCGAAGAAATCGAGCGCCGCGTTTGCGAATCATCCGGACAGCACGGAATCCCTCAGCTCACGTCTTTCCAAGAGTTCGACAAGACCCGACTGCGACCCACACGACTAGTAATCGTCGCCGGTGAGGCGAACGCATCACTAAAGCGAATGGTTAGTTTCATACAGGGTTATGGGCTGGATGTATCCGTTTCGACGGTCCGGCACACGACTGCACCGCTGCCTGACCTGGATGACCTTGCTTCGTCATTCGGTGTAGCCTCCGAATGGCGAGAATCCCTAGACACTCTAGACTACTGCTTCGGAGGGAGAGGGCATCGACTCAGGCACCTAAAGAACGGCTTAAACTACGAGCTTCGAGATTACACCGGAACGTTTAGGTCGTACGCAGGTGTGTTCGTGAACGATCGCAAGACTGGTCGCGAAAACGGAAACATGTTCTTAGCAGTGCACGACGCGGCTATCGATATCTCTGGTGCCGAATACGATCGCCTTCGGACCTCCCTGGAACAGATCGGTATGAAGTGGGTCCGAGGGAACGTTCGCGAGAAGTATTTTCCACAGAATAGACAGCAACTGCTCAGGGGCCTAGGGGAGGTTGCGAACTATCTGGACACGATTCTTGCGGAGAGCCATCCCAGACCGGAGTGAACAAGTAGCTGCCACGAATGGCATCATCGCTCTGGGAGCATAGCGCTGGCGGCAACTGCACAAGACGAGACAAAGGCCGGCGATACCTCTACCGCATCGCGACCTCAGGATCCGTCGGACGCGGTATCTCATACCAAGGACGATCGCAGAACTCCAGGTCTTCGGCGCTCAACTCAACCTCCGAGTACTTGAGCGAATCCTCAATCTGCTCCGCCCTCGACGCCCCCACGATCGCCGACGTGACCCCCTCCTGCGCCAGCACCCAGGCGATCGCCGCGTGCGTGATGCTGACGTCTCGCTCCGCGAAGTAGGTCTGCAGTCTGGCCACCTGCTCAAACTGGATATCGTCCCAATAGCGCGCCCGATAGCGCGGTCCGGCGCTGCCCAGCGTGAAGCGCGTGTCCTCGCGCAGGTCTTCGGTGTTCCGGTACTTGCCGGTCAGGAAGCCGCCGGCCAGGGGGTTGTAGGCAATGATTCCGACGCCCTGGTCTCGGCATAGCGGCAGCAAATCGGACTCGATATCGCGCCAGAGGATGTTGTAGCGCGGCTGGTCGCAGTCGAAGCGCGCAATCCCGGCCTTGTCCGAAGCCCCCAACGACAACGCCAGTTGCCAGGCGCGGTAGTTCGACGAACCGACATAGCGAACCTTGCCCCAGCGCACGAGGTCGTCCAGCGCCTGCATCGTCTCCTCCACTGGCACCGACCAATCCGGCGAGTGCAACTGATAGAGGTCGATGTAGTCGGTCCCCAATCGGCGCAGCGATTCATCCACGGCCGACAGGATGTGTTGCCGCGACGCCCCGCGCTGATTCGGCGACGGACCCATCGCACCGACACACTTGGTTGCCAATACGACTTGATCACGAGGCCGTCCCGCCAGCCAGCGACCCACAACCGACTCGGTTGTCCCAACATCATCCGAGCCAAGCGGATACACATCCGCCGTATCGATGAAGTTGACCCCACCGTCGAAGGCAGCGTCCATGATCCGAAATGCCTCATCCGCCTCTGTCTGGAAGCCGAATGTCATCGTGCCCAGGCAGATCTCAGACACACGCAGTCCGGTGCGTCCCATGCGCCGAAACTTCATACTGTTGCTCCTCTACTGTTCACTCAAACGTGGTTGTCATCGCTGTGCCTACTTAACGGAATTGCGAGATGACTTCATCATCCAGACGCTGGAAGTACTCAGGATCATTCTCGCCTCTCCGACCAAACATGATCTCATCGATTCCAAAGTCGATGAACTCACCGATGCGCTGCGCAATCTTGTCCGCAGAGCCGTTTAACGTTCCAGGGCCGATGCGCTCTTCCCACTCCTGGGCCGCCGCCTCATCGTCGGTCAACAGACAGGGCATGAGCGCCGTGACTTTAATCTCCGAAGGATCCCTGCCCACGTCCTCGCAATGGGCGTGGAGAATATCAACCTTCTCCTTCAGTAACTCCACCGACATCCCACGACCGGCCCAGCCGTCGAGATTCAGTATGTCACCGTACAACGCGAGTGTTCTTAACGTTCGCTTCGGACCGGTGCCCCCAACGAGGATCGGTATCGGATGGTTATAACTTCCCGGCGATAGCGGCGCGTCGTCGAGCGAATAGTACTGCCCATCGAACGTCACGCGGGCGCCGTCGTTATGGATAACACTGCGCAGCATCTTGCACGCTTCTTCGAAACGGTCCTGCCGCTCTTTCATGCTGGGGAACTCCCAGCCATACGCCTGGTGCTCGCGCAGGAACCACGAGGCGCCGATGCCGAGCGTGAAGCGTCCGTGCGAGATGTGGTCGACCGAACCCGCGATCTTCACCACCAGTCCCGGGTTGCGGTAGGTATTGCCCAGCACCAGGTGACCAATCCGCAGCGTCTCCGTCGCCACCGCGACCGCCGCAGCGAGCGAGAACGCCTCGAACGCCTCGCGGCCCTCGACTTCCTTGCCGCGATTTGGCGGCACGAAGTGGTCGGCGAACCAGATCGAGTCGTAGCGCCCGGAATCCATCGTCTGCGCGACCGCCCTGATTTCATCCCACGATGTCAGATAGGCCGAAACCTGCGCCCCAAACTGCACCTCAGCCATGCTTGCTCCTCATCTGCAAAATCGAACTCGCGAGCCAGTCTACGGCGCGATAGGCCAATGGCAGCCGGTGTTACCCTGACCGCTGGCGCCCATCCGGCGCGCCCCAACCCGACACAGGAGCGAAGACCATTATGCGCGTACTCGTGATGCCCGGACTCACGTTGCCCGAGGTCAGCGAGGCGCAACTCGAGGCGATCCGCGCCGCCGCCGGACCTGATGCCGACGTCGTCGTCGCCAACAATCGCGAGGACGCGATGGAGATGATCGCCGACGCCGAAGTGCTGCTCGGTTATCTCACGTCGGAGCTGTTCGCCGAGGCCAAAGAGCTCAAATGGGTCCACGCAACGGCCTCCGGCGTCGACGGCTACCTCTTCGACGAGTTCAAGCAGGCCGACATCCCCTTGACCGGTGAGAAGGGCCTCGTCGGTCCGCACCTCGCCGACCACGCTTTCGCCCTCCTGCTGGCTTTGGCGCGCTCGCTCAAGCCCGCGATGACGCTCAAGGGCGAGGCCTGGGGCGGCCGCGTCCCCATGCGCCGCGCCGCCTTCGAACTCTCCGGTCTGACCATGGGCATCGTCGGTTTCGGCGGCACCGGACGCGCCATCTCCGAGCGCGCCAACGGCTTCGGCATGAACGTCCGCGCCGTCGACGCGATCGCCGTGCGCGGCACGCCAATCGTCCCCGTCGTCGGCCACATGAACCAGCTCGACACCCTGCTGGAGAAGTCCGACGTCGTCGCCGTCTGCACGCCGCTGACCGCCGAGACTCGGCACCTGTTCAACGCCGAAACCTTCGCCAAGATGAAGTCCGGCTCGGTGATTGTGAATGTCACCCGAGGCGAGATCATCGAACTCGAAGCCCTCATCGACGCCGTCGAGTCCGGCCACCTGCGCGGAGCCGCGCTCGACGTCGTCGAAGGCGAGCCGCTGCCCAGCGACCACCGAGTCTTCGACATCGACAGCATCGTCATGACCCCGCACACGGCGGGCGCCTCGCAGCTCCGTGCAGGCCGCAACCTCGAGCGCTTCTGCGAAAACCTGCGCCGCTACCGAGGCAATCGCGAACTCGTCGGCGAGGTCGACAAGCAAGCGGGCTTCTGATCGATACGCCAACGCTCGACCTGACTGCCGAACTCGAGGCCGCCCAGGAAGCTGCGCGACGCGGCGGAGAGATCCTGCAGCGATTCCGGCAGTCCGGCGCTCGCTACGGCTGGAAGCAGAGCAGCGATCGCCAACACTGGAGCGGACGCGGCTTCAACTACGAAGTGGTCTCGGAGGCCGACGTCGAAGTCGACAACACGCTCCGCGAGACCCTGCTCGGCGCGTTTCCCGAGGATGCCTGGCTCTCAGAGGAAGCCCACGACGACCGCGAACGCCTGCTCCACCGCCGCGTCTGGATCGTCGACCCGCTCGATGGGACCCGCGAGTTTCTCCAGGGCGTCCCCGAGTACTCGGTGTCAATCGCGTTGGCGTACAACGGTTCGGCCGTGCTCGGCGTCGTCTACAACCCCGACGCCGACGAGATGTACGCGGCCACCGTTGACTCCGACGACGACCGATTCAGCCTTGAAGAGGCAGCCGCGCTCTCTGACAGCTACATGCTGGTCGGTCGGGGCGAGTGGCACTACGGCGACCTGCCGCCGGTCCCCGACGGGACCAAGGTGATGCCGGTCGGTTCGATCGCCTATCGCATGGCGCTGCTCGCCACTGGCAAGGGATGTCTCGTCTTCACGCCCGGCCGTCGCAGCGAGTGGGATCTCGCCGCCGGCGCGGCCTTGTTGAACGCCGCTGGCGCGACCGTGACCGACATCGAGGGCAAGGCGTTGCAGTTCAACCAGTCCGAGCCGTCGGTCAAGGGCCTGATCGCAGCCCGCTCAGACATCCACAGCGAAGCTCGCCGAATGTGGCAGAACTCCGGCTGGCACATCCACTAACCGGATAAGTAGAGGTCCAGCTCGCCCCGCTGCAGGTCGTCGCCGACCAGCTTGAGGATCTTCTCCAACTGGTCGAAGTCCCATTCTCCGACGAAGGAGATGGCGGATCCTTCAGCTCCGGCGCGGCCGGTGCGGCCGACCCGGTGCACATAGTCCTCGGCGGTCTGAGGCAGGTCGAAGTTGACGACGTGCTGTACGTCGGGAATATCGAGCCCGCGCGCCGCGACATCGGTGGCGATCAGGAACTGCAGATCGCCCGAGCGGAACTGGCCCATCACCCGATCGCGCTTGCGCTGATCTCGGTCGCCGTGGATCGCATCGGCGTTGAGTCCTCGGTCGAGCAGTCGCCGCACCAGCCGATCGACGGTCACCTTCATGTTGCAGAAGACCAGCGTGCGGCCGGATAGCTCGGGCAACAGCTCCTCGACCGCGCGAATCTTGTCCCGGTCGGCGACCTCGTAGTAGCGCTGGTAGATGCCTTCGGCGGTCGCGACCTCGGGAGCAATATGGACATGCTCCGGCTCGTGCATGAACTGGTGGATCAGCGACTTGATCGGCGTCGGGATCGTGGCTGAGAACAGCGCCGTCTGGCGGTCGTCCGGGCTGCGGCGCAGGATTCGGCGCATGTCCGGGTAGAAGCCGATGTCCAGCATCCGGTCGGCCTCGTCAAGCACGGCCATCCGCACTCGGTTGAGTCGCAGCGTGCGTCGTTCGAGATGATCGATGATCCGGCCCGGCGTACCGACCACGATCTGCGGCCGGCGCTCGAGGTTGGCAAAGTCGTCCGACAGCCGTCTGCCGCCCATCAGCACCGTCGCCTCAAGCCCGGCGGCCCGGGCGAAGAAATCGAGCACCGATCCGACCTGCTGCGCCAACTCCCTGGTCGGCGTCAGCACGATCGCCTGGCACTCGCCCAGATCGGGATCGCAGACCTCGACCGCCGGCAAGCCGAACGCGACGGTCTTGCCGGTACCGGTCTGTGCCTGACCGACCACGTCGTGGCCGTTCATGAGCAGGGGGATCGACTGTTCCTGGATCGGCGTCGGCTCCTCGAACTTGAGCGCGGTCAGGGCGGAGAGCATCCGATCCGAGAGGCCCAGTGCCCCGAACGCAGCCGGCCAGTCTTGCGAGGCCACCTGGTCGAGCTCGTCCAGCGCAGGCAGTTTGTAACCACCTGAGAGCAGCGCCTTCTGGGTCGCGCTTTGCGGAGGCGGAGGACCGCCTCCACCGCTACGCTTGCGCCGATTACGGCGCCGTCGGCCTGATCGCGCCGGCGGTCGGTCATCGCTCGAGGACGGGGACGGACGTGGCGCGGCCTGGGGGCTGGGACTGGCCGCGCCCGACGTCTGCGCTGCCGTAGCCGCGCGGGGCTTGCGCTTGCGCCGCCGGCGGCGCGGACGCGTGTCCGATGGCGCGGCTCCGTTGGCCGAACTCGACCTGGACTCTGGAGTTTGAGAAGGGGTTGGCGGTCTGGAATGTTCCGCGCTCTGTGGGGCAGCCGACTTACCAAGCAAACGCTGTATGAAGCTCAAACGATCCACCACACTATGCGCATCTGGCGCGGTTCCGACCGAACGTTATGACAAGGGTACCAGCAGGCGTCATTCCGAACGCGACAGCGCCACCAGCGGAATCCTGCGCTCGGTTTGCTCCTGGTACCGACCGTACACCGGACGCTCGGAGACGAGCTGTTGCCAGGCTTGCTCACGATCGTCGCCGTCGAGTTCGTCGGCGGTCACCGCGATCGTACCGTGCTGCGCGCTCTGCAGCGTCGCTTGCGGATTGGCCTGGAGGTTCTTCCACCACTGCGGATCGTCGTCGGCCCCGGCCGCCGAGGCGATCACGATGGGACCATTCTCATGATCCATGTAGAGCAGGAGCACCGAGCGCGGTTGGCCGCTGCTCCGCCCCGTCGTGGTCAGTCTGAGCAAGGGCATGCCCATGCCTCGCCCGCCGGTGAGCGAGAACACCAGATTCTGAATCCGCATCATCCCGACCATCACTCGACGGTTCATCTTCGACTCCAGTGTTGTTGGCGCGGCGTCATCGCGGCATAAGGGCGATCAGCGGTATCCGGCGCGTGGTCTTCTCCTGGTAGGCCGCGTAATTCGGGTACATCGAGAGCAGCCGCTCCCAGACCTCTTCCCGCCCCTCGCCCTTCAGTTCCGACGCCACCATCTCTTCTGAGCCGCGCTTCGCCGACCAGATTCGACACGCCGGTTCCGCGATCAGGTTGTTCCACCACTCCGGATGCTCGGAGTGGCCGCCGTACGAGGCGACCACGATGACCCGAGGCCCGTCGTCGAGGTAGAGCAGCAGGACTGAGCGCTCGCGGCCGGTCCGGCGTCCGGTCGTCCAGAGCCGAAGCGTCGGAGGCCCCTGATAGCGCCCGCGCATGAGCGTGAAGATCGGCTGTTGAAAGCGGGTGAGCGCCTTGATCAGTCGCGGTCCCATGGGCGAATGCTAGCCGAACAGAACTCCGACCCTGCCCTCCTACTGACGACTCACCAGCCCTCGACGCTTCTGCAATCCAGACCACACCAGACAGAACATACATTCGCTACAGTGAGTCGAACACACGTTCCTCAACTCGGAAGGGCCCCAATCATGTCCATCTCCCCGCGACGACGCCGGCGCATACTCCGCGCCCACAAGCTCCGACAGCAAGGACACAGCGTCCGCCGAATCGGCAAAAGCCTCCGCGTCTCGCACGCGACCATCGTCGCCGACCTCAAGCTGCTGGAAACCCATTGGAGCGAGGTCGTCGACCAATCCGCCGACGACCTCCTGCTCGAGCAGCTTCGACTCCTCCAGATCCGCCTGCGCAAGGTCATGGACTTCGACATGCTCAAGTCTTTTGGCCACTGTGTGGCCGCCGACTTCGCCCGCATCTATCAGGCCCACGTGGCCGAACAGGCCACCCTCCTGCGTGAAACCCGCCGGACCGTTGCTCAGCTCCATGAGCGCGCCGCGCTGCGTCGGACCGAAGCGGGCGAAACCCCGCTCGAACTCGACTACCCCGAGGACGAACTCGCCTCCGCGCCACGGCCGTCGAACGGAACGCAACCGAACACGACCGAACAGCCCGACTTACCAGAGCTGACCAAACCTGACCATCTCAACCACCCAATCCTCAGCGAAACACTGGAAATCCCCGCGCCGGTGGGCTCGGAAAAAACAGTCGACCTACCAACCGAACAGCAGATCTCCGACGACCTCATGAAAGAGGCCCAAACCTTCCTCGAGCAGCACAGAAAGCAGGACTTCGCCCCCGCCGCCGGCTAGCCCCCCAGCGCGAGACCGAAACATCGCCGAAACGTACGCGCAATCGAACTGAAACCTGAGCGCAACTCAGGTGAAACCGACCAAAGCCTGACCCTTCATACGTTCTGAACAGACCGGAACTCGGGAAGGGAGGCTTTTGTGACAATAGCCCGCACGTTAGCCGGTAGCGTCAGGACACCGTCATTCTCCATTGGCGCGGTCCGCAAACCTGGACTGGGGTTGTTCCTCGGTATCCTCACTGGCCTCTTGGCCACCTTCGGCATTGCCTACGGCCAGACCGTTGAAGAGAACGCCGCCGCGCTCGCCGACATCATCCTCGCCGTCGACACGATTTGGTTCGTGATCGCCGGCATCCTCGTGTTCTTCATGCAGGCCGGCTTCGGATTGCTCGAGGCCGGCTTTGTCCGTGTCAAGAACACGGCCAACATCCTGATGAAGAACGTGCTCGACGCCTCGCTCGGCGCGGTCGTCTGGTGGGCGGTCGGCTTCGGCTTCGCCTTTGGCGGCTCGCAGGGCGGCTTCATCGGCGGCGACTCGTTCTTCCCCGCACTCGGCGGTCTGACAGATCCGGAAGTGATCGAGGCGAACGGCGTCTCCGAGGCGGCCGTCTTCTTCTTCCAGTGGGCCTTCGCCGCGACCGCCGCGACCATCGTCTCTGGCGCGCTGGCCGAGCGCACCAAGTTCTCCGCCTACCTGTTCTACACGGTGTTCGTAACCGGGATCATCTACCCGATCGTGATTCACTGGGGCTGGGGCGGCGGCTGGCTCGGCGACCGCGGCTTCATGGACTACGCCGGCTCGACGCTGGTCCATTCCGTCGGCGCATGGGCCGGACTCATGGGCGCGATCCTCGTCGGTCCGAGAATCGGCAAGTACGTCGGCTCCGAGATCCGCGCTATCCCCGGCCACAACATGACCCTCGCCACGCTGGGCATGTTCATCCTCTGGTTCGGCTGGTACGGCTTCAACCCCGGCTCGACCCTCGGACTCTCCGGCGGACTCGCGACCGAGGCCGCCTGGATCGCCATCAACACCACGCTTTCCGCTGGCGCCGGCGCCATCGTCGCCGTGACCGTCGCGAAGTTCCGCTACGGCAAGGCCGACCTCGGTCTGACGCTCAACGGCGCGCTCGCCGGTCTCGTCTCGATCACCGCAGGTTGCGGCTTCGTCGAGCCCTGGGCCGCGCTGATCATCGGCGCCATCGGTGGCGCGCTCGTCGTCTTCTCGGTCGAGTTCTTCGACAAGGTCAGGGTCGACGACCCCGTAGGCGCGATCTCCGTGCACGGCACCTGCGGCATCTGGGGCACGATGGCCGTCGGCCTGTTCGCGACTGCTGGCGCAGCCGAGGCATGGGGCGCTCCCGGCCACGGCCTGTTCATGGGCGGCGGCTTCCGCGCCCTGCTCGAGCAGCTGATCGGCGTCCTCGCCATCTTGGGCTGGGTCACCGTGACCGCAGGCATCCTCTTCTTCGTCATCAAGCACACCATCGGACTCCGCGTCCCGGAGAACGAGGAACTCGCCGGACTCGACGTGCAGGAGCACGGCATCGGCGCCTACCCCGAGTTCCCGACGGTCGCCCCCGGCGTGGCCGTGGAGGTCTCGGCCGGCGAAGAACTCCCCGCAGCAGGCTCAGCCGCTGGCGGCGGCGGAGCTGCAGGCGGAGGCGACTGAGTTGGCACAATGAAGAGACTCTCATCCCCTCTCACCCCTCTCCCTCTGGGAGAGGGCTGGGGTGAGGGCCCCGGCCAACGGAAGGCTCTACTCCGTTCCCGCGAGGGAACGGAACACAGAAAAGGAACACGATCATGAAAATGGTGATCGCCATCATCCGCCCCGAACGACTCTCCGTCGTTCGCACGGCGCTCGAGGCCATCGGCATCGTCTCGATGACCATCTCCGAAGTCCGCGGACGCGGCGCTCAGAAGGGCGTCGTCCAGGAGTTCCGCGGCCAGCAGGTGCAGGTCGACTACCTGCCCAAAATCAAGATCGAAATCGTGATCAACACGACCCCGCTGGACGACGTGATTGACGCGATTGTCGAAAACGCGGCCAGCGGACAGATCGGCGACGGCAAGATCTTCGTGCTCGACGTCCAGGACGCCGTCCGCGTGCGCACCCGTGAACGGGGACCGGCCGCCGTCTAAAGACCGACGGCCCATCCCCCTCCGCGGGGACCGGTTGGGGCGGGGGCAGCTCGCAAGAGCCGCCCCCGCTTCACGCTTCACACTTCATCGTTGTAGGGGCAGGCCTTGTGCCTGCCCGACTCGTCCCCGACCGCAACCCTGCTTCGACGGGCGACCACAAGGGTCGCCCCTACAAGGTTGGGTCGATTGAACGAGGGTTACTCTGAGCGTCTGATGGCGCTGACGATTGAGATTCTGCCCGATCCTGCCGCCAACGATCTTCGCCTGCGCCAACTCGTCTCGCAGCGCTCCGGGCCGCTGGAACGCCTCAACGTCCTGCACGGTTCCGCCCTGCAGCGCCTCTCGACCCAGCGCATGCTCACCGAGGCGAACGGAGGTGCGCTCGCCGCCCTGTACGGGTTCACTCCCGTCGACCTCGCCCAAGCCGCGGCGGCACTCGGCGACCCACCCCACCGCCGGCCGTGGCCCCCCGGGGCGGACCTCGCCGCGCTGCGGAGCATGCTGCAAACGCTCCCGCTCACTCGACTCGATCCCGACGCGCCCGGAGTACCCTCCGCCCTGTTGCGCACACTCACCGACCTGCGCGAGGCCGCGCTCTCACCCAACCACCTTCCCGATGGAGACCTGAAGCGCATCTTCACCGCCTGGCGCGACCTCGTCCGCGAATGCGCCGACCGCACATCCCGCTACGAGGACGCGGTAAGCGCATCGACACCCGCCGATGCATTCCGCGAAGCCCTGGGCGGAGCGCCGCTAGTCGTCTCCGGTATCTACGACCTGACCCGAATCCAGCGTCTCCTGCTGGCCCGCCTCGCGGACGCGACGAGCATCCGCATGCTGCTCGTCCTGCCATTGGACGATCCCGCATCGCCAGCCGTGAAGACGCTGGCCGCGCTCCAACGCGAACTCAACCCGAGCGTCATTCGCTCAACCATCCCGCCTCAACCGCTCGCGCCCGACCACTACTTCAGCGTCGGCGATCCGACCGACGAGGCCAACGAAATCGCCACGAGAGTCCTCCAGCTCGGACGCGAGCATGTGCCGTTCCACAAGGTCGCCATCCTCCATCAGCAAGGCGCATCGACTGATGATCGAATCTGCGCCGCGTTGGACCGTGCCGACATCCCGAGCTGGAGGATTGGCGGGCGGCAGCTCCTACGGACGCCGGTCGGTCACGCGACGAGATCGCTGACGCAGGTGCTGCTCGATCCCGAGTCGGTCGAACGGGGGGCGCTGCTGGACTGGCTCTCGCATCGGGCACTGCGCGATGGTCTGGTCGGCGTCGATCGGCGGGTGGGCAACTGGGAGCGGGTCGCGTTGGATGTCGGGCTCGGGCGTGGGCTCTACGAGATGTGCGACCGACTGGATCGTTGGCAGGATTCCAGCCCGTCGGACGACGCGGCCGACCTCGCGCACGTGCTCGAAGACCTGAGCGAGCGCAGCCGCGAGCTGGTAGCGGCAAGCTCGTGGAGCGAAGCCAGAGACACGCTGCTCGATGCCTTCGACGACTATGTCGAGCAGGAACCCGACGACAAGTCGGAGCAGTATGCCCTGCTGCTTGCGGCGCGCGAGATTCTGGACCAGTTGGCGGCGCATGACGCTCTCCACTCACCATGGTCACCGCGCGGCGGGTTGGACGTAATCGAACGGGCGCTCAGTGCTCGGGTCGTGCGCGATCCGAGCCGGCTGATCGGCGGAGTCAACGTCGGCGCCGCGACCGGACCGGCGCGCGGCATCCGCTACCGGGCCATCTTCGCCGCTGGCGTGTCGGAACGGGTCTTCCCCGCCGTCGGACGCGAGGATCCACTGCTCACGGATGACGAACGAGCCGCAATCAACGCCAGGATTCCCGATGCACTCGCGCTCCAGCGCGATCGCGCCGACAGTGATCGGCACGCCTGGGCCCTCATGCGTGGTGCAGCGACGGACCGGTTCACGGCCTCGTGGAGTCGGCGCAGCAGCGCGACCGGCGGTCCCGCGCGAGCCTCGTCGCTGATCCTCGAAGCAGCCGGCAGCGGCGAGGGTGTTTCGGGCGTGATGGAGAGCGAAGCCGCGCTCACCGACCGGGGCCGGATCGAGCGCATCTCGAATGCTGCGACCTTCGCCGCAGCCGCGTCGGTCGACGGCCAGGCTCGGGAGTGGGCCAGGGTCCTCGACGTTCCCGATGAGCGCAGTTTCGGCCTCAAGCTGTTGTCGGAACCAGCTGTCGACGTCCGCGCGGTGTTGGAGGAGATCTGGCCCGGAGCCGAGTCGGCCGAACACGCCCGCCTCAGACGCAACGCGTCTCGCTTCACAGAGTTCGACGGCCTGCTGCGCGAGTCGGCGCTGCCGGAGGACTGGAGCCCGCTCGATCGGTCTTGGAGCGCGGCCGATCTGGAGACATTCGTCGTCTGTCCATACCGCTTCTTCCTGACGCAGATCGTTCGAGTCGGCGGAAGTGTCGAGGGCGGACGGCCGGATCGGCCTCGACGCGACGCGCACGGACGCGTCGTCCGGCAGATCCTTTCGAGCTGGGTTCGCGAGTACGAGCACTACAAGTCCGATCACACCTGGTACGAGTACGCCGACACACCACAGTTGATGAACACGATCGCGCGGCGCATCCTCGACCATGCAGCGGAAGCCGGACTGCTGGGACCGGCTGCGGTCATCTCGGCGATCCGCAACGAAACGCTGCGCGATCTCGATCGCACTCGAAGGCGCGAGGTATCCGACGCCCGCGACGGATGGCGACCGCTTGAGGTCAACACCAGATTTGACGATGCGCCGATTCGGGTCGTCGGGGGCCGCAACATTCGATTGCGCGGCTTGATTCACCGCATCGACGAGCACGCCGGCGGCCGTCGTCGAGCGCTGTCCTTCTTCACCGGTCGCTCGCTCCCAGATGTACGCGGATTCGTCAACGGTTCATCGTTCCAGTCGGTAGCGGCGCTGAGCGCTCTGACGCAGAGAGGCGTGCCAATCGCGCAAGCCGAGGTCGAACATCGCTCGGTGACGCATCGGGGCAACTTCGAGTCGCAAACGTTGCGCGGGGAATCCTTGACCGTCACAGGGGCTCGTGGCGCGCCCAGCGACGGCGAGCGTCTGCGCGACGTTCTGGGAACGATCGCCGATCAACTGGAGGCCGGTCGCTTCATCGCTTACCCGGGCCACCCAGCGCGCGACCGGCCGAACTGCAGGCAGTGTGCAGTCGAGTCGTCCTGCACGGCCGACATTGGTCTCCGCTATCAGCACAAGTCGCGTCAGAATGCCGACGTCGTGCGGCCGCTCGAGACACTGAGACGGCAACGCGTATGAGTCAATCTGCTGGTCCTCCTGCCGATCAGGACGTGCGCGAGCGATTCGTCAACGAGCTGTCGACGTCGTTCTTCCTCGAGGCCGGAGCAGGCTCGGGCAAAACCTCGGTGATCGTCGCGCGTGTCGTCAATCTCGTGCGCAATGGGCGGCCGTTGTCCGAGATCGTCGCGATTACGTTCACCGAGAAAGCCGCTGGCGAACTGCGAGAACGGATACGATCCGAACTTGCGCTTGCGGGCCTGCACGATGCGCTGCGCGATGTCGACGCGGCCCACATCCAGACGATCCACGCCTTCGCCTCGGACATCCTGCGAACCCGGGCGCTCGATGCCGGGCTCGATCCCGACTTCCGCGTCCTGGACCAGCTCCAGGCCGACCTCCGCTTTGCACAGGCGTGGCGTACCTGGCTGTGGAGCGGTTCGGCGCCTCAGCAGCCGCTGCAGCGCATCCTCGATCTCGGTCTCGAGCTACGGGACCTCCAGTTCGCCGCCGAGCAGCTCTCGCGCCATCGCGATCTGCACGGGCCGGGACCGATCGGGGAGTCGGAAGACGACCTCGCCCTGGATCAACGAGAGCGCGATGCGGCGCTGGGAGATCTCGGCAATGCCTTGCGAGACTTCATCGAACAGGATGCGGCCCAGCGACGGGCGGAGGGGGTCCTGACCTATGACGACCTCCTGCTGGAAGCCCGGAATCTGCTCGTGCGCTCGCCCGAGGCTCGGCACGATCTGCGCAACCGATTCCGCGCCATCCTGATCGATGAATTCCAGGACACGGACCCATTGCAAGCGCAGATCGCGCTGCTGCTGGCATCGGAGCCGGACACCGACGACTGGACCCAGGCCCGACCGGGACCGGGCCGTCTGGTGCTGGCGGGTGATCCCAAGCAGTCGATCTACCGCTTCCGGCGCGCCGACATCGACATCTACGAGCAGGTCCGCGACATCTTCCGCGCGGCTCCCGAGACCTGCGCGACCGCGAGCCTGACCGTGAACTTCCGCGCGCGGCCGCAGCTCATCGAGTGGCAAAACCGCGTGCTCGCCGGCGTACTCAAGCCGAACAAGGACTATCCCCGAGCGCAGGCTCGATGGGAGCCGACAGTGCCGGATCGGCAGGAACGAGGCCCCGCAGTCGCCGTGGTTCCCAGCAATCGCATATTCGACCGCGCTCCTGAGGCCAGAACGGCAGAGGCCCGGCTGCTCGCGAACCTGATCAGCCACATCCACGAGGCTGCGTCAGTGCTCGGTCAGCTTTCAGACGGCGAAGGGCAGCGAGCTCCCCAATACCGCGACATCGCGATCCTCGTGCGCACCCGCACCGGAGCCGATCTCTACACCGCCGCCCTCGACCAGGCCGGCATCCCGTATCACTTCGACAGCGGTCAGGGTTTCTACCAGCAACCGGAGATTCGCGCCGTCGCCCATCTGCTGCAAGCGCTTGACGATCCGACCGACCAGGCCGCTGCCGTCGCCGTGCTCAAGTCGCCACTCGTCGCCGCGTCGGACGACGAATTGCTCCAACTACGCGATGCAGTCGGTGACCGCCCGATGCTGCTTGACGACGAGCTTCTTCCAGATGACTACGCAGGACGACTGCGCGAGCCGATCGCCGACCTCGCAAGCTTGCGCCGGCATCTGCGTAGTCTGAGCCTGCCGGAGCTGATCGACCATGTCATCCGAGCCTCTGGGCTGCTCTTGGCCCAGGCGGTTGGCGGTCGTTCGGCGCAGATGCGTCAGCGTCAGGCCAATCTGTGCATGCTCGTCCAACGTGCGGCTCACTTCTCTGACAGCAACGACGACAGCCTGCGCCCGTTTGTCCGCTGGCTCTCGCAGCGCGGCGTGCGCCACCTGCCCGAGTCCGAGTCACCGACCACTGAAGCCGACGATGATGCCGTTCGCATCCTCACGATCCATCAGGCGAAGGGGCTCGAGTTCCCAATCGTGATTGTGCCCAAGCTGCAAGACCAGCCGGCCTTCGGTCGTGACTTCATCGTTGACCGAGTCAACGAGCGGTTGGAGTTCAAGCTTGGCGAGGACCGTACGCCGTTCCATACGCCGGGCTACGCCGCCGCGCAACTCCGCGACCGCGCCTACTCCGACGCGGAGGCGCGGCGCATGCTCTACGTCGCGGCGACGCGGGCTCGCGACTGGCTGATCCTCCCTTCCTTCCCGGCGGACAGCATTTCGCGACGAGAATCATTCCACACGTTCATCGACGACGCCGCGCCGGACTGGCTCGCGCGCAAATCTGATTCGAACGTCCTGGTTCTCTCACCGAGAGCGTTCGACGCCGTTCCAGCCCCGGCAACCGAACTGCACGTCCCGCCCCATGAAGCGCTTCGAGAGCAATGGCGAGAGCGCCACAACGAAGGCGTGTCGGGAGGCGGTCGGACCATCCGAACGCTGACGCCCTCACAAACGCATCAAGTCGACTGGTCGGAGGAGTCGGAAGGTGACGCGGACGGCGTCGGCGCAGGAGGTTCGTCTATCGACCCGCTCGATTTCGGCCGCGCGGTACACGAATCACTGGAAGCTGCCGACTTTGGTGATCTCGAGGTCAGTCGGCAGCGAACGCGGCGCATCTGCCGCAAACACGGCATCCCGGCTGAACCAGTTCTCGAACATGTCGAGCGATGCCTTGCCTCGCGCCTGCTGCGGCGGGCGGCGCGATCCGAGACGGTCCATCGTGAGCTTCCCCTGGCCATGATCGAGTCCGACGAGTCTGAGACGATGATCACCGAAGGGGTTGCCGATCTGGTGTTCCGCAACCAGGTCGGTTGGATTCTCGTCGACTACAAGTCCGACACCCACATTCCGCCCGATCGACGCGAGGCGTACGAGCGCCAGGTTCGGCAATATGCCGCGATGCTCGGCGCATCGGGAATCGAAGTGGCGGAGGCATACATTCTGCGAACCGTGAGCGGCGACCCCGAATCTGTTCCGTTGCCGGCATCGCCGCAGGCGGCCGAATGAACCTACCCCGATCAGCCGATATCGTCACAGCGAACGCCACCCGCCCCCGGTCCAACCGTCTGTCCCAACAGGAGAACCGCATGGCCGTCAACCCGCTCACGCCCCAGCAGATCCGTGAAGACCTCCTGATGCGGCGGCAGAAGATCGTTTCGGAGATGGGCTCGACCGAGCGCATCGCCCGTCAGCACGCCAAGGGTCGGCTGACGATTCGTGAGCGTCTGGACAGGCTCTTCGACCCGAACAGCTTTCGCGAGATTGGCACCTTCGCCGTTTCCGAGATCCCGAGCGTCCGAGACCGAACGCCGGGCGACGGCAAGATCGGCGGCTGGGGCACGATCGACGGCCGCCCCGCGACCGGTTGCGGCGATGACGTCACCGTGCTGCACGGCTCCTCCTCGGTCGTGGGCGGCAAGCGCATGAAGCGGATCTACGAGCAGGCGCTCGAGCAGGGAGTGCCGTACGTCTACTTCGGCGAGACCGGCGGCGCCCGACTACCCGACGCGCTCGGCTCGGAGGGTTTCAGCAAGATCCCGCCGGGCATCGAGTCCGCCCGACGGCGCAGACGCATACCGATGGCGACGGCGATTGTCGGCGAGTCGTTCGGCGGTTCCAGTTTCCACAGCGCCTACTCCGACTTCACCGTCCAGGTTCGTGGTTCGGCGCTCAACGTTTCATCGCCGCGGGTGATTGAGATCGCCACGGGCGAGCTGATCACGCTCCAGGACCTGGGTGGCGTCGACGTCCACCTCGACCTGACCGGCCAGATCGACCAGTCGGCCGAGACCGAGGAGGAGGCGATCGAGCAGATCAAGCAGTTTCTCTCGTACCTGCCCTCTAACTGTTGGGAACTGCCTCCGGTTCGAGCCGGGTACGACCACGCCGAACCCGACTCGCAGATCGCCGACCTGGTACCGACACGTCGCCAGCGCGCGTACGACATGCACCGCGTGATCCAGCGGATCGTGGACGACGGCGAAATGCTTGAGTTCAAGCCGCGCTTCGGTCGTTCGTTGATCACCGCGTTGGCACGGATCGGCGGTCACACCGTCGGGATCATGGCCAGCAACCCAATGTTCAACGCGGGCGCGCTCGATCCCAACACCTGCGACAAGGGCACGCAGTTCGTGTGCATGTGCGAGTCCTTCAACATCCCCACGGTCTGGTTGCAGGATGTGCCGGGCTTCATCGTGGGCTCGCAGCCCGAGCATGCTCGTCTGCTCAACAAGGCGATCATGTTCATGGAAGCGCTGGGACAGATGACCGTCCCGCGGATGACGGTCGTGCTGCGCAAGGCGTTTGGCTTGGCCTACTTCTCCCTGTCCGGAAACAGCATGGACAACTCCCTGATCACGGCATGGCCTGGCGCGGAAATCTCCTTCATGGACCCGGGGGTCGGGGTGAACGTTGTCCATGCACGCGACATCGCCGATGCCGCCAATCCCGACGCCGAGCGTCAGCGGCTGATCGATGAGTGGACCCTTGGCCACGAGCCGTGGGGCGCGGCCGGGATCATGAATCTGGACGAGATCATCGACCCCGCGGACACGCGCCGCTGGCTGCTGGAAAGCCTCCAACGCTTCCCGGTGACTCCGCCGAGGAGAGGCGAGACGAGGGAGCTGGCCAGCTGGCCGACCTGCGTCTAATCACGTCTGGGTGGAATGCTCAATCTGCACGACGCTCCCGCATCCGACGCTGCATCGCCTCTGAGGGCTTCGCCATCTTGTGACCGGTCTCGATCTTGTTCCGCACCTCGCGGAGCACCCTGGGCGCGAGTCGCTCTTCGCGATCGATGATGTACTCGATCGCGGCATCCGGGTCCCGAATTGCCAACTCGCGCAGGGCCCAGCTCAGCGCCTTGACGTGCAGGTCCGCGCGATCGTCGACGAAGAACTCGCAGATGGCCAGCGTCCTCGCGGCGTCGCCCTTGCCCAGATGACGCTCGTTCAGCGCGATCGTCGAGACGAGGCCGGCGCGTCGCCACCAGAAGTCCGATGAGGTCGCCCATCGACGGACTCTCGCATCGGAGATCTGTCCTCGCTGCCAGGACGGACCGCTCAGTCGGCGCGCAAAGTGATCGACTGATGCCCAGCCGTCCAGGGTGCGCCCCAGCCGCTCCAGTTCTTGCCAGCGCAACAAAGCGAATGCGCCTCGGTGCATCCAGGCCAGATCGAACGCGACCATGCGTGATTCATATGCAGGGCCGTGTTCCTGGCGTCGCACTCGGCCGCTGCCGCCATGTTCGATCAGCAGATTGCAGAGCTCGAGCACCTCTTCGCCGGAGGCAGACTTCAGCTCCTTGGCCTCTCGCCGAGCAATCTTCCGCAGTTGCGGCGTCATCAGCACTTCCGGAGAGTCAACGATCTCGTGGAGCAGCGATGCGCCTCGTTCAGCCACGTTCAAGGGCGGCGCTCCTCCCGGCGATGCGGCCGAAGACGCTACCGGCCATCAGACCCGAGCCGCCGGCGTAGTTGTTGTAGAACAACCCGCCGACCAGCTCTCCGGCGGCATACAGACCGGCCATCGGGCGATCCTCCGTGTCCACGACCTGTGCGGTGCGAGGATCGATCTTCAAGCCGCCAAAGGTGAAGGTGATCCCGCAGGTCACCGCGTAACCAAGGTACGGCGGCGAGTCGAACGGCAATGCCCAGTTCGATTTCGGTGGACTGACTCCTCGTGTTCCGACACCATCCAGGGTTGACGGATTGAAGTGATCGACTCCGTGCTCGGGACACGACCTGTTGTAATCGTCGATTGTGCGCTGCAGGCCGTCCGAGTCGACGCCGAGCGCGTCCGCCAGATCATCGATGGCGTCGGCCTGCGCCATGGTCACCTGCCGGACGTGATACTCGTCGCGCAGCAGATGCGCGGTGCGCTGGTCGAAGAGTTGAAACGCCGCTCGCTCGGGCTGGGCCAGGATGGCTCGACCGTACTTGGCATAGGTGTAGTTGCGGATGTCGGCGCCTTCGTCGACGAAGCGCTCGCCGTCGAGGTTGACGATCAGCCCATACGGGTATGAGTGCTTCTGGTAGAGATCAGCCACGATTCGGTTGCCGGTGGGTGGTGCGTTCAGATCCCAGGCGACCGCGTGCGCGCCCGACCAGTTGCCGAACGGTTGCGCCCCGGCGTCGATCGCTGCCTGGATGGCGTCGCCCGTGTTGAACCGCGAGCCGCGAACCTTGGCCATGTCCCAGCCTGGACCGAGGTAACGGGTCCGCATCTCTATGTTCGCTTCAAATCCGCCCGCGGCCAGAACCACCGCGTCCGCCTCAACCTCTTCAACTGCGTCCTCGGTCCACAGCTCGACGCCGCGAATTCGGCGCCCATCGCGAAGCAGATTCACGACCTTGGCCCCGTATCGGATGTCGATTCCGACCCGCTCGGCCGCATCAAACTCCTGGTCCGAGAGTCCCTTACCCGCACCCACGGCCTCGACGGTCAGGCCGCCGTAGAAGACCAGCTTGCCGTCGACCTCGTTTGCCTGCCGACCCGTCATCAGCGTGAACCTGACGCCTTGATCGTGTAGCCATTCGATCGTCGGCGCGGCCTCACGCACAAGAGCCGAGGCCATGCCATCGTCAATCAGGCCATCGGTCACTCGCGCCAGATCGTCGCGGAACTGCGCGCTCGGGTAGGACCCGACGTCGACTCGTTCGACCTCGGCGTCGCTCAGGTCGGGAATGATGCGTAGGATGTCGTCCATGCCGTCGTAGGGAAAGCGGAAACCGCCGCCGGTGAAGTAGGTGTTGCCGCCGCGTTCGCCCTCGGGAGCTTTCTCCAGGACCGTCACCTCGGCTCCCCGCTCTCGTGCGGACAGCGCCGCACAGAGCGCCGCATTTCCCGCACCCACAACAATCACGTGCGTCATGACACTTCCTTCCTCGTCTCAGCAGGCGCGACCGACTGCGACACTTCTACACCGTTTCGTCCGTTTCCGCCGTCAAGGGTCGATTTCTGGCCTCGGAAGAGCGGCACCATCGCTGTTATCTCGACCTCGATCGCTTCGCGGACGACCTGCACACGTACCGCAGCCTTCTCGGCCACAACGCGGACGCCGCGCTGTCCACCGAGAAGTGATAGCAGGATCGCCGGCGCGGCGACCGCGCTCGCAACGATCAACGCCGTACGGAAACCCTGCATGATTGCCTCGCCGCTTTCGGCGGCGACGCCCTGGTTGAGCGCAAAGCTGGCGGCAATCGATGTCATGATTGCGACGCCGACCGAAGTGCCGAAGGCGTTGCCAAACGTCCGCGCGGTCGTCTGGGATGCAGACGCAGTCCCCAATCGTTCCGGAGGCACGGCCGACATGATCACTGAAGTGTTGGGTGAGCTAAACGTGGATGTGCCGATGCCCAACAGCAGCATCCGCATCGCGAAATCGACCGGCGAGGTGTCGGCCGTTGTGCGCGAGAGCAGGAACAGCGACCCGCAGACGATAATCATCCCCGCCGTAGTCAAGGGCCGCGACCCGAAGCGGTCGGATAAGCGCCCGGAGATCGGCGACCAGATCAGCATCATCAACGAGAGCGGCATCATCATCAGCGCGGTCTCGGTGGCAGTGAAACCTCGCCCGTCCTGGAGCAGCGTGGGTACGAGATAGAACGTAAAACTCAACCCAAAGAACTGCAGGATCGCCGCCAGGATGCCGAACGAGAATCCGCGTCCCTTGAACAGTCCGAGGTCAACGACCGGCGACGGGGAGCGGCGCTCGACGATGATGAACCAGACCGTGAACACCAGCCCCGCGACAATCACAGCCGTGACGAGCGTTGAGCTGAAGCCGAGATCGCGCGCGCGATTGATGCCAAACGTCAAACAGGCCAGCATGCCAAAGAGCAGAATCGCGCCGGGGATATCGAGCCCCTTGGGACGCTGTTCGCTCGGCGCGTCTTTCAGCAGACGCCAGGCGAGCACAGCGGCGATCAGACCGAAGGGCACGCGTGTCCAGAAGATCGCGCGCCAGTCCAGTAGGTCGATCAGCAGACCGCCGAGGATCGGTCCGGCCGCGGCGCCGGCCCCGACGGTGGAGACGATCAGGCCCAACCCGGTCCCGCGTTTCGAGGGAGGAAAGGACGCGGTGATGATTGCCGCACCGTTGGCGATAGTCATGGAGGAACCGATCGCCTGCAGGATGCGCGTGCCGACCAGCTCTTCCAGAGAGCCGGAGATTGACGAGAGGAACGTGGCGATCGTGAAGACCAGGAATCCCCACGCGTAGAGCTTCTTCCGGCCGTAGAGGTCGCCCAGGCGTCCCATGGTCAGTGAGAGCCCGGTGCTGACCACGATGAATGAAAGCGCGACCCAGATGACATCGTCCAGGGGCCGGTCGAACTCGTCCTTTAGGGTCGGCAGGGCGATGTTGGTGATCGTGTTGTCCATGACACCGAGGAAGGTGCCCACGCAGACCACGATCGCCGCGACCCAGTGATAGGGAATCGGACCTAGGGACGGGCCGGTGACCAGGGGTCGGTCTTCGCTCGGCCCTCGGCCGTCGGCGCCACGAGCGCCCGAGCCGTGTCGCTCCGCCATCGCCGCCTCTTCACAGACCCGTCAGGAGCCGTTCCGGACGCGCCGCTAGGCCAGTTTAGATGCTCACTTCGTACGGACGAACTAACTCGATCGATGTGCAGGCCCATCGGGCCAACGGCCTACACTCATGCCATGACCTCCGAGACCCACACTCTCAGCGACGAACTCTCCGCCATTGACTATTGCTATGAACAGGGTTGGACCGACGGGCTGCCGGTCGTGCCGCCGGCGCGCGAGCGGGTCGAGCGTTTCCTCATGGCTGCCGGACGGCCGCCCGAGGAGATTGTCGCCCGACACCCTGCGACCGGACGCGAATGCAGCGTGCAGTCGGCCGCCGTCAATGCGGTCATGGCCGGTTGTCTGCCACAGTACTTTCCCACCGTGCTCGCGGCGCTCGAG
This sequence comes from Dehalococcoidia bacterium, assembly GCA_965208665.1. Classification (GTDB taxonomy): domain Bacteria; phylum Chloroflexota; class Dehalococcoidia; order Bin125; family Bin125; genus Bin125. The sequence goes on from CBDBPH010000001.1 coordinate 375,174, forward strand.
GCGCTCAACGAGGACGCGTACAACTTCCATGGATCCACGGCCAGCACCGGCGGTTCGGCGCCCGTGGTGATCGTCTCGGGCGACATTCGCGACGAGATCGGGATGAACGCCAGTGTGAACGTCTTCGGTCCCGGCTACCGCGCCAATGCGACGATCGGACGGGCGATCCGGCTCGTGATCATGAACATCTTCCAGATGATTCCCGGGATCTCCGACCGCTCCACGACCGGCTGGCCGGGCAAGTACTCCTGCTGCATTGCTGAGAACGTCCTCAACAGCCCTTGGGAGCCGCTGCATGAGTCGTTGGGATTTCCTCCGGAAGTCTCGACGGCAACCGTCTTCGCCGCTTCCGGCTTCTACAACGTCGAGAATCACTACACCAGCGATCCCGAGCGCCTCCTCGACACCTTCGCCGATGCGATGGGTTCATTGGGGGCGCTGACCGACGGCCAGTCTCTGGTGGTGATGTCGCCAGAGCACGCGCAGATCGCTGCCTCGGGCGGGATGTCCAAGCAGGATGTGCAGGCGTACCTCTTCGAGCACGCCAGCCGCGAGCCCGACGAGATGTTGAGCAAGGGCAAGTGGCCGGCCGGACTGGGCCGAGACGGTCTCTCGGAAGGCGAGCGCGCACACGATCGCACGTTGGGTCGCTTCCATCGTGGTCGCAGTCCGGACGACATTCTGCTCGTCGTCGCCGGCGGTGAGGCCGGCGGACACTCCGCCTTCCTGCCTTCCTGGAGCCGCGGCCGCAATTCGATCCACCAGACCAAGGCGATCGGCGTCTGCCTCGACTGCTGAGCCTGACATCGGAGACGATCATGGCACTCGAACTGTTCGACCCGACCGGCGAACCCTCGCCGACGGGATACACGGCCGCGCCGCGCCTGACCAGGCTGGACGGCCTCAAGGTCGGCCTGTTCTCCAACGGCAAGGTCAACGCCGACAGATTGCTCCGCTACACGGCCGAGGTCTTTGAGCGCGAGGCGGGCTGCGAGATCGTGATCGACTCAGGTAAGCGCAACGCCAGTCGGATCGCCGACCCGCAGGTCCTGGAGCGGATCGCCAACGACGTCGACTTCCTGATCACGGCAGTCGGTGATTGAGGCTCCTGCTCAACGTGCAGTGTGCACGACGGGATCACCTTCGAGCAGACCGGCAAGCCCGGGCTGGTGCTCTGCACTCATCCCTTCGACCCAACCGGTCGAATGATCGCCAAGACGCTCGGCATGCCCGACTTCCGCTATGCCCTCGTCGATCACCCAATCGGAAGCGCGGGGATCGAAGGTCTCCAGACACGGGCACTGGATGCGTACGAGCAGGGTCGATCGATCCTGCTGGGCGCCTGACCTCAACAACGCCATCTCCTGCCTTACTCCCCCTCGTTCGGAGAGAGGGGAGCGGAACCGGCCGATCGGAGGAGTTGCGGTTCACTCCGGGCCGACCAACTCCCGACCGATCAGCACCCGTCTGATCTCAGATGTTCCCGCGCCGATCTCCAGCAACTTGGCGTCCCGAACGTAGCGGGCCACACGGCTTTCGCTCATGTAGCCGTAGCCGCCGTGGATCTGGACCGCCTTGTCCGCGACCCGGCTGGACATCTCGGCCGAGTAGAGGATGGCGGCCGCTGCCTCCTTGTTGCTGCGGACGCCTCTTGACGCCGCCTCTTCGACCACGTGAGCCGTCCGATAGACCAGCCAACGAGCGGCTTCCAGTTCCGTGTACATGTCGGCGAGCATCGCCTGGATCAACTGGAAGTCGCCGATCCGCTGTCCAAACTGCTTGCGATTACGAGCGTGTGCAACCGCCTCGTCCAGCGCCGCTTGAGCGATGCCCAGTGGCTCCCCGGCCAGAAACGACCGCTCGACCGCCAGACCCTGCATCATCACCCCCGCGCCCGACCCCTCTCCACGCAACACATTCGAAGCTGGGACGATGCAGTCTTCAAGAATCAACTCAGCTGTCGGTGAACCTCGATGTCCGACCTTATCGAGTACCTGACCGACGCTGAACCCTTCAAATGTAGACTCAACGATGAAGGCCGTTACGCCGGCCGAGCCGGCCTCCGGATCAGTCTTGGCGTACAGCACCAGCGTGTCGGCGACTGATCCGTTGGTGATGAACATCTTCGAACCGTTGAGTCGATACACGTCGCCATCGCGTACGGCGGTCGTGCGTATTCCCATCGCATCGGATCCGGCCTCAGGCTCGGTCAGCGCCAGCGCGCCGATCTGGGTGCCGTTGCAAAGTCCCGGAAGATACCGTTCTTTCTGTGCTTCATTGCCGTTCGTCGCAATATTGTTCGCACACAGGTTGGCGTGCGCCCCATATGACAATGCTATTGATGCGCTCGCCCGGGCGATCTCTTCTGTAGCAATGACGCCCGCCAGCAATCCAGCGTTTGATCCACCGTACTGTTCGTCAATCGTCACACCTAGCAGCCCGAGTTCGCCCAGCATCGGCCACAGGTGCGTGGGGAAGCGGTCCTCGCGATCAATATCATCAGCGATCGGATCAATCTCGGCCTGAGCAAAGTGGCGTACCGTTTGTTGAATTAACTGTTGTGCCTCCGTCAATTCAATCATGGCCGCGCCTCCGTCAATCGCCGATCGGACCGTCAGTCCGCCCTGAGCATACAGCCCCGTATCCGGTCGGCTGCTAGACTCCGCCCATGACGACGACGAGTGATCGTGCCGCACTGTTCGCGGACGGCCTGCAGGCCGCGCAGGGCGAACTGGTGCATTGTCGATCGTGGGAGGATATTTGGCAATACGCAGTATCGCTCAGCGACGAGACACCCGTTGTCGCGCCGTCCGCCTATGCACATCTAAATCAAGGTGAGCTGCCTGACGAGGACGAACCGTTACGTTCGATTGCCGATCGATCAGTGGGTATCACTGTTGCAACGCTGGGGGTCGCTGAAACGGGATCAGTACTACTACTTGAGCCCGCCCCGATCGACCGAGCGGTCTCGCTGCTGACCAGGCATCTCATCGTCGCTGTCGCGGAAGCGGACATTGTCGACGAACTGGCGGACGGATTCCGCTGGCTCGCGCGGCAACCTCGCGCCGCGGCCTATGCCACCTTCGTCACCGGCCCGTCGCGCACGGCCGACATCGAACGCTCGCTCACCATTGGCGTGCAGGGACCGAGCCGGCTCACGGTGGCGGTGCTCCCATGAGTGCCGCGACCGCGCCGTTCAAGGAGCGCTATCGGCGTTCGGTCGGTGACCCCGATCTCAAGCCGCGACTACTCGCCTTCCAGCGATCCTGGCGTGAGAGCCGTGACGCCCAAGTCCGACGGCTGGAACAGCGCACCGAGCGATCATTCGACGAACTGCGTGGCGAGTTCGGCGCGGTCAAAGATTCAACCCTTCAACAGATCGACGACTACATTGCGGAGTTCCGCGCCAACGCCGAGGCTGCCGGCGCGACCGTGGTTGAGCTGTCCACAGCGGAGCAAGCGGTCAACTACATCGCCGCCGTCTGTAAGTCGCGCGGCATCGACCTGGTCGTCAAGAGCAAGTCGATGGTGTCGGAAGAGATCGAGCTAAACCACGAGCTTGAGCAGCGGGGCATTACGGCGATCGAGACCGACCTCGGCGAATGGCTGCTGCAGCTTGCAGAAGAGCGACCCTCTCACCTGGTCATGCCGGCGATCCATCAGAAGCGCCAGTACGTCGCGGAGATCCTGGGCGAGGAAATGGGTCGCGAGTTCGACCCCGACGACATCCCCGCGATGGTCGCCAGCGCGCGCGATGGTTTGCGTCGACACTATCTCTCAGCCGGCGCCGGTCTGACCGGAGCCAACGCGCTGATCGCCGAGACGGGCAGCATCCTCGTTGTGACCAACGAGGGCAACATGCGCCTGGCGACATCATTGCCCGACGTGCATTTCGTCACCGCCGGAATCGAGAAGCTGATCCCATCGTGGTCCGACGCGGAGCGTCAGCTCCAACTCCTGCCTCGTTCGGCCACCGCGCAGACGCTGAGCACCTACACGACTTGCATCACCGGAGCCCAGCCGGGCAAGGAGATGCACATCGTCCTGCTCGACAACGGCCGCCGCGCGATGCGCGACAGCGATGTCATCGGAGATGCCCTGCGCTGCATCCGCTGCGGCGCCTGCGCCAACGTCTGCCCGCCCTACCAGATCGTCGGCGGGCATACGTTTGGCCACATCTACACCGGTGCGATTGGCCTGGTGAACACCACCTTTCACCATGGAATCGAAGACGCCGCCGGACCGCAGGGGCTCTGCGTCTCGTGTGGAGCCTGTCAGACGGTGTGCCCGGTCGACATACCCCTGCCCAAGCAGATCCTCGAGATTCGGCGCCAATCTCATCATGCAGGCCATGCGCCGCGCTGGGAGCGAGCGGCGCTGCGGCTCTGGTCCAAGCCCAGGCTCTTCCATCACCTAATGGGCCTCGCTGCCGCCGGATCAGGGCTTGCGAGGCTCATCGGTCTCGTGCGCGGTGATCATCTCCGCGCGCCAGTGCCAAAGAGACTCCGCTGGCGATCGGTGCCCGCCTTGCCGCTGCGCAGCGGACAGACCCTGGTCAAGAGCCGTACTCCGCTGCAGCCGCTATCAAGGACGCCATCCGCGGGGCGAACCGTCGACCTGTTTGCGCAATGTCTTGCCGACCGGCTGCTGCCGACAGCCGTGGATTCCGCCGCCAGGCTGATCGAGGCCGGCGGATCATCCGTCAACGTGCCTCACTCGCAGCACTGCTGCGGACTGCCCGCCTTCGACGCCGGCGACTGGGATACCGCTCGACGCATGGCGAAGCACACGATCGAGGCGCTCGAAGACAGCGAGCGTGAAATCGTCACGCCGGCTCCGAGTTGCGTCATTTCCATGCAGGATCACTGGCCGCGCCTGTTTCGCGACGACGCTGAGTGGCTCGCGCGAGCCGCCACCGTCAGTGATCGAGTTCACGACCTCGCTGACTGGCTCGAGGGGCCGGGGCGTCTGCCCGACGGCTGCCTGAACAGCAGCGAGGGTGCAACATGGAGCGCTCATCGGTTTTGCCAACCATCAAATCGGGGCGACGCATGGGGGCGGATCGACAGACTCGTCGAACGTCTCACCGGTGAGATGGCCCTGCCACTGGACGAGCCGGACGTCTGCTGCGGATTCGGCGGTCTGACTTCGCTGGCCGCGCCCGAGGTCGGAGCAGGGATCCTCGAACGCAAGCTCGACTGTATCTCCAAGACAGGCTGCCACACACTGATCACCAACAACCCGGGCTGCGCCATCCATCTCCGGGCAGGCGCACACGCGAGTGGAGCCAATCATGAGACGCTGCACTACGCCGACTTCCTTGCCGCCCGCCTGCCGAAGAATCCGTGAGGGAACCAGATGCCGACGGTGATCGATGTCCATGTACACCTCTGCCGCACTGCCGCACAGGAGGCGATCGTCTTCCCCCGGCGCGGCCTGCCGCTCGAGTGGCGATGGGCCAACGGCGACGCATGCGGCGAGTACATGACCCGTAACGACGTCGAGGCGATCGTCGGACTCAACTACATGGTTGTCCCGGAGATGTTCGAGCAGCAACGGAAGCGCCGTCCTGAGGCAACGGCCGAGGAACTGCTGGCGATGCTCCACGACCGAGTACGCAGCTTCAACTCATGGACTCTGGGGCGGCAAGCGGAGGACCCTCGCATCCGCACGTTCCTCTGCTGCGACATCGGCACCTGGGTCGAGACCGAACTGCTGATGGAAGAGCTCGAGCGCGGTGTCGCGATGGGTGCGCGCGGAGTCAAGATGCACCCCGGTCTGGGCCGTTACTTCCCGTCGGATGAACGGATGATGCCGCTCTACGCGCGTCTTGAGGAGCTGGGTCTGCCGATTCTCAGCGACACCGGCGCGTTGCGCGGTGGACCCGGCGACGACGTCTACGGTATGCCCGACCACTTCATCCCCGTGTTCGAGCGCTTCCCGCGGCTGCAGTTCATCATGGCGCACATGCCCGGCGCGTATTGGGACCAACGGGTCGAGATCGCCAAGCGGTTTCCGCAAGTGATCTTCGACACGGCCGGCGGCTTCGACGACGGCCACTTCACCTGCCGAGACGGTCGTCGCGCTTGCGCGCTCGAGGATGCGGCGCGATTGATTCGGACGCTGGGGGTTGAGCGGGTGCTGTTCGGCTCGGACGCGCCCGGCGCCGATCAGCAACCGCAGGTGCTTCAACTCCTCCGGAGTGGCCTGGCCGATAGCGAGCTGGACCAGGTGCTGGTCGAAAACGCGCGACCGGTCCTCGGTCTCAACTGACCTCCTAGACTCGCTGCATGACCGATCAACCCGACCGCAGCGCTCTACGCAAGCTCCAGGACAAGACGGCGATCGTCGGTGTCGGCACAACCGAGTTTGGCGCGATTTACCGCGACCTCGACCCCGAGCGCTCTGCCTACGAACTCGGGCTAATCGCATTCCGTGAAGCGCTCAAGGACGCCGGGCTGAAGCGCACGGAGGTCGATGGAGTGATCGTCTCGCGGCTGCCTCACTACGGGCGCATGTGCGAGATGATTGGTCTGCGTCATCCGCGATTCGTCAATGTGCTGCCGGGAGAGGGTCGTCAGTCCGGGATCGCCTTGCAGTACGCGGCGCTGGCCGTCGCCAACGGTATGGCCGATGTCGTCGCCTGCATCTACGGCAACAACGGACGTTCGGCCGGGGCCAGGTACGGCGGCGAGAGCCGCGGCATCTCGACGCAGGCGATGTTCGAGGCGCCGTATGGGATGACCTCGCCGGGGGCGGTGACCTCGATGATGTTCCGCCGTCACCAGTACCGCTACGGCACGACGACCGAGCCGCTCGGGCATCTCGCCATTTCCAACCGCGCAAACGCGGCGCTCAATCCCAACGCCGTGATGCAGCGGCCGATCACGATGGACGACTACGAGGGGGCCCGCTACATCGCCGAGCCGCTGTGTCTGTTCGACTACTGCCTGATCAATGACGGCGGCGTCTGCTTCATCGTCACTTCAGCCGAACGTGCCCGCGACCTGAAACACACGCCGGTGCTGATTCACGCGACCTCTCAGGCGTCCGACATCACTCCGGTCTACGTCGCCGACGACTTCTGGCACGAGCCGATGTCTCAGATCGCCGACGACCTCTTCGCAATCTCAGAGGCCCAGCGTGAAGATCTGGCATTCGCGCAGCTCTACGACAACTTCACGCCGACGATGCTGTTCACGCTCGAAGGCATGGGCTTCTGCGAACCAGGTGAGGGCGGCGACTGGATCACGCCCAAGCGGATCGGCCTGCATGGCGAGCTGCCGCTCAACACTGGCGGTGGACACACCAGTGAGTCCTACATGCAGGGCTGGGCGCTGCACGTCGAGGCCGTGCGACAACTGCGGCAGGAGTGCGGCGACCGACAGGTCGACGACGCGCAATACGGCCTCTACGCCTGCGCCGCTCCCCTGGCGACCGGACACATACTGAAGCGAGACAATTGATGACCACCGAATCGCTGACGCCAGAACTCAGTTACGAAAAGCCGCTGCCGCCGACGCTTGAGCTGACCAAGCCGTTCTGGGACGGCTGTCGCGAGGGCGTCTTGCAGATCCAGTTCTGCAACATCTGCGATCTGCCCTGGTTCCCGCCGGCCGAGGCGTGTCCGCGCTGCCTACAGGACGACTGGGAGTGGCGGCCGATCTCCGGCCACGGCACCGTCTGGTCCTGGATCCGTATGTGGCAGAAGTACTTTCCCGGCTGGTCGCCCGACGAGTATCCGTACACCGTTGCGCTGATCAAACTGGAAGAGGGTCCCTACATGTACTCGACCTTGGTCGGAATCGAGGACAACGACGTCACCTGCGACCTCGCGGTAGAGGTCGATTTTCGCAAGGTCAACGACGAGATCACACTGCCGGTGTTCCGACCGGCGAGTACGTAGTTATGAACGGGCAGCCAGCTCGCCCAGCACCTCATCCTGATGCTCTCCGAGCCTCGGCGCTGGACGCGTCGGCGTCGAGACCGGTGTTCCCTCGAAGTCCCAGGGCGGCGCGACCTGGCGCATGACTGAACCATCCGCCTGTTCCATGTTGATGATTGCGCCGACCGTTTCGACCTGGGGATCCTTGCTGAGGCGCTCGTAGTCGTGCATCGGGAAGGCCCAGCCTCCGTGGCGCTCGACGATTTCCATCACCCGGTCGGCGTTGAAGTTGGCGAAGCCTCGCTCCCAGAGCGGCTTGAGTTCGGCCGAGTAGCGGCCGGCTCCGCCGGCGCCGTCGGTGCGCAGTTTCTCGTAGTCGGGATGCTCGCGGGCCCAGTCCATGCCCAGTTCGTCGATCAAGGAATCGAATGCCTCGCCTCGGCTCCGGGCCAGCGAGAAGTAGATCGGCAGGTCTCTGCACTGATAGCCGTGATCAGGCGGCTTGACGTAGCTGTCGAGATGAAAGCCCCACCATTCGTCGGGATTCGAGAGCGCCACCCAGAGGGTTGAGCGCATCGCGATCAGGCTGCCGAAGAGCGAGACCTCGACACGTTGGCCGCCGGTGGGATTTGACGGATCGGTATCGTCTCGGGCGTAGAGCGCGGCGCAGATCGCCTGGATGGCGTTGTTGGCCGCGAAGACGGATCCGATGTCGCTGCCGTGACGAACCGGCGGCTCGCCCAGTTTGCCGAGCGACGATGTGGCTTCGCTGGCCATCTGGGCGCCTAACTCCGAGGCGGGCCGGTCGGCCCACGGTCCGCGCGGACCGAAGCCGGAGATTGCGCAGTAGACGAGGCCCGGCGCATCGAGCCGTTCCCAGCCCAGTTCCGGCGGCAAGCCGTACTTGTCGACGACGGCGGCATCCGCCTGCGCGAGCAGGCGTCGCGCAGTCTCGATGTCTTGCCCGGACGACCAGTCGAGTACGATTCCGCGCTTGCTCCGATTGAGGGCGCGGAACAACGGCGAGTCCCCGTCGAGCGACGGGGCCCAGCCGCGTGATCGATCACCTTGTGGCGGCTCGATCTTGACGACATCCGCGCCGGCATCGCCCAGTGACATCGCGGTGTACGGCCCGGCGACGCCTTCCGAGATCTCGATGACCCGGTAACCCTCCAGCGGACCCGCCACGCTAGTCGCCGATCACCGGCGCCGGCTCGTCGGCCGTCGCTGTTCGCGCGGCCAGTTCATCAAGGATCTCGCCGGTGTGCTCGCCCGGCAGACAGGCGCCAAACCATCGAGCCGGTGTATCGGAGAACTCCCAGGGCGCGCCGCCGGTCCAGACCTTGCCCCAGCCCGAGGTTTCCACTTCTCGCAGATACTGGTTCTCGATCGCCTGTGCGTGGTGTTGCAGGGTCTCGAATGAGATCGGGTAGCCGCAGGGGATTCCGGCCGCGCTGAGTCGCAGCATCCAGTAATGCCTCGGGCGTTGCAGGAATCCCGCCTGAAGCAGTGCGGCCAGTTCAGTTCGCCGGGCGACACGATCGCGGTTGCTGTTCCAGCGCGGATCGGTCGCCAAATCATCAATCCCTTCGATCTCCGCCTCCGACTCGCGCATTAATGCGGCGAAGCGCTGCCATTCGTCTTCGCTGGTGACGGAAACGCCGATCCAGTCGCCCCATTGACATTGGAAGGCCTGATCCGGCGCAGTCGCGAACGCAGCCGAACCCTGCGGCTGATGCAGTGCTCCAGAGCTGAGGTATTCCGCGATTCGCCCACTTTGGAGGGCCATACCGGCACGCAGCATGCCGACGTGGATGCGCTGACCCTTGCCGGTTCGCTTGCGTGCCAGCAGTCCCATGAGCACGGCCTGCGCGGCGACATTGCCGGTCGTGGCGTCGATCTGGGCCATGTGCCGGTACACCTCGGGTTGACCACCCTCGGCTCCGCTGACCGACCAGAACCCGGTGAAGTACTGGGCCTGGACGTCCGCGCCGGGCTTGTCGCGCATCGGCCCGACCTCGCCCCAGCCGGTGATCGCTGTGTAGATGATGTCGGGATTGACCGCCTTGACCTGTTCGTAGCCGACGCCCATGCGTTCGGCCGCGCCGGGACGCATGTTGATCAAGAACACGTCGCAGGTCTGCAGCAGCTCGTAGGCGGTCTGCCGGTCCGCCGGCGACTTGAGATCGAGAAACAGTCCGCGTTTGTTCTGGTTCCAGGTCATGTAGCCGATCGACGTGCCATTGATCGTCGGAGGCACACCGGCGCCGAGGGTACGCGGATCGATCGACGGCTGCTCGATGTGGACCACGTCAGCGCCGAGCGCACCCAACTGCGTCGAGGCCCACGGACCGACCATCCACAGCGTCAAGTCGAAGACTCGGACTCCATCAAGCGGTCCTGGCATGTCGGCCTCCGTCCCCTGTTCCCGTCAGCCGCCATGATACGTCTGGCGCTCAGCCGCCGCCGCGCTGGGCCTTCATCATGAAGCGGTCGAGCAGCTCGTCTACTGCTTCCTCTGTGTCGGCGGTAAAGACGAAGTAGTGCTCATCCATCCTGGTGGGCAGTCGAGGATGCATTTGGCGCTGCTCCGTGCGCCAGATCACGGTCCAGCCGTCGCCGGACATGGCCGCGTCGGGACGAACGACACCGTCTGGATCGGTGGGACCGGGAGCAGGTGGTTCGATCTCCGTTGCGCCCAGTTGCTCGAGGTACTGGCGCAGAAGCCAGATTGGGACGGCCCGTAGGGTCAGTTCGCGGACTGCGTGCGTCATGCACTCAACCCTAGCTTGGACGGTTCCTCGGGCCCTCGGCGAGCGCCGCGGCCAGGCGTTTGAACATGAGGATATGAATTGGCCAGAGGCCGAACCAATAACACAGGCCCCAGATTCCGGCAGGATGGAAGTGCGCCTGGAGCGAGGTGATCGAATCACCGCCGTCGGGCTCAACCGAGAGTTCCAGCACGGCCGATCCGGGCAGCTTCATTTCGGCGACCAGGGTCAGGCTGCGTCCGGGCTCGACCGCGGCGACGCGCCAGAAATCGAGTGGGTCATCGACCCGCAGCTCGGTCGGGTGGCGGCGTCCGCGTCGCATGCCGACGCCGCCGATGGCGCGATCGACGAGACCGCGCAGCTTCCAGATCCAGGTTGCGACATACCAACCGCGATCAGCGCCGATCGAGCTGATGTCGCGCCACACTTCCTCCGTGGAGCGCGAGCTGTCGACCGACACGCGTACCGATTTGTCGTACCAGGACACGTCGTGGCGTTGACGGCGATACGTGAATCCGCCTTCGGTCCAACGGATCGTCAGAGCGGCAGCCTGCTCCTGCTCCATGGCCTGCTGGACCGCCTCGCGATAGGACCGCTGCCGGATCGGAATCAACTCCTGGAGCTCGTCCGGCCGTGCCGAGATCAGGTCGTGCTTGAGCCCGTCGATCAGCGGCCGCGCGATGCTCGCGGGCACCGCCGTGACCAGGTCGAGCCAGTACGAGGACAACCTCGGCGTCAAGACCGGAAGGGAGACGATACGAACCGTGCGCCCGACGACCTGACCGAACTGACGGAGCAGGTCGCCGTAGCTCAGGGTCTCGGGCCCGACGGCATCGTAGACATGCGGTTCGCCGTCGTCGTCGAGTCGAAGCAGGCCCACGAGATAGTCCAACAGATCGTCGAGTGCAATCGGCTGACTCCGCGAGTTGACCCAGCGCGGCGCGAGCATCAGCGGCAAGTGATAGACGAGGTCGCGGATAACCTCGAATGCCGCAGAACCAGGGCCGACGACGATCCCGGCACGCAACTCGGTTATGGGAACCGCCCCGGAGCGCAACACCTCGCCGGTCTCCATCCGCGAAGCCAGGTGCGGCGACGCGCCATTCGAAGGTTGGATGCCGCCGAGATAGATGATCCGCTTCAGGCCGGCGTCCGCGGCCGCATCGCGGAAGTTTGCCGCGGCACGCCGATCCAGGTCGGAGAAGTTGCTGCCCGACGCCATCGAGTGAACGAGGTAGTAGGCCACGTCGACGCCTTCGAGCGCTGCACGTAGGGAGTCGGAATCGAGCGCATCGGCGTGGACACACTCGACATCGTCCCATCCGCGAGCTCGCAATGCCTCAATCCGACGTGCGGCGGCGCGAACTCGAAACCCCTCCGAGGCTAGGCGCGGGGCGAGGTGTCCGCCCACGTAGCCGCTGGCTCCGAGGATGAGAATTCGGGTCATGGATTCAATGTACGTCGGCAACGGCAGGCCCGATGGACCACGGTGTCGTGCCCACCACTGACACTCAGGAGACCCGGGTCAGCCGCCGGCGACGGGTGGGAAGATGTCGAGTTCGCTTTCGGGGTTGACTCGGCTTTGCAGGCCGTCGATGTGGCGGATATCGCGTCCGTCGACCATGATCGCGACGAATCGGCGCACCGTGCCGTCCTCGTCGAAGAGCTGATCGTGCAGGCCCTCGTATTCGCAGGCGAGCCGTTCGAGAATCCCGTTCACCGTGTCCGGCGGGTCAGACAGATCAACGCTGCGACCGCCAACCAGCGGTCGCAGCGTTGCGTAGAAGCGGATGATCATCGGCGAACCGGTCGACCTTACGAGATGATCTCGAGTTCGCGCAGCTTGGCCTCGCCGACAACGCCGTCGTCCCAGCCGCGCGCGTCGTAGTACTGCTCCTTCATCTGGTCGAGTTCGCAGATATGGCCTTCGGCCGGTCCGGTCGCGGGCTCGGTAAGGAAGCGCTCGGGCAGCGAGTCGTCGCTGCCGTCGAATCCGGCCAGGTTGTTGAAGTAACGCTCGAGGTTGTAGATCCGCTCGCCGGCGACCATAACATCCTCCTCGGACATCGGCAGGCCAACGACGTTCTCGTAGAGCGCCGCGTATTCCGGCGCGCCGACCGCGAAGGCCGAGAACTTACACAGGTCGAGCGAGTCGGAGAACGCGTGCAGGTCCTGGAAGATCTTCAGCAGCGGACCCTTGCCGTCCCAGTCCAGCGGGTCGGTCTTGACCGGAATACCGAGCAGCTCGGAGGCCGGCGTGTAGCCGCGCAGGTGGCAAGCGCCCCGGTTGGACGTCGCGTAGCCGAGACCCTCCCCCTTGATTCCGCGCGGGTCGTAGGCCGGCACTGCCTGGCCCTTGACTGTCATCGAGATCTCTGAGTGGCCCCATGCCGCGGCTGCCTTGGCCGTGCCTTGACCCAGCGTCTGGCCGATCGAGGATGAGCCCATCGCCATCTCTTCGGTGACCCGGACCATGCCCGCGCCGTCGCCCCAGTCAAGCGGCGTGTCGACGTAGCCGCGCTCCGACGCTTCCATGTACATTGAGATCACATTGCCGATCTCGATGGCGTCCATGCCGTAATCATTGCACTGGTCGATGACCTTGGCGATCACGGCCGGGTCGTCGTTACCGCAGTTGGCGCCCAGCGACCAGGCCGGCTCGTATTCGAACGACTCCATCTTCAGGCCCGCGTGCGGACCCTCCGTGATCTCTACTTCCTTCTTGCAGGCCACCGGGCAAGCGTGACAGGTCGGTTCTGCCGTCAGGTAGTCGTTGCGCATCGTCTCGCCGGAGACCGCGTCTGCGGCTTCCGGGGTGGTCTGCGTGAGTTGCGAGTTCTTGGTGCCCAAACCGCCGATCGAGTTGACCGCGTTCATCAGCACGTTGGTCCCGAACGCGGAGAGCGCGCCCGAGCCGTCCTTGAGCGAACCGTCGTCGTTGACGGAGGACGGCGCCGTGACGGGCGATTCCATGATCAGCTTGAGGTGCTGACCCTGCGCCTCGCGGAACTTCTGCCGCGCTTCGCCCTGCTCCGGTCGCCAGCGACCGGCGCGCGTGCCGCGCACGACCACGCACTTGAGGTTCTTCATCCCGGCGACGGCGCCGGTGCCGCCTCGGCCGGCGGCGCGGTCGTCTTCGTTGAGGAACGAGGCGAACAGCACGCCGTTCTCCCCAGCCTGACCGATCGACATGACGGACACGTCGGTCTTGTTGCCGCTGTCGGAGCCGAAGTGGGCCACCGTGTCGTGAATGCCCTTGCCCCAGATCTCCGAGGCGTCCTTGATCTCAACCTCGCCGTTCTCGACTTCGAGGTACACCGGCGAGTCCGCCTTGCCGGTGATCAGGATCGCGTCGAAGCCTGCCCAGCGCAGGCGAGCGGCCGACCAGCCGCCCATGTGCGAGTCGGTCACGGTGCCGGTCAACGGCGACTTGGTCACGAACGCGAGGCGTCCGGACATCGTCACCTCGGTCCCGGTCATCGGTCCGTTGACCAGGGCCAGCATGTTGTCGTCCGACATCGGGTCGGTTTCCGGACCGTTGTCGAGCAAGTACTTGACGCCAAGTCCGCGAGCGCCGATGTACTTGCGCGCGTCGTCTTCATTGATGCCTTCGTAGGAGACGCTGCGGTCGGTCAGATTGACTCGAGCCACGTGGTTTGCAAATCCGCCAAGTGCCATGATCGTTCCCTTCACCAACGCTCTGGTTTGCGCGTCAAAGATAGCGGATTCTTAGGCGGCGCTATCTTCGGGACAACGCGCATCGCCAACTCTGAGGTAGCTCATGACTACATCCGCGATCACCGTCGAGCCGCTGACACCGTCGATTGGCGCCACTGTCTACGGCGTCGACCTGACACAGCCGATCGATGAGGAGACCTTCCAGTTCATCCATGACGCCTGGATGGAGCACCTCGTGCTCTTCTTCCGCGACCAGCCGATGTCGCCGGACCAGCATTTGACCTTCGGGCGCATGTTCGGCGAACTGCATATTCACCCGGCGGCGCCGTACGAGCACGGCAACCCCGAACTGATGCGGATCCATACCGACAAAGACTCGTTCCGCAACAACGGCGAACGCTGGCACTCCGACGTCTCGGCCGACGAAGAGCCGCCGATGGCCTCGATCCTGCACATCCACAACATTCCGACCCAGGGCGGCGACACCTGCTGGTCCAATATGTACGCCGCCTGGGACGGGCTTTCGCCGCAGATGCAGGCCATGCTCGAGCCGCTGACGGCTCTGCACGCATCCGATTACTCCGGACAGTACGGCGAACACAAGCCCCAGCGCGAGTCACCGCGCGCGGTTCACCCTATCGCTCGTACCCATCCGGTCACCGGCCGCAAGGCGCTGTTCGTCAACTCGAGCTTCACCAGGCGGATCATCGAGCTGCCGATCGAGGAGAGCGACGCGATCCTCGGCTTCCTCTACGAGCACGTGAAGAACGTCAACTTCCAGTGCCGCTTCCAGTGGGAGGCCAACTCGGTCGCGCTCTGGGACAACCGTTGCACCCAGCACATGGCGATCTGGGATTACTACCCGGAATCGCGAAGCGGAATCCGGGTCACGGTCAAGGGCGACAAGCCGTTCTAGTCCGGCTAACCAATCGCCAACGCCGCGAGGTCCCGCGCGGTGTCTCTTGACACATCCGGGCAGGCCATCGGGAACACCTCGGTGCCGTGGATCGTGCCCATCACTTGTCGGCACCTGGCCGGCTGGCCGGAATCGAGCAGCAGGCGGTAGAACGCGATGCCCTCGTCGCGCAGCGGGTCGCATTCGTTCACCGAGATCACCGTCATCGGCAGGCCGATGACGTCCTCGCTTGACGCGAAGAGCGGCCAGGCCAGCGGATCCTCGGCCTCGAATGCCTCGATCCCGTAACCCATCGCCCCCTGGTTGTTGTGCAGGTCGAGCAGGATGCCGTTGTTTTCGGTGGTCGAGGGCAGATCGTCACGTGGCCAGCTACCCGCGATGTACGGACAGAGCGCGTACAGGCCCTGGACAACTCCGATGTCGCCGTCGCGCAGCAGCTTCATCCCCGTTGCAAGCGTGAGATTTCCTCCGCCACTCTCGCCGGCGATGATGATCCTCGAGGCGTCGATGCCCAGTGAGTCCGCGTTCTCCGAGACCCACTTCACCCCGGCGACGCAGTCGTTCAGACCCGCCGGATACGGCTCAACCTCGGGCGCCGACGACGCGGTGACGCAGTTGCGGAAGTCGACCATGGCCACCGCGACGCCGTTTTGCGCGATGATCCGTCCCCAGGCCTTGTAGTTGGGGTCGTAGCAGGACATCGAGGCCATGCCGCCGCCGTGGATGTAGTAGACCCCCGGCAGCGGCTCGTCCGACTCGGGCCGAATCAACTGGACGTTGATCGTGTTGCCGTCCGGCGACGAGGTGAACGTCTCGGTCGTGATCGTCAGCCCGTCCGACGGCGCGATCTCCTCCGTGTCGCAGAGCGCGAAGAAGTCGGCCAGACCTTCGCGCAGCGCACGGCCCTCGTCGCTGTTCGCTTGCGCCAGGACTTCCTCGCGGCTGGCGAAGTCCGGCGACGGGGGCATGTCGAAGCCGCCGAACAGCGCCTTGAGCCTAGGGTCGATGCGTGGGTCTTCCGAGAGCTTGCTCATCGTCTGTGCCTTCCCGAAACTGGCCGTCGTTGGCGACAAGCTACCAGCCGACAGCTAGCCTGATCGCCTGAATCAGGAACGGGAGCACGCTGCATGAGCAACATCGCCATCTGGGTCAAGGTCAGGGTCAAGCCCGAGGGACGCGACAAGTTCCTCCATGCGATCGAGGTCGACTGTCTCGGTTCCGAGCGCGATGAGCCCGGCTGCCACCGCTTCAACGTGCTGCAGGACGCCGACGACGACCTGATCTACTACTTCTACGAGGTCTACGAGAACGAGGCCGCACTCGACGCCCACCGCGCCGCGCCGCACTACGCCGTCTGGTCGGCCGCTGCCGACACACTCGAGGGTGGCGTAGAGATCCTGCGTACCAACACGGTCTTCCCCGCCGAGCAGTCCTACTGGTCCGCTGACTGATCCGCGCTGAAATCGCTACCTTCGGCAGCAGACATTCAATGGAACGGATGCCGCCATGACCAATCTCAAAGTCGCCGTCCTGACCGGCGGACATTACTTCCACGTCCGCCCGTTCATCGACTTCTTCAACGGGCTCGACGGCGTCGACGCGTACGTCCACCACTTCGACCAGTGGCTGTTCGGCGCCGGTAATGACTCGTTCATGGAGGACGGCAATCGCATCAGCCGACCAGATCTGCGCGGCGACCATGGGATCACCGAGCCGCCTTCCGACGATCAGGACATGCGCGACGGCTACGACGTGACGCTGTTCTACACGATGCTGCGCGACGAGCCCGACCAGAAAACGGTCATGTGCCTCGAACGCATGTTTAACTCCGGCATGCCCGTCTTCGTCATGCATCACGCGCTGCTCAACTGGGGCACTGGCGGTTACTGGTCCGAGGCGATTGGCATGCCCGACCGACGGATCGAGGTCGAAGACACCTGGGAGAGCACCTACGACATCCAGGTCAACCTCGAGCATCCCGTCGCAGACGGCCTGAGCGACTTCTCGATCCAGGACGAAACCTACGCGATCGCCGACTGCGGCGACGACTGTGACGTCCTGCTGACGACGGAGAATGTGAACTCGATGCGCACCCTCGCCTGGACCCACCAGTTCCGGGATTCACGCGTGTTCTGCACCCAACTCGGTCACGACCCGCGTACCTGGGAGCACCCATCCTTCGCTCGGTTGGTCCGCAACGGCTTGCTCTGGTGCGCAGATCGATCATTGACCGACTCGTAGCGAAGCGGATACCGAGGGACTGTTCCGTCAACGCGGCGCGCGGCGCGTGCTGTGACGTGTCTGCCATTTCACGACGACGCCGTCCGATTCGACTCGACGACACGTTGATGCGAGCGCATCAGGACAAGCCCGGTCCGAGGCGACGGCTGGGGTAGCCTTTGGCCCAACGGGGATGGTCCATGACAAATGATCTCTTGCAGGGCTACGAGTCCATCGGCGCGTCCGACGACGAGATGTTCGACGATGTCGGCGCGTTCAGAGACGCCTACGGTGAACTCGGGGAAGCACTCCGGGGCTGGTCGTTGGAAGAGCACCAGCAACGCGAAGAGCGCGCTGACCTCGCGTTGCTCAGCGCGGGCATCACCTTCAACGTCTACTCCGAGGAAGAAGGCACGGAGCGAATCTTCCCGTTCTCCCTGATCCCGAGGGTGATCGGAGCGGGAGAATGGTCAAGCGTGGAGGCCGGCCTGAAGCAGCGTCTGCAAGCGCTCAACCTCTTCCTTCTGGACATCTACGGCGAACAGCGCATCCTCAGGGAGAGGGTCGTTCCGCAAGACATCGTCCTCGGTTCCCCGGGCTACAAGCCCGAGATGGCCGGGTTCCAACCGCCGCTGGGCATCTACGCGCATATCGCCGGCTGCGACCTTGTTCGCGACAAACAGCGCGGATTCGTCGTGCTCGAGGATAACCTCCGAACGCCGTCGGGCGTGTCTTACGTGCTCGAGAACCGCATGGTGATGCTCAGGGTGGTTCCCGACCTGTTCCCTCGCTGGGGCGTGCGCGCCGTCGCCGACTATCCCAACCAGCTCATGGACATGTTGCTCTCGGTACAACCGGCGAACAGCGGGGATTCCCCCCGCGCCGTGTTGCTCACACCGGGGATCTACAACTCCGCGTACTTCGAGCACTCCTTCCTCAGCAATCAGATGGGGATTCCGCTGGTCGAGGGTTCCGATCTCACTGTCGGAGACGACGACCATGTCTACTTGCGGTCAACCACCGGTCTCGAACGCATCGATGTCGTCTACCGACGGATCGATGACGACTTCCTCGATCCCACTGTGTACCGCGAGGACTCGCTGCTGGGCGTTCCGGGACTGATTCGCGCCTACCTCAAGGGCAACGTGACTCTGGTCAACGCGCCGGGAGCCGGCGTCGCCGACGACAAGGTCGTGTACCGCTGGGTCCCGGAGATCATTCGCTTCTATCTCGACGCAGATCCGATTCTGGCGAACGTCGAGACCTACTCGCCGCTGATTCCAAGCGAGCTGGACCACATTCGGGCTCACGCTCGAGAGCTCGTGATCAAGCCCGCCAACGCCTCGGGCGGCTACGGCGTGCTGATCGGCGAGCAGGCATCCAGCGCGGAACTCGAGGAGACCCTCGCCCAGGTCGAAGCCGAGCCGCGTAACTGGATTGCCCAGCCGTTGCTCGAGTTCAGTACGATTCCCACCTTCGAGGATGATGAACTCCATGCCCGGCGTGCGGATCTGCGGCCGTTCGTCCTTTCGGGCGACCAGACCTGGGTGATCCCCGGGGGGCTCACCCGAGTCGCGCTGCGACCAGGCTCGTACATCGTCAACTCTTCGCAGGGCGGCGGCAGCAAGGACACTTGGGTGCTGAACGAGGAGCCCGGCTAATGCTCAGTCGCGTCGCTGACAACCTCTACTGGCTAGGCCGCTACCTGGAGCGGACCGAGAACATCGCCCGCATGGCGCGCGTCGAACACGAGGTGATGCTCGAGAGCGGTCAGGAGATCTGGCACAGCCTGGTCAGCACGACCGCCTCGAACCAGCTCTTCTGGGACACCTTGGTCGATTCGCCCGATCTGACCCACTCGGAGTTTCTGATCTACTCGCTCGACAACCCAGCCTCGTTGCGCTCGACCCTCGTCCGCGCCCGCGAGCTGGCCCGCGGATTGCGAGAGCACATTTCGCGGGAAGTGTGGGAGGAAATCAACGCGCTCTATCTGTTCCTCGCCCTGCGCAAGCAGTACATCGCCAGGGACATTCACGAGTTCTGCACCGAGACCCAGCGACGGACCCAGACGATCCTCGGGTTGTACGACAACACGGTGCTCAGAGATGAAGGCCGGGAGTGGTTCCGTTGCGGGATGTATCTCGAGCGGGCCGACATGACCAGCCGAATCATCGACGCCAAGTACCACATCCTGCTACCGGGTGAAGATTCGGTCGGTGGCGCCTTTGACCGCTTCCAATGGACGGCCGTGCTGCGTTCAGCGTCGGCACGCGAGGCCTACCGCCGAATGGGAAACAGCGAAGTCGATGGCATCCAGGTCGCCGAGCTATTGACTTTCTCGCAGGAGTTCCCGCGCAGCCTGACCTTCTGCGTACAGGCGCTCCAGCGTCACTTCCAACAGGCCACGGCGGAGACACCGAAACGCCGGCGCGCTGCAGCTGAGCGGGGTATCACCCTGTTGCGACTGGACCTCGGCGTGAAGGACATGGAGCAGCTCATCGATGAGGGCCTGCACGAGTTCCTGGACTTCTTCCAGAAACGACTGATCGACATTGACCAGGCGATCACGGACGATGTCTTCCGCGCGGAGCCCACAGGGGTTCAGGCCCAACGTCAAGCGACGATAGAACGGGGCTGAGATGACGTTCTGCTTGGGAATCAAGTGCCAGGACGGACTCGTCGCGATCGCTGATACGAGGATTACGAGCGGTTCCGAGGTCTCGACGGCAAAGAAGATCGCGGTGCACCAGGGCGAACGGCACTCGATGTTCGTGCTCTCAAGCGGCCTACGCTCGGTACGAGACAAGGCGATCACCTACTTTGAGGAGCGGCTGCGCCAGAACGGCAGCCATATCTCCCGCTCGTACCAGGCCGTCAACGCCCTCGCCGAAGAGATACGCCGCGTCTACAACGAGGACAACGAATGGCTGATCAAGGCCGGACTGCATTTCGACCTTCATTGCATCGTCGGGAGCCAGTTGACGGAAGACGAGTCGCCGCATCTGTATCTGCTCTACCCGCAAGGCAACTGGGTCGAGGTCTCGGAGGGTACCCCGTATCTGATCATCGGCGAGACACGCTTCGGCAAGCCCATTCTTGATCGCGCCCTGCGCTATGAAGCTTCCCTGGAAGAAGCGCTCCGACTCGGCATGCTCTCGTTTCACTCAACCGAGGCGAGTTCGGCCGATGTGGGCCCGCCCGTCGATGCGGTCGTCTACCCCTCCGACTCGTTCGCGATGCGGGAGGGTCGTTTCAACGCCGAGGAACTGGAACCAGTCGCACAATCTTGGCAACAGGCCATCGAGAACGCCGTGGTGCAAGCCGCGATTCCGGTCGCTCCACTGGCGCAATCGCTCGGTATCGACGACGTCAGCGGGCACTCCACGGTCAAGTAGCAGGCGCGCGACGCGCTCGCCTGCCTGAACCACCGCAACATCCCGAGACAGGATTCGATTGCTACGACGCGAGCAGCATGCTGCAGGCCGAGCGCTACTGCGTCATTGAATCCGAAGCCTGGCCACCAGAGCAATCATCAGGCCCATCGGTCCCAGCGTCAGGACGGCGAGATCCACTGATCGCAAGATGTGCAGATGCCCGTTGAGCCGAACCAGCGCAGCAGCCCCGAACCCTAGCCATATGACAACGAGCAGGATGAGGAAGAACTCGAACATAGACCGATTCGCTCTGTACCGATTTCAGGGTTCCAGTCGGTAAGACCTGCAGTTCGGTGGCGATCGGCCAGGACCCGTATGTCGCCGATCATCGCCATCGAGTTGCTGTGTCGTTCCCGCACCGAATCCTACAGATGTGTGTGCGTGAAGTGTGCGGCAACGCAGAACCGGTCAAGTTGCGGAACACCGGGAGTCATCCTCCGGCTGACACATTTCGGCAACATTTCGTCTCGATTCTGAGTGTCAACGCAGCACCTCTATGAAAGGAGAGCGCAATGACACTCGCGAAGCTGCTGAAGAGGACCGTCGTGATCGGTCCAATCCTGGGAGCCGTGGTCGGTGGAGCAGTCCTGATCGGCTGCGCCTCCGGGGCGGACGATGGCCGCATCAACGAACCTGCCGTGGCCACCCAGGAAACGTCCGAACAAAGGCAGAACGATTCGAGAGGAGAACACGATCGCAACGGAGAACAGGGCCGCGAGGCCGGCGGCGAACACGGCAGTCGCGGCGAATCCGGCGGCGAAACCGGCCAACACAACGAAGCGCGCGAACGAGGCAGTGCATCGGGAGACTCCGATGGCGGCGAGGCTAGCAGCGCCAATGCGCTGGCTCGCGACGCCACGTTCGATGAAGTCCGCGGCGGAGCACGACTGGTGCTCAAGTTCGACGACGCATCCAACTCGTTCCGAGGCATCGTCGAAAACACCAGTGACCGCGTCCTGACTCGGGTACGGGTCGAAGTCCACCTCGACAACGGGGCCGAGCTCGGCCCGACGACGCCGACCGACCTCGCGCCGGGCGAGACCCTCAACATCGTCCTGCCCTCGACGCCGGAGTCGTTCAAGGCATGGACAACTCACGCCGAAGTCGGCAGCGGCGAAGGTGGCGGCGAACACGGCGAAGGCGGCCGCGAGAGTCGCGAAGCCGAGATGTCGAGCCCGATCACCCCGCTCGACGAACGCTGGACCGGTGTGCTCGGCGGCATCGCCGTCGACGCGAGCTTCGACCAGGCGACCGGGACGATGCACACGACCGTCCGCAACACGCTCAGCGAGACGCTCTGCTTCGTGCAGTCGGAACCGCACCTGAAATCCGGAACCCGAACCGTGGGTGAACTGGGACCTGACACAATCGGCGATCTGGCTCCCGGACAAGAGGTGACCACCAGCATCTCGGTGTCCAGTGAGCCCGGACTCGCCGGCGTCTCGTTCGACGGCTACGTCGTCCACCTTGAGGTGTTCGACTGCGGCGGTCCTGGACCGCAGCCTCACTCCGGTGAAGGCGGTGAGTCCGCTGAGGGCCGCGAGTCGTCCGGCGAGGGCGAGTCCGGCGAGGAGCACGGCGGCAATGGCCAGTCCGGCGGCGAACACGGCTCCCGCGGAGAGCGAGGCGGCCACGACTAGGACGGGTCCAGCAAGGCCCATGAGTAGGAGTTGCAAGGAATACAATCCGCGCAGTTCCGCCTCACTGGACGCGGCGCCCTCCTCGGGCGTCGCGTCCTCGCGGAATCGGCTCAAGGAACGACGATGAGCGGCAACGTACTGATCATTGAAGACGACACCAGAATCGCCGAGTGGGTACGGATCTACTTCGAGCGAGCCGGATACACCGCCGAGGTCGCGCATGATGGTCAGACCGGTTTGAACCAGGCCCGCCGCCTGTCCCCAGACCTGGTCATCCTCGACCTCACGCTTCCACGCCTGGACGGCGTTGAACTCTGCAAGATCCTGCGCCGAGAGTCGGACGTGCCGATCATCATGCTGACCGCCAGGGAGGCTCCCGCCCAGCGAATCGTCGGGCTGGACAGCGGCGCCGACGATTACATTGTCAAGCCGTTCGATCCCAAGGAAGTCATCGCCCGCTCGGAGGCCGTGCTTCGCCGAGTTCGGGGGAAGGTGCAGCAACTGCTGACGAGCGGCAGGATCAGCCTGAATGAGACGACGGGCGCGGTCACCGTCAATCAGGAGCCGGTCGACTTGAGCCAGGCGCAGATTGCCTTGCTCGCGACATTCATGCGGCATCCCAATCAGGTGTTGACTCGTGATCAGTTGATTTCGTTGACCTTTCACCACGAGTTCGACGGCTTTGACCGCGCGATTGATAGCCAGGTCGCGCGCCTGCGCAGACGGATCGGTCACGCAGGCCAACAGCCCATCCAGACCGTGTACGGCGCCGGCTATCGGTTCGTGACGGAGGATGACTGATGTCGCTGCGCGGGCGCATCACGGCTGCAACGGTCCTCGTAGTGATCCTCACGGTTCTGATCAGTTCCGTGGTGGCATACTTCGCTACCGAGTCTCGCCTCGGTGTCTTCGTCGATCGGATCGGCGACGACGAAGCGAGCCGGCTTGCCCAAAGTCTCGGCCGCGCCCACACAGAGGTGGGCGGCTGGCAGACAGCCGATGCAGTGCTTGCCGAAGCGGGGTACACCTACGGCGGGGCTGGTCGAGGAGATCGATCGGAGCGCGGTGAGGAGAATCACGTCGAGCTCTTCCACCAGGACCCGATTCGTGTCGTCATTGTCGACACAGACGGGCAGGTCGTACTGGACAACTTCGACGAGTTGCCGCCCGGCAGCAGCGCCTCGAGTCTGGACGGACATCGAGAACCGGTGCTCGGTGTGGCTTCCGGCCAACCGCTCGGACACGTCTATGTGGACGTCAACCACGAACTCCTCTCGACCGAGTCTGATGGATTCCTGAGCACGTTGCTTGTCATCATCCTGGCGGGAGGCTTGGTCACCGTGGGCCTCGCGATCGGGCTCGCCGTCTGGTTGTCCAGACGCATAACCGCCCCGGTACGGGCGTTGACCGAGGCCACCCAGGCGGTCGCGGAGGGAGATGCGACCCGGCTGCAGGTCACGACGTCCGACGAGTTGGGCCAGATGAGCGACGCCTTCAACCGAATGAGTTCGACGCTGGAGACCCAGCGCGAGCTCCGGCGGCAGTTGGTCAATGACGTGTCACACGAACTGAACACTCCGCTCAGCGTGATCCAGTTGGAAGCGGCCGGGCTGCGCGATGGGCTGCAATCAGCGGACACCGCATCCGACCACATCATCCGGGAGGTCGAGAGGCTGCGCGGTCTTGTGACCGACCTGGACTGGCTTGCAGAGACTGACCACGGCGCACTGCGGCTCGACGTAGAGACGATGCCGGTTGCGCAAGTGTTCACTGCCGAACTGGAACGCTGGCAGCCTCAAGCCCAAGCCCGCGAGGTGTCCTTGTCGCTGCAGATGCCGGCTGACTTGCCGGATATCGAAGTCGACAGGGGCCGGATGAGCCAGGCACTTGGCAACGTTGTTGCCAACGCAATCAACAGTGTCGATCCCGGCGGGAATGTCGTGCTCAGCGCACGAGCCGATGCCGATGACGCGCTGAGCATTTCCGTCGTCGACGACGGGATTGGGATCGATCCGCTGGAGCTGCCGCATATCTTCGAGCGCTTCTATCGCACCGAACAGACTCGATATCGAGGCACCCGTGGTTCCGGTCTGGGACTCGCGATTACCCGCGCCATCGTCGAAGCGCACCGCGGCACAATCACGGCCACCAGCGCCGGTCCCGGTCAGGGCGCGACCGTGACGATCTCGTTACCCGCGGCCAACGCAGCAGCAGAGCTACGCACAAACTCGACCGCCGCTGAGCTTCGTAGCGAATGAAATGCACGCGCCAGCGTTGTCTTGGCCGTATCGAGTGGACCGCGCTGTTTAGTCCGCGGCGATCCTGCCGGCAGAATGCTCAGGCGCCACCGAGGCCACTCGCCAACCTGCAGCCCGGACCCGTTCTCGCCAGAATGAAGCGTATCGACCTTCCAGCTCGAGCAACTCCGAGTGCGAGCCGCGCTCAACGATTCGGCCCTGATCGAGCACCAGGATTTGATCTGCGGCCTGGACCGTTTGCAATCGGTGGGCGACCACGAGCAGGGTCTTGTTGTGTGTGAGCGCTTGCAGGGCCTGCTGTACCGCACGTTCGTTAATCGGGTCGAGCGCGGCGGTTGCTTCATCGAGCAGCACGATTGCCGCGTCCTTGAGAATGGCCCGGGCGATCGAGACGCGCTGACGCTCGCCGCCCGAGAGCCGCGCTCCTCCTTCGCCGACGCTTGCTTGCCATCCCTCGGGCAGACGTTCGGCGATCTCATCGACCCGGGCCAGTGCCGCCGCTGCACGCACTTCGGCATCGGTGGCGTCCGGTCGGCCCAGACGAATGTTCTCTTCGATCGTGCCATCGAATAGGTATACGTCCTGGAAGACGACCGAGATCTGCCGCATTAGCACCTCGGTCGATAGGTCACGAACATCAACCCCACCGATTCGCACCGTTCCTGCGCTGACATCCCAGAATCGGGCAATCAGCCGGAGGATCGTCGTTTTACCGGCCCCGGATGGTCCGACGATGGCCGTCATCGTGCTGGCGGGCGCGGTCAAGCTGATCTGGTCCAGGACCGCGTGTTCCTCGTAGGCGAAGTCGACCGACTCGAACGAAATGCTCGCATTGGCCGGATGTCGCGACTCCTCGGCTTCCGGCAACGCGGCCGTGGCGAACACCGTCTCCATGCGCCCCAGGCTGTTACGGCTGATCCTGAGCGCGCCACCGAGGTCGGCCGCTTCGATCATCGGATCGACGTAGCGCGCCGCGAGAACCAGGATGGCCAGGAGTTCCGCGACCTCGATGTTGCCGCCCAGCGCCAGGTTGAGGCCAAACAACAACAGGATGGTGAACGCGAGTTGCACTACGAGGACGAATCCGGCCAGGCCCGGCGCCGCAATCAACAGTTGCGAACGGCCGGCGTCACGCTGCTCCTGCAGCGCGTCATCGAGTTGTTTGAAGCTGCGTGTGGCATAGCCGAATCCGCGCAAGACGGCCTGGGTTTGCGCGAACTCAACGACCCGGTTCGACGAGTCAACCTTGGCGTCGTCGCTGCGGTGGTCCGTCTCCTGGACCAGGCCCGCCGACCACTGGTAGACCAACCAGGCCAGGGGCGCGGTGATCGCCGCAGCCAGCGCAAGTCGCCAGTCGAAGGCGAACATCACGACAATTACTGTGACCGGAGTCACGAACGCATTGACAACGGGGCGCAACAGGTGGGCGGGCACGCCCATCACGTCGATCACGCCTTGGCTGGTCAGGCGGCCCAGGCTGCCGACCCGCGTCGCGTCGAACCAGCCGAGCGGCAACTGCGCGATCTTGTCCCCCAGACGCTCGAACAAGCCCCGACCCAGGTTGATCGCGGAGATGAAGCCAAGCATCTGGGTGATCCAGCGCACGATCCCATAGGCCGCGAGCGCGCCCGCCATGGCCCCAAGCCAGATCCAGGCGGTGTCGTAGTCGCCCTCGAAGGTGGCTCGCAGCAGCGGCACCAGCAGCGCGAATCCGACTCCCGTAAGAATCGACTCGAGCGCCAGACCAAGGAGATTGGCCCGCAGTTTGCGTCCGTGGGGCATTGACGCCGGGAGTAGCTGCAGGAGTTGGGCAATCATTCGACCACCTCACCAACCTGGCTGGCCTCCCAGAGGCGGCGATAGATGCCCTCTCTGGCGAGCAGTACCTCGTGTGTCCCTCGCTCGACGATTCGTCCCGCCTCCAGCACGCAAATCTGGTCGGCGCCGACGATTGTGTGCAAGCGGTGCGCAATCACCAACAGCGTGCGACCCGATATGAGCTCCGAGAGCGCATCCTGGATCGACGCCTCGGCCTCCGGATCGGCGAACGCTGTCGCCTCGTCCAGGACCAAAATCGGGGTGTCGGCAAGCACAGCGCGCGCGATCGAAACGCGTTGCGCCTCGCCGCCGGACAGCAACGCGTCCTCGCCCGCGACGGAGTCGTAGCCGCGAGGCAACTCGAGGATTCGCTCATGAATCTGCGCCGTGCGCGCGGCTCGTTCGACATCCTCAGGCGAAGCGTCGGGCCGCGCGAGCGCGATATTGTCGCGGATCGACATACGCAGCAGCTGCACGTCCTGAAACACTAGCCCCACCTTGCGATAAAGCTCGTCGCCGGCGATCTGGTTGACCGGGACCCCTCCGATCGTGATCCGTCCCTCGGTGGTGTCCCAGAATCGCGGCAGCAGCCGGGCCAGGGTGCTCTTGCCCGACCCGGACGGACCGACCAACGCAGTGACCGTGCCCGGTTCAAGGGTCAGCTCGATGTCACGAACGGCCTCGTTCTTGCCGTCGTACGAGAAGCCGACACCCTCGAAGGTGACACGCGTGCCGTCGGGTGTGCGTGGGTGTTCAGCTTCAGGAAGCGACGGCGTGTCGAGCACCGCAGCCACCCGATCGGCGGCTCGTTGCGCCAGCATCAGATCGTTTTGAGCAAAGGACAACGTGAGAAAAGCCGCAGCCAGACTCGGACCGAGGATGATGAACGGCAAGAGGTCGATCGCCTCAATCGCTCCGCTGGCCGTCATGCCCAGGCCGATCGCAACGATGACGACCATCGCGAAGATTGGCGACATCACCGTATTGCCCGCGGATATCCATGGAATCTGGACCCGGACCCAGTTCCAGAAGTAGTCAACGAACCGGTTGGCGTGCTCGACGAACTGCCGATACGAACGCCGCGCCTGGCCATATGTCTTGACCACCGCGATTCCCTGCACAAACGCGATCGAGGAGGCGTTCACGTCTTCGAGCGCCTGATCGTAGGCCACCATCTTCTCGCCGAATCCCCGATACATGAACCCGTACAACACAATGCCGCCGACGATCGGGATGAGGGCGACAAGCGCCATTCGCCAGTCAACGATGAACAGATAGAGCAAAGCGGTCACCGGTGTGACCAATGCCCCGACGATGTTGGTGTACGAGTGACCGACAATGTGATGGAGCGTCGAGACGTCGTCTTCGAGCGCTTTCTTGACGGCTCCGGAGTTGCGGTCGTTGAACCATCCCAGGGGAACGGTGCTGAGTTGGGTGGCCATGCTGCGGCGGAGGTAGAACTGGAAGTCCACGTCGGCGAAGTGCGTGATCGCCCCCGAGGCCATCTTGAAGATGAACTGGAGCAGCATCGCCCCGGCGCCAAGTCCGGCGATCAGCCAGGCCTTGCCTTCGTCGGTCGGACCATCCGCCAGGAGCACGCGGCCGATCTCGGCGACCGCAATGAACGGCATCACGCCAAGCGCCGAACTGATCGCTTGAAGCACGCAGGCGACGGCGATAGTGCCCTTCAGGGGCTCAACGAGTCGTCCAACCTGTGAGCCAGGCGCCTGTTCCACCTGCTCGAGGTTGGCCGGCAGTTCACCTGCCGCATCTGCAGTGGTCATGAGCGTCCCCCGTCAGGCAAGTCGTCTACGGCAAGGTTTATCACAGTAAATGCAAAATAACAATTGCTGGTCGATGAACTCGACGGCCGCACTTTGAGCTTCGCCAGCATCGGCCTACTCGTCCTTGCCCCGTGCCGTTGTCTGCAACCGAGGCATCACATCGACCGCGAAGCGACGAATCGATTCGAGCGTCGCCTGTGGCTCGCCAAGCGGCTCCATATAGAGGGCGACGTTGCGCGCGCCCGTGGCGGTGATGAAATCGTCGAACCAGTCGACCACCTGTCCGGGAGCACCGACCGGACTCTGTCCGATCACGCCTGCAACCAGTGCGGGCGTCATCGCGGCACGCTCCGACAGATCCAGGTCCGGGTCTTGCAGACCCGGGTGGTTACCGGTGTTGAACGACGCGAGCATCCCCGCCGACATGCGCTTCCGGGCAGATGCTTCGTCGTCCTCCACCAGGCAAGGAATGGAGTGCAGGTGATCGATATCGCCGTCCCAGCCTTGCTCCTGCGCGAAGCCTCGATACTGCTCGATCGTCTTGACCCGGCTCTCTGTGTCGGCCGCAAAGTAGAACTGCAGCGGCAGGCGCAGCCGGGCGGCGACCT
The DNA here is from genome assembly GCA_965208665.1 of Dehalococcoidia bacterium. Classification (GTDB taxonomy): domain Bacteria; phylum Chloroflexota; class Dehalococcoidia; order Bin125; family Bin125; genus Bin125. The sequence continues at coordinate 404,186 of CBDBPH010000001.1, forward strand.
CGACTGCCTCCGGCGTGGCCGTCGCGACGTACACCGGCGGATGTGGCTGTGTCCGCGGCCGAGGACGCACGGTCACCGACTGGTACGGGAACAGTTCGTTGTCGCTGGTGACCCGGCGATTCGACAACGCGTCGACCACCGCCGTCACGATTGCTTCGATCCCCACCGACCAGCGCCCAGTCGGTACGGAGAGTACCTCGTAGTCCAACGAATAGCCGCCGCGGCCCAGGCCAAGATCGAGCCGTCCCCCGCTGACCTGGTCGAGAATCGCCGCTTGCTCCGCGAGCGTGATCGGGTGAACCAACGGCGCCAAGACCACCGCCGTCCCAACGCGGATGCGCTGAGTCAGTCCGAGGAGGTAGCCGGCCAGCGTCAGCGCCTGTGAGCACACCCCGAAGTCAATGAAGTGATGCTCGGTCACCCAGAGCCGGTCATACCCGAGCGACTCCGCCAGCCGGGCGGAGTCGACCGACAGCTGCAGTGCCGCGGCATCATCGACGCCGTCAAAGGCGCCGTTGTTGAGAAACAGACCAAACTGCATGAGCATCGACTCCATCTACAACGCGGCCACGGCCCTGAGTACCGCAAATGGTGGGCCAATGGGAGCGAGGTTTATCGCAACAATTGCAAAATAACAACGTTGCACGGCTACGACGCCGACCGTTCAGGTGATTGCAATCGCGGCATGACGTCAGCGGCGAAGCGGCGAACTGATTCGAGCGTCGCCCGTGGCTGGCCCAGCGGCTCCATGTGGAGTGCGAAGTTGCGCGCGCCAGTGACGGCGCTGAACTCCTCAAACCACTCGATCGCCCGCCGCGGAGGACCGATCGGACTCTGCGCAATCACCAGAGGGGCGAAGTCTCCAATCTGTTCGGCTCGGACCGCCAGGTCACTATCCGGGTCGTTCAATCTGGGATGGTTGCCGCTGTTGAGCCACGCGGTCATCCCTGCTGACATACACTCGCGCGCAGACGTCTCGTCGTCGTCGACCAGGCAGGGGACGACGTGCAGATGGTCAATCTCGCCGTCCCAGCCGTGCGCTTCCGCGAACCCTCGGTACTGGTGGATCGTTTGCACGCGGCTCTCCGTGTCGGCATAGAAGTAGAACTGCAGCGGTAGGCGCAGGCGAGCGGCGACTTCGACGGCTTCGGACGTCCCGGTCGCCACATACACAGGCGGGTGAGGCTGCGTTCGCGGCCGTGGTCGCACTCTCACGGATTCATACGGGAACAGCTGGTTCTCGCTGGTCGTCCTTGTGGCGGACAGCGCGTCGACCACGGCCGCCACCGTCGCTTCGACACCGGACGTCCACCGCTCGGTCGAAACCGAGAGCACGTCGTAGTCGAGCGAGTATCCGCCCCGACCCAGGCCGAGATCGAGACGTCCGCCACTGACCTGGTCGAGAATCGCCACCTGCTCGGAGAGCGTGATTGGGTGGACGAGCGGCGCCAGCACGACAGCCGTACCGACACGAATGCGCTCCGTCCGTCCCAGGACGAAGGCGGCCAGGGTCAGCGCCGACGAACAGACGCTGGCATCCATGAAGTGATGCTCCGCGACCCAGAGGTGGTCGTAGCCCACTGACTCGGCGAGTCGGGCCGTGTCGAGGGAGAGCTGCAATGCTGCGGCGTCGTCGATGCCGTCGAAGACACCGTTTGTCAGGAACAGTCCGAATCGCACGGCAATTGACGCTATCTAGGACGCGGCGACGGCCGGAAGGTCATCGTCGGCACTCTGACGGGCCGCGAGTGTTCGGCTTAACGACGACGCCGCGTCGAGCAACTCGCGAGACTCTGGCGCCTGAGGGTCATTCACAAAGTTCGTCATCGCCGCGATCTCGACGAGTCTTCCATCGCTAAGCACGCCGACCCGATGGGCGAACTCGTGCGCCAGAGCCAGATCGTGCGTGATGAACAACAGGCTGATCCCGGTATCACGTTGGATCTGCTGCAGCAGGTCAACGATTTGACGCTGGACGATGGTGTCGAGCGCGGTGGTGATCTCGTCGCAGACCAGGACCTCCGGTTCAGCCGCGAGTGCTCGTGCGATCGCCGCACGCTGTTGTTCGCCACCCGACAGCTCGTGAGGTCGACGCCGCGCGAGGGCCGGTTCGAGTTGGACCTGTTCCAGGAGTTCCGCGAGACGTCCTGTCGCCGCCGAGCCGCTGAGGCCGCGTGTGTGGCGGATCGAGCGCAGGATGCCGTCGCCCACAGTTCGGCGAGGATTGAAGGACTCCTCGGGATTCTGCGGCACGAGCTGAATCGCCGCGCGTTGCTTCCTGTCCCGCCGGCGCAATTGCTGAGGCAGCGAGTATCCGTTGAGCAGCACCTCTCCGCTCTGGGGTGGATGCAGTCCGACCAGCACTCGCGCAATCGTTGATTTCCCGCTGCCAGAGCGGCCGATCAGCGCAAACGTTTCTCCCGGCGCCAGATCGAAGGAGACATCCTGGGCGGCGCGAATCGTCCGCGCGCTGCTTCCTCGACCGAGAACGAACTGCGCCGATAGACCGATGGCTCGCAGCACCGGAGCCGGTTCATCAGTGTTCGGAGCAAGCGGAGGTTGGTCGACCGCGATGTCGGGTGATGCGGAGACCAGTGCTTTCGAGTAGGAGTCCACTGGCGTGTGGAGCACCCGAAGCGCCGCTCCGCGTTCAACGATCTCGCCATGCCGGAGCACGACCACTTCATCCGCCATTCGCGCCACCGAGGCGAGGTCATGGGAGATCAACAACGTCGCTGCGCCGAGATCGTCGCGAAGGCGTTCGACCAGCGAGAGCATCAGCCGCTGAGTGGTCGGATCGATCGAGCTGGTCGGCTCATCGAGGATGAGCAGGCGTGGCTGATTCGCGATCGCGCGGGCCATCGCAACCCGTTGTTGTTGGCCGATCGAAAGCTGGTGCGGAAACCGCCGACTGAAGGAGCGATCACTTGGAAGGTGGACCAGTTCCAGTAACTGCTCCGTAGCCTCCGACTTCGCCAGACGCCGTTCTTCAACCAGGTCCTCGACACGCATGGTGGGCGTCAGCGTTGAGGCCGGATTCTGGGGCAGATACGCAATCGATTCCCGCCGAAGGCGACGCAACTCGGTTTCCGAGAGTTCGAACAGGTCCCGACCGCCAAAGCGGACTTCCCCGCCGACCTTGCGCATGCCAGGCCGGATAAAACCAAGCAGGGCCAGACCAAGCGTCGTCTTGCCCGCCCCTGAGCCCCCGACCGCCGCGAGGGTCCGACTCGATTCCAGGCTGACGCTCACCCCGCCAAGGATCCGCGCGTCAAGACTGCCGCGAACCTCGAGGTCTCGCACTTCGATCATCGCGCGACCTGTCTCGCAAACCGGTCCGCGAGCAGATTGACTGGAATGGTCAGGATGAGGACCATCAGCGAAGGCGCGATCGTGGCCCACGGATTGAGCCCGGCGCCGCCAATGTTCTCGGAAATCATCGAGCCCCAATCGGTCGAAGGCGGGGGCGGACCGAAGCCAAGGAATCCCGCCGCCGCGACCAGATATATCGCGCCGATGAAGCGCAAGCCAGCATCGGCCAGCAATGGGCGGGCGAGATTCGGAACGACATCGCGGACCAGGATCATCGCCGCCGATTCGCCAATCATGCGCGCCTGCTCAACGTACCCGCTGTGAATGATCGGAAAGGCGGCAGCGCGAGAGTAGCGCGTTGTGAACGGGATCGAAACGATGATCACCGCAAGCGCCAGGACCCAGTGCTGCGCCCCGAAGCGGTGAAAGAGCACCAGGGCGACGAGGATCGATGGAATGACGGCGAACACGTCCATGACCCGCATGATCACGTCATCTCGGCGCAACGCTGCGGCCGAGACCCCGAGCACTCCGCCAATCAGCGTTGCCAGCGCCGTCGCCACGACGGGAATGATGACGATCGGCCGCCCGCCGTGCAGGATGCGCGACAGCACATCGCGTCCAAGGTGGTCCGACCCAAGCAAACTGACCTCAGCGTCAAACGGCAAGGACACGACCTCGCCTCTCTCGTGTGGCGCGATCGTCGGTCCGAACAGGGCAAGGATCAGGATTGCCAACAGCACCACCATCAGCACGACGGTCACCAGCGACACACGTTCTGGACCGGCCCGCTTCCCGCGCAGTGCGACGACTTCCTGACCAGCCAACGAGGTCATCTCGCCGTCCTTCGCTCTGGCGAAGCGAGGAATCCCACTGCGTCGGCTAGCTGGAACCCGACAATCACCGTTGCCGCCTGGATCAGTCCGATCACCTCGATCACCGGTGCGTCACGCAGCGCGATCCGGTCAACCAACTGCGACCCGAGACCGGGAAACGCGAAGATCCGCTCAACCACGACCGCTCCGCCGACCAGGAACGGCACCATGAAGGCCAGCACCTGGACCGAAGGCGGAACTGCCGATGGGAGCAGATGTCGAAACAGCACGCGGGATTCAGTCAATCCAGCCAGACGCGCGGCCTGCACGTGGGGCAGCCGCGCCGCGTCGGCGACCGCCGCACGGATCAGGCGCGCGCCGTACGCGCCCCCCACGATGCTCAGCGATATCACCGGCAACACAAGAATCTCTGGCCGCGACAACGGAGTCCCCTCGCTGGGCACAAGGGATACGGCCGGTAACCAGCCCAGTTCGAGTCCGACGACCGAGATCAAAATTCCGGCAATGATGAATTCCGGCACCGACACCGCGCTCAGCGTCGTCACAGAAACCACGGTCGAGGTCTTCGACCCGTCACGCACGCCGCCCAACGCCGCCAGGCACAGCGCCACCGCAGTGATCGCGGCGAATGCCACCAGCGCGAGTACGGCCGTGTTCAGCGCCGGCCGGGCGATGATCGTCTCCACTGATTGATTCGTGCGAACCGACTCGCCGAGGTCGCCCTGCAGCGTCGACCACAGCCAGCGTCCATAGCGAACCGGGACCGGATCGTTGAGGTTCAGTTGCTCGCGCAGGACGTCGAGCCGTTCCGGCGTCGCGTTGATCCCCAGGATCTGCTGCGCCGGATCGCCGGGCAGCCACTCAACCGCGGCAAACAGGATCACGCTGACGGCCAGCAGTGTCGCGACCAGGGCCGTCAATCGCCAGATCGCGTAGCGCGCGGCGTTGTGCAGTCCTGCCGTCATTCGCCGCTTCCGAACCAGGCTCTAGCTGCTGAGGGCGATGTCCTGGAACTGGACCAGGCCCTCACCGGCCAGATTGACGTTGGTCACCCTCGGTGAGTACGCCATAATCAACGGGCTGTAGCCCCAGACCAACATGCCGCCGTCATTCCACTCAATCTCCTGGGCACGGAGCAGATGCTCGGCGCGCTCGGCGTCATCGACCGTACTCTGCGCTGCGCTCAGCGCCTCATCGAACTCCGCCGCCGTGAAAGCGGTGAGATTTACTCCGGCGCCACTGCCGACGAAGCGCGGCAAATGCACGGCGGGCGGGTGATTGATGAAGTAAACCGTTTGCAGCGGCGTCGACAAACGGGCGGCGAAGTCCTCGAAGAAGGCGTCGGCGGGAATCTCTTCGATCGTGAGCGCCACGCCAGCCTCCGCCAGGTGCTGCGCCAGCAGCTCTCCGGAGGCGAGCAAGCCCGGCGCGACTTCCGACGCGACGAGGTCGAGCTCGCTAATGCCGGCGGCCGAGAAGAGCTCGGCGGCGCGAGCGACATCTCGGCTGCGCTGCGGCAGTCCGTCGTGATAGCCGGTCATGCCCAGCCCGACCAGATCGTTGCCGACCTCGCCTTGGCCGAGCAACACACCGTTGACCATCGCCTGCCGATCAATCGCGAGTCGCATCGCCTCGCGCACGCGCGGATCGTCGAACGGTGGGAGCGCGGTGTTCATGGTGAAGCACATGACCGCGCTGCCCGCATTGGTGCGCCTGACCACGATGTCGGGGTTGTCTTGCTCAGCGACACCAATCGTCGGCGTGAGCTGATAGGCAAAGTCGATCTCGCCCGACTTCAGCGCATTGATGCGAGCGCTCGGATCGCTGATCGGAACCGTGACCACGCGGTCGAGAGAGGCCGGCTCGCCCCACCAGTCGTCGTTGCGGATTAGCTCCACGCCGTCAGCGCCGTCGTTCGCTGCAACGCGAAATGGGCCCGAGCCATTGGGCAGGGTCCAGTCTTCGATGCCCTCGGGTACCACCGGCGCGTACAGCGCCATCGATGCTTCGACGAAATCGGCACGCGGTCGCAACATTGGCAACTCGAGCGTCAGGTCGTCAATGGCGGCGATGTTCGCGAAGTCCACATCGGCCCATTGGGCAGCGTGCCTGGGGCTGCCCTCCCAGTCGCCCATGAAGGCGACCGAGAAGGCGACGTCCTGCGCCCTGAGCGGCCGCCCGTCGTGGAAGTGCACGTCCGGGCGCAGGTTGATTGTCCACTTGGTGGCGTCCTCGTTTGGCGTCATGCTCTCGGCGACACCGGGCACGATCCCGTCTTCTCCGTGCATTGCCAGGAAGTCGAACGAGGCAGCCAGGGAATGGTAGGCGAGCATCGAGAAAATGTTGCGCGGATCAATGGCGCCACCGACGCTGCCCAGGGCCGAGAATCGCAGCGTGCCTCCGGTCGTCTCGGCGACCATCGCTTGTTGCTGTTCTTGCTCTTGTTGCTGTTGTGCGGCGGCAGCCTGCTGTTGCTGTTGCTGAGCAGCAGGTTGCTCGGCGGCTGCTTGTTCCTGCTCTGGCTGCCCCTGGTCCTCCGCTACAGTCTGCTGTTGCGGCTGTTCCTGCTGAGCCGACTGCTGCACCGCGGCCTGCTCTTCTTCCTGCTCCTGCTGCGGTTGGGCAGCAGATGGTTGGGGAGCGGGCTGATCGTCGTCATCGTCGCCGCAGCCGACCAGCGCCATCGCCGTCGCTCCGACGCCGGCAGTCGTTGCGGCGCGTAGGAATCCGCGCCTCGTCAATCGGAGGTTCGAGAAGGGGGACATCAAACGGTTCAATCTAGGGAACGCCGGTCTCCAGCCAGGCGTACCATTCCTACTCTGGATGTGAACTAGACCAGCCAGACAGCCCGCAACGTCGCGACGAGCGACGTTTTCCATGTTGTGACGGGGTGCAGTCTGTCGGTCATCCGCTGGATCCGACTCACCCTCTAGCTGCTCAGCACGATGTCCTGGAACTTGACCAGTCCGTCGCTGACCAGGTTGACGTTGGTCACATGGGGCGCGTAGGCCAGGATCATCGGGCTGTATCCCCATATGAGCGAGCCGCCTTCGGCCCACTCGATTTCCTGCGCGCGCAGCAGGTGTTCGTCGCGAGCGGCTTCGTCAATGGTTGATTGCGCGGCCGTCAGTGCCTCGTCGAACTCGGGCGTAGCGAACGCAGTCGGGTTGAAGGTGGCCGTGCTGCCCAGGAACGACGGCAGATGCACCGTCGGCGGGCGGTTGACGAAGTACATGGTTTGCAGCGGCGTCGAGAGGATGCGCGCGAAATCGCTGAAGAACGCGTCGGGCGGGATCTCTTCGATGGTCAACGTGACGCCGGCTTCGGCCAGCTGGCCGACCAGCAACTCGCTGGCCGCCACCAGACCTGGCGCGACTTCTGAAGCGCTCAGACTGAGCTCTGAGATACCGGCTGCGGCGAAGAGCGCGGTCGCCTGCTCCAGGTCGCGGCTGCGTTGGGGCAGTCGGTCGTTGTAGCCGACCATTCCCAGTCCCATCAGGTCGTTGCCAATCTCGCCCTGACCGAGCAACACGCCGTTGACCATTTGCTGGCGGTCGATCGCGAGTTTCATCGCCTCGCGCAGGCGCGGGTCGTCGAAGGGCGGGAACGACGTGTTCATCGAGAAGCCCAGGCCAGTGGAGCCAAGCGTCGAGCGTTCGACGACGATGTCGGGATTGTCCTGCTCGGCCAGCCCGATCGCAGGCGTGAGCTGGTAGGCGAAGTCGATCTCGCCCGACTTAAGCGCGTTGATTCGCGCGTTGGAGTCGTTGATCGGAATCGTGACGGCGCCGTCGAGCGAGGGCGCCGGCCCCCACCAGTCTTTGTTGCGGATCAGCTCGACGCCGTCGGCCTGGTCGTTGGACGCGACGCGGAAGGGCCCCGATCCGTTGGGCAAAATGAGGTCGTCAATACCCTGGGGAATCACCGGTGTGTACAGCGCCAGGGCTGCGTCAAGGTAGTCGGCGCGCGGTCGGAACAACGGTATCTCGAGCGTGTGATCGTCGATCGCGGCCATGTTCTCGAAATCGACATCCGCCCACCCCGCCGCAAAGTACGGACTGGTCTCCCAGTCTCCCAGGAATCGGATCGAGAAGGCGATGTCCTCGGCGTGCAGGGGGCGACCGTCGTGGAAGCGCACGTCGTCGCGCAGGTGGACCGTCCACGTGGTGGCGTCCTCGTTCGGCGTCATGCTCTCGGCGACGCCGAGTTCGAGCCCGTCTTCGCCATGCAGCGCGAGGAAGTCAAAGGCCGACGCCATCGAGTGGTAGGCGAGCACCGAGTAGATGTTGCGAGGATCGATGGCGCTGCCGCCGCCTCCCAACGCTGAGAAGCGCAGGATGCCGCCGGTCGCCTCGGCGACCATCGCCTCTTGCTCCTGCTGCTGTTGCGCTGGAGCGGCCTGTTGCTGCTGTTCCGGCTCACGCTGCTCGGCGACCGCCTGTTGCTCGGCCTCCTGTTGAGTCTGCTGTTCCGCCACAGCCTGCTGTTGCGGCTGGGCCTGTTGTTGCGCGGCCGTTTGCTGTTCCCCCTGGCCCTGCTGCTGTTGAGCAGCCGAGGTTTGAGGAGCAGCCTGATCGTCGTCATCGTCGCCGCAGCCGACGAGCGCGAGCGCCGTCGCACCGACACCTGCAGTCGCAGCGGCGCGCAGAAACACGCGCCGCGAAACGCGGAGGTTGGAAAACTGGGTCAAAGGGGTGGGCCAATCCAGAAGCTGGTCTCAGCAGATTAGGGTTTCTTGCAACTTTTGAAAGTCATGGAGGCAACAGAGACGATCCTGCGCCACGACCCTCGCCGACACGTTAATCTCGCGAACTCGCCCGCATTTGCGCTCCACGCGCTCGACCGCGGAGGAGCACTGTCCGCCCGCTTGTTCTGCCCCGGTGTTGGAGTCCTCGCCAGCCTGGGGCGCCGCGTGCTCAGCCACTCGCAGACGTGGTGGTCTTGACTACGTCCAGGCTTGGGCAATATCCCCGGCCGGCCGGCGAGTGCGCCTGCCTCAAGCAACGTCAATTGAGCAGTTGCAGGGAATGTCGAATCGACGAGTCGGAAGCGGAAGATTCAGTCCGCAGATCAGATTTCAGTACGTGATGGTGGGCCATCCTGGACTCGAACCAGGGACCTCAGTCTTATCAGGACTGCGCTCTAACCTGCTGAGCTAATGGCCCGGGCTGGCCTTCGGCCTGTACATCGGAGGTGATTGGCCTTAACCGTTGGAGAGCGGAAGTCAGTGCATTTGAGAAGCCAGATCACGCCGTTGACCCGTCGGCCTCGGCCCGGGTTAGGGGCATCGACCTCGGAGCGCCCCTCCCATTACTGGGTGGGCTGGCGGACCGACCTGGGAGCTCAACCGATGATCGAATCATCGGATGGCGTTCTCCCTAGAAAGGAGGTGATCCAGCCGCAGCTTCCGCTACGGCTACCTTGTTACGACTTCGTCCCAGTTGCGAGTCCCACCTTCGGCGGCTGCGTCCCGAAGGTTCGCGCACCGACTTCAAGTGTTACTCACTCCCATGACGTGACGGGCGGTGTGTACAAGGCCCGAGAACGTATTCACCGCAGTATGGCTGACCTGCGGTTACTAGCAACTCCGGCTTCAAGCAGGCGAGTTTCAGCCTGCTATCCGAACTGGGGCCGGTTTTGAGGGATTCGCTCCTGCTCGCGCAGTGGCTGCCCGTTGTACCGGCCATTGTAGCGTGTGTGTCGCCCTGGGCGTAAGGGCCACGCTGACTTGACATCGTCCCCACCTTCCTCTGCGTTGTACGCAGCGGTCTCGCTAGAGAAATACAACTAACGACGAGGGTTGCGCTCGTTGCGGGACTTAACCCAACACCTCACGGCACGAGCTGACGACAGCCGTGCAGCACCTGTGTACCGGCCCCGAAGGGAAGTGGGCTTTCACCCACGGTCCGGTACATGTCAAGCCCAGGTAAGGTTCTTCGCGTTGCATCGAATTGAACCACACGCTCCGCTGCTTGTGCGGGCCCCCGTCAATTCCTTTGAGTTTTAGCCTTGCGGCCGTACTCCCCAGGCGGGATGCTTATTGCGTTAGCTGCGTCACAGAGGGGGTCGATACCCCCCACGACTAGCATCCATCGTTTACGGCGTGGACTACCCGGGTATCTAATCCGGTTCGCTACCCACGCTTTCGTACCTCAGCGTCAGGATGCGTCTGGCAAGCCGCTTGCGCCACTGGTGTTCCTCCCGGTATCTACGCATTCCACCACTACTCCGGGAATTCCGCTTGCCTCTACGCCCCTCCAGCATCGAAGTTTCCACCGACCGCTCCCGGTTGAGCCGGGAGATTTCACGGCAGACTTTCGGCGCCGCCTACGTACGCTTTACGCCCAGTAAATCCGGATAACGCTCGCCACCTACGTCTTACCGCGGCTGCTGGCACGTAGTTAGCCGTGGCTTATTCGCCGGGTACCGTCAAAGTTCTTCCCCGGCAAAAGGGATTTACAACCCGAAGGCCTTCATCACCCACGCGGCGTTGCTGCGTCAGGCTTTCGCCCATTGCGCAAGATTCCTCGCTGCTGCCTCCCGTAGGAGTCTGGGCCGTGTCTCAGTCCCAGTCTGGCTGATCATCCTCTCAGACCAGCTACCGATCGTCGCCTTGGTAGGCCGTTACCCCACCAACTAGCTAATCGGACGCAGGCTCCTCCCAAGGCGCCGGAACATTTCCCCACCGGTCCGATCCGGTGGGCGTATGGGGCATTAGCCCGCGTTTCCACGGGTTGTTCCCCTCCTCGGGACAGATCACCTACGCGTTACTCAGCCGTTTGCCACTCAGTCTCCCTCACCGAAGCGAGGGGCTTCGTTCGACTTGCATGCGTAAGGCACGCCGCCAGCGTTTATCCTGAGCCAGGATCAAACTCTCCATTGGATCAGCCGATTTCCTCGGCTGCAAAGGTAGAGATTGTTCGGACATCGCCACCCTCCCTCAACCCGAAGGCCTCGAGACGGCGCGATTCCGGACTTGGGGGGGCTCCCCAAGCACACTGGACTTCCGCTCTCCAATTGTTAAGGCCTGGCCGATGCGAGGCGCCCGTCTTGCTGTCGACCGATGCGCCCTGCATTTGCGCAGACGTCAATAGTAGCCCGCCGCGATCCGCGATGTCAACCAGACGCGTCCCCCGGTGGACACGGTGGAGTAAGCGCAATTGTGCCCGCCGCCACAGTCAGATTATGTCCACCCGACAGCTCCACCACGCCATGACCATGAAGAATCACCTGCAGCGCCGCAGCGGTGCGCTCCGCCGTCAACGTGATGCCTTGCTCACCGCACAGCGACCGGATCACCCGCACCTGCAGCTCCCCCGGAAGCGCCAGGAATTCGCGACGCATGAGCTCGCCGCTCGCTCCCCGGAGCTGCTGCAGCGTCTGACTTCCGACCAGCTCCAGCAGCTCACGATCGGCGCCGACTGATTTCGCCAGCTCGGCGAGCCGCTCGGCGATGTTCGGATTGAACGACTCCAGCATCGGCAGCAACGACTGTCTCACCCGGTTCCGCGTGTGGACCAGCTCGTCATTGGACGGATCTTCGGCCGGCGTCACACCGTAGGCGTCGCATACGGCCACGGTCTCGGCTCTGGTCACATCCAGCAGTGGACGGGCCAGTAGCACCCCGTCCTCCAGATCACGTACCCGAGGCATCCCGCTCAGACCGTCCAGCCCCGAGCCGCGGATCATGTGCAGCAGAACCGTCTCCGCCTGGTCGTCCCGGGTGTGGGCGACGACGATCGCCGGCGCGCCGCAATCCAGCGCAAGCCGCTTCAACGCTCGATAGCGAACCGCGCGAGCCGCCGCCTCCAGACCACCGGAAGCCCGTTCAGCCTCCGACGGCGCGTCCGCCTCCGCCACGTGGTACGGCACGCCGACCAGATCCGCGAGCTGTCGGCTGGAGAATCGAAACATCTCGCGGACAGATTCCGATTGGATCAGGTGATCAATATGTGCGGCGCGCAGGCTCCAACCGTGTCTGGCGGTGGTGTCGGCGAGCAGCAGCAGCATCGCCGACGAATCCGCGCCTCCCGACACCGCAACGATCAAGGGACGCTCGTATCCGACGCCGAGCATTTCGACCACGTTTCGCGCGGCGCGGCGTCCGACCTCGCGGATCGCACGGTCACTCGGGTGCGTCACGAGATGCTCCGCGCGCCGGACCTACTCGGCCTCCTTCGGCAGCAGATTGGCCCACCAGGGAGTGCTGCTGATCTCGAGCTGACCGCGGCGCGGCGCATGAACGGCGAACGACTCCTCGCCGGGACGGACCATACCGAGATCCTCGCGTGCAATGCGTTCGATGTAGGCATCGGAATCCAACCAGGCGACGAGCGCGGCGAGCTGATCCGCGTCGCTCCTCAACTCCTCGATCTCCGCCTTCGTACTGGCGATCCGGTCGTCCAGACTGTTGGCCTGGACGAGTCCCTCAACTCCGCTAAAGACGACAAACCCGACTAGCAACAGGGAGCCGACGAATGCGATCCGCCGAACAATCCAGGGCAACGTCGCCGGCCGGGCTTCCGCCCGGCGCTGGGGCGCGGTCGAGGGATCGGCCGTAGTGTCTTCCATGCTGCGCGAGCTGCGCCGCCGCCGTTGGCACTGTACACCTCCGCGATCGGCTACAGGCCGGCCACGTGATGCCGATCGTTCAGGCGCTCCACGACCGGCGTGCCTTCGTCGATCCGAAACGACGTGATCCCGGCCAACGACGTGTCGATTCGACGCCAGGCGTCCAGCGGCATTGCGAGCGCATGGGCGGCAAGCAGTTTGACAACGAAGTTGTGCGTCACGATCAGGCCGGCTCCATCGGACGGATCGGCGACGATTTCATCGAACACGCCGTGAGATCTGTGGTACACATCGGCCAGCGATTCGCCTCCGGGCATGGTGACGTTGAGTGAGTCGTCACTTCGCCAGGCATCGAGGAATTTGCCGTATCGCGCCCGAGCCACGGGCCACTCGAGTCCTTCCATCTCGCCGACATCCAGCTCCAGCAACTCGTCGCAGGCAACCGCGGCGACACCGTGAGACTCGGCGATCGCCTCGGCGAGCAGCCGCGCTCGAGAAAGCGGACTCGTCACAACCCGGGTGATCTCCTCGTTTCGCAGAGCCGCCACAGTCGCATCAATCTGGCGCAATCCCAGCTCGGTCGGCGGAGAGTCGGTGCGTCCGAGCCCGACCCCGGCTTTGTTCGCTTCCGACTCCACATGACGCAGGAGCAGAATCCGCTTCATGCCGTCACGGGTTCCGCGGCCAACTCGATGGCCGTGCGATGAATGCGCGTCGGTTCCTCGACCGCGCCGAGGGCGAGCGTGACCTGCTCCGGACGTCCGGCGCCACGTTCATCGTTGCGCAGCCTCATTTCCAGCCGGGCAGCCCCTGCATGCACACTCAACAACTCGATCCCGAGGATCAGCGGGCGCAAGTCGTAGGACTTCGTGTCCTTGCCCCGCCGATGACTCCAGGGAATCTCTTCACGACCCAGCAGGTCGTCAATCGCGAGCCGCCACTCCTCGGGCGAACGCCGGTCGGGCACTTCAACCTCGTAGCAGGCCGCCCGGAGCATCGACTGCAGCGACGCCTGCTTGAGCGGACCCTCGCGAACGTCGATGATCCGCAAACCCGCTGTGAGCTCTGCCGACAGCGCACGCATCGTTGACTGCAACTCGACCCGCTCGGTGAGCAGAAGGTCGAGGATCTCCGCTTCCGAGGTCGCGCCGACGGCGAGCGGCGCGGCCAGCGCGATCTTGGGCCTCGGCGAGAAGCCCCGCGATGTCGCCAGAGGCAGACCGGCCCGCTTGCAGACCCGTTCCCAGACCCGCATCAAGTCAAGGTGCGAGACGTACTTCAGGGGACCCTCCGCCGCGAACCGGATCTGCAACCGCTGAACGGCATCGGACTGACTCATGATCCGGCCAGCCACGCCGCCGCCGCGGTGTGCGGGTCGGCCACGCGCGAGGCGACATCATTGGCCAATCGCGCCAGCCGCTCCTCGCCCGCTTCCGTGTGTAGTTGGTTGAGCACATTGGCTCGCGCCAACGCGGTGATCTGTTGGCGCGCTCGTTCGAGCTCGGCCGACTCCAGCCTGCCCGACGACTGCAACTCCTCGAAGTGCGCATCGCACGCTTCGACCAGCTTCTCCGTTCCCTCACCCTGCGTCGCCACAACCCTGACGACCGGCGGATCCCAACCGCGATCGGGATTGAGCGAGAGCAGTGCCTTGAGCGCCGACACCATTCGGTCGGCGCCCGGTAGGTCAGACTTGTTCACGGCGAGCACATCGGCAATCTCCATGATCCCGGCCTTCAGCGTCTGCACCTCATCGCCCATGTTGGGAGTGTTCACCAGGACCGTCGTCTGCGCCGCGCCGGCGATATCGACTTCGTCCTGCCCCGCGCCGACAGTTTCAATCAGGATCACATCCTTGCCGTAGGCGTCGAGCACATGAACCACGTCTTGCGTCGCCGCCGACAAGCCACCGAGCGCGCCCCGCGAGGCGAGCGAGCGAATGAACACGTCCGAGTCGGAATACAACTCCGTCATTCGCACCCGGTCACCGAGGATGGCGCCCATCGTGTAGGGCGACGAGGGGTCAATAGCAACGATGCCGACGCTCTGGCCGCGCTGTCGAAACGCCTTGGCCAGCTCGTTCGTCACCGTGCTCTTGCCGGCGCCCGGCGATCCGGTCAGGCCGATCGTGCGAGCGCGGCCGCTGCGCGGATACAGCGCACGCAGCATGTCGCGCCCGCGCTGGTCGCCGCTCTCGACCCAGCTCAGCACCCGCGCCAGCGCCCGTCGATCCTTGGCCAAGAGGCGCTGCTCGAGCTCGGCCAGACGGCCTGAAAGCTGAGGAACTGAAGTGGCAGCCGTCTCGGTCGTCACGAACGGTCGAGCTCGGGAACGTGGGCCCGCACGTATTCGGCGATGTCGCCGGTGTGCGCGCCCGGTCCGAAGACGGCGGAAAAGCCGGTCTCCTTGAGTGCGTCCGCGTCCTCATCGGGAATGATGCCGCCTCCGAGGAACAGCGTGTTTTCAGGAGTAATGCCACGTTCGCGGCACGCGTCGACAACGCGCGGGAACAGTTCCAGGTGAGCCCCCGAGAGGACTGAAAGCGCGACCACATGCACATCTTCCTGGAGCGCCGCCTCCGCGATCATGTCCGGGGTCTGGCGAATGCCCGTGTAGATCACTTCCATGCCGGCATCCCGAAGCGCCCGCGCCACAATCTTCGCGCCCCGATCGTGCCCATCCAGCCCCGGCTTCGCCACCAGGACTCGAATCTGGTCCGTCATCGTGGAGGTGTTACTCATGATCTCAGCTTTCAATCAGCATCGATCAGTTTATGCCTCCGACAAGCGCAATCGCGCTCCATAAGTGTGCTTCGGTGAAATGAACGCGCCCGTGTTGGCGTCGGTGACCGTGAGGCCTCTCGTTCTCAAGTAGCCGACGGACTGTTCGGCGTCTCTCACGGTGAGGGCGAGCATGAACAGACCCTCTCCATCTTCCAGCTTTCGCGGGAGCGGACCGCCACTGCCCTCGAGCGGCCGCACGAGCTCGATCTCGGTCCCACCGAGGCTGAGGAATTGTGCCTCGATCCCCAGCGCCTCCGACTCGGCGTGGCGGCCGATGCTGAGTCCGAAGCGCTCTGTCCATTCGTCGACCACCGGGGCGATCTCGTGTACCGCGACGGTTATGTGGTGCATCGCGTGTGGATACGGGCCCTCCGCAGGGCCGTTGTGAACGGGCGCGTCGGAAGGCGGTTCGGCGAGCTCGATCAGCACGCCATGGTTGGAGCGCGGATGGATAAAGCCGATCATGCCCGACAACCCCTCACGCGGTTCGGTGTCGATCATGTTCATGCCCTTGGCTTCGGCAGTCTTGAGTTCCGTGGCGACATCGGTCGTTCCGAAACACAGATGGTGGAAGCCCTCGCCGTTGGTCTCTAGGAACTTGGCGATCCCTGTGCCCTCGCGGGTGGGTTGGAGCAGTTCGACCTCGCAATTGTCGAGCGGGAAGATAATCCCGCGCACGCCTTGCGAGTCGATTTCCCGGTCAACCGCCTTGTGCAGGCCGAAAGTGTCGCGCCAGAGCTCCGCTGCTTTGTCGGCATCATGCACGACGATTCCAATGTGGTGTACGTGGGTCAAGGTCATGTTGTTCCCGTCTCGCTCAACGGTGCGTTACTCATCCTTCGACGTTGGTCCGAATCTCGCCTCAAGCTCTCGCCGGTGCTCGCGATCGTGTTCCAGCGCCACGCCCAGCAGGATCCGCGCCGGGTTGCCCTGGGTGTTCAAGTCGGCATCGGGGATGCGCTCCACCAGCGTAGCCGTGCGGCCCCGCAGATCCTGCAGGGCCCGAATCAGCGCCGACAGACGACGATCGCCCAGCGACGCCACCGCCGCGGCATTGGTCGAATCGATCCGCCGCGTCGGGAAGTCGAGCAGCGACGGAAATGCTCCGCCGAGGTGCTCCTCGATCGCCGCGCGCTCTTCCGCTTCCCAGAACAGGCGGTGAGCCGCCATACCTTTCGCAGACCAGGCGCCGTCGTCGAGTGGATCATTGACCTGGTCCTCAGGCACAGCCGACAGGGTGTTCAACAGCAGCTCGCGCTCCGCTTGCCACCAGTAACGCAGCCGCTGCGCGTCCGACCAGTCATGCTCGGATCGACCACCCGGAGAGCCGGCGGATTTTCGCCCCATCGTTCTTCTTCCGAATGGCACGTTTCAGACCCCGCTCGCCCTACACGACGATCCGTTCGCGATACTCGCCCCATACCTTCCGCAATGCGTCCGAAATCTCTCCCAGGGTCGCCGACTGTTTGACAGCATCCAACATCAGCGGCACAAGGTTCTCGTCCGTCTCGGCTGCCTGCTGGATGGCATCCAGGGCCCCCGATACCGCGGACTGGTCGCGACCGTCACGCAGACGTTCCAGCTTCTCGATTTGCCGCTCGCGCACGGTTGGGTCGACGCGGACAATCTCAACGTCCGATTCTTCGTTGGTCTCAAAGCGGTTCACGCCGACGATCACCCGGCCGCTCTTGCCGGCGGTCCTGTCGCCCTCGCGAGCCGCCTCCGCCTCGGTCTCGACCTCCCGTTGGAAGCTGGACGCTGCCTCGAGAATCTCGGCCTGCTGGTAGCCCTGCTCGATCGCCGAGACCGCGCCGCCGAGCGCGTCAATCTGATCGATGTAGTTGCGTGCTTCCTCTTCCAGCGCATCGGTCGTCTGCTCGATGTAGTACGAGCCGCCCAATGGGTCGATCACATCGGCGACGCCCGACTCATAGCCAATCACCTGCTGCGTGCGCAGCGCAATTTCAACTGCATGCTCCGACGGCAGACCGAGCGCTTCATCGAGCGAGTTGGTGTGCAGCGACTGCGTCCCGCCGAGCACCGCGGCCAGCGCCTGCAACGTCGTGCGGACCACATTGTTGTCCGGCTGCTGCGCAGTCAGCGTCACGCCGCCGGTCTGCGTGTGGAAGCGCAGCATCTGCGCCCGCTGATTCTCCGAACCGAACCGCTCGCGGGCGATGCTCGCCCACAGACGACGCGCCGCACGGAACTTGCCGATCTCCTCCAGAAAGTTGCTGTGGCAGGCGAAGAAGAACGAGAGTCGCGGTCCAAAGCTGTCGAACTCCATCCCCTGCTCAAGCGCCGCCTCCACGTACGCGATCGCGTTGGCCAGCGTGAATCCGATCTCTTGCGCCGCCGTACAGCCCGCCTCCCGCATGTGATAGCCGGAAATCGAGATCGTGTTCCAGCGAGGCACCTCGCGCGTGCAGTAATCGAAGCTGTCGGTGATCAGCCGCATCGACGCCTGCGGCGGGTAGATGTACGTCCCGCGGGCGATGTATTCCTTCAGGATGTCGTTCTGGACGGTGCCGCCAATCTTGTCACGGCCGACGCCCTGCTCCTCTGCGACCGCCGCATAGAGCGACAGCAGGATGTTCGCCGTCGAGTTGATCGTCATCGACGTGGTCACGCGGTCCAGTGGAATCTGGTCGAAGAGCGTCCGCATGTCTTCGATCGAGTCGATCGCCACACCAACCTTGCCGACTTCGCCCTCCGACATGTTCGCGTCCGAGTCGTAGCCAATCTGCGTGGGCAGGTCGAAGGCCACCGAAAGACCGGTCTGACCCTGATCAAGCAGGAACCGGTAGCGCCGATTGGACGCTTCCGCGTCCTCTTGACCCGCATATTGACGCATCGTCCACAGACGGCCGCGATACATCGTCGGCTGGATGCCGCGCGTGTAGGGATACTCGCCCGGCAGCGGGCCCGCCTCACCGTTGTCGCCGTTGACATAGATCGGATCGAGCGGATCTCCGGATGAGCGTCGAAACTCCTCCCGACGCTCCGGAAATCGACCCGTCGCCTTGGCGTAGGGACCGTCCAACCAGTCCTGGAGTTTCGACGTCATCGGATCGCTCCCTCCACCGGACGCAGCTACGCAGAGGCTACGCAGCCACCCTCAGCAGGTCAACGATGTCTGGCGAGGGCAGCCCGTCAAACTCCGAATCGCCGCTTGAGACTGTCGATCCGACCATCAATCGCCTCGCACCACGCGTCAGGGGCCAACTCGACGACTCCGGTCTCCCCCACGAAGGCGCTGCTGACCAGCAAGTCCGCCGACTGATCCCGCAGGCCCCGCAGACTCTCGACCAACGCCCCGGCGTCGCTCTCGAGCTCCGGATACACCGCGGTCGCCCAGCCCCCGGAAACCGGCACGATCGTATCTCCGGTAAAGAGGTACGTCTTGCCGTGCGGCGACTCGTAACGAAGCGTCACGCTGCCCGGCGTATGCCCGGGCGTATGCAGGACCTCGACCCCCGACAGCGCCGGATCGTCGCAACCCGGAGCGATCCTCAAATCGGCCTCGGCCTCATCACGAATGGCCCCAGCATCGGCATCGTGATACCCGAGCCGCGAAGCGAATCGTTCCCGTACCCGATGCAAGGCAGGACTCGCCTCGTCGCGGTGACTCAGCACCTGGACCGAGACGCCCCCCAGTTCCTCAATCGAGTCCAGATCGTCATCCTGGTCCTCGCCCAGGTTATAGATCAGCAGATTGCCCGAGGGCTTCGTCAGCAGATACGCCCGTGTCGACACGCCATCAGCGACGGCCCGTGGCGACGTCTGCCAGAGGTCAGGTTCGAGCTGTTCCATGTCCGCATCCGTTCCCTGGTTCCCCGTTCATTGAAGCGAGCATAAGCCGTGTGACACCCACACCATTGTCAAACCTCCACCCGATTGGTAAGCCAATGCCATGCGAATCGAAATCGGTCAATGGCAAATCAGAAGCTTCCGTCCCAGCGACGCCGACGCCCTGGCCCGCAACGCCAACAACCGCGACGTCTCACGCAACATGCGCGACACGTTTCCCTATCCCTATGAGCTTGCGAACGCCCACGAGTGGATTGACTTTGCAACCACTCAGTCGCCCGAGACCAACTTCGCGATCGCCGGCGACACCGAGTTGATCGGCGGCATCGGCATCACGCTGCAATCGGACGTCAACCGACACTCAGCCGAGATCGGCTACTGGCTCGGCGAGCCGCACTGGGGACAGGGCATTGCGACCGCAGCACTCAAGGCCATGACCGAATGGGCCTTCGCCGAGTTCGACCTGGTCCGGTTGTACGGCGAGGTCTTCGAGTGGAATCCCGCCTCCGGTCGAGTCCTGGAGAAGGCGGGCTACAACCTCGAAGGGCGACTGCGCAAGAGCATCGTCAAGGACGGCCGGAACATCGATGCTCTGCTCTACGCACAGGTTCGAGACTAGGCGCACCTACTCGCCGAGACGCTCCCGCAGTCCCTCTTCGTGCTCGACCTGCTCCGGCGACATCGCGTCGCCGAAGTCCTCATACTCGTAGAACGGGCGAATCTCGATCTCGCTCGGCCCCGGCATCGGATTGGGAGCCCGCTTCACCCATTCGACCGCCTCGTCAAGATCCTTGACTTCCCAGATCCAGAAGCCGGCGACCAGCTCGTTGGTCACGCCGAACGGGCCGTCGATCACGGTGCGCGAAACGCCATCAAACGCGACCCGCTTGCCGCGCGCCGTCGGCTGCAGGCCTTCGCCGGTCTGCATGATCCCGGCATCAACCAGTGCCTCGTTGAACGCGCCCATCGCGTCGAACATCTCGGGCGTGGGCATCACGCCCGCCTCGCTATCTTCGGTCGCCTTCACCAACACCATGACCCGCATCTCAACCTGCCTCCGATAGTGAATGGTGGGCGATGGAGGACTCGAACCTCCGACCTCCCGGGTGTAAACCGGACGCTCTAGCCACCTGAGCTAATCGCCCACTGCGCCCCTCGCTGAATCTGCTCTGAGCTTACTGCTGTGTTTCAATCACGCCTTCAAGATTGTCCGCGGCCACAACAAACAGGTCCCGGAACGTATCGAACAGGGTCGTGGCGGTCTGCATCCCATCCGCGTTCCCGGCTTCGAGCGCGTCGCGGACCAGCGGACCGGCCGCGTTGGCAATCTGCGCCATCGAATCCGAGACCCGTTCGTGCAAGTCGCTCCACCGCTCCGGCGGCGCGAGCGCCGCAATCTGCTCCGACAGATCGGACCAGGCGCGCGTCTGCGCCTGCATGTTGCGCTGCCAGCCGGGATCACTCAGTACATCGGGCTGGTCGCGCCAACGCGCTATCAGCTCGGCCGCCGCAGCGTAGTTGGCTCGCGCGGAATCGAGAATGTTGATCGCCGCCTCGCCGTAGTCCGCAGGGACGGCGCCCTGCTCAGCCGCGCCGACGTCCTCGCCGATCAAGTCACCGACCAGGCCGCGCAGCGTCTCGAGGTCGACAATCCCAACCCGTAGCTCCTTGATAATCCCGTCCGCGCCGATGAAGTAGGTGGTCGGCCGGCCGACCAGCGGGTACGGACCGTCCGTCATCGACTTCGTCGGGTCCAGCAGGACGAGATACGTAACGCCCGTGACTTCGTCCGCAAACTCGCGAGCCGTCTCCAGGCTTTCGCCGTCGTTGATCCCAATGAACGTCACTCGGCCGGCAACCTCCTGGTTGACCAGTTCAAACTCCGGCATCTCCTCGATGCACGGCTCGCACCAACTCGCCCAGAAGTTCAGGACAATCGGCCCGCCGATCTCGGACAGTCGGTGCGGATTGCCATCCAGATCCAGCAACCGGAAGTCAGGAGCCAGTGCCCCCTTGTCGGAGGCGTCCCCCTCCCGTTCGATGTAACCGAGGTGCGTCTCGGACTCGAGTTGCTGAATCAACGCGTCGAGATCGTCCGAGCGACCGTCCTGGTCTCGCTGTTCCCTCAGCTGCTCAAGTTCGGCCCGCTTGGCCAGGAATTCCTCCCCCGCCCCTTCCGCTACATCACCGCCACGACCTCCAAGGAAAACTGGAACCACGATCGCGGCCACGATCGCGCCAACCACCATGACTCGGTTGATGGCGTCGCGGCGCGAATAGGGCTTGCGCAGAAAGGTGAACAGAACGTAGGACTGTTGCTTCTCGCGCAACCGGCTGAGGAAGCTATCGGCCATCGCTCACTCCTCCCTCTCCTGTTGCCAACAGCAGCGCGCTCCGGACCCTGTCAGTTGTTCTCCACTGTGGGCCCGTCGATGGCCCTGACTCCTTGCCCGCTGGCCGCCGCGCTCGACGCCTGGTTCCAGAGCGTGGCCGGATCGCTGGTCAGCGGATCGAAACCCGCATGGTCGAGAACCAACCAGCCTCCAGCCTGAATCTCGCTCTCCAGCTGCCCTGCGCTCCATCCAGCGTATCCCGAGTAGATCCGCAGATCGCGCACGACGCCGACCAGGTCGCTGGGCTGTGCGCTCAGGTTGACGATTCCCAGTTCTTGGCCGGGTGCCGTGATCGACAGGGTGAACCAGCTCTGGTCCGAGTCGAACGAACCGTCCGGCCGAGCGAGCCCGATCGCCGCTGTCCGCTCGACCGGCCCGCCCTGGAAGATGACCGCCGGGTCCGCCGCCAGCTCGATCCAATCAGGCACGACGTCGGCGACGGCCACGGCGGTCGGTCGGTTGAGTACGACTCCCAGCGTGCCTTCCTGCTGTTCGAGGATCAGGACCACCGTGCGAAAGAAGTTCGGATCCGCCAGATGGCGCGAGGCAACCAGCAGTTGACCGGAGAGCGAGAAGTCCGGATCGTTGGGACGCCACTCGATCGCCACGCGCTCTGCCCTTCGATTCGGTCGGGCTCCGATATCTGCGTCAGAGTATGCGATTGGTCAGCGTCAGGCCGGGCCCGGAGCTTTGACGACAACGGCCCTGCCCGATACTGTGCGATACCCTGAGCAAACGTGGCAGCGTAGCTCAGTTGGCAGAGCAGGGGACTCATAAGCCCCGTGTCGCAGGTTCGAGTCCTGCCGCTGCTACCACCACCTGCTAAGCGGGGCGATTAGCTCAGCTGGCTAGAGCGTTCGGTTCACATCCGAGAGGCCGCAGGTTCAAGTCCTGCATCGCCCACCAGCACGCCAGTCCCAGATAGCCTTGAGGAGGTTGGCCGTCAACCGGAGTGACACGGGGCTTCAGACCCCGTAACTCGTTGCCGACGTGGCGAAACTGGCAGACGCGCTACGTTCAGGGCGTAGTGGGCTTAAGCCCGTGGGGGTTCGAATCCCTCCGTCGGCACCATCGCTCCAATCATTCCAACCACCACCCAGGCTGATGTCAATGCGCCCGTAGCTCAGCGGATTAGAGCGCTGCCCTGCGGAGGCAGAGGTCGCAGGTTCAAGTCCTGCCGGGCGCGCCACATCACTCCCCTCCCTCCGGTCCCCACTCTCTCCGATCCCCTCTCTCCCTGCGAGAGGGTAAGGGTGAGCCCTCCTCTCCCTCCGGTTCCCTCTCCCCCTGGGAGAGGGTTAGGGTGAGGGCCCTCCGATCCCCTCTCCCCCTGCGAGAGGGTAAGGGTGAGCCCCCCTCCCTCCGATCCCCTCTCCCCCTGGGAGAGGGTCAGGGCGAGCCCCTTCCGGTCCCCTCTCCTCGAGGGAGAGGGCTAAAGCCTGCCCCCGCGAAGGCGGGGGGGGGTGAGGACCCTCCGTCAACCAGGACACATCACACAGAACATACATTCCGTATAGTCAACAGAACATTCGTGTGTATCAGCTCTGGAGCCTCCACATGCACATCCCGCCCAAACGACGCCGGCGCTGCCTCAAAGTCCACCATCTCAGCATGAAAGGCCTCGCCCAGCGCAAAATCGCCAAGCAACTCGGCGTCTCCCACGCCACCGTCCGCTCCGACCTCCGCCTGATCGAGGCCCACTGGTCCGACATCGCCGCCCCGGCCGCCGACGACCTGCTGCTCGAACAACTCGAGCTCCTGCACGAGCAGACCGCCCACATCGCCCGCGTGGACCTCATGGAAACCTTCGGCAAGCACATCACCGTGACCGAATACATCAAGGTCTGTGACGCACGCGACGCCAAAGTACTCGCCTTCATCCGCGAGACTCGCCGCACCATCGACGCCGTCCACCGACGTGCCGCAGAGCGCGAAGCCCAACCCGACCTCTATCAGGACGACATCGAAACCCTGCAAGAAACCGACGAAACCGCTCCGAAACTTGACAATACTGTCCACCAGAATTCAGCTTCGCCCCAGCCAGAGCAGGAGATCGTCGCTCCCGAGGCCGTATCAGAAGAAAATCCTCCAACAACCATCCAACCCGACCCGGATCCGTCCATGGATCCGCTGCTCGATCCCATCCTCGAAGAAGCCGTCACCCTCTTCCCCCACCTCAAGGGCCAACCCCCCGACGAGATCCTCGCCTTCCTCGACCAACTCACCGAACCCACCCCAAACCAAGACCAACTCCCCATCTACGCCGACGCCGCCGCGGGAGGCTAACCTCAACCCCCTCCCCTCCCGTCCCCTCTCCCCGAGGGAGAGGGCTAGAGCCTGCCCCCGCGAAGGCGGGGGATGAGGCCCTTCCGGTCCCCTCTCCCTCTGGGAGAGGGTTAGGGTGAGGGCCCCGCGTAGGCGGGGGCTGAGGGCCCTCGCGGCCCCCGCTTCGCTAGGCTGAATCCGTGACCACCGAAGCGGCCCCGCCCTCCCCCGAACAGACCCGCGCCCAACTCCAGGCCCAGGTCTCCGCCATGCCGGCGAAGCCCGGCGTCTATACCTTCCGCGACGCCAATGGCCGCGTGATCTACATCGGCAAGGCGGCCAATCTCAGGTCGAGAGTGCGCAGTTACTTTGGCTCGCCGCGTTCGCTCGAGGGCAAGACCCGAGTCCTCGCATCACGAATCGCTCAGCTCGAATACGTCACCACCCATACCGAGCAGGACGCCCTCCATCTCGAGGCGACCCTGGTCAAGCGTCACCAGCCCTTCTTCAATGTCAGGCTGAAGGACGACAAGCACTACCCCTATCTCAAGATCGACGTTGACTCCCCCTGGCCGCGGGTCACCATCACCCGTCGCGCGACCAACGACGGCAGCCGCTACTTCGGACCCTACGCATCGGCCAAGTCGGTCCGCACGACGCTCGACCTGGTCAAGAAACTCTTCCCCTGGCGCTCCTGCGACAAGGAGATCACGGGCTCCGACCCGCGCCCCTGCCTCGAGTACTACATCCGCCGCTGCATCGCGCCCTGCACCTCGTTCTGCACCCCGGACGAGTACAAGGAGGTCATCGACCAGACCATGCTCTTCCTCGACGGCAAGAGTGAGACCGTGGTCAAGCAGCTCAAGACCGCCATGACCGATGCGGCCGACGAGCTGAACTTCGAGCGAGCCGCCCAACTGCGCGACCAGATCGCCTCCGTCGAGCGGGTCACAGAAACACAGCTCACCGCCGACACGGCAGCAGCCGAGATCGATGTCTTCGGGCTGGCGGTCGACGGCGACGAAGCAGTCGTCCAGGTGCTCTTCATTCGCGGCCAGAACATGGCCGGCTCCGACCATTTCAACCTGGCCGGCGTCAAGGATGAGTCATCTAGTTCGGTCATCTCATCATTTCTGCGTCAGCACTACGAGAGCGGCCTCCAGCCACCCCGGCTGGTGCTAATCCCGGGCGAGATTGACGATCAGGTCTTGCTACAGGATTGGCTCTCCGACAAGCGCGGCACTCGGGTCGAAGTCAGGCACCCGAAGCGCGGAGACAAGCGACAACTCGTCGCCATGGCGACGGAGAACGCGTCGGAGACGCTGGCCATGTCTCGAGTCCGCTGGATGGCCGATCGTGGTCGCACCGATGCGGCTCTGGCCGAGCTCGAAGAGGCGCTCAGCTTGCCCACGCCTCCCAAGCGGATCGAGTGTTACGACATCTCCAACACGCAGGGCTCGAACGTCGTCGCTTCCATGGTCGTGTTCCTCGACGGCCAACCGGCGACCAGCGAGTACCGGCGCTTCCGCATCAAGACAGTCGATACCAGCGACGGTCCGAATGACTTCGCCTCCATGGCCGAGGTCATCCAGCGTCGGTTCAAGCGCCTGGGCGAAGAGCGACGCGCCGAGCGAGCCAAAGGCTTCAACGTCCCCGACGATCCCTCGTCTTCGAAGACCGACGAAGACGATCCGTCCGAGTCCGAAGGCTGGGGCGCAATCCCCGACCTCGTCATCGTTGACGGCGGCAAGGGACAGGTCTCAGCCGCCCATGACGTGATGCGCAACCTAGCCGTCGACGACATCCCGCTCGCCGGCCTGGCCAAGCGCGAGGAGCTGCTGTTCCAGGTCGATTCATCAGACCCGGTCCGCCTCGACCGGCGCTCGCAGGGGCTCTACCTCGTCCAGCGCATCCGCGACGAAGCCCACCGCTTCGCCATCTCCTATCACCGCCGACTCCGGTCCCGTCAAACCTCACAGAGCACGCTCGACCGAATCAAGGGAATCGGACCCCGCCGCAAGAAGGCCCTGCTGCGCAAGTTCGGCTCCCTGCAGGCCATCCGCGACGCCGACGTCACTGACATCGCCGCCACCCCGGGCATGACCCAGCGCTTGGCCGAACAGCTCAAGCTTGAGCTGTAATCACACCAGCCGCGAGGCCTGCGGAATCGCCCCAACCCCGGCGTACCGCGCCCGATCCCCAAGTTCCTCCGCGATCCGCAGCAACCGGTTGTACTTCGCCGTCCGCTCCCCCCGAGCCGGCGCGCCCGTCTTGATCAGTCCGCAGTTCGTCGCCACCGCCAGGTCGGCAATCGTTGTGTCCTCCGTCTCCCCCGAGCGATGACTGATGACCGCCGTCCACCCAGCGTCACGCGCGATCCGAACCGCCTCCAGCGTCTCCGACAACGTGCCGATCTGGTTCACCTTGATCAAGATGCTGTTTGCCGCCCCAACCTCGATCGCCCGCCGCAACCGAGTCGGATTCGTCACCAGCAAATCGTCGCCCACCGTCTGAGCCAACTGGCCAATCTCGCCGGTCAACGCCTGCCAACCCTCCCAGTCGTCCTCGTCCATGCCGTCCTCAATCGAGACGATCGGATACCGTTCGCACCAGTCACGCCACAGCGCCACCATCTCGTCGCTGCTCAGCGACCGATCTTCGGTGCGCAACTCATATCGCCCGTCCGACCACAGCTCGCTAGCGGCCGGATCCAGCGCAATCGCGATCTCGCGCCCCGGCTCGAATCCCGACGTGCGAATCGCGTTGATGATCAGGTCAAGCGCCGACTCATTGCTCGCCAACGACGGCGCGAACCCGCCCTCATCCCCCAGGCCCGTCGCCAGCCCCTGCGAACGCAACTCCGCAGCCAGCGAGTGATACACCTCCACAACCATCCGCAGACCCTCGGCAAAGCTCTCCGCGCCAATCGGAGCGACCATGAACTCCTGGAAGTCCGCGCCATCGTCCGCATGCGCGCCGCCATTGAGGATGTTCGCCAGCGGGACCGGCAAGACCACTGCGTCGTCGCCGCCGATCGACCGATACAGCGGCTGCCCCAAGGCCGCAGCCGACGCCTTGGCCGTGGCCATCGAGACTGCCAGCAGCGCGTTGGCCCCCAGCCGGCCCTTCTGCTCGCTGCCGTCCAGAGCAATCAGCGCCCCGTCGATCGCTGCTTGGTCCGCTGCCTCCGCGCCGGCCAGAGCCGTGTCGATCTCGCCGTTGATCGACGCCACCGCGTCCAGCACCCCGCGGCCCTGATACCGCCCCGCATCACCATCCCGCCGCTCGACCGCCTCGTGCGAACCCGTGCTCGCACCAGATGGCACAGCGGCGCGCCCAAACCCGCCCCCGTCGAGACGGACATCCGCTTCGACGGTTGGGTTGCCGCGCGAATCGAGGATCTCCCTCGCGCGAATCGATGCAATCTGGCTGGACGACACGGCCGCCTCCGATCAGTCTCGGACGCGCGCCGGGTCGGCGAGCTTAGCTGGCGCGCGGATGTGCCCGATCGTAGACGTCTCGCAGGTGCTCGTCGGTCAACTGGGTGTAGAGCTGCGTAGTCGAGATGTTGGCGTGACCCATCAACTCCTGGACATTGCGCAACGGAGCGGCGCCGCGCAGCAGGTGCGTCGCGAAACTGTGGCGCAGCGTGTGCGGCGTCACGCCGGAGATGCCGGCCTCCTGGGCGTAGTGCTTGATGATCAACCAGACGCCCTGCCGGGTCAATCGCTCGCCTCGCCGATTGATGAACAGCGCAACTTCGCGCCGTCCGCGAGCGAGCTTGGGCCGCGCCTCCTGCAGGTAGTGATGCAGCGCCGCGACCGCGGCCGAATGAATCGGAATCAACCGCTCGCGTCGACCCTTGCCGACGCAGCGCACCGACGCCCGCTGCCCTTGCAATTCAATCGACGAGAGGTCGAGCGAGACGAACTCCGAGACGCGCATGCCCGTGGCGTAGAGCATCTCCAGCATCGCCTGATCGCGAGCCGCTTCCGGCGTGTTCCAGCGGCCGGGCTGCTCGAGCAGTGCGTCGACCTCCTGGACGGTCAACGTGCGCGGCAAGCTGCGACCGACGCGGGGCGAACTAAGCTGCTCGGCTGGGTTGACGTTAATCACGTTCTCGCCATGGAGGTAGCTAAACAGACTCTTGACCGCCGCGACCTTGCGCGCGACCGTCGCAGCGGCGTACTGCTGCTCTCGCAGGTGAACGATGTACTCCTGCAGTTGCTCGGCGTCGATCTCTTCGATCGGAGTCGTCGCGGACGGATCATCTTCGTGCAGCTTCGCGTGCTGCTCAACAAAGTACGCCCGCAGTTGGGCCAGATCGTTGCGATACGCCGAGATGGTGTTCGCCGAGGCCCCCCGCTCGGCGGCCATGTACGTGAGAAACTGCTGGATTTCATGTTCCATGTCGCTGCGCTGCCCCTTCGTGGTCCCCGGTGCTATTCGCTCTGTTGGTACTGGCGGCGCCGAAGACACGTCTCGGCGCTGGATCCGCTCTAGCAAGCGCTTGCGAGAACACGCGTGGCCGATCCGTAATCGCGGTTATCAGTTATTCCACGTAACGTTCCAGCAACAGAACTTGGCGCCGGCACACAACAGAAGCACCTGCGATAACCTTGCGACGTGCCCCCCTCGACTTCGCCCAATTCCGACGTCACCCAACTCACCAGCGCACGTCACGAGCGGCTGCGAGATTGGTGGGACGCCGGTTCTGGCGGGGCGCTGGTCTATAACGAGCTCAGGCGAGTTCCCGCCGAGCGTTGGACGGCCGAGCTCGATCGACTGCCGGAGGACGACGGTCCAGAGCCGGTTCCGCCGCCCGATCGACCCCCGGCCCGAGTCGTCGACTTGCCAGAAGTGTTGGCGCTCCGGGCCCTGCTCATGGATCGCCGCGTCCCATTCGATACGGTCGAGCGCTGGATCCGCGCCTTGACGCAGTCAACCCGCATGCTCGACTACGAGCGGCCGCTTGTCTGGGGCGCGGATCAGGTTGCGAGCCGGCTGGTGCAGATCGCGAACGGCGGCGAGGGCAGCACCTGGTCGACGCTGGAGGTCGTGCGCGAACTGTGGGCCTGGCATCCGGACCGTCCCTTCGTCGACGCTCAGAGCGAGCGCCTGCTCTGCTGGCTTGAAGCGCTGCTGGCCTCTCGAGACGCGGGAAACTAATCGAGATGGCCGCTGAGCCGCGTGGAGAGCCTGAGGCGCCCAGACAGCGCATCTCGCCGATTACGTTCCCCGCTACCGTTCCAGAACTGCGCAAGCCCGACGACGCCGAGCCCCAGGCTCGGCGTGACGCGTTTCGCGAAACGTCGTTCGCGCTGCCGCTGGATTTGCGCTGGCTGCAGGACGCCTTCGCGCTGCAGCGAACGATCGTTGAGCAGTCTTATGGATCATCGTTCCGCAACCGGCGTTATGCCTCGGCATTGTTGTTCTGGTCACGCGTGTATGCAGGCGGCCTCGAGGCCCGCTCCCTGACGGCTAGGGCTTGCTACTCGGCCGCTCTACCCCTGATGCGCGCGACGATGGAGTGGCTCGGCGCCGAGCAGGCCGTCGTCGGTGATGAGCAGATCGAGTTCGAAGCCTGGCTGCGGGATGCGTGGTCCAACAACGCCGAGCATCACGCGACCGAGATTGGCATGGGTCAGTACATGGCCGGACAGCAGATCGCGATGGCGCCCGAAACCGCCGACGCCTATCGCGCCGTTTCGGAGCTATCCCGTCCCCACTTCGGTGCGTCGGCCCTGCTCAGCGCGGACGGTTCGCACGACAAGCGATTCCTCGTCAACTGGGCCGACGAAGCCTTCCACCTCGGCTGGGCCCAACTACTCCTCGGCTGGCAGATCACAATCCAGGACCGCCAATGTCGGTTCGCCGTCGGCAGCGGGCTGTTCGGAGTCGAGTCTGAGGACCGACAGGAATACCAGCGCCTGCACCGCCAAAGCCAGACGATTCTCGAGGATCAGCGCCGCTGCCGGGGACAGTGGATCATCGACCAGGGTCGCCAGCGCTTGCTGATCGACAACTTCCGCCGGCAACCTTCGGGCGCGCCGAAGCGGGTTCTGCTCTGATACCGCAACTACAGGATGCCCCCGCCGCAATTCGTCGCGATACCCACCATCGACCCCTGAATGCTTGAGCGCACTGCGTTGCTCTGCGATCCTGCAGGAGAACTCATCCTTTCCACACACTCAGGAGACCTTCGTGACGACGAACATTGGCATCAACGGCTTCGGCCGGATCGGTCGGCAGGTGCTCAAAGGCATGCTCGACTTTCATGGCGATGACCTGAAGGTCGTCGCGATTAACGACCTGACCGACTCCGAGACCAACGCGCACCTGTTCAAGTACGACACCAACTACGGCCGCTACCCGGGCGAAGTCGATGTCGTCGACGGCGACCTGGTCATCGACGGGCAGCGGATCGCGGTCATATCCGAGCGCGACCCGGGCCAGATTCCCTGGGGCGACTACGGCGTCGAAATCGTGGTCGAGAGCACCGGCATCTTCACGGATGCCGAGCGAGCGCGCGGGCACCTGAACCACGGTCCGTCCAAGGTCGTGATCTCCGCGCCGGCCAAGAACGAGGACCTGACGATCGTGCTGGGCGTCAACGACGACGCGTACGATCCGGCATCGCATCACGTCGTCTCCAACGCCTCATGCACCACCAACTGTCTCGCGCCGATGGCCAAAGTGCTCGACGACACCGTCGGCATCAAGAGCGGGATCATGTCGACGATTCACGCCTACACAAACGACCAGGCCATCCTCGACACCGTGCACGGCGATTTGCGCCGCGCGCGCGCCGCGGCGATGAACATCATCCCCACCACCACCGGCGCCGCCAAGGCGGTCGGACTGGTGCTGCCCCACCTCAACGGCAAACTCAACGGCATGGCGTACCGCGTGCCGACCAGCACTGTCTCGGTGGTCGACCTCGTGATAGACGCAGAGCGCGCCACGGACGCGGAAGAGCTCAACGCCGCTTTCGAAAAGGCCGCCACCGACCTCGAATCGCCGCTGCACGGCATCCTCGACTACACCGATGAGCCGTTGGTCAGCAGCGACTTCAAAGGATCGCCCGCCTCGTCGATCATCGACGCACTCTCGACCATGGTGCTGGAAGGCACGCAGGTCAAGGTCGTGAGCTGGTACGACAACGAGTGGGGCTACAGCGTCCGCGTCGGAGACCTCTGCGTCCGCATGGCCGAGGCTGGTCTCTCCTAGCTAGAGTTAACGCCCGATGGCGATGTTCGATGCGCTAAGCGGCAAGTTGCAGGGCGTCTTTGCGACGCTCGGTCGACGCGGGGCTATCTCCGAGAAGGATCTGGAGGCAGCACTCCGCGAGGTGCGGCTGGCGCTGCTTGAGGCCGACGTCAACTACAAGGTCGCCCGCGACTTCATCAAGGCAGTGCGCGGCAGAGCCAACACCGACGAGGTGATGCGCTCACCGACGCCGCTCAATCGCATCGTCGAGATCATCAACGAGGAACTGATCTCACTGCTCGGCACGGAGGCACCGAGCCTGCATCGAGCCTCGCAGGGGCCAACCGTCATCCTCATGGTTGGGTTGCAGGGCTCCGGCAAGACGACGACCTCGGCCAAGTTGGCGCTGCGGGCACGGAAATCCGGCGATCGGCCACTGCTGATTGCCGCCGACGTGTACCGACCGGCCGCCATCGATCAACTGCAGGCGCTGGGTCGGCAGCTCGACATCGAGGTCTTCGAGCTCGGCTCCGACGAACGTCCGAGCAAGATCGTTGAGCAAGGATTGGAACGCGCCGAGCAAATCGGTGCCGGCACCGTGATCGTTGATACGGCCGGCAGACTTCACATCGACGAAGACATGATGTCCGAAATCACGGAGCTGCAGGAGCGCTACCAACCCACTGAAGTCCTGCTGGTTGCCGACGCAATGTCGGGCCAGGACGCGGTCAATGCGGCTTCAGCGTTCGACGAAGCCGTAGGCATCACCGGCGTGGTGCTCTCCAAGATGGACGGCGATGCCCGGGGCGGGGCCGCGCTCTCGATTCGGGCCGTCACTGGTGCACCAATCAAGTTCCTCGGCGTCGGCGAACGTCCAGACGCACTGGAACCGTTTCACCCGGATCGCCTCGCCAGTCGCATCCTCGGGCGCGGCGACATGTCGACCCTGGTTGAACGGGCATCCGAGGAGTTCGGCGAACAGGACGCCAAGGTCTGGCGTCGACGACTGCAAGACGGTGAATTCGACCTTGAGGATTTCATCGAACAGATCGGCAAAGTACGTCAGATGGGCCCAATCTCGCAGATCGTGAGCATGATTCCGGGCCTGAGCTCGATCAAAGACCAGATCCAGGTTGACGAGATCGACGACGACTTCTTCATGCACTTCGAGGCCATTGTGCTCTCGATGACGCCCGATGAGCGGCGCAAGCCGAACATGATTAACGGTTCGCGACGGCGGCGGATCGCTAAGGGGAGCGGCACCACGCCGCAGGAAGTCAACCAGCTGCTGAACCAGTTCAAGCAAGCCAAAGGGATCATGAAGGACATCGCCTCTGGCCGGGTTCCGGGCGCGCCCACCGCACGCGCAGCGATCGGGCGTCGCTAGCGCGACAGCGCCAACTGCCAGATCGGTCTAGGCTGGCAATTGAGCGACCAGTGAGAAGCAGGTAGATCTGACCACATGCTGAAAATTCGACTCGCCCGTCACGGGCGCAAGGGACGGCCCTTCTATCGAGTGGTCGTCCAGGATTCGCGCAAGGCGCGCGACGGGCGCTTCGTCGAGAGCCTTGGCCACTACGATCCTCTGAGCGACCCAGCCACGTTCGAGGTTGACGCGGAACGCGTCAAACACTGGCTTTCGCACGGGGCGCAACCGAGCGAGACTGTGCATCGATTCCTCGCCAAAGAGGGCCTGATTGAGCCGTGGCAACCCAAGCCGCGCAGCAAGCGAGCGGACGCCAAGAAGGCCGCCGCCGCAGCTGCCGAATAGTAGAGCAACCGATGGAAGACTTTATCCAGTACGTGGCCAAATGGATGGTCGACGACCCTGACGCTGTCAGCGTTCAACGCGTGGACAACGGCGATCACGTCGCCATTCAGCTCAATGTGCACGAGGACGACATGGGTCGGATCATTGGTCGCGAGGGACGCCTGGCAATGGCCATGCGCACGCTGCTCTCTGTGGCGGGTCACGCTCGCGCTGTAGACACGTCACTCGACATTCGCTGACGCAATCAATGCCGCGACGGCTGGGCCAACGCAAGCCTCTCGACCGCATGCCGCGCGAGGGCTTCCGTGCCGTCGGCCTGATCGAGCGACCGCGGGGACTCAAGGGAGAGGTCAAGGCGCTCCCGTTGACCGACTTTCCGGAACGATTCGAGCCCGGTGGCCGCGTGTTCATCGCCGGCGAGCCTCGGCGCGTGGCACGTTGCACCTGGCAGAAAGGGCGTGTCTACCTGTACCTCGATGGGGTCGGCGATCGGGAATCGGCCGAGGCGCTGCGCAACGAACTCATCGAAGTGCCCGACGCCGAGCGGCCTGAGACCGACGAGCCATTCTGGTACGTCGACGAAATCGAGGGGCTGCAAGTCCTAACCCGCGAAGGCGAGCGCCTGGGCTCGATTCGTGAAGTCCTGCGCACCGGGGCCAACGATGTCTACGTCGTGGACCGCGGCGATCGTCGGGATCTGCTGGTGCCCGCACTACGCGATGTCGTCGTCGACGTTGATCTCGAAACGGGCGCGATGACTGTCGATCTGCCGGACGGCCTGATCGTCGATGATGGAACGATTGATTGAACGGCAGCCACGGCGCCTTGTACGCTGAGGACGCCGGAGATCTGCGCGGGGATATAGCTCAGCTGGGAGAGCGCGTCGTTCGCAACGACGAGGCCGGGGGTTCGAGTCCCCCTATCTCCACCAACTCCTCTCGTCTCCGACTGACGCCAATCGTTCTGAGCGTTCGATTCAACGCCGCCACTCGGCGATGTTCCAGAGTTCGCTATCCCACGCATTGAACCGGACCCCCTTGAGTGTGCTCAAGTGGGCGGACACGACTCCACGACTGACCAGGGGAATCTGCGCATAGCTGCGTACCAGAATGTCATTCAGCCGCTTGACCGCCGCCTCGCGCTCAGCACCGATCGGCATCGACGGCAACTCCTTGAAGGCCGCGTCGTACTCAAGGTCGCAGACCCGGGCGATGTTCGCCCCGGCCCATCGGTTGTCCTTGCTTGCGATCTGACTGCAGAGTTGCTCAGACAGGTGGATCTGCGGCTCGATGCCGCCGCCGGTGGTGTACATCTGCGCGTCCGCGAAAAAGCGCCGATACGATGCCGCAGCATGCTCTACCGGATCGCCGCCGAAGTACACGCTGGCCTCGAAATCAAGCAACACCGTCTCGATTCCGATCTGGCGCCACCATTGGCTCACGAGCGCTTGCGTCTCCTGGCGGATGGCGTTCGTCGAGGTCATGTACGTAATGCGCAGCGGCGCGCCCCGGTGCTCACGAATGCCATCGCCATCGCTGTCGACGACATCGTGCTCATCCAGCAGTGCATTGGCGCCGTCGATGTCTTGGCTCAGGCACTCGTCATTCGCGCCCGATACGTAGTGAGCTGGACCGGCGATTAAGTCACACTCGGGCCGACCGGCAAACCCATAGAGATCCGCAATGCGGCTTCGGTCGATGGCCATCGACATCGCCCTCCGAATCGGTTCGAAGGTCAGGAACGGATGCGCATTGGCGCCGCCGAGATACTCCGACCGGTCATCGCCGAGCGACGGATCGGGGTTGGTCTGGTTCAGGACGATGCGCTCAACCAGGTCAGAGAAGGCCGAGACGACAATGGCGCGCCCCTGCGCCTCCAACTCAGCGAGCAATCCTGGTTCCACCTGCAGGTTCCAGGCGTAGTCGGCCTCCCCACGCTCGAGCACGGTCCGGGCCGCAGCCTCCGCTTCGCCGCCGCCTTTGAGAATCACCCGATCGAAATAGGGCCTGTCCCCTCGGTAGTGAGGATTCCGCTCAAAGACGGCCTCCTGCTCGGCGACAAAGGAAACGATTCGATACGGACCGGTCCCCAGTGGCCCTGTGTTCTCTTCAACGCAGCTACTCGCCGCGCCGCCGATGCAGTTCTTGAACTGATCGGCGCTGATGATCGGTGAGCCGGCGCCGACGAACGCCAGGTACGGGTACGGAGTGGGCGATTCAAAGTTGACGCGGACTGTGCGATCGTCGAGCGCCTCCACTGATGACACGCCGGCGAAGATGTCACTGGCGGTGCAGCCTGTCTCTTCATCCGTGCAGTATCGCCAGGTGAACACCACATCTTCGGCCGTCATATCGCTGCCATCCGACCACTTCAGTCCGTCAAGCAGCTTCCACGTGATCGAACGCAAGTCGCGAGCGACGCCGCCATTTTCAACAGTCGGGATCTCCTCTGCTAGGGCGGGCACTAGCGAGCCGTCCGGGGCGTAGTGCGCAAGCGGCTCCAGCGTGACCGCGCCAGCGTCTCGATCCTTGAATCCGCCTGAGAGATACGGGCCCGGCAGTGTCGGCGCCTGCCAGTAGAGGATCGTGAGCACCCGTTCTTCACCACCGCAGGCAACAAGCGCAGCTACAACGAAGAGGGGAATCAGGGCCACAGAGAGTCGATGGCGAAACAGTCTCACCGGCAACGAGTACGTTCGCATGTTGAGGAGCCTAACGATGGTTCCGCGCAGCAGACACTACGTTGTGATGCGGAGCGTCCGGTGCTTGGATGGATCCGACCGCAACGCACGCTAGCCTACTCAGTGAAGCAAACGGCTGAGCTAACTCATTGTGCCGCTGCTCTTCAGCGAGCAGAATCTGTGGTGAATCACTCACTATGAATCAGATACTTGAACGACTCAGCCGCCTCGTAACGGCCCGGCCCTGGGTCACGCTGGGCGTTCTCCTGATTATCACCGTGGTGCTGGCCGCGGGTGCGGGCCGGCGCGTCCCGATCGTCGACGGCACCGATGTCGCGCTGTTGCCCCAGGACGGAGCGCTCGCCACTGCGATCGCAGAGATCAGCGACAGTTTTGAACAAACCGGCGATGTCCGATTGGTCACTCTCGTCTTCAGGGGAGAGGCGCTGACTCCCGACGGGCTGTCGCAGATGAGCGACCTGCTCAACAGGATCGCGAGCGACCCGGACATTCAGCCGCTGCTGACGCCGACCGATGCCATCGTGTCGCCCGCGTATCTGCTCCAGGCGGCTCTGGGCGTTGATTCCTTTGATGCCGTCACCGAGGCTGAGATCGACGCCGTTCTTCAAGCTCCGGAGATCGCACCGATCATCGGCGCGCTGACGGGCACCGATACCGACGGGACGTTCGTCTCGATAGCGACGGTCCACCTGCGCAACACGCAGGACGAGCGAACGGCGGACGCCGAGCGGCAGATCAACGAGTTGGCCACCGAAGACAGCGGCCCGCTGAGCGTGAGCAGTGTGTCGCCGATTGTTGTGGAGGATGAATACAAACAGGCGACCGAAGACGGGATGGCGCCGCTGATCGGCCTTGCCTTGCTGCTAATCGCCGTGCTGATCGTGCTCTTCCTTCGGACCCTCTCAGACTTGGTGCTGGCGCTCGTCGGGCTGCTGATTTCGCTGATCTGGGTCGTCGGTCTGGAGGGATGGCTCGGTCCGGATGCGCTCGGGGTGGTTGGGCCACCGAATGCATTGACGGCGTTGGTTCCCATCATCATCATCGGCCTGACGGTCGACTATGCCATCCAGGTGATCTCGAACTATCGAGAGCAGCGAGGCAGCGGCGCCCCGGTGTTCGAAGCGGTGCGTTCTGGGCTGCGCAACGTCGCGGTCCCGCTGCTGCTCGCCGCGGTGACCACCATGGTCAGTCTGTTGGCGAATCTCTTCTCGCCGGTTGAGATCGTCGGCGATTTTGGTGTCGTTGCGGCGTTCGGCGTGGGCATGAGTCTGATCGTGATGCTGACCCTGGTTCCTGCGGGACGCACGATCGTTGACCGACGTCGCGA
The DNA here is from genome assembly GCA_965208665.1 of Dehalococcoidia bacterium. Taxonomy (GTDB): domain Bacteria; phylum Chloroflexota; class Dehalococcoidia; order Bin125; family Bin125; genus Bin125. The sequence goes on from CBDBPH010000001.1 coordinate 441,164, forward strand.
GGCGAAGGGCACCCTGAAGCCACAACGCATGATCGCGCAGGCGATTCCGGGAGTCGAGCGCGCAGCCGAGTTCCTCGGCACCAACGTTGCGCTGAGACCAGCGCCGTTCGTGTTAGTCGTGCTGGCACTCACCATTGGCCTGGGTGTGGCAGCGACGGATCTCGAGTCGGAGTTCAGCATTCGTGACATCCTCCCGCGCGGAGGCACCGTGTTGGAAGACTGGGACACACTCGACGCGGCGATCGGCGGCCCGACCGAACTCACCACCGTTCTGATCAAGGCAGAGGCAACGGAAACGCGAACGTTGCTCAACCTGCGGGACCTTGCGGCCACGTTCGAAGACGAGAAGCGTCGACCCGACTTCGCGGCCGGGCCGTTGCAAACGTCGTTCGAGCTACTGATTCGAGACTGGGTGACGGACAGCGGGGAGCAGGGCGACAAGTACGACGCGAGGCTGGCCGCGATGTTCCGCAACGCGTCGGCAGGCCTACAACTCGACGCTGGGCAGATGCAGCAGGTTCTGGACGAGCTCGAATCGTTGGATCCGGAGTTCTCGCACGCGCTGGTCAACAATCCGAACGGCGTGGATAAGATCCTGGTTCAGTTCCCGACGATGTCCGGCGACAGCATCGGGGCGAGACAGGTCCAGGAGGAACTGGAGGCGCTCTGGATTGGCACCGACGGAGCCCTGACGGCGACATCCGAGAGCATCATCGGCGTGACGATCACCGACTCGATTACGGAACGACAGACGGAGGCAATCAGCATCACCATCGCGGCGGCTCTGGGCATTCTCGCCATCTTCTTCTGGGTCACGCACCGTCAGCCGGCGCTGGCGCTGGTTGCCGTCGTGCCCATCGTGTTCGTTTTGATCTGGGTGTTGGGCACGATGGCGCTGCTGGGCATCCCCTATTCGCTGATCACCTCGATTATCACTGCGCTTTCGATCGGTATTGGAGTCGACTACACCATCCACCTGATCCACCGCTACCGGGAGGAGTTCACCCGGCTGCGCGACCCTGAGCAGGCAGCGATTCGAACCCTCGCCACAACCGGTTCCGCACTTCTCGGATCGGCGATGACGACCGCGCTCGGTCTCGGGGTGCTGATCGCTTCCCCGCTGCTGGCGTCGCAGCAATTCGGCATCACGGCGGCGATTACGATCGCCTACTCCCTGATCGTCTCCATCCTGGTCGTGCCGCCGGCGATGACAGTCTGGGGCGCCTACCAGAACATGCGGCTACGCTCGACGATGCAGCGTATGTGGGACGAACTCGACGAGACTATCGACGACATCCAGGAGCGCCACGAGCGAGAATCAACCCCCTCCTGAGCGTCCGTTGTCATCTCCCTAGTGGAGGACAGGGCAACCGAGCGCGGGTGCCGATCCGCTCGGCGCGCCCGCCGCGGGGATCTCGCGCCGTTTCCGGGCGATGTGGAACTTCACCTTGTTGCTGATCGACAGGGATGGGAACGGGCTGATGCGCAGCTTGGCGTTGGTCGGCCGGACTTCCACGTCGAAGTAGTACGCGACCATCAGCAGATCGACGGCCATCTGTAGTTCCACCCATCGGTTGCCCAGACAGGTGTGTGTGCCCAATCCGAAGGGCGCGTATCCGAGCGTGCGATGCTCGTCGCGGCCAGGCAGATATCGATCGATGTCGAACGTGTGAGGGTCGGGGAACACATCGCTCATGTAATGTGCGGCGGTCTGCACAACCAGGACCCGAGCGCTCAATGGTAGTTCGTAGTTCTCGACGACGCAGCTGTTCATGACATTGCGCAGCGAGCCGGGAACGACCGGGTACATGCGCAGGCACTCCATCACAAAGCGCCGCGTGACATCGATGTCTGGACCCTGGAAGACCTCGGCGTCGGGATCGCCGTCTGCAAAGATTGCGTCAGCCTCGGCCTGGATCCTCTCGTACAGATGCGGCTGTGACGCCATCGAGTAAAGAGCAAACCCGATCGTGTCGCCCAGGTACATACTCGCCAGCAGCGGGGCGGAGAGCGCGAACTTCAGGCTGGACTCAGGCAACAGCTGAGGATCGTTCGCGTGCAGGCTGAGCAAGTCGTCGACGATGTCGCGTGGGGCATCGATCCGCTGGGCCGGCGTATGGGCCCGTTGAACTCGCTCAAGCATTGCCTCGATGCTCTTGGCGCGTTGCTTGATAGCTGGGGTCCGCAACAAGAACTTGGGCATCACCTTCGCCACACGCGTGTTCAACGCGCGCTCCTTGTATGCAATCAAGTCCTCGATGATGTCCTGCGAATCAACGCTAGCGAGCAGGGGCGAGATCTGTGCATTGGTCATCAGCCGCGACATCGTCTTCGCGGGCATCGCGTCGCCGGCGTTCCATTCCGAGAGGTGCGACCGCATGCGTCGATACAGCTCCTCCAACTGGCTCTCCAGTCGGGCCCGGGACAAGCCCGGTTGCATCGCCTTGCGCATGCGAAAGTGATCGGAACTGTCCAGCGACGGGATGATTCCGTGGGCGCCGTACTCCTCCTCGAGTTCGTTGAGGTACTTCGTCGAGGTCAGGAACCGCCTGCCCTCCCGCTGGGCCCACCGATTGGCCTCGAGGCCCGTCAGGAAGATCGTCGGCTCCTGGAACGGCGGTGCCAATTGGAACACCGGCCCGTACTCCTCGGCCAGGCTGGCGAACAGCGCCGGGATGTTGCCTGTCCGGGCGTGCGGATTGAACAGCAGGCGCAGCAGGCTGACCTTCGGTATCGACCTCGTGAGCGCCGATTGTCGAACCAACGGGCTGGTCAGATTCTGGGAAACTGCGTCCGAGATCGAGCGGCCCAGGAGATCGAGATGGGAGACGAACTCGACACGTTCCTCGTCCTTGGGTTCGAGCTGGAAGATAAAGCGCAGCACATCACAGGTATTGAGCAGCGAAATCAAGATCGCTTCCCGCGGATCGGGAATCTCGTCCTCGAATATGACGCGGGCGATGCGCGATCTGACAAACCCAGCAGCTGTGATTGCCCCGGTCTCGCCGAGCTGGTCCGACTGGCGCGCTGTGTGGCTCAACGTCCAGAATTCCCCCTCGTGGTGCTCGAGGACATCCATCTCCGCGAGGCGCTCGAGGGCAACGTCGATGAAGGTGTCGGCCCGCGGAGCGAGGAATTCGACCCAGTACTGAGCGTCGTGCTGGACAGGCTCGGCAACGATCGCCTCGAGGATCGGGTCCAGTGCTGCGTGACCCGTCGGCGTTGAGTCGAGCAGTTGCAGTGAGTCCATGTCCGTGTCGATGCGACCGATTAGAGAAAGCTCCGCTAGCCCGGCGCCGACCATGGCACAGTTCAGGTTCCAGCCGCGGACCTGCCGAAAGTAGCCGCTCTCCTCGTTGAGCAGCATCAGCACCAGCTCTTGCGGCATGCTGAGCTGGGGTGCCGACAGTGCTGGAGCAGCAGTAGTCATGAGTCTTGCTCCTTGCGGTTGGTCACGGCCGGTGAGGCCGCTAGCAACGCATACCCGATTGATCCAGTCTAGATCGACTGCCTGAAGGGGAAATTCCTGCCACGCGGTCGGTAACGTCGATGAGTTGACGCGTTACAAGTTCCGGACGATACGCTCGCCTGTCATAGAGTGTCGGTACCAACTGTGTGCTCAACTGTAGCCGCCTATGTTGACCACAACAGGAGCCGATTATGGCGCAGCGAATCGTTGACGGCGGAAGCTCCCTGTTGCCCTCACCATTCCCCGAGGGTTGGTACCTCGTGGCCACCAACCAGGAGGTGCGCGACTCCGAGATCATCGAGAAGACTTGGATGGGCAAAGATATCGTCATCTGGTGCGACGGGGCTGGAACCGTTTGTGTCGCCGAGGCCTACTGTCCTCACCTCGGCTCACACCTGGGACCCGAAGCGGGAGGTCGAGTCTGCGACGGCCAGCTGGTCTGCCCCTTCCACGGCTATCAGTTCGACGCGGCCGGCCAGTGCGTTGCCACCCCATTTGCAGCGCCGCCGCGCTCGGCACGGCTGCGGACCTTTGAGACCAGGGAAATCTGCGGCATGATCTTTGCCTGGTGGGGCATCGCCGGCCGAGAACCGCAATGGCAACTGCCGGCCGAGGAGCCCGATCAGGCCGGTTGGAGCGGCATCAGCTTCCACACCATGCGCTTTCCGGGCCACCCTCAAGAGACGACCGAGAATGCGGTCGATATTGCACACCTGCGGTACGTCCACGGCTATGACAACGTGAACGGCGACTATCCAGTCTCGGTTGAGGGGCCCCGCCTGGAGAGTCAATTCGACTTCAGCAGAACGCAGTCAATCGCTGGGATTGGCAGCGTCACGTTGAATGCCAGCGCCCGGGCTGGGGTGTTCGGCTTGGGCTACTCATTCGTTGAGGGTCGAGAGCACTCGATCGGCATGGACTTCCGCCTGTGGGTGCTCGCGACACCGGTCGACGGCAGACTGCTCGACCTGACGCTCGCCGGACAGATCGCCGAGATGCGACATCCGAAACGACCGATCATCGGGTTGGGGTTCTTGCCCACGCGGTGGCGCGCGCCGCTGATGAACAGGATTTTCGGCGCGTTTCAGAAGGTAGATGTACAGCAGGATGTTGTGATTTGGCGCCGCAAACGGTACCAGTCGCGGCCCCGGCTTTGCCGCTCCGATGGCGAGATCATGACCTATCGCGGCTATTGTGCGCAGTTTTATCCCGCCCAAGAGGAGGTGCTGCAACTGCCAACGGAGCCGGTGGCCGCTGCACGTCTGGCAGGACGCTAGGCATGGCTCGGCGCGTGGCAATCGTCGGCGGCGGGGTCGCGGGCCTCGGCGCGGCCTGGGCGCTGCATCAGCACCCGGATCGGTTCGAGTTCCGCTTGTTTGAAGCCAACGATCGGCTGGGCGGCAATGCGGTCACCGTGGACATGCCGCAGTCAGACGGCAGCCGGATACCGTTCGATATCTCCGTCACGGCCTGCATCCCGTCGGTCTATCACCACATCACACTGCTGATGAGACGCTTCGAAATCGACCTGGTGGATACCAAGTTCAACTACAGCGTGCGCTACCGGGGCGACGTTTACGCCCACGATTTCGATTCGGAGATCCGGACGCAGTTGCAGCGTGAGATCGCGAGGTTTCAGCGCCTGCTTCAGCTCCTGCATCTCTTTGGCGCCTTGACACGCTCACGCTCGAAGCTGCTCAACGCGCTCAATCCGTTCACCTACATCAGCATGGGCACCTTGCTCAATCTGGGCGGGTTCTCGGGCAGCTTCCGGTACAAGATCCTCAAGCCGATGTTCGTGAACTTCCTGATGGCGACAAACGTGTTCGACATGCCTGCCGCGTTGTTTTCGCGCTATCTGGAGTTTTTTGACATTGAATCGGCTACGCCGATGCAGACCTGGGATCAGGGCACGCGACGGATCTACGAGTGCCTGTCAGCCGACTTCGCGGGGAGCATCGATCTGAGTCGTCCCGTGCGCAAGGTGTACCGGCGAAAGGCGGGCGTGGTAATCGAGGACGAGGCAGGCGTTCAGGAGACATTCGACGACGTGATCTTCGCGTGCAACGCGAATCAGACACTGATGATGCTGGACAGGCCGAGCTACCTCGAGCGCTATCTGCTGTCCTCGATTCGGTACGAGAGCGAGCTACACAACCACGCCATCGTGCACTGGGACGCGTCTGTCCTGCCGGACAACCAGGTCAGACCGCTCGAGACCCGCAGCAATCACATCGAGCAGTACGGTGCGCGGCCCGACAACTATGAGATCACCTACATCATGCACAACCAACAACCATGGGCGAACGGCTCGGAGCGGCCCTGCCTGGTGACCTACAACCCAATCAGCGCGATCGAGGAGCAGAAGGTCATTCATCGAGGCTGGTTTCAACACGTCGTGCATGATGTGAAACACGTCGTGCTGCTGGTCAACCTGTTCCGATTCATCCAGGGCAAGCGCGGCACATGGCACTGCGGAGCGCACACATTGATCAACAGCCAGGAAACCTGCTTCGTGACCGGGCTGGGTGTGGCGAGACAGCTCGGCGCGGACTACCCGTTCGAGGATCCCGAGGCCAAGCGGTGGTTCAATCACTACGGCAGCATCCTGTACGGCCGCAGATTTCGCGAGGCATAGACCGGCTCGATGAGCCGATATCGTGACGTAGCATTCAGCGACGCACCTGTCTGATCAGACGGGAATCCGGAACGAATGGCGATGGTCAACCGTCCGCTGGCTCAGCTCCGCGAGCGACGTCCGGAACTGGCGGGCAGCGTCGAGTCGGCGCTCCCGCGCCTGGTGGAACCGTTGATCTGGGGCGCCCTCTCCGCAGGCCTGATCGCGCTCGTATTGGCCAACCTCGGGCTCGGCGCGTTTGATGTGGAGGTCGGGCGGATCATCGCGATCATCCTGGGCAAGATCGGGATCAACATCGGGATCGAATACACGGCGCGCGAGGACGCGGTCGTATGGGTGATCCGGGTGCCGCGGATGATTATGGCCGCTGCGGTCGGGGCAGGGCTCGGAGTCTCCGGCGCGGCGCTGCAGGGGTTGTTCCGCAATCCGCTCGCCGACCCGGGGCTGATCGGCGTCTCGAGCGGGGCGGCGTTCGCGGTCGCCATAGCTGTGGTGCTGGGCACGGTCAGTTGGGGACTGTTCGTGCAGCCGATGGCGGCGTTCTTGGGCGGCCTCGTTCTGACATTTCTGATCTATGGCTTCGCCCGGCGCAGCGGACGCGCTCAAATGGCGACGATGTTGCTCGTCGGAATCGCGGTCAACGCGCTGCTCGGCGCGGGCATCAGCCTGATTCTCTCTTTCTCGGACGACGAGCAGTTGCGTGACATCGTGTTCTGGATGTTGGGCAGCCTTGCCGGGTCACTCTGGGAGTTCGCCTACTCAGCCGGACCCCTGATCCTGCTCGCCATCGTCGTACTGGTGCGTCAATCAGGGGCGCTCAACCTGCTCACCCTGGGCGATGCCGAGGCACGGCATCTGGGCGTTCCGGTGCAGCGCACGCAGCTCACGATTGTGTCCGCGGCGGCACTGGCGACGGGCGCCGGGGTAGCTGTCGCGGGGGTGGTGGGGTTCATTGGCCTGATAGCGCCGCATATGGTGCGCCTCGCGGTGGGTCCCGATCATCGCCGGCTGATGCCAGCGAGCGCGTTGGCGGGTGCCATCCTCGTCCTGGGCGCCGATCTGGGTACAAGAACGATTGTCGCTCCGGCCGAGATGCCGCTGGGCGTGCTGACCGCCGTGATCGGCACCCCGGTCTTCCTCTTCCTGATTGACCGAGCGCGGCGCAGCCTCGCCTCCGGATTCTGACGAGGATTGAGCTGGTGTAGCGCGTCGAGCAGAGCGGGCGACGCTCAATGTGAGCCGCTCGCGACTACGAAGGGATGCCCAGGCCGGGGCCGTCCGGTACCAGTACGTGCCCATCCTCGATCGTGGGCAAAGGCATGTCCGAGGCGAAGCGGCGGTCCGTTGGGACCCACGGGATCTCGAACCAGCGGGTTGCAGAACAAGCGAAGCCATAAGCAAGCGAGGCGTAGAGGGACGGCCCCGGACGGAAGTTGTGCGGGCTGAGCGCCACGTTGTGAAGTTCGGCGAGAGTCGCCACACGCTGAGCAGCAGTGATGCCGCCGATCTTCGTCACTTCGGGCTGCAGATAAGCGATCGCCTGAGAACGCAGCAACCGCTCGAAATCCTCCAGCGAGTACTCATTCTCACCTGCAGCAATGTCGACTCCTGACTCGCGGCGCACGCGCGCCATCGCCTGGTGATCGCGCATTGGCCGAACCGGTTCCTCGAACCAGGTCACGCCGAGGTCGGCAAGGCGGCGGCCGAAGGCGGCCGCCTCGAGCGGGTCGAAGTGGCCGTTGACGTCGACCATGATCGCCAGTTCCTCACCGAAGCGCCGACGCAGGCGCTCGACGTGGTCGATCGTGAGCTCGTGCAGCTTGATCGCGCCGATCCCTGCCTCAACCGTGCGTTGGGTCTCGCTGACTACCAAGTCGGGATCGCGCAACGGCGGCAGGCTCGCATAGGCGGGCACCGCGTCATGCCGGGGACCGCCCAGCAGTTGCAGCACCGACGCGTCCAGCCTCTTGCCGAGCAGGTCCCACAGCGCGATGTCGAGGCCGGACAGCGCCATCGGGAAGATGCCCTGGTCCGCGTAGCGATAGCCATAGTCCCACAAGTCAAACCAGAGTCGGCCGATCTCGCCCGCGTTCCGGCCGACGACCCTCGGCGCCAACAACTCGTTGACCACGGCGGCGATGGGGCGGCCGCCGGCGCCCGGTCGCTGAGGGTCCGGAATGCCCCACCAGGCCTCGCCGAGGCCTGTGCGCCCGTCGCTGTCGGTCACGCTGACGAACACCTGGGTGAGCGGCGTCGAGTCGAGAACGGTCGTCCGCACGTCTGAGATCCGGCTCATGCCACTCTCCTCTGGCCCCGCCGCTCACGGCGGAGCATAGCTCGACATCGACGGCCGTCACGCGTCGCGCGCTAACCGATTCCCAGCACCCGGTAGTCGCCGTCGAGGATCAGGCGAATGGAGAGGTACAGACCCACCATCGGGATCAATATCCAGACCGCGTTCGGCCCGATGATGTAGGTGTAGAACTCGCGAGTCGTGAGACGGCTGCGCTTCTGTCCCACGAAGAAACTGACCAGGTACAGCGATGATGCATAGACCCATTGCCAAAACAGCATCGCTCCGATAATGCCGGCGGCAATCGCCGGCAAAACGCCGCCGGTGTACGCCGCATACAGAATCAGCGTCGTCCAGGGCGTCGTGAACCCATTGGCAATATCGATGTTGAACCCGTACGTGTTGCGATTCGCATACGCGGAGTCGAACATCGAGTACGTCGCCCAGACATCCGCCCAGACGGTCGGAGAGAAGATCCGGCTCAACGGAACCCGGGCAGTCAGGAATTCCACCGCCGGGGTGCGTCCAGTCTCGCTCTCCCGTTGACGCCAATGCTCCACGCGTGTCTCGATGTAGTCCCGGCGGAGATACAGGCACATCTCCCACCAACATATGACGAGATTGACCGAGAAGAAGAGGCTGAATAGGCAATGCAGGGCGTCCAGCTCGCCATGCAGCCAGTAGCGGGCGCCCATCCCGGGCAACGCCAGAAGTCCGATGGCCAGCACCGCGAGCAGTCCTGCCGGCGCACCCCATCCGCCTGATCGCTCGCTCGCGCTGCTCAAACCCGGTGACTTCCCTCGCTACGCAGATCGACCTGACGCCCCTGCACAGATCAGATGTGCATCATACCGACACTCTCTCGGCCGGCGCCGTGAGTGTTAAGCAATCTTGCACCTCTGAGAGCCACCGATTAACGTTGCCTCATCCTCCAACCCCGCCGCTGAATGCGTAATGTGGGAGCTACATGGCTTCGCAGTCGTTCGAAAGTCCCTCCGGCACATCATCACCTCCCGTGTTCCTCACCGGCGCCGCCGGACACGTGGGGGCAAATCTTGTGCGCAGATTGCTCGACGACGGGGTTCGCGTCCGGGTATTGCTGAGACCAGAGGACAACAACGAAGCTCTGGAAGGGCTCGACGTCGAGCGGGTGTACGGCGATGTTCGAGACCCGGACGCCACGCGGCAGGCGCTGGCGGGCTGTCACGGCGTCTATCACGTCGCTGCCCTCGTATCGACCATTGACGGCAATGGCGCGCATCGGCGGGATGTCTTCGAGTCCAACGTGCTCGGCACCCGCAACGTGCTCCAGGCGGCGCGTGAAATGGAGGCCGGCAAGGTCGTAGTCACGGGCTCGTTCAGCGCCGTCGGATACGACCTGGACGACACATCCACACCAACACGGGAATCGATGCCCTTCTATCCCATGGAACGCACGATGCCCTACGAGCGCAGCAAGGCGATGGTCGAGACTGAGTGCTGGCATGCGGCGGCAGGTGGTCAGGAGGTGGTCGTGGCTACGTCCTGCGCTGTCGTGGGGGGCAATGACTTCTTCCCCTCGCGAATGGGGAGAACGCTGTGCGACTTCGCCAACGGCAAGCTCCACGCCTACGTCGATGGCGGGTTCGAGTTCGTCGCCGCCGAGGACATCGTTCAGGGCCACATGCTCAGCATGGAACGCGGACGCTCGGGACAGAAGTACATTTTCAGTTCTGAGTATCAGACGATCTCCGACATGCTGGATCACTTCCAGGCGGTGTCCGGGGTCAAGCGACCGCGCCGCCAGATACCTTTGGGCGTGATGCTGCCGTTTTCGGAAGTCGCGAGCTATACCCTCAGCCGTTTCTGGCCGAGTTATCCGCAGCGCTTCACCCCCGGCGCGATCCGCCTGCTGCAGCAGTGTCGTCACGCCGATACCAGCAAGGCGAAGGAGGAGCTTGGCTTCCAGCCAACTACGATTCGCAGCGCAGTTGAGGACGCCTACGCGTTTCACTATGAGCGAGACGCGATCAAGAATCCACGAGCCAAGCGCCCGGAAACGGCGGTTACGGCAGGTGGCTAGCTATGACCGGTCGACTGGCACGTCGAGGGAACAGCGCAACTGCTGAGGGCTATCTGACATGAGCGTAGAAACAGAGTCACCACCGAGTGGACCGCCAGGACTCGCGGATGCCGACAACCTGCGCCAGCAGGCGCGCTCCGTGGGTATGAATCCCGATTACTGGTACGCAGTCGAGGAGGTTCGAAGGATTAAACCCGGCACCGTGACCGAGGTGGTGTTCTGGAAGCAATCAATCGCGCTGTTCCGGTCGGAGGATGGCTCCTTTCACGCGATGGAGAATCGCTGTTTGCACCGACAGATCAAGCTGTCGCTCGGCGAGGTGGAGGGTTGCCGGCTCGTATGCGGCTACCACGGCTGGGAGTACGACGAGGACGGACGGGTGGCCGAGATCCCCGATCTGTTCGGCCGCAAGCAGGTACCGCGACTGTCGGTGCGCTCGTATCCCGTGCAGGTCCGCTACGGGTTGGTCTGGATCTTCCCCGGCGATCCGGCCAAGGCGACAGAGCGCCAGATTCCGGAGATCCCCGAACTCGAAGGACCCGGTCGGTGGGCGTGCGTACCGCTAAGGTTCGACCTCTCCGCGCATCATTCAATCATCATCGACAACGTGAGCGATTTCTCCCACGCCTATCTGCATCGTCAGTATCGTCCGTTCGACGGTGCGACCCTCACGCGTCACGAAACCATCGATGACGATGTGCATCTCGCGTACGAGACTCGAGTCGGTCGCGGTCGCATCTCCGGCAAATTCGTCGACCACAGTCGTCTCAACACAAACCACATGGAGCTTTGCTACGAGTATCCCTACCAGCGATCAAACACTGATGACGAGATCAAGCACTGGCTCTTTGTGCTGCCGATCGATGAGCGGACGACGCGCACCTTCTTCCTCTTCTACTTCAGGTCGCTCAAGCTCCCGCTGGTGCCGATCCGCATCCCTCGCTGGGCCATGACCACCGTCTTGCGGCTCGCGAACCGGATGTTGATCGGCCCCTTGCTTTCCCAGGATCGCTGGGCGGTGGAAGCCGAGCAGACGGGCTACGAAACGAACTGGGATGCTCCTCCGATCGAGGTCAATCCGGTGGTCCGTTCCTTCCAGCAGGTGACCGTCCGCAAGTGGCAGGAATACCTGGACCGCGAGGCTGCCGCGAACTCGATCGATGCCTGAGGTCCCCCCGGCCTGGACGACGTTCTCCGGCCAGCATCTGCTCGAGGCGGCAGCAATCTTCCTCGTGTTTGTCGGCGTTTTGCTACTCGGGTCAAGGTGGCTGCCCGGCCGCGACGTGGTGGGCAGGCCTGATCGCGATGGTGTGGCTCGTACCTACAAGCTCAACGGACTCGCGCTGTTCGTGATCGTCATGCTCGTGGCCGTGCTTGGCGATATCTTCGACTTGTTGTCGCTCTCGGTGTTGCACACGCACTTCGCCGAGCTCTTCATTGTGGCGAACATCTTTGCCTGGGCGTTGTCGGCCGTCTTGTATTGGCAGGCGTCGCGCGGCCAGAGCGAATCACCGGGACTCTGGCGAGGAGTGTTCTTTGGCCGTCAGCTCAATCCCTCCTGGTTTGGCGTTGACCTAAAGCTGTTCAGCTACCGACCGTCTCTCATAGCACTCGCGCTGTTCAACGTGTCATTTGCCGTTGTGCAGTACGACACTCACGGCGGACTCACGCTGCAGATGATTCTCTACCAGACATTCACCCTGTTGTATGTGTTGAACTACTTCCAATTTGAGTACGGCATGATCTACACATGGGACATCGTCTCGGAGCGGTTCGGCTGGATGTTGGCATGGGGCGATTACGTCCTGGTGCCGTTCTTCTATTGTCTGGCTGGCTGGTGGTTGTGGGACACAACGGATTCGTTCCCGGGCGTGGCCGGCGCGGCAATCTGCGTGCTGTTTGTCGTTGGATTCTGGTTGTTCCGCGGCGCCAACGAGCAGAAGCACCGGTTCAAGCAGAATGCGGAGACGTCGATCTGGGGACGGCCGGCCGAGTCGCTCGACGGACGACTACTGGTTTCAGGGTTTTGGGGTGTGGGGCGGCACCTGAACTACTCGGGTGAGATCTGCGTGTATTTTGCGTTTGCGCTCACGACTGCGTTCACGTCGTGGATCCCCTTTGCCTTGCCGGTATGGCTGACGGCACTGTTGTGGCACCGTTCAAGGCGCGATGATCGGCGTTGCCGGGCCAAGTATGGCGACCTCTGGGAACGCTATACGCGTCGCGTGCCCTACGCGCTGATCCCCCGTGTCTACTAGAATCGCTATGTTGGCCCCCAACAGGAACAGAGATGACTGAACTACCCGGCGTGCTGACGACTCCGGAGGAGCAGCGGGCGATTCCCGAGCTGAGCGGCGGGCTTCCGCTGATCGGTCACCTGTTGCGGTTCCAGCGCAACCCGGTGGCCATGCTGAGCCGAGGTTGGCGCGAGTTGGGCGATCTGTACCGATTCCGACTGGGTCCACGTCAGTTTGTCCTGTTCACCGGACCGGATGCCCACGACGCATTCTTTAGCGCGCCGGAGGACCAACTCAACGCGAAGGCCGTCTATCAGTTCACGGTCCCGATCTTCGGTCGAGGCGTGGCCTACGACGTTGCCCCCCAGATTATGGACGAACAACTCGGCTTCCTGTATCCGGCCCTCAGGGAAGCGGCGATGCAACGCTTCGCTCGAATCATGTTCGATGAGACCTCGCAATTGGCCGACTCGCTTGGTGACGAGGGTGAGCTGGACCTGCCAACCGCGATGAACGAACTGACCGTCAAGATCGCCAGTCGCAGTTTGATCGGGCAGGAGGTTCGCGATCAGGTCGATGTGGGCTTCGCCGATGCGTATCACGATCTGCAAAAGGGCATCAACACGCTGGGCTTCTTTCTGCCCAGGCTCCCCACTCCCGCGCATCGCAGCCGCGACCGCGCGCGCGTGCAGGTGGCCGATTTGTTCAGCCGGATCATGACGGCGCGACGGCGCGACATCGATCGTCCTGACGACTTCATGCAGTCCCTCATGGATGCCAGGTACAGCGACGGTCGCGCATTGAGTGATGACGAGGTCACCGGGATTCTGTTGACTGTGTTGTTCGCCGGTCAACACACCAGCGCGGTGCTCGCGACCTGGACCGGACTGGAACTCTTGAGAGCGTCCCAATATCTGGCGCGGGTGCGGGACGAGACGAAGGCCGTCTACGGCGAGACTGGGAGCATGAGCCTCGAGGGTCTGAAGCAACAGGTCACCATGGAACACGCTGTTCGTGAGTGCGAGCGGCTCCACCCGCCGCTGATCCTCCTCATCCGCAAGGTGCTCAACCCGATGCGTTACGGCGACTATGTCGTGCCCTCGGGCAGCCTGGCCATGGTGTCGCCCGCGGTGTCGCACCGGCTGCCTCATCTGTTCGCCGACCCGGACCGATTCGATCCGGATCGCTTCGCCTCGCCAGCTCGGGAAGACAAGCAGCACCACTACACCTTGATCGGTTTCGGCGGGGGTAAGCATCGCTGCATGGGTAAGCACTTTGCCGAGATGCAGGTCAAGGCGATCTGGACCGTCCTGCTCGATCGGTTCGACTTCAGCCTCGAGACGGACTTCCCCACGCCAAACTACGGGAGCTGGGTGACTGGTCCCGTGACACCCTGCCGACTCCGCTATCGGCGCAGAGCGCAGGGCAGAGTCTTCAGGTGATTGACACGACCGAACGACGCTACGACGTAGCAGTCGTCGGCGCCGGACCGGTCGGTTGCGTGTGCGCAATCGCCCATGCGCGGAAGGGCTATCGGGTCGCGCTCTTTGAAGCGAATCCTTCTGCGGCCAAACGACTGGCCGGCGAGTGGTTGCATCCTCCGGCAGTGCAAGTCCTGAATGAACTCGGCATTTCAGTCGCGGGAGAGGTGCCAAGCAACTCGGGCGAAGGATTCGCCGTGCTTCCTGAAGATGGTCGCGAGCCGATCTTGCTCCCGTATTCCGATGGATCGCGCAGTTTGGTGTGCGAACACGCGGCCCTTGTCTCGCACCTGCGCCAGGTGGCCGGCGACGATCCGCGTATCGACCTGTTGCTTCATGCCCGCGTGCGTACGGTGGAAGACGGACGAATCACTTTCACGCAGGATGGCGTGAGCAGCACGATTCTCGCTGAAAGAATCGTTGGCGCAGATGGGCGCTCCTCCGTCGTCCGGCGATCGTTGGGCTTGGCCACGCAAACAAGGACCTGTTCGCGGATGCTTGGGCTGACGCTGAAGGGGGTGAGCTTGCCCTTCGAAGGCTATGGACACGTAGTCAGCGGCGCCCCTGGTCCGATGCTCATCTATCGCCTGAGCGAGGATCGTGTCCGGGCCGTCGTGGACATCCCGCTTGACCATTCTCCTCAAGAGTGGAAGGGCTTGCTCTCGGACTCATATGCACGCTGGGTGCCGGAGACGCTTCGCTCCGCGTTCATCGAAGCCTGGTCCGAGCAGGGGATTCACGCGGCAGCCAATGTGATCAGCCCGCGTCTCACGTACGGAACTTCGCGTCGAGTGCTGATCGGCGATGCGGCGGGTCACTACCATCCGTTGACTGCTACCGGCATCACACTTGGGTTCGGCGATGCCCTCGCATTGGCCGAAGGCGAAGAGTTCAGCGACTTCAGGAACCATCGGTTCGAAGCGACGCGAGTTCCGGAACTGTTGGCCATGGGCCTCTACGAGGCCTTCGCCGATCAGCGGGCTGAAGGGGCCGCGATGCGGCAGGCGATGTACAGCCGCTGGCGGGCAAGTTCCGGAGTCCGAGGCCGCACCATGCGGCTCCTCGGCTGCGAAGACACTTCGATTCGCAGCTTGAGTAGAGAGTTCACAACGACGGTGCTGTGGGCGCTCCGGGCAGCAATCCCAAGGTCGCTCAACCGGCTGGCCTGGCACCGTTACGGCGACATCGCTCGTGGACTCAGTAACCGTCTGGCGTGGCTCCTGCGAGCCGCCTGGCACCTCTACAACGTCAGACGTGCCGGAGGGACGGATGCCGAGCGTCCCACTGAGGCCCTCGCCCGCGCCTTCTTGACCTCGATGCCATCCGGTTCGTCGGCCAATCAACGGTCCGACGAACACCAACGGGCTCCAGCGGCCTCGCCCAATGCCGGTGCGGCGCTGCAGCGAGCCGCTACGCGCTTGTTGGACCTTCAGGGCGACGACGGCGGTTGGGAAGGCGAGATGGTCTGGTGCCCGATGATCACCGCGCAGTGGGTGCTGCTACAGCACATCATCGGCCGGCCGATCGAGCCCGATCGGCGCCGGCGGTTGTTGCGTTACTTCGAACAGTCCCGGTCGCCGGACGGGCTGTGGGGCCTGCACGATCACTCGGCGCCGCATCTGTTCGTCACCACCCTGGTCTACGTCGCCACCCGACTGCTTGGCGTCGAGCGCGACGATCGGCTGATTGAGCCCGCGCGCCGATTCTTGCAGGCGGAAGGAACGCTCGGCATCCCAAGCTGGGGCAAGTTCTGGCTCGCATTGCTCAATCTCTACGACTGGAGCGGATTGCACCCCGTCCTGCCCGAACTGTGGAGCCTGCCGCGCCGTCTACCGCTCCATCCCTCCAACTGGTACTGCCACACGCGGCTGATCTACATGGCCATGGCCGCGATCTACGCCCGCCGATTTCAATCGCCCGTCACCCCCTTGATCGCGTCATTGCGCGAAGAACTGTACCCACAGGGCTTCGAAAGTATTGATTTCCCTGCCAACCGCAGTCGTCTGCGCCAGGCTGACCTGTTCGCGCAACCGACAACGTGGTTGCGAGGTCTGTATCGGGGAGCGCAGCTCGTTGAACGGCTCCATAGCAAGCGCCTCCGGGCCAAATCAGTCGACGCGCTGATTACGCAGATCAGGTGGGAACTGAACACAACAGACCATACGAGCATCTCCCCGGTCAGCGGCCTGCTGAACATCCTGGCCCTCTGGTTGCATGATCCCGAGGACGCCGACTGCCGGCGGGCGCTCGACCAGGCCAACCTCTGGTTCTGGGAAGATGAGGACCGCGGCGCACGAGTGACAGGTGCCCGAAGCGCCTCGTGGGACACCGGATTCGCGTTGCAGGCGCTGTCGACCGCGCCGCAACTGGACGGTGTGACCGACGCCCTCCAACGTGGGACCGCCTACCTGAAGCAGCAACAAATCGATGCCAGCTTCCCCGGCTTCCGCGAGGCCTACCGCAACGACCCAAAGGGAGGCTGGTGCTTCGCCGCGCGATGGCATGGCTGGCCGGTGTCCGACTGTACGGCCGAAGCAGCGCTCGGGATCATCGCCGCGGATCCCGCATCGGTCAGCCCGATTGGGCTGCGCGACGCGGTTGCCTTCATGCTGCGAGGGCAGAATCGCGACGGCGGTTTCGGTAGCTACGAGTCCCAGCGCTCCCGGTTTGACCTCGAACGAATCAACCCAGCCGAGATGTTCGGCGAGTCGATGACGGAGCATTCTTATGTCGAATGCACGGCGTCATGCCTGGCAGCGCTCGCCGCCTGTCGGGAGCATTCTCCGCAGGTCATCGATCAACCGGCGGAGCGCGCCATGGAGCGGGCAGACGCCGCGCTTCGCCGGACGCAGGCGAACGATGGTTCGTGGCGCGGCGTCTGGGGCGTGCAGTACATCTACGGCACGTTCTTCGGGATCAGAGGGCTGATTGCTGGAGGCGCTGAGCCGAGCGACCCCGCGCTTCGTTCGGCCTGCCAATGGCTGCGGGATCGCCAGCGCGATGACGGCGGCTGGGGCGAGCATTACAGCGGTTGCATGACCGGGCAATACGTAGCACACGACGAGAGTCAGGTCATTCAGACTGCCTGGGCGCTGATCGCCCTGCTCGAGGCGGGGGATACGGACTCGACGGCCATATCGCGGGGCATTCGCTTCCTGATTGACCGGCAGTGCCCAGACGGGACATGGCCCAAGCAAGACATGGCCGGCGTCTTTTTCCGCACGGCGCTGCTCGACTACGTCCTGTATCGCCAGTACTTCCCGCTGCACGCGCTCGGGCTCTACGAGCAGCGACGCCAGACCTTCAGCGGCTGACTCGGCGTCCCAGGCTGCACAAAGGACCTAGTCGTCGCTGGCCAGGGGCTTGCGCGCCAGGTAGTAGAACATCGGCGTGAACACGCCGGTGATCCCGCCATCAACCAGCGCGTCCGCGCCGGCGTTCAGCGCGCTGCTGATCTCTTGCGCGCCCTCCGGCACAATCCGCATTTTCTCCCCTATCCCCAGTGCCAGATTGGTCACGGCTCGTCCGATCGGTGTTCGAGGAAGACTCGTCAGGTTCAGGTC
The DNA here is from genome assembly GCA_965208665.1 of Dehalococcoidia bacterium. Lineage (GTDB taxonomy): Bacteria > Chloroflexota > Dehalococcoidia > Bin125 > Bin125 > Bin125. The sequence goes on from CBDBPH010000001.1 coordinate 458,907, forward strand.
GCGACCCTGCAACGGTCGATACCAGGGAGTTTCGGGATCTGACTCGAGGGCGAGATCGCGGCTCTCAACCAGCTCGAAGCCCGCTGCGCACAACGCCGAGCCGATCTCCGACGTGTGCGCGATATCTGGAAGCCCGTTCCCCTTCATGATGTCGTTCTTGATCCGCATGTGGTCTCCGTTCGCCGGATCGAACGAGTCGGTCAGACACCAGTCGTAGCCCGCGAATCCACCGCCTGGACGAAGCACGCGGAAGATCTCCCTGAACACGCCGGTCTTGTCCGGTGCGTGAGCAATGGCTTCGATGTTGATCGCGGCGTGAAACTGGCCATCAGGTTCAGGGACCTCCATGAAGTCGCCGTGGATGAAGCGGCATTGCGACCCGAGATCCCGGGTGTGATTCTTCGCTCGCTCGATCTGGTAAGCGTTGAGATTGATCCCCACGAAGCTCGCGCCCGTGCGACGAGCCAGGTTGGCCATCGGTCCGCCGACCCCGCAGCCCACATCGAGCACTTGCATCTCGGACGTCATCGACAGCCGCTCGGCTAGGAACAGTTCGTGCCTCAGCAAGGAGGCGCTCAAGCTCTCGCGCCGTCTCCGAGGGGCAAAGTGAAACGAACGACCCCAGCCAAACTCGTAGAAGTCGGTAGCCAGGTTGTAATAGTGATTGACAACGGTGTGATAGCGGTCCTTGCGTTGTTCCACGCTCTCATCGAACAGTCCCGAGTAGTCGTCAATCGCGGGCTTCACCTCATCAGGAGCCAGGTCACCGACCGAGCGACCACTCGACCGTTTGGCGAAAAAACGGCTCACCCGCATGCCCTCCTTAAATTCGATGGTGACCATGGTAATCCAAGACGAGCCAAACAGGATGGCAAGTTCTGCGGCGTGGCGCGACGCAGTCGGTCGCGGCTGCGGGGATGGCTAACGTCGGCCGCGATCGGCGCATGGCGCGCTCAGCGATTGCATCGACTCCGCAGCGAGCCTAGACTGCGCCATCGAACCCACGGGGGTGTGAATGCCGTCTCAATACCCGATCGATCCCAGCCGAACTGATCTTGCCAGGGAGTTCATGGGCAACCCCATGGGCCCGCATAGCGCCGCGCTGCAGCGCATCGTCACGCGCATGCGCGACACCGAAGCAGCCGGACGCTACGTCCTGGTCACTCGGGTTCCGTATCAAGAGTGGGGCCTGGCCCAGCTTTCGGGCCAGCGCGGCGTTGATCTCACGCTGCTTGAAGATCAGGTCTTCACGTCCCTCGAAGACGCAGAGCGCGCGGTGTTCAAAATGCGCTGGGAATCAATCACCGGAACCCCACTCGTACTCGACTGATTCAGCGCCGAGGGAGCAATCCATGCTCGAAAAGAAGATCGCGGGCTACAGCGACGAGATCAGCGTCGCCCCCGGCGAGCGCATCCGCTTCATGGTCAGCTGCGAGCCCGGCATCGACCGCTACCAGGCGGACATTGTGCGCTTGATCTCGGGAGATCGCCAGCCCGACGGGCCCGGCTACCGTGATGAGCTCCTGCCAACGTCCGTCAGCGGCGAGTATCCCGGTCGCACCCAAGAGACCTACATCGGTTCCTACGCCGTCGTCCCTGACGGCCCCGCGTTCGACGGTCTCCACGATCTCACACTCGAGGCCACCATCTGGCCAACCCTCCCGGCTCTCCGTCGGGCCTGCATCATCTCGAAGATGGACATTGACGCCGGCCGTGGATTCGCCCTCTGGACCGATCCGGCCAACGGCCTCGTCCTGCAGTTGGGTGACGGCGAGGGCGGTATGGCCGAATTCGCGCTCGGACAGCCCCTTGTCGCCCGCGAATGGTACCTGGTCAGCGCGACATACGACAGCTCCAGCGGTGAGGTTCGCCTGCGGCAACAACTGCTGGACTCCTACGCTCGCGACACCTCGAGCGGAGAGACCAGACACCACAGCGAGAAGAGTGCCGTCGTCGCCTGCGAGTCGCCGCTCCTGATCGCCGCCGCCAGCCGCGAGGAGGCCCGCGGGAAGCCTGTCGGAGAGATGATCTTCAACGGCCGGATCGAACGTCCGGTCGTTGCTTCCCGGGTCCTGGAGTCCAGCGAAATGGAATCCCTGCGCAGCGACGCGGTTCCCCGTGGTCTGCGCACGGACATCTGCGCCGCCTGGGATTTCTCGCGTGCGATGGAGACAGACGACATCATCGACATCTCACCCAACCGCGCTCACGGCCGGCTGATCAATCTGCCGATTCGCGCCGTACGCGGCTCCAACTGGACCGGAGATGAACTGGACTTCAATCACGCGCCGGATCAGTATGCCGCGATCCACTTCCTTGACGACTCGCTCTACGACTGCGAGTGGGAGACCGACTTCGAACTGGAAGTCCCTGCCGGTACGCCGAGCGGGCTCTACGCCGCACGACTCAGGGCCGGCGACCAGGAAGACCACATCACCTTCGTCGTGCGACCCCCGCGCGAACTCAGTGAGCGCAATGAGCAAAGCGATCGGGCCACGGCGTCGCTTGCCCTGCTGATCCCGACGGCCAGCTACATGGCATACGGCAACTCTCGCGGTGGGATCGAGTTCGGCAACGAACTGCTCGCCAATCACCTTGCCGTCGTCGGGCCGGAGGAACGCTACCTCAACCGCCACCCCGAGTATGGCAACTCGATGTATGACAACCACAACGACGGGACCGGCGTCTGTTACTCCTCTCGTCTGCGGCCGCTGATCAACATTCGCCCGACCCACCACTGGCTCTGGCAGCTGAGCGCCGACATGCACCTGGTTGAGTGGCTCGAAGCGCAGGACATCCCCTTCGACGTGATCACCGACGAGGACATGCACCAGGACGGCGTCTCGCTCCTGGAACGCTATTCCTGCGTCATGACTTGTAGTCATCCCGAGTACTACTCGACCAACATGTGGGACGCCGTGCATGCCTTCACTCAGCGTGGCGGACGGCTGATGTACATGGGCGGCAACGGCTTCTATTGGCGGGTGGCCTACCGCGACGACAAGCCCGGCGCCATGGAGATGCGCCGCACAGAGGACGGCTCGCGCTCATGGGCCAGCGAGCCTGGCGAGTACTTCATGGCCTTCACCGGCGAATATGGCGGCCTCTGGTGGCGCGCAGGACGCACGCCGCAGTCCCTCGTTGGCAACGGCTTCATTGCCCAGGGATTTGACCACTCCTCCTACTTCCGCCGCACCGCCGACAGTCACGACCCCCGCGCGGAGTTCATCTTTGACGGCATTGACGACGAAATCATCGGCGACTTCGGACTGATCGGAGGCGGCGCGGCCGGCCTCGAGCTGGACTCGGCCAGCCGCGCCTATGGCACGCCGCCGCATGCACTGACCGTCGCAACCTCCGAGCAGCACACCGACTGCTACATCCGCGTCAACGAGGACATCGGTCACATGCTGCTCTCCATCGGCGGCCAGGACGACCCGCAGGTGCACGCCGACGTGGTCTTCTTCGAGACGCCGCGCGGCGGCGCCGTGTTCTCGACGGGTTCGATCGGCTGGAGTTCCGCCCTGTTCCACAACAACCACGACAACAACATCTCATGCGTCACGCGAAATGTGCTCGACCGTTTCCTCGACCCAGCTCCGTTCGGGTGAAATCCCCGCCTCGCGAATCCGCACGCGTCGACCGGAGCAGCCGACGGCAATCCACCGGCACATCGATCGGGCGATGAGCACTGCCCGACCGATACATACAGCCGGTGCAGCAGCGCCTCCTGGTCGTCCACGCTCCGCGTCGGACCCTCTCGATCAGGATCAGTCGACGAGCCAAATCCCCGGTGATCGATCACGACGCAGCGATAGCTCCTACTGAAACGTGGGAGCTGCTGGAACCAGGTGATCTGCGTTCCACCGCCAGCTCCGTGCAAGAAGACGACCGCCAAACCTTATCCATACTCCTTGTAGTGAAGTTCAATCCCGTTGAGCTCCTCGGTTGGCATGGCCAAGCACTGCTATCTGGGACGGCTCCAAACCGGGATCTGAACCGGGAGTCGCATTTCCAGCTCTACGTGTCGCTTGGTGCTTGCCGTCGACCGTCGCCCAGCGTCTCCGACCTGGGCATCCGATAACCCGCACGGGGCTCGGTGAAGATGTACCGTGGATTCTCGATGTCTTCCCCGAGTTTTCGGCGCAGTTTGCCCATCATCGTCCGCATGGGCCGCAGGTCATCGTCGCTCCGCTCTCCCCAGACCCGAGCCAACAAGCGGTCGTAGGTCACCAACTCCCCGGCGTTGACGGAGAGTTCGGCCAGCATCCGGTACTCCGTTGGCGTCAGTGGTATCTGTTCCCCGGACAACGTGACGCGGCGCTCCATGTAATCGATAGACAGGTCGCCCAGCAGGTAGGGCGGCGGTGGTTCAGAGACGTCGCGACTGCGAAGTGCGGCCTTGATCCGGGCCGAGAGCTCGGTCGGAGAGAACGGTTTGACCACGTAGTCGGCGGCCCCCATCTCGAACGCCCGAGCGATGAGTTCGTCGCGTCCGTACGCCGAGAGGAAGATGACGGGCACGTCGGCAATCTTGAGCATCTGGCCCATGAGGTCAATGCCGTCGACGCCGGGTAGCACGAGGTCGAGGAGCACCAGCTGGGGCCGCTGCTCATCCATTAAGCGCAACGCCTCCTGCGGGTCGCCGGTGACGAGCGGCTCGTAGCCTCCCGCGACCAGCGCGTCGCGGACGTAGCGCAGGGCTTGCGGATCGTCGTCCACGGCGATGACGCGGGCCGGCTCGTTCTCGCCGGAATCCGCATTGGACTGGGCAGGCACCGGCGCTAGCTCGACGGGCCGCCTTGCGACGACATCGACGGTCGGCAGGGTGAACGTGAAGCGCGCGCCGAGTCCAGGACCATCGCTTTCTGCCCAGATCCGGCCGCCGTGGGCTTCGACGATCCCCTTGCAGATCGCAAGCCCGAGTCCAGCGTCGCCTGCCGGCGCTTCGGACGGCACAGTAGTGAACTTGCGGAACAACAGCGGTAGGCTTTCGGCCGGAATACCGCGTCCGTCATCGGAGACCGAGACGGCAACGTGCACGGCCTCGCGCTGCGCGCTCAGGCGGATCACCGACGAGTCGGGGGAGTGGCGGGCCGCGTTGGTCAACAGATTGACGAGGACCTGGACGATGCGCCGCCGATCGGACATTACCAGCGGCAGCGTTGGCTCGACATCGATCTGCAGCGGGTTCGCGCCGCCGGCATTGGCGAAGGCGCTGCGGGCCCGGTCGAGCAGCACGGTGGGCTCTGACGGTTCGGGGTTAACCGGCAGGCTGCCGGTCTCGATGCGTGCCACGTCGAGCAGATCGGAGACCAGCGTGTTCAGGTGATCAGCCTGCTCCTCGATGATTCGGAAGAACTGTCGTACGACGGCGGAATCGAGGTCGACATCGGACTCCAGGACGGTCGCGGCCGATCCCTTGATCGACGTCAGCGGCGCGCGCAGCTCGTGGCTGACCATGGCCAGGAAATCAGCCCGCAGTCGTTCCAGTTCCTCCACTGCCGCCATGTCCTGCAGCGTCACGACCACCGACTCGACCACGCCTTGCTCCGAGATGATCGGCGTGGCGTTGAGCAACACCGTCACGCTACGCCCGTCCGCTACGCGCAGCACGATCTCCTCGGCCCGGACGGTCTCCCCGACGCTCAGGAGTTCGGTCATCTGGAACTCGCGCAGAGAGGCTTCGCGCCCGTCGGCGCGGCGGAAGATCACCGCCTCCAGCAGCTCTGCCGGCGATTGATCGGGATCACGGAGTCGGTCGACGATCCGTGAGGCCTCGCGGTTGAAGGACTTGGGCACCCCCGTAGTCGCGTCGAGCACGACCACGCCGATGGGCGAGGTGTCGATCAACGTCTCCAAGTCGGCCCTGGTCTGTTGCTCCTGGCGGTGGCGGCGCGCGTTGGCGATCACCATCGCCGCCTGCGACGCGAACATGACGAGAGTTTCCTCGTCCTCGCGCGAATAGCGGCGGTCGTCGCGGTCGTGGGCCAGGTAGATCGTGCCGACGCCGACCCCCTGGTGCCGTATCGGGGCGACGAGCAGCGAGGTCGCGGGTATCGGCGGAAGGAAGCTGGGCATGCGCGATTCGCTCATGTGGCTGTCGATGTCGGCGATGCGCAGAGGCTCTTCTAGGCCGCTGAGATACTCGAAAAAAGCCGGCGCGTCGGGCATCTCCAATAGCCGCTTGCGCTCTTCGCCCGACAGACCGGAAACGATCACGTCGGACAACCGATCGGATTCGCGGCGGACGGTGATCGCCCCGTAGCGGGAGCGTGTGAGCGCGCGGGCGCTGTCGACCACCTCCTGTAACACCGTGTCAAAGTCGAGACTCTCCGAAATCCGCAAGCTCGCCTCGCCCAGCCGCGAGAGCCGAGTCTCCAGTTCCGCAATGCGTTGGTCTCGATCGTCAACGCCGTCCATGCTTGCCTCGGTTTCGCCTCGCGCGCCGCGGAGCCTCGCCCTCTCCTGTCGCGCGCGTTGCCGGTCGGACTCAGATGGAGTGTTGGTCCTGCACTAGTCATGTGAAATCATAGGAGATTGCCGTTTCAGTCACGAGACGGTCATCGACAGATAGTACGCTTCATTTGTCTCGACGCCGGCTAGCGGATGGACAGGTTGCAGAGGCGTCTCGATGCGGCCGCCCATTGCCTGCGCGAGCGTCGACTTCGCAAGGGCATGGGGTTCAGTAGACGCGGGCGGTCCTATGTTTGGCACCGCCACTGCGTGCCAAGATCGACATCGCATCGCTGCAGGATCAGTACGCGGCTGGGTTGGACGACTCGCAGCAGTAGGCACCAGCTCCGAGCCTACGAGCGGCATCGTTGCCCGAGCACCTGGACGAGAGGAACGAGACATGAGAGGCAAGGCCATCGTCTGGTTTACCGCTGGAATGCTCGTCGCCTTCGGCGTAGTCGGCGCCGTCTGGGCTGCGGCCTCGGGCGACTCCGAGCTCCGCATCAACGCCCGCCGGCTCGACGACGGCCGGGTCGAGGTCGGCTTGCAGCAGCGCGACGACAAGGGTTGGGGGCAGCGTCAGCTACCACAGTCCCGATTTCTCCCCGCCGACGCCGAGACCGGCCGCTGGTTGAACAGCACTCCGCTGAGCGTCAGCGTTGCGGAATCAGAAGTCGCCGGAGAACAGCCAAACACCGCGCCGGACAATGTCACTGTGCCCGAGGGGATCGAGTCTGCGGCGCGGAGGCTGCTGGCCGACGAGTTGGACGTGGACGAGGGAGACCTCGCGCTCGACGGCTCCGAGACAGTGGAGTGGTCCGACGCCAGTCTGGGCTGCCCGCAAGACGGCTACGGCTACGCCCAGGTCGTCACGCCGGGCTACCGGCTCGTCTTCGGCCTCGCGGGAGCGTCCCACGCTGTCCACACGAACGCCGACGGCTCCCACATGGTGATCTGTAGCGACCGTTAGTGGCACCGCGCAGTGATGCGCGCAGCGCTGGATGAGGCCGGCGTCCCCTTCGTCGTTGCCTAGCACCACCGTGACGATGCGATAGTCAAGCGTGATCGGCGATTCGTCGACCAGATGCAGCGCGATTGAGTTGCCGGGCCACAGCTCAGCGTGCGGGCACAAACAGGCCACGGCGCCATCGCCCCAGCCCGGTCGCTCATGAACCGACGGCCTAGGACGGCTTGCCGTCGAACCACATGTTCGCCAGGTGGACGCCAGTGAAGCCGTGGTGCGCGATACCGCTGAAGTTCTTGACGTAGCTTCGCGCGATTACCATGCCGAACGAGTGGCCGGCAAAGATGCGCGGCGGATTCTCGGTCATCATGTACATCTGGGCTTCGTCGTAGATTTTCTTGCGTGCGTCGACGTCGAAGGTCGTGCGGCCCTGGGTCAACAGGTCGTCAACCGTGGAGTCGGTGTAATGGCCATAGTTCTGACCGCCGTTGGTGTGGTGCTCCTCATGCATGAAGTCTGGGTCTGCGCCACCGGAGTGGCCGCCCACGATGAAGGCGAAGCCCTCGCGGCTCGAGCGGATGGCGAGGAAGTCGCCCGTTGCGACCTCGTTCACCTCGATGTTGAAGCCGATTTCGCTCCAGTTTGACTGCATCACCTGGGTCATGTTGGAGGCAATCCCACCTCCGCCCGACCAGACGACCGCCGGCGGCAGATTGCTCAAATCGATGCCGGTCGAGTCGAGCAGCGTTTGCGCCTCGGCGACGTCCTCTTCGCGCTCGTCGCCAGAGCGCCATCCGGGGATCTGGCGGAGTTCCTCGGCAGTGAAGCCGTAGGGCTGGAGGACCTCGGCGACCGGACCGCCAAGCGTTTGCGGGATCCTGGTGGAGAGGCTGACGGCGATCAGCTGCTCGCGGTTCGCGGCCAGGTGCAGCGCGAGGCGCACGCGAGGATCGTTGTATGGCTCCTCGGTGACATTGAAGTGGGCGCCGCTGCCCTGCGTCGTGCGCGAGCGGAGCACGCCCCAGACTTCGTCCTCGCCCAGTTCGGCCTGGACCGTGGCAAGATCGGCGGGGTTGCCCCCGACCATTGAACTCGCTTGGTCAATCTGTCCCGAAACGAACGCCGACAGCTGGATCGCCGAGTCTGCAAACCAGACGTTGCGCGTGCCATCGAAGTAAGGCTGCTCGCCCCGGTACCAGTTCGGGTTGCGGCTGAACGACGTTTCGGCATCAGCGGTTCGGGAGTCGGCGACGAACGGGCCCGTCCCGATCTGCGTTTCGAACTCGGAAGCGATTGCGGTGTCGCCGAACGCATCGACCGCGTCGCGCGATATCATCACCGCCCAGGTCGAGGCAACCCTGGTGAGCAGCGGGGCGAACGGCGCGCTGGCGCCCAGTCGCAGTGTGAGATCATCGACGACTTCGAACGAGTCGAGCAACTCGAAGGCGCTGGTGTGGATGAACTCGGGGTTGTCCTGGGAGAAGCGCTGCAGCCCAAACGCGGCGTCGTCAGCCGTGAATTGGCGACCGTTGAGCGGTTCGACGTCGTGCCAGAACACGTTCGGCTTGATGTTATAGACGAAGGTCTGCTCGTCCACGACCTCGGCCAGATCGGCCATTGCCCCAATGATCCGATAGTTGCCGTCCTGTTCGTTCAGACGATCGTAGACATTCAAGATGGTGGAGGAGGTGCCACCGTGAATGACGACGGCCGGGTCGAAGATGCCGCCGTCGCCGCCGGGGTAGTTGTAGATGCCGCCCGCCACGGCGGCGCCCTCCGCAGGCTGAGTCGTCGCCTGCTGCTGCTGATCCTGTTGCTCGGCCGGCTCGGCCTGTTCGGCCTGCTGTTGCGCCTGGGCCTGTTGCTGAGCCTGGGTCTGTTGCTGAGCCTGTTGCTGGGCCTGCTGCTGAGCCTGTTGTTGAGCCTGCTGCTGGGCCTGCTGCTGGGCCTGGGCCTGCTGTTGGGCCTGGTCCTGTTGTTGGGCCTAGTCCTGATCGTCGGCCTGCGCGACGGCGTCGTCGTCGTCGCCGCCGCAGCCCACCAGCGCCAGACCGGCAGCGCCGACTCCGGCGCGGCCGGCAGCTGAGAGGAGGCGGCGGCGCGACATGCGATCCCGACGCATTCGTTGCCAGTAACTCGAGGTGTTGCGCATACCGATACTCCGCTCCGGTGATTCGGGCCTGTCAAATCTGGGCCGATATCACATCTTGACAACCGAGTCTACGCAGCCGATTCTTGCTTCGCAAGCGAACTGTTCCTGCTGTTTCTGCAAGGGGTGTCCGTGCGGCAGTACGTTATCCGCCGGGTGCTCCTGGTGCCGCCCACGGTGCTGCTGCTGTCGATCTTCGTCTCCGGCATGCTGCAACTGGTGCCGTCGAGCGTCATTGATGAGCGCCTGGGCACGCTGCAAGAAGCGGTGACGCCACAGGCGCGCGAAGCGCTCGAGGAGCACTTCGGACTCAATAAACCGGCGCACGACCGATACCTGCAATGGCTGGGCCAGATCTTCAGGGGCGATCTTGGCCGCTCGTGGCTGACCAACATACCCGTGACGCAGGAGATCGAGCGGCGGATGCCGGTCACGCTCGAGTTTCTGGTCCTGACGATGATCTTGTACATCCCTGCCGGGATCGGCATCGGCGTGATCTCCGCCATCCGCAGGAACCGGCCGGAGGACTACGGCCTGCGCTTCTTCACCATCTTCATGCTGGCCGTCCCCAATTTCTGGCTGTTTACACTGGCCATCATTCTGCCCCTGTTGTGGTGGGGTTACAGCCCCGCGGTGCCCTACAGCGAGCTCTGGGACAATCCGCTCCGCAACCTGGAGCAGATGATCATTCCTGCGGCGATCACGGCGATCGCGAGCGCCGCCCTGCTCGCCAGGGTGACCCGCTCCGAGATGCTGGAGGTTCTGCGCCAGGACTACGTGGTCACGGCGCGGGCCAAAGGCCTGCAGGGTCGCACCGTGGTGCTGCGGCACGCGCTGCGCAACGCCATGTTGCCCGTCATCACGGTGATCGGCTGACGATTGCCGGCGCGCTCGCCGGCTCAGTAATCGCGGAGCAGATCTACAATCTGCCGGGCGTGGGCATCTATCTGGTGCGCTCCCTGACGAACAATGACCTGCCCGTTGTCCAGAGCTGGATGCTGCTCTTCGGCACCGCCTTCATCCTGCTCAACCTGGTCATCGACCTGAGCTATAGCTGGTTTGATCCCAGGATCCGCTTCACATGACGCAGATCGCCGCCAGCCCCGAAGTCGAGTTCGAAACCACGACCGTGTCCCGCGTCAGCCGCTGGCGGCGCCTGGCCGGAGCAGCGCGCCAACATCCGGTGGGCGTGATCGGACTCATTCTGGTCGCGATCGTACTTTTCCTTGCGGTGTTCGGTAGCGCCATCTCTGCCGACCCGAACGAGATAACGCTCGACATCCTGCAAAAGCCGAGCAGCGAGCACTGGTTCGGTACGGACGGGCTGGGCCGCGACTATTTCGCCCGGGTGATCTCGGGGGCGCGTGCGTCCATGTCGCCGGCGCTCAGCGCCATGCTGATTGGCGGGATGGCCGCGCTCATGATCGGCATGATTTCGGCGTACGCGAGGGGATTCGTCGATCTGCTGGGGCAACGGCTGGTCGATATGTTGCTGGCCTTCCCCGGACTGATCTTGTTGCTGCTGATGGCGCAAGTCGTGGGCCGTGGCTGGGAAGCGATGGCCGTAGGCCTGGGGTTCCTCTACGCGGTGGACCTGACGCGAATCGTGCGCTCCAACACGCTCGCGACGTTGGCCAATCCCTACGTGGAGTCGGCCAGGGTCGTTGGCGCGTCGCCGCCACGCATCCTGATCCGCCACGTGCTGCCCAACATGGGCCCGCCTGCGCTGATCTACATGACCGCGCTGATCGGCGGCGCGATCCTGGCCGAGGGCGCCCTCTCCTTCCTCGGCCTCGGCATTGCGCCGCCCACGCCTTCCTGGGGGCGCATGCTGGCCGACGGGCGCACGCTCTGGCGCGAGTGGCACCTCTCGGTCTTCCCTGGAGTCGCGATGACCGTGGCCGTGTTGGGCTTTAACCTGCTGGGCGATACGTTGCGTGACGTATTCGACCCGCGCCTGCGCGGCAGCTGATTAGGGGGTTCCGTGACACTCGACCGCCTGCTGATTGCGAATCGGGGAGAAATCGCGGTCCGCATCGCACGGGCGGCCGCCGAGCTCGGCATCCCAGCGCTGACGGTGTATTCCGAGGACGACGCTAACTCGTTACACGCCCGGGCAGCGTCCGAGGCGCTGGCGCTCAAGGGCAGGGGCCCGCGCGCCTATCTCGACGCTGAGCAGATTATCGCCCTCGGCGTCGAGGCCGGCTGCGACTCGGTCCACCCCGGCTACGGCTTCCTGGCCGAGTCCCCGGAGTTCGCGGCGAAGTGCGCGGCAGCAGGACTCACGTTCGTTGGCCCCAGCGTCGAGACGCTGGCTTTGCTCGGCGACAAGGCTCGCGCGCGGGCATTCGCGTCGCAGCACAGCGTGCCCGTCCTGGCGGGCAGTGAGGGCCCGGTCAGCGCGGCTGAGGCCCGGGCCTTCATGGAAGGGCTCGGAGCCGGCGGAGCCGTGGTGCTGAAGGCGGTCGGCGGCGGCGGTGGTCGCGGTATGCGAGTCGTCTCTGACCCCGCGGAGATCGATGAGGCCTACGCACGCTGTCAATCCGAAGCGCAGACCGCATTTGGCAACGCGTCGATCTATGTGGAACGCCTCGTGCAGCGAGCGCGGCACCTGGAGGTCCAGGTGGTCGGGGATGGCAGTGGCGCCGTCTGTGATCTCGGCGAGCGGGAGTGCTCGGTCCAGCGACGCCACCAGAAGCTGATCGAGATCGCGCCCAGCCCCTGGATCGACGCCGAGACGCGCCGGGAGCTGATTGGCGCAGCGTTGCGCCTGGCCCAGGCAGCCGAGTACCGCGGCCTGGGCACCTTCGAGTTCCTGGTCGATTTCGAGTCCGGAGACTATTCCTTCATCGAGGCGAACGCACGGCTCCAGGTGGAGCACACCGTGACGGAAGAAGTGACCGGCATCGACCTGGTGCAGGCGCAGCTGCGCGTCGCGGGTGGTGAGTCGCTGGCCAGCATCGGACTATCGGAGACGCCCGCCCCTCGCGGCTATGCGCTCCAGGCCCGCGTGAATCTCGAGCGCATGCAGGCTGACGGTGGCGTGCGACCGTCGGGCGGTGGCTTGAGCGTCTTTCAGCCGCCGACTGGGCCGGGCATCCGTGTCGATACTTATGGCTACGCGGGCTACGCCACGAATCCCAGCTTCGACTCGCTGCTGGCCAAGGTGATCGCGCACACGACCACTGCTGATTTCGAGGATGCCGCTCGGCGAGCGGAGCTGGCCTTGGAGGCGTTCCAGATCGCCGGCGCGGAGACCAACATCGATTTCCTGCGAGCCGTCATCGACCACGACGACTTCGTCGCAGGGGCCGTGCACACGCGCTGGATCGACGAGAACGCCGGCGCTCTGCTGACCGTCGAGGACGAGGCGCCGGCGAAAGAGTCGGGCCCGGCCGACCCGCTGGCGGGGCTGGACTTCTTTCGCAGCGGCGACGCCGACGGAGTGGTCACCATGGGAGCGCGCGGGGACAAGCCCCAGCCCGTCGCTCCGCCCAACACCACACCGCTGCGTGCGCCGATCCAGGGCACGATCCGCGAGCTGCTGGTCGGCGAGGGTGACGTAGTCCGCGAGGGGCAAACGGTCTGCGTCATGGACGCGCTCAAGATGGAGCATCTGGTGCGCTCCGACCTTGGCGGCATCGTGCGCCAGGTAGCCGTGGCTGTCGGGGAGACCGTCTACGAAGACCACCCGCTGGTGTTCATCGAAGAGGCCGACGTCGGAGGGCCGGCCGTGGACGACACGTCGGCGCCCGACCCGGAATACATCCGCCCGGATTTGCAGGCGGTGCTCGACCGGCGGGTCTTCTTGCTCGACGAACACCGGCCCGCGGCCGTCGAGCGGCGCCACGCGAACAACCGTCGCACGGTGCGGGAGAACCTGGCTGAGCTCGTCGACGACGGCACCTGGATCGAGTACGGGGACCTCGTCATCGCGGCGCAAGCTAAGCGCTACCCGCTGGACGAACTGGTGCCCAAGACGCCAGCCGACGGGTTGGTCGCCGGAATCGGGTCGGTCAACGGCGACCACTTCGATGAGAAGCGGGCCCGCACTGTCGTCATTTCCTACGACGACACCGTCTTCGCCGGGACACAGGGCATCCGCGGTCATGCAAAGACCGACCGAATCATGGAGGTCGCGGAACAATTCGCGCTGCCGCTGATCTTCATCGCCGAGGGCGCCGGCGGGCGCTCCGGCGACACCGACGGCATGCCCGGCATGGTCTTCCGCACCTGGGAGTACATGGCCCGTCTCAGCGGCACCGTTCCCATGGTGGGCGTGACCGCCGGTCGCTGCTACGCCGGTAATGCTGCGATTCTCGGCATCTGCGACGTGATCATCGCGACGGAGGACGCCAACATCGGCATGGGAGGCCCTGCGGTCATCGAGGGCGGCGGCATGGGCGTCTATCTGCCTGAAGAGATCGGACCGATGTCAGACCAGGTCCCGGCCGGAACCGTCGACATTGTGGTCAAGACCGAGGCCGAGGCCATCGCGACGGCCAAACAGTATCTCTCCTACTTCCAGGGATCGATAGAGGATTGGCAGTGCGGCGACCAGCGGCTGCTGCGCCACGCCGTGCCTGAGAATCGGTTGAGCGCCTACGACGTGCGGGCCGTGATTGAACTGCTGGCCGACACCGGGTCGATGCTTGAGCTGCGGCCGGGCTACGGCAACGGCATGGTGACGGCGTTCGTGCGGATCGAGGGGAGACCGGTGGGGATCATCGCCAACAACAACGAGCATCTGGGCGGATCGATCGAGAGTTTCGGCTCCGACAAGGCGGCCCGCTTCGCCAAGATCTGCGACTCCTGGAACATCCCCATCTGCACGCTCGTCGACACCCCCGGCATGATGATTGGCCCGGAGGCGGAAAAGACCGCCCTGGTTCGCCGGACCAGCAACCTCATCGTCACCCTGGGCAACGTCAAGACGCCCCGTTTCAGCGTGGTGCTGCGCAAGTGCTACGGCCTGGGTTCCAACACAATCCTGTTCGGCAACGAACGAGCGCCGTCCTTCACTGTCGCCTGGCCCACCGCTGAGTTCGGAGGGATGAACCTCGAGGCCGCGGTCCGGCTGGGAGCGCGCGATCAGTTGGCGGCAATTGACGATCTGGGAGAGCGGGCGGCGCTGTACGAGAAGCTGGTGGCTGAAGCGTACGAGCGCGGCGGACCGTTGCGCGCGGCGGAGACGTACCGCGTGGACTCCGTGATCGACCCCATGGAGACTCGCCACTGGATCACGCAGGGGTTGCTGGCCGCCCCACAGTCGGAGCCAATCCGCCACGGCCGCCGTCCCAGCGTACCGACCTGGTAGGCGATGACAGGCGCGCTCGACGGTGTGCGGGTGCTTGATCTGTCGACCCGCTTGGCTGGTGCCTACTGCGCGCGCCTGTTCGGCGACTACGGCGCCGATGTGCGAATGCTGGAGACCAAGCGAGGTCACCCGCTGCGCGGCGAGCCGCCGTTTCTCGGCGGGGAGCCAGGGCCTGAGCGATCACTGCTGCATGCCTACGTGAACGCGAACAAGACGTCGTGGCTGGACGATGGCGAGGACGCTCTGACGGAGCAGATCGCGGGTGCGGATGTGATCGTGACGACGGAAGCCCCGTGGCCCGTTCGGCTGCGAGGAGCGCTGCAAGCGGCGCGACACGATGCTGTCGTCTTGTCGATCACCCCCTTTGGGTTGGAGGGGCCGCTGGCAGGGACGGAGGCGAACAATCTCACGTTGTCAGCGATGAGTGGCTGGTCGTTCATCTGCGGCTACGAGGGGGAACCGCCGCTCACGCTGCCACGCCACTCCTCGGAGTTCTTGGCCGGAGTGGCGTCGTTGTCCGGCGCCGCCGCCGCTCTGCTGCGTGCGCAGTCGACCGGCCAGGGAACGCTGGTCGACGTGAGCGAGCTGGAGGCGATGATCGTCAGCAGCGCCCCGTGGTCGCTGGCCCAGATCTTCGACCCCGGCGGCTACACGGAGAGCGTGCACAAGCACGATCGCGCAAGCGCTCCATTCTTGCGCGCCGCAGACGGAGACATGGTGGCGGTCCTGGGTCAAGGGCCGTTCTGGCGGGACGCAATGACTGTGCTGGGGCTGGCTGAGCTGGCGGACGCTGGCTTCAACGAGCCGGACAAACGCCGCCAACTACTGGCCGCGGCACAGGGGAGAATCGAGGAGGCCGTTGCGCGCCGTCCGCGGATGGAGCTATTCGATCGCCTCTCGCAGGTGCGCGCTGTCGCAGGAGTGGTCCAGAACGTGTCCGACCTGTTGGACAACTCCCACTTACGCGCCCGCGACTACTTCGTCGAGACGACGGTGGACGGCCAACGAGTTGAACGGCCGGGACCGCAGGTCAAGCTGTCCGCATCGCCGTGGACGCTGAGGCGGGACGCGCCGCGCCTGGGCGAACAGCAGACGCCCAACGCGGGGACTGAGTGGCGTCGTCGAGCGAGACCCGTTGCCAAGCGGGGAGCCGCTGTTCCCGCCGAGACGCCTCTGGCTGGTGTGCGCGTGCTCACCTTCACACAGGCGTGGTCGGGACCGCTGGGGACCGAGCTGCTCGCGCTGCTGGGCGCGGACGTGGTGCAGGTCGAGGCGCGACGGCGTCCGGATGTGTGGCGCACCTACGTCGCCGGCTACAACACGCCGGTGCCGCCAGGGATCGCCGATCCGTCGCGCCGGCAGCGCGGCTGGAACACCTCCGGTCTCTACAACGCGACGAATCTGAACAAACGCGCCATCACGCTCGACATGCAGGACCCGCGCGGCGCAGAGATCTTCTGGCGATTACTGCCCAGGTTCGACGTCCTCGCCGAGAGCTTCAGCCCGCACGTTATGCCCAACTGGGGCGTCACCTACGAGACTCTGCAGATGGCGCGCCCCGACATCATCTTCGCCTCACTGTCCGGCTACGGCGCGACGGGGCCCTACACGAACTACCCGGCCAACGGCGCCACGATCGAACCGATGTCGGGGCTGTCCTCACTCAACGGCTATGAAGCGGACCGGGCCGGCAACACCGGTGGCCTGATCCCCGACCCCATCGGCGGGATGTATCTCGCCTCGTCGATTGTGGCCGCGCTCCATCAACGGGCTCGAAACGGGGAGGGGCAACGGATCGATCTGTCGATGATGGAGGTGATGGCGTCGCATCTGGGCGATGCGGTCATGGAACTGTCGGCCAACGGCGTCCTGCGCGGGCCGGGTGGAAACCGCCACCCAAGAATCGCGCCGCACGGGGTCTACGCGACTCGCGACGGCCAGTGGCTGGCGCTCTCCGCGGATGGCGACGCTGAATTCAGGGCGCTCGCCGAGCGCATCGGTATGCCGGACCTGACCGTGGATCCACGATTCGCGACTGCGGATGCGCGAAAGGCCAACGAAGAAGCGCTCGATGACCTGATCGGCGCCTGGTGCGAGAAGCAGGACGCCGAGGCGGCGGCCTCGGCGATTCTCGCTGCTGGCTGCGCGGCCGCACGAGTCTCCACACTGCCAGAAGTCCTACTGTCCCCGAACCCCCATGTAGTGTCGCGAGGATTCATTGCGGAACAGGAGCACCCCGAGGCAGGGGTGCACAGGGTCGCGGTGGCTCCATGGAAGTTCGGCGGTCGGTCGGTGCCGTTGCGGCGGCCGTCGCCGTGCATGGGCGAACACAGCTTTGAAATCTTCCGGCAGGAACTCGGCATGGAACGGGCCGAGTACGACGCGCTCGTGGCCGCCGGCGTGACAGGCGACGAGCCGCCGGACTAGCCGCACCTCGGTAGCCTGCGGGCCAGGAAGAGAGGTGAGCCATGGCGGCTCTCGACGGAATGCGCGTGCTTGACGTGACGCAGTACGAAGCGGGGACATCCTGCACGCAGGCGCTGGCCTGGCTCGGCGCCGACGTCGTAAAGGTCGAGCCTCCGGGCCTTGGAGATCCCGGCCGCCACGTGCAGCCGGGCGAGGGCAACTCGCCCTACTTTCTCAACTTCAACAGCAACAAGCGCAGCATCGTCCTCGACCTGCAAGACCCGCGAGGGCGGGAGATGCTCCTCCGTCTCGCGCCCAACTTCGACGTGTTCGTGGAGAACTACGCGCCCGGCGTTGTAGAGAAGCTCGACATTGGACCCGATGTCCTGAGGCGCGCCAACCCGCGCATCATCTACGGGCGGCTCAAGGGGTTTGGACTGAGTGGGCCCTACGCGCAGTTCAAGGCCTTTGATCCCATCGCGCAGGCGGCCGCCGGCGCGATTGCTCTCACAGGATCTGATGACGGGCCCCCGGTCTACCCCGCATCGATGACCGGCGATTCGGGAACGGGCGTCCAGCTCGCGCTGGCGATCGTGGCGGCCTACGTTGAGTGCCAGCGGACCGGCGCGGGCCAGGTGATCGAGATCTCGATGCAGGAGGCGATGACCTTCTTCATGCGCACCCGGGCCTCGACCACGATCTGGAACACCCGGCCAGCCCTCGGCAGAGGAAACACCAACCGGGCCGGCGCCGGCCCGGCCACCGTGCGCATGTACCCCTGCCAGCCGCAGGGCCTCAATGACTACGTCTTCATCATGTGCACGACCCAGCGGATGTGGGACCTGCTCTGCATCGCGATCGAGCGGCCCGATCTGGCGCTCGATCCGCGCTTCGCGACGGACACCGCGCGACTCGAACACAGCGAGGCGCTGGGCGAAGAGATCGGCGCCTGGATGCTGCGGCGCACGAAAGAGGAGGCGATGCGCGCGCTGGGCGAGGCGGGCGTCCCCTGCAGTGCGATCTTTGGCATGGAAGATCTCTTCACCGACCCGCATCTGCGCGAGCGCGGCTTCATCCAGCAGCTCGACCATCCCGAGCACGGCGAGATCGAGCTGTTGGGCTTCGCCCCCAGGCTCTCGAACGGCAACGTGCCCTTCGTCCGCGCGCCGCTCATGGGCGAGCACACGGACGACGTACTGCAGGCCGATCTGGACATGGATTCTGCCGAGATCACCCACCTCCGCAACGCAGGCGTCGTGGCGTAGCACCGGGGTCAGGCCCGTGCGGCCACGGTCGTGCCGGTCAGTCCATCGTGAGGACGGTTCGCGCCACCTCGCCCGCTTTCATCGCGCGGAATGCCTCGTTGAGATCGTCCAGCCTGCCGGTGCGGGTCACCATCTCGTCGAGGAGAAGGCGCCCCTGCCGGTAGAACTCGATGTAGCGCGGTATGTCGATACGGAAGCGGTTCGACCCCATGCTGCTGCCCTGGATCTTCTTTTCTTGCAGGAAGCTCACGCCATTGAGCTCGACCTTCTGGCCCTGGGGCATCACGCCGACGATCGTGGCGAGCCCGCCGCGGCGGATCGCCTCGAAGCACTGCTCGACCGCGCTCTTGAGGCCGATCGCTTCGAAGGTGTAGTCCGCGCCGCCCCCTGTGAGCTCCCGGATGGCGTCGACCGGGTCGGACGTTGACGCATCGACGGAGTGTGTCGCGCCCAACTCCCGGGCGGTGCCGAGCTTCGACTCGAAGACGTCGACGGCGATGATCATGCGGGCCCCCGCGATCCGCGCGCCCTGGATCGCCGAGAGCCCGACACCTCCGGCGCCGAAGACGGCGACGGTCGAGCCTGGTTCGACCCTGGCGGTGTTGAGAGCGGCGCCCACCCCCGTCGTCACGGCACAGCCAATCAGCGCGGCCTTGTCGAGCGGCATATCCTCGCGAATCTTCACCAGCGAGTTCTCGTGAACGAGCATCTGCTCGGCGTACGTCGAAAGTCCCGCGAACTGCGTCACCCGAGCGCCCTTCCACGTGTATCTGGGCGGATCGGACCTCCGTCGACGTGTCAAGGGACTGCGGCAGAGAAACGGCTGCCCGACCAGGCAAAAGTCACAGTTGCCACAGAAGACGGAGGAGCAGCCGACGACGTGGTCGCCAGGGGCGAAATCGGTGACCGCGTCGCCCACAGCGGCGACGATGCCGGCGCCCTCGTGACCCAAAATGGCCGGCGCGCCGCCCATCATCGCGATGTCATGCGACCCCTCAACAAGATGGAGGTCGCTATGACAGACGCCGGACGCGGCGATGTCGACCAGGACTTCCCGCGGGCCGGGCGCGTCGACCTCGATCTCCTCGACGGTAAGTGGCTGACCAACCTCGTGGAACACTGCTGCGCGCATCGTCGTCGACTTCCTTGTCCGCTCAATATTCCATTCCAGGGGCTCTGCTCGACCAGTCCAGTGCACTCCCGCAGCGAATCACCCGGGCTGAGTCCAACGCTCCTATGACCGATTCAGTCGTCGTTGTACCTCTCGCGCAGCGCCGGCAACACCTCCTCCACGAGCCGCTGCCTGGCACGCAGGGCCTCGCTCCGATCAGCGTCGCCCGTGGGCCCCACGAAGAAGATCCGCTCCAACCCCAGATCGATCAGCTCGCTCAGCCGCTCGACGCAGTAACTGCTGGGGCCAAACACGCCGAATTTGCCCGCGACCTCTTCCGTCAGCAAGTCGGATTGATGGCTGAACGTGCGAGTGTGGGAGGTCATGTCGTAGCCGTCGTGGATCCGCATCAAGGCTTCGCGCTCGGTCGCCGATGTTGGTCCCACAACCGTGCCGTGCATCGCCGAGAAGCGCGCGAACACGGAGAGCGCGCCCCCGGCCATGCGACTCGCAAACACAGGGTCGTCGTGCGCCACGACAATCATGTAGGAACCGAACGGGATCTCAGGGGACAGTCCCGCCTCGGCCCGCGCCTCGTGGGCCACGTCCATGCCCCATTGCAGCCGGGCTGGGTCCGCCCCCACCGCAAGGGTGACGGCGTCGGCATAGAGGGCGGCCGCCCGGATCACGCGGGGACCCGTGGCGGCCACGTCAACGGGCACCGTCGCCTGGCTCTCGCGCAGCCACTCAATCCGGCTGCCGTTGGGCTGCTGGGCGAGCTCCAGCTCATCGAGCGTCGCGTCCTCGTTGAAGGGCACCGACTCCCGCCGCAGATAGCCCCTGAGCTGTTGCAGGTACTTTTCGAACTCGGGCACCGATGCCGGCGCATACCCCAGGTGGGCCATCGCCGAATCCCCACGTCCAATCCCCAGACAGGCGCGCCCGCCGCTCAACGCCTGGATTGTCGCGATCGCCGACGCTGTCACCGAGGCATGACGGGTGAACGGATTCGTCACGCCGGTGCCCAGCTTGAGCGTCGTCGTCGCGTCAGCCGCCAGCGCCAGCGCGACGTAGCAGTCAGGTTGCAGATTCTGCGAATCCCCGAACCTGATCCCGTCCCAACCCAATGCTTCGGCGCGCTGCGCGTCTTCCCTGATGTTCCACCGACCGACGCCGGACCAGAATTCGCAACGGGGCATCTTCGCCCCCTTCCTGCTTGTAGCGCCCTCGCTGCGCCCGAGTCTAGCGTCGGGCGATTCCCTCTAGGCTGGCCGCATCGAACGGCTCGATGAGAGGAAACGCCGATGCCCGCGCTCGATGGAATGCGAATCCTTGACATGACTCAACGCGAAGCGGGGACGTCCTGTACGCAGGCTCTGGCCTGGCTCGGCGCCGACGTCGTCAAAGTCGAGCCGCCGGGCCTTGGCGATCCCGGACGCCACGTGCAGCCGGGCGAAGGCAACTCGCCGTACTTTCTCAACTTCAACAGCAACAAGCGCAGCATCGTCCTCGACCTGCAAGACCCGCGAGGGCGGGAGATACTCCTGCGGCTCGCGCCTCACTTCGACGTGTTCGTGGAGAACTACGGGCCCGGTGTCGTTGAGAAGCTCGACATTGGACCCGAGGTCGTGCAGCGCGCTAACCCGCGCATCATCTATGGAAGGCTCAAGGGGTTCGGACTGAGTGGGCCGTACGCGCAGTTCAAATCCCTCGACCCTATTGCGCAGGCAGCTGCGGGCGCGATCGCGCTCACGGGACCCGATGACGGACCCCCGGTGTACCCCGCATCGATGACCGGTGATTCGGGGACCGGCCTCCAGCTTGCGCTGGCAATCACGGCGGCCTATATCGAGCGCCAGCGGACCGGTGCTGGCCAGGTGATCGAGATCTCGATGCAGGAGGCGATGACCTTTTTCATGCGCTCTCGCGCTTCGTCCACGATCTGGAACACACGCCCTGCCCTCGGAAGAGGAGACCCCGCTCGCTCCGGCGCGCGCCCGGCCACCGTGCGCATGTACCCCTGCCGGCCGCAGGGCCTCAACGACTACGTCTTCATCATGTGCAGCACCGAGCGGATGTGGGAATCGTTCTGCGGCGCGATCGAGCAACCCGAACTGGCGCGCGATCCGCGCTTCGCGACGGCACCCGCGCGACGGGAGCACAATGAGGCCCTGGCCGAGGTCATTGGCGCCTGGATGCTGGGACGGACGAAGGAGGAAGCGATGCTCATCCTGGGTGAGGCGGGCGTCCCGTGCAGTGCGATCCTTGGAATGGAAGACCTCTTCACTGACCCGCACCTGCGCGAACGGGGCTTCATTCAGCAGGTCGACCATCCCGAGCACGGCGAGATCGAGTTGTTGGGCTTCGCCCCGCGCATGTCGAACGGCGACGTGCCGTTCGTCCGCGCCCCACTCATGGGCGAACACACCGACGACGTGCTCCAGTTCGATCTGGCCCTGGAGCCGGCAGAGATCACCGATCTCCGCGACGCGGGCGTCGTGGCGTAGGGCAGGCGCTTCCCGGCGGCAGCGCGCCTGTGTCTATCCCTCGACCCCGGTGCCCCAGTCAATCGCGTTCCTGATCAATTGCTCGTAGGGCTCGGTCTCCCAGGGGCCGCGGAAGAGCGGCGGCACAACACCGTCGGGTGAGATCGACTCGTGGACCGGGGGCTGGCGGCCCGACAGCGTCAGCGGAGTGTGGCAATGGCCGGGTGCGATGTAAGCGATCTCCCCGTTGCCAACGTTGCGCGCGTAACCCAGCGCGTGCGACTTACCGTCTGGCAACAGTGACAGGTCGCGGCCGTAGAGCTCGTCCACGATCGCCGGGACTTCGACATCGGTTGTGGTCAGCAGGATCTGCGAGTCAGGGTGGATCACTTCGATCATGTAGGGCTCGTCCTTGCAAAGGAACGAGTCGGGCAGGTTGTACGTCAGCGGATGGTTGTGATCGGACACATTGACGTTCATCTCGCGGATCGGCGGATGAGTCATGAAGTAGCCACCTAGCACGTCGTGGTACGGCAGCTTGGCCATGCGGCGACGGCCGTCCGGACGATCGCTGGTCCGCTCCGGCATCCCACCGGTGCTGCCGTGCAGCGCGAGCCAGCGGCCGCCGTCATCCAGCCAGTCCATGATCACGCCGCACTGGTGCTCGTCGGCGAACGGGCCCGCGACGTAGCAGACGAGTAGTTGACAATCGGCGATCCACTTGTCGCAGTCGGTGAAGTCGCCGCTGACGGTGGCGTGCACGTTCAGGTTGGACTGCAACGCCTGCAGGATGCGCACGCGCGCATAGTCCATGTCGTGACTGGCGTGCTTGCCCGGCGGGAACCCCCCGACGACGACGTGCGCACGAATTGGCTGTGACATGTGAGGCTCCATTCAGCGGCGATCTACCCGCTCAAGCTAAAGCCTTGGGGAGGAGCTGACCACGACCAGCTGGGTCGTCCGCGTGAAAATGATGCGCAATGGTGGCCCCAACGGGATTCGAACCCGTGCTACCAGCTTGAAAGGCTGGCGTCCTAGGCCTCTAGACGATGGGGCCGACCGATCCTCAGCTTACATGGGCCAATAGCCCCCAAAGCTCCCTCAACGGGTGCCTGTCAACTCCGACATCGCCGCGGCAAAACCGGGCGCGGCGCCCTCCAACTCACGCTGCTCGACACAGTACGAGATGCGGAAAAATCCCTCCATGCCGAAGCCTCGACCGGGCACGACCAGTACCCCCTGACGCTGCAGCGCCGCCACCAACTCCATCTCATCCTCGACCGGCGACTTCGGGAACATATAGAACGCGCCCTCGGGCTTGCGCACCTCGTATCCCACCGTGGTCAGCACGTCGTAGAGATAGTCCCGCTTCTGCTGATAGTCCGTTGTGTCGATCGTGACCGTCTGAAGGTTGAGGACCAGGTGCTGCATGATCGCCGGTGCATTGACGAAGCCGAGCACCCGATTGCAGAAAATCAGCGCATTCATCAGCAGCCCACCGTCGTCGTATTCCGGATGCACGGCGATGTAGCCGATCCGATCGCCGGGCAATGCCAGATCCTTGGCGTGTGATGTGACCGTGATCGTTCGCTCGTACGAGAGTTGCGGGAACGGATACACATGCTCGTCGAACAGAATCTTGCGGTACGGCTCATCGCTGACAAGGAAGATCTCGGTGCCGAATTCGGCCGACTTGGTCCGCAACAAGTGCGCCAGCGTCTCGATCAACGAGGCGGGATACATTGCCCCGGACGGATTGTTGGGCGAGTTGACTATCACCATCTTGGTCCGCGCCGAGAGCTTGCCTTCGAGCTCCGCAAGGTCGGGAACGAAGTTCTCGTCGCAGCCGACGACCACCGGCTTCGCTCCGTGGTTGGTCGCGTAGAACAGGTACTCGGCGAAAAACGGGGTGAGTATGACGACCTCGTCGTCGCGATCGCAGAGTGAATGGATGACAACGTTGAGCGCCGCGGCGGCGCCGACTGTCATCACCACGTGATCCGCGCCATAGGAGAGCCCCGTCTCGTCAGACAGCGCGTCCGCAACCGCCCGTCGAGTCTCGACGTAGCCCGAGTTCGGCATGTAACGGTGCGCACCCGGGGAGTCCGAGTCCGCAAAGCTGCGCAGTTCATCAAAGAACTGCGGCGGAGGCTCGGCGATCGGGTTGCCCAGCGAGAGATCGAAGACGTTCTCGGCGCCGCGCTCCTGCCGAAGCTGAATGCCCAGTTCGAACATGCGCCGAATCCACGAGCTATCCTCCATCGCCCGCTGAATGTCCGCCGCTATCGCCATCGTCGACCCTCCAGGTTTGCCGCACACCGTATCGTCCGCAGGCTACCCCAGCACCACGTCCAGCAGACTCCAACCGTACTCACCAGTCTCGTCCATCAACCGGACAGCCCTCGGATGGACCACCTTCCCCGCGGATTCCCGTTCCCCGCTCCAATCGCTTATGACGCGCCGGATGCCGCCACCCGACGGAGGCATACACTCCGACTTGGAGGCTGCGGATGAGCCAGCAGCGGGGGTACCGTCGGCGTCCCGGTGATGTCGTGCTCCGACGCGCTCGGTTGCAGACCGAAGTGATCCGTGCGGGCCCGGTGCGCCGGTTCCGTTTCACCCCACGCGCATGGATGGTCGTCCTGCTGTTCGCCCTCGTGATGGTCGTCGGCGGCGCCATCCTGCACCTGCCGGTTGCCTCTACGACCGGCGAGTCGATCCCGTTCCTCGACGCTCTGTACACCTCTGTCTCGGCGGTCAGCGTGACCGGTTTGACCCGGTTCGATACCGCCGAAACCTTTTCTCACTTCGGCGAGTTCGTCACGCTCGCGTTGTTCCAACTCGGCGGTCTGGGCGTGACCATGTACGCCGGCATCCTGATTGTGCTCGCCGGACAACGGCTAGGTATGCGCGGCCGCGCATTCTTCGGACTCGAACTGATGACCACCAGCGCCGACGGATCAGGCGCGTCGGCGCTGCTTCGTCGGGTGATGATCTACACCGCCATCGTTGAGTTCACCACGTTCATCCTGCTGCTGCCCTGGTTCTTGCTCGAACAGCCGGGGGACATCTCCATGGGGCGAGCAGTCTGGCTGGCCGGATATCACGCCATCTCCGCCTTCAACAACGCCGGCTTCGACCTGATGGGCGGCAGCAACAGCTTCGTCGGACAGGCCCACGACGTCTGGCCGATGCTGGTCATGGGTGCTTCGGCCTTCCTGGGTTCGCTCTCGTTTCTGACCGTCTTCAACCTGCGCCAGCCTCGGCGGCGCTGGACGCTCGACACGAAGTTCGTCCTGACCGGCATGACGCTACTGCTGCTGGTCGGGATGGCCTTCTTCCTGATCGCCGACTGGTCACGGATGTTCGCCGATCAGAACGCGGGCTCCAAGCTGGTCAACTCGCTGTTCCTCTCCGTCAACCGCACGACCGGAATGACGACGGTCCCGCTCAGCGAGGCGAGTGAGGACACGTCCCTGGCGATGATCATCTTGATGTTCATCGGCGGCGCCTCGACCTCTACTGCATCGGGGATCAAGATCGGCTCGTTCATGGTGGTCACGTTCGGCGTGATTTCGGCGCTGATCGGTTCAGGTCGCGTCGTCGCGTTCGGTCGCGAGATTCCTGCCTCCGTATTGCTACGAGCGAACGCGCTGGTCCTGATCGCGCTCGGCGGCTATGCGTTCGGACTGCTGTTCTTCATCGCTGTTGATCCCAACGTCGACATCCTCCCTGCGGCATTCGACGTGATGTCGGCGCTGGCCAACTGCGGCTGGACCATGGGCGCCTCCCAGGCCGCAACCGGGGCTGGGGCCAATATCCTGATCCTGATGATGTTTGCAGGACGGCTGGGCCCGCTAGTGATCACCAGCCTGATTCCCGATCGCCCGCGCGAACACTACCGCTACCCGACCGAAGCGGTGCGGATCGGTTAGGAGCCGACATGCAAGTCGCCGTGTTAGGACTGGGACGCTTCGGAGCGCACCTCGCCGAAGCGCTCGATGATCTGGGCCACGAGGTCCTAGCCATCGACCTCGACGAGGGCAACGTCCATGAGCTCGCCCCCAGAGTCACCGACGCCAGGATCGCCGACATCACCGACATCGACGCCCTGCGCGCGCTATCGCTGCGCGAGGTCGATGTCGCCGTCGTCGCCACGGCCGACCTGGAAGCCTCCGTACTGGCGATGATGAACCTCAAACAACTCGACGTCGAAGTGATCTATGCGAAAGCGTCATCCGACCGGCACCAGCGAATCCTACGCCTGCTCGGCGCGCAACGGGTGATCCGCCCCGAACGCGACGGCGCCGAGCGCTTCGCACACATCATCCAGGTCGCCTCAGCCAGCGACTTCCTGCCCCTGACGCCGAACTATGGGATCGGAGTGTTTCCCATTCCGGCCACATGGGTTGGCCAGACAATCGAGTGGGCCCTGCAACGCACCGGCGACCGACGTCTGATCGCCGTCGTCCGCGACGACGAAGTGATGATTAACCCCGTCACCAGCGAAGCGATCCATGTGGGAGACCGGGTCGTCTTCTCGGCATTGGACCAGCAACTGGGTGAGCCGCTCGACGGACGTCGTTGATCGGGGCCAATGTCGCGTTGGAGACACGACAAAGGGCCGATGCTCTCGCATCGGCCCTTTCCATGGGAGTGGTAGCGGGAGTGGGATTCGAACCCACGACCTCCGGGTTATGAGCCCGACGAGCTACCGCTGCTCTATCCCGCAACGCCGGGAGATGTGAGAGAGATGCGTACGTATGTAGTTGACGCTGCTTCGAGCTGCCTGTCCGCGTCGCAGCGCTTGCTGCGCTTGGCGTAGGGCAGGTCAAGCCGTTCGGCCATTAGTACGACTCAGCTGCACCCGTTACCGGGCTTCCACCTGTCGCCTATCAAACGGGTCGTCTTCCCGTGGCCTTATCCGCTCATTGGCGGCGGGAGCGCTCATCTTGAGGTTGGTTTCGCGCTTAGATGCTTTCAGCGCTTCTCCTGTCCGAACATGGCTACCCAGCGGTGGAGGTTGGCCCTCCAACTGAAACACCAGCGGTCCGTCCACCCCGGTCCTCTCGTACTAGGGGCAGTTCCCCGCAACGCTCCAACGCCCACAGAGGATAGAGACCGAACTGTCTCACGACGTTCTGAACCCAGCTCGCGTGCCGCTTTAATGGGCGAACAGCCCAACCCTTGGGACCGACTCCAGCCCCAGGATGCGACGAGCCGACATCGAGGTGCCAAACCTTGCCGGCGATGTGAACTCTCGGGCAAGATAAGCCTGTTATCCCCGGGGTAACTTATATCCGATAAGCCACGGCCCTACCACTCGGAACCGTAGGATCACTTTGGCCGACTTTCGTCCCTGCTCGACGTGTCAGTCTCGCAGTCAAGCTCCCTTATGCCAATACACGTGACAGGTGATTTCCATCCACCCTAAGGGAACCATTGCGCGCCTCCGTTACTGTTTGGGAGGCGACCGCCCCAGTCAAACTACCCACCAGACACGGTCCGCGTGCTTGCTCACGCGTTAGAAGGACACCATATGAAGGGTGGTATTCCAAGGTTGCCTCCCCCACGCCCGCAAGCATGAGTTCACTGGCTCCCACCTATCCTACGCATCATAAGGCGACCTTCAATGTCAAGCTGTAGTAAAGCTCCACGGGGTCTTTTTGTCCATCTGCGGGGAGGCCGCATCTTCACGGCCACTTCAATTTCGCCGAGCTCCTCGCCGAGACAGTGCCCAGATCGTTACGCCATTCGTGCGGGTCGGAACTTACCCGACAAGGAATTTCGCTACCTTAGGACCGTTATAGTTACGGCCGCCGTTCACTGGGGCTTCGGTTCGAGCCGTGAAGCCCTCCCCTTAACCTTCCAGCACTGGGCAGGCGTCAGCCCCTATACGTCCGCTTTCGCGTTCGCAGAGACCTGTGTTTTTGTTAAACAGTCGCCTGGGCCTGCTCACTGCGACCTTCGGCCGTTCGCCCGAGCATGTCGGGGACCAGCCGCGAGGCGTTCCTTCTCCCGAAGTTACGGAACTATTTTGCCGAGTTCCTTAGCGAGGAATCACTCGTCCACCTGGAGGTACTTACCCTCACCTACCTGTGTCGGTGTGCGGTACGGGCGCTGAATCTATTCGCGACCGAGGGTTTTCTGGCCGAGGGGTTCACGCGAGTCGCTTTGACTGACGTCGCCGCTTCCGCGCCGCCTCTGCTTAACCGAGCGGTCTTTGAACCCCGCTCGACGCCTACGCGGCGCGACGGACCATGTCCATTAGGCCCGCTCACGCTATCTACCCGGGTCGCCCCTGTCGCTCAAACACACATTCAGCGGGGACGGAATATGAACCGTCTGTCCATCGCCTACGCCTTTCGGCCTCGGCTTAGGCCCGCCTAACCCTACGCGGATTGCCCTGCCGTAGGAACCCTGAGGTATTCGGTGGGCGTGGTTCTCACACGCCTTTCGCTACTCATACCGGCATTCTCACTTCCGTCCGCTCCACCGGCCCTCGCGGGTCCGGCTTCACTGCCGAACGGAACGCTCCCCTACCACCTGACCCCCAGCGAACTGAGAGCCAGATCCGCGGCTTCGGTATTCCGCTTGAGCCCCGTTGAATTGTCGGCGCCCAATCACTCGACCAGTGAGCTATTACGCACTCTTTCAAGGATGGCTGCTTCTAAGCCAACCTCCTGGTTGTCTGCGCGACTGGACTTCCTTTCCCACTGAGCGGAAATTTCGGGACCTTAGCCGGCGGTCTGGGCTGTTTCCCTTTTGACCATGAAGCTTATCCCCCACAGTCTCACTGCCGCAGGTTCGGCCGTGGCATTCGCGGTTTGATAGGGGTTGGTAGGCTGTCCGCCCCCGTACCCAGTCAGAGCCCTACCTCCACGGTCGTTTCCCGCAACGCTGCCCCTAAAGGCATTTCGGGGAGAACCAGCTATCGCCAGGTTCGCTTGGCATTTCACCTCTACCCACAGGTCATCCAATCCATTTGCAACTGAAGAAGGTTCGGGCCTCCACGGAGCTTTACTTCCGCTTCACCCTGCCCATGGGTAGCTCACCTGGTTTCGGGTCTACGTCTTGCGACTCACGTCGCCCTGTTCAGACTCGCTTTCGCTCCGGCTGCGGCACAGAGTGCCTTAACCTCGCCACAAAACGTAACTCACCGGTTCATTCTTCAATAGGCACGCGATCAGCCCAGTGACGGGCCTCTCACTGCTTGAAAGCACACGGTTTCAGGAACTGTTTCACTCCCCTCCCGGGGTTCTTTTCACCTTTCCCTCACGGTACTGGTCCGCTATCGGTCACTTCGAGTATTTAGCCTTGGGAAGTGGGCTCCCCAGTTTCCCACGCGCTTTCACCGTGCCGCGTGGTACTCAGGAACGCTGCCAGCAGCTGCGTCGGGTGTCGGCTACCGGGCTCTCACCGTCTTTGGCGGCCCGTTCCAGGGGCCTTCGCCTACCCGCGCAGTTTGTAACTGCTGTCGCACCGCCCTCAGTGCGAACGCAACGCCCTACAACACCGGCTGAGCAGAGGAGAGGGCTCCATTAGGCTCAATCGGTTTGGGCTGCTCCGGGTTCGCTCGCCGCTACTACCGGAATTGTTTCTTCTCCTCGGGGTACTTAGATGTTTCATTTCCCCCGCTTACCTCCACCAGACCTATGTGTTCAGCCTGGGGTGATGGCGCATCACCGCCACCGGGTTGCCCCATTCGGAAATCCAGGGATCAGCCTGCTTGACGGCTCCTCCTGGCTTATCGCAGTCATACCGCGTCCTTCATCGGCTCGAAGTGCCAAGGCATCCACCGTGCGCCGTAGTCACTTGACCTGCGCTACGCCACGCGCATGCATTCGTGACCGAAAGCCAGTCCCCGAGGTCGTTGCACACCCCGAGGCTCCCGATCCTGCCGCGCGCCACGCTGTTCCTGTCTCCGACCGCTCCCCCCGATGCAATCAGGGGTCCCGTCGGCGACCAGCGCAGTCATCTCTGCATGTCGTCAGAACCACACACGTACCTCCCGCGCTCGTCCGGCCGCGCAAGCGACCAGCCGTCGCGAGAGTTTCCCGCAGCCCCCCTGATTTCGATGGAATTCGGCGCCGCCGCCGACTTCCGGGGGGATGCTGTGGACGCATCTCAATCACTATCTCCCTTGTAAAGGCGCATCCCCAAATCGGTTGACCCGCGTCAGAACGGGTGCAGCTGAACTAGGGGTGCAAGAAGCAATGTTACCCGCGCGCAGAATCGCATGTCAACAAGCGGTTTACAGTGCGGCCCGCCGCTGGTGGATGAAGACTCGCGCCTCCGGACGCCCAACAGCGCCTAGAACCGGTCCTGGTATGACCGCGCCAACGACTCCGACGGATCCGCCTGGATCCCCAGCGGCGGAATCGGATATCGCAGCCCATTCCGGGACAGCTTGTCCAGACCGTCGAGCAGCTTCGGCAGATACCGCGGCGGGATCGCCATCAGCAACTCGTCGTCCTGCACTCCGCCGAAACGTCGCTCGGCATAGCACGGGATGCTGAGCGACGGCTCCCCGGTGCGCAGCGCCCGTCCCCAGCTGTCGGCGCAGGCCGACTCTCCGACCGAGGCGAACTCGAACTTCTTGAAGCCCGAGAACTGCAGGCCGTTGATCAGGATGATCATCTGCCCAGGTGTGCCGTAGAGCAGCACGACGTCTGGCGGATCGAGGCGGCCAGTGGCGATCGGCGACAGTGCCAGCGCTGCGTACCGGCCGTAGGGCATCACATCCATCGCCTGCTGATGCAGAATCGAGTCCTCGTCGGTCTCGAACCAGACGTTGGTCATCGTGGTGCGCAGACGCCACTCGCCGTCGTCTTCGTTCGGATGCAGCCCTACCGGGGCTCCGCATTGTGCGCCGATTAGATCGTCCATCGTCACTCCCAAGGTGAAGTTGAGCCAGCGGGCCTGCGCGACCAGCTGGTCGAGGGCGTGCTTGAACTGCGGCCGACGAATCCGCTCGACCTCCTGCATCTCCTCGATCGTCTCGAACATCTTCATCCCGACCGGCGTCGCGGTCAGGCGCAGATAGCGCTGCAGTCCGGCCACAATGCCCGGCCAGTCGTAGCTGTCCGGTTCGGGCGGTGCATCGGGCGAGACGCCGACGGCTGGTGCGGTGGTCATGATCTGGACTCCATCCCCTGCGCTCTGGTGCCTGAGAGGCATGGTACGGGCTGATCGAGCGGGTGGGTGACAGGCGCTGAGGATCACTATGATGTCGGCGATCAGGCGCACGATCCGGCGCGCGCGGAAGGTTGATGCATGCTTGCCCGTTATCGCACCCATCTCCTGATCGCCATTGCCGTTGCGGCGGCGATTGTCGCGACCACGCTGATCAACCAGCTCATGTTCGAATCGGCCGATGCTGATTCGCACGACCGCGTCACGACCGAAGTGCGGATCAACGCGAAGCAACTGGCCGACGGACGCGTCGAGTTCGCCCTGCAGCAGTGGGACGGAAGTCAGTGGGGCGAGCGAATCTTGCCGCGTCCGCGGCTCTTCCCGGCCAATTCTCCCGTCGATCTGTGGCGCAACAGCGGTCGGATCGAGGTCCAGACGCCCTTGCCAGCGGCGCCAATGCCCTCGCTTTGCGTGGTCGCAAACGGCGATCCCGACAAACTGTTCTGGCAGTTCGTGGAGTTCCACGCTGCGCGGGCGGCCAATCTGATTGGAGTGAAGCTCGACTACTCAACTCACACCGATGTCGATGATCGGGTCGACGCGATCGAGCAATGCGTCGATGACGGCGCGAGGATGATCCTCGCCACCCTGGCTGACGCCGACCGGATCATTCCAGCGCTGGAAGCAGCAGCAGCGCATGGCGTCCAAATCGCCAGCTTCGGAGCGGGCGAAGAGCACGCCGACCGGGCCGGGTCGCTGATCCACGTCTCGATGGACGAAACTGCGGCCGGCCGCCGGGCAGCGGAACAGTTCAACTCGGCCGACGTTGCCGGGCCTGTCCTGTGCGTGATCCATCACGACGCGTATGCAGCCCGCAAGAACATCTGCACCGTGCTGCAGGAGGAGTACACAGGCGGCGATGTTGAACAGCTTCAACTCAGCGCCGAGGACGCCGACGAACAGATCGAGAGCGCCCTGAGTGACAATCCCGATGTGGCCGGGCTGCTCGTGCTGGAAGCCGATCTCCTGCCAGATGCAATCAGGGCCATCGAGGACTCGGACGACCCGCCATTCCTCGGTTCGATCGGCGAATACCCGCTGAGCAAGCTCGGGTTTGCCAAGCGGGACCTGATTCGCTTTACGGTGATGGACCTGGCGCGCTTTGAGGTGTTGCTCGCCGCGGCGGCGCTGCACTACATGTACGCCAACCATCCCAACGCCCGATTCTTCGAAGGCGCGATGATCTTTGACGGCACGCCCAACGTCCACATCGGAGGCCCGAAGGGCGGTCACGGCCGCCCCTCGACCGATCACGACCACGGTCACGGTCACGACCATGATCACTAACGCGATGCTGATCGCCTGAAGAGCGATTCGACACTCGCAACAGGAAGGAACCACTCATGCCAGCGCTCGACGGACTCCGGATCCTCGACATGACCCAGTACGAAGCCGGCACCTCGTGTACACAGGCACTCGCCTGGCTCGGCGCCGATGTGGTCAAGATCGAGCAGCCCGGTCAGGGCGATCCTGGGCGCGGTGCGCGTGAAGACAACCTCGACTCCCCCTACTTCATCGCCTGGAACTCCAACAAGCGCTCGGTCGCGATCGATTTGAGCTCTGAGCGCGGGCGCGAACTCTTGCTCGAAATGGCGCCGCATTACGACGTCTTCGTCGAAAACTACGGCCCCGGCGTAATGGAGCGCCTCGGCCTCACCTACGACGTGCTCAAGCAGGTCCAGCCCAGCATCATCTATGCACGAATCAAGGGATTCGGGCTGACTGGTCCATACGCCGAGTTCAAGTGCTTCGATCCGATCGCCCAGAACGCGGCCGGCGCATTCTCGACGACCGGGGAGGCCGACGGTCCACCGATGATGCCCAAAGCGGCTGTCGGCGACTCCGGCACCGGCATGCAGATGGCCTTCGCCATCGCCGCTGCCTACATACAGCGGCTGCGCACTGGCGAGGGTCAGGAAATCGAACTCTCCATGCAGGAGGCGATGACCTACTACATGCGCACCTATGTCTCGCAAACCGAGGGCTGGGGCGAGAGCGTTGTGCCGCGCAACGGCAACGGATTCGGATTCAGTGCATCCGATCTGTACCCCTGCAAGCCCGCTCCGGGATCGAACGGCGCGAACGACTACGTCTACATCATCCTGACGACCTCCCGGATGTGGGACACCTTGTGCACGGCCATGGATCGGCCCGAGTTGACGGTCGATCCGCGTTTCGCCGAGGACGCCGGCAGAGTCGAGCATCAGGAAGAGCTCAAGCAGGAGATTCGTTCCTGGACGATGCAGCACACCAAGTGGGAAGCTCAGGGCATCCTGGCCCAGGCTGGGGTGCCATGCTCGGCCACGCATGACACGTACGACCTGTTCCACAACCCGCACCTCGACGAGCGCGGCTTCATCCAGCACCTTGACCATCCCGAGTGGGGAGCCATTCGCCAGCTCGGCTGGGCGCCGCGGCTCTCCGGCTCTGACGTGGCCATGAAGGCCGCTCCACTGCTCGGACAGCACACTTCGGAAGTCCTCTGCGACGACCTCGGGATCGAAGGCGAAGAGTTCGCCCGGCTCGAGGCCGAAGGCATCGTCAGCAGCCGTTAGTCGGGACACCACTCGGCCAGAGCTTCAGAGCAGCGGACAGCCCGTCCTTCGGCGCACCTCTCGCCAGTTCTGGGTCTGACGACGAGCGCGGAAGAGCGAGGCTGGCCCGCTGGCTGGGTCGGCCGCTTGTCGAACACTGCGGAGAAGGCGCAAGCGGCGATTGGCAGTTTCCCCGTTCGTGCAAACGAGCAAATCGGTTATGACGCCTATCACACATGGTCATCGATGTCAGGCGGGTATTACTATGTGTATCAGCATATTACGTGGGATACTCTCGGCACAGCCAGAGCACTAACACACGGCATACAGGAGGCCCTTTGGGCTCTCCATAACCTTCAGCGATATCATGTAAGTATCATTTCCTTCACGAGTCCCTAACGCGTTGGTTAACACGACTTTGACGTCGATGGCCGGTGATTGGCATGTGCCGATGTCAGGAAGCACTATCGTGCCAGTGTTGACGTGTGAATCACTTGTACTCAGGACGTATGATACGCAGACCATGGCAGTAGTCTGCCGCCCAATGCCCAATGACATGTAAGGACACAACATGTATTGCCCAATCCGCCTGCGCGCCACGGCCCCGGCCATTGTATTGACCATTGCGGTGATAACACTCGTGAGCGCCGTGTTGCTCAGCAACGTGCAGGCGCATCCGCCAGCCGACGGTCCATCAGTTCGCGTGTCCGCGCTCAGAGACGATCATGGGACCGTGACAGTCGCTATCCAGGCGATCGGTCCGGATGGCGCTTGGGGGGAACGGCTGCTACCGGCAAAGAGGCTCATTACACCCGACTCTCCTATTGGCACCTGGCTACGCAGTGATCCAGTCGTCATCAACCGCGGCAAGGAATTGGCGCCGCTCTTCTGCGTGATCGCGCACGGAGCTATCGACGATCGCTTCTGGCTGAAATTCCAGGCCTTCCTCCAGCAGTCGGCCGAGCGGACCGACAGCGATGTGCGCTTCGAAACGCACTTGGAAGGCCCTAACCAGGCTGCCGCGATTGAGCGATGCGTGGACGACGGGGCCGCAGTGATCGCCTCGACCCTGGCGAGTCCGGACGATGTCCGGGAACCTCTGATCAAGGCCAAGGCGGCCGGGACGCAAATCATCACCTTCAACGCCGGTGTCGAGCACGCCAAGAGCGTCGGTTCAGAGATTCACATCGCGCTCAACGACCACGCGGCGGGGGAATTGGCGGGACGGCAGTTCAACGAGCGCGGCATCAGCGGCCAGGTCGCCTGCCTGATCCATGAACGAGACAACCTCAGCCTCGAACATCGTTGCGACGGCCTCGAGGCCACTTACCAGGGAGCCGGCGTGAAGCGGATTCAACTCGAGGAAGTCGACTCTCATCTCGAGCACGATCATGGCAGCTACCTCGACCATCTGGTCGAGGTGCTCATTGAGGATCAGCAAGGGATCAAGTACGACGCCATGCTCACGTTGAACGCCGACACGCTGACGCATGCATTGACCGCCGTTCAACAACTCGACGGCGCTGCCGACGGGTTGGTCATCGCCTCGGTAGGTTCCAATCTCGATGAGTTGGCGAAGTTCCCGGCCGATTGGCTCAGTCGGCGCCTCGGCTCCCTGATCAGCGACAGCGCCGATGCACAGGGTTTCTTCGTCGGCAGCGCGTTGCAGTTCTCTTACAGGCTGCACAACGCACACTTCGTTGGACAGCCCCAGTTGTGGCTAGCCGATCCTTCCCTCCTTGACCATCGATCCACTGGTGGCAATGCCGAGACGCTTGAAGCCCTTTCCGCCTCGTTCGATCGGATGCTCGAGCAACACTCCGGGATGCAGCGCCCGGTCGCAGGTGTCAGCGTCCGCGTCGCGGCGCTCACGCGCGACGACGGGTCGGTGGTTTTCGCGATTGAGTCGATCGGAGCCGACGGTCGCTGGAGCAGCCGTCAACTGCCCCAGCGGCGCGTACTCTCCGCAGATGCGCCCAGCGGCGCCTGGTTGGCGAGCTCTGCGGTCGAGCTGTTCCGCGGCGCGGAACAGCCGCCCCTCTTCTGCATTGTCTCGCACGGCTCCAAGCAGGACGCCTACTGGCAGGTCGCCCGCGCCTACATGCACATCTCAGCCCACGTCACCGACACAAACTGGCGCTACGAAGCCCATCTTGACGGTGCCGACCAGGCCGCGGCCATCGACCAATGCAGCGCCGACGGCGCCGCCGTCATCGCCTCCACGCTTGCCGACCCCTCAGCCGTGACTGACTCACTGTTGGCCGCCAAGGAGGCCGGCGCCCGAATCGTCACCTTCAACTCCGGCGGAAGCTTCGCAGCGGCGGCCGGCTCCGAGATTCACGTCGCGCTGGACGACTATGAAGCGGGTATCGCGGCTGCCCGCCTAATCAACGAGCGCGGAGTCAGCGGGCCGATCGCCTGCGTCATCCACGAAGTCGGCAACGTCGGCCTGGAAGAACGCTGCGACGGACTCGAGGCGACCTATACAGGAACGAGCGTGACGCGACTGCGACTGACCGAGGGTGCAGCGGAAGAGCAGATCGTCAGCGAACTCATCGCCGGGTTCAGCGGTCCTGGCCAACCTGAGATCGATGTAGCCCTGACCCTCAACGCCAACACGTTGTTCGGTGCTCTCGACGCGGTCATTCAAATCCACGCCGAAGGCGGCCGAACGATACAGGTTGTCCCGATCGGTACACATGTCGATCTGATACGTCGCACTACTCCAGAAACGAGGGCGCGTCACCGGCTAGGGGGGTTTAACGACAGTGTCGAGTCGCAAGGATTCCTCGTCGTCAGCGCAATGCACTTCGTCCACAATCATCCGACGAGGCCGGAGTACATCGGCAAGCCCCAGCTGTGGCTGGCCTCTCCGTTCGCCTACAACACAGCACGGACGGTCACCGACGTGGACGCCCTCCGTCGGGTCGTTGCGACCCTCTATCGGTACGTGGCCGAGGCCGCCGTTGACGACGAGTAAGGTTTTCATCAGCCGGCGCCCTGGGGGCGCCGCTGCTGCGCCATCGGACGCCGCTCCGACTCTGCATCGTCGCTGAGTCGAGGCGGCGTCTGTGTACATCCATCTAACATGCACGTGATACAGCAGTAGGCCCTGCGGCTCGGACTCCGTTGCCGAATCCACTCTTGATGGAGGATCCTAAGATGCCAGCTCTCGACGGACTCCGCGTCCTCGACATGACCCAGTACGAAGCGGGCACCTCATGCACCCAGGCCTTGGCCTGGCACGGCGCTGACGTGGTCAAGATCGAGCAGCCCGGCGTCGGCGACCCCGGACGCGGCGTCGGCAGCGGCGCCGACATCGACTCGCACTACTTCATCAACTGGAACGCCAACAAGCGCTCGGTCACGATCAACTTGCGCGACGAGCGCGGCAAGGCGCTCCTCTTCGAGATGCTGCCTCATTACGACGTCTTCGTCGAGAACTACGGCCCCGGCGTGATGGAGAAACTGGGCCTGACCTACGAGGCACTCAAGGAGGTCCATCCGAGCATCATCTATGCGCGACTCAAGGGCTTTGGACTCTCCGGTCCATTCGCCAACTTCAAGAGCTTCGATCCCGTCGCCCAGAACGCGGCCGGGGCATTCTCTGTCACCGGCGAGGCCGACGGCCCGCCGATGCGGCCCGGCGCCTGCGTCGGCGACAGCGGCACAGGGATGCAGCTCGCCTTCGCCATCACCTCGGCCTACGTGCAGAAGTTGCGCACCGGCGAGGGCCAGCACATCGAGATCTCGATGCAGGAAGCAATGACGTACTACGTCCGCACGCCGGTCGCAGGGACCCAGAGCTGGGGCGACGTCGCCGCCGAGCGTCGAGGCAACGGCTGGAACGGGCCGACCGACCTATACCCCTGCAAGCCATTGCCCAACTCCAACGGTGCCGACGACTACCTCTACATCATCGCCCTGACCACCCGCATGTGGGACACCTTCTGCGCGGCGATGGATCGGCCCGACATGGTCGTAGACCCACGCTTCGCCGACGAGCAGGCGCGGATCGACAACAACGACGCGCTCAAATCCGAGATTCGCGCCTGGACATTGCAGCACACGAAGTGGGATGCGATGCAGATCCTCGGCGAGGCCGGCGTGCCCTGCTCGGCCACGCACAGCACCTACGACCTCTTCCACAACCCCCACTTCGACGAGCGAGAGTTCATCCAGGACATCGACCACCCCGAATGGGGACCAATCCGCCTGCTCGGCTGGGCGCCCAAGATGTCGAAGAGCAACGTCCCCATGACGGCCGCCCCGCTACTCGCGGAACACACCCGCGAAGTGCTCCTCGACGATCTGGGAATCGACGGTGACGAATTCGCCCGTCTCGAAGCCGAAGGCATCGTCACCAGTCGCAACGGCGCATAAGCGTCTGCTACGACACCAGGTGCGCCTCCAGCACCTCGTCGTCAAACTCAACGCCCAGACCCGGCCCGGTCGGCGGGATGATCACGCCGTTTTCCACGACCAGGGGCTCCTGGAAGATCTTCTGGTGCAGCGGACCCAGGTTGGCTTCCTGGATCAGGAAGTTCGGTGAGCAAGTGTCAATCTGGATCGCCGCCATCGCGGCAACCGGACCGCAGTACATGTGCGGCGCGATCATCGCGTAGTGCGCCTCGGCCATGCCCGCGATCTTCTTCGCCTCGGTGATCCCCCCGCACTGACCTACGTCGAGCTGGATGATCTGCGCCGCCTGCTTCTCCAGCACCTCGGCGAACTCGTACTTGGTCACAAGCCGCTCACCAGTCGCGATCGGAATACTCGTGTGCGCCGCGACCCGGGCCATCTCCTCGACGTTCTCCGGCATCACCGGCTCTTCGAACCAGAACGGGTGGTATTGCTCGAGGTAGTTGGCGACCCGGATCGCGCTATAGGTCGGCATCTGACCATGGGTCCCGATGCCGACTTCCAACTGGTTGCCAACTGCCTTGCGGATGCTCTCGAAGATCTTGCCCGCCCGCTCGATCTGCCAGAGCGGGATGTCGCGGATCGGCTGCAGCGGCATGAACGGATCGATCTTGCACGCCGAGTTGCCTTCGGCGAGCAGTTGCGCCGCCACCTCTCCGGCCTTCTCAGGATTCTCAGCGATGCCCTCGCTGGGCATGTAGGCGTAGGCGCGCAGCGTCTCGTGATACTTCCCGCCCAGCAGGTTGTAGATCGGCTGGTTGGTCGCCTTGCCTTTGATGTCCCAAAGCGCCATGTCGATCGCGCTGATCACCGGCGTCGAATACAGACTCGGATGCCGCAGATCGTGCCGCGTCCCGTACATCCGATCCCAGATCAGCTCGATGTTCATCGGATCTTCGCCGATCACGAACTGGCCGACGAACTCCTCGAGCAGGCTGACCTGCGTCTTCAGGTCCCCCAGGTGATCCGAGTAAGAGCTGCCCGCAATCCGCTCGCCGATCCCGGTAATCCCTTCGTCAGTTTGAAGCTCCAGGAAGAGGAAGTACTTCCCCCCGATGTACGGAGGCTCCGCCTCAACAACCATCGTCTTCATCCCGGTGACCTTCATCGGCTGTCCCCCGTTCTGGCGAATATCGGTTCCCCGTGCATGTATCGCCAACTCGATCCTAGGGCCGCTCCTCTCGCACCGACGGCGACCAGCAGCTTGAGCTGACTTGGCATCTCATCGCAGACTGGATGATGTTGAACCGTGAGATGTCACAGACATCGCGATACTGGAACATATGCCCATACAACACATATTATCGATATCATAAGCACCGAAACTCACGTACAAGCACCATCACGCGATATCGTGCGGTGCCTGCATCGACCTCACAGGTTCGCCTTCCCGCCGACAGTTGCGGGAATCCCGCGCGAGCGCTGAAGGAACAGGAGACGGCAAGGATGCCTAGCCCCAACTGCACACGAGTGAGCCGCAAGCTTCTAGGGATGGCGTTTGCACTGGCTCTGGTCATCGCACTCACAACCGTTGCCAGCTTCTCGCTTGTCAACGTTGCCGAGGCGCATCCGCCAGCTGACGGCCCATCCGTCCGCATTTCTGCGCTCAAAGGCGAAGGCGGTACAGTGACGGTCGCCATCCAGGTGATGGGACCGGACGGCACCTGGGGTGAGCGGCTGCTACCGGCCAAGAGCCTCCTGACAACAACCTCGCCCTACGACACCTGGCTGCGTAGTGACGCGGTCAGCATTGATCGCGGCCGCGATCTGTCGCCGCTGTTCTGTGTGGTCGCGCATGGCGCACCCGACGATAGCTTCTGGCTGAAGTTCCGTGCCTTCCTCTACCAATCTGCCAACCTGACGGACAGCGATATACGCTTCGAGACGCATTTGAGCGGCGCCGACCAAGCCGCTGCGATCGAGCGCTGCATCGCCGACAATGCTGCGATGATCGCCTCGACCATGGCAAGTCCCGCCGACGTTAGCGGGCCACTAATCAGGGCCAAGGCAGAAGGCGCTCGGATTGTCACCTTCAACGCCGGGCTTGAGCACGCCGAGAGCGTAGGCTCGCAGGCCAACATCGGACTCAACGACCGAGCGGCCGGCGAACTGGCGGCACGCGAGTTCAATGAGCGCGGCATTAGCGGTCAGATCGTCTGCCTCATCCACGAACGAGACAACCTCAGCCTCGAAGATCGATGTGACGGGCTTGAAGCCGTCTACGGGGGCGCTGGTGTGACCCGAATTCGGCTTCAGGAAGCAGCTAACGACCTTGAGCACGGTCCATCCAGTCGCATCGATGAGATTGCCAGCCTGCTCAGAGGTACAGAGGGGCCGCCGTACGACGCTGTGCTCGCGCTGAACGCAGACACCATGCGGCAAACGCTCGCCGCAGTGAGTCGATTGGACGGCGCCGCCGAAGGACTGCGAATCACCGCGGTTGGCGCAACGTTCGATGACTTGGTCGGATTCCCCGAGGCGTTGCTCGAACAGCACGTCGATGTGCTGATCAGCGACAGCGTTGAAACTCAGGGGTTCTTCGTCGCGAGTGCGATGGAGCTGATCTACAACGTGCACAATGGCAGATTCGCCAGCCAGCCACAGCTATGGCTAGCTCAACCCTCGCTCATTCGCTACCAAACTGCCCGCGAGAACACCGACGAGTTCGAGTCCATTTCGGCCTCGCTCGAGCGGTTGATCGAACAGTCCCGCACGACGGAGCGCCAAGCAGCCCAGGGCGATGTCCGGGTTGCTGCCTTCCAACGACTCGATGGCTCGATCGTCTTCGCGATCGAGTCGTTGGGAGCTGACGGCCGATGGATCAGACAAGACCTGGGCCCACGGCGCGTCTTGCGTGTCGATGCGCCCACCGGCCGTTGGTTGTCGACCTCGGCGGTTAAGCTGTCGAGTCCCTCTGAACACGCCCCGCTCTTCTGCGTGGTCACGCATGGTTCAAAGCAGGACTACTACTGGAAAGTATGGCGCGCCTACATGCACCTGGCCGGCCACCTCGCCGATAGCAACTTCAGCTATGAGTCGCATCTCGACGGCGCTGATCAAGCAGCGGCCATCGACCAGTGCAGCGCTGACGGCGCCGCTGTGATCGCCTCCACGCTGGCAGATCCAGAGGCGGTGACGGATTCCTTGCTGGCAGCCAAGCGGGCTGGGGCTCGAATTGTCACCTTCAACTCCGGCGACCGGCACGCCGCCGCTGCCGGCTCCGAAATCCACGTCGCCCTGGACGACCGCGAAGTCGGTCCCATCGCGACGCGCAGAATCGCTGAGGAAGGCATCACAGGACCGATCGCGTGCATCATCCACGAGGACGGAAATGACGGGCTGGAGGAACGCTGTGACAGTCTGGAGCAGTCCTACACGGGAGCGAGCGTCATCCGACTGAGACTGACTGAAGGTGCGACGAACGCACAGATTGTCGACGAGCTCATCACTGCCCTGACTGATCCTCGGCATGTCGACATTGAACTCGCGATGGTGCTCAATGCCGACACGATGCTCAATGCTCTTGATGCCTTCGATCAAATTTTCACCGAGTCCGGGCGCAGTATCAGAATCCTGTCCATCGGAGCAACTGTCGATCTTGCACGGGTGAGCCTAGACATCAGGAACCGCCACCTCAGGGCGCTCTTCAACGATAGTGTCGAGTCGCAGGGTTACCTGGTCATGAGCGCGATGCAGTTCGTCCACAGCTACCACACTCCGGCCGAGCTCGTTGGCAGTCCTCAGATCTGGATGGCTTCTCCATACCTCCTCGACTCAGCCAAAGCCCGCGCTGCTGTGACTGCGGAGGAACTGCGCTGGCTCATCACGACCCAGCGGCGGTATGTGGCCGAGGCCGCGGCAGACGACGAGTAAGGCTTGCATCTGCCGGCCCCTCGGTAGCTCGGTGATGCGGCATCGGACGCCGTTCTCACTCAGCGACGAGGCTGAGTGGGAGCGGCGTCCGCCTGTTTCGATCTAAGATGCAGGAGACTTGGGGGTAGGCGCTGCGGCTCGGATACCGTTGCCGAATCTGCTCTCGATGGAGGATCTCACGATGCCGGCTCTTGATGGAATGCGCATCCTGGACATGACTCAGTACGAGGCGGGGACGTCCTGCACGCAGGCGCTGGCCTGGCTCGGGGCGGACGTGGTCAAGGTCGAGCAGCCCGGCGTCGGCGACCCCGGCCGCGGTGTGCGCACGGGCACGCTCAACTCGCCGTACTTCATCAACTGGAACTCCAACAAGCGCTCGGTCACGATCAATCTGCAGGACCCCAAGGGCCGCGAGCTGCTGCTCGAGATGCTGCCGCACTACGACGTCTTCGTCGAGAACTACGGCCCCGGCGTGATGGAGCGGCTCAACCTGACATACGAGGTGATGAAGGAGATCAATCCGGCGATCATCTATGGGCGACTCAAGGGATTCGGTCTGTCCGGTCCCTGGCAGGACTTCAAGTGCTACGACATGGTCGCCCAGGCGGCCGCCGGCGCGTTCTCGGTGACCGGGGAGAAGGACGGCCCTCCGATGATGCCCGGTTCGACCGTCGGCGACTCCGGCACCGGTACGGAACTCGCTCTGGCCATCACCGCCGCCTTCGTCCAGCGGCAACGCACCGGCGAGGGCCAGTTCATCGAAATCACCATGCAGGAGGCGATGACCTACTTCATGCGCACCCGCATCGCCTATGCGCAGTGGGGCGAGCGGGTCGCGCCGCGTAACGGCAACGCGGCCGGCGCGCCGACCAACCTCTATCCGTGCAAGTCGACCCCCGGAAGCGAGGAACGCGGCGGCAACAACGAGTGGGTCTACATCATGGTCGTGACCTCGCGGATGTGGGACACGCTCTGCGCCACGATCGACCGTCCCGAGTTGCTGCTCGACCCGCGTTTCGAGGACATGTGGAAGCGCAACGAGAACGGCGACGAGCTCTACGCCGAAATCTCGAAGTGGACCAAGACGCGGACCAAGTGGGAAGTGATGGACATCCTGGGCGAGGCCGGCGTGCCCTGCTCGGCGGTGCTCGACACCTACGACCTGTTCCACAACCCGCACTTCGAGGAGCGCGGCTTCGTCCACGACCTCGATCACCCCGCGCACGGCAAGATCCGCCTGCTCGGCTGGGCGCCCAGAATGTCCAAGAGCGACGTCCCGCTCGTCCGAGCTCCGCTGCTGGGAGAGCACACCAGCCAGGTGCTCAGCGACGACCTCGGCCTCAGCGCCGGAGACCTCCAGGAAATGGAAGCCGCCGGCATCATCGGAGGCGAACCCGTCTTCCCCGCGAAGTAGCGGGAACCCTCAGCCCTCCCCTCAGTTGGTCCCCTCTCCCCGAGGGAGAGGGTTAAGGGTGAGGGCCGTCCCATGCCTCCCAACGACCTTCTCCAGGGCCTGCCGCCGATCCTGCCCGACGGCCCCGTCCGCGCGTTGATCCTGGGCTCCTTCCCCAGCGTGCAGTCGCTGGAGAAGCGGCAGTACTACGCGCATCCTCAGAACTGGTTCTGGCGCGTGATGGCGCACTGCGGAGTCATCGAGGGCGCCCAGGCGCCCTACGAAGACCGAATCCACCAGGTCACAGCCAACCGGATCGCGATCTGGGACCTGTATGAGCGGGTCCGCCGACAAGGCTCCGGAGACGACAAGATTCGCGACGCGGTGCCGAACCGGGTCGGTGAGCTGCTCGAGTCCAGAG
This sequence comes from Dehalococcoidia bacterium, assembly GCA_965208665.1. Taxonomy (GTDB): domain Bacteria; phylum Chloroflexota; class Dehalococcoidia; order Bin125; family Bin125; genus Bin125. Next base: position 502,899 of record CBDBPH010000001.1, read on the forward strand.
GCCCCTGTCCGATCCTCCTGAACGGCCGCCGCCTCCGAGAGTTCCGCCGAGCGTTCCCCAACCTGGAGGCCGATCTCATCCCCCTGCCCAGCACCAGCCCCCGCCCCCTCCACTGGAACACCGAGGCCTCAAGGTCGGCAGCGCTATCGGAATGGTGCGAGGCGCTGGGCTTGGCGAGAGAATTCTGAGCGAAGTCGGCTGATCTGCCGCTGTGGACTGGGAATTGTGCGATTTGGCGTCCGGGAGAGTCCAGATTTGTCCAGATCAGTCCAGATTTGGATAGTTTTGGTCCAGTTTTGTCAGTGTTTTTCTGGTCAATTCCACGAATATCCGGTTCGGTCGCGATGGTTGTCAGCGGACTTCGCAGGTTCATGGCTCGCTCCCTGGCCTCGACGCCCGTTGTCGAGTGCGGGCCATTGTATACGGACATGTGTTCTGCGAACGTCCGTTGGCTCGGGAGTGTGGCGAGGTCGACAGTGAGGTCCGATGAGTTCGCGCTGGAGCGGACATATGACGGGTTCCCAAGGTCTCCCTGAACCTCCAATGAGTCCAGCGGCCGACCCCACCCCGTCATACCCGCGCTTGCCGCGGGTATCTCGCCGCGTCCAGCACGAACGTCAACCGCCGATTCAGCGAGATTTCAGCGGCAAGCGCGGCAGTGACGGTAGCTTGCGGGGCCCGGCAATGATGGCGAAGCGATCTCGGCAAGGGTCCGTAGTGCCTCACGCCAGGTCGAGATAGAGGTCGCGCCACTCAGGATTGAACTCGTCGATCATGCCGCGCCGACGAGCCTTGGTCCATCGCTTGATCTGTTTCTCACGAGCAATAGCCTGGTCCATACGATCGTGCGGTTCCATCCAGACCAACTTGTTGATTTGGTAGCGCCTGGTGAAAGCGGAGCCTTCGCCGCGCTTGTGCTGCCAGACACGGCGGACGAGGTCGGCGGTGACGCCGGTGTAGATGGATCCGTGGGGTCGGCTGGCGAGGATGTAAACGCAGGGTTGGCGGGACATGTTCGGGAGGGTAACCGGGGTTAGTGCTCGTCGCAGCGAGATACCCGCGGCGAGCGCGGGTATGACGGTGGTTCGTTGGGCGCGCTATGGCGGTGGTCCGTTAGCTGCGGGTGTGACAGTGATGCAGGAGGGGGTTTCAGCGCTCGCCCAGCTTGCCCACCAGTGACGACACCATCGACATCATCGGGACTCCCACGCCTAGCTCGCTGGCTCTCTGGACGGGTTGGCGGAAGATGGCGTCGAGTTCCAGGGGGCGGCCGTTGTTGTAGTCGATGACGGTGCTGGGGCGGTAGGCTCCCATGCCGAGGGTCTGGGTGAGGAAGAGGTGGGCGATGCGGGGGCCGTCGATCCGGGCGGTTTGGCCGTGGGCCTCGAGGTCGGCGTTGCCGGCGGCGACGATCTCGCGGATCAGCTCGTGGGCGGCGTCGTAGAGCGGCGGGTCTTCGATCACCTGGTCGACGGGGACGCCGCCGGCGATCACGCAGAGGCCGTTGAAGGGGATGTTCCAGCAGAGCTTCTCCCAGCGCGCCTTGAGCAGGCTGGCTTCGGGCCGGATTTCGACCTTGCTGCCGGCGAACAGGTCGACGCCGCACTGCAGCTCGTCGGGGTCGTCGCCGTGGTGTCCGAGGTTGATCGCGCCGAACTCCTGGTGCAGGATCCGGCCCGGCTCGCCGCGGATCACGCCGATGAATCCGAGCCCGCCGAACAGCGACGTGCCGTCAGGAAGTTCGACGGCGATCTCTTCGTCGACGCTGAGTCCGTTCATGATCGCGAGGACTCGGGTGCCTTCAGAGAGCAACGGTCCGACCAGTTTTGGGATGTCGGGGATCGCGGTGGCTTTGAGTCCGACCAGGACCCAGTCGACGGGCCCGTGGGCGGCCAGAGCTTCGGGTGAGCGCTCAACGGTTGGCGTGTCGAGGGACAGGTCGCCGAGGTGGCTGGACAGGTGCAGTCCGCCGGACTTGACGGCGTCGTAGTCGCGTCGCATGAGGAAGCGGACATCGTGTCCGGCCTCGGCGAGACGCACGCCAAAGTAGCAGCCGACCGCGCCCGCGCCGACCACCGCGACCCGCTGCGACATCGTCCGCTAGTCCCCCGCCGCTGACTGCGATGGCTGTGATGCCTGCGCGCCGATCGGCTCGACGAAACGGTCAACGCGGAAGAGTTCGAGGTCGTGCTCGGTCTTGCGGTGCATACTGAGGTCGGCCAGTGCCTCGCCGATTGCGGGGGCGAACTTGAAGCCGTGACCGGAGCAGGGGCTGGCGACCACGATGTTCGGCCGCTTGGGGTGAATGTCGAGCAGGAAGTGCGCGTCGGGCGTATGCGTGTAGAGGCAGGTCTCGGCGCGCAGCAGCTTGCCGCCGACGTCGGGGAAGGTGCGCTCGAGCCAGTAACGGACGTTGGACTCGTCCCGCTCGGTCAGCTCGCGGTTGTAGCCCGATGGCTCGACCTCGTCCAGCGGCTGGTGGTGTCCGAGCTTGAAGCCTTTGCCCACGTTGGGGAAGCCGTAGGCGAAGTCCTGCGGTCCGCGCTCCCACATCCAGAAGGGCAGCGCGCCGACCTCGAACGCCTCGGGGTTGCGCTTCGGTTCGAACCAGAACATGACCTGACGCGTGACCATCAGCGGCAGGTTGAGCTTGCCCAGCAGTCCCGCGTTCCAGGCACCGGCCGTGACGACCATCCGCTCGGCCTCGTATGTGCCCTTGGCGGTGTTGATCGTGACCGGCGACTCGACATCGTCCATGTCCTGCGGCAGCCACTTGTCGACGGCCTCGTCGAAGTGCAGCTCGGCGCCGTGCCGCGCGGCTTGGTCAAGCTGTCCGTTGAGCGCCGGTTCAATCTCGATCATCCCGCCGCGCTGTTCGAGCACACCGACCAGGTCGTCGGTCGCCATCACGCCGGGATAGCGCTTCTTGAGTTCGCTTGAGTCCATGTAGTCGACCGCGATCTCGTGCTCGCGAGCGCTGGCCAGCACGCCCTCGACCAGGCTTGCGCCCTCGACGCCAAGCGAGAGCGCGCCAGTCTGCGTGAAGAGCTGCTGGCCAACCAGACCGGAGAGCTCGTCCCAGAGTTCGTAGGCGCGGCGGACGAAGGGTACGTAGGAGGGACCCTCGTAGTAGGCCTCGCGGATGCCGCGGGTGTCGCCGTGGGTCGAGCCCATCATGTGCGGCGGATGGAAGCGGTCGAAGCCGATCACCCGCTGTCCACGCCGGGCCAGATGCCAGGCAGCGGCGGAGCCCATCGCCCCCAGGCCGATGATGGCCACGTCATATCGGTTGGTCGAGGCGCTCATCCGGAACCCCCCGCCGCCGCCGATCCGGCCTGTGACTTCATCTCCGACGCGACCTGCGACATTGAGTTGTTCTCCCAGTAGAGGACGTGCTCGACGTGCTCTCGGATTGACCACTCGTCGTTTGGCGCTTTGGCATCGAGCAGGGCGTCGTCCATGTGCAGGAGCTGGCCGACCAATTCGGCTCGCTGGAAGATCAGATCGCGGGTCAGGTGCGAGAGCGGCGATTCCTGCATCTGCTTGGCCGTGTAGCGGGCCGTCGAGACCGCGCCGGCGTGCATGCGGTCGTGCTCGGCGTTGTGCACGAGCAACCGCCGGACGCCGCCGTTCATCGCGCAGCCGTGCTCGGTCGGGAACGACAGGTCGTCGTCAGACAGCCCTGCAAGTTGCTCGACCGTATCGGTCAGCTGTCGTAGCAACCTGAGCGCAAGCTCAGTGGATTCATTCGTTGGCATCGTGATCTCCTCCGCTGATTCCCTCTCCCTCTGGGAGAGGGTTAGGGTGAGGGCCGCTCCCCTGCCCCGGCAAGAAACTCCAGCAGTGTCTGATTCGTGATGTCGGGCGCTTCCTCGGGGAAGAAGTGTCCCGCACCGGGCACGCCGACCGTGGTCAGGTCGGGGAAGTACATCGGGAACTGGTCGAAGAACGGATTGCCCGACGGCGTCTTGCGGCTGGGCGGACTATCCGGCGCGAGCCTCGCGTTGCCGTACATCCAGAGCGCCGGCTTCTCGAAGCGCTTGTGCCGATCCTCCGGTCCGTACTCCATGAACTCGCGGCCCCAGGGATGGTCGTTCAGCCCACGACGCCAGACCTCGCCGACCTGCGCCGAAGTCAACCGCTCGCAGCGGTATCCGCCGGCGACGTTCTCGTCGGCGTGCATCCGATGGAACGGCAGCGCGTGCCGGTAGTAGGAGATTGCGGCGGCGTGTGAGCCGGGGTCCGAGAACGCCTGCTTGTAGACCGCGACATCCTCGTCCGTCGCCCAGCGATTCGGTGTAAGTTGGCGGCCGCTCACGTTCCAGGGCGATTCCGGCCAGTCCGGCAGTTCCGGGTCGGACGCGCCCGTGAAGATCGTCTCGATGAACTGCTCGTGGTACTCGGCGTAGAAGTGTTCCGGGAGCGGCCGAGCCTTGAACCAGAAGCCATGCACCGCGAACGGCGTCCAGACCGTGCAGAGCGTGTCCATCAGGGCCACGCTGGTAATCCGCTCGGGCCAATCAATGACCACCTTGAAGCCGATGATCCCGCCCCAGTCATGCCCGACCAGGGCCACCTCGTCGATATCAAAGTGATCCAGCACGCCGACCATGTCGGCCGCCAGCGTATGCCGCGAGACCGGTCCGGGTGGCTTGTCCGAATCCCCATAGCCTCTGGTGTCGGGGACGATCACGCGGTAGCCGGCGTCGACCAGGACTGGAATCTGGTTACGCCACTCGTAGGAAGTCTCGGGGAATCCATGGATCAGAAGCACCGGAGGCCCGTCCGAAGGGCCGTCGGTCAGGACATTGATCCGGATCCCATTGGAATCGACGCGCTGAGTTTCCATCCGCAACTCCAATCGCTACATCGCGCAGGCTAGCGCGGGCTCCAATGGAGTAATCGGCGGCACGGAAGGCCCCTCAGTCGAACGCCGGCAACACCTCGTCCACCACTCGGTCATACGCCGACTGCTGGTCGTAGCCGACCAGCCTGAGGGTGATCGTCGTCGCTCCTGCGTCGATGTACGACTGGATGTCTGCGATGCACTGCTCGGGCGTGCCCATCGCGACCCAGAGGTTGAGTGCCTCATCGGTGTATGTCGTGGTGTAGTAGGCCTCGAGATAGCGGCGCGACTCGTCCAGCGCGGCTTGTCGGTCGTCGTTGACGTTGATGTTGTAGTAGACGCAAACCTCGAAGTCGTCCAGGAGCTCGCGGCCCTCCTCGTCTGCGTAGCGGCGGATGTCGGCCAGGTACTCCTCGACGATTGCGGGCGGCTGGAATGTGGTCATCCAGCCGTCGCCGAGGCGCGCCGTGCGGCGCAGACCGGCTTCACGATTTCTGGTCAGGTCGGGCCGCGGATTCGAAGTCACCCAGATCGGTACCGGACGCTGGACCGATCGCGGCTCGATCGTGACGTTGTCGAAGTCGTTGTACTCGCCGTGATAGGAAACGTTGTCCTCCGAGGTCAGCAGGCGCATGACCTCGATCGCCTCCTCCATTCGCTTCATCCGCGATTCCGGCGCGACGCAAAAGGCGTCGAACTCGTGCAGCATGTCGCCGCCGCCGGGCGCGGCCTGTCCCATGCAGGCGGCGAAAATTGTGCGGCCGTTGGACATGAAATCAAGCGAGGCCCACTGGTAGGCGAGCAGCAGCCCATCGCGCAGCGGCGTCGAGGCGAAGCAGGCCGGTCCAATCCGAACACGGTCCGTCACGACGGCCAGAGCGCCCATCAAGGTCAACGCATCAAGCCGAGGCTTGGCCAGGATCGAATCGCCAACCCAGATACTGTCCCAGCGTTCGTCGGCGTCGGCCCGTTGAGCGAGCGCGATCATGTCGTCGAGGGTCGATGCGCCGGTCACGACGCCCCGATTGGAAAGAGTGAGTCCGAAGTTGACCATGGCGGCATCCTCCTCGTGCGAGGTCAGGGTAGGGATCGGACTCGGGTGGGTGCGTTCAGACGAGCGCGGGCAGGACTTCCTCGGAGATCCGGTGGTACTGGGTCGTCTGATCGCCGCTGCAGATCCGCAAGAGCACGGTCGTGGCGCCGGCGTCGATGTAGCGCTGGATGTCCTCGACCGCCTGCTCAGGCGGGCCGTACGAGCACCACCGGCGGACCATGGCCTCCGAGTGGTCGAGGAAGTAGTAATCGTCGAGGAAACGCTTGGCCTCGGCATACGCCGCGTCGCGGTCATCGTCGATCATCACCGAGTGGAACGCGACCACGTCAAAGTCGTCCGGCAGCTCACGGCCTGCCTCACCGGCGTAGCGACGGATGTCGCCCAGGTACTCGCCCAGCAGCTCTGGCGTGAGCGTGGTTGACATCCAGCCGTCACCCAACCGTGCAACGCGGCTCAATCCGCGCTCTCGATTGCGTGCGTCGCTTGGATTGGGATTGGAGACGATCAGGATTGGGACCGGACGCTGGATCGAGTGCGGTTCGATGGTCAGGTTGTCGAAGTCGTTGTACTTGCCGTGGTAAGACGCGTCATCCTCCGAAGTCAGCAGCCGGATGATCTCGATCGCCTCCTCCATCCGTCCCGAGCGGGTGATGGGAGGGACGCAGAAGTGGTCGAACTCCGACGCGTCGGCCGCCCCCATACAAGCGGCGAAGGTGAGCCGGCCGTTGGAGATCACGTCAATCGCCGCAAGCTGATAGGCCAGCAAAATCGCCGGCCGAACCGGAGTCGTGGCAAAGCAACCAGGCCCGATGCGAACCCGCTCAGTCCGAGCCGCCAGCGCGCTCATCAACGACAGAGCATCCAACCGAGGCTTCGCCGTGATCGAATCCCCAACCCAGACCGACGTAAACCGTTCGTCCTCGTCAACCCGCCGAGCCAGGTCATACATCTCCTCAAGCGAAGAATCGCCAGTCACAACCCCACGGTTGGTCAGCGTGATTCCAAAGTTGGTCATGAAGAGTGCTCCAATCTCGAAGGCAGGTTATCGACCTTGTGTCTTGCCGGTTCCCTCCTAGTGGCCGTAGCTGAAGCTGGGGTCGATTGAACGCGGGATCTCCTCCTCGCCATCCTTGAGTGGAGGACTGATAAGTTCGATGCTCAGCGCTGTTCCTGGCGGCACGCCAGTGAAGGAAATCGTCTCAGTCGCTTCGCCGCTTGGCTCATACCGCTTCCACCACGAGCGGCCCTCGGCCCGTAAGACTACGACGTAGGCCCAGGCGTCGGGCTGTTGTTTCCAGCTCACGCTGACGGAGTCACCGTTCTGCAGGATCGAGAGGTCCTGCGGTTCACCCAGGGTGGTTACTGTCTGTGTCTCGGCCCACTGCAACTGCGCGGGCCGCTGAAGCTGTTCAGGCCACAGGTACCGTGCGAGCTGATATTCGTAGGTCGTGAGCGGGGCCAGCCCGTCCAACACTCCGCTGCAGGTCCAGCCGTCGCCGTGGCGAGTGACCGGGTAGTCGAGCACATAGGACCAGGGCTCGGTTCCTGCTGGACGCCAGCGCAGCACTGCCAGATAGCGTCCCCTGCAACCAGTCCAGGCCACCAACACCCGATCGCGATAGACGTGGCGCCGGCCAAGATCGACTGCGAATGGGTCTTTCCCTTCTTCGAACCAATGCCGCCACGCCAGTTGATGCCCAAGCGTGAAGTGGGTCGATTGTCCGTTTGCATCCGTGACCGATGCCCGGATGTCCTGCATCAGGCCGTCCGTCCCAATCCGGCACTCCACGACGGTGGACCCACGACGCTCTTCCGTCTCGCGCCCTAACAGGTCGCCCATTGACAGAGTGAACGGCGCAACGCCGCCGGATATCGACCACGTGATGGTTAGGGGAGCCCGCTCGGCAGGCGGAGAAGGCGATTGATCGACAGCGAGAGTCAGTTGCAGCGGATCGGGCAGCCTGTCTCTGTGGTACCAGTTTGTGAAGCTGCGACCGATCGCCAACGAGCCTTCCAGCAGCGCGGCGACGCTCACCGCAATGACCTGATCGGTTGGTTCGATGGCAATCTCCATGCCGGTCTGCCGTCCAACATCGACGACCTCCTCGGCGCCACCGTCGCGCTCGACAAAGAGCCGATAACCAATCACATCCGTGTCGTCGGGAGGAGCATCCCAATGAACCTGCAGCACATCCCCTTCGTCGGTGAAGCGAACGGGAAAGAGGGATCTGGTGACACTCGGCACGTGAGCCGGCTCCGACCACGGACTCCACGCTCCGTCTCTCAGCAGCCTCATGCGCACCGCCTCGGGGACGAATGAGCGGGACGTGCTGATAGCGATCCAACCGCTGCGCGATTCGCGAATGATGGCACGATCTCCTTCTCGCCAGGAGAACTCGGCCAGGTCGCCGTCCTGGTGCTCCCATACGAATGTCCAGGATCCCGGACGTGGATCCTCGTGGTGCCAGCCCCATCGAAACGCGTCGAATTGCGGCGCCTCGGTCGGCTGGCCTTGCGTGAGAAGGTTCGGCTCGTACGTCGAGACATGGAGTTCCACTTCTGCTGTTCCCGGAGGTGTAGTGCGCGTCTCTACCGTGACCAGGAACGAGCCGCCCTCCACCCACCGCGCGAGCGGCAACAGTGCCTGCGATTCCCCCGGCGCAACGATCTTGCACTCACCGCCGTACGCCCATTCCGGCGGGCGTCCGCATACGGTGGTCGCGAAGCGCGCACCTGTCTTGGGCGGTGTCCAGGTCACTTTCATTTCGTCGCCGATAAAGGATGCTGCAATGTCACCAGGGGTCCATGTCGGCGGCTTCCACTCGGGCGGAGCAGTCTCGGTGCGGATCTCGAAGCGATGTTGTTGGAGCGCGGATCCCCATCCATCACCGTCGTCGAGGTACACCTCGACGCGATACAACGTGCCGGGAAGCAAGTCAGTGAATTGCGCATTGAACAATGGACCTGCGTCGAGCCGAAGTCGCTGGGGATACCAATGGCCGCGACTCTCAACGGCCGACAGGCTGGCCTCATAGCTCAGACCGTCTATGTGCGGCCCCCAGCGCAGAGTGACCGAGTCGTGTGTCGCTTCGGCTTGCAGGTCTTGGGGAGGCGCCCCGGCAACGACCGATGCTTGTTTCGACCAGTCCAACGCGTGCAGCGCGTGCAGATCGTGCGGATGGCGGAGCTGAGCAGCCTGCAGCACAAGCCGCTCGCCCGCGGGCGACACCGGGGTCCTCCATCGGTGTCGAAAGGCTAAGAATCCAAGTTGATCAGGATGGACGTGCTCGACTTGCCAATCTGCAGCTCCTTGAGTACGCCAACGAATGGCGAAGCTGTCGGCCCGCGGCTCTCTCGGCCGGTACGGCACGCCCCACTCTGCCGTGAGCCTCACGCCTGAGGGCCATGCCAGTCCACTGGTCACCCGGAGATAGGTGGGAGCCGGCAACGGACGCACCAGACGATGCTTGGCGACGGCGTAAGCGCGAACGCCGGCAGCGTCGCTCACGCTCAGGCTGATTCTTTGAACGCTATCGCCGCCTTCGGGTTCAAGCGGCGACCAGATCGCGGATGGCCGACACGGGATGTAGTGCTCCCTCAAGGCGCCAACAATCTGGCGCCCGTCGACAGCTATCTGGTAGGGCGGCACGCCTCCGTGAATCTCGTAGTCCAGGGTGGTCACGGATCCGAGCGTGCATGTCTCCCGGCTGGAGCTGGCCGAGAGCGTCAGTGGCTCAGGATCGTCAGCCAGGGCAGTCGCGCTGAATGCCAGCAACGACAGCGTGACGAGCGGCCAGAGGGCCAAAGCCAGCGAGCGGCGCATACAGACGGAACGCTTCGCCAGCCGACTTGGTTCCGTTCAGCAAGCCCCGCGCAGAGCTCAGGCAGTCACACCCTCGAGAGCAAAGCTGCGCACCAGCTCCGCGAGAGCGTCGGGCGCTTCGAGATCGGCGATATGGCCCGAATCGGCGATCTCCACCGACTGCGCACCAGGAATCGCCGCTCGCCAGATATCGCCCATCTCCCGGGCCACAATATTGTCGTTCTCCGATGTGGCGATCAGCGTGCGCGTGTCGATCCGCACCAGGCGTCGGCCGACGCCGGTGTCCGGGATCGGCCAGAGGAACTTGGCCGAGGCGCGCAAGTCGAGCAGTTCGCCGACGTAGGCGTCCATCGGATCGCGATCGGCCATCAGCAGCTCGGTGCGCTTGTCCGGATTGCTGAACAGCACCGCGGTCGGGAACCCGGGATGCTGCGCAAACGCGTCCTCGCCCGGGTACTGCTCCGACCACAGACCCAGCGGATTGACCAGCGTCAGCGACTGCACGGCATCCGGTCGAATCGCCGCAATCTCCGCACCGATCCATCCGCCGATGCTGACGCCGACCACGTGCGCCGAGCCGACCCCGAGCGTATTGAGCAGGTCGACGTTGAACAGCACCAGGTCCAGACCGTCGCGAGCCCCCGGCAGATCATCCTTGGCTGGACCCCAGCCAGGTTGGTAAGGCGCGATGACGTGGAAGTCGTTGGCCAGCGCCTCGAGCGCGTCGCCCCAGCGCGGGATACCCGTGATCGGGTGGAGGAACAGCAACGCCGGTGAGTCGGCGTCGCCGCCTTCCCAGACGTGGGCGGTCTGCCCCCCAGGGCGGAGATCAAGCGTCTTCAGTTCAGCCATCAGTTCACTCCTGCAAGTTGAAGCGGCCCCGCTCCGGGGCGGACGGAAACTCGACGTCGATGGCGGACCGGCCTAGTTGGAACCGGTCAGCACCGGTGCCGGCGTCGCGACCTGTTCCGAGCCAATCGGCTTCGGCGACCAGTGGTCTTCGTAGTCTTCCCAGATGTGCTTGACCCGCGGCATGACCTGCTCGGCGAAGAGCTTGGTCGAGGCCCGCGCCTTGTCGTCGGGCATGTCGCCGCAGTGCAGCAACGTGACCAGGTGGCCGACCTGCAGCTTCGTCGCGAGCGCCTCGATCTGCTCGGTCACCGAGTCGGGCGAGCCGGCCACGATGTAGCCCTCACGCACCCAGTCCTTCCACTCGAGCGTGTGAGCGATGCCCAGACCCTGCGCACCGCCGGCCCTGAGACCGGCGCGGATCGTGTTCTCGGTGCGGTAGCCCGGAGCGTCGGCGAAGCCCGGGTAGACGTGCAGGCACTTGTCGAAGAAGTACTGCAGGTGCTCGGTGTACATCTGCTCGGCCTGGTCGTCGGTCTCAGCGACCACGACCTGCTGCGCGAACGCGCCCTGGAACGGATTGAACTCGACGCCCATCTCGCCCAGGCGGTTCCAGAAGCCCTGCATCAGCGCCTCGCCGCGGACGTAGCCGTTGAACGAGAGGTAGCTGTAGTTGTAGCCCATCTCGCCGCAGAAGTCCCAGGTCTCGACCGAGCCGCCGCCGGGAATCCAGATCGGCGGGTGCGGCTTCTGGATCGGGCGCGGCCAGAGGTTGACGTAGCGAATCTTGTTGTACTCGCCGTTCCAGGAGAAGACCTCCGGGTCCTCCCAGGCGCGGCGGATCAGATCGTGATTCTCCTTGTACTTGTCGCGCAGCGTGGCCGGGTTGGAGCCGAAGCAGAAGTTGTCGTCCATCGACGTGCCGACCGGGAATCCCGCGACCAGGCGCCCGCCCGACATCACGTCGAGCATCGCCATCTCCTCGGCCACCCGGGTTGGCGGGTTGTACAGCGCGATCGACTGGCCCAGCAGCAGCAGCGTCACGTCCTTGGTCCGACGCGCCAGCGAAGCCGCCATGATCTGCGGCGAGGGCATCATCCCGTAGGCGTTCTGGTGATGCTCGTTGACGCCAATTCCGTCAAAGCCCAGCGTCGCCGCATACTCCAGCTGGTCGAGGTACTCGTTGTACACCCGGTGCCCCTCGACGGGGTCGTAGAGCTTGGAGTCGACATCGACCCAGACCGACCGGTTCGTCTCCCGAAAATCCTCCGGAAGGTGAGGCCAGGGCATCAGGTTGAACCAGTGAAACTTCATGGGAAACTCCATTCGGAGGGCGCATCGGGGTCTGTGGGGTCAGTGTAGACGGTGGCCGACATTGTCTACTCGAGCGGCAAATCAGAGTCCCAGTCGAATTCGTCGACGTCTAATGCCGGATCCGACCCATCCCAGCTAGGCAGATCAGGGCTCAACGAGACGTCCTCGGCTGCCCAGTCGTCATTCTGCGAAGAAGCGGGTGGGTTCCACCACTCCTGCTCTTGCTCGCGGACGGGGGCCTCGGTCCGATTCATGAGGTACTGCAGCAACGTGGTGCCCGCGTTGCAGAAGAGACGGGCCTCAGGATCGGCGAGTAGCGCATCATTGGGATGAACGAGGGTGTTCTTGTTTCGGGCTGAGTTCAGACCGTCGATCGTCTTGGCCAGGCCCTGTAGAACATCAGCGGTCGCGCGGTCGCCCTTTTCGACCCGAAAGGCGGGATGGACCCTGCGGACGGCTCCAAACTGGTCCCTCAGCTTCTCGTTCTTCGCAACATCCACACCGCACTCTTCTGCCAAGCGCTTGACGCACGCGTGGAGTGCCGTGTGAACGCGATCCATTGCCAAGTGGTGGTCGCCTTGCTCTTGGTGTGCGATCGCTGCTTCAAGCGCCAAGCGCGCAACATCGGGAATTGCTAGGTCACTTCCGTCGATCTCTACGTCGCCTAGTGAAAGGCTTAGCTCGAGTTCACCGATCCAGTTGTTGATCTTGCTCTCTCCCGACCGTGTTCGGCCCTTGCCTGGGTCAACCGGCAGCCTTTGCAACAAGCCTTTCAAAACAGACAGCTGTTGTTTCGGGGTCGCGCTATCTAAGGCGAGGATGAACCGCTCTCTCTTGGTCGGTCCATAGCCTTCCAAGGGGCCGGCGTTCCTCAATACACCAGGATGTGAATCGGCTAGCTCCGTGTATCGACGGAAGAACTCGGTCAACTCAGGATGGGTGAACTCCAGCAACTGCCCGTGCTCGACTCCAATCCACTCATTGACAATGAACTCCGCCGCATTCGGCGGTAGCACCGCACTTCGAGTAACCACCATTCCTCCTGCTTCCGACCTTCGCGTCCCCGATCTGATAACTCAAAGTACCATAATGTGCTGTTGCTAATAAAACGGGCACGCAGTTGATCAGTATTGTGTTGACGGATTGAACCTTATGTGGACAACGTGGACAACAGTCGTCGACTGCCTCCTTCCCTAGCCTCCCAACAACCGACCCACCAACTCCTCCACACGCTGACCCTCCGTCGACTCAGACAGCCACTTCCGAATCTCCCGACGCGCGACCGTGACGGACGTGGACTGTCCCGTGTCCTCCCGCGCAGCCCCAATCTCGTCCCACAGAGCCTTCGCGCCGGCCGCAGCATCGTCGCTGGCGTGGGACATGTCCTCGTGCAGTATGGTCTCCTGCGGATTAACTAAGGCTCCGTGCTACCAGCCATAGGCAGTGAGCCGCCACCGTGTTCACTCTCATGAAGTACGACTGATAGCAGTACGACTGAGAATGGCTAGATCTGCACTTCGTGAAGACGCTACGTTTAGCAAAAGCGCTCTCACAATGCCAGAGCTGCAGAGCAGAACATCAACAACCCGATCCAGATTGCGTGGTTCATCGGTCGCGGTCCGAGACCCGATGTCTCCTTCTGGCGGTCGTGATGGGCAAGCCACACCGCTCCCGCTATCCAAATCAGTATCACTAGAACTGCGAAGAACGCCGCGCCATGGCCTCCGTCGGTCCCCCACCTGTCATCAGGAACTGTCATTTGGGAAGGAAACAGCGCATAGCCCAGGCCGGCGAACAGGACGGCTCCGGCGATCATTCCGGCCAGGGTCAACGTGACTCGCGGGAAAATGGGCAACCAGATGCACGTAAATGCCGCGGCGAGCGCCGCTCCCAGCCAGCGGACCAAACCAATCTCGGAGCTGGGTCCAGCCGTGGTCAGCGGCGTCGTCCAGGACCAGACCAGATAAGCGACCAGCCCAACCAATGTCGCCGACATCAGCAACGAGAGGTACGGGCCGATGCCACTTGAGTGAAGCGAGCCCAGGCGTCCTGCGGCGATCCGCCATCGCGCGGCGACGAACGCCGCGATTGGAACAACGGCCAACTCAACGCCGGGAAGCATGCCAGGGAAGTCCGAACGGTGCAGGGACCTGTCGAGGGAGATCGCGCCCGCCAGGCAAAATATCCACACAACCAGGATCAGTACGAACAGCAGCAAGCCCATTCCCACACGCGTACTGAACCATTCGGCTCCGCCAGCGCGCCCTGCCTCCGTCCGGTCTTCCAGCTCCCGATTGCGAACTGAGTCCGGCATGCCTGCATCCTACGCAACATCAGCGGATCGCCTTCCCCCATAGAATAGAGCACACCCGTTCGGCATAGCAGGAAGGAGCAGGCCCTCGTGACCATCCGCTTACCAGCACTAACCAAACCTGACCACTTCCAACCACCCCGATCCTCACGATCTCCCGCAAAACACTGGAGATCGGCTGCTTTTTCTGTTTCCCCGCCGTCAGGAAAAATCTCTGGCTGACCACTGACCACCCCCTCATACACTGAGCCCATGAGCTCCCGCGACGCCACCTGCTATCGCCATACCGATACCTGGGCCGGCGTCCTCTGTCAGCGCTGCAACCGGCCAATCTGCACAGGCTGCATGATTCAGGCGCCGGTCGGGTTTCAGTGCCCCGAGTGCGTCCAGGAGGGGCGCAAGCGCACGCGCGAGTGGTCAACGTCCTCGGGGATTCGCGTGTCGCAGGGCTTGGCCGCGGCCAACGCGCTCGTCTGGATCTTCGTCTCGCTCTACACCGGCTCGCTCTCCTTCTGGGGCGGCGGTGTGACCGACGTCCACGCCGACTTCGCCCTGCACGGCGCACTGGTCTACGACGGCGAGTGGTGGCGCCTGATCACCTCGGCCTTCCTCCACTACGGCCTGCTGCACATGGCCATGAACATCCTGATCCTCGTCTTCCTCGGACGCATGCTCGAACCGGCGATCGGCTGGTGGCGCATGCTGCTGCTCTACGCCGTCTCACTCACCGGAGGAGCGCTCGGCGCGCTGCTGGTCGAACCCAACGCATTCACCGCCGGCGCATCAGGTGCCGTGTTCGGACTGGCCGGCGCGGTCGTCATCGCCGAGCGCGCCTCGGGCCGCCGCTGGCAGGACTCCGGCATCCTGTTCTTCCTGATCATCAACATCGTCTTCTCGCTGCTGATCCCCAGAATCAGCATCGGCGGCCACCTGGGCGGCATGATCGTCGGCGCGATCGCCGCCGGCATCCTCTGGAGTTTCCCCAACTGGTCGAGCTTCATCAGGACCGCGACCAAGGTCAAGATCTTGCGCCCGCTGCCCGAGCTCATGGTGCTGGGACTGGGCGTGCTCTGCGTCTACCTCGCGCTCTACGTGGCCGCCCCCCGCTGGTACGACCCGATCATCGGGATCTGACGCTCTATCATCCGCTGGAACCTGAACGACAACTCCGTTGAGAGGATGGCTGACGATGAGTGACCGATTCGAAGGCATGGTGGCAATCGTGACCGGCGCGGCCGGCGGCATCGGCCGCGCAACATGTGTCCGCTTCGCCGAGGACGGAGCCAAAGTGGTCGCGGTCGACCTCGCCGGCTCCGATCTCGACGAAACCGTGGCCGCAATCGCCAACGCCGGCGGTGAGTGCATCACGGTCGAGGCGGATGTGACGCAGGAATCGGACGTCGCCCGATACGTATCGGAAGCGGTGTCGGCCTACGGTCGAGTCGACGCCTTCTTCAACAACGCCGGCATCGAGGGGGTGCGCTCGGCGCTGACCGAGCTGGACGAAGACGACTTCGACCGCGTGATCGCGGTCAATCTCAAGGGTGTCTGGCTGGGCATGAAGCACGTCGCCCCGGCGATGGCCGACTCCGGAGGCGGAGCCATTGTCAACACCGCCTCAATCGCAGGTCTCGCCCCGACGCCGGGCATCATCGCCTACGGCGCGTCGAAGCACGCAGTCGTCGGCATGACCAAGTCGGCGGCCCAGGAGCTCGCGCCAACCGTCCGCGTCAACGCGGTCTGCCCAGGCCCAATCGAGACGCGGATGATGCGCAGCCTCGAGCGCCAGTTCGACCCCGACAACCCCGAAGCCGTCCACGACGCGTTCGCCTCAGCCAACCCCCTGGGCCGCTACGGAGAGCCCGAAGAAGTCGCCGCCCTGGTGACGTGGCTGTGCTCAGACGACTCCCGCTACATCAACGGCTCAATGCACACCATCGACGGCGGCGGCAATCGGGCGCGTTAGCCCTGATCGACAAGCATCAACGAAAGAGGCCGCCCACTGCGGGCGGCCTCTCTGCGTTGGTCGCTGAGTCCGGTGGTTACTCCACCTGCCAGGTCGAGCGGCCGCGGAGGAGTTGGGCGACGTCCTGACGATTCTTGAACTTGGCCACCTCGATCTGGCTGTCGATGTAGTCCCCGTATGTGGGCGCGTTGACGCGGCGAATCACGCCCATGGGCACCGGCATCTCCGGGTACTGACAGCGGGCGAGCAGCTGGTGCACATCCGGAGCGGGCCGCGTCGCGTCGTGAGACAGGATCAGGCCGGCGTCGGGTCCATCGGTGTCGACGACGCGCAACCCGGTCGCTGAAACGGCGAGGCCCTTGTCCTCGTTCTCGCCGAAGAGCATCGGCTGGCCGTGCTCAAGGTAGATCAGGCGCTCGTTGCGGACATCACGGTCCGTGTAATCGCCGAAAGCACGATCGTTGAAGATGTTGCAGTTCTGCAGGATTTCGACGAAGGCGGCGCCGTGGTGCCTGGCGGCCTGCTCAATGGTGGCGGTGAGATGCTGCGGGTCGGTGTCGAAAGTGCGCGCCACGAAGGTCGCCTCCGACGCCAGCGCGACCGACAGCGGGTTGAGCGGACGCTCGGTCGTGCCGATCGGCGATGACTTGGTCACCTTGCCGAGCTCCGAGGTCGGTGAGTACTGACCCTTGGTCAGGCCGTAGATGCGGTTGTTGAAGAGAAAGATCTTGACGTCCATGTTGCGACGCAGCACGTGCAGCAGATGGTTGCCGCCAATCGACAGCGCATCACCGTCGCCGGTGATCACGAAGACCATCAGATCAGGGCGCGCAAGCTTGAGCCCGGAGGCGATCGTCGGTGCGCGGCCGTGGATCGAGTGCATCCCATAGGTGTTCATGTAGTACGGGAAGCGCGACGAGCAGCCGATGCCGGAGACGAACACCATCTTCTCGGGCGCGACGTTGAGGTTGGACAGGCCGCGCTGCATCTGCGCGAGGATCGAATAGTCGCCGCAGCCGGGGCACCAGCGGGTGTCGACGTCGGACGCGTAGTCCTTGCGCTTCAGGTCCTCGCTGGCCAGCGGGATGATGGACTCAACCGGCTCGGGAGCATGCGGCGTCTGGAGTACCATGTCGTGTCTCCTGTGGCTGTCTCGACTCAATCCTACGTCAAAGTCGTCGCTATTCGTCGGCCAACTTGCCGATTGCCTCGGCCAACAAGCGAGCCGAGAGCGGCTGCCCGGTGACCTCGTTGTAGCCCTTGGCGTCGACCAGGAAGTTGGCGCGGACGAGCATGCGCAACTGGCCGGTGTTGGCCTCGGGAATCAGCACCTTCTTGTAACGCGAAACCACGTCGCCGAGGTTGCGCGGGAACGGATTCAGGTACTGCAGATGCGCGTGGGCGACTTCGTGGCCGGCTTCGCGCGCGTCGTTGACGGCGGTAAACACAGCCCCGTAAGTCGAGCCCCAACTCAACACGAGCAGATCACCGGACTCTGGTCCGTCGACCTCAAGCTCGGGGATGAAGTTGGCGATGCCCGCGATCTTGGCCGCCCGCAGGTCGGTCATTCGCTGGTGATTCTCCGGGGAGTAGGCCACGTCCCCGCTGATGTCCGACTTCTCCAGACCACCGATCCGATGCTGTAAGTCCGGCAACCCGGGCGGAATGAACATCCGCGCGAGTGTGTCGGGGTCGCGCTTGTACGGTTCGAAGTCCTCGGGATTGACCTGTTCGAGCCGGCGATACGGGATGTCGATTGGCTCGAGCTGCGTGATGTCCGGCACAGGCCACGGCTCGGCCGTATTGGCCAAGTAGGTGTCCGAGAGCAATATGACGGGTGTGACGAACTGGAAGGCGAGGCGAACCGCCTCAAGCACCATGTAGAAGCAGTCGCCCGGCGACTTGGCGGCCAGCACGCAGAGCGGCGACTCGCCGTTTCGGCCGTACATGACCTGCAGCAGATCGGTCTGCTCGGTCTTGGTCGGCATCCCGGTCGAGGGCCCAGAGCGCTGGACGTCGAGCACAACCAGCGGCAGTTCGGTCATCACGGCGAGGTTGATCGCTTCGCTCTTCAGCGCGATTCCGGGGCCCGAGGTGCCGGTTACACCGAGCCCGCCGCCGTAGGCCGCGCCGATCGCCGTGCCGACCGCTGAGATCTCGTCCTCGGCCTGGAACGTCCTCACGCCGTACTCTCGCAGCGCGGCGAGCTCGACCAGGATGTCGGACGCGGGTGTGATCGGGTACGACCCGTAGAACAGCTCAAGGTCCGTGAGGTGCGCGGCGGTGATCAGGCCGAGCACCATCGCCTGATTGCCGGTAATCGTGCGGTACTCACCCGGAGTGAGAACAGCCGGCGGGACACGAACATGTGCATCCGCGATCTCGGTCGTCTCGCCGTACGAGTGGCCGGCGTAGAGCGCCCGTCGGTTCGCCTCGGCGATATTCGGTAGTCGGCCAAAGCGCTCTTCAATCCAATCAAGCGTCGGTTGCAGATCGCGGTCATAGAGCCAGTAGACAAGGCCGAGGGCGAAGAAATTCTTGGTGCGCTCTGCGTTCTGGTTTGAAAGACCCAGGTCATCGACCGCCGCGACAGCAGCGGTGGTGATCGGCGCCTTGATAACTCGGTAGCTCTCGAGCGAGCCGTCGCTGAGCGGGTTGCTGGGATAGTTGGCCTTCTTCAGGTTGCCGGACGTGAAGGCGTCCTCATTGATCACCAACAAGCCGCCCTTAGCGAGCGCGGCAAGGTGTGATTTGAGCGCGGCCGGGTTCATCGCGACCAGCGTGTCGGGCTCGTCGCCCGGCGTAAAAATCTGGTGTTTCGAGAAGGAGATCTGGAAGCTGGAAACGCCCGCCAGCGATCCGGCGGGGGCGCGGATTTCGGCCGGAAAATCGGGCAACGTGGAGAAGTCGTTACCGAAAATCGCGGTGGCGTCGGCGAAGCGGTTGCCGGCGAGCTGCATGCCGTCACCGGAGTCGCCCGCGAAGCGGACAGTGACGCGGTCGCGTTCCTGGATCGGCATGCCTGAGTTGCCTGATCCGTTCGCCTTCGTTGAAGTGGTGGTCATCTCTCAACGGCCTCCGCGGACGGCACGGGCAAGTGGCGTGCCGTCCAGACTATTGGGGAAGGAGCCTCCGCGTGTGGGCACCGGAAAACGCTCCCGTGCGCACAATAGACCTGTGCGGGGCAGGATACGCAATACCAGGGTCTACACGATTGGAACCTGGGGACTGCGCGCCACGCGGGCCGGTCATTCAGTAACTCCCGGTACATCCCCGTCGTCTAGGACGCTACGCCCAAAGGCGCGTTATCCGCAAGTCGTTTCGTGAACACGAATGAAAACGGATAGTCGCAGTAGGCAGCCCTCAACGCGCCCGCGTTCGCTCGACGGGGTCGTAGCGAACGGGAGCGCGCCGACGTTCATTCCGATCCGTCCTCCTCAGTCTCGGACTCGGCGTCGGAGTCCTTCTGCTCCGCTTCATCGTCGGTGAGATAGCGGTCCTGAATCTCCTGCGGGATAAGTGCGTTGGTCACGCGCCGCATCTGTTCGGCGTCTGCAATCTGCGGTTCAATCAGCATGGCCATGCCGTTGAAGAGGGTGACCGGATCGAGCCTCATGCGTTCGATCAACAGTGCGCCCATCACTCCCAGGTAGGTCTGAACTAGCGGATGGTCGTAGATCGCGAACATGATCTTGCCCTCTTCGACCCACTTGGCGAATCCGAGGTTGAAGCCGAAGGTGGCCAGCGGTACCTCAGGGTCGGGCCACTGGGCGAAGAGGATGTCCAGACCGACTGAGTCGGAGAGCGCCATCACAGCGGCGATGTCACCCTGGGCGGCGCGCTCGAGAACTGCCTCGTCAGCATTCATGCCCTCGTACGCCCAGTTCTCGACCTCGCCGTTCGCGTACGTCGCGGCGAGACCTTCACAGCGCTCCTGGAGCCCGACGTTGTTCAGCTCGTGGATCACGCAGAGGATCGTGCCCTGCGTGCCTTCTCGATTGAACTGCTCACCGGCGATTTCTCCGGCGCGGCGATCGTTAAGGCCGATGTGGAAGCTGGTGCCGACATCAGCCGCGGCCTGGACGCCGGAGTTGAAGGACATGACCGGGATTCCGGCCTCTCTCGCCTCGGCGATCGCTGGCGCCAGGTCGCTCGGGGAGACCAACGTGGTCGCGATCGAGACGGCACCGTCCTCGACACACTGGCGAATCGCGTCGGCCTGGTCAGAGACCTCGCTGAACGACTGGGCGCGCAGGTTGATGCTGAGCGCGGCCGCAGCGATCGTCGCGGTGTCGGAAGCGAGACCCCAGAAGAAATCCTCGCCACCGTGGCTGATCACACAGAACAGGTCGTCTGTAGCGGGCAACTGCGGGTCGATCGGTTCGAACCAATAGTGGACCCAGGTCCAGCCGAGATCGGGGTTGTTGAGCAACACGTGGTCGCGAGCAAAGACGGCCGTCTCGAGTATCTGATTCGAGGTGGCCATGATTTGCGAAGCTTCGCCCGTCAACAGGCGGCGTTCCACTTCATCGGCAATCGCGTTGTAGTCGTCCGACTCGATGACATCGACGCCGGTGGGGAACGTTTCGCCGATGCCCTCGCACAGCGCGCCCAGCGTGGCCTCCTCAGGATGGACCAGACAAAGCACCGGGGCGAGCGATTCGGGGTCGTCTTCCGCGTGGAATCTGCGAGCGAAGTAGTACCCATACGACTGCCCGACTCGGACAAGATATTCGCGATACTCGGCGGCGATGTACTCGGCGCGAGTGACGAGATCGAATGCGACCGGTGAGCTGTACTTGACCTGCCCAACTTCGGAGTCGGGGGCAAGGAAACGACGATCCGGTTTCCGCGTCTCGCCCCATTCGCCGTCGTCGTCGCGCTGCTGCACACCAATCTCGACACGGCCATCTTCCAGCCGCTCAACGGAGACGCGGACCTCCACCACGTCGTCTTCGTCGCCGGGGAGAACCGCCCAGATGGCTCCGAAGGTTACTGCGCCGATCAGAGCGCCAATCAACAGGGCAATCAATGTACGCATCGCGTCGTTCCTGACTCTGTTCGCGCGAATGTTTCGCGCGCGCATTTGATTCACACGTCGGACGACACGGGGTCGCCGTCCGTGGAGTAGATCAATTGGCTCATGGTTGCGAGGGCCGTGCAGTCAGCGATTCTATCAACACCTGCATCTCCTCGGCGTCGACCACGGTCGGGGTGATCAGCATCTGCGAGCTGTTGAAGTAGGCCAACGGATCAATTCGCAGGCGTTCCGCAATCAGCGCGCCAACCGCAGCGAGGTAAGACTGGATCTCGGGGTGGTCGAAGATAGCGAACATCAGCCGACCGTCGGCAACATACTCGGCGATCGTGCGGCTGAATCCGAAGGTGGCACCCTGGACACCGCTCCTGGTGCGGAAGATGGCGCTGCGGACCTCGGTGCCGATCGAAGACGAAAGACCAAGCACCGCGCTCACGTCGCCCTCGCGGAGACGATCGGCGAGTTCGGCGACCGTGCTCTGGCGATCGGTCATGCTCCAGCGCTCCACCGTGCCGTTGAAGGTGTCTTCCAGCCCATCGCAACGGTCGTGCAAGCCCTGGTTGTCCGGCTCGTGGATTACGCAGAGCACATGGCCTTCGATACCGCGTTCGTTGAATTCGTTGCCGGCGACTCGACCCGCTTCATAGTCGTCGAGTGAAATGTGCAGGGCGGTGCCGACCTCGGCAGCGTCCTCCGCACCCGAGTTGAAGGAAATCACCGGAATCCCGGCCGAGATAGCCTCCTGGACCGCCGGCTTCAGCACCTCGGGTTCGGAGAGAGTGGTCGCGATTGCGACGGCGCCGTCGGTGGCGCAACGTCGAACGGCCTCGGCCTGCTCTGCGCCGGTCAGGTACACCTCGCTGCGCACGTTGATGCCCAGCATGCCGGCCGCAGCGACTGACGTCTCGGCAGACAGACCCCAGAACAGGTCTTCCTCACTGCCATGGCTGATCACGCAGTACAGATTGTCGGGGGATGGAAGATGCGGGTCGATCAGCTCGATCCAGTAGGTCCAGCGGATGAACCGACCGGTCGCTTCTCGGGCCTCGTCAACGATGTTCGCAATCGGCACACTGGTGGCGTAGAGCCCCCTGATTTCGCGATCCTCAAGCAGTCGGGTTTCGAGGTCAATCCGGAAGTCTTCGTAGTCCGTCACCTCAAGGCGCTCTGTCTCGCCGCCATAAGTCGACTGGAATCCGTCGCAGAGACTCCCGATTCCCGGGTCGTTTAGGTCGACAATGCAGAGCATCTTGGGCGGGACGTCTGGGTTGCCGAAGCGGTCCAGGAAGCGTGTCGCGCCATCCTGGCCCGATGTGAAGAGATAGTCGGCGTAGGCCTTGGCGACCGTCTCGTAGCGGCTATCAGTGTCGACGATGATGACCGAGCTATGCAGCGGGCGGTTGGTTGCGGCTTCAGGAGCGAGGAACCGGTGAGTAGGCTTCAGTGTCCCGCCCCACTCACCGTCCACTTCGCGTTGTTGCAGTCCTGCCTCTACCCGGCCGTCTTCGAGTCGCTCCAACACGATGCGCACGTCGACGGCGCCGTCGGGATCGTCGGGAGTGTTTGCGACATTGGCCCATACCGCTCCGAGCGTCCCGGCGCCGATGACGATTCCCAGCACGAGCCATGTGAACTGTCGCATCAGTTCCCCCTTGTCGTTACGTCTAGTAACACACTGCAAGCCAATCGTACCTGTATTGAGTGCGACGCCTTGGTTCGCTGTCGTTTGAAGAGCCTGAGAGCCCGCGAGCGCTTATCCTGCCGACGGCGGACGGACTCGATCTGATCGCCACCTGATCGCCGTGAGGCGAAACTAGAGCATGGAGAGGGTGACGATATGGCGGGAGCACTCGAAGGCAAGGCGGCCCTGATCACCGGCGGAGCAAGCGGCATCGGCGCGGCCTGCGCTGTTCGCTTTGCTGAAGAGGGAGCCGACGTGCTGCTGGCGGATCTGCTGCCGCATCGCGCGTCCGACACCGCTGCCTCGGTCGAAGCGCTGGGCCGCCGAGCCGTGGTGGTCGAGTGCGACACCTCGACGGAGGCAGCCAATGATGCTGCAGCCCAAGCCTGTGTTGACGAGTTCGGGCGGCTCGATGTGGTCGTAGCTGCGGCAGGCATCTCAACTGCCGAGTATGTGTCCGGCGAGACCACGGACATCGGCGACGATCGCACCGCGTCGTTCATCACCAACCAGAACGTCGAACACTGGGAGAAGGTGATGGCGGTCAATCTGACTGGCGTGATGATGACCGACCGGTCGTGCGCGCGGCAGATGATCGAACTAGGCAACGGCGGAGCGATCATCAACATCGCCTCGATCATGGCCAAGTTCCCGCAGCCGGGGGCAGCGAACTACTGCGTTTCCAAAGCCGGCGTCTGGATGCTGACCAAAGTGCTCGCCCAGGAGCTGGTGCAGGACGGCATTCGCGTCAATGCGATCGGGCCGGGATTCATCGAGACGCCGATGACGGCGGCGATCTCGGGGAATGAAGAGCTCAATCAGTGGGTCCTCAGTCTGACGCCGATGCGGCGCTTCGGTCAGCCGGAGGAGATTGCGAAGGTCGCGCTCTTCCTGGCGTCCGATGAAGCATCATATGTCACGGGGGAGATCATTCATCCCGACGGTGGTTGGTTCACCGAGTAGCTGCACGGGCCCCGCTGAGAACGGTCCGTCCGGGAGGAGGCACGAATGTCGCTCTGGGATATCGCCTCGCAGACGATTGACGCATCTTCGGAGTCGCTGCGGGCTCTGAGTCTTGATATTCACTCGCATCCCGAGGAGAACTACGAGGAGGTGCATGCTCACGCTGCGTTGACCTCCTGGCTCTCGGATGCGGGATTTGATGTGACTCCTTCCGCCTACGGGATGGAGACGGCGTTTGAGGCGACGCGTGGGACAGGCGGCCCGACGATCGCGGTGCTCAGCGAGTACGACGCATTGCCCGGAATCGGGCACGCCTGCGGGCACAACCTGATCGCCATTTCCGGCGTGGCGGCAGGCCTGGCAGTGGCAGAAGCTCTGGAACGGGAAGGCGTCGAGGGGACCGTTCGGGTGCTCGGGTCCCCGGCTGAGGAAGGCGGCGGCGGCAAGATTCGATTGATTGACGAGGGCGCGTTTGAGGATGTCGGCGCGGCGATGATGATCCACCCCGGCACCAGCAACATCATCTACCCGTTTGTGCTGGCTATCGATACGTGCTTCGTTGAGTTCCGCGGTAAGAACGCGCACGCGGCCGGCGCGCCGTGGGACGGTCACAATGCGCTCGACGCGTTGGTGCTGGCCTACCAGGCGATCGGGTTGCTGCGCCAGCAGTCACACCCGACGGTGCGGATCCACGGCAAGATTCACCACGGCGGCGAGAAGCCGAACATCATCCCCGACTACGCGCAGGCGGAGTTCTACGTGCGTGCGCCCGAGGAGGACCGGCTAGACGAGATGATCGGGCGGGTGGAAGACTGTTTCGCGGGCGCGGCGCGGGCGACCGGCTGCGAATGGTCGGTGGAATGGCAAGCGGGCGAGCGTTACAGCAACATGGCCAGTAACGGGCCGCTGGCTCAGGCTTACGGACGACGCTGGCATGATCTAGGAGTGGAGGCGGCGGACCTGGATGGCAGCGTCCAGGGCAGCTTCGGCTCGACCGACATGGGCAACGTGTCGCATGTGGTGCCTTCGATCCATCCGATGTACCTGATACCGCACGAGAGCGGGAATCACACGCCGCAGTTCGCCGCTGCCGCGGCGAGCGACGACGGACACCAGCTCACACTGACAGCGACCAAAGCGATGGCTCACGCGGCGCTGGACTGGTTGACGGACCCTGATCTTCGAGATCGTGCCCTCGCCGACTTTGAATCGACACATACGAACTGAGGCGATCCATGCTTGACCACATCGTGCTGGCCACTCCCGACGTGCAAGCCACGGTTGACGAGATCGCAGGGGCGACGGGCGTGCGAGCCGAGGTTGGCGGACGATTCACGGAAATGGGTGTGTACAACCATCTGCTGGCGCTGGGAGACGGCGCCTACCTGGAGATCATTGGGCCCGATCCCGAGCACGAGGGCGGCGGTTCAATGCCATTCGGCCTGGATCCGCAGTCCGGCAGGGGCGCACACATTCCGCACTGGTGTTGGAAAGGCAACGAGCGCATCGGCGAACTCGCCGCCGCGGCCAAGGAAGCCGGCTACGACCTGGGCCGGGTCGTCCCGCTCGGACGCGATTTGCCTGACGGTGGCCGCCTCGACTGGAGGCTCACGATCGGAACCTGGCCGCCTCATCTCGGTGGGTTGGTTCCCTTCCTGATCGACTGGGGCGACGCTCCCCATCCATCCACCACCGCCGTCCAGGGCGTGAGCCTCTCATCCTGGCACGGCGAGCACCCCGATCTCGACACTGTGAAAGCCGCGCATCTCGTGATGGGCATCGAGATGGAGTTGCGTGAAGCCAGCAAGCCAGCCCTCGTCGCCACCTTCCAGGGACCCGACGGCTCGATCACGTATCGGTAGAGGGGCGCTGGAAGGGCAATCATGCTGGACCATATCGTTCTCGCCACGCCTGACGTCCAGTCCTCGGTCGCGGAGATTGAAGCCGCGATCGGTCTGCGCCCCGAGCTTGGCGGGCACTTTCCGGGACGCGGGGTCTACAACCATTTGCTCGCGCTGCAGGACGACGCCTACCTGGAGATCATCGGCCCCGACCCGAACCAGACCGACCATGAGGGCCCGCTACCGTTCGGCATGCACGACTTCGGCGACAGGGGCGCGCATGTGCCGCACTGGTGTTACAAGGCCGGTGCAGAGATCGACCAGCGTGTGGCGGCCGCCAAAGCGGCCGGCTATGACATCGGCGAGGTGGGACCGCTGGGCCGGGTCCTGGCCGACGGAACTCGGCTCGACTGGCGTCTGACTCGCACCATCTGGCCGCCGGTCCTGGGCGGGCTGATGCCCTTCCTGATCGACTGGGGCAACGCCCGTCACCCGTCAACCACGGCGGTCAAGGGCGCGCGGCTGACGTCGTGGCACGGCGAGCATCCGGACCTGGATGAGGTACGTCGCGCCCACGCGGCACTGGGCGTTGAGCTGGAGCTACGCGAAGGTCCTGAGCCCGCGCTGGTCGCGGTGATCGAGGGACCGGATGGATCAATCACGCTGCGCTAACTCGCAGCAGAGAGGAATCGACGATGAAACTCGGACTGTCACTCGGTTACTCGGGCGCCTACATGTCGCTGCCCGTCGACCTCGTCCGCAAGGCGGAGGAACTCGGCTACGACTCGGTCTGGACGGCTGAAGCGTATGGGTCGGACGCGTTCTCGCCGTTGGCCTATCTGGCCGGAGTGACAGAGAAGATCCGGCTGGGCACGGGTGTGATTCAACTGGCAGCGCGGACACCCGCCAACGCAGCGATGACTGCGGCGACAATCGATGCGCTGGCCGGCGGCGACCGGATGATTCTGGGAATCGGAGTCTCCGGCCCTCAGATCGTCGAAGGCTGGTACGGAGAACCCTGGGGCAAGCCCAACACGCGGATTCGCGACTATGTGTCGATCATTCGCAAGATCCTCGCTCGCGAGGAACCGGTTGTGCACGATGGCAAGGAGATCGCTCTGCCGTACGGCGGACCGGGTAGCGCCGGGCTGGCCAAGCCGCTCAAGTCGATCCTGCACATGAACCCGAACATCCCGATCTGGCTCGGCACCGGCACCGAGATGAACGTGCGCATGACCGGCGAGGTCGCCGACGGCTGGCTGCCGCTCGGTCTGACGCCCTACAACGCCGACCTGTTCGAGCCCTGGGTTGAGGAAGGCTTCAAGCGCTCCGAGGCCAAGAGCGGTTCAGCGAAGTGGTGGCCGGACTTCGAGGTCCAGTCGTCGGCGGAGGTCGAGATCACCGACGACCTGCGCGACGCGTTCCGCAAGATGAAGCCGAACGTGGCGCTGTACGTCGGCGGGATGGGGCACAAGACGCTCAACTTCCACAAGATGTCGATGATCCGCCGGGGCTACGGCGATGCCGCCGAGCGGATCCAGGAGCTCTACCTCGCCGGCCGCAAGGCCGAGGCGATCGAGGAAGTCCCTGAGGAGTTCCTCGACGAACAGGCGCTGCTCGGTCCGCCGGCGCGGATCCGGGAGCGGTACCAGGCGTGGGCCGACAGTTACATCACCGGCCTGACGGTCAGGACGAATCAGCCTGAGGCGATCGAGCTGATGGCCGACCTGGCGAAGGAGTCGTCGGGCGCCTAGCGCCTAAAGCCGAGCGCCTAGTCGATACCGGCGATCTCGACCAGGCCCGCGTTGTATTGGTCGTGACGACGCACCCAGGCCATACCCCAGGGCAGGTCAGCCTCGTCTCGTCCCTTTGGAAGCACATCGAGGAATCGGTAGGTGCCGATGAAGTCTTCCAGCCCGCGGGCATAGGTCGAATAGGTGTGGAAGATATCCCCGGTCTCGTCCTTGCAGAACACGGAGAGGCCCGGAGCCTCACCGCCGTCGAACTGTGACTGGAGCGCGTAGTTGTACTCTCGACGGCTCGCCTCGACTTCGTCGTCGGAGAAAGAGACGCCGTAATCGAAGTTGAAGCTGTTGGCGTTGGACGACAACCACCTGAAGTTCCAGCCCATTCGCTCGCGATAGGACTCCAACAGATCCAATGGCGCGCGCGAGATTGCGGCGAAGGCGGTGTCGCGTTGTTCGATGTGAATCGTGATGGGGTTGAAGTGGTCGGCCAGGAACGAACAGGAGATGCAGCCTTCATCCCATTCGGGCCCGAACATGAAGTGGTAGACGATCAGCTGGCTGGCCTCACCGAACAGATCAGACAGGGATTGCGGGCCGCCGGGACCATCGAAGATGTAGTCGGTCTCGACTCGCTCCCAGGGAAGCGCCTGCCGAGCCTCAACAATCTCATCACGGAGACGGGTGAACTCCTTCTCCCGGCGCAACAGGTCTCGCCGAGCGTCGGTCCATTCCTGGTGCGATACGACTGGTTGCCTCGGCATCTTGTGGCCCTTCCATCGTGACGAACGTCCGTGCGGACATGACGAAGATACCTCGAATCGACCTTCTACACTGCGCACGCGCCCAACTGATGAAGAGAGGAATCACTTATGTCCGACGCCGAAGCCGTTGTCAATGCCTTTATGGCGGAGTTCGACGCTGAGCACCCCGATCCGGACAAACTCGCCGCGTACTTCACCGAGGATGCGATCTACAACAACATGCCGGTGGATATGCCGGCGGCTGAGGGTATTGAGGCGATCTCGGCGGCGCTGCAGGGCATCTCGCAGATGACCTCGCGCGGTTGGGAGGTGATCCACTCGGCCTCGGTGGGAGACATCGTGCTCAACGAGCGGGTCGACCGATTCGAGATCGGCGGCGCGAGCGTCGACGTTGAGGTCTGTGGCGTGTTTGAGCTGCGCGACGGCAAGATTCATCGCTGGCGCGATTACTTCGACATGGCCTCGTTCCAGAAGCAGATGCCCGGCGGGTAGGGGCCGCCCATACTGCGAGGCGAAGACCAGGTTGCCTCAGTCGCGGCCGAAGGCGGAGCGGAGTTCGGCGGCGATTTGGTCGAGGGCCTGGTTGCCTTCGGGAACAGCGGCGAACGCGCCCACGAAGCCGTGGATGACACCGTCGTATCGGATGCAGTTGGATTGCACGCCGGCTGCGGCGAGCGCGGCCGCGTAGGACTCGCCTTCGTCGCGGAGTGAGTCGTATTCGGCGGTGATCGTCAAGGCCCGGGGGAGATTCGACAGGTCTTGCGCGCGGAGCGGCGACGCATAAGGCTGGGCGCCGTCCGACTCGTCGTTGAGGTAGAGGTCCCAGAACCAGCGCATGCCGGCTTCAGAGAGCCCGTACTCACCGCCGCCGTTGACGCGGTACGACTCGGTCTCGAAGTTGAAGTCGGTGACCGGGTAGATCAGGATCTGTGCGGCGATCTGGGGGCCGCCTCGATCGCGGGCCATTTGCGAAATAACGGCGGCGAGGTTGCCACCGGCGGAGTCGCCAGCGACGGCAATCTGGTCGCTGGGCCCGCCCTGCTGGGCGTACATGCCCGTGATCCACTCGAGCGCGGCATAGCAGTCATCGGCAGCGGCGGGGTAGGTCGCCTCGGGCGCGAGACGGTAGTCGACGGAGAGCACGCTGGTCGGGACGCGGTTGGCGATCGCTCTGCAGACGGCGTCGTGCGAATCAAGGTCACCTATCACCCAGCCTCCGCCGTGGAAGTAGACGACGGTCGGCAGGTCGCGCGGGTCGTCGGTGGGCAGGTAGCCGCGCGCGGGGATGTCGCCGGCCGGGCCCGGGATGACCATGTCATGTACCTGGACGACGTGCTCAGGTTCGCCCTGTGGTCGGAGGGCGGACATGGCCTGTCGCGCTTCCTCGACCGAGAGCTCGTTGAAGGGCGGGGCGCCAGCCCGCATGTCGAGGATGGCCTGGGTTTCGGCGGTGACGGGCATGGGACGCTCCTGTCTGACGTGGCCGTTCTGGCAGGTGGGGAGCCCCCCTCTGCCTTCGGCATCTCCCCCCGCTTATGCGGGGGGAGAAAAGGGATCTGGGAAGAGGATTTCCCTTAGATACGTTCGTTGATGAAGGCGGCGGCTTCCTTGAGGCATTCGATGCCGGTGGGAATGATGGCGAACATCATGAAGGGGTCGTGGATGACGCCATCGTAGCGATGCACGGTGACTTCGCTGCCGGCGGCCTCGAGCGCGGCGGCGTAGGCTTCGCCTTCGTCGCGCAGCGGGTCGAACTCGGCGGTCTGGACGAGCGCGGGCGCCAATCCGGACAAGTCGGCGGCCTGGAGCGGTGAGGCGTAGGCGTCGTGGCCGGCTTCTGCGTTGGGCAGATAGTGATCCCAGAACCAGACCATCGAGGCCCTGGTCAGCAGGTAGCCCTCAGCGTTCTCCGAGTACGACGGGTAGTCGTAGTTGTGATCGGTAACGGGCACGTGCAGGATCTGGGCAGCGATTGCCGGGCCGCCCTTGTCGCGTGCCATCTGCGCGACGACGGCCGACAGATTGCCGCCGGCGGAGTCCCCCGCGACAGCCATGCGGGAGCCATTCACGCCGATTTCGGCACCGTTCTCGGCGACCCAAGCGGCGGCGGCGTAGCAGTCGTCGGCGGCGGCCGGGTACTTGTGCTCGGGCGCGAGCCGGTAGTCGACCGAAACGATTGCGGCTTCGCCCAGCTCAGCGAGTAGTTGCTTGCAGGTGCCGTCGTGCGACTCGATGTCACCGAGGACCCAGCCGCCGCCGTGGTAGAACATGACGACCGGCAAGTTGTCGCCCTCAGAGGCGTAGACGCGAACGGGGATGTCGCCGGCTGGTCCGGGAACGGAGCGATTCTCGACCCGGGCCGGTTCGGGCGCACCGGCCTGCATCGGGGCAAAGCCCTCCATCATGGCCCGCGCCTCTTCGGGCGTCTGCTCGGAGATATCGGGCCCGGCCGCCTCCTCGAGCATGGCGAGCAGTCCCTGGGTCTCTGGAGTCACAGGCATGGTTCACACCTTTCATCGTGTGTCGTCGTGAGCTGATGTCAATCTCGGCGCGCCGTCAGGCGCAACTCGCAAGTCCGCCGTTAGGCGCAACTCGCAAGTCCGCCGTTAGGCGCAACTCGCACAGGATAGGCGTTGTTGTCAGCGGACGGCCCTCACCCCCCGCCTTCGCGGGGGCAGGCTCTAGCCCTCTCCCTCGGGGAGAGGGGACCGGAGGGAGTCGGTTTCGGGTTTTCGATGAACTTTTTCTTCGGGAGGAAATCTGCCAGCCAACGGCCACGATGTCCCGCAAAACACTGGCGATCGTGGATTCTGGAGTTTCAGCATTTTTCTGGTTTTTTCAGGTTTCTTCATGCGTCCATGTGGGTTCGGCTGTCCGAATGTATTCGGGCCTGTTCGGATGTGTTCGATTCCTCACGAATCGGTTCGTTCCGTTCCGAAGCGTTCGAGTGTGCGTACTGCCAGGGCGAAGGTTAGGGAGGGACATCAACTGCGACTCCAGCGGCCCTGACCGAACATGTGCACTGAGTTTAGCGGATATTCGGAGCGGCGGAACGGTCTCTGTGTCGCGGGCAACGGCGGCGCCTCGAGCTAGCTACCGCTCGTACCGGGCGCGGGTATTTGCGCGGCAAGAGGACGTTCGTCGAGGGACACAGGAGGCCCCAATTGCCTCGGCGTGTAAAGAAGCGGCTGGCAGACAGGGTTAGTGACAGGAGATCACATAGCTCCTGTAAAGCATCACAAATTGGTTATATCGCTTCGATAGGCTTGCGCGGTCTGTCATCCCGGATGAGCGGAGAGGCAAGCCGCACATGCGTATCAATCTCAACAGCCTTCGAGCCCTTATCTGTCCGTCCTTGGCGGGGAAGGTCGGACTCCCTGTTTCACGCGCGCGAGTCCTGGAGAAGCGAAGGCGCACTGGCGGAGGTTACGAGGGTCGACGCCTGCGGGTAGTCGGTTTGATTGTGCTGGTGGGTCTCATTGGTCTGGCTGCGCTGCTGCTCGGTGGCGCCGGTGCGGGCGCGCAGACCTCGACCACACTGGTCAGCAACTTCGGGAAGACCGACGGCAAGACATTCGGCTTTGGGCACGAGTACGGTCAGTCGTTCACCACCGGCTCCAACGCGGGTGGATACAAGCTGACTGCGCTGAAACTCAAGGTCAATGTCGGCGCTCCAAACGGGAATCAGCCGAACTACAAGATCGAACTCTGGTCGATCAAGAACTCGCTTCCGGGTAGCCGATTGACGACCCTGTCCAATCCGACCGCCATCACCACCGGAGAGAACACCTGGACATTCCCAGGCAGCGGCTACGACGTGAAGGCCGATACGACGTATGTGGTTCTATGGGACGTCTTCAGTCCCGTGGGCAGTATCAACGCCGCCTTTGCGACGACAGCAGTAGACGCCGAGGACTCAGGAAGCTGGCCGATCGGCGATAGCGCGTTCATGAAGACCAAGGGCGCCCAGACTTGGGGAACAGACAGCAGCGACGCACTGCAGATCCAGATTCTGGGCTACGCCAAGACTGCGCCGACCGTTGCTCCTGCTCAGGCGCCTCCGCCGCCCGATCCGGCGAACCTGGCACGCGGCGCCATCCAGCTGAACGGGCCGGGAGTCGCGGAGTCTCCGGTCCCCAGTTCTCCGACACAAGGGATCTCGGCGGCGGTGCGCAGTACGACGGAGTCCAGGTTCCCGACCTGGATGCATCCAGTGCCGGTGCGGATGAGCGAGATCAGATCAAACAAGCCCAGAGACGCTAGCGGGACTCTCGACTTGCGTACGATTGCGGCTTCGGTTTCGGAGGAACTGCGCCGCTACTCGAAGGGCTTCTACCTGACCGTGATGGTTGAACGGGTCGCAGGCCATCGTCATCTGTTCCGTTCGGGTGACGCGCTGGACGGAGAGGGACGGAGCTACGAGTTAGCTCGAAGAGCGCCGCTACTCAAGGTGAGGATCTGGCATGTCTTCTACCACAGCGGCCGAGGTATGAACTCGATTGAACTGCTTGGCGAAGTCTTCGGCGGACGGGTTGGAGATCGGCTGACCCAGCCGGTCGAAGTCTGTCTACCGGGGCCGGGATCGAACGTGGAGCGGGCGCAGATCGCTGTGCGCGGCCGGCTCGACCGGCACTGGACGATCCTGGATTCGTACCTGACCTTCGATGGTCAGATCTGCGCCGAAACGACCCGAGTCGCCTGGTTCACGATCGTGCTTGAGCCGGAGTCGGAGTACACGGCCGCGTAGCGACTAGTCGAAGAGGCCGTAGTTGCGCTTGAGGGCGAGAATTCGATCGACTGACTCGTCGATTCGCTGCCTGGAGATTTCGCCCTGCTCGACGGCGGCGATGATCGCGGCTTTGATCCGGTAGACGTGGTCGACGTCGTAGGTGTTCTGGTTGGCGATCAGGATGATGTCGACGCCTGCCTTGATTGCCTCGATCGCGGCGGTTTCGAGGCTGTACTCCTCGAGGATTGCGCCCATCTGCATGTCGTCGGAGAGGATCACGCCGTCGAACCCCAGCTCGCCACGCAGCAGGTCGGTGACGATCGGACGCGAGAGGGTCGCCGGTCGGGCCGAGGGATCGAGATTGCGGTTGACGACGTGCGCGGTCATGACGACGTCGTCGTAGCCGTCGTCGATCAACGTTCGGTAGGGAGCAAGTTCGTCATCCCGGATGAAGGTTTCGGTCACGTCGGTGACGCCGAGATGCGTGTCGCCGATAGCGCTGCCGTGTCCGGGGAAGTGCTTGAGCGTGGAGACCACGCCCTGGTCGTGGTGGGCGCGGACGAAGGCGGCGGCGTGATCGGCGACGACGCCGGGATCGCCGCTGAAGGAGCGCTCCCAGTAGCCGATGGCCGGACTCTCGGGGAAGACGTTGACGTCGACGACGGGCGCGAGGTTCCAGTTGATCCCGAGGTCGCTCAGTTGCCGAGCCGATGCGCCGGCCAGCGACCCTGTTTCGCTCGGCGTTCCGGCGCCCAGCGAGAGGTGACTCGGTAACTGGACCTCGAACCCATACTCATCCCTGAGCCGGTTAACGAAGCCGCCTTCGGCGTCGATGGCGATCAGCAAGGGGCGAGCAGAAGCCTCTTGGAGGGCGGCGGTCAAGGCCTCGAGCTGGTCGGGCGAGACGATGTTGCGGACCTGTTCGCCGCCGCTGGGGCCGTCGTAGTCGAAGAGGATCATGGCCCCAGGCGCAATCTCCTCCAGGAGTGCCGCAGTGTCGTCGTCAACGCTCTCGCCTCGAAACCCAATCAGCAGCATCTGGCCGACGGCGTCTTCGAGCGAGAGTGAACCGGCATCGTCGGACGAGCAGGCGATCACGGAAGCGCCGACCGCGAGGAGACCGGCGAGGATGACGAGCAGTCGGATCACTGGGCGTCAAGCCATTGGCGGGTCATTTCGGCGTGGCCGACGTGTTCGGCCGTGTGCGCCAGGGCTCGGACGACCAGCTCGTGGCCGCTGAGGTTCTTGTCCATGAACATGTGGTAGTGCGGACCGTCCCAGGCGTCGTCGGAGAGTCCGGCGAGGGCGGACTCAATCGCTTCCTTGGCGCCGGCCAGCCGCTCGCTCAGCAGACCGTGGGGATCGTCGACCGAGGTCGCACGGGAGTCGAACTCGGCCTGTCGGCTGCGGTCGACCTGTTGCCCGGCGAGGACTTCGACGAAGTTCCACTCGGTCGCCGAGATCGCATGGGTGGCGAGGATGAAGAGGGTCGAGGAATCGTCCCACGGCGCGGCGTCGAGCTGTTCGGCGGAGAGGCCGTCGGCGGCGGCGAGGATGCGTTCCAACAGTTCGCACGCGGTCTCGAATGCCGGCTGGGCGGGTCCGGACAGGGGCACGACAGGCTCCAATTCTTATACTCAGCGAACACTTGAATCGTATCCCAAGACTCGAAGGGCGAGACCATGAAGCCGGACCCGCAGACGCAGGCGTTGAACGTGATGATCGAGGAGGCTCTGTCGCAGGGCAAGCCGTGGAGTGAGATGGAACCGCAGGAACTGCGTGACCAACTGGCACAGGGCGGCCCATTGGGACCGCCGGCGGTGCGGCTAGACGACATCGCTCAAGAGCGGACGATTCCCGGTCCGGCCGGCGAGATCCCGGTCCGCGTCTTCATTCCGCCGGTAGTACGGGGCGTGTATCTGCACATCCATGGCGGCGGCTGGGTGATCGGCTCGCACGACGGCGCCGACGAGGCACTGTGGGCGCGCGCCCAGGCGACGCAGCAGGCGGTGGTGTCGGTGGGCTACCGGCTCTCGCCGGAGCACCCGTATCCGGCGCCGAATGAGGACTGCGAGGCGGGCGCGGTGTGGTTGGTCGAGAACGGTCAGTCGGAGTTCGGCACGGACGTGTTCACGATCGGCGGTGAGTCGGCCGGGGGTCACCTCTCAGCAACGACGCTGCTGAGGATGCGGGACAACCACGGCTACACCGGCTTCAAAGGCGCGGCCTTGACCTACGGCGTGTACGACCTGCGGCACTCGCCGTCGGCGCGTCTGTGGGGCGACCGCAACCTGATCCTCTCGTCGCCGATCATGGAGTGGTTCATCGACCACTACGTGACGCCGGAGGAGCCGGAGCTGCGAGATCTGTCGGACGTGACGCCGCTGCTGGCCGATCTGTCGGACATGCCGCCGGCGATCTTCACGGTCGGCACGCTGGACCCGCTGCTGGACGATTCGTTGTTCATGGCCGCCCGCTGGCAGGCCGCGGGTCATGAGACGGAGCTGCACGTCTTCCCGGAGGCTCCGCACGGGTTTGACGGATTCCCGACGCCGGCGGGACAGGACGCGACGAATCGGATCAATAACTTCTTGAGCGGATGTCTGGGGTAGAGGAGCTCCTAGTTCACCCGCTTCTCGACGCCTTCCCAGTAGGCCTCACGAAGTTCGAACTTTTTGAGTTTGCCGGTGGCGGTTCGGGGGAGGGTTTCGACGAACTCGACTCTTCTGGGGATCTTGAAGCCGGCCATGGTGGCTCGACAGTGGGCGACGATGTCGTCTCGGGTGACGTCGTGGCCTTCTCGGGGGACGATCAGGGCGAGGGGGGTTTCTCCCCATTGCTCTGATGGGACTCCGATGACGGCGGCTTCGAGGACGGCGGGGTGGTCGTAGAGGACGTCTTCGACCTCGATTGAGGAGATGTTCTCTCCGCCGCTGATGATGACGTCCTTGGCGCGGTCGACGATGTTGATGTAGCCGTCCTGGTTGACCGTGGCCATGTCTCCGGTGTGGAACCAGCCGTCGACGATGACCTTGTCGGTCTCTTCTTGTTGCTGCCAGTAGCCGCGCAGGACGACGTTGGAGCGGGCGACGACTTCGCCGACTTCCTCGTCGTCCCAGGCGACCTCTTTGCCGGAGTCGCGGACGACCTTGACCTCGACGCCGATCACGTCGTGGCCGGCTCGGACCTTGGTCCCGAAGTAACCGTCTTCGTCGGCGCCGAGGTATGGCTTGACCTCGGAGACAGTCAGGATTGGCGAGGTTTCGGTGAGGCCATAGATCTGGATGAACTCCCAGCCGATTTCCTTCTCCAGGCGTTCGATGAAGGCCTGCGGCGGCGGCGCGCCGGCGACGGTGAAGCGCGGGCGGACGGTGATGTTGTAGTCGTCCCTGCGCTCGAACTCGAGGATGCGGGCGAGTACGGCGGGGGCCATGCAGGCGAAGGTGCAGTTCTCGTCCTGAATGACCTGGTAGATGTCGGCCGCCTCGGGCGCTCGGAGTACGACGTGCTTGCCACCCATCGCGGTGATCGCGTAGGGGCCGCCCCAGCCGTTGGCGTGGAACATGGGCAGCGTCCACATCTCGGCGTCGTCTTGCGAGATGCGCAGGTGGGCGATGAAGTTGTAGGCGTTGATGTAGGCGTTGCGGTGGGTGATCATCACACCCTTGGGCCGCGCCGTCGTGCCCGAGGTGTAGTTGATCGAGAGCAGGTCGGTCTCTTCCAGCCTCGGATCGGGCGGCTGGGCGGTCGACTGAGCACCGATCCACTCCTCGTAGTTGGTCCAGCCGGGATTGATCGGCGCGTCGCCGTAGGGAATAGCGATGAAGTGCTCGACCGTGTTCACGTTGCCGCGAATCTCGTCGACGAGGTGCGTGAACTCCGCGTCGACGAGAACGACCTTGGAGCCAGAGTGTTCCAGCATGTACTCGAAGTCGGCCGGGATCAGGCGATAGTTCATCGGCACGATGATCGCGCCGATCGCGGCGGTGGCGTAGAAGGTCTCGAGGAACTGGTGCGAGTTGGGAGCGATGATGCCAACGCGGTCGCCCTTGCCGATGCCTGCGTCGAGCAGTGCGTGAGCCTGCTGGTTGACGCGAGCATTGAACTCGGCCCAGGTGAAGCGAAGGTCGCCGTCAACGACGGCCTCGGAGGGTCCGTAGAGCTTGGATGCGCGGCGCAGAAAATCGTTGACCAGCAGCGGGACTTCCATCGTCGTCTCCCTCGATCGATCGCGGCGGGCAAGTTGGCGCCGTCCGCATCCTGGAGCGGATTCGGGAACATTATTGCACTCAGCGGGAAGCGATCTGCTGCCTACTCAGCGGGGAACTCGGAGACCGGGAAGACGTCGTTGACGATTGACAGGTCGTCGCCGTTGGGGCAGTAGGGCAAGACTGTCCGTCGCCAATCCTGATTGGGAATGTGGAACTGGAGCTCGCCGTCGAACCAGATGTTGGCCTCGAGTTCGTAGCGGTGGTGACGGCTGATCTCGATGCCCTCGTACGGGAGCTCGAAATGGATTGGGAAGCTGCCGAGGTCGCCGAAGGTCGCTTCGACGACGATGAATCGTTCTTGCGGTTCGGAGATGTCCCAAAGGCGAATCTCAAGGACGGCGTCGTCGGGCAGATCGCCGTCCCAGAAGCTGGAGTGAATCTGACCCGGCAGCGACTCGACGCATTGATCGAACTCGCTGACCGAGATCACCCGCACGTCGCTGTTGCGGGGAGCGCCTCGGGTGAGGACGGGATGGACGGTGTCGTTGATGTAGAGCAGCTCGTCGCCGACTTCGACGCGGGCGCTAAGGGTGACTTCTGCCCGGCCTTCGATGTCGCCGGGGGCGTACTGGATGCTGAAGCGGATCGGCAGTCGCTCGGCGTCGGCGACCACGTCTCGGCCGAGTTCGATGGCGGAGGCGTCGGCGATCGAGGTGTCAAGCAGCTTCACCGTGACGGTGGCGCCTTCCGGCAGGTCGACATCGCGGTGAAATCGGACCTCGCCGCTGACGGTGTTACCGGAGCTGCAACCTACGGCGCTGCAAGCGAGGGCTGTGAGCACAGCGAGCCACATCGCGCGCACGAGCAACCAGGGCATCGCGTCTCCACTCTGTGGTTCCGCCGTTACGTCTATTAGATAGCATCGAGACGTCGGGTAGTGATCGAGCGTCTGGAGGTCACATGGAAATTGTCATTGGCTTGATCATTGGGCTGGTCGTGGCGGCGGGCGTGTATCTGGTCGGTCGACGCGAATTGGCGAATGTGCGGGATGAAACCACACGGTTGCGGACCGAACTGGGTGAAGCGGGCGAGGCAGCTCGAGGGCTCGGCGAGGCGAAGGCAAGAGCAGAGAGCGACGCGGACGCGTATCAACGCGAAGCGGCCACCAGGACTGTCGAACGGGACGAAGCGCTGAACAAGCTCGGTGAGTCCGAGGAAAGACTGTCGCATTCAGAGTCCCGATTGGCCGGAATCCAGGCCGATCATGCCGCTCGCGTGGAAGAGATGAACACGTTCCGGGCAGAACTCGAAGACCGTTTCAAGGGCATCGCTTCGAGCGTGACGCAATCGACGCGCGAGGACTTCATCAAGGAGTTCCGCGATCTGACCAGCGAGGAGGCGGCCAAGTCTATCGAGCGCATGGAGAAGACAGTGGAGCCTCTCAAGGAATCGATCCAGAAGCTCGACAACCAGTCGCAGGCGATGGAGCAGGTCAGACAGAAGGCCTACGGCAGCGTCGAAGAGATGA
Source organism: Dehalococcoidia bacterium (assembly GCA_965208665.1). Lineage (GTDB taxonomy): Bacteria > Chloroflexota > Dehalococcoidia > Bin125 > Bin125 > Bin125. The sequence goes on from CBDBPH010000001.1 coordinate 541,562, forward strand.
TTGCCGGAACCGGGCGTCAACTTAACGAACTCAATCTGACGACGACGGGCCTGCGGCGGGCGTTGTCGGCCCCGCAGCAACGGGGAAGATGGGGAGAACTGACACTCGAACGCGTGCTGGAAGTTTCGGGCATGCTGGAGCACGTCAGTTACGAACGTCAGCCGCACACGCCCGGCGAGGACGGGGCCGTCAGACCGGACGCCATTATTCACATGCCCCGCGAACTGACAGTGCCAGTCGATGCCAAGGCCCCGCTCAGTTCGTATCTCGAGGCGCACGATGCGGCTGACGACTCTCAACAGCGAGCCGCCTTAGAGCAACACGCCCGCTCGCTCATGGGCCATGCGCGTCAACTCGGCAGCAAGAGCTACGCGGAGGCGATCGAAGGCCACTCTCCGGACTTCGTGGTGTTGTTTCTCCCGGCCGAGACCATTCTCGATGCTGCCATGACGGCCCAACCGAGTATCTGGGAGGATGCGTGGACTCGGCATCGCGTCCTGATCGCTACTCCCGGGTTGTTGATTGCACTCTTGCGAACGATTGGCGTCGCCTGGCAGCAAGAGGAGATCCAGCGCAACGCCCAAGACATCGCCGATGCTGCGAAGCTGCTGTACGAGCGACTGGGGACCTTCACGAAACACGTCGACGGCGTCGGCGGAGCGCTCGACCGCGCGGTCAAGGCGTACAACGACAGCGTCGGTTCGTTGGAGCGTCGGGTGTTGCCCCAGGCCCGACGAATGGAAGAACTTGGCGCCGTTGGGGACGGACAGAGGATCGAAGAACCTCGCGTGCTGGATGGATCAACACGGCAACTCAACGCGCCGGAATTGAATGCAGGATCCGACTAGTCGTCGAAGGTTTTGCGCGTCCGTGGTCGGACGGCTCCGTACTTGCGGAGGTCGGCGATGGTGACGATTCGGCCGGTCCATTCGGGGCCCTGGGCGACCATCCAGAGGCAGGCGTCGGACATGATGATTGGGTCTTCGAAGTCCATCTGCTTGGCCTGCTCGCCGAGGGTGAAGGCGTAACCCTCACTCCAAACGGAGAGTTCCAGCCGGAGACAGTTGACCGATATGCCGGTGCCCTTGAGGTCGCTGGCGAGTGATTCGGACATTGCCTCGAGCGCGCGCTTGGTTGTGGTGTAACTGGCGCGGCCGAAGTCGGGGCTGACGGCGGCACCGGAACCAATGTTGATGATCGCGCCGCCGTCTCCTTCGGCCATCTTCGGCGCAACGGCGTGGGTCAGGTAGAACGGTGCGTTGACGTTTATCTCGACGGCCAGGCCCCAGAGGTTGCGGCCGGACTCGAGCGCCTTGCCCGGAGGCGCGATGGCGGCGTTGTTGATCAACACGTCGATCTGACCGAAGCGGTCGTAGGTCTCGGCGACGGCGCGGTCGAGGTCGTCCACCTTGGCCAGGTTCGCGCCGATTGGCAGGCACTGCTGGCCGGCCTCTTCGACCAGTTGGGCGGTCTCGTTGACGGTGCCGGGCAGTTTGGTCGGCGTGTCGGCGGTTGAACGGGCGACGGCGGCGATGTCGTAGCCGGCGATGGCGAAGTCCTGGGCGAGTTGCTTGCCGATACCGCGGCTGGCTCCGGTGATGAGTGCGACCTTGGCCATGGTGATGTTCCTCTGGTTGTTTGCTTGGTTGGGCTGAGCCTCAGCATATCCGCCATATAGACTTCCGCTGGAGGAGTAGGACGATGCCCCATCACGTCAAGAGCAAGGCTCTCTCTCATCTGCGGATCTGCGATTTCACCGGACAGCTGGCTGGCGCGGGCGCGACCAAATTCATGGCTGCTTTCGGTGCGGAGGTGATCCGGATCGAAGATCCGAGCAACCAGGGCCGCTGGGACATCCTACGCGGGATGCCCCCCTATGTGGACGATCGGCGCGGCAACGAGCTGGGCGGACCTTTCAACAACCACAACGTGGGCAAGCTGGGGATCACGCTCAACATCAAGACGGAGAAGGGACGCGAGCTGTTCGAGCGGCTGGTCGCGATCTCCGATTGCGTGACGGAGAACTTCTCCTCCGGCGTGATGCGATCGTGGGGCTACGACTACGACGCGCTGAAGGAGATCAGAGAGGACATCATCTACGTCTCCAACTGCGGTTTCGGACACTCGGGTCCGTACGAGAAGTTCAAGACGTGGGGTCCGATTGTGCAGGCGACCAGTGGGTTGACCATGTCGTCCGCGCTACCCGACCAGCCGCCGGCCGGCTGGGGCTACTCCTACATGGACCACACCGGGGCCTATTTCATGGCGATGGCGATCATGCTCGCGATTCACCACCGCAACCGGACCGGCGAAGGCCAGTACGTCGATGTCGCCGCGACCGAAGCGGCGCTGACGCTGAATGGTCCCGTGCTGCTCGATTACACCGTCAACGGTCGCCCGTTGCGCCGCGACGGTTTCCCCGACGCCAACCATTCGGTCAGTCCGGCGATGGCTCCACACAACATCTACGCGGCGAAGCCGATTCCCGGCTCATTCGACGAGGCCTGGATCGCCATTGCCTGCCGCAACGACGAGGACTGGCACGCGATGCGCGACGTGCTGGTGGCCGACGGCTGCGACTGGGCGGCGAATGATGACTATGGTCAGCTCGCGGGGCGGATGGCGGCTCAGGACGAGTTGGACGAGCGAATCGGAGAGTGGTGTCTGCGGCGCGACCCGTATCAGTCGACCGACTTGCTACGCGAGGTCGGCGTGCCGGCCAATCCGGTGCAGACGCCTGAACAACGCATCGACCAGGACGTCAACTCGGCCGAAGCGCGGCTCTGGCCGACGATCCGGCAGGCGGAGATGGGGCGCCTCCGCGTCGACGGCATCCCCGCCCACTTCACCAAGACCGATTGGTCCATGACCCGCGGCGCGGCGACGCTGGGCGAGGACAACGACTACGTCTATGGCGAATTGCTGGGCTTGAGCCAGGACGAGATCGCCGGGCTCTACGAGGAAGGCGTGCTCTGATGGCGACCAACGCTGATCCCCTCGCCATGATGGCGCTCGACGATCTGCGCGTACTCGAGATCGGCGACGAACGCGGCGTCTGGTGCGGCAAGCTGCTGGCCGACATGGGCGCCGACGTGATCAAGATCGAACCGCCCGAGGGCGATCCGTCGCGTCAGTACGAACCGTTCGTTGACGACGAACCGCATCATGAGCGGTCGCTGTTCTTCTGGTACTACAACACGTCCAAGCGCAGCGTCGTGATGGACTTCAACGACCGCGCGAATGCCGACGCGTTCCTTAAACTGGTGGAGTCGGCGGACATCATCTTCGACACGAATACGTACGATCCGGTTGGTCGTCTGGGGATCGATTATCACCAGATCATGTCCGACAATCCAGGGCTGATCTGGTGCACGATCACCAACTTTGGTTTTGGCTCGGTTCGAGACGACGAACCGCACACCGACCTGACCCTGGCGGCTAACGGCGGATTCGCCTGGATGAACGGCTATGACGATCACTCGCTGCCGCCGGTTCGCGGCGGTGGTCAACAGGCCTATCACACGGGCTCGAACTACGCGTTCATGTCGATTCTGACCGCGCTGCTGCATCGCGACGCGACGGGCGTTGGGCAGCACATCAACGTCAACATCAATGCCTCGGTCAATGTGACGACTGAAGCCGGTTCGTACTCGTGGCTGGTCTCTCACTCGACGGTGCAACGTCAGACCGGCCGACATGCCGGCGTGGCGCCATCGATGCCCTCGCAGATCAAGTGCGCCGATGGCCGCTACGTGAACACGGGGATTCCGCCGCGTCGCCCAGCGGAATTCGGCCTGTGCTACGACTGGTTGGAGGCAGAGGGCCTGCTCGATGAGCTGCCTGAGGCGGCGCTCCTCCAGGTCGGCGCAGAACTGGAGAGCTTCTCACTGGCAGACGTGTTCCGCGGGGACAACGAGGAGCTGCTGGCCATCTTCGGGGCGGGTCGTGAGGCGTTCGACTTGCTTGCCTCCAAGCTGACCGCCTACGAGTTCTTCACCAAGGCGCAGAACTTCGGCTTCCAGGTCGGCGTGATTCACAGTCCGGAGGAGGCGCTGGAAGATCCTCACTTCGTCGATCGGGGGATGCAGGTCACGGTGGAGCATCCCGAACTGGATCGTGAAGTGATCTACCCGGGCGCGCCGTATCAGTTGACCAAGGGCAGTTGGGGGATCACTCGTCGTCCGCCGCTGCTAGGTGAGCACACGGACGAGGTGCTGGGGGAGTTGGCCTAAACCGTCTTGCGAAGCCAATCGGTCGAGACGCTCTGAGCATGTTGGTCGACGATCAATCCGTGGCCGACGCCGCCCAGCCTCGCAAGCGTTGCCCCAGATATCGAGGTGGCGAGCGCTTCGCCGAACGCGATGGGCACGGTTGTGTCGCTGTCACCGTGGACGATCAAGACGGGACACGTGATTCGATGCAGTTCGTCGCTCAGGTCGTCGTCCCGTTGCGCTCGCATGTTGAACAGCGCTCCGAGCGCCAGGCGGGCGAGCTCGCTGGGGGACAGGTTATCCAAGCCCTGTTGGCGGCTGTCTCTGAAGGACTGCGAGACCGGATCAGGTTCGGCCGGCTGCGGGGGCGATCTCCATTCTTCTTCTGACGCGGCTACGGCTGGCTCGATTCCTTCGCTGTCGAGCAAGTCCAGCAGCGCCAGTCGCTTCGCGACAGTCTCCAACCGATCGCTCACGAATGGGTCGGCTGGATCGACGCCCGTCGGCGTCGACGACATGAGGGAGGCTCCGGTGTTGAGTAGGACCAGCGACATGACTCGGTTGGGATGATCGATGGCGAGCCTCATGCCGATTGGGCCGCCCGCCGACGTGGCGATGATGGCGGCTTGATCAATGTTGAGGTAGTCGAGCAGATCGACGGCGTCGTTGGCCAGGTCTTCGAGCGTGAACGGCTCAGTATCGTACTGGGAGAGGCCGGCACAGCGGCGGTCGTACCAGATCAGCTTGAGACCGTCTGTTGGGGCATGCCAGCGGACCCTGGGACCGTTCCAGAGGGTTGAGGAAGGGCCGCCCCAGGCTCCGTGGAGGATGAGGACGGGTTGGCCGGCGGGATCGCCCGCGATTTCGTAGGCGACGCGGCGGCCGTTGATGACAGCTAATCGTATTTGGGCTGATCCTCGATGCCGGGCATGACCCAGGTGACGAGCTCGGTGGGCGGGTCGGCGAAGGTCAGGCCCTCCATGTTGGGCTGCACACCGCTGAGGGTGAGCTTGTACTCCTCGACGTACTCAGGGTCGCCATCGACCATCTGGAACGGACGGTCGTGGCCGGGGTAGAGGATGTCGGCAGCGCTCATGACACGGGCGATGGACTCGTTGGCCTGCGACTCGCTGTAGAAGACGAGCGGACTGCGTCCGGCTTTGCCGACGGCGGCGGTGTGCATGGCGTCGCCGGTGATGCCGCAGACGCCGGCTTCGGTCTCGACCAGCAGTCCGATGCTGCCGGGGGAGTGTCCAGGGAGGTGAATCACTCTGACGCCCTTGGCCAACTCATCGCCCTCGTCGACCTCGGTCATGGGATGGGTTTCGATGGCGGCGCCGGTCCACTGGGGCGTGGCCCAGTCGTTGACGTGGGGCTCGGAGGCGTACTTGCGCTCGTGGGGATGGATGGCCATGGGCACGTCGGGGAAAGCGTCGAAGTTCTGGACGTGGTCCCAATGGGCGTGGGTCATGAAGACGAGGTCGATGTCGGAGACGCCGAGGCCGCGAGCCTCGAGCTGTTCCTGGAGCTGTACGCGGCGACCGACGTGGGCGGTGTCAACGAGGATGCGGCGTCCGTCGGACTCGACCAGGATCACGGCGCAGAAGGCGGGCGTACCGGAGTCGGTGCCGAACGAGTAGCCGGGGAGGAGGATGTCGAGGGTGGCCATTTCTAGGTGTCCTAAACACGTGTGACGTCAGGCGTCAGGTTGAGCCGGAGGTTTACTCCCTCTCCATTTGGGAGAAAGCTGGGGTGAGGGTTGGCCGCTCTTCGAGACGTAGGGCCCTCACCCTAGCCCTCTCCCTCGGGGAGAGGGGATCTTTCTAGTCGCCCGATGCCGCCGCGGCGGCCGATGCGACGCGGGCTTTGGCGGCTTCGTCGTAGCTGATGCTGACGGGTGGTTCGGAGTCGAAGGGGCCGTCGAGATCGAGCTCGGCTCCGATGTCTCGGAGGGCGGGCATGACTTCGGTGCCGAGCAGTTCGATGCAGCGCATCGAGTCCTCGTGGGTGACGCGGCCGTCGTTGCCCCAGAGGGCGAGGATGCCGGGCCGGGTTTCCTCGAGGATGGTTCGTAGCTTGCGGATGCACTCGTCTGGTGTACCGGCGATGATCTGCATGTTCTCGATCTGGTTGTCGAAGGACTGCGCGCGCGGCGGCGGTCGGCGACCGTTCATGACCTCGACCAGGGCCTCGCGGTTGCGGGGCGAGGCGTAGCCGGCGGGGTTCGACCAGACCGGGTGCGCGAGTCCGGTGAACTCGCCCTGCATCCACATGAACTGCGAGGCGTTCTGCATCGCCTTTTCGGTCGTGTCGGCGACGTGGACGCGGAGGAGGTAGCCGCGGTTTTCGGGGCCAGGGTCGTAGCCGACCTCGTGGGCCGCGTCGTCGTAGGTCTGCCAGATTCGCTTGGTGGCTTCGATCGTCGTGTTGAGGGCGATGTATGGGTAGCGGTGCTTAGCCGCCCAAATCACCGTCTCGCGGGAGAGCACGCCGGGGATCCAGATGCGCGGATGGGGCTGTTGCATCGGCAGGGCCCATGGGTTGACCACGCGGTGCTGGTAGTGGCGGCCTTCCCAGCGGAAGGGTCCGGGACGGGTCCAGGCCTCGACGATTAGATCGTGAGCCTCCTCGAAGCGTTCGCGGTTGTAGGCCGGGTTTACGCCGGTGGCGAGCTGTTCGGTGCCGCCACCGCGGACGAAGCCGGAGACCAGGCGCCCGCCGGAGATCATGTCGATCATGGCCAGTTCTTCGGCGAGGCGGATGGGGTTGTCGGCCAGCGGCAGCGGGTTGCCGAGCAGGACGATCTTGACGCGCTCGGTGGCGCCGGCCAGGACCGAAGCCCAGATGTTGCACTTGGCCTGCATGCAGAAGGGCGCGTTGTGGTGCTCGTTGAGCATGATCCCGTCGACGCCGACGTCCTCGGCCAGCTTGTACTCGGTCAGGCGGTGGTTGTAGAGCTCCGAGCCGGCGACGGGGTCGAAGTTGGAGTTGGAGAAGAGCAGCGCGGTGACGCCCTCCTCGGCGGCGTGTTCGTCGTAGGCCGACATCGGCTGTTCGGTGAAGTACATCAGGTGCATGGCAGGCCCTTCTCCAGCGTCGAGGTTTCGGAGGGCAGTCTAGCGGGCGCGGGGGTGCACTAGCGGAAAAATGGGAGGGCCGAGTCGTCTCCACTGGGGTGTTGGCCGAAGATCTGGCGGACCAAGGGGATTTCCTCTGGCTCACGGGGGAGGTAGCCGAGGGGATTGTCCCAGGAGTAGGGGTACTCGGGCCCGACGGGCTTACGTGGACGCGATTTCTTGGGGGTTTTGGGGGATTTCCTGCCGGGGACGGGAGATCGGCCGTTGTGGTGTCCAGATTTGTCCAGATTTGTCTCGATGGGTGCGGAATCGTCCGGGTTTTGGGAGGATTGTTCCGGCTCAGTTTCTGTGGTTCCCGGCTCGTCCGGGTCGTGATCCAGGCGGCCCAGGCAGCCGGGGCAGGCCAGCGAGCACTCGCCCTGTGCCGGTCCGCGGATGTGACGGTGGTGTCCGTCGGGATCGACGCGGGTCTCCCACTCGTGGAGCAGGGCGTCGGGGTCGTTGAGGATGGCGTAGGGGCTGTCGGGCGGCTCGGGCTGCGGTGGTTCATGCGCCTCGAGTTTGGGCATCGCGCTGAGGAGGAGGCGCAGTTCGCGGGTGGCGGCGACGGTCTGGCGGTGCTGGTCGGCGTCGGTTGTGGGCTGGGTGAGACGTTGGACCTGGTCGGCGAGGCGGTCGGCGGCGACGGAGCGGAGGATGTGGGGGCGGTGGTTTTGGAAGTCGCGGAAGTAAGCATAGACGGTGGAGCGCGCGCAGCCGAGCCGTTCGGCGATCTGCTCGGGCGAGAGTCCCTGGCAGTCGAGATGGTGGGCTTCGAGGAGGCGTCGGCAGCGGCGGGGGGAGGGACGGTCGGTGGTTGCGGCGGTGGACATGGTCCGGTCTCCTGGGGTGATATGTACGTATGTTCTGATTGTGCATCGGTGGAGGAAGGGAGTCAAGGGTGACTGTGGGAGTTGTACAGAGCGTCGGGCGGGCCCTCACCCTCACCCTCGGGGAGAGGGGACTAGAGGAACGGGCACCAGAGGGACGGGAACTATGGCGCTGCCGACGAGGGCGGCGGTCTGGGGCCCGCATCAGGCGGGGGGCATCGGAGGGGGAGGTGTGCGGGGAGCCCTCGCCCTAGCCCTCTCCCAGAGGGAGAGGGAACCGGAGGGGAAGGGGCACCAGATGGAGTAGTGACTGTGGTGCGGCCGGTGAGGATCGCGGTCTAGGCCCCGCATCAAGTGCGGGGCATCGGAGGGGGGGACGTGTGCGGGGAACCCTCACCCTAGCCCTCTCCCAGAGGGAGAGGGGACCGGAGGGAAGGGGCACCAGATGGAGTAGTGACTGTGGTGCGGCCGGTGAGGATCGCGGTCTGGGCCCTCATCAAGCGCGGGGCGTCGGAGGGGGAGGTGTCCGGGGAGCCCTCACCCTAGCCCTCTCCCAGAGGGAGAGGGGACCGGAGAGAAGGGGCACCAGATGGAGTAGTGACTGTGGTGCGGCCGGTGAGGATCGCGGTCTGGGCCCCGCATCAAGTGCGGGGCATCGGAGGGGGGGAGCGGAGGGAGTGGAGGCCAACGTCGTGCAGAACGCGGCGAGATACCCGCGGCGAGCGCGGGTATGACGAGGCTTTCCTTTGGGGTGTTGAGGCGTTGCTAGTGGGGATCGAGGTCTGGGCCCCGCGTCAAGCGCGGGGCATCCGAAGAGGGAGCTGACGGGGTGTTGGTTCAGGAGACGATTGCTTCGGCGAGGGGTTCGGGGGCGTCGGATTCGAGGTTGTGGCCGCCCGCGATCTCGATCAACTCGGCGTTTCCGAGGAGGGTGACGTACTGGTCGGCGACGGCGGGGGGGACGACGGTGTCGCGGGTTCCTCGGATGACCTTGGTGGGGATGTTCACGTTTTTCAGCAGGTGGGGGAGGGTCTGGCTGTAGAGGAAGGGTTTCCAGGCGGTTCGGGCGGTCATTTCTCGGTTGGCGTCCCAGGCGACGAGTTGCTCGGTGGAGACTTCCTCTCCGTAGAGGGCGGTGAAGTTGGCGGGGTCGGCGAAGCAGGACTTGACGTAGTCGGCATGGGCCTCGAGGAACTGGTCGCGGATTTCGCCGTCCTCGGGCTGCAGTCCAACGGCGTTGACGAGGACGAGTTCGCTGAGGCGTGACTGGTTGGCGGTGGCCATCTCGGCGGCGATGTAGCCGCCAAATCCAAGACCAACGACCGTGACGTCGCCGACGCCCAGTTCATCCAGCACCAGCGAGCAGACGGCGGCGATGTCGCGCACGCTGCGCATCCAGTCGCCGCGCTCGGTGCCGTCCCAGCCGGGCAGGGTCGGCAGGATCGTGTCGCGGCTGCCGGAGAGCGCGTTGTGGAACTCGAGCCAGCCGGGATTGCCGGTTTCGTGGTGGATGACGAGGACTGATGGGCCTTCGCCGCCGCGCAGCACCTGGATGGGGAGGCCGGCGACCTCGATGGTGGACTCGGTGTAGCCGTCGGTCATGGTCTCGGCCTTCCTCGTTGAGTTTGGGTTGTCGGCGGCATGGTAGGGCAGGGTCGCTGGTACCCTCGGCCAAGGAGAGAACCAGCATCCCCTCTCCCTCTGGGAGAGGGTTAGGGTGAGGGTCCGGCCCGTTCGGCGGAGCCCCCCCTCTGTCACTCCGTGACATCTCCCCCCGCTTCGCGGGGGGAGAGCGGAAATGGGGAGATTGATGGCGAATGGGACAAGTACCGAAACGCTGAACGTGTTGAGCGAGGTGGAGGCTCAGGAGCGGGCGGGACGGGTGTCGGATGTTGGGTACACGCTTGCTCTGAGTCTGAGCAAGGGGTCTCCGACGTATGGGGGCTCTGTGCGGGTTCGGTTCACGCTTGACGACCCGTCGGCGGGGACGTTTCTGGATTGCACATCGCTGTCGATTGATTCGCTGACGGTCAACGGGTCGGATGTTGAGGTCAAGCACGGACGCAATCGTCTGTATCTCGACGGGGCCGATCTGGGCTCGGAGAACGTGGTCGAGATCTCGTACACGAATGAGTACGACCACATTGGGGCGGGGTTGCACCAGTTTGTCGATCCTGAGGACGGCGAGGAGTACCTGTACACGCACTTCGAGCCGTACGACGCACACAGGCTCTTGCCCTGCTTTGACCAGCCCGACATTAAGGCGTCGCTCGATTTGACCGTGACGGCGCCGTCGGAATGGGAAGTGGCCGCGAACTATCCGGTGGTGTCGTCGTCGGACTCGGGGGAGGGTCGGACCACGCATGTGTTCACCGAGACGCCCCGGATTTCGACGTATCTCTATGCGTTCATCGCGGGACCGTACAAGCGCTACGAGGACACGTGGTCGGACGCGGCGGGTGAGACGTCGCTGGGCGTGCTGTGCCGGGAGTCGATCGCTCCGTACTTCGACCCGGACGAGTTCTTCGAGGTCACGCGCAACGGGTTGACGTTCTTCTCTGAGTTCTTCGACTTCCGCTATCCGTTCGACAAGTACGACCAGGTGTTTGTGCCCGAGTTCAACATGGGCGCGATGGAGAACGTCGGTTGCATCACGTTCTCGGAGCGAATGATCTTCCGCGACCCGCCGACCGAGATCCAGCGGCTGAATCGGGCTGAAGTGGTGCTGCATGAGATGGCGCACATGTGGTTCGGCGACCTGGTGACGATGCGCTGGTGGAACGATCTATGGCTGAACGAGTCGTTTGCGACCTACATGGCGTACCTGGCGATGGAGCACGCGACTCGGTGGTCGGAGAGCGCCTGGTCGGCGTTCCATGCTCGGATGAAGGCGTGGGCGTACGAGCAGGACCAACTGCCGACGACTCACCCGATCGCCGGCGACGTGCCTGATACGGACGCAACGTTCCTCAACTTTGACGGGATTACCTACGGCAAGGGCGCGGCGGTGCTGAAGCAGCTCGTGGCGTTCATTGGGGCGGACGGATTCCGCGACGGGATGCGGGACTACTTCCAGACCCACGCCTGGGGCAACACGACGTTGTCCGAGTTCCTGGCGGCGCTGGAACGCGGATCGGGGCGAGAGCTGGGACGCTGGTCGGAGTTGTGGCTGGAGTCGGCGGGGGTCAACACGATCGCGCCTCAGTGGGACGTGGCCGAAGGGGCGGTCAACTCGTTCACGATTCAGCAGACGGCTCCGGCGGAGCATCCGACGCTGCGTCCGCACCGGACCGAGATTGCGGTGTACGACCGCTCGGAGGACGGTCCGCAACTCAGAGATGCGCAGCCGGTTGATATCGACGGGGCGTCTACGGTGATCGAGGAGCTGTCGGGCGCGGCTGCGCCGGCGGCGGTGTTCCCGAATCATGACGATCACGCGTTTGCCAAGATCGCGCTGGACGAACGGACGCTGGCGTTCGTGCAGGACGAGCTGGATCGGTTCCCGGACGGGTTCCAGCGGCTGCTGCTGTGGCACACGCTGTGGGACATGGTCCGTGACCAGCAGTTCTCGGCGTCCGACTATGCAGCGCTGGCGACGGACAAGCTGGCTTCGGAGGGGACGCTGGAGATCGCGCAGACGGTGGCGTACAACGCGCTGCAGGCGGTGAGCGCTTACCTGCCAGACGAGATGCGGTTGGAGAGTGCCGCCGGCCTCTACCAGTTCGCTCGCGAGCAATTGTTCTCGGCGACTGAGCAGGATTTCCGAATCATGTGGTCTCGGGTGATGCTCGGGGCGACCCAGAACGTGGAGCACATCGGCGAGGCTCTGGCGCTGGTGGATGAGGGGACGGGGATCGAGGGTTTCGAGCTGGATCAGGACATGCGCTGGTCGTTGGTGACGAAGGCGACGGCGTATGGCGTCGAGGGCGGGTACGAACGGCTCGATGCCGAGTTGGAGCGTGACGGTTCCGATCGAGGACGGCGAGCGGCGGAGCAGATTCGCACGTCGCGGGCCGACGCCGCGGTGAAGGCCGAAGCGTGGACGCGGTATCAGGAAGACACGGAGGCGTCGCTGCAGATGCTGACCGCGTCGATGCACGGGTTCTGGTGGAAGCCGCAGGCGGAGTTGCTAGAGGGGTACACGGACCGGTTCTTCGACGAGGTGCGGTCGGTGTTTGACAGGCGGGACAAGGAGTACGCGTCGCGGTTCTTCGGCGCGATGTATCCCGCTCAGATGGAGCCATCGGATCATGTGATCGAGCGGTCGGAAGCGCTGCTTGAGGAGCTCGGGGACGAGCTGGTGGTGCTGTCGCGTCCGCTGCGGGAGTCGCTGGACGAGGCGAAGCGAGCTCGGGCTTGTCGGGAGTTCGCCATCGCCCAGAGTGGGAGATAGTCATGGAAATCGCTGCCTGTTACACGTATCCGGTGAAGGGGATGACGGCTCATTCGGTTGATTCGCTGGCGCTTCGGCCGGGGGAGTCGGTGATAGGCGACCGGGCGTTCATCTTTGCGTTCGGCAATGCGGAGCCGTCTGGCTCGGTTGGCTGGGTGTCCAAGCGCCATTCGGTGACGATGCTGAACACGCCATATCTGTCGTGGATCGAGTCGGGCTGGGACCCGGCGGATCGGGTGCTCTCGATCACGGTTAAGGGGCAGATGAAGTCGGCGGAGGTGGACGATCCGGCCTCGCGTATGGAGCTGTCCGACTGGATGACCGATGTGGTGCTTGGCTTGCCCGAGAATCCCTTGCGCGGTCGGCCGGAGCGCGAACCGTTGCGCCTGCTGGGCGACGGCGAGGCGCGGTTTACGGACCGCGGGCCGACGCAGATTTCGCTCGGCGGCCTTGCCTCGCTGAGCGATCTGTCGGATAAGGCCGGGGTCGATGTGGACATGCGGCGGTTCCGGCTCAACTTCTCGGTTGACGGCCTTGAGGAGTGGGGCGAGTTCGAGTGGGTCGGGAAGCGAGTCAAGATCGGCGAAGCGGTCGAGATTGAGGTGACTGCGCCAATCCAGCGCTGCAACGCGGTGAACGCCTCGCCGACGGGTGAGGGTCGAGACATGGACCTGATGAAGGTGCTGAACGCCGAATACGGGCATCTCGATTTCGGGATCGAGGCGAACGTGATCGTGGGCGGTGATGTTCGAGTGGGGGATGAGTTGATGGTGGTTGGGTAGGGTGCCCCCCTCTGTCACTCCGTGACATCTCCCCCCGCCTGACGGCGGGGGGAGAAAGGAACCGGGAGAGGGTACCGGAGGCCGTAGGATTCGGGCATGGAGCGCTTTCCGGAGCAGTCGTGGGATCCGCTGGATGAGCGCGTGGCGTCATGGCTCTCGTCGTCGACCGTGACCGACGGCGCGCGGATCCCGTACGCCTCGAACTACGTGTTCCTGCTTGAGTTGCAGCATGACGATGCGCCGTTGCCGGGGTATGCGGTCTACAAGCCGGGCAAGGGCGAGAATCCGCTGTGGGACTTCCCTCCCAACCTGTACCGGCGCGAGGTGGCGGCGTATCGCTTCTCGGCGGCGCTGGGCTGGAACCTGATTCCTCCAACGGTCGAACGCGAGGACGGGTTGGAGTACGGGATCGGCTCGCTGCAGGCCTACATTCCGACCGACTACAGCTGCACGTTCTTCGAACTGAGAGAACAGTACGCCGACGACATGCGTCGGTTTGCGTTGTTTGACTGGATGGCGAACAACGCAGATCGCAAGGGTGGACACATCCTCAAGGGCATCGGCGATCAGTTGTGGGGCATCGATAACGGCCTCTCGTTTCACCAGGACGAGAAGTTGCGCACGGTGATATGGGACTACGCCGGAGAGCCGATTTCAGCCGAACTGATCGGGGATGTCGAGGCGCTGATTCCGAGTCTGGAGGGCGGCGGCCAGACGGCGGCGACGCTCGACGGTTTCCTGAGCGAAGGCGAGATCGATCTGCTGCGTCGGCGGGCGGAGCGAGTACTGGAAGAGGGTCGGCTGCCCGCGCCTCCAGCGGGTCGGCGGGCGTATCCCTGGCCGCTGGTGTGAGAGGACTGCGGACATGAGCGCTCGAGCACTGGATGGACTGCTCGTCGTTGATCTGAGTTCCGGGCTGGGCGGTGCGTACTGCTCGAAGTTGCTCGCAGATCTTGGCGCTCGGGTGATTCTTGTCGAGCCGCCGGAGGGCTCCGAGCTTCGTGGCTGGGGGGCGAAGGATCGCGCCTGGGGCGGAGCGTGGGCGCATCTGAGCGGAGGCAAGGAGTCGGCTGCGCCTTCGGACGAGGCGTCGGCGCGGAGATTGTTGGAGGGGTTGTGTCGAGCGGCGGATGTGTTGATCCTCGACGACGATTCTCGCTGGCGGTCGAGCCTGCCGAGGATGCTGCCCGAACGGCTGATTCGCATTGAGTTGTCGCCGTGGGGATCGGATGGGCCGTATGCCGGGTGGCGGGGGTCGGAGATCGCGACGTGGGCGATGGGCGGCTACATGTTCTTCACCGGCGATCCGGACGGCGCACCGCTGATGATCCCGGGCGGGCAATCGGAGTTGCACGCGGGCGTGCATGCGGCGATCGGGACGTTGAGCGCGGTGCGCGAGCGACGGCGGTCGGGCCACGGTCAGACGATTGAGGTGTCCGCGCTCGAATCGAACCTGTCGGCGCATGCGTGGCTGATCTCGTCCTGGATCGCCAGCGGCTCGGCGATGAATCGGGCTCCGCACGACTTCACCAAGACGCGCGACGGCTGGGCGCTGTTCATGCGGGCGGTGCCGAATCCCAACATCTTCCTGCTGATCGATCAGCCCGAGCGGATGGAGTCGGTCGAGATCAACGACATTGACGACTGGCGCAAGCAGCTTGGTCAGCTCTACCGGGATGTGGAGGAGTGGGCGCGGGACTACGGGTCGGTGGAGGTGGCAACGAAAGCGCAGGAGTTGCGGATTGCCTGCACGCCGGTGCTCGACGCGCGTGGATTGTCGAACAACATTCAGTTGGCGACTCGCGGCTGGTGGGAGTACGGCAACGATCCGGAGTGGGATGACCTGCGGTATCCGGGCCCCGCATATGTGATGTCGGCTACTCCTGCGGAACGGCCGGGCGAAGCGCCGAGACTGGGCGAGCACACGGAGTCGGTGACTCGGGAGTTTGCATCGACGCCTGCGCCAAGGCCACCGTCGGCGATGGCGACGAACGAGCTGCCGCTGGCCGGTCTCAAGGTTGTGGAACTGACAGGGAACTGGGCGGGACCGATCGTCGGTCGGCACCTGGGCGATCTCGGCGCGGATGTGATCAAGCTGGAATGGGCGGCGCGTCCGGCGACGCGCGCGCTGTTCATGCCGGGTCCGACGCAAGACCCGCAGAAGTACCCGTACGACCGGGCGATGTACTTCAACCTGCTCAATCGCAACAAGCGAGACCTGGTGGTTGATCTGTCGACCGAGGAAGGCAAGCAGATCTTCGTTGAGCTGATGCGCGAAGCCGATGTGTTCGTAGAAAACAACTCGGCTCGTGTCATGCCCAACCTCGGCCTGGACTATCAGACGGTGCGACAGGGGAATCCGGGGCTGATCTACGTTTCGATGTCGGGGTTCGGCGCGACCGGTCCGTGGCGCGACTGGTCGGCGTACGGGTCGAACATCGAGGCGTCCTCGGGCCTGGCTTCGGTGACGGGCTATGACGCGGAGCAGGTGCGTCGGACGCCGCTGTTCTATGCGGATCCGGTATCGGGCAACCACGCGACTGTTGCAATCCTGGCGGCGCTTGAGCATCGCGACAATGCCGGCGAGGGACAGTACATCGACGTTGCTTTGAATGAGGCCGGCGCGGCCTACTTCTTCGAAGCGTTGATGGAGTATCAGACGACGCGGGAGATTCGTCGTCCGGACGGCAACCGCGACCGGCGGTTCGCGCCGCAGGGCGCGTATCGCGCGGCCGGTGAGGACTGCTGGATTGTCGTCTCGGTTCAAAGCGACGCGGAATGGGTGA
The DNA here is from genome assembly GCA_965208665.1 of Dehalococcoidia bacterium. Classification (GTDB taxonomy): domain Bacteria; phylum Chloroflexota; class Dehalococcoidia; order Bin125; family Bin125; genus Bin125. The sequence goes on from CBDBPH010000001.1 coordinate 557,680, forward strand.
CGCTGTGTCAGGCGATCGGACGCGACGACCTGTTGGCCGACAGCGAGCTGTCGACGTTGGCCGGGCGGCGCTCGCGACAAGACGAGCTTGACGTGGCGATTGAAGCCTGGACGAGTGAGCGGGAGCAATACGAAGGCGCGTGGGAGCTGCAGCGCGCCGGCATCTCGGCGGCGCCGGTCCTGGCCAACTGGCAAGTGCTTCACGATCCGCACATCTATGCGAGCGGGTTCTACCGGTGGGTCGAGCACTCGGTCGTCGGCGTGTACCCCTATCCAAGCTGGCCCTGGCGCTTGAGCCGGACCAAGCCCTCGATTCGCCGCGCGGCGCCGAGGTTCGCCGAGCACAACCAGGAAGTGCTGTCGGAGTTGGGATACGACGACGAACAGATCGCGGAGTTGTACGCGCTAGAGATCACGTCGGATTCCCCGACGGCGCCGGTCTTGATTGCGCGGAGCGGGTTGAGTTCGTCGGACGATTGAGAGCCTCAGCTCGAGCAGAGCTCAGTCTGGCTGGCGGAGGAGGATGGTAGAGCTTCCTTCGCTGATGACTTTGACCGCGAGCGCGATCTTGTTTTCTTCATCGAGGGCGTCCCAGTAGGTATCAGCGACCTGCTCGGGGTCGCCAACCAGGGGTAGCCAGAGCGGGTCGCCGGCGAAGGGGGGCAAGGGATTGCCGTCGTGGCGGTACGTGGTGATTCCGTATCCGAGACCTCTTGGCGGGAACGGAAAGCGCCAGACGATGCGGTCGGTGTCGTCGTGGTTGGCGGCGTTGGCGCGGAGGATGGCGAAGCTGAGTTCGCCGTGTCCGCGGAGATCGAGTATCGCCGCGATGCGTGGTGTGTAGTTAGGCGGGTCGTCCTCTCGCTCGCGGACGGCGAGCGCGTCCTCGAGGCGGGCTGAGCGTTCGATTGTGTCTTTGATCGTACGGGTATGGTCTCCGTTTGAGACGTAGTAGAGGTCCGGCGATTCCAGCATCGCGTCATAGATGATGTTGGTCGGATCGCTGACCAACGCCGGATCGCGCGCCTCCGTTCGCAGTTCCTCGTCATTGGCGCCACCGGCGACGAAGCGGCGATTTCGGCTGTTCTGGCTGCGCCCCATGATCCAATAGAGCTGTACCCAGAGGTCCTCATCCGTGTCGGACTCGAGCCGCCCGACGACAATGCCTCGGCCGGGATAGCTGTTGGCCAGGAGATGACGGCCAAAGTTTTGCTCGGCGTAGACGTGCAACTCGTCGATCGGAGTGGTCATGGTCCCAGAGTATCTGTCGGAATCGGGCTCAGGGATAGACTCAGGACATGACCCAGGCTGCGGGGTTGCCCGCGAGTGTCCTGATTGCCAATCGCGGCGAGATCGCGTCTCGCATCATTGACACGTGCCGCAAACTGGGCGTGCGAACGGTCGCCGTCTACTCCGATGCCGATCGGACGGCTCCTCACGTTTCGGCCGCGGACGACGCCGTACGAATCGGTCGATCGCCGGCCAGCGAGAGCTACCTGAACATCGCGTCGATTGTCGATGCGGCCAGGTCATCAGGGGCAGACGCAGTCCATCCCGGATACGGCTTCCTCTCCGAGCGAGCCGACTTCGCGCAGGCTGTCGTCGACGCGGGTTTGACCTGGATCGGCCCGCCGGCGGCGGTGATCGATGCGTTGGGCGACAAGGTGTCGGCGCGTCGTCTTGCGGTTGAGGCGGGTGTACGGGTCGCAGAGGGGGTCGAGGAGGACGAAGGCGACGCCGCGCTGGCGGCCGAGATCGTCTCAATGGGGCTGCCTGTCATGATCAAGGCTGCGGCGGGCGGCGGCGGCCGCGGTATGCGGTTGATTCGCAGCGAAGAGGATGCCCCCGACGGTATCGAGGCGGCAGTGGCCGGCGCTCGACGGGAGGCGCGGGCGGCCTTCGGCGACGGACGGCTGCTGGTTGAACGGGCGCTGTCGGAGGGTCGGCACGTCGAGGTCCAGGTGATCTTCGACGCCCACGGCCAGGGCGTGCATCTGGGTGAACGCGATTGCTCGGTCCAGCGTCGACGGCAGAAGGTCATCGAAGAGGCGCCATCGCCGGCGGTCGACGAGGCACTGAGAGCGCGGCTGGGCGAGGCGGCGCTGCAGGTCTGCCGCGCGGCCGAATATGTCGGAGCGGGCACGGTTGAGTTCATGCTGATGCCCGACGGCGAGTTCATGTTCCTGGAAGTGAACGCGCGTATCCAGGTGGAGCACCCGGTCACAGAGATGCTGACCGGACTCGACCTGGTCGAACTGCAACTGCGCGTCGCAGGAGGAGAACCGCTCGCGCTCTCGCAGGACGATGTCTCGTTCGCAGGACACGCAATCGAGACTCGGATATACGCGGAGGATCCATCGCGCGGTTACGTGCCGTCAACCGGACGCCTGCGATGGTTTGAGCCGCTCGACGATCGGGCGCGGCACGATGTTGGCCCGGTCTCGGGCGATGTCGTGACAGCGCATTACGACCCGATGTTGGCCAAGACCATCGTCCACGCTGCGGACCGGGCGTCGGCGCTGGCGCGCGCGTCGGAGGCGCTGGATGCGTGGGTGATCGACGGAGTTATGACGAATCTGGCGCAGCTCTCCGCCGTGCTGGCATCGGACGATTTCGGCGCCGGGGCGGTGGACATCGGCTGGCTCGATCGGGTCGAGCTCGCGCGGAGTTCCGCGCCGGCTGAAGCGCTGAGCGCGGCGGCGTTCGCGGAGATGTCGGATGGCGCCTGGCGTTCGTCGGGCGAGTTGGTCCGCAAGTATCTGTTTCACGGACAAGCGCACGAGGTTCGGCTGCGCCGCTCGACGGAGGGCTGGTCGGCGTCGGTTGACGGCGGCGAGGCGATGACGGCTCCGACGGGACGCGGGTGGTCGGCGGACGTATCGGGACACGGCGTCGTGGTCAGCAACGGCGTGCGACGATGGGTGTTTCTGCGGGAACGTCGGACTCGGATCGGCGCGGGACGGAGCCGCGCGGCGGGCGCGAATGTGGTTCGCGCGCCAATGCCCGGGACGATGATTGAGGTTCTCGTCGTGGTGGGCGACGAGGTTGCGGCGGGCCAGACACTCGCGATTATGGAGGCGATGAAGATTGAGCATCTGTTGACCGCCCCCAATGCCGGGGTGATCTCGGCGATTCACACAGCAGCCGGTTCGTCGGTCGACGAAGACGCGATCTTGATTGAACTAGGAGCGCCATGATGAGCAACGTGGAAGCCCTGCGGGAGCGACGCCGGCGTGTCGAGGCCGCGTGGACGAGCGCCGAATTCGATGGTCCCGTGTTGATTCCGGCCAGTTTGCCGATTCCGATCGACGGCACCGACCAGTTTCACGAGTTTCACGCGCATCCCGAATTCCAGTACCTGACCGGGGTGGCGGAACCGGGGGCGGCGCTCACGTGGGAGCCGGGCGGTGGTTGGACGCTGTTCGCGCCGTCGTTGTCGGTGGAAGATCTGGTCTGGATGTCGGCTCCGCCGTCAGCGGACGAACTGGCGACGGAGACCGGGGTGTCGCGCGCGGTCGATCGCTCCGAGCTGGCGGGTTGGCTGGAGTCGCGGCGCGGACGGGGGATGGCGCTGCTGGGCTCGCGGGACGTCGAGCTACGGGCGACAGAGTACGGGGTGGAGTCGTGGTCATCGCTCGAGGCGGTTGTAGACGAGGACGCCACGGATCGTCTGGGCACGGCGCTGGCAGAGCTGCGGCGGGCCAAGGACGCAGTCGAACTTGATCGGATGACACGGGCGGTCGATGCCGCTGTCTACGGACATCTTGCCGCGCAGCGGCTGGCGCGGCACGGCCTGACGGAGCGTGCGTTGCAGATTGAGATGGAGGCGGAGTTCTTCCGCCGAGGTGGCGCGCGGACGGCCTATGGATCGATCGTCGGCTCGGGTCCGAACTCGGCGATCCTGCACGGGACGCCGGGCGATCGGGTGATGGCGGACGGGGAACTGGTGCTGATCGACGCAGGTGCGGAGATCGAAGGCTACGCCTCGGACGTGACGCGGACGTTCCCGGTTTCGGCAGCGTTCACAGGGATCCAGCGGGAGCTTTACGACGTGGTGCTCGCGGCGCAGCAGGAGGCGATCGCGGGCGCAGGTCCCGGGGTGGAGTACAAGTCGCTGCACATGCGGGCCTCGGCGACGATCGCGCAGGGACTCGTTGATGCCGGCATCCTGCGCGGATCGGTTGATGAGCTGGTCGAAGCCGATGCGCACGCCCTGTTCTTCCCTCACGGGCTTGGACACATGTTGGGCTTGTCGACACATGACTGCGCCGGATATCTCGAAGGCCGCGTGCCTGAGGATCGGTTCGGGCTGGCATATCTGCGGACCGACCTGCCGCTGGCGCCGGGCTACGTTGTCACGATCGAGCCGGGCATCTACTTCGTGCCGGCGCTGCTGACCGACTCTGCGCGTCGCGAACGGTACGCCGAGATGATTAACTGGGGTGTCGTGGACACGCTATTGGACTTCGGCGGCATTCGGATTGAGGACGATGTTGTGATCACGGACGACGGCTGCGAGGTGATGAGCCAGGCGCTGCCGAAATCGGCCGACGAGATCGAAGCGATCCGACGCGACGGGTTGGGCGCTGCCAATGGCTGAAGGGCTGACGATCTCAGATGTCGCCAGCTATCCGCGCCCGGGCATGGACGCGCCGGGCATGGTGGGTTTCACACCGGACAGCTCGGCAGTGACCTGGCTGCACGCCGACGACGGAGGGCTCGTGCGTTCGCTCTGGCGGATTGACGTGGAGACGGGTGAGCGATCGGTCCTGGCCGGGCCCGGCGCCGATGCGCCGATGTCGCGCGAGGAAGAGCTGTTGCGCGAGCGCACGCGGACGCGTGAGCTCGGGGTGTCGGCTTACGCCTGGGCGTCGGATTCTGAGGCGCCAGTACTGATGATCCCTGGGCCGGTCATCCGCGTTTCGGTTGACGGCGAACCGTTGCGAGAACTGGCGGGCAGCGAGGGCGCCTTGACGCCCACCCTCAGTCCCGACGGAACGCAGGTGTCGTTCGTGCGCGGGGGGGAGCTGTATGTGATGGCGGTCGATGGATCGTCGGAAGTGCGTCAGTTGACCTCGGGCGCGGAGGATGGCCTGAGCCACGGGCTGGCGGACTACATCGCGCAGGAAGAGTTCGGTCTGTTGCGCGGGCACTGGTGGTCCGAGGACGGTCGGATTGGCTACCTGGAGGCAGACGAGCGGCACATTGCCCCGTATCCGATTGTGCACCAGGGCGGCGACGGCGTCGACGTCGAGACGCACCGCTACCCGTTTTCGGGGGACGAGAATCCGCGGGTATCGCTGAGGCTGATCGACGTGGAGAGCGGCGAGGATCGGGAATTGCCCCTGCCCGAAGCGGACGGATATCTCGTTCGCGTCGCCTGGTGGCCCACCGGCGACGGCGGGCATCGACTGGTGGCGCAGTGGGTTGATCGAGAGCAGAAGCGTCTGCGCTTGCTGGCGTTCGACGACGACACCAGCAGGACACTGATCGATGAAGTGCAGGAGCCGTGGATCAACGTGGCCGATGATGCGCGGGCGCTGAAGGACGGAACGTTCCTCTGGTCGTCGGAGGCATCCGGCTTCCGCCATCTCGCGCTGCATGGTGCCGACGGCATACTGATCCGTCCCCTGACCGATGGGGATTGGATGATCGACGGCGTCATCGGCGTGGACGAGGACGCTGGCTGGGGGTACTTCACGAGCACTCGCGGGTCGGCGCTCGAGCGGCAGGTTGAGCGGGTGTCGCTCGAGGGCGGCGAGATCGAAACGCTCTCCGAGCCCGGTGGCCTGCATGGCGCATCGCTGTCGAAAGACGGCAAATGGCTGGCGATGCTCAGTTCGTCGCTGGGCTCGCCACCGTCCATTGCACTGGTGGCGACCGATGGCTCAGAGCGCCGGACCCTGTACCAATCTGAAGCGTCGGCGCCGGGTCTCGGCCTCGACCTACCGGAGTTGCGAACCTTCACGGCGGCGGACGGCACGACACTGTACGGAGCGCTGTACCGACCAACCCATGAAGGCCCGCATCCGCTGCTCGTGGCGGTCTACGGCGGACCTCACGCGCAGACGGTGCTGGATGCCTGGGGACTGACGGTCGACCTGCGAGCCCAGTATCTCGCCCAGCAGGGCTTTCTCGTGCTCAAGCTGGACAATCGGGGGATGGCGGGACGCGGCCTCGAGTTTGAGGCGCACTTGCATCGGCAGATGGGGACGATCGAGGTGGACGACCAGGCGGCGGCGGTGGAGCAACTGGTCTCCGAGGGTCTGGCGGATGTCGGCCGGGTCGGCGTCTACGGGTGGTCGTACGGGGGCTACATGACCGTCATGTCGATGCTGCGACGGCCGGACATGTTCAAGGTCGGCGTGTCGGGCGCTCCGGTCTCGGACTGGGACGGGTACGACACCGGCTACACGGAGCGGTACATGGGCACGCCGCAGAACAACGCCGAGGGTTACCGGGAAGGCTCGTTGCTGACCCACGCCGAGAAGCTGGAGGGTCAACTGCTGCTCATTCACGGCGGCGTTGATGAGAACGTTCACTTTCGGCATACGGCAAGATTGATCACGGCGCTGACTGCCGCCGATCGTGACTACGATCTGCTGATGTTCCCGGAGGAGCGTCACATGCCTCGAGATCAAGCGGGGCTCGAGTACCAGGAGCGCCGGGTCGCTCGCTACTTCGAGCGTCACCTGAAGGGCAGAGGGTAGGAGACGCCATGCCGATTCCCAGTACTGCGGCGGATGCGGCGGCGCTCCTGGGCGTGGGGCTGACGGCCGACCGCGACACGATCCGCGATCGGTATCGGCGGTTGGCGCGGATCTATCATCCGGATGCCAATCCGGATGATGACGCGGCCGGCGTGCGGATGCTGGAGCTGAACGCGGCCGTCGATCTGTTGCTTGGGTCCGATACGCCGACGATCGATGTGGGCATCGACGAAGCGCCGCGCAACGATCGGGCGTTGACCACGCGCGAGCGCCGCCAGGACGCGCGGATTCGGTCGGCCCTGCAGCACTTGCCTTATGGCATCTACGTCGTCGGGACCGTGACGCCCGAAGGCAAGGCGAACGCGATGGTCGCCGACTGGGTGATGCAGGTTTCGTTCCGTCCAAGGATCATCTGTGTGTCGTTTGAGCGCGATGCGGCGTCGCTGCGCAACGTGCGCGAAACACGCCAGCTGACCGTCAGTCTGCTGCCCGAATCGGGCATGGACCTGGCGGCGCGATTCCTGCAGCCGACCGATCCATCGAAGATCGAAGGGCGCTCGGCGGAGTTCGCGGCTCCGGACAAGATGCGCGGGGTCGGCTACGTACAGCTTGAGCATCCCGAGGTCGGAGACGGCGCGCCAGTACTTGAAGACTCGTTGGCCTGGATCGCTGCGGAAGCGCAGCAGTTCATCCCGGTCGGCGAGCATGTGCTCGCGTTGTGCCGGGTGTTCGATGGCGACGCACTGCCGATCGACGAGGGGCCGCTGACCTCGCTCTATACGGGCTGGCACTATGGCGGCTAGGCCGCCATCCTCGCCTGTCGTCTTCAGACGGGCGGGACAGCACTCATACCACCGACCGCTCCCTGAGTCCCCGCATCGAGCGCGGGACGGAGCGCTGCATGCAGCGGAACCGCCGATGCGGGTCTTCGGTCGGCGAGTACGGACGTTTGAGTCATTTCGCGAGTCGGCTTTTCGCTGGTTCTTCGTCTCGACCCTGGGACAGATGTATTCGGCGATCGGACAGATGTTTGTCCGTTCGTTTCTCGTCTATGAGCTGACCGAGTCCTACGCGGCGATGGGGCTGGTGGCGCTCGTTAGCGGCGCGGTGCAGTTTGCGCTGGGTCCATACGGGGGCGTGCTGGCCGACCGCTTTCCCAAGAAGTCGGTGACGCAGATCTTCCAGGTCGTCGGATTCCTCAATGCCTTCATTATCGGCACGCTGGCGATCCTGGGCATCCTCGAGTTCTGGCACTTGCTGATTTCGGCGGTCTCGCAGGGCATCCTCGTCGCATTGATGGTCCCGGCGCGGCAGGCGATGGTCTCGGAGATTGTCTCCAAGGAACGGATCATGAATGGCGTGGCGCTGAACACGGCGGCGATGAACATCATGCAGTTCGCCGCCCCGTTGGTCGGAGGAGCGTTGCTGGCGACGGCTGGGGCCGGCGTCACGTTCTACGTGATGGCAGGCTGCTACGCGCTGGCGATTGTGACGATGCTGCCGATACCGAAGGTGGCAGCGCAGGCAGGACGCGGCGGCGGCGGACTGCGGGAGGCGATGGGCGACATTGTTGACGGCTTCCGCTACATCGCGCGGCACCGGGTGCTGCGGATGATTTTGCTGCTCTCATTCGTCGTCTCGGTGCTTGGAATGCCGTTCCAGGGGCTGCTACCGGGATTCGTGCAAGATGCGTTCGACGCAGGGCCGGCATTGGCCGCATTGTTCATGACGTTCTCTGCGATCGGAGCGTTCCTGGCAGCGCTGATCATCGCCTCTCTCAGGCGCAGCGGTCGGGGCAAACTCTTGATCCTGATGGGCGTCTTTGTCGGTGGGGCGACGCTCGGAGTGGCGATTTCGCCGTGGATCTGGTTGAGTCTGCCGATCATGATCTTGATGGGCATCGGGCAGTCGGGGCGGATGGCAATGGCCTCCGCGCTGATCCAGGAACAGGCCGAGCCGGCCTATCGGGGGCGTGCGATGTCGGTGCTGATGATGCAGTTTGCGTTGATGCAGGGCGGCGTGTTCGTGCTGGGCATCGCGGCGGAGCTGGTTGGTGTGCGGCTCGCCGTGTTTGTCGTGGCGGCCGCGCTGTTGGCAGTGCTCACGCTGTTCGGCAGCTTCTCGCCGACGCTGCGGCGTCTGCAGTAGGCGTCTGGCATAGTGTCAGCAGGCTCTCGAGAGTCGATTATCTTGGCGCCATCGTCGGACGACGCGATGACCAGCGGAGAGGGGCGGGCATGATTACGTATCTCGATCACGTGGGGATCGTGGCGAACTCCCTTGAGGAAGCGACGTCGGTATTGGTCGACCAATTGGGGCTGCAGCGCGACACAGAGCGGACCCCGTACCCCGAGGGCGGCTACTTCGCACCGGAACGGACGAAGATCTTCTTCGTCAAGGTCAATCTCGGCGAGACACGGATCGAAATCCTGCTGCCCGAGGACAGCGTCAGTGGGATCGGACGATTTCTGGAGCGTCGCGGACCCGGGCTGCATCACCTGGGCTACGGGTCGACGGACGTCGTCGGCGACACGAAGCTGTTCATGGAGCGCGGGCTCAGCTACATCGACTTCGGCGGGCCAATCGAGGAGATCACCGCGTCGTTCTTCCACCCGAAGACCGCAGGCGGGATTCTGACCGAGATCGTGCCGGATCGAAGGCCGCAGGCATAGCTCGAGCGTGCGGGATGGCGAGTCTCAGGGGGTTGGAGGAGCGGCGACTGGCGCTGGTGCTGAGCGGCGGTGGGGCTTCGGGCATCGTCCAGGTACCGTTCCTGGAGGAATTGATTCGCCGCGATATCAATCCTGATCTGATCGTCGGGTCCTCGGTCGGAGCGGTGAACGGCGCGTTTCTGGCATTTCATCCCAACAACATCGAGGGACTCGCGGACCTCTGGATCGAGCTGCGCAACACTCGGCTCTGGCACCGCAACATCCTGCGAATCACGAGAAATCTGCTGACCAAAGGCACGTCGGTTTACTCCAATCGCTTCCTCCGAGAGCTATTCGCACCACACGTGACGATCGACGAGATTGCGGCGGCCGAGATTCCGCTGTATCTCGTCACGACCAGCCTGTCGAACGGTCACAAGCGGATCTTGTCGCGGGGGCAGTTGTTGTCGGGAGTGATGGCTTCGATCGCGCTGCCGGGATTGTTCCCGCCGGTTCGCTTCGACGGTGATTGGTGCGTCGACGGCGGTCTCTCATCGGGGCTCGACCTCGAGACGGCGATTCTTCAGGGGGCGACACATACAATCGCGGTTGACCTTGGCGTGCATCCTTCCCCGTATCAGCCGCGGGGGCTTGTCGACCTGTTAGCGCGCTCGATGGAGATTGCCGTGCAGGAACGGACGAAGGCCGAGATCGATCAGTTTGGTTCGATTGTGCCAACGGTGATCTGGCGGCCCGGTCTGCGGGCTGAGTCGTTCGGCTCGTTCCACGACGTCAACGAACTCTACCGCGAGGCGAAGGAGTTGGCACCGGTGATGATTGACCAGGCGCTGGATTCCCAGGGCGAGTGGATTCCCGGCATCTACGAGGGCGTCGTCCCGGTGGCGAAGGTCTAGCCGCATGGCGGGCATGGAAGGGATGTCGGGCCTGCGCGTGCTCGACCTGAGCGATCAGGTGTCGGGCGCATATTGCGCACGTCTGATCGCCACTGCCGGCGCACAGGTCAGCCTGGTTGAACCAACGGCCGGATCGAGGCTGCGGTCGAAGCCTCCGCTATTGACGGCGATTGATCCGACCCGCAGCGCGGCGTTCGAGTACCTCTCGGCCTGGAAGCGCGGTGTTGCGCTGGACTGGAACTCGGAACGCGGATTCGACGCTCTCGGCCGTCTGCTCGATCAAGCCGACGTCGTGATCACCTCGATGGCTGCTCCAGAGGCGCTTGCGTTCGACGGTGCGGTTCGCTTGGAGCGTCCCGCCCTGATTCACGTCTCTGCGACCTCGTACGGGCTGACTGGACCGTGGGCCGGCTGGCGATCATCCGACCTGACGGACTGGGCGTCGGGCGGATACCTGTACATCACCGGGGATCCTCTTCGGGAGCCGCTTCAGGGTGCGGGTCCGTGGACGTCGTACGTGGCCGGCGTCACTGCAGCGGTGGGAACGATGGCCGCACTGCATGCTCGGCGCGCGACCGGACACGGCCAACTGGTGGATGTGGGGACGATGGAGTCGATGGCGTCGTCGCACCAGTGGAGTCTGGTGATGTGGTCGCACCAGGGACGGATCAAGCACCGCGCCAACAATCGCCACGCCGAGGCGCATCACCCGGTTTCGTTGATGCAGGTGAGCGACGGCTGGGTCTGCATCGGCGCGCCGACAACGGCCCAGTGGACCAACCTTTGCATCGCCCTGGAACTACCGGATATGGCCGACGACCCACGCTATGCGACGTCGGGGCTGCGATTCGACGCGGCCGAGGAGATCGATGGACGGTTTGCGCCGTTCCTGATGTCGAGGACACGACGCGAGGTGGTCGCACTGCTGCAGGATTATCACGTTCCCGCGAGCGCCGTTCTCTCGATGGATGAGGTTCAGGAAGATGAACAGCTCGAGGCCCGCGCGTTCTGGGCGTATCCGGAACACGTGGCCGCGGGTGCGAAGTTGCCCGGGCTGCCGTTCGTCCTGCCATCCTCGCCGGATGAGTTCCGCGCTGCGCCGGAACTGGGCGCCGACACGCGCGCGGTGCTCTCCGAAGCGAGCTTCAGCGATGCGGAAGTGGAGTCGCTGTCGGATGCCGGCGTGATCGGACTGAACGGAACGGTACATGGTTGAGGGCATGTTGTCGGGTGTTCGCGTGGTGGAGTTCGGCTATGCCTGGGCCGGGCCGCTGGTCGGTCGGACGATGGGGGATCTGGGCGCGGACGTGATCAAGGTGGAGCAGGACAACGCACGCGGAGGTTATGTGCCGGACGATCCGGCTCTGAGGGCTGCGCTCGATGACTGGCGTCGGGGCGAGCAAGTCGAGCCGACCCTGCGCGCGTCCGTGTATCCGGAAGGACAGCCCGGGGCCGAGCCGTGGAACAGGTCGGGGATCTACAACAAGCACAACCGCAACAAGCGCAGTCTCTGCGCCGACCTCAAGTCGGATTCCGGCAAGCGCATCTGGCACCGACTGGTTGAAGAGTCCGACGTGATCGTGGACAACTTCAGTCCGCGCGGTTCGAAGAGTCTGGGCATCGACTACGAGACCGTTCGTCAGTGGAATCCGCAGATCATCTCGGTTTCCTGTACGGGTTACGGACACACGGGGCCATTCCGGCAGCGCGTCTCGTACGGGCCGGTGCTGGAGGCGCACTCGGGCGCGACATCGGTCACCGGCTATCGGGAGGGCGGGCCGATGAAGATGGGCCACGCGTTCCCGGACCCGATCGGCGGCCTGCACGGAGCATTCGCGGTGCTGGCGGCGCTCTGGGAGCGGGATGAAACCGGCCAGGGCTGCTTCGTCGACCTGTCGCAGCTACAGACCTACACCGCGGTGTCCGGCGATCTCGTGCTCGAGACTTCAGTGCAGGGGCAGCCGTCGACGCGCGGAAACCGATCGAGGGACGGTTCGTTGCAGAGCGTCTATCGCTGCCGGGACGAGAGTCCCGATGCCCGCGAATCGATGGATATGTGGATTGCCGTCACGATCGAGGACGACGAAGCATGGCAGCGATTCCAAGGAGTGGTCGGGGACGAGCGTCTCAAGGACACGCGATTCGATGACAAATCCGACCGCTTCGCCCTCCACGACGAACTTGACGGCTTGATTGCCGAGTGGGCTCGGCCACAGGATCGTTTCGCTCTGGCCAAACGCCTGCAGGATGCCGGCGTGACGGCGCTGCCAGTCATGACCAACGGCGACCTGGTCGAATCGGAGCATCTGCGCGAGCGGGGCTTTATCGTCGCGTGGGACCAGCCCGGGGTCGGCACCTACGAGTACGGCGGATCGCCGATCCATTTCAGCGACTGGGGACCTGCCGAGATGCGTCCGGCTCCGCGGTTGGGTGGCGATAACCGGCAGATCTGTGCGGAACTGGGCTTCAGCGACGCCGAGATTGCTGGTTTTGTCTCAGACGGGACGCTGGTCGATGTGCCGCCAGTCGGGAGCCGACGATAAGGCCTATTTGTCGGTCGATGGGGTGCGGATGTGCTGGTACGACCTCAGGTATTCGCGGGCCATCATTAGTGCCGTGATGCCTTCTCCGGCGGCGGCCCCGAGTTGCTTGGTTGAACCGGCACGCGCGTCGCCTGCGGCGTACATGGATTCGACGTTGGTCTGGAATCGTTGATCGGTCTGGATGAAGCCACGTTCGTCCAGATCGACGACGCCGCGCAGGAAATCGGTGTTTGGCCTCAGGCCGATGAAGACGAAGACACCGTCCGGTGATGTCTGAACTGTCTCGCCGTTCGATTGAAGGGTGAGGGTCGAGATCGTCCCGTCGCCCTCCAACGAGCTGACGGATGTGTTGAGCGATAGTTCGATTTGCGGATGTGATCTGACCTTGTCCTGCAGCACGGCAGAGCCAGTGAGATCACTGCCGCGCTGAATGATGTGCACCTGTTCGGCGAACTGCGTCAAGAACAGTCCCTCTTCCAACGCCGAGTTACCGCCGCCGATCACGGCAAGTTGTTTGGCGCCGGCGTAGAACGGTCCGTCGCAGGTGGAACAGAAATGGACCGACGAGCCGATGAGCTCGTCCTCGCCGGGAACGCCGAGTCGGCGATAGGTGGTGCCGGGCGTGAGGATGGCCGCGTGCGCCGCGATCTGGTCGCCACTGGAGAGCTCGATTTCGACATCCGATAGCGCGGACATCTTGGTGACGCCAACGGCCGACAGGAGTTCCACGCCGAACCGTTGCGCCTGCGCGACGAAGCGCGACATGAGATCGTCGCCGTCGACTCCGTCGGGGAATCCGGGATAGTTGTCGATCCGGTTGGTCAATCCGGCCTGACCGCCGAGCGCTGAGCGCTCGATGACGACGGTGTCGATGCCCTCGCGAGCGGCATAGATGGAGGCCGCCAATCCGGCCGGGCCGCCGCCGACGATGGCGAGGTCGTAGAACTGCCGCTGGGGCCGAACCAGGACGCCCAGCGCTTGAGCAAGTTCTTCGTCGCTGGGCTCAATCAGCATCCTGCCGTCTGGCAGGATGACGGTCGGGATCGAGCGACCGCCGTTCTGCAACTGCTCGACGTATGCCAGAGCGTCGGCGTCCTGGTCGATGTCGATCCAGTCGTAGTCGATCCGGTGTTCGCTGAGAAACGCCTTGGAACGTCGGCAGTCGGGGCACCAGGGGGCGCCGTAGACCTTGAGCTCAGCCATCGCGAGTCGCTTGAACCAGATGTGCAATGCCGGCGTCGTCGAGCCGGTAGAGCAGCCATTCCGCCTCGTGCTCCATGCCGAGTTGGTGATAGAACTTGCGGGCCGGATTCCAATCGAGGACTGAGAGATCGAGTCGCTTCCAGCCGCGTTCGTCGGCCACCTCGGCCAGCGCTCGCATCAACTCGAATCCCGCCCCGGTTCCTCTTGCTTCAGCCTTGACGAAGAGGTCTTCGAGGTAGAGCACCGGCGTTCCGGTCCAGGTCGAATAGTGCGGGAAGAACAGGGCCATGCCCAGCGGCTCGCCGTTGCGTTCGGCGATCAAGGTCTCGAACAGCCGGTCCTCGCCAAACCCGTCGCGACGGATGCTCTCGACGGTGGCTTCGACGATGGAGCGGGGCTCATTCTCAAACTCGGCTAGGCCAATGATGAAGTCGAGGATCGTTTGCGCGTCGTTGGGAATGGCCTCGCGGATGATGACATCTGACACGTCGAGCCCAACTACTCGCCGGTGAAGACCGGCGGCCGCTTTTCGATGAAGGAGGCCTGCGCCTCGCGGACGTCGTGCTCGGAACGGGTCGCGTGGGAGATGGCGGTGATCTCGTTGCGCAGCGCCTCTTCGAGCGTCGCGTTGAGGTTGCGCTGCATGACCCGCTTGGCAGCCCGCGAGGCGAGCGGCGGCCAGAATGCGATTTCGCGGGCCATGGCGCGAGCGCTGGTCATCAGTTCCTCATGGGGTACGCGCTGGTTGAGCAGTCCGATCCGCAGCGCCTCGTCGGACTCGACGAAGCGGCTGGTCTGGACCAACTCGACCGCCTTCGGATAGCCGACGACGCGTGGGAGGAACCAGGTCATGCCGGCGTCCGGGCTGAGCGAGCGCTCGAGGAAGACCACCTTGAAGCGGGCCTTCTCGGAGCCGACGCGCAGGTCGCATGAGAGCGCCAGGCTCATGCCTGCGCCTGCAGCTACCCCGTTGACAGCGGCGATGGTCGGCTTGTCGAGATGGCCGAATGCAAGTGCCTGGTGGCCGACCCAACCGAACTCGTCCATCCTCTGATTCTGCGTCTCCCGGGGCGTCTCGCCGGGACGGGCGGTGAGGTCCGCACCTGAGCAGAAGCCGCGACCGGCGCCCGTCACAATCACAACCCGCACATCATCGTCGGCCTGGAGCTGATTGGCTGCATCGACCATCTCGTTGTGCAGGTCGACCGAGAGCGCGTTTAGCTTTTCCGGTCGATCGAGCATGATCGTGCCGATCTGGTCAGAGATCTCGAGGCGTAGATGTTGGAAGGTCATGTCTCGCTCCATTCGTTGAGCAGCGTATCGCGCATTCGTGCGATCTCCGGGAATCGGAAACACGCGGCGGCGTGGTCGTTGACGATCCCGACCGCCTGCATAAAGGCGTAGCAGGTCGTCGGCCCGACGAAGCGGAACCCGCGGCGTTTCAGTTCGCGGGACATCGCGCGAGACTCGGCAGTCTGAGGCTGGATGTCGGTGCGCGGCTCATTCGAGGGGTCGGCGTAGGCCCAGACGACATCGGCCAAGGAGAGTCCTTGCCGTCGGAGCAATAGCGTTGCATTCGCGTTGGCAATCGTCGATTCGATCTTGCCACGGTGTCGGATGATGCCTTCGTCCTGAACCAAGGCATCGACACCCGTTTCCTCGATGTCAGCGATGGCATCGACATTCCAGTCCAGGAATGCCCGGCGGTAGCCGTCTCGGCGTAGCAGGATCGTGTGCCACGAGAGGCCGGCCTGCGCCCCTTCGAGCGTCAGCGCCTCGAACAACGTCGATTCATTCCGGGTGGGGACGCCCCAATCGAGATCGTGGTAGGCGATCTCATCGGGGTCGTCCCCAGGCCATGGGCATCGCTCGGGCATTGGTTGCAAGACCGGTTTTCGTCGTGCTGTTGCGAGGTACAGAGTACCCGGGAGATATGAGCAGGTTGCCTATGCACGGGTAACCTGCGGGCATGGCTTTTGTCCTGGGAGTCACCGGATCGATCGCCTCTGGCAAGTCTGTGCTCTGCCGACACGTGGTCAATTTTCACGGCGCCCGGCACGTTGACGCCGACCGCCATGTCCACACGATGTATGAGCCGGGCAAGCCGGCATTCGATCGAATCGTGACTGAGTTTGGCCAGCGTGTCGTTGGCGATGACGGGTTCATCGACCGCAAAGCGCTGGGCGACATTGTGTTCGGCAAGCCGGATCTGCTGGCTGCCCTGCGGACAGCAATCGGCGACATCGAGGGCGAGTTCATGCGCCTGCTGCGCGAGTTGAAGTACGATCCCGCCCCGATCGCCCTGTTCGAGGCGGTTCGTCTGTTCGAAGGTCCCTACATGGAGATTTGCGACGCCGGCTGGCTGGTCGCCGCCGAGGACGAACGCGCGATCAATCGGCTGATGGCTCGCAACAGTCTGACGCGCGAGGAGGCCGAACAGCGGATGGCTTCCGCGACATCGTGGAGGGAACGAGCGGCCAAGGCCGATCTCGTCCTGCACAACGATGGAACGGTCGCGGAGTTCCAGGCAGCGATCGATGCTGCCGTTGACCAGGCGCTGAGCCGTGACCTGAGCCGTTAGCCTCTATTCGCACTGGATCCACAAGCGATGGAGGCGGGTATGGGCGCGCTTGACGGCCTTCGGGTGATCGACTTCGGGCAGTACATGGCAGGGCCGCTGGCGGCCATGATGCTCGCCGACCAGGGCGCTGACGTAATCCGCGTCGACCCGCCGTCGGGACCGATGTGGGATACACCGGCGAACGCAGTCTGGAATCGCGGCAAGCGCCGCATCTCGTTGGACCTCAAGACCGCCGACGGTCGGCGCACGGCGCAAGAACTGATGGCGTCGGCCGATGTCGTCGTCGAGAATTTCCGGCCGGGAGTGATGGACCGGCTGGGCCTGGGCGCGGAGGAGTCGACCAACAACAACGATCGCCTGGTCTATCTCTCACTGCCGGGATTCTCTTCGGACGACGAACGCGCCTCGCTTCCCGGCTGGGAAGGGGTCGTGTCTGCGCCGGTCGGGACCTACAGCGGTTCTCTCATGAAAGACGCGCCGAAGCCCGTTTACACGGCGGTGCCGATCGCGTCGTCGTATGCGGCTTTCACCGGCTGCGCGGGGGTCGCGATGGCGCTGGTCGCCCGCGAGCGTGACGGATTCGGACAGCGAATCGAAGCATCGCTGCACGACAGCCTCTATCAGGCGATCGGCATTCGCGGCCTGCGCTACCTCGATCGCGAGGCTCCCCGACCACCAGTGCCCTGGGTTGGACCGTACGAGTGTGCGGACGGGCGCTGGGTTTTCTTCCATGCCGCTTACTCGCACTTCATCCGACAGTTCTGCGTGTCGGCCGGCGTGCCCCAGTGGCTGGATGAGCCCTGGTCGAAGGCCTCGGAGATCATGAACGATTTCTCGCTCGCCGACACCGCCCGGGCGCACCTGACCAACATCTTCCTGACCCGCACGGCGCAGGAATGGGAAGACTTGATCAACGATGGCGGCAATGGTCCGCCGACCGTGCGATGTCTCGACTCCTCGGAGTGGTTGCACGAGCCGCACGCGCGCGAGGCGGAGATCATCGTCGAACTGGACGATCCCGAACTCGGACCAATGCTGCAACCTGGCATACAGGTCCGCATGGGTGGAACGCCGGGTGAGATTCGAGGACCTCGCAAAGCGCTCGACGCCGACCGCGACAACATCCTCGCTGAGGTGTCAGCTTCGGCGCCGTCGGCGATACGCGCACCGGGAAATCGACTGTCGCAGGCGCTGGAGGGGATGACAGCCCTCGACCTGTGCATCATCCTGGCCGGCCCGACTTGCGGACGCACCCTGGCCGAATACGGCGCCGATGTGGTGAAGATTGACAACCCGTCCCGCGAGAACGGGATCATGCTGCACGAGGACATCAATCGTGGCAAGCGTTCGCTGTTGCTCGACCTCAAGCGGGACGAAGGACTCGATGTGTTCATGGAGTTGGCCGCCGACGTAGATGTCGTCGTGCAGAACTATCGGCTAGGCAAGGTGGGCGGACTTGGCGTCGATTACGAGTCGGTGCGGACGATCAATCCCGACGTGATCTACGCGTCGCTGAACGCCTTCGGGGAGATCGGTCCGTGGGCCGAGCGGGCCGGATGGGAACAGCTGGCGCAATCGGCGAGCGGCATGATGACTCGCTACGGCGACACCGAGCCGACGCTGCAGCCGTTCGCGATCAACGACTACGGCACCGGCATCAACGGCGCGTTCGGGGTCGGGATGGCGCTGTATCACCGTCTGCGGACTGGCGAGGGTCAGCAAGTCTTCGCCGCGCTCGCGCGTACCGCGAGCACCCTGCAGTCGCACATGCTGCACGGCTACGAGGGGAAGCACTGGGACGAGCCAGCCGGCCAGGACGCTGTCGGCGAGGGTCCGCTGCACCGTCTGTACGAGGCATCCGATGGCTGGCTGTTCGCCGGCGCCAAGCCAGAGCAGTCGCAAGACATGCCCAGCGCAGAAGCGTTCGCAACGAAGACGGTCGCCGAATGGGTCGCTGAGCTGACCGCCAAGGGGATTGGCGCATCGCCCGTCGGTTCCGTCGAAGAGGCGATGACCGAGTATCGCGCCGTGACGAACGGCTTCTCGGTGACTCGCGAGCACGAAGGCCGCGGGCGAGTGCGGACCAATGGTCCATCGATCAGGATGAGCAGAACACCGGCGACGGTGGGTCGCCCGGCGATGTTGCCGGGCTCAGCGGCGAAGGAAGTCCTCGGCCCGCGGGAGCGTGACCTGTCGGAGGCAGGAGTGGTCGTCGCGGCCGACTGAAGGAATTGCATCCATCGAGTGGCTATCCTCACCTCAAACCTGAGAGGGGTTGGCCATGTCCTTGGCGCTTTCGGATGTTCGGATTCTGGATTTGACCCAGTACGAGGCAGGGACTTCTTCGACCCAGGCTCTGGGTTGGCTGGGAGCTCAGATCGTCAAGGTCGAGCCGCCCGGGCGGGGTGAGCCGGGAAGGCGACTGGGCGCCGGCAACTCGGTCGATTCGACCTACTTCATCACTTTGAACAACAACAAGCGCTCGTTGACGCTCGACCTGAAGTCGGACGAGGGGCGTGAGATCTTCCTCAAGCTGGTGCCGAAGTTCGACATCGTGGTGGAGAATTTCACCCTGGGCACGATGGAGCGCCTGGGCATTGGCTACGACACGCTCAAGGAGCTTCATCCGCAACTGATTTACTGCACGGTCAAGGGCTTCGGCACCACGGGTCCCTGGGCGCCGACGAAGTCGTTTGACATGGTCGCCCAGGCGGCCGGCGGCGCGATGGCGGTGACGGGTATGGCGGACGGGATGCCGCTCAAGCCCGGCCCCACGATCGGCGACACCGGCACCGGTGTGCAGGCAGCGATCGGGATGTTGGCCGCGCTGTGGCAGCGACAGCGGGACGGAGTGGGCCAGAAGGTCGAACTGTCGATGATGGAGGCGGTGACGAACTATACGCGCGTGCCGATGACTCGGCGCGAGATCTCGGGAGATCCCGCGCCGCCTTACGGCGACGGTCTGACCGCACCGACCGGCCTGTTTCCGTGCAAGCCGGGCGGACGATCGGATTGGGTCTGGGTCGTGGTCGCGGGTGGGCGCATGCGCAAGGCCTTGATGGAGACGATCGGCCGGCCCGACCTGATCAAGCCCGATGCGACAAGAACCATCAGCCGCGACGAGGGCGACGAGATCCGTCAGGCGATTGAGGCGTGGACCAGTCAGCGGACCAAATTTGAAGTGATGGACAAGATGCGCGAAGTCGGCGTGCCCTCGGGTCCGGTGCTTGATTCAGGCGAGATCTTCGCGAATGAGCACCTCCGCGAGCGCGGCATGCTGGTCGATATCGAGCACCCGACCCGCGGTCCGATGACCTTGCTCGGCTGCCCGATTCGCCTGAGCGAGAGCCCGGCCGTGCATCGCCGGGCACCACTGCTGGGGGAGCACACGGCGGAGGTGCTGGCTGAGGAACTGGGGCTCGCAGCCTCGGACGTTGAGGCGTTGGCGCAGTCGGGCATCGTGTCAACTGCTTGAGCGCCGGTCAACCGTCGTCAGCGAACGGCGACGTCCCAGCGTTCGGCGCAGTTGGCGACGACGAGGTCGATGTCCTCATCGAGGATGAGGCACTCTGACGCGAGTCGCTCCGCGTCGCTTCGGACCCGGTCGAGGTATGACGTTTTGTCCCCGTAGCGGGCGAGAATCTCGTCTCGATCTAGCCATTGGGTCAGGCCGACGAAGTGGCTGGTCAGGTCCTCCCCGCCGGTATCGGGGTGGCGGGGATTCCAGCCGGTGTGCAGACCGAGGGGTTGGGTGAGATCAGGCAAGCGGAGCCCGGCGATCTCGTTGCCGTCGTCATCGAGTGCGGAGACGTAGCCCTGGTACTCGTCGCCTTCGACCGGTGGCAGGGTTGTCCAATCAACCGTTCTGACGCGTGATAGCCGCTCGGCGTCCGGGGTCGTCACTCGATCGCTGAGTTGCGCCAGCACGTCGTCCCGGGTTGCGGCGGTGCCATTGGCCAGGCTGGGCACACTCGACGGCGGCGGCTCGGACTCTCCGGCGGCCCAACGATCGAGGTTGACCAGCGCGGCCCGCATCAGCGGCGACTGGTCGACGGCGTTGTGGCGGTGCATGCTGCGGTCGCCACTCAGGAAGAAGCTGTCCATCGGCTCGGCCTGGCCGGCGCCGTGCTGGGTGCAGGCCAGCAGGTAATGGCGTGACTGCGGGTGCTGCGGGACATCCTGGCCGGTGGCTGGGTCAATATCGATCAGCGACGCGTCGCCACGCCAGTACTCCCAGCTCGTGTTGGTCTTGACGATCTTCGGTGTGACGCCCTGCTCGTCGGAACGCTGGAGCAGGCCGTCGGTAGCGTCGGTCAATGAGTCCTCGCGCACCACATCAGCGAAGGGGAACTCGTGGATCGGACCGGCGAGGAAGAGCTGCGAAGGCTGCCCGTAGCGGCGATTGAATTCGCCGCGGATGCCGCCGGCGACGTGGATGTGCATGCCGTCGAATGCTCGCTCGCTCAGCGCATCCGGGTCTCGATTCAGTCCCAGATAGAGAAGGTGGCGGAGGAAGCGGCCGCTCTGCGAGATGCCGAATCCGTGGACGCGCTCGTAGGAGCGCTGCCACTTGCGCAGGAAGAGGGCGGCGTCGCGGAAGGCGAGCAGTCCGGTCCCGACGACCGGCGAGCGGTCGGTGGGATAGACGATCTCGTAAATCTTGCCAGGCGTGAACCCGTCCTGGAGCCAGAGGTCGCGGGTGCTGGGGACGACGCCGTCGGCAGTCTGGCGGGCGAAGCGCCAGCGGTCGCGAGGAATCTCGCGCGGCTCGTCGTCTTCATAGTCGCGTTCGTACAGCCGCGCGCGTCCGTCCTCGTGCTCGGAGACCGGATAGCCGGGCTGGCCCAGGTGTTCAATGGGCATCGAAGCCAAGGGCTCGCTGGGCCGCAGGTCGGTGATTGCTTCGCCCGAGATTGACTGGTCGTCGAGGCCCAGCGCCTCCGGCGCCTTGAAGTCGAGCAATGTGTCCAGACCGGGAGTGTTCCACTGCCAGGCAACCGAAGCGACGCTGAATCCCTGCTGGAAGAGGAATCCGTCGCCGGGGTGTAGCGGATCGGTGAGTGAGAACTCAGGAGGCGTGCGATTGAGTGCGCCGGGCAGCAGGCTGCGGCCTCGGTTGGGTACGTCGATCACGAGCGCGCCGTTGCCGGCGGACGGATCCTGAGGGCGCATGAGCACGAGGTCGCCGCTGAATCGGACACATCCGTCCGTACCGCGTGGGGCGCATTCGAGATCGGTAATGCGCTGGTGGTCTTCCAGCATCGGATTGACGGCGTAGCGCAGCCGGGCGCGGATTAGCTCGAAGGGACCGTGGTCGCCGAACTCTCGGCCATCCGCGTAGGGAGCCTGGTGCGTGATCTCGATTCGCTCAACGGACATGGGTGCCTCAATTCAGGCGGCGAACTGCCGGGGCGCGTAGGTCGCGTTCTCAACGGCAGGGTAAGCGGTCTTTGCGGGGGGTGGTCAGGTCAGAAATTTTCCTGGGGGCTGGGAAAAAGAAAAACGGACGAAGCGGCGCTGCACGCTGGGTTTCGTCGATTGACGAGGTCTGGATGTGGTCAGGTTTGGTAAGCCCTGGTTAGCTGAGGCTGACCATGTCAACCACATTCCCACCCGAGGTTGGAACGTCGGAGGCTGGCCGCTCCGCATCGGAGTCTGCGCCCTTCAATCGTTGGCTACGGAGGTGTCGCGGCCGTATCAGAACACATATGCTATCTCGATCGGCCGTGGAGTTGTATCAACCAGTGGCATTGTCAAGGGTCAGACGTACTGCGTGATGGTTCTGCTCGGCTTCGCGGCCGGCTCGAGGAGATCGTCCAAGTCGGGAACGGTGGGTCGGGGGGAGGGCTGGGTCTGGCAACGTTGTCGCCGGGCGAGCTGAGAGAGGCATCGCCTCGGGCGCGGCGTTGGATGGTCTGGGTCCCGTGTCAAGCACGGGGTGTCGGAGAGGCGAGGCGGGTCTCGGCTCGGAGGCGAACGGTCCGGAAGGACCCTCACCCTAACCCTCTCCCAGAAGGAGAGGGGATAGAAGTCATGGCGGGAGGCTCTGGACTAGGTGAGGCCCCAGACCTTTTGGGCGTTACCGCCGACGATCTTTTGGGCGTCTTCGATTGAGTCGGTGGCGTCGAAGACGTCCCAGATGCTCTGTTGGGTGTAGCCGACAGCGCTCTCGGGGTGGGGGTAGTCCGAGCCCCAGAGGACCTTGTCGACGCCGATCAGGTCGAGCTGGCGCAGGCCGGAGGGGTCCTCGATGAAGGTGGCGTAGCAGTTCTCGAACCAGTAGTGGCTCGGCGGCTTGGCCAGCTTTGGGGTCATCTCGCTCTCGAACGAGGCGTAGACCTTGTCACAGTCGAAGAGGCAGCTCGGCACCCAGGAGATGCCGCCCTCGGTGAAGACGACGCGGATTCCCGGGTTGCGCTCGAAGATGCCCGCAAAGGCGAGCAAGGCGAACAGCCGGCGGAAGGGCTGGAAGGCGACAACGATGGTCGTCGCCAGGCCGCCCTGGCCTCTGGCATCGAAGGTCTCGCCGACGTGGAAGCTGAGCGGCAGGCCGGCTTCGCCGATGGCCTTCCACATGGGCTCGAGGGCGCGGGCGTTGTAGTAGACCTTCGAGTGCGGCGGGGGCAGCGAGGGCATCAGGATGCCCTTGAAGCCGAGCGCTTTGATCTTCTGCAACTCGTCCTCGGTCCGGTCCGGGTCCCAGTAGTTGAGCAGGGCCAGACCGTGCAGCTTGTCGGGGTACTCGGCACAGAACTCGGCCAGCATCTCGTTGTAGGCGTCCATGCAGGCCTGGATGTAGTCGAAGTCCTTATTGCGGATCACACCGAGCATGCGCTGAGGGAAGAGGATTTCCTGGTCAACGCCTTCGCGCGAAATCTCCTCGACGCGGATGGCGGCGTCCCACATCCCGGAACGGCCCTCGATCATCTCGCTGGGCATGGCCGGGTTGTCGGTCGTCTCGCCGTCGATCTCCATGTGGAAACCGCGCTCATTGAAGACGCCTCGCGGCGCGCGGTCGCGGTATTTGGCCGGCATACGGTCGATGAATTCGCCGGTCTCCAGCCAGTGGCTATCGGCGGAGACCACGGTGGTGCCGGCCGGCAGAGGCCGGGTGGTCTCGGGCAGTTCGCGCTGGTTGGGCCAGGGCAGAGGAGTCGTGCTGATGCTGCTCAGGGTCGTGGTCATGAAATCGTTGTCCATTCGCTGGCGATGGCGGTCGCAAGTGCGTCGTCCGTCTCACACACAAGATATCGTGGGCCGTTCCGACTGTTGGGGCGACCCTCGGGGTCGCCCTTCGCGCGTCTGATCGCCCTTTGGGAGTTTGCCGTCCCCAACCATTGAGACTGGGGGCGGGCACCCACAAGGGCGCCCCTACAGGAGTCGGAGAGGCTTGGAGAACGGGATGCGGTTAGGCGTCCCGCTGGATCGCGGGTAGCCTGCGGGGTATGGCTGTTGAGGCGACGACGTATGAGGGGCGTGGGAAGCGGCGGTGGCGGATCTCGCGGATCTACTACGGCTGGTACGTGCTGTTCGGCATGGTGGTGGCGCTGATCGTCGCCGAGGGCGTGACGATCGGTTCGCTGAGCGCGTACACGCAGCCGCTCGAGAATCACTTCGGCTGGACTCGCGCGCAGGTCTCGATGGGTTTCTCCGTCACGGTCGGGACGATCGGCTTGTTTGCCCCGATCATTGGGCGGCTGATCGATGTGGTTGGGCCGCGTCGGCTGATGCTGATCGGCGCACCGCTGTGCGGGGCGGCGTTCGTTCTGCTCGCTTTCATGACCGAACTCTGGCAGTGGTACGTCTACCTGGGCCTCTCCTCCCTGGCGCTGGGCCTGATCGCCTACATCCCGGCTCAGGCGCTGGCGGTGCGCTGGTTCGACCAGCGTCGGGCGGTGGCGCTGAGCATCATCGGGGCGTCGGTCTGGATGGGCCAGTTACTGATGCTTCCCCTGGTCCAGGTGATCATCTCGACGCTGGGCTGGGAAGACGCGTTCATCTACTCGGGCATGCTGGTCGTGGGCGCCTACATCGTGGCCTTCATCTTCGTCCGCGACAAGCCTCGGGCGAACGAAAGCGACACCGCGGCGGCTCAGGGGAGTTCATCGGAACCGCTGGCGCTCAGCGGGATGACAATCGGGCAGACGATGCGCACGCCGCTCTTCTGGGCGCTGGTGCTCGGTCTGATGCTGCTCTACTTCGTGGTGTTCGGCTGGATGTCGCAGGGTGTTCCGTACTACCAGTCGGTGGGTTTCTCCGATGCCTGGTCGGCGCAAATCGTATCGATCACCGCAGGAGGCGCGGTGATCTGGTTGTTGAGCGCCGGATCGCAACTCGAACGCATCCGCCGACCGGAACGGATTGCTGCCGTCGGCGCGCTGTTCGTCTGCGGTTCACTGATGGTGCTGTACGTCACCGGAGGCGACGTCCCGGGCGTCAGCATCGCAGTAGTGCTCTACATCGTTGGCTTTGCTGCGACGCCGCCGTTGGAGGCGCTGATGCTATCGCGGGCATTCGGACTGAAGAACTTCGCCACGATCATGGGCACGGCGTTTCTGTTCCAGACGATTGCGATCGTGTTCTCCCCGATCGTTGCCGGTAGCATCTTCGATCGCGACGGGAACTACGATCTGGTGCTCATCATTTACGCGATCTGTGTCGCGGCGAGCTGCGTGGTGTTCCTGGTGGCGAGTCGTCTGCCTCAGCCGTTCGCCAGGCAGACGCGGTTGGACATGTAGGAAGATTGGGCGGACTGATGGGAGATGCGAGTGGTCGGGGAGAGAGGATTTGAACCTCCGACCTCTTCGTCCCGAACGAAGCGCGCTGCCAGGCTGCGCCACTCCCCGACCGATTTAGCTTACTACCAGGCCCTACCAATTCGACACGATGCGGTTCACCAGTTGGTGAAGGAGCCGTCGCGGCGCTTGAGCATCGGCGCGTAGCCGACGCCGGGTTCCGGGTACTTCGACGCAGCTTCTGAGTCAAACGTGATACCCCAGCCGGGCTGGTCGGTGGGCAGCGCATGACCGCGCTCGAATGGGGTCTGTTGGGGGAAGACGTCGTCGAGCGAGGTACCGGGTTCCTTCGCCATCTCCAGGACACCGGCGTTGGCGGCGGCCAGGGTCAGATGCGCTCCAGCGGCCGACGAAACGGGTCCGAGGGGATTGTGCGGGACGATCTGGATGTGATGCGTTTCCGCCCAGCGGGCGATTTTGAGCGCCTCGGTGAATCCGCCGACGAGACAGAGGTCGATGCGGGCGTAGTCGATGAGCTCTTCCTCGATTGCGGTGGCGAATCCCCATTTGGTGAACCACTGCTCGCCGGCGGCGAGTGGGACGCTCGTGCGTTCGCGCAGGCGGCGGTAGGACTCGGGTCGCTCGGAGCGTAGCGCGTCCTCGATGAAGTAGGGATTGACGTCCTCGACGGCGCGGCAGTAGCGGAGCGAGTCGGGGAGATCGATGCGCGTGTGGACGTCGACGCAGAGCTCGAGATCGGGTCCGAAGTGTGAGCGCACGGCCTCGATCGCTCGAACCGACTTACGCACGGCGTCGGAGGGATCGAAGGCTTCGCCCGTGGTGCCACTCAGACCCCAGCGGGCGAAGCGCCAGCCGTCGGCGACGGTTCGCTCGATGTCGTCGATGAGACGGGCCGGGTCGTCCTCGCCCTCGTTGTGCGGATAGCAGTGAATGCGGTCGCGGACGAGTCCGCCGATCAGGTTGTAGACCGGCTGGCCGAGCAGCTTGCCCTTGAGGTCCCAGAGGGCGAGGTCGATGGCGGAGATGGCGGCGCAGTTGATCCGATCCGCGGGGAAGAATGAGGCTCGCGCCATGAGCTGCCAGAGATGCTCGGTACGCATCGGGTCTTCGCCGATGACCAACTCGGAGAAGCGCTCGATGGCGGCGGCGACCGGCTGCTCTTGCCAACTCAGACCGGATTCGCCGACTCCATAGGTGCCGTCGTCGGCGCTGATGGTGACGAACAGGTGCGGTCGCCAGGCCATGATCGGCCAGATATCGACGCTGGTGATTTTCATGCATAGTGCCTCGGGTATGGTGTTCCTTCCCCACCGCTGCGCTGGGGGAGAAGGGAATCCGGAGTCGTAGGCGTCCGTACCGTGCTAGCGCCGATCGTCGCGGCCGTCGTAGATCGGCTCGTTCAGGTAGACGTCACCGTTGCGGATTTTGAGGTTGAACAGACACTTGGGGTCGGTACAGACCCAGGCCTTGAAGTGGACGGCCGCGCCCTGCCCTCCAAAGTCGGAGAGCGGGACCAGGACCCCACCCTCGCACTGGGCGCACCTGGGGTATCCGCCTTGCACCACGCCGAGATCATCGTTCGCCATCGCCCCGCTCTCCCTTGGGCCACGCCCGCTCACCGGCATCCACAGCACAGTCCCGCTCAGCAGCGGCCCACGTTGTCCAATGGGTATGGTAGCGGCTGCTGGTTTCGGATCGTCAACGACTCGGGACCACGGGAGCGATGTTACTCGGCCGACTGGTCCTCGTTCTGCCACTGTTCGCGGTAGAGCAGGTAGTACTCGTAGGCCTCGGCCAGGGCGATCCAGGACGCTTCGATGACATCAGGTGACGCGCCCACGGTGGTCCAGATGCGCCGACCATCGGTCGACTCGATCAGCACGCGGGTTTGCGCCCTGGTCCCGGCGTCGGTGTCGATGATGCGGACCTTGTAATCGAGCAAGGAGACCGACGCCAACTGGGGGTATGCGAGTTCGAGCCCTTTGCGCGCGGCGCTGTCCAGCGCGTTGACGGGGCCATTTCCGTCTGCTGTCGTGTGAAACAGTTCGTCGCCGACGCGGATCTTGGTCGTCGCTTCGGCCATCATCAACGATTCGTCAGCGCCATTCGCCCGTTGCGGTGAGCCAGGGCGGCGGCGCTCGATGACGAGGAAGTCGTCCAACTCGAAGGGGGCGCGATAGTCCGGCCGCGATCGCAGCGCGAGCAGCTCGAAGGATGCGTCGGCGGCCTCGTACTGGAAACCGCGCGACTCCATCTGCTTGACCTGACCAAGCAGGGCCGTGGTCTCTTCGGGGGTCAGGGGTAGGTCGTGGCCGCGCTCGGCGAGCTTGAACTGAATATTGCGCCGACCGGAGAGCTCGGAGACGAGGACGCGGCGGTCGTTGCCTACTTCGGCCGGTTCGATGTGCTGGTAGTGCATCGGGTCCTTGACCACGGCCGCCACGTGATATCCGGCTTTGTGGGCGAAGGCCGACCCGCCAACGTATGGCGAGAGTCCGTTTAAGGGCAGGTTCGCGAGTTCAGCGATGAACCGGGATGCGGTGGTGATCTCCCGCAACTGATGGTCCTCGACGACTTGGATGCCCATCTTGAGCTGCAGGTTGGGGATGATCGAGGACAGGTTGGCGTTGCCGCAGCGCTCCCCGTATCCATTGAGACAGCCCTGGACTTGCTCGACGCCGGCCTGGACCGCGGCCAACGAGTTGGCGACCGCTAGGTCGCAATCGTTGTGCGTGTGGATGCCCAACCTGGCATCAGGCAGTATCTCGCGAACTGCGCTGATGGCGGTAGTCACCTCGTCGGTCATCGCGCCGCCGTTGGTGTCGCAGAGGATCAGGTATTGCGCACCGGATCGGTATGCCGTGCTGACGACGTTGAGGGTGTAGTCGGGGTCTTCCTTGAAGCCATCGAAGAAGTGCTCGGCGTCGAAGTGGACCTCGCGTCCGATCGAAGACATGTACTCGACCGACTCGCGAACCATCGACAGGTTCTCTTCACGCGAGGTGCTGAGCACGCTCTTGACCTGCGATGCGATTGCCTTGCCCACGAAGGTGACGACCGGGGTTTCGGCCTCGCGCAGGGCGACGATGTTGAAGTCGGTCTCGACGTCCGAGCCGGGTTTGCGCGTGCCGCCGAAGGCGACGAGCTTCGCGCGCTCGAGCGGCCGCTCTTTCATCTGTTCGAAGAATGCCTTGTCCTTCTCGTTCGAGCCCGGGAACCCGCCCTCGACGTAGTGCATTCCGAGCGAGTCGAGGCGATGAGCGACGGTGATCTTGTCCTGCAGCGAGAAGGCAATGCCTTCCATCTGCGAACCGTCTCGGAGCAGCGTGTCGTAGAGCGCGATGGGAGAGTCGGTGAACGTGGACATGGATTGAGGTTACAACTGATCGGGGACGGACAAGTCAATGACGGTCACATTAGTGGCGGAACAGGCGTTGCCCTGTAAGCGCCATGGTGATGCCGTACTGATTGCAGGCGTCGGTCGTATCGCTGTCGGCGATCGAACCGCCGGGCTGGAGGATGTATGTGACGGCCGATGCCTGGGCACGGTCCACGTTGTCGCGGAAGGGCATGAAGGCGTCATGGCTGAGCACATTCCGAAACCGGCCGATCCAGTCCCGGCGGTCGTCGTCCGAGAGCGGGCCTGACCAATTGACGATTTGTGATCGCAGCCGCTCGCGCTCCGGCTGTGAGAGCTCGCTCCAGGCGATGTACTGCTCACGCGCGGCGAAACGGTCAGGCCGCTTGAGCGATGAGTCGAACTGCAGCCCGAGCACCTGATCGTGTTGTTGGAGCATCCAGCGATCGGCTTTGCCGCACGCGAGCCGGCTGCAGTGGATCCTCGACTGCTGACCCGCGCCCAGACCGATCACCTGTCCGTCGGCCGCGAGGCAGACCGAGTTGGATTGTGTGTATCGCAGCGTGATGGTGGCGACGAGGAGGTCGCGACGGACATCGTCGGGGAACTCGGTCAGTTCAGTGACGGGATTGGCGAAGACCGACTCATCGATCGCCTCGCCGTCGAACGGCTGCTCGAGGCGGATGCCGAAATGGTCGCGCGACTCGACGGCCGGGTTTAGCACTGCGGGGTCCGCTTGCAGGATGAGGTAGCGTCCACCCTTCTTGTTGCGCAGGATCTCTAGCGCTTCCGGTTCATAACCCGGCGCGATGATGCCGTCGGAGACTTCGCGGCGGAGGAAGCGGGCGAGTGCTTCGTCAACCGTGTGTGAGACGGCGGCGAAGTCGCCATAGGCGCTGACGAGGTCGCCGCCGCGAGCGCGGACATAGGCGGCCGCCACTGACGACAGTTCCAGTTTCTCCACCTCATAGGATCGGGCGAGGCGCTCGGAGAGCGGGAGACCGATCGCGGCTCCGGCGGGGGACACGTGCTTGAACGACGCCGCGGCCGGTTGGTCAAAGGCGGCGCGCAACTCTCGTACGAGATTCCACGAACTCAAGGCGTCGAGCAGGTTGATGTAGCCCGGCTGCCCGTTCAGGATCTCAAACGGCCACTCGCCAATGGCGGACGCACTCGCCGGGGTCTGATGAGGATTGATGCCGTAGCGAAGCGGGGCGGCGTCGGACATATCAGTCAGGAGACGAGATCCGTCAGGGCAGCGTCGATGTCGGTGAACTTGAACCGATAGCCGAGGTCGAGCGTTCTGGTCGGCAGGATGCGCTGAGAGGCGAGGAGCACGCTGGCGCCCTCGCCGAGCGCCAGTTTCAGGGCCAGCGGCGGTACGGGCATCAGTGCCGGCCGTCGGAGCGCCCGACCGAGCGCACCGGAAAACTGGCTGTTGCGAACCGGGTTGGGAGCGGTCAGGTTGATTGCGCCCTCGACGTGACTTTGCTCGAGCGCGTAGAGGATCGCGCCGACGGCGTCGTCGATGTGGATCCAGCTCCACCAGGCCCGGCCGAGTCCGATCGGTCCGCCCAGACCGAGCCGGAACGGGAACAGCAGACGGGGGAGTGCGCCGCCCTCGTTGGCCATGACGATGCCGAATCGAGCGTTGACCGTGCGCACGCCGGCGCCCTGGGATTCTGCTTCCCAGTCGACGCAGAGTTGCGCGAGGAAGTCATCGCCGGCCGGGGCGGCTTCGGTCGATTCGCGCTCAATCTGGTTGCCGTAGTAGCCGATGGCCGATGCGCAGACGAGAACGCCGGGCTTCTCGGCCGCCTCCTGGATCGCCTGTACGACCTGCCGGGTGGTGTCGATGCGGCTATTGCGCAGTGCCGCTTTGCGAGCGGTTGACCAGCGCTGGTCGACGATGCCCTCGCCGGCCAGGTGGACGACGCCGGCAGCGCCGGCGACCGCGTCGGTCAGACCGTCCCAGCCCGTCCAATTGACGCCGGTGAGCGCGGTGTGCGCTCGGGGATTGCGGGATACGGCGGTGACGCTGATGCCGCGGGTTCGGAGCTCACCAATCAGCGCGCCCCCGACCAGACCACTGGCGCCGGTAATGACGATGTGCATCTGTCAGCTCCCTTCCCGTTTCCGTTGCCGCAGCGTTGCGCAATCAGCCGCCCATGTTTGGCCGGACGGGGTCGAGACCGTGCATGCCGCGGATCAGGTTGATCTCGCCGCGGTGGCCGTTGAGATGCGTGCAGAGATGCAGAGTGATCGACTGCCCGAGCGTTTCCGTGGCTTCGCCGAGCTTGACTTCGCGCGCCAGGTCGTCGTCGCTGAGCGAGTCGAGGAACGCGTGCGTCGATTGATTGACGGCATCTTGATATGCCCAGAAGGCGTCCATGTCGCCGATCGCTACGGCAGATGCTTCCTCGGTCGACTGTCCGGTGCCGAAGCCGCGCTCGGGCAGGCCGGTCTTGTCGGCCCAGTTGCCCTCGCGCCAGATCTCCTGCTTACCTTGCCATGCGCCTTGCACGAGCAGGTCCTCGACCCGCGCCGCGTGCCAGAGCACCCAGGCCACAGAATGCGATTCTCCGTCCGGAACGAAGTGGAGCTGCTCCGCGGTCTGACCGCTGCGGGCATCGCGGAAGCCGCCGTGGATGAACGAAAGCATGTCCTTGATGTAGCCAACGGCTGAGGTGCTCATGTGGTCGGTCCCTTCGGAGAGTCGTCCGATTCATCTTGCTGGGCGTCGGCGTCCGGCTCCGCGGTATCGGAATCGGCGAGCAGGTCTTCGAGTTGCTGCATGATCTTGGGGTCGAGGGCCGGATTGTCGTCCTTCGACGGTTCGTCAACCGGCTCGGCTTCCATCTCGAGCGCATCGGCCTCGAGTCCGAATGCGCGCGACAGTTCCTGGGCGACGCGCGGATCGAGACCGCCGGCTTCGGCCAGACGCTGCGCCAGTTCGCGCAACTGGTCTTCGCTGACGCCCATCGAGGTCAGAGTTTCGCGGACGAGCCGCTGGACCTCGGCATGGTCTTGACGAATGAGCGCGTCGGCGAGTTCGAGCTGCGTCTCAATTGCTCGAAAACCGACTCGGCGCTGCGCCTCGTCCCGCTGCAGCAGCGTGGACATCAATCGGGTGAAGAGCGTTGTCGTCCTGGCGATGCGCATGCGGTCATCGGGATGCTCCGGGAAATCGCCCGTGACGGAGACTTCGAAGCCGGTGTTCTTGTCCCTGGCGACGTATTGCTCGGCCATGAGTCGATGGTACGCCTGTCAGTCGTGAGACGCAGCGAGCAAGAAGGCCGACACCGCCTCGATGAATCCCGGTGTGTTCTGCGAATGCACGTTGTGACCACAATCGGGCACCTCTACGAGTCGGGCGTTGGGCAGATCGCCAACGAATCGCTCGGCCGCGTCGGCTTCGAGGATGTTGCTGGATTCGCCTCGCACCAAGAGGGTCGGGCCCTGGAACTGGTGGAATCCGTCGGCCACATCACGTCGGTCGGCGGCGGGCCGGCGGAAACCGGGGTCGTGCAGGATGCGGTCCGACTTGGAGACGTACTTCCCGTCGGAGCGGTGGACGAGGTTGTAGCGCGCCGTGCGCTCCATGTGCTCGCGGGAGCGGAAGGGGTCATAGGCGGCGACGCGGTCGATGAACTCGTCCAGGTGATCGAACTCGACGTTGCGCACGACGAAGTTGCGAATCGCCTGTGCGCCGCGCTGCGAGACTTCGGGCCCGACGTCGACCAGGACGACCGCGCGAGGTAACGAAGGCGCGCGCGACGTCAAGCGCATGGTGACCATGCCGCCCATCGAATGACCCATCACGATGGGGCGCTCGATGCCGTCTTCGTGGATGAGTTGGAGCGCGTCGGAGGCCATCTGGTCGGGGCCGTAGTCGGCGTCGCGAGCCCATTCGGAATCTCCGTGCCCGCGCTGGTCAGGAGCGATGATGTGAAAGCGGTCGGCCAGATGCAGCGCGACGAGGTCCCAGCTATGCGCGGACTGGTTGCCGCCGTGCAGCATGACGATGGTCGGGTTGGCCGGATCGCCCCACTCGAGCAGATGCAGTCGCAGGTGGTTGATCACCTTGTTGCGCGAGACGTAGCGAATCTGGTCGGCGTGCGAAATGCCGAGGTCGGCCGCGGATTGACAAAGCGACGCGAATTCGTCGGTTCCGGTCAGATCGACGGCGTCGGCGGTCGGAGCAAATGTGTTGAGGTAGGGCACGGGCAGGACTTCTCGGGCTGTGCTCGGCGTACAAACGGGTCGGTTCTGGGGCAGTCTATCGCGGGGGATGGCTAACCTAGCCCTGAACCGGAACAACATTGACAAGGACACTCGATCATGGCGTTTGCGCATCCCGAATACCTGGTCTCGACCGATTGGCTGGCGGAGCACCTAGAGGACCCAGACATCCGGGTCTTCGAATCGACCGTGTTCCTCCGACCGCGTGACGGAGGCGGATACCGGGTTGAATCCGGGCGAGCCGAGTACGAGTCGGGACACATTCCGGGAGCTGGATTCCTCGATCTCCAAGCCGACTTCTCCGACAACGAACAGCGGTTGCGCTTCATGATGCCGTCAGCGGAGGCGTTCGCTGCAGCGGCCGGCAAGCACGGCATTTCTGAATCGTCGCAGCTGATTCTGTACGACCGCCTCGGTTCGATGTGGGCCGCGCGGCTGTGGTGGATGTTCCAGTCGATGGGCTGCAAGAACGCCGCGGTACTGGACGGCGGCTGGCGCCGCTGGTCGGACGAGGGCCGCGCCGCCTCAACGGCCGAGGCAACCTACTCACCGACCACCTTCGCGCCGACAGCGGATCTTGAGCGGTTCGCCGCCCTGGCTGAGGTCAATGCGTTCGTCGAGTCGGGCGGGAGCTGTCTGATCAACGCGCTCGGCAGAGACCAGCACTCCGGCGCCGACGGCGGGCAGACCTACGGGCGGGCCGGTCACATTCCTGGCGCGAGCAATGTGCCGGCGATGGAACTGATCGACCCCGAGACGGGACTCTACCGTCCGTCGGACGAACTGGCCGGCATGTTTGCCGAGGTTGCACCGGACAAGTCGCAACGGATCGTGACCTATTGCGGCGGCGGGATCGCGGCGTCAAACGACGCTCTCGTGCTCAGGCTGTTGGGCTACGAGAACGTCGCCG
This sequence comes from Dehalococcoidia bacterium, assembly GCA_965208665.1. Taxonomy (GTDB): domain Bacteria; phylum Chloroflexota; class Dehalococcoidia; order Bin125; family Bin125; genus Bin125. The sequence continues at coordinate 591,547 of CBDBPH010000001.1, forward strand.
TGTACGACGCATCGATGTCGGAGTACGCCGCGGACGAGTCGTTGCCGCTGGTGGTGGACTAGGCGAGGTCGAAGCGGTCGAGGTTCATCACCTTGTCCCAGGCGGTTATGAAGTCGTTGACGAATTTCTCTTCGGCGTCGCTGGAGCCGTAGACCTCGGCCAGCGCTCGCAGTTCGGAGTGTGATCCGAAGATCAGGTCGACCCTGGTCGCTGTTCCACGAAGCTCGCCGCTATCGCGATCACGTCCCTCAAAGAGTTCGTCCGACCCGTTGACCGCGGCCCATTCGGTGCCGGGGTTGAGCAGGTTGACAAAGAAGTCGTTGCTCAGGGTGCCGGGACGGTCGGTGAGCACTCCATGCTGCGAACCTCCGGCGTTGGCGTCCAACGCACGCATGCCGCCAACCAGCGCCGTCATCTCGGGCGCGGTGAGCGTGAGCATTTCGGCGCGTTCGATCAACAGCTCCTCAGCCCGGCCGCGACGCCAGGTCTGGAGGTCCTGACGCAAGTAGTTGCGGAAGCCGTCGGCCTTGGGTTCGAGCACCGCGAACGATTCGGCGTCGGTCCACTCGTCCGACGCGTCGGTTCGACCCGGCGCGAAGGGGACACTGACGTCGTGGCCGGCCTCGCTGGCGGCCTGTTCGACGGCAGCGCAGCCGGCCAGGACGATCAGGTCGGCCAACGAGACGCGCTTGCCATCGGCTCGCGAACTGTTGAACGATTCGCGGATGCCTTCCAGCTTCTCGAGCACAGCGCCCAGTTCGGTCGGATCGTTGACCGCCCAACTTCGCTGCGGATCGAGGCGAATGCGTGCGCCATTGGCGCCGCCGCGCTTGTCGGTGCCGCGGAAGGATGCTGCGGAGCCCCAGGCGGTCGCAATCAGTTGCGATCCGGAGATCCCGGAGTCGAGCAGGTCGGCCTTGAGCGAGGCGATTTCGTCGGCACCGATCAGGGCGTGGTCGACCTCGGGTACAGGATCTTGCCAGATCAGCGGCTCGTTGGGGACCAGCGGTCCCAGGTATCGAGCGCGCGGACCCATGTCGCGGTGGATCAGTTTGAACCAGGCACGAGCAAACGCATCCTCGAGTTCCGCAGGATTCTCGAGGAAGCGCCGGGTAATCGCCGCGTAGGCCGGATCCTCGCGCATGGCGAGATCGGTGGTCAGCATCATCGGAGCGTGGCGGATGTCGGGGTCGTGGGCGTCCGGGACCGTCGCGACCGTCGCCGCGTTCTTCGGCGCGAATTGATGCTTGCCGGCCGGGCTCTGGATCAGCTCCCACTCGTGGTTGTACAGGTTCTCGAGGAAGCCGTGATCCCAGGTCGTCGGCTGGTCGGTCCAGGCACCCTCGATGCCGCTGGTAATCGTGTCCGAAGCCGTTCCCGAGCCGTGGCTGCTGTCCCAGCCGATGCCCTGGCGCTCGATGGTGGCGCCCTCCGGATCGGCTCCGACATGGGCTTCCGGCGCGGCTCCGTGCGCCTTGCCGAAGGTGTGTCCGCCGACGATCAGCGCGACCGTCTCTTCATCGTTCATGGCCATACGCATGAAGGTGCGGCGGATGTACTCAGCGGCCATGGAAGGGTTGGGGTCGCCGCCGGGACCCTCCGGGTTGACGTAGATCAGGCCCATGTGGTCGGCGCCGAACTGTTCGTTGAGGACACCGTCGGTGTCGTGCCGCTCGTCCCCCAGCCACTCTTCCTCGGTCCCCCAATCGGTGTCGTCCGCCTCCCAGGAATCGGGCCGTCCGAAGGCGAACCCGAAGGTCTTGAAGCCCATCGATTCGAGCGCGCAATTGCCGGTGAAGATCAGCAGGTCGGCCCAGGAAAGCTGCGAGCCGTACTTCTGTTTGATCGGCCAGAGCAGGCGTCGGGCCTTGTCGAGATTGGCGTTGTCGGGCCACGAGTTGAGCGGCGCAAAGCGCTGTTGTCCGGCACCGCCGCCGCCGCGACCGTCTGAAATCCGATAGGTGCCCGCCGCGTGCCAGGTCATGCGGATGAACAGCGGGCCGTAGTGACCGTAGTCAGCCGGCCACCAGTCCTGTGACGTGGTCATCACCTCTTCGATGTCGCGCTTCAGCGCCTCGACATCGAGTGACTTCACGGCTTCGGCGTAGTCGAATCCTGTGCCCATTGGATCAGAGGACGGAGTGTTGCGGCGCAGGGGCTTGAGGCTGAGCTGATCGGGCCACCACTGCTGGTTCGTCGTCACTTCGTCGGTCCCTTCAGGGGCGCGCAAACGCGCCTCGCCGAGCGCCCAACTCTGCTCTGGGTTGCTAACTTTCGCGGCGCAAACGGCTTCCGTTTTGTCGTTTCTTGTGAGATTCAGCGTATCATCGCGCCCGTTCGGCTCAGCCCGCTGAGCCGCGCGACACGGCCAGGAAGTGACGATCCAGGCCACTGTTTGTCTTGGGGATAACTAGTCGGCCTCGACTGCCCTACGCGCTGCTTCGCAGCGCTCGATGAAGGCGACAGTCTGCTCGATAAACCGATCTGCCTCCGTGACCAGCGGCGCATGACCGGACTCCTCAAACGTCACGAGCGTCGCGTCCGAGATCTCTCGGGCCATGAACTCGGCCGCCGGGTGCGGGCAGATCGGATCGTTACGACCGGGGAAGATGGCCACCGGTACATCAATATCCGGAAGGGCGGATTCGAGGTCGCACGTAGCGCGGGAGAGCTGCGAACCTTCCCAGCATGCTTCGGTCGAGGGTCGGAACTGTTGACCCCACACTTCGCGCGGCGGCGCGTCCTGATCGGGCGGTGTCAACGGTTGTCCGCCGAAGTTCGGTGACGGCGGGCCGGCGACGAGAATCGCCTGTCCGACCCGATCGGAGCCGTGACGATGCAGATAGGCGAGCGTCGTCCGGACGCCGAGCGACCAGCCCATCATCGTGATGTTGCGATAGCCGCGCTGCTCGATGAACGCGGCCTGGTCGTCCGCGAATTGCTCGATGCTGTAGACCGACGGATCGTCCGGAGACTCTGAGGGCAGCCGTCCTCGATGGTTGAGCGCGGCGCAGCGGAAACGATCCGAGAGCGCTTCGATCAGGTCGACCCAGAGCGAGGCGTTGCCCTGCGTCCCATGGGCGAAGACGATGGTCGGCGCGTCAGGATCGTCCGGTCCTTGTTCGTGGTAGAAGAGTTGCAAGCCATTGATACGGGCAAAGGGCATCGATCGGTGTTTCGTTAAGATTCGACTGTCTTCGACAGGGAGCATGCTATGACTTCAATCTGGGAGTTGGACACACCGGCGCTGGTGGTTGATCTGGATGCGCTTGATCACAATGCGCAACTGATGGCTCAGCGGTGCACCGACGCCGGCATCGACTGGCGACCGCACGTGAAGGCCTGCAAGGCTCCGGCCATGGCGCTGCGACTGATCGAAGCGGGGGCAGTCGGCGTGACGTGCGCGAAAGCATCGGAAGCGCTGGCTATGGCCAACGGCCGGGTAACCGACATATTGATCGCGAACGAGGTCGTCGGTGCAGAGAAAGTCGGGCGGCTGGTCGAGGTCGCCAGGCTGGCAACCGTCTGCGTCGCGGTCGACGACGCCGCCAACATCCGCGAGATCTCCGCTGCCGCAGACTCGTCGGGCGTGACGATCGACCTGCTCGTGGACATCGATGTGAATCTGCATCGCTGCGGCGTCACTCCCGAAGAAGCGCCGGCCCTCTGCGCGCTGATTGCCGACCTGCCGTCGATCCGACTACGAGGCCTGATGGGCTATGAGGGCCACGTCATGGGTCTGCCGGACGAGGAGAAGGAACGGGAAACCGCGACATCCGCGTCAATCCTGGGCCGGGCGAACGAGCTATGTCAGTCCGAAGGTCACGAGATCGGCGTGCTGTCGGGTGGTGGCAGCGGCAACTACCGATATGTGCTGGAGCAGGGCGTCCTGAACGAACTCCAGGCGGGCGGAGCCGCACTAATGGATCTGAGCTATGAGCTGATGGGTGTCGGCGGTCATCGTCGAGCGTTGAGTCTGGTCTGTCAGGTGGTCTCGGCATCCCACCCTGAGCGGGCTGCCGGAGACGCCGGCTGGAAATCGACCGGTCGTCACACTGGCCTGCCCTCGGTGGTCATTCCAGACGGCTGGAGTTGCGTCGGTCTGAGCGCGGAGCACACGCACCTTTCGCGGGATGGCGGCGAGCCAGTGACGCCTGGCGACCGTGTGGAGATGATTCCGCACTACTCCGACAGCACCGTGCTGTTGCACCGGACGCTTCACGCGCATCGCGGCGGGGTCGTCGAGGATACGTGGGAGATCAGCGGTTCGGGCGCATTGCAGTAACCCGCCGACCTCCGTCGGCTTGCGATACCCTTCGATTGCTGAGCGGGAGGAGAGCGCCAGATGTTGTTGACGCCGTACCGCGTGCTCGATCTGACCGATCAGCGGGGCATGTTGACGGGCCAGATCCTTGCCGATCTGGGCGCGGATGTGATCGCGATCGAGCCTCCAGGAGGATCCTCCGCGCGCTCGGTTGGGCCGTTCGCCGGCGATGACCCGGGGCCGGATCGCTCCCTGTTTTGGTGGGCCTACGCGCGCAACAAGCGCGGAATCACGTGCAATTTCGATCATCCCGACGGACAAGCGCTGGTCCGGCAGCTCGCGGCCGGCGCCGATTTCGTCCTGGAATCCGACGAGCCCGGCGTGATGGCCGCTCGCGGGCTGGGCTACGACGACCTGTCGGCGGATCGTGAGGGGCTGATTTACACGTCGGTTTCAGCATTCGGACAATCGGGCCCGAAGGCGGGATATCAGGCGACTGACCTGATTTTGATGGCCGCGGGCGGCCCACTGATTCTCTCGGGCGGCGCGGGTGAGGCGCCGGTCCGCGTGTCTGTACCGCAGGCCTGGAGCCACGCCAGCGGCGAGGCGGCGATCGCTGCGATGGTCGCCCTGCGCGCGCGGAGCAAGATCGGCCGTGGACAGTACATCGACATCTCGGCCCAGCAGTCCGTGGCTGCGGCCACGATGTCGGCCAATCTCGCGGCCTCGATCGGCGCGGTCGAGACAGCGCGGGTCGCTGGCGGCATGGCCGTCGGACCGTTCACCGGCAAGCTGATCTGGGAGGTCGCCGACGGTTACATATCGCTGACCTTCCTCTTCGGTTCGGGCATCGGGCCGTTCTCGCGGCGTCTGTTCCACTGGATGTACGACGAAGGCGAGTGCACGCTCGAGGACCGCGACCTCGACTGGATCGGACTGGGCGCAGAGTTCATTTCCGGCGCGCGTCCGCTTTCCGATTGGGCTCGGCTGATGGAGGTTGTGGGCGCCTTCCTGAAGAAGCGCACTCGGACCGAGTTGTTCGACGAGGCGCAGTCGCGGTCGCTGTTGATCGTGCCGGTGACGACCGTTGACGAGGTGGCCAACTCGGAACAGTTCGAGGCGAGAGAGTTCTGGCGCGAACACGAGATGCCCGGCTGGCCGGAATCGGTTCGGTTCCCGGGGCCGTTCGTCAAGCTCTCCGACAACGAGATTGAGTATCGCCGCCGCGCACCCACGCTCGGAGAACACAATGCTGAGGTCTACGCGGAACTCGGCCTCGACGAAGACGCGCTCGGCGACCTGCGCGAACGTGGGGTGATTTAGATGACCACGCTTGACAACACTCCCGCGATTCCAACTGAGGGCGCGCTGGCCGGACTCAAGGTGCTCGATCTGATGTGGGTCGTGGCCGGACCGACCGCGACCCGGGCAATGGCCGATTTTGGGGCGACGGTTGTGCGCGTCGAATCGGCCAATCGAATCGAGACGGCGCGCGGGATTGGGCCGTACCACAACAACGGGCAAGGACCGGATCATTCCGGCCTGTTCGGCAACATGAACATCAACAAACTGGGACTCTCGCTCAACCTCGGCACTGCCGAGGGCCGCGATGTCCTGCTCGACCTAATCAAGTGGTGCGACGTGCTGACCGAATCGTTTTCACCTCGGGCGATGCGCGCCTGGGGCATGGACTACGACTCTCTGCGGCAGATCAAGCCTGAGCTGATCATGCTCTCGACCTGCCTGTTTGGACAGGAAGGGCCGCTCTCGCGGGTCGCCGGATTCGGAACGATGGGCGCGGCGATCGGCGGTTACATCGCGCTCGCCGGCAATCCCGGCGGCTCGCCGATTGGCCCCTACTCGGCGTACACCGATTACCTATCGCCGCGCTTCGCCCTGCCGACGATTCTGGCCGCGCTGGACCATCGCGACCGCACCGGCGAAGGCCTCTACATCGACCAGGCCCAGGCGGAGTCGTCGCTGCACTTCATGAGCACGGCCTTGCTCGATTACCACGTCAACGGACGCGTTCCGCACCTCGTGGGTAACGCGGACCCCGACATGGCGCCACACGGCTGCTATGCGGCGTCCGGCGACGACGACTGGGTCGCTGTCGCCGTGCGTGACGACGGCGACTGGGCCAATCTCTGTTCCGCAATGGGCATGGCGGAGTTGACGTGCGACGACCGCTTCGCCGACATCGCAGCGCGCCAGGCCAACGAAGACGAACTCAGCGGCATCATCTCCGGCTGGACCTCCGAACACGGGGCAATCGAGATCGAGTACATGCTGCAAGCCTTTGGTGTGCCGGCACATGCGGTCTCGAACAGCGCTGCCGCCGCACAGGATCCGCAGATGCAACATCGTGGACATTTCGTCGCCATGGAGCATCCCGAGCACGGTACGACGACCTTCGAAGCGGCCAAGGGTCAGCTGACGGAGACGCCGCCCAGCTATCGCTCGGTTGCCCCATCGATTGGGCGCGACAACGACATCGTGCTGCGCGACATCCTCGGCTACGACGACGAGCGGATCGCGGCATTGGCGATCGCCGACGCGCTGACCTAAGCGCCGCGGCGTCGACCGCTCCGACATCACTTCGTCGCAAGCTTTACCCTCCCAACGGTGCGCGGCGCGGTCCGCGCCTGCAGCGGGAGGTTTTGAGATGGCTGGACTACTGGATGGCAAGGTCGCCGTGATCACCGGCGCCGGCTCCGGGATGGGTCGCGCGACGGCGGAGCTGTTCGCGGAGGAGGGCGCTCGCGTTTTGGTCATGGATCGCTGGGCCGAACGGGCGGAGGACGCGTCGGCATCGATCGGCGAGGCTGCGGTCGCCTTCACCGGCGATGTCTCGAAGGGCGAGGATGTCCAAGCGATGTACCAGGCTGCCGTTGACGCCTTTGGCGGAGTCAACATCATCTACAACAACGCCGGCATCGGTGGTCGCGAGGACAATGTCCGCGACTGCCCCGAGGAGGTGTTCGACGAGATCATGGCGATCAACCTGCGCGGCGTCTGGCTGGGGATGAAGTATGGAATCCCTCACCTGGAGCGCGCGGGAGGAGGATCGATCATTTCCACCGCCTCCGTTGCAGGAATCTCGGGACTGTCAGGGATCACGGCCTACTGCGCCTCCAAAGGCGGCGTGATCTCCCTGACCCGCACGGCTGCAGGTGAGTTTGCCTCCTCGGGCATCCGGATCAACTGCATTTGCCCTGGCGCGATCGCTACGCGAATCGGTGACAACTCTCCCGGTCCCGGCGATCCCGACGCTCTGGAGCGCCGGCGTGAGCGCAACGCCAGCGTCCACCCACTTGGTCGTTCCGGAGAGGGCAGCGATATCGCACAGGCAGCGCTGTTCCTCGCCTCCGATGAGTCGTCGTTCATGACCGGACAGGCGATCGTCGTGGACGGCGGCTGGACCGCCGTTGACCAGCGCTGGTTCGACTTCACCGGCCTGGACTTCTCATAGCGGCTCGCTCCGAACTCAGGACGGGAGAGACCAATGCCCAATCGACTGGACGGCAAAGTAGCGGTTATCACTGGAGGAGCCTCCGGGCTCGGGGAGGCGTCCGCCCGGCTCTTCGCCTCCGAGGGAGCCAGAGTCGTGATCGCCGACCTCAACACGTCGCGCGGACCGGAGGTGGCTGCCGAGATTGGCGATGCGGCCCGTTTCGTGGAGACCGACGTGCGCTCCGGCGAGGACGTGCAGGGGATGTTCGCGGTGGCCGACGACGCCTGGGGCCGCGTTGACGTGATCTACAACAACGCGGGAGTCGGTGGCCCGGAGGGCCGGGTGACCGAGTGTTCCGAGGAGCGCTACGACCTGATATCAGACGTCAACATTCGCGGCGTCTGGCTAGGCATGAAGTACGGAATTCCCCACCTTGAGCGCTCGGGGGGTGGATCGATCATCGTCACGGCCTCGATCGCGGCGATCACCGGCGTGGCCGGCGTGTCGGCGTACTGCGCGTCGAAGGGCGCCGTGGTTGCCATGGTTCGCGCGGCTGCCGGGGAGTGGGCTTCGAAGAACATCCGCATCAACTGCATTCTGCCGGGCAACATCGCGACCGGTCAGGGATCACGCAGCGAAGAGCAGATTGACCAGTCGCGGGAGTTCATGGCGAGCTACAACCCGGTGCGCCGGTCAGGCGAGGCGATCGACATCGCCAACGCGGCTCTGTTCCTGGCCTCGGACGCATCATCGCTGGTCACCGGGCAGAAGTTGGTTGTCGACGGCGGCTGGACCAGCCTCGACGACCGCTATGTGCAGGTCATGGGACCTCAGTACTCGCAGGGATAGGGAGGATCGAATCATGGCCGATCGGCTATCAGGCAAGGTGGCAGTCATCACGGGCGGAGCGTCGGGCATCGGCGAGGCGACGGCGCGGCTCTTTGCATCCGAGGGCGCCAGAGTACTGATCGCCGACCGCGACGCGTCGCGCGGTCCCTGGGTGGCTGCGGACATCGGGGACGCGACGTTGTACGTCGAGACCGATGTGCGCAACGGCGAGGACGTGCAGGGGATGTTCTCGGCCGCCGATGAAGCCTGGGGCCGCGTCGATGTGATTTACAACAACGCGGGAATCGGACCGCCCGAGGGCAACATCCGCGACTGTCCGGAGCGAATCTACGACCTGGTCACGGACGTCAACATCCGCGGGGTCTGGCTGGGAATGAAGTACGGCATTCCACACCTGGAGCGCTCCGGCGGCGGCTCGATCATCGCGACCGCCTCGGTCGCGGGATTGGTCGGCCTGTCGGGGATGGCGGTCTACTGCGCCACCAAGGGCGCGGTGATCGCGATGGTTCAGGCCGCCGCCGGCGAGTGGGCATCGAAGAACATCCGGATCAACTGCATCTGTCCAGGTGGGATCGCGACCGGTCAGGGCATGCGCAGCGAGGAGCAGATTGAACAGTCGAGACAGGACTGGTCGAAGATTCACCCAATCGGACGATCTGGTGAACCGATCGACATCGCCAACGCGGCGTTGTTCCTGGCCTCTGACGCCTCGGGGTTGATCACGGGCCAGAAGCTGGTCGTCGACGGTGGATGGACTGGTCCCGACGCCCGCTACGACCAGATCACCGGCCGAGACTGGAGGCAGGCTCGAGGCTGAGCCGGATTCGATCTTAGTAGCTGCCGGAGGCCGACCATCGCGTGACCCGCTCGGGCGTGAGCTTGAGCAATGGACGCTCCTCCAGACCCATCGACCTGTACTGCGGGTACTTGGCCCGTAGCGCAGCGATGGCCTCCTCCGCGTCTTCGGCGCGCCATTCCGATGGCCAGAGCACATCGGCCGGACCACGCAGGAGGATCCACCAGAGCTGATTCCAATCGTCGTCATAGTGGTCGACCAGCAGCGCGAACCTTGGGTTCGACTCGATGTTGGTCAGCCTGCGCAGCCGGAGCGTCGTCTTGGGCTTCTCATCGATCGCGATGTAGACCGAGTCTCCGATGATCTGGAAGACAACGGGTTGCAAGTGAGGGTCGGCGTTCGGAGAGGCTGTGGAAAGATAGCCGTGACGCGCGGTCTCAAGAGTCGTGCGGACGTCGTCAAGGGATGCCATCGGCTACCTATACTCGCGGCACGTCCACCGTGAAGTCCCAGGGGAGGTTGTCATGCCCGAGCGACGCAAGCTTGATGATTCCGAGATTAGCGGTCGGCTGCCCGAGATTCCTGGCTGGGGCTACGACGACGGCTCTCTGACCCGCGAGTTCCAGTTCGACAACTTCGTGGCCGCCTTCGGATTTATGTCGTCAGTTGCCCTCTTGGCGGAGAAACTCGATCACCATCCCAACTGGTCGAACGTGTACAACACGGTCTCGATTGCGCTCAACACTCACGATGCCGGCGGCGTCACCGACTTCGACTTCGTCCTGGCCGGTCAGATCAACGACGCGGCAGGCTAGTCGGCCAACCAGTTGACCAATTGTTTCCGGGTGGCGTTCGCTCCGCTGATCACGATGACGACCCGTTTGCCGATCAGCCGTTCCCGCTCCTGATCGGCCGCGGCGATAGCGACCGCGCCGGACGGCTCGGCCATCACATGCTGCATGTCCCAGAGCAGTCGGGTCGCCTCGAGGATTTGCGCGTCGTCAACCAGGATGAAGTCGTTCAGGCGATGCTGCAGGATCTCGATGGCGAAGGGGAACGGCGTGCCGGTAGCGAGTCCCTCCGCGACGCTTCGATTGGGCCGGTCTTCGATCCTTCCGGACCGCCACGCGTCGTGGGCGGCCGGTGACTGAGCTGACTGCGCGGCCCAGATCTCAGCGGAATGGCTCAGTCCGTCCCGCACGGTGACCCAGCCGCTCGATCCGGTGCCCCCGCCGAGCGGCAACAGGACAAGATCGGTCTGCGGTTGCTGGTCTTCCAACACCTCGAGTGCGGCCGTTGCGACTCCGGCGATCAGCTTCGGCTCCTCGACAGGCTCGACGTAGCGAGCGCCTCGCTCTGCCGCGTACTCCTCGGCCTTGCGACGTGACTCGTCGAAGCGCTCGCCAATCAGCTCGACCTTGCCGCCGAGTCGCTCGATCGCTGCGATCTTGTCCACGTTGGCGTCGGTAGGCATGAAGATCGTCGCTTCGGCGCCAAGCGAGGCGGCGCCGAACGCGATCGATTGACCGTGATTGCCAGTTGACGATGTGACCAGCCCTCGCTTCAGCTCCTCGGCGGAAAGCTGCGAGGCGAAGTATACGCCGCCACGCACCTTGAAGGCGGAGGTCGGTGTCATGCACTCCAATTTGAGCGAGACGTGCGCGTCCCATCGTTCGGATAGCCCAGGGCTCTGAACCAGCGGCGTCGGGAGTGAGAGTGTCCGGCAAATGATCTCACGCGCTTGGCGTACGTCCTCAAGCGTGGGCGGAATCAGATTTGCGCTCACGAGCGGTACTTCGCGATCTGCTCCGGCTGCCGCTCGGCGATGGTCTCGGCCGAGCGGAAGTAGATGTCCGGTGGATTCCAGCCGTTGAGTCCGGCATAGGTGTCGATCTGCGAGCGGTGGTGAATGTCGTGCTCGAGCATCATCAGCAACAGACGCCAGCCGCTGAGCGTCGCTCCAGGGGTGTCGATCATCTCAACTTGCCGAGACAATCCGTCGGGGCCGACTTCGGTCACCAGTCGGCTGAACTCGTCGAAACTCGCATCGAGCGCGGGCGCCCACAGCTCCGGACTGCTGACATCGGGAGGCTCCGGTGAGATCCAGCCCTGACGTCGGTAGGCACTGGCGAAGTAGAGCCGTGAGCCGCACATGTGGCCAATCAGCTTGTTGATTGACCAGGCGTTCTCGCCTTCGCCGCCTATCGGGGTCCAGCCGTCCGCCTCGGGCGGCAGCGCGGTCACGTCGCGGACGGCGCGTCGGTTGACCGAGCGGAAGTAGCGAAGGAAGCCGTCGATATCGGTGAACATGTGGCGCTCCAGGGCTATGAAAGGTCGAGCCTCGACTGTTGTTCGGGTTCCAGCAGGCTGGGATCATCGTTCTTGACGGAGTTGACCCGGGTGGAAACCGGCTGAGCGATGAAGGCATCGTCGGCGGGGATATCGAGGAGGGGCTGTAGCGACTCTCTGTCCTGGTTGCCAGGATCGAGCCAGGCTTCGTGACGATCGTCAGGCAGCACGACCGGCATCCGCGAGTAGACGCTGGCCAGCGCGTCGGTTGCTTCCGTTGTCAGGATTGTGAACGTAAGCGTGGGGCGATCCGGCTCGGCACGCCAGATGTCGTAGACGCCGGCGAAGACGAACAGTTCGCGGTCGGCCCGATGGATCCAGTGCGGCTGGCGCTCATTCTTCGGCCCGCTCCATTCGTACCAGCCGTCGGCGGGCACGAGGCAACGCTGGCGTCGGAACGGCCGGGCATAAGCGCGCGACTCCGCAACAGTCTCGGCGCGCGCGTTGATTTGCCGAGCGGCGCGCTTGGCATCCCTGGCCCAGGCGTTCACCAGTCCCCAACGCGCCGGTTGGAGCACGAGCTCTTCGCGCTCGGCGAGGATGATGGGATGCAGTTGGGTGGGGGCGATGTTGAAGCGCGGCACGGTTGAGAAGTAGTCGAACGAGACCTCAATCCCAAACTTCAGCATGTTCTCGACCAACTGCTGTTGTTCGACGGTAAGCGTGAAACGTCCGCACATGAAGCCAGTGTAGGCAGGTGGGGTCGTAGCATTGAGTAGATATTGTTCGCTCGACAGCCCAGGTGAGTTGCTCACTCGGCGACCTTCAGGAAAGGCTCAACCATGTCAGAATCCAACGGCGAGGCGACGGTCATTCTCGACAAGCGCGACGACGGCGTCGCTCTCATTACGTTGAATCGACCAGAACGCCTCAACGCGTTCGGCGACGACCTGCTACAGCGGCTGACGGAGGCGTTGATCGACTGCGAGGACGATCCGCACGTGCGCTGTGTTGCGCTGACCGGTGCCGGACGCGGGTTCTCCGCTGGAGCTGACATCAACAACATGGGGCGACGCTCCGACGCGCCGCCGCCCGGACCCGGCGTAGTCAACCGGCGCAGTCATCGCAGTCAACAGCAGACCTCGGGCATGCTGCATGAGATGGGCACGCCGACCGTGTCACTGGTCAATGGCCCTGCTGCAGGCGGCGGGCTGGGCCTGTGTCTGGCGACCGATTTCCGCATCGCATCGGACCGCGCGCGCTTCGTGACCGCATTTCGCAACATTGGCGTCTCGGGCGATTATGGTGTGGCGTGGTTCCTGAACCAGATGGTGGGAATCACCCGCGCCCGCGAACTGTTGATGCTCGACCGCCGGATCAACGCCCATGATGCCGAAGCGCTCGGCATCGTGACCAAGGTTGTGCCGCACGACGAGCTGTTGTCTGAGGGGCTCGCGTTCTGCCGAGAACTGGCGCAGGGACCGACGGCGGTGCTGGCGATGATGAAGTGGACGCTGAACTACGCAGCGACATCGAGCTTGAGCGATTCGCTGTACCAGGAGGGGTCGCACGTGATGCTGTCCTTCACCGGAGAAGACAACAAGGAGGCGGCTCGGGCGTTTCTCGAGAAGCGGCAGCCCAACTTCGTGGGTCGGTAGGGTCGAGAGATCGAGCAGATAAACCGAACCCCCGGACGTGACGTCCGGGGGTCGGCCAGGAAGGACGGGGCCGGGCGAGCGAGAAACCCGTGCCCCTGAGTGCGCCGGGCGGTCGCTCCCGGCGTTACTCCTACGTTCGCGGCCGGTGCTGCATTCTCGCAGCGGGCGAACCGGTGGAGTGTGCTCAAGACACGGGTTCTTGAATCGCGCGCTGGAGTGTGAACTCCGACGCGCATCTCCCTCGGTCGCCTACGGGGTTAGCTGACGGGTTCGGCGCGAAGGAGTGCGCCGTGCGTTTCCTGTCGAGTCAGGAAACGCATTCACCCCAAGTGATGGGTCCCCCGCTCCCTGCTCGGCTGTTCGGCTGCACAGGGATTCGGCCCGAATATTCAGTTGTGTGACCAAGCGTAGCCAGTTGCGGACGCAATTGCCACTGCCAGCCCTCGACTGTTAAGCGAATGCAAAGCTCTCGTCTGTCGGCGGGCCTTGCCCCGGCGTCCGACACCCGCGGGCTCTCGGAGAGAGGCGGACACCCCTTCTCGCCTAAGGCTTGCAGCCCAGTGCCAGGAGTTCCTTGCGTAGATCGTTGATCTGGTCGTAGATGCGGCGCAGCTCTGGGTTTGGACGTCCGAGGGGTCCTTCACCTGTCTGCGGCGGCAACTTGCCGGGCATATCGTCGGCGAGTTTGTTCAAGCGGGCGCGCTCGGCGCGGATCTCATCACAGCGTGCGACGTCGGCCATCTTCGGAACTCCTACGTGTTTCGTTCTCTGTGCGCGCCGTCCAGCGCTTCAGCCTCGAATCGAGACAATGCCACGCGCGATGTCATCTCGAGGCCGAGCTCCGACGCCTCGCGGCCGATGCGAAACAGGGAGAGATCGTCGGGCGTCTCGATTGTCAGCGACAATCCACTTTCGAGCTGTAAGACCTGCACTACCTGACCGCCGGTGCGCTGGACGATCGCATCCAGCGACTCGAGCACCTGGCTCAACGGCCTCGCAGTGTCCCAACTGGCATCCGTGAGATACATCGGCATGAGTCGTATCGTAGTTGCAGTCGAGCGTACGAACGGAGTCAGCGATGGAGCGCATCGGATTTATCGGGCTGGGGATCATGGGTGTGCCGATGGTCGCGAATCTGATCAAGGCGGGTTTTGTCCCGACGGTCTGGAACCGCTCTCAGCCGGGAATCGATGCATGCCTCGAACTGGGCGCGACCTCAGCCGAATCGCCGCAGGCGGTGGCAGAGTCGAGCGACATGCTGATCACGATCGTGACCGATTCGCCCGACGTCGAATCGGTGCTGGTCGGTCGCGACGACGCGGCGATTCATGGCCTCGCCCCCGGCTCCGTGGTGATCGATATGTCGACCATCTCACCAGCGGTCACGAGGGAGGTTGCGTCCAAGCTGTCGGAGCGCGGCGTGTCGATGCTGGATGCGCCGGTGTCGGGCGGTGACACCGGGGCCAAAGCCGGGACGCTCTCGATCATGGTCGGCGGCGATGCGGACGTGCTCGAACGCTGTCTGCCCGTGCTCGAGGCGATGGGCGCGACGATCACGCATTGCGGTCCGACGGGCGCCGGCCAGACAGTGAAGCTGTGCAACCAGGTCGCGATTGCGGGGGCGCTGCTGGGCGTCTGCGAGGCGCTGTCGCTGGCCGACAAGTCCGGCGTTGACCAGGAGCGGATGCTGGCCGCGATATCTGCAGGAGCGGCGGGAAGCTGGCAGCTCACGAACCTGGGACCGAAGATCGCCGTCGAAGATTATTCGCCCGGTTTCATGGTGAAACTGATGCAGAAGGATCTTCGGCTGGCGTTGGAAGCGGGCGCAGACGTGTTGCAGCCGTTGCCGAACACGTCGCTGGTGCAACAGCTGTACTACCAACTGCAGACATCGGGGCTCGGGGACGAGGGCACTCAGGCGCTGGCCCGGGTCGTCTCAGGACTGGGGCGCGGAGTGACCGAGTAACCGCCGCGCGAGGTTGCTAGTGCGAGTGCATCTCGCCGATTGTCTCGTCGGCGTGTGCGAGTCGCTCGGCGACGTGCTGAAGCATCGACCAGAGCACTGGGGCGGTGGCACCCTCGGCGAACGAGTTGCGCAGGATCTGGAGGCACTCGGTCTCTTCCTTGGCCACCACGGTGGCCGAGCGTGGCCGACCCAGGAGGAGCGCCATTTCGCCGAAGAAATCGCCCTCGCCAAATGAGGCGAGCAACGTTTGGTCGTCCGACTCATAGCTCTGGTACACGTCAACGGAACCGCTGCGAATGATGTGCAGGGTGGTGCCGAGGTCACCCTCGCGATCGATCACCTGTCCGGCCTTGTAGTCCTGGATTTGCACCCAACCGGCGATGTTGTGCAACTCGTCGCGGTCGACGCGAGAGAACAGCGAGGTGTTAGCGAGCATGTCTTCGATCGAAATGGGCATTGCGGATCCCCTTGCTGTCCCTCCAGCGGACCGAACGCTGGACTCCATGACGGTCAGATGCAAGATATCGCGAATCGGCAAGTGGCGCAGGGATCAGCGGACGCGAACGCCACGCATTGTGAATCAAGTTGTGATCCCTGCGACGCTATGTTCAGCGCAAGTCGTCGCGGAAGTCTGGATGAGCAATGCTTCGCAGGGCCGCAGCGCGATCAGCCAGTGTGCGTCCTGCCAACTCCGCCTGTCCGAATTCCGTGATAACCCGATCGGCGAGGGTGCGGGGCGTGGTGACGACGGCGCCGGGATCGAGTTGCTTAACGATTCGGGAGACCTTGCCCCGCGCCGCGGTTGCGGGCATCGCGACAACCGAGATGCCACCGTTGAGCACGGCGCCGGCGGCAAAGTCTGGCTGCCCGCCGGGGCCCGAGATCTGTCGCGGGCCGAGTGACTCTGCATTGATCGTTCCGTCGAGGGCGACCTGAACGGCGGAGTTGATGCCGACGAACTTACTCTGCTGGGCCAGGATCTGGAGCGTGTGGGTGTAACCGGCGGGCGCCATGCAGACTGCCGGATTGCGGTCGATCCAGTCGAAGAACTCGGCGCTGCCGGCGGCCTCCGTGGTGATGATCAACTCGGGAGCGGTCGCCTTCTGGGAGCCGGTCAATGCGCCGCTCTCGACCATGCCCATGACGCCATCGGAGATTAGGCCGGAGTGAATGCCCAGGTCGCGACGGTCGCCGAGCATGCCCATGATCGCCTCGGGCACGCCGCCGATACCGAACTGCAGCGTCGCACCGTCGGTGACGAGTTCGGCAACGGAGGCCGCGATCTCTCGTTCCAGCGCTCCCGGCTCGGAGCGGCGCAGTTCCAGTACATCGCTCGTGAGTGGAACGAGCCAATCGAACTCGTCCCGGTGCAGTTCCGCGGCGCCGAACGTGTAGGGCAGGTTGGGATTGATTTGCGCGATCACCAGTGGTGCGGTGCGTACGACATCGACAATGCCGCCGACAGAGGTCCCGAGCGAGTACATGCCTTCCGGCCCGGGTTCGGAGACCTGAATCAGAATCGCGTCGGCGGGTAGCGGGCCGTCGGGCCGGAAGAGCGAGGGCACTTGCGCGTAGGTCGCCGGGATGTGCTGTAGGACGCCCGCCGCCTCGGCTTCGCGCAACGGCCCGCTGGTCTGATACGTCGAGAAGCGGAACGGTTCGTTCGGATGATCCAGCGGCGGCACGTGGGTGAAGAGATTGCCGGTCGCGATTTCGATGTCTGTCCAGCCGTCGCGCAAGTCGTCGAGTGCCACCAACAGTCCAAGCGGGGTCGCCGACATCGGTGGCACGACGACACGCGCGCCGTCAGGAATCTGGCTGAGCGCCTGCTCGACTGTGCCCTCGCGCGTCGGGCGCGGGGCGGAGCGCGGAGGGAGGTAGGCGTCGAAGTTCATCGTGGATGTCGGTGATACGCAAACGCGCCGTCCGATGGCTCGGACGGCGCGTCGGATGGTCGCAGATTGCAGACTATGGCTGGGAGATATCGAGCACGCCTCGGGCGACCTCGCCGGCCTGCATGGCGGCGAAGGCGTCGTTGATCTCGTCGAGCGCGAAGCGCTTGGAGACGAGACCGGACAAGTCGAGCTTGCCTTGGCGGTAGAGGTCGAGCAGCTTGGGCATGTGCTCGCGGAAGCGAGTCGAGCCGTACATGCAGCCGATTGCCTTCTTCTCCTGTAGGAACTCCGGACCAGGCAGGTTGACTTCGGAGCCGAGCGGCATCATACCGACGATGCAGGCGGTGCCGCCGGGGCGGACCATATCCCAGGCCTGGCGTGCGGCGTTGACGTTGCCGATCGCCTCAAACGCGATCTCCACGCCCATGCCCTCGGTCAGGTCCTTGACGGCCTCGACCGCGTCGACCTCTTTGGCGTTGATCCGGTCGGTCGCGCCGAACTGCTCGGCGAAGTCGAGCTTGTTGTCGAGGATGTCGACGGCTATGATCCGGCTGGCGCCAGCGATTCTGCAGCCCTGGATCACGTTGAGGCCGACGCCGCCACAACCGATCACGGCGACGATCGAGCCGCCGGGCACCTTGGCGGTGTACAGCGCGGCGCCGACGCCGGTCATCACGCCGCAGCCGACCAGCGCGGCTTCCGCGGGCGGAACGTCCTCGGGAATCTTGAGGACACCGGACTGCGTGGTGAGCATGTACTCGCCGAACGAACCGACCGAGGCCATCTGCATGACCGGGCGGCCGTCCCAGCTCAAGCGGCTCATCGAGAGTTGCGTGTCGTTGGGCGCGGGGCAGAGGTTTGGCTCGCCGCGCCAGCACCAGTAGCAGTCACCGCAGAAGGGACGGAACGACATGATGACGTGGTCGCCGGGCGACACGTACGTCACGTCGGAACCGACCTCTTCGACGACGCCGGCAGCCTCGTGGCCGAGAATGGTCGGTCGTCCGCCGAATGCCGCGCCCCATTTGCCGTCGATGAAGTGGAGGTCAGAGTGGCAGACGCCGCTGGTGGTTGTGCGAACCAGCACCTCGGTGGGCTGCGGGTCGCGCACTTCAATGTCGTGGACTTCCAAGACGTCTCGGTCGCCGTCCTTCGCCTGAGCTCCTGGTTCCCAGATGGCAGCTTTCATCGCAGTTCCCTCCCTAGGTTGTTCCGATTCAACACGCCGTGCGGGGTCGCGCGGCTGGCGATCATGCTACGGGAGCGCTATTGCGGAGACAACAACCGCGCACGGACGGCTAGGGCGGCGGCTAGGCCGGCGGGAGGAGGCCGAAGAGTCGGCGTTTCTTCGGCGGCGGATTGCGTCGGTCCTGGACTCGTTGGGCCGCGATCTGGAGCAACTCAAGCATGCCCTGGGCCGACCAGCGATCCTGTTCCAGCCAGGCAGCGAGTTTGGCGTCGGCCGCGGCGACGTTGCCGGCGATTCGCCGTTCGTGAAAGCGCTCGAGGCGGCGCACGATTCGGTACGCCGTGAGCGATGCCTTGAGCACGGCGGCGAGGAAGATGAACGCGACCAGCGACGCGC
The DNA here is from genome assembly GCA_965208665.1 of Dehalococcoidia bacterium. Taxonomy (GTDB): domain Bacteria; phylum Chloroflexota; class Dehalococcoidia; order Bin125; family Bin125; genus Bin125. The sequence goes on from CBDBPH010000001.1 coordinate 610,303, forward strand.
CAATCCCGGCCAGGATCAACACTCCATCGCGCAACTCGCCGAGGTCTCGGAAGACTGCCAGTTCGGCCATCGATTAGCCTGTCCATCGGAGGTTGACCATGCCAAAGCGAGGCCCCGCCGAGAGTCTGATTTTGTTCCAGCTCCTGCTCGGAGCCGGCTTCCTCGCCATGGTCGTCTGGACCATCCTCGCCTGGGCTGGAGCGCTCTAGGGCTCGCGTCCGCGGTTAGGCGAAGTAGCGGTTCTGGATGTTGCGGGCGATCACCATTCGCTGGATCTGGTTGGCGCCCTCGAAGATCTGGAAGATCTTGGCGTCCCGCATCCATTTCTCCAACGGGAGTTCCCGCATGAAACCGACGCCTCCGCAGACCTGGACGGCGTCGGTGGTGACCTTCATCGCCATGTCGGAGGCGAAGGTCTTGGCCTTGCTGGCTTCCTCGAGGTCGAAGGGCTGGTTACTGGAGGCCATCTCGCCGGCTCGCCAGGTGAGCAGGCGGGCGGCGTCGATGGCGATGTCCATGTCGGCGAGCATGAAGCCGACGCCCTGGTGCTCGATTAGGGGGCGCTTCATCGTCTTGCGCTCGCGGGCGTAGTCGGCGGCGTACTCGAAGGAGGCGCGGGCGAGGCCGACAGCGAACGCTCCGATCCAGGGGCGGGTGGCGGCGAGGGTGCCGAGCGCGCCGCGGCCGCCGGAGCGGAAGTCGGGGTCGGGATCGCCGAGGCGGTTTTCGAGTGGGATGCGGACATCGTCGAAGGCGAGATCAGCGGTGTGCGAGGCGCGGATACCCATCTTGTCCCACATCTTGATCTGCGAGAAGCCCTCGGCGTCCTTGGGCACGACAAATGCGGAGACGTCGCGCCAGCCCTCGGAGTCGGACTCGCGGGCGAAGACGACGGTGATATCGGCGATGCCGCCGCCGGTGATGAAGCGCTTGGTGCCGTTGAGCACGTATTCGTCGCCATCGCGCACGGCGCGGGTCTTGATCATGGCGGCGTCGGAGCCGGCGTCGGGCTCGGTCAGGGCGAGCGCGCCGAGGCGCAGTTTGCCGTCGTCGGAGGTGCACTCGGGTAGCCAGCGCTCGTTCTGCTCGGGCGTGCCGATGACGGAGATGGCGGTCGCGGCGAGTCCGGAGACCTGTGTGCCCAGCGCGATGCCGGCGCAGCCCCAGCTCAGCTCCTCGGCCGTGATCATCGCCGTGATGCCGGGCTCAGAAGAGAATCCGCCCAGCGGGACGCCGGTGAGGCCAATTTCGGCGGCCTTGGAGGCGACATCCCAGGCGAACTCGTTGCGCTCGTCGTACTCCATGGCGACCGGACGAACTTCTCTGGCGGCGAAGTCGTGCGCGGTCTGTTGGATCATGCGGTCGGCTTCGGAGAGCTGGAAGGTAGTCATGTAGGGGTCTCCTCGGTCTGAACTTGACGTCGGGGTTGTTGTAGAGGTGGTAGGTCGTGGAGGAGTTGGGTTGCGACGTCGCTGATTTCGTCGATGGCCTTTTGAAATGCGTCTTCGGTTCGGGACGATGGGTGTTGGATGCCGGAGATTTTGCGGACGAACTGCCGGGCGGCCTGTTCGATATCGTCCTGCGTGGGGTCGATCCCGGCGGGCTGGCGCAGGCGCTTGATTGAGCGGCACATGTTGAGTCCTAGAAGCCGGTGAACTTTGGTTCTCGGCGCTCTCGGAACGATTGGCCTCCCTCGATGCGGTCGAAGGAGCCGGTGACCAGGGGCAGGACGCCACCGGAGAGTTCGAGGGCGGATTCGTAATCGAGGGTGGCGGTTCGGTAGGCCATGAGCTTGCCGACCTTTTGCCCGACCGGCGGTCCGTTCTCGACCTCCTGGGCGAATTCGAGCAGCTTCTGGTGGAACTCTTCGGGCTCGAAGATGTAGTTGCTGAGACCTGCTTCGTGGCCTTCCTGGGCGGACATGAAGCGGCCGGTGAACATCATCTCCATGGCTTTGCGCCAGCCGATGATCTTGGGGATGGCCCAGAAGCCGCCGAGGTCGGCGTAGAGGCCGCGCTTGACGTAGGCAACCTGGTAGCGGGCGTTGGTCGATGCGACCAGCAGGTCGCAGAGGCAGGCCATGTCGAATCCTGCTCCGACGCAGGGGCCGTTGACACCGGCGATGACGGGGATATCGAGGCGGCGGAGTTCGGCGAACGTCTTGGTCTCGTAGCGGAAGTTGAGCCGCTGACCCTCGTTGTCGGTGTAGTTGGGGGAGTCGGGCGCGCCGAGCAGCGGGTCGGGATTGTCGTCCCAGAACTCGGTGCCGCGGCCGTCGCCGGCGCCGCCGGCGTCCATGCCGGCGCAGAATCCGCGGCCCTTGCCGGTGATGACGAGCACGCGCGCGGTGCGGTCCATGCGGATCCTGGTAAGCGCGTCGTACATTTCGGCGAGCAAGGGGAAGGTGAGGGCGTTGAGCTTCTCGGGCCGGTTAAGTTCCAGCCAGATGATGCCGTTCTGCTCGCCCTTGCGTTCGACGGTGATGAGTTCGTAGGTCATGGGTGAGTTCTCTCTCGCGGCCGTGAGGATTACTGGAAGTGGGGCATGACGTCGTTGGTGAAGCGGAGGAAGGAGTCGTGGGAGAAGGGCGAGGCGATCATGTAGTCGAGGTCGATCGTCTCACGCAACTCTTCGAGCTGATCGATGACCTTTGCCGGACTGCCGTGGATTACGACCTGGTTGGCGTATCGATCGATGCGCTCGTCGTCGGACATTTGCGTGGTCCGGCTGGCGTTGCCGCTGACCTTGTCGTTGGCGTAGGAGCCGATGGTCCACTGCGCGCCGTTGATCGCGATCTGCTCGGCCTCGGCGTCGGTCTCGGCAACGGCGATCAGTCGGGCCATTGGAATCGAGCGGTCCTCGGTCTCGTGACCGTATCGCCCGAGCGCCTTGAAGTAGTTGCGTCGCTTGTCGCCGAGTTCTTCGTGAGTGGCGTGGGGATCCATGAGGATCGAGTATCCCTGTTTGGCGGCCCAGTCGATGGCGTCAGGACCGCCGGCGGCGACCCAGAAGGGCGGCGTGGGTTGTTGGTAGGGCTTGGGCAGGACCTCGATCTCGTCGAAGTCGTAGTAGTCGCCGTGCCAGGTGATTCGTTCCTGGCGCCAGGCTTCGAGTACGACCTGAACCGATTCGCGGAAGCGAGGGTAGGACTCTTCGAACTCGACGCCGAAGGCTCGGAACTCGGTGCGGTCGAAGCCTCGGCCAGCGCCCCAATTGACGCGTCCGCCGGAGAGAATGTCGAGCAGGGCGACTTCCTCGGCGATGCGAAGCGGGTGGTAGAAGGAGGCGAGCGTGACGGCCGTGCCGATACGCAGGCTCTTGGTGCGGCCGGCGACGTGCATGCCCATCAGGTGGACGGAGGGACAGACGGAGTAGGTGGAGAAGTGATGCTCGGCCAGCCAGACGCAGTCGTAACCGGTCTCGTCCATGATGTCGATGCGGTTGAGGGCGCGCTCGTAGACGGTGGGCAGTGGAACTCGGCGTCCGGGCCAGCTGAAGAATTGGAGGACGCCGAACTTCATCTGGCCGTCGGGAGAGGTCATGCGACTAGGTTAGCCGTAGATCCCGCGCTATTCGCCGCTCTCGTGCCGCACGGCGACCCCTGAGAGCGCCTCCAACACGACTCGGTTCGCGAGCAGCGCGGTGACGTCGGACGTGTCGTACGGCGGAGAGACCTCGACCACGTCCATGCCGAGCAGGTTGGACTCCATGCCGATCCGTCGGACGGCGTCGAGGAGTTGGCGGGAGGTGAGGCCGCCGGACTCGGGCGTGCCGGTGCCGGGCGCCATGCCGGGATCGACCACATCGACATCGACGGACAGGAACACACCATCGCAATCATCTGCGGCGATGTCGAGGGCCTCGTCGAGGCAGTCGTCGAGACCGCGCTGAACCACCTCGGTCATCTCGAACCAGCGCATGCGCTGGTCGGCCATCCATTCGAGAATCGGCGGGTCGGGCCAGTAGCCGCGCAGACCGATCTGGAGGAAGCGGTCGCCGCGGACCGCGCCGCTGAGGATGAGTCGGCGCATCGGCGTTCCGTGACCCCAGAGTCCGCCGTCGGAGTCGCCGGTGTCGGCGTGGGCGTCGAAGTGAATCAGGGCGACCCGTCCGAAGCCGTGATGCTTGGCGACGCCCTGGGCGGTCGCGTAGGTGATGGTGTGGTCACCGCCGAGCACGACAGGAATCGCATTGGACGCCGACACCTGTCGGCAGGCATCCATCAGGCGCTGCAGGCTGGGTTCGCTGTCAAGCTGCTGCATGTTGACATCGCCGGCGTCGACGACACGGAGTTCGCCCAGAGGATCAACTCCGAGTCCCAGATGGGGGCGATAGCCGGAGTGAGGGATGTAGTCGGCAGAGAGGATCGCCTGTGGTCCGAACCGGGCGCCGGGTCGATAGCTGGTGCCGGCGTCGAAGGGCGCGCCGAGGATGACGGCGCCCGCATTCTCGATGGTTTCGGGGCGGCGCAGGTTGGCTCGCGGGACGCCAAGGAAGGTGAAGGAGGGACCGTAACGGTTGGCCGGGCGGGCCTTGAGGTGGGCCTCCTCGTAAGAGCGAGGCGGATTCGATTGCTCAGCCATCGTCGCTCCTCGCGCTCGCGGGGGCTTCGGGAGTGGTATCTAGAATGGTATCCAGCGCGTCTCCCGGGGCTATCGAGAGGGCGGAAGGGGAAACTCGACGTGACCACCGCGACGGCAACCGAGGCGCAGCTGAGTGAGCTCCAACGAGGGCTGACGGCGTTGCCGCGGCAGCGCACTCAGGTCTTGCCGGCGCTGCACATCGTGGATGAGGTCTACGGATATCTCGAGCATGCCGCGCTGGAGGAGGTGGCTCGCTGGGTGCATATGCCGCGGGCCGAGTTGTTCGCCGTTGCGACGAGTTACACGGAGTTTCGGTGGAGTCCGTTAGCGTCGGATGCGGTTCGGGTGTGTCGGGGAATGTCGTGCCAGATCGCGGCCGGCGGATCGGACGTTGCGGGAGAGGCGCACGAGTGTATGTTCCTGTGCGCGGCTGCGGAGACCGGTCCGATTACGGTCGGAGGGTCGGATCGACTCGAAGCCTCTGTGAGCGATGGCGTCTTCGAGGTTGCGCGAGCCTCGGTGCCGGGAGGGCTTGAGCGCGTCAGCGCGCGGCGTACGAACCATCCGCCCGTATGGCGGGGCTGGGAGACGGCTTCGCGGCTGAGTCCGTCCGAATGTCTGGCGCTGGTGGAAGCTGCGGGCCTGCTCGGTCGCGGCGGCGCGTACTTCCCGGTCCAGTTGAAGTGGGGCGGCGCGGTTGAGGCGGCGTCGAGGAACGGTCAGCCGTACCTCGTCGCGAATGGCGAAGAGGGTGAGCCGGGGACGTTCAAGGATCGCTGGTTGATGGAGTCGGATCCACAGCGGATTCTTGAGGGGATTCGGATCGCCTGCTACACGCTGGGCGCGTCGCAGGCGTTCTGGTACATCAACGGGATGGCCGATCGTTCGGCCGCGGCCGCCGAGACAGCGATCGCCGAGGCGCGATCCTCTGGCTTGCTGGACGGCCTCGCGGTCGAGATTCGTCGCGGCGCGGGCGGCTACGTCTGCGGGGAAGAATCGGTGATCCTGGAATCGATCGAGGGTCATCGGGCGGTGCCGCGACTGAAGCCGCCGTATCCGACCGAGCGCGGGCTGTGGGGGCGTCCGACGGCGATCAACAGCGTGGAGACGCTGGCCAACGTTCCGGACATCTTTGAGTTTGGCGCGGCCTGGTTCCGTGAGGTCGGGGCTGAGGGGATGCCGGGGACGAAGCTGATCCAGTTGAGCGGGGCGTTTCGGAATCGCGGCGTGATCGAGCTGCCGCTGGGGACTCCGGTCTCCGAGATCGTCGCGCTTGGGGAGCCGTCCGAGTCGCTGGCCGGGGTAACGATGGGCGGACCGTCGGGCGGCTTTCTGGCGCCGGAGCACTTTGACACCCCGATTGCGCCCGGACAAATGGATGGCCATGGGGCGCTGCTGGGAGCGGGCGGGATCATTGGGATCCCGCGGTCGTTCGGGATTGAGCGGGCACTAGCCGTCTGGGCGGAGTACAACGCCAATGAGTCTTGCGGGAAATGCACGCCCTGTCGCGAAGGCTCAGGGCGGATGGCGGCCGCGCTCGCGGATGGCAACTGGGCGGATGTTGAGGCGCTGATCCCTTTGATTACCGCGGGGTCGCTGTGCGGCCTGGGTCAGATGGCGCCGAATCCGATTACGTCTGCGCGGCATCAGTTTGGGGGGAGCGTCCTATGACGACCGAGGCATCCGCTCCAATGATTAGCGTCAGCATCGACGGCGCTGCGTGTGAGGCTCCGTCAGGGGCGACGATTCTGGACGCGGTGTTGGCGGCCGGAGTTGACTTGCCGCATCTTTGCAAGGACCTGGATGGGCCGGCCCTTGGGGTCTGCCGGACGTGTCTGGTTGAGATCGATGGTCAACGGGGCCTGCCGGCAGCCTGCCATACACCCGTGGCAGAGGGCCAGGTGATTCTGACCAACTCGGACAATGCCCGCACAGCACGGCGGGGCATTCTTGAGCTGACGCTGGGGATGACGGACAACGCGGCGCACTCGAATGGCGGGGCGTCGACGGAGCTGCGTCATCATGCGGCGACACATGAGGCTGCGATCGATCGGTGGGTGGCTCGGGCGAACGAACACCAGGACGAGAGCAACCACTTCTACCGCTTCGACGCGACGGACTGCATTCTGTGTGGACGGTGCGTATCGGCGTGCTCGGACCGGCAGCACATCGGCGCGATCGGGATTGCGGGGGCGGGTAAGGCGGCCCGGATCGCTTCGTTCGGCGATGAGCCGTTGGGCGAATCGACGTGTACGTCCTGTGGCTCGTGCGTTGCGGCCTGTCCGACCGAGGCTCTGCTGCCCAAGCGGGAGGCGTCGGGGGTGAAGACGGTTTCCACGGTCTGCCCGTATTGCGGCGTCGGATGCGGGATCAAGGTCACCGCCGAGGACGGCATGCTTACGCATGTCGATGACGATCCCGACAACCTGTCGTCGAAGGGGCTGCTGTGCGTCAAGGGGCGGTTCGGGACGGCGTTCGTCAATCACTCGGATCGGCTGACGACGCCGCTGATTCGCGGCGTCGAGGGTTTGCAGCCGGCGACATGGGACGAGGCGCTCGACCTGGTAGCGGAGAAGTTTGCCGAGCATGTTGGTGCGTTCGGTGCGTTCTCGTCGGCGAAGGCGACGAACGAGGACAACTACATCCTGCAGAAGTTCGTGCGGGCTGTGATGGGCACGAACAACGTCGATCACTGCACGCGGCTGTGTCACTCGCCGTCGGTGGAGGCGATGCTGGCGCAGCTCGGCTCGGGCGCGACTTCGAACAGTTACAGCGATTACGAGGCCGCCGATTGCCTGTTCGTGGTTGGCGCCGACCCGTCTTCGAACCATCCGGTGGCGGCATCGCGGATGCGGACGGCGGTCGATCGGGGGGCGGCGCTGATCGTGCTCAACCCGAAACGGATTGAGCTCTGCGATCACACCGACCTCTGGCTCAGGCAGTATCCGGGCACCGACGTGGCGGTGCTAAATGGCATGGCGAAGGTGATCCTGGACGAGGGGCTGGCGGACCAGCCGTTCATTGCGGAGCGGACCGAGGGCTACGACGGTTGGCTGGCCGAGCTGGACGAATACACACCTGCGGCGGTCGAAGCGATGTCCGGTGTGCCGGCCGACCTCTTGATTCGCGCCGCCAGGACGTACGCACAACCGAAACCGACAGATGACGATCCCGGGGGTTCCTGCTTGATCTGGGGCATGGGCGTGACGCAGCACACCAATGGCACCGCGAACGCGACAGCGCTGCTCAACCTTGCGCTCTTGACCGGACAGATGGGGCGTGTGGGTAACGGCGTCTCGCCGTTACGTGGTCAGAACAACGTGCAGGGCGCGGGGGACGCGGGCTGCATCCCCGACGCGCTGCCCGGATATCAGCGCTACACGCCGGATGTGTTGGACAAGTTCAACAGCGTCTGGGAGTCGGATTTGCCATCGGCGGAAGGCCTGCGCGCGACCGACATGGTTGAGAGCATGCTCGCCGACGACGGCGTGCGCTGTATGTACATCGTCGGCGAGAACCCGCTGCTCACCGAGCCGAACCTGGCCCACGCGCATGAGGCGATTGCGAACCTGGACTTTCTGGTCGTGCAGGACATTTTCATGCACGAGACGGCCGAACTGGCCGATGTGGTGTTGCCGGCGGCGTCGTTCGCGGAGAAGGAAGGCACGTTCACCAACTCCGAACGCCGCGTGCAGCGCGTGCGGCAGGTGATTGCGCCGGTTGGGCAATCGCGCGCCGACTGGGAGATTGTGCAGGATGTGGCGCGGCGTACCGCTCAACGGCTTGGTATGTCGTCATTCGGCTTCGAGCACGGTTCGGCGGCGTCCGTCTTCGACGAACTGGCCTCGTTGACGCCGATCATGGCCGGCCTCTCACATCGCCGGCTCGACCAGGAGGGCGGCATCCAGTGGCCCTGCCCGAGCGAGGACCATCCCGGTACGGCGCGTCTGTACGACGACTCGTTCCCTCGCGGACTCGGCAAGTTCATTCCCGTGCGGCAGCTTCCGCCTTCCGCAGAGGCGCCGGACGATCGCTACCCGCTGATACTCAACACCGGCCGCGTCCTCTACCACTGGCACGGCGGGACGATGACACGCCGGGTCGACGGTCTGGTTGATTCGTTTCCCGAGTTGCGCGTCGCCATTCACCCGAACGACGCCGCCAGGATGGAAATAGTCAACGATGAAGCGGTCTGGGTTGCTTCGCGTCGGGGCCGACTTGAGGGGGTCAGCTTTGTCACCGAGGATGTCGCCGAAGGTTCCGTCTTCGTGCCATTTGTGCGGCTGGCCGATTCGGCGGCGAACTGGTTGACCAACAACGTGTATGACGAGGTTGCGCGAATCCCGGAGTACAAGGTCTGCGCGGTGGCGGTGGAACGGGCGGCCGAACCGTCGGAGTGGCGTCACAGCGGGCCGGGTGGGAGCAGCGGCGCGCGTGGTCGGCGGGGCAAGCGTCGTCAGTATTGGTAGGCGGGTCGGCAGCTACGCATCGGGAGCGGCGACCGCGCTGAGCAGCGCCACAACGATGAGGCGCTCTTCGTAGCTATGCGTTTCGTCGTCGAAGTCACCTGAGCAGGTGATCAGCGTGATGACGGACTCTCGGGTCTGGCTCAAGTACCTGATTGCTTCCCTGGAGTCGGGACGAATCGTCGCCATGTCGACAATGTCATAGACGTAGTAGCGGTTCTGCGCCTCGTCGAAGATGAGCAGCTGGTCGCCGACGCTGGTTTCGTCGAGCTTCCAGCACACCCCGACATCGATGTTGCCGTCGCGGTCCTGGTAGTCGCGGTGACCTCCCAGCAAGGCATTGCCCGACTCGCCAGGCAGGGCGGAGCGATTGAACCAGCCGACGACAAACGGATTGTCGGGCGAACCCATGGCTCCGTCGGCGGTCAAACCGACCTGGACCACGGCTGCGCGGATTCCGGCGGAGGGCAGGATGAGCTCCCACTGCGTATCGAACCGCGGGCCGCTGGAAGGTACGACTCCGTTGTCGAGCGGCAGCATGCTGCCCTCGGAGCCGTCCGAGCCGTAGAGCAGGTCTGAATCGTCGAAGCGATCGCGAAGGACTTCCGACAGCGGGCGAAGCGCGACGGTCGGCCGCTCGGAATCGGCCGGCAAGGCGTCGGCGGCGGCTTGCTCGGATTGCTGGTGGGCGAGTCCGTTGTAGGGCACATAGCGAACCGCTTGCTCAGCGCCGCCGGCCGCGCTGACCGATTGGTCGGTCCACTGAGTATCACCGGGCTGTGTGGACCCTCCGCTGCTGATTCCGACAATGGCGATGAGCATCAGGACGAACAGCGCGAAGAACGCACCGACCATGGCGATGAAGAGCCTAGGTTGCTGATCGCGAAGGTTCGAGACGTACCACTGCAGGTCGAGGCACCAGCCACGCAACGCCTGCAGTTGTCGCCGCATTCGCCAGACCTCGAGATCCTACGCGTCGACTGACGCGACGGCGGCGAGTTCTGCAACGACCACGAGCCGATGCGAGTATTGGTGTGTATCCGCGTTGAACGACCCTGTGCAGGTGATCAGGGTGATCACCGGCTGATCCGTGTTCCACAGATATCGGGCGGAGTCCTGGTCCCTTGGATCGACGGTGGCGGTCTCGGTGACCGTGTAGACGTAGTAGATTCCCTGCTCGTTGTCGCGCACGAGGACGTGATCACCCGGCTGCGTGCTGACCAGCTCCCAACAGACGCCCGTGCCGATGTTGCCCGACAAGTCTTCGAAATCGCGGTGTCCGGCGAGCAGTGTGTTGCCCGATTCGCCGGGCGCAGCGCTCGAGTCGAGCCAGCCGATCACGTAGGGATTGTCGGGCGCGCCCATTGCACCGGAGGGCGTTCGGCCGACCCTGACGATGGCACTCTTGAGCGAGGCCGACGGGACGATCAGCTCCCAGCGGGTCTGGTCTTCGGGTCTGCTCGAGACGACGACGCCGTTGTCGATCGGCAGGATGCCGCCCTCCATGCCGTCGGTGCCGTGCTTGAGCGCTTCGTCGTCGAGCCCGCCCTCAATCACCGAACTCAGGGGAACGACGGGCATTCCGGCAACCTCGGTCGGCGGTCGTGGTTTCGAGTCTTGCTGATCGGATTCGCTGATGTCCGAGGCCGCGGACGCCTGGGCATCGGACTGTTCGGACTGCGCCGGTTCCGACTGGGTCGGCTGAGACTGGGCTTGCTCTCGGGAGCCTGGATCCTCGGCGGCGCTCGCGTCCTCCTCGCCTTGTTGGGACTGTTCGCCGGTCTTGACTTCGATTTCGACAACGTTGGCCTGACGCGTCGCCGTGGCCTGCTGCTGTTCGTCGGCAGTCTGCTGCGCGTCGAGCTCGGCGGCTTGCTGTTGGCGGGGCGTCTGGTCGCCGTTGCCGACGACGAGGAAGAGGATGAGCAGCGTGACCACGAATGCCACGGGCGCGATCACCGAGGCCGCGATGACCGCCGGCCGTTCGACCCACAGCTTCCTGAGTCGGTCAAGCATGGCGGTCAATCCCTTGCGCCCCCGCGACGCCAGTTAGGTCAATGTACGAAGCGATTGCGTGGCGCGACAAACGCTATGCGCAATCTCAGTTAGCTCAGCGTAAAGCGCTGGGTATGCGGCTGGGACGGCTTTGCCGGATCAACAGCGGAAATCAACACGAGGACACGGCAGGTGGGCGGCCTGGTGCGCGCGGAGTGGGGTGTGTGGAGTGGCGCAGGGGCTGTGTCGGGCGTAGGCTGGTGATCCGCGCCGAAGGGCGCACGTGGGGCTGTAGCTCAGTTGGGAGAGCGTTTGACTGGCAGTCAAAAGGCCGGGGGTTCGAGTCCCCCCAGCTCCACCAGATGCCAATACAGGTCAGACGGCATGCGCATCGCGACTGGGATGGTCAGGTCGGCGGTCGCTATGTTTGCATTATCTGGATCAAGTTGCCGCAGGTGTCGTCGAAGACCGCAATAGTCACATTGCCCATTTCGGTTGGTTCCACCGCAAACGCTACGCCCAGTGACTTGAGCTTCTCGTACTCTGCATGGATATCGCTAACGCCGAACGATGCCGCTGGAATGCCCTGTTCAAACAGCCCGTTCTGATATGTCTGTGCGACCGGGTTTTCATTTGGTTCAAGCAGAAGTTCGGTCCCATCTGGCTCATCGGGCGAGACCACGGTCAGCCACTTGAATTCGCCCACGGGCACGTCTTGCTTTTTCAAAAAGCCGAGGGTCTCCGTGTAGAACCTCAGGGCCTGGTCCTGGTCACCTACGAACACGCCAGTGTGGGTAATGCGCATCTCTGGCCTCCTGCTCTTTTCACAGTGTCACGTGAGCCATCGATCCATGACGGCCCTGAGGGGTTCATCCTTGAAGACAAGCATCCGATACTTGCCACGCTTCTCTGAGCGTACGAGTCCTGCTTGTTCGAGGAGATCAATGTGCTTGGCCAGGGCCTGTCGTGAGATGCCGACCTCATGCCGCATGATCAGGCGCGCCGTGAGTTCGTACAGCGTCTGCTCCCTGCGCTCAGAGAGTTCGTCCAGCATCAACCTCCGTGTGGGGTCCGCGAGTGCTTTGAAGACGAGGTCGTTGTGCATGCGCGCATACAATAGGCAATCACAGGGTTGCATGTCAAGGGCCGATTGGGTGGGATGCTGGTCCTGATTGTCTGCGGGCGGGCCGTTTGATTGCGTGTGGGCGGCCGCGACTGAGGTGTTCTATCTTCCCTGCGAGCGTGAACGCAGCCGGGGGGTTTCATGGACTACGGCATCGCTTTTCCTTCGTACGTCGATGCGTGGCGCGACGCGGCCGCTGCCGAGGCAGCGGGCTTCAGCCACGCCTGGTTCTTTGACTCGCAACTGATTTACAGCGACGTCTACGCCACGATGGCGTTGGCGGCGGAGCATACGAGCCGGATTGTTCTGGGCACGCTGGTGTCGATCCCGAGCAATCGGCTCTCGGCGGTGACCGCTTCCGCGATGGGCACGATCAACTACCTGGCGCCGGGGCGGGTGGTTCTGGGTCTGGGTACCGGCTACACGGGTCGCAACACGATGGGTCTGCCGGCAGTGCCGGTCGCTGCGTTCCGCGAGTACACGCAACAGGTGCGCGGATTGCTGCAGGGCGAAGAAGTGTTGATCCGCGAAGGTGAGCGCGAGCGATGGATTCGGTTGCTGCACCCGGATCGGGGCGGCTTCATCAACATTGAGGACGAGATCCCGATTTACCTGGCCGCGAACGGCCCCAGGGCGCTGGCGGTGACGGGCGAACTCGCCGACGGCTGGGTGACGGGGGCGCTCGCTGGTCCGCTGGCGACGGGGTTCGAGGCGATTCGCGCGGCCGCCGCCGCGGCGGGCCGACCGACGGAGAAGCCGTACACGGTCGGCCTGATCAGCGGCTGCGTGCTGCGCGAGGGTGAGTCGCTCACGTCACCACGCGTGATCGAGCGGATCGGCCCCAATGCACTCCCCGGTCTGCATGCGATGTGGGAGTCGCACTACGGGCCGGGGGCGAACTTGGGCATTACGGACCCCGATGCCGCGGCTGCGTTCCATCGCTACATCGTGGAGTACGGCGACGCTCGCGGGAGCAAACCGGATCGGCGGTACCTGGATGTGCATACAGGGCACATGGTCTATCTCAAGCCGGGCGAGGAGCAGTTCATCAACGAGGACTCGATCAGGGCGACGCTGACCGGCACGCCGGCGCAGATTATCGAACGGCTCGAGGAGATGGAGGCGGCGGGGATCGACAACGTCGCGATCGCCTGCACCGATGCGGCCGGCGCGCGCGACCTAATCGCGGACTTCGGCCGCGAGGTGATCGCCAAGCGGTCTTCTTCCTAGACCGTCTAAACCAGCGCCTGGTAGGTCATTTTCATGAAGCGGCGGGTGAGGTCGGCCATGCCGCCGGGTCGGTTGCCGTAGAGGAAGACGTGGTTGAAGAAGCAGCCGACGAGGTCTTCGCGCGGGTCGACGAAGAACCAGGTGCCGGCCGCACCGCCCCAGCCGAAGGTGCCGGCCGAGCCTGGATAGAAGGAGCGCTCGATCGACTTGCGAACCGAGTAGCCGAGGCCGAAGCCGTAGTTGGGGATCGGCAACAGATCGATCTCACGATCCCCGAGGTGGTCGGAGGTCATGAGCTCGACGGTCTTGCGGCCGAGGATGCGGACGCCGTCGAGTTCGCCGCCGTTGAGCAGCATCTGCGCAAAGCGGGCGTAGTCGGGCGGGCTGGAGAGCATGCCACCGAAGAGTCCGTTGCCGGAACGCAGGTCTCGCGAACGTGAGCGGACCTTCTCGGCGCTCTCGGGGCGGTCGCGCGGGATCAGATTGCCTTCGGCGTCCCAAGTGTGGTCGGTGACGAGACGACCTTCGTCGGCGTCGTCGCAGTAGAAGCCGGAGTCGTCCATGCCGAGCGGATCGAAGACCCGCTCGCGGAAGAGCTCATCGAGGTTCTTGTCAGTCAGACGGGTGAGGAAGAGCGAAAGCACATCGAAGTCGGAGCCGTAGTTCCAGCGGTCGCCGGGATGGGCGTACAGAGGCATGTCGGCAATAGCGAGGACCATCTCTTCATAGCTGCGCGGCGGATCGTTGATCAGCGTGTCGCCGGGCATGAATCCGGTGCCCTGCGAGGATCGCACGAGTAGCGGATAGTAGGCCGCGGGGAGCTTTCCGATCGCCGGCAGGCCCGAGGTCATGGTCATCAGATCCATGATCATGATGTCGCGCCGGGCGGGCTCGACGTTCATGGGCGGGAACGCGCCGCGCAGTCGATCGTGGGGCGGCGTCTCGATTGCCACCAGGCGATTGGCGAACTCGGGAATCCAGCGGGAGACCGGATCGTTGAGTTCGAAGGCGTTTTCCTCGAAGAGGCTCATCAGCACGACGGCCGCGACCGGCTTGGTCTGTGAGTACATGCGGAACAGGCTGTCCGTGCCGAGCGGAGTGTCGCGCTCGACGTCAAGCCGGCCGGCAGCATGAGCATGAACAACCTGGCCGTGGCGCAGGACGATGGTGACAGCGCCAGGAAGATCGCGGGCCGCGACGGCGTCGTCGACCATGCCTTCGATCAACGAGAGACGGTCGGGGTCGAAGCCCACTGCGGCTGGATCGGCGGTGGGCAGCGTGTCGATTAAACTCACTGTGGACTCCTAGCCAACGCGGACAGCGCCCTCACCCTAACTCTCTCCCTCCGGGAGAGGGGACCAGAGCCAGATTGAGCAGCGGCGAGGTGCGCTGATCTTGCCAGATCGCTAGGCGTCCTTGAGCTTCTGGACGGCGAAGAGCTGTTCGTTGCCTCGGGGCTGGACCTTGCCGGCGGGCCAGCGCACACCGGATCGAACGACGCCGGCGGTCTGGATTTCGACCAACGGGAGCATGTAGTAGCCGAGGGTGTGTTCGATGAACAACTGGCTGATCAGCTCACTGCGCTTGTTCGGGTCGAGCTCCAGCCTCTGGGCCCGCGCGAGCTCCGCGACCTCTTCGCTGCTCCCGAGCGTGTAGACGCCCTCGGGCAGGACGGAGATGTTGACGGTTGTCTGGATGTCCGTGCGCTGGCCGTCGATGAACCACCAGATTCCAGGCGCGCCGTCGGTCCTGCCGCTGCCCGCCTGTCGAATGCCAGCGTCGGTGAAGTACTCCGAGGCGGGATACTCCTTGATCGTCAGACGGATACCGATCGCCTCGAGGTCTTGCTTGACCGCGAGCGCCATATCTGGGATGCCCGGGGAGAAGCCGACGACGATGTGGAATGTGGTGTCGAAGCCGTCGGCGTAGCCGGCCTCGGCCATCAACTCCCTGGCTCGCTCGGGATCGTAGGGGTGGATTAGCCCCGCTGCCTCGATCTCCTCCTCGGTGGGATAGCCGAACGCGCTGCGGCCCGTGAACAGGGGCTGCTTCTCTGTGCCCGTCAGCAGCCCGTCGATGATCGCCTGGCGGTTGACGGCGATGTTGGCCGCCTCGCGCACGCGAATGTCCAGGAACGGATTGGGCGAGCCGTCCTCGAACAGGGGGTTATTCAGGTTGAACCTGGGCAGCATCGTGGTGGCCGCCTGATAGTGGATGGTGAACGCCGGGTCGTCAATGAACCCCTCGACATCCTTGGTCGCGAGGCCGTAGACGACGTCCAGTTCACCGGCCTCGAGTCCCGCGATTTGGGTCAGCACCTCGGGCCGAATCAAGACCCTGAGGTCCTTGTGGAAGGGCACGTGTTTGACGTTGACCGGGTGGTCGAGCGGCTTGAGGTGGTCGTCGAAGCGGGTCATGACGAAGTCGGTGTCGTCGGTGTGGCTGACGAAGCGGTAGGGGCCCGTCCCCATCGGCTCGCGGTCCATCGCCGCGTCGCCCACGCCTTCGACATAGGCCCTCGAGAAGATGGCCCCCACGGTTGAGGCGTTCGGCATCTGGTTAGAGATCCAGGCGGCATCGGGCTGGTTCAGCTCGACCTTCCAGGTACGCTCATCAATCGCCTGGCTGCTGACCCAGTTCTGTGAGCCGAAGGAGACGCGCGCGCTGGTCCAGCCGGCCGGGTGATCGGTGGTCTCGCCGCCCTGGTGGTACTCGGCGATGTTGCCCATCCGTTCGTAGGTGAAGACCATGTCATCCGCCGTGAGGATTGATCCGTCGTGGAACATGGCGGGCATGACCTGCGCGACCATCGTGACGTCGTCGACGAACTCGGGCGCGATCATGTGCGGGAGGATGGAGTTGTCATCCGGATCGAAGACGATGCCGGCGTCGTAGACGTTGCCGTGGGAGATGTAGTTGACGTGGCTGCCTGAGCGGATCGGGTCGAGCCCGCCACCGTCGCGGGCGACCGCGGTCGTGATGGTGGCGTCGAGGTCGACATCGGCAAAGGGGGCCGGAGCGACGGCCTGTTGTTCGGCCTGTTGCTGTTCCTGTTCCTCAGCGCTCTGCTGCTGGGCGTCGACCTGCTGGGCCTGCTGCTCCGCTTGCTGCTGTTGTTGCTCCTGCATGGCCTGCTGCTGAGCCTGTTGTTGCTCCTGCATGGCCTGCTGTTGCTGCTGCTCTTGCATGGCCTGTTGCTGTTGCTGGTCCTGCTGCTGCGCTTGCGTGACAGCCTGCTGCTGGGCGTCGTCATCGTCGTCGCCGCAGCCGACGAGGGCCAGGCCGGTGGCGCCGACCCCGGCGCGCGCGGTAGCGGCGAGCACGGAGCGTCGCGAGAGGCGTCGTCGCTGGAGCCGGGTCCAATAGTTGCGTTGAGTCATGTCTGTCCTCCGATGGGAACCGCGCGCGGGAGATTGTTCGCCTTCACGTAGCAGTTCGTGCTGCGGGGAGTATCGCTGGTGCGCGATGGGGTTGCAATCTGTGGGGCGTTCGCCCCGGTCAGCGGAAGGCCCTCACCCTGACCCTCTCCATCGGGGGGGGGAGGGACCGGAGTGAGCGGCCTCAGAGATGAGGTGGTTTGGCTAGCATGCGGCGCAAGGGTCGGGTGCGACTGGTCCGGGCTCGAATCGGGGCGCGCCGTGCAGTTCTGGAACTATCTGGTTGTCCGGCTGCTGCAGGCGGTGGTGGTGGTCTTCGTGGTGGTGAGCATTGTGTTCTTCGTGGCCCGGCTGGTGGGGAACCCGGAAGCGTTTCTGCTGCCGTACGAGGCGACCGACGCGGAAATCGAGACGATCCGCGATCGATTGGGCCTGAACGACACGCTGATCGTGCAGTACGGCGACTTCCTCTGGGATCTGGTGAATCTGGACTTCGGCACGTCGTACCGCGGTGCAGGCACATCGACGATCGCGGCGATCGGCGAACGGTCGGTGAACACGCTGAAGTTGACAGTCGCGGGGCTGATCTTTGCGGTTGGTCTGTCGATCCCGCTGGGTATTGCGGCGGCGCTGCGCCGGGGCAAGGTGACCGACTGGGTCGCTCGATTCCTCGCCGTGTTCGGGCAGGCGACGCCCAGCTTCTGGCTGGGCCTGATGGCGATCTTCTTCTTCGCCGTAGAGCTGGGCTGGTTCCCGACCGGCGGGGCGGAGGGATTCAGGTCACTGATCTTACCGGCACTGTCGCTGGGGTTGCTCGAGATGGCAGCGATCATGCGCCTGACCCGCTCGGGGATGATCGACGTGATGGGCTCTGACTTCATCACAACGGCACGCGCGAAGGGGCTGCGCGAGCGCACGGTCATTGTGCGGCACGCGCTGCGGCATGCGCTGCTGCCGGTCGTGACGATTCTCGGCCTCGGGCTGGGCCGCCTGATTGCGGGGGCGGTGATCATCGAGGTGGTGTTCGCCTGGCCGGGAATCGGGCGGCTGATCATCGACTCGATCGTGCAGTCCGACTATCCCATGGTCCAAACGGCGATCATCGTGCTGGCCGCCTCGATCGCGCTGGCCAACGCGCTGGTTGACGTGTCGTACCAGCTGATTGATCCGCGCATCCGCGCGGGAGCGGTCTGATGACTGAACGCGTAGTGGCGCCTGTCGAGGTCGAATTCTCCGAGGCGCGCGGTCCGATCCGCTGGCGACGCTGGCTGGGGCTGTCGGTGCCGTTGGCGATTGCGCTGATCTTCGTCTTGGCCGGGGCGCTGGCTGATGTGCTGGCGCCGCACGACCCGAGTTTCATCAATCTCGGCGCGCGACTGGAGCCGCCGGTCTTCGACGGCGGTACCTGGCAGCACCCATTGGGAACGGACGATGTGGGCCGCGACATCCTCAGCCGGCTGATGCATGGGGCGCGTTTGTCGCTGATCGTGGTGGGGATCGTGGTGCCGGGCTCGGCGCTGTTTGGCACCCTGGTGGGTATGACCTCGGGCTGGAGGGGCGGGGTGACCGGCCAGGTCCTGATGCGGATCGTGGACATACAGCTCGCGCTGCCGGGGATTCTCTTCGCGCTGCTGCTCGGCAGCATCTTTGGCCCGAGCCTGCGCAACGTGATCATCATCCTGCTGGTCTGGACATGGTCCGGCTATGCCCGGCTGGTGCGGGCGGAGGTGCTGTCGTTGCGGGAGCGCGATTTCACGACGGCGTCGCGGGCGCTGGGGGCGGGCGGCTGGTGGATTATGCGCAAGCACCTGTTCCCCAACGTGGTGAACACGGTGGTGATCATCATGACGCTGGAGGTCGCGATCGTGATCCAGGTGGAGGCGGCGTTGAGCTTCCTCGGCGTGGGCGTGCCGGCGGGCACGGCCTCGTGGGGTCGGATGATCACGGAGGGTCGTGAGGTGATGATCGTGGCCTGGTGGCCGATCTGGTTGCCGGGCCTGGCGCTGCTGATCATCTCGCTGACGGGGAACCTGATGGGAGACTGGCTGCGGGATCGGTTGGATCCGCGTCTGCGGCATTTGCATTAAGGTCCGGCGGGCGGATGGCAGGCTGTGGCATTACCATCAGGTGACTTGTGCAGGGGATATGAGCATGCACTGGGGAAAGCCCCCCTCTGCCTGCGGCATCTCCCCCCACCTGACGGCGGGGGGAGAAGAGAGTCCGGGTTGGTGATGTTCGCGAGGTCCTATGACTGACGATTTGCCGCTTCCGCTTGATGGGATTCGGGTGACCGATTTCTCGTGGATCGTGGCGGGTCCTCAGGCGACTCGGATTCTGGCTGATCTCGGGGCGGATGTGGTGAAGGTGGAGAATGAGTCGTACCTGGACTCGATGCGGATGGGCTTGCGGCGAGATCCGAAGAATCCGTCGCTGAACCGATCGGGGTTTCACTCGAATCTGAGCCGCAACAAGCGGGGGATTACAGCGAACCTGTTTCATCCCAAGGGGCGCGAGGCCGTGGAACGGTTGCTGGCGGAGTCGGATGTGGTGATCGAGAACTTCAGCGCGGGGGCGTTCGCGCGGATGGGCTTTTCGTGGGAGCGGTTGCAGGAGATTAATCCGTCGTTGATCTATGTGTCGGTCTCGGGATTCGGACATATGGGCCGCGACGCCTCGTATACGACCTGGGGTCCCAGCGCGCAAGCGATTTCGGGGGCGACGGCGATGTCGGGACTTCCGGATCAGCCTCCGGCGGGTTGGGGATTCTCCTATCTCGACCACAGCGCCGGGTACTACGCCGCGATTGCAGCGCTGCTTGCGCTGCATCATCGGGCGCGGACGGGCGAGGCGCAGCACGTGGACATGTCGCAGATCGAATGCGGGATGGTCGTGAGTGCGGTGCCGATGCTGGACCACCAGGTCAACGGCCGCAGCTACGAACGAGTGGGCAATCGCTCGCGATATCCGGCGACGGCGCCGCACAATACGTATGCCTGCGCAGGCGATGACCGCTGGATTGCGATCGCGGCCGACGATGAGGCTCAGTGGACCGCTCTGTGCGAAGTGCTTGGGCTCGATGATCTGCTCAAGGATTCCCGTTTCACCGACATGGCGTCGCGCAAAGAGAACGAAGATGCTCTCGACGCGGCGATCGCCGCCGTGACCTGCGAGCGTGATCCGTTCGAGCTGATGCTCGCATTGCAGGCACGCGGTGTGCCGGCCGGGGTGTGTCAGCGGACGGACGACAAGCAGGAGCGCGATCCGCAGCTGGCCGAGCGCGGGTTTTACCCGACGGCTCCACACGAGGAGCTGGGCGAGCATCGCTACGAAGGCTTGCCGATGCAGTTCTCGGGGGCTCGGTGGCGGATGGATCGTGGGGCGCCGTTGCTCGGAGAGCACAACCACGCCGTGCTGACCGACCTGCTGGGTTACAGCGACGATGAGTTTGCGTCGATGCTGGCGGAGCTGGCGATCTGATGATCCTCCCGAACTCCAACTCCACTGACGAACTTCCAGGTCCGCTTGAGGGTTTGCGGGTGCTGGAGATCGGCGACCTGGGTGAGGTCGCCGGAAAGTTGCTGGCCGATGCGGGCGCGGATGTGATCCGGGTCGAGCCGCCGGGGGGCGGTCGCAGCCGGCATGTGGGCCCGTTCGTGGACGACGATCCCGGTCGGCCGTCGCTGCTGCATGCCAGCAGAAACACGAGCAAGCGGGCGGTGACGCTGGATGTGACGCAGGCAGAGGGACTTGAGATCTGGAAGCGGCTGGTTGGGCAGGTTGACGTGGTGATCGACGCCACGTCCCCGACGTTGCTGGATGAACTCGGCGGGGGCTGGCAGTGGGCCGAGGGGCGGCCAGAACTGGGCGATTGCGTCTGGTGCTGCATTACTCCGTTCGGGCGGACCGGTCCTCGGCGGGATTGGGCGGCAAACGACCTGGTGCAACTCGCATTGGGCGGTCCGATGATGAGCAATGGCTACGACGACCACAGTCTTCCGCCGATTCGTCCCGAGGGCGAGCACAGCATCGCGGTGAGCAACGAGTATGCGGTGTCGGGAGTGCTGGCGGCGTTGTGGATGCGGCAGGCGGGACATCCGGGCCAGCTGGTCGATGTGTCTATCCATGAGGCGATCTCGGCGACGACTGAAGGCGCGTTTCCGAATTGGGAGTATTTTGGTCGGCTCGTGCAACGGCAGACGGGTCGTCATGCGGCACCGGATCCGACGGCTGCCTGGCAGTATCTCGCCGACGACGGTCAGTATGTGTGCCTGATCAACGGCGGTTTACCGCGCGGGAATGCCGCCTGGGATGGGCTGCTCGACTGGATGGATGAGCACGATGCGGCCGGGGACCTCCGCGATGCCCAGTATCAGGAGCTGCTGTTCAGCGACCCTCGGGCCAACCCGGAGGGTCGCCGGCATGTCGCCGATACGATCGGGGGTTTCGTCCAGAGTCTGCCTGCTGAAGAGGTCTACCGGCGCAGCCAGTCTCTGCACTTTGCCTGGGGGATCGTGCGTCGGCCCGAGGAGAACCTGGACGATCCGCACTGGAAGGACCGCGGCTTTTTCTGGGAGGGCGAAGTGCCCGGCGTTGAGGGGACGGTGCGGTATCCAGGGGCTCCGTACCGCTTCACGCAGTCTCCGGTTCGGTTGAGGCGTCGGCCTCCGCTGGTTGGGGAGCACAACCATGAGGTGTACGTGGGGGAGCTGGGGTTGACGTCTGAGGAGTTGCGGGGGCTGCTTGAGTCGGGGGTTGTGTAGGGGCCCTCACCCTAGCCCTCTCCCTCAGGGAGAGGGGACCGGAAGGCCGGGGAGTTCGCAGGAGAAGTCGAAGTCGATGGGGGCGTGGACAGGGTGGGTTGATCCGGCGAGGCCTCCGCTGAACACGGCGGAGTACATGCCTCCACCACCGGCGACGATCAGGACCAGGTCTTCGGGACCTCGCAATGCGGGTAGGTGGGCGTCGTCGTCGCGGAAGGCTCGCTTCGTGGCCCAGCCCCGCATTGTTGAGTTCGGGGTCACGGCCAGCTTCACGAGGCGCTCAATGACGTCCTCGCGGGTGAGTCCGGCTGAGGCGAGGACGCCGGCGTGGACGGGGTTGAGGACGACGATCACGGGACCGTTGCCGATCTGGGTGTTGTTGGCTCCCGGAATCGCGATGGCCCCCGCGACCACGCGGAGAATGCGCTCGTGGGCTTCCGGATCGTCGTCGTTGGTCTGCATCATGACGGAGTGAGGTGCGTCGACGCCGACGAGGGTGACGGCGGACTGGTCGGCGTCGTAGCCGAAGCTGGTGTGTTGCGGCGGGAAGGGGCTGCCCTCCTCGTCCTCGGCGAGGCAGCAGGTGAACTTGCCGGGCTGGCCGAGGGCGGCCATGTCGCCGTGGCCGGGGCGGGCGCCGCCGATGTTCATCAGGCAGAGTCGGAGAGCGCGGCCGATGCTGGCGTTGGCGCGATGTCCGGGGCCGAGCGCGCCCCAGCCGGAGGCGATCGGACCGCAGACCTCGCGGGCGGGTCCGTTGACGATGATCACCGGTCCCATCCCGTGGGTGGTCGACTGCATGTTGTCGATGTCGAACTCGGGATCGGTGACGGCTCGTACAGCGGCCAGCACGACGGGCAGGTGCTCCGGTCGACAGCCGGCCATGACGGCGTTAATCGCGACCTTCTCGACGGTCGCCTGCCCGGGTCCGATCTCACCCAGGATGATGTCGGGGTCGAGTTCGACGCCTGCGAGCATGGCTTCGACGCGATCCTCTGTCGGGATCACGACGGGCAAGCCGTCGGTCCACTCGCGCAGATGGAAGAGTTCGAGTGCGGTCGCTTCGTCCGGCGCCTGGTGACGCGTGGCGCTCAGGTTCACGGCTTGCGTCCCTCGACGCTGCCCTCGAGGAGGGCGATGATGCCGGGCGCAGCCTCGCGGGCGACTCGGGCTAGGTTCTCGTCGCCGGTGCCTGAGCAGGGGTGTGGCAAGACATAGCGGGGCACGGCGGGCATGCCGACGGCCTGTGCGGTGAAGGCGGCCAGCTCGACGAATGCCTCGGTGACGATGGCGACGGCGGGGAGTCCGGCCTTGGCGAAGATGGCTCCGTCACGCACGGTGCCGGAGGTACAGCCGCCTCAATGGCCCCAGGCGGCGAGCACGACGTCGCATTCCTCGGTGATTACTGCCACCTGCTCGTCGGTGACTGGTGCGACGTTGGGCTTCTGGTAATGGCGGAAGCTGGCCTGTGGCATGACGGCGGCCAGCTCCGATTCCAGCTTGTGCATGAATTCGGTGCCGTCGGGGAAGGCGTTGGAGACCAGGCCCACGGTGATTGGGTCGCTGGTGTCGGCGAAGAGTTCGTATGGTTCGATCTCCAGGCCGCCTTCGGCGGTGGGATCGAGGAATGTGACAGGCATGGGAGACTCCTGGGGGGAGGCTAGGGGAATTCGGTTGGGCACTGTCGATGGGTGCCGAGCACCGCTGGCTGACGTCGATGCTGGCGGCAAGCGCGGGTATGACCGCGCTTGTTCGGGCATCAGTTGGCGCGGGTGCCGCCGTCGACGTTGTAGATGCCTCCGGTGATGTAGGAGGCGTCGTCGCTGGCGAGGAAGGCGACCATGGCGGCGATTTCCTCGGCTTCGCCGTAGCGTCCCATGGGCGTCGACGCGGCGAGATTGCGGTGGACGGCCTCCGGGTCATCGGGGTTGACGCCCCGTTCCATCGCGCGCATCATGCGCGTCTCGATCGGGCCTGGGCAGATGGCGTTAACGCGGATGCCGTCGTTGACCAAGGCGATGGCGGCGGACTTGGTCAGGCCCACGACCGCACTCTTGCTGGCCCCATATGCCGCTGCGGAAGCCGTGGCCTGGAGGCCGGCGACCGAGGCCGTGTTGATGATTGCGCCGCCGCCTGCCTGCCGCATCGCACGTCCCACGGCCTGCAAGCCGAGGAAGACGCCCTTCACATTGACGGCGAAGACGCGGTCGAATTCGTCCTCCGGATAATCCAGCAGCGGTCCGACCCAGCCCTCGATGCCGGCGTTGTTGAAGAAGATGTCGATCCGCCCGAACCGGTCGAGCGCTGCCTGGACGTAGCCCGCGACCTGGCCGGCGACGGTGACATCGGCTTCGTGGGTCGCGATCTCGCCGCCGCCGCGCTGGACCGCCGCGACCGTCTCGTCCAGATCGGAGTTCGGCAAATCGACGGCCAGAACGCGGGCGCCCTCCGAGGCGAAGCGGACGGCGGTCGCTCGTCCGATGCCTCCTGCGGCTCCGGTGATCACGACGACCTTGCCGTCGAATCGATCTGACATCGCAATCCTCGCTTCTTGGCGGTGTGATGGGTTGCGCCGGGGCCAGTCTAGGGAGCACCGATACCGCGATTGAGCGCCGGAGCGAGCACTAGACTGGCCACCCCGGACACCCTGTGGTCGGAGTGATGTTTGCGGATGAGCTTTTCCAAGCACCCTCAGTTCGTCAAGGAACACTTGCCCGATGGCCAATGCGCTGGGTGCTTGAGGTCGTTTCCGCGAGTGTGTCGATGCGGGGGACAGATCCACGCCGAGCGCGGCGACGAGAGCGAGGCGGGAGACGTGTGGCTGAGGCGATGGTGCTCGGAGTGTGGGATCGACTGGGACGAGCCAATTCGGGCGAAGTCGTAGGCGGTGCGGCTCTACAAAGCATCACCCCACCGCCTACGCGGGGTCAGGCTCTAGCCCTCTCCCAGAGGGACAGAGGGAATCAGGGATTCGGCTGGAAATGGGCGTGGGCGACGGCCTCGTCGGGCCAGAGGAAATCGAATCCCGCTTTGAGGGCGTACTGACGGTCGAGGTCTTCGCGGTCGCCGATGTGCAGGTAGACGTCGGCCTCGAACTTCGCTTTGACGTCGGGCAGCATGTGCTTACCCACGACGAAGTCGACCTCGATATCGTGGTCTGCCCAGATGGCTCGTTGGCTGCTGAGCGTGCGGTCTGAGCAGCTTCCGATCAGGAAGTCCTTGTCGCGGACCAGGCGGACCATGTCCATGGTCAGGGGACCGGGCGGATCGCCGACCTCCAATGTGCCGTCGATGTCGAAGCTGATCAGTACCGTCACGGGCTACTCCTCGTCTCCGGCTAGTCGGGGCTGGCGCTCCAGACGGTGTAGTTGCCTCCGAGCGGCATGGGTCCCCCGGAGACTCCGACCTCCGGCTTGACGCCGGTGACCTGTCGCGCGCCGGCTCGGCCCTGGAGCTGCTGGATGCAGTCGGTGTGCATCCAGACGCGGCTGCGCCCGCTGCCGACGTTGCCTCCGCTGGGCGAAACCGGATTGGGACCTTCGATGCTGATGTCCGTCTGGTAGAAGTCGAGCGCTTCGCCAAACTTGATCCCGCGGTAGCCCAGGCCTTCCAGGTGGAACTGGTGGAAGAGCGAGAAGCCGTCGTACATGTTCTCGAAGGAGAGGTCGTCGGCGGTGATGCCGGCGCCCTCGTAGATCTTGCGGCCGGTGCGAGCCGTGTCGGCTTCGACTTCATCCAGCGTGGGCACGAGGCTGCGCGGTCGTGTGTTGCTGGAGGCGTGATTGAGGATGTAGACCGGGTTCTGCTTCATGTCCTGCGCGCGCTCGGCGGTGGAGAAGAGGTAGGCGCCGGACATCATGATCGGGATGTCATTGTCGAAGAGGTTGGCGGGCTTGGCGATCCAGCGGGAGGCGAGATAGTCCTCGGGGATCAGCTCCTCGGGCCGGTGCTGGGCCCAGTAGCCCTCGGGGAAGCGGAGCCCGTTGCGACGCGAGTTCTCCATGAAGGGGGCCATCATCTCGTGCGTCTTGCCGTACTTGCGGCAGTACTCGGCAAACTGCAAGGCCGTGCTGTAGGAGGCGGGGCCGCCCCAGAGCTGGGTGATGGCGGGGGTGCCGGGCAGGGCGTTGCCGGCGTTGGCGCCGCCCTGGTAGTAGCGACCCTCGAAGTTGTGCCAGCTCTTGACGACGAGGCAGGTGTGAGTCAACCCGTCGCCGACGGCCTGAGCGGTCACGTTGAGCGCGTTCGACATGCAGCCGGGGCCGTACATCGTGAACTGGACGTTCGTCAGCTCGGGCATGTTGGCGAGCAGCCACTCGGCGCTGAGCTTGGCGATGCCGTCGAGCGGGTCGTCGGTCTGGTTGAAGCTCTCAATCACGTCCATCGGCAGCGGCTTGCCCGCTTCCCAGAACGCGCCCGTCGTGGTGACGGGGACGACCACCAGGCCATCGATCTGATCGGGCGCGACGCCGGCGTCGGCGATCGCCTTGCGCAGCGCGTCGATGGTGATCGCGCCGACGCAGGTCTCGGGACGGCCGTCCCATCGCCGCGATGTCGGCGCGTGGCCGACGCCGACGGCGGCGACCTTGCCGCGGTGCTCCCAGATGCCGAGCCCTTCGTCGTTGCGGTACATGGAGTCGGGGGCGGTGGGTGTCGTCATTGCGTGCTCCAAGCCAAACGGATTGTCAGATCAGTTGGGGTCAGCTATCAATCACTCGCCACTCGGGCACGAGCTGACCGTTGTCAGAGGGCTCGAAGATCACCTCGACCGCCGCGCCGACGGGTACCTCGTCGACCGCTACACCGGGCAGATGCGAATACATCTGAATGCCCGGATCGTCGTCGAGCATGATGATGGCCAGGTTGAACGGCTGATCCTGCTGGAGCAGGCGTACGGGGCAGTCGTGCACAACGCCGTAGTTGTAGATCGTGCCGCGCCCGCTGACCTGCCTCCACTCGAATGTGCAATCGTCGCCGCACTCGCGGCAGGTGTCGGAGGGCGGATGCTGAAGCTGGTCGCAGTCGAGGCAGTACTGGATGACGAGCCGCCGTTCGTTCGCAGCGTCCCAGAATGGCTGACTGAAGTCGTCCGGCTCGACGCCTTGCTTGGTCATGGACTCTCCCTGTGAACTGGCAGCGCCGCCCGAGCGCCGATGGCGTTGCTGCAGAATACAGTCAGCAGCGGAGCGTTGCGCGCGAGGTCGACTCGAGGGCAGTCCGCCGAGGGCGGAGTTCTCCCGTCGTTTGCCGCGCTTAGCCTGTTGGAGGGTCGGCGCGCGAGGGCGACGGCATGACCGAGGGAACCGAGGGAGTATTCATGAGCTGGCAACAGGAGATCGAAGAGCTGGCGCGCCGCCATGCGCTGAAGGAGGCGATGGGCGGTCCGAGCGGAATCGAGCGGCAGCATTCACAAGGCAAGCTCACCGTGCGCGAACGCATCGAGCTGCTGGCCGATCCGGGCAGCTTCGACGAGATGGGCAAGCTCCAGGGCAGTGCGACCTACGACGAACGCGGCGAGCTGGCGTCGTTCACACCCGTCAGTCGAGTGCGTGGGTTGGCCAAGGTGAACGGCCGTCGGGTCTATGTCACGGGACAGGACTTCACGATTCGCGGCGGCTCCGCCCGGACCGACGACGGCGGCGTCGACATCGGGCACGGGCACCCCAGCCCGATGGAGCTGCGGCTGCCGACGGTGAACCTGATCGACGGCGCCGGCGGCAGCGTGACAGAGTTCTCCGATCTGGGCCGGACCTACATCCCGGATGGCGCGTTTTTCGGGGAGTTCTGCGAGATCCTCAATGTCGCGCCCGTCGCCTCGGCGGTGCTCGGCCCGGCGGCCGGCGGGCTCGCGCCGATCCCTTGCCTGAGCCACTTCAGCGTGATCGCCAAGGGCACCGGTCAGGTCTTCCCTGGCGGTCCGCCGGTCGTCAAAGCAGCGCTTGGGCTCGACATCGACAAGGAAGACCTGGGCGGGCACGCCGTCCATACCCGGATCAGCGGCGTCGTCGACAACGTAGCCGAGGATGAAGCGGCGGCGATCGAGCAGGTCAAGCAGTTCCTCGGCTACCTGCCCGACAACGTGTGGGAAATGCCGCCGCGTGGCGATACGAGCGACGATCCCAATCGCCGCGACGAACGTCTGCTCTCGTTGATCCCGCGCAACAAACGCCGACCGTACGACGTTCGCGTGATCCTCGATGGCGTGCTGGACAAGGACTCGTTCTTCGAGATCGCGCCCGACTACGGCACCTCACGGATCGTCGGGTTGGGGCGCGCTCACGGATATCCGGTCGGCGTGATGACCAACAATCCCTATCAGCGCGGCGGCTCGATGGATGTGGCCGCGGCGGAAAAGTCGACTCGGCTGGTGCAGCTCTGCGACACCTTCCACATTCCGATGGTGGTGCTGATGGACGACCCCGGCTTCCTCGTCGGCCCTGCGTCCGAAGAGCAGGGCATCGAGCGGGCCGGCTCGCGGCTGGTTCACTCGATCGTGCATAGCACGATGCCCTGGATTTCGTTCATCTGCCGGCAATCGTTCGGACTGGCCGGCAGTTTGCAGTACCGACCGGGCCCGCACCTATACCGGCGCTACGCCTGGGTCTCGGGTCACTGGGGGTCGATGCACATCGAGGGCGGCACGAGCGCGGCGTTCCGGCGGATCATCGAATCGTCACCGGACCCGGAGGCCAAGCGGCAGGAGCTGGAAGAGACGTTCCAGCGGATCTCGTCGCCCTTCCGCACCGCCGAGGCGAGCGGGCTCGACCTGATCGACCCGCGTGAGACGCGGGCTCGGCTCTGCGACTTCGTCGAGATGGCCCAGGGAGTGATCAAAACGCAGCTCGGTCCCGGGTCGGGCCCGACGTTCCGGCCGTAGGGCGGACAGGTCCCCCATCGTGACGGGAATCGGGTAGCTTCGGAGGAGGAACAGTAGAGACGACTGACCCAACGCGTCGGCGAGGAGGCGATTGTGAAGACCTTGATCCTGGAACTGATCACGCTGGTCGTGTTCTTCCCGCTGCGGATTGTGTCGCGGCTGTTCGGGCGTCGCGCTAACGCAAAGGTGCGGAACTGGCAGGACGGTATGTGGACCTGGGTGCTGGGCGCGGCGGCGGTGGGCTACATGGTCGGTGATCAGCACATGGGTGACGCTGGGCAAGCCGCGAGCGGCTACGACCCGGGTCACTTCGACGGCGGTCATCACGGCGGAGGCCACGATGTCGGCGGCGGCTTCGACGGTGGTGGCTTCGGCGGAGACGTCGGTAGCTTCTAAAGGGGGATGGCGCAGCCGTCGGCGCGTGGGTCTGAGCCTCCCCAGAGGACGCCTCGTTCGGGGTCGCGAACGATGACCTGTCCCTTCCCCACGACTCCGGTGCGCATGGCTCCGCTGGCGGGGACGACCGGGTGCCCGCGCAGCGCGAGGGCTGAGAGCATTTCGATGCCGAAGGTGTCCTCGACGTAGATGGGGCCGTTGGGCGGCTCCTCGTACATCGAGACGCGTGGTGCGTCGATCGCCGTCTGTGCATCCATACCGCGGTCGATCAGGTTGAGCACGACCTGGGTCTGCCCCTGGGGCTGGTTCCAACCGCCCATGACGCCGTAGCTGGCGCAGAGGCTGCCGTCGTGGCGCGTGATCATCGAAGGCATGATCGTGTGATACGGCCGCTTGCCACCGGCCAGCGCGTTGGGATGATCCGGATCGTCAACGACGAACCCTGCTCCGCGATTCTGCAGGCTGAACCCGCACTCGCGCGGGACGATGCAGCTGCCGAAGCCCTCGTAGTTGGAGTTGATGAACGAGCAGGCGTTGCCGTCACCGTCGGCGGCGGACAGATAGACGGTGTCGGACCGGCCGGGCAGGAATCCCGAGGAGGCGAGCTCGATCGCCTGATCCTCGCAGATCAGTTGTCGCCGTTTGGCGGCATACGCCTTGCTCAGCATCTCCTCGACCGGCACATCCGACTTCGCAGGATCGGCGACCAGAGCGCGGGCGTCGGCGAAGGCGAGGCGGAGGGCTTCGATAATGATGTGCAACACCTCGGGCGAGCGGGCGTCGTACTCGCCGATCTCGAAGCCTTCGAGGATGTTGAGCGCCATCAGCGTCGTGATGCCCTGGCCGTTGGGCGGGCATTCCCAGACTCGGTGACGGCGGTACGTGGTTGAAATGGCGTCGTCGAAGCTGGAGCAGTGGTTGGCGAGGTCGCTGAGCGCCATCACGCCGTTCTCCCCTTCGAGTGCCTCGACGATTCTCTCCGCGGGGCGGCCACGATAGAAAGCATCCGGTCCGCCGTCCGCGACTTCGCGCATCACCCGGGCGATGTGCTGATTGGTCCAGACTTCGCCGGCGCGTGGAGCGTTGCCGTTGAGCAGCAGATCCTGTCCGGCCGGCCCTGTCTCGGCCAGCAGTTCGGCCTGGAAGTCCCAGCCTCGGGCGATGGCCGGGGTCATGGCGAAGCCCTGCTCGGCGTGCTCGATCGCCGGCTGGAGCACGTCGGCCAGCGGCATCCGACCGAATCGTGTGACAGTGTCGTGCCAACCCATGATCGAGCCCGGCACCGTCACCGCGTTGGGACCTTGGCGCTCCCAGCCGCCGCAGCGCTCGACCACATCGAGGTCCAGCGCCGCCGGCGAGCGACCGCTGCCGTTGAGCGCCGACACTGACTGATCCTCGGCCCGATAGAACAGGGCGAAGCAGTCGCCGCCGATGCCGGTCGAAGTCGGTTCAACCACGGCGAGGGTCGCGGCCGCCGCGACCGCGGCGTCAGCGGCGTTGCCCCCCTCGCTGAGGATGCGCACACCGGCCATCGATGCGAGCGGCTGACTGGTGGCGACGATGCCTTTGGTCGAGAGGACGGGGGAGCGCCGTGATTCAAAGCGAAAGTGATGGTTGGGCAGGTTGGTCATGCGGCACAGTCTACGCAGAGTCGGGGAAGGGCCTAAACTGACACACGAGTATTCCCCCTGCGCGACAACGCGAGGAGTTCGCATGACCACCGCTGCCGCACCTCCGATCACCCAGGAGCAGGTCGACTTCTATCACGAGAACGGCTTCCTGCTGATGCCCAAGCTGCTGCCCGACGACGTGCTGCAGGCGCTGCGCGACGAGACCGACCGGATCGTGGCCGAGGCGGCAGGGCTGACGGACCACAATGCCCAGTACGACCTCGAGGACTCACACTCGCCCGAGGAGCCTCGAGTGCGTCGG
The DNA here is from genome assembly GCA_965208665.1 of Dehalococcoidia bacterium. GTDB lineage: Bacteria > Chloroflexota > Dehalococcoidia > Bin125 > Bin125 > Bin125. The sequence continues at coordinate 641,042 of CBDBPH010000001.1, forward strand.
CTGAAGTCGCCGTCGACCCACTGGCCGTTCTTCCGCGAGCTGGCCCAGCATCCGGTGCTGATGGAAGTCGTGACCGCACTGATCGGCCCCAACGTCCGCTTGCAGAACGACAAGCTGAACATGAAGGCGGCGGAGTACGGCGCGCCGGTCGAGTGGCACCAGGACTGGCCCTTCTACCCGCACACCAACGACGACCTCGTGGCGGCGGGCATCCTGCTCGACGACTGCTACGCGATTAACGGTCCGCTGCTGGTCGTGCCCGGCTCGCACAAGCGCAAGATCTACGACCACCATCACCCGGAGGGCCGCTACTTCACGGGCGCCGTGGAGCCCGACGAGTTCGACTGGGACATGGAGAAGGACCTGGTTGCACTTGAGGGACCGGCCGGTTCGGTCTCGTTCCATCACGTGCGAACGATGCACGGCTCGGCTCTGAACCGCTCGGAGATTCAGCGCCGGCTGCTGCTCTTCGGCTACGCCGCCGCTGATTCCTGGCCGATCATGGGTCTGGGACCGCAGACACTGGAGCAGTACTGGAGCTTCATGTGTGCCGGCGAACCTGTCGAGCAGCCGCGCCAGACCGAGGTCCCTGCATATCTGCCGCTGCCGGCGTCGCCGAAGCAGGGCTCGATCTACGAGAACCAGAAGACCGTCAAGAATCGCTTCTTCGACACATATGAGGATCGTCGCAAGGGGTAGGGACGTGCCTCAACTCGACATCTAGTGCGGGGCAGGCTCTGGCCCTCTCCCAGTGGACGGGACCGGAGCGGACCGCCATGCAGGTGGTTGTTCATCGCCGGAGTTCTTGACCATCCGCGCGATTTGAATTCATTAGCCTTCCGCTAATCAAGCGGGAGGATCCTCATGTCAAGCTCGAACTACTGGAAGCGAATGCGCAACCGGCGAATGTCTCGCCGAGCAGTGCTGCGATCCGCGGCCACGGCAGGAGTCGGCGCCGCCGGCATTGCCCTGGTCGGCTGCGGCGACGATGACGACAACGACGCAGCGCCGACCGTTGCGCAGCAGCAACAACAACAGCAGGACCAACCTCAAGCGGCGGCTCAGCAACAGCAAGAGGAACAGCAGCAGCAGCAAGCGGCGGCTCAAACGGCTCAGCAGGCTGAGCAGCAAGAACAGGCGATGCAGCAGCAGCAGCAAGAGCAAGCTGCTGTCGCGCAGGCTCAGCAGGCCGACGACACGCCGCCGATGGGCGGGCAGCTGCGGATCTCGGACACGTCCGACCTCGCCTCGTTCGACGGCTTCCTGACGTTCGGATACAAGGCCTTCCTGCACGGGCACAACTGCTACCCGATGCTGACGCAGTTCTCGAACAACCCGGGACAGTCGTCGATCGACTTCCAGCCGGAGCTCTGGTTGGCGGAGTCGTACGAGCAGCCCGACGATGTGACCTGGCTGTTCACGATCAAGGAAAACGCCGTCTGGGAGGACCGCACGCCCGTCAACGGACGCGCGGTGACCGCCGAGGATGTGGCGTTCTCCTTCGAAGAGGAACGCTACGGCGGCTACCCGAATCGCGGCGCGATCCTGCCGAGTCTGGTCGGAGTTGACGCGACCGACGATCGCACGGTGCGCTTCGACCTCAACGGTCCGCTGGCGCCGTTCCTGCTCTACCTGGGCCACCATGCCGGTCCGTACGTGATGCCGCCTGAGTTGCTGGTCGATGAGATGTCGCGACAGACGATGATCAGCGCCGGTCCGTTCCTGTTGGACGAGTACGAGCCCGGCTCGCGCGTGGTCTACAAGCGCAACCCGAACTATTTCGACGCGCCCAAACCGTATGTCGACTCGTTGGTGATCAACTTCATCGGCGACAACTCGGCGATCGCCGCCGCGTTCCTCAGCGGCGAGCTGAACACGACCTGGTTCGGCGTCGCGCCGCCGATCGTCGAAGAGCTGGAGAATGGCATTCCCGGCGCGACCTGGGAGTACCAGCCGAGTCTCGTGATCGGCGGCGTGTTCCCTGACCTCGCTCTGGAGCCGTTCACCGACCCGCGCGTGCGACAGGCGATGTCTGTCGCGATCGACCGCGACTCGATCCTGACCGTCGGCGGAGCGCTGGAGAAAGGCCAGTGGTCGACGGCTCTGCCGCCGCTGGCCGGTTGGTGGGTCGACCCGAAGGAGGACGACGCGCTGGGCGAGTTCTATCGCTACAACCCGGAGAAGGCGAGACAGTTGCTCGACGCGGCCGGGATCGACGAAGTGAGCGGTGTGCCGTTCCACACGACGACGGCATACGGCCCGATCTTCGCTGAGCAGTCGCAGGTCGTTCAGGCCAACCTGCTCCAGGTCGGGATCAGCGTTGACCTCGTGGTCAACGAGCCCACCGTTCACTACTCGACAATCTTCAACGGCAGCAACACCGGCGTGATCGGTCACACGCTGTCGGTGGCCTCGATTGAGCCGGACGAGGCGTTGCGCAACGTCTTCATCCCCGACAGCCCGCGCTCCCCGATTCCGAACGGCGAGTTGATGGGCGAGGACCAGGAGATGTTGGATCTGCTCAACGCGCAACGCACCGAGGGCGACGTCGAAACGCGCAAGAAGCTGCTCTACGACCTGCAGTTGCACATTGCCAACCAGATGTACTCGGTGCCCTGGGTCAATCCGCCGATCTCGCAGGTGGCACGGCCAGAGTTGTCGGGCGTGCAGTTCATCCAGACCTTCGCTCCGTCGCCGTCGCTGGAGGACATGTGGTTCAACAACCTGTAGGTCATCTGTCGACGGCAGGCTCCGGACTCTGATCCGGCGGACGAGGAGGCGGCGAGATGCGCGGCTACCTCGTCCGTCGCTTGTTACTCGCGGTTCTGACGCTGTTCGGCATCAGCGTGATCGTGGCCGGCGTGATGCGCACGCTGCCCGGCGATGTCGTGGATGTGCTCGCCGCAGAGGCGTTCTACAACGACACAGAGAAGGAACGGCTGCGCGAGGAGCTTGGACTGGAGGATCCGTTCCTGGTCTACTTCGGCAAGTGGCTTGGGGACGCGGTACAGGGGGATTTCGGCAAGGCGCTGCGCACTCAGCGCGAAGTCAGGGCTGACCTCGTCAACCGGATCGACGTGACGATCGAGCTGGCGGTCCTGGGAATTCTGATTGCGACGTTGATCTCGGTCCCGCTTGGAATCGTCGCAGCGCTCAGGCGTAGTCAATGGCCCGATTACCTCGCTCGCAGCATCGCCGTGTTCGCGCTGGCGATCCCGGGATTCTGGCTCGCCACGTTGGCAATCGTGTTCGGGGCGAAGTGGTTCAGATGGTCGCCGCCGCTGGGTTATCAACCGATCTGGGAGGCGCCGCTGACCAATCTGCAGCAGATGTGGTTGCCGGCGCTCTTGTTCGGACTGATCCTCGCCGGGGTGCAGACGCGGATCCTTCGCACCGCGTTGCTCGACGTGCTGCGGCAGGACTACATGCTGACCGCGCGGGCGAAAGGATTGTCCCGAGTCATGTTGTTGCGCCGCCATGCGCTGCGTAACTCGTTGATCCCATTCATCACCGTGATTGGAGTGCAATTTCCGGTGGTGCTCGGCGGTTCGGTCGTGTTTGAGTTGATCTTCGCCCTGCCGGGTGTCGGCATCTATCTGCTCGACGGGATCGCGAATCGCGACTACATCGTCGTGCAGGCGGTGAACGTCTGGATCGCCGGCGCGGTGATCCTGACGAATCTGATCGTGGACGTGTCATATGGCTTCCTCGACCCACGCATCCGCGTCAGTAGCTGAGCCTCGGGCTCTGGACGCGCGCCGCGTTGGCACGGCGTTGTTCCGGGTCGTCCGGCGCTATCCGTTTCCCTGCCTGATCACGCTGGTGCTCGTGCTGATTGGCGCAGGCTCAGGCCTGGCCGACTTTATCGCTCCGTATGACCCCAATGCGATTAATCCAGCCGACCGCCTGCAGGGCCCCAACTCCACCTATTGGATGGGCACCGACGCGCTCGGACGCGACGTGTTCACTCGCGTCCTGTACGGCGGCCGTGCCTCTCTGGGGGTCAGCGTCACCTCGGTCGCGCTCGGCGTGGTGATCGCGACGGCCGTCGGCTTGGTCAGTGGCGCGCTGAGCGGCTGGTTCGATGTGCTCGTCCAGCGGATCGTCGACATGCTGATGGCGTTCCCCGGCCTGATCATCGTGATTTCGCTGACCGCATTTTTCGGCACCAGCGTTTCGCTGCTGGTGGTGGTGATCGCGATCGCGCTGCTGGGCGGCGGGATCCGCATCTCGCGGGCAGCGGCGATCCAGGTCAGTTCGCAGCCCTACATCGAAGCAGCGCGAACGATCGGCGCAACCACGCCTCGAATCATCGTGCGTCACATCCTGCCCAACGCGCTGCCGCCGATCATGGTGATCGCGACCGCGTATCTGGGGGTGGCGATCCTGATTGAGGCGTCGGTGTCCTTCCTCGGCTATGGGATCCAGCCGCCGGCGGCGTCCTGGGGCTTCATGCTCGGAGCGGAAGCTCGGATCCACATGATCGAGCAGCCGTGGTTGTCAGTCTGGCCGGGGCTGGCGATTTTCCTGACCGTGTTCTCGTTCAACATCATCGGCGACGCGCTCAGGGACGCATTTGATCCAAGACTTCGAGGCTCCGGCTAGCAGGTCTCCGATCGAAGTGCTCGTCCCAACATATCTAGACTTCCTGCACGCGAAGTCTGGAGAGGAGCGCGATCATGGCGACCGGACGAGTTGTCGTTGTCAAGGAGTACCAACAGCCGTTTGTGATTGAGGAGTACCCGGTTCCCGAGCCGGAGCCGGGCGCGATCGTGCTTCGCATCACTCAGGCAGGCGTGTGTGGCTCGGACCTGCACACCTGGCGCGGTGACATGGTGGAGACTCCGTTGCCGTCGAATGGACGCGTGATGGGGCATGAGGGAACCGGGGTCGTCCACGCAATGGGCGATGGCGTGTCGACCGACTCGCTGGGCCGCGACATCGAAGTCGGCGACCGGCTGATGTACTCGGCGATCACCCCGTGCGAGCGCTGCTATCAGTGCTCGCGCGGCGAACCAAACTGGTGCTCGGACCGTGGCGCCTGGTCTCGTGAGGCCGGCGTCGAGCCGTACTTCACGGGGACCTACGCCGACTACTACTACCTCAAGCCGAATCATCCCGTGTTCAAGGTGCCGGACGAGTTGCCGGACGAAGTGCTCGGATTCGTCAACTGCGCAATGGGCACCACAACCGAGGGTCTGATGCGGGCCGGCTGCAAGGAGAACGACTTCGTCGTGATCCAGGGCGCCGGCGGTCTGGGGCTCAACGCGACCGCGATGGCCAAGGACATGGGCGCGCACAAGGTGATTGTGCTCGACCGTCTGCCGCAGCGCCTGGCGCTGGCCGAGGAGTTCGGCGCCGACCACACGATCAACATTGAGGAGTTCAACACCCCCGAGACGCGCCGCCGCGCGGTCTGGGACCTGACCGAGGGCCGCGGCGCGAACATCGTGATGGAACTGGTCGGACGCGCCGAGCTACTGGCCGAGGGTCTCACCTATCTGGCCAACGGGGGCACGTTCGTGGAAATCGGTGACATCGTGCGCGGGCGCACGGTTGAGATCGATCCCAGCACCATCCTCAGCGGCAAGAAGATTATGGGCTCGGTCATGTACCGGCCGCATCTGCTGCCCTTGATGATGGACATGCTGCTCAAGAATCAGCGCGACATCCCGTACGACAAGATCGTCTCGCACACGTACCCGCTGGCCGACGTCAATCAAGCGTTCGTAGACAGCGAATGGCACGAGCGGGACACGAACGTGTCGCGCTCGATGTTGGTTCCGTAAGGCTCAATCGATCCAGGCCGGCGTTGCGCCCCATGCGTCTTCCGAGACGATGTCTCGCAGCGGCTTGCGATTCAGCGGACCGAAGCGGCCTCTGGGGTAGCCGAGCGGGACGCAGTACACGATCTGAGCCTCATCGGGGATGTCGAACAGGGCCTTGGCCCGCTCGTCGACCACCGGGTGCAGCGTCGTGATCGTCCCGCCGATGCCGAGGCCTCGCGCGGCGAGCAGCATGTTCTGAACCGAGGGGATCACCGACTGCGCGGTCCCCGGGCCGGGCGCCGTAGCGCAGAGCAGGATCATGACCGGGACATCGCCGATCTCGTCGGCGAGGCGCATGGCGGAACGGCGGACGGGGTTCTCGAAGGCGGGATGGTCCGGTCCCTCGATGCCTTCGTCGGCGCGCTTGGCCCACCAGGCTTCGTGGTACAGACTGCCCAGCTCGGCCTTCTTCTCGGGGTCGCGCACGACGAGAAAGTGCCAGGGCTGCGCGTTGCCGCCGTTGGGCGCCTGACGGGCGGCATCGAGGATGATCTCCAGGTCTTCGTCGGAAATCGGGTCGGGCCGCATGCGGCGGATGGCGCGCATCGAGTAGATCGCTTCATACAGCGGGAGGCCGAGTCGTCCGTAGCGGGGCATGATCTGCTTCCTTCGTCGATCGGGCGGGCGATTGCGTTCGACGCTATCGTAAGCGTCCAACAAGTCTGATTGACAGCGAGCACAGCTGGAGGAGTTGCCATGGGTCTGGAACACATCCGCCCGGACGGGCTGGTGAACTACAGCTCTTACACGCAGGTCGTGGCGGCGACAGGCACGAGGACGATCTACATCTCCGGCCAGGTTTCCTGGGACGGCGATGGTGTCATCGTCGGCAAGGGTGACTTCGCCGCCCAGGCGATGAAAGCCTACGAGAACCTCGGGGTGGCGCTCGCGGCGGCCGGCGCGACGCCAGCCGATGTGGCCAAGACGACCGTCTATATCGTCAACTACGAACCGTCGATGGGGCGAGCGCAGTACGCCGCCCATAAGGCACTATTCGGGGGCACGACGTCGCCGGCGAGCACGCTGATCGGCGTTCAGGCGCTGGCAGCGCCAGACTTCATGATCGAGATTGAGGCGATCGCGGTATTGGACTGATCGCCGCATCTCGGCGCCCCCATCAGCCGCTTCGCGGCAGCTTCCCCAGAGGGGGAGCTCTCGAGTCAGTTAGGAGACGGACAATGGCCAATATTTCGCTTGAGGATCGGTTTGCGATCATCGACCTGTGCTCGGTCTACAACTACACCGTTGACCAGGCCGATGGTGAGGGCTGGGCGGCGACGTTCACCGAGGATGGCATCTTCAACGGACCGGCCGGCCAGGCCGAGGGCCGCGAAGCGCTGGTCGCGTTCTGCGGCCAGCTGGCCGAGGCGTTCCCCGGTGGGATGCACTTCACCGACAACCACCTGTTCGAGCTCGACGGCGACACCTGTCAGCACAAGTGCTTCCTCGACTTCAAGGTGCCGTCGCCGGACGGCTCGGTCGCCTCAGTGTTGCTTGGCTACGAGGACATTGTGGTCAAGGTCGACGGTGAATGGCTGTTCAAGCGCCGTGATGTGGTCTCGGTGACCGGCTATCAGCAATCCCTGCCCGACTAGCGGGCTCCCGAGTCAGTCGCCGCCGATATCGGTGACACTTGTGTCCCAGAACTGCGCCGGCGGCCGGCTCATTACCGCGGCGAGGATCTCGTCCGTGTAGAGCTGCCGACCCAGCGCGTTGAGATGGGTACCGTCCCAGGTGATCTCGTCCTCGCGGCCGTTGGTGATTTCATTCCAGTCCACGAGCGTGACCCAGTCGTGTTTGGCCGCCTCTTCGCGCAACATCTTGTTGGTATCTCGCTCGTAGCTCAGCAGCGGTTCTCGCGGCGGGAACTGTCGGGTCAGGACAATCAAATGCCGGACGCCCTCCGCGGCGGCGAGCAGATTCTGGAAGCCCTTCGCGTCGAGGAAGCCGGCACCCACGGCGTGGAAGATCACCGTATCGCGCGCGCCGTTGCGTCGGATCTGATCGCGGAGGATGTCGATGCTGGTGTGCGCCTGCCTGCTGACCTCGGCATCGACCTCGATCCCGACGGCTTCCAGCCTGCTGCGCGCACCGACCATGACCGAATCGCCGATCGCCAGGGGCGGCAGCCCAAAGCGCAGCTTGAGCGTCGATGGTTCGCCCTCCGTCTGTTGCAGATGTTCGAGCAACAGGACGAAGTCCATCCGTTCCGTCTCGGAGCCGTTCCAGACCCACGTGGGCAGGTCGTGCAGCGGGCCTCCCGGTTCGGCAGTGAAGCGGATCGGGAGGTCGACATACATGGTCGCGGGTGTGCAGATCCGGCCGAAGTCGGCGTGGTTCTCCCAGTTCACGCAGCCGCGGCCCACGTGTTCCAGCCGAACAACCGCACAGGGCGCGGAGCCGGGACACGGCACCGTGAGGACATCACCGGGATGAATGATCTGCATGATCCGCTCGCCGTTCAGTTCGGTGAGCTGTTCCCTGGTCACGTTGAACCGGCGCATAATGCCGTAGGGAGAATCACCCGGACGCACGGTGTAGCTGACGAAGTAGTCGCCCGGCGGGTAGGTAATCAGCGGTTCAGGCTCAGCCACTCTCTCGGCCGGCTCCGCTTCCGGTTGGTCGGGGTCCGGCACAGACCGGACGCCGGTCACCACTCGTCCCTCCGGCGGCTTCCTGGTGATGTCTGTTTCGGCGCCTGGCGGGTTGCCGGTGCCGCTAACCGTCAACGTTTCTGGATTGCTCGCCGTCGTCGGAGTCGATGCCTGGGAACCTTGCGCCACCGACACCTGCGGTTTCGCATCCGGTTGCTCGACGAGTGTCTCGTCATGGCTCGCCTGCTCGGCCGATGCGGAAAACAGCAATTGCGACGGTGAGCGTCCCGGCATGACGGTGAACCCGATCACGAGCGCCAGCAGGACCGCCACAGAGATCGACGCCGCAATCGCCGCCACGCCTCGAGGATTCGCGATCCGGCTGCGATAGCGTCTCGGATTCCAGAACTGCGGCTTACGCATCGGCGATTCGACGAGGCGGTAGCTGAGCTCGGAGAGGAGCAGTGTCGCTACGAGTCCGACGACGACGATCGCAACCGTATTGGGCGCGAAGTCGAACTCCCATTGCAACGCGAGCAGGACCGGCCAATGCCAGAGATAGATGCTGTAGCTACGCCGACCGAGCCAGCGAAGCGCCGGACTGTCGAGCGCGCGACCCACCAGCGATCCCGGTCGCACCGCGAACGCCACCAGGACAATCGCCGCGAACGACGTGAGCAACAGGCCCCATGGATACATCCAGTCGTGCCAGTGCCGTCCGACGACCATGATCACCCCGATGCCGACTATGCCGGCGAAGGCGAGCAGGTCCATCAGATGACCGGCGGGGACGCTCCAGCGCTGCCGCCACGGCTTCCAGTAGAGCCCAACGGCGACACCGATCAGGATCGTGAACGCGCGCGCGTCGCTGCCGAAGTAGACGCGCGACGGCTCGTCGCCCGGCGTGAAGAGCATCACCATCCAGATCACCGACAACACGCCGAAGGCGGCGACGATGCACCAGAGCCAGCGCAGATTCAGCAGTCGCAGCACCACCGTGAACACGACCGGCCAGATGATGTAGAACTGCTCCTCGACGGCGAGTGACCAGAGGTGCCGCAACTGTGACGGCCGCTCGAACATCTCGAAGTACGAAACTCCGCGGATGATCTGGTCCCAGTTCGTCACGTACAGCGCGGCCATCAACACCTCGTGCAGGTGCTGCGAGAGCGTCTCCTGGAGGACGAGCACGGCGTAGACCGTGGTCACGATCAACACCAACACCAGCACGGGCAGCAGGCGGCGCGCGCGGCGCAGCCAGAACTGGGCGAGGTCGGTGTTGCCGCTGCGTTCCCGCTCGGAGATCAGCAGCGACGTGATCAGGAATCCGGAGACGACAAAGAAGACATCAACGCCGAGGAATCCCGCCGGCAGCCACCAAACTCCGGCGTGGAACAGCACAACCGCCAGGGCCGCGAGTCCGCGGATTCCGTCCAGACCGCTGAGATGCGGGAGGCCTCGCTGGCCGGCCGCCGGTTCGGTTTTGGGGATGTTCTCGGGCGCCCGCATCGATCGCTACATCCGAAAGACCCCGAAGTTGGACTCGGGAATCGGCGCGTTGCGCGCCGCGGCGAGTCCAACCGCGAGAGCCTGTCGCGTGTCGATCGGGTCGAGGATGCCGTCGTCCCAGATTCGGGCTGAGCCGTAGTACGCGGCGCCTTCCTCTTCGTACTTCTCCAGAGTCGGCGCCATGAACTCACGCTGCTCTTCGGACGACATCTCCTGTCCCTGCCGGGCCAGCGCATCCTGACGGATGGTTAGTAGCACGTTGGCGGCCTGCTCGCCGCCCATCACGGAGACACGGGCGTTGGGCCAGGTCCAGAGCAGACGAGGCGAGTAGGCGCGCCCGCACATGGCATAGTTGCCGGCCCCGAAGGATCCGCCCAGGACGATTGAGAATTTGGGCACCTCGGCGCAGGCAACGGCAGTCACCATCTTGGCGCCGTGCTTGGCGATGCCTTCGTGCTCGTAGCGCCGTCCGACCATGAATCCGGTGATGTTCTGCAAGAACAGCAGCGGCGTCCCGCGCTTCGCGCAGAGTTGGATGAAGTGCGCACCCTTGAGCGCCGATTCCGAGAACAGAATGCCGTTGTTCGCCACGATGCCGATCGGATGACCCATCACCCTCGCAAACCCACAGACGAGCGTACTTCCATATGAGGGCTTGAACTCGTGAAATCTTGAGCCATCCACAATTCGTGCAATGACCTCGCGGACGTCGTAGGACTTGCGCGTCGATTGCGGCACGATCCCGTAGATCTCGGCCGCGTCGTAGAGCGGCGGTTCTATCTGTTCGAGCGGCGTGACGTCCCAGTCTGCCGCCGCTTCGCTGCCAAGATTGGCGACCGCGGCGCGGACGAGTTCAAGCGCGTGCTCGTCGTCCTCGGCCAGGTGGTCGGCGACGCCAGAAATCTGCGTGTGGACGAGGCCGCCGCCGAGTTCCTCGGCGGAAATCTCCTCACCCGTGGCGGCGCGGACCAGGGGCGGGCCACCAAGGAAGATGGTGCCGACACCGTCGACGATGATCGCTTCGTCGGACATCGCCGGGACGTAGGCGCCGCCGGCCGTGCACGAACCCATCACGGCGGCGATCTGGGGGATGCCAGCCGCCGACATCGTGGCCTGGTTGTAGAAGATCCGGCCGAAATGCTCGCGGTCGGGGAAGACGTCGGCTTGCATCGGCAGGAAAGCCCCACCCGAGTCGACGAGATACACGCAGGGCAGGCGGTTTTGGGCCGCGATTTCTTGTGCGCGCAGGTGCTTCTTCACCGTGACCGGGTAGTAGCTGCCGCCCTTCACCGTCGCGTCGTTCGCGACCACCATGATCTCGCGTCCGGAGACGCGGCCGATCCCGGTGACAATGCCGGCGCCGGGCGCTTCGTCGCCGTACATGCCATCAGCGGCGAGCGGTGAGAGTTCGAGGAACGGCGAGTCGGGGTCGAGCATTCGCTCGATGCGCTCTCGAGCGAGCAGCTTGCCGCGCGAGTGGTGTCGATCGACGCTGCGCTGGCCTCCGCCGTTCCTGACGACGGCCTCACGCTCGCGCAGTTCCTCAACCAGGCCGCGCATCCAGGCTGCGTTCTCGAGAAACTCAGCCGAGCCGGTATCAACCGTCGATTGAATCGGCGTGGATGCGTCGATTCGATACGAGAGTTCGCGGGATCCGCCGCTATCGGTCATCGGACGCTCCCGAACAGGCGCCTCTTCCACACCATGTGGTCAGAATATTGGCGGGCTAGACTCGTCCGCAGGCAACCTCATGGCCGACCTCGTAAACGACCTCAAATCACGGGAGCATAACGATGACAGCGCAACTTTCTGACGGGAACCTTACGTACACCGCGCTCGACATATGGGAGCAAATGCCGGACGGCGTGACGCTCGTCGAGTGCCCGGGAGTGGCCGTCGACGCCAACGACACCGTCTATGTGTTGACCCGAAACACCGAGCATCCCGTGATGGTGTTCGATGCAGGCGGCAAGTGGCAGGGAAGCTGGGGACAGGGCAACTTCACGGACCGGTCGCACGGCATCTGGATTGGTCCCGAGGGCGACGTCTGGGGCGCCGACGACGGCACCCACACCATCACCCGCTGGTCGCCCGACGGCGAACTGCTGCAAACCCTGGGCGACCCGTACAATCCAGCACCGGCCTGGGCCGGCAAGCCGTTCAACCGCCCCACCCACGCGGCGGTCAGCCCGAAGTCAGGCGACATCTTCGTCACCGACGGCTACGGCAACAGTTGCGTCCATCGCTTCGACGCCGACGGTGACCACAAGCAGACCTGGGGCACGCCGGGCATCGACGCGGGCCAGTTCATCCGCCCGCACAACATTGCGATAGATGAGGACGGGCTGCTGTACATCGCCGACCGCGAATGCCACCGGGTGCAGATCTTCTCGGAGTCGGGCCAGTTCGTGACGATGTGGAACAACATTCATCGTCCCGACGGTCTCACGCTGGCGCCGGACGGCAACATCTACATCGGCGAGCTCAACGAAATGGGCGGCATGCAGGACGCACCTGGCCTGGGCCACCGGGTCAGCGTCTACGACCGCTCTGGCAACCGCCTGGCGCTGCTCGGTCACCCCGACGAGGGAGACGAAGCCGGCAAGTTCATCGCACCCCACGGAATCGCCGTCGACTCGAAGGGAGACATTTACGTCGGCGAGGTCTGCAACACCATCCGAGGCAAGGCCCTCGGCGTCGAACTCCACTCGCTGAGTAAACTCGTGCGCGAGGCCTAGGGGCGTATCCCCTCGAACACCTCGACCTTCGGGGTGTCACCGACCGCTCGTAGGGGCGACCCTTGTGGTCGCCCTGTCCGCCGGTGGGACCTGACGGAGTCTGCCATCTCAGTCGCGGGCGACCACAAGGGTCGCCCCTACATCGCCTCCCGAACGCGATAGCGCAGGAAGAGTTCGCCACTCTCCGCCGGCCTCGCATGGATCAGGCTCAACTGCCGGATTTCGGAGGCCGTCGGCTCACCGGGCCATTGGACGGCGGGGTGGGCGGTGTCCCCGCCTGCAATTCGTGGAGCGAGGGTGAGGAAATACTCGTCGACCAGTCCGCGCTGAATCAGCTCCCCGTTGAGCGTCGCGCCGCCTTCGACCAGCACCCGAGAGGCTCCCAGTTCGCGCCGCATGTGATCGAGCGCGGCGGCCGCCGCGCGTTCCTCAGGGACAGCTACCACCGGCCTTCCTCTGGACTCCAGTGCTTGACGCACGGCGTCGGGCGCAGCGCTCGAGATGTAGATCACGGCCTCGAATCCGTCGTCGGTGAAGAACCGACGTTCCGGCGGGAGATCGCCGCTGCGGGTCAGTACGGAGGCGATCGGAGAGGGCGTCATGCCGCGATCGGTGCGCCATCGTTCAAGCTTTGGGTCGTTCAGGCGGGCAGACGTGCCGGATGCTCGGAAGGTCGCACCGCCGTTCATCACGACATCAAAGTGGACGCGTAACTCGCGCATCAGGCGTTGGTCGAGCTTCGAGCCGAGGCCTCGCTCGGTTCCATCGACGACCGTCCGGCCATCGGCGGACATCACCATGTTGATCGCGACGAAGGGCCTGTCCGCAGGCGGGTCGGGGAAGCTGAGCGTCGTGTAGTCGATCTCAGCCCGATCCGATTGGCTCATGGGCTCATGCTAGGTTGCGGGCATGTCGGACGAAGAGCAGGACGTTGGGGTAGACGAAGCGGCAGAGTCGGAAGAGCCCGACCGCGATTTCCCCATCTCTGAGAGCGCGCGATTCACCATCAGTGGGAAGCCGCTGGTGCTCGATGACTTCATCGACATCACGACGGGCGATGTGTCGAATCGGCCGAGAGTGGAACCACAGCCGCAGCCGGAGCCGCTGCCCAAGCAAGTGATCTGGAACTCGCGGCGTCCGATTCAGGACTGAGACTCCTACCCTCCAAGCGATTGAAGCTCGAACTTCCTCCGCTCCCCTCTCCCTGAGGGAGAGGGTTAGGGTGAGGGCCCTACTAGTTGTCCCCGTAGTCGGCTTCCCAGGTAATGTCGATCGCGTCCTTGACGCTCTCATGCGCGGGACAGCCCGGAGCGTGGAATTTGACCGCGCGCTCTGCAGCCGCTCGCTGTTCCTCGGCAATGCCCGGGATACGGAAGACGACGTGGATCTTCGTGATCCGGATCGTCTGGTTGTCTTCGCCCTCGATCGTGCCCAGTACGTCGGCTTTGTAGGTGTTGGGGTCGAACTCGACCTTACGCGCGGACATCGCCCGCGCCAACGTGCCGTACATTCAACCGCCGACCGCGGCGACGATGTGGTCGAGCGTCGCCGTCATCGGCGGCGCGTCCTCGGGCACGCCGTAGTGCTCTTTGAGCTTGCCCTGGACGCCGTAGACGACCTGCCCGGGCACCTCGCCGAGCGTGGCGTGGCGGAAGCCGTTCTTGAGTTCGAGCTTGTTGCGTGAGATGTATTCGAAGCGGGCCATGTGCGGCTCCTTGGTCCGTTAGCCATTGGCCAACAGGGTACGCATTCTGTCGACGCCTTCGACGATTTCGTCCAGCGAGGCGGCATAGCTGAATCGCAGGTAGCCCTCGCCGAGGTGTCCAAAACTGGTCCCCGCGATCACGGCCAGGCCGGCCTCCTCAAGCAGCCGCTCCTGCAGCGTGCGTGCATCGATGCCGGTCTCAGAAATGTTCGGGAAGGCATAGAACGCGCCGAGCGGCGTGACGCAGCTCACGCCGGGCACGTCGTTGAGTTCCTTGACGATGACCTGCCGCCGCTCGTCGAACGCGGTGGTCATGATGTCCACCGCCTCCTGAGGGCCGTCGAGCGCCTCGATCGCGGCGTACTGCGTGGCGGCATTGGGACAGGAGTAGCTGTTGATCGCCAGTCGCTCCGCGAAGGGGAAGAGGTCCGGCGGGAAGACGCCGAAGCCCAGCCGCCAGCCGGTCATCGCGTAGGTCTTGCTCCAGCCGTCGAGCACGATCAGGCGGTCGCGGAGCTGCGGGTAGTTGAGCCACGAGGTGTGCTCGAGTCCTTCGTAGAGGATGCGCGAGTAAATCTCATCGCTCAGGATGGCGAGATCCGGCCACTGCTCCAGGCCGTCGACCAGCCGCTCGACCTGCTCACGTGAGTAGACGCCGCCGGTCGGATTGGCCGGGCTATTGAGAATGATCAGACGAGTGCGCTCGTTGACCTGGCTCAGCACCTGGTCCGGGTCAAAGGTGAAGCCGTCCGCCTCGTGTAGCTCGATCGGCACCGGAGTCGCGCCCGAGAAGCGGATCACCGATTCATAGATCGGGAACCCGGGATTCGGGTACATGATTTCTGCGCCCGGTTCCCCCATCAACAGCGCGGCAAAGAACATCACCGGCTTGGCGCCGGGCGTGATCAGGACCGACTCCGGGTCAACCTCGGCCCCGTGGCGGCGCTGCAGGTCACGCGCGACGGCCTCGCGCAGCTCGGGGATACCGGCGCCCGGCGTGTAGCCGTGCTTGCCCTCTGCAAGCGCTTGCTCGCCCGCCCGGACGATGTTGTCGGGGGTGGCAAAGTCCGGCTGACCGATGCCCAGGTTGATGATCGATCGTCCCTCGGCGGCGAGCCTGTTCGCCCGCGCCAGCACCTCAAACGCCGTCTCCGTCCCGAGGTTCCGCGCCGCTTCCGTCGGGAGCACCATGTTTGTCCTCCGATCTCGCCTCGTTCTACATCGAGGGTACTTGCCCTCTGCCGTTCAGCCACTGGATACCATTGGCCCACGGAGGTTGTGGTGAGGCGCTGGCTTCAGACCTCGCTCGTCTTGGCGGTGTTGGTCATGATGACCATCTTGATCTCTGCCTGCGGCGAGCCCGAACCGGTCGCTCAACCGTCCGCGGAACAATCAGACGCCGTCAGCGGCCCTCGCACCGGCCAGCAGATTTTCGCCTCGACCTGCGCCGCCTGTCATGGCGCCGGCGGCAAGGGCGCAGAGAACTGGATGGTGCGGGACGAGGATGGACGCCTGCCACCACCGCCCCTTAACGGCGAGGGACACACCTGGCACCACTCGGATGGCGTCCTCTACGGCATCGTCAGCGACGGCGGCGCCGGCATCGGATTCGGCAGCAACATGCCGGGATTCAAGGACGAGCTGACGCGCGACGAGATCATCGCTGTACTCGAGTACCTGAAGACGTGGTGGGAAGGCAAGGAGATCGACGGCTTTCCAATTGCCGAGTCTCAACGAGAACTCAGCGAAGCCGATCCCTACCCCGCCGACGAAGGCTGAGCCGTCTCAGTCGGCTGCATCCACACCGACCGCACCGGACTTGCGCAAAGCCGAGATCTCAGCGTCGCTATATCCGTGCGCTCGCAGGATGTCGTCGGTGTCGCCGTCGAAGATCGGCGATGGCCCACTTGGAACCGGCGGTGAGTCGGACATTCGGTAGACGGGACCGACCAGTTGCTCCAGGCCGGTCAGCGGATGCTCGATCTCGGCAATCGCGCCGATCGCCTGGACCTGTGGATCATCGAACATGTCTTCGGGGAGGTTGACCTCTGAGGCCGGCGCGCCGGCAGCGTCCAGCTTGGCAATCCAGTTGGCGGTCGTATCGCTGCGAAATCGGGCTGAGATGTTCTTCCGCGCATATTCAACCATCTCCGCCGAATCAGGGTCGAGCGGATTGAAATGCTCCGAATCCGTGGGATCGTCAGCCTCGGTGAGACCAAGCGCATTACGCACCTGCTGCCGATTCGACGAGGTCACGCAGCCCAGCATGATTGCGCCGTCGGCCGCTTGATATCCGCCGTAGTAGAGGAAGTAAGCCGCGCCAAGCATTGTGCGTGTGCCGTTACGCGCGTCAAGCATCTCGCGATACGTACCGCCCCGCGAACGGATCTCATTCACAGCATCGATTGACGGTTGGAGCATGTCAGCATCGCTGACGGGCACTCTGGCAACGCTGGTGTTCTGAAACGTGAGCGCCGCGCCCAGCAACGACGTTTCAATGCGCTGACCGCGGCCGGTGCGTTCACGGTGAAAGAGTGCGGCGCAGATCGACATCGCGCTGGTCCATGCGGCGCCGTAGTCGACGGGTACGGTCGCCGAGCTCGCCGCAGGGCCGCCCTGCTCATCCAGCTTCTCGTTCGCGGCCAGGAGTCCCGAGTAGGCCTGAGCAATAATGTCGGCCCCGGCCCGGTCGGCCGATGGTCCTTCGGGGCCAAAGGCGCTGTTTTCCAGGTAGATGAGCTCTGAGTTCTCGGCGCTCAGGGTCTCGTAGTCCACGCCAAGTCGTTTGGCCACCCCAGGACGGGCATTGATCACAAACACGTCGAAGTCACGGACCAACCGGCGGACGACCGCGCGGCCTGCTTCGGATTGCAGATTCAGGACAATCCCCCGCTTGCCTCGATTCATGACGTGAAACACCTTGGACTCATGCGGCATGAACTGACCCACGAGACGCACCGCGTCGCCTTGCGGCGACTCGATTTTGACCACGTCTGCACCAAGGTCCGAGAGCATCACGCCGCACATTGGCCCCGCGACGATCTGGGTCAGTTCGAGGACCTTGATCCCATCGAGCGGTCCGGGCATGGCTGCTCCTAGCCCTCGGCCGGCAAGCCGACCGCGCCGGAGGAGCGCAGCGCAGCAACTTCCTCCGCGGTGTAGCCGTACTCGATCAGCACTTCGTCGGTGTCGCCGTCCAGCGGCGGCGACGCTCCCTCAGCTTCGGGCGGAGTGCGCGACATGTTGAACGGCGGGCCGACCATCGTCTCCGGGCCCGTCAATCGGTGCTCGAGGTCGACCATGATGCCCAACGCCTGCACCTGGGCATCATCGATCATCTCCTCGGGGATGTTGACCTGAGAAGCAGGCGCGCCTGCGGCGTCGAGCTTGGCGACCCAATTGTCTGTGGTGTCTGAAGCAAACCGTTCAGAGATCTTTGCCCGGATGCCCGCGACGATCTCTTCGGAGCCGTCGGCAAGCGGATTGAAATCGCCGTCGTCGGTGGGGTCGTCGCCCGGTTCCAGCCCGAGCGCGTTGCGTACCTGCTGTCGATTCGGCGGCGTGACGCAGCCGAGCATGATCGCGCCGTCGGAGGTCTGGTAGCCGCCGTAGTAGAGGAAGAAGGCGCCTCCGACCAGCGCGCGCAGCCCACCGCGGGCGCCCAGCAGCTCACGGTAACTGCCGCCCCGCTCTCGAACCGCCGCGAGGCCGCTGAGGATCGGATCGAGCAGGACGGCGTCGGAGACCGGCATCCTGGAAGCAAACGCGTTTTGCAGCACCATCGCGCCGGCGAGTAGCGAGGTGTCGATCTTCTGGCCCTCGCCGGTTCGCTCGCGGTGGAAGAGCGCCGCGCAGACGGCGATTGTGCTGGTAAACGCGGCCACGAAGTCGGCCGGCGTCGTAGCGGTGATCAGGTCGGGGCCACCGTGCTCATCGACCTTCTCGTCGCCGGCCATCAGCCCCGAGTACGCCTGGGCGATGATGTCGGCGCCGGCCCGATGGGCGGATGGGCCGGTAGGTCCGTAGGCGGTGTTCTCGAGGTAGATCAGGTCCGACTTGTGCGCGCGCAGGCTCTCGTAGTCAATGCCGAGGCGTTCCGGCACTCCCGGCCGGGCGTTGATCAGGAAGACATCCATCTCGGTGATCAGTCGCTGAACGACGGCCTGGCCCTCGGGGTCCTGGAGATTGAGGACCATGCCGCGTTTGCCGCGGTTGAAGACGTGGAAGCCCTTGCTTTCGCCCGGCGCAATCTGACCGAGCAAGCGCATGCCGTCCCCGGCCGCCGATTCGATCTTGATCACGTCGGCGCCGAGATCGGAGAGCATCACCCCGCACATCGGTCCCGCGATGATCTGCGTCACCTCCAGGACTTTGATTCCATCAAGCGCACCGGGCATCAGAACCTCCTCACATCCGACGGTTGACTTGGACGAGGATAGGCAACTAGTCGCCTGCGGATACGCCGATGGCGCCTGATTGCCTGAGGCCGGTGATCTGTTCTTCCGCGAAGCCGTGTTCTCGCAGGATGTCATCCGTGTTGGCGTCGAGCGGCGGCGCGGACCGGTCGGTGCCGGTGCCGGTCAACGACATCTCGACCAGCGGTCCGACCTGCCGCTCCGGCCCCGTCAACGGATGCTCGACGGTCGGCATCAGGTTCATCGCGACGACCTGCGGGTCGTCGGCGATCTCCTCGAGCCAGTTGACCGGAGAAGCGGGAGCTCCGGCGGCGTCGAGTCTGGCCATCCATTCATCGATCGTGCCGCCGGCGAGCGTGGCTCTGATCTGCGCTTCGACGCGAGCCACCACCGCGTCGGCATCGGGACCGATCGCGTTGAACTCTTCGTCGTCCGTCGGATCATCCCTGATCTCGAGTGCGGCCCGAATCTGATCGCGATTCTGCGGCGTGAGCGCTCCCAGGATGATCGCCCCGTCCTTGACCGGATAGCCCGAGTAGTAGATGCGGAACGCCTTGCCCTGGTTCGGACGGCTGCGCCGGGCCTCGATCATTTCGCCATAGGACGCGCCTGCACCCCGCATGTCCGACATCATCTGACGCAGCGGCTCGATCAGGATCGAATCGGAGACGGGCACGTCGCCGGCCCAGGGCGTCTGAAGTGCGAGTCCCGCGCCCAGCAGCGTGGTTGAGATGCGCTGACCCTCACCCGTCCGTTCGCGGTGATAGAGCGCGGCGCAGATTCCCATTGCGCCGCCGAGCGCCGCAACGTAGTCCGATGGCGCGGTCGCGGTGATGTGCTCGGGCGCGCCGTCGGCGTCGACCTTGAGATCTCCTGCCAGGAGACCCGAATATGCCTGGACCACAAGGTCGGAACCCGCGCGTTGCGCACTCGGCCCACGGTCTCCGTAGCCCGTCACGTCGAAGTAGATCAGGTCCTGTCGAGATTCACGCAGGGTCTCGTAGTCCACGCCGATTCGTTCGGCCACTCCGGGCCGGACGTTGGTGACGAAGACGTCGAAGTCCCCAATCAGCTGATGGACCACCTTTCGGCCCGCTGGCTGGGACAGGTCGACGACCAGCCCTCGTTTGCCCCGGTTCAGCCCATGGAACGCTTTGCTCTCGCCGGGAGCGAACTGACCAATCTTGCGCGATGCGTCGCCGAGTGGCGATTCGAGCTTGACCACCTCTGCGCCCAGATCGGCCAGCGCGACACCGCAGTATGGTCCGGCGATGATCTGGGTCAGTTCGAGGACCTTGATCCCGTCGAGCGGTCCGGGCATGAGCGCCTCCTCAATCGCGCAGGTTACGCGAGCCCGGCGCGTAGACTCAGATGGAATCGAAACGTACGAAGAGAGCATGGCGATGCCCGACTACGAGAACATCCTCTACGAGCAGGACGGCCCGGTCGTCACGATTACCTGGAACAACCCTGAGACGCTCAACGCGATCACGCCGGCGCTGGAGCGCGAGTTCCACGACGCCCTCGATGTGGCCAACGCGGATCCGTCGGCGCGCGCGATCATCTTCACCGGCGCCGGGCGGGCCTTTTCGTCGGGCTACAACATCGCCGGTGGAATCGACAGCGAGGTTGGCGGTCCGACCCAGCCGGTCTCCGAGCACCTCGAGCGCTGGTTCCGCTTCTCATCGAAGAATCCCGACATGATGATGCACCTGATGACGCTGGATACGCCGATCATCGCGGCCGTCAACGGCTGGTGTATCGGCGGCGGCTTCTGGTACTCGCTGGCGGCGGACATCACGATTGCCTCCGACCGTGCCGTGTTCGCTCAACCCGAGGTGCGGATGATCTCCAACAGCTCGGTGCTCTTCGCGGCGCTGGCGGGCTGGAAGGCAGCGCATCGGTACGCCCTGACCGGCGACCACTTTGACGCGCAGGAAGCGCTACGGCTTGGCGTGATCAACGAGATCGTGCCGACGGAAGATCTGATGGAGAAGGCCGACGCGCTGGCCCGACGCCTGGCTCAGGTGCCATCACATTCCATTCGTTACAACAAGCTGATCACGGCGCGGGGTCTTGAGGCCATGGGGCTGCGCAATGCGCTCAACGTCGGTTCGATGCTCTCGACGATGGTCGAGGCATCGGCAGACGGTCCCGAGGTGGCGCACCTCGACGCGGCGCGAGAAACGGGCGGCTTCGGTGCGTTCCTGAGAGCTCGCGACGAACCGTTCATCCCCGAACCGTTCGGCCCTCGTAGCGAGCAGCAGTAGCTCGGTGGTGGTCAGGACGTCTGGTAGCCTCTGCCCAACTTTCAGGCCCCGCATTCGAAGGGGGGACGGTTGATGGCCCGTGTCGAAGGACCCTACGACCTTGAGGCCGTCCGCGACGAGTGGATCGGACGCCAAACCGAGGTCGCTCCCGGACGTTACCCGGTCGAATACGACAGCATCCGACGCCACTGCCACATGGTCGAAGACACCAACCCGCTCTTCCTCGATCCCGAATACGGGCGGCAATCAGAGCACGGTGCAGTCATCGCGCCGCCGGTGATGACCCGCTACTTCGCTGGCGCGGGCGTCTGGCCGCCATCTTCCGACAATCAGGTCAGCCTGCTGCTCTCGGTGCCAACGCGCGGAGAGCGGAACATCAATCTCAACACCGAGTGGGAGTACCTGCGCCCGGCCAGGGTGGGCGATCACCTCGCCTCCCAGACCGAGGTGACCGACATCTACGAGAAGTCGATCAAGCTCGACCCGCGCTCGGTCTGGGTGGTCACCGAAACTCGAATCACCAACCAGGACGGCGAACTGGTCGCCGTCGGCACCAACACGCTCTGTACGCACCGGACTCCCGAACAAGTCGAAGCAGAAGAAGGCGAGCGACCGCTATGACCACCAGGAGCGCCCCGAACAGCATCTCGACCGATCAGACCTGGTGGGACGACGTTCGCGTCGGCGAATCGATTGAGGGCTTCGACCTGACCCTCGACTGGACCAAGATGGTCGAGCAGGTCTCCGGCTCGCAAGACTTCTACCCCGTCCACCATGACCCCGAGTTCGCCGCCGAAGCCGGCCACCCCGCGATCTTCTACAACACAGGCTGGACCCAGGCCGCGCTCTGCCGCGTGGTCACCGACTGGGCCGGACCAGCGGGCTGGATGTCGAAGTTCCGCTTCGAGATGCGGCGGATGAACATCCCCGACGACGAAGTCCACGCCCGCGGCAAGGTCGTCGGCAAGTCCGACCTCGACGACGCCCACGGCCTCGTCGACCTCGAAGTCTGGCTCGAAAACGACCGCCTCGGCGTCACCACGCCAGGCTGGGCCACGGTGCGACTACCGCGTCGCAGCTAACTCAAAGGACACGGACATGACCCGAATCGGCATCATCGGAGCCGGCGCCATTGGCGGTGTCGTCGGCGGTATGCTCACCCGCGCCGGCTACGACGTCACCCTGTTCGACCACTGGGTCGAGCACGTTGACGCAATGAAACAGAGCGGCCTCCGCCTCAGCGGGCCGCTGATCGGCGACATCCGCATTCTCGTCAACGCGAAACACCTATACGAGGCGCAGGAGATCTCCGAACCATTCGACCTCGGTTTCGTCGCCGTCAAGAGCTACGACACCGAGTGGGCTTCCGCCTTTATCTCGCCCCTGGTCAGAGACGATGGCGCCATCGTCGATTTCCAGAACGGCATCAACGACGAACGCGTCGCCGCCGTCGTCGGCCGCGAGCGCACGCTCGGTTGCGTGATCACGATCGGCTGCGGGATGTACGACCCGGGCCACTGCATCCGCACCGACACGCGCACCCTGGGCTTCAAGGTCGGCGAGCTGGACGGCTCCGACTCGGACCGCGCCCGCGACATCGCCGCCATCGTCAACAACGTCGCCGGCGCCGAGTCGACGACCAACCTCTGGGGCGAACGCTGGGGCAAGCTCGCAGTCAACTGCATGGCCAACCCGATCGCCGGACTCTCGGGCTACGGCTCGGGAGAGGTCCGCGCCCGCGACGAAACCCGTTGGCTCTGCACCCGGATCGCCGCCGAGGTCGTCCAGGTCGGCCGGGCCTACGGCCACAACATCGACGCCGTCTGGGGAATCGACTCACAGAAGTTCGTCGACGTCGCCAACGGAGCCGATTCCACCGAGCTCGACGCAGAACTCATCGCCGGAGCCCAGGCCCTCGGAGCCGGTCGCCCCAGCTTCCTCCAGGACGTCATCCGAGGCCGCCGAGTAGAAATCGACGCCCTCAACGGCTGGGTCGTTGAGCAGGGCCAGGCGGTCGAGGTTGCCACGCCAATCAACGAAGCAGTGACCGACGTCGTAAGGTCGTTCCCCGTCGGAGAGCTGCAGTCCGACCCGGCAAACATCGGTCGGATCATGGAACGGATCAATCGCGACTGACCATTCCCGGAGCTCGCATGGCCAGTCGCTACGCCCCGTTCCCCAACCCACCGAACTCCGGCAACACCTTCTCCGAGAAATCCTCGATCGTCCTCAAAATCTGACCCTGACTCAGCAGTCCGTTGTACTGCCACATGAAGATCCAGGACACCGGCGTCACGTCGAGCATTGACTGGACCTGACGCTTCACCGAGTCCAGCGTCCCCGCGAACAGCAGGCCGTTCTCCAGCTGTTGCTCGGGAGTCATGATCTCGCCATCCGGCGGGCGCAACGCCTCGGCGAACCCAAACGGGGCGAACCATGCGCCTCCGGCGAAGGCTGCGGAGTGACGCCAGAGCTCCATCGCCTCCTCGTCCGTGTCAGTGATGATCACGTCCCTGAGCACCCCCAGGCCCTCTCCCGGCTTGAGGGTTCGGCCGACCGAGGCCGCCTCCTCCTGGTAGACCTCGTACAGCCGATTCTGCAGCTCCGGGTACATCGGCGGCAGAATCGCCGTGATGCCTTCTCGTGCGCACCAGCGGATCGTGTTCTCCGACGAAGCAAACGGCTGGAACAGCGGCGGGTGCGGCTTCTGCAGCGGCTTCGGCACGACACCGATCTGGCGCACGATGTTGTTCTCGTCGACGCCCTTGCCGTACAGCTTCGTCGCCTCGATGTCCCAGGGCGTGCCCTCGGGCGGGATTTGCCAGGCGTGGCCCTTGTACTCGACCATCTCCTCGGTCCAGCACTTGCGGATGATGTTGAAGTGCTCCTCGAACGCCGCACGATTGGCTGCGTCAATCGCGTCGTGGTTGCCCGGATGCGCGGCGTGGACACCGTGGATCTGCTGAGCCAACGTGTCGACCCAGCGGCGCTGATATCCGCGCGCAAAGCCGGCCAACGCCCGTCCGCCGGTCATGTGATCGAGCATGGCGATGTCCTCGGCCACGCGAATCGGATTCTGCGCCGGCAGCACCAGCCCGAGTTGCCCGACACGAATGCGCTCCGTCTGCATCGCGAGGTAGAGGTCCAGCATGATCGGATTGGGCGAGACCTCGAATCCCTCGATATGGAAGTGGTGCTCGGTGAACCCAATCGAGTCATAGCCCAGCGCGTCGCCCGCTTTGGCAAACGCCGAGAGGTCGTCGAGCATGTCCTGGTACAGCTCCGGACGATTCCCGGCCATCCCGGCTTCGATGTCCTCGCGCGTGCCGACCGAAGGAAGGAAAAAGAGACTGACCTGCATTGGAGTTCCTATGTCTGACCCCCTCTC
This sequence comes from Dehalococcoidia bacterium, assembly GCA_965208665.1. Classification (GTDB taxonomy): domain Bacteria; phylum Chloroflexota; class Dehalococcoidia; order Bin125; family Bin125; genus Bin125. Next base: position 665,489 of record CBDBPH010000001.1, read on the forward strand.
CCTCTGGGAGAGGGCTGGGGTGAGGGCTACTCGCTGAGCGACGCCAGGAACGACGACACGGCGTCGTTGAAATCGCCGGGATTGTCGATGTTGGCCGCGTGGCCGGCGTTGGCGATGACCGCCTTGGTGCTGCCCGGGATCTTGTTGACCATGTAGTCCGTCCCCGCCAGGAACGGCTCGTCGTGCTCGCCGACCAGCACAAGCGTCGGCTTGTTGATACTGCTCAGCGACTGAATGATCCGGTTGTCGAACTGGGCCAGCATCCCCCGCGCGGCCCGCGCCAGCCCGTCGGCGGAGCGGTGCGTCGAGACGCGGACTTCCTCCGAGCCGCCCAGCGCCGCGAGCCCGTCCCGCTCCAACGCCTCCGCCCGAGGAATTGCCATGCCGGTGTTCCAGCCCTCGCGTGCCTTCGGATTGTTGTAGCCGGGACCGGTGTCGAACAGCATCAGCGCCCGCGTCCGCTCGGGGTAGGCCACGTTGAACGCCAGCGACATGTAGCCGCCCAGCGACAAGCCACCGATCACCGCGCTGTCCACGCCCTCGGCATCGAGAATCGCTGCCATGTCATCAACCGTCTCGGCCTCGCTGTAGCAGGACGGATCCTCCGGCGAATCTGTCCGCCCGTGCCCGCGCATGTCCCAGATGATCAGCTTGTGGTTGCGGGACAGCAGGTCGAGCTGCCCGCCCCACATCTGCGAGGTCGCGCCGTAGCCGTGTGAAAGCAGAATCGCCGGTCCCTCGCCGCTGACCTCATAGAAGACGCTCACCCCGTCGCGGGAAATGTTCGGCATGGTCAAGCTCCGATCCGTCGCTAAAGTCTAGGCCAGCGACGCGCAATCGCCTCGCCCCGTCCCCGCTCCCTCCCCCAATCCTGCTCCCTCTCCCCCTGTAGCCCCTCTTGCCCCGTGGCCCCTCTTGCCCTGTGGCCCCTCTTACCCCCTCTCCCTCTGGGAGAGGGGGTAAGAGGGGCCCCTGCCCTGACCTCCGTCTACTCCAACACACCACGCCGTCCCCAACAGAACGCAGGTGCGATATTGTGACCTGTGCCAACGACGACCAGCCGACCCGAATCTCGGCCCACACGAACGAACCGACGGCCCCGTGAACTCGACCGCCCACGCTCAAACCCTGCGCCACCGCTCCCGGCATCCACGGAAGCCGCCCGGACGGAATCGAACGGATCCGAACAGGGCCGAACACCGCGAACACGCCAACCGGCGCCGCGTCTCGAACCCAGACCGAACGGGATCGAACAGAACCGAACAAATCCGAACGCAAAATCTTTCCTCAGACCGACAAAACAAGCACGAAACTGACCAAAACTGCCCACCCAAATCGCACGATCTCCAGCAATACGCGGCACTTCCTCACGATTTACCGCCGAAAGAAAAAAACTCGCGGAAAACCATCCACGCGCAATTCCCCGCCGACCCTATCCTCGCCATCGAACCACGTCCGCGAATCGGCTAGCAATCCCCTGAGGAAGAATCCATGAAATCTCCCATCGGTCCCGATATCGTCAATCAGCTACCCGGCGTCGGCTCACCGGCGCTCTCGCCCGACGCCTCTACCGTCGCCTACGTCCGCGCCCAGGTCGCTGAGGGCAAGCGGACCTCCTGGATCGAATCTGCACCGTTCGCAGTAGGCGAATCGCGCCGGCTGACCTCCGGTAAGTCGGACTCGGCGCCGTCATGGTCTCCCCACGGCTCGACGCTCTCATTCCTTCGGCCGAGCTCCGACGAGCCCGGTGCGACGCGTCAGATCTGGCTGCTGCCGGTCGACGGCGGCGAAGCGACGCAACTGACCGACCTGCCGCATTCGGTCGCAGGCTTCGACTGGCTGCCGGACGGCTCCGCGATCATTGCCACGGTCGACATCGATCCGCACCGCGGCGAGCGCGACGGCTCGAAGACGACCGTGGTCCGCGACACCTACTACCGGGGAGACGCGCTCGGCTATCGCGAAGACGCCTGGCACCAACTCTTCCGCATCGACGCTGCAACCGGCGACGCCGTCCAGTTGACAACCGGCACGTACAACCACGCCCATCCCGTGGTCTCGCCCGACGGTCGTTGGGTGGCGTTCACCGCTGACCGCAATGTCGACCGCGAGAAGCGCCGACCGTTCGGGTCGGAACTCTGCGTCATGTCCACCCGCGGCGGACACATCGAGCGCCTGACGCCGGGCGTGATGTCGGCCGGCAAGGCGTGCTGGTCGCCCGACGGTTCGGCGTTGGCCGTCTCAGTGACCGACATGTCGCAGCGTCACCAGGCATACCTGGAACGGATTGAGCGCTACAGCGGCCAGCGCACCCGCCTGACCGACGACACCGTCAATCCACAGACCGGCTTCTTCCCCATCGCCGGACCGCCCACGATGGTCTGGCACGGCGACGAGATCACCTTCGCTGGCGACGCCCGGGGCCGCTCGGGCGTCTACAGAGTCAAGTCGGACGGCTCCGAGCCGGTCGAGGCGGTTCGTTCCGAGGCCGAGCTGATCAACGGCTTCGATGTCTCCGCCGATGCCCGCTCCATTGCCATCGTCTCCGCGACTCCCGACGCCCCGGGCGAGATCGTCGCCATTGGAGACGATTCGCAGGCGGTACTCACCACCGCATCCGAGGACTTCGTCGAGTCGCACGACATCGGCGATGTCGAGTTCTTCACGGTCGAACGTGACGGTTGGGAAATCCCCTGCGGCCTGATCTATCCGCCCGGATTCGACCCCGAACAGTCCTACCCGCTGGTTATGGAGATTCATGGCGGACCGAACGGCTTCTTCGGCGAGGGCTTCAATGTCCTCCACCAGGTCATCGCCGGCGCCGGCTACCTGGTCCTCTTCGTTAATCCACGTGGCTCCTCAACCTATGGCGCGGAATTCACCGACGCCGTCACTGTCGACTGGGGCGGCGAGGACTCGCTCGATCTGTTGCATGCGCTGGACGTGGTCTGCGAGCGACCGTATGTCGATGGGAACAGACTCGGCGTCCACGGCTACTCCTACGGCGGCTACATGACCACCTGGCTGATTGGCCACGACAATCGGTTCAAGGCCGCCATCGCTGGTGCGCCGGTAGTCAACCTCTGGTCGATGTGGGGCGTCTCCGACATAGGTCCGTCCTGGGGCTCGTACCAGTGGGGCGACATGCCCGACGACAACTTCGACTGGTATCGCGAGCGCTCGCCGATCACCTACGTCCAAAACGTCAAGTGTCCGGTCCTCATCCTCCACGGTGAACACGACTGGCGAGTGCCCATCTCGCAGGGCGAGGAGTACTTCGCCGGCCTCCGCTATCGGGGCAAAACCGCAGAAATGGTCCGCTTCCCCGGCTGCTCCCACCTGATGTTCCGAGTCGGAGACCCATCCCTCGTCAAGGAGTACTACGAGCGCATGATCGCCTGGTTCGATCGCTATCTGTAGTCGACATGGGACACGTGCGCATCCTCCCGGCCCCTCTCCTTCCGGTCCCCTCTCCCTCTGGGAGAGGGCTAGGGTGAGGGTCCGGCGTTAGTTTGCCATCCAGTGATCGCGTACACGGAGCGCGGCGAGGCCCTCGCCCTCACGCTCGCCCTACTTCTGAGGCCGCATCACCGCCGCAACCGGCCTCAACGTCCGACGAATCACCCGCTGTGCCGCGACCTGCATCGGGATTGTGGGCGGCTTCATCCGCAGGTAGATCGTGCCAAGAATGATGCTGATTGCAATCGAAGACAGACCCATGAGGATGAACACATCCTGCTCGCCGATAATGTCGGCGACGTACCCAAATCCCAGCCCGGTGAACGACTGCACGCCGAACGGCAGGAATGTCAGCGCGGTCACCCGGCCGTGATACTCGCGCTCCGACTGGCGAATCACCTCAGCCGTGTTCAAGGTCTGGAAGGCGGAGAAGCCCGAGCCAATCAGAAAGACCACCGGGAGCATGATCAGCGCGTTGGGCGTGATCCCCAGCAGTGCGACGCCGAGACCGAAGGCGCAGCTCATCACCAGCAGCACGCCGGCCGACCATCGAGTCCCCACAACGCCGGCCACCGACAATCCGACGATGAACGAGCCGACGCCCATCGGCCAGGTCACCAGCCCCAGATTCCTCGATTCAATCGCGAAGACGTTTTCAAGCAGCCCCGGCAAAACGTTCTGGTACGGACCGGCCGTCGCCGACACCAGCAACAGCGTCGCCAGCAACACGCGCAACCGCGGCTGCCGCCAGGCGTACCGCAGTCCCAGCAGCAACTCCCGCGTCACCGATCCACGGGGCACATTCCGCGGACTGCCCGGCGGCATCAGGTACAGCGACACGATCGTGACGACCAGGATTCCGGCCATGATGAAGTAGGCTCCGTCCGCCCCGATGAATGGCGCGAACAGCAGCAGCGAGCCAAGCACCGGTCCCACGGACTGAGGAAACGTCAACCCGGTCTGCAGCAGCGCGACCCCGTTCCCAACCAGCCGCGGCGGCACGATGTCAGCCACGTAGGCGCGGCGCGACGGCCCGGTGAACGCGAAACACGCGCCCAGGAACAGCGTGCTCACCGTCAGCCAGATCACTTCGATCCGGCCGATCAGGATCAGGAAGCCGATCAACGCGTAGTTGATTGCAATCGCCGTTTGGGCCAGCACGATCAGGCGCCGCTTCGACAACCGGTCGGTTAGCGCCCCGGCAAAGGGGCCAATGAAGAACCAGGCGATCCCGTTGCCCGCCATCGCCAGCGCCACCGACGAGTTCGTACCGCCGAGGTCAAAGGCCACGATCGGCAACACAGTGAAGTTCATCGAGAAGGCCATGAAGGCCATCACGGTCAACAGCCAGTGCAGCCGGAAGAGACCAACGCCAAAGGCCTCAAATGTCTGACCGATACCCGCGCGAATCATGTTCCGTGATCGTATGATGTGAGCAGGTTTACGTCAGAAGCTGGATACAATGAAGGTGTGAGGAATGGACGTCGACACCGCCATTAAAGAGCGCCGGACCATCGGTGTGTTCTCGGATCAAACGGTCGCCCAGAGCGTGGTGGAGGAGTTGATCGAGGCGGCCCGCTGGGCTCCCAATCACAAGCACACCGAGCCCTGGCGCTTCCACGTCGTCTCTGGCACAGCCCGCGAGGAGATGTGCGACGCGATTCTCGCCGGCGGCGGCGAGTTCGCCAAGGACCCGCGCGGCAAGCTGATGCGCTCGCCCCTGTTCGTCGCCATCACCCAGCAGGCGGTGCTCGACGATCCAATCCGCGATCAGGAAGACTACGCCGCAGTCTGCTGCGCGGTGCAGAACATGATGCTCGCCGCAACCGCCCGCGGTCTGGCCTCTAAGTGGAGCACCGGCGCGTTAGCCGAGAATTCCGCCGCCAAGCGTTGGCTCGGCATCGGCGAGCAGGACCGCATCGTCGCCTACCTGTACCTCGGCTACGCCCCCGAGGAGATGCGCGAGATGCCCGCCGAACGCCGTCCCGCCGAAGTCATCTGGCGTGAATGAACTCCGCAATCACATCCGCCGCCAACTCCCGATTCCCCTCTTCCGTATGCCCGGACCGCTTCCTGGGAACCAGTCCATGGTTGCCGTCGGGAATCCAACTGAGTTCAACGTGGGGCGAGAGCTCGTAGCCCTCGACCTCCTCCCGCGTCCCGTACTCATCCCGCTCGCCCTGCACGATCAGGGTCGGCGTGGCCAGTTGTTGCAGGTGAATCGTGATCGCCGATGACGGATTGTTCGGCGCATGGAACGGGTAGCTGATGCAGACCATGCCGGCCGGCTCGACCGCGTCGGCGATGTAGCTGGCAATCCGCCCGCCCATGCTGCGACCGCCGAAGAACAGCTTCGAAGTCGGCACGCCCTGCTCGGCGAGTTGCCTGATCACCTGCACCCATGTCCCTGCGAGCACATCCTCAGGATCGGGCGGCCACGGTCGTCGCCCTTCGGCCATGGCTCGGCGCATGTAGGGAAAGTCGAACCGGGCAACGCGAACGCCTCGTGCTGCAATCAGTTCCGCCAGCGCCGTCGTATTGGGATGGGTCGACGACGCGCCCGCGCCATGCGTCAGCACCAGCGTCGGCGCCGGCGGAGACGCGGGCAGATTCCAGGTCAGCGGCGTCTCCATCGACGACGCCTAACCGGCCGTTCGCGCAATGATCGGGGCCATCTCGTCGATCAAGTCGTTGGCAGCGGCGGGATCGAGGGCGGTCATGGCGAGGTGGTCGACGCCGCTGGCCTCTGCCTGCTCCGCCTTCTCGATGATCTGATCGGGCGTGCCGATGATCATGTCCTCGAGACGATCGCGGGTGACGAAGCGCGCCTCGCCCTCCTTGAGGTAGCTGTAGTGGCCCTCGTGCACGTCGAGATAGAGCCGATCCAACGGCCGTCCGCGCTCCTCGGCGTACTCGGTGATGTACTGGTTGTACTCAGCCGCGAGGTCCGGATTGACGCCCTTGAGGTTGCCTCCCCAGCCGCCGTACTCGGACTCCCAGATCGTGTGGTTGTTGACCGCCGCCACTGCACCGGCCCGATGGATGACCCGCTCGGACATCATGTCCTCGCCGTCCTCCAACACGCATGCGCCGACGAGTCCAACCGTGTACGGCTTCTCGGTCGAGCGGCCTGCAGAGCGCGCGGCGTTCTCGATGATCGGGAAGGCCGAGTCGAGCCACGGTCCGGTGCCGGCGGTGACGAATCCGTCGCCAATCTCGCCAACTACCGCCGTCGCTCTCGGACCGTTGGCCGCGAGATAGATCGGGATGTGGTCCTTGATGTTGTAGAAATCCGGATGGTCGGGATGGATCAAGCGGATCCAGGTCTCTCGGCCGGTGACATCGTCGGTGTGTAGGATGTCGTTGCCGTCGAGCAGATCGCGGACCTGCTGCGCGTACTCGCGGAACTTCCGCACCGGGTACGACGGCAGACCCATCGTGTTGCGGCCCGTGTAGCCCGTACCCAGCGCCAGGATCGTGCGGCCCGGCGCGAGCTTGTTGATCGTCGCGATGGCCGAGGCCGTGACCGGCGCAATTCGGTTCGAGGGAATCGAGACCAGCGTGCCCAGCTTGATCGTCGAGGTGCGCTCAGCCGCCAGCGCCATCGCCGCGTAGCAGTCGGACCAGATCAGCTGCGAGTCGGGGAACCAGGCGTGGGTAAAGCCCGCCTCCTCGGCGCGCACGACTTCCTTCCACATGTCGATGTAGGTGGGAACGAGCAGTCCGTACTCCACAATGGGCTCCTATCCGCGCTTGTGAATGACTTCGCGGGCGAAATCGTCGATGATCTCCCGCGCGCCGGCAGGGTCGTTGGCAGTCAGGGCGATGTTATCGACGCCGATTGACTCCAGGTGCTCGATCTTCTCGATGATCTCGGGCCCCGATCCGACAAGGCTGCGCTCAAGCACCTGCGGGAAAATGAAGCGCTCTTCACCCGGCTTGAGATAGACCATGTGCCCCTCGTGGACATCGAGGTAGAGCCGGTCCTCGGGCGTGCCCTTGGCGGCTGAGTACTCGCGGATGTAGTTGTGGTACTCGCCGGCAAGGTCCGGGTTGTCCATGCCCAGGTTGGCGCCCGGGCCGTAGGCCGCCTCCCACATCGCATGAACGCCGGGGACCATGCCAGGTCCCAGAATCCGGGTCACCCGCTCCGAATCGAACCCTTCGCCGTCCTGCAGAACCAGGCCGGTCGTGAGGCCGACGGTGTACGGCTTCTCGGTCGGACGACCGGCCGCCTCGGCAGCAGCGGCAATCACCGGGAAGCTCTGTTGCGCATTCAGCCCCATTCCGGTCGTGACCCAGCCGTCGCCGACCTGTCCAACGACCTCCATCGCGCGCGGGCCGTTGGCGGCGACGTAGATCGGAATGAAATCGTCGAGGTTGAGGAACTCCGAGTGTTGACCGTGGATCAACCGGATCCAGCGCTCCTGCCCGGTTATGTCGTCGGTATAGAGCACGTCCTCGCCGTTGAGCAGTCCACGCACCTGCTGGGCATACTCGCGGTAGCGGGCAATCGGGTAGGCGGGCAGACCCATCGTGTTGCGACCGGTGTATCCCGTGCCGATGCCGAGGATGATCCGCCCCGGCGCCAGCTTGTTCAGCGACGCGACTGCCGAGGCGGTCACTGGAGCAATCCGGTTCGACGGAATCGCCACCAGCGTGCCCAGCTTGATGGTCGACGTGTGATGCGCGGCCAGCGCCATCGCCGCGTAGACGTCGGAGTAGATCAGCTGGGAGTCGTAGAACCAGGCGTGGGTGAACCCTGCCGCCTCGGCCCGTTGGACCTCCTGCCAGGCGTTGATCCAACTGGGGATTCCGATTCCGTAGTGCATCTGGGACTCCGTTCCTCAACTAGCGCAACTGGTAGGTGGGCGGCTTCTTCCACAGATCCGTGGGCGGATTCTCCTGCTGAGCCAGAATCCTGGTCCGCTGGGCTTTGTCGAGCCGTTTGCCCTGTTGGATGATCTTGCGGTTGGCCTTGTCCCTGGCCTTGTTCTTGGCGACCGTGGCGGGATTGGGCCGCTTCTTCTCTCCACGCGACGCCCTCACCACACCCGACCTCTGCAAGCTCTTCAGGTGTGCCTGGACGTTGCCGTCCGCCGCCCGGCGCAGCCGCTTGTCGATCGAGTCCCCGTAGATCGACTCCATAATCTGCCACGATGTCTTCGGCTCACCGTCCTGGAGCTGTTCCAGGATCTGGTCCTCGCGCATCTGCCGGTGAGCGACATACATCTCGAGCCGATCGCGGGCCTTGGCCTCCTCGGTGTCGGTGATCAAGGGGCCGTGACCTGGGCAGAGCACCTTGACGTTTGGCAGCTCGAGCAGTCGGCGCAGCGAGGCCATGTAGGAGTTGACGTCTCCGACCACCGTGGTCGTGTTGCCCAGGATCGTGTCGCCGGTGAAGAGGATGCCTTCCTCCTCGATGTAGTAGCAGAGCGAGTCGACCGAGTGTCCGGGACTGGTCATCACCTGGACGCGGATGCCTCCGTCGAGGTTGATCTCATCACCGTCGGAGTAAGTCTTGACGCCGTCCTTGGGCAGCCGACCGCGCAGCAGACGGACCCCGTTCTCGGGAACCGCAACGTCGGCTTTGAGGTGTTCGTTGACGTGTTTGAGGTTGCCTGAGTGGTCGAAGTGGTGATGCGTGATCGCGGCAACGCCGATCTCCGAATGGTCGATCGCCGCCAGATAGCCGCGCAGCATCCAGCGGAACTTGTCGATCGCCTCGCCCGAGTCAATCGTCAGCGTCTGACCGCCGCGCTGGCCGATGATGTAGATGTTGGTCGAGGTCGGGCGCATCGGTTGGTCCTCGGGAACCGGCACCATGCGCACGTTGTCACTAATCTTCACGACGGGGCTCCTCTATGTGTGGCTTCCGATCGCAATCTCGGCGACCTGCGGTGCGACGTCGCGCGCCAGGAACTCCGGGACATCGTCGCGGTCGAACATGACGTGCTGGAACTGGACTTCGGCCACGCCGGCCTCTGCCAGACGACCGAGGGCGTCAACTGTTTCGTCTGCGCCGCCGACCAGCCGCCCCATCGCCTTGAACTCAGCAAGGAAGTCATCCAGCGATCGTCCCTGTCCGCCGAACATCCGCTGCGCGAACTTGCCGCCCGCCTCTACCAACTCGGGCGTGCCGATGGCGTGGAACATCATCATCGAGTGTTCAATCTCGTTCGGATCGCGGTCGATGGCCTCGCAGGCGCGAGCCATCACATCCCGCTTGTGGCCGTACGCCTCAGGCGTGAGCGAAACGCTGTTCCACTCGGCGGCATACTTCGCCGCCGTCGGAATCGTGCGCTTCTCCCCTCCGCCGCCAATCAAGATCGGCGGCCGCCCCGCTTTCGGGCTCGGCAGGCAGTCGGCGCGATCGAGTTGGTAGTACCGGCCGTGATAGCTGGACTGGCCCGGGCTCCAGAGGGCTTTCATCATGTTGATCGCATCCTCGAGCCGGTCGAAACGCTCGCGGGTGGGGGGGAAATCGAGGCCGTACGTGTCGTGCTCGGCCTGGTTCCACCCCGCCCCGAGTCCCATCACGAACCGCCCTCCGGAGAGCTGATCAATCTGCGCAGCCATGCGGCCGACATCAACCGGTCGGCGAAAGGTGACGGGCGTGACCATCGGACCGAAACGCAGGCTGGAGGTCTCCTCGGCGGCCATCACCATGCTGAGGAAGCACTCGAGGCTGTCTTGCTGGCTGCTCTCGATCGGTCCGGTGAAGTAGTGGTCGCTGCGAAAGAGTGAGGGAAATCCGAGTCGGTCGGCGAGCTGAAGGATGTGCCGCCAACGCCCCCAGGTCAGTCCGTTCTGTCCCTCGACCATCAGGCCGACGCGCATGAGGGCTCCTCCTGCAGTGCTGGACCAGTTCACGCCCGTGCAGGCATGGTAGGGGCCATCCTACTCAGGGGCGGCAGGCGATCCAGGGCCGCCTAGCGAACAAAACCGACGCCGTCGTCCAGCACGACCACCCTGACCGGATCGTCGGGATGCCAGACGACTTCGGTCCGGAGTCTGGTTTCTATCTGGGCGCCCGATCGCAGGCGGACACGCACGACCTGATCGTGGCCGTAGTACTCGCTGCTGATCACACTCGCGCGCGCGGGATCATCGTTTGCGGCGGACTCGAGGGCAAGCTGCTCCGGCCTGAGCAGGATGTCAAGCGACTCACCGCCTTCACCGGCGAGTTGATTAGTGAGCCCAACATGTCCCAGCTCGGTTTCTGCCCCACCTGGCATTCGCCGGCCCGGCAGCACATTGGCGTCACCGACGAATGTGCCGATGAAGCGGGTCTCCGGGCGGTAGTAGATCTCGTCTGGAGACCCGATCTGCTCGATCCGACCCTCGCGCATGACCGCCACGCGGTCGGCCAGCGACAGTGCCTCCTCTCGATCATGGGTGACGAACACCGCAGCAGTGTCGGCAGCCTTGAGGATCGAGCGCATCGCCAGGCGCAAGCTGGCGCGAAGGTTCTGGTCAAGATTGCTGAATGGCTCGTCGAGCAGCACAGCCGCCGGTTCCGGCGCCAGGGCCCGAGCCAATGCCACTCGCTGCGCTTCGCCTCCGGACAGCTCGTGCGGGAACCGCTCGGCGAAGCCGTCCAGTCCCACCAGCTCCAGCATTTCCCGCACGCGAGCCGGTGACTCAACATGCCGCAACCGACGCAACTGCCGTGTCCACCATGCACGGTGACCCACGGGCAACCCGAATCCGATGTTCTCGCCGACGCTGAGGTGCGGAAAGAGCGCGAAATCCTGCGGGACCATGCCGATCCGGCGGCGCTCCGGTGGCCGCCAGGTGGTGTCATCAACGACGACCTCGCGGTTGATCAGTACCGCGCCTCGGTCGGGACGCTCAAAGCCGGCCAACACGCGTAGCGTCGTCGACTTGCCACAACCGCTCGGGCCCAGCAACGCGACGATCTCCCCGCGTTCGACCGCAAATGACGCCTCACGCACAGCCACGGTGTTGCCGAACGTCTTGGTGACGTTTTGCGCAATCAGGGCCGGCGCGTCGCCGCTTCGTTCAGGTGCGGAGTTCACGATCACTTCCAAACAGCAAGAACATCGGCAGCGCTGCGCAAGCCAGCAACAACAATGCGGCCGCCGCCGCGCGGGCGAAGAACGCCTCCTCCGTATGACCCCACAGAGTCGTCGCTAGCGTGTCGAACTCTATTGGCGCCAGGATGACAGTGGCCGGTAGTTCCTTCATCGTGGTCAGGAACACGAGCGCGAAGCCGGCCAGGATGCCTGGAGTGATGAGCGGCAAGGTGACATGGCAAAAGGTCTGCCAGGGACTGCGGCTGAGTGAGCGGGAGGCTTCCTCAAGGCCGGGCTGTATTCGAACCAATGACGTCCGCAGCCCGGCAATCGCCTGAGGCAAGAACAGCACCGTGTAAGCGAAGATCAGCGTAATCAGCGTCTGGTAGATGACGGGCATCGTGCGCAACGCGAAAAAGACCAGCGCAAACGCGACGACGACCCCCGGCAATGCGTACCCCACATATGAGACGCGGTCAATCAGGCGCGACAGGAATCCGGGCCGGCGGATCACGACGATGGCGATCGGCATCGCCACCGCCACCGTCACGCCGCCCGCCAGCGCCGAGACATAGACCGACTTGAGCGCGGCGCTCCAGAGGCCTGGGAACGTCTCGCCGTGGCTGAACCCGACTGACAGCCAATGAAACAGCACGGCGACCGGCACGGCCAGGGCGACAATCACCAGCAGGCTGAGCGCTGCCAGCACGGGCCATCGCCAACGGCCCAGGCGGACCAGTCGAGGCCTCCGCGCCGCGCCGCTGCCGAGTCGATGGTATCGCGCCCGGCGTCGCTGCGACCAGTCGATCAGCAGGACGAACGCGACCAATCCGACCAACACGAGCGACAACACGGCAGCTCCCGAAAGGTCGAACGCTGACTTGAGTCTCAGGTACACCGCCCAGGTGAATGTCTCGTATTGCATGAACGAGACCGCTCCAAACTCCGAAATCGTATAGAGCGCTACCAGCAAACTGCCCGTTGCGATCGGCACACGCAGCTGCGGCACCGTGACCCGCCAGAATGCGCCCCACGCAGATTGTCCGAGGGATCGTGCAGCTTCCTCGATCGACGGATCGATGTCGCGAAGTCCGGCCCTCACCACGATCAACAGATAGGGAAACGTGAACAGCGTGATAGTCAGCCAAGACCCGAAGAACCCATAGATCTCCGGAATCTGCTGAACGCCCAACGGCTCGAGCAAGTCTTGCAGCGATCCATTCGGTCCCAGTGCGATGATGAAGGCAAAGGCGCCTACATATGAGGGGATCGCCAGCGGAACGATGGTGATCGACCGCCAGAAGCCCGCCAGCGGGAGGTTCGTGCGCTCGGTGAGGAACGCGATCGGCAGCGCGATTGCGGCGCAGGTCGCTGTCACCGCCGCGGTCAGTGAAGCAGTGTTCGTCAGCAACCGCAATGTGTTGCCGCTCAAGACTCTTGACCAGTCATCCGCGTCAGCGGTCGCGGCCCGCACAATGAGGTAGACGAGAGGGATGCAGGCGGCACCGGCCACAGCCAGCGCGAGAATCCAGACGGTCGGATTCGAGAACCGAAGGCGCGCGGGCAGCTCGAACGTCCCACTGAGAATGCTCATGACTGGAGGCTATCCGAGGGGTTCATCGCAACAGCGCGAGAAAGTATCGACGTTCCCGTCCGCTTGCGAGTGGACGGGAACGTCGATGGTGGTTCGTACCACGTTGTCTGCTCGGATGGACCGCTGCCGTCGCCCCCATGGCGAAGCGACGACAGCGGCCATGCCATCCAGAGCGGGGATGGGCTGGTTGGAGCCCTACCCCCTACGGGGGCAGGGGCCGTCTATGACGAGTCGGGGCAGGCCGCCAATCCGATCTTGTCGAAGAGGTCAAGCGTGCCCTGCAGGTCGGACAGCGACGTGAGCGCCAGCGACGGCGGGTCGAGCGTGTCGAGCGACGGCAAGTCCACTCGGGGCTCTACGCCGGCCGAGACCGGGTACTCGTTCGTTTCGTTGCGGAAGTAGGTCTGGCCTTCCTCGGACAGCAGGAAGCGGATGAAGCGCAACGCGTTGCCCTGGTTGGTCGTACCTTCCAGCATCGCCACACCGGCGATGTTGATCAGCGCGCCTGCTTCACCGGCGTCGCCCGGGGGGAAGTAGTTGACCGCAAGGTGTCGGTTAGCGTCGTAGGACGATCGGAAGCGGTAGTAATGGTTGACCAAGCCGATGTCGAACGTGCCGGCGATCACGGCGTTGATTTGCGTCGAGTTGTTCCTTCGACAGTGGACGTCGTTGGCAATCATGTCCCGCAGCCACTGCTCGGTTGTATCTTCGCCATGAATCACGCGCATCGCGGTGACGAAGGCCTGGAAGCTGCCGTTACCCGGAGCCCAGCCGACCCGTCCGCGCCACTCTTCGTCCGTCAGATCGAAGACGGAGTTCGGGCGATCCTCCACGGCAACCCGCTCGGTCGAAACGATCAACACACGAGCGCGGCCGGACGTACCGATCCATTGGCCGTCGTCATCCTTGAAGTTCTCGTTCTCCACGGACGCGAGGATGTCGGGCGGGAGTTGCGCGGCGAGGCCCTGCTCCGCCAGGAATGAGAGGGCGCCGGCGTCCTGGCCGTAGAAGATGTCGGCCGGGGAACGCATGCCCTCTTCGCCGATGGTCAGGGCCAGAGCCGAGGTGCTGCCGTAGCGGACCTTAACGTCGATACCGGTCTGCGCTTCGAATCGATCGATGATCTCGCCGACCAACGATTCTCCACGACCTGAGTAGATGACCAGGTCGCCGGGATCATCGGTAGACACGACCGAGGCGACTCTGGAGACCAACCACCGGTTCGCGGCGGCCCCAGCCGGGAAAATCTGGCCACTGAGTACGCTCTCACCGTCGGCCCGAACGCCGAAAACGGTGTCGCCGTCAGCCTGACGCAGTGCCGTCACCTGGAGCTGCACGCCGAGTTTCTCGACCACTGAACTGACGTATGTGCGACCAATCCTCGGATTAGCGGACAGGAAACGACGGGTGGGTGTCAGTACTTCGCCGTCGGCCGAGAGGCCGAACTCGATCCGGCCATCCTCGTGTAGCTGGGCGCGTACACGAACGTCGAAGGTCGGGGCGTTCTGCGCGCCGACGCTCCCGAGCGCCGCGAACACGCCCGCGAGCATCGCAGTGATCGTCAGCAGCGCCACCAGTCGGCGCGGCAGGCGGAGCCTTGTGGCCCCTGTCCGGTGATGTTCCATCATCGCTCCTTCTGCATATCGCCTCGCCGCGTGTCTCCGCGTGCGAACTCGACTACCCGCGCAGTTTATACACAACTTTGCAAATAATGCAACTTAGCGGGTAAACCCGCCCATATGGCCAGAGCATTATCGAGAACGCGAGGCGAGCGACAGCTCAGGGCAGGACTCCAGCGTCCCTCAGCAACTCAAGGGTGCCCTCGAGATCCGACAAAGACGTGAGCGCCAGGGACGGCGGATTGAGTTGGGACAGCGGAATCAGTTCCGGCCGCGCCTCGATCTCCGAGGTGACCGGGTACTCACTGGTCTGGTCACGGAAATAGGTCTGGCCTTCCTCGCTCAGCAGGAAACGAATGAACGTCAGCGCGTTCTCCACATTGCGAGACGACGTCAGCACCGCCACGCCGGCAACATTGACCAGCCCCCCAGCAGCACCGGGATCGGTGAAGTGATTGACGGCCTGGAACCCGGGGTCGTCCGCGAGGAAGCGGAACAGGTAGTAGTGATTGACCAACCCGACATCGATCTCGCCATCACCAACCGCCTGGACGATCGGCGAGTTTCGCGGATACTCCACGACATCGTTTGCGAGCATGCCGCGCAGCCACTCCTTGGTCTCGTCCTCGCCGTGAATCTGGCGCATCGCGGTGATGAACGCCTGGAAGCTCGCATTGGTCGGCGCCCAACCGACGCGACCGCGCCATTCTTCATCAACCAGGTCGAAGACGCTCTCCGGGCGATTGGCCGCTCGCTCGGTTGAGATAATCAAGACCCGCGCCCGACCCGAAGTAGCAACCCAGCGACGGGAGCTGTCGGCCAGTTCCGGCGGAACATCGGCGATGATGTCGTCCGGCAACTGGCTCAGCGCCTCGCCCTCGGCCAACGCTGCGAGAGCACCGGCGTCCTGCGAATAGAAGACATCCGCTCGCGATCGATCACCCTCTTCGAGAATCGCCGAGGCAAGTTCCGCCGTGCCCGCGTACCGAACCCTCACGCGAATCCCGCTGACTTCCTCGAATCGCTCGATCAACGGTCCGACCAGCGACTCTCCGCGGCCGGAGTAGATCGTCAACTCACCGCCGTCCGACGACTGCGGTTCCCCTCCCTCTTGTCCCGAGTTGCTCGAACCGCATGCGACGACTGTGACCAGCAGCCAGGTGATCAACGCCAGCCAGATTGCCGGCTGCAACGGACGCCGAAAAAGGCCCATCCGCACTAATCTCCTCGCTGATCGGCACGTTTCGATGCACCGACGCGCCGATATGGAGATCGTCAACTAAAGTTGCAACTGATGCAACTAAATGTAGAGATCTGAGGTGAACGAGGGTTGGGTCCTACCAGGAACTCTTGCGCACGCCCGGGAGCAGGCCCAGCGAAGCCATCTCGCGGAACGTGATCCGGCTGAGACCGAACTTGCGCATGTACGCGCGCGGACGACCCGTCACGGCGCAGCGGTTCTTGATTCTGGTTGGCGAGCTGTTGCGGGGCAGCGCCTGAAGCTGGAACTGAATGTTCTGCTTCTCGCGCGGGTTATTGGACTCTTTGAGCTGCTGCTTGAGCGCCGCGCGCCGGTTCTGGTACTTGGCGTGCATCTTACGGCGCTTGAGGTCGCGGTGAACGTTCGAGGTTCGGGCCATGCGTTGTCCTGTATTGGGTCTTCAAATCGTCTCTATGAGCGTAGTCGCAGTCCGAGCGTTGGGGCTAGTCTCGGCGCTTGCGCTTGTCGATCTTGCGTCCGCTCTGCTCTTCCAGGCGGCCGAGCGCTCGGCCTTTGTCCGGATGCGGATCCTTGCGCTCTCCGTAGATCGTGATGCCTTCGTGGTCCTTCGGCAGATACTCGGTGATGGGAAGACCTTCCTCATCGCAGAACAGCAGTCAATGGCAGTATTTCCAACGCTGCATCTCCTCGCAGGGGCAGATCCAGGTCGACTCCTTGACCTCTTCCGCCTTGTCTTCATAGAAGTTGCAGGGACAAAGCGGACGCCCGTAGTCGTCGATGTGCTTGGCCAGGCCAATTACTAGGAACTCGGTGATCTCTTCCTGCGGGTGCAGATACGACCCGCTCTTCTCCGCGAAGTTGCGGGCGAACTTCCACATCTTGTTCAGGTTCTTCTCCGACGCCTGCTGACGATCGTCGTCGCTGACCTGGTCAACATCCGCCATCGCTCACCACCGCTCTTGCCATATCCGGATTGGGCCGTCGCTCCCACTGTAGGTGCTGGCCCAGCCGCCTCGTTGGTATCAGTTGGTGCCGCTGTCGCCGCCTTGTCGGAAGAAGTCCTCCAGGTCGGCGATCAGCGCGTCCGCGCTGGGCAGTTCGCCCTCCGGCTGCGCCTCCTGTTGCGGCGCCGGACTGGCCGCTTCGAGTCGGGCCACGTAGTCGCGAAGTTCGCTGTTGTCGCGCAGCGCTTCTTCGAGTTGCATATGAAAGCGTTCGATGCCGCGCTCGAGGGGATCGAGGTCGAAGCTGAGCCCGGTCATCTCACTGACCACACGCAGCAACGCTTGCGCCCCGACCGGATTGGTGATCCCCGGCAGGTAATGCGGCACCGATGCCCAAAGCGAAACGCCACCGACGTCGCGGCGTCGGCAGTGGTCGTGGAAGACTCCAACGATGCCCGATGGTCCTTCGAAGCGCGAGGGGTGCATGTTGTACCGCTGCGCGAGCGCAGAGTTGTTCGCCGATCCCCGAACGTGCACAGGCTGCGTGTGCGGCGTGCCGGCCGCCACCGAGCCGAGCGAGAGGATCAGCTTCGCGCCAATCTCATCGACCAACTCCGAAAGCGCCGCCATATACCGCTTCCAGCGATAGTGCGGCTCGATCCCAATGCCGACCACGATGTCGCGGCCGCTGGACGAAGGTCGCAGGTGGACGAACTCGGTCGCCGGCCAGGCGATGAACCGCTCGCCCTCGCGGTAGCGAGCCATCGGCCGAGCCTCGGTGAAGTCGTAGAATTCCTCCGGGTCGATCGTCGCGAACGGCTGCGCGCCCAGCTGTTGAATCAGGTATTGGGCGGCGGTGGACGCCGACTCACCGGCGTCGTTCCAGCCTTCCCAGGCAACGATCAACACGGGATCGGTGAGGTCGGGGAGTTCTTCGATACTGAGGTCAGGTGAGGTGGTCATGGACGAAGTTTACTCCAGCCGAGGTGCCGCAACGGCACAACGATTGACGCAAGCCTGGGCTGACCGCGTTGCCGCCAATCGGGAGCAGGCCGAGCGACTACGCGAAGAGGCGGACGGCGGTGACCACTATCAACCGTTGGCATCGGCGTTTCGCGCCGACCCCCGTCGGAGCGGAGACTCCGCACTCGAAGCGTTGCGGCACATCGCGTTGTCCGACGATATCTGGGTCGATATCGGTGCGGGCGCCGGACGACTGGCTCTGCCCCTGGCATTGAGCGTGCAGCAGGTGATCGCGATCGAACCGTCACCGGCGATGAGAACCGAGCTGGTGAACTTGCAGATCGAACACGGGATCAGCAACATCACTCTGCGAGACGAACGTTGGCCGTCGGACGCCCCGGCCATTTCGGGCATGGCCGACGTAGCCCTGATCTCCCACGTCGGCTACGACATCGAGCAGATCGGCGCCTTCCTCGACACGATGGAGCGGGCCGCGACGCGGGAGTGTGTGGCGCTCCTGTACGACCGAGCGCCGGGATCGTTGTTCTGGCAGGTCTGGCCGACAATCCACGGTGAGCAGCATGCTCGCTTGCCAGGCGCCAGAGAGTTCATCGAGCTCCTCAAGGCTCGCGGAGCCTTGGTCGACGCGAACGAGCTGGAGCGCCGCGGAGACCGCCAACGCTTCGGCTTTGCTGAAGCGGAAGACGCGATGGACTGGGCGCGCAGACGGCTATGGTTGTCGGAGAACTCGGCCAAACTGCCTCTTCTCGAACGGGCCGTGGCCGACTTATTGATCGAACAGGACGGCTCCTGGTCGCTGCCCGATCAACCGACCCAGATGCTGATTCGCTGGAGAGCAAAATGAACCGCGTCGCCCCACTCACCACGGAAGAACTGATCGAAGCCGCTCCGTATCTGGCACAACTGCGAGATTCCGGAGTGACGCTGCCCACCTCCTTCCACGTCCTGGGCCGCCTTCCGAAGATCCTTGAGGCGTTCCAGCCGTTCTTCGGCTCGATCATGCGCGAAGGCGGCGTCCCGACGGGACTGAAACAGCTGATCGCGCACGTGGTCTCGCGCTCGGCGGGTTGCCTCTACTGCCAGGCCCACACGGGCCACTTTGCGCACACGCTGGCCGGCGAAACCTACGAACGAGTCGAAGCAGTTTGGGCCTTTGAGACGTCGGAACTGTTCAACGACGCAGAACGCGCCGCGCTGCGAGTCGCCCGCGACTCCGGCGTTGTGCCGAACGCTGCGACCGACGAGCAGTTCGAGGAGCTGGCCAAGTACTGGTCGGAGTCCGAAATCGTCGAGATCGTCAGCGTGATCTCGATGTTCGGCTTCCTCAACCGGTTCAACGACACCCTGGCGAATGAGTTGGAGCCGGACGCGGTCGAGTTCTCGGACGCCCACCTGGCCCATTCAGGCTGGACAGTCGGCAAGCATGGCTAGGTCGGCGTCCGGTTAGCGCGGCTTGTCTTCCAACGGGTTCTCGACGCCCCGGAAAAACGCGCCCCGATAGATCTTCGTATCGCCTCTGACCCGCTCTTCCCACTCCTGATCCGTCATCGCTTCACGCAGACGGATCGTCTGGATCGTGTCCTCGCCGATCGGCCAACGCATCGGCAGACGCTGTTCCAGTTCGACGATGTCGGCGACCGCCGTTGCAACGGAACGCGAGCCAGGCCTCGTCGCTGCGCGCGTGCGGAACGCCTTCAGCGCGTGATCGGCCGATTCCTGGTACGGAGAGCGGCCTTCGCGGACGGCGGCGGCGACATCCAGGTTGGTGGTCTGCCAGTCGGACGCGTACATGCCCGGTTCAAGGATGGTCACGTCGATGTTCCAGCGCGACACCTCGAAGCGCAGCGCCTCCGACATCGCCTCAACGGCCCATTTGGAGGCGGCATACAGACCCATCAGCGGTGCGACGATCCGTCCAGCGAGCGATGACACATTGATCACTTTCCCGTGGCGCTGCTCGCGCATCGACGGCAACACGGCCTGCGCCATCCTGATCTGCCCGAGGAAGTTTGTGTCCATCTGCCGTGTGACTTCCGCGTCCGACATGTCCTCGACCGGCCCGTAGAGCCCGTATCCAGCGTTGTTGAACAACGCGTCAATGCGTCCGAACCGCTTGAGTCCGGCCTCAACCGCCGACTCGATCGAGTCTCGATCGGTGACATCGCAGGCCGCGATTTCAACCAGGTCGGCTTCCAGAGCGGCGAGGTTTGGGCCGTCGCGGTCGGGATTGCGCATCGTCGCGATCACCGGATGCCCTCGCATCGTCAGCTCTTCGGCGGCAGCCAGGCCAAACCCCCGCGACGCGCCCGTAATCAGTGTGACCTGTCGCTCAAGTACCATGCGAACACCTCCGCCGTTCGAGTCGCCTGTCTTCGCAGATGGTACTGGCGAGGGTCTAGCAAGAGCGTGCGTGGACTGGCTTACCGACCCCTGGTCCTTTGAGTTCATGCAACGTGCCCTGTTGGCGGGCATCGTCGTCTCGATCGCGGCCGGCATGGTCGGCGTCTTTGTCGTCCTGCGCGGTCTGGCCTTCCTCGGCGACGCCGTCGCCCATACGCAGCTTGCCGGCGCAGCGGTCGCGTTGGTGGTCGGCGGCGGAGCCGTCCTGATCACGCTCGGCGCCGGCGTCGCAGCCGTTCTGACGGCGTTCGGTGTCGCGTTGCTCACGATCCGCGGCCGGTTACGCGAAGACACCGCGATCGGCATCATGTTCGCCGGTTTCTTCGCGCTCGGTGTGTTGCTGATCTCGCGTCAGCGCACGTTTGCGATCGATCTCGGCTCACTGCTGGTCGGACACATCCTGGGCGCATCCTGGACCGATCTGATCGTGATGGCTGTATTGACGATCGTTGTGGCGTTGCTGGTGCTGGCGTTCCTGCCCGAGTTGAGGTTCTCTGCGTACGATCCCGAGGTTGCCGCCGTCTCCGGAGTACCGGTCACCCTGATGCACGTCGGGCTGCTCGTCTTGATCGCGCTGGCGACCGTGGTCGCGTTCCGGCTCGTCGGGGTGATCCTCGCGGTGGCCATGCTCGTGACTCCGGCAGCCGCCGCCGTGCTGCTGACGCGCCGGCTCTCGATGATGATGCTGATGGCGATTCTGGTCGGCGTGATTTCGACGGTGCTGGGCCTGTACGCGTCGTTTCACCTCGACCTGGCCGCCGGGCCGTCGATCGTGCTTACGGCGGTGGTACTGATGGTGCTCTCGTTCTTGCTCAGTCCACGCGGACTGCGCGACACGTTGCCGTCGCTTGAACTCCTGGCGAGCGACGGCGCGGAGCCTCCGCCGCCCGGCTGGCGGCGAACCGCTCGCGTGTGCTGGGGTGCATGCTGTCAGATCGGCGGCACCTCCTGGGGCGCGTGTTGCCGGGTCGGCGACGTCTGCTGGGGTGCATGTTGCCGGGTTGGCGAGCGTCTATCGCTACGCGGACGGGCGGGCTAACCGGCAGACTTGAAGATCTGCTGCCGATACCAGCGCAGCTCGTCGATCGACTCGCGGATGTCATCCAACGCGCGATGACGCTCCTGCTTGACAAACGGTTCCATCTGCGGATACCAGCGCGTCGCCAGTTCTTTGATGGTGGAAACATCCACGATCCGGTAGTTGAGCCAGTCGATCAGCTTGGGCATCTCCCCGTACAGAAACCGCCGGTCCTGGTGCACCGAGTTGCCGCACAGCGGAGCCATGCCCTCAATCGTCCACTCCCGGACGAACTCGAGAATCTGCTCCTCGGCCGCCTCGATCGTCACGTCCGACGCTCTGACCCGCTTGACCAGACCCGACTGATGATGCGTGCGCCGATTCCAGGCGTTCATCACGCTCAGTTCGTCCTCGCTGCGCTGAATCGCGATGTCGGGTCCGTTGGCGATGATCTCGAGTTCCGAGTCGGTGATCAGCACGGCCGCTTCGATGATTACGTCCCGGCCAGGATCGAGCCCCGTCATTTCGAGGTCGATCCAGACCATGTTCCCGCTGGACGGCTTCGACTCACGATTGACGCGTTCGTCGGACATCGCGTTTCAGCGTATCGCCGTGCGGCTCACGTAATGCAGGACCTACGCACTACTGATCGGCAAGCGCCTTCGCGTTGCCCACGAGGATGCCGATGTAGGTGGGGTTGTCCTCGGTCGGTTGCGACCAGATGATGCCGCGTTCCGCGCCGGTTTCTGACGCGATCGTGTCGAGGATCGTGGAGTCGAACTGCGGCTCGTGGAACACCGTCTGCACGCCTTCGTGCTCGATCAACTCAATCAAACGCGTCAGGGTCTCTGCACTCACGCCCTGCTCCGGACCTTCGACAACGAAGCCCGCCACCTGCAGCCCATAGCGACGCGCGAAGTAGCCGAATGCGTCGTGGAACGTCACCAGCAGCCGCTGGTGGTCTGGCAGATCCTCCAGCAACGACCTCACCTCTGCGTCCGCCTCGCGAATCTCCCCCGCGTACGCCTCCGTCCGCGTCGAGATTTCAGCCTCGGCCAAAGGAAGCAGTTCGATTAGCGAGTCCGCAATCACTTCGACGGCGGCCTGAGCGAGATCCGTGTCGAACCAGTAGTGGGGATCCTCACCGCTGTGGTCGTGCGCGTGGGCATGCTCGTCCTGCCCGTGCTCGTCCTGGTCGTGTTGCTCGTGTTCTTCTTGCTCGTGCTGGTCGTGGCCCTGCTGGTGTTGCTGATCGTCGTCGTGGTCGTGTTCGTCCTGCTCGTGGTCGTGCTGGTCGTGGTCGTCGTGTTCTTCTTGCTCGTGTTGGTCGTGGCCCTGCTGATGTTGCTGATCGTCGTCGTGGTCGCGTTCGTCCTGCTCGTGGTCGTGCTGGTCGTGGTCGTCGTGCTCGTCTTGCTCGTGCTGGTCGTGGCCCTGCTGGTGTTGCTGGTCGTCGTCGTGGTCGTGCTCGTCTTGCTTGTGCTGGTCGTGATCCTGCTGATGCTGCTGGTCGTCGTCGTGGTCGTGCTCGTCTTGCTCGTGCTGGTCGTGATCCTGCTGATGCTGCTGGTCGTCGTCGTGGTCGTGCTCGTCTTGTTCGTGCTGCTCGTGATCCTGCTGATGTTGCTGATGATCGTGCTCATCCTCGAGCGACATCATGCCCTCAAATGGCTGCAGCTCAAGACCGGCGGCCTCGAGCGCCTCGGCCAGGTCAAGCAGGCTGTCCGTGTTCTCGAGAATCGCGTCGGCGTACGTTGCTTCAAGGCCGGCGCCGTTGATGATTACCAAGTCAGCGTCGGCAATCGCGCGGATGTCGTCAACGGTGAGCTCCAGCGTGTGGGCGTCCGCGCCCGCCGGCACCAGCGCTCGCACGTCGACCAGATCACCCCCGACCTGACGCACCCAGTCAGCGATCACCTGGGTGGAAACCACAACCGAGATCGGTTCGACTGGCTCTTCCGCCGCGTCTCCGGTCTGTTCCTGTTGCTCCTGCGGCTGTGCGACCGCGGGCTGCGACTGTGCCTGCTGCTGCGCTTGCTCATCGTCGGAGCAGCCGACGACGAGCGCCGCCGCCAGGGACAGCGCGATCAAGGTGCTCAACGTTAGCCGGAACAACCGGGACATCGACGAATCGATCTAGCGGACAAGGGTTAAACGCTAGCGGCCCGTCCGCAGGGCCTTGAGGACCGCCTGGCCATGATCGGCGGCCTTGGCACGCTTCCAGACCTTGGAAAGCACACCGTCCGGTCCGATCACGAATGTAGCACGGGTCATGCCTATGCTCTTACGCCCGTACAGCGTCTTCTCACCCCACGCACCGTAGCGAGTCGCGACCTCCGCGTCGCTATCGACCAGCAGCGGAAAGTTCAGATCGTACTGGTCGATGAACTTCTGGTGCGACTCCGCCGTGTCAGTCGAGACGCCAAGCACGACAGCGCCCTCGGCACTGATTTCGTCCATGTCGTCGCGGAACGAGCAGGCCTGCTTAGTACAACCCGGTGTGTTGTCGCGCGGATAGAAGTACAGCACGACCGTCCGGCCGGCATAATCGGCCAGCTTGTGAACCTTGCCATCCTGATCCGCGAGCTCGAAATCGGGAGCCTGATCGCCTTTGCCGAGAGTGACGGGCATGATGTATCGCTTTCGTTCGAGCTATTCCCTGTGCAGCACGGGGCTTCCGTGATGATGGATCAACAGCCAGGTGTTCGACGGTGTATCCGCATTGTCCGTGAGATCGGCGTTCCGCGAGCGCTGGTAGATGTTGGTCGCCACGATCGGTACACCGGCCACGACCTCCCGCCCGGCGACGATACCGATGTCGCCAACCACTCGGGCTTCCTCAGCCGCAAAGACGATCTTCGGTTGATCGGGGTTGGTCAAGATCGCCCGCCAGGTGCGCTGGACATCGGCATGGCCCGTCGTCACGTTGCGATGCGGATGAATACAGGTGACATCGTCGCTGCGCTGCCAGAGATCGGCCATTGCCTCGATGTCGCGAGCGTTGAACGCCTCGTAGAAGGCGCGGTTTGCCTCAAGCACCGCGCGTCGATCGGCGGTGGGATCGGAGCTGGATTCGCCGCCGTCCGCCATGGTTAAGCTCCGAGTCCGGGCACACTCCCGCGTATGCTCAGGATCATGAAGATCATACGCAACCTGCCGCGAACGATCGGCGCCGTCGGAGTACTGGTCGGCGCGCTTGCGCTGTTGCTTGCCGCATGCAGCGATGAATCCGCGCCCCGACAGCAAGAGCAGCGCGCTGCGGAAACGCAGCAGGCGGAAGAGGAAACGACCGAGAGTCAACCCGCGCAGCAGGAAGTGAAGCAGCAACAGTCTCAGCCTGCGCAGGTTGAGCAAGAGCAACAACAGGCAGATGAAGACGACGCCCGGAGTGAGCCGGCGCCGGCTTCCCAGGCCGAACAGGACGAGCGAGCGCAGCAGGCATCGTCGGTCGCCGAGCAGCAAACCGACCAGCAGTCCCAACAGGACCAGCAGCAGATCTCTCTTCCGATCGGCACGGTGCCCTTCCTGCCGCTCGACGCCACCGAGACGGCCGAAGGTATCCCAATAATCCGCGACAATCAGCGGCCCCGCTACTTCGGTCTCGATTGGGGCACCGCCTGGAGCATCCGTCTGGTTGACCTCGACGATTTTTCCCAGGGAGCCGCACGCGATGCGATCCCCGCTATCTCCGGTCCGCTTTACGTGACGCTTGAGGAGGCATCGGCCTACTACACGGATAACGTGCCGCTGGTCCAGGTCAACATCGACGGCGACGTACGCGGCTTCCCACTCGAGATCCTGACCTGGCATGAAATTGTCAACGACACCATCGGGGGCATGCCGATCACGGTCACCTACTGCCCGCTCTGCAACACGGCCATCGCCTTTGAGTCACAGATCGGGGAAGAGGTCTTCAAGTTTGGTGTGTCCGGACTGCTGCGCAACTCCGACCTCGTGATGTACGACCGCAACACGGAGTCGCTCTGGCAGCAGTCATCGGGACGCGCGATCGTCGGCGCGATGGTCGGCGCGAGGCTGACCTACGTGCCGGCCCCGGTCGTCTCCCTGGGACACCTGCGCAGCGCGTATCCCGATGCGATCGTCATGTCGCGGGACACCGGCTGGTTCCGCGAGTACGGCCAGAACCCGTATCGCGGTTACGACGACCCGGAACGCGGCGGTCCGTACCCCTTCTTCTTCGACCGCGACACGATCGATGAACGGCTGCCGCCGGCAGAGCGGGTCGTCAGCATCGAAGGACCGTCTGGCGCGGCCATCGCCTACGCCTGGTCAGCTGTGGCCGACGCACGCGTCATCCACGACACCTTCGACGGCGTCGACCTGGTCGTCTTCTGGACTCCCGGCGTGCTCTCGATTCTCGATACCGGTCATGCGGCGATGGCGCGAGATGTGGGCACGACCGCCGTCTTTGAGACGTCCCTCGAAGGTCGGATGCTGAGCTTCACATTCAATCCCGCCGACGAAGGTCAAACCTTCATCGACGAGCAGACTGGCTCCGTCTGGGACATCTTCGGACGTGCGGTCGAGGGCGAACTGGCAGGGTCGCAGCTCAACCGCGTCATTCACTCCGACCACTTCTGGTTTGCCTGGCAGGCGTTTCATCCCGACACCGAGGTCGTATCGATGGTGATGGCCGTCGACGCTGAGGGTTAGTCAAGCAGCTCGACAGCGTCGCCCACACTGACGGTCCCGGACTCCACCACGTAGCAGTAGCTGCCCAGGTGCTGCTTTGTCCGCTCGATCAATGCGCGGCCGACGGCCCGGCTGGAACCGAAGCCCCTCTGCGCATGCGCCGGAATCGAGCAGCGGACGGTAGTCGTCTTCAACTCAATCACGACCTCGCCCATCCTCAGCCTGCCACCGTTCCAGTCGACTTCCAGCAGACCCTCGGCGTTCCCGGTATCGATCAGAACGTTTGGCCGGAACCGGCGCACGTCGGCGTCGTCTCCGGCGCCGACAGCGGCCAGCGTGTTCAGCGAAGCCGTGGTCATGATGTGGATCGGAAAGGCGTCGAAGTACGTCCCGGGAGGGCTCTGGAACTGGGCGAGGACATCCAGCGGAATATCGCCCAGGTCCGGAAACGGATCGCCTTCCTCGAGTCCGAAGACTTCGCGCATTGACGCCATCGCATCGACGTTGGGGTCGGCAGGCGGCCGGCGGTAATGGTCCAGATCTTCCGCCGGATGAAGCGGGAGCACGGCGATCTCCCGATCGAGCACATTCGACAGACGTCGCTCAAAGTCGTCGGCGCTGCTGGCGAGCCTCTCCTCGTCGGGCAGCGTGACCTCAAACTGCGGTGAACGGCGCTCGGCCGACGGCGCTTCCAGGTACCGCGCCGCGCACTGCAGCAAACGCGGGAGTTGCCGGGCGGTTCGATTCTCCCCACCCTCGCGGATCACCCATCCTCGGTCACCGGCGACGCCGTTCTGGTCGATCGCCGCTGATTCGATCCGCTCGCCGCCCATCGACTTGACCGGGTAGCGCCAGAGTTGGCTGACCTGTCCTACTGACTTACCCACGGACATCGGCGCACCCCCCTCGGGTCACAGGCTTTGTTACCTGTGTGTTCTCTTGCACTGGCGGGCAGGGTACCAACGCCCTCATATATGAGTGATCTAGTAATGTTTGTCATGATTGAGCGCGAAGCCTACTGAGGAAGCGATGACCACTGCCGCGACCCGTCCCGCCTCCCTCGACACCCTCTCCTGGCTGGAGGCCGAAGGCATCCACATCATCCGCGAGGTCGCGGCCGAGCTCGAGCGTCCCTGCCTGCTCTTCTCCGGCGGCAAGGACTCGATCGTGATGCTGCGCCTGGCCGAGAAGGCGTTCTGGCCCGCGCGGATTCCCTTCCCCGTCATGCACGTTGACACAGGACACAACTTTCGCGAAGCAATCGATTTCCGCGACCGCCGCGTCTCAGAACTCGAAGTCGAACTGATCGTCGCCTCGGTGCAGGAGTCGATTGACCAGGGACGCGTGGTCGAGGAAGTCGGACCGAGAGCATCGCGCAACCGCCTCCAGACCGTCACCCTGCTCGATGCGATCACGGAGCACAACTTCGACGCGCTCTTCGGCGGTGCTCGACGCGACGAGGAGAAGGCGCGCGCCAAGGAGCGTATCTTCTCGTTCCGCGACGCCTTCGGTCAGTGGGATCCATCCAACCAACGACCCGAGCTCTGGAACCTCTACAACGGCCGACTCACCCGTGGCGAGCACATCCGCGCCTTCCCGCTCTCCAACTGGACCGAGCTCGACATCTGGCAGTACATCAAGCGCGAGCGGCTGGAGATCCCGTCGATCTACTTCGCCCACGAACGCTCGATGTTCAGGCGCGACGGCATGCTCTTCCCCGTCTCCAACTTCGTCTCGCGTCTGCCCGGCGAAGATCCCTTCGACGCCCGTGTCCGCTTCCGCACGGTCGGCGATATGACCTGCACCGCCGGCGTGCTCTCCGAAGCGGACACGCTCGACACTGTGGTCGCAGAGATCGCAGCGACGCGCATCACCGAGCGCGGTGAAACGCGAGCCGACGACCGCTTCTCCGAGGCCGCGATGGAAGATCGTAAACGCGAGGGGTACTTCTGATGGTCGCGGCATCGCTGGCTGACCCGCTCAACCCGCTTGGTCCCGATCAGCGGACGCTCCTGCGCCTCGCCACAGCCGGATCGGTCGACGACGGCAAGTCGACCCTCATCGGTCGGCTGCTGTTCGACTCCAAGCAGACGTTCATCGACCAGATGGAAGCGATCGAGCGCACGTCCCGCACTCGCGGCGAAGACGATGTCAATCTCGCCTATCTGACCGACGGCCTGCGGTCGGAGCGCGAGCAGGGCATCACAATCGACGTCGCTTATCGCTACTTCTCCACGCCGCGGCGCAAGTTCATCCTGGCCGACACGCCCGGCCACGTTCAGTACACCCGCAACATGGTCACCGGCGCATCGACGGCCGACGCCGCGCTGCTTCTGGTCGACGCGCGGCGCGGTGTGCTTGAACAAACACGACGCCACGCCTATCTCTCGAACTTGCTCGGCATCCGCCACTTCGTGCTCTGCGTCAACAAGATGGACCTGGTCGGCTGGAACCGCTCGGTCTTCGACGCAATCACCGAGGAGGTGACCCGGTTTGCCGCACGCATGGGCGTGAACGATGTGCGCGCAATCCCGATCTCCGCCAAACACGGCGATTGGGTCGTGGAGCCGTCCGATCGCATGCCCTGGTACCCCGGACCACCGCTGCTCGAATTGCTGGAAACGCTTGAGGCGTCGGAGCCGCCGCAGCACCACGCCTCGCGGCTGCCGGTGCAGTACATCATTCGACCGCTGCGAGATGAGTACCACGATTACCGCGGCTACGCCGGCACCATGGCCTCCGGGGTGCTGCGGGTTGGCGATCGGGTCAAAGTCATGCCTGCCGGCACGGAGACGACCGTGGTCGGCATCGATGCGTTCGACCAGCCGATCGCCGAAGCGACGCCCCCGATGGCCGTAACCGTCCGTCTGGCCGACCAACTCGACGTACGCCGCGGCTCGATGATCGTCTCCGCCGATCATGCGCCGATCGCGGCAACGTCGATCGATGCACACATCTGCTGGATGAGCGAGCGCGTGCCATTACGCGAACGGGACCGGCTGGTCGTCAAGCACACGACGCAGACCACGCGCGCCCTTGTCGAAGAAGTCGGCGCCCGGCTCGACGTCAACACGCTGGACTACGACCTGACCGCCTCGCAGCTCTCCTTGAACGAGATCGGCCGCGTGCGCCTGCGACTGATGGCGCCTGTCGCAGTCGACCCATACGATGAGTCGCGTGAAACGGGAGCGTTCATCCTGATCGATGAAGCGACATCCGCGACCGTCGGCGCCGGAATGATCACCTCCGGCGGGTAACTGATCGAGGAAGCGATAGTGCGGCGAGCTCGCCTGCTGGGCTGGCTAACCCTGGCGGCGCTTGCGGCCTCGGGTCTGATCGCGGCGTGCAACGGGGATCCCGGCTACAACGAAGAAGAACTGATCCTTGCGACCACGACCTCGCTCAATGACTCGGGCCTACTCGACGAGCTAGTACCGATCTTCGAAGCGGAACAGGACGTCACCGTCAAGATCATCGCCGTCGGCACCGGCGCCGCGCTGCGGATGGGCGTCGACGGCAATGCAGATGTGCTCCTCACCCACGCGCCCGCCTCCGAACTCGAACTCGTCAACGCGGGCGATGTCACCCGGCGCACCCTGGTTGCGTACAACGACTTTGTCATCGTCGGGCCGCTGGACGATCCGGCAGGAATCGCCGGGATGCCCGACGCAGCGATCGCCCTGGCCAACATCTTCGCCGGTTGTGTCGGTGGTCCGTGCGAGTTCGCCTCACGCGGCGACGACAGCGGCACGCACAAGAAGGAACTGGCACTCTGGAGCGCCGTAAACATCGACCCGTCGAGCGAAGGCCGCGACTGGTATCTCGACGTCGGACAGGGGATGTCCGCGACGCTCACCGTCGCCAACCAGCGCGGCGCCTACACCTTGACCGATCGCGGCACGTATCTCGCCCTCCTGCAAGACATCCCCGAGCTCGTCGTATTGGTCGCCGGCGACTCGAGACTGCTCAACTTCTACAGCGTGATGGAGGTCAACGGCGACAAGGGCCGAATCAACACAGCAGCGTCAAGGGCGTTTGCCGAATTCCTCACACGTGAGGACATCCAGGCGATGATCGGTGAGTATCTGCGCTCCGAGTACGGACGGCCGCTGTTCATTCCCGCAGCGGGTGACTCCGAGGCGGCGATCTCGGCGCGCGGCGGCGCGGCCGATTGAGGTCAATACTCACCAGTTCAACGCGCGGTTAAAGTGGCGGCATGGAACTGATCTGGGACGGGATCCGCGAGGCCGCGAGACTGTGGTGGGCCGGCGACGCCGAGATCATCGAGATCACGCTGCGCACGCTGGCTATCTCGTCGGCGGCGACCGCCATCGCCTTGCTCATAGGTATTCCTCTCGGCGCCGTGCTCGCCCTGCGCAGATTCTGGGGCCGCGGCCTGATCGTCGCCGCGGTCAACACCGGTATGGGCATGCCGCCGGTCGTCGTCGGTCTGATTGTCGCGTTGATTCTCTGGCGCACCGGTCCGCTCGGCGACCTCAACCTGATCTACACGCCGACCGCGATGGTCGTCGCCCAACTGCTGCTCAGCCTGCCGCTCGTCATTGGATTCTCGCTCGCTTCGATCCAGTCGGTGAACCCGCGACTGATTGGCCAGATGTGGGCCATGGGCGCTAATCGGTTGCAGGTGCTCTGGCTGCTGGTCCGGGAAACGCGACTCGGCCTGCTCGCAGCCGTAATGGCCGGCTTCGGGGCGGCAATCTCCGAGGTCGGCGCATCGATGCAGGTCGGCGGCAACCTCGCCGGTGAGACGCGCGTCCTGACTACGGCGACCGTACTCGAGACCGGACGCGGGAATTTCGAAGTCGCCATCGCGTTATCCCTCGTCCTGGTAGTGCTGGCCTTCCTCGTCAATCTGGTCCTCACCGGAGTGCAGCAGCGCCGGCCCGTGGCATGACTTCCCGCTCCGACGCCCACGTGCAGGTTCGAGACCTCTCCATCCAGCGCGGCGGTGTCGACGTCCTCAAAATCGACGCGCTCGATCTGCCGCGCGGTCTCGTCACCGTGGTGATCGGGCCGAACGGCTCCGGCAAATCGACGCTGCTCGGAGCGCTGCAACTAGTACTGCATCCGACCAGCGGAACCCTGACCCTCGACGGCCAACCGATGGCTGCTGACCCGGTGAAGACCAGGCGACGGATGTCTGCCGCATTCCAGGAGCCGTTGCTCCTCAGTATGTCGGTACAGGCCAACGTCGAGCTGCCGCTGCGCCTTCGCGGGGTGGATCGGCGGACGCGCCGCGAGTCGGCGGAGCACTGGCTCGCACGATTCGGCATCACCGATCTAGCCGGCCGCCATGCCCGACAGCTCTCGGGCGGCGAGGCCCAGCGCGTCAGCCTGGCCCGCGCGTTTACTTCGCAGCCCGAGCTGCTGCTCCTGGACGAACCCTTCGCCGGCGTCGATGCGCCGACCCGCGAGGGTCTGATCGAGGACTTCGCCGAGATCGTCTCCGAGGCCAAACCCACCACCGTGCTGGTCACCCACGATCGCGACGAGGCGCTCCGACTCGGCGACCATGCCGTGTTGCTGATCGGTGGCAGCGTGCGGCAAACGGCTGCCCCGGCGGACATTTTCGAGCGACCGGCCGATCTGGCGGTCGCCGAGTTCGTGGGGATGGAGAACGTCTGGGCCGGCCAGCGCTCCGAGTCCGGCGTCTATCGGGCGGGCGGGGTCCGGCTCGCGTCAGCGGCGAAGTCGATCGCCCTGGGAGCTCCGGCGTTCCTCTGCGTTCGTCCGGAACGAATCACCCTGACGCATCAGGCTGACTCGGCGGGCAATCAGTTTCGAGCAGTGCTGCGCGCCGTGCGGCCTCGAGGTCCCGTCGTGCGGGCGGAGTTGACCAGTGGGCGATTGCATTTGACCGCCGATGTCCCCGTCACCGTCTGGGACGAACTCGGTCTAACAGTCGGCGACGAAGCCATCGCCCGAATTGCGCCCGCCGACCTGCATGTGATCGAAGCGTCCGATTAAGAGCGCTTGAAGCGGCCCAGGACGCCACCCGATACCTCTTCCTTGATTCCGAAGATGTTCGCCAGCTCGCCGCGGCTGGGCTCCGTCGCGACGTGCACGCCGTCAACCAGGATCGTCGGCACCGAGCGGCTGCCTCGATTGAGGGCCTGGACGATCTCGGCGGCTTCGGGCTCGTCGTCGAGATCGATCGTCCGGTAGGGAATCTCGTACTCGTCGAGAAAACGGATCGCTCGACGGCAGTCCCCGCACCACGCGTTGACGTAGAGCAAGACATCCCGGTCCGACTCGCCGACGTTATCAGTCGCCTCGATCGGTCCCGCAGCGGGATCGATTTCGCACGCGTCTCCGATTTGCACGTTGATATCTGGCGCGTCGTCGGTCATCTGATCCCCCTCGCGGTTCTCAATCAGGATATCGACGCTGGGACTTGGTGCAGCTTGAGGAAGTTGGTCGGTTCACCCTGGCCCAGCGGGAATCCACCAGTGAGCACGATCTGATCGCCGGGCTCAAGCTGGAGAGCGTCAACCGCGGCACGTTCGACCTCCTGCAGCATGCGATCGATGTCGGTCGGTGGCGCGCACTGCCGTGGTTGGACACCCCACATCAGTGCGAGACGCTGCAGGATCGTGTCGTTGGGAGCGAGCACGAGCACTGGCACAGGCAGACGAACGTGTGAGATCAGGCGTCCCGAGCGTCCGCTGATCGTGAAGACGATCACGGCTCGGACCTGGGGATGTTGGTCGACGGCCGCGGCCACGGCCGCAGCGACGGTCCGAGCGGTGTCGGCCTTGAGCTCGATCGGCCGGGCCACCGCCGCGCGTCCCGCATCGCCGGTCTCGGCTCGGCGGATGATGTCGTCCATCATCGCGACCACTTCGACCGGATGCCGTCCGACCGCAGTCTCGGCGGACAGCATCAGCGCGTCCGCGCCGTCCCAGACGGCGTTCGCCACATCCGAGGCTTCGGCCCGGGTCGGACGCTGCCGCTGGACCATCGATTCCAGCATCTGGGTAGCGATGATGACCGGCAGCAACGCGCGTCCCGCCGCTTCAATGATACGCCGCTGCAGCACCGGAACCTCCGCCGGACCGACTTCGACCCCGAGGTCTCCGCGAGCGACCATCACCCCATCGGAGACAGCAATGATCTCCTGCAGATCGTCAATCGCGGAGAGCGTTTCAATCTTGGCGATGAACGGGATCTCCCCGCCCGCGGCATGCACGGCGGCGCTGGCTTCGGCCAGATCGAGCCCGCTGCGCACGAACGAGAGAGCGAGAAAGTCGAAGCCGTGCCGGACGGCGAAACCCACGTGTTCGCGATCCTGGGCAGTCACGGCCGGCAGACGCTGGCCCGCACCGGGCGCATGCAGACCCGCGCGAGCGGTGAGCAGTCCGCCGCCGCGCACCGTGGTGCGGATGTGATTGCCGTCGATCTCCTCGACCAGCAGGTCGAGTTCGCCGTCGCGCAGATACACCCGGCCACCGACCTCGACCTCGTCGACGAGCGCGGCGTAGTTGCAACTCACAATCAGCCAGCCGTCCCCGTACGAAGCGTCCGCGTCGCTGCCGACGACGATGTCAACCCGTTCGCCTCGAACAATCTCCGTGCCGTCGGGCACCGAACCGATACGAATCTTGGGGCCCTGTAAGTCGCCGAGGACCGCGACGGGCTTGCCGGTCATGGCCTGGGCGCGGCGCACGGAATCGACGGCCTGCAACCACGAGTCCTCGTCGCCGTGCGAGAAGTTGATCCGCGCGACATCAAGCCCCGCTTCGACCAACGCGAGAACCGTCTCGGGATCGCTGGAGGCGGGACCCAGTGTCGCAACGATCTTTGCGCGGCGGCGTGAGGACATGGTCTGACGCAACTCCTCAGATCACTCTATGCCCGCAGATTTGCAAGCGAATGAGGAAGCTGTCCGAGACGGACAGCGCAACCACACATGCCTCACTGGCGCAGGCGTCGCACCGGAACGACCACCAACCGGACAAACGAAACGGGCCGCCCCTGGGGGCGGCCCGTTGCTGGTTGCCGTCGGTCCGGCCTAGTAGGCCGGGGCGGGCGGGGCCGCGAGCGCGGCGCTCTCGTCCGGCTTCTCGGTGACCAGGCAATTGGTCGTCAGGACCATGCCGGCGATCGAGACAGCGTTCTCGAGCGCGGCTCGGGTGACCATCGCCGGGTCGGCGATGCCCATGTCGATCATGTCGCCGTACTCGCTGGTCGCCGCGTTGTAGCCGTAGTTGTCCGTCTCGGCGTCCTTGACGGACTGGACGATGACCGAGCCGTCCTGGCCGGCGTTGATCGCGATGCGGCGCATCGGCTCTTCCAGCGCGCGGTTGAGGATGCGCACGCCGGTGGCCTCATCGCCATCGAGATCGACATCGCCCAACGAGGGGATCACGTTGATCAGAGCAACACCGCCGCCGGGGACCATGCCCTCTTCGACGGCCGCGCGGGTCGCTGACAGGGCATCCTCGACGCGGTGCTTGCGCTCCTTCAGCTCGACCTCGGTGGCCGCGCCGACCTTGATCACGGCGACGGAGTTGGACAGCTTGCCCAGTCGCTCCTGGGCCTTCTCGCGGTCCCAGTCGCTCTTGGCCGCCTCGTAGACGTGGCGGATCTGGTTGACGCGGTCGTCGATTGCGACGGCGTCGCCGTTGCCCTCGATGATTGTCGAGGCCTCCTTCGAGGCGATGAAGCGGCGCGCTCGGCCGAGCTGTGCGATGTCGGCAGTGTCGAGCTGCCCACCGAGTTGCTCGGAGATAACCTCGCCGCCGGTCAGCGTGGCGATGTCGCCGAGGTTGTCCTTCTGGCGGTCGCCAAAGCCGGGAGCCTTGACGGCAATCACGTTGATCGTGCCACGCAGCTTGTTCACAGCCAGGGTGGCCAGCGCTTCGCCGTCAACATCCGAGGCGATGATCACGAGGTTCTTCGTCACCTTGAGGATCCGCTCGAGCAGCGGCAGGATGTCCTGGACGGCCGAGATCTTCTTGTCCGTGACGAGGATGTACGGGTCCTCGATTTCGGCTTCCATGCGGTCGGGGTTGGTCACGAAGTACGGCGAAATGTAGCCGCGATCGAACTGCATCCCGTCCACGTACTCGACCTCAGAGCGAATGCCCTTGCCCTCTTCGACGGTGATCACGCCGTCTTTGCCGACCTTCTCCATGACCTCGCCGATCAGCTCACCGATGGCCGGGTCGGCGGCGGAGATGCCGGCAATCTGCGACATCTGCTCGCGCGTGGTGACGCGAACGGCGTTTTCGCGGATAGCGTCGGAGAGCACCTCAACGCCGGACTCAAGACCGCGCTTGAGCGCCATCGGGTTGGCCCCGGCGGCGACGTTGCGCATGCCCTCGTTGACAATCGCCTGAGCGAGCACCGTCGCGGTGGTCGTGCCGTCTCCGGCGATGTCGTTGGTCTTCGAGGCAACTTCCTTGGCGAGCTGAGCGCCGATGTTGTGGAACGGGTCCTCGAGGTCGATGTCGCGGGCGATCGTCACACCGTCGTTGGTGATCGTCGGCGCGCCGAAGGTCTTGGCGAGGACGACGTTTCGGCCCTTGGGACCGAGCGTGATCTTGACGGCGTCGGCGAGGGCGTCGATACCATCGCGCAGCGCCTGGCGAGCGTCCTCGTCGAACAGCAGTGCCTTGGCCATGTTCTGGGGTCTCCTTCTTGATGGAGTCTGACTGTGTACGTGCAGCTTCTAGCACTCAAAGCCTGAGAGTGCCAACGCGTGTATTGTGTCGAAATTCTCGGTACAGCGCAAGCGTCCGCATCGTTATCGTTTCGCGTCGCCAGCGTGAGCAAAACGGGCTGTCAAATTTGATACAGCTTCGGTCGATCGGAGCCTTCAGGAGAGCAACCAGCGAGGCGGGAGCAGGGAGGAAACTGCCGTCGCGCGGACATCGGTCTCTGGTACCGGGCCGAAGCGTCGGCTGTCGCTGCTGCGCGACGGGTTGTCGCCCACGACGTACCAGCCCTCGCCTTCACGGTTCAGCGCCCGCTTGATAAACAGGTCGTTGCCGCGACGAAAGGCGATGATCCGCCCGGGCTTGACCGGCAGCCAGTTCGTCGAGACGGCCACGATCGCGTCGCCTTCCCGCAGTGTTGGCTCCATCGAGTCCCCCTGGACTCGGAGAAAGTAGAGCATCGGCCGCGAGCGAGCTAGAAATCGTCCATTCCGAAGTCGCCCATGCCGAAGTCGTCGTGACTGTGGCCGTGGTCGTGGCCGTGGCCTCCCATGCCCATGCCCCCCATGTCTGGCATGCCCATGTCGCCCATGTCGAAATCGTCGAGGGACGACCCGGAGCCAGTGTGGATCGCGACGCCGGCGCCAAAGACGCGCGCCCCCACGCCATCGTCGCAGTCGGGGCAGTCGGGCGATTCCGGGGCTTGTCCCATTTTGGCGAGGACGTCGAAGACGCTCGTGCAGCTGGGACACTTGTACTCGTACATCGGCATAAAGAAGCTCCTCCCGCGGGGACTTGAGCCTGACTTCGTTGTTCGGTCATATCTTACGACCGAAAGGCCTGCCAGGCAGGACTGGAGAGGAACAACCGATGCCGGACCTACGTGAATTCTGCGATCGACTGTGGCGGGGTGAAATCGATGTCATTCACGACGCGCACCCGGTGACCTCCACCTGGAATAACCGCGAGCCCGAAGAACTGGACGACGGCTTCCTCTACATCAAGTCCGCCGCCGCGATGAACACGCTGGATACGGGCGATGGCCTCGTGATGCTCGATACCGGAACGGCTCGAGACGCCGAAGGACTGTACAACGGCGTGCGCGCCTGGCGGCCCGACACTCCGCTGCGCGCCGCGGTCTTCTCGCACCACCACGTTGACCACATCTTCGGCGTCGGCCGCTTCGACGAAGAGGCCGAGCGCAACGCTCACGCCCGCCCGGTCGTCTACGGGCAACGCCATATCCCGGCACACTTCGATCGCTACAAGCGCACGGTCGGATACAACACGGCGATCAACTCACGCCAGTTCATCCGACCCGGTATGGACGCTGAGCAGGTCCGTCTGCCGTGGCCCGATGAGTTTCGCTATCCCGATGTGACCTTCGACGACGCCGTCCGGTTCTCGGTCGGAGACATGACCTTCGAGGTCACCCACACCCGCGGCGAGACCGAGGACGCCGCCTGGACCTGGGTGCCCGAGCGCAGATGGCTGTTTCCCGGCGACCTGTTCATCTGGGCGGTACCGAACGCGGGCAACCCGCAAAAGGTACAACGCTGGGCCGGCGAGTGGGCAGCCGGGCTCAGGCAGATGGCCGGCAAGGGCGCCGAAGTCATGAGCCCCGGTCACGGCTTCCCCATTTTCGGTG
Source organism: Dehalococcoidia bacterium (assembly GCA_965208665.1). GTDB lineage: Bacteria > Chloroflexota > Dehalococcoidia > Bin125 > Bin125 > Bin125. Next base: position 702,749 of record CBDBPH010000001.1, read on the forward strand.
CAGACCGGGTCGCCGAGGCGCTCAACGACACCGCCGACCTGCTCGATGACATCGAGAACCAGACCCTCGCGATGATGAATCTTGGGTACACGCTGGACCGCATTCTGCACTCGATCGAAATGCCGCAGCGGCTGCTCGACAAACCCTGGTTGACCTCGGCTTACGATCATCCCGAATTTATCGTCCGCAGCGTCTGGCGCTTCTTCGGCGGCTGGTACGAGGGCGAGCCCGATCGGCTGTTACCGGCTCCGCGATCCGCCGAGGCGGCCGAGTGGGTCACACTGGCCGGCGGCTTGGAGCCGGTCCTCGATCGGGCCCGCGCGCAGATGCAAAACGGCAACCTGCAGATGGCTTGTCATCTGATCGAAGGCGCCGCGCTCGCCGCGCCGAACAGCCCCGAAGTACACGACCTGCGCGCCGAGATCTACGAGTCCAGAGCCGCACAGCAGGATTCCTCAATGGCCAGAGGCATCTTCACTTTCGCCGCCTCCTCAAGCAGCCACGGCAAGCGCGACGTGTTCAACCCGTAGAGCAGCTAGGGCAGTCGCTCAGACCGAAAATGGTGCGACGCGAACGCCGTCCCCTTCGCTATCTGGATCATCGCCCGGTCATTGATCAGCTCGTTCGACGTTCCCTGGTTCAGCCCGCGAGTGAACGTCGCGTTCGAGAGCGGCCACTTGAGCCCCGCTGTCGTGATCCCTTCAACCCGTTCACTCACGGCAGTAATCGTCACGTAGTCACCCACCTCGCCGTGCAAGTGAGCCTGGCTGATCCCGTCTCCGTTCAACACGGTCAGCGCGGTCCAGCCGTCAACGGTCCACGCAGGAATCTGGCGCAAGCTGGGATGCATCAGCAGGTACAGGTTGGCGACCTCGTGGTCGTAGCGCGGACCGCCGAACAATCCGACGATGATGAGTTGCGTCGCGCCCCGCCTCAGCGCGTACTCGATCGCGACATCGCCATCGGTGCGCTGTTCCGGATCGGGGTGCGGCTCGAACTCGACGCCGACTGCCTTGAGGTTGAACAGATCATCGCCCCGGAGCGAGTCAAGATCGCCGATCACCACGTGCGGCAGGATGCCGAGTTGCCGCAGTCGATTGGCGCCGCTGTCGGCAGCCACGATCAGTCCTGCGCCGTCAAGCGCGCTGCGCACCAGAGGAGAGTCGTGAATCTCGCCCGCGAGGGCGACGACAGCCTGCATGCGCTCACCCTAGCCCCGTCGGAGCGCGAGAGGGGTTCAGAGGTTCGAGGGATCAGCCCCACACCCGAGCGCGAGGGCTGGGGGGAGGGCCCTCAGTCGGCTACCGGCTCGGCCTCGGCTTCCGCCGGAGCGTCAGCGCCATTGCTCGATGCCTCGGCCGCCTCCAGACCCTGCTGGAAGGCTTCCGGCATCTCCTTGCCGGCGTCGGCGAAGGCCTTGGCCATCGCCTTGTTGCCAGCGCCGAAGATGTCGAGCTGACGGTCCTCGACGAAGTCACGCGAGGCCACTATCCGGTCGAGCTGACCCTGGTAGCGCGGCGCCACGTAGCGCATGAATAGCTCGTAGCTGCGCTTCGTCGCATCACTCGAGGCCCACTCGTGGTGCATGCCAAGCACGCCACCAACCCCGCCGGAGCGTTCGTGGATGCCTTCGATTTGCTCAATCACGTCGTCGGGTGAGCCGACGATCACCTGGTTGGCGTCGATGGCTTCCTCGATGGTGTCGGCGTTGAACAGGACGATGCCGCCCTTGCGGCCTTGGTCGCGAACGTCGCCGACGTAGACGCGGCGCAAGTAACCGGCGCGAACATCTTCGATCGCCTGAGCGCGCGTCTCGGCGACGTGGATCGCGGTGACGACACGCCAGTTCTTACGCGAGACTTCATGACCGTTCTCGTGAGCGGCCTCTTCGTACCACTCCCAGACGTTCTTCATCCCGTCCGAGTCGGCGCCGCCGAGCGAGAGCATGCTGACACCGTGCTTGCCGGCGAGTTGGGGGCCGGCGGGTGTCAGGATCACAGCGACGGCGATCTCCGGGTGCGGATCCGAGTACCAGGCCATCTGCAGGCGGGCTTCGGTCAGCGAGAACCAGTCGGTCTCCATCGTGACCGGTTCCTCGTTGCGTGCCATCTGCATGATCGCGTCAAGCGACTCGGCCATGCGGCGTCGCTGGGTCTCGGGTGGGATGCCCATCTGCACGGCGTCCGAGGTCAGTGCCCCCGGGCCGACGCCCAGCGCGACGCGGCCGCGAGTCATGTGGTCGAGCTGCAGCAAGTCGTCGGCCACCATCAGCGGATTGTGGTAGGGCAGCGAGACGACGCCGGTGCCCAGCTTGATGTGCTTGGTCCGCTCGGCGGCCGCGGCGAGGAAGATCATCGGATTCGAGATCAGCTCGCGGCCAAATGAATGGTGCTCGCCTACCCAGACCTCGTCGTAGCCAAGATCGTCGAGTGTCTCGATCAGCTCAAGGTCGCGTTGCAGCGCGAGCGTGGGATGCTCGCCCACCCGGTGGAATGGAGCCAGAAACAGGCCAAACTTCATGCGCTTCGGTCGCCAGGACATGGTGCGTCGTCCGTTCTATCGGTTACAGGTCTACCCAAGTCTGAGGATAGCGGGGCGGAATGGCAGCAGCCGAACTAAAGCTCCCCGCTGGAGGGTTCTGTTCGCCGTCAGCCCAGCACCTCGGGATTGACGATCGCTTCGGGCGTCTTCCCGCTCACCACGTTGACCACGTTTCGCGTCGCCAAGGCCCGCATCGCGTAGCGAGTTTCCTCGGTCGCCGTGCCGATATGCGGGAACGTGATCACGTTGGGCAGCTTCACGATGGGCTCGTCCGGGTCGGGCGGCTCATCCTCGAGCACATCGAGACCCGCGCCGGCGATCTGGTTGGCTACGAGGGCGTCATGCAGCGCCCTCTGGTCGACCGCGGGGCCCCGTGAGGTGTTGATCAGATACGCGGTCGGCTTCATCAGCGCGATCTCGCGGGCGCCGATCATGTGTCTCGACGACTGGTTGAGATCCGTGTGGACGCTGACGAAGTCCGACTCGGCCAGCAGCTCGTCGAGCGTGCGCTTCTCAGCCGGCGGCGCGTCGGCAGGCGGGTTGTCGTAGATGTCGTACCAGAGCACCTTCATGCCCGCGAAGACGGCGCGGCGAGCCACTTCCTGTCCGATCCGACCGAACCCCACAATCCCGATCGTCTTGCCCACCGGGTCGTTAGCCAATCCCGGATACGGCTCGCGTCGGCCCCAGCCGCCGGACCGGTTGTAGGCCTCGAACTCCATCAGGTGCCGCGACAGCATGAGCAGGAAGGCCATCGTCAGGTCGGCCACGGCAGCGCTGAGGACGCCGGGCGTGTTGCACAGCGCGATCCCGTTGCTGGTCAGGAACGGCACATCGAAAGCGTCGAACCCGACCGAGGTGGTGGCCATGACTTTCAGGTTGGGCGCCAGGTCGACCACTTGTTGGTCGATCGTGATCAGAGGGTTGCCCAGCACGCCATCGGCGTCCTTCACCGCCTCAAGAAACGCGCCCCGGTCGCGTCCATCAACGACACGCACATCGCCGGCCTCAGTCAGCATGTCGTGCAACTCGTCTTCAATCGGTACGGCCTGGACAATGGTAGGCATGGTGGGTCGCTTTCGCTCGCTGGTTGCTGCGTGAATGGTACGGCAGGAGTGGGGAGCTCTCCCGAGTGCGCCCCTGGGCCCGTTGCAGGTCCCTCTCCCTATGGGAGAGGGCTAGGGTGAGGTCCTCACGCCCCTTAGTGCGCCTCTAGCCGATACACACGCATCGCCGTGTCGTGGAACATCTGATCCTTCTCGTCCTGCGGATAGTCGGCGACCAGCTTGAAGAACTGGTTGTACATGTTCGTGTAGCTGCACGACGCCTTGTCGACCGGGAAGTTGCTCTCGAACATGCAGCGCTCGGGTCCGAAGGACTGGATCGTGTGCTCGTACCAGCGCCGATTGACCGCGAGCATCTCGTCCGACGATGGGGCGCGCTCCTGCTCGTGCCAGCCGAAGCCGTTGATCACCATCTGGATCCCGCCGACCTTGGCCACGACGTTCTCGCAGGTGGCGAGCTCGGTGATCGAGTCCTTCCAACCGGGGAAAATCTCGTCGTGGCGGCCGGCGTAGGGGCCGATGCCCAGCGGTCCGCCGAGGTGGTTGAGGATGATCGTCGTGTCAGGATATGCGCGGGCGAGGTCGGTCAGCTCGGGGATCTGCGGGTGGTAGAGCCAGCCCTCAAAGCTGAGATTGCGCTTGCCCAGCTCGGCGAAGCCGGCGCGGTAAGTCTCATTCAGGTACAGATGTCCCTCATGCACGATCCGCGAGTTGGGCACGTCGGGCGACGGGTCCCAACTCGCGTGATGGCGGATGCCACGGAAGCGGGAGCTCATCTCCATGTGGGCGTCGAGCACCTCGCCGACCGCCGACCCGAGCAGCAGGTCGGCATGCGAGACGATCCCGGTGCAGGCGCGCATCTCGCCGTACATGCCGCTGGCGCTCTGAGCGGAAACGCCGGCGACGTACTCGGTCTCGCCAACCGGCGCCATCGCCTCGGGAGCGTCGGCGTTGTACATCGCCCCGCACTCGATGAAGACAGTCTGGCGGACGTTGAGAGCGGCCGTGTCCTCCAGCAGCTCATCGAGGAAATAGCGCAGAAGCCGGCCGTCCTCGCGACCATCCCAGAGATGGTGATGCGGATCAATGATCTTCTGATCGGGGTCGAATGCCGGCTCCTGGTTGGTCGCCAGCCAGTCAAAGTTGTTGGTCACCATGGGTGAACTCCTACGACTCGTCTAGGAGCTCGCGCAGTCCGCTGCCGAGCTCGGTGAAACCCTGATTGAGCAGGAAGCGATCCCAGCCGATGCAAAAGTGGCGCACGCCGAGGTCGAGATACCGCTGCGCCTGCCCGACCGAGCCGATCTCGATTCGCGGAGCGACGCCGTATTCAAGCGACTTCGCGATCGTTTTCTCCTCGGCCTCCCGAATCTCCTCGGGATTGGGCCGCTGGTCGAACGAGAACGCGTAGTCGGCCGGACCCCACTGCGTCATGTCGACGCCAAGCTCGGCCGCTCGCTCGAGGATCGCGTCGATGTCGTCCAGCGCGACCCGCTTCTCGATCATGATTACGGTGACGATGCCGTCGAGATCGGTGCCATAGCTGTCGGCGTCGTAACCGGCCAGGCCTGGACGCCGTGTCTTGACACCCATCAAGCCGCCCAGCTCGCCGGCCGTTCCCGGCCGATCAGGCCGGATCGCCTGCATAGCCAGGTCGACATCTTCCGGCGTGCGAATGTCGGTGTAGAGCATCGCCTTGAAACCGGCCCCCAGCGCAGCCTGCGCCCAGAACATCTGGTTGGCCTGGTCGAGTTTGATCATCAGCGGCAGATCGCCGCACTGCGCGGCTCGCGCGATGTGGTAGAGCTGCTTCATGTCGAAGGTCGAATACTCGGCCACGTATTCCGCGTAGTCGAACTGCCCGGTATCGCCGATCAACTCGGCAATGTCCGGATCGTTGAACAGGAAATGCGTGCCGATCGTCGACTCACCGGCGTCCAGCTTCTCGCGAAAAGTGTTGGCGAGCACAGCCATAGGTTCTCTCCTTGGTTGAGATCAGAATGCGGTTCGCGGAACAGGGTAGAGGTGCGTCAGACGCGGCGGCGGCGCACCGGATCCAGACGCTCGGTCAGCACGTCACTGAGGAAGTTCAAAGCCGTCAACATCAGCGCCAGGATCAGCACCGGCCCCAACACGAAGTGGGGAGCGTCGCGCATAAAAGGACGGCCTTCCTGCATGATCGCCCCGAGGGTCGGGTCGGGCAGCTCGGCGCCGAGTCCCAGGAAGTTCAGCGCCGCCATGATCAGCACCGACGCCACGATCGCCAGCGGCACCTGTACCGTGAACGCCCCGAACGTGTTCGGCGCCACGTGGCGGAACAGAATCCTCCGTCCCGACAGGCCGAGGCAGCGCCCGGCCAACACATAGTCGCGTTCACGCTCCCGCAGCACGCCGGCGCGGGCCAGGCGGGCAGATCCGGGAATGTTGAAGAACGCGATCGCCACCGCGACGCTGAAGATGCCCGACCCAATGATCGTGATCAGCAGGATCGCAAACACGATCCCGGGGAACGCCAACAGGACGTCCACTCCTCTCATGATCAGGGTGTCGGTGCGTCCTCCGCGCCAACCCGCCGTGTAGCCGATCGTGATGCCAACCAGCCAGCCCACCAGCACCGCGATGAAGCCGTGCTTGATCGTCCGGCCCAGGCCGATCGAGTTGCGCGCCAGCAGATCCCGCGAGATGTGGTCGGTACCCATCGGCGCGTCCCAGGTGATGCCACCGTTCTTCGGCGTGTCGCCCGGTTTGTTCGGATCCGTCGGATCGAGCACCGGAAAAATGAACGCGAAGAACAGCAGTACGACGAGCACAGTGATCGCGAGCGCCCCGCGCGGCTCCCGCATGACGGCGCGCAACTCGGTGCCCACGCTGCGCAGGAAGTGAAAGCGATCGCTCTCTTCCTCGAACGGGATCTCCGCCGATCTGCCCGCCATTGCTAGGCCTCCGCGCTCTGGCCGATGCGGATACGAGGATCGAGTCCGACGTACACGAGATCGACGATCAGGTTGACCACAACGAAGACGAAAACCAACAGGATCGTCGTCGCCTGGATCACGGTGTAGTCGCGGTTGTTGACTGCATTGATCAGCGCGCGGCCGAGCCCGGGCCAGGTGAAGACAGTCTCGATCACCAGCGTGCCACTCAGAATCGAAGCGAGCTCAAGGCCCATAATCGTGACGACGGGGATCAGGCTGGGACGCAGCGCGTGGCGGATGATCACAACCCGGTTAGTGAGGCCCTTCGATCTGGCCGTGCGGATGTAGTCCTCAGTCATGGTGTCGAGCAGCGACTGGCGCGTGAACCGGCTGATGTTGGCCGCGACGATCCCGCCCAGCGCCAGCGATGGCAATGCGAGATGCTCGAGTGCCTTCAGCGGATCTTCCGTGAGCGGAACTCGCCCCGACACCGGCGTGAGATCGAACCAGACTGAGAACACGATCAGATAGACGAGTCCCGCCACAAAGGACGGCACGCCGATGTTCCACCCGGTCCAGACCGCGGCAAACCAGTCAAAGAAGCCACCTCGGTTGATTGCCGCGAGCACACCCAACAACAATCCCAGCGTGAAGCCGATGATGATCGCCAGGCCGGCCAGTTCGACCGAGGCCGGAATTGCGTTCCACAGAATCTCGGTGACCGGAAGGCCGGTGAGCGATTGTCCCAGGTCGCCGGTGAAGATGCGTCCCAGCCAGATCCAGTACTGCTCGTACATTGGCTTGTTCAGGCCGAGTTCTTCCTTGAGCTGTTCGTAGACCTCTGGGTCGGTGTTGCCCATCGCGTCGCCGATCGCGCCGGCGACGGGGTCGCCGGGGATCAGGCGCACAGAGGCGAAGATCAGGATCGACGCCAGGAAGAGGACCGGGATCATCTGTGTGATCAGACGACGGAGTACGTAGGTCATCGGTCCCCTACGGCGACAGTCAAATCCATGAACGAAGCCGGTGCGGGCGCCTCCCTGAGAAGGCGCCCGCTTCCGACTGCTTGAGCATTACGTCTGTTCGAGCCAGATCGTCTGCGGGTTCGGTGTGGTCGGACCCGGATCCGGCACGTGGACCCGGTTCGTGTAGAACTCGGCTCCACGTTGACGCGCAATCGCCTGAGCGAACATCACCTCGTGGAAGGTGTCGTTGAACGAGCGCCAGTACTCCTCGGTGTCCTCGTGGTTTCCGGTCTGGACATCGATGATCATGTCGAGCCAGTGGAAGTAGTTGTCCATGTATGGACGTTCGCGGACAGGGATCGGGTTGCTGGCGTCACCGCCGCGCTTGGCGTTGCCTTCGCCGTGCAGGGCGTCCTGCATGACCATAGCCAGCGCCGCCGACTCGGGGCGGATCCAGTTGCCGAAGCCGATCAGGAAGTTGCCGAAGTCACCGGCCTGCTGCTTCTCGATCATGACGTTGTACTCGGTCGGATCGAGTTCGAGTTCGATGTCGAGCGTCGAGAGCTCGGCCTGCAGCAACTGAGCCAGGGCCGGCGCGTAAGGGCGAATCGGCAGGGTGCTGGCGGTCAGCACGCTGCCTTCGCCGACGCCGGCGGCGTCGAGCAGCTTGGCGCCTTCGGCCGGGTCGTAGTTGGGGCGGTCCTGGTCTTCGATGTAGCCCTGCGATCCGCGCTGGAAGAAGAGTCGTCCGGCGTCGTCGTAGGGACCGAAGTAGTCGCGCACCACGCGCTCCTGGTCGACCATCCGCCAGACGCCGTGGCGGGCGCGCGGGTCGGTCGTCGGCTCGACGTCGATCGCGAAGCGGAAGATCTGGCCGCCGAGGCTGGTCCCGGCCCAACCCCAGTGATCGTCGCTGGCGATCAGGCGGTCGATTGTCTCGGGGTTGTTGAAGGGGATGCCGTTGTGCGAGTCGATGTCGCCCGCTTCAAGGGCGATACCGATGGCGTCGGCGTCGGAGAAGATCGTGTAGGTGATCTCGTCCATGTGCGGCGCGCCCATGTGACCCTCGGTGAAGGGGACCAGGCGCCAGCCGGTGTTGGGGTCGTAGCTGTCGGTGTCGAAGCGCCAGGGACCGGTGCCGATCAGCACGGCCTCTTCATTGCGGGCCATGTCGAGCGCCGGAGCGGTCTCGGAACCGGCCGTCTCCGGGTGTCCCATGCGCACGTAGGCGGTGAGCGCGCCGGTGAATCCGCGCGGCTCGCCCAGGTTGAGGCGCATGGTGAGGTCGTCCACGGCCTCGGTGCCGGCAATGACCTTGCCCAGGTTGTACGCCGGCGAGCCGCCGCCGGAGACGCCCTGGTCGCGGATCGCCTCGTAGCTGTGCGCTGCGTCGGCGGCGGTGAAGGCGCGTCCGTCGTGGAAGACGACGTTGGGCTTGATGTCGAAGATCCAGGTCAGGTTGTCGGGGGTTTCCCAGCCGGCGGCGACGTCGGGCTTGATTTCCCAGTCGGGGTTGGCGTACTCCCAGAACCGGTTCGCCGTCTCGTTGAGCTGCACGCCGCCGTATGACGTCAGGCAGTTGTACATGTAGCCGGTCGGGTCGATGGTGCCGTTGTTGCCGGCCGAGTTCCAGGGGAAGCGGATCAGCGTGAGCTGCGAGGCAGCCGCGCGCTTGAAGACGCCGCCGGTCTGGATCGTGTTGCCCTGGCTGTCGACCATCGCCTGGTCCTGCGCCTGGGCGACAGCGGCCTGCTGTTGCTGTTGCTGCTGCTGGGCGGCAGGCTGTTCCTGCTGCTCCTGCTGCATGGCCTGCTGTTCCATCGCCTGCTGCTGTTGCTGCTCGGCCTGAGCTGCAGCCGGCTGGTCGTCGTCGTCATCGTCGCCGCAGCCGACCAGCGCCAGACCTGCCGCGCCGACGCCGGCGCGGGCGCTTGCCCGCAGGAGCGATCGACGGCTCATCCGCGACCGCTTCATCCTTGACCAATAGTTGCGTTCCATGCGTCTCCTTCTGTTCTCGCTCCACGTGAGAACCGAACCCTACGGATCCCACGCGTTGATCAGAGATTACCGGCGAGATGGCGCTTGGGGCAATGTGAAATTTCTCATCAATCGAGCGGTTGGCATAGATGATCCCCGCGTGCCGGAGCCGTCAGCAGGGGCAGATAGCCGTTAGCGGCCGTGACAGCGCTTGTACTTCTTGCCCGAGCCGCACGGACATGGGTCGTTGCGGCCGACGGTGGCGGTCGCGACATCGATCAGGCCGGCGTTGATCAGGGGCGGCAGATCGCGCTCGATGATCTTCCTGAGTCCCTGTTCGCCGCGCAGATTGTGTTGTTGATTGACCGCCGCAACGATGTCGCCCAGCGTGGTTCGGCCGTTCATCTGTCCGATGCAGGCGGCCATGACGGCCGTGATGGGATACGGCTCCGAGCGTTGATCGCCCGAACTGACCACGAGCTGGAACGCCTGCTGGAAGTTGGCGCCGGCGAGGGCGCGGCGTTGCTCCAGCCTGACGTGAGCGGGCACAGATGGAACCGCGCGCAGCAAGGCGCCGGCCTCGGCGGTGATGGCTTCGGTCGCACGGCGTCGGCGCTCGGCGCGGTCGTCTCGCCGGCGTACCTCCGACTCGATCTCCGGCGGCAGTTCGCCATGTTCGATGACGGCGCGTTCATAACCGGTCGGCGGCTGTCCGCTGACGACGCGCACGAACGCCTCGCGCGGCGTCGTGTCGCCATCGCCGAGGATCCGTCGCGCTTCCCAGAAGTAGGAGTCGGCGCTGCGATTGGTCCCGTAGAAGAGTTGGGCGGTGAGATGGAAGTAGTCGTACTGCTTGCGGTACAGCGATTCGTACAGCTGCGCGGCCTGTTCTCTGGTCTTCGGTTCCTTCAATGCCGACTGCACGTAGTTGGCGGCCAAAGACGCGCTGCCCAGGGCGAGATGCACGCCGGAGGAGAAGAGCGGATCGACGAAGCAGGCGGCGTCGCCGACCAGCACGTAACCGTCGCCGGCGAATTGGGTTGAGGTGTAGGACCAGTCGCGCTCGACATCGGGATCGTTGACGAGGGTCGCCTCGCGGAGCAGCTCTCTGGTGTGGGGAGCCAGTTCGACCTGGGCTTCGAGGAATCCTCTGGCGCCGAGCTCGCGCAGCCCTTGCTGTCCGATCTCCTTGTCGACGACCGCGCCGACGCTGGTGACGCCGGTGTGCAGCGGGATTTTCCAGAGCCAGCCATGCTCGTAGGACTCGATGAAGATGTTGCCGTTGTTGGGTGGATCGAGATGCGCGGCATTCTCGTAGTAGCCGTAGACGGCGAGGTTCTTGAAGTACTCGTCCCACTGATGCAGGTTCAGCTTGCGGCTGAGCAGCGCGGCTTGCCCGCTGGCGTCGACGAGGAACCGGCACTTCATCTGGCCCGCTTCACCTTGCGCCATGTACTTGACGCCGGTGACGCGTTCGCCGTCGAGTTCAATGTCGAGCACCTGGTGCTCTTCGCGGACGTTGACGCCGTGCTCGGCGGCGTTCTTGAGCAGGATGTGATCGAACACGGAACGGACGACCTGGAAGGAGGTCGGGCGTTGGCCGGGATCGTCGGCGAAGTACCAACTCCAGGGCTCGGGATCCTTGCCCCAGACCAGCGTTGCCCCGCGCTTGACGACAAATCCTGCCGCCTCGATGGCGGGCATCACGCCAATCTGCTCCAGCACCGGAATGCTGGCCGGCAACAGTGACTCTCCGACGTGCTCCCGTGGAAATCGGGCCCGCTCCAGCAGCACGACTTGGTAACCCTGGTCGGCCAACAGCGTCGCGCACGCCGACCCGCCCGGCCCGCCGCCGATGACGACGATGTCACAGGATTCCGTCATCCCCACTCCCTGTCGCTGAGCCTACCCTGCACGAAAATCGCCGTCAGCCAACCGGAGAGGCCGGGACATGGAACTGTACGAACACCGCGTGACGATGGTCGAGCCGAAACGGTTCCCGGAGTACCGCGACCTGTTTCTGCAAGAGACCTGGCCACGACTGCAAGATGCCGGGTTCCGACCGCTGTGTTTGCTGAATCCCGCAATCGGCGGCACTCCGGAAGAGGTGCATACATTCATCGGCTGTCCGAGTTGGGACGACTGGCGGCAGGGCCAGGAAATCCTCGTCGGAATCGGCAACGACGCGTACCGCAGCGCGCGTCGAGACATGATCGTCAAGGAGACCGCCAGGCCCAAAATCCCGTACTCGGGCCGCCCCCTGGCAGTAACCCCCGACTCCGATCGGCGCGCCGTCTACGGGTTGCGCCGCTGGACCATCGACCCCGACACCTGGGAGCGCTTCGCCCACCTCACCGAGTTCGGCGTTTGGCCGGCAATGGACGCCATGGGCCATCGAGTGCTGGGCAATTTCTACGACGCAGTGCTGAGCGACGATATGGAAGTCACAAACCTGGCCGGCTACCACAGCGTTGGAAACTGGCACGCAACTCGCACCCCACAGGCGCCCGACTCCGGCGTCTCGCCGGAACTCCTCAAGCTGTTCCAGGACAGCGTCCGCGAGCGCCACGCCCTCACCCGCCACACCTGGGTCCAGGTCATGAACGCCCACTGGCCGGAGTAGGGATCAGGTCAGTCTGGCCCGGCGTTCCACTGGTAAGCACGTCGCGCGTTCTCGACGAAGAAATCCTCCACCACCGTCTCTCGAAGCCGTAGCGCTTCGATCTCGTCACGCGCCCTCGGCCACGGGATCGTTGGATACTCCGTGCCGAACATCATCTTCCTCCGACCCCGTGTGTTGATGAACTGGATAAAGCTCGGCGCCCAATACTTGGGCGCGACCGACGTGCAGGACATGTACACATGGTCCCAGTGCGCGATCGTCGAAATCGCTTCCTCGATCCACGGCTGACCGCAGTGCGTCATGATCAACCGCAACTCCGGGAAGTGATAGGCGACCTCGTCGTAGTAGAGCGGATTCTGCACCCACCCCGGACGCCGCGGACCGGGCATGCCGGCATTCATCGAGACCGCAATGTCCAGCTCCAATGCCTTGACATAGAAGGGCCAGTAGACGCGATCGGTCGGCGGCAGCTCGTAGCGGAATGGCGGGATCCGCAGGCAGCGGACGCCATAGCGCTCGTAATAGTCGACCACCTTGCGGACTTCGTCGTAGCCATTGAGCGGATTGACAATCATCGCCGGCAGGATCTTGTCGGGAAACTGCCGGTGCGCGTCGCCGACCCACTCGGCGTGCTCGGGCTGCATGATCGAGACCACGCCCGCGCCGATGTCGGACTGATCCAGCACTTCGAGGAGTTGTTCCGGCGTTTCGATTGAACCTCGGACCTCGATGTCCTTGAACAGGTAGCTCAGGGCGCTGTCACCGGAGGGATCGAGGAAGTTCGAGTTGATCAGCGAGTCAATGGCCCGGATCCGGTCGCCCATGGTAAGTGGAGTCTAGATCTGACCGCGCGGCTTCATTCCGGCGGCTCGGTAGACGTTATCGATCACGCGCATGCTGACAACGCCGTCCTCAGCATCGGTCGGCATTGGCCTGGCGCCTTCAATGGCATCGATGAACGCCTGGAGCTGAAACTCGAACGTGGGTCGCTTGGTCAGCGTCTCGCGTCGTGTTCCCCACGACGTCACCAGCTCGATGACATGAGGTTCGCGCTGCGGCACGAGCGGATTGACAACTTTCAGCCGGCCGCGGTCGCCGTACACGTTGACAACGGATGACCAACCAGCGGCTGGGTTCATCCTTGACCAGATGCGGGCGGGAACGCCGCGGGGAAAGAGCAGCTCGGCTTCCATCTCGATGTCGATGTGCTCATGCACGGTGCCGGCCGTGGCCGAGACGATCTCAGGCTCCGCGCCGAACGTGTGACGGAGGAAGTGCAGCGGATAACAGCCGAGATCCATCGTCGATCCGCCGCCCAGTTCGATCCGATATCGGATCTCGTTTGGCGTTTCTTCGACGATGTTCTGGAAGTGAGCGTCCGCGAAACGTATGTCGCCGAGGATGCCGCTCTGCACGATCTCTCTCATCCGTCCCGACACCGGATGGTAGTAGTAATGAAACGCCTCGGCACAGGCGAGGCCGTTCTCACGGGCACAGTCCGCCATTTCCCGCGCTTCGGCCTCGTTCATCGCGAAGGGCTTTTCGCAGAGGACGTGCTTGCCGGCGTTCAGGGCTTTGATCGTCCACTCATGGTGTCCACTGATCGCCAGCGGGTTGTAGACCGCGTCGACATTGGGGTCGGTGACGACCTGGTCGTAGGAGTCGTGGACGGTGGCGATGCCCGCTCGGGCGGCGAAGACCTCGGCGCGCTCGCGGTCGCGAGCGGCCATGCTGACGATTTCGACGTTGTCGAAGACCTGTACGGGCTTGACGATTCCGCGCGGAGCGATGTAGGCCGCCCCGAGCAGGCCGATGCGGAGCGTCACCTGATCAACAACTAAGCGTTGAACTGCGGGACCAGGTAGTCGTGATCCTTGTGATAGACCTGCACCCGGCCGCGGCCGCCGTCGCTGATCGCGATTCGGTCCTGGCCGTCAATCGCGATCCCTCGCGGACGATCGAAGATGCCGAACTTGATCAACTCAACCGGATTGACGCGGCGGAAGGCCTGCGCGTACTCCATGTTGACTTCCATGACCTTCTGTGCCGCACTGGAGAACTCGTGAGCGTCGCCCTGCAGGCTGCAAATGATGTCGCCGTCGGGGTAGTAGATCTGGACTCGGCGATTGCCCCAATCGCAGACGTACACGTCGCCGACGCTGTCGACCGCGACGTCGGCGGGTCGCTTGAGGCTGCCGCCGTCATCCATGTCCTCGTACTGCGATCCGAAGCGGACCAGGAACTCGCCGTCGGGCGCGAACTTCTGCACCCGGTCGTTGCCCCAATCGGCGATGAACAGCGCGCCCTCGTTGTCGATCGCCATGCCCCAGGGATGATTCAGCTGACCCTCGGCCGAGCCCTGCGTGCCCCAGGCGCCGAGGAACTCGCCGTCCCTGGTGAACTTCTGCACGCGGTGATTGAGGCTGTCGACGACGTACAGGTTGTCGTCGGCGTCGAATTCGATCCCGGACGGACGGTTGAACTGTCCGTCGCCGTCGCCGAACTCTCCCCACTCGCCGATTGGCGAGCCTTCGGCGTCGTAACCGAAGATGCGGTGGTGGAACGCGTCGGCGCACCAAACTGAGCCGTCGCGAGCGAGCGCGAGGCCTTCGGGCCACCTAATGTCACCCGCGCCCATCTCTCCGAGGAACTCATCCTCGATCCGGTGCTTGTAAATCTTCGAACCGAGTCCGCCCCCGCCGTACTCCGCCAGACCGATGTCGGCGACGTACATGGTGCCGGCAGGTGTCATGGCAATCGGAGTCGGATACGTATAGCCCTGCGGGCCGACGAAGTGCCCGATCGAGTGGTCAAAATGCCAGGTGCGTCCGGCGACGGTCGTGGTCAGCATGACGGTTCCTCTTTGCCGTTCTTGTGGCTGGCCCTCACCCGTCTCCTCTCCCCTTGGGAGAGGAGATCTCAGCCTTCCGGCGTTCCCGCTCCCCGACGGAGAGGGCTAGGGTAAGGGCCCTCCCGGTCCTACGCAGTCGCCATCAGCGGCTCGACGAAGCGCAGCTTCTCGAACTCACCGTCGACGATCGGTTTCGCGTCCAGACCCATCCAGTCCTCCAGCAGCGTCGAGTAGACACCTCGGAAATCGTGGTTGGGAACCAGGTCGCCCTGCTCGAGGTCCTTCGGGTTGATGCTCGGGAACTCCCCGTGCATGCCGCCCACCGCGTTCGGACCGATGACGAAGCAGCCACCGCCCGCGCCGTGGTCGGAGCCCGATCCGTTGTCGCGCACTCGGCGGCCGAACTCGGTGAACAGGAACATGATCACGTTGTCGTCCCGGTCGTGCGCCTTGACATCGTCCCAGAAGTCCGAGATCGCCCGCGAGAGGTCGGTCCACAGCTTCTCGAAGACCGGCTTCTGGTTCGCGTGCGTGTCGAAGCCGATCAGCTGTGTGTAGAACACGCGCGTGCCGAGGTCAGCGCAGTGGATCGTAGCCATGTCCTTGAGGCTGCGCGAAATCTGCTCGGTGCCCCACTCGACCGTCGTTTCGTAGCGGCCCAAACCCTCCTTGAGGATGTCGGCCCCCTTGAGTGCGTCAAGCCCGGTCCGGCCCAGGTACTCCTGCACGTAGCCGGTGCCGATCGCGCGGCCGTACATGTTGACGAAGCGCTCGAGCATCTTCTCGCGCTGCCGCTGCTGCTCGATGCCGGTCAGCAGACCGTACGTCGACAGGTCGGCGACCGAAGCCACCGTCACGCCGGGGACGACCAGCGCGCGGGGTAGCCCCTGGCCAATGTGGACGCCGGTGACGGGGTTCTCGCCAGTTGGGTCGAGGTCGCGGATCGCGCGGCCCACCCAGCCCTCGGTGCCAACCTTGTTGGGCTCGCACGTGTGCCAGATGTCCATCGATCGGAAGTGCGAACGCGGCGAGTTGGGATAGCCCACGCCGTGAATCAGGGCCATCTCGCCCTGGTCGTACAGTTCCTTCAGCGGCGCCATCGTCGGGTGCAGGCCGAAATGGTCGTCGATCTTCAAAACCTGGTCCTCGCCGATGCACAGGTCGCCGTTGCGGGCGTCGTTGTAGTACCCGTCGGCGTAGGGCACCACGCTGTTCATGTAGTCGTTGCCGCCGGTCAACTGGATGATGACGACAACCGGGTCTTTGCTCTTGGTCGCGGTGGTCATGGCTGGGGTCTCTCTGTACTGCTCCGGTGTGTTGGCAGGTCGTTTCCTAGCCGAACTGATACTCCGTCGTGGCCGCGATCAGCGCCAGCATCTCGCCCACCCGCTCGGAGGAGCCGTCGTAGTCGTCGCTCCACGAGAGGTCGCCGCCCTCTGACGCATGCTCGATCAGCTCCAGCCGCGTGGCCTCGCCCACGTCGAGCGGACCGAACAGGTCGAGACACTGGTCGACCATCTCGTCCGGCCTCATGTTGGTGCCGTTGGATGCGGCGACGCGCTGGCAAATCTTCTGCACGCCCGGCAGCTCGGTGTTGCTCACCCGGTCGGCGACGAAGTTGATCCGTCCAACGACCGCGCCGGAGTTGATCCAGTTGGGGCCCGTTGACCAGCCCTCGACCGAGGGCGGATTGTGCAGGCTCTGGCCCATGTGCGCCGATTCCTGACCAAGCTCGATCAGGGCAGGCTGCGGACCGAACATGTCCTCAGTCAGGCGCAGCGTCGAGACGACGGTCTCGACCGGACTCTTGACCTTCTGGAACGTCGCCTCCTTGAAGAAGTCGGAGTTGAACAGCGCCCGCAGCACCGGCTTGATCTCGAAGTTCGAGTCCTTGAACACGCCGGCCAGGTAGTCGATCGCTTCGGGGTCCTTGGGCGGCTCGATGTCCCAGGCCGGGACCTGCGGCTCGTCCGCGACGAAGAACGTGTAGAGGTGGCGCGCGATGAAGCGCGGGCAGGCTTCTTCCTCAAGGATGATGTCGATGATGTCGAGCCCGTCGAAGTTGCCCGTGCGGCCGAGGAACTCCTTCTGGCCGTAGTCATGCTCCTCGGGGCGGAACTCGAACTGGAAGAAGAAGCGGTGGTTGGGCACCCGCGGGATCTTCGGGCCCAGCGTCCAGCCGGTGAACGCGCGGGCGCACTCGAAGACGTCCTTCTCGGTGTAGTTGCCGACGCCCATCGAGAACAGCTCCAGCAACTCGCGACCCCAATTCTCGTTCGGCGAGCGCTTGTGGTTCTCGTGGTTGTCGAGCCAGTAAATCATCGCCGGGCTCTGGGCCAGCATGATCAGCAGGTCGCGATAGTTGCCCGTTCCGTGATCGCGGAACATGTCGACCATCGCGGTCAGATGATTGTCGTTGTCGACCTTCGAGTTGCCGACAGCGAAGATGCCGTGCCAGAACAGCGCCATCTTCTCTTCCAGCGGGCGCTGCGTGTTGACCAGGTGGTACAGCCAGTTGGCCGCTCCGGGAACGGTCACCGGACCGCCGGTCTCCAGCGACGGCATGTAGCGGAACAGCAGGTGCAGATCCGCGCGCGGTATGTCCGCCGGCGGGTCGACCAATTGTTCAACCGTTTCCTCATAGCCCTGCTCGACGAGCCGCTCGAGTTCGTCTCGCGACGCGCCAAACCCTGCCCGGCGCATCAGGTGCGCCATCTGGGCGATCTCTTGCGTTTCCGACATGTGTTGCCTCAGATTCCCTACCAGAACGAAGCCCCACTCACCGCGTGGCGCTCCGTATCACAAGCTACACAATTTGCGAAGCAGACGCAGTGTTTGTCAGGCTGTCGCAGCAGGAAATGCGCTGGGTTCTGGAGGAAAGGCAGCTACGACGAACTTTGTGGGGGCGAACCTTGTGGTCGCCCTCGCCGCGCAGTTCCTACCGACCAGCCAACTCCCGACCCCGATTGAGCGCTTCCGACACCCGCGCCGCTCCCGGCATCAGGAACGAGAAGCCCTCGTTGATCCGTTGTTCAACGTTGGACATATCGACCTGCGGCGAGCCATACGGCACGCCTCGCTCCTGGCAAACGGCGCGGGCTCGCTGGACGGCTTCGTCGACGATCGGTCCGGGCGCGCCCTTTTGGCCGAGCGAGACGGAGAGATCGCTCTCGCTGATCAGGATCAGGCCCGGGCTCGGCACAGCATCGAGAATCGCCGGCAGGTTGTTGACGCCCTCGATCGTCTCGCACTGGAGGATGGGCAGGATTTCTCCGTTCGGATCGAGCGGCCAGACATCGGCTCGGTCGAAGTAGTCCGGTTGGTCGAGTCCCCAGTAACGCAGCGCATTGCCGGGCGCATGGCCGCGCCGCCCAACCGGCTCCTGGTCAGGTGCGCCGTCTGCCTGGATGTAGCGCGCTGCCTGCAGCGCCGCGACGGCGTCGTCGGGCGTGTTGATCATCGGGAACACGATCCCGTACACGCCGATGTCGAGCACCTGCTTGACGATCCACTGGCTCTGTTCGCGTCCGTTGACCGGGATGCGAACCATCGGCGTCACAGCGGGAGCCAGCGAACCGGACTCGAGGATCTGACGCCGATTGAGCATGTACTGCAGCGAGAGGCTGAGGTCGCTGAGGTTGAACGCGTTGTGCTCGAGCTCATACACGACGAAGTCGTAGCTGGACGAGCCAATCCACGTTGCGTCGGGAATCGACCCAGCGGGCAGGAACGGTCCGAAGGCGGGTTTGCCCGACTCGATCAGCTCAATCACCTTGTTCAGTCGCTCGGCCATGTGGTCACCTCAATTCATGTGCGAGTCGATTAGCGCGAAGGTACCAGCGAGGCTTCATCTGGTGATCTAGCCTTCAGGCCAGGTACTGGAGAAGAAACATGCCCGCAGAGCACAGCGAACTCATCGTCCAGGACGGTCCCGTCACCCGGCTGACCATCAACCGTCCCGAACGACACAACGCCATCAACACCGAAGTCGGAGACGCCATGGTCGACATCGTCAACCGCGTCGGCCGCGACCCGTCAGTCCAGGTCCTGGTCCTCGCCGGCGAAGGCCGTTCCTTCTGCTCCGGCGACGACGTCAGCGAGGGCGGCGACGGCAGCATTCCTGACTACCCATGGAAGAACCCGTATCACGCCCCCCATATCGCCGCGTTCAATCTCGAGCGCCATCCGTACTTCCGCCTGCAATCCCTGCTCCGGCGGATTCCCCAGATGGTGATCGCCCAGGTGCAGGGCTACTGCATGGGTTCAGGCTTCGACCTGATGCTCGCCTCCGACTACGCCATCGCCGATCCCGACGCGAGGCTCCGCTTCGTCATACCCGCGACCGCGTTCTTGCCCAAGTACGTCGGACTCAAACAGGCGACGCGGCTGATCCTCGACGACCAGTTCATCTCCGGCACGGAAGCCGCTGAACTCGGTCTGGTCACGAAAGTGGCCGAGCCGGGCAAGCTGCGCGAGGAAGTCGAGGAGCTGGCCAACCGCCTCGCCACAATGGGCAGCGAGCGCCACGGATACCTCGGCGTGGTCAAGGAATCGATCAACCGCTCGCTCTGGCCGCATCTCGACGACGATCTGCGCATGCAGCTCATCACGCACCGCATGAGCGACCTGTATCGCCAACACCCCTACGATCCGAATCTGGACTGATGGCCGTCTCAGATCTCCCGCTCGCCGGTTCGGTCGTCATCGATCTGAGCGACGAGTGCCTCTGCCTGGGCGCGCGCTGGCTCTCCGACTTCGGCGCCGACGTGGTCCGGGTCGAGTCCGCATCCGGCGACGCCCTGCGAATCAATGGGCGGCATCTGGACGACAGATCAAACGTCGAGAGCGGCTTGCGGCATCTGCTCTACAACGCCGGCAAGCGCAGCCTCGCACTCAACTTCGACGCCCCCGGCGCCTGGGACCTGATCGATCGCCTGCTCGCCCGAGCCGACATCGTGCTGGCCCCGCTGGACAAGTCGATCAAGGCCCGCCGATTCTTCAACCGCGAACGACTGCAGCGCGTCCATCCGCACTTGGGCGTGATCGATGTCGTCGCCCGACGCGGAGGCGAAGCGCTGCCTGCCTCGGACATCGTCGGCGTCGCCGCCGGCGGACTCATGCAGGGCCTAGGATTCCCCGACGTCGCGCCCGACTATCCCGCCGGCAAGCTCGCCTACAAACAGGCCAGCCAGGTCGCCGCCGCGACCGCCGCGGCGATGCTCTACGACCGCCGCAACGGCGTCCGAGCCAGCCACGCTTACATCTCGCTGCAGGAGGCAATTCTCTCGACCACGATCCACTTCGCAAACGAGAACATGTGGCGGCAGCTCGGCGAGAAGGCGTTTCGCCCCGGCGGCAACATCTCCTCCCTCGTCCAGGCCAGGGACGGCAAATGGCTGACCTTCGGCATCACACCGAACACCCACGAGCGCTGGGCCGCCTTCGCACAGTGGCTCTACGAGCGCTCCGGCTACGACGGTCTCATTGGGGCCGAGTACCCCGGTGACATCTACATCCAGGAATGGGGCAGCGAGGGTCATCGCGCCTTCCAGCGCGCCTGCGCCTCCCTGGACCGCGAAGAACTGTGCCATGAGGGCCAGTCGCGAGGCTTCCTCGCCGTGCCGGTCAACTCCGCATTGGACATCGTCCAGGACCCCCACCTCCACGAACGAGGCGCGTTCCTCGCGGTCGACCATCCCCAGTTCGATCGAGACATTGACTTGCCCCGATTGCCGATACATTCCACGGGATATGAGCCGGTGGGCCGCCCCGCTCCCATGCTCGGGGCGCACTCGGCGGATGTGCTCGCCGAGCTGCTTGGTGTTGACGCGCCTGCCTACGATCGGATAGTCGCCAACGGTCTGGTTTCCGGACCGAATCACCGGTCCGAGTCTCGGGTCGCTGTCTCCCCCCGATCCGCGCGGGGAGATGCCGAACGCAGAGCGCGGCTGACTGAGCCCCGCGGAGTGCGAATCGACCGAAACGATCTCCCCCTTAGGGGCATCCGAGTCGTCGACTTCTGCTGGCAGGCCGCCGGACCACTGACCACCGAACTGTTGGCCAATCTGGGCGCCGACGTGATCAAGATCGAGTCCGACGCCCGAATCGACACCCTTCGCGTCGCATTGCCCGCCTACGATCCGCCCACCATCGAGACCGGCGCCTTCTTCCAGGACTGCAACACCGACAAACGCAGCATCAACCTCAACCTCGGCGCGCCCGACGGGCTGCGGGTCGCCTACGACCTGATCCGCCAGGCCGACGTGGTCACCGACAACTTCACCGGCGGTGTGATGAAGCGCCTCGGTCTGGGCTTCGACGATCTCAAGAAGATCAATCCGCGCATCGTGGTCTGCAGCCTGCCCGTGATGGGCACCTGGGGACCGAAGGCGTCGTGGAAAGGGATCGGCAACAGCGTCGTGGCCCTCTGCGGTCTCGCCGGTCACACCGGCGCCGCCGATCGAAAGCCGACTGGCGTGCTGCTGCACACCGACTTCACCCTCGGACCGCTGGCCGCGACGGCAATCCTCTCTGCGTTGATCCAGCGCGACCGCACCGGCGTCGGCCAGGAGATCGAGATTCCCCAATACGAGGCCGGCATCCACCTACTCGACACCGAACTGATAGAGCAGCTTGCCAACGGCAAGCTGTCCGAGCGCCGAGGCAATCGCTCGCTCGAAATGGCGCCGCACGGGCTGTTCCGCTGCGCCGGCGACGATCACTGGCTGGCGCTCAGCGCACGCGACACCGTCGATTGGCTAGAAATCTGCCTCGTCATCGGTCGTGAAGACCTCGCCGCCCGCGAGGATCTGCGCACCCTTGCCGGGCGCCGCGCCGCCGAGGACGAAATCGAGACGGCCATCACCAATTGGACCTGTGCTCAGGATGTCTGGAAGGCGACCGCCGCATTCGAAGCAGCCGGCGTCCCCGCTGGACCCAACGAGGACATCGAGGACCTGGTCGAAACCGATCCCTCCATGAAAGGCTTCTTCCACGAGTTCGATCACCCGGTCGGGATCCGCTTCATGGCCCAGAACCAACCCTTCCTCTGGAACGGCCAACGCCTGCCCATCCGACGAGCCCCATTCTTCGGCGAGCACAACGAGCAGGTCTACCGACAGGAGCTCGGCCTGAGCCAGGATGAGTTCACACAGCTACTCGTCGACGAAGTGATCCGCTAGGCCCACGGATCGATGATCACCTTGCAACCGCGCTGATTGAACGCCGTCTCGTAGGCCTCCTGGGCCTGGTCGATGCTGAAGCGGTGCGTGATCAGTTGCTCGACCGGCAGGCCCTGCTGGACCAGCTCGAACAGCTCCAGCATCTCGTGCGGCGCCACGCTCCAGCTGCCAATCAGAGTGAGCTCCTTCGGCAGCAGGTGACCGGCCACCGTGATCGGCGTCGGCCGGGGGACGGGACCATCCGGCGTTTCATCGAACTTGAGCCCGATGAAACCGACGCGGCCGCCGACCTTGACCGAGTCGACGCAGAGCATCTGCGGTTCCGTATAACCGGTGAAGTCGAGCGCGACATCCGGCCCGCGCCCGTCGGTCAGCGCCATGACCCGGTCGAGTGCGTCTTCCGAGACGGGATCGATTGCCGCATCGACGCCATATTCACGAGCCATGCTGCGCCGGAACTCGGCCGGCTCACTGGCGATCACTCGCGCGCCGAGCCGCTCGCAGATGATCGCCGCCGATGCGCCCAGCGGACCCAGTCCGGTGATCAGCACCGTGTCGAATCCATTCACGCCCAGACGGCGAATCGCGCGATACGGGGTGCCGACCGCGTCGACCAGGATCGAGCCGATCTCGAAAGGCACGTCGTCGGGCATCGGGATGCAGTGGCTGTCCGGTCGCACAATGTACTGCGCGTGCGTGCCGTCGTACTCGGCGCCACCGTCGGCGATGTCCGTGCAGAGCAGCCAGAGGCCCTGGTGACAGAACCAGCACTGACCGCACTGCTCGCCCATGTGCGCCATGACGGCGACGCGCGTGCCCTCCGCGATCCGGGCGGTTGGACCGGTCTCTACGACGATCCCGGCCGCCTCATGTCCGGAATTGGTGTAAGAGGAGTCAAATGTCGAGCCACCGTACTGATACGTCCGCGCCTCGGTACCGCAGATTGTGCTGGCGATCACCTTGACCACAACCCAATTGTCGCGCGGCTCAGGTTCGCGCACCTCGATCACCCCGACCCGCGAATCGCCGTACATCTCCACGATCTTCATGACGGTCCTCGAATCCAATCAACTCCATCCAGGTGGCGTCAGTACCACTTCTCCTTGTCGACGACGTTAACGAATTCGCGACCCTCAACGAGTCGGCGCGCATTCTCCAGGATCAGCTCGAATCGCCGCTCCGGGATGTTCTCCGCGTCGGCGACGGCAATGTGCGGCGTCAGGATGACGTTCTCCGCCTGCCAGAGCGGATGACCCTCGGGTAGTGGTTCAATCTCGTACACATCAAGCCCTGCGCCGGCGATCGCGCCGCTGTCAAGCGCCGCGACGAGATCGTCCAACTTGCATGTCATCCCGCGACCGATGTTGATGAAGTACGCCGAGCTCTTCATTAGTGCGAACCGCTCGGCGTTCCACATGAACTCGGTCTCGGGCGTGTGCGGAACAGTCGTGACGATGAAGTCCGCCTCCGGCAGCCGAGCATCCAACTGCGACGGCGCCACAATCTCGCCGTCGAAGTCACCGTACGGGCTCGGATCGACGCCGATCACGCGGCAACCAAACGCAGCGCACAATCGCGCAGCCTCTGCCCCGATCCCGCCGATCCCGTTGATCAGCACCGTCGCTTCACTCAGCTCCACGTATCCGCGCCGCCGCGCGCTGGTGTCCCAGCGCCCTTCAGCCTGCGCCGCCGCGTAGTACGGCAGACCACGTGCCAGCGCGAGCATGTACATCATGATGTGCTGCGCGATGTGGTCCGAGTAGATCCCGCGCGGGTTGCTGACCACGACCGAATGCTCGGCCAACTCCGCGTAGTACCAGCCCACCGGCGGTCCCGCCATCGGATTCTGCAGCAGACGCAGACGCTCAACGTTGGGCAGCACCTCGGGTGGAACCCAGCCATACGCCCCGTCGGCGTCGATCAACTCCTGCGCAGCGTTGGCCTCATCATCAACGATGACCACGTCGAGGCCGGGAATCTCTTCCCTCATCCGCTGCGCCCAATCGCGGATATCGTCGTCGATCGGCGGCAACATGACGTACTTAGGCATATCCGTTCTTCAATCCTTCTCGCACGGATTCAGCCGACGACGCCGGCGGCGATCAACTCGGCCATCTCGTCCGAACTCTTGCCCAGCAAGCCGCCGAGCACTTCTTCGTTGTGCTCGCCCAGCATCGGCGAACGTTCGAGAATCCGCTGTTCCAGGTGCGTGAACTCCCACGGCGCGGAATCGATCCAGATGCCGAACCCGGGGTGCGACGGCTGTTCGACCCGCTGATAGTGATCGCGGAAGTGCTCGTCGACATCCATCATGTCGCGCAGGTCCTCGACGGCATTCGCCGCGATGCCCGCTGCCTGAAGCTGTTCGGCAGCATGCCACTTGGTGAGTCCGCTGGTCCAGTCCGCAATCGCTGCTTCAAGCTCTGCCTCACAGGCTTTGCGGCCCGCCAACGATTGCAGGTCAGACTGCTCCGCCCAATCGGCTCGACCGATTGCCCGCGCAAAGTCCGGCCACTGGTCGTCAGACTCGAGCGCGATGGCGACCCATTGGTCGTCGCCTTCTGAGGGAAAGACGCCGTGCGGGCACATGTTGGGGTCGCGGTTACCGATTCGCGGGAGATCCTCGCCGACCTGATCGAATTCCATCCATTGAGCGCCGAGCAACGCGACCGTCGCACTGAGTTGGCTCAGTTCAATCTCACGGCCTTCGCCCGACTCCTCGCGGGCGCGCAGTGCCGACAATATCGCGGTCACGCCAACATGTGGGGAGGTGAAGTCGGGATAGGCGACACCCATGCCACGCGGCGGCTGATCGGGATAGCCCATCTGAAAATTCATCCCCGACGCCGCCTTGAGCAGATTGCCCAGCGTGCGCAGCGGACGCCACGGACTGTCCCCGCCGACTCCCGGCAGATGAACCAGGATGAGCCCGGGATTGATCTCGCGTAGTTCCTCCCAGCGGAAGCCCATCCGCGCCAATGAGCCGCCGGAGTAATTGTTGACCAGCACGTCGCAGTGGGCCACAAGTTCGCGCAGCAGTTCCTTGCCGTGTTCGTTCGCGAGATCGATTGTGACCGACTTCTTGCCAGTGTTGACCTCGTTGTACAGGTCAGGCAGATCGAAGTGAAACTCGCCCTTGATCGGCTGTACGCGTAGCGGATCCATCCGCTCGCCGCTGGACTCGACTTTGATCACTTCGGCGCCGAAGTTGGCCATCAACCGTGTCGTCAGCGGACCAGCCGCGACCCAGGTCAGATCGAGTACGCGGATGCCGGCAAGCGGCATATCCGGGAAGGGGTGGGACATCCCATCAGTGGCAACAGCTCCATTCGCACTCGCAGAGAACGCAGAATCGGTATGCTCTCCCAATCTCGGCGCCGGACGCATTCGCAGTGGCGACTGCACTGGATCGAGCGGACTGCGCGAGTAGCTCAGCGATCTGCGCACCGCCGGAGTGTCGACATTGCTGAACTGCCCAGCCGTCTGGTAGTGCTCCGATTCAGCGAACTCGCTGAAGCGCAGCGTCGGCATCGCCGGCGTCCCACAGGCCCAGAGCCGATCGAGCAGCTTCTGCCTGGGCCAAACGGCGGCCAACTCCTTGGCCAGATCCTGGAGCGGATTCTCCAGGTACTGCCAGGCTGCGCGGTCGCCGCGATGAATCACTTCCCAGTTCTCGGGGTCCAGTTCGTGCTCGACACCGGCCTCGTCCAGCATCGCAATGAACTCGGGCAGCTTGTTCGGCGAGATGTTGCAGGCCATCCAGCGATCGTCGGCGCAGCGGATCACCTGTGACAACGCCGGTCGATACGGCGCCTCGCCGCGCCAGCGCCAGACGTTCGGATTCGAGGTCTGCACGGTCTGGAAGGAGGTCGCCTCCTGCATCGAAATGTCGATCTGGCAACCGGGCTGGCCGGGCGTGCGGTCGCGTCCGTGCAGCGCCGTCATTGCCGAGGACGCGATCGTCAGGCCCGTCATCGTATGCGCGGGAAACGCCGCTCCGTGGACCGGCGGGTCTGTGCGTTCTCCGGTGATCTGCAGTAATCCGCCTGCCGCCGTCGCGGTCAGGTCCGTGGCGCGCCAGCCGGACCTTTGTCCCCGCTGTCCGTATGGCGTCGCCGATACGACGATCAGATGCGGATTGGCTGCTCGTATGTCCCCCACCGGCAGTTCGCCTGGCTGGTTCGACTCGATCAGGATGTCGGCCGACCGAACCAGTCGCAGCAACCGCTCCATACCCTCTTCGTTTCGCCAGTCGAGCACAACCGATCGCTTGTTGACGTTGAAGTAGAGGTGCTGATAGCTACCGTCGGGGGACGGCTCGTCGTCCACGAATGGCGCCAGATGCCGAATCGAACTCCCGCCGGGCGGCTCGACCATCGTCACGTCGGCGCCGAGGTCGGCCAGCATTCGGCTGCCGAGCGCCGCTCGATGATCGGACAGATCGAGGGCTCGTATCCCGTTCAGGGGTAGCGTCATATGCATCACCTGTCTCGCCGCAGCGAGCCTCCGAGGGTCAAGCGGGCTTTGCCATACTAGCGATTGCTCTGGTCTGGTCGCGGAAGGAGATTGCCATGGAAGCACTCGATGGAATCCGGGTCGTAGAGTTGTCGATTGCCGTGCAGGGGCCGGCCGCGGGCGGCTACCTCTCCGACATGGGCGCCGACGTGATCAAGGTCGAGCCGCCGATGGGCGACGCCAACCGCTGGTACCGAGGCAACCACAACGAGTTGCCATTGGAGTCGGTCGGCACGCAGTTCATCGGCGCCTCGCACGGCAAGCGATCGGTCTGCGTCGATATCCACACCGAGATAGGCCTGGAACTGGTCGACCAGCTGGTCGACAGCGCAGATGTCTTCCTCAGCAACTACCGAGAGCCGGCACTGGAACGGATCGGGATGGGCTACGAGCGGCTCTCGGCCCGCAATCCCGGCCTGGTCTACGCCACGGCCAACGGCTTCGGCCCCGACGGACCAGCACGAGAGAACCGCATGAGCGATCAGTACTCCCAGGCCCGCAGCGGGATCTCAGGCATAACCGGCACTCCTGACGACCCACAGTTGATCCCGGGCGCGATCATCGCCGATACCGGCGGCGCGATGGCGCTAGCTATGGGCATCCTCACGGCGCTGGTCGCGCGTCAGCGCGATGGGCTGGGCCAGAAGGTCCAGACTTCCTCGTACGGCGCGATGATCTGGATGCAGGCCTGGGAAATCAACCACACCTCGGCGACCGGTCATCTGCCCACGCGCGACGGCGCATTCCACCCGATCGTTTGCGCCCTGAGCGGCATCTACGAGGCCTCCGACGGCGTCGCCTTCTGCCTGGGCATCCGCGAAGACGAGACCTGGCGGGAGTTCTGCGAGTTCGGCGGCAATCCCGACCTGGCCGACGATCCGCGCTGGAATCACCGCGAGGGTCGCGATCCGTTCCGAGATCAGACCGCGATGGACCAAGTCAAAGACGTGCGCCCATTCGTGGCCGAGATGATGAAGACCCACACCAGCGACGAGTGGCAAGACTTCTTCGACATCCACCCCGACGGCGCCATGGCCCAGCGGGTCCTCAACTACGAAGAAGTCCTCGACGACGAACAGGCGCTCGTGAACGGGTACGTCGTCGACAAGGACATTCCCCATGTCGGCCGTCGCCGGGTCGCCGGTATCCCGACCCGACTGAGCCGCACGCCAGGCACCGCAAAGAACATGTTCTCCGACCTCGGAGAACACACGGCGGAACTCATGCGAGAGATGGGTTACGACGATTCCGCCATCGCGGAGGTCGAGTCACACAAGGCCCCGCCGTTCTGACTCCATCACGGCAGATACGGAATCCGCGCCGTCGGACCTAGATTCTGCTGGATGTACGACTGAGCGTCGCACACGAATTCGACCATCAACGGCCGCGTGTCCCGGGGATCGATCATGTCCTCGATGCCAAAGGCGTGCGCCGTCCGCAGCGGCGATCGAATCTCGTTCAGACGCGCCTCAATCTCGAGGCGCTTCTCCTCAGGATCATCGGCTTCGCGGATCTCACGCCGATAAGCGGCGGTCACGCCGCCCTCGATGTGCATCGAGCCCCAATGCGCCGACGGCCATGCATAGCGCCGATAGAGCGCGTTGCCGCGTCGATACTGCAACCCGCCCGCCACCCCATAAGCCTGCCGCGTGATGAACACCAGGTACGGCATCTGCGACAGCCGACTGGTCAGCATCAATCGTGCGCCGGTACGAATGATTCCTGAGTTCTCGTCGGCCGGTCCGACCGAGAAGCCAGGCTCGTCGCAGAAGTAAATCAGCGGCAGGTGGAAGGTGTCGCAGAGCGAGATCATACGCATGATCTTCTCCGAGGTCGCCTTGTTCGGTGAACCGCCGTTCTCGCGCGGATTGTTGATCATCACGCCAACCGGATAGCCATCAACCCGGGCCAGTCCGGTGATCCGCGACTTGCCCCAGTGCGGCTGGATTTCGAAGAAGGAATCCTTGTCCAGCACCCAGTCCAGTATCCGGCGGGCGTTGTAGATGCGCCGGATGTTGCGCGGGATGATCGAGACCAGCTTCTCCTCGCGCCGCTCCGGATCGTCGGTCGGCTCGGTCCGCGGGGGCATTTCCCAGACGTTCTGCGGCATGTAGCTGAGGAATCGGCGCGCCTGTCGCATCGCGTCTTCCTCGGTCTCGGCGAGATTCTGCACCACCCCGTTGCCGTAGACGTGGACATCCTCGCCGCCCAACTCCTCCTTGGAAATCTCCAGCCCGCGGCTGGCTTTGACCACGGGCGGTCCGCCGACAAAGAGTTGGCTGGTGCCCTTGACCATCACATTGAAGTGTCCGTCAGCCGCGATCACCGCGGGCGCGCCCGCGACGGAACCGAGCACAACGTTGACAACCGGCATGTACCAGAGCAGATCGTCGACGCCGGTTCCGCCGCCGACCTCGGGACCAACGACGTACGTGCGCCCGAGCTGCTCGAAGTGCTTGACGCTGCCGCCGGTGGCGTCGAGCAAGCGGACGTAGGGGATCCGGTTCATATATGCGTGCCGCTGGGCCCAGCCGCCCTTGGTCCCGATCATGCCGTCGGCCGAGCCGCCGCGGATGGTGAAATCGTCGCCCTGCACGGCCACCTTGCGTCCGTTGATCCTGGCAACTCCGACGACCGAGTTGGCCGGCATCAGTCCGGTCAGTTCATCGCCGTCCCACTGCGGATTGCCGGCCAGCACGCCGGTCTCCTGGAACTCGCCCGGATCGATCAGCAAATCAATGCGCTCGCGCACGGTGAGCTTGCCCCGGCCATGGTGAAAGGCCACGCTGTCCGCTCCGCCCATCTGCCGGGCGAACACCGCGCGCCGCTCCATCTCATCCAGTTCAGACTGCCAACTCATCAGCGGCTCCCTGAGATCGACGGTCGCCGGACATGTTGACCGCCAGCGAGACCACAATAGTCCGAATCCCCGGCGCGTTGATTGCCGCTGCGCAGCATCCTGCGTGACCGGGCGCCGGCACTGACCGACCAGCTCGGTCCTATCCTGCGCGGGCTGCGTTGCCAACAGCAGGGATGGACCCATGCCAGCGATGGAACACGAACGCGGATTCAGCGGCAAGATCCGCCGCACCATTCAAGACTCGGAGCGCGCATGGAACGAAGAGCCACGTGCCAAGGGCCCCAACGTTGTCGTGATCGTCCTCGACGACGTCGGCTACTCGCAGCTTGGCTGCTACGGCTCCAGCATCGAGACCCCCGCCCTCGACCGCATCGCCGCCCAGGGACTGCGCTACTCCAACTTCCACGTCACACCGCTCTGTTCCCCGACTCGCGCCTGCCTGCTCACCGGACGCAACCACCACGCCGTCGGCATCGGACGCGTGACCGAGATGGACAACGGCTTCCCCAACACCGCCGGATTCATCGCACGCGAAGCGGGCACGCTCGCCGAAATGCTCAAGCCCAGCGGTTACCGCACCATGTGCGTGGGCAAGTGGCATCTCGTCGTCAGCACCATGCAGACGCCGGCAGGACCCTACGACCACTGGCCCCTGCAACGAGGCTTCGACCGCTACTACGGCTTCCTCTTCGGCGAGACCAGCCAGTGGAATCCCGAGCTATTCCTCGGCAATGAACGAATCGATGCGCCGCCCACCGTCGAATCAGGCGACGACTACCACCTCTCCGAAGCCATCGTCGACCGCGCAAATTTGTGGCTGCGCCAGCTTGCGTCCGCCGACGACGACGCTCCCTTCTTCCTCTACGTGGCCTTCGCGGCGGCGCATTCGCCGCATCACGTTCCACCTGCATATGCCGACAAGTACCGCGGCCGCTTCGATGACGGCTGGGATGTCGAGCGCGACCGGATCCTCGCCCGTCAGCGCGCATCAGGTCTGCTGCCCGAAGATCAGCGGCTCGCTGCGCGTAACCCAAACGTCCGTCCCTGGGACGACCTCGAAGACGACGAGCGACGCGTTTACGCCCGCATGCAGGAGGTCTTCGCCGGATTCCTCGACCACGCCGATGTCCAGATTGGCCGTCTGCTGGACGAGTTGGATCGATTGGGCAAGCTGGACGACACGCTGGTGATCGCGATCTCCGACAACGGCGCATCAGCCGAGGGCGGAGCCGGCGGCACCGTCGATCACACTCGCCGCCGAAACGCGGTCCGCGACACGCTCGATGAGATTACCCCGCGGCTCGACGATCTGGGAGGCCCGCTGGTCATGAATCACTACCCGCGTGGTTGGGCAATGGCCGGCAACACGCCGTTCAAGCGCTACAAAGCCCAGACGCACTCCGGCGGCATCCGCGCTCCCCTCATAATCTCCTGGCCAAAGGGAATCGCCGCCCGCGGCCAGACGCGCCGGCAGTTCTGCCATGTCGTCGACCTGGCCCCGACGATCCTCGACCTCGCCGGCGTCGACATGCCGGATTCAATCAACGGCATCGAGCAGATCCCCATCCACGGCGTCTCGCTCAGCTCCACGCTCGCGGATGCGGGCGCACCCTCACCCAAGACGACGCAGTACTTCGAGATGGTCGGCAACCGCGCCATCTGGCACGAAGGCTGGAAGGCGGTCACCTTCCACGAACCCGGTGCCGACTACGACGCCGAACCATGGGAGCTCTACCACCTCGAGCAGGACATCGCCGAACTGAACGACCTGGCTGAGGTTGAGCCGGAACGGCTTCGGACGATGGTCGACCTCTGGTGGCAGGAGGCCGAACGCTACGGCGTGCTACCGCTCGACGACCTGACCGGCGGTCACCAGTTGCGGCTGCAGCGTCCCGGTCCTGGCCGCTGGGTCTTCCAGCAGGGCGCCGTCCTGCCCCATTTCTTCCGCCCGGGACCGTTCCTGCTGGGCAGTTCGCACCGAATCGAGGCTCAGATCGAGCGCGCCAGCACGGCGCAGGGCGGCGTCATCCTCGCCGACGGCGGCCGCTTCGGCGGCATCGCGCTCTACATCCAGAACAACCGCCTCTGTTACACGACCAACGCCTTTGGCGAACACAGCCGCATGATCTCCGACGCCGCCATCCCGGTCGGGTCGGTCACCGTACGAGCCGACGTTGTTCGCGTTGCCGACGGCCAGGCTTCGATCCAGATGTTCATCGACGACGAACCGGCCGGAGGCGGAATCGTGTTCCACTTCGAGGATCGCAACTACGTCAACGAGCCATTGGAGGTCGGACGCGACGGCCAGACCCCGGTCGACGACCGCTACGATTCACCGTTCGAGTTCCAGGGCCGCCTGCTGGACGTCACCATCGACTCCGCCGGTCGCGAGATCGAGGATCCACAGGCGCTTATCGACGACCTCATGCGCAGCCAATGAACACGGGCTAAGCCCCCCGACCCACTGCTGACTCAATCCCCTCTCTCCCCCCGCTCCGCGGGCGGAGATGCCGCAGGCAGAAGGGGGCCGCCTTCCGAACTGTTGCCGCGTCAACACCAGCCAATCGCCATCGTACGCATGTTCTGTTACCATTCATCCAACATCACCCGCGCGATGCTGAAAGCAACTCCTGATGATCCGCTCACGCCGCCCCGAACAACGCCCGCGCTTCCTCGCACGCAACCGCGCGGACCCAACCCCGTTCCGCACCGCAACGAACACAGCCGAACAAATCTGAACGAATCCGAACGCTCCGCAAGCCTCCATCGACGTCGTTCCACCGTTCCGCGCCCGCCCGGCACGGCTGAAGCACCCTGAACGAACCTGAAAAAACCTGAATGCCCTCGCGGTCACGATTCCCCGCAAAACACTGGAGATCGTCGCCGCTGGTCCGCAATCTTGGCGCGGAAAAAAGAATTCGTCGAAAACCTGAAACTCGGGCACAGGCGGTACCCTCGCTCCAGCCCGGATAGACCGCCAAATGATGGAGGTGCCCGATGACAGTTGAGTTTTGGACGATGGGCGCTGGCGTCCCGACCAGATCCGTCCCAGGCGCCGGCTCCGGCATGCCTGCCTTCGACGGCGTGCAGATGGCCGTCGAGGCCGAACGACTGGGCTACGACGGGATCGTCTGGGTCGACAGTCAGAACCTGGCCGCAGACTGCTACATCTCCATGGCCTTGGCCGCCCACGCGACCTCACGCATCCAACTCGGTACCGGTGTAACCAACTCCTACACCCGCCATGCAGCGATCACCGCCTCCTGCATCGCCACGATCCAGGCGGAGAGCCAGGGTCGAGCCCACGTGGGCATCGGCCGCGGCGACTCCGCGCTGGCCCACCTCGGTCTCGCTCCCCACGCCGTCGATCCCTTCGAGCGCTATCTCCAGGATCTGCAAACGTATCTGCGCGGTGAGAACGTCCAGTTTGGCGACACCGACGTCGACGCGCTCGGCCTGGCCGATACGCCGGAATCCAGCAACATTCGCTACATGAACGGCATGGGTCCGAAAGTCCCGGTCGATGTCGCCGCAACCGGACCGCGCGTGATCCAGGCAGCCGCCCGTCACGCCGACCGAATCAGCTTCAACGTCGGCGCCGATGTCGACCGGACGCTCTGGGGCATGGACGTCGCCCGCGAAGCCCGCGTCGAAGCCGGCCTCGACCCGGAAATCCCCTTCGCCGCCTACATCCCCCTCGCCGTGCACGACGACCCCGAGCAGGCCATGCAGATCGGAGCCGGGCAGGTCTCACTCTTCGCCCGCTTCTCCAACATGTATGGCGAGATCGTCGGACCGGCGACGGAACAGCAGACCAAAGTCCTCACCGATATCCACGACAACTACGACATGCACGGACACGGACGCCCGGGCAGCGCTCAGGCGGGCGTGATCCCGGCCGAGTTCGAGCGCTCCTTTGGCGTCTTCGGTCCGCCCGACTACGTCGTGCAGCGCCTCGGCGAGCTGATCGAGATCGGAATCGACCGCTTCATCTTCCGTGGCTCCCCGCTCGACCCGTCCAACCCCGACACCGAATCGAGCGTCCGTTTCGCCCAGGAGGTCGTTCCGCAGTTGAAAGGCTGAGCACTATGCCCGTCGAGTTCTGGACATCGGGACGAGGCCTGGCCTCGAGCGATAACCCGTCTGCGTTCACCTCAGCCAGACAGGCCCAACGGGCTGAGGAGTTGGGCTTCGACGGCATCAACTTCGTCGACAGTCAAAACCGGGCCAGCGACTGCTACGTCGCGTTGACCGTTGCGGCGCACGCGACCACACGGCTCAAGCTGGGGACGGGAGTAACCAACTCCTACACCCGGCATCCCGCCGTCACCGCCTCGGCGATCGCCGCGATTCAGGCCGAGAGCGGCGGGCGCGCCCATCTCGGCATCGGACGCGGGGATTCGGCGCTGGCCCATCTCGGACTGGCGCCGCACGCGGTGCCCAGGTTCGAGCACTATCTGGAACAACTCCAGGGATACCTGCGCGGCGACGATGTGGAGTTCGGCGAGACCGACGTCCACGTCCTGGGCCTCGCCGACACACCCGACACCAGCCGCATCGAATGGCTCAACCCGTCCTATGCCAAAGTGCCTGTCGATGTGGCCGCGACCGGTCCGCGCGTGATCGCCGCGGCGGCTCGACACGCCGAACAGGTCAGCCTCGCGGTTGGCGGCGACCCCGACCGCGTCAAGTGGGGCATGGAGGTCGCCCGCGAAGCTCGCGCCGAGGCAGGGCTCGACCCGGAAATCGCGTTCGGCGCCTACATCCCGACCGTGGTCCACGACGACCCGGAGGTCGCGCTGTCAATTGGCTCTGCCGGCCTCTCACTCTTCGCCCGTTTCTCCAACATGTACGGCGAAATCGTCGGACCCGTCACCGACTACCAGCGCGATGTGCTGACCAGGATCCACGACAGTTACGACATGCACGGTCACGCGCGAGACGGCAGTCCGCAGTCCGGCCACGTGACGCAGGAGTTCGCCGGCAGCTTCGGCATCTTCGGCCCGCCGGACTATTGCGTCCAGCGCCTCGGAGAACTGATCGAGTTGGGCGTCACGCGCTTCTTCACTCCCGGCGCCACGAACGACCCCAGCCACCCCGACTCCGAGTGCAGCGAGCGCTTCGTCAGCGACGTCGCGCCGCAGCTCAGGCGCTAAGGGTCATACCGAGGCCGCATCGTCGAGGAACTTCAGCAACAGCTCCGCCACCGCCTCCGGCTGCTCCTGCTGGACCCAGTGACCGGCCCCGTCGACCAGGTGCATCCCTTGCAGCTTGGTGCACGCCGTGGCCATCCGGTCCCAGCCACCCGGCGACTGGTACACGCCCCAGTCCGAGGAGCCGCCAATGAACGCCGCCGGCACGTCGATCGTCTGGCCGTGAAACAGCTGCAGCTGCGCCACGCACTCAGGGTCTCGCGTCGCCCGATACCAGTTCAGCCCACCCTGAAATCCGTTGCGCGAGTACTCACCCGCATAGACGGCCATCTCCGCCTCCGACAGCCACGAGCAGTTGGCGATCTCCTCGGCCGACGGCATCTCGTGCGCCACCGTCGTCGGCATGTCCTCATCAAGATCCATCACGTAGTAGGTCGGCAGCTTGGCCAGCTCTGTCGCGCTCCACGCCTCCAGCGGATGCGGACGGTTCTGCGTCCAGTCCGCGCTCTTGTGGTGGTAGTAGGCGCGCAGGAAGTCATGAACGCCCTGCGGTGCATTGGTCATGTCAGAGTCCGCCGGTCGGGTGCAGTAGTAGAGCTGATAGTGCTTGCGCGGTCGGTCCAGCGCCGCCAGATCGTCGGCAATACTGGCCGAACCCGCCGCGCCCGACCCGCGAAGCTCACCCGCAGGAAGCCCCGGAGCCCCGCCAAACGGTCCGCTCATCGTCACCACCGAGCGGAAGATGTCGGGCCGAATCAACGCGCAATACGCCGCCACAGGCGAGCCGAAATCATGCCCGAACACGCCGTCCACCGAGTCCCAGCCCAGCGCACTCACCAGCCCGACCGCGTCCCGGGTCAGGTTCAGCATCCCGTAGGGGATCAGGCTGTCGTCGTAGCTCGCGGACCAACCGGTTGTTCGGCCGTAGCCACGCTGGTCGGGCGCAACCACGTGAAACCCGGCCGCGGCCAGCATCGGCATCACCTTGCGCCAGCTGTAAGCGATCTCGGGAAAGCCGTGCAGCAGCAGCAACCGAGGACGGTCCTCGCCTTCCCAGCCCGCTTCGAGAATATGAACCGTCAGCCCGTTTACCCCGTCGACAAACCGCGAGCGGATGCTCTCATCCATCGTCCCCTCGCCATAGCCGGTCAAGTTCGCCATCGTCGGTCCCTTCACCGCCGCCCGGGCGCGTCAGCGCCCCTTGAACTGCGGCGTTCGCTTCTCCATGAACGCCCTCGGACCTTCGATCGCGTCCTCGCTGCCGAACGCTCTCGCGCCCAGCAACGACTCCATGCTCCACGCTTGCTCCCAGGACATGCCCATCGAGCCGCGAACGACGATCTCTTTGGCCGTCCGCACCGCGAGCGGGCCGTTCGCGCAGATCAGATCGGCGATCGCATGAGTCGTGGACATCAGGTCTTCAAGCGGCACGACTCGATTGATCAGCCCACAATGCAATGCTTCCTGCGCGCTGAGCCGGCGGCCGGTCAGCAGGATCTCCATCGCCCAGGCCCACGGAATCTGGCGCGGCAGGCGGATGTGCGCTCCGGCGTCGGGGACGATACCCCAGCGGACCTCCTGCAACCCGAACTCGGCGTGCTCGGCCGCGACGCGAATGTCGGTACCCAGCATGTACTCAAGTCCGCCGGCGATGCAGTAGCCATTGATCGCCGAAAGCACCGGCTTGAACACGCGGTGCAGATTGCGCGTCTCGTTCACTTTGAGCGGCTCGTTGCGAGCACCCCCGGCTTTGGCCGGGATCGTGCTGCTCAAGTCGGCCCCGGCGCAGAACGCCCGTTCTCCCGCCCCGGTAATGATCGCGACCCACAGATCGGGATCGCTATTGAAGTCCTCCGTCGCGTCGCGCAGCAACGACAGCAGCTCAAGCGACATCGCGTTCATCCGCTCGGGTCGGTTGAACGTGATCACACAACGCTTGTTGGCAGGGTCTTTCTCGTAGATCAGCGGCAGGTCGGACATCGATCACCTCCTTGACTTCGATCAGAGCCTATGGGGCTATCGACCTTTGAACACGGGATCGCGCTTCTCCATGAACGCCCGCGGGCCCTCAATCGCGTCCTCGCTGCCGAACGCTCTCGCGCCCAGCAGCGACTCCAGGCTCCAGGCCTGCTCCCATGACATGCCCATCGCCCCGCGCACGGCAATCTCCTTCGCCGTCCGCACGGCCAACGGGCCATTGCGACAAATCAGATCGGCGATCCCGTTCGCCGCCTCCATCAGCCGATCGGCCGGCACAACTCGATTGATCAGCCCACATTGCAATGCCTCAGCCGCAGAAAGCCGACGACCGGTCAGCAAAATCTCCATCGCCCAGCACCACGGAATCTGACGCGGCAGGCGGATGTGCGAACCGCCGATCGGAATGATGCCCCATCGAACTTCCTGCAACCCGAACTCGGCATGCTCGGCAGCCACGCGGATGTCGGTGCCCAGCATGAATTCAAGCCCGCCGGCGATGCAGTAGCCATTCACCGCCGCGATCACCGGCTTGTGCACATCGTGCAGGCCGCGAGTCTCGTTGACCTTCAGCGGCTCATCGCGGGTCGCCGCCGTTGCGTTGGGGATCGTGCTGCTCAGGTCGGCCCCGGCGCTGAAGGCGCGTTCGCCGGCGCCGGTCACGATCAGTACCCAGAGATCCGGGTCGCGCTTGAACTCTTCAATCGCTTCGCGCATCAAGACCTGAAGCTCGGGGCTCATCGCGTTCATCCGCTCCGGGCGGTTGAACGTCATCAGCGCCCGACGGTTGGCTCGATCGGGTTCGAACAACAGAGGCGGTTCCGACATGAGGCGGCTCCAGTCATCGGTGGACAGCGCTGTATTGCGAAGATACGGCCAAAGCCGACTGCAGAGGCTCCCCCGCAGGCCCAGCGACCCCTTCGCGCCATACCCTGTGAACAGCGGACGGGAGGGGTGGCGACATGCGTTGGCTGGTTGCGATTCTCGCCTCGGTATTGGTTCTTTCCGCGTGTGACCGATCCCAGGAGACTCCGACGCCGTCAGTGGTCGAGCAAGTGGAGCAACAGACGACCACGCAAGCTCAGCCACAGCGGGAGCAGACGGAGCCCGACCAGGCCGA
This sequence comes from Dehalococcoidia bacterium, assembly GCA_965208665.1. GTDB lineage: Bacteria > Chloroflexota > Dehalococcoidia > Bin125 > Bin125 > Bin125. The sequence goes on from CBDBPH010000001.1 coordinate 740,491, forward strand.
TTCGGAGCAAAGCGCGGACGCCAACCAAGCCCAGGAATCCGCGGCGCAGCCGGGCCAGCAGAGCCAACAGGCCGCCGTCGATCAGGGACAACAGGAGGCATCGCCGCTCGACCAACAACAAGCTCAGCAACAGCCTGAGGCAGTCGCCGATGGCCCCTTCGACCCCGACGCGCTCGAGATGGCCGATCTGGTGTTCTGGGGCCCGTTGGACGGCTTCTACGGTCGCTACCTGCCGATTCCCGGCTATGCACAGGCGCTCATCGACCGGTTGCTCGCTTTCGACTCGCCCGCGATCGACAAATACATCGTCGACCTGGCCGCGTTCCCCAGTCCCTATTGGGAGCAGGCTCTGGAGTTTCTCCGCAGTCGCTACGGTGAGTCGCTGCGCACGGTCTACGACTTCCCCGAGGTCTTCGACTTCCACCCCGACGACGGCGCGACACCCGCCTATCTGCGCTTCAAGCAGGCGTTGTTCGGCGGCCAGTTTGAAGACATGGCGGCGATGATGGATCCCAAGGCGGCGATCGTGATCGACGCGCGCGAAATCCAGTGGGGCGGCGTCCGCGTCGACGGTATCCCGCCACTCGAGTTCCCGGCTCAGGTGTTCCCCAAGGACGCCGACGAGTGGATCAATGACACGGACGTTGTCGTCGGCGTCGAGATCGACGGTGACGCCCGCGCCTATCCGATACGGATCATCGCCTGGCACGAAATGGTCAACGACACCATCGGCGGCGTGCCGGTGTCACTCGCGTACTGCACCCTATGCGGCTCGCCCATCCTGTTCGACGGTCGGGTTGGCCCCGAGGTGTATCGCTTCGGCACCAGCGGACTGCTCTACCGCTCGAACAAGCTCATGTACGACCGCAACACGCGCACCCTCTGGAATCAGTTCAGCGGCAAACCCGCTTGGGGACCACTGGTCGGCCAGGACATCCGGCTCAAGGTGCTGCCCGTGGTCGTCACCACCTGGGGCGACTGGTACGAGCGCCATCCCGATACGACGGTGTTGAGCATCGACACCGGATTCGTGCGTGACTATGGACCCGGAGTGGCCTACAACGACTACTTCAACAGCCCGCTCACATGGTTCAATGTCCCCGTTGAAGACGATCGTCTGGCGCAAAAGGACAATGTCTACGCGGTACGAGTCGGCGAGGCGCTGACCGCATACCCGATCGAACTGCTGGCACAGCGCGCATTCGCGCAGGACGAAGTGGGCGGCCTGCCGATTGTCGTGATCGCGACAGCCAACGGCGAGGGCGGCCGCTCATATGAGTCCGGCGATGTCCGATTCGAATCCGCGGATCCGGCGACCGGGACACTGACCGATGCAGACGGCGGTGTCTGGACGATTCGAGAGGACAGCCTGCTCGGACCGGATGGAGAGGTGCTCCCACGAGTCGGCGGCCACAATGCCTATTGGTTCGCAATCACCAACCAGACCGACAACGGCCAGCTCTGGGAGGGCTGATTTCTGCGCCGTTCGGTTCGTTATCTTCGCCGAGAACATCGAGGAGGCCAAGATGTCGACGAGCACGCAGCAGCCAATCCCGAAGAGCGAGTGGGTGGAATTCGCGTCAAGGGAGTGGTGCGACGAGGCCAACCGTTACCTGCAGGAGCAGGCCGGTCTGCACCCTGAAGCCCTCGACGGTGTCGAGTGGTCGGTGACCGAGCGCTGGCAGAACGCGCCGCCGCACCTCAGATTTCAGGACAACGTCGCGGGCTTCTGGTTCACAATCTCCGGCGGCAGAATCGAGGTCGGCGCGGGACCAGCCGCAGAGGCCGACACCGAGATCGACGGTGATTACAACGCCATCCTGCCGATCGGCTGGACGATCTACGGCGGCGACGCCGAGATCCAGGCCCGAGCCCAACGAGAGTACGGCCACCTCTCTCGCAGCAAGCCAGTCAGGATGAAGGGCGAGTTTCCATCCCACCCGCCGCTACTGCCGTTCCTCGGAGGCCTGCACGACCACATGGCTCGCCGCACGATCAACAATCCGGACATCGACCATCGGATCGAGCACTATGGCCTGCGCCCGCACGCCGACGAACTCGCCAATCAGGGCCACACGATCCTCAATGACGCATTCACTGAGGCGATGGGCGACGAACTGCGGGCGGCCGGAGGTTGCGGTCGCCTCTGGGAGGAGGCGGTCGTCCATCCCTGGGTACTGACCCTGGTCGAGCACGAGCTGGGCGACGGCCCCAACCTGGTCTGTCCGGAACCGGGAACGGCCGGCGAGGCCTCAGTCACAGCTCTCTGGGCCTTGGCCGACGAGGCCGTGACGAAGGCTGGCGTCGGAAGCATCGCGATCGTCGTCGACGCCCCAATCGCATCTAAACCCCAGGGAATGATGCAAGTGATCTACGCCGCGCGAGACTCGCGGCTAACGGAACATCGCATTGAAGTTGAGCAAGACCAGGCGGAGGGAAACCCTCCCGTCTTCAACGCGCTCTGCAGTCACTGAGACCACTGCGGCGCGTCCGAGACGCGCCGCAGTGGCTGTTGACTCTTGGGATTGAGACTCGCTACGACCGTGGCAGGCCTAGACCTCGAGTCGCGATGATGTTTCGCTGGATCTCGTTGGTGCCGGAGTAGATCGTGCTGGGCACGGCGAGCAGGTACTGCTCGGGCATGTCTCCGGCCCAGGGGGCGCTCGGCTCCTCGGGGATCAGCTGGCCGCTAAGGCCGAACATCTTGATCCCGTAGTTGTAGATCTTCTGGCCCAGTTCGGACTGGAAGATCTTGATCACTGAGGCCTCGTAATTGGGCACGTTGCCGGTCGCCTGGATGTGACCGATCCGGTAGCCGAGGTACTTGGCCACGTTGTTGCTGATCACGAGGTCCGACAGACCGAGTCGATAGCGCTCGCGGTCGTCGGCCGAGCCGTTCTGCAGCTCCTCGGTCATGCCCTCGAGCGTCTTGCGCTGACCAGCCGTCGTGCCGATCCCGGAGCGTTCGAAGTCGAGCAGCGTCATGCCGACGTACCAGCCCCGGTTCTCTTCGCCAATCCGGTTCTTGGCCGGCACGCGGACGTCCTCGAAGAAGACCTCGTTGAAGTGATGGCGTCCGGCCATATTGATCAGCGGCCGCACCGAGAGGCCCGGCGTGTTCTTGATGTCGTCGATCAGGAGGAACGAGATGCCGCGATGCTTGGGCGCGTCGGGGTCGGTGCGCACGAGGCAAAACATCTGGTTGGCGCGGTGACCGCCCGATGTCCAGATCTTCTGGCCATTGATGATGTAATCGTCGCCGTCGCGGACCGCGCGGGTCTGCAGCGACGCGAGGTCGGAGCCCGAGCCGGGCTCAGAGTAGCCCTGGCACCAGATGTGTTCGCCCGAGGTGATCTTGGGCAGGTAATCGGCCTTCTGCTCGTCCGAGCCGTGGATGATCAGGGTTGGGCCGATCATCCCAACGCCGAAGCCGCGCGTGCCGGTGTCGGGCGCGCCGTGGTAACCGAACTCCTCGTTGAAGACGATCTGTTCGTAGATCGATGCGCCCAAACCGCCATACTCCTTCGGCCAGGCCGGAGCGATCCAACCCCGATCGGCGAGCTTGCGGTTGAACTCGACGGCGTTTTCGAAGTCTTCTTCGTTCTCCCGTGCGCCGCCAGGTCCTTCACTCGACGCGGGTTCGGGAATGTTGTCGAGCAGGAACTGGCGGACCTCGCCGCGCAGAGCCTCTTCAGTCTCAGAGAATCGCAGTTCCATCTGTACTACCTCACTTACCCGTTGCTTGGGGCTTCCTGGACCTCTTGGAGCGGGAGACGGGATTCGAACCCGCGACCCTCTGCTTGGGAAGCAGATGCTCTACCACTGAGCTACTCCCGCGAGAGTGCACGGAACGCCTGTCCAGCATCGCTCCGTCGATGCCATCCGGTTGGTTGCATCGTACACGTCGTTCGGACATCTGTCGGTATGCACGGCGATACCTCAGGCGAAGCCGGTGCCTTGGCGCTGCCCGCGATCCTCGATGACGCGCAGCAGCCCACTGCCCGCGATCGCCGATGCGGCTACGACTCCTCCGGCAAGCGCGACGATGGCGGCGTTGCGCACCAGCAGCGAGCCTGCGTCGGCTGCGATCATCCAGAGATCCGCTGCGAATGGATCAGTGGTCGCATCCGCTCGACCCTCGAACGACGCCCGCACCAGGGTGGCGGCCAGCCAGAGCATGGCGGCGCCCAGCCCAATAGCGAAACCCGCCGTTCCGATTCGACTCAGGCCACGAACCTGCGCAGCAGTGGCCAGCGCCAGGAGAATGACGAACGAACCGCTCACGATCAGGCCCACGGTTGCCACCTCATGACCGCCGCTGGTCAGCCGCCCGATGGTGCCGTCGAATGCGCCGCCGCGAGAGACGAGTCGGAACACCTGCCGCGACTCGGCCAGCACTTCGAAGCCATCGTCGTAGATCAATGAAGCAGTGGTGGCCGATACCGCGTCGGCGACTGCGTCGGGCCCCTCCGACAGTCCGCCCGGTTCGAGCTGCAGCGGGACTGGAAAGCCCGTCAGACGGATCGGATCACCTTCCTCTGCAGCAGTCTGCAGAGCCGGCCAGGCATTGGCAACGAACTGATCGACCTCCAATAGAGAGTCGACGGCGCGCGCCAGGTAGTGCTGGGCAGTCGCCCGACTGGTGAGTTGGGCAGCCGTAACGAACAACACGGCCAACGCCGACACCGCCGCGGTCAGCAGGATCGTGATGAACAGCGCCCAGCGACGCCAGGCCGAATCGGCCGCCACTTCCGACCGATACAGCGTCGAGCGCGTATTCACGGTCGGAAGGTCTCGATCAGGAGCGAGCCGGACAACATGTCCGGCAAGCTGCGCCCCTGTCCGTCAATCCACGGCCACCACAGTCCGATGCCAAGCAGCAACACCGAGGGCCACCAGATCAGCCCCCGGATAACAAACGTCCGCCTGCCACCCCGCAGTTCCCGCAATCCAAGCGCCCGCGCACCGACCGTCCGTGCGCCCAGCCCCGCGTACAACGACGACAGGAGAAACCAGAGCAATCCAACCGCATAGCCGACGCCCCACTCCCCGGCTGTCGGGTCTCTCTCGAGTGGATCAACCTGAAGCAGCATGGCCAGAATGGCGAACGCCCCGCAGAGCGCGCTGAACAGCCCGATCACCACGAAATCGATCGCCGCGGCGACCAGGCGCGCTTCGCGGCGAACGACCGGAATGTACAGAGCTTCAGAAGCTGGACGGGCCATCAACGGGCTTGAGCGTAGCATCGAATCCATGGCCGACAGACGCTTCCTCCTCGCCGTGATGCTCTCGGCGCTTACCGTCGGACTGACCATCGTCTTGGCCCTCTTCGCCGCCTCGACACTGAGGGCTCAGTCGAACCCGAATCTCGCTGATGTGGTCGCCGACGCGACGGAATCGCATCGGTTCTCACTGCTTTCTTACGAACTGACACACCTGCCCAACCGCTGGCTGACCAATGTCGCCGGATGGATAGCGGAGCCGGACCTCGACGAAGCGGCAATCTTGCGACGCTGGTTCGACCGCACCGATGAGCACGACCGCAAGCGGGCGGAGCTCCTCCTCGAACGCCGGCTGGGTCGAGCCATTTCGCAACTGCAACTGGACACGCCATTGCCGCTCTTTGGCCGGGTGCGCGTCGTCTGGCCACCGATCGACGTGGATCTGAGCGAACGGCTCCATGTGCTCGCTGTCTCGCCCCGCGACGAAGTCCGGATGGTCCGCTCCGTGTTGTTGACCTCCGGCATCGATCGAGAGCAGTACGAACGCATCGAAGCGGCGATCGAAGCGGACGGGCGTTGGTCCGCCTGGGTCGGACGAGTAGGCGGCGTGGCGTTGTACCCGGCATCGGTGGTTTCGTCGCGGGACTATCTCAGCACGCTGCAGATCATGGCGCATGAGTGGACGCATCACTACCTCAGCTTCTATCCGCTGGGTCTTGCCTACGGGCGAGGTTCGGACATGCGGACGATCAATGAGACCGTGGCCGACATCGTCGGCGACGAGCTGGGCGAAGCTGCCGCACAGATTCCCGGCTTCACTCCCGAGCCGGATCACGGCGCGGACGAGCGTCGCAGCCAGATACGAGCGGTGACCGATCCGATCCTGCGGCAGCTTCGGCTCGACGTCGACGCGCTCCTGACCGAGGACCGAATCGACGAGGCCGAACGGCTGATGGACGACGTTCGCCAGGAGCTGATTGAGCTCGAACGGCCGTTCAGAAGAATCAATCAGGCATTCCTCGCATTCCGCGGCGGCTACGGGGCGAGCGCCGCCTCCCCGAGTCCGTGGGGCGATCGTCTCCTGATGCTTCGCGCCTCAACCGCGTCGTTGCCCGAGTTCGTCGAAGTGGTACGCGAGATCGGCTCGCCCGACGAAGCCGACGCGCTGCTGCCGCCATAGCTGCCCTCACGGGTCGGTATCCTCGATCGCTTCCTCAAGCTCGGCCACACTCGAATCTGCAGGCAGCGCCACGACGATCTCGTGCGAGATGGTTCCGAGATACGCGTCGTTGACTTCGAGGCGCAATGTGTAGACGCCGGCGGAAATCTCTTCGCTCTGCCATCGACCCAGCACTCCACCTTGGACCGCGCTGCTTCCAGATGCCAGAGTGACTTCCTCGTCGCTGCCCAGTCTGGTGGCGACCAACGACCAACCCACCAGGTCGCTGCTGTCGGCGCGACCGGTGATCACCAGTGTTCCCCGCCGAACGACGGCTCCATCGTCGGGGGAATCGAGACGCACCGGCGCTAGCGCTTCGTCGATGGTTCCGGGCTGGAGATAGGCCACCCGATTTCGCCTCAGCCAGTTGACCACAACCGGATCCAGCGCAGCCGCGCCCCCACGAGCGACGGTCGGAGGCTCAAGCCACACACCCTGCCGTAGGAAGTTCTCAGGAGTGGCGACCGTCGCACGCTGGAGTGTCCGGCGATCGACTTCAACCTCGTAACAGATATGGTTGTCGACCGGAGGCGCGACGCGAATCGAGACGAACACTTCCTCGCGTGACGTCATGCAGGGATTCCTCAACTCTGTGCCGCCGTTCGCTGCTGCCCAAAGCGGAGGTACCTGGGGTGTGTAGACCATCGCTCGATGGATGCCTTCCGGTTCGAGGAACTCTTCCGTTTCCAGACCCTCGTGCGCCGCGAGCATGAACTCGCTCCAGATCAGGCCTGCAGTCTGGACCGACGATCCGCCGGTCATAGGCGATTCGTCGGCGTTGCCGATCCAGACGCCAACCGCGAGTTGCGGCGTGTAGCCCATCGTCCAGTAGTCGCGCCGCACGTCGTCCATCTCCGGATCGCCGGCGGTGCCGGTCTTAGCTGCGGCCGGTCGATCCAGCAGCAGTGGACTGTCAGTCCCGTAGAGCAATGCCCGCGCGTGGTTGTCTGACAGGATGTCGGTGATTTGGAACACCTGTCCCGGTTGTGCAACCATGCGAACTTCCGCCTCGCCCGTCGGCGACCACTCGTAGAGCAAACGCCCATCGGCGTCGCGAATCTCTAGCACCGCAACCGGATCGAGTGTGCGGAATCCGTCCGGCAGGGTGAGAACAGTGGGGTGTCCCTTCATCTCCCCGCCGTTGGCGAGCGTCGCGTAGGCGAATGTCATATCTAGCAGCGAGACCTCTCCGCCGCCGAGCGTGATCGAGGGCCCGTAAGCGCCCGGATCGTGCATCGTCGTGATCCCGAGCTGATGCATCGTGTCGAGCAGAGCCGCGCTGCCCAGCCGGTCGGCCACCTTGAATGCCGGCACGTTCATCGAGTTGGCCAGCGCGCTGCGCACTGTGACCGGGCCGCGGAAGATTCCGTCAAAGTTGACCGGGCGGAACTCGGTTCCGTCCGCCTCGACGTATGTAGTCCGGACGTCCCACAACACCGTCGCGGGATGCCACGTGCGGGGATCAATCTGAAATGCAGCCAGATATGTCAACGGCTTGAGCGCCGAACCGGGAGAATGCGTGGCCGTGGCCAGATTGACCTGCCCGTCGATCTCCTCGTCGAAGAAATCGCGGCTTCCGACCATCGCAAGGATCTGACCGGTGCTTGGGTCGATTGCGACCAGCGCACCGTTATGTGCTCCGGTAGACGCTTCGAACTCGCTGATTGCCGTGCGTACCTCGACCTCCGCGCGCTCCTGCAGGGCAAAGTCAAGCGAGGTGCGGATCCGCAGACCTCCGTTGTCCATCAGGTTCTCGCAGCCGCCGGCTCCCGACGGCGGCACGAATCGCTCCAGTCGACAGAGCTGTTCCACCTGCTCGCGCACGTAGAGCACGTAGTGCGGCGCCTCAATATCGAACTCGGCGGTCTCGAATTGCAACTCCGTTGCCCACGCCGCGTCTGCTTCCGACTGGCCAATGTACCCATGCCGCACCATCAGCTCCAGGACTTGCAACTGCCGCTGCTTCGCCCGATCCAGATTCTCGAGCGGATTGAAGAGCGACGGCGCTTGCGGCAGACCGGCCAGCATGGCCGACTCTGCCAACGTGAGCTGTGCGGGCGCTTTGCCGAAGTAGCGCTGACTCGCTGCGCCAATCCCATAGGAGAAGTTCCCGTAGTAGATCGAGTTCAGGTACCACTCGAGGATCTGCTCCTTGCTGTACTCGTCGGTCAGCTCGACGGCGAGGATCGTCTCTTTGAGCTTGCCTCGGATCCGATTCATCGTGCGGCCGGTTCGCTCCTCCGGCGGAATCAGGACGTTCTTGACCAGCTGCTGCGTGATCGAGGACCCGCCCGATCCGCCGAGAAAATCGGAGCTGCCGACTCCGAAATTCTCCCATGCAGCGCGCAGCAGTCCGCGCAGGTTGATGCCCTGATTCGTCCAAAACGAGGAGTCCTCGGTCGCCACCGTGGCATCGATGATGTGCTGCGAGACTCGGTGCAGCCGCACTGGCGCTCGTAGTCCGTCGGAGGGGCGCGAGTACTCGAACAGCAGGACGCCGTCTTCGCCATTGCGGTCGAAGATCCGACTGCTGCCAAGTAGCCGCTGCGTCTCCTCGATCCGATCGGGCGGAGCCAAGTCATTGGCGAAGTCCGAGTAGATCAAGTAGGCCGCGCCAGCCGCCGCGCCAAGCATCACCATTGGGACGCCTAGCACGAGCACGAGCGCGATCATCCAGCCGCGCATCCGCGCCGGCTCAACCTGCTCGCCTCGCTTGCGCCGGCGAGAGCGAATCGCCAGTCGGGTGGCCAGGCTCAGGCGGCGGCTGAGTCCCGCGTTACGTTCGGGCGGCAACGGTCATGCTCCGTCTCCGTCTCCACATTACGTCTTGTCCCTCACAGCCTTGATGCGCGATAGGCTGCGTTTCACGCACCGATAACGAACACTTCTCAGCGGCCCAACCGACATGTCCGAAGCTGACACGACGCAGTTCACGAGCGAACAGGTACGTCACCTGGCGTCGTTGGTCCGTATTGAGTTAACGGAATCGGAAGTCGAGGAGTTCCGTAGCGAACTCGCGAGCATCCTCTCGCACATCGACGCACTGTCTGAGATCGACACCGAAGGCGTGCCGCCGACCAACAACGGCGCCGACCTGCTCAACGTCCAGGACGACGACGCCTCCGAGCCTGCCATGCCGCGCGAAGAGGTTCTCGCCAACGCGCCGCAGCGGGAAGACGACTACTTTCGAGTCCACGCGGTGCTCGACCAATCATGAACGCCGACAGCGACCCCGATCTGCTGACAATCACACTCGCCGAGGGAGCGAAGCGTCTGCGCGCCGGAGAAGTGACGTCTCAGAAGCTGACCCGCGCCTTTCTCGACCGGATCGCCGCCACTGACGAACGAGTGCGCGCATTCGTCACCGTGACCGAGGAATCGGCGGTGGCCGAGGCGCAACAGGCCGACAATCTCCTTTCCAGCGGAGACGCCACCGCGCCGCTGACGGGTCTTCCAATCGGGCTCAAGGATGTCCTCATGACTAAGGGTGTCCGCACGACGGCCGGCTCGCGCATACTGGACACCCTGGTTCCCCCCTATGACGCGACGGTCGTCGGTCGGTTGCGCGATGCCGGCGCGATCTCGCTGGGCAAACTCAACATGGACGAGTTCGCGATGGGCTCGTCGACGGAACACTCCGCCTGGTTCCCTACGGCGAATCCCTGGGACCTCGATCGCGTTCCAGGCGGCTCATCCGGCGGCTCGGCTGCGGCGGTCGCGGCGCAGCAGTGCATCGCCACCCTCGGCTCAGACACTGGCGGCTCCATCCGCCAACCGGCTTCATTCTGTGGCGTGGTCGGACTCAAGCCAACCTACGGGCGCGTCTCCCGCTACGGCTTGATCGCCTTCGCTAGCTCCCTCGACCAGATCGGTCCGTTCACGCGAACCGTCGAGGACGCCGCGTTGCTGCTCCAGGAAATCGCTGGACCGGATCCACTCGACTCAACCTGCTACGACGCGCCGGTACCGGACTTCAGCGCGAAACTGGACCGAGGCCTTGACGGCCTCCGCGTCGCCGCGCCGCGCGAATTCTTCAGTGGCGGGATGGACGACGATGTCGCCGCCGCGATCGAAAACGCGCTTGATTTGCTCTCTGCTAACGGCGCGATCGTCGATCGTTCGCCCTCGATGCCCTCGGTGCCGATGGCGCTGCCGGTCTACTACATCCTCGCTCCCTCCGAGTGCTCCGCCAACCTGGCCCGCTTCGATGGTGTCAAGTACGGCTACGGCGCGCGACAGGGCGAGTCGATGTGGGCTGACATGGAAGCGACCCGGAAGCACGGCTTTGGCCGCGAGGTCAAGCGGCGCATCCTGCTCGGCGCGTATGCGCTCTCCGCTGGCTACTACGACGCCTACTACCTGCAGGCACAGAAGGTTCGCACGTTGATCCGACGGGAGTTTGATCGGGTCTTCGCCGACCACGACGTGATCGTCGCACCCACCGCGCCGACCGTCGCGTTCAAACAGGGCGCGATCACCGACCCGTATCAGATGTACCTCAACGACATCTTCACGATTCCGGCCAACATCGCGGGTCTTCCGGCGATCTCGATTCCCGGGGGCTTCGGCGCCGACGGCATGCCAGTCGGCCTCCAATTCGTTGGACAGCGCCTGGACGAAACGACGTTGCTGGGCGTCGCCAATGCCTACGAGCAGCTGGCCGGTTGGAACACCATTCCGCCATCGAATGTTGGCTCAACGTAACGAGTCGACCGCCGTTACCCATCCCAGCAGACAGGGCCCTGTTCTTCACGTAAAGTTCAACACTGATGGACTCGATCTTGGAATCAGTACTCCGCGAACTGGCCCGCGACGCCCGCCTCTCGGTAGGTGACATCGCCGCCTCCCTCGATGTCGAGGAGTCGGCCGTCGCCGACGCGATCCGTGAAGCCGACGAGCGCAACATCATCCTCGGACGAGGCGCGAAGATCAACTGGGAAACGCTCGGTCTCTCGACCGTGTACGCCGTCGTCGAAGTCACTGTCGAGCCGCAGGAGAACGTCGGCTACAACGCCGTCGCCCGCCGCATCGCCCGCTTCGACGAGGTGCGCACCGTCTATTTCGTCTCCGGCGCCTACGACTTGCTGGTCATGGTCGAGGCCGAGAACATGCGCGGGATCTCCGACTTCGTCGGCGACCGTCTGGCCACGATGTCGGGCGTCAAAGGCACGACAACCCGAGTCTTGATGCGCCGCTACAAGGAAGACGGCGTCTTCCTCGACGCTGATCTACAAAACGACCGCCAGAAGGTCGTCTTCTGACCCGACAATCGCAATAGCAGGAACGAGTTTAAAGCGAGTTCAGCCATGCCGATAGCGTCCAACGACCGCCCGTTTGCCAGCGACGACGATCCCCGGCGTACCGGCGCCGCGGGTGCTGGAACGGCGGCTGCGGCGCAAGGAACCGGATCGGCGGATAGAGCGGCTCGAATCGCCGAGCGGGTACAGGCGGTGCCCGGCTCCGGCATCAGGCGCTTCTTCGACATCATTGCCTCGATGGACCATGTGATCTCGCTTGGGGTCGGTGAACCCGACTTCGTCACCCCCTGGCCGATCAGCGAAGCCGCCATCCGCGCGATCGAGCAGGGGCACACGCACTACACCTCCAACCTCGGCCTGCTCGAACTTCGCGAGGCGATCGCGAGGGACCTCGAGCGCCGCTACGGCGTGGAATGGGATCCCCGCGAGGAGTTGCTGATCACTACGGGAGTCTCGGAAGGCCTCGACCTGGCCGTCCGTGCGATCATCAACCCCGGCGACGAAGTGATCGTCGCCGACCCGTCCTACGCCGCTCACGCGCCGGCCATCGTCCTTGCAGGCGGAGTTCCGGTCTCGATCAAGACCGACGCGGCCCACAACTTCGCCCTCGATTCCGCAGCCGTGGAGGCAGCGGTCACGCCCAGGACTCGGGCGCTATTGATCGCCTACCCGTCCAACCCCACCGGCGCGGTACTGGAGCGTCCCACCCTCGAAGCGCTGGCCGATATCGCGAAGCGTCATGACCTGCTCGTCATATCTGACGAGATCTATGACCGCCTCGTCTACGGCGGCGCAGTGCACACGCCGATCGCTTCGCTCCCCGGCATGAAGGATCGCACGATCACCCTTGGCGGATTCTCCAAGTCCCATGCCATGACCGGCTGGCGGGTCGGCTGGGCCGCGGCCCCGCCCGACCTGTTCGGCGGCATGCTCAAGATTCACCAGTACGCGATGATGTCTGCACCCACAGTCGCCCAGTACGCCGCGCTGGAGGCGGTCCGCGCGGGCGAAGAACACGTCGTCTCGATGCGCGAGGAGTACGACCGCCGCCGCCAACTCATGTGGCGCGGTTTCAACGACCTCGGCCTCGCCTGCGCCGAGCCGCGAGGTGCGTTCTACGCCTTCCCATCGGTCGCCCAGACCGGCTACGACGACGAAACCTTCGCCGAAGAGTTGCTCCTTCGAGAGCAGGTGGCGGTCGTTCCTGGTTCCGCATTCGGCGAGGCCGGCGCTGGCCACGTCAGAGCCTGTTACGCGACCAGCTACGAGGACATCGACGAAGCGCTCAGGCGCATCCGCCGCTTTCTGCACCACGCTCCGATGGCCAAGTAGCAGCGGATTGGTCCGCTTGGTCAGGCGTTAGCCTGCGCCAATGACGTTCCGCCTCAAGCCTCCCGAGGACCAGCCCGATCCCGAAGACCTGACCCTTCGCATCACCGGGGTCCAGGCGCGCCCGCGACCCGTTGAGGAGGGCGAACCGGATCCGTCGCGATTGGAGCTGAAGCTGGGAACCACGCGCGGCGAAATCAGCGCACTGCTCGATGTCAGCGAAGGACAAACCGGCGCGCTGCTGACCTGCTCGGGCGCGATGGGTGGCGAGCACGAGGTTCGCGGCCCGGCCGACAACGTCTACCAGCGCCTGGCCGAGCAGCTACCGACCGAGGGTATCTCGACGCTGAGGATCCACTACCGGATCGCCGGCGAGTTCGAGGAGTGCGTACTCGATCTGCTCGGCGCCTGCTCGTTCCTCAGCGGCGTCGGAGCCGAGCGGATCATCCTCGCCGGCCACTCATTCGGTGGCGCGGTCGTGATCAAGACGGCGCAGATCATGCCTCAGGTGGCTGGAGTGATCTCACTCTCGCCTCAGCTCTTCGGGACGAGACAGGTCGACGAGATGGCCAAGCCGCTTCTGTTGATCCACGGCACCGCGGACGCCATCCTCCACCACATGGCGTCCGAAGACATCTACGAGCGCGCCAACGAGCCGAAGAAGCTGGTGCTGATTCCCGACGGAGGCCACGGCCTGGCCGAGGAGCCCGAATCCGTGCTGTCAGAGATGCGCCAGTTCGTACACGAACACGCCGGGCCGCAATAGGCCCGTCCAGACCGGTCTAGTCGTCGGTGTTGTTGCCGTTGCCTGATGCGACGCCAACGCCCAGTCGCTCAGCAATCGTGCGGGCCGCGTTGGTTAGCTCCATCGGGATGATCCACTTGGTGCTTTCGCTATTGGCCAGGTTGCGCAACGTGTCGAGGTACTGCAGACCCATTGTGTTGCCGTGCGCGACCTGCGCGGCGGTATTGATCGAGTTCAGTGCGTCGGCGTAGCCCTGCGCTTCGAGGATCTGCGCCTCCCGGTGACCTTCGGCCCGCAGGATCTGCGCCTGCTTCTCCCCCTCGGCCTCGAGGATGGCCGCCTGACGTTCACCCTCGGCCACGTTGATCTGTGCGTCACGCGAACCTTCGGACTCGGTGATTTGCGCGCGACGTGTACGTTCAGCCGACATCTGCCGCGTCATCGCTTCTGCGATCGCGGGCGGCGGCTCTATCTCGCGGATTTCCACCGCGGTCACCTTGACGCCCCAGCGATTGGTGACCTCGTCCAGTTTGATCTGCATCTGATCGTTGATGTCATCCCGTCGGGACAGCACTTCGTCCAAGTTCATCTCACCGACCACGGCGCGCAATGTCGTCGTCGCCAGTTGGCGCGCAGCCCCAAGGTAGTCACGAACCTCAAGCACCGTTCGCTCTGGGTCCATCACGCGCAAGTAGACGACGAAATCGACGTCGACGCCGGCGTTGTCACGGGTGATGTTTCGCTGCGGCGGCACGTCGAAGTACTGCTCACGTGTGTCGACCTTGGTTCCTGCCTGGATGATCGGAATAATCCAGACCAGCCCTGGCCCTTTGAGGCCCACATACCGTCCCAGTTGAAACTTAGCGACGCGCTCATAGTCGCGGACCATGTTGATGATCGCCATCGGATACTCCTGTAATGCTGAATCTACTCGCTGCCGGCTATTCGCTCGCTGCGAGTATATGGACTCATCCTGATTTTGAATGTACACAGTGCAAAACGACCGGAGTGGCGGTCATTTGGGGGAATAAGCTGCCGATGTGAACGAACCCGACCGCGAGCCGCTGCCCGTATCTCAGGTTCCCTGGCAGGTCAGGCTGGCACGCAGCCGCAGCTTCGCCTGGCTCGAACTGTGCCGACCGCACACTGCCACCTCTCTGCTGCTCTCATCCGCACTGATGGTCCTGACCGCTGCCGAAGGCTCGCTCTTCTGGGCCCTGCCGTTGCAGTACGGAGGGATGGTCGTCGCCTTCAGCGGTGCCGCCGGCCTGATCGGCAACGCCCTTGATGCCGAGATTGATGGAAAGAGCCGCCTGATGCGCCCGATCCCCGCAGGAAGGATCGAAACCAGATCGGCGCTCCTCGCGGCCGCCGTCCCGACGGCCTTCGGCGCGGCGATCGGTTTCTTCACCGATTGGCGGGTGGGCATCATTGGATTGGCGATGCTCGGCGCGAGCGTGATGTACAACGTCGGCTGGCGGGGCTCGATTCTAGGTTTCGCCTCATTCGCTCTGATCGGAGTGTTGATGCCAGTCGGCGCGATTCAGACAGCCAACGTCAACTTCGCCGATGCACACTTGCTCTGGGTGATTCCGGTCGGTGCGCTCACGGGTGCGGCCACCTACATGACCTACAAGCTGCCCGACTTTGAGCTCGACGACTTCGACGGGTCCCGTTCAATCCTCCATGGGTTAGGGATCGACACCGCCATTCCGATGTCCTGGGCGATCCTCGCGGGAGGCCTCGCTCTGGCCGCGGCCTCCATCAACCTCTCCGGTGGCAACCTCGCCTGGCTGCTCGGTCCGTTGCTCTACATCATCCTCGCCGGGCTGTTTTGCATCTCGATGCTGATCCGGCGCGTGACTGAAGCGCGTCTTCGCCTGCAGCGATTACTGATCGTGCCTTCGCTGCCAATTCTCGTGGTCTGTTGGCTGGGCGCCGCCGCTTCGGCCTGACCGAATCGCAGTTCACCGGCATCATCCGCTAGGTTGATCGCGCATACTCATGGAGCCCAAGATGCCCGAACCGACCGACTGGCAACCCGAAGTTGACGAACTCAATCTGCGCCGCAAGCTGGCGCTCAAGATGGGCGGCGAGGAGAGAGTCAACCGCCAGCGAGAACTGGGCAAACTGACCATCCGCGACCGGATTGACGCACTGGTAGACCCCGGTAGTTTCCACGAGATCGGCGGCCTTGCCGGCTACGGCACGTACGACGACCGAGAGTTCCAGGACTTCAAGCCACTGCCGTACATCGGTGGCCTGGCCAAGATCGACGGACGTTCGGTCGTCGTGGGTGGCGAGGACTTCACGGTCGGCGGCGGCGCAGCCGACATCAGCACCCAGGAACGCTTCAAGAGCCTCTTCCTCGCTGACATGGCGCGCGAGTACCGCGTCCCTCTGTTCGTGTTCCACGAAGGCGCCGGCGCCAACGTCGCGGCCGAGGGGGACGGTCACGGCCATCTGCCCAGCAGTTTCGACGTCTTCGGTCCCGACATTCTTGCCGGCCAGGAGGTACCGCTGGTCTTCTCGGTCTCCGGCGCGACTGCTGGCGGCGTCGCAGCGAGAGCCATGTTGGGTCACTTCACGGTCATGACACCCAACGGCGCGCTATTCGCCGGAGGTCCACCGCTGGTCAAGCGGGCGCTGGGACAGGAAGTGACCAAAGACCAACTTGGCGGTCCCGACATCCACGTCGGCCAGTCCGGTGCGATCGACAATCGGGCCAACGACGAATACGACGCGATCGAGCAGATGAAGGCGTTCCTCAGCTACATGCCGCAGAACGTCTACCAGCAGCCGCCGTTCAAGCCGACCGAGGATTCCCCGGACCGCGAGGAAGAGGCGCTGCTCAGCATCGTTCCGCGCAAGCGGACCAAGCCCTACAACATGCTCAAGCTGGTTGAGCTCCTCGTCGACGACGGGATCATCTTCGAGATCAAGCCCGAGTTCGGCACGACCGTTCACACGCTCTTTGCCCGGGTTGGCGGCTATGTCGTCGGCATCGTGGCCAACAATCCGAGCATGCTGGCCGGGGCCATGACCGCCGACTCGGCCGACAAGCAGGGTCATTTCGTCGAGCTCTGCGACCACTTCCACATCCCGATCGTGTTCATCGCCGACGTGCCCGGATTCATGCTCGGGCCGCAAGCCGAGGCGACCGGCACGCTGCGTCACGGGATGCGCGCCTACTGGGCGACCTACCTGGCGACCGTGCCGGTCTTCACCGTGATTACGCGCAAGAACTACGGCATGGCCGGACAGGCGACGGCCAATGTCGGCACGATCAACTACCGCGTCGGCTGGCCATCGGGCGACTGGGGTTCGATCCCGATCGAGGGCGGGGTCGCTGCGGCCTACCGCCGCGAGATCGAAAGCGCGCCCGACCCGGACAAGCGCCGCCGCGAGATCGAGGAACACTTGCTGCAGTTCCGCAACCCGTTCCGCACAGCCGAGGCGTTCGGGATCGAGGACATCATCGATCCGCGCCAGACCCGCTCCTACATCCACCGCTTCCTTGAGCACGCCTACGAGACGATCTCGGCCAACCTCGGCGTCAAGGGCAAAGCCGGGGTGCGGCCTTAGACTCAAGCGCGACCACGCGATCAGATCAAACAGAGAGTGCCGACATGCCCGACATCTTCACTGTCGACCCCAACCTCCCCGACTGGATCCGCACCCACACCGAGCAATACCTCAGCTCCGGTGGCGAAGAGGGTCACATGTGGGACCGCCCGGACGGCTCCGGCCCGATTCCCTGCCTGCTGCTCGCGGCCAAAGGCCGACGCTCGGGTGAGTGGCGCACGCTGCCGCTGATCTACGGCGCAGCGGACGACGCCTACGTGATCGTCGCCAGCAAGGGCGGCGCCAGAAGTCATCCTGCCTGGTACCTCAACATTGATGCCAACCCGGACGTCCAGCTCATGGTCGGCACGGAGCAATTCGAGGCCACTGCCCGAACCGCCGAAGGCGCAGAGCGGGACAAGCTGTTCGCCATGATGGCCAAGGACTTCGATCCCTACCTCGACTACGCCATCCGCGCCGGCGGCGCCGGTCGGCAGATTCCGATCGTGGTGCTCGAGCGGAAGTAGACAATGAGACCTCCCCCTTTTTGGGGGACGTCTCGTTATGCGTTGACGTTCGCCATCTCAGGCAGTGAGGCGGGCAGTCCGATTGCATCCTTGACGTCGGCCAGTACCTCAGACGCGATCACGCGGGCGCGGCGGGCTCCGTCAATCAGGATGTCGTCCACCGCTTCGGGGTTGGCCGACAGCTCTTCACGGCGCGCCCGAATCGGGGCGAAGTAATCGTTGACCGATTCGGACAACATCTTCTTGCAATCGACGCAGCCGATCTCGGCGCTGCGGCAGGCTGGGTCGATCTCCGTTTGCTTCTCCGGCCCAAAGAATCCGTGCAATGAGTAGACGTTGCAGACCTCGGGTCGGCCCGGGTCGGTGCGGCGGACTCGCTGTGGGTCGGTGATCGCGGTGCGTATCGCCTGGAATGTCTCCTCTGGCGTGGCGGCCATATCGAGCGCGTTGCCGTAGGACTTCGACATCTTGCGATTGTCGAAACCGAGCACCATCGGGGCGCTGGTCAGCTCGGCCTCAGGCTCGGGGAACGTGTCGCCGAAAATGTTGTTGAAGCGACGCACAATCTCGCGGGCCAACTCCAGGTGGGGCAGCTGGTCCTCGCCGACCGGCACCTTGTTCGCCCGGTAGAGCACGATGTCGGCCGTCTGCAGCACGGGATAGCCGACCAACCCATAATTGACGTTCTCGGGCTGTGCCTTGGCCTTCTCCTTGAAGGTGGGTACGTTCATCAAGCGGCCGATCGGCGTGACCATTGACAGCAAGAGGTGCAGTTCGGAGATCTCCGGCACGTGGCTCTGCGCGTAGAGGATCGTTTCCTCAGGACGGATCCCGGAGGCGAGCAGATCGAGCGCGGTTTCACGGACGTTGTCCTGCAGCTCTTCGGTGTCGGTCAGCGTCGTGAGCGAATGCAAGTCAACGATCGAGTAAACGCATTCGTATCTGTCCTGCAGCGCGACGAAATTTTGGATCGCTCCGAGATAGTTGCCGATGTGCTGCCGGCCGGTACAGCGGATGCCCGCGAACACGCGATCCTGCCCCTGCTGCATGGTCGTCTCCTGCTCTGGTTGGCGGTCTCTACTCAAACACTACATTTCGTCGGGCGCGTCGACGCCGATCAGCCGCAGCGACGCTGCGAGCGCCGCTTGAGAAGCCAGCGTCAGCGTGAGTCGTGCTCCCGACCGCTCCGGGTCGTCCGGGACGACGATCCGGTGAGCGTCGTAGAACTGCGTGAACGCCTGGGCCAGGCCCTGCGCGTAGTAGGTCAGGTGATGCGGCTCTCGTCGCGTGGCCATGTCCGCGACAAGCTCCGGCAACCGCAGAATTTCCCCGATCAGCACCGTCTCCTGCTCCGCGACCAGGAGTTGCAGATGGTCCGACGATGCCGACAGTCCAGCTTCCGAAGCGTTGCGCATCACGCTCGCGCAACGCGCATGGGCATATCTCACGTATGACGCTGGATTTTGGCGCGGGTCGGCGGAGGCCGCTGCCGCGAGGTCGAAATCCATCTGCGCGTCTGCTGATCGCTGCAGCATGAAGAACCGTGCCGCGTCCGCCCCGACTTCCTCGATCAACTCCCGCAGGGTTACGATTTCACCGGTCCGCTTCGACATCCGCACGCGCTCGTCCCCGCGTCGCAGGTGGACGAGCTGGTAAAGCAGGACTTCCAACGCGTCGCCGTCGCCGCCGACGGCCGAGACTGCGGCCTTCGTGCGCGCCACGTGACCCTGATGGTCGGCGCCCCAGACGTCGATCACGGTGTCGAAACCGCGCGAGAGAAACTTATCGTAGTGGTAGGCCACATCGGAGGCGAAGTAAGTCGGTTCGCCGGACGACCTGATCAGCACGTTGTCCTTGTCCTCACCCAGATCCTCAGAGCGGAACCAGACCGCGCCCTCCTTCTCGATCACGTACGAGCCGTCGCGCAGCCGACCCATGGCCACGTCGTATGTAGACGACCCGTTTGCACCGTCGTAGAGCGCTGATTCTCGCTTCCAATGGTCGAACTCGACCCGAAGCAAACCGAGATCGTCTCGGATCTGGTCGACCATCAGTCGCAAGCCCTGTTCAGCCAGTTCCTCAGGCGGATCCTCGGCACTGTTGAGCCAGCGCTCGCCCGCTTCATCCTTGATCTGCGCGGCGAGGTCGATCATGTAGGCGCCCTGATAGCCACCGTCGGGGAGTGGGACCTCGCGTCCGAACTGCTGCTGATATCGAGCGAACAACGTGCGGCCGAAGAGCC
This sequence comes from Dehalococcoidia bacterium, assembly GCA_965208665.1. Taxonomy (GTDB): domain Bacteria; phylum Chloroflexota; class Dehalococcoidia; order Bin125; family Bin125; genus Bin125. The sequence continues at coordinate 760,597 of CBDBPH010000001.1, forward strand.
GAATCTGCGCGCCGGCATCGTTCACGTAGTACTCCCGCTCGACGTCAAATCCCGCTGCATCCAGGACCGATGCAAGCGCATCGCCCAGCACCGCGCCACGTCCGTTGCCGACCTGCAGCGGGCCGGTTGGGTTGGCCGAGACGAACTCCACCTGCACCCGATGTCCAGCGCCCAGATCGATCCGTCCCCATTCTTCACCGGCGTCGATCACCGAGAGCAACTGTCCACGCTGCCACTCTTCGTCCAGCTTGATGTTGATGAATCCCGGCCGCGCGACATCAACGCCGGCGATCGGCTCCGTGCGCATGATGCGTTCCGAAATCGCCGTGGCCACATCCATCGGCGGCCGGCGCACCGCGCTGGCCAGCCTCAGGGCGACATTGCAGGAGTAGTCGCCGTGTTCTCGTTCTTTCGGGCGCTCGATCCGCAGTTCGATTGGTGGAATCGGCGGTAGGGCGCCGTCGGCCTGCGCTAGCTCCAGCGCGTTGCGCACCAACTCGCCCACCAGGTCCCGCGTCGCACGCGCCATGTCGCTATCGCATTCTCAAATCGTCAGATTCACACATTAGACCGCTGGGGGCCAAAGATGCAGGATATCGCCGATCGGGCTGTGGCCACCGCTAGTGGACGGCGGTAGCGCCCGATACATTCAGGTTCTGCGCCTGAAGCCTGAGCAGCCGATGCTCCGGCGCGCGCAGATTCGGATCCTCGTCCAGGATCCGATTGGCCCAGCTCCTGGCAAGATCGAGCGTGCGATGGTCGGTCAGCTTCGCCACCCGAAGCTCCGGTAGGCCGGACTGTCTCGTTCCGAAGTACTCGCCCGGCCCGCGCATCTCGAGGTCGGCCTCGGCGAGTTCGAATCCGTTCGATGTCTGCACCATCAGGTCCAGCCGCCGCTGGCTCTGCTCGATGTCCGTGTCGGAAATCAGGTAGCAGACCGACTCGATGTCGCTGCGACCCACGCGTCCACGCAGTTGGTGCAGTTGCGCCAATCCAAATCGTTCCGCTCCCTCGATCGCCATCACGGTCGCCCGCGGCAGATCGACCCCAACCTCGACCACGATGGTGGAGACCAGCACATCGGACTCGCCGCTGACGAGGTCGCTCATCACCGTCTGCTTCTCTTCCGATGACATCCGTCCGTGCAGCAGTCGAATCCTCGGGGCCAACTCGCGCAGCGGCCCCGATCGAAGGAAGTCGTACTGCTCAGTCGCGGCCTCGGATTCCAACTTGTCCGACTCCTCCACCAGCGGGCAGATGACGAACGCCTGCCGACCCTTGCGCGCTTCTTCGCGGATCCGCGTGTAGACGCTCTCCTCGCGCTGCGAAGGATCGACTATCTGGGTGCGAACTCGCTGCCGCCCGGGCGGCAGCTCGTCAATCACCGACGAGTCGAGCTCTCCATACACGGTCAGCGCCAACGTGCGCGGGATCGGCGTCGCCGACATGACCAGTAGATGCGGGCTGCGACCCTTGCTGCGCAGCGCGTCGCGTTGCAGCACGCCGAAACGGTGCTGCTCGTCGACGACTGCGAGGCCGATGTCCTTGAAGTTGGCGCTCTCCTGGATCAGCGCGTGCGTCCCAACCACGAGGTCGAGCATGCCCGACTCCATCTCCTGGTGGATCTGCCGCTTGCGGGCAGGGCGCATGCTGCCGGTCAGCAGCGCCATACGCACGGGGCGTCCGAGCGCGGGCGCCAGGCTGAAGTTATGCCAGAGCTGGTCGTCGCCCGAGAGTTCCTTGCCCGCGAACAGCCGCTGGAACGTCGCGTAGTGCTGCGACGCGAGCACCTCGGTCGGCGCCATCAGCACGGTCTGATGTCCGGCGCGGACGGCGGCGAGCATCGCGGCTGCGGCCACCACCGTCTTGCCGGACCCCACATCTCCCTGCAACAGCCGCGCCATTGGCTCGCGGCGGAACATGTCGTTACGGATTTCGGTCAGGACGCGCTGCTGCGCACCGGTGAGCTGGAACGGCAACGCGCCGATGAAGCGGTCGAGGAAGTCTCCGGGCATCGGGATCGGCGGCGCATCGGCGCGCAGTCGCGCTTCACGTTTGCGACCCAGGACTGCGAGTTGGATCGCGAGCAGTTCCTGGAAAGCGATTCTCTCCTTCGCCTGGTCCACGTCCTCGAGCCGCTCGGGGAAGTGAATGACGGAGAGGGCCTCCGCCTCTGAGGGGAATCGCTCCTCGGCGACGACGCGAGCAGGCAGCGACTCGGCCAGCAGCGGCAGATAGTCGCGCACCGCCACATGCGTGAGGCGGCGAATCGTGCGGTTGGGTAGACCCTTGGTCCTCGGGTAGACCGGTGACAATCTGCCGACGTGGACCATGTCGTCGTCGGGATCGTCGAGCCGTTCCCATTCCGGTGAGACCATTTGCAGTTGCCGTCCGCGAATCTCGATCTTGCCGGACAGTCCGACGCGCATCCCCGGCTTGAGCGACCGCGCCAGGTAGGGCTGTTGCCACCACCAGATGCGCAGGCTGCCCGAGCCGTCGCGCACGACCGCTTCCGTTGCCGTTCGGCCGCCTCGCAGGTACTTGACGCCGATGCTGGCGATCTCGCCGACGATCGTCAGTTCGACTCCTTCCAGCGCATCCGAGATCGTGCGCACGTTGCGCCAGTCCTCATACCGGCGCGGCAGGTGCCAGAGCAGGTCGTAGACCGTGTTCAGCCCGATTGTGTTCATGGCCTTGCGCGAGATCGGTGGGATGCGACCGAGCACAGTGACATCGCGGGCGAGGGGATTTTCGTCGTCGAAGGCGGCCGCGGGGCGTCTACGGCTGGATTTGGTGCGTGTTGGTGTCCTGTTTTGTCCAGATTCGTCCAGATTTCGTTCGGATTGATCCGAATGGTTCCCGTTTTGACGGGTGTGCTTCGCTGTTGGTCCAGACTTGTCGACACGGTTGAAGGCCCCGGGGGCTGCCCCCGGACGCAGGGCGGCGCGGACATCCGCGGTCCAGCGCTTGCGCTCGTCGATGCTGAGTGCGGCGTAGCCTTCCTGCGGCAACGCGGCAACGATGCGCTTGAAGAACTGGGCCTGCTCGCCCTCCTTGAGGACGTTGCGGAGAAATCCGTCGAGGCCGCCGACGACAGCCCGATCCTGGTACCCGAGCTTGGCCTCACGCTCCAGCATCAGCTGGAGGGTCTGTGTGGGCCGGCGTCTGGTTGTCATCAGGCTCGTCGCAGGACCGACGCTCCGACGGTTCCGGGCCCGACGTGCGCGCCGATCACGGGGGCCGAGAGGACGACGGGCACAGACATGCCGTCGCACGCGGCCGAGACGCGATCGGCGAGGGCGCGGGCGTCAGCTTCAGCGCCGCCGTGCATGATCGCAGCGCGTTCCGGCGCGCCCTGTGACATGATCTGCGCGTAGAGCCGATCGAGCGCCTTCTTGCGGGTGCGAGGTTTCTCGATGTCGACGATCTCGCCGTCGATCACTTCCAGCAGTGGGCGCATCCGCAGCAGACGTCCGGCGAGATGCCGGGCGCGTCCGATACGACCACCGCGCTGGAGGTAGTCAAGCGTCTCGACGAACAGCACGGCTCGTGAGCGAGCGGCGCTGGCCCGGGCGTCGGCGGCAGCCTGATCGATGCTGGCACCCTGGCTGGCAGCGTCGAGCGCTGCCTGCGCAGCCCAGGCGACCGACATCGAGGCGGACTCCGTATCGACGAACTCGAAGGGCGGCGGATTGTCCAGCAGCGAGGCACCCTGACGGGCGGAGTTGAGCGTGCCCGAGAGTTTACCGCTGATGTGGATCGAGATCACGCCTTCGGCACCGTCCTCGATCAACTGTTGGTAGACATCGCGAAATGCGCCGGGGGACGGCTGCGAGGTTGTGGGCAGCACGCCGCCCTCCTCGAGCACGCGATCGAGCCGCTTCCAGAAGTCGGGCTTGGTCAGGGTCACGCCATCCTCGAAGACTTCGTCGCCGAAGTGCAGATGCAGTGGCACGACGGCGATTCCCTCGATCTCGCCCTGTTCGAGGTCGGAGGCGGAGTCGGTGACTACGGCAATGGACATATGTTCTATCCTAGTTACTGTGTGGGCGCGAGTCCAATCGGTAGCTTGGTGCTATTCGAGCGCGAGCAGCCAGGGATAGTGGGGCTGGCCGCCCTCGATCAGGTCAACTTCGATGGTTGTGCGTTGCTCTATCGCCTCGACCAGCGCCTCGGCGTCTTGCTCGGACACCCCTTCGCCGACGTAAGCGGTGAACAGAGACGCACCGGAGAGCGACTCCGCCATCGTCGCTGCCAGGGCGAGTGCGACTTCATTGATCGACCGGCCTGCGCCAACGATCTCGCCGTCGAGCATGGCGAACGGTTGGCCTTCGCTGAGCGGAATGTCGCCATCCAGCGTGCGCGCGGCGTAGGTGACCCGCCCGATGCGTACCGCCTCCAGCGCCTCCTGCATCTCGGCCACAACATCCTCGGCTGGCACGCCGCCGATGATGGCGGCCAACGCGGCGACGCCCTCGGCCTGGCTGTCGTTGTGGATCACGTGGAGCCGCTGCGGCTCGTCGGCCTCGGCGGCTAGCTCACCGGCTCGTTCAGCGGCCGGTGTGACGTTGTGGTTGTTGGGCAGGATGATCACGTCCTCGCCCTTGACCGACTCGGCGGCCGAGAACAGCATCTCGACGGAGGGATTGTCGGCCGCGCCGCCGGATACGATCGCCGCGGCGCCGAGCTCGGTGAACACCCGGACAAATCCACTGCCCTGAGCGACGGCGACGACGGCTGCGTCCGACTCGGACTCGTGAGTTCGAGCCGCCTGCATACGCATGTCAACGGCACGGAAGACTCGAATTCGACCAGCGTCATCAGCAGCGGCGTAGGCGTCGGCCGGTTCGGCCGTGTGCAGGTGGATCCGCAGATCCTCGCCATCCGGGGCGAGCATCACGGTCTCGTCGTCTCCCGACAGCACTTCGCGCAGGCCATCGATGTCATCGACGTTGGCCACGACCAGCTCGGTGCAGTAGCCATCAAACTCGCCGTCGTCGTCGAGCCGACGCGCGAGCCAACCGGGATCGATTGCGCCGAGCTCGGCCGGCACGTCGGGAATTGGCTCGCCGGCCAGGGCGCCCGCCATTCCGCGCAGCATGAACTCCAGCCCACGCGCGCCGGCGTCGACGACGCCGGCGTCTTTGAGTACCGGATTCTGTTCCGGCGTGTACTCGACCGACTCGTACGCCGCCTCGACGGCGCACTGCATTTGCGTCAGCGGACTTCCAGCGGTGGATTCAACCGCCGACGCCGTATCGGCCGCGACCGAGATCATGGTTCCGTCGCGTGGCTCGGCGACGGCGTTGCGCGCGGCCTCGGCTGCACCGGCGAAGGCAGCGCTGAGCGAGGTGTCACCGTCTTCGGACAGTCCGGCGGCGAAGCCCCGCAGCCATTGCGCTCCGATCACACCTGAACTGCCTCGGCCGCCGAGTAGCGCGGCCGAGGCGGCTCGTGACGCGATCTCGCGCGCCGACGCCTCTTCAGAAATCTCGTCCAGGACCTCGCTAGCGGCTGCCAGGGTCCGACCCAGGTTGGCGCCGGTGTCGCCGTCAGGGACTGGAAAGACGTTGATTAGATTGAGCGCTTCGCGGTGCAGAGCAACCCAGCCGGCAGCGCCCTGGATCATGCGTCGGACATCGGGCCCGCTGAGTCTGGCAGTTGTCGCTTCAAAAGCGCCTGGTTCGACCATCTGTAGCCTCCCGTATAGAGTGCCATGGTCGGCGCAAATCACGGCCCGGTACCGGGCCGAGGTGCTGATATGATACCTGCCACGCGCCGGCGAATGCCGAAGAATCTGTGCGCGCGAATGACGGATTGAGGACGGTTTGATGGCGGGCAAGTGCGACCTCTGCGACAAGGTGACCACGTTCGGCCGCAACATTCGCCACAAGCACTCCGGTCGCTGGAAGCGTAAGGCGCCACGCACATCTCGTACGTTCAAGCCGAATATTCACCGACACAAAGTAACCGTTGACGGTAAAACGCAACGGCTTAACGTTTGCACCGCATGCTTACGTACGATGATGAAGCGGCTCGCCGTCTGAATCATCGACCATGACTGACCAAGCCTGAGCCGGATCGGATTACCCAAGCCCTGAGAGCCAGAGCCGCGGACGAAGCGTCCGCACCTGACCACCTGTACGAGCCCGAAGCCGGCGCGCCTGCGCCGCCACACCGAGACCGAGGAATATGCGAATCTACGTTGGAAACCTGCCTTTCCGAACCAACACCGAAGAACTACGCGACCTGTTCGCCGAGCATGGCGAAGTCCAGGACTGCGTCATCCCGGTCGACCGAGACAGCGGTCGATCCCGAGGATTCGGCTTTGTCGACATGGCCGACGAGGAAGCGCGTAACGCGATCACCGCGCTGGACGGCTACGACATGGACGGCCGCCAGCTGCGCGTCAACGAAGCGCGACCGCGCGGTTCCGGCGGCGGGGGTGGCGGCGGCTACCGCGGCGGTGGTGGCGGCGGCGGGTACCGAGAGGATCGCGGTGGCTACCGGGAAGGTGGACAGCGCGACGGCGGCTACCGCGATGGCGGCTACCGCGAGAACCGTGGCGGGGGCGGGGGCTCCCGTGAGCCTCGCTACGACGACCGCGGCTCGCGCGACAGCTACGCCGACCGCGGACGGCGCTGGTAGCGTCTGCATCTACCCGGCTTCGCCCGGACCAAGGCGATGACATCTGACGTCCGAGTCCGAGCAATCGGATTCGGGCGTCAGGCCGCGCCCTTCATCGATGTCCTCTGGACTGTCTACGACGGCGATCCGACATGGATCCCGATGCTGCGCCGTGCGCAGATGGAGCGGCTCGATCCCGGGAAGACTCCGTTCCTGCGCTACGGCGAGGCGCAGCTCTTCATCGCCGAACGGGATGGTCGCGACATCGGCCGGATCTCGGCCCAGACCAATCCGCTGCACAACGAGAAGTGGGACGAGTCCGCCGGGTTCTTCGGCCACTTCGACTGTGTTGACGACGGCGAAGCAGCGACTGCGCTCTTCGAAGCGGCCGAGGCCTGGCTGCGCTCGCGCGGGGCCGAGTTCTCGCGCGGGCCGTTCAGCTTCACGATCAACGACGAGTCGGGCTGCCTGGTCGAGGGATTCGATTCCCCACCGATGGTCGCCATGCCCCATGGCCGCCGATGGTTTCCGGCATTGATCGAGGCGAACGGCTACGCGAAGGCCAAGGACCTGTGGGCTTATCACTATCCCGTTGACGCGGCGCTGGGTGACCGGCGCGAGCGCGCGTGGCAGCGCATCCACGAGCATCCGCGAGTGACCGTGCGACCGTTCTCCAAGCGCAACCTGCGCCGTGACGTGCGTATCGCTGCGGAAATCTTCAACGAGGCATGGGTCGAAAACTGGGGTTCTGTCCCGATCACGCCGGAGGAAGCGGACCGACTGGCCGCCGACCTGATCCAGTTCGCCGATCCCGATCTGACCGCATTCGTGGAAATTGATGGCGATCCGGCGGCGATGGTGATATCGATCCCCAACCTGAATGAGTGCGCTCGCGATATTGACGGACGGCTGTTCCCGTTTGGCTGGGCCAAGGTGCTCTGGCGGTTGCGGCGGGGTCCGGAGAGTGGTCGCGTGATGCTGCTCGGCGTGCGCCAGAAGTGGCGAACCCGGGAGTTTGCGCAGCTTGGGATGATGCTGACCGCGGAAGTACACGTGCGAGGTGCGGCGCGTGGTTACAAGTGGGCCGAGCTGGGTTGGGTCCTGGAGGACAACCATCTGCTCAACCACGCCCTGCGGCGCACCGATGCCGAGGTGTACAAGGTCTACCGGATCTACGAGAAGCCGCTTTAGCCGTTCCGCAACACCCGACGCAGCCGCGCTACCGCATCCGCCACCGACTCTTGATCGTTGTAGACCGCCGACCCAGCCACCAACCAATTCGCGCCGGCCTCGACGATTGAGGCGATGGTCGCCTCGTTGACACCCCCGTCCACCGCAACCGGCGCATTCTCGCGTCCGCAGGCGTCAAGCATGGACCGAGCTCGGCGAATCCGTCCCAGGGATTCGGGGATGAACTTCTGGCCGCCCCAACCGGGGTTCACGCTCATGATCTGGATGCGGTCGCAGATCGACACGACCGGCTCTATCTCGCTGAGCGGCGTGCCGGGATTGAGGGTCACGCCCGCCTCGACCCCGGCCTCGGAAATCTGCTGCAGCAGACGGTGGGGGTGGCGAGTGGACTCGATGTGAATCGTCACGCAGTTGACGCCGGCCTCGATGAAATCGCCGATGTGTTCCTCGGGATGCTCGACCATCAAGTGCGCCTCGATCGGCAGCGTTGTCAGCCGGCGAACTGCCGAGGCCATCTGCGCGCCAAACGTGATCGGCGGAACGAAGTTGCCGTCCATCACATCAAGCGAGATCCAATCGACGCCCGCTGCCTCCGCCTCGGCTATCTGCTCGGCCAGGCGCGTCCAGTCCGCGCTCAGGATTGACGGGGCGATCACGACCGGCAGGCTCATCGTCGACCCTCTTGCCGGCGTTGTCCCTGCTGTCCCTGCTGCTTTGCCGCTGCGCGCTCGGCGGCGCGTCGCTGGGCACGGTTGAGACCGGTCTCCAGTCTCGGCTCCTGCGCGGGCGCGGCGTCCTGATTCGGCGGTTGGGCAGCAGGTTCGAGTTGGAGGCGATTCTTGGCGTCCTCCAGCGCTGCCCGCACCTGCTTCGGAGCCGTACCGCCGGCCACGTCCCGCGATTCGAGGGCAAACTGCACCGTCATCCCGACAGCATCCGCCTCGAACGCGGAATGCTCCGCTTGCAGGTCCTCTAGCGAGAGATCGGCGAGCCCGCAACCGCGCTGTTCGCAGAGCCGGACCAGGCTTCCGACGACGCCGTGGGCTTCGCGGAACGGAACGCCCCTGCGCGTGATGTAGTCGGCGTAGTCGGTGGCCAGGATGAATGGGTCGCGGTCGACCATGGCACGCGCCCGATCGCCATCGACATTCGCTGTCAGCAGCGCCCGCGCCAGGACGTGCAGTGTGCCAATCAGTGTCTCGGCCGTATCAAACAGGCCGGACTTGTCCTCCTGCAGGTCGCGGTTGTAGGCGAGCGGCAGGCCCTTGAGCATCGTCAGCAGCCCGGTCAAGTGACCCAGTACCTTGCCGCTGCGGCCGCGGGCGAGTTCGGCGATGTCCGGATTGCGCTTCTGCGGCATGATCGACGAGCCGGTCGTGAACGCGTCGCCGAACTGCAGCACGCCGAACTCAGCGGAACTCCAGAGGATGATGTCCTCACAGAGGCGCGAGATGTTGACCATGCAGATCGCGGCGTTGGAGATGAACTCGACGATGTAGTCGCGAGACGAGACGGCGTCCATGCTGTTGCGGGAAACCTGCTCGAAGCCGAGCTCATCGGCGACGGCCTGCCGATCAAGCGGATAGGCGGCGCCGGCCAGCGCGGCGCTGCCGAGCGGCATGATGTCGGCTCGGGCGAACGAATCGACCAGTCTCTCGGCGTCGCGGTCGAGCATCTCCAGGTATGCCAGGAGATGATGCGAGAGCAGCACCGGTTGCGCTCGCTGGAGGTGCGTGTAGCCGGGCAGGTAGACATCGAGGGAACGCTCGGCCAGCTCCACCAATGAGGCCTGCAGGCCGCGCACCGCGCCCACGGCCTGGACAATCGCGTCGCGCACGAACATTCGCGTATCGAGCGCGACCTGGTCGTTGCGCGAGCGCGCTGTGTGCAGCCGTCCCGCCGCGTCGGAACCAATGATCCCGCTCAGCCGAGCCTCGACGTGCGTGTGGATGTCCTCAAGCTCATGGTTGATCTCGAATCCTCCGGACTCGATTTCCGACTCCACCTGGTCGAGGCCTTGCAGGATGATGGTCGCGTCTTCTGCGTCGATGATTCCCTGCGCAGCCAGCATGCGCGCGTGGGCGCGTGAGCCGGCGATGTCGTGCCGGAAGAGCAAGAGGTCGGTCTGGATCGAGGACGTGTACGCCTGCACGAGCGCGTCGGGCGCTTGCTCGAAGCGTCCACCCCAGAGCCGCTGTGCGTCGTCGTGTTGGTTGTCGGCGTCAGCCATGCTCCCCGCCTTCGCAAGGCTGATCAATCTCTACTCGTCGTTGTCCAGCTTCGACAATCCTGCTGCGCTTATTGTGTGATCGAACTGTTCGTCGTCGAAATCCGTTGCCCGCATCGTGATGATCGCGGGCGGTTGGACTCCGTCGACAATCAGGGCCGGATAGAGGCCGCTCGCGATGGCTCGCAACACCGCCTGGATCTGGTCATCGGAGAGCGGCCCACAAGCGGCCTCAAAGGCCTGCTTCGCGTCCAGCGCGAGGTACAGGGCGACCTCCAGGGTCGCGTGCCCAGGACGGCGAATCTGGAAGTCCGCCGCGTCCGGACCGCCCGCTGTGGGCACGGCCGCTTCGTATTCGATGTCGATCTCGATGTCGGAGGCGTCAGTCGTCATCGTGGGTTGTCCTCGCTGGCCGTTGTGCTGACTTCCAGTTACGAGCTACGTCCCGATGATACGTCCAGCACGCCTCCCGGTTGCTGGAGCAACTGCTTCTCCGCCTGAACGCGCACCGGCAGGCCGAAAATGTCGATGAAACCGACCGCCGAGGACTGGTCGTAGATGTCGCCTTCGTCGTAGGTGGCCAGCGAATACTGGTACAGGCTGTTGGGGCTTTCGACACCCACCGTGACGGCCTGCCCCTTGTACAACTTGATCCTCGCCGTGCCGGACACATGACGCTGCATCGACGATGTCAGCGCAGCCAGATCCTGGTGCAGGCCGGTAAACCAGAGACCGTCATAGATCAGGTCTGCATAGTCCTGCATCAGTCGGTGCTTGATCCGTAGCTGGCTCTTCGAGAGGGTCAGCGTCTCCAACGCCTCATGCGCAATCCGCAGCGTGGTCGCTGCCGGCGCTTCGTAGACCTCGCGCGACTTGATGCCGACCAGGCGGTCCTCCACCATGTCGATGCGTCCAACGCCGTTCGCTCCCGCGACATCGTGCACCCGGCTGATCAGCGTGACGGGATCAATGTCCTCGCCGTCCAACGCAACCGGGCGTCCGTGCTCGAATCCGATTTCGATGTACGTCGGTTCGTTGGGCGCTTGCTCGGGATTGACGGTCCACTCCCAGACGTTGTCGGGCGGCTCGGTCCACGGATCCTCGAGCGGGCCAGCCTCGATCGAGCGGCCCCAGAGGTTCTCATCGGTCGAGTATTGCTTGTCGACGCTCACGGTGATCGGAATGCTGTGCGCCTGCGCGTAGACGATTTCAGACTCTCGTGTGGTCAGTTCCCACTCGCGAACCGGCGCGAGGATACGCAGGTCGGGCGCAAGCGCCTGTACCGAGACGTCGAAGCGCACCTGATCGTTGCCCTTGCCGGTGCACCCGTGGGCGACGGCGGTCGCGTTGTGTCGTCGGGCCACATCGACCAGCGCCTTGGCGATCAATGGTCGCGCCAGTGCAGTGGCGAGGGGGTAGCGCCCCTCGTAGACCGCGCCGGCCATCAGCGCTGGGAAACAGAATGCGCGAGCGAAGTCGTCGCGCAGGTCGAGCATTTCGAAGCCGACCGCGCCGGCGGCGTAGGCGCGAGACTCCAGTTCCTCGTCCTCCTCGAGGTAGCCCATGTCGGCGGTCATGCAGATGACTTCCCATCCGCGCTCGGTCAGCCACCGGGTCACCACCGACGTATCCAGACCACCCGAGTAAGCCAACACCACCCGCTTGTCGTCAGTTCGTCTTGCCACCCGGGTCTCCTGTCCGGTTCGTGTTCTCGGCCCGCGCGCTACTCGGAAATCGACGACAGGGCGTCGTCAATGATCCCGATCGCCTGGTCGATTTCGTCGTCAGAGATCGTCAGCGGCGGCACCAGCCGCAGCACATTCGGCTTGACCACGTTGCAGATCAGTCCACGGTCGCGGATCGCCGCGACCAGCGCCGGCCCGACGTCTTCGCTGAGTTGTACCGCGACCAACAGTCCCTTGCCGCGCACATGGTCGATCAGCGGATAACGATCTTCCAGCGCCCGAATGCCGGACATTAGTCGTTCGCCGGCGTCTTGTGCGCGGGACGGAATGTCCTCCTCGACGATCACGCGCAGCGTCTCAAGCGCCACTGACGTGGTAAACGGCTGACCGCCGAAGGTCGTGCCATGGTCGCCCGGCTCAAGGATGTCGCCGCGCTCGTTGGCCACGATCGCTCCGATCGGCACGCCGCTACCCAAGCCCTTGGCCAGGGCCATCACATCGGGCTGCACATCTTCGTGCTGCCAGGCGAAGAGCTTACCCGTTCGGCCGATGCCGGTTTGCACCTCGTCCAACATCAACAAGAGATTGTGTTCGTCGCAGACTTCACGCAGCGCCACGAGGTACCCCTCATCGGCGACGTTGACGCCGCCCTCGCCCTGCAGCGGCTCAACGAGGATCGCCGCCGTCTGCGGACCGACGGCCGCTCGCACGGCGTCAACGTCGTTGTACGGCACGTGGCGGAAGCCGTCGAGTGGGCCGAACGGTTCGCGGTAGTTCGGATTGCCCGAGGCATTGACCGAGGCCAGAGTGCGTCCGTGGAACGCCTCATCCATGACGATGATCTCGGTGGCGCCGTCACGCCGCGTCTGTCCCCACTTGCGCCCAATCTTGATCGCGCCCTCGGTCGCCTCGGCGCCGCTGTTGCAGAAAAAAATCCGAGTCATGCCCGACTGTTCGAGGATCACGTCTGCCAGGTCGAGCTGGGGAATCGTGTAGAAGTAGTTCGAGACGTGCAACAGGGTCTCGGCCTGCTGCTTGATCGCCTCAACAATCCGCGGGTGGCAATGGCCCAGGTTGTCGGCCGCGATACCGGCGACGAAGTCGAGGTACTCGTTGCCCTCGTCATCCCAGACTTTCGTGCCCTCGCCGCGCACCAGCGTGACGGGCAAACGGCCCGCCGACATCATGAAGACAGCGGACTCGCGCTCAGCAGTGGTGGGCATGTTCGTCACTCCGGTTACGCCAACAGGACACTCGACCGATTCAGATTACGCGAGCGTTCGATGCGCGTCTATGCAGGCGATAGCGCTGGGACGGACGGCTACTCCGAGGCTGTAGCCAGACGATCCAGGATTTCGCCCAGACGCTCGATCGCCTCGCCGTAGCCTGCCCAGTCGCCTTCGCGCTGCTTCACCAGCGCTTCTTCGAACGCTTGCTGCGCTTGTTCGGCAAGTTCTGCGGCATCATCCGACAACACAATCGGCTCTCGCTCCTCGGGCTCGTCCTGCTGCGCGGGCTCCGGCGCGACTTCCTGCTCCGTTTCCGCAGCGACATCCTCGGCTGCGACCTCGCCCGGCACATCGCCAAGGAGCGACAGACCTTGTGCCGCCCGGTTGCCCAACGCCACCTGCACAGCGTTGAAGAACGTGTCCTCGAAGGCAATCGTGTCGCCGTTGACGACGATCACCCCCTTGAGCTGCGGGAAGCGACCCGTTTCGGCTTGCAGATAGATCGGTTCGACGTAGACGTAGGAATCACCAACCGGGATGAACAGCAGGTTGCCGCGGATCACCTCCGAGCCTTGCTGTCCGAGTAGCGTGAACTGCCGAGATACGGCGACATCCTGGTCGATCCGGTTTTCAATCTGTTTGGGGCCGTCCACGTTCTTGTTCGCCGGGAAGCGGAAGGCAAACAGCTTGCCGTAGTTCTCCCCATCGGAGCGGCCGGCCATCCAGGCGATGGAATTGAGTCGGTTTCTTGGCGTGAAGGGCAGGATCAGCAGGAACTCAGGCTCCTCCTGGTCGGGCAGACGCAGAGTGACGTAGTACGGCTCGACCGCGATTTCCTGTTGTCTCAAGAGCTCTTGCGGGATCGCCCAGAGGTCCTCGCGGTTGAACAGGCCGCGCGCCGACTCGATGTGATAGGTCAGGTATTGGTCCGCCTGGACCTGGAAGTAGTCCTGCGGGTAACGCCAGTGCTGCTGCAGGTCGCCCGGGAATTCGTCTGCCGGCTTGAACAGCTCCGGGAAAATGTCTTCCCAGACCTGGATGATCGGGTCGGAGTCGTCGACGACGTACAGGTCGACGGTGCCGTGGTAGGCGTCGATCACCGCCTTGACCGAGTTGCGCACGTAGTTGTAACCCCAGGCGTGCGGCTGCGAATAGGGGTAGCGATCTGTCACCGTGTAGGCGTCCTGGATCCAGTACAGCCGACCATCTTCGCCGACCACGATGTAGGGGTCGGCATCGAGCTGCAGGAACGGCGCAAGCTCGTTCACCCGTTCCTGAATGAGCCGGCGGAAGAGAATCCGGCTCTCTCCGTCGACGGAACCGGAAATCAGGATGTTGGCATCGCCGAAGGACCAGGCGAATGCCAGCCGGCGGAAGAATCCACCCAGCTCGATCCCGCCGTCGCCCGAATACCGCGTCGTGGCCTGATCAGCCACGCCATCCGACTCCTCGCCGCTGAGCGGATAGTCGAACTCCTCGGTCTCGCTATTGGCGATCACATATGCATCGGTGACTTCGCCGTAGTAGATGCGCGGCTCGACGATCTCCAGGTCCAACGGCCCGGATGATGTTTCGTCGATCACTTCCGGTGGAATGTTTGAGACCCAGAAGACGGGTTCGCCGGAAGGGGAGACTTCGTCAACCGGAGTCATTACCACACCGAAGCCGTGCGTGAACTGCAATCGGCGGTTGACCCATCCCTGCTGCGTCGACTGGAGGTTCGCCTGGGAGAGTTCCCGAGCTGCAAGGAAGACCTGGTGGTCCTCGCCGCCGACGTCATAGCGGTCAACGTCCACATCCGGGTAGACATAGAGCGGCCGAATCGTCTGGATCGTGTTCAGTGTGTCGTTGAGCGGTCGGTGATCCCAAAGCCGAACGTTCTGCAGGGCCTCGGGATTCTGCGAGAGGTCGGCCTCCCCGACGAAGTCCGCGGCCGGGAACTCGCGCTCTTCGATCGTGTCCAGGGCAAAAGCCGCGCGGGTCGCGGCGATGTTGCGTTCGATGTACGGCGTTTCTCTCTGCAACTCGTTCGGCTCGACGGTGAAACGCTGGATGGCGGCCGGAAGGATCGCGCCGCCGAGGATCGAGACGACGATCAGTAACGCAATCGGTGTCAGAGCGAAACGCAAGCGCTCGTGGAACGGCCAGGAGAGCACACCGAGGATCACTACGATGCCGGCGACCATCTTCACGATCTGCACCGGTGAGCGGATGTTGTCGTCGGTAAATGTCGCCCCGAAGACGAAGCCGCCGGGATTCAGCGCCAGCTCGAAACGAGCCAGCCAGTAACTCCAGACGAACAGACCCATCACCGCCGCGATCGTGAGCGCGAGATGCAGGCGGACTCCGATCGTCGAGCGGGCGTTGCCACGGTGCAGCATCAAGCGCACGCCGTAGGTGGCGGCGGTGGTCAGCATCGCCATGATTGCCAAACCGGTCGCCCAGCCCTTCATGAACTGGAGCGCTTCGAGCTCGAAGACGTAGAAGCCGAGATCGCGGCCGAACTGCGCGTCGGTCTGGCCGAACGGTTTGGCGTGCAGGAACTGCAGAATCAGCTCCCACTGTCCGGCCGCGACAGAGCCGAAAATGATCGCCAACAGGATCATCGCGACGGCGGCGATGATGTGGACCACCCGGTTGAGACGAGGATCGTCGACCGGCGGAGCCAGCGCCTCGACGGGCATCCTCCAGGCGATGATGTACATCGCGCCGAGTACGACCAGCGAAACCCCCGCGCCGGCCGCGAACAGCCAGACCTGGGTCACGATCCGCAGGTCGAACACGCCGCGGTAGCCGACGTTGTCGAACCAGAGCCGATCGACGTAGATGTCAATACCGATGTTGAGCAAGATCAGGGCCACCAGCAGGGCGACGCCGGCCACCACGACCCGAGGCCAGGTGCGGCCGCGGCTAGGCGGCTGACCTTCGGCCGCCGTGTACGGAGGCGGCTCGTCGTCGCCGACCCCGCCTCCGCCGCCCAACCCCTCACGGAACACGGGCGGCGGTGGTCCGAGTTCGCCGGAACGCCCCTCGTCCGACGGCGGTACGTCACGGGGGCCGTCGTTGCCGTTGCGCCAGCCGCCCTGCGTACGGTGAATCCACTCCGACCACTTCATGCTCATGTTCGTCACGAGAGGGCCGTCCCCACCTGTTCGCCGTCGACCGCCTGTCGCACGACGCGCGGTTGTCTGCCGTCCACGATACGAACCTGCGCGCCGCAACCGAACGCTTCGCGACCAGCGCGCAGTTTGGGCAGCATCCCACCCTCGATCACGTCTTGCTCGATCAGCTCACGTTGCCGCTCTGAGTCCAGCGACTCGATCCCCGTCCCTTCTGCGTCCATTACCTGCGGCACGTCGGTCAGGAAGATCAACAATGAGGCGCCAAGCGCGGAGGCGACCGCGCCGGCCGCAGCGTCGGCGTTGATATTGAGGGTCGTCGAGAGGTCGTTTGCGAGACCAACCGGAGCGAGAACCGGCAGCAACCCCGCATCCAACGCCCAACGCAGGGCATGCGGGTTACAGCGAGGGGTCTCCCCGACCAGTCCAATCCGCTCAGAGATCGGAGAACACAGCGTTCCAGCATCCACGCCGCTGAGGCCAACGGCAGGAGCGCCCAGCGACTGCAACTGCCTGGTCAGCTCCTTGTTGATCAACCCAGCCAGCATCGCCACCACCACCTTCAGCGACTCAGGCGTCGTCGAGCGCAGACCGTCGACCCAGGTCGCCTCCGCGCCGAGCTTACGCTGCCAGTCGGTGACTGCCGCTCCGCCGCCGTGGACGACCACGACCTGGCGGCCCTCGCGGTGTAACTCAACGCAGTCGGACAACGATGTGTCATGCTCGCCCAGGGTCGAGCCGCCGATCTTGATCACGATCGGTCCGTTCCCGTTCCGCGAAGCGCTCATGGATGCAAGCCTAGCCCACGATGGCTACTGGTCCTGACAGCAAAAGCGATACCGTCGGCGTATGAGTGCCCGCGCCACCAATCACGCCATCCTCTTCCTGCTCAGTGTCGAGCTGCTCTCCGGCCTGATCTCCTTCACGGTGGGGCGCCCCAGCGGCGAGTGGATCTTCTGGCTGCACGGAATCGCGGGATTCTCCTTGGTGGGCCTCGTGATTTGGAAGTACCGCATCGTCCTGCGCTCGTTCCGGCGCCGCGGCGTCGCATCGGAGACCGTCGGCTCGATCATCCTCGTCCTGCTCTTCGTTGGCGTCCTGACCACGGGCACGCTCTGGGCGATCATCGGACGCGGCGGGCTCGACATCCCGTTCTATGGCAACGCGCGGCTACTGGTCATCCACACGACGCTGGGTCTGGCCCTGACGATCCCGCTGATCGCCCACGCCGCCATGCGCTGGCCGCGTCGGGTCAAGCGCAGCGACTTCACCAATCGGCGGGCCGCGCTCAGACTGATGGCGGTTGGACTCGGCGGACTGGTCCTCTGGCAAGGCGCGTCAGCCGCTGCCCCGGCGGCCGGGCAGCGCCCCCGATTCACCGGCTCGCGAGAGGAAGCCAGCGGAGCCGGGAACGCGCACCCGGTGACGCAATGGCTCTTCGACAACAGGCAGCGCATCGACGCCGACGAATGGACGTTGACGATTCACGGGCAGGTCGACAAGCCCACCAGGCTCACCTACGAGGAAATCGCGGCCATCGCCAACCGCGCCGCGACGGCCACACTCGACTGCACCGGAGGCTGGTACACCGTCCAGGAATGGAGCGGCGTGAGGCTGTCGGACGTGTTGGCCAAAATCCAGGTTGGAGAAGAGGCAGAGAGTGTCGTGGTCGAGTCCGCGACCGGATTCAACCGCCGGTTCTCGATCGCGGAGACCGGCCGACTGCTACTGGCCAGCCATGTCGCGGGAGAGCCGCTTTCATCGGGACACGGATTTCCGCTTCGGTTGGTTGCGCCAGGTCATCGCGGATACAACTGGGTCAAGTGGGTGACGTCGATCGAGGTCAGCAACAAACCCTCATGGTGGCAATCGCCGCTGCCACTGCAGTGAGTCTCGAAGTCCGTTCCTGAGACTGCCTACGTGACGTAGTCCGCGTTGAAGCGGACGTACGCCTCGGTCAGATCGCAGCCCCAGGCGGTCGCTTCGGCTTGTCCCCGGCCGAGATCCATCCTCAGGAAGACCTCTTCGCCCTGAGTCTTGGCCGATGCCTCGTCGTCGGGCACGCCGGTGGCGGTGCCGTCGAAGACGCACAAGTCTGAAATCCAGACTTTGACCTCGTCGAGGTCATAGGCCACGCCGGCGCGACCGGCGGCCATCAGGATCCGACCCCAGTTCGGGTCGTACTTGCTGAGCGCGGCCTTGAGTAGCGGTGACACCACAATGGTCCGGGCGACGTCTCGCGCATCCGTCCATGAGTTTGCGCCTGACACCGTCATCGAGATCCGCTTGGTCGCGCCCTCGCCATCGCGCGCGATCATCTTGGCCAATGGCGTCGCGACTTCGGCCAACGCATCGCGAAAGGCCTGCAATCCCTCGCCGGACAACGACTCGCCGCCAGCCGCGCCATTGGCGAGGATCACGGCCGAGTCGTTGGTCGAGGTGTCGCCGTCGACGGTGACCATGTTGATCGAGCGGTCCATCGCGAAACGGAACGCGGAATCGAGGTCGGAAGCGCCGATGGGAGCGTCTGTAGTGAAGAAGGCGAGCATCGTCGCCATGTCCGGATGCATCATGCCGGCGCCCTTGGCGCAGCCGCCAACGGTGTAGGTGTCGCCATTGGCCTCAAACGAAGCAACTGCTTCCTTCTGGAACGTGTCGGTAGTCATGATCGAACGAGCGAAGTTCGCTCCAGCGTCGGTTTGCGGCTCAAGCTGTGGAATCGCCGACCGCAGCAGATCCATCGGAAGGTAGTGGCCGATCACGCCAGTGGAGTTGACGAACACATCGCCCGCGTCGCAGCCGATCAGCGAAGCCGCCAATTGGGTCATCTCTCGAGCGTCTGCAAGACCCTGTGCACCGGTCGCGCAGTTGGCGTTGCCCGAGTTGACGACGGCCGCCCGCAGCGAACCGTTCGCCGTATGCGCTTTGCTGACATGGACGGGCGCGGCCGTGCTCTGATTCCGCGTGTAGACGGCCGCCGCCGTCGCCGGGCGGTCCGAGACCAACAAGGCCAGATCGGGCAGTCCCGACTCTTTGATCCCGGCGGTGAAGCCGGAGGCCGAGAACCCTTGCGCCCTGGTCACAGCTCCTTCGGCGTCGGGATTGGCCCCCAGCGCATCATGGTTGCTGCTCATGGGTACACCCCGATCTTGCTCAGTCCAAGCTCCTCGGGCAGACCGAACATCAGATTGAAGCACTGCACCGCCGCCCCTGCCGTGCCCTTGACCAGGTTGTCGATCGCGCTGATCACCATCACCTCGCCGGTCATTGGGTCAACCATCGGGTAGACGATGCAGGCGTTCGAGCCGAGCGTCTGCTTGGTCGACGGCGCATAGGGCGCAACATGCACAAACGGTTCGTCCGCGTAGTACGACTCGTACACGTCACGCAACGCTTCGGCCCGCTCTGCCGAGTTCTCCGGCAGGGAGCCCTCGGCGATCGACGGATAGCAGGTCGCCAGGATGCCCCGAGTCATGGGCACCAGATGCGGAACGAAGGTGACGCTCAACTCGCTGTCTCCGTCGGCCCGGTCTTGCAGCGTCGAGAGTTCCTGCACCATCTCCGGCTGGTGCCGATGACCGCTCAGGCCGTAGGCGGAGAAGTTGGAATCGACCTCGGAGAAGTGTGAGGTGATCTTCAAGGCGCGACCTGCGCCGGAAACACCCGACTTGGCGTCGACCACGGTGCGGCCCTCCAACCAGCCCTTCGAAGCGAGCGGCGCCAGGGCAAGAATCGCCGAGGTCGGATAGCAGCCGGGCACTCCGACCAGCCGCGATTCCGCTATGGCGTCGCGATGCAGCTCGGGCAGGCCATAGACAGACTCCGGCAGCAGGTGCGGCGAGGGATGCTCGCCGTACCACTGCTCGTAGGTCTCCTCGTCGTAGAGACGGAAGTCGGCCGACGCATCGATCACCGGCGTGCCTTGCTCGATAAAGGGCGTCAACCGCTCGGCGGCCGCCGCGTGCGGCAGACCGGAGAAGATCACGTCGACATCGTCGTCGACCTCGGACACGATCGGCAGATCGAGCGACCAGAGGTGCGGGAAGACCTCAGGCAGACGCTTGCCCACCTCGGAACGGCCGGTCACGCAAACGATCTCGACACGCGGGTGTTGCGCCAGGAGACGCGTCAACTCCGCTCCGACGTAACCCGTCACATTGATGATCGCTGCCCGGATCGGCGATCCGGAGGCCGAGGTGCTCACAACCCGTTCCGTTCAACTGCGGCACACATGCCAACACGTAAGTCACGTGGTGGTCGGAAAAGACGAAGATACACGGAATGCCGTCGGCGCCACCTGTCGTACTGTATGCAATATGTCCCAGACAACGAACGGTGCGTTGAGTCCGTACCGAGTCATTGACTTGACCGGCGAAATCGGCGGTCTCTCAGCGATGGTGCTGGCCGGGCTCGGCGCCGACGTCATCCGAATCGAACCGCCCGGCGGTCATCCAACACGGCGACGAGGCCCGATGTTGCGCGAGGACAGCAGCTCGTCGCTCTACTGGGCTCAGATAAACGCAGGAAAGCGATCAGCCACGCTCGATCTGGAGGATCAGACGGATCGCGAACGCTTGCGTGCTCTCTGCGAGACGGCTGATGTCCTCTTCGAATCAGACGCACCGGGAACGATGGCCTCGCGAGGTCTCGCTTATCACGATCTCCGCGAGCGCGCGCCGCAACTCATCTACGTCTCAATCACTCCCTTCGGTCAGTCCGGCCCCAAATCGATGTGGGCCGCCTCCGACCTGATCGGCCACGTCTCCGGCGGTCTCAGCTCGCTGGTCGGCGATCCTGATCGCGCGCCGTTGCGTCCGTCGGTCGAGCAGGCCTACAACATCACCGCCCTCAATGCTGGATCGGCCGCGATGGTCGCCCTCCATGCCCGACACCTCACCGGACGAGGACAACACGTTGACGTCTCGATGCAGGCCGCGATGGCCAACACGCTCGGCAACGCGCGGCTGTACTACGAGAAGGACGGAATCGTCACCAAGCGAGCCGGCGGCGCACGCGCCTTCGCCGACCGCGCAACGCGGATCATCTATCCCTGCGCCGACGGCTATGTCGCCTTCGTCCGGGTTCCCGCTTCGATGATCCGCCTGCACAAATGGATGACGGCAGAAGGAGCGAATCCCCAGTTTGATGCGGAGAGATGGGCCAGCTTCGCGATCGCGGGGAACGATCTGCCAACCGAGGATGAAATCGCCGAGCTGGAAGCCGAAATCGAGCAGTTCTTCGCCGCCCACGGAGCACAAGCCCTCTATGAATCTGGACAGCACTTCAACGTCATGATCTGTCCCGTGAACACCATGCAGGACATCGTCGACAGCCCGCAGCTCGACGCGCGCGACTTCTTCGATGAAGTCGACGACCCCGCACTCGGGCGACTCACGGTCCCGGGAGCGCCGCTGAAGATGTCGGCGACGCCCTGGCAATCCCGACCGGCGCCGACGCCGGGACAACACAGCGATGATGTTTTCTCAGACCGAACGCAGCCTCAGCCAGTCGGAGATTGACCAATGAACAATGACCATCTGCTGATCGAACGACGTGACAACGGCGTGGTCGTAGCCACGCTCAATCGACCGGAAGTGCTCAACGCGCTCTCGCCCAGGATCCGCACTGGACTGCGCGAGATGGCAGCAGACCTGCGCGGCGACCAGGACGCGCGCGTCCTTGTGATCACGGGCGCCGGGCGCGGCTTCTGCTCGGGCGCCGACCTCTCCAACCGCGACGAACGCGTTGCCGCGGAGAACGAGCCCGGCCTGACATCGACCGAGCTGCGCTACGGTTTCGCGGCCGAGCTGCAACAGCTCGAGATTCCCGTGATCGCCGCCGTCAATGGCGCGGCCGCCGGCGCCGGCATGGCGATCGCTCTCGCCTGCGACATTCGCCTGATGTCCGACCGCGCCCGCATCCACCCCGGCTTCCTCAAGATCGGACTCGGCCCCGATTGGGCCGCCTCGTGGACGATGACCCGCCTCGTCGGGCACGCGAAGGCGATGGAATTGTTCTGGACCTCCGACCCGATTGACGCTCAACAAGCCGTCGCGATCGGACTCGCCAACCGTGTGATCCCGCACGACGACCTGATGACCGAGACGCTCGCCTTTGCCGATCGACTCGCAAGCATGGCGCCGTTCGCGGTCGGGTTGACCAAGCGCGCGATCTATGCCGCGCTGAACAACGACGCGACCCAGCAGGCACAGCTGGAAGAGCTCTACCAATCCTGGCTGCGCGGCTCACTTGATGCCGGTGAGGGCGCGCGCTCGTTCGTCGAGAAGCGCGACCCTCAGTTCCAGCGGCGCTAGGTTCGACAACCTGATGACCAGCAGCAACGTTCCCGGCGCACACGTCTTCGACGGCATCCGGATCGCCGACTTCGCATGGGTCGGCGTCGGGCCCAATGCGACGATGCAGATGGCCTTCCACGGGGCCGAGGTGATCCGGGTCGAGTCGTCGAATCGTCCCGATACCTTCCGTTCCAGCGGCCCCAGACCGCCCGGCGACGGCTCGCTCGACGCCTCGGCCTACTTCGCCAAGTTCAATCGCGGCAAACAATCGGTTGCGATCAACCTCGCCCATCCGCGCGGCGCTGAGGTGGCCAGGCGGCTGATCGCCACATCCGACATCGTCACCGAATCCTTCGCGCCGGGATTCATGGCGCGCATCGGCCTGAGCTACGACGAGGTCCGCAAGATCAAGCCTGACGTGATCATGTGCTCGATGTCGATGGAAGGTCAAACCGGTCCCCACGCGAAGTTCCGCGGCTTCGGGCTCACATTGCAGGCGACTGCGGGCGTGACCGGCGTCACCGGCTGGCCCGACCGGCCACCGGTCGGCACGGGGGTCGCCTACACCGACTGGGTCGCGACGCACGTTGCGATCATCGGAATCCTGGCCGCGCTCGATCATCGTCGCCGCACCGGTGAGGGTCAGTACGTGGATCTTTCCCAGCTGGAAGCCTCGACGCTGGTCCTTGACGCGGGTGTCATGGATGCCGCCAACACCGGACGCATTGCCCAACCGCTCGGCAACCGCGATCTCCGGCATGCACCGCACGGGGTCTATCCCTGCGCCGATGACCACACCGGCGGCGACCGCTGGATCGCGATCGCCGTCACCAACGACGACCAGTGGCGCCGCCTGGCGCTGATCATGGACCGTCAGGATTGGCTCGAGTCCGAGCAACTCTGTGACGCGAGCGGTCGCCTGTCCGCGCAGGACGAGCTCGACCACGGGATCGCTCGCTGGACGTCCGACCAAACCGTCGGCGAGCTTGAACCGCTGCTGCAGGGAGTCGGAGTCCCTGCATACCGAGCCTCCAATGTCCGCGACGCGCACGAGGATCCACAGCTCGCGCATCGAAACCACTGGTGGACCAGTGACCATGCCGTGATCGGCGAGATGTCCTACGAAAGCCCCGCTTGGCGGCTGAGCGACACCCCGCCGCCGATGCCAACGCCGTCACCGCTGCTGGGACAACATTCGGAGTACGTCTACCGAGAGCTGTGTGGCTACAGCGACGAAGAGTTCCAGCAACTGATCATCGACGGCGTGGTCGAGTAACTCACGGCACCGAACGCCCGGCCAACACACCCGTCGCGCGCCCGCGCTCGACCGCCAGTTGTCCATTCACAATCACATAGCGGATCCCCGCCGGAGGCGTCCGCGGATCGTTGAAGTCGGCCGTATCGATCACGGTCTCGGCGTCGAACGCGACGAGATCGGCGAACTGGCCCTCCGCTACGACACCGCGATCCTTCAGTCCAAATCGGCCCGCCGGCAGCGAGGTCATTCCCCGCACCAGGTGCTCGAGCGAAACGCCCGTCCGCCGACGCAAGCGACCGACAATCCGCGGAAACGTTCCATACGCGCGTGGATGGGGGATGCCCTCGTCGAACGGGATTCCGTCAGACCCAACCATGTAGTCGTCGCGCGAGAGCAGGGCGATCACGTCCGCCTCAACCTGCCGCGCAACCGCCGGACTGGCCGGCATGGCGTCGCGGAAGCCGCACCGCAAACCTGACTCCCGCATCACCATCAGGGTCAGGTCCGAGACCGACATCTCCATCCGCGCGGCCGCGTCGGAGAACGACAGGCCTTCCAGGTGCTTGAGATGATCCGCGCCAATCCAGGTAAACGTCGCCGCGTCGTTGCGTCCCGGGAACAGGTTCTCGAGCGAGTCGACCAGCCGGTCATGCCAGGCCGGATCGCCCAGACGCTCCAGCAACCGATCGATGCCTCCGATGTGGCACTCACCGCGCAGGAAGTAGCCGGGCACAGTCGCAGCGGCAGCGTACGGATAGCACTCGAGCGTCACGTCGACGCCGTCCGCCTTGGCCCGGTCGACCTCCGACATAATCGAGTCGATGTCGCCGGCGTTGCTGGGAAACGTCCGGTAGTGCGAGATGTGCACCTTGACCCCGCTGCGCCGACCGATGTTCATCGCTTCGACGATGCCGGAGCCGTCCGGCGCTCGATCGTCGTTGTGATTGCGGATGTGCGTCACGTAGACGCCGTCATAGCGAGCGACGACCCTGTTCAGGGCCACCAGCTCATCGGTGTCCGAGTACGAGTTCGGGTAGTAGGAGAGGCCGGTCGAGAACCCCGTCGCGCCCTGCTCCATGGCCTCGGCGACCATCCGCTCCGCCTTGGCGAGCCCCTCACCCTCAAGCGGCACGTCCTCAAAGCCGACGCTCTCCAGGCGCACCGGACCATGCGGGGCCTGCACGGCGACGTTGCAGCCCTTGCCCTCATAGTGCGAGCGAAACGCCGCCATCGTCGACATGTCCAGTCCGACCGGCGGTGGACCGTACAGTCCCGCGATGTATCGCCCGTAGGAATCGAGATTTCCGGCGGAGAGCAGCGCATATGAGAGCCCGTCCTGAGTGATGAACTCCGTCGTCACGCCTTGCAGCAACCCATGCGCGTGGACCGGATCACGCAGGAGCACACCGTCCGAGTGCGCGTGGGTGTCGATGAAGCCGGGCGAGACCGTCAGGCCGGTCGCGTCGATCTCCCGCTGCGCCGACATGCCCGACAGATCGCCGACTGCAGCGATTCGATCTCCGTCGACCGCCACATCGGCGTCGAACGCCGCTGCCCCCGTACCATCGACGACGCTTCCTCCCCGCAGGACCAGATCAGCCATCTCCCGGAACCTCTCCCGTCGCGTCCCAGGCCGCAATCTTGTCGGCAATGTACTGCCAGCGGTCGTCGATCTCGTCGTGCAGCAGGCGCACCGCCGCTCGCCACTGGATCTCGCCTGGACCGTTCTCGTCGGCCAGGACGTGTGGCTCAATCAGTTCGGTGATCGCATCGACCCTGGCGTGCATCTCGTCCAGCGTGACCACCTGTTCCATCAGCTCGCGGGACGCCTCGATGTATCGTTCCCAGCCCTGCGTCGCCAGCGCGCGGATCACCGGGTTGCAGTGAGGCGCTCGCGCATCGATGTCCCAGAACACCTTGCGCAACCGGCAACTGCGCTCCGTTTCATCCCAGTCGGGCATCTCGTAGTACGTCCGGATCGGGCTGGGCGAGCGCCAGCTGTTCTCGACATCCCAGGGAATCAGGCTGAACTCACCGGAGAGGGCATCCTCGTACCAGAAAAAATTGTGATTGCCGCAGACCGGCACGCAGTACCAGGCCACGATCCCGTCCCAGTTGTCGGTCAGCCGATCCGCTGCCAGGTAGCCGTAGAGCGCTTCCATGTCCTGGACGTTGTCCTCCAGCACGGCGAACACCGCCGCGGCTGAATCATCCGACTGCTCCGCCTCGGTCAGCGCCGCCGAGAACTCGCGCAGGCCCGACGGATCCTCGGGGCCGCGCGCGATCGCTCCCTCGATGGTCTCGCTGAAGGCCGGCAGCCGCTCGATGTTGCCCGGCCAGATCTCCTTGTAGAGCACGCCCCGCCCGCCGTCGCGGAAACGATCGGCAATGAAGCGATCGTCGATGTCCTCCGTCAGTGTGTAGAAGCCCAGCGGCTCGCCATTGAGTCGCAATAGCGCGAAGACCGAGCGCGGCGCAGGCACGCCAGCGTCGCGAAACACCTGGTAAGTCAACACCTCGCGCATCTGCGCCTCGTCGCTGTTCATCTGGTGGAAGTTGAGCCGCTTCAGACCGTGATAGCGCAGCGATGGCTCATAGTGATTGAACTTCAGCTTCCAGGCCAGCTTGTCGCAGGTGTTCACGCCGGTGAAGAAGCACTGCCGCAGCACGCCGAAAAATCCCTTGTACCGCACGCCGATCGGCCCGTAGCGCTTGCCGTCGATGACCACCGCGCCCTCGACATACTGCTCGGCGGTCGGATTGGCGTCGAGCTGAGCCTGCTCGGCTTCGCCGAGCTGGATGTCGTAGACCCGAACGGTGCTCAGGTCAAAGACGATGTTGAACGGATCGCTGCGCTGTTGATCGACGCCAATCGTGGTCTCCGCCGCCCTCGACGGCACCCGCGGAGCCGAAGCGTCACCGGTGGTCGCAATGACCACTCCGGCAACGATCACAGCGACCGCCAGGACAAGCGCCAGCGCCGACCGCTTGTTCATCGCGCCTCCGGGGCCGTTTGAGCGGCGTCAACGACGGGATAGCATATCGGCATGGCGCTCACCTTACGTCGCCCGGGCACTCGGAACCAGATAACGAAGGCGGATTCGCGGGAGGAACGCAAGTATCCCCTGCCGGCGGCCCGCGCCGCGCTGCTGACCGCCTGGCTCGACGCTCGCCTGCCCCGCGATTCCCAGTATCCGCTCGGCGTCATCACCAGCTGCTACTACGACACGCCCGAGCTCGACTCCTACCAGGAATCGGCCGACGGCGAGTTCGCCAAACAGAAGCTGCGCCTGCGCTGGTATGGCGATCCCGTCGACCCGTACGCCGGCGTCTGGCTCGAACTGAAGTCACGAGACGGCGCCCGCTCGACCAAGCAGCGCGTGCGTTATCCCTCCGCCGGCGCACCCAATCAGCTCGGCCTGATCATCCCCGAGCGCGACGAGCTCGTACGACGCCTTCGTGACCTGGCCGGGCTCACCACGCTGCCGCTCGAGCCGACAATCATCCCCACCGCCCTGATTCGCTACCAACGAATTCGCTGGCAATCCGTCGATGGTTCAGTCCGCGCATCACTGGACACTGACGTCCACGCGTCAAACCCGCGAGGAGCCCCGATCTGGCTGCCCGTTCCCAATGGTTCTGTCCTCGAACTCAAGTCAAGCAGTGAACTGCCGGCGCAACTCGCCCACCTCGCACGCCTCGGCCTACGCCGCACCGCCCACTCGAAGTACGCGCTGGCCGTGGAGACGCTCTACGGCGGCGAATCCGCCCGCGCCGGCTGAACCGCCCCGCGCACCTGGACACACCTGGAGGAGCCGATGCCCATTGTCATGATCGAGTGGCCCGACATCCTCGGCCCGACCTCAGAAATCGCCTTTGAGGAGTATCTCCTCGCGATGGTCGTCTCGTTGGCCGCATCGATCGCGACCTACGTCCTCTACCTCATCTTCTACCGTGACTGGCAGCGGGGCGCCGGCATCCATCGCGTCTTCCTGCTCGCCGGACCGGCGATCACGCTGCTCTTCATCGCCATCCAATGGTCCCTGCCGCTCTCGCTCGGCCTGCTCGGCGCGCTCTCATTCGTCCGTTTCCGCACGCCGATCAAGGACCCGGCGGAAATCGGCTACCTCCTGGTCGTCATCGCCTCGTCAATTGGCGCCGCGACCTACAACTACGAACTGATCGGCATCCTCTTCGCCGCGGTCGCGCTGGTCTTGATCGGGCAGCGCATCTTCGGCTCGACCGGCCTGCGAGGCCTGACCGCCGGCAGCCGCGACCTAATCATCACCATGCCGTCGGCCGACTACGCCGAGCACGAGGCCGAGTTACTGAGCTTCCTCCGGTCCAACCTGAGAGGCTTCAAGCTCGCCTCAACCACCCAGAACGCCGGAACCGCCAGTCTGCACGCCAACTTCCGCCGCTCGCGCTACGACGACCGCTGGGGAGAGTTCCGTACCGCCCTCGAGTCACAGGTAGCACCCGCCTCAATCGACCTCTACGTGGGCTAAGGTCGCAAGCTGGATGAATCGCCGAATGGCTGAAGGACGACGATGATCGAACTAAGCAAGCTGGAAGCAATCGACTTGCGCGAAGTCTGGAAGCACGAAGCAAGCGACTTCACGCCCTGGTTGGCGGAGAACATCGAGGAGTTGGGAGAGGTTCTCGGTCTCGACCTGGAAGTCAAGACAAGCGAAGCAGAAGTCGGAACATTCTCTCTGGACATTCTCGCCCATGACCTGGCGAGCGATCGTCCGGTAGTGATCGAAAACCAGCTTGACGGCACGAATCACGACCATCTGGGCAAGCTCCTGACCTATGCAGCGGGCTACGACGCCCACATTCTCGTTTGGGTGGTCAAGGAGTTTCGCCCTGAGCACCGTGCTGCCATCGACTGGCTAAACCGAAGGACTGGGGAAGATACCGCGTTCTTTGGCGTGGCTGTAGAGGCCTGGCGCATTGAGGAATCGCCGCCAGCGGCACGATTCAATGTGGTCGCGCTACCGAACGACTGGGAAAAGCAGGGTGCGGCGGCGTCCGGTTCGCCAAGCAGTGCCGGACTGTCGGACAAGCGCCGTCGATATCGCGATTTCTTTCAACTCCTCGTCGATGAGCTCAGGCAAGAGCATCGATTTACGCGTTCAACAAAGGGGCAGCCACAAAACTGGATGCACTTCGGTAGTGGCTTCTCTGGGATGCCGTACAGCGCAGCATTTGCGTGGGAAGGTCAGGCGAAAGTTGAGCTGTATCTCGACAAAGGCGAGAAGATCGCAAATGAAGAGATTTACGACGCGCTGCTCGAACGTAAGGACGTGCTTGAGGCCTCGCTTGGCCAACCGATGATCTGGAACAGAATGGACCACGCCAAGGCTTGCAGCGTCAGCGTAAGGCGCGACGGGAGCATAGAGGATGACGACGAAGCTCTGGCTGAGATCCGGCGCTGGATGATTCAGATGCTGCTCAAGTTCGATCAGGTCTTCCGGCCCCATTTGGGCGAGATTCTCGGCTGAAGCAACAGTCGGCTAACCTCTCCTGCACGGGAGCGGAAGGGGACCGGTGTCTTCCACAGTCTTCAAAACTGATGCGGGGCGGTCCGCACCGTCTCGGGTGGGTTCGACTCCCATGCGCTCCCGCCACTTGCACCACTACCGCCAGGACTTCACCTACAGCGCGTCGATCACCGCCTGTGCGAACTCCTCGGTGCTTGCCGAACCGCCCTGATCCGGCGTCAACCGCTCCCCGGCTTCGTAGACCGCGTCAATCGCCGACTCCAACGCCGACGCCTGGTCGTGCTGGCCAAGGTGGTGCAGCATCATCACCGCCGAGAGCATCGTCGCAGTTGGATTGATCCGGTGCATCCCGGCGATGTCCGGCGCGGTGCCGTGGACCGACTCGAAGTAGGCCCAGTCCTCGCCGAAGCAACCTGATGGAGCCAGTCCCAGGCCGCCGATCGTGCCCGCGCCCTCGTCCGAGAAGATGTCCCCGTAGAGGTTGGGCAGCAGGACCACGTCGAGATCGTGCGGCGAAGCAACGATTCGACGGGCGAAATCGTCGGCGATGAAGGACTCAAAGGTGATATCGGGATAGCCGGACGCGACCTCGGCGGCAATCTCGACAAACCAGCCGTCCGTCTTCGACAGAACATTGGTCTTGGCCGAGCACGTCAGCTTGCCTTCAAAGCCCTCGGCCTTGCGCTGCTGCGTCAATCGACAGGCGAAGTGCGCGACCCGTTCCACGTTGGCTCGGGTGAAGTACTTGATCGCATACCGGCCCTCAGCCTCGGAGAAGTGGCCGAATCCGCCAGGAATCTGCGTCCGTGAGACCCCTCCGAACCGCGGACGGTCGGCCAGACCCGAGGCTGCGACCTCCGACAGATCGCCCTCAATTCCGGCGTACAGATCCTCGAGGTTCTCGCGCACAATGACGTAGTCGATGCCCTGAGGCTCGGCCAACGGCGAGCGGAATCCGGGCCGCCACTTGATCGGACGCACGTTGGCGTACGTCTGCTTGCCCCAGCGGAAGTAGCCAACGCCGGGCGTCTGACCGTTGGTCGAGCCGAAGAGCACCGTGTCGCAGCGCTCGGCGGTGTCGATCACCAGCCTCTCGCCCTCGGCGCGCGGCATTTCGCGCGTCAGCTCCGCTCCGTCGGGCAGAACCTCGAACGAGATCGGCAGTTCCATCGCCTGCAGGACCGCCATCGAGGCGTGCACCGCCTCAGGTGCCGCGTCGTCGCCCGGCACAACCCCAACGGTCGGTTGCCCGTCGCTTTGAGTGGTCATGCTCAGTCTCCGTCTCGCACCAGACGATCACGCTCGAGGCCGCGGAACCACTCGTCGTCGATGGCGGTCACCCGACCAATCTCGTCGAAGATCAGACCAAGCCGATTGGTGTGCATCAGATCGAGCAGATCATCGCCGTCAACCAGGTCGATTGGTGGCTCGCCCTCATCCGCGTCGTCGACGGCCGAAGACGAGAACTCGCCGTTCGTGATGAACAGTCCTTCCGACGTCTTGCCTTCCATCAGCGCCCGCAGATCGCGCACCTGGTTGGCCCCCAACGACCCGAAGGAACGCCGGCAGACCGAGTAGATCGTCGCTCGCTCCTCGTCGTCACGTACCCCCGTGCACTCCACTGCGCCATCGAACGCAACCCGGGCGACCTTGACATCGACGATGCCGAGCGCGTCGAGAATGCGGAGCGTGAACTGTTCGAACGCGTCGCGTCCCAGGTTGCGAATCGAAGACTCCAGCCGCGATCGCCACTGGTAATCATCCATCGGCGGATCCTCTACCCCTTCGACCTCTCCCCAGCCGCGACGTTCGCGCGGCTCCTCACCCTCCTCGGAGAGTTGCGCCTCCGCCTCCCTCCGCTGCCGCCCGCGCCGAAGCGTCCGCCAACCGAGGTACAGCATCGCCAAAACCAGGGGAGCAATCGAAACCCAGCCCGGAGCCGCCTCCCCCTCCTCCACCCCAGCAATCCGAGCAAAGATCGCCCCGCCTGCAATCAAGATGATCAAAGCGACGAGAACGTCGAGGAGCACAGCTCGTAGGTTGTTCATTCGTCTCCTGCGATCTCACGATCTGCCGCATTGAGGCCCGGCGATTGCAGGTTAACGCCAGCTCGGTACCGCATAGTGATGGGAACCGCCATGGTCAACGACAAACCCGCTGAAGTTGTGCGAGCTTGTCAAGTAATGCCCGAACCCGTTCCCATTAGACCGGCAGGGCCTTCACGTCGATGTTGTACAGCTTCTGCACGTTGCCCCAGACCATCTTGTCGACGTCCTCTTGCGGCACGTCCTCCATGATCTCGTCAAGAATCCGCCTCGAATTCGGCCAGATCGCGTCGTGGTGCGGGTAATCGTTGCCCCAGAGCAGGTTGTCGACGCCGATGCCATCACGAGTTTGCACGCCGATCGCGTCGTCCTCGAACGTGACATTGAAGTTGCGGTGGAAGTACTCCGAGGGCAGCATCTCCAGTTCGGGCGTGCGGTCAACGGCGCGGGCGCGGTAGTAGGCGTGATCCCAACGCTCCAGCGTGTGCGCGATCCAGCCCGTCTCCCACTCGGCCATCACAAACTTCAGACCCGGGTGGCGCTCACAGACTCCCGAGGTCACCAGGTTGGAGATCGTGTTCCACGCTGCCGAGTGGGCCAGCGTGTAGCTCACGACCTCGTCCCACTCCTTCGGCAATCCCATGCCCGGCTCGGCCCCGCAGAAAATGTGCATCGTCAGCGGCAGCCCCATCTCTTCGGCTGCCGTCCAGAAGGGCTCGTAGTACGGGTCCGAGTAGGGCTTGTCCTTCGGCGCCGTGCAGGGAATAGCGACCCCCTTGATGCCCATGTTGGCGCAGCGCTCGAGCTCGGCGATGCCAACCTCGACGTCACGCAGGGTCAAACAGCCGACGCCGATCAGCCGCTCCGGGCTGTGCGAGCAGTAGTCGCGAATCCAGTCGTTGTGGCGCTGGAAGACGGCGTTCACGACCTCGACGTCATCGACCATGTAGGTGAGCATGTTGATCGACGGATACATCACCTCGCCGGCAACCCCGTCGGTGGCCTGTTCGTTGAGTCGAGCGACCGGATCCTTGACGCCCGGATTGATCAGGTCCCAGCCGCGCTGCATCTTCTCCTTGGTCTCGGGCAGGTTCAGGTTGGCCCCGGCAATCCCGAGACGGCCGACCAACATGGCGAAGTCGATCTGCGGCCACGCCAGGTAGACCCCCTGGCGGCCCTTCCAGCCATCGACAACGCGTGGGGCCCGGTCTCCGTACTTCTCCACCAGCCCGTCGAACACCTCCGGCCCCTCAACCACGTGGGAGTCGCAGGAATAGACAATCTCGCTGACCATGACACTCGTCCTCTCGGCTTCCGAATCAGGATAGACCGCAGACTAGGCTGACGTGTGATCCGAAGATGGGCGGACGAGCGGCGGACCCTATGAATCGAAGCCGCATTGCTCTCGGACTTGCGGCAATCGTTGTGATTGCCATCGTCGCCGGCATCCTCGGCGGCAACGAACCCGACGCGCCGCAGCAACAGCAGGCTGTCCGCCAACAAACCTCCGAACAACCGGCCGCTCCCCGGCCGGAGCCTGGACAGCAACGTCAGCAGGCTCAGCCCGAAGGGCCCGCCCAGCCCGATGAGCAGCCGCAGCCTGAAGCCGATCCTCACGAAGAACTGCTCGCTCAACTCCGGATCGCGCCGGAATCCGACGGAGGCATCGACTACGACCGCGACCTCTACATGCCAGATGGCTGGCTGGAGACCGATCGATCCCGGTGCAACGTCCGCGAACTCGTTCTCATCGCCGAAGCGGTTTCAATCTCAGATGTCGATCAGGACTGCCGACCGCTCGATGGCGTCTGGCGCTCCTGGTACGACGGCGAGACGTTCGACGACCCCTCAGAACTCGACATCGACCACATGGTCCCACTCGCCGAAGCGCACGACTCCGGCGCCGCTGGCTGGACAGCCCAACGCAGGTCCGCCTACTCCAACGACCTCCACCTGCCCGCCGCCCTGACCGCCGTTTCCGCGTCGAGCAACCGAACCAAAGGCGCCGACGATCCGGCCGAGTGGAAACCGCCACTCAGAAGCGCCTGGTGCCAGTACGCCCACGACTGGATCGCCGTCAAAGTCAAGTGGTCGCTGACCGCCGACCGGCAAGAGGTCGACACCCTGCGAGCGATGCTCAACACCTGTCCACCCGATTACGAGCGACCCGCCGAGTACCCGGAGCGCAGGCCCGCGGTCGTTCAGATCGAACGGCAACAGGAGGAGCAACCCGGAGATGCGTCCGAGCTTCCTGAGGGCGCGTACGCATCCTGTGATGAGGCCGAAGCAGCCGGCGTCGAGCGACAGCTCGGCACCAAGGGAGATGGACAAGGCTTCCCCAAGGCAACCGTCCCGTCCGCCCGCGACGGCGACAGCGACGGTATCGTCTGCGAGCGCTAAACCTCCATCGGAATCCCCATCTCCGACGACAACTCCCGCAATTCCTGCAACGTCGATGTGGGATAGACGACGTGACCCGCCGCGATCCGTTCCTCGTACGCCCGCTGTTCGATCTCGCCCGGCGCGAAGACCTCATCGACGCCGGGCAGCGGATCCGCAGCCTTGATCTGCTCCACCATTGAGTCGACCTTCTCGGAGAACTCGGCGGCGTCGCCGAATATCTCCGGATCGATCACGAGCAGGAACTGGCCCCGCTTGCCGATGTTGACATCCTTCGAGTGATAGCCGCCCGGCAGCGCACCGGCGAGCAGGTTCATGAACATGCTCAGACCCGAGCCCTTGTAGGCCGCGACCGCCCCCAGCGCCGGGATGATCCCCGATAGCGCCGTCTCCGGATCAGTCGTCGGCAACCCCTCGATGTCGAGGAAGCCCCATTCCTCGGGGATCTCACGGCCCTCGGCCCGCGCCCGCATCACCTTGCCCAGCGCAACCGGCGTGAGCGCCATGTCAAGCACGACCGGCGGACCCGAGGCTCGCGGCGCGGCGAAGGCCATCGGATTGTTGCCCGAAATCCTGGTTCGCGAGCCGAACGGCGCGATGTTCGGCACGCTGGTCGTCGTGCAAAACGAGACGAAGCCCTCGGCCGCCGCCATCATCGGATAGAACGCGCCCATCCCCCAGTCGTTGCTGTTGCGCAGCGTGCCCAGCGCCAGACCAGTCTCTTTCGCCTTCGCGATCGTCCGCTCCATCGTCCGCGCGACGATCAGCTGGCCAATCCCGCCGTCGCCGTCGACCACGTGCGAAACCGGCGTCTCTTTCAGCACTTCGAGGCTCGGCGTTGGATTGTATCGACCCTCCTGCAAGTGGCCCGCATACCAGCCCAGACGCTGGAATCCGTGCGTGTCGACCCCGCGCAGATCGGCGGTCAGTTGAATCTCGACCGTCAACGCTGCGTCGTCCGGAGGGACGCCACAGGCCTCATAGACCGCTTTGCCGAATACCCGCAGCGGTTCGAGCGGGACGACCTCGGTCGCGTCCTGGTCGGCCATCAGTCGTCGCTCGCTTCCAGCAGTCCGCCGTCAGACATTCCCCGGGCCTCACCACGAGTCTGCGCCGCGCAGACGATGAACTCCAGGTCCTCGGGTCCTTGGCTGTAGATCTGGTGCGCGATGTCTGCGGGGAAGAAGAGGAAGTCGCCGGCCGTTGCCGTCGTCCGCCACGGGCCGCAATCGATCTCGGCATTCCCCTTGAGGAAGTAGTAGACCTTCTCGATGTCCTCATGGATGTGCCGCACATTCGTCTCACCAACCGGCAGCACGTTGTAGAGCACAAACTGGAACGAACTCTCGAACCGCCCCTCCGCTGTCGTGAACATCCGTCGCGAGTGGATGTTGCGGCCCACGCTCACGGGCGTGTCACCGGTCGACTTGATCACAAAGCGCGAGTCGTCAGGAGGATCAACCGGGTCCCCCTCAAGCTCCGGAGCCACCGGCGGCATGTTCCGTTCGGGTGTCTGTTGCGTCATCGCGTCCTCCTCAACTGCAGGCCTGTCGGCGGACAGGATACCCTCGGCGATGCAGGAGGAATCAGTGCTCACCAATCTTCGGGTCCGTAACTTCAAGCGCTTTGAAGAAATCTCCGTAGATCTCGATAGTCCGGTAGTGTTCGTCGGTCCAAACAACTCTGGCAAGACCTCTGCGCTCCAAGCTCTAGCTCTTTGGGGCGCAGGACTGAAACGTTGGAACGAGAAACGTGGAGACCAAAAGGCTCCGGAACGACGGCCCGGCGTCACAATCGGACGCAGAGATCTGGTCGCCGTCCCAGTTCCTGATGCCAAGGCTCTTTGGCGCGACCTGCACATTCGAGATTCCAGGATCATCGACGGCCGGCAAGAGACGACAAACATCAGGGTCGATGTCACGGTCGAGGGGGAGCAGAATGGAGCTCCCTGGGTCTGCGGCCTCGAATTCGACTATGCGAATCCTGAATCCTTCTACTGCCGTCCCCTTCGGGTCAACAACGAAACGCCAGTTGAAAGGATGCCCGTTCCGGAAGCTGCGGGCCTGACTGACGTTGCCCTCCTGCCGCCGATGTCAGGCCTGGCGGAAACGGAGGACATGCTTCAACCTGGTGCAGTCGACGTTCGCATCGGACAAGGTCGAACAGCTGAGGTGCTCCGCAATCTTTGCTTTCAAGTCCACGAACTCAGACATGAAGAGTGGGACAAGCTAGTCGACCACATCTTTCACCTCTATGGCGCCCGACTCCAAGTGCCCGAATACATCGGCTCTAGAGGCCAAATTGTCATGACATACCTGGAGAAGAACGTCTCCCTCGATGTTTCCGCCGCGGGCAGAGGGCTCCAGCAAACCCTCTTGCTCTTAGCGTTTATGTACACCAAACCGAACACCGTGCTGCTCCTGGATGAACCTGATGCTCATCTGGAGATCCTTCGGCAGCGAGAGAACTACAACCTGCTCTCCGACCTAGCAGAAGACAATGGCAATCAGCTGATCATTGCGACCCACTCAGAGGTCTTGCTCAATGAGGCGGCGGGGAAAGACACAGTCATCGCTTTCGTTGGTTCACCTCACCCCCTTGAAGGTCACAAGAACGAAGTCAGAAATGCGCTAGCGGAATTCGGATTTCAGAACTACCTTCAGGCGGAGGAGACAAGGTGGGTCTTGTACCTGGAAGGATCGACAGATCTCGCTATGCTACGAAGCTTCGCTCGGCGTCTGAATCATCACGAAGCAACCAAGGCCCTAGAACGTCCCTTCGTTCACTACGTGGGCAATACGCCCCTGAAGGCGCTCACCCACTTTCACAGTCTTCGAGTAGCTGTGCCCGAGATGCAGGGAGTGGCAATATTCGACAATCTCGGCCGTGAACTTCCAGAAATGGCAACCGTTAGCGCATCGATGTGGGCCCGCAATGAGATTGAGAACTATGTGGCGACACCGGCAACATTGGATGCGTTTGCGCGCGCCACCGCACGAGAGGACGCTCTTGGCCCACTATTCGAACCGGACCTGCTGCACGAGCGTTCCCAGGCTATGGACGCAGCCATCGGCAAGGTGGCGGATGCTGCCATGACCCTCGGGCGAGGTGACATCTGGGACCCAAGTGTCAAGGCCAGCGACGACGTTCTTGTCCCGGTGCTGGAGCAGTTCTTCGGTTCCATCGGCAAACTTAGAACGATTCGGAAGCGAGATCTTCACCAGCTTGTAGAGTTTGTGCCAGAGGATGAACTGGATTTGGAGATCGTCGAAAAGCTTGACGCGATCGCTGCCGTTGCGAACTCGGTTGATCCTCCGGGGCTACCTTAGAACGGCAACCCGATCGCCTGGGCCAGGAACGCCATCCACTCCTTCGACTCCTTGAACCGCTCAATCGTGTAGTCGACGAAATCGGGCGCGGTCACGTCCTCGATGTCCATCCGGTGGGTGACGATGAAATGCTTGCGCTTGATGTCCTCGATCATCGGATCGTCGGCCGAGAACCCCCTGGGCGGACGCTTGAGCATGTCGTGGTGGCCGTCGAGGTTCCACTCACCCGACTCCGTCATCTGCTTCAGCGCCAGCCATTCGCTGGGATGCTCGGAGACCGCGCGACGGTACGCCAGCAGCGCGTCTCGGTCGGGCATCCAGCTGCCCGCTCCGATGAAGCACTCTTCGATCGAGATGTGCACGTAGTAGCCCGGGGCATGCACGTCTTTGCCCGACTCGTGGCGGAACTGAATGCCGACGTTGGTCTTGTACGGCGACTTGTCGCGAGAGAAGCGGACATCGCGGTAGATCCGCATCAGTGATCCACCCTGCTTGCGGTCCGATGCGCGGACATGCGGCGAGATGTCGGCCAGCGGGCCGCCGACCTCACGGATGTACTCGAGCGCCGGCTCACGCAGGACGGACTCGTACACGTCTTTGCGCTTGTTGAACCACTCACGGCTGTTGTTGGCCGACAGTCCGACCAGGAAGTCGATCAGTTCCTCGCTGAACACCATGCTCGTCCTCGTTCCGCTTGGCTCTCTCAACTGACGAGGGTATCGGGCGCGTGATCGGGAGCGCGGTAGCGACTGATCGATCGCCAGAGCAGGCCGATGAGCAGCGTCGCTGCGAGGCCAATGACGCCGCCCAGTAAGTACGTCCTGTCGACTCCGATCTCGTCGCCCCAGAATCCCACCCAGATAATGCCCAGGTTGTTCGCCGTCTGCGCCATCAGCACCATCACCGAGAACGCGCGTCCACGCATTTCGTCCGGCGTCGTGAGATGCACGGTCACCTGACGGACGGCAACAGTGACGGCATCGGCCGCACCCAACATCGCGATCACGATCATCCCCACCCACAACCACGGCGCCGCACCCAGCGCGAACAGCAGCGACGCGTACACGGCCGACGCCGCCAGCACCATGATCCCCTTGGCTCGGTAGTTGACCAGGAACAGGGCCAGCAACATCCCGCAGGCCGAACCCACGGCGTTGACCGTGCCCAGCGCGCCGGCCGCGCCCACCCCGGCCATGAACAGCCCGGTCGCCAGCAGCGGCAGGATTTCCCGGTAGTACGAGATCACCGTGATCCCCCAGTCGAGGATGAACAGGCCCGGCAAGATTGGGTGACGCACGACGTAGCGCGTGCCCTCGATCACCATCCGCAACGTCGATTGCCGCTCCGACACCGCGCGGGCCGAGGTCTTGATCAGCGCCGGCATGATCGCTGAGATCAGCGCGAATCCCGCCGCGACCCAGAGCATGCCGATCGCGTCGAGACCGACCGCCAGGGCCGTCACGATCAGCCCGCCCAGGATCCAGCCCGTCATTTGCGTGCTGGTATCCAGGGTCACGGCGGCGCTGAGGTAGCGCGGCGGAACGACGCGCGGAGTGATCGTGGCGCGCGCCGGCGCGACGAATGTGGCCAGACCGCCCAGCGCGGCGAGCGCGACCCAGGCCATCCAGAACTCGAGCACATCCAGGGTCGCCGCCGTCGCCACGGCCACCAGGATGGCGAGCACCATCGCGTTGGCCGCTGCCATCAACCAGCGACGATCGAAGCGGTCGGCCAGCACACCGCCGTAGAGCACGCCAAACGCCTGGACCGGCAATTGGACGGCGCCGATGATCGCCACCTCGGTAAACGACTCGCCGCCGGTCTGATCGACGAACCACTGCGGGATCGCAACGAAGCGGATCATCTGGGAGATGATCATGCAGAGCGCCGCCAGCCAGAGCACGCGGTAGTCACGAATCCGGAACAGGCTGCGCAGCGGCGGCCGGGCAAACGCGGGCCGCTGACTCACGAACCGGGCCGCTTCGACACTGCGTCGGGCATACTATTCGGCGAACGGAAGATCGCTCGGGGCATATCTGCCGAGGGTATCGCCCGATGCGGAACCGGAGGGAGCAGCACATGAAGGTCGGCATCTACCTGCCGCAGGTCGGCGGCGTGGCCAGCCCGGAGAACGTCAAGCGAGTGGCCATGGCGGTCGAGGCCAACGGCTACGACTCGCTCTGGACCTTCGACCACGTCGTCCTGCGACCCGATCAGGGCTCCGACTACCCCTACTCCGAGGACGGCCGATTCCTGATCCCGGCCGAGACGGCCTTTCTCGAGCCGCTCACGTTGATGACCTTCGCCGCGGCCGTCACCGAGCGGGTCGAGCTGGGCACCGCCGTGCTGGTCGCGCCGATGCGCGCGCCCGTCCTGCACGCCAAGCTGATGGCCACACTCGACCACCTCGCCGGCGGCCGCTTGGTCCTTGGCGCCGGCGTCGGCTGGTGGAAAGAGGAGTTCGAGGCGCTCTCGATGCCCTTCGACCGCCGCGGGGCGCGGATGGACGAGTACCTCCAGGTGCTGCGCGACCTCTGGGAGAACGAGATCGGGACGTTCGAAGGCGAGTTCTACAACACCAAAGGCTGGTACAGCCGACCCCAGCCGCCGCGCCGCGTGCCCATCCTGCTGGGCGGCAACAATCCGCGCCAACTGCGCCGCGCCGGCCGCTTCGCCGATGGCTACCTCGCCAACCCAGCGATGCTCGACACGCTTGAGGCAGACTGGGCCCTGGTCAAGTCGGAGGCCGAGTCGCACGGCCGCGACTCTTCCCAGTTCACTCTGGCGATCAACCGGATCACGATTCTCGCCGAACACACGATCGACGAGGCCGCCGAGACGCTCAATGAAATGAAGTCACGAGGCTTCGACCACGCGATCGCCAACCTGCATCCGGCGGCGGACGCCGAGGCCGTCCTTGCCGAGTTCGCCGGCAAACACCTGCAGGGCCTGCAGAGCGGATAGATCGCCGCTTCTTATTCTGACTTCGCAGAGAAACAGAAATAAGGGCCTGACTTGTTCCAACTTTCGGGATAATCGACCTCGTTATTCTGTGTTCATTCCTAACTCATAATAACCATGTTCACTATTCCATGTTCGAGAATAACGCTCCATGCTATTCTGACTTCACTACAAAATCAGAATAAGTCAACCCGCTATTCCAACTTCAAGAACAGGCGCGGTTGCTATTCCTGCCTCCCAACCCGAATAACGGCGACATTCCGTTGCACGGACCGACAACGATTGAGCGCACACTCGTGAAGCGAGCAACGACCGGCCACTACGAGACGACCTTCTTCGCCGAGGAGCAGGTGCGGGCGTTCATCCCGGCGCCCATGCCGCCGACGCCGCCGATCGACTTCTCCAACCTGCACCGACCGCTCGAACAGGCGACCATCGCTCTGGGCTCGCTGGATGCCGTGACCCGTCACCTGCCCGACCCCGACCTCTTCATCTACTCCTACGTTCGGCGCGAAGCGCAGCTCTCATCCGAGATCGAAGGTACCCAGTCTTCGCTCTCCGACCTGTTGGCGTTCGAACTCGGCAACAGACCGGGAGCACTGGTCGACGACGTCACCGAAGTGTCCAACTACGTCGCCGCGCTCAGCCACGGTCTGCAGCGCATGCGGGACGACGACTTTCCCCTGAGCAATCGACTGCTCCGCGAACTGCACCGCCTGCTGCTGCAGAGCGGACGTGGCTCCGAGAAACAGCCGGGAGAATTCCGCCGCTCGCAGAACTGGATCGGCGGCCGGCGGCCCGGCGTCGCGCTCTACGTCCCGCCGCCCCACGAACAGGTACAGCCGTGCATGGGCGAGTTGGAGCGCTTCATTCACGCCACCGATGACGGCCTGCCGTCGTTGATTCGCGCCGGCCTCGCGCACGCCCAGTTTGAATCGATCCACCCCTTCCTCGACGGCAATGGGCGGGTCGGGCGGATGCTCATCGCGTTCATCCTCGTCCAGTCCGGAGCGTTGCGCGAACCGATCCTCTATCTCAGCCTCTATCTCAAACAGTTCCGCTCGACCTACTACGACCTGCTCAATCAGCTGCGCGACCACGGCGATTGGGAAGTCTGGCTGCAATTCTTTCTCGAGGGCGTGCGCCTGACCGCCCAGCACGGCGTCGAAACGGCGCAGCAGTTGACCAGGTTGTTCGAGGTTGACCGGCAACGGATTGCCGTCTCCGGACGCCGAGCGAACTCCGCGATTCGGGCGCACCATGAGTTCATGCAGCGACCGCTGCTGACGATCTCAGCGGTTCGAGACGGAACCAAGCTCTCGTTCTCCGCTGCCGACGCCGCCGTTCAGCACCTGGAGGGGCTGGGCATCGTCGAAGAGATCACCGGTCGCCGGCGAGATCGGCGCTATGTCTACTCCGACTATCTCAATACGCTCAACGAGGAACTCAATCCGTTCTCCTAGGCGGCGCTAACCGACCAGCCTCGGCGGATAGGCTGGATCGAACTCGCAGCGCAGACACTTCCAGGAGGTTCCGATGGGCGACACCGTCACCTATGAACGCAGCGGTCGCATCGCCACGATCACCTACAACCGACCCGAGGCCCTGAACGCGATCAACCACGAACTGCGCTCCGACCTCAACGCCGCATGGGAAGAATTCCGCAACGACGACGACGCCTGGGTCGGGATCGTCACCGGCGCCGGACGCGCCTTCTCCGCGGGCGCCGACCTGCGCTCGCCCGCACCGCCCGAGGACCACAGCTTCTGGGAGGTTCCCTCGCTGACCTCGCTTGAATCGGGCATGGAGGTCTGGAAACCAACGATCGCGGCCGTCAACGGCTACGCGCTCGGCTTCGGTCTGACCATGGTCGCCGCCTGCGATTTCGTCATCGCCTCCGACCGCGCTCAATTCGGCTTCCCCGAGGTCCAGATCGGCGTGCCCACGATTCAGGGCGCCATCCGCATGCCCAAACGCGTCGCCTGGCACCATGCGATGGAACTGCTCCTGATCGGTGACCGCGTCGACGCCTGGCGAGCGAAAGAGATGGGCTTGGTCTGGGAGATCGTCCCCCACGACGAGCTGTTGCCGGCCGCCCACAACCTCGCACAGCGACTCTGCAAGGGCGCCCCGCTCGCCGTCCGCGCGACCAAAGAGGTCGCCCACCGCGGCCAGGAACTGCCCTTCGTCCAGGCAATCCGCTTCGGTGAGACCATGCGCCGCGTCGCCCGCACAACCGCGGACGCCAGGGAGGGTCCGCAAGCGTTCCGCGAGAAGCGCCCGCCGAGCTGGGGCGCTCACTGATGGCGGACCCGGAGCGTCGCTTCTACCGAGCCGCGCGCGTCGCCAACCAGGCGATGGACGGCTGGCTGCCCGACCACGCGGTCGGTGTCGCCAACGGCAAGATCATCGATGTCTTGCCTGCCGCCGATGCTCCGGCGCAAGCAACCGTCGACCTCGGGGACGTCTCGCTCCTTCCCGGCCTGGTCGAGGGCCACACCCACATCCCCTGTCCGCCCCGCGTCGACGCCTTCGACATCATCTCGGTCGAACCGAACGAACCGGCCCTGATGCGCGCCGCCCACGCCGTCGGACTGGCGCTGCGCAGCGGCATCACGACGATGCGCGATCTCGGTTCGAAGAACGAGGTCGTCTTCGCCGTCCGCGAGGCCATCGCATCGGGGGTGATACCTGGTCCGCGTCTGCTGGCGTCCGGCGCGCCGATCACACGCACCATGGATCACTGCTGGTTCTGGGGCGGCGAGGCCGACTCGCCCGAGGCGGTTCGCGACATGGCCCAGACAAACGCCGACCAGGGCGCCGACATACTCAAAGTGATGGCATCCGGCGGTAACTTCACGCCCACGTCCAATCCACGCGACCGTCAGTATCCGCCCGAGACGATCCGCGAGATCGTCGAGGCCGGCCATTCAACCGGCATCGAGGTCGCGGCTCACACTCACGCCGCGGAAGGTATCCGAGCCGCCGTTGAAGGCGGAGTCCGGCACCTGATCCACTGCCGCTGGCTGTCGGCCAACCCGGAGGAGGGGTTCAAGTACGAGCCAGAGCTCGCTCAGCGAATCGCCGACGAGGGGATCTGGGTCAACCCGACCATCGGCCTCGGCCTGCTCGCCGCCGAAGCGCGGAAGCGAGGCGACGACGCCCCGCGTCGCAATCCCAACCTGCAGGGCCCGTCGCCGCGCCAGCAAGGGCTTGAGATCGTCCGCGACATGCACAATCGAGGAGTCCGCTTCACCTCCGGGCTCGATATGGGCATGGCCTACGCCGATTTCAACCGAGCCCCGGCCGAGGCCTGGGCCTTCGTCCGCGACATCGGACTCACCGAGTGGCACGCGCTGAGGATCATGACCTGCGACACGGCCAACGCCATCGGAGTCGGAGGTCAGGTCGGCCGAATTCAGCCGGGTTTCGACGCCGATCTGGCCGCCTTCGCAGGCGATCCCGCGGCCAACATCCGAGACCTCGACCAACCGGTGTTCGTGCTCCAGCGAGGCAAACGAATCGTCTGACTCGTGGCATGTAGGGGCAGCCCTTGTGGCTGCCCTTCCCGTCGATCCGCAAGCGTAAATGGGCGACCACAAGGGTCGCCCCTACACGGAGCCGGCCTGAGTGCCGAATGCGGCGAGATACCCGCGGCAAGCGCGGGTA
The DNA here is from genome assembly GCA_965208665.1 of Dehalococcoidia bacterium. Lineage (GTDB taxonomy): Bacteria > Chloroflexota > Dehalococcoidia > Bin125 > Bin125 > Bin125. Next base: position 804,140 of record CBDBPH010000001.1, read on the forward strand.
TGACGGGATCGGATCAGAACTTCAATGCAATCTCCCGGCCCTGCCGCGAATCCAGGTCCAGATGGACGATCCGGTGGTTGTTCGTGTCCGCCACCAACAGTGAGCGGCCGGGACCGTTGGTCAGGCCGCCCGGTTCGTCGAGCTGGAGCTCGCTGAAGTTGCCCAGCGTGTCGCCGTGGCCGCCGACCAGCGTGTTGACGTTCTCGGTCTGCGGATAGACCTGCTTGATCTTGTGGTTGAACGTGTCCGCGACATACAGCTCATCGCCGACCCGCGCGACATCCAGCGGATGCTGCAGTTTCGCGACCGAGCGCCCGCCGTCGGCGTCGCCGAAGTGGAACAGCCCGCCCTGACCGGTCTTGCCGATGAAGGTCGTCGTGCGGCCGTCCGGATCCCAGCTGATCTCTCGCACGCCGCTCGATTCTGAATCGGCGAACGCGAGACCGCCCGCACCGGGGGCCAGACCCGAGACCTGGGCCAGCTCCGACTGCATCCGCGGACCGTCGACGATCCCCTCGCGGCCGGAACCGCCCCAGGGACCAACATACGAAGCGTCCCCCGCCTGATCTCTCAGCGGCATCCGCCAGATCTGGTGAATGCCCGCCATTGCGATGTACAGATCGCCGTCATGCACGGCGACATCCCAGGGGGAACTGAGCGCCGTCCGCGTCGCGGGCTCGCCCGAGGGCATCATTCTTGCCTGCTCGCCCGTCCCGGCGAGCGTCGTCACGCTGCCATCGTTCAGGTCGATTCGCCTCAGCGCGTGATTCTCGTTGTCCGCGACAAACACGTACTCGCCGTAGACCTCGACGCCCTGGGGCTGATTGAACTGCGCCTCAGACGCCGAACCATCCCGGAAGCCCGCCTCCGACCCGCCGATCACCTTGGATACGTGGCCGTCAATGTCGGCCACGATGATCCGGTCGTTGTTGCTATCCGAGACTACCAGCCGTCCCGAGGCGTCATCCCAGGCGACCTTGCCAGGGAACGACAGCGCGCTGTCGCGCCCTGTTTCGCGGACCAGCCCGAGATCCTTGCGGGTCAGCAGCTGCTCGGCCTCGTACTCGGCCAGCCAGCCGTCGATCAGCGGCGAGGCCATCTCCTCGGTCAGTTCGCCCTCGTGGATGCCGAGCACGTTGCCGCGCGGATCGATGAAGTACAGCGTCGGCCAGGCGCGCGCGCCGAATGTCTGCCAGTAGTTGAAGTCGGCGTCGTTGAGAACCGGATGCTCAATCCGCAGCCGCAGGATCGCCTGGCGCAGATTCTCGGTCTCGCGCTCGGTCGGGAATTTGGGCGAGTGCACCGAGACAATCTGCAGCGTGTCGGCGTAGCGGCGTTCGAGCTTCCGCAACTGCGGAAGCACATGCAAACAGTTGATTCAAGCGTAGGTCCAGAAGTGCAGGATCAGCAGGCGACCCTTGAAGTCGTCGAGCGACAACTCGCGGCCGGAGTTCAACCAGGTCATCCCGGCGGGCACGTCGGGCGCGGGCGTCTTGCCGAAGGCACGTGATGTGGTCATGGGCGGCTCGATTCCTGTTGTCTCAGGCTAGGGCCTGTTCAGGTGGGATCAGGGTTCACTTTCAGGTTTCAGCAAACTTTTTTTCTGCGCTGGTCTGAGGCGGTCTGGGGCGCGGACATGCAGTGTTTTGCAGGGGAATTGCGACCGCTGACCATTCAGGTTTTTTCAGGTCTTTTCGGGTTCTTTCAGGTGGTTTCGGCGAGATTCTGCCAGGAAGCCCTTCCTTCCCCCTACGGATCGGGCGTCCCTAGCCGTGGATCGTGTTCGATTCTGTTCGGATCCGTTCGACGCCGTTCGACGCCGTGTAGGGGCTGGTACGACGTTGGACGCCGATTGCTCGACGAGGCACGTCTGTTTCGATGGTTGCCGGGCGGTCATCGAGAGCCCCTTCCGAATAGCGCGGCGCATTGCCGCCATCGTATCGGAACATGAGTTCGTATGCCGGGCGAGCCAGTTGCCTGGGACACAGTGGCCTCGGCTGCGCGATCGACGCTCAGTTGGAGAGCCTCTCGGGTTACTCCGCGACGAGCTTGAGAATCGGCCCGCCGAACACCAGCACGTAGATCTCGCCCTTGCTGTCCGCGCCGAACGACGCGATCAACTCGCCGCTCTCCACGATCACGCGCCTCGCCCAGCCGGTCTCCGCGCTGTCGTCCGGCCATAGACCCCAGATGGTACCCGAGCAGAAGTCGCCGAAGATGTAGACGCCTTGCAGGTGCGGCAGCGCGGTGCCGCGATAGACCATGCCCCCGGTGACAGAGCACCCCTCATCGTGACGGTAGGTCCCGACCGGAGCGACCGCCTCGTCCAGGGCGGCGCAGTCGTCGTCGCTGCGGAAGCACTCCTCGCCCTCGAACACGTTCCAGCCGTGGTTCTCGCCCGCCTGAACGATGATGACCTCTTCCACGCGGTCCTGACCGACATCGGCCACCCAGAGCAGATCGGTGAGCGGATCGAAGGCCATGCGCCAGGGATTTCGCAACCCGTAGGCCCAGATCTCCGGCCGTACGCCCGCGATCCCCAGGAACGGGTTGTCGGTCGGGATCCGGTACGGCGTGGAGGTATCGATGTCGTTGACGTCAATCCGGATGATCGTGCCCAGCAAGGTCTCCCGATTCTGGCCATGCCCCTGCGGATCGTTGGCCGCGCCGCCGTCGCCCAGCCCGAGATAGAGCATCCCATCCGGCCCAAAGCGAATCGCACCGCCGTTGTGGTTGGAGTACGGCTGCGCAACCTCGATGATCACCAGTTCCGACTCGACGAACGCCTGCCCCTGGACGATGCGGAATCGCGACAGGCGGGTGATGTTCTCGCCACGCGGTGAGTAGTAGACGAAGAGAAACGGATTGTCCTCGTAGTCAGGATGCAGGGCCATGCTCAGCAACCCCTGCTCCCCGCGGAACGTGATCGACTCGGTCAGGTCGAGGATGCCGAATTGCTCGATCTCGCCGTTGTCGTCCACGAATCGGGTGATGTAGCCGCGCTGCTCCGCCACCAGCAACGAGCCGTCCGGCAACTCCAACATCTCGATTGGCTGGTGAAACTGGTGTCCGCCGAGGATCGGCCGCAGAGTGACGGTGACGGGCCCTGGCTCGGCGTCCGATTCCGGCTCTTCAGACGACGCCTCGTCGGACGGATCAGCCACGGTCTCCGGCTCGCCATCCTGCTGCGCTGCCTGCCGAGCCTCCGCCCGCGATTGCTCAGCCCGTTCCACCCCTCCCGAATCTTCCCGCTGGTCCGCAGCACGATCGGACGCATCCTGTGACCGAGCCGAAGTCGGCTGCTCGTCCGGCTCTACCTCTTGCGGCGCAGCGGTACGGCTCGCCTCGGTCGGCCCGTCATCGCCGCAGGAGACGGCAACGCCCGCAAACAGGAGCAGCGCGATCAGCGCCGCTCCGATAGTCGAGCTACGAAGCGGGTTCATATCGCAGGAGCGTCGTCTCCGTGCCCGGAACATCCTCGAACACCGGTCGGACCCGCATCCCAACCTCGATATCGTCCTCGTCAACGTTGATCAGCGTCGAAGTCAGCCGCGGTCCCTCGTTCAGCTCCACCACGGCAATGATCTGCGGCTCATCGCCGGCGAAGTCCGGAGCCGTCGGACGCCGCGCGATTGTGTAGGTGTACAGCGTCCCCTCGCCCGAGATCTCCCGCCACTCGAGGTCGTCTGCCAGCGTCAGCGGGGCGTGCGAGCGCGGATAGAAGACCCACCGGTCACTCGAGGGCGAATACTGAATCCGCACCTGGTGCTCGCGCAGACCGTCCCAGAACGGCTGCGTCCGATCGATCGGCGTCGGCAGCGGACGCTGCGGAGTGTCCGCGGCCATCAGTCGCCCTCCAGGATCAGCGCGACCTGCTCGGACATCAGGCCACCGTTGCCGGTGATGAATGCCACATCCGCGTCAGGCACCTGGTGGTCCTCGCCGCGCCGCATCACCTGCCGAGCGCCCTCGGTAATGTGCGACATTCCACCCGCCAGCCCGGCCTGGCCGAAGCCGAGCTGACCTCCGTGCGTGTTGCAGGGGAACTCACCCTGGAACGAGAGGTCGTGCTCGCGGACAAAGGGCTGGCCCTCGCCGCGCGGACAGAACCCCGCATCCTCAATCGTCATCAGCACCGTGATCGTGTAGCAGTCGTAGACCGAGATCAGATCGACTTCTTCGCGCGACCGCCCGGCCATCTTGAATGCCTGGTCCGCCGCCGGAATCAGCGCGGTCGAAAGCATGTCCTCGGCATAGGTCGGCGTCTTGTGCAGGACGCGCTCGCCGAAGCCGGAAATCCAGGCCGGTCGATGCTTCGAGCGCCGAGCCACGTCCTTGCCCGCCACGACGATCGCCGCGCCCCCGACGCAGGGCATCACGATCTCGAGCATGTGAATCGGGTCCGAGATCATCGGCGAGTTGAGCACGTCTTCGACTGTGATCGGCACATTGTGAAACACGGCCGCCGGATTGTGGTTCGCCGAGACGCGCTGGTCGACGGCAATCTTGGCCAGCGCCTCGGGGTCGTAGCCGTACTCCGCGCCGTACTTCATCGCGATCTGCGCGTAACCGCAGTTCTGCGCCACGTTGCCGTAGGGAATATCGAACTCCGCCTGCGGCGATCCATAGTTGGCCGACGACGCGCCGTAACGCCAGCTACTCGGACCGCTCGGCGGAACCGGAGGTCGCGGTGACGGCCACGACGGCGCGCCAATCACCACGACGTTGCACAGACCCAGCTCAATCGCCGCCGCCGCCCGCCAGACCATGGCCGCGCAGGACGCGCCTCCGAGGTCGACGACCTCGGCAAAGTTGACCTGCATGCCCATGTACTCGGCGATCGTTGAAGGCACGAACGAGTCCGACTCGCGGATGTTGGTGCAACAGATTCCGTCCACCTCCGACGGATCGATGCCGGCGTCATCCAGCGCCTCGCGGGTCAACTGGGCCCATTGCTCCAGAGTGAACATGGGAGGCGCGGTCGGTCGCCGCTCCGGCTTCCACTCCGCAATCCCAACAATCGCCGCTTCACCTCTGAGTCCCATGATCTGCTCCCATCGGATAGCAACAGCAGTCTACGGCTGAGCCTCGATGATGAAGCGAGGACTCAGTCAAGCTCAACCGGCTCCGACCAGACCACCCCCGCCGATCGCAGCCGCTCAATCTCCCCGCCGCGACCAATCGCGTCGAGGATCTCGTCCGTCTCCTGACCGGCCAGCACGCCCGGGCCGTAATCGTCGCGACCGCCGGCCATCGTCGTCAGCGCGCCCCAGCGACGCACATCACCAAGACGCCGGTGATTCGCTACCGGACTGAAACCGTTGGCCAACACGTGCTCATCGCTGATCAGGAACTCACCGACCGGCCCGGCGTCGGCGCGAACGCAGCCGACACCGATTGCCGTGAGCCGTGACTCCCACTCCGACGCCGGAGCCTGAGCGAACACCTCGCTCAATGCGGCGATCAACGCGTCCTCACTCACAGCGTCACGATTCGCGAGCTCCGGCGCCACCTCGTGACTGAGGGCGGACCACTCAGCGTCCGTCACCGCGGCGAGGAAGACCCAGCCCTCAGACGCTTCGTAGAGCCGATACCAGGGCGCCGTCCCGTGCAGCTCGCCGTCGACCTGGCGACGCGGCGGCTTTCCCTCGTACTGGAGGAAATCGTCGCTGTTCGCGTAGGCGTTGGCGGTCAGCATGTTGACGTAGATCTCCTGACCCACGCCATAGCGCCGCTGCGCATACAAGCCCAGGAGGGTGGCCGAGGCCACCAGCAAGCCTGTGTTCGGATCAGGATTCGCCTCGTTGGCGCGCATGAGTTGACGCGACGCTTCGCGGATCTCCTCGAGCGTCTCGCAGCCCGCCGGCGGCATCGCCGAGCCCGCCTGGAACAGGGCACCGCCGATTGCTGCGCCCGGAATCGGGTGCGCCGATGGACGCCGCGCTCCCGGCGAGTCCGGCCCATAGCCGTTCGCCGAGACCCAGACGATCTCGGGATTGATCGCCTTCGCCGTCTCGTAGCCGATCCCCAACCGATCCGGCACACCCGGCCGATAGTTATGCACGATCGCATCTGCCTGCGCGATCAGGTCCGCCACGATCGCCTGACCCTCGGGATCCTTGAGGTCGATGCAGATCGATTCCTTGGCCGCGTTCGTCTTGGCCGCCAGTAGACCGCGCAGTGGTCCGCCGCCCATGCCGCGGAATGGATCGCCACCGATCGGTTCCACCTTGATCACGCGAGCGCCGAGGTCGGCCAGCATCGACACGCCGATCGGCGTCGCGATGATCGTCGCGAACTCGAGCACTGTGAAGCCATCCAACGGCTTGCCCGCTGGAACCGCGCCGTTCGGCGATGTCATCATTGGCGCGTCGCCATTCCGAGACGGCCACGAGAACCCATTCGCCTCTCCAACTTGAGGCGACGGACGGGAGATCTCGGCGGGCGTCTCGCGCAGGTGCGCGATCGGGCCGACCTGCTTGACCGGCCCCAGTTCCGGTTCGGAGATCGTGATCGTGTCGCCGTTGGCGGCCATGTCCAGGTTGTCGACCGCCTCGTGCGTCGGCGTGAACGGTTCGGCCGCGACGTTGCCCTGGGCGCGGAAAATCTCCATCCACTCGTCGCAGCTCCTCTCCTGCATCCGCTCGAGGATGCGGTCGCGCATCTCCTCGGTCGCCGCCGGCGTCCACTCGGCCTGACCGCCCTGCCACTGCTCCTCGGCGAACAGCAGCGTCAGGTCGGCCGCATCCATGAACGCGTAGAAGAGGTGCTCGAGCAGATTGCCGAGCTGGATCCAGCGGCCGTCGCGCGTCATCACGGGGTGATAGTTCAGCGTTGGCATCCCGCCGCCGATGTTGAACACCTGCGGGTAGACATCCGGCTCGCGCTCGGAAAGTTGCGTCAACAGCAGTAGCAACAGATCGAACGGCATCAGACCCTGCAGCAGCGACGTCTCGACGATCTGTCCCAGGCCACAGCGCTGACGCTCGATTAGGGCCGCCAGGATGCCCTGCACCGCGCCCTGCGACGCCCCATGCGCCCCCACCGGCACCGCTGCAAATCCAGGACCCTCGCGCAAGCGCTGGCCCACAAACGACAGCATTCGACCCGTCTTGGCCGAGACCAACGCCTCGTACGCCGGGTACTCCGCGTACGGCCCAGTCGGACCGAAGCCGGTGATCGAGCAGAACACGGCCGTCTCGTTCAGCGCCCGTACATCGCCGTACGCAAGGCCACGAGCCTTCGCCTGTGCCGGAGAATCCGTCGAAACCACAACGTCCGCCTCGCGGATCAACTCCTCCAACCGCCCCCGCTCCGCAACCACGTCCAGCTCCACCGAGCGCTTCCCACGCAGCCACATCGGAGCCGCCGTCAGAGACCGCCAGGGGTCGCCGCCGACCGGCTCCACCTTCACCACCTCAGCCCCAAAGTCAGCCAGCACCATCGTCGCGATTCCACCAACCGACCCGCTCGACAGGTCCAGAACCCGAGTCCCAATCAGCGGAGCCGCCATAACAGAGTCCCCTTACCCAGCAGATACGAAGCCGAGTATATGGCCCGCCTTCCCAGTCCCCGGTTCATGCGGGGACCAGCTCGGCTCCCGTTCCTACCTCACGCCCGAACAGCGAACCAGCTTGCTGAACCCCCGCTACTCCGGCGAGACCGGCAGCCAGCGGTTGTCCCATTCGGGGGCGAAACTGAGGGCTCCCAGATCTTCGTAGTCCTCGAGGGCGTACGTCCGGATCTCCTCGCTGCCCAACAGGTGGATGCGCCCGCCAAGCGGGATTGCGCGGCGGGCCTCGCCGTGGACCCTGAGCGTTGATTCGTGGCTCAGGCCGTCACGCGTAACGCGGACACCGAAGAACGCCCCGTCGTGATTCTGGCGCAGCCAGTAGTCGTTCGGGCCGACAGGAATCCAGGCGACGCCGTTCTGGTAGCGGAACGCTCGGTGGTCGTGCTCGACCGGGCTATAGGCGTCCTCGCCCAGTGGCAGCACGGCAATCTGGGTCGGGTTGGCGGGGTCGGAGACGTCGAACAGCGTCGCCTGCAGCCCGCGCTCCCAGCCTGTCTGAGGGTCCGCGTCGCGCCCGACGCCGAACAACAGCCCGCCGCTCAGCGGATGCAGGTACCGCGAGAACCCGGGAATCTTCAACTCGCCGACCTGTTTCGGGTCGGTCGGGTCCGACAGATCCAGCACATACAGCGGATCGACCTGCCGGAACGTGACCACGTAGCCCACATCGCCAGCGAAGCGCACGGCGAAGATGCTCTCCGTGGCGCCGAGTCCGGTGACCTGGCCGACCTGCTGCAACGAGCCGGTCGGCGACGTGGAGTCGTCCTCGTCCGACTCATCCGCGACCGCCTCCAGCACGGTCACGCTGCTCACCGTCGGCCACTTGTTCCAGTCGGTCGCCGCGACACGCAGGTACCCATTGTGCTCCGACAGCGACCACTGCGAGAGCAACTGCCCGGTGATGATCGCGCCGCCGAAGTAGCTCGGCCCTAGCGGGTCGGAGATGTCGAACCGGTGGATCACCGTGTCGCGCCACCAGTTGTGCGGCGCCGCCAGGTAGAGCGAGTCTCGGGACGCATACACCGTGGGGTCTGTCGTCATGCCCAGCACCGCCACGCTGCCCCACTCACCGATCCCCGGGGAGTCCTCGCCGATCTCGAACGAGAGCATGAAGGCCGTGCTCGGCAACTCGCCCCAGCGCGTCGGTAGTCGATCCTCGGGCGCAAACGTCTGCCCGCAGTCGACCGCGTAGCCGTGCGAGAACGTGTTCTCGGAGTGGTCACGCAGTCCGAACAGCGGGAACCAGTGGCCGAGCCTGAACGCTGCAACCAGCGCTTCACCGTATCGCTCCGCGTCCCGATGCCTGGTCCACGTGTCGAAAGCCCACGGCGATATCCAGGGAATCGCCGAACTGTGTTGCATCGCCACGCGAAGATCGTCGCCGACCAGTCGCGCGCTCAGAAAGCGGCCGTCCAGGTTCAGCTCCCGCACGAGGCGCGGCGACGTGGTGTCGCTGATATCGATCTCCAGGATTTCCGCTTGCTCGCGGTAGTAGATCAACGGGTGCTGCGGTTTGCGCAGGTCGTCGTCATCGTCGATCTCAATCGTCGCTTCCACCGCGTCGAGCTGCCGCACCACAATGGCCTTACCCGCGCCGATCAGCAGCTCCTGTCGGTGGCCAAGCTCGCGGAACGAGATCCGGCCCACCTCGACCAGCGGTCCCTCCTCAGTGATCTCTGCAATCAGCAGTGACTGAGGTCGAAGGATGTAGAAGTACGTCCCGTCAGTCTTGATGATGTCCGACTCGTCAACCCCACGCTCCTGCACGTTGGTCCCGGTCTCCGAGACTTCGCCCTCGTCGGCGGCAACCGACTCCGCTTCGTCGCGCGAAACACTCTCTTCAGCGGCGCCGGACTGAGGAAATCCGCCATCCGAGTCGTCGGCCACCGCCTCTTCCTCCGCCTCTTCCTCTGCGTACTCCTCCCCTTGCGCGCTCTGAAGGGAAAGCTTCACATAGTGCTCGTGCAACTCGCCGCAGCTATCGAACCCGCGCAATGCCACCGGATCGCTGGTTTGGCCAAGGGCAAAGTGCTGAGTCGCCAAAACCCCCACCGCGAGCAACGGAGCCAACGCAATCAACCAGAGTCGGGATCGGGTCACGAAACGCTCCCATCAGACAGTGGCGACAATCTAACGCCTGACAATCAGACGACGGTCGCGGCATCACGGTTCCGTGCGCACGAGGCCAGTTAACAAAATCAGGGCGGCCAACTGACCGCCCTGATTGAGCGTTTCCAATGGAAATGGCTCTAGCCGCGAGGCAGACCCAGGCCGCGGGTCGCAATGATGTTGCGCTGGATCTCGCTGGTGCCGGCGGCGATCGTGCCGCTCACGCTGCTCACGTAGTTGCGACTCAGGCGACCCTGCAAAGCAGCGTAGGGACCGTCGGACCACACGTTGCCGCGCAGGCCGAGCAGGTCCATGCCCGTCTTCGCGATTCGCTGCCCAAGCTCCGATCCGAACAGCTTCGACATCGACGCTTCATGGTTCGCGACCACCCCATGCTCCTGCATGTACGCGATGCGGTAGGCCATCATCGTGCCAATCTCGACCTCGATGTGACGCTCCGCGAGTTCGTAGCGAGTGTTCGGCCGTTCATCGACCAGATGACTGTTGTCCTGGGCGAAGTCGGTGATCTCCTCGACCGTCCGCCGACCGCCGGCGAATGCGCCAATCCCGCTGCGCTCGAAATCGAGCGCGACCGCGAGGTGGTACCAGCCCCGGTTGACTTCACCGACCACGTTCGTCTGCGGGATCCGCACATCCTCGAAGAACACCTCGTTGAACCCGTGGCCGTCGGCCATGTTGATCAGCGGGCGAACCGTCACGCCGGGCGTGTCCATGCGCATCATGAACATCGTGATGCCCTTGTGCTTGGGCGCGTCCGGATCGGTCCGAGCGGCGAGCCAACCCCAATCCGAAACGTGCGCCCCGGACGTCCAGATCTTCTGCCCATTGATCACGTAGTCGTCGCCGTCCTTGACGGCGCGCGTCTGCAGCGAAGCCAGGTCGGAACCCGATCCCGGCTCGGAGTACAGCGTGCACCACCAGGTCTCCGCGTCGGCGATGCCGGCCAGGTGCTCTTCCTTCTGCTCATCGGTGCCGTAGAGCATCAGCGAGGGACCGACCCACTGCACGCCCATGTTGCTGCCGCCGCCGGGCGCACGGTGGTAGGACATCTCCTCGGCCATGATCATCTGCTGGGAGTGAGGCGCCTCGAGCCCGCCGTGCTCCTTCGGCCAGGCCAGGGTCAACCAGCGGCGCTTGGCCATCTCGGACTGGAAGCTGCGCGTGATGTCCATCACGTCCTGCTCATAGCCTTCGCCGCCCGAGCCGGTGCCCCAGTTATCGGGCAGATTGTCGGAGATGAACGTCTTCACTTCATTGCGGAAGTCGACGATGGTCTGATCTTCGCGATAGTCCATGCTGAACCCCTTCTGCGGGTCGTCCCTGATTCGTCCAATCGAATCAAGTCTAACGCCTGCTCGGATCGATACCGACCTGCCCACCTGCCGAATCGCTGGTAGTGTGGGCTTGAGCGGGGTGAGCGGACAAGCCGGGGCATGGGCGACGTGCCACCACTGCGAAACCTGACATCAGGCGTATGGTTGTCGGCGCTGCTGACGATTGCCGCGCTCGCGCTGAGCGGCTGCATCTTCGGCGGCGAATCGGAACGGGACCTGTCGAAACACTTCCCTCCGCCAGCCGACGAACAGGCAGCCCCCGCCGAGCAGGAAGCCACGACAACCGCCCAGGGCGATGGCTCAGCGGATTCGGCAGACGGGGCATACATCCCACCGGCGCAAGAACTCGAGAATCTCGATGTCGCGCCCCCCAGCGCCCGCTTCGCCGTCCAGAGCTTCTTTCATCTCGTCGCCACAGGTGATCTGTTGAGCGCCTATCAGCGGACATCGACCGAGACCAAGGAAGCGATCTCGGCCGAAGCATTCGTGCAGCGCTACAAGGATGTCTGGGCCGAGGCCACGATCGGCGGCTTCACCTGGGAAGTCGTGCCCCAGGACGACGAAAACGCCTCGTCGCACGAGGTCATCCTGCGTTACCAGACCACCTTCTTCGGCGAGATCGAGGAGATCGTCCAGGCCCGCACCCTGAGACAGCCGCACTGGGTCGTCAACTGGACCCCCGACCTGATGTTTCACGGCCTCGGCTCGCCCGGTTACCTGATCAGAGCGCTGGTCGAGACGCCGCCGCGAGGACAGATTCTCGACCGAAACGGCGTGGTGCTCGCCGGCGAGACGGAAATCGTGATCGTCGGCGTTCACTGGGACACGATTTCGGATGAGGAGTTCGTGCTCAACTTCTTCACCGACCGGATCGGCCTCAACGAAGAGGATGTCCGGGCGATCATCTACCAGGACGTGCCCTCGTATCAGTTCATACCCGTGGCCTCCTTGGCCCTCGATACCTCAGCGGCGGTGATCACCGAGTTCGAACAGCTCGCGTCTCAGGGCATCCTCGTGAGCCGCAAGTCTCGCCGCTTCTATCCCTTTGGCGACCTCGCATCCCATGTGGTCGGCTATCTGCAGGAGATCAACCCGGAGGAACTGACCGAGTGGTTCGTTGAGGGCTATCGAGCCGGCGACTGGGTCGGCCGCGACGGCATCGAGCAAGCCTTTGAACGCGCACTCGCCGGCCGGCGCGGCGGCAGCCTGCTGATCGTCGACGGGATCGGGCGTGCCGTGCGCGAGATCATCAGCCGACCTGCAAGCCCCGGCGCCGACATCCGTCTCACCATCGACGTACGCGTCCAGCAGCTGGCCGAGGAAGCGCTGGGCGAGGAATCGGGCGCCGTGGTCGCCATCGACCCGCGCAGCGGGCACGTGCTGGCGATGGCCTCGTTTCCGCGCATTGACCCCAACACGATTGTGGACGGCGTCACCCAGGAGGAATATGAGACCTACTTCTTCGACGAGCGTCAGCCCTTCATCAATCGGGCTGTCGAACAGGTCTATGCGCCTGCCTCGACCTTCAAGACCGTCACCCTCGCCGCCGCGCTCGAGGGCGGCGGCTACGAAATCGCCGACCGCATCTCCTGTCCCGCCCAATGGATGAAGGTCGGAGATGAGCCTTTGCGCAACTGGAAGGACACCGACCAGGGGCGCATCACCCTCTCGCAGGCGCTGGCCGAATCGTGCAACACCGTCTTCTACGAGGTCGGCTTGACCCTGGACCGGATCGACGAAGATCTCTTGCCTTCCGTCGCGTCCGGGTTCGGCTTCGGACAACCAACCGGGATCATCGGTCTGAACGAGGAGAGCGGCGTCAGTCCAGGACCTTCGTGGAAGACCGCGCAGCTCAACGAGGCCTGGTACACCGGCGACACGATCAACATGAGCATCGGCCAGGGATTCGTGGCCGCCACCGCCCTGCAAATGGCAAACGCCTACGCCGCGGTCGCAACCAATGGCGTGGTCAATACGCCGATCATCGCCCAATCCATCGAACCGGCCGGCCAGCCGCCGACCGTCACCCAGCGACGCTCGATCAGCGTACTGCCGGTCTCGGCCGACACCCTGGAACAGCTACGGGCCGCCCTGCGCACCACCATCTCTCAGCCCTACGGCACCGGCTTCTACGCGTATCAGGGCAGCGTCCTCAGAGTCGCCGGGAAGTCGGGCACCTCCGAGGACCAGATCCTGGATCCGGAAGCCCTTGAGGACCTCGAACAGGACGCAGCCGACGATCTCCAGCAACAGCAAGAGATCGAGGTTGAGCTCAACAGCGATGACCCGGGGTCCGAACAGGCACAGGAAGAGGACGAAGAGGAAGACGAACAGTCCCTCAACAACGTCTGGTTCGTCGGATGGGCGAACTTTGAGGAACCCCGCGTCGTGGTAGCGGTCGTGCTCGACAATGCCCGCTCGGGCTCCGATGACGCGGGCCCCGTCGTCCGACGCGTCCTCGAGGGCACCATTCTCAACAACTGGGTACCTTGATCCAATGCGACGCTCGCGTTTTCGCCGGCTGGTTCAGCGTGCCCTCGACGAGATTCCTGAGGAACTCGCCGATCGCATGGAGAACGTGGTCATCCTCCTGCGTAACCAGCCCACGGAGGAGGAGCTCGAGTCGCTCGGCCTGGGACCTCGGCAAACATTGCTCGGGCTCTACGTCGGCCGACCGCTGACCAGCCGGGGCTGGTACGGCGAAACCTTGCCCGACCGGATCATGATCTACCAGCAGCCGATCGAGAGTATCTGCCGCAGCGAAGAAGAAGTGGTCGAACAGGTACGCGAGACCGTGCTCCACGAAGTTGCCCATCATTTCGGGATCGACGACGACCGCCTCGACGAGATCGGAATCGCGCCACCGCCCAGGAGCCACGTGCGCGGCGCGATCAACCTGACCGAGCGCCGCACGCCCTATCTCGAATAGCGACGCAGCAACCGTTCCACCGCAGCCGGTACCAACTCGTCGGCGCGAGACATCGCTTCGTCAACCGACATCCCCGGCGGCGTCGACGCCTCGCTGTCCAGCAATCCCGGCAACTTCGCCGACCCCTCGACCAGACCCGCAATCGCGAGGCACGGCACGTGCGCGTCTCTCGCGAGCGCCGCCACGCCGGCGACGGTCTTCCCGTAGGCCGACTGCGTATCCAGACGCCCCTCGCCGGTAAGCACCAGGTCGGCCTCGGCAATCCGCTCAGCCAACTGAACCGCCTCGGAGATAGCGGCAAAGCCGGACTGCAACGTCGCGCCGCAGAACGCAATCAGGCCGGCCCCGAGTCCCCCCGCCGCGCCGGAGCCGGGGATCTCTGCGACCTTCGCGCCGAGGTCTCGCTCGACGATCGCAGCGAGATTGCCCAGTGCACGGTCGAGCTGGGCGACGCAAGCCGGATCGGCGCCCTTCTGCGGCCCGAAGATGGCGCTTGCGCCTTCGGGACCGAGCAGGGGATTCTGCACATCGCACAGGACCGTCACGCCGACAGTTCGAAGCCTGGAGTCCACTTCGCTGACCTCAATCCGCGCCAGCCGCGCCAGCGCCGCACCGCCGGGAGGCAACCGATGTCCCTCGTCGTCGAGCAATGCCGCGCCCAGCGCTTCCGCCATGCCCGCGCCTCCGTCGTTGGTCGCGCTGCCCCCGACCCCGATCAGGATGCGCTCCACGCCTGCGTCAAGCGCGTGCTTGATCAGTTGCCCGGTGCCGTATGTCGAAGCCCGTTTCGGGTCGAGTTGATCGGCGTCCAGAAGGCTCAAGCCGGACGCGGCTGCCATCTCGATCACGGCGCAACGACCGTCATCGATGCGGCCCCAGCGGGCGTCGACCGGTGAGCCCAGCGGTCCATCCACTCGCGCAATCGACGTCCGACCGCTCGCCGCATCGACCATCGCTTCGACCGTGCCGGGTCCGCCGTCGGCCATCGGCGCGCTGTCGATCTCTGCGTCGGGGAACACTGCTTCGACGCCGCGCCGAAGTGCGGCCGTCGCTTCCACGGCCGTCAGACTGCCCTTGAACTCCTGCGGCGCGACCACGATGCGCATCGTTCAGTCGCCCGTGCCGATCCCGAGAATGCGCAGGATGCCGATGATCAGAATCGCCACGACCGCCAACAGAAGCGCCAGCCGGATCCGCTGATAGAACGAGACCAGGTTGCCGAGGCTGAGCAGCCCGCGCATGTAGAGGACGGCGATCAGCACAGCCAGGATGACGACCGCAATGAGGATGGTCACGGCTCTATCGTACGTGCCGCCGGAAAATCCGCGGCCGGGCGCCGAATCCACAGATCACGCACACCACCCGCCGTCCGTGCGACGCGGTCGGACCGGCGCAGCGCGGACAAACGGAACTGCCCTTGCGCGGTCGCGGCGACGACACCCTGGGTGCGTCAATCGGCCGCAGCATCAGCGGCAGTTGCGCGCCGCGAGCGATTGGGCCTGAGGCTGAACCGGGTACGCTGCTCGACATCGTCGCATCCTGCACGTACGTTCTGTTAAGTCAAAAGTTAGTACGCACGTACAGCGTTGTCAATTATGTCCGTTACCTGCATGACACAGGAAGGAAGGGAATCAACGGCCCTGCTGCTGATCCTCGGGCCGATCCAGCCAGTCCACGAAATCGCGCATCTTCTCGTTCAGCGTGTCGTAGCGTCCACGGTCGGCCGCGACGAGAATGCTGACGAACAGGATTGCCAGACCGATCTCTACCATGTCGTGCCTCCGTTACCGCTCCTTGTCGGTATCGTAGTTGGGCATGAGCCCGCGTGCATCCTCCGCCCACTCTTCGAGCACACCGGTCGTGGCGACCCTGACCCTCGGCTGCAAGCTGAATCAGGCTGAAACCCAGCAGGCAGCCCGCGAGCTCCAACGCCACGGCTGCGTAACTGTCGATCGACCGTCCCGGGCAGACGCCTTCCTGATCAACACCTGCACCATCACACACGTCGCCGATCGCAAGGCCCGACGCCTGGTTCGGTTGGCGAAGAGACTCTCGCCGCACGCGCCCGTTGTCGTCACTGGTTGCTACGCCGAACGCGACCCGGCAGCGCTGGCGAAGCTCGGGAGCATCAAGGTGCTGCCAAACGACCGCAAGCAGGACGCCGCCGCGACCGTCCTCTCTGCCCTCGACCGAATGGCGCCGGCTCCGGCGACCGTCACCAGGTCAGTCGGCCGAACCCGCGCGTTCATCAAGATTCAGGAGGGCTGCGTCGACGTCTGCGCCTTCTGCATCGTCCCCTATGTACGCGGTCGCGAGCGCGCCGTACCCATCAACGAGATCGTCGGCCTGGCGCATGACTGCGTCGAAGAGGGCGTCCAGGAGATTGTCCTGACCGGCACCCAGCCGGGCGCGTATGGCCGGGACCGCTCCGACGGCACAACGGCCGCCGCGCTGATCGAAGCGTTGCTGTCCGAGACCGACGCTCCACGCATTCGCTATTCCTCGATCCAGCCGCAGGACGTCACGCCGCAACTCCTCGCCTGTTGGGACGACGCGCGCATGTGCCGACACTTCCACGTGGCGCTGCAGAGCGGATCCGACGCGGTGCTCACCCGGATGCGGCGTCGGTACTCGGCATCCCAATTCCGCGAGGCGGTCAAGGCGATTCGCACAGCCGTGCCCGGCGCATCGATCACGACCGACATCATCGCCGGATTCCCCGGCGAGACCGACGACGATCACCGGGCGACCCTGTCGATGATGCGCGAGCTGCGATTCACCGATGTCCACGTCTTCCCCTACTCGCAACGACCACAGACCTCCGCGTCCCTATTGGAGGACGACGTCGCGCACGAAGTCAAGCGCTCACGCGCCGCCGAACTGCGCCAACTGGGCCAGCAGCATCGTCGGCACACCCTGGAAGAGCAGCTTGGTTCGATCGACTCTGTGTTGTTTGAAGATGCTCAGGCAGGACTGACCGACACATACTTGCCCGTTCAGGTCGAGTCCGACGAAGACCTCACTAACCAACTGCGCAGCGTGCGAATCACATCCGTCCAGGGAGCGACCTTGATCGGCGAGCTGGTCCGATGACAACGGAACCAGCCGAGCCGCTCCCGCCGCCCGAGAATCTGCATCAGACGATTGAAGCCTTGCTGCTCGTGGCCGAAACGCCGCCCAGCCTGCGAACCCTGGCCCGCGTGACCAACGTGACCGAGTCCCAGGTCGAAGCGGTGCTCGCCGAGATCGAGTCGGACCCCAATCGCGGCATCCGCCTGCGCAGGCACGAAACCGGTATCGCCCTCGTCTCCGCGCCCGAGGCGGCGCCGTACGTCGAGCGCCTGCTTGGATTGGACACGCCCGCCCGACTCTCGAAGGCGGCCCTCGAGACGCTCGCCGTAATCGCCTATCACCAGCCCGTCACGCGAGACCAGATCGAGCGGGTCCGCGGCGTCGGAGCCTCCAGCACAATCCGATCGCTGCGCGCCCGTGACCTGATTGCGCCCAGCGGTCGGCTCGATACAGTCGGCCAGCCGTTGCTGTGGAGCGTGACGCCCCGCTTTCTCGATCACTTCGGCCTCTCCGCTCTGGACCAGCTCCCACCCCTCGACGAGCTCGAACCGCCGGCCCAGCAGTCGATTCTCCCGCTCGAGTCGGACGAACACGAATGACCTTCGTCACGGTTCTGACCGTGGAACTACTGATCTTCGAGTCCGCCTCGCTCAAGGACAAGCGATCCGTGGTTCGCCAGGTCATCCAACGCACGCGCAACAAGTTCCCGGTGGCCGCCTCCGAGGTCGACAGCCAGAACGATCCGTCGCGAGCCACTCTGGCTTTCGCCGCCATCGCCTCCGACTCACGGATTGCCCACGCGACGGCCCAGAAGGCACTGGCATTCATCGAAGACCTGCGACTCGATTGTCAGGTCGGCGAGGTCGGGACCGAGACGATCGCCCTCTAGTCGACCAGTTCAGCCCAGAGGTCGTGACCGAGCGATTCGGCGATCCGCACTGTCGGCATGTCCCCAGGATTGCCTTCGCCCAGCGCAAACACCAGGCCATCCACCTCCGCCGCCTCCCGATAAGTCCGACCCGCGATGATCGGCTCCCCTTCCTCCGTCGTCTGACCCGCCTCCGACTCGACCAGCATCGGCAGCGCTCTGCCGACCTGCTGCTCGTTCTTCAGCGCCGACACCTCTGCCAGCAGCGTCATCAGTTCTTCATGTCGGCGTTGCTTGGTCGGTTCCGGGATCTGCTCGGCCATGTCTGCAGCCGGCGTGCCGTTCTGCGGCGAGTAGGTAAACGCCCCGGCCCGATCGAACGCTGCTTCCTCGACGAATCGCAGCAACTCGCCGAACTCGGTCTCCGTCTCCCCCGGAAATCCGACGATGAACGTCGTACGAATCGCAATATCGGGCATCGCCGCGCGCAGACGCTCAAGCGTCCCGTAGACCATCGCCATGTTGTGCGGCCGCTTCATCCGCTTGAGCACGCTCGGCGAGCCATGCTGCAGGGGGATATCGAGGTAGTGGCAGATCTGCGGCGTCTGGGCCATCACCTCGATCAGAGCCGGCGTGACAAAACCCGGATACGCATACATCAAACGCAGCCACTCCGCGCCCGATTCGGCAGCGAGACGCTCAAGCAAGTGGGCCAACCCGTTTGCATCGCCCCACTCAGCGCCGTAGGCCGTGCTGTCCTGAGCCACGAGCACAACCTCCCGAGCGCCTCGACCGACCAGATCCTGAGCCTCCCGCACGAGCACATCGGGCTGCGCGCTGCGGAACTGGCGCCCTTTGATTCCCGGGATGTTGCAGAACGTGCACGGCCGAGCGCAGCCGTCCGAGATCTTGAGATACGCGGACGGCCCGACTCCCAGCGAGGTCTCGGGAATATCCCGCACCGCCTCCACCTCCCCGGCGCGCTCGGCGATCTCTCGCCAAGCCTCGATCCCGAAGGCGGCGTCGATGCCCTCGATCTCGATCACCTGTTCCCGCTCGATCTGCGACCAGCAGCCCGTCACGATCACCTGCTGGTCGGCCGTCCGCTCCGCCCCAAGGATCTCCGCAGCCTGTCGCGACTCCTCCCGCGCATCGTCGATGAATCCGCAGGTGTTGAGGATCACCAGTTCGGCGTCGCGGCGATCCTCGACGGCGCGATGACCGGCCTGCTCCAGCGTCCGCGCGATGCGGTCCGAGTCCGTCGTGTTCTTCGGACAGCCGAGCGTGACGATTCGGTAGCGCATCAGTTGCCGCCGGTCGTACCGTTGGGACGCGGCCCCAGGCTCACCACCAGCATGATCACCGCATCCTCCGTCGGTTCCGCGCCCGGCGCCGGCGACTGCACGAGTACCGTGCCAACCGGAGAGTCGTCGTAGATCGAAAGCACCGTGAACGGCGCGTTGAGCAGCTTCACGTAATTGATCGCCTCACGTGAGCTGTAGACCCGCAGGTCGGGCAGCGGGTCGAAGTTGACATTCGCGGGAGCCCCCGAGCTGGCCGATTCGACGGCCGTCGTCACATCGTCAATGCCCGGAACATCGCGTGCCGGCTCCACCGGTTCCACTTCGTCACGCAGGCTGACCACCGCAACCACCCCCGCAATGATCACCAGGATCACCACCGCCGCCGCGAGCCACGGCCCCAGACTGATCCGCGATGGCCGAAGCTCTTCTCGCGGACCGCCCGCGCGCTCGGCCGCCTGAAACGACTCGATCGTCTCGTCGCTCAGCTCCAGGCCTTCGCCCGGCGTGCTCGGCGCGAACGGGAATCGCTCCAGCAGCGGCCCCTCGTCCAGCCCCAGATACTGCGCGTACGAGCTCAGGAATCCGCGGGCGAACGGCGGCGCCGGCATCCGATCCCAATCCTCCTCCTCCAGCGCCTCCAGGTAGTGCCTCGCAATGCGCGTCGCCTGGTGGGCCTGCGCAATCGAGCGGCCGCGCCGAATCCGCGTCTGGCGCAGCTCCTCGCCGATGCCGGTGTAGCCGTAGTCCCCGCGCATCATGATCAGGCGTCCGGCAGTACCGCCGTCTTGAGCACAGCGGGATCATCGCGTGACGTATAGGCCTGGTCCGCCGACGACAGGGCGAACCGGTGAGAGACGATCCGGTCGACGGCGTCCAGCGTCGGCAGCAACGCCGCCGTTCGGCGGAACTGATCCGGAGTGGCGTTTTGCGTGCCAGTCAGCGACACCTCCCGGTAATGCAGGTCGTTGACATCGACGATGGCCGACGACTCCGGCGGAAATCCCGCGAACAGGTTGACGCTGCTCTGCCGACCGGCGACCCGCAGCGCGGTCTCCGTCAGCC
The DNA here is from genome assembly GCA_965208665.1 of Dehalococcoidia bacterium. Taxonomy (GTDB): domain Bacteria; phylum Chloroflexota; class Dehalococcoidia; order Bin125; family Bin125; genus Bin125. Next base: position 824,412 of record CBDBPH010000001.1, read on the forward strand.
CGTTCAGTCCGACGGACACAACCACGATGTCGCAGCCGTTGCCTTCGGTCGCTTCGTCAACCACGGCGCGTAACTCATCGACATCCCCGCTGCACAGGTGCGTCGCCCCGATCGCGGCTGCGGCCTCACGCCTCACTGCGACCGGCTCCGCTACGACGATCTCCGCAGCGCCAAGAGCCCGCGCGAGCAGCACATGCAGCAAGCCCATCGGTCCCGCTCCCAGCACGGCGACGCTCACACCGGCGCGGAAGCGACACGACTCCAGCGAGTTCAGCACGCAGGCCGTCGGTTCCGTCAGCGCCGCGCGGCCCCAGTCCGCGCCCTCGGCCAGCTTGACCGCGTGACCCTGCGCCACCAACGAGGCCGGCAGCAACACCTGCTCGGCCAGACCGCCGTTCGCGTCGTATCCAAGCGTCTGTCGCGACGTGCAGCGATTGCGCAGCCCCCGGCGGCAAAATGCGCAGCCGCCGCAGGCAATGATCGGATACACCGCCACTGCGTCTCCGAGGCTGAGCTCGCTCACGCCGGCGCCCAGCGAGACGACAGTCCCCGCGAACTCGTGGCCCGGAACCACACCCGGCTTGGCATACTTCTCGCCTCGGTACACGCGCAGGTCCGAGGCGCAGACGCTGGCCGCACCCACCTCAATCACGACTTCCCCAGGACCGGGCTCCGGCGACGGCACATCCGCGACCCGTATGTCACCGGGTCGGTCGAAGATCAGAGCTCGCATGTGGGGGCCTGTTGCGAGATGCGCGGCCGGGAGCCGCTCGAGCTACGGCGTGCGCGCCGGCTCGGGAGGTCGGCTTCGCGGACGTCGCACGACGTCGGGGTTTCGCGATGTGTGGTACTGCCTCAGCAGCCGCGACTTGCGCCGCGCCGCCGTGTTGGCGTGAATCACGCCCCGCTGCGCCGCTCGGTCGAGCGCGCTGACCGCCCGCTGGATCGCACTGTCCGCGTCCGTCCATTCCTCGCTGTCGACGGCGTCGTCGATCGCGTCCAGCGCGTCGCGAACGCTGCTGCGCGCAAAGGTCCGAACAGGCTTGTTACGCATGCGCCGCTTCTGGCTTTGGCGCAGATACTTGATGGCGGCAGCCTTGTTGGCCACGGAAACCCCCTCTTGCTCAGTCCGATTTATCGTAACAGCCGATCCGCCAAAGTCCACTGCATGAGAACCGCGCCCGGACAGCGCCAGACCCTCGCCCATGCGCAGGGTGCATGATTCGCTGCAGTTTGCGACAGTGAACGAGTGAGTCTCAATGCTCCGACATCGTTAGGCGGACGCCTCTTCGGCAGCCGCAGCGGCATCATCGGCGCCGTGCTGCTGATCGGCCTCTCCTTCCTCGGCTCCCGCCTGCTCGGCGCGGCACGAGCAGTAGTGATCGCCGACGAGTACGGCGCAACGGTCGAACTCGACGCCTTCTGGGTCGCCATGAGGCTGCCCGACCTCGTCTTCCAGTTGCTCGCCGGCGCGACCCTCGCCTCCGCATTCATTCCTGTCTATGCCCGGGTCCTGCAGAACCGGGGCGAGCGTGAGGCCTGGCGGCTGGCCAGCATCGTCCTCAACTGGGTCCTGCTCGGCACCATCGCGCTGGCCGCGGCTGTGTTCTTCGCCGCCGATTGGATCGTCCCCGCCTTGGCCCCCGGTCTGGGCGAGGACTCGGGCGTCCGGGACGCCATCATGGAGGACGCCGTCTTCCTCACCAGGGTGCTGTTGCTCTCGCCCATCCTCTTCGCGATCAGCGGCATGCTCACCGGCATGCTCCACGCCCGCCGCCATTTCCTCCTGCCCGCCATTTCCCCCTTGCTCTACAACCTGGCGATCATCCTCGGGGCCTTGCTGCTGCCCGAGGAACTGGGCGTCGAGGCGTTGGTCATCGGTGTGATCGCCGGTTCCGGCCTACATTTGATGATTCAGTTACCCGCGCTCTCGGCGGCGTTGTCGTCGTCGCGGGGAGGGCTCGGGCTTCACTTCAACCTCGGCGATGTCGAAGCGAGGGAGGTGTTGCGCCTGATGGCGCCGCGGACCCTGGGCCTCGCGGCCGCGCAGATCAACCTGATTGTGCTGACCTTCTTCGGCTCGCTGGTCGGCGATACCTCGATCTCGGCGCTCAACTTTGCCTGGCTCCTCTTGATGTTCCCGGTCGGCGTCTTCGGGATGTCACTGGCGACCGCGGTCTTCCCCAGCCTCGCCGAAGAGGCGGCCCGGGGCGGACCACGCGCCGTGCAGGCGATGGTCTCTCAGACGCTTCGCTTCACCCTCTTCCTCGCCGTGCCCGCTTCGGTCGGCATGTTGTTGTTACGCGAATCGATCGTCACCACGTTGCTCGAGCACGGCGCCTTCGACGCCGCCGCGACCCAGCTCGTCAGCGATGCCCTGCTGTTCTACTCGATCGGCCTCTTCGCCCACGCCGCCATCGAGATCGTTTCTCGCGGGTTCTACGTGCTCGGAGACACGCGGACCCCCGTCGCACTCGCCATCGCCTCGATGCTGCTCAACATCATTCTCTCGGCCGTGCTTGTCGGACCCTGGGAGCTCCAGGGACTGGCCCTCGCCCTGTCGATCTCGGCGATCGCCGAATTCGCGCTCCTCTTGCTCTTGCTGAACCGTGCCATGGCTGGCCGGTTGATCTCGCGACCATTGGTGCTGTCGACCCTCAAGACGATCGTCGGCACCGCGATCATGGGCCAACTCGTCTGGCTCTTGATCGAGATCCTCGTCGGGCTTGACTTCGAGCGCGATTCTTGGCTCAGCCTGCTGCTCGGCGTGGCCGGCGGAGCCGCCGTCTACTTCGCGCTCAGTCTGATCATGCGGCAGGACGAAGCCGAGCTGCTGATTCTTCGCCTGCAGACTGTCGCCGCGCGTGCATTGCGCCGATAGCCACGCCGGAACGCGCCACCGGCTCTGATAGAGTTGACCATGTTCCGCCGCTGATCGGCCTCGCAAACGTCCGCCCAGCAACAAACAGCGACTACCCAACGACACCCAACGACACAGCGAGTAACCATGGCCCTGCAAGACCGCTTGATCGTATGCCGCGACTGCGGACGCGAGTTCGTCTTCACCTCCGGAGAGCAGGAGTTCTACCAGTCCAAGGGACTGCAGAACGACCCGGTCCGCTGCCCCGAGTGCCGCTCCGTGCGCAAGTCGATCCGCACCTCACCGGAGGCCGAGGCCGGCTACGTGCGCTACGGCGGCGCCGCCTCCTTCGGCGGCCGCACCCCGCGGCAGATGCACCCGGCCGCCTGCGCCATGTGCGGCGACATGATCGAGGTCCCCTTCCTGCCCCGCGGCGATCGCCCCGTGTTCTGCACCACCGTCAAGCGGATTATGACGCTCGGCTACCAGATGGACGAGATACAACAGCGCTGGGGGATTCACCCGTGCCAGGTCGAGGGCATCAACCAGGACCTGCGCCGCGGCTTGATCCCGCCCAAGCCCGGGGTCGAAATCCCGGACTTCGAACGCACTCGCTCGTAGACGTCAACCCACCCTGACTCGGTGGAAGCACAGGGATGACGGCAGCACGATGGTTGAATCGACGGCGCGGCGCTGGATGCGCCTGATGGGCGGGCAGGGCCGGCCCACCGCTCGGCCGCCGAGCAATGCCGACATCGCCGACAACGTCTCCCGCTATCCCGAGCGCGCCGCTCAGGCACTGGTCGACCAGTCTCGCCGCCAGGGCCAGGCCGCCTCCGCCCGACAGGCCCGTGGCTGGATTAGCGAGCAGCTCGATGAAGCTGCCGAACTGCTCGACCAACCAACCCGCGACCGCATCGCCCAACTGGCCGACGCGCAAATCGCGAAACGATTCCCCGAGGACTCATCACACGATGGCCCAGACAGCTAAACACTCGACGACCGACTCCGCCTCAGGCGAACCCGACCCATCTACTTCCGCCTCCGCCAACCAGCCCTTCCGACCCGTCGGCTCGATCATGCCGCACCTCGAGCTCGAACAGCGCATCCGCGACTTCTGGCGGGAGCGCGACATCTTCCGCCGCTCGGTCGAAGAGCGGCCGGAAGACGACATCTACTCCTTCTACGAAGGCCCGCCGACCGCCAACGGCACTCCCGGCGTTCACCACGTGCTTTCGCGCGTCTTCAAGGACCTCTTCCCCCGCTACCAGACCATGCGCGGCAAGCGCGTTCCCCGCAAGGGCGGCTGGGACACGCACGGCCTGCCCGTCGAAATCGAAGTCGAGAAAATGCTCGGCCTCGACAGCAAGCCCGCGATCGAGAACTACGGCATCGCCGAGTTCAACCGTCACTGCCGCGAATCGGTGATGGAGTACGTCCAGCAGTGGGAGGACATGACCGACCGCGTCGCGTTCTGGATCGATATGTCCGACGCCTACCGCACCTACACGCCCGAGTACGTCGAATCCTGCTGGTGGATCTTCAAGACCCTCTGGGACGCCGGCCTGATCTACGAGGCCCGCCGCACCACGCCCCACTGTCCCCGCTGCGAATCCTCCCTCTCCAGCCACGAACTCTCGCAGGGCATGCAGGAAGGCGTCCGCGACCAGGCCGTCACAGTCCGCTTCCGCGCCCACAACGATTCCCTCCCCGAGCAGTTGCGCTGGCAGGGCACGACCGACTTCCTCGCCTGGACCACGACGCCCTGGACGCTGCCCGCCAACTCCGGCCTCGCGCTCAACGCCGACGAGAGCTACGCCGTGGTCGAAATCTCTCCGAACGAGCGCCTCATCCTGGCTCGACAACTCGTCGCAGACTCGCTCGACGGAATCGTCGACAACCCGACCGTCGTAGAGACCGTACAGGGCTCCGCTCTCCTCGAGGTCACGTATGACGGCCTCTACGACCCGGACCGCTGGGGCGTCCCGACCTACCGCTTCGACGGCGCGCGGCTGGTCGAATGCCTGCCCGACGACGGACCGCTGCCCCTGCGTCAGGTGGCCGCCGCCGACTTCGTCGAAATGGAAAGCGGCACCGGCATCGTCCACATCGCGCCCGCCTTCGGCGAGGACGACTACCTGCTCGGCCGTGAGGTGGGACTGCTCTTCCGCCAGCCGGTCGACCTCAGCGGTCGCATCGTCGGCGATCCTGACGCCGCCGACGCCCCGTCGTTCGTGGGCAAGTGGGTCAAAGACGCCGACCCGATCATCATGGACGACCTCGAGTCGCGCGGCCGTCTGTTGCGCAAAGACATCTACGAGCACACCTACCCCTACTGCTGGCGCTGCGACACGCCGCTGCTCTACTACGCCAAGCCGAGCTGGTACATCGCCACATCGCAGGCCAAGGATGCGCTCACTCGCTCCAACACCGAGCTCATCAACTGGCACCCCGAGCACACCGGCACCGGACGCTACGGCGATTGGCTGGTCAACAACGTCGACTGGGCCGTCAGCCGCGAGCGCTACTGGGGCACGCCGCTCCCATTCTGGCGCTGCGACGAATGTAACTACGTGTGCTGCGTCGGTTCGTTCGACGAGCTCCGAGAGCGAGCCAAAGCGTTCAGCGGCGTCGAGCCCGACCTCTCCGATCCACATCGACCCTTCGTCGACGAGATCGTGATCGGCTGCGACGAGTGCGACGGCGCCGCGCGGCGCTGTCCGGAAGTCGCCGACGCCTGGTTCGACTCCGGCGCGATGCCCTACGCCCAGTGGCACTATCCCTTCGAGAATCAGGACCGCTTCGACGAGCGCTTCCCCGCCGACTTCATCTGCGAGGCCGTCGACCAGACCCGCGGGTGGTTCTATTCGCTCCACGCCGAGGCCGCCATGCTGCATCGTGCCGAGGCCGTGCCCGAGCCGATCTCCTTCCGCCACGTGATCTCGCTCGGCCACATCCTCGACGAGGCCGGCGAGAAAATGTCCAAGTCCAAAGGCAACGTCGTCGACCCTTGGGAAGTGCTCGACGAAAGCGGCGCCGACGCTCTGCGCTGGTACTGCTACGTCGCCTCCCCGGCCGGCAACCCGCGACGCTTCTCGCCACGCCTGGTCGGCGAAGCCCAGCGCCGATTCCTCCATACCCTCTGGAACACTTACTCCTTCTTCGTCACCTACGCCAACATCGACGGCTGGCGACCCGATCCCGACCCGGTCCCACCGACGGTCGAACTGGACCGCTGGATCATCAGCGAGTTGCACGCGCTCATCGTCCGCGTCACCGAGGCGTTGGACGACTACGATCCCACCACCGCCGCCCGCGAGATCGACGGCTTTGTCGACTCGCTCTCCAACTGGTACGTCCGCCGCAGCCGACGCCGATTCTGGTCGTCGGCCCGAGGCGGCGCAGCCGCTGACCTCGACGCCAAGCGCAGCGCCTACCAGACGCTGCACCGCGTGCTGGTCACGCTGGCCAAACTGCTGGCCCCGATGACCCCGTATCTGGCCGAAGACATCTGGCGCAACCTGGCCGCCGAGGTCGACGTTGATGTCGCCGAGTCCGTTCACCTTGCCGACTGGCCGCGCGCAGATGCGTCGCTGATCGATGAGGCGCTGAATCGGGAGATGCAGCTGGTGCAGCGCGTCGCATCGCTCGGACGCTCGGCCCGCAGCGGCGCCGGGATCAAGGTGCGCCAGCCGCTGCCAGCCGTCAGTGTCGCCGTGCGCTCGGCGCAGGACGCCGAAGCCGTCGAGCGTCACCGCGACACCATCGCCGAGGAACTCAACGTCAAGTTGGTCACGCTCGCCGACGCCGAAGCCGACTCCCGCCGCTACACGATCAAGCCGAACCTGCGCGTGCTCGGCCCGAAGCTTGGTCCGAAGCTGCCAGCGCTGCGCTCGGCGCTTGGCAACCTGTCGCCCGAACTGGCTTCGCACATCGCACAGGCCGCCGAGTCGGGCCAATCGATCGAGGTCGAAGGCATCGAACTCCAGGCTGGCGACCTGCTGATCGAAGTCGACACCGACTCAGCCGCCGACGCTGCCTCAGCCGAAGACGAGCGCTGCGCCGTCCAGCTCTCCACCGAGCTCACCGCCGATCTCGTCGCGGAGGGCAAAGCGCGCGAGGTGATCAACCGGATCCAGGGCCTGCGCCGAGACTCAGGACTCGACCCCGACGACCGTATCTCCCTGCAAATGGCCTCCGAGGATCGCGAACTCAAATCGGCTCTGTCAGAGTTTGAATCGTTGATCGCCGCCGAGACGCTCGCCACGACGGTCTCCCTCGACGGCGCCGACCAGCCACTCGGCAAGCATCACACCGAAGCGGACATCGATGGGGCAGCAATCACCCTCGCGCTCGACCGCGCCTGACCGGCCCTCACTCACCCCCGAGCCGCTCACTGCGCTCCGCCGATCGCCGCTCCTGGCGCGCGGTTCGCGCGCCTTCGTCCGGCGCATTCGACGGAATCGGCTGATCGTGGATCAACTGCCGAGCCGCCGCCTGGCGCACTCGCTCCCGCAGCGTCGTCGGCCCGACTTCTTCCTCGTCTTCGTCGTCATAGTGGCCGTACATCACGCGCGGCCACTCCGCCGCGATCTCCGCGCCGAACAGCAGCACGCAGGCCGCCAGGTAGACAAAGAACAACAGCGCGATCGCCGCCCCCAGCGAGCCGTAGATCGCGTCGTAGTCGGTGAAGTTGCGCAGGTAGAACGCGAATCCATGCTTCAGGGCTTCGAACAGCAACGCACCGACCAGCGCGCCCGCGACCACGTCGCGCACTCGCGTCGTCACGCTCGGCACGACCTTGTAGATGATCGTGAACGTCGTCCAGGTCAGCAGGAACGGCAGCAGCACCGTCACCAGCCGGAAGAACCCGCTCGCCTCCGCTCCGAACGGACCCAGCGAGTCCGAGACCGAGTCCGACACGTCCGTGCCCACCTGCAGCACCGCCGTCGCGCCGATCGAGAGCGTCAGCAACCCGCCGACGCCCAGCACCAGCCCGAGGTCAACCAGCTTGCCTCGCACGAATGGCCGCCGGAACTCAAGATCCCAGGCCGTATCCAGGCTGAAGCGCAGCGCCGACATCATCCCCGTCGCCGCCCAGATCAAACCCAGGATCGAGATCACGCCGACCGCCGAGCGTCCGCTCGCAATTGGCTCGATCAGCGCCTCGAGGTCTTCCTTGCCCGCGCCCGACTGCAGCGGCAGCAGGTCGAACAACCCGTCAACCACCTGTTCACGCAGGCCGTCGTCGGTCAGCAGCACGCCGGCAATCGAGACGACGAGGATCGCCAGCGGAAAGAGCGAAAAGAACACGTAGTACGACATCGAAGCCGCGAGCTGCGCGCAGTGGTCGTCGAGAAACTCCGAGACCGACCGTTTGGCCAGCAGTTGCAGGTCGGTCCGCCACCAGCCCAGATGCAGCACCAGCCAACGCCGCCAGCGCGACCGGCGCTGTCGCAGCGAGTCGAGATCGATCGGCAAATCCCATCGCATACCGCCATTATCCGCCCTTTTCCCCTCTCCCCCCACTCCGTGGGGGGAAGCCTGCCCCGCACTCGATGCGGGGATGCCGAAGGCAGAGGGGGGCAGCCATTCAGTTGGCCGTAGTGCACCAATGAGCAACTCCCAACCCCGACGCATCATCTGCAAGCTCGGTACGAACCTGCTCACCTCCGGCAGCGACCGACTCGACCCCGGCGTCCTCGAAGCGGTCGTGCGCCAGGTCGCCGATCTGCGCGCCGACGGCGCCGAGGTGGCCGTAGTCACTTCCGGCGCGGTCACCGCCGGGCAAGCCCGCGTTGGCGTGACCAGAACCCGCTCCTCCGTCGGCGCGCGCCAGGCGTTGGCCGCCATCGGCCAGGCGCAACTGGTACAGCGCTACGACTCCCTGCTCCAGCGCTACGGCCTGACCGCCGCCCAGGCGCTGATCACCCGCGGCGACGTCGCCGAGCGGCGCGGCTACCTCAACGTCCGCAACACCCTCCTGCGCCTGCTCCAATACGGCGTCGTGCCGATCATCAACGAGAACGATGTCGTCGCCGATGAGGAACTGCGCGGCGGTGCATTCGGCGAGAACGACGCCCTCTCGGCCCTGATCGCCAACCTGATCGATGCCGATCTCTTAATCCTGCTCAGCGACGTCGATGGCGTCTACGACCGCGACCCGCGCGCGCACGACGACGCCCGCCTGATTCCCGTGCTCGCCAATCCCGCCTCGATGATGCAGGCCGCCGGCGATGTCGACCAACGCAGCCGCGGCGGCATGCGCGCCAAGCTCGAAGCCGCGCGGCGGGCCTCTGCCGGCGGCACCGAGGTCGTCATCGCCTCGGGACACGAGCCCAACGTGATTAGCAGGATCGCCGGCGGCGAACGCCTCGGCACGCTGATTCCCGCTGACACGACGGTCCGCGACAGCCGGGAACGCTGGCTGCTCGCCGGCCTGCACAACGGAGAAGGCATCGACCTCGACCAGGGAGCCGTGACCGCACTGACCAGGCAGGGCCGCAGCCTGCTCGCCGCCGGCATCACCAACGTCCGAGGACAGTTCGAGCGCGGCGACATCATCCAGCTCTACGGTGCCGACGACATCCCCGTCGCCGTCGGAATCAGCAACTACTCCTCCGCCGAGACGATTCGGATCCGCGGCAAGAAATCTTCCCAGATCGCCGACGAACTCGGCTACAACTACGGCTCCGCCGTCGTCCACCGAAACAACCTCGCCCTCCTCCCCAACCCCGACTAACCAATCCCCCGTCCCCCGACTGAATCCGACGCCAGCCCGCTCTGATCCCCTCTCACTCTGGAGACCTGCGCGTAATCCCAGATTCCGTCATTCCCGCCCCCCCCTTTCCGTCATTCCCGCGAAAGCGGGAACCCATACAGCGGTAGCTAAGGGCACCTCCCACCAGAACCCACCCCCACCCTCTCCAATGCCCCACCGTCCCTCATGTCCGATGCCCCGCACGTGATGCGCGGCCCAGCCTCCGATGCCCTGCACTTGATGCGGGGCCCAGACCGCGATCTCCCACGCAGCCCCTCCGCCAACCACGACACACCAACACCGAACATCCATTCGCTACACTGACCAGAACGCCCGTTTCGGTTTGCGAAAGGCCCCATCATGTTCATCCCTCCCAAACGCCGACGCCGCATCATGCGCGTCCACTACCTCAGCCAACGTGGACACTCCCACCGGCAGATCGCCGAGACGCTCGAGGTCTCCCAGGCCACCGTCCGCTCGGACCTGCAACTGGTCGAGACCCACTGGAGCAGTCTCGCCGCCGCCACGGCCGACGACCTCCTGCTCGAATCGCTCCACTTCCTGCAGCTTCGTCTGCAGTTGGTCGCCGACCAGGACATCGTCGGCAACGTGTCCAATCACCTGGAACCGGTCGAGTATCTGCGCGCCCGCGAAGCCCAGGCCGCACAGCTCAACAGCCTCGCCCGCGAGGTTCGCCGCACGGCCCACGAAGTCCACCAAAGAGCCGCCCAGCGGCCCGATCAACCCGACCTCTACGACGAAGACCCGCAAGAACGGCAAGAACCGGCAGAAACAACCGCGGAATTGAGCAAAACTGACCACCCCAATTCCACGATCTCCAGTCCAGAGCAGGAGATCGTCGCCTCCGACGCTCAGCAAGAAAAAACTCCATCCGAAACCGTCCGACTACCGGTCAGTCTCCCGCGTCCAACCCGCAACGGCACCAAACCCACCCCAATCCAGGCCGCCGCCGCAGGCTGACGCCCGCTCCGCACCCACTCCTTCGGGCCCCTCCGGTTCCGGTTCCCTCTCCCTGTGGGAGAGGGCTAGAGCCTGCCCCCGCGAAGGCGGGGGGAGAGGGTTAGGGTGAGGGCCCCGTCCGGTCCCGGCTCCCTCCGGTCCCCTCTCCCCCTGGGAGAGGGCTAGGGTGAGGGCTCCCCACTGCTCCACCGCATGATCACCAACTACGATCTTCCTATGACCCAACTCACCGACTATCCCGCTTCTCAGATCTACTTCTCCCAACGCCTGCGCCTGCATTACGTCGATTGGGGCAACCCCAACGCCCCCGCACTGATCCTCGTCCATGGCGGTCGCGACCATTGCCGCTCCTGGGACTGGGTCGCGCTCGCGCTCAAGGACCGCTACCACGTCATCGCTCCCGACCTGCGCGGACACGGCGACTCCGAGTGGGTCAACGGTTCCGGCTACGCGATGATCGATTACGTCTACGACCTCGCCCAACTCGTCCGCCAGAAGCACCTCGCGCCCGTCACACTGCTCGGACACTCGCTGGGCGGCCGCATCTGTCTCGAATACGCCGGCATCTATCCCGAGCGTGTCGCCAAACTGATCGCCATCGAGGGCCTCAGTCCCTCGCGCCGCGTCACCGACTCGCACTCCGCCGTCCCTGCTCACCAGCGCATGTCCGAGTGGGTCTCCGAGACTCATCGCTTCGCTGGCCGCTTGCCGCGCCGTTATCCCACGCTCGATGACGCCGTCGAACGGATGCAGGAAGCCAACCCTCGCCTATCGGACGAGCAGGCGCTCCACCTCACCACGCACGCCGTCCACCAGAACGAGGACGGCACCTTCATCTGGAAGTTTGACAACTACGCCCGTTCCTCCTCGCCGTATCCCTTCAACGAGACCGACGCAGAAGAGATCTGGTCCAGGGTCCGAATGCCGACCCTGCTGATCGCCGGACTCGAGTCCCAGGGCGACCCGAACGAGGATGAACGAACAGAATCATTCCCGCAGGCGCACAGGGTCGGCATCGCCGACGCCGGCCACTGGGTCCACCACGACCAGCTCGACCACTTTCTGACCGAGGTCAAAGCGTTCCTTGAAACGTAGGGGCAGCCCTCGTGGCTGCCCTTTGAGTCAACGCACGTTCAGGGCGACCACGAGGGTCGCCCCTACACTCTGGCCATGGCCGAGTCTCGTCCCGCCCCCAGGTTCAGCTGGTTCGTCCCCATCGACGGCGACGGCGACCGGATCGGCTCGCTGAGGGCCCAGCGCGAGCCAACCTTCGCCTACCTCCGCGATGTCGTGCTCAACGCGGAGCGACTCGGCTATCACTCGCTGCTAATCCCGACCCGCTTCGCCAACGGTTCGTTCGAACATTCCGCGCCCCTCGCCGAGACCTGGACCACGGCCTCCGCCCTCTGCGCCGTCTCCTCCCGAATCCGACTGCTGATCGCGGTCCGTCCCGGCATTACGCCGGTCGGCTTGTTCGCCCAGCAGTCGGCCACATTGCACGAGATCTCCGGCGGCCGCGTCGATGTCAACATCGTTCCCGGCGGCATCCAGGGCGACAACGAGCGCCTGGGCATCAGTGGTTCCCACGCCGACCGCTACGCCCAGGCCGACGAGTTCATCGACGCCTGCGCTCAACTCTGGGAATCGGGCGGTCCGCTCGACTTCAACGGCGCGTCGGTACGACTGAACCGCGCAATCGTCGCACCGACGCCAACGCCCCCGGCGCCTGAGTGGTATCTCGGCGGAGCCTCAGACGCGGCACTCCGGCTGGCCGCCGAGCGCGCCGACGTCCTGCTCTGCTGGATCCAGCCACAAGACCGGATGGCCGACCTGCTCGGGCGAGCCCGCGAAGCCTTCGCTCGGGCCGGGCGGCGGCCCCGCTTCGGGCTCCGAACCCATCTCGTGGTGAGGGAGACCGAGGCTGCGGCCTGGGATGCAGCATCGCAACTTCTCTCCGAAGCTCATCCCGATGTGCTCGCCCAGCGCGCCGCCGCCGTCAAGTCGACCGCGATGGTCGGAGCCGCCGCTCAGGCGCGGCGGGTTGAGGACGACCGTCTCGGCGAGCGGCTCTGGAATGGGATTTCGCGTGTGCGCGTCAACCTGGGCACCGCGATCGTCGGAACGCCGCAGCAGGTCGCCGATGAACTGAGCGCCTACTCGCGAATGGGCTTCGACGAGTTCATCCTCTCGGCGTATCCACACCTGGAAGAGGCGGAGAGGATCATGCGTGATGTCATTCCGCTGGTCCGCGCCGAGCAAGCGTTGCGCGCATAGGAGCACCACCCATGGGCTGGCCGATCCATCGTCCGACCGGACTCACCCACTATGACCCGTTCAAGTCGGTCAAGGGCTACACGCTGATGTGCGGGACCAACTCGCAGGACGCGGTGCTGCTCGATATGCAGGGCCGGGTCGTGCATCGTTGGCACATCGACGACCGCCGATTCTTCAACGTCGAGTTACTGCCCAGCGGCAACCTGCTGACCATGGTCGCCCCGATTCATCCGCCGGAGCCTCGAGCGGCAGCCAACGAGTCCAGGTTCTCGGTCGATCCGGGAGGCCCACCTGAAGTCTTCGACATGCTTGGCGGTCGCGGTAATGGGCTGCGAGAGCTCGACTGGGACGGCAACACCGTCTGGGAGTATGACAATCTCGGCATCCACCACGATTTCCACCGACTCGACAATGGCAACACCGTCTCGCTGGAGTGGGTGGAGATGACGAAGGAGGTGGAGTCAGGTGTGCTCGGCGGCGGGCAGCAGCTCGATCAACCGATGCCGCCGATCATGTTGGGAGACGACATCATCGAAATCGATCGGGCCGGCGACGTCGCCGGCCGGATCAACCTCTGGCGCGTGCTCGAGCCGAAAGACGCCGTGATTGGCCCGCTCGAGACGCGTTGGGAGTGGACCCACTGCAACAGTATCGAGCGAACGCCGGACGGCGGCCTGCTGTTCTCCTCGCGCAACACGAGCTCAATCGGCATCGTTGATCCGCCGTCGGTCGACGATTCCGATAGTCCTGGCACGCTGCGTTGGCGATTCGGCTCACCGGAGCTTGCCCATCAGCATCACGCTACCTGGCACGGCAGCGCGGACGACGGTCGCGTCCTGGTCTTCGACAACGGCATGAATCGACTGCAGGACCTCAGCTATTCGCGGATTCTGCTAATCGACCCTCGCACGGATGAGTTCGAGGTCGTCTATCAGGGCATGCCGCGCGAGCAGTTCTTCTCGGCCCACATCTCCGGCGTTGCCAAGTTATCCGACAGCAACTACCTGATCACTGAAGGCGCAGCCGGCCGCATCTTCGAAGTCGATGGCCGCGGCTCGGTCGTCTGGGAGTGGATCTCGCCGTTTCAGGTCAAGCAGCGCGGTGACCTATGCAACTGGGTGTTCCGAGCCTGGCGCTACGACACCGACTATGCGGGGCTGGCAGGTCGGGAACTCCGCCCCGAGCGGCACCTCGACTTCAACCGACTGCATGGATTGATGCTGTAGGGGCGACCCTTGTGGTCGCCCGCCCGGTTGGCAATTGCGATCGAGGGAAGGGCGCCCACAAGGGGCGCCCCTACATGGCAGGACGGTGGGTTACGAGCCGGAGCGGGGCGACTTCATCCGCCGGGTGGCGATCAGCAGGTCGTGGGTCTTGCCGTCGGCGTCGATTACGTAGTCCCAGAGCACGGCCTCGCGCTGGAATCCCAGTCGCCGGAAGACGGATTGCGCGGCAGCCTGGTCGAGCACCATCCGCGCGGTCAGCAGTTGCAGTTCGAGCAACTGCGCGATCGCGTAGATCTCTTCCGCCAGCACGCGTCCCAGCCCGCGGCCGCGCGCGTTGGGCGAGAGCAACAGGCGAATCTCGCCGAGGTGCCGGGTCCAGTCGGCGGACGAGTAGTTGAGGTCGCCCTCGCCCAGCAGTTCGTCGCCGTCGAAGCCGAGCACGGTGAAGGTGCGCTGTTCCACGACTTCCTGCATCCAGCGATCGACCGAAGACGGTTGGGTGATGTCGCGACGCAGGAAGAGCAGGTCGTCGGCGGGCAGCGAACGGGCGAACTCAAGGATCAGGTCCTCGTCGCCGGGCGCCATCAATCGCAGGGAGATGCGATGTCCGTCGCGCAACGACGCGGAGCGCGGGTAACGGACGGCAATTTGCTGGTGGGCCTCGGACACCGTGGTGGTCATGTCGACGAGCCTCTCATGACGTTGTGAAATTCTGCACGAACAATGCAAGCGTGATTGCAACAGGATATAGAGGCGGATCGTCACAGACAGCGATTGAGCGCCTCAATGCGAGAGGCGCTCAATCGCGTGGTTTACGTTTCAAGCCATCAAAGCGCTGGGCTTGGGCAGTTCAACAGACCACCGAGCCCGAGGATGCCGTCTGGAGACCCTAGTCGCCGCCCCCGGCTGCGGCGAGCAGGCCGACCTCTTCGACCGCATCGAAGTCGGGCAGGCGAGTGAGCGGAGCGCGCTCGGGTTCCTCGAATGCCGGCATCACTTCGCGCGCGAAGAGCTTGAGCGAGGCGAGGATCTTCTCGTGCGGCACGACCTGGTCGAAGTTGATCAGGAAGACCATCCGGTCGACGCCGATCTCTTCCCACTGGCGCAGCGCCGCGATCACCGTGTCCGGGTTGCCGATTGGCGTGCCTTGCTGCAGCGGGTTGATCACGTCGCCCGGGCGGTCGCGGAGCTGGATCGCCGAGGCCTGTGAACTGTAGGCCGGGGACGGGTAGATGCTGCCCACGCCGACCAGGTGGGCGGCGGCGCTCATGAAGGCCATCGCTCCGGCGCCGCCAAGGGCGAGCGCTTCCTCGTCGGTCTCGCCGGTGTACATCCAGCCGACGCCGTTGACGCAGTTGTTCACGAACTTGCCCACCGGGTCGGCGTTGCGGATCACGCGGCGGTAGTCCGCGATCCGCTGTTCGTACTGCGCCGGTGTGCCGATCGACACACCGAGCAGGCCCATGCCGCGCTCGGCGGCCTGGATCGCCGTCTCGGGGCTCGAGACCGCGACCCACATCGGCGGGTGCGGCTTCTGCACCGGCTTGGGGATGATGGCGCGCTCGGGCATTGAGAAGTACTTGCCGTCCCAACCGGCGATCTCGTTGGTCCACATGTGCGGGATCGCGCGGATTACCTCGTCCCACATGTCCTTGGTGTCGTCCGGCTCGACCTGGAATCCGCCCAGCTCTGTCCAGGTTGCGGCCCGGCCGGTACCGAACTCGAGCCTGCCGTTGGAGATGATGTCGAGCGCCGCGGCGCGTTCCGCGACGCGCGCCGGATGATTGACCTGCGGCAGGCAAAGCGCAATGCCCTGACCGATGTGGATGTTCTCCGTCATCGCCGCAGCGGCCGAGAGGAACACCTCAGGCGCCGGGGAGTGGCTGTACTCCTCGAGGAAGTGGTGCTCCACTTCCCAGACCTGATCGAATCCGAGTTCGTCGGCCAGGCAGATCTGTTCCAGCGCCTGGTGGTAGACGCGCCACTCCGATGTCTCCGTCCAGGGACGCTGCACGGAGTGTTCGTAGAAGATGCCGAATTTCATGTCAGACTCGCAGCTCTCTGTGTGGAGTTCGCAGGTGGACTCCACGACCGGCCCGCACCATCCGCAGCGGATAGGCGGCGTGCGAAGATGCTAGCATTCTGACCGCGCTGCGGCGGCCCAGCGGCATCAACGTTCGGACAGCGTTCGACCAGGAAGGCGAGAGACGCCATGTCGGTCGCCATCGTCTGTGATTCCTCCGTTGATCTCCCCTCCGAGCTCGTAGCGGAGCGGGGCCTGCGTACGGCGCCGGTTGGCTACAGCCTCGGCGCGACGTACTACAGCCAGGGCGAACAGAGCCACGCCGAGTTCTACGAAGCGCTTGGCCGGGGAGAGCGGTTGACGCTGAACGGGGTCACGTCCGAGGACTGGGAGTCCGCATTCCTGGAAGCAGCGGCCGAGACCGACGAGCCGGTCATCTGCCTCTGCCAGGCGTTCGGCTCGTCCAGCCCCTCGTTCGACGCTGCGGAGTTTGCCTCGCGGCGCATCGAACACTTCCACGAGCACGCCGTGCGGATCCACCAGACGCCGCGCTCGACGGCAGCGCAGGCCGCGATCGCGATCGCGCTGGCTCGAGTCGCGCAGGCCGGCGGCGATCGGGAGGCCGTCGAGCGTGCGCTTGACGAGGTCACCGGTAGCGCCGACATCTTCATGATCGCGCCCGACGTTGATGGTCTCGACCAGGCCGGCGAGTTGTCTGCTGTGCAGTCCCAGAGTGGAATCGGTCCCCTGGACTTCGGCGTGCCGGTCTTCCGGGCACGCGACCGGATCAAGGCGGTCGATCTTGCTGACGACGCCGAGCAAGCCGAGGAAATGCTGCTCGACCGGGCAGCCGAAATACTCGGCGACCACGCGGCGATCCTCGTGGTCACTCATGCGCTCGCGCCCGAGGCGGCCGAGCGCCTGCGCGACAAAGCGTCGGCACGGCTGGCGGTCGACGAAATCCACGTCACCGAGCTGGGACCAACGGTCGGAGGACTGCTCGGCGCAGGCGCCTGGGGAATGGGTTTTTGCCGGGCACCGACCGCCTGAACGACCGACGGTGCATCGGCCGGGACGGAGTCGCCCGGCGGGAGGGAAGCATCATGCCAGAGACCGGTTTGATCGAGAGTGCCAACCTACCCGCCGTCAGCGTCGAGAGCGACGCCGCGGCGCCGCCCTGGGAGATCGGTGAGGCGCTGGTCCAGCACATCACGTACGAGATCCCGGTCGCCAACGCGCGCCGCAACCTGCCCGACGTGGTCACTCGTTCGGCTCCGACCTACGGGCGAGTCAGCGTGATCGACCGCGCCGATAGCCCCATCGGTCCGTATCGCGAAGCGCTGCTGATGGTGGGCTGCCGGGTCGGCATGATTCCCGCGCTTTACGTCGTCGATGCGGTGGTCAACTCGGAAGCGGCTCGAGACGCGATCGCGGCGCACTGGAAGTATCTGCCCAGCGTCGGAGCGGTCAATGTCGAGCGTGCCGACGACGCAATCACCTCCAGCTTCGAGGTCGGAGACGGACTCACGGTGACGCTGCATTCGCCGATCACCGACGCGGCGGCGGTGGCAATCGTCAGGTACGACCCGCTACTGGTCGTACAGCCCAGCAATGGCAGCGGCGCGGCGAAGGAGATTCCCTGCGAGCACGACGTGCGCCAGGCCTGGCTGTCGCGATCGAGCACCCTGAGCTACAACGGCGGTTCGCGCCGTCATCCCTGGATCCAGCTCCGCTCGTCGAACGCCATCACGGCCGTGGCTGCGGTCGAGGGTCAGGTCATCGAGGCAGCCGCGACGATCGAACTGCCCGGCGGCTGATCCGCCTGCCAAAGTGGCCTCAGCAGCGCGAGAGATAGGGTGACGCCCGGACAGAGCGGTAGAATTCCGCTGCTCGCCCATCCGCCGGGCGTCGACCACACGCCGCTGAGCCGCCGATAGGCTGCCTGAGACCTCCGTGATCACCAAGCTGCGCAAGGCCTACTACGGCTGGTACCTGCTGATTGTCGCCGTGATCGGCGTGGCGATCGCGTCAGGTGTCTCCTTCTGGGTGCTGGGCCTGTATGTCACGCCGCTCGAAGAAGAGTTCGGCTGGTCGCGGACGCTGCTGCAGACCGGGATCTCGGTCTCATTCCTGATCAGCGGTCTCGGCTCACCGCTGGCGGGAAAGGTCGTCGATCGCTGGGGGCCTCGCCGCTCAATCATCTGGGGCACGGTCTTCACCTGCGGCTCGTACGTCTTACTTGCGTTCACGGCTTCGATCTGGGAGTGGTACCTGTATTCGTCGATTAACGCGTTCTTCCGCGGCTTCATGTTCTACATCCCGTTCCAGGTGCTGATCTCGCGCTGGTTCGAACGCAAGCGAGGGCGCGCGGTCGGGATCATGGCGATGGGATTCTCGCTTGGCGTGGTCCTGGTCCCGGTGATGCAGCGAATCATCGACGACGTGGGCTGGGAGGCCTCGTTCATCTTCGCGGCCGTCATTCTCGCCGTGAGTTTCATGCCAATCGCCCTCTTCATGGTTCGCGATCATCCACATGACATGGGTCTCGAGGTCGACGGAGAGCCGGCGCCGGCAAACGGGGCGACAGGACGTACCGGTGTGTTTGCCGGACTGACCGTGAGTGAAGCGATTCGCACCTGGAACTTCTGGGTCATCGCGATGGCCTTCATGCTGTTCTTCTTCGGCATGTTCGGCTGGATGTTCAACGGCGTCCCCGTCTATGAGTCCTATGGCATCGCCAGGGAGACGATCGCCCTGATCGTGTTCGTTCAGGGCTTGGGTGGCCTGATATCCCGGCCCGCATTCGGACTGCTGGCAGAGCGGATTCCCTCAATCGAGCTGGCGTCCGTCGGGCTGGCGGCGGTCATGACCGCGGGGATGATCGTGCTGTTGGTGTTACACCAACCGATGCTCTACGTAGCGATCGGGATCTTCATCTTCTGCTGGTTCATTGGATCAGCAGGAGGGCCGGTGCTGGAGCCTCTGATCCTGCCCAAGGTGTTTGGCATGGCCCACTTCGGCGCGATCATGGGCACGATGTTCATGATCGAAACGATTGGACAGTTCCTCGTGCCGACGGTCGGTGGGGCGATCTACGACATCACCGGCTCCTACGACTATCTGCTGGTGACCTTCGTGCTCTGCCTGATTGCCGCGATGTTCTTCTTCGCTTTAGCCCACTACATCCCAAACCCAAGGATTCCGAGCCCATCGATCCGATTTGTCAGACCGTTGATTGCGAATCTGGTTGCTCGTAGCGAGCCGCAGCATCAGTTCGCGAACGGTCTGGAAGTAACAACGCAGGATCGGGAGCCGAACCCCTCTCCCTCTGGGAGAGGGCCGGGGTGAGGGTCCGGCGCAAGGGAGAGCGGGCTAGAAGATTCCGAGCTCGAATTTGGCTTCGTCGGAGCACATCTCGCGTGGATCCCAGGGTGGGGAGAAGACGATTTCGGACTCGACGTGGTCGACGCCTTCGACGGTTGAGGCGGCTTGCTCGATCTGGGCCTTGATCATCGGTCCGACGGGACAGGCGGGCGATGTGAGCGTGAACTCAACCTTGACGCTGTCGTCGGTCGGCGTCTC
This sequence comes from Dehalococcoidia bacterium, assembly GCA_965208665.1. GTDB lineage: Bacteria > Chloroflexota > Dehalococcoidia > Bin125 > Bin125 > Bin125. The sequence goes on from CBDBPH010000001.1 coordinate 844,118, forward strand.
GATCGCATAGACGAGGCCGAGGTCGACGATGTTGATGCCGATTTCCGGGTCGAAGACCGTCTTCAGCGCCTCGAGCACTTCCTGTTCGCTGGCCATATTGGTCTCCTGTCCCTGAGGTCCGTGTTCAGAATCTACCCGCTGGTCACGCGGGTGGGAATGTCACTGTCGTCGTTGACCGCCTCACCGCTGGCATTGGCGAGCGCCTGGTCGAGCACTTTCCAGGCCAGGAGACCGCACTTGATCCGTACTGGAAACCTGGCCACGCCGGAAAGCGCCTCAAGGTCGCCAAGGTCAACGGCATCAAGGTCGAACGTGTCGTCGGTCAACATCTGCTGCACATGCCGTGACATCTCTCGGGCCGAGTCGATGCTGCGACCTGTCAGCGCCTCGGTCATCATCGAGGCGGAGCTCTGCGAGATCGAGCAGCCGCTGCCGCCGAACCCCAGTCCGCTCAGCGTGCTGTCGACGATCGCGACCGACAGCTGAATCTCGTCACCGCAGGACGGGTTGAATCCCTCCGCAGAGATCGTCGCGTCTTCGCGGACCCCGCGATTCCGAGGACTGCGGTAGTGATCGAGAATCACGTCTCGATAGAGATCGTCGAGGTCAACCGGGTTGTGGGCCTCACGGTTGCTCACCATGGCTACGCTCCCCGCTCGAAACCGAATCGCTCGCCGGCCTCGAGCAGGCCGTCAACGAGCGCGTCGATCTCTGAGCGCTCGTTGTAGAGATAGAACGACGCGCGCGCCGTCGCCGGCACGCCGAGTGCTCGCATGAGCGGCTGGGCGCAGTGGTGCCCGGCTCGGACGGCGATGCCGGAACGGTCGAGGATGGTCGCAACATCGTGCGAGTGGATGTCTCGGTAGTTGAAGGCGACGACCGCGGAGCGCTCGGCCGGATCGGAGGGGCCGTAGATGTCCAGTCCCTCCAGCCGCGAGAGCTGCTCAACCGCGTAATGAGTCAGTTCGGCATCGTGCGCTGCGATCGCGTCCATGCCGACATCGTTGAGGAACTCGATCGCTGCGCCGAAGGCGACAACGTCGGCGATGTTCGGCGTACCCGCCTCGAACTTGTGGGGCAGGGCGGCCCATGACGATTCTTCGCGCGTGACCACGCTGATCATCTCACCGCCGCCGAGGAACGGATCGAGATCGGCGAGCAACTCCTGCCGGCCCCAGAGCACGCCGACGCCGGTCGGTCCAAGCATCTTGTGCGCGGAGAAGGCGAGGTAGTCGACGCCGAGTTCTGCGACATCGATCGGCAGATGCGGTGCACTCTGCGCCGCGTCGACAATCATTGTCGCCCCGACGGAGCTGGCCATCTCGGAGATCTCCGCTACGGGAGCGATACTGCCGAGCACATTGGACATATGAACGATCGAGACGATTCGCGTGTTCGCGTTGATCGCGGCGCGGGCCGTGTCGACATCGACCTGTTGGTCGTCGTTCAGTTCGATGAATCGGAGCACCGCACCGGTGCGCTGCGTAACCAGTTGCCACGGAACCAGGTTGGAGTGGTGCTCGGCGCTCGTAAGCACAATCTCGTCGCCCGGTCGCAGGCGCACTCCGAGCGTGTAGGCGAGCAGGTTCAGGGACTCTGTCGTGTTGCGGGTGAAGACGACCTCGCGATGGCTCGACGCTCCGATGAAATCGGCGACCTGCCTGCGCACGCCCTCGTAGGCTGCAGTCGCCTCCTCCGCCAGCGTGTGCAGGCCGCGATGGATGTTGGAGTTCATGGTCGAGTAGTAGTGAGAGAGCGCGTCGATCACCGACTGCGGTTTCTGCGTCGTCGCGGCATTGTCGAGGTAGACCAGCGGTCGGCCGTGGACTTCGCGAGACAGGATCGGGAACTGCGCACGAATGGCAGCGGTGTCCAGCGGAGTCTCCTGCGTCGTGGCCGTCATGTCAGTCAACTTCGATCTGGACCTGGCCGTCGTTCAACGAGACGGCGTAGCAGCGCACACGACCGATTGCCGGCAGGGTCACTGCGCGTCCCGTCGTGACATCGAAGAGTGCCCCATGGCGGGGACATTCGATCCGGTCGCCATCCAACTCACCTTCGCCTAGCGGTCCATCGTCGTGAGTACAACGGTTCTCGATGGCGTAGAGATCGCCATCTTCGACCCTGCAGAGGGCAATGCTCTGCCCTCCGACATCGACGACTCGCGCTGTGCCGGGTTCGATCTCGCCCAGAATGCCGACCTGTTCGAGGCTCATACGGAAGCCTTTGCCGGTTCGAGTTGAATCTCTACCAGTTCGTCGATCACATCGCGCATGTGCTCGTCGGGCACACCATCAGCAATCTCGGAGAGGAATCCCCTGACGACCATGCGCTCGGCGACGTTGGGTGGGATGCCGCGCGCCTGGAGATAGAAGAGTTGATCCGGGTCGACCGGACCGACGGCGGCGGCATGCGAGCACTTCACGTCGTCCGCTTCGATCTCCAGCATCGGGATCGGATCGGCACCGGCTCCGTCGTCAAGCAGCAGATTGCGCATCGTCTGGTGGGCGTTGGTCTGCTGGCCTTCCGGCTCGATCCGAATCAGGCCGTACTGCACGGCTTGCGACTCGTCGGTCAGGACGCCGCGGATCAGGAGGTCGCTGGTCGCACCCACGCCTTGATGGTGCTGTCGCGTGACGTGCTCGATGTGTTGCTTGCCATCACCGACGAATAGCCCGCGAATCTCGCCGAAACCGCCGCTCTGCGACAGGTCCATGTCGATTCGCTGCTTGTCCAGATCGGCGCCGAACGCGGCCGTAGTCACGCGGACCGACGCGTCACGACCGACCCGAGCGCGGGTGGTCGAGATCGCTGCCGTCTGACGGTGCCAGCGTTGGACCGATGCGAAGCGCAGATTCGATCCATCTTCTGCAATCAGCTCAACGGAAGCATGGAGCAGCGGTGTCTCATCGAGCTCTACGCGTCGATCGTCCGCATCCCCGCCGTCGATCAGGGAGAGTTGCGATTCACGTTCGGCGACGACGAGCGTGTAGTGCCAGTGGTCGCCTGCGGTGGCGTCCTGCGTGACGAGGTAGAAGAGCGATTCGTTGACGACGACGCCGCGCGGCGCGTAGACGAAGACGCCCTGCGTCCAGAGCGCGCGGCCGTAGGCGTCATATCGATCCTGGGGCGGACCGACGGCGCCCAGCCATTCCTGGATCAGCGCCGGATGCTCCCGAGCAGCCGTCGAGAGCGGCATGATGATCACGCCGTCGGTGGCAGCCTGCTCTTCCAGGTCCGAGGCGACCAGACGGCCGTCGTATTGCTGCACCAGGCCCGCGTGCGCATCTGGCGCGAAGACGTGCGAGGGCACGATCGCTGCTGTGCCGTTGGCCGAGCCATCGACCGGCCCGCGCACGTGACCAACCCGAGCGCGCCGCGGCAGTCGCTCTTGGGGGGTGCGTCGCCAGGATTCTTCCTGGCCGGTCCACCATTCCATGCCGAGGGCCTGCTCGAGGCTCGCCAGCCGAAACGCGAGCAGCCAGTCGGGCTCTCCGTTCGATCGGCTCAGCGCTGACACTTGGGCGCGCAAATCGTCAGGCTTGACCTCGGCGTCCGGGCGCTCGGCCGCTTCTGCTCCCAGTGTTGCCTGCGTCATCGACCGCCCCTCACTGTCCACCTGACGCCATCGCGGAGGCCGAGGATTCGATCAGCCAATGGCGCCATCCATCTGCAGTTCAATCAAGCGGTTCATCTCGACTGCGTACTCGAGCGGGAGCGACTTGATGATTGGTTCGACGAAGCCGTTGACGATCATCTTGGTCGCTTCCGCCTCCGAGAGCCCACGGGCCATGAGGTAGAAGAGTTGTTCGTCGCCGACCTTGGAGACCGTGGCCTCGTGGCCGATGTCGACGCGCTTCTCGTCGATCTCCATCACCGGGTAGGTGTCGGAGCGCGAGTGTTCGTCCAGCATCAAGGCGTCGCAGCGAACGTTGGAGCGGCAGCCGTCCGCGCCGTCGTAGACCTTGAGCAGGCCACGGTAGCTTGAGCGGCCGCCATCCATTGAGAGGGACTTCGACGTGATGACGGAGGTCGTGTTCGGCGCGGCGTGCACGATCTTCGCGCCGGCGTCCAACTGCTGACCCTGTCCCGCCGACGCGATCGAGAGGACTTCGCCATGTGCCCCGGGCTCCATCAGGTAGACAGCCGGGTACTTCATGGTCAGCTTCGAGCCGAGGTTCCCGTCGACCCAGGTCATGACGGCATCCTGATAGGCGGTCGCGCGCTTGGTGACGAGGTTGTAGACGTTGTTCGACCAGTTCTGAATCGTCGTGTAGCGGACGTTGGAACCGGCCTTGCAGACGATCTCGACGACTGCCGAGTGAAGCGAGTCGGACGAGTAAATCGGAGCCGTGCAGCCCTCGACGTAGTGAACCTGAGAGCCCTCGTCGGCGATGATCAGGGTGCGCTCGAACTGGCCCATGTCCTCCGAGTTGATGCGGAAATAGGCCTGCAGGGGGATGTCGACGGTCACGCCGGGCGGCACGTAGATGAAGGATCCGCCAGACCAGACCGCGGTGTTAAGCGCCGCGAACTTGTTGTCGTTGGGCGGGATCACCGTGGTGAAGTATTCGCGAACCAGTTCGGGATACTCGCGCAGCGCCTGGTCGGTGCCGAGGAAGAGCACGCCCTTCTCCTCGAGGTCCTCACGGATGTTGTGATAGACGACCTCGGAGTCGTACTGCGCGCCGACGCCGGCCAGCAGACCCTGCTTCTCGGCCTCCGGGATCCCCAGCTTGTCGTAGGTGTCCTTGATGTAGTCGGGTACGTCTTCCCACGATGATTCGTCGCGGTCGGTGGCGCGGACGTAGTAGTGGATGTCGTTGAAGTCGATGTCGCTCAGGTCGCCGCCCCACTCGGGCATTGGACGGGCATTGAAGTGGTCAAGCGCCTTGAGCCGCAGCTTGCGCATCCACTCGGGCTCGTCCTTGATGTCAGAGATCGTGCTGACGACCTCGCGCGAGAGTCCCTTGGGCAGCTTGACCAGCGCCTCCACATCGTCGTGGAAGCCGAATTCGTAGTCGGCGCTCGGCGCAACCGGCGCGTTCGCAGCAGGTGTAGTCATGAGCTCAACACCCCTTCTTTGGTTCGTTCCATGAACGGTTCGTAGCCGTCACGCTCGAGCCGTTCGGCCAGACTGGCGTCGCCCGACTCCACGATCTGTCCGTCGATCAGGACATGGACGTGGTCAGGCTGCACATAGCGCAGGATGCGCTGGTAGTGGGTGATCAGGAGAATCGCGTTGTCATCGGAGTGGAAGGTGTTGATGCCTTCGCTCACGATCCGCAGCGCGTCGATATCGAGGCCAGAATCGGTCTCATCCATTACCGCGACGAGCGGCTGGAGGAGCCCCAACTGCAGGATCTCGGCCCGCTTCTTCTCGCCGCCGGAGAAGCCGTCGTTGACGTAGCGCCTGACGAATTGTTCATCCATCTGCAGTCGACCGAGGACTTCGTTGAGCAGCTGTCGGTACTCACGAACCGGAATCTCCTCGCCGCGGCGGGCGCTGATCGCACGACGCAGGAAGTTGATCATCGAGACGCCGGGAATGTCGGTGGGGTACTGGAACGCCAGGAACATCCCGGCCCGAGCGCGCTCGTCGGGTTGCATTTCGACCACGCTCTCGCCCTGGAGGCGGATGTCGCCGCCGTTGATCGTGTAGCGGGGATGACCCATGAGGGAGTTCGCGAGCGTGCTCTTGCCCGAACCGTTGGGACCCATGATCGCGTGCACCTCGCCGGGACGCAGGGTCAGCGAGAGTCCGTTGACGATCTGCTTGTCCTCAACGGCGACACGCAGCGTGTCAATCTCGAATAGCGGTGGAGGCATTCACCGATTGCTTTCTATGTCGATGCTCGCGCGTGGCATCGCACGGGGTGTTGTCCGCTCAAACAGCCTGCTTGAACTCTGGATCAAGCGAGACAGGGTGCAACGGAACGACATACACGCATCCGTCGTCGCCTTGAGCAAGCCGTTGGTTCTGTACGACCTCGACACCCAGGAGCTTCTCGATCACCAGTCGATCGGCGTCGCACACGCAGGAGTTGGTCGTCGCAGCGCCAATGTACGGGCAGGCGTTGTTGACCAGCTTCAGTTCGCTCTCCGTCCGCTGCCAGTGGTCGAGGATGCCTTCTGGACGCAGCGCATCCACGACGGCGCCCACACGTTCCTCCAGCGGACCGGCAGGCACCTCGGCACGGTGAGCATCGGCCACCTGGTCTGCGAGCGCTTCGGAGATGGCCGACTGCTCGATCTGCAGGCGCGACATTTCGCTGAGCAACCGTTCGGCTAGTTCGGGTGTGTGGTCCCGAACCGTGCGGACGCCCTCATCGGTGGCGCGGTAGAGATAGGACGGCCGACCTGGACCACGCCGCAAGGCTTCGACCTGCAGCAGGCCTTCGGCCTCGAGCCGATCGAGATGGCGGCGGACCGTCGCATCGGAGATTTCGAGTTCGTTCGACAGTTGGGCAACCGTTGCCCCACCGAGCTCTACGACGCGTTCGAGCAAGCTCGTTCGAGTTTCACGGGGACGCATCTGAGCCTTCCAGTTCCACGCCCCCGAATCGATCCTGCTGTATTTGAGGAGCCGACAGGGAAGCGGCACTTATGAGTTTATCGCGATCAGTTCGCAAATATGCTCAATTCGTCGAAATACGCGAAGAGTTCCTTCCCTCTGGCCAGCAACTATGTCCAGCGTAATGCACAGTCTGGCCAGCACCGACGCTCGTCAACGCCGCTCACGCGAGAGTGAAGCGGGCAACGGAACCAGCATCGGACGTTCGAGTTCCGGGTGGGGCTGGAGGACGAATTCCATACCGAAGACCTGCGACAGAAGCTCCGGCTCGAGCACTTGCTCCACCGGACCGAAGGCGACCGTCTCGCCACGGTGCAGCACGATCGCTGAGTCCGCATACGTCGCCGCCAGGTTGAGGTCGTGCAATACGGCGACCACGGCCGCGCCTTCCGACGCGAGCTCTCTGGCGAGCTGGAAGACGAGATGTTGATGGCGAAGATCGAGGTGAGCGGTCGGCTCATCGATCAGGAGAATCGGAGTCTCCTGGGCCAACACCCGAGCTAATGTCACGCGGGACTGTTCTCCGCCCGACAACGTCGGATACGCCTGGATCGCGTAGTCGCGCGTGTCGGTCAGCCCCATCGCATAATCGGTCAACTTGGCCCCGTGCTCGCGCTCTCCCCGTTCGCCCTCCCAGGGTGCTCGGCCCATCCGCACGACTTCTCGCGCCGTGAACAGGAAGGGCAGATACGAGCTTTGCGGCATCACCGCCCGGCGTCGTGCGAGTTCCTTCGCGTCGAAGTCGGCAATCGGACGACCCTCAATGTATGCCGCGCCCTCGTCGAGCGGGAGATCGCCGGACAACGCCCTGAGCAGCGTTGTCTTGCCAGCGCCGTTGGGGCCCACCACGCCGACCAAGTCACCGCCGCGCACGTCAAGACTGACGCTGTCAATCAGCGCCTTGCCGTCGACACGCACGGTCAGGCAATCGCCTCGTAGCGCTGGCTCTTCGGATGGCACGTGAACAGCTTACCTGTCGACTGGCCTGCAAGCGGGCCTCAGAACTCCACGACCGCACCGTCTTGTGCCACCAGGACAGCACAGTCGAGATGTGCTCGCGCCGTGCGCGCGGCGACCTCTCGATCTGCGTCATGCCAGAAGTGCGTCAACATCAGCCGTCCGACGGCGGCCGCTTCCGCGAGTTCGGCGGCTTCCATCGCTGTCAGATGTCCTCGCACGGGGCCGTGTTCAGGCGCGTCCAAGGTGGCTTCGGCCAGTAGCAGGTCGCAGCCCCGGGCCAACTCACAAATCTCATTGGACGGCGCGGTATCGCCGGTAAACGTCAAGCTCGATGACCCGTCAAGTCGGATCGCCCAGCCGGGGATGTAGTGCACGCCGCCCGCGAAGCGGGCGCTCAGACCATCGGCCAGCTCCAGTCGGGTACCCGGCTCGTACTCGCAGACGTGCCAGACGCCGTCGAAGAAATCGGCAGGGAAGCAGACGGCCTCCAGTACTTTGGCCAGGGAGGCTGTGCCTCCGGGCGGCAGATGCAAATATCCGCAAGGTTCCGGCAGTCCGGGCAGATGCTTCGTGACCGCGAAGCGCAGCGGGAGCAGATCGATAAAGTGATCTGCGTGCATGTGTGAGATGAAGATATGGTCGATCTTGTCAGGCGGGCCGAGTTCGACCAGCGTGCTGGCGACGCCGTGGCCGCAATCGAGCAGGATGCGAACGTTCGATTCTTCGATCAGATATCCGGAGCTGTTGCCGCCGTCTCCCGCACAAGCCGCACCGGAACCGAGGACCGTCAGCCGCATGGTGGCTCGAATTCACTGAACCGGCAGACGCCGGAGGGCGGGGCGTGCAACACCCGAACGTTCTGGCAATCGTACGCAGGCGGAACTCCCTGCTTCAATCAAGTTCGCCTCAGAAAACGCAGCCGATGACACTGTCATGGTCGCAACCGGCAAGTCCGCAGCAGGGGCGGCAACACGGACTGTGCAGCGATTGCCGGTGGTCACGGCTGGTGCAAACGAAGCGAGGATCGGCATTCCTGCTCTGCTCGCTTTCGAAGACCGACCCACGATTCCCGAAGTACCCCGCGCTGCCGGTGAGAAGCTGCAGCGGGCACGTTGCCACGGCCGACCGGCCGCAGGAGGGCAGCAGCCTATGATTGCCGCATTCCTCCGGCCCCGCTCGATGTACCGCTCATGACTTCGCTCGCGCCTCGATGGCTGCAAACGGTTTCCGAATTTGCCCTACGCGCGATCGTCGTCGCGGGCTTCTTGATCCTGCTGGGCCTCGCGATCGACCGATTGCGCCTGATTTTCCTGCCGCTGCTGGCGGCGCTGATCCTCTCCTCGGCGTTGCTGCCGGCCAAGCATCTGTTGGTTCGACGAGGCCTGAACAACATGCTCTCGGCCGTTACGGTCGTCGTGATCGGACTGGCCATCCTGGGATCGATTGGCTACTTCACGGTTACCACGCTGACATCCGAGTTCGACGATCTCGAGCTGGACATTGAAGCCGGCTTCACTGAAGTGCTGCAATCGGTCGGCGACTTCTTCGGTATGTCCGAGGATCAGGTCGACGAAGCGATCGATGACGTGCTTGAGGGCATACGCGGGAATGCGGACACGATTGCCGGCGGCATCTTCTCGGGGGTGCGGCTTGCTGCCGAGTTGCTCGCCGGGATCATTCTGTTGGCCGTGCTTACATTCCTGCTTGTCAAGGACGCGGAGTCGATGCAACGCGCGATCACGCGCCGACTCTCCAAACGCCACCGTCGAGATTTTCTCGTTCTGACCGGCGGGCTGTTCGACACCCTGGGCCGCTACTTCCGCGGGGTCACGATCGTCGCCTTCATGGACGCGTTCCTGATAGGGATCGGATTGGTGATCATCGGCATCCCGTTCGCGCTGCCGCTGGCGGTGCTGACGTTCTTCGGCGCATTCATCCCGGTCATTGGCGCTGTATTGGCCGGGTTGGCGGCATTCCTGATCGCCCTCGCTACGGAGGGCGTCACGGCGGCGCTGATCGTCGGCGGACTCGTCCTCGCTGTTCAGCAGATCGAAGGCAACCTGATGGCGCCGTTCATCCTTGGACGATCCATCTCACTGCACCCGATCCTCGTGATCCTGGCCGTCTCCACGGGCGGCGCGCTCTGGGGGATCATGGGTGCGTTCGTCGCCGTGCCCCTGACGGCGATCGCCGTCGCACTGCTTGACTTGTACACAGGCAAAGGTCGATTCGCCGCGCGACGACGCGGGGCGTCCCGCCCACCGCCGCCGACTGCGGACGCTTCGGCCGACTAGTCCCAGCTCGGCTTCGACGGAGCCGATGCGCCGCGCATCAGCTCGCGGTCGTGGGGGGCATTGGCGCGAGCGCCGCGGAAGTCGCGGAACGGACCGTCGCGCCATTCGAGCGCCGACTTGAGGCCGTCGCGTTGCACCCGCTCGCCCCACTCGCCCGCCTCGGGGCGGTGCTTCGACATCGCCTCGACATCGGTTCCCGAGATCATCGCGGTCTTGTAGCCCTGGATCTCGTAGGCGCGGTTGACGGAGCGCTTCGAGTACATCAGCAGGTGGTTGTCGATGTGGCCCATGCGCTGAGCGAAGTCCATCGTGAACTCGTCGAGATCCTCGACCTGCAACGCGTAGTTGGCCCAACCCCAGCGGTACATGTCGGCGCCGGAGTGGGGGTCGCCGAGGTAGGCAAACTCTCGCGCCTTGGCCTGGGGCAGATGCCAGGGCGCCCACATGGCGTCCATCGTGCCCATCGCGCGGACCGGCGGGTAGCCGACCTGGCAGTCCTCGGCGACGATGCGCAGATCACAGGCTGAGGCCAGCTCGGTCGCTCCGGCGAGGCAGTAGCCATGAATCTGGCCGATGACCGGCTTGGCCAGCTCCCAGATGATGAAGTTGCCCATCACGGCGTGCCGCGACCAGTCGTAGTGCTGTGGATGCGTCGTACCGGTGTCGGGCAGGCCGGTCCAATCGTTGGTGTGAGGATGGTTCGGGTCGGGCGAGGGCTGCAGGTCGTAGCCAGCCGAGAAGGCACGTCCGGCGCCCTTGATGATCACGACGCCGATCGAGGAATCGGCCTCTGCCTCCTTGAGCGCATGGAACATCTCACCGCGCAGCTCGTTGGAGAGCGCATTGAGCTTCTCCGGCCGGTTCAGCGTCACCGTGGCAACGCGGTCGTTGGTGTCGTAGAGGATGTTGTCGTAGGTCATGAGGCAGTCCTTCGAGATATCAGGGAATCGGAAACGAGTATACGCGCGGGTTCGAGGGCGAAATTCGGGTGCGACCGGGCAGAAATGCATAGTTTTGCTGGGACTTCGAAGGAATTCCGTCCAGATCTGTCCAGATTCGTCCAGGTTTGTCTGGATGAGGCCGGAATGGTTCGGGGAGTGGGAGTATGAGTCCGGGGTCGTCGAGTGGAGTGCAGGCTGTGGTCGGCGGTCATGCTGGGCTCGATTGTGATCCGTCTATTGGGCCGAGGCAGCCGATCATAGCAGAACATATCTTCTGTCTGAGTCGCCGACCTGGAGCTGTGTCATCCGGGGCACATGCGGGCGGCTACTCGCCGACTTCGATGAGAATGCGGCAGTGATCGGAAGGGCCCCAGTAGTCGGGATGCGTCTCGTCGGGATGGTTCAACGCGGTCACAGAGACGCGCTCGACGAGATCCTCGGTAACGAACACGTGGTTGAGCCGTCGATGTGCGGTTCCGGGTGTTTCGCCCTGCGGTTTCGAGATGAAGTTTGGGCAGTCAGGTCCGAGATGATGCATGCCAATCTCGGCCATATGGGTGAACGTCTGGGGCGTCCGCTTGGGGTTCGTCGTCAGATCGCCGGCGGCGATCATTGGCATCTGCGAATCAAGGCTCGCAGCGGCGAGGGTGCGGCGGACGGCCCTGACGGTATCGGCGAGCCGCACTGATCGCTTGGGGCCGGAAACGACACAGACCAGACAGACATCAGGCTGCCCTGCTCGACGGACAACCGCCGCTGCTCGAAAGCGCGGAACGAGAATCTCTGATCCGTCCGGCCTGAAGCTGCCGATCGTGTCGCGATCGAGACGAAAGAACGTCCAGGCGTCCGAGATCCGCAGCACTTCCTGCTTGTAGCGATTGGGCCTCGCCTGCCAGCGTTCGTAGGGGATATCCCACTCCGCGGCTTGTCGCCGGACGTACGGGGTCGGCGTGCAAGCCTCCTGGACGAACGCGAAGTCGTAGTGCTGATGCTGATCTACCAGGAACCGCCAGCTGTCTCTCTTGTTCTGCATGTTCCAGCTGACGATCTTCATCTCGGCCTCCTCGGTCCGCCTGCTCTTCGGCGGCGGCCTCTACAGGACATCTCTTGGTTGCGTCAGAGGGAGGGCCCTCACCCTAACCCTCTCCCTCGGGGAGAGGGGATCCGAGAGGAGCGGCGTTCGGGCGTCCTCGCGTTAGCCTGCGGGCATTATGAGTGACCTGACCACCGACACAGCCATCTTTGAACTGTCTGACCACATTGCGACGGTGACGCTCAACCGTCCGGAGGCGATGAACGCGCTTGATCCGGATCTGATTGCGTCGCTGGCGGACATCTGGGTGGAGATCCGCGACAACTCCGATATCTGGGTCGGGATCGTGACCGGCGCCGGCGACCGTGCATTTTGCGCCGGCGCCGACCTGAAGAAGACGATTCCCACTCGACCGGGGGCCGAGAACGTCAACTGGCCGGTCTTCCAGCCGTCGCTGCGGCACACGATTGACGGCGGGATGCAGATCTGGAAGCCGATGATCGCGGCGGTCAACGGCTACTGCCTGGCGGCGGGTCTGACGCTGCTGTCGGCTTGCGATCTGCGGATCGCGGCGGAGCATGCGCAGTTCGGGCTGCCCGAGGTGATTCGCGGGATCGTCCCGACGCTCGGAGCGACCCAGCGCCTGACTCGTCAGTTGCCCTGGACGGTGGCGATGGAGTTGCTGCTGATGGGCGAACACATCGACGCCCAGAGAGCAGAGTCTGTCGGTTTGGTCAATCGGGTGGTGCCGGCGGACGAGGTAATGCCGACGGCTCGGGCCTGGGCGGAGAAGCTGACGGCCGGCGCGCCGCTGACCCAGCGGGCGATCAAGGAGGCCGCCGTTCGGGGGTTGTCGCTGCCGATTGATGAGGGCATCCGGATGGAGGAATTGCTCTCGGCGCACATCCGCAAGACGGAGGACTTCAAGGAAGGCCCGAAGGCGTTCGCGGAGAAGCGCCCGCCGATCTACCGGGGCAACTAGGCGATTGTTGGCGAGGGCGCTGTGACCGGACACGGAACGAAGCCCCCGCCTGCGCGGGGCCGACTTTGGTTGGTGTACGCGCGAGTCACCGCAGGGAGAGGGGACCAGACCAGGGGACTCGGGGCAGGTCACCTCGCGCGTGCAGAAGTGACGCCAAGCGCTTAGGCGGCAACGACGATCTCACCGACGGCCCAGTACGACTCAGGAAGCGATTCACCACGCTCTTTTCGCGAGTCTATGAATGCGGCCGCGACGCTTTCCAGGATCTCAAGCGTTTCCTCGGGCGTATCGCCCCAGGCGCGACAGCCGGGCAAGGCAGGCACTTCCGCCAGGTACTTGTCTTCGGTGTCGTATGACGGCGGACGCATGGTGTACGCGAGCCGGTACTGCTTCGCCACATGATCCTCCGATGCTGCACTCGTCCGCATCTACGATACTCTCCGACCAATCACCGTTTCAGCCAAGCGCTGGCAGAGAGGATGCACCATGCGAATGACATTCGGGGCGCAGATCCCCGGGAATTCCACGGACTTTTCGTTGATGCGCGACGTGGCGCAGACGATGGACGCAACGCGCTGGTCTTCGGCCTGGACCTACGACCACTTCGTCCCACCGCTGGTCTTCATGGACGAGACGCAGGACTCGCTCGAGGGCTGGATGACACTGGCGGCGCTCGGCGAAGCGACCACGAACCTGATGCTGGGCACGCTGGTCTCCGGCGTCACCTATCGCAACCCCGGCCTGCTGGCCAAGATGACGGCCACGATGGATCACAACACCAGCGGGCGCGCCATCCTCGGGCTCGGAGCGGCCTGGCACGAGCGAGAGCACGCCGCCTACGGGTGGGACTTCCCGGAGCTGAAGGAACGATCCGATCGGCTTGAGGAAGCGACCGCGCTGATCCGCGCCCTCTTCCGAGGCGATGGACCGGTCCAGTTCGAAGGCAAGTACTACCGGCTCGATCACGCCCCATTCGCGCCTCGCGTCCACCCCGAGCACCCGGGCGGCGCCATCGAGATCATGATCGGCGGTAACGGCGCCCGCCGAACACTGCGCACGCTCGCTCGCTACGGCGACATCTGCAATGTTCGGGGCACCCCGGAAGAGGTCGCGCAGATGATCGGCGTGATTCGCGGCCACTGCGAGGATGCGGGCCGCGATCCGTCCGAGATTACGCTGACCACGGTGATGCGGCCGGCCCTGGTCGACGAGCAGCACAAGATTGACCGATTGCGCCAGGTCCACGGAGAGGGCATGAGCGAAGAGCAGCGAACGCGACTACCAATCGGCCCGGCCGAGCACCTGATCAGTTTGTTCAAGGAGTACGAGGCGATCGGGATCAGCGGCTTCGTCTTCGAATCGATCCCCAATAACCCGCGGCTCTACGAACAATTCGACGAACTCGTGCTCAGCGCCTTCGACGACTGATCGACTCCCAGGCGAGGTTCAACGATGACCATGCGACTCACCTTCGGCGCACAGATTCCCGGCAATCAGACCGACTTCTCGTTGATGCGCGACGTCGCCCAGACGATGGACGCGACGCGCTGGCACTCGGCCTGGACCTACGACCACTTCGTTCCGCCGCTGGACTTCATGGACGAGACCGGCGACTCGCTCGAGGGCTGGATGTCGCTGGCCGCGATCGGCGAAGCCACGTCCACGCTCATGCTGGGCACGCTGGTCTCGGCCGTGACCTACCGCAGTCCGAGCCTGGTCGCCAAGATGACTGCGACGCTCGATCACAACACAGGCGGTCGCGCCATCCTGGGGCTGGGCGCCGCCGGGCACGCTCGCGAGCATGGCTTCTATGGATGGGATTTTCCCTCGATCAAGGAACGGTCGGATCGGCTCGAAGAAGCGACTGAACTGATCCGTGCCCTGCTCCATACTGACGGCCGGGTCGACTTTCAGGGCGAGCACTACCAACTTAACAACGCGCCGTTCGCGCCTCGCGCACATCCCGACCATCCGGGCGGCTACGTCCAGATCATGATCGGCGGCAACGGCGAGCGCCGGACGCTGCGCACGCTCGCCCGTCACGGCGATATCTGCAATATCCGCGGCACGCCGGACGAGGTCGCGCGGCTGATCGACGTGATTCATCGCCACTGTGCCGACGCGGGCCGCGACCCATCGGAGATCTACCTGACGACCGTGATGCGTCCCGCGTTGGTCTACGAGCAACACAAGATCGAGCGCTTGAGGCAGATCCACGGCGAAGGAATGCCGGAAGAGGACCTGCAGCACTTGCCGATCGGTCCCGCCGAGCACCTGATCAACGTGTTCGAACAATACGAGGCGGTCGGCATCCAGGGGTTCGTCTTCGAGTCGATTCCCAACAATCCGCGGCTCTACGAACAGTTCGACGAACTGGTGCTGAGCGCCTTCGACGACTAGGCGGGCTGCAGGGACTTCGTCGCTCTCGTTACATTTCCGCGAACGGCAGCATTCTCATCCGAGAGCGTCTCGCGACGGCGCTGTCATTGATCGATAACCTGCCGTCAACAAAGTTGCGCCATCAGATTTCGATCAGATTGAGCCATCAGAGAGGTCAGCTCATGAATGTATCGCGCTTGAGAATCCTCACGCTCGGATTGCTTGCCGCATTGGCGTTCGGACTGTTTGCCGCCTGCGGCGACGACGACGAGCAACAGCAACAACAACAGCAGCAAGCAGCGGCGGAGCAGCAGCAGGACGAGCAGCAACAGACCAGGGCCGCAGCTCCGGCCGGGCAGCAACGGGATCAGCAAGAGCAACCGGTTGCGGCGCCGGTGTCCGACGAGCCGCTGAAGATCGGCTTCCTCGCTGACTTCTCCGGCCCGCTGGCCGAGTTCGGTCCGGCGATCCAGACGGGCGTCGAACTGGCGATCAAGCACCTCAACGATGCGGGCGGCGTGCTTGGTCACGACGTCGTGCTGGTGGTCGGCGATACCGGACTTGATCCGACGCAGGCAACCGAAGAGGCGCGGCGACTGATCGAGGTCGAGGGTGTTCACGCCATCGTGGGCCCGCTGGCCTCGTCGATCACGCTGGCGGTGGCCGAGTCGGTCGCAGTGTCTGCAGGCGTGCCAGTGATTTCACCTTCGGCCACATCGCCTCAGCTGACCATCGCCGAGGACAACGACTACCTCTTCCGCAGCACGACTTCCGATGCCGCACAGGGTCCGGTGCTGGCGCAACTCGCCGCCAGCCAGGGCTTGAGCAACGTTGGTGTCCTGTTCCTCAACGACCCGTACGGACAGGGGCTGGCCGAGGCGTTCGCCAATGCCTGGGGCGGTGAGGTGAACATGGTCTCGATCGAGGACGGCCAGGCCTCGTACCTGTCGGAGCTGCAGCAGGCCGCCGCCAACGGCGCCGAGGCGCTGATCGCAATCGCCTTCCCGCAGCAGGCCGAGGTCTTCCTGCGCGAAGCGTTGGAGCAGGGGCTGTTCGACCACTTCCTCTTCGTGGACGGCACCAAGAGCCAGGATCTGATCGACGCGATTGGCGCGGAGTACCTCGACGGCATGCAGGGGACCGCGCCTGCGGCGGGTCCCGAATCGGATTCGCTGCGCGCGTTCAACGAAGCCTACGTCGCGGAGTACGGCGAGCTCTCACCGCTGCCGTTCATCCGCGAGGCATACGACGCGGCGATCGCCATCGGCCTGGCCGCCGAGGTCGCCGGTTCCGCCGATTCCGAGGCGATCCGAGACAGCTTGCGCGCGGCGGCAGCGCCTCCGGGCGACGCCTACGCCGCCGGGGCAGCCGGCATCGCCGGGGCGCTCGATGCGATTCGCAGCGGCAACCAGATCGACTACGCCGGAGCCGCGACCTCGCTCGACTGGGACGACAACGGCGATGTGACTTCGGGTTACATCGGCGTCTGGCAGTACGCCGAGGGAACGATCGAGGAGGTCAGCGTGACCGCCTTCGACCTCGGAGGCGGTCCGATCGCGGCGACGCCGAGGGCATCGGAGGACGATCAGCAGGCGATGATCGCGGACGAGCCGCTCAAGATAGGTCTGTTGGCCGACTTCTCGGGTCCGCTGGCTGAGTTCGGGCCTACGATCCAGACCGGCGTCGAACTCGCAATCAAGCATCTCAACGACGGCGGCGGGGTGTTGGGACGTCCGGTGGAGCTCGTTACCGGAGATACCGCGCTCGATCCAACCCAGGCGACCGAGGAAACCCGACGGTTGATCGAGGTTGAAGGCGTTCACGCGATCGTGGGACCGCTGGCATCGTCAATCACGTTGGCCGTCGTCGAATCGGTGGCCGCCGACGCGGGCGTCCTCGTCATATCGCCGTCCGCGACATCGCCCCAGCTGACGATCGCCGAGGACAACGACTTCCTCTTCCGCAGCACTGTTTCCGATGCGGCCCAGGGTCCGGTTCTGGCGCAGCTCGCGGCCGACGAGGGCTACACCAACGTCGGCGTAATCTTCCTCAACGACCCCTACGGTCAGGGGCTGGCCGAGGCGTTCGAAGACGCTTGGGGCGGCGAGGCGAACATCGTCTCGATTGAGCCACGACAGGCGACCTACCTCGCCGAGCTGCAGCAAGCTGCCGACAACGGCGCGGAAGTGCTGATCGTGATCGCCTTCCCGCAGGAGGCGGAGATTTTCATCCGCGAGGCGCTGGAGCAGGGGCTCTTTGACGAGTTCCTCTTCGTCGACGGCAGCAAGAGTCAGGATCTGGTCGATGCCATCGGCGGCGAGTATCTCGAGAACATGAAGGGCACTGCTCCGGCTCCAGGCCCAGAGTCGCCCGCCTTGCTGGTGTTCAACCAGTCCTACATCGCCGAGTATGGCGAGCTGTCGCCGTTGCCATTCGTCGCCGAGGCGTACGACGCGGCGGTGGCGATCGGCGTCGCGGCGCAGGCGGCGGGCTCGCTCGAACGGGCAGCGATCCGCGACAGTCTCCGCGCAGTCGCCGGCCCACCGGGTGACGCGTACGCGATCGGCGGGGAAGGCGTCGGAGCGGCGCTGGCGGCCGTGGCCGACGGCTGGGACGTCGATCTCGAAGGTGCCGCGACCACGCTCGATTGGAATGAGAACGGCGATATCACGTCCGGCTACATCGGCGTGTGGGCCTACCAGGGCGGGCAAATCGTCGAGATCAGCGTGACGGCCTTCGATCTGGACGAATAGGCCCGATTCCGATTGGTCGTAACGCCCGAGCGCAGCGCTGCATGCGCTGCGCTCGGGCGAAAACAAACCAATAACGGAGAGCTGTGGTCGTGGCCAGCTACCAGCCCACCAGCCGACGGTCAGCTTGGTCTCTTCGCCTCTCGATCAGCCTATTGGCCTGCATTTCCCTGCTGGTCGGCGTTGCATGCGGCGGCGATTCGCAGCCGGCGGCGCCGGGAAACGCAGTGCCTGAGGCGCCGGCATCGACCGAGCTCCCAACGGATCCGCTCAGGATTGGTCTCTTGCTCGATTTCTCCGGGCCGTTGGCTGAGTACGGCTTGCAGCTACGGACGGGCTTCGATCTCGCGATCAAGCACATCAACGAAGCAGGCGGAGTCTGGGGCATGCCGGTCGAAGGCGTGGTCGGTGACACGGCGCTAGATCCGACCACTGCGGTTGAAGAGGCTCGGCGACTCATCGAGATTGAGCACGTCCAGGGAATCATCGGGCCGATTTCGAGCGCCATGACCCTGGCGGTCGCTGAGTCGATCAGCGCGTCGCGACGTATCCCGACGATTTCTCCGGTCGCGACCTCGTCACAGATCACATTGGCCGAAGATGATGACTTCCTGTTTCGCGTCTCCCTGGCCGATCGCGTCGAGGGCCAACACCTGGCCGAACTGGTCGCGCGCGCGGGCCTGGAAAACGTCGGTCTGCTCTACCGGGATGACGCGTTCGGTCACGGCATGGCGACGGCGTTCGAGGAGCACTTCGCGGGCACGGTGAAGGCGATCGCGGTCAGTCCCGGTGCGACCAGTTTCACAGCCGAGCTCGAGCAGTCGCTCGAGTTCGAACCGCAGGCGCTCGTGCTGATCGCGTTTCCTCCGGAGACCATTCTGATCGTGCGGGAAGCTCTGGAACTTGGTTACTACGACCAGTTCTTCTTCGGCGCGGCCGCGAGGGCGCCGGGAGTGAGCGAGGCGATCGGTCCACACCTCTTGGCCGGGATGCGTGGGACGTACGTTGCCGCCGCGCCGGCGAATCCATCGTCCGACGCGTGGATCGAGGCGTACCTGGAGGAGTACGGCGATCTCCCGAGCCTCCCGTACGTCAAGGAAACCTACGACGCGACCATTGCGTTTGCATTGGCCGCGGAAGCGGCCGGCTCGGCCGACGGCGGAGCGATTCGCGATCAGTTACGACGCATCGGCTCTGCGCCGGGCACCGTGGTGATCGCGCATCCCGACAGTTTGACGGAGGGCCTCAAGGCGCTTGGCGAAGGCGGCGACGTCGACTACCAGGGCGCGGCCGGCACGCTCGACTGGGATGAACATGGCGACATCACGCACGGCTACATCGGGATCTGGGAGTTCGCAGAGGATGGCTCGATCACGGAGGTGGAGTTGCTTGAGTTCGTCGCCGATTGAGAGACTTGGATAAGCTCTCAAGCAATCGGGTCTGTCAATCGATCGAGGCATCCGAATGCAACGGCTCTTGCTTCCAGTGGTGCTTGCCCTGGTCTTCGTCCTCGCGGCGTGCGGCGGAGGCGACGACCCACAGCCGCAGCCGGCGGCCGGCAGCCAACCGCAGGACGATGTTGCCCAGCAGCAACAACAGTCAGCTGAGCAATCCGGAACGCCGGGGCCACTCAAGATCGCATTCCTCGGCGACCTCTCCGGGGGCCTGGCCGAGATCGGTGTCGAGATGCGCGAGGGCTTCCTGCTCGCGATCAAACACATCAATCAGGCCGGGGGCG
The DNA here is from genome assembly GCA_965208665.1 of Dehalococcoidia bacterium. Lineage (GTDB taxonomy): Bacteria > Chloroflexota > Dehalococcoidia > Bin125 > Bin125 > Bin125. The sequence goes on from CBDBPH010000001.1 coordinate 863,769, forward strand.
TCTTCGGTCAGCCAGTCGAGTTCCTGATCGGCGACACGAACACCGACCCGACCATCGCCGTCGAAGAGGCGCGGCGGATGATCGAGATTGAGGGCGCGCACGTGATTGTCGGGGCGCACTCCAGCACCAATTCGCTGGCGGTGGCGGAGAGCATCACGGGCCCGGCCGGGATTCCCCAGATCTCTCCCGCTTCCTCCTCGCCACAACTTGCCGTCGCCGCTGACAACGACTTCCTCTTCCGCGCCACGCTCAACGACAAGGTGCAGGGACCGGCCCTGGCGCAGCTTGTCAACGAGCAGGGCTACTCCAACGTCGGCCTGATCTACCGCGACGACGCGTGGGGACAGGGCATCGCCGATTCCTTCGCCGAGGCATTCGTCGAGACCTGGGGCGGCCAGGTGGTCAAGGTCGCCGTGGCGCCGCAACAGACCACCTATCTCAGCGAAATCCAGCAATCGCTGCAGAATCAGCCGGAAGCGCTGGTCATGCTCGCCTACGTTCCGGAGGGAACCATCATTCTGCGCGAATCAATTGAGAATGGCCTCTACGACTGCTTCGTCTTTGGACCGACCAGCCGCAATCCCGGGTTGATCAACGCGATCGGTGGGCAGCACCTGGGCGGAATGCACGGCACGGCGCCGGGCACGGCGCCCGGGACGGAATCGGCGCTGCTCTGGGAATCGGCATTCATCGACGAGTACGAGCGCCCCTACGGCTTCCCCTACACGAAGCAGGCTTACGATGCGACGATTGCGTTCGCTCTCGCGGCAGAAGCGGCCGGCTCGACCGACGGTGCAGCGATCCGCGATCAACTGCGGCGGATCGGCGGGGCGCCGGGCAAGGTCGTATTGGCCGATATCGGGAGCATCCGCGACGGGCTGGAAGCGGCCAGAAACGGCGAGGACCTGGACTACGAGGGCGCAGCGCAGTCACTGGAGTGGGACGAGAACGGCGACCTCGCACGCGGCTTCGTCGGCATCTGGCGATTCACGGTCGAAGGCGCGATCGAAGACACCGGCGTGATTCCCTACGGGGAGTGACTCCTGGACATCGACCAATTCTGATCGGATACCCGAATGTACCTATCGAGCCCGGTCATGCGCTTCGTCGCCGCGGTAATGCTTCTTGCTGTCATCGGAGTCGGCGCCTGGCGCATCAACGCGATCGGAGGCGGGGACCAGGCGGACGCCGAGGTGCGGGTCGCCGTGCGTCCGCTGGCCGATGGCCGCACAGAAGTCGCCCTGCAGCAGCGCCTTGCCGACCGTGACGGCGACGGCTGGAGCGAACGACAGTTGCCCGACGCCCGCTACTTGCCGCCCGACGCCGAACCTGGGCGTTGGCGGGTCAGTTCTGGCGTCTCGCTGTCGGCGGATGAGGTCGAGGCTGAACCGCTCAAAATCGCCCTCATTCAGACCGTCGGCGGCACCGGTCACGAGCGCCGCAACTCGTTCAAGCTCGCGATTCAACACATCAACGAAGCCGGCGGCGTCTTCGGCCGGCCGGTGGTCGGCGTAATCGCGGACATCAACTTCGATACCGACTTCGCCGTCGCCGTTGCACGCCGACTGGTCCTGGAGGAGGGTGTCCACGCCTTCGTCGGGCCCAACACCAGCGCCGCCTCGCTCGCCGTGATCGAAGCGGTGATCGAGCCGCTCGGCATCCCCACCATCAGCCCGTCCGCCACGGCCCCCTCCTTGCCTCACGCTCTCGACCGCGACTTCTTCTTTCGCGCCGTTCCTTCCGACAGCGCTCTCGGGCCGGTGTTGGCCCAGCTCGCGCGAGAACGCGGCCACAGCGACCTGGGCGTGATCTACCGAGACGATGCCTGGGGCCGCGGACTGTTCGACTCGTTCCGTGAGGCCTGGGGCGGCGGACTCAGCAGCGCAGCGCTCGCAACCGACGCCGAATCCTGTCTGGACGAACTGCGGCAGGCCGCAGCGGACGGCGCCGAGGCGCTCATCCTCTTCACCTTCCGCAACGGTTCGACGCTCTGCGTCAGCCAGGCGGTTGAGCTCGAACTGTTCGACCGCTTCCTCTTTGGAGACACCGACCAAAGCCCGGCCTTGATCCGCAGTCTCGGTCCCGAGATTCTCGCCGGGATGATTGGCACAGCAGCCGCCGACAACCCGGACAATCCGTCAGTCCGCTTCTGGGAGCGGACTTACGCCGAAGCCTGGGGTGCGCCCCAGCACAGCTCCCTGACCTACGTTCGCGCCGTCTACGACGCGGTCGTCGCCCTCGCCCTGGCGGCAGAGGGTGCACAATCCACGGACGGAGCATCAATCCGCGACCAGCTGCGCTCCGTCGCAGATGGAGAAGGCCCAGCGCTCGGCCCGGATCAACTCGCCGACGCCCTCAATGCCGCCGCGAATGGAGAACCGTTCGACTACCGCGGCGTCGAGAGCTCGCTGGCCTGGGATGACCATGGCGACATCACCCGTTTCCACATCGGCATCTGGCAGTTCGACTCCGATGGAGAAATTCAGATCACGCGCCGGATCGCCTACGACCTCGGCAATTGAATTGCCGCCCGCTCCCGCAAACGCCGCCACAGCGAACCAGCGTCCGTGGAACGGTCGTCAGGCCCGACTGAGACAAATCGGCTGACGCGATCACGCTCCGCCAGCAACCCCTGCGGCCGCCAGAGCAGGAAGGCCACGATCAGCAGGCCGATCAGCAGTTGACGCACCTGGAAGACGCGGCTGCCCAGCCAGTCGGGCAGACTCTCCTGGATCAGCGGCGTGCCGAACCAGAAGAAGCCCACGACCAGCGCGCCGACCACCACGCCGCGATGATTGCCGCTGCCGCCCACGATCAGCATCGTCCAGACGAAGAACGTGCCCAACAGGTCGGAGAACGTCAGTGGCGAGATCGTACCGCTGCGATGTGCGTAGATCGCGCCGGCCAGACCCATCAGCATCGAACCGAGGATGAACGCGCCCATACGGAAGCGCACGGTGTTCTTGCCCGAGGCCTTGGCCGTGTCTTCGTTGTCGCGAATCCCCCGCAGAGCGCGACCCCAAGGGGAGGCCGTCGCCTGAGTGACCAACCAGTACACGGCGCACAGGATGACCAGTGCAATGGCCAACTCAACCCAGCGATAGCCGCCGCCCGACACTTCCTGCTCAAGAAACCCGTCGATCCCATTCAGACCTCGGCTGCGATTGACGAGACCCTCGACCGAGTTGGCAATGCTGCGCAGGATCGCAGCAACGCCAATTGTGGCGATCGCGAGAAAGTCGTCGCGCAGGCGCAGGGTCGGGATGCCGAGCAGCACCGCCAGCACCGCTCCGGCCACCATGGCAAACAGCCAGCCGACAGGGATCGGGATACCCCAGCCCGCGACGTACGACTCCAACCCCTCGGGCGCCGGCAGCGTCAGCACCGCTGAGACGTACGCGCCGACCATGAAGAACGCGGCGACGCCGAAATTGAGGATCCCCACGCTCCACTGGATGTTTAGTGCCAGCGCGAGGATCGCGAAGATGCTCACGGTCGTCAGGAAGCCGACCGTCCAGTTGACGGCGCCGTCGAAGGTGACCAGCGTGACGATCAGCTGCTCCACCTCAGCGCCCCCTCACCGCACTTGCCCGAACAGGCCACGTGGCCGCAGGAGCAACACGACAATCACGATCACGAAGGGCACGCCCGGTTTGAGTCCAGTGTTGATCCACTGGGTCGACACCTCTTGGGCGATGCCAACGGTCAACCCTCCGATCAACGCGCCCCAGGGATTGCCGATCCCACCCAGGATGACAGCCGCAAAGAGTGGCAACAGTAATCGGAAACCCGCATCGAAGCGCACTTCCGCCTGCAGTCCGAGCATGACTCCGGCCAGCGCCCCGAGGATGCCGGCGATAACCCAGGTGCCTACCCGAATCCGGTTGGTCTCGATTCCCGACGCTTCGGCCAACTCGGGATTGTCGGCGGTCGCTCGCATCGCCTTGCCGAATCGCGTTCGATACAGAAGCCAGTACAACAGCACGGCTGCCAGGAGCGTGATGCCGACGACTAAAAACTGATCGGGCTTGACCTTGATCCCGCCCAGGATCTCGATCGCGGGATGAATGCCGGGCGTGTAGCGGAAGTTGGATGGACCCCAGATCAACTGAATGACGGCGCGCAGCATGATCGAGATGCCCAGCGAGGCGATGGCGAAGACGAAGAAACCTCCACCCGCGGCGCGCAGCCGCCGAAACACGAGCCGCTCGAGGATGACCGACAGCAACGCCACGCCGATCATCGCCACGAGGAGGCCGACGACCAGTCCCCAGCCGAATGAAAGCGAACCGAAGCGTCCGCCCGCGAAGCCGAGATTGGCGCCTTCGGCCGAGACGATGAAGAAGGCCAGGAACATACCCCAGCCCATCTTGTCGCCGTGGGCGAAGTCTCCGATCCCGAGCACGCCGAAGACCAGCGTCAAGCCCATCGCCCCGAGCGCGATGATCGACCCGACGATGATCCCGATCGTGACGAGCTGCGCGATCTCTATGTCAGCCCTCCCTCTTCGATCGTGAACCCTTCGCCATCGCCCTGGCCGAGGAAGGCTCTACCCACATCGGCGCTGGTCAACATGTCCAGACCCGTGCCCTCGAGCGCCTTGTCGCCGTCGACCATCACGACCGCGCGGTCTGACCAGACCAGCGCCTCGGTGGCGTTCTGCTCGACCATCAGGATGCCGACACCGGACATGTGAATGTTGTAGATCCGCGCCAGCAGCTCTCCGCGTGCGGCGGGCGAGAGGGCGGCGGTCGGCTCGTCCAGGCAGAGCATCACCGGATCGAGCATTAGCGCCCGGGCCATGGCCAGCATCTGGCGCTGTCCACCGGAGAGACGGCTGGCGCGTTCGCGAGGACGGCCTTCGAGATCGGGGAACATCGCCAACACTTCGGCGATCCGATCCTGCAGGCCGGACCTGCGCATGTAGCCGCCCATCTCCAGGTTCTCCCGGATCGACATCGAGGTGAACACGTTGTCGACCTGCGGTACGTAGCCGACGCCGGATGCGATCATCCGCGGTGTCGACCATCCGCTGACATCTTCGCCCTGAAACACGCGACGACCGCGTTCGAATGGCAGCGCGCCCACGATCGCCTTCAGCAACGTCGATTTGCCTGCCCCGTTCGGTCCAATGATCGTGAGAATCTCATCCTGGTACAGGTCGAGCGCGACATCGTGAATGATGTCGATCCCGTCGACATAGCCGCCGCTGAACTCCCCCACCTGCAGCAACGGCGTGCGATCGTTCATGCGGTTCGTTGCCCGCTCAGGTAGGCGGCCTGCACTTCAGGGTTGGACAGCACGTCGTCCGCCGGACCGACGTCGAGCACCTGTCCCTGCGCCATCACGATCACAGGATCACAGAGTTGTCGGACGAAGTCGAGATTGTGCTCGATGATCAGGAAGGAGAGGCCGAGCCGTTCGCTTAGCTCGCGAATGTGTTGCGCCAGCCGGCGGACAAGGGCCGGATTCACGCCCGCGCCAGGCTCATCGAGGAGGATCATGCGCGGCTCGGCCATCAACGCTCTCGCCAGCTCGAGCAATTTTCGTTGACCGCCCGATAGGGCGCCCGCTCTGAGATAGGCCTGATGTCCGAGCTGGGTCTGTTCCAGCACTTCGTGCGCCCGCGCCTCCAGCCGTTCCTCTTCCGCGCGGACCTTCCAAGGCACGAGCCAGTTGCGCCAGACCGCTTCCCCTGATTGCCCCTCACCTGCCAACATCAGATTCTCGAGCACCGTCATCGTGTCGAGTTCCTGCGGGATCTGAAAGGTGCGAACCAGTCCCTTGTCGAACATCCGGTGCGGCGGGAGGCCGGTGACGTCTTCGCCGCCGAAGAAGACCTCGCCGCCGTCGGGCTTGAGAAAGCCGGCCACGCAGTTGAACGCGGTGGTCTTGCCCGCCCCGTTGGGACCGATCATCCCGGCGATCTTGCCCTGTTCAACCTCGAACGTGGCGCGATCGCAGGCCCGCAAACCGCCGAAATGCTTGTCCAGCTCCCTGACCTGCAGCAACGCCTCCACAGCAACCGCCTCAGCGCCTCAGCCTGGAGGCCAGGTCATCTGTCGACCGCCCAGCACGTGCAGGTGCAGATGCTCAACCGTCTGCCCACCTGCCTGGCCAACGTTCACCACGAGCCGCCAGCCCTCCGCCTCCAGCCCCTCCTGCCTGGCCACGGTCTGGGCAGCTTGCAACAGGTGACCCAACAGCTCGGGGGCGGCCTGATCGGCCTGCTGCAGACCCGATATCCCGATTCTCGGGATCACCAGTACGTGCGTGGGCGCCTGCGGATTCAGGTCGCGGAAGGCAATGCAGCAGTCGTCTTCGTAGACGATGTCGGCCGGGATCTCACCGCGCACAATGGCGCCGAAGACTGTATCGGAGGATTGTTCTGCGTCACTCACCAGGCATCCTCAACGGTTTGCGATCGCTAGCGCAGGCTAGCCTGTGCGAATGTCAGCCGACATCTCGACCCCAAACCTGGTCTTCGTCCGCCATGGGCAGAGTCAGTGGAACCTCGAGAATCGATTCACCGGCTGGATCGACGTCGATCTGTCCGAGAACGGCAAGGCCGAGGCGCGCAGCGCCGGACGGCAGATTCGCGAGGCCGGAATCGAGTTCGACACGGCCTGGACCTCGCTGCTGCAACGAGCGATCCATACGCTCTGGATCATCCTCGACGAGATTGACGCGCCGTGGCTCGATGTGAGACGAGACTGGCGCCTCAACGAGCGTCACTACGGCGCGCTGCAAGGGTTGAACAAGGCAGAGACTGCGGCCGAACACGGGGACGAGCAGGTGCACATCTGGCGGCGCTCGTACGACATCCCACCGCCGCCGCTCGCCGACGACCATCCCGACCATCCGCGACTCGATCGGCGGTATCAGGACATCCCCGCCGGCAATCTGCCGGCGGCGGAGTCGCTCAAGCTCACGCTGGAGCGAGTCATGCCTTGCTGGGAGGAAGAGATCGTTCCGGCGCTGCGCGGCGGGCAGCGCCTGTTAGTCGCCGCACACGGGAACAGCATCCGGGCGATCGTCAAGCACCTGGAGTCAATCTCCGACGATGAGATCACCGGCCTGAACATCCCCACGGGGATGCCGCTCGCCTACCTCTTGGACGGCGACATGACCGTGCTGGATCGTCGTTATCTGGCAGGCGAAGAGGCCGCCGCCCAAGCAGCCGCCGCTGTCGCCGCTCAGGGCCGAGCTATGCGGTGACGGCGTCCTTGTACTGACCCACCGCGTCGATGTGAGCGTCGATGTCCGGGAGTCCGGCGTTCATTGTCGCGATCGAGATGGCGGTCGCACCGAGTTCAACCCAACTTTGCGCGTGCGACACCCAGAGCTCGGGGTTGCCGCCGCGGAACTGAGCCTGTGGCTCCATCGGGAAGCTGTCCGGGTCGCGACCGTTGTCGACGAGGTATCCGCGCAGCGTCTCGACCATCGCAGCCGAGTCAGGATTCGGCGGGCCGACCGGGAACCAGCCATCGCCAATCTTGGCCGTGCGGCGCAACTGCAGATCGTGGCCGCCGCCGAACCAGACCTCAATCGGCTCCGTCGGACGAGGCTCAATGCCGGCTGCGTTGACCGTGTGGAACTCGCCGTCGAAATCGACCAGGTGGTTGGTCCACAGCGCGCGCATGAGCTCGATCTGCTCCTCCTGACGGCGGCCGCGATTGCGGAAGTTCTCGCCCAGCGCTTCGTATTCGACATGGTTCCAGCCGCTGCCGACGCCGAGTCGGAACCGGTTGCCCGACAGCACACCCAGCTGCGCGGCCTGCTTGGCGACCAACGCCGTCTGACGCTGGGGCAGTACCAGTACGCAGGTCGCCAGACCCAGGTTCCTCGTGCAAGCGGCAATGAAGCCTAGCGTGACGAAGACTTCGTGGAACGGGTGCTCGTCGGTGTAGGGACCGGTCATCCGGTGCACCGACGGGTCAGCGCCGAGCACATGGTCATAGATCAACAGGTGGTCGAAGCCCATCCCCTCGACCGCCTGCGCAAAGTCCCGGATCGCGGAAGGATCGTTGTCGATCTCATTGGTCGGAAGCACGGCTCCCAGGGTCAGGTCGATGGCCATGTGTGTCTCTTCTCGAGCTAGCAACGTTGTCGGCAGGGTAGCGTCGCGTACGGAGATCGCTGGCTTGGCCGCTATCGACGGCGCCCCATAGGCTCTGGTTTGTATCCAGGAGTTCCATCGATGCCTACTCCCCGACAGTTCCTACGTCCTCTGGTGCTCGGAGCGCCGGAGCCCCCAACCGACATCCCGACGTACCCGTCGCGGATGATCCACTTCTTCGACCCGTCCAACGAGCGGATCCGCAACCGCCTGCCGCAACTCGCGCCGACCCTCGACATCCTGCTCGGCAACCTTGAAGACGCGATTCCTCCTTCAGCAAAGGAAGCAGCCCGCACCGGTCTGATCGAAGTTGGCCAGACGCTCGATCTGGGAGCGACGAAGCTGTGGACCCGGGTCAATGCGGTTGACAGCCCCTGGTTCCTCGACGACATGCTCGAACTGACTGCGGAAATCGGCGACGTGCTCGACACCGTCATGCTGCCCAAGGTCAACGGACCTGAAGAGATTCGTTTCCTCGATTTGCTCCTTGCCCAGCTCGAGGCCCGCAACAGTCTGACCCGGCCGATCCTGATTCACGCCATCCTCGAGACCGCGCAGGGCGTGTCGAACGTCGAAGCGATCGCACAGTCCAGCCCGCGATTGCAGGGCATGAGTCTCGGACCGTCGGACCTCGCGGCCTCGCGTCGGATGAAGACAACGCGTGTCGGTGGCCCGCATCCCGGCTACGTCGTACGCACCGACGCCGACCCTGAGGACGACGCGGCGCCGCGCACCTCGTACATCCAGGATCCCTGGCACTACACACTCGCGCGCATGATCGACGCCTGCGCCGCGAATGAGATCTACCCGTTTTACGGACCGTTCGGCGACTTCTCGGATCCGATCGGCTGCGAGGACCAGTTCCGCGCGGCCTTCATCCTCGGATGCGTCGGCGCCTGGACGCTGCATCCCAATCAGATCCCGATCGCCAAAGCGGTCTTCCGTCCCAACCCGGACGAGGTGGCGTTCGCTCGCCGCGTCGTGGCCGCGATGGAAGAGGCCGGCGGATCCGGCGGTGTTGCAGTCGTCGACGGCAAGATGCAGGACGACGCGACGTACAAGCAGTGCCAGGTCCTACTTGACCTCGCGAACATGCTCGCCGAGAAAGATCCGGAGTTGGCTGAACTGTACGAGCCGCAGCCCTCAGCCTGACCCTCTCCCAGAGGGAGAGGCGAATCCTCAGACGGCGCGACCTCGCGACGCCGCCTCCTCATATGCCTGCCCGGTGAGCCGGCGCATGATCTGGGCCGCGTATGTCGAGAGCACCCACTTGCCGGACATCGCGGCGATTACAGCAACGACCACGATCGCCCACTCCGCCGCAGACAGCGGTGAGAAATCGAAGAAGTTGCGCAGCGGCGGCGTGTAGAGGGTGAGGATGAAGACGCCCAGCAGGGCGATTCCGAAGAAGGTCACCAGCGCAGGACGCATCAGGTTGTCGCGGGTGGCGCCCTGGTACCCAATCACCTCGACCATGTAGGCCAGACCGACAATCCCGATCGTGGTCGAAACCAGCGTTCTTGCGTCCTCAACCGGGCGACCCAGAATGCCCTCGGTCAGCAGGTGGACGGCCACCGCAGAAACCGCCAGCGCCAGTGACGCCGGAATCGCGAAGCGCATGGTTGAGGAAAGGAAATTGTGTCCGGCAGCTCGCGGAGGTTTGGTCAAGGTGATGAACACCGCCGGCACGCCAAGCGTAAACAGCGCCGTCAGCGAGCCGTGACGTGGCAGGAAGGGGAACTCCAGACCCATCATGTTCGAGATGAAAATGATCAGGAACGCGTAGAAGCTCTTGGTCACGAACAGTTTGGAAAGCTGAGATGCATTGCCGAGTACGCTCTGGGCGATCCCGGAACCCTTGACCAGCGCCTCGAACGAGTCGTTGCGCAGCACGATCGCAGCGACGCCCTTGGCGGTGTTCGCTCCCGACTCCATCGCGACGCCCACATCCGCCTGACGCAGCGCGCGAACGTCGTTCGCCCCGTCGCCGACCATCGCGACGTAGTGTCCGTTCGCCTGCAGCGCCGAGACGATCCGTTCCTTCTGCTGCGGAGCGATTCGGCCGAAGACGGAGTTCTCCTCGACAGCGTCGGCAAACTCATCCGCGCTGAGCCGCTCAAGCTGGGCCCCGGTGATCAGACCGCCCGCCAACCGAATTCCCAGTTGCTGCACCAACGCCGCGACGGTCGCCGGGTTGTCACCGCTGATGATCTTCGGTTCAATCCCAAGGTCGTCCATCATGCGAAACGCGTCGGCGATCTCGGGCCGCAGTTCATCCGCCACCGTGACGAGGGCGACGACGCGGAGTTGCGGCAACGTATCGGTCTCTGCGTCGGGCATAGCCGCAGCCTCGGCGAACACTACCCCGCGCAATCCGCGCTGGGCGGCCAACTCGTACTCGGCCACCAGCTCGGCTCTCGCCTCCGCGTCGTCGCCTGATGCTGCACGTAGCAGGCGTTCAGGCGCCCCGAGGACGAAGACCCGCTCTTCACTGTCGAGTCGGAGGCGAGCAGCACTCCAGCGGCGTTCGGAGTTGAACGGCTCGTCGTCCATCAGCACCGCGCCGTTGGACTGCGGAGCGAACGCGACCGACAGGGCCTCAGCCGTCTTGTTGTTGGCAGACGTCGACAGCGCGAACGCGCCCAACCAACCGGCCAGGGCCCGACCACCCGGAGCCCAGCGAACATCGTCGACCTGCAACCGGTTAGCCGTGATCGTGCCGGTCTTGTCGAGACAGATCGTGTCGAGGTAGTTCAGCGCCTCGACGGCCGTGTTGTCCTGGACGATCGCGCCCATCCTCGAAACGCGAAGTGCGCCAACCGCGAACGCGACAGTGAAGCCAAGCATCAACCCTTCGGGAACCACGGATGTCGCCGTCGCAATCGTGGCCTTCACCGCCTCATCGAACTCCCGACCCGTGATCAGGAAGGAAATCAGAATCAGCAATCCCAGGATGGCCGTCCCGACAATCAGCCCGTCGAGGATGCGCTTGAAGCGCAATTGCAATGGTGTCTCGGTTCGCTTGAGCTCGCGCGCATCTCTCGTCTCGCGGACCGCGCGAGACTCATCACCCACGCGGGTGGCACGGTAGTAACAGGATCCGCCAACGCAGAATGCTCCGGATTCCAGCTCATCGCCAGGACCTCGCCTGACCGAACTGGCCTCGCCGGTCAAGATCGACTCGTCCAGTTCGGCTTCATCCCAGACGATTGGCCCGTCTGCGACCACCTGATCGCCGCTGCGCAGGACGAGCAGATCATCCTCGACCACATCGGTGGCGAAGATCTCTTTCTCGAACCCCTCGCGCACCACGGTCGCCGTCGGCGCGGTCAGCGCGACGAGCTGCCGCAAGTTCCTTGTTGCCCTCAGTTCCTGAAACGTCCCCACAAGCACATTGGCCAACACAACGATGCCAACGAAGGCCGCGTCTTGCAGGTGGTCGGTCTTCTGCTCGGTCACTGCCAACACCAGCAGGATGCCGATCAGGCCGAACAGAACCAGGTTGAAGTAGGTAAAGACGTTCGAAATGATGACATCGACATCGGACCGTTGCTTCGAGGTGTCCCGGTTCACGCGGCCAATGGCGACCCGCTGCTCGACCTCGATCTCGGTCAGTCCGACCAACTCGGGCGGCTCAACCGGAGCGCGACGCCGGCTCGGTGCTTGTGCTGCATCCGGCGAATCGACTCCGTCCGGCGCTGCCGGTGGGGATTCTCCTTGCGCAAGAACCAACGGCGGCGGGCCAGCCTGCGCTGTCGAAGTCGGCCAATCGGACAACCAGCCGTCTGCCGAGCGACCTTCGATTTCTTCGAGCGCTCGCGTGACCTGCACGAGCGACTGCTCGTCCAGGGGCGGTTGGCCTTCCTCGAGGGCGGCCAGGTCGAATACTGCTTGCGGCTCCTCGTTGGGGGCCGCCGAATCCGAGCGGGGGTCACCTGCCATACGTCAATCCAATGCGGGGCCGTTCACACTCTCGCACATTGGCGTCCGGCAGACCCCGTCGTCGTCCTGCAGGGTGTTAATCGTTGAGCGACCGCTCAAGTCCCGCCAAGCGCTCCGCTCGGCGGGCCGCGCTCAGCCCACGTCGAGACTCGAGCATTCCCCAACCCAGCGTCAGCGCAAACATCGCCGCCTGCACCAGCACAACCGTCGCGCCGGAAGAGACATCGACGAACCAGGAAATGTACACCCCCAGGAAACCGGTCACCGCGCCCAGCACCACCGCGATCAGAAACAGACGCGGGAAGGAGTCTGTCAGCATTCTCGCCACGACTGGCGGGATCACGAGGGCGGCGGCGATCAGAGTGACACCGAGGACCTGCAATGCGGCAACCACGGTCGCGGCCAGAGCAAGGGAGAAGATGGTCTCAACCCAGCGTACCGATATCCCGTACGAAGGGGCGACATCGTGGTCGAAGGTGATGAACACCAGCGGTTTCCAGAGCAAGAACATGACGATGGCAATCAACAGGATCATCCCCGCCGTGACGTAGAGATCCTGATTGGTGATGCCGAGAATCTCGCCGAAGAGCGCAGCCTCGAAGTCGCGGGTGAAGCTACGGGCTCTTGAGATGACGGCGATGCCGATCGCGAACGCGGCGGTGGTGACGATTCCGATCGCCGCATCGCCGCCGATCTGCCGCCTGCGCGCAGCTTGATTGATCAGGAAGACGCTGAAGGCTCCCCAGAGACTCGCGCCGAGGAAGAAATTGAAGCCGATCGTGAACGAGACGACGGCGCCGCCGAAGATGCTGTGAGCGAGGCCGTGCCCGATGTACGCGAGCCGGCGCAGGATGACGAACACACCGACGGCCGCGGTCACACCACCGACCAGGGTGGCGGCAATCATCGCGCGTTGCATGAAACCAAACTCGAACGGCTCAAGCATGATCGGGGGCTGGATCGGCATCGGTGTTGGCGGCCTCGTCGCCGTCCGGACGGCCGATCACGCTCACGACTTCCGGCGGCGGCAGGACATCGCCGTGGGCGCCAGGCGCCTCCTCGGGAATCGGCAGGACGTAGGTCTCGTGCCCACTCTGCACGACCAGCATCGGCTGGCCGTAGGCCCGCTCGAGGATGTCCGGCTGCAGCACCTCAGACGGCGGCCCGTCAGCCAGCACGGTTTGCTCACCCAGCGCGATCAGGCGCGGGAGATGCGATGCGACCCCGTTCAGGTCGTGCGTGGTCAACACCACGGTGACCCCGGCCGTACTCAGCCCGGCCAACTGGTGCAGGATCTCGTGTCGGGTCTTGATGTCGACGCCCGAGGTCGGTTCATCCAGGAGCAGGAGGTCCGGTGATCGAATCAACGCTCGAGCGAGGAACGTGCGTTGCTGTTGTCCGCCCGACAGGGCGCGTATGGGGCGGTCAGCCAGGTCAGCGATGCCAAGCTGGGAGAGCACCACCCGCGCACGACTTCGCTCGGCTCGGCTCGTCCATGGCAGCCAGCGGCGCGTGCGCCAACTGCCGAGCATCGCGACTTGCTCGACGGTGATCGGAAAGTTCCAGTCGACGGTCTCGACCTGCGGCACATAGCCGACCCGTGTGTTGTCGGCGACCTGCGCCGTTCCGGCGTACAACTCCGGCTCACCGAGCAGGGACCGCAGCAGAGTCGTTTTGCCGCAGCCGCTGGGTCCAACGATGCCGATCAACTCGCCCGGCGCAATGTGCAAGTCGACGTCGCGCAGGGCGACGACGCCTTCGTAGCCCAGGGCGACGCCTTCCAGCCTGACCAGCTCGTCTACTCCGATGGTCGCCATGTGCTGCCTGTATCGAAACCGTCCAAAGCCGACGCGTCGCCGCCCAACACGGTGACCATCGTGCGCACATTCTCAACCATCATGCCGACCAGTGTGTTCGCGGGATCGCCGGGAGACCCGGGCAAATCGTCATCAGACAGCGTGGAGACCTGTACTGCCCCGGCCTCCTTCGCGATTGTATCCAGCACCTCCGAAGGGAAGACTTCCGACCCGAATATCGCCGGTACGCCGGCATCGCGAATCTGTTGAATCAGCTCGGCCACCTCGCGCGGCGCCGGTTCCGAAAAGTCGGACGGTTGGATCGCGCCGATAATCTCCAGGTCGTAGCGCGGTGCGAAGTAGGGGAACGAATCGTGATACGTGATCAGTTTGCGGTGCGCTTCGGGAATCGTCGCCGTGGCTTCCGCGATCGCGTCATCCAGCTCCCAAAGCCGTGCGATGAACCGTTCGGCATTGCCCGCGTAGTATTCGGATCCGTCGGGATCGACCCGGGACAACTCCTCTCGCACGATCTCGGCATATTCGACGGCTAGGTGTGGCGCGGTCCACAGGTGCGGGTTGGGGTTGCCGTCCTCCTCGGGAAAGGAGAAATCGAAGACATACTCGTCCGGTGAGACGGCAAGATTGCCGAGCAACACGATTGGGGTGCCGTCGGACGCGTTGGCTTCGGCCAGCTCAAGAGTCGGCAACTCCAGATTGAGGCCGTTAATGACGATCAGGTCGGCCTGTTCGAGTTCGCTCACCGCTGACGGCGGAGGGTCGAACGTATGGCTGTTCGTCCCCTCGGGGACGAGGGCGACGACGGTGATGCGGTCACCGCCGACCTCCTCGATGATGTTGCGCAGCGGGGCGACCGTCGTCACGACGAGCAGCCCCTCGCGCTCAGATTCGCCGCCGCAGGCGCTTCCGAGCAGTCCGACCGCCACCGCCAGGGCCGCCAACATCAGTCGAACCGCGCGCAGGTGCATTCCGCCTGACCCCATTCAAGTGCGGAGTCAGACTATGAAACTTCGGCCGTTTCTGCAAACAGTTGCAACAAGACGATCGAGCTAGACCAGGCCCGGACGAATGCTGTTGCGCGGGAATCCGCCCGCTCCCAGCGTGTGCGGCCACACCTCGAACAGCGTGTCGACGTCGATCCGGTTGTCGTCGAAGTGCAGGTAACGCTCAAGCACCGGTTCTGAGAACAGCGAAATGCGGTGTCCGCTCGCCCCAAAGATGCGACCATTGGCGCCGTCGGACTGGTCGGAGGCGAGCCACGCGACGATCGGAGCGACGTTCTTCGGGTCGCGCGCCGTCCCGGCGGCGGTCTCGGAGGGTGCAGGTCCAGATGCTTCGACGCCGAGTCCGCGGTCGGTCATGCGCGTCGATGCGCCCGGCGCGATGCAGTTGCACGTCACACCGTAGCGACCAAGCGCGCCGACGTTTGAACGCATCAATCCGAGCTTCGCCGCATGCGCAGCCGAGTAATTCGGCTGCCCGGCTGCGCCACGGATTCCGGCGTCGGAAGTGAAGTAGATGATCCGCCTGTTCTGACCTTCGCGATTGGCCCGCCAGTAAATCGAAGCGAACTTGGTCGGCGCAAAGCAACCCTTGAGATGGGCGCGGACCAGGCCATCCCACTCGTCCTCGGTCATGTTGAAGATCATCCGCTCGCGCAGGATGCCGTGCGCGCAGACGAGCACGTCGAGTCCGCCAAACTCATCGATCGCCGTCTGGACCATGCGCTCGGCGGTGTCCATGTCCGCGACATCGCCGACAAAGGGCACAGCCTCGCCGCCGGCGCTGCGGATCTCGTCGACGATCGCCTCGACTTTCGAGGCGTCCATGCCGAATCGGCCCTCGACATCGAAGCCGGTGTCGGCGACGACAACTTTGGCGCCTTGCTCTCCAAACACACGGCAGAGATTCGAGCCGATCCCGCCGGCGCCACCCGTAATGATGCAGATCCGTCCGTCCAGGTGCTTTGCCATGATTTCCGCCTCTCTGAGTGGAAGATGCTTGCTTATGGGAACTGGCGTGGAGGCGGGCCAACGCCCTGCAGCTCAAGCGTTTGCGGCATGAGCTCGAACAACGTGTCGATGTCCCAGTACGGCTCGACGTTCCAGATCGTCTGCTCCCACTCAGGCTCTTTCCAGATCGTGATCTTGTTGCCCGTCGTCCCGACCACGCGGCCGCTGATGTCGGCACTCGCGTCGGAAGCGAGGTAAGTTACCGCCGGCGTCACGTTGTTCGGATCCATCGCAGTCCCGGCCGCGGTCATGCTGGGCGCATCGGCTGACTGGTCGATCTCGCGTCCGCGGTCGGTCATGCGCGTCGATGCGCCCGGCGAGATGCAGTTCGAGGTCACGCCATAGCGCTCAAGCGCGTCCGCGTTGGACAACGAGAGTCCAATCTTGCCGGCGTGCGCTGCGGAGTAGTTCGGTTGACCGGCCTCGCCGCGGACGCCCGCCGATGACGTGAAGTAGATGATCCGCCGGTTGCCCTTGTCGCGGTTCGCGCGCCAGTGAATCGACGCGAACTTGGTCGGCGCGAAACAGCCCTTGAGGTGGATCCGAACCAGCTCGTCCCACTCCTCCTCGGTCATGTTGAAGACCATCCGCTCGCGCAGGATGCCATGTGCACAGCAGAGGATGTCGAGGTCGCCGAAGGTATCAATGGCGGTCTGCACGGCACCTTCGGCCGTGTCCATGTCGGCGATATCGCCGGCGACGGCGACCGCCCGTCCGCCGTTGGCGATAATCTCGTCGACCACCGCCTGAACCTTGGACGGATCCATTCCGGCGCGGCCCTCAACATCAAAGCCGGTGTCGCACGCGACCACGGCCGCGCCCTGCTCGGCGAAGACCCGGCAGATGTGTGATCCCATACCGCCGGCGCCGCCTGTGACCAGCGCCACCTTGCCATCGAGGTGTCCCATGTCATCACCAATCCCTGAACGCGAGATACGAATGGAGGCTACGCGCGGTCGGAGGGAAGGGTCAAACGACGGGCGCTCAGGCATCAGTCGGCAGCCGGCGGTCTTCATAAGACTGTGTGTAGAGGCTCCAACTCGCCGCGTAGATCGACAGACCCAACTTGCGGGCCACGGCCCGTGAGGCCACGTTCTCCCACGATGTGCTGTACAACGGCATTCGACCAGATTCGCGGACAGCGATCGCCCAGGCAGCGGTGACCCGTTCGGCCAGGCCTCGCCCGCGATATCGCACAGCTGTCTCCAGGCTCGCCTCTGCCGCTTCATCCGTGCGCCGGGCGCAGGCGCAGAGGCTCACCGCCTGGCCGTCCTCCAGAATCGCGGCCATCGGGGTGCGACCGGGCATCTCCGCCGAGGTCCAACCACGGAAATGGCGTTGCAACATCTCGGAGGCGTCGATCAGTCTGACCCCCACAGGCGCTTCGAGCCGAGCGGGGAACTCAAAGGCTGGCCCCGAGACCAGCTCGCCGCTCAGCAGAGCGCGATAGCGCTCGGCGAAGCGTGGCGGCTCCCGCCAGTCGTCAAGCGTGCGTTCCTGCGCCGCCAGCGCGTCCAGCTCTTCAGCAAGATCTGGAGCGACGCGCGCACCGACCGCCCATACCCGCTCGGAGCGGCCGCGGATCAACGTGAATGCAGGCCCGATCGCCGGCTGGGGCTCGAGCGTGCAGACGATCCCTCCCGCCCCGTCGAAGCGATACATCGTGCGCAGATGCAGCGACGGCGTCGCCCTCAAGAGTGAGTCAACCAGCCTGGATCGAGCAGGCGACGGACGATGTCAACCGCCTCTGATTTGTCGTAACGGATGTATGACTGAGACTTCGAGACCTGTTGGTCCCCGAAGAAGAATCGCTCGTACAGCTCTTGCCGACCTGCAAGCGACGTGCCCACGACATCCCACGCGAGGCGGAAGAGCGGGACCTTGTCAATGCCTTCTTCGTTCATCTCGGCGGCGCCCCTGAAGTAGCGCTCCACCGACGGCCCAATTGCCTCCGTGATCGCCTCCATGTTGGCCCCGGACGGGGCTGCCATGAAGTTGCTGCCGCCGATCTGTTTGATGTGGTCGATGATCTGCACGTAGTACTCGGGAAACAGGCGGAGGCCGGCCGTGATCGCGTTGGCATTGCAATACCAAACGCCATTGTCCGGATTCTCAACGCTTCCCTCGACCGCCGCGATGGCGATCGATTCCAGCGTCTGCAGCATCGTCACGATCTCACCCAGCCGAATCTGAACGTTGATGAACGAATTCGTTTGCGCATTCTCCGCGACCAGGTGTGCCAGGCCAAGCAGGAAGCGGGTCTTGGCGACGTTCTTGACGATCACGTGGTGACCAAGCGATTCCTGGAAGCGCATGACCATCAGGGCCGTGTTGTGAATCTTCTCGTCCTGGTAGCCGAACACGTTCTCCCAGGGCACTTCGACGTCGTCGAAGACGGCGACCGTATCGATCTCTTCAAAGCGGCTGGAGATCGGGTAGTCGCGGGTTGAGCGGTTCGGGTCGAACGAGTCGCGGCACACCCAGTGCAGGCCGGGCGCGTCGACGGGAATGGTGAAGCAGAGCGCGTACTTGAGCTCTGCCTCGCCCTTAACGATCGGCAGCACCATCGACAGGTTCTCATCGGAGAATGGCGCCAACGTGCCCAGGATGCGCGCGCCCCGCACGATGATGCTGTCCGAGGTTCGCTTGACGACTCCGGCATTGAGGAACGGCTCCTGTTCGCCGAGCGGAGTCTTGCGGTCGATTTGCGGCGTGATGAAGGTATGCGTCAGACAGATGTCGTTGCGGCGGCAGTGGTCGAGGATTCCTGCGGCGTGCTCGCCCAACTCGGGTTCATTCTGTCCCCAGTGATGTTTCGCGGCGGCGACGCCGGCGATAGCGGCGTTCATGTAGTCCGGCGCACGGCCAAGCTGTCCGCCGGTGTGTTCGGCCCATGCCGCGTAGGCGGCGGAGCGTTTACGCAAGTCGTCCTTCGATCGCGGAATCTTGAACGAGCGGTGCGAGTGTTCGCCGTCTTCGTCCTCGTAGGAGAGGATCTCGCGGTTGGCGGGATCGCACTGGAATTCGTAGAACGCGGCGATCGTGTGGGCGGCATTGGCAAAGCCCGGCGCGGTGGTGACATCTTCCACGAGCGCGCCGTTGTGCCAGATGCGTCGTTGATCCTTCAGCCCGGCCAGGTAGGCCGCGCCATCGCGCATGGCCATCCGTCGATGACCTTAGTTGCTGCCGCTGAAAGCAGGCGTCGGTTCGTCGACGAGGGCCGCCTCTCCCTCAGTCGGCAGGACCTCGGCGTAGTTCAGCGCGCCGTCGATGTCGCCCTCCCAGTGCTCGCGCGGGAGTTCGTACAGCACCTCGATGCCGTGCCCGTCGGGGTCGTTGATGTACACCGAATGCGTCATCCCGTGATTGATCCGCAAGTTGAACTTGACGCCCTTGGACTGCAGGAAGGCGATCTGCTTGAGCCACGAGTCGCGGTCGGGGTAGTGCACGGCGAGGTGGTTGAGGCCAGGCCGACGCGGGGCCATCGACCAGTCGTCCGACTCCTCCGATTCACCCATGATCTCAGCGAGGGCGAGGTCGTGATGGCTCTCGGAGAGACCGTTGTAGAAGCGCATGTTCATCGAGCGCTGTTCACGTGGCTTGAGCGACCCGATGTGACGAAAGCCCATGACCTCGGTCCAAAACTCGTGCGCGACTTCGATATCGCGCACGTTCAGGACCAGGTGGTTGACGCCGACCGGGGTCATCGCGCGAGCGGGTGCTTCACTCATGATTCGTCGTCCTTCCGATCGTCCATCGTTCCAGAATCGAGTGGAATCAAAGGTACCAAAACCACGCGGCGGCTAGCGGAGCCGCTTAAACGCAACGCTCATCGCCTCGCCGTCGACCCCATCGCGTTCCGCTGCCTCGACAACATCCCGAAAGCGTCGCACGGTCTGCTGCAGCCGGATACGGCGGAAGAGCGCAGCGTCGGCGGTCGAGCCGAGTTCGCCGTAGCGCTCCACGATCCGCCAGCCCAGTTCCGTTCCGTACGTATCAACGAGATGCGCCAAATCGACCGCCGGATCGGCGACGCGGACGCCGTGCCAGCCGGTGACGGCGGCGAGCTCCCGCACCAACGGGTCAACGAGCAGGCGCTCGGCGGAAATGCCGCCGTGAATCAACGACGGCGTGATTCGCCAGACGGAGTCATCGTCGAGGAAGCGCGACCACCACTTGCGCGCCCAGGTCATGTCCGACCAGCTCAACAGTGGGCTCAGCACCGATTGCGAGCGGCGGGAGAGGGCAGCGTGTTCGTCACGCCATGCGCGAAACGACGCCGCGCCCAGACCCCGCGCCCGTTCGACGGAGAACTGGTGCAGCTCATGGAAGAATGTCGCCAGATCGCGCACCAACGCATCGCGGTTCTGGTCCACGATGAGCTCGGGTTCGAGGGGGCGTCCCTCGGGCCGCTGAGCGGCGTGCCAGGTTCGCTTCCAGTCTCCACTCTGATCGGCGTGTCCCCAGATCGGAACGGCGGGACTGACGAAGCCGCGCACGTGCGGCATGACTGCAGACATGACGCTGAGCTGGCTCGCAGCCTCTTCCGACCGCGCGAACAACGCCGTCCACCCGTCCCAATCGACTCGCGTGAGATCGGCGTCGGGCTCTTCGCAGAGGGTGATGTCGTCGGAGGTAAGGTCCGGGAACTGTGCCGCCAGCGCGAACGCGTAGTCGGCGGTCCGGTCGCCAATTGTTTGAGCGTCGGGCATTACTGGAGTGTATCTTCGGAGCCTTCTGAGACCTCCACGTTTCCTGCCAGCGGCGGGCGATCATCCCCCAGCCACTGGACAGGATCCACGTCGACGCCCTGGATGATCACCTCCCAGTGCAGGTGGGGCCCGGTGGAGAGGCCCGTCGTGCCGATGTTGCCAAGCCAGTCGCCGGGCGCGACCTCATGACCGGCTCGAACCGCGATCAGCGACATGTGCCAGTAGCCGCTGTAGACGCCGGCTCCGTGGTCAACGATCACGCCCATCCCATGCAGCACCAGCTCTCCGGTCCAGACGACTGTGCCGTGCGCGGGCGCGACGATTGGGTCGCCTTGCTGGGCGGCGATGTCGTGGCCGTGATGCCATCCCTGGGCGACGACGCCGTCGTATGACCGCTGCGCGCCAAAGAGGCCGGTGACCTCGCCTTCGACCGGAAGGATCCAGGCTCCCTGCCAGCGCGGCGGGCCGGTCACGGCCGTGTGCTCGGTGAAGCGGACGGCAATGTCGCGCGCCACGGCGGCCGGGTCGGCCGGAGTACCCGTACCGCCGAGTACGACCTCTTCGAACGGCGCCGTGTTCGCCAGAATCATGATCGAATGGGCCACGCTGCGCAGCCAGACTCCGCCCTCGCCATAGAGATCGACCAATACGTCAGTGACGCCCAGCTCCGCATCGCGCGGGACCGCGATGACTCCCCACCACGTGCCCTCCGCCGCCGAACTGAGATCCCAACTTCGACCTGCAACCGTCGCGGCGGCGGCATGAGCGTCGAGGCTCTCAACCATGAGGGCGAACGCCCCGCCCTGCACGATTACCGATGGCGATGCGATCGCCCGGTCAGCCGGCTCTGCGTCGGCAACCGCAGGCTGCTCGCCATCGCCATCAGATTCGACGGATTGTGGCTCAGGTTGTTCTTGCTGGGGCGTCTCTTCGATCGCGGCTTGTGCAGCCGGTGCTGGATCGGGTTCGGACGGCTTGGCGGCCTCTTCTGGATCGGGACGATTGGCTTGGTTGGCGGGCGGTGGCTGAACCGTCGGCTCCGGCTGCGGACGAACCTGAGTTGCCTGCTCAACGGAGGTCTGCTGCGCCTGTTGCTTGTCAGACTGGGCAGACTGGACCGGCGCGACAATGCTCACGCCGTGGTCCGGCGTTGGCTCGTCATCGGTAGAGCGAAGCAGCAAGGCGGCACCTGCGCCGACCGCGGCGGAGGCGACCGCCAGGATCAGCACCAATGCCAGCAAGCGACCGCTCAACTGCTGCTCCGTCGCACGGTTCCAGCAACTCGTTCGTCGTGGCGGTTGGATGACACCGCCGGCGCTCGTACCCTCACTGTAGAGAGCAGAACGGCGGATCCGGACAGTGGAGGCGGCATGGCATCTGAATCAACGACCTCGTCGGTTCTGGCCGGACCACCTCTCGAACGTATCGCCAAACCCTGGGGCGAGGAACTGATTCTGGACCGCTCCGTCGATACGGTGGTCAAGATGCTGCGGATCGAGCCCGGCAGGCGCCTCTCCTTGCAGTTCCACCGTCACAAGCACGAGACGCTGATGTTGCTCAGCGGAACAGCAATCCTGACGCTCGGGCCATCGACCGACCGCCTGCGAGACACATTGCTCGCGCCCGGCAACCGTGTCGCAATCGAGCCGCCGACCATACACAGAGTCGAGGCGGGATCGCACGGGGCCGACATCCTGGAGGTAGCGTCGCGCCTGCAGGGCGACGACGATGACATCGTGCGACTCGCCGACGACTACGGCCGCGTCCCTCTGCTTGAGCGGTCCTGACAGGCGAATCGCATGCCGTCGCCCGAGCTGTTCCAGGGCATCGTCGAAGGCGACGAGATTGCGCTGCGAGACACGTTCCGCTCCTACGCACCGACGGCGCGGGAACTGGCGCGCCGCATCGTGGGTCACGCCCAGGCCGACGATGTGGTCGAAGAGGCCCTCTTGCTGATCTGGACCGAGCCCGAACACTGGGCGTCGGCGGCGCTGGACGTGCATGTCCTGCGCATCGTGCGCGACCTCGCGCTCGCGGTCCGGAGGCGCGGAGTGACACCCGCGTTGGCGGCGTTGGAGCTTGAGCCGTTTTCGATCGCGCCCGACACAAATGCCCCCGACGTCGTTCACGAAATCGATCACGAAGAGCTTCAGCGCTTCATGCTGCGGATGCCGAATGAAGGCGGCCGAAAACTTGAAGACGCCTGGTTCGACGAGCTAGCGAGCGACGACGAGGACCTGAGCGAGGCGATGGATGAACTGGCTGAGGGGATCCACAGCGGCCGCCTGAACCGTCGGTCACAGTGAAGCAGAGCGCAAGGTGATGACTGAAACGACGCAGTCGACCGCCGCCTACTACCTCGGCCTGCTCGGCGACACAGAGCGAGACGCGGTCGAGCGGCTGGTTCGCTCTGATCCGCGCGTGCGCAGCCGGTGCGTGTCCTGGCCCAACGCCGCGGCGGCGATCACCTGCGGGGCGCTGATCGTCGATGACGCGACGGTCGAGGCACGGCTGGAACAACGACTCATTCAGCGTGCGCGGCTCGCCCGCCCACCGTCTGTACGCTCACCCAGGACGCTGCAAGCTGCGAGACGCGGCACCCTCTGGATCGTGCTTGTTGGGCTCGTAGCCCTGGCGGTCATCTCTGGCGTACTTGCCTTCCGGGCAGACGAACCGATCTCAGGTCACGCAGTCGCGTTGAACGCGGATGGCACCACGGGGGTGCTGTTGCCGAAGTTCGAGGAGCGCCTGTTCGCCCTGATCTTCTGGGGTCTGCCCGAACTCGGACTCGATGAGACGTGGCAGATTTGGCTCGTGCGGGAGTCGGGGGCGGTGGAGCCGGGACCCACGTTCCTACGCGACGCCGACGGACGAGCGGCGGTCACAATCGATCCGAACACGTTGGAATCGGACGACGAACTGATCGGGTTCGTCGTCTCGCGCGACGACCCGTCCCGACGCCAGGATGGGACGCCGTCCTCTGACGACATCCTCTATCAGTTCTCGAGGCGATAGCGTGGGCTTTGCGGGTCCGCAGGTACACTGCCTCCGATAGTTGACCAATAGCGAGGACGCACAATGGACTTCGAATTCAACTCCGATCAGGAAGCTTGGCGCAACCAGATTCGCGGCTGGATCCGCGAAGAATTCGGGCAAGACTGGAATGGGCTCGACGTCTCGAACGACGAAGAGGGCTCCGACGAAGCGTGGGAATTCTCGAAGGGGATCCGCACCAAGCTGGCCGAGAAGGGCTGGACCGCTCCCGCCTGGCCCACCGAGCACGGCGGCATGGGCCTCTCCTTCGCCGAGCAGGCGATCTTCAACGAGGAACTGGCCTACCACCGCGTGCCCGGACCGGACCTGATCTCGGTCGGCTACGTCGGTCCGACGCTGCTCGTCTACGGCACCGATAGCCAGAAGAGCCAGTTTCTTGATGACATCGTCAACTCCCGGGCGTCCTGGTGCCAGGGCTATTCCGAGCCCGGCTCCGGCTCCGACCTCGCCTCGCTGCAGACCCGCGCGGTCAAGGACGGCGACGACTACGTAATCAACGGACAGAAGATTTGGACCTCAAACGCGCACCGCGCCGACTGGATGTTCGCGCTGGTGCGGACCGACCCCGACGCCCCCAAGCATCGCGGGATCACTTACCTGCTGGTCGACATGAAGACGCCCGGGATCACCGTCCGGCCGCTGATCAACATGCTCGGCGGGCACGGCTTCAACGAGGTGTTCTTCGAGGATGTCCGCGTTCCCGTTGAGAACCGCGTGGGCGAGGAGAACCGCGGCTGGTACGTCGGCATGGCGACAATGGACTTCGAGCGCAGCGCCCTCTCCGGCAGCGCCGCCCTGCGCCGCAACTTCGAGGACTTCATCGAGTATCTGGGCGAAAATCCGGCAACGACCCGGGAAGCGAAACTCGGCGTCGCCGACACCGCGATCAACATCGAGGTATCGCGCATGCTCTCATTACGCGTGCTCTCGATGCAGCAGGGAGGTCTGGCCCCGAACCATGAGGCTTCGGTGGCCAAGATGTTCTCGTCCGAGCTCTCGCAGCGCTTCGCGCGATTCGGGATCAACACGATGGGCACCTACGGACAGGTCCGCAAGGGCGACCCCTACGCCCAGATGAAGGGCTGGTTCACCGAGCAGTACATGTCCTCGGTGCCGGCCACGATCGCGGGCGGCTCGTCCGAAATCCAACGCGGCATCATCGCGACCCGCGGTCTTGGGCTGCCCCGCGCCTGACCATCCGCCGGAGAGACGCCGAATGGCCTCGCTCTACGACGACTTCACCGAGTATTTCGAGGCGGCTGCCCAATACTCGGAGTTGGACCCCCGTCTGCTCGAGCAGGTCAAGACCTGCAACAACGTCTACCAGATGTCCTTCCCCGTCGAGAACGACGACGGAGAGATCGAGGTCATCGAGGCATACCGCGCCCAGCACAGCCACCACCGGCTGCCGACCAAGGGCGGCATCCGCTACTCGACCATGGTCGACGCGGAGGAAGTGAAGGGCCTCGCCGCGCTGATGACGTTCAAGTGCGCGATCGTCGATGTGCCCTTCGGCGGCGCCAAGGGCGGCGTCTGCCTGGATCCCTACAGCAGCTCGCCGGAGTTCGTCGAACGAGTCACACGGCGCCTGGTGGTCGAGCTGAACTCACACAACTTCATCGGACCGGCGGTCGATGTCCCCGCGCCCGACTACGGCACCGGCGAGCAGGAGATGGCCTGGATCGCCGACACCTACCGAACCCTCAACCCGCACGACATCAACTACTGGAGCTGCGTGACCGGCAAGCCGCTCTCGCTGCACGGGATCCCGGGTCGGCGCGAGGCGACCGGTCTGGGCGTCTTCCAGGGCATCCTGCAGTGTCTCGGCGACCAGCGGGCCGGCCATGGGCTCACAGCCGGCCTGGAGGGCAAACGAGTCATTGTCCAGGGATTGGGTAACGTTGGCTATCACGCAGCGCGCGAACTGTCCGAGAACGGCGCGCGAATCGTCGGCATTGCCGAACATGACGCCGGCGTCTACGACCCAAACGGCCTGGATATGGAAGACATCGCCGCTCACCGCTGGGAGAATGGCGGTATCGCCAACTATCCGGCCGGCCAGGTCTTTGCCGACTCGCTGGAGACGATCGAGCAGCCCTGCGAGATCCTCGTCCCGGCGGCCCTGGAGCACCAGATCACCATCGACAATGCCCACCGCATCCAGGCCAAGATCGTAGCCGAGGCCGCCAACGCTCCAACGACGCCCGACGCGGACCGCATTCTGCGACGTCGCGGGATCACCGTGATTCCCGATCTCTACCTCAACGCCGGCGGCGTCACCGTTTCGTACTTCGAGTGGATCAAGAATCTCTCGCACATCTCTTTCGATCGCATGCTGCGCCGTAACTCCGAGACGCATAACCGGCTGCTGCTGGAGACGATTGAACAGCAGACCGGCCACACAATCGAAGGTCCGAATCGTTCGTTCCTCGAGCAGGGGCCGTCCGAACGCGACATCGTCTACGATGCCTTGGCTCAGACCATGGCGGAATCCTACGCTCGGATCTCGACGCTGCAGCGCGAGCGCGAACTGCCCGACCTGCGAACCGCCGCCTACCTGTACTCGCTCGAACTGGTCGCCCAGAGCTACATCGAACTTGGACTCTTCCCGTAACCGATCCAGAACCGCAGAAGGAGACACGACATGGGCAACCCCGAGATGTACATCGACCTCGCGCCGGAGTTCACCGACGCCGGGACGCCGGTGATCAAGTTCACCAACGACGACGACGCGAACGAACTGCTCGCCAACGACCCGAACGCACTGCTGATCGCGATCGTGTTGGATCAGCAGATCACGACCAACAAGGCGTTCAGCGGCCCGCGCGATCTCAAGCAGCGGCTGGGTCACCTCGATCCGGCCCAAATCGCGGAGATGGACGAGGACGAGTTCCTCACCATCTTCCGCGAGAAGCCGGCGATCCACCGTTTCCCGGCCTCAATGGGCAAGCGCGTCCAGGCTGCCTGCGCGACGGTTCGTGACGACTTCGACAACAACGCCGAGAACATCTGGGACAACCAACCCGACGCCAAGACGATCATGAAGCGTCTCGGAGGAGTGCCCGGCGTCGGTCCGGCGAAGCAGAAGATTGCGATCCTGCTGCTCGCCCGCTACTACGGCATGGACATCCCTGGCTGGCGCGACGTGATCCCCGTCGAGCTGCCCGACTGAGTCCGAACGTTATCCTCCACAGACCGCGTGCGCGCCGGCTGCGGCCGGCGTTGATGGGAGTGGAATCCGATGGCCGTATCCTTTGGCGTTCACACCGGACAGCAAAATGTGACGATGGGCGATCTGCGCCGACTGTGGCGCTGGATCGACGAACAGGGTATGGATTGGATCTCGGTCTGGGACCACTTCTACGAGGCGCCGCCCGTCGACGGCACCTCGCCGCATTTCGAGTCGCTGACCTGCATGGCGACGATTGCCGCCGAGACCGAGCGGGTGCGCATCGGTTGCCTCGTCTTCTGCGTGCCCTACCGCAACCCGGCCTACCTGGCCAAATCGCTGATGACGCTGGACCACATCTCCAACGGCCGGATCGAGCCGGGACTTGGCGCCGGCTGGCACCAGATGGAGTTTGAGGGATTTGGCTACGGCTGGCCCAGCCTGGGCACGCGCTTCGAGATGCTCGAGGAAGGCACACAGATCATCAAGGGCATGCTTTCGCAAGAGCGAACCAGCTTCGAGGGCATGCACTACAACGCGCTCAACGCCACCAACGAGCCGCGCCCGGTCCAGGAACACGTTCCGCTCTGGATCGGCGGACGCGGCGAACGCAAGACACTGCGGATGGCCGCCCAGTACGCCGATGGCTGGAACGTGCCCTACATCGGACCCGAAGAGTTCGCCCGCCTGTCCGGTGTGCTCGATGTCCGCTGCGACGAGCAAGGTCGCGATCCGGCGACCATCGACCGCACGGTGAACCTGCAGTTCAACCTCAGCCCGACTCAGGCCGAGGCCGAGATCGCCCGCCAGAAGCTGGAAGAGCAGTGGGGCGACCAGGCCGACCGCGTCTCGGAAGGCGCGCTACAGGGCACCCCCGACGACGCCTTCGACCGCGTCTCGATGTACTGCGACGCCGGCGCAGCCGGAGTCAATGTGGCGCTGCGAGCTCCGTGGAGCGAAGAGGCGCTGCAGGCCTACATCACCGAAGTCGTCCCCGCCTTACGCGAAAAGTACGGTGCTGTCGAACTCTGAAGTCAGTTCCCAAGGGCGGCAACACTTCTGGCTCTGGCTCGCGCTGCGCCGCGCTCCGCAGTAGATGGCACGGCTCGGGCAGCGGAATCGCCAGCCGCAAGTCCGTCCGTACCCCCGGATACAGAACCTGCCTCCCGCCGATCCAAAGATCGGATAAACTCAGAGCATCAGTTCTTTCACAGTGCTCGGAGTCGCGGTCCATGTCCATCTCAACCTCCCACGACACCGACGCGCACCGTCGAACGCCAACGACCGGATCAGAACTAAAATCGAACAGAGTCGAACAGACCGGAACAAAACAATCCTGAAAGAACCTGAAATAAGCTGAAACCCCCAATCTCCACGATCTCCAGCGCCCTACAGGAGATCGTGCCTGGATCTCCCGTTATCTCGCCCAGAAAAAAAGTTCATCGAAAACCTGAAACCCACCGGTACCCGACCGTTCGGATGACCCGAGCGCGCATCCTCTCCATTCGGCAGCGCAAGCGGATCCTGCTTGACTGCCCTGCTCAGCCCGCAGGGGCTACCCTCACGACATGAGCAACGAACGCATCGACGACGCGCTCACGATCGACGGTTTGCCCGACGATCTGCGCCGCCCGATCCTGCTTCTTGCCTTTTTCGGTTGGAACGACGCCGCCGAAGCTGCCACTGACGCGATCAAGTTCCTGCGCAACCTGGACCCCAGCGCGCCGGTCGCGTCGCTCGACCCCGACGAGTTCTTTGTCTTTACCGAGCATCGCCCCACCGTGAAGTGGATCGACGGCGACAATGCTCGTCGCGAAGTCGTCTGGCCCGCAACCGAGTTCACGATTCTCCGCCGCCCGGAAGCCGAACATGATCTGATTCTGGGGCTGGGCACCGAGCCGGACCTGCGCTGGCGGCGATACTGTCGCGCTGTCCTACATGTCGCCGAGATGGCCCAGGTGGAAGAGGTGGTCACGCTTGGCGCGCTGCTTGCGGACGTTGCCCATACCCGGCCCACCAAGGTCTCGGGCGGCTCGTCCAACCCCGAGCGACAGAAGCAATTCGGGTTCCAGGCGTCGCGCTATGAAGGGCCCACAGGAATCGTCGGCTCGATCGGCGATGCCTGTCGGATCGCCCAGGTGCCGCACATGGGGTTCTGGGCCTCGGTCCCCCACTATGTGACGTCGAGACACAATCCGGGAGCGACCAAAGCCCTGCTCACGGAGCTCGATCGTGTGTTCCAGCTCGATCTCGACCTGCGTCATCTCGATGGCGCACAGGAGCGCTATCGAGCACAGATCGACACCGCGTTGGAGGACAAACCAGACATTCGCGACTACATCCGCAATCTTGAGGCGCAGTCCGACGACGAAGCGACCCAACACGAAGAGGCAACGGAGCCGCTCGACAGCGACGACATCATGGAGGCCGTCAACCGTCTCCTGCGCGGCGACGAGTCGAACTGATATGGCCAATCACGACATTGGCCATGACCACGACCAGGATGATGCCGCCGAGCCGTTCGTCAACGAGATCGAGGTTCGCGGGCTGATCGTCGGCGCATTCCAGGAGAACTGCTGGGTGATTGGCAACCGCCGCACCGGCGAGGCGATCTGCGTCGATCCCGGCGAACAGGCCGACGACATTCTGCACATGGCCTCGGAAATGGGCGTCACGATCAAGCTGATCGCCAATTCCCACGCGCATCTCGACCACGTTCTGGGCGTGCGCGGCGTACAGTCCGACGACAACGCCAGCTTCCTACTGCACGAAGCCGACCTCGAACTGCTACGAGGCGCGGCTGAGTCGGCGGCACGGCTCGGTCTAAGTGGTGGAATGCAAGTCGAGCAGCCGCCCGATCCCGACCACTACATCGAAGACGAGCAGAAGGTGGAGGTCGAGGGCGTCGAACTGCAGGTGATTCACACGCCGGGTCACACCGCCGGTTCGGTCTGCTTCTACGGACATGGCGTGCTGTTTTCTGGTGACACGCTGTTCAAGCAGAGCATCGGTCGCACCGACCTCCCGGGCGGCGACTACAACCAGGAAATGTCGTCGATCGTCGACAAGCTGCTCATGCTGCCCGACGAAACGATCGTGCTGCCGGGACACATGGACCAGACCACGCTCGGCGCCGAACGCGTGCAGAACCCGTTCATTCTGCAAACCCTGCAGCAGCGCGGTCTGCAGCCCGGCGACCGACGTACTCCGGGTGGTCTGATTCTTCCAAACTGAACTCAACCACTTCGAGGGGAGGGTCATGATGACTGACCAGGCATCGACCTTGCACGAAATGACCGAGGCCAAGGCCTCGCTGGACGAGCGGCTCAACCGGATCGATGAAGCCCACGGCTCCTGGGAGGGCGCGGTCGGCGAATGGTCGGTGGCGCAGATGTTGCAGCACATGCACGGCTGGCTGACCGAGATGACGGCCGCCGTGGAACGAATGAACGCCGGTCAGCGCCCGACGCCGGAGGGCGTGGACTACTCCAATCCGCGGGACTGGAACCCCGGCTTTGTCGCCGAACGCGGCGAACAGAGCTACGAGGAAGCCCGTGCGGCATTCGACGACGGACATGAACAGTTCACCGCCGCCGTCGGCGAGGTCGAATCGGGACGCTTCGGCGAGGGCAAGACGATCAATCGGATGGTCGAAGGCGTCGTCACGCATCACTACCTCGAACACGGCGAAGACCTGGACCGATTCCTCGGCGGCGACAGCTAAGGGCCCGTAGCGCGAGAGGCCGGCGCGGGCGATACTTGTTGCAGTCTGCGAAGGCCTGACCGGCCCTTGAAGAGAGTCAACCATGAGCGATGACGAGAGTCTGATCACGCCGGCGATGGAAGCTGCGATCGGCAGGGAGGGCGAAGCGCGCGAGGTCACGGTCGACAAGGAGCTCGTGCTGCGATTGATGCGCGCCCTGGACGAAGACGACGAGGACTTGTTGTCTGCAGTCGAGGCCGGCGACGCCTCGTATCCCATTCCTACCTACGCCCTGCTCACGACCAGCACGTCGCAGCGCCAGCTTGAAGTGCCGGACGCCCCCGAGCGCGCCTTGATGGCGGCGGACGCCTGGGAAGTCAAGGCCGACATCCATCTGGGCGACAAACTGACGATCGTCCCCCGCCTCGCCGAGATCCAGGAGCGGATCGGCGGCCGGGTCGGTCACTCGCTCTTCATCCATCACGAATGGGTCTACACCAACGAGGATGAGGTCGAGGTGGCGAGAGTCCGCCGAACCGTGACCCACTTCCAGGCTCGGCACACGGGAGAGTAGGACGACGATGGTGTACGCATACGACGACCTCCAGGAAGGCACGGAACTCCCGAACGAGCACCGCACGCCAACAACCGCGCAGGTCGAAGGGTTCTGCAACGCAACCGGCAACGCCGGGCCGCAGTTCCTCGATCCCGAGTTCGCGAAGGACAAGATGGGCCTACCCGGTCCCATCGTGCCCGGCAACATGAAGCAGGGCTTCCTCGATCAATACCTGCGACGACATTTCGGCCGCAACCAGATCACGCGCCTGCAACTGAACCACCGCCGACCCGACGTCCACAACGCCGAGATGACGATCGGCGGAGAGGTCACACGCACATACGAGGACGATGGCCGGCGCCGGGTCGACCTCGAGATTCATATCGACAATCCACAGGGCGACCGCTCGGTGCGCGGCGCAGCCACGATCACGTTCGACTAGATCGGACAAACCCCGTGTCGCTGCCTCGACTGGTCGACCTCGGCGAGTTGGTCGAAGGCACACCGCTGCCCGAGCGCTCACTCGCGCCCGACATCATGGATGTCGCCCGCTTCATCGGGGCGGCCGGCTTCGCCATCCCCATCTTCCTCGACCCGGTTGCGGCACGCACACACGGCCTTGAGCGACCCCTGATTCCCGCGGAGTACAAATCGGCCTATCTGCTCGCCTATCTCCGCCAGTTAGCCAAGCCCGATGGCAGGATCGTCCGACTGCAGTCGGGATTTCGGCGTCCGGATTACCACGGCAACCGCTTCACGATCGGCGGCCAGGTGACGCGCATCGACCTGGTCCAAGATGGGCGCGAGCTTCACCTGGAGCTATGGATCGACCAGGCGAGCGGAGACCGAAGCGTGCGCTCTTCGGCCGTGCTGCTCATTCCGCGACGGTCCTGAGCGTCAGGCCCCGCTGATCGTCATCCGCGACATCCTCAGCGTCGGCGCCGATGTGGCCCCGAACCACTGGGGGTCGTCGCCGACCGCGTCGATCCGTTGGAACATCTCAAGCAGGTTGCCGGAGACGTTGATCTCCTGGACCGGTTCAGCCAGCTCGCCGTCGCGGATCCAGATGCCGGCCGCCCCGCGCGAGAAGTCGCCGGTTGTGTAGTTGATCCCGAAGCCCATCAGGGTGGTCAGGTAGAGGCCATCTTGAACCTGGCCGATGATCTGCTCCGGCGACGTTCCGCCGGCTTCGATGCTGAGATTGCCGCTGCCGATCTGCGGCAGACTTCCCACGCTGCGCCAGGCCGAGCCGGTACTCGCCGCATCCAGCCGACGCGCGTTGTACGAGTCGAACAGGAAACCCTGGAAGACACCGCGCTCGATCAACGAGTTGCGACGGGTGACTACGCCCTCGCCGTCGAATGGGCGCGAGCCGAGCCGATTGGCGAGGGTGGCGTCGTCGATGATGGTCAGCAACGGCGAGGCAACTTCAGTCTCCTGCCGATCGGCAAGGAACGTCGCCTTGCGGTACAGCGCCTCTCCGCTGGCCGCGCCGACCACGATCCCGGCGAGTCCGGCAGCCATGCGCGGCTCCCAGACGACCGGCACCTCACAAGTCGAGGCCTTGGAAGCGCCCAGCTGCCGCAACGCGTGCGCCGCAGCCTCGCCGCCGACATCTTCCGGCTTGTCCAGGCGGTGCAGGCTGCGCTCCGAGGTTGACCAGCCCGCATTGCGAAGCTGGCCGTCCTCCTCCCGCGCCATCACTTCGACCCACATCGAAGCGGACGTGTCGGAGTATGCGCCAGCGAAGCCGTTGGAATCGACAAGTGCAAAGCTGCTGAAGTTAGTACTGAACGTCGCGCCTCCGCTGTTCACGATCCGCTGGTCCGCGGACAGCGCCGCGTCTTCGCAGGCCAGCGCCTGAGTCAGCCGATGCTCGCCGTCCACATCGGGAATCTGCTCGTCGAAGAGCGCGAGCTGAGGCGCGCTGTCGGCCTGCTCCTTCGGATCGGCGAGACCCGCAAACGGATCAGGCTCCGAGACTCGAGCCAGCTCGAGTGCTGTCTCCACGGTCTCAGCGAGCGCCGCGTCACTGATATCGCTGGTTGAGACGGTCGCCTGGCGGCCGGCGAGGATGACGCGTAGACCGACCGAGCGCGCCGTGGACTCAGACACCTTCTCGATCTGTTGTTTGCGCACGGTGGTAGATGCGTTGGTTGAGCTGACCGCGACCGCGTCTGCCTGGTCAGCGCCAGCCGCCTGGGCCAATTCGAGCAGTCGCGCCGCGACTTCGAGCGGTTCGGTGGAGAGTGTGGAGGTCGTCATCAGGCCGACATCCCGGCGCCGGGCTGCATCTGCGTGCCGCCAACCGTGATACCCGACACGAGGACCGTCGGGATTCCGACGCCGACCGGCACGGATTGGCCCGACTTGCCGCACGTCCAGCGCCCATCTGACATCTCCAGGTCGTGGCCGACGCCGGTGACCTTTGAGAGCACATCGGGGCCGTTGCCGATCAGGTTGACATCGCGGATCGGCGCGCTGATCTGACCGTTCTCAATCAGATACCCCTCCGTGACAGAGAACACGAAATCGCCATTGGTGATGTTGACCTGCCCGCCGCTGAACGCCTTGCAGAAGATGCCGTACTCCACGCTTCGTACCAGGTCGTCCGGGTCGTCCTGCCCGGGCGTCATGTACGTGTTGGTCATCCTCGGCATCGGCGAATGGCGGAAGGACTGCCGTCGTCCATTGCCGGAAGGAGCCACACCGAAGTGACTGGAGGAGATGCGATCCTGCATGTAGGCAGCGAGCTGCCCGTTCTCGATCAGCAGGTTGTGGCCGGCGACCTCACCTTCGTCGTCGACGTTGACCGAGCCGCGAGAGCGATTGAGGGTCGCGTCGTCGATCACCGTGACGAGTTCAGATGCGACTGCCTGGCCGATCCGGTTGGAGTAGTTGGAGGTCTCCTTGCGGTTGAAGTCCGCTTCAAGTCCATGCCCCACGGCCTCGTGCAGGAGGATGCCGGAGTCGCCTGCCGCCAGCACCACCGGGAAGGTGCCAGCCGGAGCCTCGCGTGCCTCCTGCTGAAGAACGGCCTGCCGCGCGGCCTCCTCGGCCAAAGACTCGGGAGACTGCTCGTCGAAGTACGCCATACCCATGCGACCGCCCCCGCCCCAGCGGGCGTTGCGGCGCTCCCCCTCGATCTCGGATAGGCACGACACGTTGAAGCGCAGCAGCGGCTGGTAGTCGGCGACCATCCGCCCGTCGCTGCGGACGATCAGGACGCGTTTCTCCTCATCAACCATCGAAGCGTCGACGCGGGCGATGCTCGAATGCCACGCTCGAGCCGCCTCATCGGCGCGGCGCAATAACTCGACTTTGTCGGCCAACGGTGTCGACGTGCTGGGCGAAGCGATCGCGTAGCGGTCGGCGGGATACGACGCAGACGTCACATCGACCGGGTCCGTGCTCGACGTGCCATGCGCGATCTGCGCCGCGGTGGAAGCTGCGCGGCGCATCGCGTCGAGCGAGAGGTCCTCGGTATAGGCGTAGCCAATCGCGTCGCCCTCGACGACGCGGATGCCGACGCCCTGCGAGAGGGAAGCCTGCGTCGACTTGACCTGCTGATCCTCGAAACTGAGCGATCCGGATCGCTTGTGCTCGAAGTAGAGTTCGGCGAACGACCCGCCCCGCTCCAGTGCCGAAGCAAGGACTGATTCGGCCGCCGCCTCATCAACGCCCAACTGCGTGGAGTAAAAGCCGATCACGTCGGCTGGGGTATCGCTCATTTGAACGGAGCTCCTTGGACTAGGAAGGAAGGGCGCCGGTGGCGCGCAGTTCTGCGATGTCGTCAACGCTATAGCCACACTCGGCCAGAATCGAATCAGCGTCAGCGTTCAACTCGGGGGCGCGACCTTGCACGGCCCCCGGTGTGTCCGAGAAACTCCAGGGCAGGCCGGTGACTCGCCGCATCCCGAAGCGCGGGTCTTCAATCTCGGTCAGGTAGCCATTCGTCCAGACCTGCTCCGAGGCTTCAACGTCGGCGTAACTGTTGACCGGCGCCGAGGGAATGTCCGCCTGACGCAGACGGCGCAGCCACTCGTCGCGATCGGCGGTGGCGAAACACGCTTCGAGCAACGCCTCGAGCTCGTCGGTGTGCGTCATTCGCGACGCCGCCGTGGCAAAGCGCACATCGGACTCCCACTCGGGATGTCCCATCAATCCGCACAGAGCGCGCCAGTTCTTCGGATCCACGACTCCGATCACCAGCCAGCGACCGTCGGAGGCCTGATAGAACGTGAACGTCGGCATCCGTCGTCGGCGCATGTGCGGCTGTTGACCGTCCTTGAGATAACCCGTGATGTAGACCGACTGCAGAGCGATCTGCGAGCCGAGCAACGATACGTCTACCTGTTGGCCCTGACCCGAATCTTTGGCCGCGATCAACCCGGCCAGCATCGCGATACATGCTTGCATCGCGCCGACCTGGTCGGCGAATCCGCCCGGCAACGTACGCGGCTCCTCCTGCGAGCCCAGCGCCTGCAGCGTTATCACGCCGCCGGTGGCCTGCCCGATCACGTCGTAACCCGGCTCGCCGGCCTGTGGCCCCACCGAGCCGAATGCCGAGGCCGAAACCATGACGATCCTCGGATTGCGTTCACGGAGTTGGTCATAGCTCAACCCGAGCCGGTCCATCACGCCGGGGCGGTAGTTGTCGATGACGCCATCGCATCGCTCGGCCAGGCGCAAAGCGGTATCGACTGCCGCCGGATCACGCAGGTTGAGGACGATCGAGCGCTTGCCCCGGTCGTGGGCCTCGAAGTAGCGCGAGAATCCGTCCCCGGACATGTCGGAGGCGCGGCCCGGATCACCGCCCGGCGGTTCGACCTTCCAAATCTCCGCGCCCAGGTCGGACAGCATCACGGTGGCATAGGGGCCCTGTTGGTAGCGAGTGAAATCGAGGATGCGATATCCGTCGAGTGGTCCCTGCATGGTGGCGTCCTGTTGCCCCTGATGAGTCGTTTCGTGGCAGGATAGCTTTGGCCTATGCCACCGCGGGTTCGCCTCACCAACGGGGAATCAGAACGCCTGCCTTCGCTACTGTCCCTGATTGATGGGCGACGGCACGAGTTTCCCGGCGACGCGCATCCGTCGGTCCAGGCCCATTGGATTGCAGACCGCTACGCGGTCGAGTCGCCGCTGACGATCAACCTGATCACCCTGTTGCTCTTCGAGCACGGCGTGCATCGCTCCGTCAACCAGGTTTCCCAAGACCTCGCTATCCTGCCCGAGGACACGGACCATGAATAGCGGAAGGAACCGAGATGGCACTCGATGCAGCGGACAAGATAGAAATTCTGGAGCTGGCGGCGCGCTACAACCACGCGATCGATTTCGGCGACGGCGAAGCATGGGCGGGAACGTTCAGCGAAGACGGCGTGTTCAA
Source organism: Dehalococcoidia bacterium (assembly GCA_965208665.1). GTDB lineage: Bacteria > Chloroflexota > Dehalococcoidia > Bin125 > Bin125 > Bin125. The sequence continues at coordinate 900,242 of CBDBPH010000001.1, forward strand.
CGGCGGCCCGCAGCCGGTAACTGGTCACGTCGCGCTGGCGCAGTTTGTCGCCGGCTTCGGCTCGCGGATGGATGGCGCGCGGCACTGGACCAACAATCACATCGTCGACGGCGACGGCGACGAGGCGACCCACAGTTGCTATCTGAACCTGATTCAGACCAAGGACGGCGGTAGCAGCGTGATCACCGGTCGCTACGATGACAAGCTCCGCAAGGTCGACGGACAGTGGCGCTTCACCGAACGCAACGTGACGCCGGACGCCAAGGACTAGCTCTCAACGAACGGACACACGAACGCGCCCTCCGCCTGCTCGCCGTCTACCTCCGGGTGGGCGAGTGCTTGAGGGCGCGTTCGGCGTGTCTTGAAGCGGGAGTCTATTCCGTTTGCAACTGATCCTCTTCGTCACCGGCCGTTCCGGCGCCTTCGCCCTCCAACAGGTCCTCATTCTCGCCGGCAGCGGCTGAGTCGCTGGTCTCGGCGTTAGTCTCGACTGCGGCCTGCTGCGTAGTCAGCGAAACCCCCGGCGTCTCGCCCTGGTAGCCGACGGGAACCAACAGCGTGTCGCCGATAAAGATCAGGTTGGGGTCGGCGATGCCATTGAGCGCCATGATCGCTTCGACGGTCGTGGCGTTCGCCTCAGCGATCGCGGCCAGGCTGTCGCCCTCATCGATCGAGACCGGCGCGATGGTGTGCCAATTGCTCAACTCGTCGGTCAGAGGCGGACTGGCGGTCGCCGCTGCGGTGGTGGCGGTCGAGCCGGCACCCTCGGCGGTGGCTCCCCCGGCATCGGACGCGGCTGCAGGCGCTTCAACAATTTCCTCGGCGAAGCCGACCGGGATCATCAGTTCCTGACCCACGCTGAGCAGCTCGGGATCGGTGATTCCATTCAACGTGGCGATGGCTGAGATTGTGGTGCCGTAGTTTTGCGCGATCAGCCAGAGCGTTTCGCCGGGCAGGACCTGGATCGTCTCGATCTCGGTCCAGGCAGCGAGCCGAGCCGCCGGTGTGAGCGTTGCCCCGTCGACCTCAGCCTCTCCGGCTGCTGCAGTGGCCTGAGTCGCGGATCCGTCGGACGCGGCGGCGACGGATGTGGCACTCGCAGCGGCGGAGGAGGTCGAAGTGACGGCAGCGGACTCGGCCGCAGGCTCGGCGGTGGCGGCGACGGTCGATTTCACCGGTTCGGCTGCCACGACCTGCACCTCTTGCGTGACCGGCTCTGCGGGCGTCGTGGTTACGCGGGTGACCGTCGGCACCGGGGCATCGTTGCCACCGAATAGCTGCCAGGCGATCACACCGGCAACGGCGGCCGGAATGATGATCGCCAGACCGACGATCGTCCAGGCGCGACGTCGCGACGCTCGCATGTCAGGATCGCCGGCGTCGCCCATGACGTCGTCGCTGGCGGGGTACTCATAGGGATTGACAAACGGCGAGGTCGGCTCAGTGGACACGTGATCAACATCGCCGTCCGCAATCGACGGATCGTACGGCGTATTAGATCGCTGCCCGTCCGATGGCTTCGCCACGTGCGGATTGAACGAACCCGACGAGGCGGCTTCCTGCAGGGACATCCCGGTCTCCCAACCGAGTCGCCCCGCCGCTGAGGTTGCCCGAAGGCGCGTCGCTTAGCGGAACTTCGCCGGGCGCTTCTCAAGGAAGGCGGCGATCGCTTCCGCATGCTCCGGTGTCTGCATCGCCCACTCTAGCGCCTCACCCTCGCGCTGTTGCACCAATCCGATATTGCCTTCCAGTTGATTTTGCGAAAACAGCGATTTCACACGGCGCATGATGGAGTCGGGATTCTCGGCCAACTCTTCCCCGAGTGCGACCGCGCGGTCGATCAGCTCGTCGTCGGGAGCGACGTCGCGAACGAGGCCAGCCTCGAGCGCCTCCTGCGCGCCGACGAATCGGCCGGTCAGGCACCAGTCGAGCGCTCGGCCCACGCCCACGAGTCGTGGCAGCAGCGTCGTCGACGCCGCTTCCGGAAGCAGACCCATCTTCACGAAGCGGAACCCGAACTGAGCGCTTTCTCCAGCGATCCGAAAATCGAATGGCAGAATGGTAGTCACCCCGACGCCGACGGCATAGCCGTGGACGGCGGCGATGATCGGCTTGCTCTCTGTGCAAAACCCGGTCCAGGTTTCGTCGTGCTCGTCGGCCTGTCCGGCGCGACGCGACGCGTCTCCAGTGCTCACGTCCTGCTGCTGCTGTTGCAGGTCGAGACCCGCACAGTAGGCTCGGCCGTTACCGGCGAAGACGATCGCGGCGACTTCAGGATTGTTGTTGAAACTGACGACCGCGTCACGTTCCTCGGCGGCCATCGCCTGGCTCCAGGCATTGAGCTTCTCGGGCCGGTTCTTGCGAATGATGCCCACCGCTCCGCGCTGTTCGACTTCGATCAACTCGTAGGTCATCGGACAATCCGTTCCAGAGTTCCACGCGCTGGGTCTTGTTGCGGGTCACGCCAGTTGCCGTAACGGCATGGTTTACGTCACCCGAGAGGAAGTTATCACTCCCTTGACGTTGCTCCGCTCTGGCAACCGTTCTCTGGTGCATAGAGTGACATATGCGCCGAACAGCGGGCCTCCTGGCGATCCTCACGACAGCGTTGGTCGTCGGCGTGTTCGGGCTCTGGAGCGACTCCACACCGTGGCAACGGGCCAGCGCCGACACGTACACAATTCAGCGAGGCGACACCCTCTGGGACATCGCCAACCGCCTGCAGATCGGCATGTCGGTCCTCCTCGCGCTGAACGAGGAGATCACTTCCCCTAACAGCATCTACGTGGGCCAACACATCCAGGTACCGGATAACGTCGCGGTTCAACAGCCGACCACTCCGTCGACCAAGCCGGCTGTCGTAGGAACCAAGTCCGGATCGAGCATCAGCGGAATCGGCCTGACGATTGTCTATCTGATTCAGGCCGGTGACACGCTCAGCGAGATCGCTGAGGCTCACGACACCGACACCGGGACGATCATCTCACTGAATCCGGGGCTGAATCCGAACCTGCTCTGGATCGGCGACGAGATAATCGTCCCCAGCGGTTCTGCACCAGGCACGAGTCAGGGGTCGGGGCAGCCGCAACCGACCCTGAACGCCGGTATCAGCAGTCCCCAGCCGGGACCCGACTCCACGCAGACGATCGAGTATGTCGTCCAGGCGGGCGACGGACTGTGGAACATCGCCGACAGCGCCGGCATCTCGCTTGAGACGTTGAGGGCCCACAATCCGCAGCTCGTGTCCGATGTGCTCCATCCCGGCCAGCTCGTGTACGTCCCTGTCCCCGACCATCGAGCGCCAGCGCTGGACCCGTCTGAGGCTCCCGGAGGCCTGACCGACGTATACGTCGTTCGGCTTGGTGACAACGCCAGCACGATCGCTGCGAGCTTCGGAGTATCGCTCCAGGAACTCAGTCAGCTCAACGGTGGTATCAACCTCTCGATGATTTACGAGGGGCAGCGGCTCACCGTTCCCTGGACCGGTACAGCGATCAGCGCCCCGCCAGGAACCGTGCCGGCTGTCGAGGTCAGGCGTCGCACGTACGTGGTCGAAACCGGAGATAACTTCACCAGCATCGCCGAGCGGCACGGTCTCTCCCTGCAAGAGCTGCGCGCCGTCAACCCACTCAAGGCAAACGACCTCTTGGTCGTCGGCGAGACCCTGTTCCTTCCAGGAGCGATTGAGCCGCCAATCGTGGCTGAGGAACGCATGCTGTGGGACGGCGACCTCGTCCAGTACGCCGCTGCCACGCTGGGCGTCACGCCGCACACCCTCCTGGCAAACCACGGCTGGGTCGAACCCGGTCAGTGGCTCGATTCCGGTACCTCGTGGAGACTCCCGCTGCGCGAGGGCCTGCTGGTCACCGTGCAGCGCGGCGACACACTGCGAGCGATCGCCAATCGCTACGGCGTAGACATCAACGACATCCTGGCCGACCCGGCTAACGGTGTCGACGATCCGAACGCGATCGTGATTGGCCAGGAAGTCATCGTTCCGCTGGCGGTTCCCGACTTCATCTGGCCGGCACAGGGCGAGTTGACAGACCCGTTCGGTCTCTGCCGCAGCTGGGATTGCTCCTACCGCCACAAGGGTCTGGACATTGCGCTCGACACCTACGAACCGATCGCGGCAGCGGCCGACGGTGTCGTGACGTTCGTGGGCGGCGACCAGTGGTTCGGACTGGGCTTGTATGTGGAGATCGACCATGGCAACGGCTGGCTCACCGTCTACGGACACCTGATCGAATTCGCGGTCTGGCAAGGGCAGACTGTCAGCCAGGGCGAGGTGATCGGTTACAACGGGAACACCGGGCACAGCACCGGCCCGCACCTGCATTTGGAAGTGCAGCACAACGACTGGTATGTCGATCCATTGGTCGTCCTGCCATAGCAGACGCCCGCCTAGCCAACCTTGCGCTGCAACTCGGCACAGAGCACCCGGAGTTCCTTGATGTTCGGCTCTCCGTACGCGGCGGCGGCGCGCTGTGCGTAGTCGTCCCGCTCCCTCCAGCCCGGCGAGACCGCCTCGATGATCGCGTCTATCTCGGATGCGGCTGCAATCGAAGTCCAGGCTGCGCCAGCGGCGTCGTCCACCCTTGTCAATGCATCGCTCGCGATCCTCGCTGGCGCCAGGGCACGCTCGAGTCTCGGAACCAGGGCCGCACCGACCTCGGGCATCCGGGCGTCCAGGTGGGAGCGGCAGAGCCCGTAGAGCGCGTCTACGCTCGACCAACTGCTTGCCGTGTCGATCTCGGACAGGCGCAGCGCGTCGGAGACTCGCGGCCAGAGGTCGCCCACCTTCAACAGACGGCCCGCAGCCCGCATTCGCCGCGGCATGCGCAGCAGGTCGACCGGTTCGCCGACGATAGCGCTCGCCGCCGGGAAGATACCGCGACGCACCGCGTCGAGGCCGTGAAATGGCCGGCCCGAGGCCTCGCAATCGTCCAACGAAACCCGGGCGCGCTGAAGCGCGTGGCCAGCGCGCGACTGACGTCCGTCGGCCGAGTAGTAGCGGTCGCGAAAGCTCGCCAGCACATCGCGCAGCGTCCGATCGGCCATGCGCAGCGTTCGCATGTCCGCCAACTGACCCGCCATCGGCTCCTCGTGCAAGAGTTCCTCCAACTCGACGAGGTAGCCCGACGTGATCGAGTCGACCGTCACCGAGATGCCGTTCTCCTCGATGATTGCGCCGTCATCGAACATGGCCTCTTCGCGGTGGCGGAACAACATAATCTGCAGCAACGAGGCGTCCCACACCTGATTTCTGGCATAGTCACCCACCACGCCGACGCCGCGGATCAAGGAATCGCGCCCTCGATAGCGGGCGCTGATCCGCTCGGCTAGCAGCTCCCAATCGGTGCTGTCTGCGCTCGGCATGAGCGGCTCAGAAGCCGCGGTAGCGGTTGGCAATCGGGAACCGGCGGTCGCGGCCAAAGGCGCGCGGCGTGATCTTCAGACCGGGCGCCGCTTGTCGCCGCTTGTATTCGGCCCCTGTCACCAGAGACATCACGCGCTTGACGTCGGACTCGTCGAATCCCGAAGCGACGATCTCGTCAAGCGAACGATCCTCCTCAACGAAGGCCTGAAGGATCGGATCGAGGCGCTCGTAAGGCATCAGCGATTGCTCATCGAACTGGTCGGGACGCAGCTCGGCGCTGGGCGGCTTCGTCAGAACCGAGACTGGGATCACCTCCTGGCCGGCCCGTTCGTTGACCAACTCGGAGAGTCGATAGACCAGCAGCTTCGGCACATCCTGGATTACCGCGAGACCACCGGTCATGTCGCCGTAAAGCGTTGTGTAGCCGGTCGCCGACTCGCTCTTGTTCGACGTCGTCAGTACCAGCGCGCCGGTCTTGTTCGATATCGCCATCATCAGGACGCCGCGAATCCGCGCCTGCAGGTTCTCCTCGGTCACATCCGGCACCATGCCTTCAAACAGCGGAGCCAACGTGTCGAGGTGGGACTGGTACGGTCCCTCGATTGGCAGGACATCCATGTCAATGCCAAGATTGTCCGCCAGCGCCCGCGCATCGGCGACGCTGCCCTCGGAGGAGTAACGAGACGGCATCGAGACGCCGCGCACATGCTCGGCGCCGAGTGCGTCAACCGCGATCACGGCGGTCAGTGTCGAGTCGATGCCACCGGACAGCGCAACCACCACGTCCTGAAATCCGGTCTTGTGGACGTAGTCGCGTGTACCAAGGACCAGGGCCTCGTAGACCTGCTCGTCGTTCGGCAGCATCTCGGCCAGACTCACTTCCATCAGTGGTCCGCGATTGGCTTCAGCCTTCGACGATACGGAACGGAGGCTCGCCTCCGTCTGAGCCAGTCGACGCAGCCTTGGATCATGCAGTCGCGTCTGTCGGACCTCCTCAACGTCGAGATCAACGGTGAGTAGGTGCTCGCGGAAGAGTGGCGCGCGTGCGACCAGCTCGCCACCCGGCCCGTAGACGGTCGATCCACCGTCAAAAATCAAGTGATCCTGTCCGCCGACGAGATTGCAGTACAAAGTGAGCACCGCGTTGTCAGCCGCACGCGTCGCCAACATCTGTTCGCGCTGCAGCGACTTGCCAGCGTGAAAGGGCGAACCGTTGATGTTGACCACAACCTCGGCTCCGGCCAGGCATTGATCCTGCATCGGACCGGAGGAGTACCAGATGTCCTCGCAGATCGTCACACCAACTCGAGCTCCGGCGATATCGAAGAGTTGCACGCCTTCACCCGGCCGAAAGTAGCGGGCCTCGTCGAAGACGCCGTAGTTGGGCAGGTACTGCTTGTGGTACGCCCCGCCGAGTCTGCCGTTGTGGATCACCGCGGCCGAGTTGAAGATGTCGTGGGCATAGTCGACAAAGCCGACGATCGCCGTCACATGCTGCCCGGCAGTCGCCTCGCACACGCGCTCGACGGTCTCCAGGTTCGCTTCGACGAACCCGCGGCGCAGGACCAGATCCTCTGGCGGGTAGCCGGTCAGCGCCAGTTCGGGAAACGCCACCAGGTCGGAGCCCAGCGACTCGGCCTCGCGGATGCGCTCGATGATCTTCGCGGCGTTGCCTTCAAGGTCGCCGACGGTCGAATTGATCTGTGCCAACGAGACGCGCAGGCGTCGCACAAGGCCTCCTCAGCAGTGCATATGCCGACGAATCGCAGCGTATCGCACCACAGATACACTCAATCTCGTGGCACCCGCCGAGGCCGACATAGCGGATCCCCAGACTCCCGCTCAGTTGAGCGGGGCGTCCTTTGTCTGGCCCGGCGGACGCGGCGTCACGGACATCGATCTGTCCATCGCTCGCGGCGACACGGTTACCCTGCTCGGTCCGAACGGCGCCGGCAAGTCAACCATCCTCAAGATGTTCAGCGGTGAGGTCGCACCGCAGCACGGACAGGTGGCGATCTTCGGCGAGCAGCACGGTCCGTATGCCCGGCGCCGGATCGGTCTGGTGCTTCAAGAGCCCAGCACCGACGACCTGATGACGCTGCAGGAAACGCTCCAACTGCACGGCCGCCTCTTCGGGCTGCGCGGACATGAACTCGCCCGGCGCTGTCGGGAGTTGCTCCAATCCCTGGACATCGACGAACGCGCAAACGACCGCTGCGAGACCCTGTCCGGCGGCCTCCGCCGTCGACTCGACATCGCCCGCGCGCTGCTCCACGATCCTGACCTGCTCCTGCTCGACGAACCGACGCTCGCGCTCGACCCGGACTCGAGCCAGGCCATCTGGCAGACGCTGCGCGACCGCGCGGCCAACGGCGCCGCGGTCGTCGTTTGCTCCAACGACACGGTCGAGGCGGAGCACAATGCCGATCGTGTGGTGTTCGTCGATGAGGGACGCGTGCTCGCCGAGGACACGCCGGCGAGTTTGACCTCCGGTTTGAGGAGTGACGCGCTGGAACTCGAGTGGCCTCAGCTACGGGACGCCGACCTCGATGATCTGAAGCGCTGGAGCGGCGTCGACGACGTGCTGCGAACGGATCAGGGACTGCATCTCACCGTCGACAACTCGGCCGAGATTGTTCCCCGCCTGTTCGTGACCTACGGGTCGCAGGTCACGGGCATTCGCATCCGCGAGTCGAGTCTGCGCGACGCGTGGTTCAAGATCGTCGGTCGCCCGATTGAGAACGGCTCAAGGCAACGGGCATGATCGAGTTCGCCCACGCCTCGCTGGCTCTCCTCAACCGAGACCTTCGCGCCGTGGCGCGGTCCAGGTCGCAGCTCTACTCGTCGCTCCTGTTCCCGCTTATGTTGCTCGCGCTGTTAGGCACCGGCGTCTCAAGCGGCCTCTCTCCCACATCGCCCCGCATCCTCGACGGTGACTACACATCGTTTCTCGCACCGGGCATGATCGCGATGACCGCTCTGTTCTCTTCCACGTTTTCCAGTGCGGGCTTCTATCGCGATCGTGAGAGCGGACTTCTGCGCGCCATGCTCGCCTCGCCTCACAGTCCGCAGACCATCCTGTTCGGCAAGTCGCTCGGCGCAATTCTCATCGGGACGATCCAGGCCCTCGTGGTGCTGGTGCTGGCGGTGATTGTTCCGGGGATCGACCTGTCCTGGCAATATGGCTGGCTGGGAGGCGTGGCAACCGTGTTCGTCACCATCCTGGCGCTGAACTTCATGCTTTCCGGGCTGTCCCTTCTGCTGGCATTGAAGATCAAAACGATGCAGGGATTCCACCTGATCATGAATCTTGTCCTGTTCCCCCTGTTCTTCCTCTCCGGCGCGTTCTTCCCGCTCGACGAGGTGCCGACTTGGCTGGAAGCGATCGGCTACGCGAACCCTCTGACTTACGCGGTCGATCTGCTCCACTACGCCTCGTACGCCGACTCCCCGGACGGATTAATCGGACCGCTCATTGACGGGTTGGTGCTCGGTCTGCTGGCCGTGCTCCTGTTCGTCATCGGTCTGCGCCGCGCACCGCGAGCGGTCTGAACCAATGGCGGCTCGGTTCAGGCTCACATTGCTCCTCATCGGCCTGATGAGCATCCCGCTCGCAACCGCGGCGTGCGGCAACACCGAGGACCGCGTCGTCGTCACAGCCTCCGAGGCCGCCTTCGTACCGGTCATCGAATCCTCCGACGTATTCGTCGGCGTCCCGCGACTCGTCTTGACACTGCTCGAACAAGATCGTCAACCCGAGTTTGAAGACGGTGCGCGGTTCCGGATCCGCTACTTCGAACCGACCGAGGGCGGGGTCAAGTTCCACTCTGAAGGCCAACTCCAAATCGCCAGCGTTGAGGGATTTCAGTATCTGATCGCCACCGAAGTCCCCTTCAGTTCGTCCGGTACCTGGGCCATCGCTGTGACTGTCGAATTGGCCGACGGTCGAGCGGAGAGCACGCCACGTCTCGCCTTCCTTGTCGACGACGATGCTCGCGGTCCCCAACCCGACGATCCCGCGCCAACGGCACGGACGCCGACCGCCACGGACGGGGTACTCGAGCGCATGCTCCAGCCTGCCGATTCAGCACTCGGGATGTACGAGCGTTCCGCCTCGGATCTGATCGCCGCAGGTGAACCGTTCCTGATCGTCTGGGCTTCGGCGGAACGCTGCGCCGGCAGGCGCGCCTGCGCCCGCGCCGTCGAACAGGCGGAAGACATCCACAATCGAGGCAAGATCACGGTGTTGCACGTGGAGCCGTTCGGCCGCCCGAGACCGGCCGAGCTTCAGGCGTTGATTGACCCTGCCAACGAAGCGTGGTCGATCGAGGCGGAGCCGCAGCTGTACGTTGTTGACGCTGACGGCCGGATCGCCGCACGATTCGAAATCGTTGTGAAGACTTCGGAGCTTGAGGCCGCGATTGACGCCGTCCTGCGCTAGACGAGAACGTCCAGCCCGACCGCCGCGAAGACGATGAAGAGATAGGCGATCGAGGCGAAGAACAGCCGCATCGGCGGTGCCTGTTCGCGCCAGACCTGCCAGGCAATCCAGAGGAACACCGCGCCCGAGATGGCGCAGGTTGTCTCGTAACACCAACTCAGATGTCCTCCGAGCGGTCCGAGCAGGCTCACTGCGACCAGCCCGACCGAATAGATCAGGAGCTGCTTGCGCGTCTCCCGCTCGCCCGACACGACCGGCAGCATGGGCACGTTGGCCTTGGCATAGTCGTCGCGGTACTTCAGCGACAGCGCCCAGAAGTGCGGCGGCGTCCACATGAAAATCACGAGAAAGAGGATGAACGGCGTCCAAGTGACCTCGCCGGTCACCGCAGCCCAGCCAACCAGCGGTGGAATCGAGCCTGCCGCTCCTCCGATCACAATGTTCTGGGTTGTCGAGCGCTTGAGCCACATGGTGTAGACGAACACGTAGAACAGGACCGCAGCCTCCGCCAGCAGGGCGGCTAAGAGGTTGACCGTGAGCGCCAGCTGAATCCCGCCAAGTGTCGCCAGCAGGAAGCCCCATAGCAGCGCATGCCACGGCTTCACAACACCGGCTGGTAGCGGCCGATCGGCAGTGCGCTCCATGATCGCGTCGATGTCGCGGTCGAACCATTGGTTGAACGTGTTCGCGCCCCCGGCGGTCAGAATCCCGCCGAGCAATGTCAGCAGAATCAGTGCCAGTCCATCGCCGAAATCGCCCTTCGGCCAACCGTCGGCCGCCACGATCATCGTCGGCACGGTCGTCACCAGCAGGAGACCGATGATGCCGGGCTTGGTCAACCCCCAGAGGCCACGCGCAAAGTCGAACGCGCGACGCGAACTCGGTAGCGCGGCGGGACGCTCGAGCGTGAGCGGACGATCAGTCATCTCTTGCTCTCACTCTCCACCGAAGTGCCGCCACCAGCTACGGCCACCGGAGTGAGCTCAGAGCTGCTTCGACCTCCTGCACGCAAACCGCCGGCGCGATAGAGCGCGACCAATGCTGCTCCGGATACGAGCAGCCAGGTAATCGACCCCATCGACAAGTGCAGCGCCCGCGCCCAGGCATCGAAGTTGACCCAGATCATCGCCGCTCCGATGAATATCTGTGCGACGTACAAGGTCGCCGCGCCGTGGACCATAAAGGTCAGGCCGCGAGCTCGAGGTCTGAGCATCACCACGCCCATCGACGCCGCGAACAGCGCCACCCCACCGAACAACACCAGGAATCGATGCCCCATGTTCCATTGAGCGTACTCGCCGTCGGGAAACAGGCCGCCGTAGCAAAGCGGCCAGTTGTTGCCACACGCGGCGCCACCCGGTCCCACATGCGCACCAGCGTCCGGTCCCGCGCCGACGTGAGTGACGTACGACCCAACCACAACCACGGCATAGACCAGGATCGCAGTGACCAGCGCAAGACGAGCGTAGTTTCGGGCCTGCGATGGAGAGTTGGAGCCCAGCGGCGCTTCATCCTCCGTTGTCACGGCGCGCCAGTCGAACGTCCCCAGCCAGGAGAAGCCGACCAGCATCAGGATCAGCATCGCCGTCGCCAGGTGCAACGTGACGATCAGCTCCTCGAGGCGTTCAGTCACGGTCAGACCGCCCAATACGACCTGAAGCGCAAGGAACGGTATCGCCAGCGCCGCGGGCAGCCAAACCCGAATCCGATCCCGGTACCGACGCCACGCCGCGACCGCGTAGCCGAGGATGATCAGACCCATGATCGCCGCGACCAGCCGGTGCGTCCATTCCAGCCAGACCTGGTGCGGGGCGAACTCGCCGAAGTCGCCCGACGGGATCACGGCGCCGTAACAGCCCGGCCAATCCGGACAGGCGAGACCGGAACCTGTCACACGCACGATCCCGCCCAGCGCGGTCAGCACGAGCAGACCGATCACGAGGCCGAAACCGACGCGCTGAAATCTGGTCATCGATGCCATCTGAGCCCGCTCTGATTGCCGACCGGCACGAGTCGGCGTTGCGCCCTCTAGTCTCTCACTTCTTGCCACGTCGGCGAAGTTTGTCAGTAGCGATCGCTGAATGTTCGCTCACTGTTCCCCCGGCCGCGGACCGAGCGTCGGAATCTCTCCGTGGACGCGGATCTGCATGTCGCGCACGACATCGTTGCGACGGTCTTTGAAGCCCTCGCGCTCCGCCCAGTAGTAGACCGTGACGATGATCGCGAGCGCGAACATCATCGATCCCGGCACCCACATGATCCCCGCGCCGATTCGCTGATCAAGCAGTGCGTCCGGCCCCCACTCTCTCACCGCCGCGGCGGTTGCATAGGTTTCGTAGACCGGTTCGCCGACGTTGATCAAAATCAGGCCGAGCCCGATGTTCTGCAGGATCGCGACTCCAAGCAACGCGCAGCGCCACACGTGGTGCGGCCGCAGCCGCGTCGCGTCGACGCCGATCACCAGCCACCAGAGCAAGACCGCGCCGAGCAGGAACACCCCGTGCTCGACGAAGTGAACCGCTTCGGATGCGATCGCCGCGTCGTACGCGTCCGGCCAATGCCAGCTCCAGACGCTCGCGATGTAAATGATGATTGCCAAAGGCGGCCACGTCAGCGCGCGAACGAGCCGGGAGTTGAGGAATGGAATCAGATAGGTCGTCCGCACGCGCGGCGACGCGGCACGCAACGCCAGCGTCGCCGGAGCCCCGAGTAGCATCAGCGGCGCGACGATCATCGTGATCATCACGTGCTGGATCATGTGCATCCAGAACAGGTCGTCGGAGTATGTATCAACCGGCGACATCAGACCGAGCAGCATGACCAGCCAGCCGGTCCAGAAGCACCAGGCGTGCCAACGCGGAAAGTGGAAGTTGGGCGAATCGCGCCGCAGGCGGTAGTAGCCCCACGCGTACAGGCCGCCGACGACGATCACGATCGCGAGACCCGGCGCGTCGACGCTCCAGACCTGCAGCGCGTTGAGTAGCTCGCCCGATTCCGCGTAACGACCGTCATGCGCCGACGACACGGTCGGCAGAAACGCAGCGGCAAGCGTGCCGATTGCCGCGACCAGCGCCATCAGCGCTCGCGGTCTCTTCGTCACAGGCCGGTCCGCGTCAGCTGAGGAAGAAGACGAGCGGGAAAATCACCAGCAACCACACGAATCCCACGAAGTGCCAATAGAGCGTCGCCGCCTCAATCGCGGTGTTGCGTTTGGCGTCGAAGTGTCCAAGCAATCCGCGCAACCATTGGGCGAAAATGAAGACCAACCCGCCGATCACGTGAGCGCCATGGAAGCCGGTCAGCGTGTAGAACGTTGCCGCGTACGGCCCGTCCGAGATGCCGAAGCCGGCATGGCTCCACTCGAAGTACTGATTGATGATGAACGCTGTGCCCACCACCAGCACGATCGCCATGTTGATCAGCATCGCCTTGCGGTTGCCTTTGCGAATCGCGAAGGCCGCGAACTGCATTGGGATACTGGTTGAGACCAGGAGCACCGTGAACAAAATCGGCAGGACGTGATCACCTTCGACGCGGTGAGCCCCGTTGGTCGGCTCCCAAAGGAGCGTGTCGCTGTGCAGGGCGAGCATCGCCGCGATCAGTCCGGCAAAGAACATGATCTCGGAGAAGATGAAGAAGATGATGCCCCACAGGCCGGTCGTCATCGGCTCGTCGCCGACGAGGAAGCTCCGGACCGGATGAACGCGCTTGTGCGGGACGGCTCCGGCTGCCATGGCTAGCCCTCCTCCCGCGCAGACGTGGTGGGCGCCTTGGCGCCGCTCCCACTGCCATTGCCGTTGTGGCCGTTGTTGACGTGGTAGTGCGGGTCGTCCTGCAGACGCTCACCGAAGCGCAGGTCAAACAGCGGCCGCTCCGACCGAATCTCCGGCAGCGAGTCGAAGTTGTGCGCCGGCGGCGGTGAGGTCGTTGCCCACTCGAGCGTTGTGCCTTCCCACGGGTCGGACCCGGCCCGCTCGCCCCACTTGAGCGAGTAGAAGACGTTGTAGAGGAACACCATCATCCCGGCGGCCGAGACGAACGCGCCGATTGTGGTCAGCATGTTCATCAGTTCCCAACCCGGGTTGTCGACGTAGTCATTGATCCGGCGGGGCATACCGTCGAGACCGAGCAGCAGCTGAGTGAAGAAGATCAGGTTCACGCCGATGAACACCAGCCAGAAGTGCATCTTGCCCAGGCCTTCGTTCATGAACTTGCCGAACATCTTCGGGAACCAGTAGTAGCAACCGGCCAGGAACCCGAAGGTCGCCGCAATCGACATCGTGTAGTGGAAATGCCCGACCACGAAGTAAGTGTCATGCAGGGCGAAGTCAACCGGCACGGCGGCGTGGAACACGCCGGTGATCCCACCGATCAGGAAGAGCATCAGGAAGCCGACGCTGAACAACATCGCCGTGGGGAAGATGTTCGAGCCGCGCCACATCGTCGTGATCCAGTTGAACATCTTGACCCCGGTCGGCACCGCGATCAGGAACGTCGCGCCCATGAAGAAGGGCAGGAAGACGCCGCCGGTCGTGAACATGTGATGCGCCCACACGATGAAGCCCAACAGACCGATTGCGATCAGCGCCAGGACCATCGAGCGATAGCCGAACACCGGGCGTCGAGTGAACACCCCGAACACATCGGAGACGATGCCCATCGCCGGCAAGATCATGATGTACACGGCCGGATGCGAATAGAACCAGAACAGATTCTGCCAGAGCAACGGCTGACCTCCGGCGGCCGGGTCGAAGAACGCCCCGCCGGCGCCGTTGCGGTCGATGAAGCCGAGCACCAGCGCGGCAGCCAGCACTGGGGTCGAGAGCAGGATCAGCAGACCCGTGACGAGCGTCGTCCAGGTAAACAGCGGCAGACGCCACATCGTCATGCCGGGCGCACGCATCTTGAAGATTGTGACTAAGAAATTGACCGATCCGAAAATCGACGCCTGGCCCAACAGGATGACACCAACCAACCACATGTCCATCCCGGCGCCCGGAGGTTCGGCGTTGTTGCCCGTGTCAAGCGTGACCGGCGGGTAGGCGGTCCAGCCGGCCGACGCGGTGCCGCCTTCCGCGGCGAAACTGAGCGTCAGCAGAACGCCGCCGAAGAGGAAAATCCAGAACGAGAGCGCGTTGATCCGCGGGAATGCCATGTCGAGCGCGCCGATTTGCAGCGGCATCGAGTAGTTCATGAACGCCGCGCCGATTGGCAGCAGGAAGAGGAAGATCATCACGCTGCCGTGCATCGTGAAGATCGAGTTGTAGGTTTCCGCGGAGATGATCGTGCCGGTTTGGGCGAGCTCGGTGCGCATGACAAGGGAGAATGCCATGCCTACGAGGCCGAACGCCCCGGCCGTCCAGAGGTACATGATGCCGATCTTCTTGTGGTCGACCGTGGTCAGCCACTCGAGGATCACACGCCAGACCGTCGCCCCGGCATATGTGCTGGTCTGTGCCCCCGCCAGTGTCGCCATCTTTTCGCCTCCCTCTGCGAAGTCGCCTACTCGTCGCCGCGACGCGGGCGGGGCTAGCCGCCGGCCTCTATCAGTTCAGCCAGTTTGCTTGGAATGATGTCAGCCTCGGGCGGCCGTGGGACCGATTGCAGCCAGGCGTAGATGTCGGCAATCTCCTCGTCCGAGACCTGGTCGGGCGGGAACTCGGTCATCGCCTCTAGCGGCTCGCGGTACTGCTCGACCACACGATCCAGTGGGACGATGGTCATGGCGATGGTCGGACCGACCAGACCCTCGCCCTGGTCGCCATGGCAGACGTTGCAGCCCAGTGAGAAGAACAGGTTCTGACCGTTGGCCGGATTGCCAATGGCTCCCTCTTCCTGCTCGACTTCTTCCTCGCCGCCGAAGTCGCCTTCGACCGGCTCAGGAGCACTGCCGGCCTTCTCTTCAAACCAGGCGTCGTACTCACCCTGTGGCAGGGCGCGGACCGTGTAAATCATGCGAGCATGGTCGCGGCCGCAAAACTCCGCGCACTGGCTCATGAAGTCACCGGAGTCGGTGATCCGCACCCAGAGCGTCTGCACGCGCCCAGGCACGGCGTCGAGCTTGGTCAGGAACTGCGGAGTGTAGAAGGCGTGCAGCACGTCGGCCGAGGCGATGTTGAAGCGGATCATCTGACCGGTCGGCACCGTCACGATCGGCGTGTTGTCGGCGGCCTGGAGTCGGCCTTCGGCAACGGTGTCTGTCCCGTTGAACACGCGCATGACTTGCGATCCGGCCGCGTGGCGGATCGGCACGGTGCCATTGACAGCACGATCGACAGTCACCACGTCGCCTGTGCGAGCCACCACGCGCATGTGTTCAATGCCGAGCTTGATGGTCATGAACGGCACAACCAGTGATGGATCCTCAAGGTGGATCTCCGTGTCGTCGGGGTTGTTGGAAATGCTCTCGGCCAACTCGGTGCCCAGCGGCACGGCATAGTTGAACGCCCACGCCCATTGCCGACCCTGCACATCGACAATCGTGACATCCTCGTCCTGATCGGCCGCGGCCTGGATGTCCTGGAGAACGAAGAACGAGACGAAGAACAGGACGACAACGATGA
This sequence comes from Dehalococcoidia bacterium, assembly GCA_965208665.1. Lineage (GTDB taxonomy): Bacteria > Chloroflexota > Dehalococcoidia > Bin125 > Bin125 > Bin125. The sequence continues at coordinate 916,626 of CBDBPH010000001.1, forward strand.
CGAGCGGAATACCGGTCCAGAGGACCTCGGCGGTGGTGTTGTGCGCGACCTGCGTCGGCAGCTCGTCGTCCGACTTGCGCTTGTAGCGGAAGACGACCCAGAGGATCATCGCCTCGACGATGACAAACACGACGACGCCGATTGCGAGGACGACAAAGTACAGCGCGCGAATAGAATCACCCTGCTCGGTCACCGCCTCGGGAAGCGCGACCTGGGCGCTGACCAAACCGGTGAGTGCGAACAGCGCCAGCACCATAGCGCCAATGACCAGCGTGAGTCGCCCGATCCGAGTTCGCCACAACCGTCGGTACGCGCTCACGCCACGCTCCCTTCGCTCCCAGTGCTCAACCCGCTAGTCATGACTGTTCACTACCCCTACCCGGCGCCTTGTTCGGAGCCGTCCGCGCCGTGCATCAGCGGCGCATCGGAGGCATGTTCGTCGTGATGCTCATCATGGGCGGGCGCTTCGAAATCCTTGATGTCCTCAAGGAACCAACCAACGCCGCCGAACACGATCAGCGTGATCCCTGCTCCCAACACCTGATCAACGAACACCGCTCCGGCCGCCGTGATGATGAGCCCTGCAGCGAAGATCAGCGGCGATACGCTCGGCGGCGGCATGTGGACGCCGGGCGGTGGCGACGATTCCGGCATGACCGGCAGCGGATGCTGACGGAACTCCGCCGGCCCACCCGCCTCGAAATAGCCCATGTCCTCCAGGAACCAGCGCACGGCGCCAAGCACGATGAGCGTAATGCCCACGCTCAGCACCTCGCCCACGAAGATAGCGCCGGCTGCCATCACAATCAGCCCCAGCGCAAACAGGATCGGCGCCAGGCTGGGCGGCGGCAGGTGCGTCTCCGGCGAGTCATGCTCACCGTGTCCGTGCTCGTCTTCGAGGCCCGAAGCCAGCGCCAGCGTCGCCGCCGGTTGCTCAGCCGGGGCCGCGATGGCCGGCACATCGCCGCTGCGCGATGCCGGGAAGGGGTTCAGATATGAGTCCGCCACCGCTTTGCGCTCATTGCGATAGGCCATCGGGCGCAGGGCCGGCGGCAGCAGTGAAGCAATCGGTTTGAACAGGTCGGGTCCGCTGTAGGCCTCTTGCAGGTCGATGCCGAACCCGGCCGGCCGCTGCCGGTAGGCAATCAGCTTGTGCAGCTTGATCCCGTTCATCCGGCACAGCCGAATCGCCCGACCGCTCTGTCCCATTGGGACATAGAGAATCAGCGGCGCCGCCTGCGCCAGCGGCCTCCAACGTTCGACGGCGGTGTCGATGTTGACCTCGTGTGTCAGGGCGAGATCGGCTGCAATGGCGATGAAATGGCCTGGTTCATCCGTGACAACGATGTCGGGATACAGCCAGCCCCCCGACCTGACCCGCACCCCCATCTGCTCCTGCGGGAAATTCGTCGTGGCTTCGCGATCGGGGAACTCGTCGTTCGGATAGCCGTACGACGCTTCAGCGATCTGCTGAAGGACGCTCCCGCGCTTCTGCCTCGCCGATTCCAGCGTGGGCATAGGCCTATGTTCGCCTCTCGCTCAGCCGCTCCCTGAGGGAGTTGCGGTCGATCTCCGATCCTAACCCAGCCCTGCGACAGTGGCTATCCCCCGACTCGGTCGAGTCCACAGCACTCGCCTAGAGGCTGCTAGCCGGAGACCGAACGCGCCGCCTGGTTGACCGGGATGTATCGAGGGCGATAGATGGCCACGCCGCGGCCCCCTCGGGCGCGGAGCCGCTCGTCGACAATCTGAGCGCCGATACCGGCAATTCGCGACCAGCCGAACAGCGTCGTGTAGTAGTCGGGATCGGTGAAACCGAGCGCATTGACGAGGCTGCCGGAGATCAGGTCGACGTTCGGGTATGGGTTGGAGACCTTGGGATTCTCCTTCAGCACGGTGATGCCGGCCTCGCGCACGGCCTTGACCACGTTGAACCAGTGATCGTCAGGGCAAAGCTCCTCGCCGACCCGCAGCTGTACCTTGGCCCTTGGATCCTCCTGGCGCAGGACCGCGTGACCGAATCCGAAGATCAGGCCACCATCGGCCAGGCGCTTGCGCAGGATCTCGGTCGCTTCGGCGGTGTCCGTCGTGTTGACCTCGTGCACCATCTTGAACGCGTCCTGGTTGGCCATGCCGTGTCGTGGCCCGGCGAGGGCGTTCATGCCCGACGCCATCGAGCGATACATGTCTGCCAGACCGGAAGCGACAGCGCGACCCGTGAACGTCGAGAGGTTGCCCCCGCCGTGGTCGGCGTGGAGGTTGTAGTAGACCGACAGCAGACGCGTCAGCGCTTCCTCGTCGCCGCCGGGCATGCTCAGCATGTGCACGAAGTTGTTGACATAGCCGCGCGCCGGCTCGGACGGAATCAGGTCGCCCCAGCCCTCGCGCAGCCGGAAGATGGCCGCGAGTGCGGTCGGGATCCGAGCCACGAGATTGAGAGCGTCTTCGTAGTAGTCGTCCGTTTTGCCGGTCATGCCCAGGATCTGTATCGCAGCGCAGAACAGGTCCATCGGGTGACCCGACATCGGCATAGCCGATATCGCGGTGAGCGCCTCCTCGGACACCTCCGAGCGTTCGGCGATGTCCTCGTGCACCGCCTGGCGCTCCGCGTCGGTCGGCAGCGACTTGTTGAACAGCAGATGGATGATGTCCTCTGCCGGCAGAAAGGCCAGCTCGGCGATCGGGTAGCCGACGTAGGAAACGCCCTCCTGCGGATCGACGTAACTCGTCTCGCAGGTACCGACCGGATAGCCCCGTAGGCCCGTATCGAGGTTGGCGTTGGTGATCGTGAACTCAATGGTCGGGATGTCTGACATCGGCATCACTTTCCCAGTGCGCACGCTCAAGACATCGACGATCGGCACAACCCGGTGCGCGCAGGTCGCGCTGCATCTCGCTCGTGTGTTGTCTCGCTCTGATTGTCGGCCGGCCGCGAACGGCTAGCCCAAGACAGCGAGCAGGCGGAACCGTTTGCGACCGCTGGGCGCCTGGATTTCAATCTGCCGGTCGGCAGGCTGATCGAGCAATCCGCGACCCAGCGGACTCTCGACCGAGATTCGCCGTGCCGCCGCATTTGCTTCCGTGGTTCCCACGAGAGTGTACTCTTTGGCGTCTCCGAGGATGTTCCCGGTATCGTCGACCTCGACGACCGACACTCGGCTACCGAGCTTCGCCCGTCCCGTCGCTTGCTCGTCCCTGACGACCGCATGCGCTATCTGGTACTCAAGCTCGTCGATGCGAGACTTGAGTCGCTCCTGGTGCTCGCGAGCCGCTTCGAGCGGGGCATTCTCGCGAATGTCCTTATCCTCCCGTGCCGCTGCGACGGCCTGCACGGCCTCGGGCATCTCCGCGACAAGCTGGCCCAGCTCATCGTGGAGCAACTGCAGGCCATCGGCAGTCATCTCAAACGTCTGCGCCTGTTCGTGCTGGAACCGCGACGTATCCCTGACCACGTTGGTCGCCCGCTTGATTCGCAGGAAGTTACCCAGGTTCTGGGTCGTCGTCTGACCGCTCGTGTCGACCGTGACCGTGTAACCCTGCTTCCAGCAATAACGCAAGAACTCCTTGACCGGCTGCAGCCGCGCCGCGAGGTCCATGGTGTTGGTGCCAATCGTCTCCTGGAATCCCTCCATCGTCTTGGGCGAGAGATCGGAGATCGGCGTGCTCGGGCCGAAATGCCAGAGGAACCGCGTCACCGCCTCGCGCGCAGGCTCGTCGAGTACAAATGCACCCCGCTTCGCGCTTGTTGCGTTGGCTCCCTTGCGCCGCGAGCGCTTGGCCTCTCGCTCTTCCTCCCAGGCGAAGTACTCCATGACTGCCGTATCAAGCGTGACCGCAGCCGCAGGCTGCTCGGGGGCGGTCGCGACGGCGGTGCCCACCGGCTCATCGAAGATCTCGGCTTCGCCCTCCACCACGTCGTCGAGTGCTCCCTCCAGCGCCTCCGCTGTCTGATCGTCGTCAAAGAAGGTCATGCGTCATCTCCAACACTCGAACAGCGATCGAGTCGTGCCAGTCGTCTCCCGCGCCTGACACGCGGGATGAGCAGAGCGTCGCTCAGCTCCAACACCCCTATCCTAACCCTCCTGCCGATGTCAGACCTGATAGACCCCGAACGAATTGCCCGCGAGCTAGAGCAGGCCGGGCTGGGTTATGTAGCGAATCTCAACCCGTCGATCGCCCGACAACTCGCCCTCTGGCTCGATGCGCTGCTCGACCAGCCCCGCAACCTGACGTCCGCTCGCACTCCGCAGGCGGCTATCGCCAAACACATTATCGAGCCATTGTCGGGTCGTCACCGATTGATCCATGCTGACCTGCCGGTACCTCATGGTCCGATGATCGACATCGGCAGCGGTAACGGGGCACCCGGCCTGCCGATTGCGCTTTGCGAACCCCAACGCCCAGCCACGTTGCTTGATTCCCGCCAGGGCGCCGCGCAGTTCCTCACGGCGGCAGTGGATCGGTTGGAGGATGTCCAAATCGAGATCGTCAACCAGCGTGCCGAGCAAGCGGCACACACTCAGCTTCGCGACCACTTCTCGCTGGCGGTAACGCGAGCGGCCGCTCCACCGCCGATCGCGATGGAACTGCTGATTCCGTTCTTGCACATTGGCGGTATCGCAATGCTCTGGACCGGGGCAATCGGTGAGCAGCCGCTCGACGAACTGAGCGTCGTCGCCACGGAGTTAGGCGCTGAGCTAACAATGCTCGATCCTCCTCAAGACATCGTCGTCGCGACCAAGCTGCGCTCAACGGACGCGCGTCTACCCCGATCCTGGAACCAGATTCGCCGCAAACCACTGGGGCTGAGTCACCCAGGACGCTGACAACAGCGGGCCATCAACCGTACCTTTGCTTCGTATGTCCGAACTTGTTCGCACAGCGACCGCACTCAATCCACGCCCCTACCGACGCAACATTCGCGTCTACTACCTGTTCATGGCTTCGACCGGCTTCATGATCTTCCTGCCGGTCTGGATCATCTACCTCATGGACGGACGCGGCCTCTCGCTGACTGAGGTCGGCGTCATTGAATCGTTCTTCTGGCTCACAGTGATCATCGCCGAGGTTCCGACCGGCGCGATCGCTGATCGCTTTGGTCGGCGAATCTCGCTCGCCCTCGGCGCGATCATGTTTGCCATCTCAACCGTGATTTTCGCTCTCGCCGACGGGTTCTCGCTCCTGCTCGGTTCCTACCTCGTCATGGGCATCGGAATGACCCTGTACTCAGGCGCCGGCGACGCACTGCTCTACGACACATTGCGGGTGTTAGGGCGCACCGGGGAGTACGAGCACCACGCTGGCCGAGCCCACGGCCTGTTCTTCGCGGCGATGGTGCTCGCCACCGCCGTCGGCGGGCCAGCCGCCTATCTGTTGGGCTACACCACCGCGATCCTCATCTCGTCCGCTGTCTTCCTTGCCTCCTCTGTTGCCGCGATGCTGCTGCGCGAACCACCGCGCCGTGAGTCCGACTTCCCGCCGGATCCTCTCCACGCCGCGCCGGCCAATGTGCGGCACACGGCGTCGGACATCGCAACGCACGAGGCCAGCGGCGTGCCGATTCTCCAGGAAATGACCCGCGGATTCGGGATCGTCTGGCGCAACCGGCCGATTCGTTACCTGGTCCCCTTTGCGGCGATCACGATGACCCTCTTCGGCCTACCCCACTTCATGGCTCAGCCCTACGTTGCGCAGCACGGACTCAACCCACTCGACGGTGTCGCCGACGGGTTCATCTGGTCTGCACTGTTGATTCCCGGCCAGATCGGGACAGTGCTAGGAATGGTCGTTGCCGCGCGGCTGATCGGCAGACTGGGCGAGCGACGATCGTTTCCTGCCATCCTCGTGTTCGGCGCAGTCTTTCTGATCCCGCTGGCAATCTGGAACCACCTCGGTCTCTTGGGAGCGATCTTCATGGTCAGCATCGCTCAGGCCGCCATCCGACCAATCACGAATGGCTACATCAACCGCCGCATCACCTCCAATCAGCGCGCCACGGTGCTGTCGATCTTCTCGTTGGTTCATGGCGGCGCGATGAGCGTGGCGGTGGTTGCAATCCTGCCGGCGGCCGACCTGATCTCGTTCCCGGCCGCGTTCGGTATCGCGCTTGCGGCGGCAGTGACCCTGGGCTCTGGTCTGTGGCTGCTATGGCACATCGCGCATCGCCGCGATCAGACTGAACGCATCCGCCGCTGGTCGATTTCGGTGACGAAGCCGCAGGCCCTGCAACGACCGCACCCGACCTCCCGCAATGGACAGAACGGGGACGGCGCGCCTCTGTACCGCAATGTGCAGAACCTCGATTGATCGGGGAGCCGTCTGTCACCGTGGTTCCGTAGGATTGACTGCGTTGTCGGTCTCGCCGCCCGCCCCATCTCCGTCAGACGCCAGGTTTCATGTCTCGCCCTGAACGCTACGCGCGCAACATACCGATCTACTACCTGTTCCAGTTCGCCACTGGATTCCTGATCTGGGTGCCCGTCTGGATCATCTTCCTGCAGGATGAGCGAGGCCTGTCGCTTACCCAGGTCGGCCTGATGGAGGCCGTCTTCTGGGTCTCGATGATGCTGTTCGAGGTACCCACAGGCGCGATCGCCGACCGCTGGGGCCGCCGCACATCGTTGGCGCTGGGGGGGTTCCTCTTCACAGGGGGGACGATCTTCTTTGTGCTCGCCGACGGCTTCGTCGGACTCGCGATCAGCTATGTGATCATGGCGGTCTCGATGACGTTGTACTCGGGCTCAGGCCATGCCCTCCTGTTCGACAGCCTGCGAGTCCTCGGTCGCACGCGCGAGTACGAGAAACACATGGGGCGCTCCGAAGCGCTGATGACTGGCGCCCTGCTGGCCGCGGCGCTCTTCGGTGGACCAATGGCCGGACTCTGGAGTCTGGAAACCGTCTTCCTGATTGGGGCCGGCACGATGGCCGCCGCCGGACTCGTCGCGCTCCTGCTACGTGAACCGCCGCGATCCGAGGCAGAGTTTGAAGCCGATGGTCTCCACGCCGCACCGATCTCCGCCGCCGATGCCGCGGCCGACAACCGCTCGCCCCAGGGCGTGATCAGCAACATCTTCGAGGGCTTCCGCATCGTCTTGCGCCAGCGGCCGATCCTCTGGATCATCCTGCTCGCCGGCATCGTGACGGTCGCCTATGAGATGCCCAACTTCTTCGTCCAACCTTTCCTCCGCAGCCACGGCCTGAGCCCGTCCGGCGGTCTACTCGACGGGGCGACCTGGAGCGCGCTGATCGTGCCCGGCTTTGCCGCGATGTCGATCGGTTCATTGCTCGCCGCGCCGTTCGTCGCCCGCGTCGGCGAACGTCGGGCGATCCCCCTGCTGATGTTCGGTGGAGCCTTCTTGTTCATCCCGCTGCTGCTCTTCGATCACGTCAGCATCGTCGCTCCGATCGCGATCCTCGGTGGAATCCACGCCGCGATCCGACCGATTGCCACCGGATACATCAACCGCCGCATTCGTTCCGATCAGCGGGCCACCGTGCTCTCGATCTTTGAGTTGATCATGGCAGCTCAAATGGCGCTGATCGTCCCCCTGATCTCGGCCTCGGCCGACAGCATCGACTTCCGCTTCGCCTACGGGCTCTCGGTCGGCGTCGTGCTCTCGGTCGGCGTCGTCTTCCTCCTGTTCTGGCGCCGATCGCATCGCCGTGAGCAGACCGATGCGCTGCGTCGCATCAGCCTGCGACACGCGCCGCAGGCGATCGCACCCACACCCGACGGAACCACCATCGGCGTTCACACGAACGGCGTGTACGCCAACGGCAAGGCCGACACGCCGACGCCCGACAAGGCAACGCCCAACACAGTGCGCACCCAGCACGATCGCTCATGAACGGCTCGACGCCGCCTGACTCGGCGTCCGCCGGCGGCTTCGCGCGCAATCTCCCCATCTACTACCTCTTCCAGTTCGTCCGAGGCTTCCACTTCTGGTTGCCGATCTGGTTCATCTTCCTGCAATCCCAGCACGGCCTCTCATACGTCCAGATCGGCCTAATGGAGGTCCTCTTCGGCATCGCCACCATCCTCGCCGAGATACCGACCGGGGCAATCGCCGATCGCTTCGGCCGACGAACCTCGCTGAGCATTGGCGCGCTCGGATTCGCCGGCGCGACCGTGCTCTTCGCCACGCTCAACTTCCCGGCGCTGATCCTCGGCCACATGTCCATGGCCATCACGCGCACGCTCATGTCCGGCTCTGATCAAGCGCTGCTCTTCGACAGCCTCAGACAACTCAGGCGCACTGACGACTACGAGCACCACGCGGGCCGCGCCAGCGCCGTCGCGACCGCGTCGCTTCTCGCCGCCACGATCTTCGCTGGGCCCCTGGTCTCGGTCCTGGACTTTCGCACGGTCATGGTCATCAGCGCTGCCGGCATGGGACTCGCAGGCCTGATCGCTCTCGCGCTGCGTGAGCCGCCTCGCCGCGAGTCAGACATCGACCGGGCCGGCGGCCACTCGGCGCCCGCGCACGCAGGTACCGCTGTCTTCAGTGAGATTCGGGAAGGGGTGCGCATAGCCCTCGGAACGCGCCCTGTGATCTGGGCCATCCTCTTCGGAGGCGTCTTGCTCGCCACGCTGGAACTGCCCGATTTCTTCATCCAGCCATTCATTCGCTCCCACGGGGTGGATCCTGCCCAAACCCTCGCCGAGGGGCTGACCTACTCCGCGCTGATTTTGCCGTCGTTCCTCGGCCTCATGCTCGGCGCGCTGATCGCCTCGCCGATCGCCGCGCGCCTCGGAGAGCGCCGAGCGCTGCCTGCGGTGATGATCACCGGAATCTTCGTCTTCATCCCCCTGCTGGCGGCCGATCACCTCGCCCTGGTGGCGTCGCTCGCCTTACTCGCCACCGCCACCGCGGCTGCCGAGCCGCTCGTCGGCGGCTACATCAATCGGCGCATCCCTTCAGACCAGCGCGCGACGGTACTCTCCATCCTCTCAGTCTGCACCGCAGTGATGTTCATCATCGTGCTCGGCGCCTCGTCGGCATTGGTTGACGTCTTCGAGTTCCGTGCCGGCTTCGGATTCGCCTTCGGACTGCTCGTAGTCGCAGGCAGCCTCTTCTGGATCGGCTGGCACCGCAACCACGAGGACGTTGCGCCTTTGTAGCTGTCGGATGCCTCAGCCGACGATCTCGCGCTCCCGCAACGACGCCACCGCATCGGCATCGAACCCCATGGCCGACAACAGATTCTCCGTGTCTTGGCCGCGAGTCGGTGCTCCGCCCCGAATCCGCCCCGGTGTCCTCGACAGCTTCGGTGCCACACCCGCCTGCCTCATCGTGCCACCGTCCGGCGTCGCCACTTCGACGACCATCTCTCGCGCAACGTTGTGCTCGTCACGCAGTGCTTCCTCGAGCGTCAGCACCGGCTTGGCGCACACATCCAGATTGTTCAGAATCTGGTGCCACTCGTCAGCCGAGCGCGTCTTGAAGGCGCGTGCAATCGCGGCGCGAATCTCCTCGCGTCGTTCCGGGTCCGATGTTCCCTGGTCATCGATGTACTGTTCCAACTCCAACGCCCGGCACAGATTCGCGTAGAAGTAGGGCTCCATCGAACCAACCGAGAACCAGCGGCCGTCCGACGTCTCGTAGACCTGGTAGTGCGGTTCACCCCCGTTGAGCACATGCTGCGCGGGTCTCATGTCGGCCCCGGCGCCTTCATAGCCGGCCAGGGCCGACGTAATCAAGGACAAGGCACCGTCCGACATGCCCAGATCGATGTACTGTCCCTCGCTGCTGCGCTCACGAGCCTGCAGCGCGCAGACAATCGCGAACGCAGCCATCAGTCCGCCGCCAGCGAAGTCGGCAATGATATTGACAGGAATCGCAGGTCGACCCCCCGTCGCGTAGTCGCCAATCATGCCCAACGCGCCGGCCGTCGCGATGTAGTTGATGTCGTGTCCGACATGTGCCGCATACGGTCCGGTCTGACCGAAGCCCGATAGCGAGCAGTAGACCAGACGCGGGTTACGGGCCGAGAGCGTCTCCCAATCAACGCCCAGCCGCTTGACGACTCCCGGGCGGAAACCTTCCAGGACCACATCGGCGTCGTCGGACAACCGATAGAAGATCTCCCGAGCCTCGTCGCTCTTCAGGTTGAGACCGATCGATCGTTTGCCCCGTCCCAGCGCGTAGGACGAATAGCGCCTGCGTTCCTCGTTCGGATCGCGCGCGACATCGCGGCGCCCACGGGGCCTCCCCGCCTGCTCGACCAAAATCACCTCAGCGCCCATGTCGGCCAGCAACATCGAGCAGTACGGACCCGGCGCCAGCGCCGACAGATCGACCACCCGGATTCCGTCCAGCGGACCATCAAGCGTCGTCATCGCAACGTCCCTTCACTCACAAACGGCAACACCGCTCAGGCTAGGACTCGGTCTGCAACAGTCGGCGCTGCGGAGCGACCTGGAAGATCCACAGAAAGATCAGGCCAACGAGGGATATCGGGATGATCACCAGGCCGTGCAGAATCGCCGCGAACGCCACGGCCGTGGACTCCGCGTCCTGCGCGCCCAACATGCCCAACGTCGGCAACCAGATCAGGAGCGTCGCCTTGGTCGCCCACTCGAACGGCCCGACCCCTCCAGCGGTTGAGGGGGCCGTAATCAACAGGTTCGCTGCCGCTGCGACCAGCAGATAGACGGGGAAAGGCAGGCCGAGATTGAACGCCTGACCGACCATCCAGTACATCAGCGCCTCGAGCGCCCAGGCGATCAGGCTGGCGACCAGCGCGCCGATCACCTGCCGACGATTGCCCTGCGCGGACATCCCCGTGATCAGTGGTGGCAACCAGGTCCATTCGCGTTCGGCTTGTCCCGGGAGACGACTCAAGAGCCTTCCGATGATTCGCTGCGCCTCCTCGGGCCGTCTGGCAATTGCGCCGAACACGAGGAACGCGCCGGTGATGCCGAACACCAGGAACGCCATCGCCGCTGTCAGCTCATCGCCCGCGTCGTTCATCCCCTCAAAGCCGACGAGGCTGGCAATCACGCCGATCACCAGAAAGAACGTCAGCATCAGGCCGTCGTACACACGAGTCATGAAGATGCTCGACAGGCCCGACAGCCGCGAGATGTCGTGGCGCTGGTAGAGCACGTGCGCGCGGACCAGTTCACCCGCTCGCAGCGGGAGGACGTTGTTGACACCGAACCCGATAGCGACAATCGGGAACAACCGCCACCAGGGGATGCTCTGGATGTGCAGCAACAGCCAGTGCCATCGCCACGCGCGGGCCGCAATGCCCGCGAAATAGACCACCAGCGCAGGCCCGATCCACCACGCCGATACCTCGGTAAAGGCGCGTCCGACCTGTTGGAAGTCGGCGTTGCGCAGAAACAACACCAGGAACGCGGAACTGCCGCCGAGACCCAGCGCCAGACGCGCGGCCGAACCTGTTGCCCAGCTCGGAACCCGTACGGACATCCCCCGTCTCCGCCAGAACTTGAGCGGAGGCTAGCGGGCTGGCATTCGGGTCGGCGGCAATCGCAGCGCCTCACGCAGCCAGTTGGCGACCCGCTGGCGTCGAGCGTCCAGTTGCGCCTGCCGGAGTTGCAGTTGCAGCCGCGCGATTCGGCCTCCCTCAACCGCACCGAACGCGATGAACGCGACCGCACCGCCGGCCAGGATGTCCGCGATGTAGTGCTCGCCGAGGTAGACCAGAGCGAAAGTCAGCGCCATTGAGTAAAGAATCGCCGCGCCGATCACCATTCGTGAGCGCAGCACGATCCCGACTCCGACCACGACAAACGAAGCGGCGAAGTGCAGCGACGGCATCGCCGCGGTGGGGTTCGGCTCCGCCATCGCCTCGAATGCCCAGGCGTAGAAGTCAGCCCCCAGAAGTGCCGGCCCGACACTGTTCATGCCACGTGCAACGCCCTCCAGCAACCCTTGCTGCGCCGCCATCCAGGGCGGAGCCGTAGGAACCGTGAAGTACAGCACCAGACCCAGGTAGAAGGTCAATGCGACGATAATCGTTACACGCCAGGCGAAGCGTCGTACGAACAGCCACGCGCCGATCACCGCCGCGTGTGGGAACACGAACCAGGTCCAGTGCACAATTGCCGAGAAATACGCGGCCAATCCGGGAGCGGATTCCGCTCCACCAATACGTGACTGTAGCCACGCCGATGGCGTAATCCCTGCGAACATCCAGAGTTCCCAATCGAGCACGTAGCCGGTCAGCGTACGCAGTCCCGTCTCGTCGGCTGCGTCGCGCAGTTGAATGAAGAATGCCATCGCCACGACGTACGCAACCAGGATCCCCCAGTCCCGCCAGCCACGAGCCAGCACGAACGCAGCCACCACCGCCACACCGCTGATCGGCGCGAAGACAATCGGGGCGAGGGCGAACGTCTGCCGCAGGACGATCGCGACCACGCCGACGGCGAGAGCCGCCCAGCACACGGCACGTATCGCTTCCCGGCGCTCAATGCTCTTGACCCGACGCACGCCCCCGCTCACCTCCACAACGTTTCTCTCTTCTGATCGAATCTGCCGCTAGGCGCCAGCCTATCGACTCTGGCACTACAGGTTAACGATCTGTACACGGGTCCTCTCAGTCGTCCGAGTACAACGAGTACAAACGCTCCGAGATCACACGCGCGATCGAGTTCAAGTCTGTCAGCGGAGCCACCGCTTCCGGTTCGCTGCACAGGGCCGCTCCGCGGGCAGCTTGGTGCGCCACGCTGTCAATCTCCCGCGTGATCTCAATCCCGTTCGCCAGCAGGATCACGAGGCCATCCTGAGCGAACACCAGCAGGTCCGAGCGCCAGCATCCGTTGTCGTGTCCGTGCAACAGCTCGATCCACACCGACACATCACCCACCACGGGCGCCGGACGAAAGGCCGCGCCGAATACCTCGCGATTTCGCGGGGTAAGAATGCGAGCCAGGCTGGGATCCTGTGATGCCAGATGCTTCACCCAGTCGATCGCGTCCTGCCTGGTTCGGTCGGAGATCACATGCAGCCAGAAGACCTCCTTGGTTGGACTATCGTCGCTGGGCTGAAACAGCTTCCCCGTGGACGCCCGTGCCCGACCCGGCAAGGAGGCGACAACTACGTCCGCAGAAGCCTCGAGCCATGAAGGTACGGGAACCGAGATTTCCGTGGCCTCCAGATGCTCGCCGACATCTTCCACCGGCACCTCAAGTGTGTAGGCGCCGCCTGGATCCGGCTCCTCATCGGGCATCGGCTCCTCCATCTCGACCGGAGGGGGTGGATCCGTTCTGCCGTTCTCGGTCGGCGGTGAGACGGGCTCGGAATCGCTACAGGCCAGCGTCAGCGCCGCCGTGATCGCGCACAGCCAAAGCATCCCCGGACCAATGGTGCGTCGAAACACGTCAGCCGCGCCCCGAGCTGGTCGGATCCTCTGTTTCGACGATAAGATCGTGGCCCGCAGCAGCCAGCAGCACAATGTGGAACGTTGTCCCGACCCCCTGCTCGCTCGACACCCGAATCTCGCCTCCCTGCGCCCGCACCAGCTCGCGAGCGATCGCCAGCCCCAGACCAGTGCCGCCCTGTGCGCCCGGTCGGTCGGACTTGAAGTAGCGGTCGAACAGATTGGGAATCGCTTCCTCGGGGATGCCGACGCCGGTGTCGGCGACAGCGATCGACACGCTGCTTCGACTTGCTCTGCCTGCGCTCAACTGTACGTCTCCACCAGGCGGAGTGTGGCGCAAGGCGTTGTCTAACAGGTTGCCGAGCACCTGGTCCAAGCGATCCCAATCACCCATCACGTTGCCCACATCCGAGGCCGCGACCGACAGGTTGACGTCAAGCTCCTGGGCTCTCAGAGCGAAGAGCTCGCCGACGTGTTCCAGCAGCGCCTCGACATCAACCGGGTTGGACTCAACCTGTACCTGTCCCGACTCAATCCGAGACAGGTCGAGCAACCCCTCAACCAGCCGCAGTAGCCGGCGCGACTCGTCTTCAATGATCCGATAGGCGTTCCGCTGCTCCTCACCCCTGACCACGTCATCCATCAGTGCCTGGGAAAATCCATTGATCGAAGTTAACGGGGTTTGCAGATCATGCGACACGTTGGCCAGGAAGTCGCGCAACGCTGTCTGTTGACGCTCGACCTCCTCGGTCATCTGATTGAACGAACTCGCCAGCTCCTGCGCCTCCTGCGACCCGCCAACGTCCACCCGCTGCTGCAGCTGGCCCCGCGCAACGCTGCGCGACGCGGCCGCGACTCGCTGAATCGGGCGATAAATCGACCGCGACACCAGAAAACCCACCAGTGTTGCCACCACGAGCGCCACCGCCCCCGCGATCAGCAGCCTCGGCGCAAGGTCGCCCAGCACGGCCCGGCGGGACTCACCAACCAGAGCGACGGCGATGCAGCAGTATCCCTGACGCTGCTGCTCCGCCGGCGGCAAGCTGGTCAGAACGTAGGTCAGCCGTTCGCCGCCCTCCGTGGTGATCTGTCCCTGCACAACACGCGTCGTGTTCAGTCCCGCCAGATCGAAGCCCAGTGTCTCGCCATGGAACCGATCGTCGGACTCGAGCACCCGAACCACCTCGCCCGCTGAGTCAACGCCCAACACTGGGACATCCAGTTCATCGGCGATCGACCCCGAGAGCTGCGGGACCGTCTCGAAGCTCCGCAACAGGTTGTCGGGCGTGACGAGTTCGCTCTCGTCTGAGAACAACTCAGGGCTCCACGCGTTCGCGAGTTCACGCAGTCGAGACTGATCGACCCGGTCCTGATAGCCGCCCAGCAGCAGGAAGAAAATCAGGCCAACAACCAGCAGCGTCAGGACAACGATCACCACCAGCGTGACGTAGATTCGAGACCGGATCGTGCCGAACTGAAACAGCGGCCAATGTGGTCCGGGAATGGATAGCGACTGCCGGTTCGGGAGTCCCATGCGAACCGCGCCGTTGCCAGCGATCGTCGGCGAGCTCTAGTCCGCCCCGCCGTTTGGCGAGAGCGCCAGACCCGACGGGTTATCGCGCAATGTCATCTTGTAGCCGACCCCGCGGAGCGTCTCAATCTGCAGATCGCTCTCCCGCAGGTGCTGACGCAAGTGATTGATGTGTACGTCCACCGTTCGCGTCTCACCGCTGAACGTATAGCCCCAGACCAACGACAACAGCTGTTCCCGCGACATCACCGTCTGCAGATTCTGCGCCAACGCGAACAGCAGATCGAACTCCTTCGTCCGCAGCTTGAGCGACTTCCCGGCCAGTGAGGCCTCACGCGTCTGCCGGTTCAGAATCAAGCTGCCGACCGAGACCTCGACACCCGATCGCGCGATGCCGTCGGCCCGGCGCAGAATCGCCTTGACACGCGCCACCAGTTCCTTCGGATTGAACGGTTTGGTCAGGTAGTCGTCCGCCCCCAGCTCAAAGCCCGCCACCTTGACCGCATCTTCGCGACGTACGGTCAGCATCAGGATCGGTACGTCCGAGTCCTGCCGGATGCCCTTGGTCACTTCGAAGCCGTCCAGCTTGGGCATCATCAGGTCGAGCACAACCAGATCGGGCCGCAGCATGACCGCCTTCTCGAGCGCCTCCTGCCCGTCCGAGGCGAACTCCAATTCATACCCCTCTCGCGAGAGATACAGACGGACCAACTCACGGATATGGGGCTCATCGTCGGCAATGAGGATTTTCATGGTCGTGCAGCCTGCCAACCAACCAAAATCCACTATAGAACGTAAACCGACGAACGTTGGACGCCCCGAATCGGTACCACCGATGGGTATGCGGAACGGTCGTTGATAGCCTCACCGTTGACTATCGATGGTGAAGAAACCAAGGAGCGGAATATGCCAAGACGAGAGGTGCCCGCAGGGGTCGAGGTTCGCGCCGCAAACGCCGAGGAGATGGAGGACTTCCGCTTCGTCGCCAACCTCGCGCTCGGCGAACACGGCAATCCCAAGCGCGACCCGGTCACCTTCCTTCAACCGGAGTGGTCGACCTGCGTCTTCGAGCACGGCGCCATGGCGACCACGTTTGGGGCCTGGCCCTTCTCGATGCGCTTCAACGGCGAGCGCGCGCACGTCGCCGGCGTCACAGCCGTCGGCACCGACCCAACCAAGCGTCGCCGAGGCTACCTGCGGCTGGCGATGGAACATTCGCTGGACGAGCAGTATGAGCGCGGCCAGTCGCTGGCCGCGCTCTACGCATCGCAGGCCGGCATCTACCAGCGCTTCGGCTACGCGGTCTGCTCACGCCGCATGCGTTACGAGATCGACCCTTACGACCTCAACTTCGTCCAGGCGCCGACGCCAACCGGCACCCTCAGCGTCTCCAACGCCAGGGATCTGCCTGACAACGCCGTCGTCATTCGCGACCTCTATCGCCAATACATGCAGCCGCGGAACGGACTGTTGCATCGTGGCCTCAACCTCTGGAACGCCGAGGTTCTGGACGAGCCGGGCGACATCGAGGAAGGCCCGCTCCGCGTGCTCCTCTACGAAGAAGGTGGCGAAGCGCTGGGCTACATGGTCTACACCAGCCGCGAAGACCAGGCCTTGAACGAGTTCAGCGCCTTCCAGCGCGACCACCGAATGACCATCCGCGAATACGGCTGGCTGACGCCGGCCGCCTACGTTGCCATGTGGCAGTTTGCCGCAAGTCAGGATCTGTCCTGGCGCATCGTCCTCAATGATGCGCCCTCCGACGACCCGATCCAGCACTTCGCCCGCGATCCGCGCACGTTGCGCGTCCGCGTGCTCGACGGCATCCTGGTGCGCATCGTCGACCTGCCGCGCGCGCTGATGACGCGCACGTACCAGGTCGAATCGAACCTCACGTTCCGCGTGCTCGACGATCTCTGCGACTGGAACCAGGGCACCTGGAAACTGTCCGTGGGACCGGAGGGCGCCGACATCCGCCAGGTCGATGAGTCGCCGGAGCTGACCATGGACGTCTTCACGATGGCGCACCTCGCCACCGGCGCGCTGTCAGCCACCTACTGCCACCGTCTGGGCCGGATTGAAGCGCCCGACAAGTCAGCGCTAATCCGGGCTGATCACCTCTTCGCCACCGAGTACGCGATGCACTGCATGAACCACTTCTAGGGTCCACGCATGCCTCACACAGCCTCGCCCAGCAGATAGCGGCCCATCGCTTCCTCCAACGCATTGACCTCGCGAGGATCGAGGTCGCGATACGGCGGACGCGTGTACGTCAACGGCAAACCGCTCGTGATGTGAACCAACTGTTTCAGCGCACCCACGCGCGGGAACTGGTTGAGGATGTCGTGCAGCTCGTTGAGCTGGTCTTGCGGTCGCTTCGGCTCGCCGCCTTCGCGATGGGCAAACTGGATCGTCTTGACCAGCGCCGGTACCGCATTGGCCATCCCCGATACGCCCCCAACGCAACCCGCCTGGTAGAGCGGCGCGTGCGCCGAGTCGGAGCCGGCCATCACGCGGAACTCCGATCCGGGACCCTCGCTCGGAACCTGCGCCATGTAGCGCTTCGTCCGTTCCGCGTCGCCGCCTGAGTCCTTGATCCCCATCAATCGTTCCGGATGTCGCTTCAGCACCCCCGCGAGCACGTCGTCGGGGATGTCAATCCCGGCGTGGGCAGGCATGTTGTACAGCAGCGCCCGACCCTCCGACGGCAACGACTCGATCACCGCGCTGAACCACTGAATCATCCCCCACGAGTCCACGTTCTTGAAGAAGAACGGAGGCAGCAACGCCACCGCGTCCGCACCCGCGTCGAGCGCGCCATTTGCGGCCCGAATTGTGTCCGGCAGCGACGGGCAGGTCGCCCCGGCGACCACCACCAGCCCGCCGCCGATGCCCCGTGACGCCTGCTTGACCGCCTCGACGACGCGCTTGCGCTCGTCCATCCCCACCGATGGGCCCTCACCGTTCGTACCAAGCGTCAAAATCCCCGTGATCCCCATCGTCCGCATCCAGTCGATATGAGCGCCGATCCAGTCCACATCCACGTCGCGCCCGCCCTCAGTGAACGGCGTCACCTGCGCGGTCATCAGTCCATCCAGCCGCTCATACCTCAACGCCATATTCCTGCCTCCGCTCGTGTCTCTGCGCGCAGCGTAGCCCGGCACTGCGAGCCGATTCTGCCAATAGCCTCAATCCATGTCCCGCATCTTCATTTGCAGCGCAACCGGAGCACTGACGAGCGACGCCGCCCCCGTCGGCGGCGGCGTCGCCGTCCTCGAAGCGTTGATTCCCCACTTGGAGACTGCCGGCTTCGACCTGACCATCCTCACTCCCGACCGACACGACAAACTGGCCGGCAATCGCCAGTCGCTCGGCGTCCCCACATTGGCCGATTCCGAACCAGACCGGATTCTCAAGCTCAACGCGCGGAGCTACGCAACGTTCGCGCTGGAATGGGAATCGGCGATCGAGCGATACTTCTCCGACATCGACCCAGCCGACGCGGTCGTCATCGCCAACGACACCTCCGAGGGACCACCGTTTGCCGCCTTGCACGCGAACGGCTTCCGGCAGATGGCCCTGCTCCACGTAATCGTTAGCGAATTCTTCAGCCGCCGCTACATATCCCAGCCGACGGGCATACCGATCGGCGGCCAGCATCTCGCCGCTCTCTGGCGCTTTGCCGAGGCGCGAGGACTCACTCACTATGCGCCGAACATCGCCCGGCTGGTCTGGCCAAAGGAAGCCGATCTGGCTCGATACGTGGACACCCCGATCGCGCCGTCCGCGCCGGTGGCTCGCTCCCTGGCCAGTTGCTACCCAGGTACCAGTGTGGCCGCACGCACTCAGATCGTGCCCTGGGGAGTGATCGGAGACACCGACCCGACGCTTCGCGAGTCTCGACGCGACATCCTTCGGCGGATCGGCGCCGACCCCAACCGTTTCACTCTGCTCACCTTGAGCCGAATCTCACCCGAGAAGCGAATCCATCTCGCCATTGACGCGCTCAAGTTGATCGAAGCCCAGTCGCCGACCACTGCCGAGAGAATCCAACTCGTCATCGCCGGCGCACCCGCTTACATGGGTGGCCGGTCCTATGACCGCAAGCTTCGTCGAGCCTCTCGTCAACTCAAGCGAGCCGAAATCCATTTCGCCGGCTATGTTGCCGGCGACGACAAGTGGCGCCTCCTCGCCGCCGCTGATTCCTTCCTCTCGCCGAGCTACTACGAGGCCTACGGCCTCACGATCGCCCAGGCGCTCGCCAGCGGGGTGCCCGTCATCGCCGCGCCGCATGCAGGCGCGCGGGCCACGGTCGACGAGCGCCACGGCTGGATCGCCGAGCCGACCCCAAACAGCTTCGCCGCTGCCATCCGACGCGCGCTGCACGCCGACGAAACCCGCGAGATCACGCGTCTCCGCGAGAACGCAGCCCGTTGGGGCCAAGAGCGACCGTTCACCGTTGCCGCAGAGCGTCTGATCCGGATCGCCCGTAGACTCGCCGTTGGCGATAGATCCGAGGAGGCCTGAAGATGACCCAGCGGGCGGTGTTGTTTGACTTTGGTGGCGTGCTGATCCGTATGGATTGGGACGGTTACGACGAGTTCGGCAAGCGTTGGAATCTACCCAACGGCACGCTGATCGACGCCTTCTACCGCACGCCGGAATGGCACGCGATTGAGACCGGCCGCGGCAACTGGGAGACCTGGCAGCGCGGTGTCGAACAGAGCCTGACCCCGTACCTCCAGGGCGATGTGGCTGCCGAGGTCCAGAGCCTGCTCGACGCCTGGTACGCACAGCCCTGGCAGTACCACCACCCAAACTTTGAACTCGCCCACGATCTCCAGGCCGCCGGACACAGGATCGGCGTCCTCTCCAACGCCCCCGACGATCTGCGCGACCGTTTCCTCAGCAACCTGCCTGTCGAGGTCAAGTGGGACGCGATCGTCGTCTCCGGCGAGATCGGCATGCGCAAGCCCGATCCCGGCATCTTCCATCACGCCGCCGACGAGATCGGCGTCTCGCCAGAGCACTGCTTCTTCATCGACGACCTCGAAGAAAACGTGCTCGGTGCCCAGGCAATCGGGATGGGCGGTTACCACTTCACCCGCAACAACTACCGGGCGCTGCGAATCGCCTTGCGCGCCGCAGGCATCGACAGCTAGCCGCTGTCCGTGCCGTTGCGATCCCGCAACACCGCATAGAAAACCGACGCAAACACCGCGCCCAGACCCGGCGCGACCCAGTACACCCAGTGGTTGTCCCAGAACCACGCGATCGCGGCAGGACCAAACGCGCGCGCCGGATTCATCGACGCCCCCGACACGCTCCCCGTCATCGTCACCGCCGCCGCCACATAAAGACCCACCGCGACCGCGAAGACGGTCGCCGAGCGACCACGCTCCGCCATCATCAGGATCGCATAGACGAGGAAGAACGTGATCACGATCTCCGTCCCGAATGCCTGGATTACGGGACCGGTGCTGAAGTTCGCTCCCAGCCACGACTCGCCTTCGCCCGTGTGATTGCGAAACAGACCGTGCATCACCGACGACGCGATCAGCGCCCCCACCAGTTGCGCGCCGACATACGGTGCCAGCTTGCGGCCGGGGAGCCTACCCGTCAGCCACAGCCCCAGCGAAACCGCCGGATTCAAGTGCGCCCCTGAAATCGCCCAGAAAGCGAAGATCATCACCGCAACCCCGAATCCGTTGACCAATCCGACGCCGAGTGCCCCCAGCTCCCCGCCCGACCACCAATTGACGTGCGCCGATCCGGCGCAGAACAGCACCAGACCAAACGTGCCCAGCACCTCAGCCATGAGTTGTTTGGCGCTGGCCTGGTTGCTCGCCCGATCAAGGCTCAGTGATCCAAGCAACGGATTGACAACGCGCCCGACCGGAGCCAATGCCTGTTCGATGGGACTCATGCTCAGCACCTCCCGGATGACACCAAGAATTCGACCGAAACGCTAACAGTCGCTTCCGGGCGCGGAGTATCCGCGCTGTTAAGGTTGGGCTATGCCAAATCGACTCGCCCGGGAGACATCTCCCTATCTGCTACAACATGCCAACAATCCCGTGGACTGGTACCCATGGGGCGACGAAGCCTGGGCCCGCGCCCGGGCCGAAGACAAGCCGGTGCTGGTCAGCGTCGGCTATGCCGCCTGTCACTGGTGCCACGTGATGGAGCGCGAATCCTTCGAAAACGAACAGATCGCGGCGCTGCAAAACGACCTCGTGGTCAGCATCAAAGTCGACCGCGAAGAACGACCCGACGTCGACGAGATCTACATGGACGCGCAGCAAATGCTGCACGGACACGGCGGCTGGCCGCTCAACGTCTTCTGCACGCCCGACGGTCGCCCCTTCTTCGGCGGCACCTACTTTCCGCCCCAGCGCCGAACCGGGATGCCCGGCTGGACCGATGTCCTCCAGGGCGTCAACCGAGCCTTCCGCGAACAGCGCGAACAGGTCGAACAGCAGGCAACGGAACTCACCCGGCACCTCAATCTCCGAGTCGAGCTGGCCGGCGAAGAGCTATCCGAATCGCCGGTCCAGGTCCGTTCACGCGCCGCGACCGCACTGCTCGAGGCCGCCGACCACACCCACGGCGGTTTCGGCGGAGCCCCGAAGTTCCCCCAGCCCTACTACCTGCAGCTGATGGTGCAACAGGCGCTCGACGATTCCGCGAGCAATCGCACCGACGCCAAACGCCACCTGGCCGATTCGCTGCGCAAGATGGCCGAGGGCGGGATCTACGACCAGCTCGCTGGCGGCTTCCACCGCTACGCCGTCGACCAGATCTGGCTGGTGCCGCACTTCGAAAAGATGCTCTACGACAATGCGCTGCTGATCCCCCTCTACCTCGACGCCCACCGACTAGTCGGCCTCCCGGAGGGTGATCCGCTATTCGGCCACATCGCCCGCGACACCGCCGACTACCTACTCAACGACCTGCAAACACCCGACGGTGCGTTCTACGCCTCCACCGATGCCGATTCCGAAGGCGTGGAAGGCAAGTACTTCGTCTGGACCCGCGACGAGCTGCACGAACTGCTCGAAGAGCAGGACGCCGAGATCGCCTGCCGGCGCTGGGGGGTTGACGTCGGCGGGAACTGGGAGGGCAATTCGATCCTGCTCGCCGCGCAGTCCCCCGAGGAGGTCTCCCGTTGGCTCGATCTGCCACTGACTGATGTCGAAGAGTCTCTCTCCAGAAGCCGGCAATCGCTACTTCAACACCGCTCGACTCGCATTCCTCCGGCCACCGACACCAAGATCATCGCCGCCTGGAACGGGATGGCAATCGACGCCCTCGCCCGCGCCGGCGCGGTGCTGGACGAACCGCGATTCATCGATGCCGCTGAACGAGCCGCCCGGTTCATCCTCGACAACATGCGCTCCAACGACGGGGATGCCGACGGCGGACTGCTGCGCATCCATTCCGCCGGCCGCGCCTCGGTCGACGCATTTGTCGAGGACTACGCCGCTGTCGCCGACGGCCTGATTTCGCTCTACGAATCGACCGGCGATGAGGCGTGGTACGCCGAAGCGCGAGCGATGATCGACGCCATGATTGAGCGCTTCTGGGACCACGAAGGCGGCGGATTCTTCACCGTCGGACGCGAGGGTGAACAACTCATCGCGCAGCGCAAACCGACCCAGGACGGCGCCACGCCCAGCGGAAACTCGCTCGCCGCCCGCGCCCTCGCGAGGATCTACGCGCTCACCGCCGACGGCCGCTACGCCGACCTCGTCGAGGCGATGCGAACCACCTTCTCCGCCTACCTCAGCAAGGCGCCCACCATGCTCGGCCTGTTCGTCACGGTTGAGGACTGGCTCACCGACCATCGCTCCATCGCCCTGGTTGGCCCCGCCGACAACGAAGAACTCACCCAAATGCGCCACGACCTCTGGACCGGGGAACCGCGGCCGATGGTCATCATGCAGCGAACCCTCGAGGCAACGGCTGTGCCGCAGTTGTCCGATAAGCTCCCACAAAACGGCGAACCAACCGCCTACGCTTGCCAGGCGTTCGCCTGTTCGGCGCCAGTGCATACGGCCGGCGATCTCCGCCGAGTCTTGCACGAACCGCTACCTGCCTGAGGAGACCACCAATGCCCCACCAGACCATCGTCCCATCACTCCGCTACGAAGACTCCAACCGAGCCATTCAGTGGCTAGCTGATGCCTTCGGCATTACCGAGCACTTTGTCGTCCGCAACGAAGACGGTCACGTCGAACACGCACAGCTGGCATGGCGGGGCTCGATCGTCATGCTCGGCGACCTCCAGGGCGACATGCACGATCTACCACATCGCCACGGCTCAATCAGCATGACTGCCGAGTCTGCGGAGCAGGTCGACGAAGTCTACGCCCGCGCCGTCGCCGCCGGCGCCATAGTGATCCAGCCTCTCACCGACACCGACTACGGCTCACATGCCTTCACTGTCGAAGACTACGAGGGCAACCACTGGCATCTGGGCACCTACGATGCATTGGCAGAAGATCAGGGAGTTGGAGAGTCAGGATGACCCACCAGACCATCGTTCCGGCCTTCCGAGCCAACGACGCCCAGGCGTTGATCGACTGGCTCCGCGATACGTTCGGTTTTGCCGAGCACCTGATCGTCCCCGACGGCGAGGGCGGAATCGCCCACGCCCAGCTCGAGTGGCGCGGCAGCCTGGTCATGCTCGGCTCCGTCCGCGGACATGCAGACTTCATGGACGTGACCGTCGGCAAGGCGTCGCTCAGCCTGACCGCCGAGTCCGCTGAGCAGGTCGACGATCTCTATCGGCGAGCGCAGGACGCCGGCGCCGCGATCATCACCCCGCTCGAAGAGACCGAATACGGGTCGCACGCCTTCACGACTCAAGACCCCGAGGGCAACTTCTGGCACTTCGGCACCTACGACCCGTTGGCTCCTGTGGAGTAGGAGCAGTGTCGCTCGCGCCCCAACCCGAACGTCCGGACATCGACCCGGGATACGGTGTCGGCGATCCGCAGTACCCGTTCACACCCATCGAGTGGGACGATGTGGTGCGCCGTCTCACTGAGTCGCGAAACTACTGGGTGGCCACAACACGACCGTCCGCCCGCGCCCACTCAGTGCCCGTCTGGGGTGTCTGGTGCGACGATGCATTCTGGTTCTTCACTGGTCCGGAATCGTTGACCGGCAGCAATCTCTCGCGCAATGGCGCAGCGGAAGTACATCTCGAAAGCGGCGACGATGTCGTCATGATGTTCGGTGAGTTCGAGACCGTTACCGCAACTGACACCGTGGCAAGCGCATATCAGGCCAAGTACGGAATGAGCGGCGATGGCAGCGAGACCGCCTTCCGCCTGCGGCTGTCGAAGGTCATCGCGTGGCGCGAGCACGACTTCCCCAGCAGCGCCACCCGTTGGCGCTTCTGACGTACCTAGGTGCCGCGAAACTTCGCCGTTCGGCGCTCGCTGAAGGCCGCCACGCCCTCCTGCATGTCGTCGGTGTAGGCGAGCCGCTCGAAGTAGAGCTGTTCAATCCGCAGTCCCTCGTCCAGCGACGTCTGCATCCCGCGCACCGCCGCCGACTTACAAGCGCGCACAGCCAGCGGCCCGTTGCGGTTGATCCGCTCCGCCATCGCCCGAGCCGCATTCATCAACTCGTCCGCCTCAACGACCTGGTGTACGAGCCCAATCTCGTGCGCCCGCTCCGCCGACAGCGGGTCGCCGGTCAGAATGATCTCCATTGCCCGACTCTCCCCGAGCAGGCGCGGCAGACGTTGCGTACCACCCCAGCCCGGTAGCAGTCCGAGCCCGACCTCCGGCTGTCCCATCTGCGCGCCGGCGGCCGCGATGCGGATATCGCAGGCCAGCGCCACCTCAAGTCCGCCGCCAAAGGCATAGCCATTGATCGCCGCGATCAGCGGCTTCGAGATGTACATCCCCCGCATGATCGACGGCGCCAGCTCGAACTGCTCCTTGGACGGCTCGTCCATGAGCGCCGGGATCATGTCACGCAGGTCGGCGCCTGCCGAAAAGGCACGCTCCCCGGCCCCCGTGATGATCGCAACCCAGGCGTCGTCGTCGTCCTTGAATCGCGCGCACGCCTCCGCGAATGCCGCGTACTGCTCCCGATCAAACGAGTTCAGCGCTTGCTGTCGATCCAGAACGATCGTTGCGATCCGCTCCGAAACCTCGTACGTCACTGCCATACCGAAACTCCTTATCCACCACGCTCAAAGATCCCGCGGCCGGTCTTGCGGCCCAGCCGACCGGCCGAGACCAGCCGCCTCAGAATCGTCGGCGGCGTCAAATTCGGATCGCCGATCTCCCGTTGCATGCTTTCGGCGACGTCGAGCAACACATCGAGACCCACCAGGTCGGCCGTCGCCAGCGGACCCATCGAGTGGCCAAGCCCGAGCTGGCAGGCACGGTCAATGTCCTCGGCCGTGGCCACGCCGGACTCCCACATGCGCAGCGCCTCCAGGCAGAACGGCACCAGAAGTCGGTTGACGATGAACGCCGGCGTGTCCTTAACCCGCACCGGCGTCTTGCCGGTCGACTCGACATATGCCCAGGCCGCGTCGACCGCTTCGTCCGACGCCGTGAGCGGCACCACCACTTCAACCAGCGGCAAGACCTGCGCCGGATTGAAGTAATGCAGTCCGACCACTCGAGACGGATCTTGCATTCGCTCAGCGATCTCCTGGATCGAGAGCGAGGATGTATTGGACGCGATGAACTTCGCGTCGGCGCAGACGGTTTCGAGCCGCTCGAAGATGCCGCGCTTAAGCTCAACGTTCTCAGAGACCGCTTCAATCACGCCTTGCGAACCGGCCAGCGATTCGAAGTCGCTGGATGTCGTGAGCGCCGCGATCGCGGCCGAGCCCTGCTCAGCGCTGATCCGTTCCCGCGAAACCAGACGGTCAACACCGCCCTCGATCACACCTTGCGCACGCTCCAACTGGCCGTCGTCGACATCGACCAATGTGACCTCGACCCCCGCCAACAGCGCCGTCTGCGCGATCCCCGAGCCCATCGTTCCGCCTCCGAGCACTCCGAGGCGCTTGAGGCTGGAACCTGCATTGGCCATCACGATCCTCCCATCCGAGGCCCCTTCGTTGGCCCCGATGCAGGCTATCCGACGCCTCCCGGACATCGGTTCGGTCCTTGCCAGCCGCGCCGCTACGCTGGTCGGGATATCAACGAACTAACAACGTCACTGAGGAGCCCACCATGAACCGACGCATTGGCATGGGATTCGACTGGCAGGGATCGATGGACCGCGAGACCGCGCTCAAGCGCGCCCAGGTCGCCGACGAAGTCGGGATCGACTCGCTCTGGGTGGCCGAGGCATGGGGTCAGGACGCCTTCACAACGCTCGTCCAGCTCGCCGAGCGAACCAGCGACGTGCAGGTCGCAACCGGCATCGTCAACATCTACTCGCGTACGCCGGCCGCCCTGGCCCAACACTTCGCGACCATCGACGAGCTCTCGGAGGGCCGCGTGATCGTCGGACTGGGTAACTCCGGGCCGCAGGTGATCGAGCACTTCCACGGCGTCCCGTTCCAGCCCGCCTTCAAGCGCATGCGCGAGACCGTCGAGATCATGAAGATCCTCTTCTCGGGCGAGCGGCTGAACTACGACGGCGACATCTTCAAGTTGCAGCGAGGCTTCACCCTCCGCTTCGACACGTACCGCAAACAACTCCCGATCTACCTCGCCACCCTCAATCCCAAGTCGGTCAAGATGACCGCAGAGATCTCCGACGGATGGCTGCCGATCATGATCCCGATGGACCGGCTCAAGGAGGAGATCGACGCGGTCAACGACTGGGTCCGCGAGGCCGGGAGAGACCCGGCCGACTTCACGATCCGCGCGCCCGGTGGCGTCACCGTCGCAAACTCGCCCGAGGCGCAAGCTCGGGCCCGAGCCGGGCAGGCGGGCACGCTCGCCTTCTATTGCGCCCGGATGGGCGAGTTCTACTATCGTCAGCTTTCGCGCCAGGGCTATGAGGACGAGGCCAACGCCGCTCGCTTGGCCTGGAAGGACGGCGGCGGCGGCGCAGCCGCGGAATCCATCCCCGGCGAGATGCTCGAACAGTTCGGCTTCGTCGGCACGACTGAGGAATGCGTCGAGCGCCTCGAACAGGAACAGGCCGCAGGAGCCCTGCTCCACTCCGTCAACGTGATGGAGAGCGACCCAAACGAGTTCGCCAGGATCCTGGAAGCCCTCAAAGGCTAGGGCGCGCTCAGGCCGCCCACTCGATCCACCAGCCATGCGGTGACGACTTCGCCAGCAGTTGGCGTCTTCGCTCTCCGTTGGTGAAGCGCGTGATCGCCAGCGTTGGCTCCTGCGTGTCGTCGATGTCCTCCAGACGCAGTTCCAATGTGACCAACCAGACCGGACGCTCCCGACTCGTCTCGGCGAGCGTGTGATAGATCCGCTCTCGACCGGCTGCGGGGAACTGATAGAGCGCCACCGTCGAGTACACAGTCAACGCCGCATCGGCCGGCGTGTCGCCAATCATGACAGGCAGCAACTCGACCGCGTCACCACCGCGCAGATCGATCGGCGAACGAGCCAGCTCTGCAGCTCCGTCGATCAGACGCTGGTGGCGCTCGACGTGCTCCGGCCAGATCAGGGCGCGCAACCAGCGCAACTCCTCTTCTTGACCCAGGTCGATTGGGTTGAGGTCGATCCCTCCTCTAAACCAAACCAGGAGCTGATCTGCCAGCGGGGGCATCTGCCCACCGCCTCGCAGTTCCGCCTCCAGCGCGACCCGAGACTCCGGCCGGCCCCAAGCCGCTTCCTCACGACCCCCGCGCAGGTAGCGGTAGCGATACCGATCGACATTCAGATTCAGGCCCGCGCTGGCCCCGATGTCGATCAGCGCCAACGGCAGACCGGACTCTTGTTGAACCATCGAGAACGCGGGCAGCAGGCACGTGCATCGACGCACCACGTTGGTCTGCGTCCGGTGCGTGCGTATCAGCTCCAGAATCTCGTCTCCGTGAGTCAGGCAAAAGTCCCTGAACGCTGGAAACGCCGGCTGCATCGGGCGTTCGCGCCGCGAGACGATTGGATAGTGCGCCGCCAGTGGATGGTCTGCATATGCGCCGCCGCTCAGCAGCAGGTACTGCACCGCCGCAAAGAGCATGTTGGGCGCTGGCTGCCGCCGCCGCTTCCGCGCCGCCAACTCAAGCAACTCGCGGTCGAGCGAGACGCCGTAGGCGAGTTCGGCGTACATCGGCGACTCAAGATCGGGCGACTCGACGCGCGCGAAGCGGTGGAACACATCGCGAAAATGCGCCACTCCCTCCGAATCGAAGGGCGCATCCAAACCGCTCCGGCTTGACATGACCCGTGCGCTAGGCGGTCAGGAACTCACCGAGCTTGGCCAGCACGGCTTCCGGCTCCTCCACCTGCGGCATGTGACCCGAGGCCGAGAACATCGCCACTTCGGAGTTGGAAATCGCCCGGTTGAAGTCCTCGGCGTACTGCGGCGGAATCAGGCCGTCCGACGCGCCCCAGACAATCAACGTCGGCGAGGTCACCCGGTGAATCCGCTCCGACAGTCGCTTGTCCGGAATCGGCCACATGAAACGCGCCGCGGTCTGCAGCATCTTGGCCCGCTCAACGGTCACTGTTCGCAGCTCGTCCGGATCCTCCGGTGGAGGCGCGGTCATCATCTTTGCGCCGGGGTGTTCGGTGTCGTGGAACAGCGCCGGCACGAGCTCGTTAGGCATCATCGCGAAGAAGTCTGCGACCGGGTAGTCATCGTTCCAGAGCCCGGCTGGCGCGATCAGGACCAGCTTCGCCACGCGATTGGGTTGCATCGCCGCCACCTCGGCCGCGAACCAGCCGCCCATCGAGTGTCCGACCACGATGACATCGTCCACGCCCATCGCGTCGAGGAAGTCCCAGTAAAAGTAGAAGACATCGTGATGGTCCATCAGCCACTCGACACCGGTGGAGTTGGCGGTGCCGGGCAGTTTCGGCGCCAGCACCCGGTAGTGCTGTGAGAGTTGTTCCAGGAACGGGTCCCACATCAGTCCGCCGGCGCCGTGGATGAAGAGCAGGTCCGGACCCGAACCTGCCTCCATGTAGCC
Organism: Dehalococcoidia bacterium; assembly: GCA_965208665.1. GTDB lineage: Bacteria > Chloroflexota > Dehalococcoidia > Bin125 > Bin125 > Bin125. The sequence continues at coordinate 945,596 of CBDBPH010000001.1, forward strand.
GACGTTGAATCGTCCATTGACGAGCGAAACGGTCTTGTCTTCCATCCGGATACCTCCAGAAGAGCGCACTCAGAACAGAGCCCGCTCAACAGACGGGCACACCAGAAGAGGCTATGAGTCTCCCTCAGTCAGTGTCAATCGACGGCTGCGCCGCCTCCGGGGCCCGCCCAGCCTAGAGTGATTCCATGCCAGCCGGTGAGCTCCCGCCAGAGATCGTCCGCGCCTATGACATCAGGGGGACGACACCGGATCAGATCGATTCGGTAGTCGCCGAGCGCATCGGAAACGCATTTGCGCAATGGCTGCTCGATCGCGGCGCCAACTCGATGGTCGTCGGCCACGACACGCGGAACACGTCCTCCGAGTTGTACGAAGCGGCAGTCGGCGGCGCGCTGGCTGCGGGGATCGATACATGTGCCGCGGGACTCGCCCCCACCCCGGTGATCGGCTGGGCCGTCGATCGCGACGCTCGCGGCGGTGGGCTGGTCGTCACCGCCAGCCACAATCCGCCCGAGTTCAACGGGTTCAAGCTGCTCGCCGACGGAGCCCAGCCGTTGTTGCCAGAGGAGATTCAACACGTGGCCGGTCATCCGCGGCGGGTTGCGGTCGGTCCGGGAACCCGAACCGAGATCGACGCTGTCGGGCCGTACCTCGACATGCTCAACGAGCGGTTCGGCGGCGCCGCCGACATTCCTGTCGCGATCGATTGCGGCAATGGCGCGACCGCGGTCACGGCTCCGCTGGCTCTGCTCAACACCGGCGCGCAGCTCCACGCGATCCGCGCCGCCGCCCGGCCGCTGCAGTCTGACGCTGCCGACCCGCAGAATCCGCAGACGATGTGGGATCTGGCTCGTGTCGTGCGTGCGATTGGCGCCGATCTTGGAATCGGCTGGGACGGCGACGGCGACCGGATTGGCGTCGTCGATCATCTGGGACGCCGCTATGAGGCGGATTGGCTGACCGCGCTGCTGGCGCGTCCCATGCTCGGCCGCTGTCCGGGGACGGAGGTGCTGCTCGACCTGAAGACAAGCAGCAGCGCACTTGAAGACATCCGCCGGCACGGCGGACAACCGCTCACGGCGAAGACCGGCTACTCCTTCTTCCGACGCATGATGCGGGAGCAGCATTTCGTGTTCGGCGGCGAGACCAGCGGACACATCATGTTCGGCCCGGAGTATCGACCGGGCGAGGATGCACCATGGATCGACGACGGCGTCTACGCCGCCTGCGCATTGCTCTCGTACCTCTCGGAACGGGGGCGAACGCTGGCCGAGGAGATGGCCGAGATCGAACCTCGCCCGATCTCTCCCGAGCTGCGCTTGCCTTGTCCCGATGGACAGAAGGCCATGGTCGCGGAACAGATCGGCGACTGGTTCGCCGAGCATCACGACGAATCGTTGATCGATCGCATCGACGGAGCGCGTGTCACCCTCGCCGACGGCTGGCTTCACGCCCGCGCCTCCAACACCGCTCCCGTGCTGAGTCTGCGCTTCGAGGCCGTGGATGAGTCCGCCTACCGACGAATCGCCGAGCAACTTCACTCCGCGCTGTCGCGGCAGCCGTCCGTGTCTGGCATTGGCCAGCTGAATGAACCCCCCACGATCGGTCCCCAACTACTCATCTGACGAAGAGGGTCACACCCAGAGCCTCAGCCAACTCTCGGATGATGAGGAGCGGTTCCTCCTCCACGACCAGTGTGACCCGAACGTCATCGGTTCGACCGTCCAGCGACAGCTCCGCCTTGCGCACTGCGCGCATCTTGACCAGCGTGAACAGTGCCTGCTGCAGTTCGTGCGCTTCTGCGCCGGCAGGCCGCACCTCGACGATCAAGGACTCGGACTCGCCGATGAAGGCGGCGTCGGACTCGTCGCCCGACGGGAACCAGCGCTCGGTGACGCCGACCGACCCGGCCGGTGCACCGAGCGCATCACCGTTCGACGCGGCCCACTCCTTGAGCGCGCGGTGTGCCGAACTCTCGGCGGTGCCGGACCGCGTCTTGGTCGGCGGCAAGCCGAAGGCGTAGACCCCGACGGTGACCCAGTCGAAGACCTGCATGTTTCGGAACTCTTGCTCGGATGCTCCACCGAGCAGGCCGCGCAGGTCAGGAGCGTCGGGATACATCTCTGAGAGCCTGGCCTGCATTCCATCGGCGATCTCAGCGAGATCGACGGCCGTCTCAACCGGAAATCGCCTGCGAGCGGCATCAGCGTCCGCCAGTTCACCCTTCCGAGCGGACTTGGTCAGGAAGCGAAACAGCGTTCGCTGGAGGTCGATCTCGGAGATCTCTAGTGGCATGGCCGTAGGGTAATGAGCGATGACATCACCGCCGGTCCCGCGTGAGATCTTCCGCGCCTACGACATCCGCGGGCGCGCGCTCGGGACCGATGCGTTGTTGACGCCGGACCTCGCATTGCGAATCGCCTTGGCCTATGCCGAGCAGGTCAAATCGGCGGAGCAGATCGTAGTCGGCGGCGACAATCGACCGAGCACTCCGGCGCTGCAACAGGCCGCGATCGCGGGGTTGCTGGATGCCGGCCTGGACGTTGTCGACATCGGTCGGGCGCCGTCGCCGCTGGTCTACTGGACCATCGCGCTGCTCACCCGAGAGCGTCCCACCGCCGGCATGGTCCTCACCGCATCTCACAATCCAGCCGAGGACAACGGGATCAAGCTGCTGCACACCGACGCGATGCCGTTCTCGCCCCGACAGATCCAGGCGGTCGCCGACCGTGTGGTGTCGGGCGTGACTGTCGGTGCTCGACAGGGCGACCGCAACCTGTGGGGCCCAAGACCAGATTACGTTCGCAGCCTGGCCGAGTCGTTTCGACTGCAACGCCCGCTGCGGGTCGCGATTGATCCCGGCAACGGTGTCGCCGCGGTCACGGCGGGCGCAGCGTTGCGGGCGATCGGCTGCGACGTGATCGCGATCAACGATGACGCGGAAGAGACCGAGCCGTCGCATCCTGCCGATCCCCAGCATGCAGCCAACGTCGCGCAACTGGCCGAGTTTGTTACCGACTCGAAGGCCGATCTGGGTTTCGCCTTCGACGGCGACGGCGATCGGCTCGGACTGGTTGACTCACGCGGCCGCCGCGCCGCCCCCGACCAGGTGCTGGCTTTGCTGGCGCAGGACTGGCTGGCAGGACATCCCGGCGATGCAATCCACGTCGATGTCAAGACATCACAGGCCGTGGCCGATCACATTCATCGGCTTGGCGGCCAGCCCGTCCTGGGACCGGTCGGCCACTCGCTTGGGAAGTACGCCATGCAGGAGCGCGGCATCGACTTCGGCGGAGAGGCGTCGACGCACTACTTCTACCACGTCGACGATCCCCCGCACATCACCGACGACGCCGTGCGCACGGCTTGCCGCATTGCCCAGGTCGCATCGGACGCTCCACTCGAGCCGATCCTGGACGACATCCCTCGCTACCCGATCTCTCCCGAAGTCAAGATCGCGTGCCCCGACGATCGCAAGCAGATCGTCAGCGAGAACATCGCCCGGGTTGCCCAACGGCGCTGGCCGGTGGACGTGACGGATGGCTCGCGAATCGACCTGTCAGAGCATGCGCCGGGCGCATGGTGCGTCATTCGCGCCTCGAACACGACGCCGTGCCTGACGGTGATCGTCGAGGCGCGCAACGATCAGGCCTATGAAACGGCGCGTCAACTCACTGCTGAGATCCTCGCCGAACAGCGCCTCGATCCGGCGCCGCTGCTCAGCCAGCCGCCGCTTGCGTGAGGTCCGGTCTGGCCAACTCGAAGATGTCGGCCAGCAATTCGTACGAGCGCACGCGGGCGGCGAAATCGTACGTGATCGTCAGCACGATGAACTCGTCCACGTCGTATGTCTGCGCGAGCTGTTCCAGCCTCTCGCGCACCTGCTCGGGCGAGCCGTGGATGCTGCGGTTCTGCATGTAGGCGAGATAGTCCAGCTCGGGCTGCGAATAGGGGAAGTTGAGCGCCTCCTCGACCGAGGGAATGCCCCCGCGAGCGCCGCGATTGCCCTTGATCCGCCAGCACCAGCGGCTCCAGCAGAGCTCTTCCGCTTCCTCGGCCGTCTCGGCCACCGTGACCGAGACGCCCAACGACGCTCTGGGCTCGGAACTGACCGGCGACGGTTGAAATCGTTCGCGGTACTTGCGGACGACCTGCTCGCCGCCCTCGGGCGAAATGAAGTGGGCGAAGCAGTGCGACCAGCCCAGTTCTGCCGCGACATGACCACCGTAGTGAGACGAGCCGAGCAGCCAGAGCTCGGGCATCGGCGCGCCGGGTGGCGCGGCGCGGACCTCGCGGTACTGGTGATCGGGCGGCAGATCGTCGGCCAGCCAACCGTAGAGATCGAGCAACTGCTCGGGGAAGTGATCGATCCCGAGCGCGCCCGGCCCATGCACGAGCGCGCGTGCCGTTCGACCGTCCGAGCCCGGCGCGCGGCCGACGCCGAGATCGATTCGGCCGGGGAACTGCGTCGTCATGGTGCGGAAGTTCTCGGCCACCTTGAGCGAGCTGTAGTGGGGCAGCATGATCCCGCCCGAACCGACGCGAATCTGTGAGGTGCGCCAGGCAACTTGGGGGATCAAGACTTCGGGGGAGGCACAGGCCAGCGAGCCGGCATTGTGATGCTCGGCCAGCCAATAGCGGGAGAACCCGAGACGGTCGCACGCCTCCGCCAGTTCAAACGTCTCGGATATCGCCGTGGCTGCGGAGCCGCCGTCGCGAATCGGAATCTGATCGAGGACGCCAAGCTGGATGTCGGACGGCATGGGATGATCCTACAGCGGCGTTCAGGTTTTCAGCCCAAATTTTTTGGCGCGGGTCGCCGGGCACGATTTCCAGTGTTTTGCGGGAGATCGTGCGATTGGGGTGAACAGAAATGGACAATTTGGAGCGAGTCTCGTCGGTTTCGCGCGAGTTTCGCAGCTCGATCGGCGAGGCCACGCCTGAATGCGAAACGAGCGAGCGTCCCGGTTGGGGGTGCGCGATGGGCATTCGAACTCTCTCCGTCCTCGGCGATACATCGCACAAATGTACACTGATCAGGAGGGGCCGTGGAGGGTTGGCGGAGGGTCGGAGTTGCCCAGATGACATGTTCGGGAAGCACGGTTCGGGATACACGGGCAGGGTTTAAGCTGAGGACTTGACGCCGAACGCTCCGGCGCCGCAGTAGTGGAGACGGTGATGCCCGACTCGTTGAACGTTCCGCTCGGCAGCACGGCCGCGACCGCAGCTCGGGAGGCGTGGGAGCGGTTCCCGTCGATGCTCGGCACGAGTATCGCCACGCGGGGGATGTCGGCGGGAAACGCGACCGAGTGGGGTCTGGGCGGAGCGGTTCCGCAGAGCACGCTGCCGCCGATCTCGCTCGGCGGCGGCATCCCCGACGCCGAGACGCAGCCGCGTGCGCAACTCCTCGCGGCGATGGGCCGGGTGTTGGAGCGACCAGGCGATGCCGCGCTGGTCTATGGCGGCGCACAGGGCTTCGGGCCGCTGCGGGCTGAGATGGCTCAGTACTTCGCTCGCAACCACCCGGGACGGCCGGACGCCGACTGGTATCTGCTCACGAACGGCGCCGCCGGGGCAATTGAGGCGATCTGCGCCTCATTCCTCGACCCGGGCGATGTCGTCATTACTGAGATTCCGACCTTCGCGGGATCGCTGCGCACGATCCGCGGCAAGCAGGCCAGCGTGGTCGGCGTGACCATGGATGACGAGGGCATTCGACTGGACGAGCTCGAAGCGACGATCGATCGTCTGGAGGCGGCCGGCGAACAGATCAAGATGATCTACACCCAGCCGACCTTCCACAATCCGACCGGTCTGACGATGACGCTGCAACGCCGTCTCGACCTGATCGAGGTGGCCGCCCGGCGGCAGATCCTGCTGATGGAAGACCACGCCTACTCGGAGCTGTACTTCGGCGAGCCGCCGCCGCCCACATTGTCCGAACTGACTGACGGCTGGGGCGTGCTCACGGTTGGCACGTTCTCCAAGGTGATCGCGACCGGATTGCGGGTCGGATGGGTTCAGGCCCGGCCGGACTGGATCCAGGCGATGGTCCCGGCGCGCTTCGACATGGGCAACAGCCCGCTGTTACACCGGATGTTGCACGAGTACATGGTGCGCGGGGACTTCCGTGAGCACGTCGAGCGGATGCGCCAGCTCTACGCGTTGAAGGCGAAGACACTCGCCGGCGCGATCGAGCCGTACGGCGAGCCCTACTTCGATCTGATCGAGCCCTCGGGCGGGTTCTTCCTCTGGCTCAAGCTGCGTAACGGCCTCACCGGCGACGGTGTGCGCGACGCGGCCAGCGTTGATGGGCTCAACTTCCCTTCGGGCAAGCGCTTCTACCCCGGGGCCGATCCGGGAGACGACGGCGAGTCGATTCGGCTCGCATACTCATGGCCGCCGGCCGCAACGCTGGAAGAGGCCGCAGAGCGACTCGGCCGCGCGTTCCACCGAGCCGCGAACGGCGGCTAGTCCGACGCGGCCTCGGCGGGAGCCTGCAGGAACTCGGGGATGTCCTGTCCGGCGTCCTCGAACGCCTTGGCCAGCACGTCGTTGCGGCTGAACGAGACGGCGCCACCGCCGGAAGCGACCCACTGCTGTGTGCCCTCGACCGAGGCGAGCTGGCCCTGGAACTTGGGCGCGACGTACCTGGCGAACAGCTCGAAGGAGCGGCGGATGCCATCGCGATTGGCCCATTCGTGGGCCAGCATCATCAGGCCGCCGAAGCCGCCCGAATTCTCCTGCAGGGTCTCGATCGCCTTGATCGCGTCATCCGGACTGCCGATGATCGCGCCGCCGGTCTCGACCGCGCCCTCCGGCGTCTCCGCGGTGCCGGGCAACACTGCTTGCAAGGTGTCGCGGAAGTAGTCGATCTGCCAGGCGCGCCAGCCCTCGCGGCACTCGGCGAACGCTTGCTCGCGGGTTTCGGCGATGTACATCGGGATCACGAGACGCCACTTGTTGCGGTCAACGACCTGTCCCTCGCGGTCGGCGACCTCCTCGACCTCAGACCATTGACCCTCGAGGTTGGAGCGTCCGCCGGGCAGATAGACGCCGATGCTGAGCATGCCCATTCCGTACTTGCCGGCCATCTGCCGGCCGGCCGGGGAGACGGTCGAGGCGACGGCCATCTCGAAGTGCGGCTTGGTGTACGGCGAGACCTGCAACCGGGCGTCGGTCAACTCGAACCAGTCGGTCTTCATGTTGACCGGTCCGTCTTGTCTCAGCAGCGCGAGGATCGCCTGGAGCGACTCATCCATCCGCTGTCGCTGATAGAGCGGGTCGATACCCATCATGGCGGCGTCGGAGGACAGCGCGCCCGGTCCGACGCCCATCATCACGCGTCCGCGGGTCATGTGGTCGAGCTGGATCATCCGGTCGACCACCATCAGCGGATGGTGGTAGGGCAGTGAGACGACCCCCGTGCCGAGGCGAATGTTGCTGGTCCGCTCGGCGGCGGCGGCGATAAAGACCTCGGGCGAGGCGATTAGCTCCCAACCGGCCGAGTGATGCTCGCCGATCCAGGCCTCGTCGTAGCCGAGCTGATCGAGCCACTCGACCAACTCGAGGTCGCGGTGGATCGCGAGCGACGGGTTCTCGCCCACGCGGTGAAACGGCGCCATGAAGATGCCGAAGTCCATTCGTCCGTCCGATGCCATGTCGTCCCCCGTTCGTCGTCTGCTGATCTAGAAGAGTCGGCGCTACCTTGATCGCGAGTCTAACTACCGGCGGCAGGATTGAGTGGCAGGCAGCACGATGACCACATCCCCGTACGTTCAGAGGCGCACCACCCGCTTCGATCCGACGATCAACTGGCGCGATGTCTACGCCGAACGGTTGGCTACGCCCGAGATGGCGGCGGCGATGTTCAACTCGGGCGACCACCTGTGGATCCCGCCAGGGCACGCCTCGCTGCCGATCCTGGAGGCGCTGGTTGCGCGCAGCGACGAGCTCGAAGGCATTGAAGTGCGCGGGATCGTCGTGCCCGACGCCGGCTGGTTCACCGAAGAGATGATGAGCGCGTTCAGCGTCGCGCCGCAGTTCGGCACGCTCTTCGATCGCGACGCCGTGAACGCCGGCATCGCCGATTATCACCCCTACTGGCTGGTCGGGATTCACAAGGCCTGGGATGCGGGACGCGAGGACGAAGCGTGGCCGATCGACGTGTTGCAGATCCGTTGCACGCCGCCTAACGAAGCCGGATTCGTATCGCTGGGCAGCTCAGTCTGGGACGGGGTGACGTCGGCCAAGCGAGCCAAGAAAGTGATCGCCGAGGTCAACGGGAACGTAGTCGAGACCTTCGGCGACTCCTGGCTGCACGTGTCCGAGATCGACTGTTTCGTGCCGTCGGACACTCCGGTGATGGTCAACCTTGAGTTCCCGGAGCCGAATGAGGTCGACCTGGGCCTGACCCACTACGTGTCGCAGCTCGTGCAGGACGGCGACACGATTCAGGTTGGCGTCGGTTCGCACTCGGGCGCGCTGGCAAGACTGGGGGCGTTCGACGAGCGCGAGAACCTCTCCTACTTCGCGGAGCTCACGACCGAGGGGCTGGTCCCGCTGGTCGAGCGCGGGATCATCACGGGCAAGTACTCGAAGACGCATCCGGACAAGTTCGTGGCCACCGTGATCGGCAACACGCTGGATGAGATCGCCACGGTCCACCGCAATCCCGCCTTCGAGACGTACTCGATTGAATACCTGCTCGATCCGCGGCAGATCGCGCGCAACGAGAACATCGTGGCGATCAACGGAGCGCTGACTGCCGATCTGAGCGGTCAGCTCGGAGTGCACACCATCGGGCCCCGGGTTTATGCCGGCGTCGGCGGACACTTGGCCTTTGCGCTGGGCGCATATCTGGCGCCGAAGGGGCGCTCGGTGACGGTGCTGCCCTCAACCAGCCGCGACGGGACGATCTCGACGATCATGGCGCAGTTCGACCCGGGACAGATCGTCACGGTGCCGCGAGACATCGCCGACACCGTGGTGACCGAGTACGGGATCGCCCGGCTGCTGGGCAAGACGGTGCGTCAACGGGCGGAGGAGCTGATCTCGGTCGCCCATCCCGACTTCCGCGGCGAGTTGCGCAAGGCAGCGCAGAAGCTGTTCTATCCGTAGCTGGAGGCGACGGTTGGCCGATGACGCTCTACACCATCGGCTTCACGAAGAAATCTGCTCGCGAGTTCTTCGATGAACTGCTCGGACCCAGCGGGGCGAAACGCGTGATTGACGTTCGCATCCGGCCGTCGTCACAGCTGTCTGGATTCGCCAAGGTGTCCAGAGCGGGTGGCGACTTCGAGTTCCTGCTCCAACGCCTGTGCGGCATGGACTATGTCCATGTCGGGGCTCTGGCGCCATCCGAGGAGTTGTTCAAGAGCTATCGGGGCGGCGAGATGCCGTGGGACGAGTACAGCGAGCGCTACCTCGACTTGCTGGCGGAGCGACGGGTGGAGCGTGTGCTGGATCGTGGGCTGTTCGACGACGCGGTGCTGCTCTGCAGTGAGGACAGTCCGGAGCGGTGCCACCGCCGGCTTGCGGCCGAGTACCTACAGCAGCACTGGGGCGACATCGAGATCACTCACCTCTAGGATCGCGCGCGGATCCAGTCGCCGATGTGGTCGATTGCCTGCTGGCCCTCGGGCAGCATGGGGGCGAACGCTTGCCAGACGTGGAACATGTCGTCCCAGATCTCCTCGACCACCTCGACGCCCGCCTCCCGCGCCCGGGCGGCGACCCGTTCCGTGTCGCGACAGATCATTTCAACGGCGCCGGCCTGCAGGAGCAACGGACAGATGTCTGCGTAGTCGGCGAAGACGGGGGAGAGTAACGGGTCGCTGCGGTCGGCATCGCCGGCGTACATGGCGGCCCAGCCCTGAGAGGCCGTGATGGCGGTGGTGTTGTCGGGAATGGTCGGGTCTTCGAGTCCGAACGCGGACAGTTCTTCAGGACTGGCGGCGAGGTCGGCCCAGGCGGAGAGGCCGATGCCGCCGGTGGGCATGCGCACGCCGCGCTCGCGCGCGGCGAGCAGCGTGGCCAGCATCAGGCCGCCGCCGGCCGAGTCGCCGCCGACAAACACCGCGCTCGCCTCGCCCGGCTCAACCGGTCCATTGGCCCAGATGTATTCGAGCCCGGTGATCGCATCGTCGACGGCAGCCGGGAAGACGTGCTCCGGCGCCAGGCGATAGTCGAGGTTGAGCGCCACGCAGCCCGCCGCCCGACAGATGTCGGCGACCAGGCGGCGGTGCGTGCCGATCGAGCCGAGCACGTAGCCGCCGCCATGCACGTACAGCAGGCGGCGATTGGGATCGGAGCCGGGCAACACCGTCCACTCGCCGAGTACCCCGTTGGCGTCAGCCGCTGTGAGCGAGATGTCGTCCTGCAGCGGGAAGCTGAAGCCCGCTTCCATCGCCGATCGCTGCTCCGCGATGCTCAGTTCCGTTCCAATCATGCTGTCGGCCTGAGACTTCATCGCTTCGACGACCTGGCGGTATTCCTCGGATGGCATGGTCTTCTCCTGCTTCCGGCTGCCGCGTGCGGCGACGCTACGCGTGTTGCCTGGTGAACTCGCCGATCCGTTCGATCGCCTGTTGGCCCTCGGGCAGCAGCGGTGCGTACAGGTGCCAGACGTGGAACATCTCGTCCCACACTTCTTCCACAACCTCGAGGCCGGATGCGCGGGCGCGTCCGGCGGCTCTGGTCGTGTCGGAGAGCAGCATCTCCGCGCCGCCGACCTGCAGCAATAGCGGGGGCAGGCCAGAGAAGTCCGCGTAGAGCGGCGAGGCGAGGGGATCCTCGGCGTTCGCGCCGCCGAGATATTGAGCAGCCAGATTCTCGAGCATTGGCACGCTGCTCTTCTGCGGATCGTCATCCGCGAGCGAGGTGACCGATTCGCCGGTGATGGCCAGGTCGGTCCAGGCGGAGATCGCTATAGCGGCATCGGGCTGCTCGATGCCCTGGTCACGGGCCGCCAACAACGTGGCGAGCGTTAGCCCACCGCCGGCCGAGTCACCGGCGACGAACGTCGCCTCAGGCGCAGCCGCGCCGTTCGGTCCGTTCGCTCGGATGAACTTGAGGCCCGCGATCGCGTCATCGACGGCGGCCGGGAAGGGATGCTCGGGCGCGAGGCGGTAGTCGAGGTTGAGCACGGCACAGCCACCAGCGCGGGCGATGTCCTCACAGAGGCGCCGATGAGTCAGCGGCGAGCCGAACACGTACCCGCCGCCGTGGAAGTAGAGCACGCGCCGGTTCGGGTCCGACTCCGCCACCGTCACCCACTCACCGGGCACGCCGTTCGCATCGACGGGCGTTGTCGTCGCCGCCTCCGTTGCGGGGAAGGCGTGCGCCTCCATGTTCGCCCGCATCTGCTCAAGGGTTGGGTTGCCCTCGAGGGCCGGCCGGTTGGCGATCAGCTCCAGGACCTGCTCAAGTTCTGCCGATGCCATCTTCCGATTCCACTCAGGCCGCGCCGTCCGCGGGGCGTCAGGCGTGCTGGTTGATGAACTCGCCGATCCGGTTGACCGCTTCCTGGCCCTCGGGCAGCATCGGCGCGAACTGGTGCCAGACGTGGAACATCTCGTCCCAGACCTCCTCGACCACGTCGACGCCGGCTGCGCGCGCCTTCTCGGTCACACGGGTCGTGTCCGATAGCAGCACCTCCGCGTCACCAACCTGGAGCAGCAGCGGCGGCAGTCCGGCGTAGTCGGCGTACAGCGGCGAGGCGAGCGGGTCCTCGGCGTCGGCGCCACCGAGATACTGCGCCGCCATGCCCTCGACCATGGCGTTATCGGTGATCAAGGGATCAATGCCGGCGCGGGTCTGAATCGTCTCACCGGTGATTGCCAGATCGGTCCAGGCCGAGATGCCGATCGCGGCATTGGGCTGGTCGACGCCCTGCTCACGAGCCGTGAGCAGCGTGGCCAAGGTGAGCCCGCCGCCGGCAGAGTCGCCTGCAACGAACGTCGAATCCGCTGCGCCCTCGCCGTCGGGGCCGTTCGACTGGATGAACTTGAGCCCTTCGATCGCATCCTCGACCGCGGCGGGGAAAGGATGCTCGGGGGCGAGTCGGTAGTCGAGGTTGAGCACAGAGCAGCCGCCGGCGCGGGCGATGTCCTCGCAGAGCCTTCGGTGCGTGACGGACGAGCCGATCACGTAGCCGCCGCCGTGGACGTAGAGCAACCGCCGGCCCGGGTCGGACTCGGGCACGGTGACCCACTCACCTGGCACACCGTTGGCTTCCACCGGTGTAACCGTGGCGGCCTCGGTGGCTGGGAATGATCCCGCCTCCATGCCAGCGCGCATCTCTTCGAGCGTGGGATTGCCGGCACCCAGCGGTCGCTCCGCCAGTAGTGCGAGTACCTTCTGCAGTTCTTCCGATGCCATCTCAGTCGTTCCTATCCAGTTGGGTGGATTGTGTCGCAACGCAGGCTAGCGATATTCGTGCGCCATACTGCAAACATTCCGATCTCGTTCTGTCCAAGTTCCCGGGAAGTTCACCATGCGCATCCTCGCACCGCCCAATGCCACCACGCTCACCGGCAAGATTGACGCCGTCAAACAGCTGGAAGCGGACGGCTTCGCCGGCGCGTTTCTGCCCTCGATGGCGCACGACGCGATGACCGTACTGGCGCTGGCGGCGGGCGAGACCTCGGAGATCGAACTGGGAACCTACGTGATCCCGACCTACACTCGCCATCCGGTCGCCATGGCGCAGCAGGCGCTGGCCGTCAACGCCGCCGCCGATGGTCGCTTCACGCTGGGATTGGGCCTCTCGCATGAGGTCGTGATCAAAGACTCATGGGGGCTCGACTTCAGCAACGTCGTCCGACACATGCGCGAGTACCTGGAGATTCTCGTCCCGCTGATGCGCGGCGAGGTCGTGCATCACAAGGGTGACGCCTTCGAGGTCCATTCGCAGGTCGAACTCCCTGACTGCGAGCCGCCGCCGGTGATCGTCGCGGCGCTCGGACCGCAGATGCTGCGGGTCACCGGCCGCCTGGCCGACGGCACCGCCCTCTGGCTCGCGGGCCCGAAGTGGATCGAGGAGGTTGTGATCCCCGAAATGGGCGGCGCCGCGCGCGAAGCAGGCAAGCCCGAGCCGCGCGTGATCGCCGGCGTCCCGATCTCGGTGACCGCTGATCCCGACGGCACGCGCGAACGCATATCCAACGCCTTCGCGATGTACAACACGCTGCCCTCGTACCAGCGCGTCATCCAGGGCTCCGGAGCGGACGGGCCTGAAGGCGTCTCCATCGTGGGCAGCGAGGAAGAGGTCGAGCGTGAACTCCTGCGCTGGCGTGACATTGGCGTGACGGATTTCTACGCAGCGTTCGAAGGGGTCAACGCCGAAGAGCGTCAGCGAACGCGCGAGTTCATCGCGGCGCTGGCGCCGAGCCTCTAGTCTGCCTCCAGCCAGAACCACACTCAGGGAGCAGAACATGGCGGTATTCCTCGAAGTCCGACATCGAATCAAGCCGATTACCAACACCGCGTTCGACCTGTTCGTCGACTTTTACGCCGACACGGTCATGCCAGCCATGGACCGCCACGGCATCGACTTGTTTGGCGCCTGGAAAGTAACCGGCGGGGAGATGGGCTGGGATCTCTCGATCCACCGCTACGAGAGCATGGCCCACGCCGAGGAATGCCTCAATTCGCTCGGCCAGGACACAGCACTCTGGTCGGCGGTCGACAAGTTGCGCGGCGAGATCGAGATCGAGGAGGTTACGAAGTTCGCCAACACGGTCTCTTACGGCACGGAAGAGCGGCTGCAGGCGGCGCTTGACGCCAATCCCGACCAGCCGCGCCAGTACCTGCTGGCTGTGCTGCAAACGGTCACCGGAGGTCTGCTGCCGGCGATTGACATCATCGGCGGCGTGGTCGACACACTTGAGAGCGCCGGCGCGTTGCAGCTCGCGACCGCGTACGCCTCAAGAATCGGGCGCACGGGCGAACTGACCGACCTCTGGATCATGCCGCACGGCGCGAGCGCGATGATGGACTATCGGGCCGGCGACGCGCAGTCTGAGACCATCGGTCGGCTGCGGGAACACGCACCAGACGAAGAGATCTACTTCCTCAACCCGCTGCCCTACTCGAAGCTGCAGTAGCGCTCTCCCTACGTCACCATTCGACGGACGATCTCGTACGTGAGCTCGACGCCCATGTTGAAGTTCTCGAGCGTCATGTGCTCGTCGTTGCCGTGGAAGCCGGCGGCTTCTTCGGGACTGAGCAGGACGGGGATGAAGCCGTAGGCGGGGATCCCTTGTTGGCGCAGGAAGCGGTTGTCGGTGCCGCCGACGCAGGTGGAGGGCACGACCGTGGCGTCCTCGACCGCGTCGTTCACGACGTTCTCGATCGTCCGGTAGAGCTCGGTGTCCCAATCGACCTCGACCGGCTGGTCCTGGTCCCAGCCCGAGAACTCGACCTCGATCCGATCGTCGTCGATCACGTCGATCACTTGCTGACGCCAGTCCTCGCGATCCTGACCGGGTAGCAGGCGGCAATCGATCGTTGCCTCGGACTTGGCCGGGATCACGTTGGCCTTGATCCCGCTGTTGATCATCGTCACGTTGAGCGTGTTGATGAACATCGCGTGCGTGCCGGGATGATCGATCACGTGCTCGGCCAACTCCTCGGCGTCCTTGACCGGCGGGATATGGCCCTCCTCGATCAGCCGGTCCAGCCAGACCTGGGTCGAGGGCGTGATCGTGACCGGACGTTCCCAGGCGGCCAGCTTGTGCAGCGCGTTGACCAGATGGACGGCCGAGTTGTCGTAGTGCGGCCGCGAGCCGTGTCCGGGCGTACCAATTGAGGTCAGCTTGAGCCAGCAGATGTCTTTCTCGTTCGTGGCGACCGAGAAAATGTTCGCTTCCTGCCCCATGAGTTGGGTCGAGCCTGAGCCGCCCTCCGAGAGTTCAAACTCCACATCGACCAGGTCGGGGCGGTTCTTGCAGAGCCACTCCATGCCCCAGACCGAGCCTGCCTCCTCGTCCGGCACGCCGCAGAAGACGAGGTCGCGAGTCAGCGGCGCGTCTGTGCGTTTGAGCAGCAGCATCGTCATCAGGTGCATGATCCCGCAGCCCTTCATGTCGACGGTGCCGCGGCCATAGATCTTGCCGTCCTCGATGTAGCCCTCAAACGCCGGCTTGGTCCAGTACTCCTCCTCAACCGGCACGACGTCAAGGTGGTTGCAGAGCATCATCGGCCGCTTGGAGCCATCCCCACGCAGCCAGGCAAAGATCGCTTCACGGTTGGGCTGAATCTCGACATATTCCACCTCCATCCCCGCCCCGGAGAGGATCTTGCCGATCCAGCGGGCGGCCGGCTTCTCATTGCCGGGAGGGTTGGTCGTGTCGATCTGGAGGTAGTTGACGAAGTAGTCGAGCGCCTCGTCAAAGATGGGTTGCCAATTGATTGTCCCGTTGGTGGTCATCTGAACGTCTCCATCGTCTCTCGACCCTTTTGTGACTCAGGTTAACTCTCGATCCAGATGCCCCTAGAGATGGCTACCTCCGCTACGATACGGAACATATGAGCCAGACCGCCACGTCATCTCCCGTCCTCGACGCGTTTCACCCGATGGTGCGGGAGTGGTTTGTCGGGCGGTTTGGCGAGCCGACCTATGCGCAGGAGGATGGCTGGCCGGCGATTCGGACCGGGGACGACTGCCTGATTGCGGCTCCGACCGGGTCGGGCAAGACGCTGACCGCGTTCATGGCCGGGATCGATGAGCTGATCCGCGAAGGAGAATCAGGCGAGTTACCCGACGAGGTGCGGATCCTCTACATCTCGCCGCTCAAGGCGTTGTCCAACGACATCCGCCGCAACCTCGAGGAGCCGTTGACCGAAATCCGCCAACTGGCGGACGAGCGCGGGGTCGAACTGCCGCGTATCCGGATGGGACTGCGCACCGGCGACACCACGCAAGCCGAACGACAGGCGATCGTCAAGCGGCCGCCACAGATCCTGATCACGACGCCTGAGTCGTTGTACCTGATGCTGACGGCGAAGCGATCGCGCGAGATCCTACGCACCGTCAGGACGGTGATCGTCGACGAGATCCACGCCGTCGTGCGCGACAAGCGCGGTTCGCATCTGTCGCTCACGCTGGCTCGTCTGGACCACGTCGCCGAACAGCGACCGACGCGGATCGGCCTCTCGGCCACGCAGAAGCCGATGACCGAGATCGCGTCGTTCCTGACCGGCCTGGACGAATCAGCGCAGCCGCTGCCCTGCCGCATCCTCGACCTCGGCCACCGACGCGAACTCAAGCTCTGGATCGAGACCACCGACGCGCCGCTGCAGGCGCTGGCGACGCACGAACACTGGGGCGCGGTCTACGACCGCCTGGCCGAGCTGATCCTGCAGCACCGGACGACCCTGATCTTCGTCAACCGTCGATCGCTGGCGGAGCGGGTGGCCCATGAACTGGGCATCCGCGTGGGCAAAGAGCACGTCTCCGGACACCACGGCTCACTCTCCAAAGAGCGACGCCACATAATGGAACAGCGGCTCAAGAGCGGCGACCTCAAGGCGGTGGTCGCGACGGCGTCGCTGGAGCTGGGCATCGACATCGGTTCGGTCGATCTGGTCTGTCAGATCGGCTCGCCGCGGCGGATCGCCACGTTCCTCCAGCGCGTCGGACGCTCGGGCCACGCGCTGGGCCTGATCCCGCACGGCGCGCTCTTCCCGACCGCGCTGGACGAGCTGATCGAGTGCGCGGCCATGGTCCGCGCTGTTGAGCAAGGCGATCTGGACCGAATCTGCCAGCCGAAGGCTCCGATCGAGGTGCTGGCCCAGCAGATCGTCGCCGAGACCGCGTCCGAGGAGGAGTGGCGAGAGGACGAGCTCTACGCGATGATGCGTCGTGCCGCGCCCTACGGAGAGCTTGAGCGTTCAACGTTCAATGAAACCATCGACATGCTCGCGACGGGCATCGGCGAGGGTGGCGGACGCTCCAACCCGCTGCTGCACCGCGACCGGATCAACGGCATGGTCAAACCGCGCCGCGCGGCGCGGATGACGGCGATCCTCAACGGCGGCACGATCCCCGAGACGGGCGACTACCGCGTGATCAAGGAGCCCGAGGGCGCGTTCATCGGCACGGTCAACGAGGACTTTGCGATTGAGACCGCGGCTGGCGACATCTTCCTGCTGGGCAGCACCTCGTGGAAGATCCGGCGAGTCGAGAACAAGGGCATCGTCCGGGTTGAAGACGCGCACGGCGCGCCGCCGACGATCCCCTTCTGGCTGGGCGAAGCGCCGGGCCGCAGCATCGAACTCTCCGCCGCCGTCGGTGAGCTGCGTCGTGAGATCGGCCAGATGGCCGACGATCCGGAATCAGCATCGCGATACCTCCAGCGCGAATGCCACATGCAGGCAATCGCCGCCGAGCAAATGGTCGAGTACCTGGCCGAGGCGCAGGAGTCGCTGCAGGTGATGCCGTCGGACACCGACGTCGTCTTCGAGCGCTTCTTTGACGAATCCGGTGGACAGCAGTTGATCGTCCACGCGCCGTTCGGATCGGGCGTCAACCGTGCCTGGGGACTGGCGCTGCGCAAGCGATTCTGCGTGCGCTTCGATTTCGAGCTGCAGGCGGCGGCGAATGAGGAGGGCATCCTGCTCTCGCTCGGTCCGACGCAGTCGTTTCCGCTCGAAGAGGCGTTTGAATATCTCAAGTCGGACAACGCCGAGCAGTCGTTGCGCCAGGCCGTGCTCTACGCGCCCTTCTGGAACACGCGCTGGCGCTGGGCGGCGACCCGCGCACTGGCCGTCCCTCGACGTCGCGGCGCCAAGGAAGTGCCGCCCTACCTGCAGCGGATGATCGCCGACGACCTGCTGGCCGCCGTCTTCCCGGCGCAGGTCGGATGCCAAGAAAACCTGGCCGGCCCGCTCGAGGTGCCGGATCACCCGCTGATCGCCCAGACGATGGACGACTGCCTGCATGAAGCGGTCGATACCGATGCCTTGATCGGCGTGCTGGAACGGATCGAACGCGGCGAGATTCGTCTCCACGCGCGCGATACGGTGACGCCCTCAGGCATGGCGCAGAGCATCATCAACATCAACCCCTTCGGGTTCCTCGACGACGCTCCGCTGGAGGAGCGCCGCGCCCGCGCCGTGATGACGCGCCGCACGCTGCCCAATGAGCAGCGCGATCTGGGCAAACTCGACATCGACGCGATCGAACGAGTCCAGGACGAAGCATTTCCGCCAATCCGAGACGCCGACGAACTGCACGAGCTGTTGCTCTCGGTCGTGGCGCTGCAGGAGGGCGAACTCTCGACGGTCTCGTCCGTCTTAGCCGACGCCGGCACGCCGCTGATGTTCGCCGAGTTGCAGGAGGACGGCCGAGCCGCTCGAGCGGAGGGACCGGACGGAGCAGTCTGGTTTGCGGCCGAGCACCTGGAATCGATCCACCAACTGTTCCCCGACCATGCCGTGGAACCCGGCTTCAGCGTGCCTGAGTCTGCGCTGATCGTGCCTGCCGACCGCGAAGATGCCCGGCTCAAACTGGTCCGGGGACACCTTGAGATCTCCGGTCCCATTACAGCGAAGGACCTCTCGCGGCGCTGCGGACTTGCCGAGGCGGACTGCGGATACGGGTTGGCGCAGCTCGAGGCCTATGGCGAGATCATGCGGGGACACTTCACACCGTCGCTACGCGAGAGCGACGCCGAGGAGTTCTGCGACCGTCGCCTGCTGGCTCGCATCCACCGCTACACGATCGCCCGCCTTCGGGCCGAAATCGAGCCGGTTGTGGTTCAGCACTATCTGCGCTTTCTGCTGCGCTGGCAGCACCTGACTCCGGATACCCGACTCGCCGGTAAAGCGGGCGTGCGTGCAGTGATCGAACAGCTCCAGGGATTCGAGGCGCCGGCCGCCGCCTGGGAGCGTGAACTGATTGCGCCGCGCGTTGCGGACTACCGGGAAGCGTGGCTGGATGAACTCTGCCTCGCCGGCGATGTCGCCTGGGCACGGCTGACGGCCCGTTCGGCACGTCGAGCTCCGACCAAGACGACCCCGATCGCTTTGGCGCTTCGGCGAGACTTCCGCTCGCTGCTGATGGCGGTGCGGCGACCGGCTCCGTTGCCGGCCGCTCGCGGCCGCTACGCGCCCGAGCCGCAGCCCGATGTCGCCGAACAGCTGCACGCTGACGGCGGCGCGGCCAGCCAGATCCTGCGCTTGCTGGAGGAGCGCGGGGCGTTGTTCTTCGACGAGCTGGTTGACGGCACCCGTCGGCTTGCCACCGATGTCGAGAGCGGACTGCGCGAGTTGGTCGCGACTGGGCTCGCTCACGCCGACGGCTTCCAGGGACTGCGGCAACTGATCCGCCCGAACCGTCGGTCGCGGCGTCCGCGCTATGGAGGCGGCGGGGTGTTCATCGGCGAGGGACCGGCCGGTCGCTGGGCGGCGCTGGCGCCGACCATGGACGCGCCAGTCGATCCGATCGAGGCCGACGACCTGGCCGAACGCGTCGCGACGATCCTGCTCCAGCGATACGGCGTCGTGTCGCGCGAATTGGCGACTCGCGAGAGCCTGACGATCCAGTGGCGCGAGGTGCTGCGCGCACTGCGCCGGCTTGAGGCGCGCGGGGAAATCCGTGGTGGCCGGTTCATCCAGGGTCTGCTGGGCGAGCAGTTCGCGCTGCCGGCCGCGCTCGACCAGCTCAGAGCAGTCCGCCGCGCTGCGACCACCGACGAGAAGATCTCGGTCGCCGCCAGCGACCCGTGCAATCTGGTTGGCATCCTGATGCCGGGTCAGAAAGTGCCCGCCAGATTGGGGGCGAAGCTCACCCTCGTCGACGGCGTACCGCTGGAGCCAAACCCGGCCGGGGTAGCGGCAGCGGACTAGTCGTCGATCTCCGGCGGTCGGCATCACGACCTGCACGTCGCCGCCGTCGAGGACGTGTTCAATCGTCTCCCGATGCTGCGGGCGAAACGAGTCGTAACCGTAGGAGTCCCTGAGAGTGCCGAGCAGCCGATCGGACTCATTCACGACAGCCGCTCACTTGGCTCGGACTGAGGCCTGTTCAGGTTTCACAAATGATCTCAAGGATTGGCGCTGTTGCCACCGATTAGTCAAACGTGAACTCCAGGTCGTTCGATCCATATCCAAACAAGCTCAGAAGTTCCTGCACACGATTTTGGACCCCTGCACTGCTCCAATTCGTATCGAGGAAGTACGGCGAACCTGGGATTTGCTTCGGTCTACGCGTTGGAGGAACCTTGTCCTTGTTCAGCACCACGTATGGGCGGTTCGGCCCACCCCAGTCCAAGACTCGATTGAAGTCATTGGGATGTCGCTCCCAGATGAGCACAGCAAGCTGATAGAGCACGTCGTTCCACGCAGAAACTCGACGATACTCTCCCTTGAATCGTATGCCTACAGGTCTCTGGGCAGGGGGCGACTTCACTTGGCGCGTCGGCCGAGTGATGGTTGACATGGGCATCACAGATGAGGGCGCTGACGCAGAATCGTCGCGCAGTACATCTGTGACCGGCGAGGCACCCGACCGACTCGTGATGCTGCTTAGCTCCTTCTTAACGAACTCGTAGCTAGGACGTGAACCGAGCACATCTTCGACTTCTTCGCGCACAAGCTCGACCAACATCTCGTTTGGTCCAGATAACAGGCGCCGCCACGCACGCGGGATCTCGTTGCGAATCTGTCGCTCCAGGTGCAGGGCGGCCAACATCTCTTTCGCGTCTTTCTGGCCTGCTCCGCTAGTGAGGACGCCGTACCCGAGGCACGACTCAAATGTGGCGGCGACTTCCGCCGCATCAGCCCTGTGTAGATCTAGCTGAGCGAAACGCCGTTCGGCCGGGTCGCCCTTCTCTCTCGGCAGGTAGAGCCACCACAGGATGCCTGTCGTCAGTACGCAAACATCCACGCCTTCGCGAAAGGCATAGTTGAGAATCTGGTCCACATGGGATGCGAGATTCTCGCGGGGCGCCTTCGCTTCGACGAGTGCAACCGGCTTAGCATCCGATCCGATAAGCGCGTAATCCAACCGCATCCGATCGTGGCCAACCGGATACTCAGAACGTATACGCTGAAGTCCGCGCCACCCCAACTCCGTCAGTATCGGCGTGATGAAGGCAGTCTTCGCATCGGCTTCGTTGATACCACTACCTGCATCGACAATCTCTCGTCGAACCTCCTCTATCACATCGAGAAGCGCCATCTCGAACCTCCGTTGCAATGCTACCCGAGCACTCTCGGCACACCTCCAAGAGGCAACCGAGGCGGAGAGCCCGATCTTGAGTCACCTGGGAATGACGGAATGGGACGCGGGAGCAACGGAGTTGTGCCGGCGACCCCGCTTATGCCTCTTCTCCGGCCAGGTATGCCCGCGAGCTATTGATGAAGTCGATTCGCTCCATTCCCGGCGGCACGGCCCCCCAGCTGACATCGCCGGTCCAGAACCCTTCCGGCACGATCAATCCGCGGATCATACTCAGCCGTGGCTCGTCGTCGGCGGCAATCTGGTGGCCGATCTGGATGATCGCCTGGCCCAGCGCCGTCTTCTCGAAGATCCACGAATGCATGTCGTGCTGCGAGGGTGGCTTCGTGCCCTCCTGGGAGGTCACGGCCTCCTGGTAGAAGGCGCGCAGGTCTTCGACGACGAATCGCACCAGCATCGGGAAGGGATGATTCCACTTCGGGCCTTGCGCCGACGCCGGAATCTCCTTGAATCCGGAGCCTTCGGCGATCGCGACGATGAACGACACTACCTTGTCGATCTCTTCGGGCTTCGCTCCGCTGATCCCGACCGTCGTGCGTCCTCGACGTCGGCGCGCCTTCTCGTACCACGGCGCCAGTAGATCGACCTCGGACCGGAGGGCCGCCTCCAGGTCGCTGACTTCGGGCTCGGGCAGTTGGATCGAGCAGGACCAGACCCCATCACCGCCGCCGTCCGGCGCATCATGGGGGTAGTCCTCGATGGTGGGTTCGGTTGCGGTCTCCAGGAGTCGGAGGGCGCTGCGTAGCACGTCGCGTTGGAAGTCCGGATCGTCGGCGACGCCGAACGGTCGACCGAGCGGGAACGGCACCCAGAGCGCGCGCGGCTGCCGCGCGTACTCGGTATGTTCGCGAATCAGGCTGATCGTGGTGGTGGGGATTCCGTTGCGCTGGAGGTAATGCGAGATCACACCGACGGTGGATGTGCAGGCCGGTCAAACGGGCGCCAGCAGGGCCGCATCGACGCCCAGTTCCCGCATCCGGTTCGCCATGTCCGCCGCGGACGCCTCGAACGTCTTCGCATTTGGGCTCGCGCCCTGCACCGAAAAGTGCATGGAAGAGACCCCGCCGATTTCGCCGGCATCATGAAGCTCGTGCAGGCGATCAATCGGAAGCACCACGTTCATGTCGCGCTGGTAGTGGGTGCGATCGAAGTTGACGCTGACCTGCGACTGCACCAGATCATTGGGATCGATGTCGTCGGGGATCAGCCGGTACCCGGAGTCGCCAAAGCGGAACGGCACGTCGTCTCGCCGATGCAACGCCGCTGAGGTAACCAGGCAGATCGTCGACTCGGCCAGGGGCGGCGGCGTAATCCAGGGCGTCGCCTCATGGTCGATGTCGCCGAAGCGAGAGGCGGCGGCCAGCATGCCCGCCGCCTCTTCGGGGTGCAAATCGCTGAGTCGGACCATGGCTCTACTCCACTCGTGGGGATTTCAGGCTAGCCATTCCGCGCTGCGGGCAACCTCAGGCTTCCTGACCCTGTAGGTAGCGTCGGCTGCGGATCAGGAACTCGCGCGGGTCCTCGCCCTCGGGCGGACCGCCGAACGTCGGGCCGCCCGCCCAGAAGCCCTCCGGGATCAGCAGTCCTCGGATGAACAGCAGGCGTGGATCGTCGTTGTCGGTGATCAGTTGAGCGATCTGCTTGACCAGGCGGCCCAGTGCGGTCTCATTGAAGATCCACGAGTGCATGTCGTGTTGGGATGGCGGACCGGAATCGGCATCAGACGTGACCGCCTCCTGGTAGAAGGCGCGCAGATCCTCGACCACAAATCGAATCAGCATCGGCGTCGGATGAATCCAGTTCGGACCCGCAGCGGCTGCGGGGACCTGGTTGAATCCACAGCCCTCGGCGACGGCGACCGCGTAGGACAGCAACTGATCCATCTGCTCGAGCGTGGCCCCGCTCATGCCGAACGTCGAGCGGCCGCGACGACGACGCGCCTCCAGGTATCGGGGCATGAGCAGGTCGATCTCCGCGCGCAGCGACGCCTCCAGTTCGCTCACCTCAGGGGTTGGCAGTTCGATCGCGCAGGCCCAGACCCCATCGCCACCACCGTCCGGCGCATCGTCTGGGTAGTCGACGATGGTCGGCTCGGTCGCCGTCTCCAGTAGTCCGAGCGCGCTGCGCAGCACGTCGGTCTGGAACTCGGGATCGTCCGCGACGCCCAGCGGCCGGCCTAGCGGGAACGGCACCCAGAGCGCGCGGGGCGGATGGACCGCCTCGGACTGTTCGCGGATCAGGCTGATGCTGGTCGTTGCGATGCCGTGTCGCTGGAGGAAGTGCGAGAGCACGCCGACGGCGGCCGTGCAGACCGGTCAAACGGGCACCAGCAGCGCCGAGTCGACGCCTTCAGCCTTCATCCGCCCGGCCATTTCGGCCGCCGAGGGCTCGAGCAAGAACGCCTCCGTTGCCCCGAGGATTGAGTAGTGCGTCGGCGATACGCCACCGATCTCGCCGGACTCGGCGAGTTCGTGCATCCGATCGATCGGCAGGACGACGTTCAGGTCGCGCTGGTAGTGAGTGCGATCGAAGTTGACGCTGATGTGTGACTGGACCAGGTCGGCCGGGTCGGTGTCGTCGGGAATCAGGCGGTAACCGCTATCGGCAAAGCGAAACGGCGGATCATCTCGCCGGTGCAGCGCGGCAGTCGTGATCAGCGCAATCTTCGAATCGGACAGCGGCGGTGGAACGATCCAGGGGGTGGCGTCATGGTCGAACTGGCGGCGCCGAATCTGCTCCGCACGCTGCAGCATGTGCTCGGCTTCTTCGGGGTGCAGATCGCTCAGTCGAACCATGCCGTCGCTCCTCTCGATAGGTTGGCAGGCTAGGGCGCTTCCTCGATGGTCGCCGACAGCGACCCGGCGCAGTGCGGAATCCTGGGGTCCGGTCCCCAGCCGTGGATCTGGTCCTGGTGCTTCTTCACTGTCTCGTAGTCCGCCGTCTCCACGATCCCTCGACCCTGGCCGTCGATCATCGAGGCGATGGCGAACGCCTTCTCCTTCGAGTAGCCGAAGACAGCGCCCAGCATCTCGATCACGTACTCGTACGTGTGATCGTCCGAATCATGCAGGAAGAGGTGATAACGCTTTTCCAGCTCGCTGCCGCGTTCGGCGTCGACATCGTCCTCGACAACCACATCGGGACGCGGAACGGACGGCTGTGAGGTCATGCGGCGGCCTCGTGTAGCGCTCGCATCTCCGGTGAATCGGGGTCGCCGTGAGCCCAGAGCTCGGCCGCTCGCCGGAGCGATGCCTTCGCCTCTTCGAGCTCGCCCTTCGCCGTCTGCAGACGGCCCCAGCGGAACAGGTCGCGAGCCGTCGCGCCGCGATCGAGGCGCTCGCCGAGCAGCTCCGCCGCTTCCTCCGTCTGGCCCGCTCGGATCCGAGCCTCGACCAGCGTCTCTTCGAAGACATCACGTTGGGCGTTGGAGCCGCCCAGCGTGACGAGCAGTTCGCGGACACCGGAGAGCCCCGAGGCCGCTGACTCGTAGTCGCCTTGAGCGAACGCCGAGAGCGCCTCGACGACCGGCGCAACCACGGAGCCAGCGGTCGTGTGTCCGCGATCGGCGGCTGCCTGCAAGCCGTCGAGCAGCTTGCCCAGCCCGATCTCATCGCCCAGCGCCGCCAGGGCCATCGCTCGATGAACATCGACCCACGCCGTTCCCGGCCGCGGGAACGCGGACTCGGCGAGATCTGCAATCGCCTGCCAATCGGGGTGTTCGCCGTTGCCGCCGGCGACAGTGTCATGCAACCGGCAGCGCCAGAGCAGCGACGCTCCATCAGCCACGCCGCCCAGGGCATCGCCCTGCACATCCGCTCCCGGTCGAATCGTGTCATCGTGCAAGGCCAGCGCATCGGAACGTCGGCCGTTGGCGAGCAAGAACAGCGCCTGGTGCCAGGTCAGATGGCGATAGAAGCCGGCGCGCTCGGGGAACTCGGTCAGCCAGTTACCGAGGAATTCCGCTCCGCCGGTCAGGTCGTGCTCCTCGAAGAACACATGCGACATCGCGTGAGCCGCCTGGCCGTTCTGGCGACGCAGATCGAGTGAGCGCAGGACCAGCTCCCTGGCTCGCTCGAGATCGTCCATCTCGTGGTTGGCGAACGCGTGCCAGCTCAGGAACCACCAGTCGTCGCCGTAGGCCGGCGCGAGGCTGTCGAACCTGTCCAGCATGCGCTCGCGCTTCTCGACGCCGCCGCCGTAGAAATTGGCGCCGAACCACTGCATCAGGATCGGAGCGTCGCGCGGCGTTTCGCCCAGATGCTCCTCGATCAGCGCCGGCGCCTGCGACGCCTTGCCGCGGGCCGTCGCGCCGAGAATTGCGACGTGGCGTTGCTCCCGAGGCGTCGCCCCATCGGCAAGATCGTGCGCTTGATTGGCCAGTTCCGCTGCACGCTTGCCCTGACCCCGGAAGAGATAGAACAGTCCGAGCTGTGCGTGCGCCAGCGCAAACCCGGGATCGAGCTCGATCGCGCGTTCTAGCGCCTCGTCTACACCGAGCGTGTAGGAGAGCATCCGATCGACTCCCTGGCGGTACGCTTCGGCGGCTTCCTCGGAGGTCGTCAGGGGCAATCCCCAGGCATCATTGGGCAAGGTCATGAGTAGTTCCTCAGCGTCGCGGTTTCGGGCTAAGAGTAGCCGCGAACCCTACGTGGCGGAGTGGGCGACTCTCTAGGCTGCGATGGCAATGTCAACTGCCGACGACCCAGGGATCGTGCGCCATGCACGGCATCTTGCTGAGCTGATCAATTCGGTTCCGCCGCGAAGCATCGAGCAGGATCGAGCCCGGGGGGTCCTTCTCGGCCTGGCCGTGGGCAATCTGCTCGGCCTGCCGGTCGAGGGCGCGAGCCGCTCGACGATTCAACGCGCCTATCCGGAGGGCCTGAGCGAGATTGATCCGCGCGAACGGCATCGACCGATGGACGACGATCTGGCGCAGGCCGTCGACCTCGCCGAGTCGCTCGCGCACGCTTCGGACCCGGCTTCAGCTTTTGCCGACCGACTGGTGAAGTGGCGCTCCGACAACGGCCGCGGCATCGGGATTATGACTTCCACGGTGATCGACTACCTGGAAGTCGGGCTCGGTGTGCCAGGCGCAGCCAGGGCGTTCTGGCAGGAACGCGGTAGCCCCGAAACCCAACCGAACGGCGCGCTGATGCGCTGCGCTCCGGTCGCGCTGCGGTATGCGCTCGATCCAGACCAGTTGATCGAGCAAACAGCCGCGACGTGCGCGGTCACGCACTTCGCGCCGGGCGCGCAGTGGTCCTGCATCCTCGTGAACGCCGCCATTGCGATGTTGCTCAGAGGCAACGAGCCGAAGCGCGACGACCTGATTTTCGCCGCCACGCAAGACGGCGCACCGGCGGAACTGATCGCCTGGACGCTCGCCATTCCCGACGACATCGACAATCGGATCGCCGAGGAACGGGTCAGCGGTCACACCTATCTCTGTATGCAGGCGGCGCTCTGGTGTCTCGACTCGAACGACAGCCTCGAACAGGCGCTGATCCGCATCGTCAGCGCCGGCGGTGACACGGACACGAACGCAGCCGTCGCCGGAGCAGTGCTCGGCGCACGCGACGGCGCATCGACAATTCCGCAGCGCTGGCTGGATTGCATTCCCGAACGCGAACGAATCGAGGCGGCGACGAGGTCGCTGTTGAAGAGCGCGTAGCTGCGAACGGATCAGACGCGGGCGGTTGCCGCCCCGTCGACGGCGATCGTTTCGCCGGTGATGAATCCCGAGTCGGCGGCCAGACCGACGACGGCCGCGCCGACGTCTTCGGGGTTGACCAGGGCCTTGGCGGGCAGCATTCGTGCGAGCTGCTGCACGGCCTCGGGATTGTCGCCGAAGCCCTGTTGGCCCTCGTAGATCCCAACCTGCAGCGCATTGACCGTGATGCCCGATCGGGCCCACTCCTGGGACAGGGCTCGGGTCAGCGCCAGGACGCCCGCATGGGCCGCGGCGTAGGAAGAAGTGTTGGCCACGCCGCGAGCGGCGAGCACGGAGACAATATTGATGATCCGTCCGTAGCCGTTGACCTTCATTACCCGTCCTGCGGCGCTCGACGTCATGGCAGGCGCCAACAGGTTCGCGGCGAGCACGGCATGCCAGTCGTCCGGTGACAGCTCGTCCACCGGAATCGCGACGGGCAAATCAGCGGCATTCACGAGAATGTCCAGCCGGCCCAGCTCGCCGGTCGTGCGGGCAATCGCGGAATCGACGCTGTTCGCGTCCGAGGCGTCGAGCGTGATCGCCGCATTGCTCCGACCCAGGGACCAGATCTCGTTGGCCACCGAGTTGACCCGCACCACCTCCTGCGGTCCGGCTCGCAGGCTGGCGACGGCCACATCGGCGCCGGCCTCAGCCAGTGCGACCGCAGCCGCACGACCAAGCGGATCGCCAGCGCCCACGACTAATGCGACACGGCCCCTGAGCAGGAACGGGTCCTCAGGTTCTACAGGATTGGGAGTCGGGACGAAGTCGGACATCGTTGGCTCCCTCAGGTCGGTTCGGTCAGGCGCACGCGCGGGGCCCAGCCGGTCGGGCCGATCATCGCGAGCCCGCCGCCGTCCTGCGCGATCGTCTCGCCGCTGATTCCGGCCGCCGCATCCGAAGAGAGGAAGACGGCCAGCGGTCCCATTTCCCAGGCCAGCCCAACCCGGCCGATCGGGATGTAGCGGCCGCCGCGCCAGCGCTCCAGCGCCTGTGGTGTGTGCGGGAAGATGCCCGGCGCGATGCAGTTGGTCCGCACGCCTGCCGGACCGTAGGTCACAGCCAGCGATCGGGTGAGGTTAACCACACCGGCCTTGGCCGAGACGTACATCCAGTTGTCGCGGCCGCCGCGCAAGCCGAAGCCGCTGGCCACGTTGATGATCACCCCCGAGCCGCGCTCGGTCATGTGCGGCAGGACGGCGCGAGCGCAGAGCATCTGCGACGTGAGGTTCATATCGATACCCCAGCGCCACTGCTCGTCGGTCAGTTGCTCCAGCGGCGAACCGTCACCTTCCGCGCCGCCTCCGGCGTTGTTCATCAAAATGTCGACACGACCGAAGCGATCGATGGTCTCGGCGACCATCGCCTCGACCGCAGCGTGATCGGTGACATCGGTCGCGATAGAAATCGCCTCGCCCCCGCGCTCGGCGACCAGCTCCTCAGTTTCCTCAAGTTGTGACAGCGTCCGCGAAGCGCCGGCGACTTTGGCCCCGGCGTCGGCATAGGACAACGCCATCGCACGGCCCAGGCCGCGTCCCGCTCCCGTGAGCAGAACGACCTGACCGTCGAGCCGGAATCGGTCCCGAGTAGCCATGATGATCCTGAGCTACTAGGTCGCCGCGGCTTTGCGCTGTTGGGCAGCGGCCGAACCGCGGCCATCGCCGAAGCGGTTGTCGCGCCACTCGAGCGCGGCTTTGAGACCCTTCTCGCGCGACATCTTGCCGAACTCCTGGACCGCCGGCGCCAGGTGGGCGCGCGCGTCGTTCTCCGACGCGAGACGCTGCAGCGTGCGGGCGCCCATGATTTCGAGTCCGAGGTTGACGATCCTCTTGTTGGCGGAAAGCAACTCGTGGTCGATCATCGCCATCTTGTTCGCCAACGCTTCGACTTCCTCGTCGAGCTGGTCAGCCGGTACCGCGTCGTAGACCAGGCCGCGCTGGGCAGCCTCGGCACCCGAGATGCTGTCGCCGGTCAGCAACATGCGCTTGGCGAACTGCGGGCCGCCGTGGTACAGCCACATGTGTGCCGGCGGCGCGCCCATCGCACGGACGGGCGGGAACCCGATCACCGCGTCCTCGGCGGCGATGATGATGTCCGACAGCAGGACCAGGTCGGTGCCGCCCGCCAGGCAGTAGCCATGCACCTTGCCGATCACCGGCTTGTGCATGTCGAAGATCGCCATCCGCGCGCGCTGCGCCTTCTCCATCCCCCAGGTGTCGTCGTCGAAGGTGACGCGGCCGCGATAGACCTTGTCGTAGGTCTCCTGCGAGTCGCGGGTCGAGCCGGTCAGGTCGTAGCCCGCCGAGAACGCCCGGCCGGCGCCGCTGAGAATCACGCAGTGGACGCCGGTGTCGTTATCGGCCTCCCACATCGCCTGCGAGAGCTCGTCCTGCAGTGCGATCGACAGCGCGTTCAGCTTCTCCGGCCGGTTCAGCGTCACATAGGCCTTGCGGTCTTCGACGCGGTACAGAATGTTCTCAAAATCGGTCATGGAGTGGCTCCCCTTCGGCTGGATTCACAAATCCGCGTTCGAGTCTAGGTCATCCAGATCCTGTGGCACCTCACCATCTTCCAGAGCGGTCACCAGTTCGAGGAGTCCATACGTCTCCCAAGCGTGGTACCGCTTGGACGTTGTGATTCGCTTCAATACTCCCGCATACTCCAGATCGGCGACGCCGTCTCGAACTGATCGTTCGCTCCTCGTCGTCGACTCTATGGCCGCACGGGTGGTCAGAACCGGATGGCCAGGCAGGACGTCAATAAGCGCCCACGCCGCAGCGTCTGAACGTGGGTTGATGGCTTCGCGTAACATCTCGCGCCACTGGCCCATAAGGCGAGTGATCTGCCGCCGGTAGTTGATGGCCAGCATCGTGGCGTTGATCGCCGCGCCCGCGAATATTCCGAGCCAGTCATCAACCCGTCCCTCACGGTAGGCAATCAGGCCCGCGATATAAGAGTCACGCTGTTGGCTCAATCTCACGCTAATCGGCGGCAGATACCGCGAAGCGAGCCCGCGCCGGCGCAAGATGACGTGAATCAAAGCGCGTCCTGTACGTCCATTCCCATCCAGGAATGGGTGAATGGTCTCGAACTGCGCATGAGCGATCGCGGCTTGCGCTAGCGGCGGCAAGCGTTCAGATTCAATGAAATCGCAAAGATCTTGCAACAACGCATTCACGTGCTCCGGAGGCGGCGGCACGAAATCTGCGCCACACGGGTTGTAATTGTTGCCACCTATCCAGTTTTGCTCCTCACGAATCACGCCTGCGATCCGGCGGTACGGAGTTCGCTCTAACAGCTCGGTATGAATCGCGAGGAGACTCTCCACGCTCACACTGTCTGCGTCAGCGACCTCCGAAACGGCTCGGCGCATGGCATCGATGTTGGCAATGATCTCCTCAGCTTCCCGACCGATGCTTCGGCCTGCGCCACGTCTCGCCTCTGCGCGAGCTAGTCTGCGAGCGTCAATGAACATGCCTTCGATTCTGGAAGAAGCAACAGCCTCACTCCGCAACAGCAGTCGTGCAAATGCCCTCAGTTCGTCGCCGGCGACCTGGTTGAGCTGCCTGATCAACAGTTCGGCAGAGGACAGAATCGATGTCGTCGGAGCATCGTTTGTCAGCTCAAGGTCTGCCAATGGATAGGGAACGAAGGCGTCGTATCCGCAGGCGCGCTGATACTTGGGAGGCGCAAGAATCGAAGGGTTGTGCTTCCACGTGCAGCGAATTGCCCGGCCACGGGGAGTCTCCGGGGCAGGCACCACGGTTCTCCCTTCGCTGCAACGCTCAAACCACCGTTAGCTCACCGTGTAAGCCCACTTTATCCCATTATCCTGCCGATAATTCCCCGTTAGTGGTAACTTAGGCGACATCCTTCTAATGCAGGATGGACCAACAGTGGTTTCAGCGCCACTACAGGTGCTTGAGCACCCCGCCGTCGACCTGGATCGTCTGGCCGGTGATGTAACCACTCGCCTCTGAGGCGAGGTACACCGCCAGTGGCGCCGCCTCGGCCGCCTCGCCGAAGCGGCGCATCGGGATGAAGCGCAACAGCACGTTCTCATCGACAGCGGACGGACCGCGACCCGGCGTGGAATCGGTCCAGCCGACCACGATCGCGTTGACCGTCGTGCCCGTCGGCGCCAGCTCCTGGCTCAGCGAACGCACCAACCCAATCACCCCGGACTGCGCCGCACTGTAGATACTCAGATTCGTCAGACCCCTCACCGCAGTGGCATCCAGGACCGCGATCAGGCGCCCCGGGCGTCCGCGAAGCTCTCGTGTCGCGCTGCGAAACGCCGCATACGTCCCGCCAAGGTTGCCCATCAGCACGCGCTGGATGTCGGCGTCGAGCGTCTTGCGGATTGGCGCGGCGTGATAGAGGTTCGGGGCGACGATCGCCACGTCGACGCCGCCCAGTTCCTTGCTGATCTTGCGCGTCGCGACCTGAACGTTGGTGCCATTGGACAGGTCGACCGACTCGTTCGGTCCACCGGCGGCCGCCTTCTTGAGACGGAACAGCGACGTGCCATCCGTATTCGCGCTGGTCACCCCCACCGACGCGCCGGCCTCGCGCAGCGCCTCGACGATCGCCGTCGCGACTGGTTTCTCCGCGCCGTAGACAATGACGCGTCGCTCGCTGAGGTTGAAGCCCTGGAGCTGTCCTTCACCGACCTCGGGCGGATCGATCGGATTCTGCAGGCTCATGAAGACACGCCGCCGATTCCCGATTGCACGTCCCAGCCGGTCGGAGCAAGTCCCCCAGCGAGTCCGCCGCCGTCGATGACGAACGCCTCGCCGGTCATGTATGCCGATGCATCCGAGGCCAGATAAACGGCCAACGGTCCGAACTCCCAGGCCTCGCCAACACGCTGGACCGGTATCCGAGAGCCTTGATTGCGCGCGACTTCAATCTCTTCCTCGTCTTCCAGCGTCTTCTGCAGGATGAACCCGGGGACAATGCAGTTGACCCGGATCTTGTCCCGCGCGAGTTGGATGGCCAGGGACTGAGTCATGTTGATCACACCGGCTTTGGCGGCGCCATCGACGAAGAACTGCAGACCGCTGCCGCGTAACGACGTGCCCGAGGAAACGGTGATGATGTTGCCGGGTTTCTCCGCAGCGAGGAAGTGACGAACCGCGGCCCGAGCGCTGTAGAACACGCTCGAAAAGTTGATATCGACCGTCTCGCGCCAGTCCTCGTCGGTGATCTCCGTAACGTGCTTCATCGACGCCGGACCGCTCGCACCGGCATTGGCGAGCATCACCTCGAAGCCGCCCCATTCGTCGATTGTTTGCTGCACCATCGCGTCGACTTGCGATGGGTCGCTGACGTCGGTGGGAACAACCAGCG
The DNA here is from genome assembly GCA_965208665.1 of Dehalococcoidia bacterium. Lineage (GTDB taxonomy): Bacteria > Chloroflexota > Dehalococcoidia > Bin125 > Bin125 > Bin125. The sequence goes on from CBDBPH010000001.1 coordinate 977,908, forward strand.
CTTGTCGGCCCTTGGCCTCGATTTCCTCGGCGACCGCCGCGATCTGCGATCGGGTTCGAGCCGCGCAGACGATGTCGGCGCCCGCGTCGGCCAGATGCAACGCCATCTGCCGACCGAGGCCGCGCCCGGCTCCAGTGACGATCACGCGCTTGGCGTCCATGCGCAGCGATTCCAGCATGCCGGCAGTCTACGCCGTGCCTGTGCCAGCCCTGGACCGGACGAGCGCTAACATGTTGCCCGTAAACGTCCACACCGGATGCGGTCTTCGCCGCATCGTGCAACGACCTGAATGGAGCTGGATATGGCAATCGGTTTGACCGTGGAATTCACCATCGGCGAGGGCCAGAACGACGCGTTCGAAGCGTTCATGGCCGGAGCGACGGCCAAGGTCAAGGCGGAAGACTCGGGCTGCAACAACTACGACCTGTTCCGCTCAGTCGACGACGACACGCAGTACATCCTCTTCGAGAACTGGGCGACGGAAGAGGATCTGACCGCCCACGGCACCTCCGAGGCAATGGCCGGCATGGCCGGGATCCGTGAGTTCACCACCGCGCGTCCGGTCCTGCACCGCTACGAAGTGCCTGACTAGAACTGACTCCATACCGCGGAGTTTGAGAGGACAACGACATGCCAGACCAGATGGGTTCTGAGCTCCTCGCCCGACAGATGGTCAACGAGGGGGTAGAGGACCTCTTCTACATCATGGGCGGACCAATCATCGAGGCCGCCGGATTCGCCGCCGAGCACGGCATCCGCACCATCGACTGCCGGCACGAGCAGGGCGCGGCGATGGCGGCCCACGGCTACGCCCGGGTCAAGCGGCTGCCGGGCGTCTGCATGGCCGCCTCCGGACCGGCCACGACCAACCTGCTCACCGGCGTCGCCAACGCCTATCTCGACGGCGTGCCGATGGTCGCCTTGGGCGGTGCGGCGGCGTTCTCGTCGTTCGAGCGCGACGACTTCCAGGAGTACGACCAGCTCGCGATGGCCGTCCCGGTCACGCGCTGGGCCAGCCGCGTGACCCACTCCGCGCGGATGCCCGAGTTCTTCAACCTCGCGTACCGCGAGTCCCAGGGTCCCAAGCCCGGACCGACCTATCTCGACCTGCCCGGCGACACGCTCTACCAGCAGTCGGACGACGACACGGTCTGGTTCCCCGACGCCGCAGCCGCGCGATCGCGCCCCGGCGCCGACCCCGACCAGGTCAAGGAAGCGATCGAACTGCTCTCCAACGCGCAGCGTCCGATCATCCTGACCGGTACCGGCATCTTCTGGTCCGACGCCTCAGCCGAGCTCAAGGAGTTCGTCGAAACGTCCGGCATCCCCTTCTACACGACCCCGCAGGGTCGCGGCGTCGTTCCCGAGGACCACGACCTCTGCTTCATCGCCGCGCGCTCGAAGGCCTTCCGCGAGGCCGATGTCGCGCTCGTCGTTGGCACGCGCCTCAACTTTGTCGTCGGTTCCGGTCTGCCGCCGCGCTGGGCGCCCGACCTCAAGGTGATCCACGTCGATACCGACCCGACCGAGATCGGCCACAACAAGGAAGCGGCGGTCGGCATGGTCGCCGACGCCAAGCGCGCACTCACGGCGCTCACCGCCGCCGCGAAGGAAGCCGGCCTCAAAGGGCCAACCGATTGGGTCGCCGACCTGCGCGAGTCAGACGACAACCGCCGCCAGCAATCGCTCGAACAGGCGCACTCGTCCACCGTGCCGATTCACCCGCTGCGGCTGGCCGACGAGGTCGTGCAGCGCATGGACCGCGACGCTGTCGTCTGCGTCGACGGCAACGCCACGCTCGCCTTCGCCCGGCAGTACATCCCGTCCTACGCCGAAGGCGGCCGGCTCAACCCCGGCCCCAATGGTTGCATGGGCGTGGGTCTGCCCTACGTGCTCGGCGCCAAAGCGGCCGCGCCCGAGCGACAGGTGATCGGCTTCGTCGGTGACGGCTCGTTCCTGATGAACGTGCAGGAGATCGACACGATGGTTCGACACAACCTGCCGGGCACGATCGTGATTTCCAACAACGCCGGCTGGACCGCGGGCACGAACGACACGCCGGGCCGACCGCTCGGCTACGGGCAGCGCTACGAGGACATTGCCGTCGCCCTCGGTGGCCACGGCGAGCACGTGACCAAGCCCGAGGAGATCGGCCCCGCCATCGAGCGGGCGATGGAATCGGGTCTGCCGGCCGTCGTCAACGTCGAGGTTGAGCAGCACGCCATGCCGGGCCAGGCCCGCTTCGGCGGCTACTCGGCCACGCTGAGCCGCTAAGTCAACGAACGTTGTCATACGCTCGGGGGCGGGACTGCAGTCCCGCCCCTGTCGCGTTCTAGCCATCATCGGAGTTAAGCAATGGCCTCAGTCCCCGCAGAGCATGCCGACCTGGTCGGCGCGCCGCACTTCGCCCACCTCGTCACCGTCAACCGCGACGGCTCGCCCCAGTCCTCTCCGATCTGGATTCGGCCCGAGCGCGTCTCCGCCGACGGCGCGGTCGAGTCGATCTTCTTCGTCACCGGGCTGCGTTACCGCAAGGCGCTCAACATGCAGCGCGAACCGCGCGTCGCCCTGTCGATCCACGGCGCCGACCAGCCCTACCGAATGCTCGAGATTGTCGGCACCGCTTCGATGGTGTCGCGTACATCCTGGGATGAGCTTGACGCCATCTCCAATACCTACCTGGGCACCGACTACCCCTACAAGGGCGACGACCCGGCTGGCTGGCACGTGACGGTCGAGATTGACCGCGTCACCCTGCCCAATGACGGCGAACAACCGCCCTCGGTCGACCTTCCCGGGTCCGGCTCCGACCTGCTCATGCCTCCGCATTTCGCCCACATCGCTACAGTCAGCTCGACCGGGCAGCCGCGCTCGTCCGTCGTCTGGCACCGACGACCCGCCGGCGGCGGAGAGAACGACATCGAGTTCTGGACCAGCGCGGAGACGCTCAAGACCCGCCACCTGCGCAACAATCCCGCCATCGCGGTCAGCATTCACGACGAAGTCGATCCCTACCGCTACACCGAGCTGCGTGGACAAGCACAGATCACGCCGATCGACGGCCGGCAGATGGCCGACGAGCTGACTCGCCTCTACTGGAAGCTCGACCAGTTCCCCATGGACGTCGGCGCGATGGGCAGCAGCGTCGCCATCCGAGTCGAGACCACCCACCGCGTCGGCTGACGCTGGTTGCGGGCTCCGTTCCTGCCTGGGAGAGGACCATGGCATCCGTTCCACCCGAGTTCGCCGATCTCTGCGGCGCGCCCCACTTCGCCCACGTCGTGACCGTCAACCGCGACGGCTCGCCGCAGTCCTCGCCGGTCTGGTTCCGACCCGAACAGGTCAACGCCGACCGCTCGGTCTCATCCGTCTACTTCAGCACCGGCCAACGCTATCGCAAGTCGCTCAACATGCTGCGCGAGCCACGCGTAGCTATCTCGGTCCACGACGCGGCCAACCCGTATCGTGCGCTCGAAATCGTCGGTAGGGCGTCGCTGAGTCCGCGCACCGATTGGGAGGACGTCGACGAGATCTCGCGCTCCTACATCGGAACCGACTACCCGGGCAAGGGCGAGGGCAGCGGCGACGGTTGGGGTGTCACAGTCACGGTCGAGCGCGCGGTCACCTTCGACTTCGTGCCCGAAGACGTGGTCGATCGGCCGGAGCCCGGTACCGATCTGCTCAGCCCGCCGCACTTCGCCCACATCGCGACCGTCAGCTCGACGGGACAGCCACGTTCATCAGTTGTCTGGCACCGCCGCGCATCGGGCGGCGGCGAAGACGATCTCGAGTTCTGGACCATGCCGACGACACTGAAGGCGCTGCACCTGAAGCGAAATCCCGCGATCGCGGTCAGCATTCACGACGAAGCCAACCCCTACCGCTACACCGAGCTACGCGGTCGCGCCACGCTGACATCCGTCGAAGGCCACCAGATGCTCGACGAACTCACGCCGCTCTACTGGAAGCTGGACAAGTACCCGGACGAGCGCGACGACGGCTACGACCTCACCCACGGCGTCGTCGTCCGCGTCGAGACGACGCACCGAGTCTTCTACGGCGAATAGCCGGGCCTCGCGACTCGTTCCGCCGCTTACTCCGACCCCATCGCGTCGATCGCCGCCTGCATTTCCTCGACCGAGACCTCACGCAGTCGCTGATGAAACCACCAGCGATGTCCCTCGAGATCGTGCGCGCGGTACGTACGATCGCCGTAAAACTGGTCGCCGAGTTCCTCGTAGATTTCTGCGCCCTCTGCCTTCGACCGCTCGTAATGAGCGTCCACATCGTCGACGTAGACCTGGATGCAGGCATGCAAGTGCGGCAGGGAGCGCGGGCTGCCGAGACCGCCCTCCGTCCACGCCGAGGCCAGGGAGATCGTCGCGTCGCGATAGGTCAGCTCGGCGTGCCCAATACTGCCGTCCGGCATTTCCAGCCGATACCTCTCCTCGAATCCGAATGCCCGGCAGAGAAACTCGATGGCCGCCGGCGCATCCGCGTACGAAAGTGCCGGCGTGATCCGTTGCTCATACGTTGCGGGTGCGTCGCTCACTGATTGCTCCTTACTCGCCCGCGCCGGACATCGCTGCCATCATTTCCTCGGGAGTCACATCGCGCACATGTTGGTGAAAGTCCCAGCCGACGCCCTCCGGATCGAGCGCCCGATAGGTCCGATCGCCGTAGAACTGATCCTCGGGCTCCTGAACGATCTGTGCGCCTGCCGCCCGCGCTCGCTCGCAATGAGCGTCCAGGTCGTCAACGTAGACAAGGACCGAAGCGTGCACGCCGCCCAGCGACTTCGGGCTGCTCAGCCCGCCTTCGGCGAACTCGCCGGCCAGCATCAGCGTCTCGCCGCCCATCTGCAACTCGCAGTGGCCGATGTTCCCGTCCGGCATTTCCAACAGCAGACCCTGTTTGAAACCGAAGGCATCAATCAGAAACTCGATGGCCGCTTTGGGATCGGAGTGGTTGAGATAGGGCAAAAATGCGCTGGCTGCCCTCAGGCGGATTCTGAACCATCTTCTGCTCCTGTCACTTCTGTAGTTGGTCTGGTCGCCAGGTCGTCAGCCCTCGCCGCCGGCCATCTGCTCCACGGCTGCCATTAGCTCCTCTGGAGTGACGTCGCGGATGTGCTGCGTGAAGATCCACTGGTGACCTTCAGGGTCAACGGTGCGATAGCTGCGGTCGCCGTAGAACTGATCGGCGATTTCCTCGGTGATTTCGGCGCCGGACGCCTTGGCATGCTCGTAGTGCGCGTCAACGTCGTCCACGTAGACCATCACCTGGCCATGCACGCCGCTGAGGCTCTGCGGGCTGGCCTGACCGATCTCATCGAAGGCGGTCGACAGGAAGACCACATTGTCCTGCAGATGCAACTCCGCGTGCCCAAGCACGCCTCCACCCATGTCCATCTGCGTCCCGGCTTCGAAACCGTAGGCGGCGCAGAGATACTCGATCGCTGCCGGCGCGTCGGCGTAGGCCAGGTACGGGATCACCCGCTGATTGCCCTCTGGTGGATTCTGAACCATGATTCCGTCCTCTCGTTCCAATACGTCGCAGCACGCCCAGAGCCGAGCGCGCCTACTCCCGTTCGCTCGCGATCCTCCGCATCTCAGCGGCCGACTCCTCGTCGGGCACGACGCGCAGATGCTGTTGGAAGGTCCAACGATGTCCTTCCAGATCCTGAACCCAGTACGTGCGGTCGCCCCAGAACTGGTCCTCGGGCTCCGACAGTATGGCCGCGCCCTCAGCCTGAGCGTGAGCAAAATGAGCATCGACATCGTCGACGTACACCGTGATCTGCTGGTGCAGACCGGCCAGATCGCGAGGCGACCTGGTGCCGGCTTCGTCGAATGCGGACGAGATCATGACCTGCTCGCCCATGAAACTCAGCGCCGCATGCCCGATCCGGCCATCGCCGGTCTCCATCCGCCGGACTTCGCTGAAACCGAACACCCGGCAGAGCCAGTCGATCGCCGTCGGAGCGTCGGCGTAGGTCAGGTACGGAACGATCCGTTGGTGTTCCAGTTCGACGGCTTCCGACATTTCAACCAGCTCCATCACTCCGTCTAACGCGCACGAATCCGACGTTAGCGCATATATGTTCTGAAATGCAAGCCACCCCGCCCGACGCGGGGCGACATGACATATCGTGCGCCGGGTCGGCTACCAGACCAATAGCTGCTGCTCGACCGCGTCGCGCGACACTTCGCGCACGCGCTGACAGAAACTCCAGCGGTAGCCCTCGGGATCCAGCGCGTGGTACGACCGCAGGCCCCAGAAGTGATCCTGCAGCCCCTGGACGATTGTGGCGCCCTCCAGCAGGGCGCGTTGGTAGTGCTCCTCAACATCGCGCACGTGGATGTGAACCCGCGAGGTCGCCCGCGCGTTGCTGTCGGGAGCACAGTTGCTGAGCTGCTCCATCTCCGAAGAGAGCATCACGAACAGGCCCTCATGGGACAGCGCCGCGTGGGCGATCCGTCCGTCCGACACGGTGTAGGAGCTCGCCAACTCGAACCCGAACACACGGCAGAGCCAATCAATCGCAGCCGGCGCATCGGCGTAGGTCAGGTAGGGGAAGATCTGCTGCTGATCAACCAGCGCGTCGGGCACGTCAAGACCAGCGGTCAAGGCGCTCGCCCCGGTCATCGTCTTGCGCGTCATGTCATCGACCTCCCTGTTGCCCAGTTGCCTCTGTTGCGTGGTGAAGCACACCGCGTGCTTCTGCCTGGAACCGACCTTATGCCCGAACGCGCTCGCCCAGTTTTGTGGTCTGAATCACAAGTTCTGCCCAGAACACCCAACGTGTAACGCAACAGCCGCGACGACCGACTCTGCACAATCCACTACATGATCAGAGTCAAGCGCGACCCAACCAGACCTTGCATGCCGCTCATTCGACGCCGAGATAATCCAGAATTCCGTCCGCAATCGCCTGGGCGATGACCTCGCGGGCCGCCGGATCTCTCAAGATTCGCGCGTCCCCTTCGTGAGTCACGTACAGCAGCTCCAGCAACACGGTCGGCATCAGGTTGCCTCGAATGATCCGCCCCGGTCCTGTCTGTGTGTTCGGATCGATCAAATCGATCGGTGGTTCCCCGACCGTAATGTCGTTCTGCCACAGCCAGTGGTTGACTGCCGGTCCGAAGGGATCCTCCGACAGCCCGAGCTCGGCCGGTTCGTATCCCCAACGACGCGCCGCATCCGCGTCGACTAACAGGAAGGGCGCCAGTACGTAGATCGGATCGCAGACGTTGTTGACGAGCTCCCAGCAGGTCGAGTCATAGACCAGTGTCGAGGTTGGATAGCCGTACTCCGCCAGGCCGCGCTGCAGATGGTCGAGCAGCAGCTCAGAGAGGCGAAGGTTCTTCTCGTCCCCGTGCCAGCGAGGCAGATACCACGCCTCGAGACCGTTGATCGGCAGGCGGAAGTTGGCGTTGGAGTGAATCGAGACGAACAGATCGGCGTTGGCTCGATGCGCCAACTCCGCACGCGCCTGGTAGTCCGGTCTCCACAGCGCCTCATCGAGATTCAGATACGGGCGTCCGGCCGAGCGTCGCGTCAGCGCCACGTACACACCCCTGGCCTCCAACAGTTGCTCGATCCGAAGCGCGAACCTCAGGTTCGACTCCGCCTCCAGGATTCCGTTGTCCCAGGCGCCCGTATCGACGCCGTGCCCCGGATCGAGCACCACCACCAGCGCGTCGCCCGGCGGCTCCTCGACGACGCCCGCCGCTCGCAGTTCCGCGTGGTAGCGCGGGTCCTCCGGTCCGGTCCGCTCGCGAGCGACCCACAGGGTCGGCAACGCGGGCCGGGGATGCGGAACCTCCAACCACTGCGGTCGGGACAACGTCCACGTACCGTCCGAGTTCTTCACGCTCGCCTGCCAGCGAATCCGCTCATCGGCCGTGCGGCCGCTCCAGCCCATCACCAACGTGTCGAAACCATCAGCCGACACGTAGCCACGCCCAACCCACTCGCGGCCCTCGAAAGACCACAGTCGCCAGTGCCGCCCGTCCAGCGAGCGCAGCAGGAACTCCCAGTCGTTCGACTCGTCGGCGTCCGGGTCCGTATCGATCCAGACACGCAGTCCGCTGCGTTGCGACAGCGGCCCCCATTCGCCGGCGAACGAGAACTCCGCCAGACCCGGCGAGCCTGCGGCCTCGATCGACCCAATCCGTAGGAGCGACTTCTCCCGCTCCGGGAGAACGAACTCTTGCTCCGGCGCTGAACCACGTCGGGTGATTCCAAAGGCGTAGCTGCCGGTCATCCAGGCTTCTCGCCCCCGCACGGCGATGACAGCCAGGCCATCGCTCGACGGCTCGAGGATGTCGCTGAAGGCAGGTCCTTTTGTATGTACCGCTTCGAAGCCGTTGCCGTCCGGCTCCTTCACGTTCGCCGAGAGGCCAGCCACCGATCCCGGTACTGACCAGATCTCGTAACGATTCTTGGCCGCCACCGGGAACGCGAACCAGTCCACGTCGCCCGGACCGTCGATCAGCGATCGCTCGATCAGAACACCGGCCGCATCGTACGAGCCCAGTTTGGCCGTAGCCAGGTCCGAGCCGATCGCGTCGGAATGGCCCTGTATGCGCAGCCGGTAGGAACCGGTCGATCCGCTCACTCCCGCGACCCGAGCGCGCCAGGCCCCGCTGCTCGGCGCCGTCCAGATCATCGGATGCGGCGATCCAGGAGCCCGAGCCACCATCCGTGCCTCAGACCCGTCGAGCGCCGGCTGCCAGATCGTAATCTCGCCCGCGCGCAGCGTGTGGCGCTCGAGCGTCAGCGAATAGGTTTCCCCGGCCAGCGCGAACAGGACGAACCAGTCCACGTCCAGCGGGCCATTGATCGCGGCCTCGCGAACGATCGGATCAACCGTCTCGGCCAGGGCCGATCGCGACGCCCAGAGACCGGAAATGACAAGCGCGCTCAGAGCCGCGACAACCGCGACCGCGAAACACGCAGCCAACCCCCTGTGCGACGCCCGCTCACTGGCCCCGACCATCACGGTCTGAGAATATCGGGCGGTCGATGCTCAGCTGGTTCACCGCGTTATCGGCCGTTGACGTCTGAAATCGCAACTCCCTATCTGGCGCGATACCGACCTTTCCGATAGCCTCTGAAACGTTGCGCGTTCGCGCGTGCCCATTTCACTTGCAACTACTGCGGTCCCATCGAGAGCCGGTAGGCCGCCACGGAGGATGACATGGACCTCGGACTGACCGAAGAACAGGAACTGCTGAAGAATTTCGCCCGCGATTTCCTCACCAACGAGTGCACCGAAAAGCTCGTGCGCGACATGGAAGAGGACGAGCGCGGCTACACCGACGACCTCTGGAACGGCATGGCCAACCAGGGTTGGATGGGGCTGATCACCGCCGAGGAGCTCGGCGGCGCTGGACTCTCCTTCCTCGACCTCTGCGTGCTGCTGGAAGAGTTCGGCCGGGCGCTCGTCCCCGGGCCGTACATCAACACCGTCCTCACGGCCGCCTTCGTTGAGGCGATCGGCACCGACGCGCAGAAGCAGCAGTACTGCACCGCCGTCGCTGCCGGACAGCACGTGATGACCTTCGCCCTGACCGAGCCTTCCGCCCGCTTCGACAGCTCCGGCATCGAAGCGACCGCCGCGGCCGACGGCGACGGCTTCGTGCTCAATGGCACCAAGCTCTTCATCCCCGACGCGCACGTGGCGGACACGATCCTGGTCGCCGCCCGCGCTTCCGGCTCCGAAGGCGATGAGGGCGTTTCTCTCTTCCTCGTCCCCGGCAACGCCGAGGGCCTCTCGACCACCGTCCTGCAGACGATCGCCGCCGACAAGCAGTGCGAAGTCAAGCTGGAGAACGTCCGAGTCGGCGGAGACGCGCTGCTCGGGCCGAACGGCGAAGCCTGGCCCATCATCGAGGCCGCCAAGCGCTACTACACCGTCGCCTACTGCGCCTACCTCGTCGGTCTGGCCCAGCGCGACTTCGAGATCTCCGTCGACTACGCCAAGGAGCGCATCCAGTTCGGTCGCCCGATCGGCTCCTTCCAGGCAATCCAGCACAAGGCCGCCGACATGATCACCGACGTCGACGGCTCGCGCTTCATCATGTACCGAGCCGCCTGGGCCGTCACTGAGGGCGAAGACGACGCCGACCTGCAGGTCGCCATGGCCAAGGCCTGGTGCTCCGACGCCACCCGCCGCGTCGTCGCCCACGGCCAGCAGATTCACGGCGGCATCGGCTTCACCAAGGAGTACATCATCCAGCTCTACTTCCGCCGCCAGAAGATGGCCGAGCTGATGTGGGGCGACGCCGACCACCACCGCGAGAAGGTCGCCGAACTGCTCGAGATCTAACACCTGCCGAGCGGATCAACTCGTAGGGGCGACCACAAGGGTCGCCCTGCGCGTTTCCGCAAGGCGATTCCAAGAAGGGCAGCCACAAGGGCTGCCCCTACACGGCACGCGGGGCTATTCCGAGGATTCAATCCGCGAGCGCTTGCGCAGGAACCAGATCCCGATCCCAAAGCCGATCACGCCCAACCCAACCGCCACCGCGATCGACGCGATCCACGCCCACAGCGGAGCCGAGTAACGACTTCCGGAGTCTGCCAGCGCCGGCGACACCGCCATCGCCCAGGCCACGACGGCCAGAGCGAGGCCGGGCCAGCGGAGCATCGGATAGCCTCTGATCATGGCCCGCAGACGACGCCGACGACCGACCGACGGTCCCGAGCCGGCCGCCCCAAGAACGCGCTCCTCCATCGTGCGCCTCTCCTATCCGAATCAGGATACGCTGCGGCTCCGCACATTTTGGTCACCGCTGCCCAACTGGGCCTATGGCGGCATCCCCGCCGTGATCACGGCGGTCATCGCCCTCCTCGCCTTCGGCGGTTCGGACCCCATCGGCGTCATCATGATCGGCGCGGCCGCAGGCTACTTCGGCGGCGGCATCCTCTGGGCCATCCTCGGCGTGATCGGTGGCGATGTGCTGGAAGTCGACTTCGACCTGGAGGACGACATCGCTCGCGTCCACCAGTCGATGCTCTGGGTCATCAACCGGGACTGGACCTTCGAGCTCTACGACATCGACACCATCACGATGAAAGAGCAACGCGCCCGTCCACTCCTGCTCCAGTTCAGCGGCTCGCACAGCACCCATATCGCATTCGCCAACGGCACCTTAATGCGCATCGGCCGCTTCCCAACCGAAGCCGAGGCGCTCGATGTCGGTAACGCCGTGTCGGATTTCATCGGCGTCCAACTCGAGCGACCCGACGCCGAGAACCGTCGCCGAGGACGCCGATGACCGCGACCCTGACTGATCCTGAAGCAATCCGGGAGCGATTCGTCGAGGCCATGGCCGACCGGCCGGAGAAACTGCAGAAGCACGCCAACCGCGTCGAGCGCGGCGCGTTGCATCTCGCCGCGGTCCATGAACTCGACCGCGACGTCTGCGCAGCGGCCGCCGCAGGACACGATCTCTTCCGGCATTGCAAAGATGCCGAGCTGCTCGCCCTCTCACGCCACTATCACGTCCCGATCACCGAAGACGAACTGGCGGCACCGATCGTGCTCCACGGCCCCCTCGCCGCCGCCTACGCGCGCCAGACCATGTCCATCGAACACGACGAGATCCTCTCGGCCATCTCCCATCACACGACGGCGCACCCCGACTATTCGCTTGAGTCGCTGGCCGTGTTCCTTGCCGACAAAGTTGAACCGCGCAAAGCCCGCAACGATCCCGGCCTGATGGCCGTCGCCGCGGCCGCCGAACACGACCTCTACGCCGCCGCCGGCATGTTCCTTGAGCGGCGGCTGACCAGCCAGCTCAACAACGGCCAGCCGCTCCACCCGCTCGCGGTCGCCAGCCGAAACGCGTTCCTGCGGCGGGCGCTATGACCACGCAGGAGCATGCCGGAGAGGAAGGCGCGGCCGAGGGACGCATCATCGACTCGGCCCCGACCGAGATCGACAGCCACGACCGCGCCCTGCGCCCGACCCGACTCGACGACTTCGTCGGCCAATCCAGCGTCCACGAAGCGATCCGCATCGCCGTCGACGCCGCCAAACAGCGCGACGAGGCGCTCGACCATCTGTTGCTCTATGGACCGCCTGGTCTGGGTAAGACGACCCTCGCCCGCATCGTCGCCCGAGAGCTCGGCGTCAATCTCCGTCCAACCAGCGGTCCCGCGATCCAGCGCGCCGGCGACATCGCCGCCATCCTGACAACGATGCAGACCCACGACGTGCTCTTCATTGACGAGATCCACCGCGTGCCGCGCTCGGCCGAGGAAGTGCTCTACTCGGCCATGGAAGACTTCCGCCTGTTCATGATGATCGGCAGCGGTCCCGCCGCGCGCAGCGTGCAACTCTCGGTCAAGCCATTCACCCTGATCGGCGCGACGACGCGCTACGCCATGATCTCTCCCCCCTTGCGCGACCGCTTCGGCATGGTCCAACGACTCGACTTCTACAGCACCGGGGAGCTCGAACAGGTCATCGTTCGTTCGGCCGAGGCGCTCGAAATCGAACTGGAGCCGGCCGGCGCGCGCAACCTCGCCGAGCGCGCCCGAGGCACGCCGCGAATCGCCAACCGGCTGCTGAGACGGGTCCGCGACTTCGCCGAGGTTCGCGCCGACGGCATCATCACGGACTCGGTCGCCGACGCGGCGCTGCGCGGTCTGCGCGTGGACGAACTTGGCCTCGACGAGCACGACCGCGGCCTGCTGCGAGCCCTGATCGAGGGCTTCAACGGCGGGCCTGTCGGCCTGGACACGCTCGCCGCCGCCGTCGCCGAGGACGCCGACACCGTGATGGATGTCTACGAGCCCTACCTGATCCAGCTCGGCTTCCTCGCGCGAACGCCGCGCGGCCGCGTCGCCATGCCCGCCGCCTGGACCCACCTCGGCCTCAAGCCCACAGCATCGCCGCCTGACCAACCGCCCCTCTTCGAATCCACCCAGAGTTAACCGCCAGAGGGACCCTAACCCTCTCCCGAAGGGAGAGGAAACAAGAGCTGAGCCTCGATTCCGACCCCCTCTCCCTCTCGGAGAAGCCTGCCCCGCACTTGATGCGGGGGCTGGGGTGACGGCTCGGCCGTTGACGCCGCCTCGATCCAGACCAACATGGACCGGATCGTGAACATCGAGGAGGAGAGCGTCGAGGCGACGCCGAATCAGCGTGCGGTGACGCTCGGTGACACGATGGCGAACTCAGAAGCGATCGATGACGTGACCTGGCGCTATGTGGCCAATGAGGTCTTCGCGCCGACGCTGTCGCTGTTCTACGGCAAGCCGCCGGGTATCGCGCCGATTTCGCCCGATTCGTTCGACACCGCCGTGACGCACCCGGTCGGGGCCGGCCCCTTCACCTTTGATAACTACATCGAAGGTCAGGAACTGACCGCTACCAGGTTCCCGGACTACTGGAACGCCGAGAACATCTACTTCGACAACTGCAGCTTCGAAATCCTGCCGGACTCGAACACGCAGTGGCTGGCCTTCCCGGGCGGCGACCATGATGTCGTTCGCGTTCCCGGTTCACTGGCTGCCGACGCCGACCAAATGGCCGACATCGAAGACGACGGCTTCGTCGTGCTGGGCGATGTCTCGAGCGTGTTCGTTCAAACCTGGTTCAACATCAATCCGAGCGGGCCGGAGGAGCTGACAATCTGGCGCGATCCGCGCATGCGCCACGCCATCAACCTCGCGACCGACCGCCACGCGATCAACGACGCCGCCTTCAACGGAACGGGCGCGGCCGAGCATGGATGGTCTACGCGACTGGTTCTACAGCGGCGGGCGAGAGCAGTACGACGAACTGTTGGCGTCGGGCAGCGAGTATGAGGTCGGTCTGGAGGAAGCGTCACGCCTGCAAGACCTGACGGCGCGCACGACGGACTTTGAGGAACGCGTAAAACGCTACGCCGAGTTCTTCGAGGTCTATGTCGAAGGCGCGTACACCGTGCCGATCATTCACTACCCGCTCAACTACGGATTCTCACCGGGCGTGCGACATACCGGCGACATCAACACCTTGTTCCGGGGTTGCGACGGAATCGGAGGCACGGCCGACATGCTGGCTGGCGTCTACAAGGTGGATACGTAGGGCCTATTCACATGAGGCGAGGAATCGAACAAGTCTCCGTCATACCCGCGCTTGTCGCGGGTATCTCGCCGCCGTAAGCACAGGTGTCGGTGCTGGACGCCGCGAGATCGCCGCGGCAAGCGCGGCAATGACGGCATGTTTGCGCGCCGCTCGGCGCATATGTGAACACGCTCTAAGCGTGTAGCCCTGGAGTCTGGCCGATGATCAGCTACATCGGGGCGCGCTTTCTCTCGTCCATGTTGGTCCTCTTCATTGTCAGCGCGGTCGCGTTCGTCTTGATGAACGTCGTCGAAGGCGACCCAGCCCGGGCGATGTTGGAGCTGAACGCAACGGAGGAAAAGATCGCGGCCGTGCGGGCCAGTCTCGGCCTCGACAAGCCGCTGCACGAGCGCTATGCGCACTGGATCTACAACGCCTTCCAGGGGGACCTCGGACTGGCCCTGACCTCGAGGATTCCGATCACCGAGCTGTTCCGGGAGAAGCTCGTCCCAACCATGCAGTTGGGCATTCTGCCCCTGATTGTGGTGCTCTGTCTCTCGATTCCTGTGGGTGTGTTGGCCGCACTGCGGCCCGGATCCAAGACCGAGGTGGCGGCCAGCACGACGATGATCGTGGGCGCCTCGATCCCGGAATATCTCAGCGGCATCGCGCTGGTCTACATCGTCGGCTTCGAGCTCGAATGGTTGCCCCGCAGCGGCTACGTGCCGTTAGGCGAGGACGTGATCGAGAGCTTGAAGCACATGGTGCTGCCGGTGATCGCGCTCTCGCTGATCTCGACCACGCTGGTCATGCGCCAGACCCGCTCGGCCATGATCAACGTGCTGCAGGACGACTACATCCGCACCGCCCGCGCGAAGGGACTGCGCGACCGGGCCGTGATCATCCGCCACGGACTGCGCAACGCGATGATCCCCGTGATTACCGTGTTCGGCTTCCAGGTCGGCGTGGTCTTCGGCGGCGCGGTGATCACCGAGCAGGTCTTCGCCATCCCGGGCATGGGCCGGCTGTTTGTGCAGTCGGTCGTGCAGGTCCAGGACTATTCAGTCGTCCAGAACCTGGTCATGTTCTTCGCGATCATCACGGTCGCCGTCAATCTGCTGGTCGATCTGACCTACCCGCTGATTGACCCGCGCATCAGGCAAGGGATCAGCGCATGAGCCTTGCCGAGCCGACCACGGATGCCGTTCAGATTGCCGCCCGGCAATCCTGGCGCGACAGCCCCCGGGTCGAACTCGCGCTGCGCGTGCTGCGCATCTACGTGCGCAATCGGCCGGCGGTGATTGGCGCCTTCATCCTTTTCGGCCTCGGCATCGTGGCGGCCTTTGCGCCATTCGTGGCGCCCTACGACCCGCTCAAGGCCGACCTCTGCAGCGAGTGCGTCTTTCAGGCGCCGACCCTGGAACACGTCGCCGGCACCGACTTGCTCGGACGCGACGTGCTCAGCCGGAGCATCTTCGGGGCCAGGATCGCCTGGCAGGTCGTGGTCGTCGCGATCGGCGTGGCGATCTGCATCGGCGTGCCGACCGGCCTGGTCGCGGGCTATGTCGGCGGCAAGCTGGATGAACTACTGATCATGCGCATCGTCGACGCGTTGATGGCGATGCCGGCCTTGATCCTGATCCTGGCAATGACGGCCGCGGTCGGCCCCAACATCATCAACACGATGCTGATCATCGGCATCGTCTGGTCGGCCGGCTATGCGAGGCTCACGCGAGGGGTCGTGCTGTCGATCATGCAGGAACCGTACGTCGACGCGGCCCGCTGCATGGGCGCCGGGCCACGGCGGATCATTCTGCGTCACCTGATGCCCAACGTGGTCGCGCCAGTGGTGGTCCTGGCATCATTGTCGGCAGCGGCGATCATCCTCGTTGAGGCCGGCCTCAGTTTCATTGGCGCGGGCGTCCAGCAACCGACGCCCGCCTGGGGCGGCATGGTCTTCGAGGGCTACTCCAACCTCTTCCGCTCAGCCTGGCCAATCGCCGCGCCCGGAATCGCCGTGGTGCTCATGGTAGTCAGCTTCAACTTCGTCGGCGACGGCCTCCGCGATGCCATGGATCCTCGTCTGCGCAACATCCGCTAACCCAAACCGGGTTCCAAGGACCTGGAGCTCAGTCGAGCGCCGCTGCCGGCTCCGGCGGTGCCGCCGTCCCGTTGCGGCCGTTTGAACTCGTCCGCTCCCGCATCCGGTCCAACACCGCCAGCGCCGCGTCCTCGTCGAACTCCACCGATTCCTGGTCTGCGTACATCATTCGGTACAGCCTGGCGTAGTGACCGTCCTGCGCCAGCAAATCCTCGTGTGAGCCCTGCTCCAGGATCTTGCCGTACTCCAGCACAATGATCCGGTCGACCGAGCGAATCGTCGACAGCCGGTGGGCAATCACAAACGCGGTCCGGCCCTTGAGCACCCGGGCAATCGCCTGCTGGATCAACGCTTCGGTCTGCGAGTCAACATTCGCCGTCGCTTCATCCAGCACCAGAATCCGCGGGTCGCTCAGGATCGCCCGCGCAAACGCGACCAATTGTCGTTGACCGATTGACAGGTTCTGCGCCCGCTCGGCCAGCGGAGTGTCGTAGCTCTGCGGCAGCCGTTCGATCCACTCATCCGCGCCGACCACCTTGGCCGCCGCAATCGCCTGCTCGCGAGTCGCCTCGAGGTTCCCGTACAGGATGTTGTCCAGCACCGTCCCCGAGAACAGGAACGGATCCTGCAGCACCACGCCAACCCGCTGCACCAACGACGCCCGCGTCACCTCGCGCACGTCATGCCCGTCGATCAGCACCGCACCCTCGGTGACCTCATAGTTCCGCGTGATCAACGACGTGATCGACGTCTTGCCGGCGCCGGTCTCGCCAACCAGCGCCACCGTTTCGCCCGGCTCAACCTCCAGATCGAGGTCGAACAACACCCGTACGCCGTCGACATACTCCAGCGAGACGTTGTCGAAGTGCACGTGTCCGGCAATGTCGGGCAGGTCCTGCGCCTCGGCTGAGTCCTCGATCTCCGGGTCCGTGTCCAGCACTTCAAACACCCGCTCCGCCCCGGCCATCGCCCGCTGGAACATCGTGTACTGCAGCACCAGATCCCGAACCGGATCGAGGAAGCGCTGAATCCCGATCGAAAACGCCACGATCCCCGCCACGCCCGCCGCTTCCTCCAGGCTGCCGTTCGTCAATCGGGCCACCGCAATCGCAATCACGATCGCGGTCGCAACCGCAATCAGAATCTCCACCAGCGGCATGATCGCCGCCGAGAGCAGACCCGCACGCCGGGTCGCGCGCAGATTCCAGTTATTGATCCGGTCGAATCGCCTGGCGTTCTCCGATTCCCGGTTCAGACTCTGAACGACACGCACCCCGTTGAGGTCCTCGTTCAGCGTCGAGTTCACGGCGGCAATCGCCACCCGAGTCTCGAGGAACGCCCGACGCGCGCGCCGGCTCCAGAACGCCATGCAGACAACGAGGATGGGCAGAATCGTGAACGTGCCCAGCGCCATCTGCCAGTCGATGTAGAGGAACACGCCAATCATGATCAGCAGGCCAAAGATGTCGCCAATCACCGTCAGCACGCCCGAGGTCAACATCTCCTGCAGCACCTGCACGTCGGACGTGACGCGAGACATGATCGCCCCGACCTCGCCCCGGTCGTAGAAGCGATGCTCAAGCCGCATCAGGTGGTCGAAGACATCCTGGCGCATCTTCCGCAGGATCGGATGACCGACGTTGGCCATCAGCCACTGACGAACAAACTCACTGCCCCACGACACCAGCACCACGATCCCGAATAGGACCGCGATCCGATCAAGCGTCGCGATCACTCCGTTGTCCAGAGCGCCCTGCAGCGCCTCGTACACCACCAGCACTTGCACGCTCTGCGCCACCGCAAAGATCGCGTTGGCGACAATCGCCGCCGCCAGCGCCTTCTTGTGCGGTCCGATGTAGCGCCCGAAACGCCGTACCAGCCGCGGGTTGTAGAGCGATCCGTATTCCTTGTCCCAACCGTCCGCCATCGAAGCCGAACTCGCCCACGCGCTGCGCGGACCCTGCCCGCCGCCGCCCAGGTTGGAGCTCCAACCTCCGGCCATCCCGCCGCCCATCATGCCCATCTACCCGCTCCCGCCCGCTGCGGCGACCGGCTCCGCTGGCTCCGCCAACTCGTCAGTCTGGGCCTGCGCCGACTCCTGATCGCGCAGCTCCAACTCGTAAATCTCGCGGTACAGCCCGCCCTCCTCCAGCAACTCGTCGTGCTTGCCTCTCTGAACGATGCGCCCCTTGTCGAGGACCAGGATCTGATCTGCCTCACGCAACGAACGCAGGCGGTGAGCAATCACGAACGTCGTGCGACCGCGCATCAGCGCCGCCATCGCCTGTTGGATCTCGAACTCCGTCGCCGCATCCACCGACGAGGTCGAGTCGTCGAAGATCAGCACGCGCGGGTCCATCAACAACGCGCGGGCAATCGCAATCCGCTGCTTCTGGCCGCCCGAGAAGTTGGCGCCGCGCTCCCCGACCCAGGTGTCGTATTGCTCGGGTAGTCGATTGATGAAGTTGTGGATCCGCGCCAGCTTGGCCGCCGCCTCGATCTCCTCATCCGTGGCGTCGGGCCGACCGTACGCGATGTTCTCCTTCAACGTGGCGGCGAACAGGAACACTTCCTGCTGGACAATCGCGACCTGCTGGCGCAATGCCTCCAGCGGCCACTCGCGCACATCCTGATTGTCAAACACAACCCGGCCCGTGCTCACGTCATAGAAACGCGGGATCAGATTGACCACCGTCGTCTTGCCGCTGCCGGTCAACCCCAACAACGCGACCAGCTCGCCCGGCTTGGCCTCGAAGTCGATGTTGCCCAGCACCGGTGAACGCGGATCGTAGGCGAACCCGACCTGGTCGAACTTGATGTGCCCCTGGGGACGTTCCGGTGCGACCGCCGACGGGTTGTCCTGCACTTCCGATTCCTGGTCCAGGATCTCGAAAATCCGCACCCCAGCCGTCGCCGCGCGCGGCACCATCATGACCATCCAGCCCAGCCCGCGAATCGGCATCTGCAGCACGGTCAAGAACATCAGGAACATCGTCAGTTCGCCGACCGTGAAGTTGCCGTTCACGACCTCGCGACCGCCGTACCAGATTGTCAACACGATCGCGATCGCGCCCAGCGTGGTCATCAGCGGCATGTTCACCGCCTGAACCATCGACGCGTCGTACGAGCGCTGTTGCAACCACCCGGCGGCACGACCGAACTTCTGTCCCTCGAACTCCGAGCGGCCAAACGCCTTGACCACGCGAATCCCGGACAATGCCTCCTGCAGCACCGTGCCCAGTTGCGCCTGTGATTCCTGCACGTCGTTCCAGATCGGCCGCAGGCGACGCGCGACAAAGGCCGAGCGCGCCGAAATCAGGATCATGATGCCCCAGACCATCAGCGCCAGGGGCCAGTTGATCAACAGCATGATCACCAGCGTGCCGACGCCCAGCACGAGCGTGAACGTCAGTTGCACGCCCCCGAAGTTGATGAACATCCGCACCACTTCGACGTCCTGCGTCGCCCGAACCATGATCTGGCCCGTCTCGGCGCCGTCGTGGTAGCGGAACGAGAGCGTCTGTAGGCGCTGATAGATCGCATTCCGCAAGTCGTAGGCAACCGTCTGGCCCACCCACTCGGCCAGGTATCGCTGCACGAACATCGAGGTCCCGCGCAGCACCGCCGCACCAATCAACGCCAGCCCTGCCACAAGCACCAGCCAACCGGTGACGGCGATCACGGTCTCGCCGTTCACGATCTCCGTCGAGATCGCGATGTCGATCGCCCAGCTCAACAGCACCGGCGTCGCAATCGCGAACGCCGCGGTGGCCAGAATCGCAACGGCCGTGACCGACAACCCCTTCCAGTAGGGCAGGGCGAACCGCAGGACGCGTCCCAGGATCAGGATCGAGACTGGCACACGAACCCGTCGCTGCGGCTCGACCTCACTGCTCAGGGTGGTCAATTTCGGCTCCCGACCGGGCGGCTGGTCTGCATCGCCCCGGCGTCGGCGCGCCGCTGGAACTCACTCATAACTCGACCGCATTATAGTCGCGGCCCTTCTGCTGCACAGTTGTCCGCAATGCACGGCCTTACTCTGGCTCAACCAGCGCCGCCCAGGCAAGACCGTCAACGTGACCGACCAACTCCTCCTCCGACCCATGACGCTCGACGACCTCGATGACGTTGCAGCGTTGGACGCGCGCGCGTTCGGGGAGTCGGGCTGGAGCCGCCGCTACTTCGCCGGCGAGCTGACCCAGTCGCCGATCAGCATCTTCTACGTGCTGGCCGATGCTCGACGGCAGATCGTCGGCTACTTCGGCACCTGGCACGTCGTCGATCAACTGCATCTCTGCACCTTCGCCGTCGATCCGGGCCGACAGGGACGGGGACTCGGCGCACTGCTGCTCAACTGCGTCATACGGCTCGCCCAGCGCCTCGATTGCCGGCTAATCCAGCTCGAGGTGCGGGAGTCCAACGACGTCGCGAGGTCGCTCTATCGCAGCCGGGGGTTCAACGACGAGGCCGTGCGCTCCAACCTGTACTCGAATCCGCGGGAGGACGGCGTCCTGATGGGTATGCCCACGCCCGCAGAGATCGAGCATTCATCCTGGCAACGGGTCGGCGCCGGCAGCCCCGGCGGCCTGCTGCTTCGCTGGGACGATCGCGGGGGTGCAACGGAGGAGCGTTGGCCGGACCACTGACGGACCTGCGATACACTTCCCGCCATGAACCTCAACGAACAGATCGACGCGTTACTGGAACGCTCCCGCTACATCCGCGCGATCGGTCCCACCACCGAAGATTTCATGCGTTGGCGCGATTCAACCGAAGAGCTGCTGGCCGACGCCGTCGGCGAGGAGCATCCGGTGATGGCCCGCTATCGAGACGCGATCGGCCCGCGAGAATCGCTCGACGCCGAAGGCCTGCAAATCCACGGCCCGTACGGCATGGCCCCCCGCCTGATCGCCGCCGAAGATGTCCTCCGCACCCTCGTCACTTAGCTCGGCTCCCCCTCTCCGCTCGGTGCGTCGAACGTAGCCCCCGTCCGGTCCCCTCTCCCCGAGGGAGAGGGCTAGGGTGAGGGCCCGGCTGCTAACGAGGACGGATTGCCAACAGACAGCCAGGCGCGCCCCGAGGCTCGACTCATCCTCGACTCGACCGGAAGCCGACGAGTTCCCTCACACCACCGCAGCCGCCTTCTTCTCGACGACCTCAGCAATCAGCTCGGCGGCCTGCACGTAGGTCAGGTGCGTCGTGTTGATCACCATGTCATAGAGCAGCGGCGACCAGACATCGACCTTCCAGAACTTCTGGTGGAACGCGGCCCGGCCCTTGTTGAACTCTTCGATCGACCGCGCCGCCTGAACCTCGTCGACGCCTTCCCACTCCTGCACCCGCGCCAGCGCGACCGCCGGCTCGGCAACCAGCTGTACGTGGGTCGCGTCCGGCATCTCTCGCAACACCATCTGGCTCCCGCGACCAATGATCACGACGTTCCCTCGTTGCGCAATCGACTCCATGATCTGCGAGGTCGTGGCCAGGATCGCGCGGTCGTCGACCACGCCGGAGCCGCTGTCGGTCAGCTCCTGGTAGCTCTGCGAGAGCATCAGCTCGAGGTTGCCGGAACCGAGCATCGGATCAATCGCCCCGCCCGCGGCCGAGCGTTCCAGCGCCCGCTGCAGGAAGTGCCCCAATCGGGCTCGCAGCGAGTCCGTCCGCTCGTCCTTCTCTGCCACTTCCGACACCGTCCGACCGAGCTGTCGGGACGCGTCAACCAACACCGTCTGGTCGATGTACTCGAGGCCCAGTTCGCGGCTCAGGCGTCGCGCCACATCGCGCGCTCCCGCGCCGTACTGGCTGGATACGGTCACGACCGGCATCGCACACCTCCCCGGCTGACGCCCGCCTCGGATCACACCCGGGCTCGGCACGCTCAGACTACTCCAACAGAAGAGCGCGGGGCCGGGACGGGTTAGAGGTCCGCCATCATCGAACCGAGCGGCAACGATCGTCGCAGCGACCAGCCCGACGGCCCTTCAGATTGCTCAACATGATCAAACACGCCGACATGGGTCACGACCAGGAAGTACCTCTGGGCCGACAGCGACTCGGCCGCGCTCATCGCCTCGGCCTCGCGCCGGAAGCGTCCCACGGTGAGCGCAGTCCGCTCCAGGGGCGAGCGCGAACGGATCAGCGCATTGGGCGCCTGCTCGGGGTAGAGATCGCGATAGACGATGGACGAGATCCGCTGGGCGTCTTCCGCGCCCTGCTCGGCGACCATCTGCAGCAGGTGCTCGCCGTCGTCGTACCACGACTGCGGCGCCCCCAGCTCAAGCATGAAGGGATGGAACAGGCCGAGGATGACCTCCAGCATCTGCTGCAGATCTTCGAGGCCGTAGTGGTCGTCGAACTCGTCGGTGACCGGAATGTGCGGCGGGGTCGCGTCAACCCGCTCGCGGTCGTAGAGCGCCCGAACCAGGTCGATCTGAGCGCGCGCCTGTTCATCGGGCACCAGGGCCAGCATCCGTTGCACCATGCGGTCAGATTAACCCACAGCCGTCGATCCACTGTCACTCGGGCCCGCATGCACGTAGGGGCGACCCTTGTGGTCGCCCACAATTGGTCCTCCAGCCGGACCGTCGCTCCGAACACACGTAGGGGCGACCACAAGGGTCGCCCCTACAAGATCGGGAACCGCACGAGTCGCGCTAGTTGGCGTTGATCTCGATCTTCTGAGCCTGGTCGGCTTCCGCACGCGGCAGCTCCAGATGCAGCACGCCCTTGTCCAGCTCGGCCTGGATCGCGCCGGCCTCGAAGCGCTCACCGATCTCGAAGCTGCGCTCGACCGTGCGGCGGAACACTTCGCGGTAGCGGTAGCGGCGATCCTCGTGATCGTGCGCCGCATCCTCGCAGTTCTCCAGCTTGTGCTCGGCCCTGATTCGCAGCCGTCCCGACTCGACCGTGACTTCGATGTCGTCCTTGTCGAATCCCGGCAGCGTCGCGTCGATCGCGATCCCGGTCTCAGTCTCGTAGACGTTGACCGGCATGCTCCTGGCATGCGCGCCCCGGCGTCGGGTGAAGGGGGCGAATGTGGCGAACGGGTCTCGGGTAACGAGGTGAGTCATTGCTGATTTCCTTTCCTCCGCCGGGGATCTCTTCCGGCGGCAGCACGCCCACCGTATGCAGATGAATGTTCCACGTCAATAACGTTGACTGTGTTCCACTCAACTATCTGTCTCCGATTGCCATCAGCAATGATATCATCAGCGGTAGGCAGGAAAATCACGGCATGGCTCAGGACTTCTACCAAATCCTCGGGGTAAATCGCGACGCCTCCGATAAGGACATTAGTTCAGCATATCGCAAACTAGCTCGTCAGTTCCATCCCGACATAACCGGCGGCGATCGCGACGCCGAGGCCCGCTTCAAGGAAGTCAACGCCGCACACGATGTGCTCGGCGATCCCGACAGGCGCGCCGCCTACAACAAGTGGGGCGACCAGTGGGAACACGCGGAGCAGCTCGAAGAGATGCAACGACAACGGGGCGGCTTCGGTGGATTTGGCGGCTTCGGCGGCCAGCCGGGCGGACAGCAAGGCAACATCCGCTTTGACTTCGGTGAGCAGTTCGGCGACGCCGGCGATCTCGGCGACCTCTTCGGCAATCTCTTCGGCGGCCACGGCGGACGCGGTGGACGGGGCGGCCAACGAGCCCCCCAGGCGCCGACTCGGGGCCGCGACATCGAGCACAACCTCACCGTGTCGCTGCGCGAGGCCTTCCGCGGCACGACCCGAACCGTCCAGCGCCCCGGCGGCTCCCGCATCGAGGTCACGATCCCGCCCGGCGTCGATACCGGCACCCGCATCAAGATCTCCGGCAAGGGCGAGGACTCACCCTATCCGGCCCAGGCGTCGCCCGGAGACCTCTACCTGATCGTCAGCGTCGACGAGGATCCCGTCTTCGAGCGTCGCGGCGACGACGTCCACGTCTTCGTCGATGTACCCGTCACCACCGCCGCCCTCGGCGGCGAAGCCGTCGTCCGCACGCTCAGCGGCAGCGGCGGTCTCGCCCTCAAGATCCCGGCCGGGACCCAGAACGGCCGCGTCTTCCGGCTCGCCGGACAGGGCATGCCCCGCTTCAAGCGCGACGGCCGCGGCGACATCCTCGCCGAGGTCTCCCTGCAACTCCCCGATCAGCTCACAGCGGAGCAAATCGATCTCTTCCAACAACTGCGCGACCTCGAAGGCGCCGACTCATGACCGACCAACCCGTCTACACGATCCGCATCGCCGCCCAACTCGTCGGCGTTCACCAGCAGACGCTGCGCACCTACGAGCGCGAAGGCCTGCTCATCCCCGCCCGAACCGCCGGCCGACAGCGCCTCTACAGCCAGAACGACATCGAGCGCCTGCTCCTCATCCGCCGCCTGATCGACGAACTCGGCGTCAACCTCGCCGGCGCCGACATCATCGTCCGCATGCGACAGCAGATCGACGAACTCAAGCTCGAAAACCGCCAGCTCAAGCGAGAACTCCAACGAGTCCGCGACCAACAACTCCCCGCCGTCCAACCCGACGGCCCGCGAACGGAGCGACGACGATGATGCGACGAGACCGATTCACCATCCAGGCCCAGCAACTGCTCGAGGCCTCCCAGCAACTCGTCCGAGAGAAGCGCCACGCCCAGTGGGACGTCGAGCACCTGCTCGCCAGCATCGCCCGCGTCGAGGACGGCCCTGATAGCAGCTTGGCCAACGATCTCCTCAACGCCCTCAACGTCGACCGCGCCCGCCTCCGCGCCGACGCCGACACTGCGATCGACGCCGCACCCAAGCTCAGCTACGACGTGGTCCAGCTCACGGTCACACCCAGAGTCGTCCAACTGCTCGAGCGAGCCAACGTCGAGGCCGAACGCCTCAACGACGAATACGTCGGCGTCGAGCACCTGCTCATCGCCCTGACCGGAGACTCCGGCGGTCCCGCCGCCCAGATCATCCGCGCCCACGGCATCAGCGCCGAGCGACTCTACAGCGCGCTCCAGCAGATCCGAGGCTCGCGACGCGTCGACCAACCGGACGCCGAATCGCACTACGACTCGCTCAACCGCTACGCCACCGACATCACCCGGCTCGCCGCCGAAGGCAAGCTCGACCCCGTGATCGGCCGCGACGTCGAAATCCGCCGCGTCCTGCAGATCCTCAACCGCCGGACCAAGAACAACCCCGTGATCATCGGCGAGGCCGGCGTCGGCAAGACCGCGATCGCCGAGGCCCTGGCCCAGCGCATGTCCGCCGACGACGTGCCCGACAACCTGCGCGGCAAGCGACTCATGTCGCTCGACATGGGCGTGCTGCTCGCCGGCGCCAAGTTCCGCGGCGAGTTCGAGGAGCGCCTCAAGTCCGTCATCGACGAAGTCCGCGAGTCCCAGGGCCAGGTCATCCTCTTCATCGACGAGCTCCACACCGTGGTCGGAGCCGGCGCCGCCGAGGGCGCGATCGACGCCGCCAACATGCTCAAGCCGCCCCTCGCCCGAGGCGAGCTGCGCGTCGTCGGCGCGACCACGCTGGACGAGTACCGCCGCCACATCGAGAAGGACGCCGCACTCGAACGACGCTTCGCCCCCGTCTACCTCGACGAACCCTCGACCGAGGACACGATCGAGATCCTCAACGCGCTGAAGCCCCGCTACGAATCGCACCACGGCGTCACGATCAGCGGCGACGCCGTCGAAGCCGCCGTCCGACTCTCCCAGCGCTACCTGACCGAGCGCCACTTGCCGGACAAGGCGATCGACCTGATCGACGAAGCCGCTTCGCGCCTCGTAATCGACAACCAGTCGCCGCCGACTCGCGTGGTCGAGCTGCGCCGCCGCGTCGACGAACTCAAGCAGGAGCAGGAGGCCGCCGCCCAGCGCGAGGACTACGAAACCGCCGCGCGGATCAAGCAGGAACTGCTCGCCATCCAGACGGAGGTCCAGGCCAGCCGCGACGACTGGGACGCCGCGCACGAGCAGCGCGAGACCGTCCATGAGCGCGACATCGCCGAACTGATCGGCGAGATGACCGGCATCCCCGTGAACCGCATGCTCGAAGACGACGAGGCGCGCCTCTTGCACATCGAGGACGAACTGCACGACCGCGTGATCGGCCAGTCCGACGCCGTCAGCGTCGTCTCCGACGCCATTCGCCGCGCCCGCGCCGGTCTCAAGGATCCCACCCGGCCGATCGGCTCGTTCATCTTCGTCGGGCCCACCGGCGTCGGCAAGACCGAGCTGGCCAAGGCCCTGGCCGAATACCTCTTCGACACCGAGGACGCGCTCGTCCGGCTCGACATGTCCGAGTACCAGGAGCGCCACACGGTTAGCCGGA
Organism: Dehalococcoidia bacterium; assembly: GCA_965208665.1. GTDB lineage: Bacteria > Chloroflexota > Dehalococcoidia > Bin125 > Bin125 > Bin125. The sequence continues at coordinate 1,004,388 of CBDBPH010000001.1, forward strand.
TCGTCGGGGCGCCGCCCGGTTACATCGGCTACGACGACGGCGGCGGTCTAACCGAACTGGTCCGCCGGCGGCCCTTCCGCGTCGTCCTGCTGGACGAGATCGAGAAGGCCCACCCGGATGTCTTCAACCTGCTGCTCCAGGTCCTCGACGACGGCCGGATCACCGACGGCCAGGGCCGCACCGTCGACTTCCGCAACACCGTCGTGATCATGACCAGCAACCTCGGCACGACCGCCAGGCTGCAAGCCGGCATCGGCTTCAACTCGTCCCACGATCAGCACGCAAAGGACTCCGAGAAGGCCCTGCGCGACTTCTTCCGCCCGGAGTTCCTCAACCGGGTCGATGAGATCGTCGTCTTCGATCCGCTGGCCGAGGCAGAGTTGCTTGAGATTGTCGACCTGATCGCCGACGAGGAGCGCAGCCGCCTGTCCGACCTGGGCCGCAGCTTCGAACTCACCGACGCCGCCCGCCGCCAGCTCGCCCGAGACGGCTACGACCCCGCCTTCGGAGCCCGGCCGCTCCGCCGTGTCTTCCAGCGCCGGATCGAGAACCCCCTGAGCAAGCTCCTCATTGCCGGAGACTTCGCCGAAGGCGACACGGTCCAGGTCGACTACGCCGACGACGACTACAGCTTCACGACCGCCAACCCGGCAGTCTCGGAGCCAGTCGCCGCCGCAACCTGACCTCCTCCTCGTCAACTCGATCGGGAACCAACCCCAGTCCCCCTCTCCCCCCGCCTGTGGCGGGGGAGATGCCGAAGGCAGAGGGGGGCATCCCCGGTTCCTCGACTCAATCGCGGACCTACCCCCTCGCCGTCCACCCTCAGCAAACTCCGACACACCCTCCGCCCCCACATAGAACACCAGTACGTATATGATCAATCGCCTATCGCCGCCGAAAGGACCACAACCATGACTGCCGCCAACGCCATAACCGCCCCGCGCGCCCCCGCCGCCGTCAACCCCCCGCTGCCGCTGCGCAAGGATGCCATCCTCAATCACCTCGCCCATCATGCCACCAACGGACCCGCCTACGTCCAACTCGGCGCAACCAAGGCCCTCGCCCGACTCACCGGCCTCTACGCCGAAGCCCGCTACGAGGCCCAACTCGCCTTCGAGACCGCCCGCGAAGCCGTCCGTGGCGCCGCCCGCCAGGCTGCTGAACAGGCCACCGAACAGGCGCTGACTGGCTACGAGCGCATCACCGAACTCATGAACGGGGCGGACCCCACCGAGGAGGAACTCGGTGGCTTCGCCAAGTTCGTCAGGAAAGCCAGCGACGACGAGGAAGATGAGGAGGGCTCCAGCACCGATGACGACCAACCACCCTAATTCGAGAACCACGCGGCAGTTCGCCATCGTCGAGCTGCTGCACGAGCGGCGCGGTTTTTTTCCGACCGACCGCCAACGCGAACTCTTTGACGCGCTCCTCAGCGCCCCCTACCCCGCTCCAGACGCCGATCTGGACGCGGACCGCCTGACCGTGCCCGACGGTCGTGACCGCCTCACGTTGCTGGGCTACGGCGGCGCGATGGGCGGCGGCAAGACCCGCGCGATCGCCGAACTCGCCATCGACGCCGCCTGCGCCTTCCCCGGCAACAACGTCCTCGTCGCCCGGCATCACCTCTCCGACCTCTCCGCGACCACGATGAAGGAGTTCTTCCAGGTCTGCCCGCCCGACCTGATCCAACGCCGCCAGCAGGCCCCCACCCAACTGGTCGAGCTGCGCCTGCCGGACTGGCCGGCCGGCAAGACCTCGGCCGTCAACTTCCGCCACCTCTCCGACTGGCAGGGCCTTGGCTCGCAACAGTACGGCTCGGTCCTGATTGACGAGGCCGGCCAGGTCGACGAGGAAGCGGCCCTGATGTTGCTCACCCGGCTGCGCCATCCGGCCCAGCCGCAGCGCTGGTTCGTGGCCGCCTCCAACCCCTGGCCGGGCTGGTTCCAGCGTTGGTTCGTGGGCCGCGAGCTACCTGAAGACGCGCTCAACGCTGCGCGGGGACAGGTCAGCTTCATCCCCGCCAAAATCGCCGACAACCCGCACCTGCCCGAGAACTACGCCGAACTCAACCACGCGCTGATGCCGCCGCGCTGGCGCGAGCGCTTCATCGAGGGCCGTTTCGACGCGCTGATGGGCCGCGTCTACCCCGACTTCGACCCCGAGCGTCACCGCTGGGAGCAACCGCTGCCCGAGTTCAGCCGCTACGTCGGCGGCCTCGACTTCGGCGGCCAGACCGAGACCGCCCACTACACCGCCGGCATCGTCGCCGGCCTGATCCCCTCTCCCCCCGCCGTCAGGCGGGGGGAGATGTCCCGTAGGGACAGAGGGGGGCCTCCCCCCTTCCGCCTGATCCGCCTGGCCGAGTTCGAGGATCGCGGTCTCGGCGTCATCCAGCGACTCGAACAGTGGCAGCGCCAGTGTCGGCAGCGCTTCGGACACATCCGCTGGGCCGCCGACCGTTCGCAGTCCGCTTGGATCGACCACCAACGCCGCCAGGGCATGGACGTCGTGCCCGCCGCCGGCAACCCCGGTTCCGTGCTCTACGGCCTCAACCTCGTGCACGAGCGCGTCGCGGCGGACCCGCCAACCTCGTTCTACATGCCGCAGCTCACCCAGTTCCCGCTGCGCATGGGCGAATACGTCTGGGAGCAGCGCGAAGACGACCCCGACCCGAAGCCGCGCAAGCGCAACGACGACCTGCTCGACGCCGACCGGTATATGCACGAACTGCTGCAGCAGATCCCCCGCTCGATCAAGCTGCCTGAAGTCCGGATCGTCCAAGCACCGAGAGGCCAGATGGCCCACTGGCCCGGCCGATGAACCTCAATCACGCCGTTCCCGTTCCCCAACTTGATCGAGCGCGGAGGGGGCCCGCGATGCGCCTATACACTCATGACGAGACATGATCTGGAGGCCCAATGACTACCTTGACCGCACCCGCGACGGAGACGCTGCTGTATGAAGAGCGCGGACACGTCGCCATCATCACCCTCAACCGACCCGAACGGCTCAACGCCATCTCCAACGAGATGCTCGAGGCCCTCTCTGCCCAGCTGATCGCCTGCCAGCGCGAACCCGACATCCGCGTCGTCGTCATCACCGGCGAGGGACGCGGCTTCTGCTCCGGCCTCGACCTGGTCGACCAGCAGCAGCGCATGTCGGCCGGTGAGGGTCGGCCCGGCTACAACCTGTTCGACCTGCGCGATGCCCCGCCGGTCGTGCTGCAGAAGATGGACAAACCCGTCATCTGCGCGCTCAACGGCGCCGCCGCCGGCTACGGCATGGACATGGCGCTCCTCGCCGACATCCGGATCGCCTCCGACCGCGCCAAGATGGGCGCCGTCTTCGCTCGCCGCGGCGTGCTGCCCGAGTCCGGCGGCACCTGGATCCTGCCCCGACTGCTGGGCTGGGCCCGAGCCGCCGAGGTCGCCTTCCGCGGCCGCGTGCTCGATGCGCAGGAATCGCTCGACGTGGGACTGGTCAACGAGGTCGTCCCCCACGACGAACTGATGACCCGCACGATGGAGCTGGCCGACGAAATCGCAGCCAACGCACCGCTCTCGGTCCAGGCCACCAAGCGCATGATGCGCCTCGGCATGGACGAGCCCTTCGAAGCCGCCGTCGACCACATCTACCTACAGCTCCTCCCTCTCTTCCAGTCCGACGACTTCAAAGAAGGCGTCCGCTCATTCATGGAAAAGCGAGAGCCCGACTTCCAGGGGCGGTAATCCAGCGCCGTCATTGCCGAACCCGGCGTAGCCTGCCCCCGACCTGATCGGGGGGCAATCTCGCTGAATGGAGCTTGGACGTCTCGATAGCAGCGAGATACCCGCGGCAAGCGCGGGTATGACGAACAGTTTTGAGGAGTGGCCTGATGCCACAACGACCAATCGCGGACGACGAACGCCAGCGCGTTTCCAGCTACCTGCTCGCGCAGGGCGAGAAATACAGCTGGCTCGCCCTGTGGCCTCGAGTCGTGGACGCGCGCATCGACTTCCTCAACACCCTCAACCGGGTTATGCCAGAACAGGCCGCCTGGAAACCCGCTCCCGAAGACTGGAGCATCGAGGAGGTCGCCCAACACGTGCTCGACGGCTCGCGGCGCAACGCCGATATGATCGCCAACCTGGCCTACGGGCGCGAACCCAATCTCGGTCCGCAGGGGATCGGCGCGATCGATCCGGCCCAGCGCGCCGCGGCGCTCGCCTGGCCCGACCTGGTCGACGCCCTGCTGGACGACTCGCGTCAGTTCAGCAACGTGATCGACGGCCTGCCCGAGCCGCCTGCATTTGAACCGCGCCCGGCGCATCCCTTCTTCGGGCCCCTGCATTCGCGCGCCTGGTTCATGTTCCAGCGCGTCCACGACCTCGACCACGTCAACCAGGTCAATGCGATCAAAGAGACCGAGGGCTACCCCGCATGAGCAGAAACCCGATGCGGGTCGCCATCGGACTGCACCGCGACCGGATCGACGACTGGGATTCAGCCGCGCTGTACGCGCAAGAGGCGGAGAAGCTGGGGGTCTACTCGATCTGGTCAGCCGAGGCCTGGGGCTATGACGGGATCACGCCGCTGGCCTACCTGGCCGGCAAGACCGAGACGATCAAGCTGGGAACCGGCATCATCCAGGGCGGCACCCGCACGCCGGCCTTGGTCGGCATGACCGCGATGAGCCTGCAGTCGATGTCGGGCGGACGCTTCATGCTCGGCCTCGGCACCTCCGGACCGCAGGTCGTCGAGGGCTGGCACGGCGTGCCCTTCGCTCGCGCGACCTCGCGCCTCAAGGAGACTGCCGAGATCGTGCGCATGGTCTGCAACGGCGAGCGCGTCGTCTACGACGGCTGGCACTACACCCTGCCGCTGCCCGGCGGCGAGGGCAAGGCGATCCGCTCAGGCTCGCCACCGATCGAGCCGCCGCCGATCTACATGGCCTCGTTGGGGCCGCGCAGCCTGGAGATGTGCGGCGAAATCGCCGACGGCTGGCTCGCCTCCTCCTTCGTCCCCGAGACCGCCGATGTCTTCTTCGACGACATCCGCACTGGCGCAGAGCGCGCCGGTCGCAGCATCGACGAGATCGACCTTGAAGCCGGCGGCGGAGTCGTGTTCAGCGACGATCCCGCGCGCGACGCCGCCCGACACGCGAGAGGCATCGCCTTCACCCTCGGCGCGATGGGATCGGCCAAGACCAACTTCTACAACGACGCCTTCTGCCGTCAGGGTTGGGCCGACGCGGCCAAGGAGGTCCAGCGGCTCTGGATTTCCGGTGAACGCGACCTGGCCCGCGACCGTGTCCCGGTCGAACTCGCCTACAAGATCAACGTGATCGGCAACGACGAAGAGATCAAGGAACGGCTGCGCGTCTACCGCGACGCCGGCGTGAACACGTTCCGCGCCGGGGTCGAAGGCGAGACGGTCCGCGACCGAATCGCCAACCTTGAGCACTTCATGCACCTGATCAACGAGGTCAACTCTGAGGAGTGACCAGGTCGTAGCCGGGCTCTCCCTCGGTCACGCGAATCCAGCTGTCCGCTGGAATGTCGTTGAGCGTGGTCACCAGGCCGCTGGCCGGCCAACGAATGACGATGTCGGCGCTGCGAGACGTCCGCAGTCCGAAGTGCAGCGTGTCCTCGCTCTGGCCGAGGAAGTGGCTGGAGACGCCCATCTCGCGAATCTGTTCCGGCAACCCCTGGGCGAACACCGACACGCGCGCGCCCAATCCTTGCCGGTTACTGATCGTGCCCTCCAGCGATACCCGGAGCCACGATCCGGCGCCGCGCGATTCATTGCGATAGAAGCGCGGCTCCGACGCGTTGTTGACAACGAAGACATCCAGATCCCCGTCATTGTCGGCATCGAAGATCAGCAGACCCTTACCGTCCTCGATGTCGTCGAGGCCGGCAGCGGTGCTCATGCTGCGGTATCGACCGCGACCGTCGTTCTGCCAGAAGCGCATCGCGTCGGCGTGGTAGCCGGGCATCATCTCCATGCCGTTGGTCATCGTCAGGTCCAGGTCGCCGTCGTTATCGGCGTCGAAGAAGGCCGCGCCCCAGCCCCAGGAACCGTCGCGCACATTGGCATCGTCGGTGGCGTCGCTGAACTGCCGTCCGCCGTCGTTGCGGAACAGGCGGTTGCCGTCCTTGGTTCCCTCTTCGTCTCCGCCGGGGCTGCCGCGCTGGAACGAATAGATCGACGTGACGAACCAGTCCAGGTCGCCGTCGGCGTCGTAGTCGCCGAAGGTGGTGCCCATCGCATTCTGGGCCGTGCCGACGGCCGCGGCCAGGGTGCCGTCGCTAAAGGTGCCGTCGCGGTTGTTCCAGAACAGGCGGCTGGTGCCGAAGTCCGAAGCGACCGCCAGTTCGGGCCAGCCGTCGCCGTCGAGGTCGACGAAGGTCGAACCGAAGGCGAACGTGCCCTCGGTCAACTGGGCTTGCGTCTGCGAGATCACGCCTTGCATCTGCACGCCGGCCGCCTCGGTTGTGTCTTCGAAGTAGCCGGGCGACGCGGCGCCGAGGTTGCGCAGCAGGCGCACTCCGGCGACGGCCTCGCCGACGAGCTGCGACGGCCGCCATTCGGTCACGTGCAGGTCGAGGAAGCCGTCGAGGTCGTAGTCACCGAAGGAGGCCGAGAATCCGATGCGCCGATCGCCCGTCTCGACCGCCACGCCGCGCTCGAGGCCCTGCTCGGTGAACACGCCGCCGTCGTTGATGAACAGGTAGTGGCGGGTGTCGCCGACGGTGGTGACGAACAGGTCGAGGTCACCGTCGTTGTCGACGTCGCCCCAGACAGCGCCGTTGGTCGCCAGATTCCAGCGTTCGAGTCCTGCCTCTGCCGATACCTCCTCGAACGTCCCGTCTCCTCGATTGCGGAAGAGCAGATCGTGACCGTCCAGGCGGGTGACCAGCAAGTCGGTCGCGCCGTCGCCGTCGAAATCGCCGGCCGCCGCGCCGCCGGTCATGCGCTCGGCATCGCAGAGGGTGCCGCTGCGCTCATCCTCGGTCTCGCGCGTCACGTTGTCGAACAGGCACGTGCCCGGTTCGTTCTTCTCGTGCTGGACGTACGTCAGCCCGGCCGGCTCCGTGTCCTCCATGAACAGCGCGGCCGTGGGTTCGACGACTCGAACCTCGCCCGCCGATTGCTCGGGAATGTCGTCGACGCAGCCGGCGCTCAGCAGCGCGATGGCTGAGCAACATGCCGCGAACGCAGCAACTCGTAACGCGATTCTGGCTGATACTGCCTGCATCGTCCCACCTCGATCCGGGCGCGGCGTCCGACAGGCTGGACCTCGCCGCCGCGGAAGTCGCTAGTGCGAAAGGGTAAACGAACATGACCACCACCCACGACGGCTCGCCCCATCGGGGTCCGTTGAGCGGTATTCGCGTGCTCGAGTTCTCTCAGATCATCGCCGGGCCGTTTGGCTGCCAGAATCTGTCGGACCTCGGGGCCGAGGTGATCAAGGTCGAGCCGCCGGAGGGCGAGGCCTGGCGGCAGTTCTCGCAGTTCATGCCGGGCGAATCGAAGTGGTTCCAGTCGCTCAACCGGGGCAAGCGATCGCTGGTGCTGGCCCTGCGCGATCCGGAGGCGCAGGCGATCGTGCACAAGCTGGTCCGTGATATCGATGTCGTGGTGATCAACTATCGGCCGGATGTGGCTGCGCGGCTTGGGCTCGACTACGACACGTTGCGGGCGATCCGCCCCGACCTGATCTACGTCGACAACACGGCGTTCGGGCGGCAGGGTCCGTGGGCGCAGCGGCCGGGCTACGACATCGTGGCGCAGGCGGTCACCGGCTTGATGGCGCTGGACGGCAAACTGGACGACAACGGGACCGCGCCGTCGCCGGTGTCGGCTCCGGTCGCCGACTACGGCACCGGAATCGTGATTGCGCTGGGCGTCTGCGCGGCGCTGTTCCATCGTCAACAGACGGGCGAGGGTCAGATGGTCGAGACGACGCTGCTCAACACCGCGCTGGCGATGCAGGGCAGCAACGTGATGCAACTGCCACTCGCCGACGAGCTCTCCGACGCCAAGATGGCGAGGATCGATGAGTTGCGGGCGGAGGGCGCAGCGTACGCAGAGTTGCAGGATGTGTATAAGGATCGCGGCGCGCAGGGCGCGCTGAACATTTACTATCGCTGCTTCGAGACCCGTGACGGCGCGGTCGCGATTGGGGCGCTCTCGGCGTCACTCTGGGCGAAGGTTCGGGCGGCGCTGGACACGGACTTCCTCGGCTTCGCCGACCCGAATCTCGATCCGACCGACCCCGAACAACTGGCAGAAGCCGCGGCGAGGGTCAGAGAGGTCGAGGCGCATGTCCGCTCTCAGACAACCGAGTACTGGCTGGAGCGGTTCGAGGCCCACGGCGTGCCTAGCGGTCCAATCCAGTTTCCGGAAGAGCTCGCGGACGATCCGCAAATTGAGGCGAACGAGATGGTCGTCGATCTGGAGCACGATCTGTCAGGTCCGCAGCGCCAGGTGGGTCCGCTCCTGAAGATGAGCGCGACGCCAACGGCGGCGCAGGGATCGTCGCCGCCACTGGGTCGCGACACTGACGACATCGTTGCGAGCGCCGGCTACGGCTCGGACGAGATCGCGGACTTGCGATCGCGAGGGATCATCGCCTAGAGCACGCCGTCCCAGGCGGCGACTTCCTCGCCTCTGAAATCATCTTCGATACGGGCTGACTCTCCGAGTACAACCGTTTGCCGAGAATCAGCGTCCCACTTTGGCCAGGGGAGGTTGTTGGTTGAGGGGTCTCCGGTCCTGGCGAAGGCGAGCCAGGTGTCCATGGTGAGTTCGGCGAGGGCGTTGGCGGCGACTCCCTCGCCGGCGAAAGCTGAGGCGATCTTGTGCGTGCCGAAGACGAAGGGGATGTCGAGGGCGTGGCAGGCTCCCAGCGGACCGTTTGGGGTCGGCATCGGCGACTGCCAATCGAAGAGGTAGGCCCAGACCTGATCGCTGTGTTCGGTTTGCGCGTCCATCAGACGCTGCGCAGGGACCCGGAAGAGCTTGTCCCCGCCGGCGGCCGTGTGGATCTCGAAGGGGCTGATGGATTCGCCGCGCGACTCACGTATCGCTCGATAGATGTCGTACAGCCGGCGTCCGTCTCCGTGCATGCCGTCGAGCAGGGCGACCGCGTCCTCCTCGTTCGGCGGTTCACCAGGCATCATTGCCGAGAAGAGCTTGTTCTCCTCGTCCAGACACCCGATCAGCGCAGCCACGCCGGAGGCGGATCCGCCGCGAACGGCATCGATTGGCATTTCGTTCAGGAACTCGCCGTCGACGACAGGACGAAAGGGCATTTCCGCCTCGCCGCCTTCTGCGACGACCTCGAACATCCTAGCCTCGAGCTGGCCCTGAGCCTCAACGATGTGGGCGACCGACGCTTCGCGCAGGGCACCGACATCATCCACATCAACGCCCAACAGTTCGCAGAACTGGCGGCCGTTGGCGATGGCCTGTTCGTCGTACATGCCGTGATGTCCGGCGCCCGATTGCGGGATCGCCTTGTGGAACAGGCCGGTTGCCTCGGGCGACCCCATCAGCGAGGCGACCGACATGCCGCCGGCCGACTCGCCAAAGATCGTGATGTTGCCGGGATCGCCGCCGAAGCTGGCAATGTTGTCGCGCACCCAGCGCAGCGCCGCGACCTGGTCACGCATGCCGAAGTTGGACTCCTCCAGCGCCGGCAGATGGAGGAAACCGAGCGCTCCGAGCCGGTAGTTGATCGTGACCACCACGACGTCGCCGCGCGAGGCGAGCATCGCACCGTCGTACAGGCCTTCGCTGCCGGAGCCGATCGTAAAGGCGCCCCCGTGAATCCAGACCATGACGGGACGGGCGGCATCGTCGGTTCCCGGGGTCCAGATGTTGAGGAAGAGGCAGTCTTCCGACTGTTCTTGCGGCGCGCCGCCAACCAGGGCATCGAGCGCTTCATTCGGGATTTGCGGAGCGATTGGTCCGAATGTCTCGCAGTCCAGCACGTCATCCCAACCCGGATGCGGCTGCGCCACCCGGAAGCGCAGCGCTCCGACTGGCGGGGCGGCGTAGGGGATGCCTCGGTACACGCTGAGGCCGTTCTCGGACGATCCGTGGACCCGGCCGGCTTCTGTCTGGACGATGGCTGCCATGTTGATGCTCCAGCTCTTTCGGTTGCTGTTCGCGATGCAGATTAGCCGGTGTTCGGCGTGCGGCCGGTCATGCTCAGCCGAAAGGACGTATCACGCAAGGTCTCTGGGACTGAGCGGTCGGAGGTTTTCTGGGTTGAACGGTGGACCGGGGATGGTCGGGGTTGGAGTGGGATTGGATTGGCTCGTGGGGACGCCCTCTGTCCCTCCGGGACATCTCCCCCCGCTGCGCGGGGGGAGAAAGCGGTGTGGACGGCATCTTCCAGGACGGAGCTGGGGGAGTGATGGAGGGCTGGGCGGGATGTTGAGTGTTCTGGGCCCCGCATCGTGTGCCGGGCATCGAGGGAGGGCGGCGGCCCCTCACCCTAACCCTCTCCCTCAGGGAGAGGGCATCAGAGGGCGAGGGGCTAGTTGGTGGTGAGGGGCGCGGTACTGAAGACGACCCGGAAGGGTTTGCAGTAGATGATGACGGAGTTGATGTCCTCGGGGGAGAGATCGGCAGGGAGGACGTAGTTCTGGTTGCCGACGTTGCCTTTGAGGCGCGCGAGTTCGGTGTAGCCGGCGTCGGAGATGTCTCCACGCCCCTGGGGGTTGGGGTGCGGACTAACGAGGACGAAGAGGGCGGGTCCGTTGGTCACGCGGAAATCCTCGAAGCGGAGGACATGGGAGCCGTCTTCGAGCTGGTAGATGGTGGCTGCGCCTTCTCCCTGATGGAAGGCGTCGCCGTCGACGAAGGCGCCCGACTTGAGGACGGTCGCCGCGGACATAGCGTCGGTCATCGATTCCTGGACTTCGATCTCGAGTTTGGATGCGGCCGACATCATGACCGTGGCCTCGTCCTCGGTCAGTTCTTCGGGGATGGTGGCATCGGCGCCGAGGGGGAAGGCTTCGTCGACGACGGTGTCGACGAACAGGGGGCGGATGAGCCAGCCGACCAGGAGCAGCACCGGGATGGCAGCGGCGATCAGGCCGACCAATGTGATGCGGCCGTTCCTGGTGGTCCAGAGCCAATTCAGTATTCGTTTGAGCAGGTCAATCGGTTGCCTCATCGCGTTCTCCTTCCGCTCAAGTCGATGGTTCTGGAGCGAATGGGCTTACGGACCAACGTACGCCTGTTGCAAACCCTTGGGGTTTAGAACACGCCATCCCAGACCGAGCGCTCTGTCGCGCGCCATGCAGTTTCGACGCGGAGATTGGGCCCCAGCATCATCTGCGCTCGCGACTGCCGGTCGTTGTCAGGGTCATATGGGGGCCATTCCAAATCGTCGATTGCGGGGTTGCCGGTGCGAGCGAAGGTGGTCCACACGTCGAGCATGGTGTCAGCCAGGGCGTCGGCGTCGGGTCCAGCTCCGGCGAAATCGGGGGCGTCTGCGTGGGTGCCGAAGGCGAAGGGGATGTCGAGCGCGTGGCAGGATCCGAGCGCGCCGTTGTTAATCGGCGATTTCCAGTCGAGCGTGTAGCCGAAGGTGGGCGCGCCGCCACGGGCCCAGGCGTCGGCGAAGCGGAGCGAGGGCATGATCTCGAGGAAGTCGCTGGCGACGGCGTCGAGGATGTCGTCGGGTCCCGCGGGTTCGCCGCGGTTGGCGCGGGCGTCGTGGTAGGCGGCGTAGACGAGATCCGCGCCGCCGGGGATTGCCGCGACCCGGACCATGACATCGTCCTGGCTGAGCACTTCGGGAAGCATCATCGCGCGGATGAGCTTCATTTCTTCATCAGGATTGCCGGAGAGGAAGGGGATGCCTCGTTCAGCGCTCGCCCGGGCGGCGGTCGCGAGCGGCGGTTCGGTGAGGAAGGTTCCGTCGATCGTGGGTCCGAATGGGAGCCGAACGGACCACATCTCGTTCAAGCTCTCGAAGGCTGCGGCCTCGACGGCTGCCTGGGCGGCGAGCAGATCGGACGCGGGCAGGCTGCGAAGCTGATCTGCTGACGGCTGGTCAACGCCGAGTTGGTCGTAGAGCTGGTCGGTCGTCGGTTGGGTTCCGTCGAAGAGGATGCCGTGATCGCCGGCGGTGCTCATGCCGATGGCTCCGTGGAACAGTCCCCGGGCCTCTGGCGAGACGAGCAGGCAGGCGACGGCGGCTCCGCCGGCGGATTCGCCGAAGATGGTGACGTTGTTCGGATCGCCGCCGAAGTTGGCGATGTTGTCCTGCACCCAGCGCAGGGCGGCGATCATGTCGCGCATGCCGAAGTTAGCTTCGCCGAGGACGGGGTCGTGCAGGAATCCGAGAGCGCCGAGCCGGTAGTTGATGGTGACGACGACGACGTCTCCTCGGCGGGCAAGGTTGGCTCCCGAGTAGAGCGGATCGCTGCCGGAGCCGAGGGTGAAGGCTCCGCCGTGGATCCAGAGCATGACGGGGCGCCCACCAGCGTCACGGGGGTTATCGAGCCCGGGTGTCCAGACGTTGAGGTAGAGGCAATCCTCGCTCTGTGGTTGCGGCGGGGATGGGAGGAGGGCATCGAGGGCGTCCATCCCCTCCTGGAGGGAGATTGGGGCGAACTCGGTGGCGTCGCGGACGCCTTCCCAACCGGGATGGGGCTGTGGCGCGCGGAAGCGGAGGTTGTCGATGGGCGGAGCGGCGTAGGGGGCGCCTCGGAAGACGGTGAGGTCGTCTTCGAGGGAGCCCTGGATGCGTCCGGCGGTGGTCTGGGCGATGGGAGGCATCTGGAGGTTCCTGGGAGTTGAGATGTTGCGTGTCGCAGGGTAGGACTGATTGGGCGGGGGCATGGCGATTCAGCGCTTGTTTCTGCATTTTCGGGTGTAGGGAGCCCCCCTCTGCCTGCGGCATCTCCCCCCCGCTGACGCGGGGGGAGGAAAGGGAAGCGCGCCTTGGGCGTGGTTGCTCGACTAGCCTCAACCTTGTTGGCCGTTTGGAGGAATCGATGAGTGGCGGTCGAACGGATCTGGATCGAGCAGTGTTGGGACTACTTGATGGGCATTTGCTGTCGGAGTACGTGGACGCGGGGAAGATTGCGGGATGCGTGACTCTGGTGGGTCATCGGGGGGAGGTTGTTCATCTGTCGGCTCTGGGGATGATGGACCGGGGAACTGGGCGGGCGATGGGGGTGGATTCGATCTTTCGGATCTACTCGATGTCGAAGCCGATCACGTCGGTCGCGATGATGCAGTTGTACGAGCGGGGTCTGTTCCAGCTGAGCGATCCCGTTTCTCGTTTCATCCCGCAGTGGCGCGATCTGCAGGTGCTTGCCGGGGGTGAGTATCCCGACTATGAGACCAGGCCGACTGAGCGGCCGATGAGCATGCGCGACCTGCTCTCGCACCAGTCGGGCCTGACTTATGGGTTCGAGGGGGGACCGCTTGAAGATGGGTACTTCAAGCATGAGGTGTACCGGGCGGGGACGATGCGTGGACGTGACTTGCGGTCGATGATTGACCGTATGGCGGAGCTGCCGCTGAAGTTTTCGCCGGGTGACCACTGGAACTACGGGCTGTCGACGGACGCGTGCGGATACCTGGTCGAGGTCATCTCCGGGCAGGGCTTTGACGAGTACTTGCGGGAGCACGTGTTCGACCCGCTGGGCATGGTCGACAGCGGCTTTCACGTGTCTGCCGACAGGCATGAGCGACTGGCCAGCAACTACGAACTGGACCCTGACGGTCGGCTGCAGGCGACTGACATGTTCGGCGCCGACGAGTTTCTGGAGCCGCCGACATTCCTATCAGGCGGCGGCGGAATGGTGTCTACAGCGCATGACTACTGGCGCTTTTGCCAGATGATGCTGAACGGCGGCGAGCTCGACGGGGTCCGCATCCTGGGGCGCAAGACGGTTGAGTTGATGACGATCAATCATCTGCCGAACAACCGCGAGCTTACTTCGCATGCGGTCGGCAGATGGGTTGATCCGGCCAATGACGGGATCGGCTTCGGGCTGGGCTTCGCCGTGGTGCTGGATCAGACCCGTACGCAACGGCCGGGTTCGGTCGGCGAGTACTATTGGGAAGGCTCGGCCAGCACGATCTTCTGGATTGATCCGGTCGAGGATCTGATCGTGATCTTCCTGACCCAATTCATGCCCAGCGACGCGTACCCGTTCCGCAACGAGATCGCGCAGATCGTGTACCCGGGCCTCGTCGAGCAGGCCAGTGAAAGCGACATGAACGATGACAGCGACCGTCGGCAGCACCGGAATCTCGATTGACTCGCTTGCTCGGCTCGACCGGCACTTGTTGGATCGGTACATCGAGCCGGAGAAGATCGCAGGTTGTCTGACACTGATTTCGCGGCGCGGCGAGATCGCTCATCTGTCGGCGATGGGGAGCATGGATCGCGAGCGCGGCAAGCCGATGTCGACGGATACGATCTTCCGGTTTTACTCGATGACGAAGCCGATCACGTCGGTGGCGCTGATGCAGCTGCACGAGCGGGGGTTGTTCCAGCTGACTGATCCGGTGAGCCGCTTTATCCCGCAGTGGCGGGACCTGCATGTCATGTCCCATCCGGACGGGCCGGTCACGGACACCTGCGCGCCGGCGCGTCCGATGTCGGTTCGCGATGTGCTGTCGCACCAGAGCGGGCTGACGTACGGGTTCATGGAGGGGTCGCTGGAGCAGGCCTACAACAAGGCCGATGTGTACTCGGCGGGGACGATGCGAGGTCGTGACTTGCAATCGATGATTGATCGGTTGGCGGAGATGCCGTTGAAGTTCTCCCCGGGTGAGCAGTGGAACTATGGGGTGTCGACCGATGTGTGCGGGTACCTGGTCGAGGTGATCTCCCGGCAGCGGTTTGACGAGTATCTGCACGAGCGCGTCTTCGATCCGCTGGGGATGGTGGATACAGGGTTTGACGTGCCGGCGGAGAAGATTGAGCGGTTTGCGGCCAACTACGAGCGCGGACCGGACAGGCGGTTGCGGCTGATGGATGATCCTGCGACGAGTCACTATGGAGAGCCGCAGACATTCTTCTCGGGCGGCGGCGGGCTGGTTTCGACGGCGCAGGATTACCACCGCTTCTGTCAGATGCTGCTCAATGGCGGCGAACTGGACGGGGCTCGGCTGCTGGGTCCGAAGACGATCGAGCTGATGACGATGAATCATCTGCCGGGCGGGCAGGATCTGTCGGAACGGGCCCTGGGCAGCTTCTCGGAGACGGCGAACGACGGGGTTGGGTTTGGTCTGGGCTTCGCGATGATCGTCGATCTGCCACGGACGCAGAATGTGGGCTCGATCGGCGAGTACTACTGGGGCGGGGCGGCGAGCACGATCTTCTGGATTGACCCGGCGGAGGAGATGATCGTGATTTTTCTGACCCAGTTCATGCCGTCGGGGACGTTCAATTTCCGGGGTCAGATCAAGCAGATTCTGTATTCGGGTCTGCTCGACTAAGCGGCTAGACTTCTTGCAAATTCGTTCTTGTTGAACCTGGATCTGAGATGTCCGACATTCCTGACGCGCTCCCGACCTACGATCAGCTTCCCTACAAGTCCGGGAATCCGGCCAAGACGGCGTGGGGGTTGTTTGGCGATGACGACCAGGTGGGAATGTTCAACCTGCAGACTCCGGAGCGGATTGTGCAGGCGGCGTCGCTGATCAGCAAGGGCAAGATGTTCCCGATGAACTGGGATCAGTCGTTGCCGAGTCCCCCGCTGTACAACCGCGGGGCGGTTCGGCACACGGTGATGCGGCGGGCGGGGTTTGGTCACCACGGCGACGACGTGCTGGACAACTTCTATACGCAGCAGTCGTCGCAGTGGGACGCGCTGACCCACGTGGGCGACTTTGAGCACGGTTTCTGGGGTGGCGTGACCAATGAGTGGCTACTCGAGAACCAGGACGCTCCCAGGTTGGGGATTGAGCACTGGGCGCAGCGAGGGATCGCCGGACGCGCGGTGTTGCTGGACTTGGGACGTTGGTTCGTGTCGCAGGGTCAGCCGTTGACGCTGGACGAGTACCGGCCGATATCGGCGGACGAACTTGAAGCGTGCCGGGCGGCGCAGGGAGTTGAGCTGCGGGACGGGGATGTGCTGCTAATTCGGATCGGCTGGATCGGCTGGTACGAACAGACCGATTTCATGAAGCGGCAGGAACTGTCGCAGATGCCCAATCTCGCATTCCCGGGCCTCGGTTGTTCGGAGGAGATGGCGGCCTACATCTTTGATCACCACCCGTCCGCGGTCTGCTCGGACAACCCGGCGCTTGAGGCCTGGCCGCCGCCCAACTTCGCCGATCCGGACGGGTTCCTCCATCACTGGATCATCGGTCGCTTCGGGATGGCGATCGGCGAGATGTTCACGCTCGACGCACTGGCCGACGACTGCGCGGAGGACGGCGTGTACGAGTCGTTCTTCGCTGCGGCCCCGCTCAATGTGAGCGGTGGCACGGGCAGCCCGCCAAACGGGCTGGCTATCAAGTAGGAGTAGCCTAAGTGGGTGCCATCTGGTGGAAGCGCCCCTCTGCCTGCGGCATCTCCCCCCGTTGCGCGGGGGGAGAGTGGAACGTGAATGACGGACTAAGGCACGGGACATGACCGAGTCGAAGATCGAAATTGTCCAGGGCGACATCACCAAGCAAGAGGTTGACGCGATCGTCAACGCAGCGAACAACCACCTCTGGATGGGCGCGGGCACGGCTGGCGCGATCGTCCGCGCCGGGGGACGTGAGATTGAGGACGAAGCGATCCGCCAGGGACCGATCGAGGTGGGCGAGGCGGTGGTCACCGGATCGGGGAACCTTTCCTGTCGTCACGTGATTCACGCTGCGGCGATGGGGCAGGATTTGCACACGTCGGCCGACAAGATCCGTGCCTCGACCGACAACGCGCTCAGGCGCGCCGAGGAGTTGGGCATCAACTCGGTCGCCTTTCCCGCGCTGGGCACCGGCGTCGGCGGGTTTGACTACACGCAGGCCGCCGAGATCATGCTCACGGTCTGCTACGAGCGATCGGGCAGCGCCCAGAGCGTTCGGACCATTCGCTTTGTTCTCTTTGACCAGCGAGCCTTCGAAGCCTTCCATGAGGTCGCGGACAACCTTGAGTCGGCTGCGGAGATGCAGTAGCAGGCTGAACTCGGCTCACTATTCAAACTCTGGAGACCCACATGTCAAGACGTATCGACCATTGCGACCTGCAGGTTCAACGCTCTCCAGGCGCTGAGTGGACCTCAGTGACCGCTCTCAGCGACGCGGAATGGACGGGGTTCGCTCCGGCCGGGTGCGGCGTCGATCAGGGGCGCGTGATCGCCCTGCCCGAGAATGCCGATTCGCCGCTGCTCGACCCGAACGCGCCCGATCAGACGTGGCGCCTAGTCGATGCACAGGGCGAGGCGCTGTTCGAGTTCCTCGGCTACGTGGACGATCGACGCCCGCGTCAGAAGGGGCGAATCGTGCTCGGGATCAGCACGACCCCGGAGTTGCTTGGGATGTGGACCGAACTGCAACCGGCAGCGATCGACTAGATTCATTCGACTCGCGGATACAATTGGGCCATGCCGCACTACACGCGCTCAGGCGACGACGGCTCGACGACGCTGTGGGGCGGCGGACGGATCGCCAAGGATCATCCGCAGCCGGAGGCGTACGGCGCGATTGACGAGGCGTCGTCCGCCCTCGGCCTCGGTCGCGCCTTGTCCACGGACCCGCGCACGCGCGAGATCGCCGTGGCGATCCAGCGCCGGCTGTACCTGATTATGGCCGAGTTGGCGGTCGCGCCAGATAAGCCGGTTCCCGACGACTTCGCGACCGACAGTTCCGACGTGGACCAACTGGAGGCCTGGGCGGCCAAACTGGAACGACTCGCGCCGCCGCCGAACGAGTTCGTGTTGCCGGGCGGTTCGCCCGGGTCGGCGGCGCTCGATCTGGCGCGGACCACGATTCGGCGTGCCGAGCGCGAGACCGTTCGCCTGCGGGGACACGGTCATCCCGTGAACGATGAGACCATCCGTTACCTGAATCGCGCGTCCTCCGTGCTTTTCGATCTGGCGCGGTACGAGGAGCAGCGAGCGGGCGTCGACGCGATTCGCTCGCGGCCGGCCTCGACTGCGGATTCGACGGCACCGTGAGTGACATGACGCGCACGCCGCTTGCGTTGATCTCCGACGACGCCTCGCTCCAGATCGCCCAAATCTCGGGTGAGGGGGCGGACTGGACGGCGGAGCTTGAGAAGCGCCTGGACATGAAGGCCGAGGGCATGGTCTTCATGTGGCCCTCCTGGTCGCCGAACGGCGAGCAAATCGCTGTCTCGGCGTCGTCGCAGCGTCGCGACGACCCGAAGCTGGAACTCTGGCGGATCCCATGCGAGGACGGCGAGGCCGAATCGATCTTCCAGAACCCGCGCGATGGTCGGCAGGTCATCGCTGCGGGGCTGGCTCACTACGTCAATTGGGCGCCGTCCGGACGGGCGCTGGCCGTCGTTGCGAACGTCGGCAGCGGACTGGCCGTCAATCTCGTGGCAGCCAGCGGCCAGGGTCGCCCGCGGCGGCTGGTCGACGGCGCTCCGCTGTACTTCGCCTGGGCACCGGATGGCCGGGCGGTGATCGTTCACCGCGCGGCTCAACTGATCCTGTTCGATCTGACCGCTGAGTCCGAGGGCCCGATCCAGATTCAGCGCGTTCGGCCCAGCTTTCGCTCGCCGGCGTGGTCGCCCGATGGCTCGGCGGTTTACTTTGCGAAGCCACGACCGGGCGGGGGTTCGATCATCGTTGGCGCGCGCCGCAGCGAGATCGGCGAACGTGGGGAGCACAAAGAGCTGATGGAGCTGACGGGCGCCGCCTCGTTCGTTGCGTCTCGCAGCGACAATCGGCTGGCGGTGTTGACGCTCTCGGCCGGCGACGCAGAGGGACGCGACCTCACCATCCTCGATCCGATCACCGGCATGCAGCAACCGATTATTGATCGGGCGATCAATGGCATCGTCTGGGATCCGAACGGTCGGGCGCTCTACGCCTTTGAACCGCAACCTTCGAGCACGATGCTCGCCTTGACCAAGTACAAGCTGGACCGGCAGGGCGAGTACGTTGGCAGCGAACGGCTGGCTCGATTCCAGCCATCGGCCGAGTTCGCGACGATGCTCAATTTCCACGACCAGTTCGCGCATTCGCACCAGATCATCAGTCCCTGCGGCAGCTGGATCACGTTCGCGGGGCTGGCGTTGGGCAACGGCGGCTCCGGGCGTCGCGGGTTTGGACCGCAGAACGGTTCCTACATCGTTCCGACGGACGGTTCCGCGCCGCCGCGACGCGTGTCGGCGGGTAGCATTGGCTTCTTCCCACCGGGACTCCCGGACCGTCAGGCTGAAACAGGCTGAGGGGGCGATGGTCTGCACGATCGAGTCGGAAGATCTCCTGCGCAGTAACGAACTGCGGGTGACGCGGCAACGTCTCGCCGTACTGAGCGTGCTGCGCCACTCGAACCAGCACATCACGGCCTCGGACGTGTTCGAACTCGCACGGCGGGATGCACCGGAGCTGAACGCCTCGACGGTCTACCGCACGCTGACGCAGCTGCGCGACCTCGGCCTGGTGTCGCAAACCGACCTCGGTAGTGGGGAGCGCACCTTCAGTTGGAGAACGGAGCGTCCGCACCATCATCTGGTCTGTACGGCCTGCGGTGTCTTGAGTGAGCTGCCCCACGACTTCCTATCGGAGTTCGCGATTCAGCTACAGTCGGAGTTCGGCTTTGAGGCCGATCCGGATCACTGGGCCGTCTACGGACGCTGCCGCGAATGCGCCGACCATGCCCCGACCGACGAGCGGCGACGATGAGCGCTACTCCGTCCTCGTTGACGCGATATCACCGTCTCGTGCAGGAGGAGATGCGAGCCTCATTCCCCGAGGTGGCCTTGCCGATCTATGAGATGGCCCGTTACGCGCTGGGCTGGCTCGACGAAGCGGGCCGTCCGGCGGATGCTTCGGGGAAGGGCGCGCGCGCGGCTCTGACCATGCTCGGGGCCGAGGCGATCAGCAGCGACGGTGACGCTCTGCGTCGCGCAACTTCTGGCGCGGCCGCCGTGGAGATGGTCCACAACTTCTCGCTCGTGCACGACGACGTTCAGGACGGAGATGCGGAGCGGCGCGGACGGCCGACCGTCTGGCGTGTGTGGGGGATCGCCCAGGCGATCAACACGGGCGATCTCATGCGCGAGCTGGCGGATGCAGCGCTGAGACGGGCGTTGATCCACGGGGCGTCAGCCGAGTCCGTGGTGGAATCAATCCGCCGTCTAAACCAGGCCACGATGCTGATGATTGAGGGTCAGTACCTCGACCTGACTTTCGAACGACGGCTGGATGTCGAGGTTGATGAATACCTGGCAATGGTGGAAAGAAAGACGGGCGCGATGATGGGCGTGTCGCTGTCGATTGGCGCGACGCTCGCAGGAGCGTCGGCGGAGCAGGCCGACACGCTGGACCGCGCGGGCGTGCGGCTGGGTCGCTGCTTCCAGATGCGCGATGACTGGCTGGGTATCTGGGCGGACCCCGGAGCGCTGGGCAAGCCGACCGACGCCGACATCCGGCGGCGCAAAAAGTCGTTTCCGATTCTCTATGCGTTGAGTCATGCGCCGTCTGCTGCGAGGCAGGAACTGTTGGCGATCTACGGCCGCGAGCTCGGAGGCGACGGCGCTGATCTCCCCGACGAACAGGTCGAATGGATCCACAATCTGCTGAGTGAGGTGGGCGCCGACTCCGCTACGGACCGCGCGGCGCGCGAGGAGTATGAGGCCTTCCGAGGGGAGCTTGCCGCGTGTCAGCCTCGGGCGGAGGCGGTTGCAGACCTGGAGGAGTTGGCGCTGTTCACGCTGGAACGGGATCGCTGAGGTTGGCCGATGACTACGGTCTCGAGAGCGCAGGTCCCGGACGCGGCACTGACCCGCGCGATCAAGCTGGCCACGGACTGGCTGGTGGAGGAGCAGGATCCGGCGGGGTACTGGTGGGGCGAACTGGAGTCGAACGCGTCGATCACGGCCGAGTACCTGTTGCTCACTCATCACCTTGGCGTCGCAGACCGGCAGCAGTGGGATGGCATCGCGCGGTACATCCGGGCGCAACAGCGGCCGGAGGGATTCTGGGCTCAGTATCTCAACGGACCCGGGGATGTCTCCACGTCGGTCGAGGCATACTTCGCGCTCAAGCTGGCCGGAGACGATCCCGACTCGCCGCACATGACCCGGGCTCGTGAGTGGATCCTCGACCAGGGCGGTATCGTCCGCGCCCGCGTGTTCACGAAGATCTGGCTGGCGCTGTTTGGCGAGTTCGACTGGGATCGGCTGCCGGCAATGCCGCCGTGGATCAACCTGTTGCCGTCGTGGCTGCCAGTGAACCTCTATGAGTTCGCCAGCTGGGCGCGCGCCACGGTGGTGGGCATCACGGTGATCATGACGTTGAGACCGACGGCCGCGCTGCCAGCCGGGGCGGGCGTTCCGGAACTCTGGGTCAAGCCGTCGGACCGGCGACGCTTTGCTGTCGCAGCGCCGAAGAATCCGTTCTCGGCCGCGGGTGCGCTTTATGTCTTTGATTCGCTGCTTCGGTTGTTGGACCGCAACCGAATCAGGCCGTTTGAGCACCGCGCGCTTGCGTTTTCCGAGCGCTGGTTGCTCGATCGGCAAGAGGCCGACGGGTGCTGGGGCGGGATTCAACCTCCGTGGGTCTACGCAGTCCTTGCATTGCGAGCAATGGGATATTCGCTCGACCATCCCGTGATCCGCCGAGCACTGGCCGGATTCGAGCGCTTCACATGGAAGCGAAACAGCGCGAGCGGCGAACAGGTGTGGACGGAAAGCTGTCAGTCACCCGTGTGGGATACCTGCCTGGCGGCTCTGGGCCTGCTCGACGCCGGCCTCGATCCGCAACATCCGGCCCTCCAGGGCGCGGCTCGTTGGATGCTGCAGGAGCAGGTGTTGGCGGGCGGCGACTGGCAGGTCAAGAATCCCGATACGCCACCCGGCGGCTGGGCGTTCGAGTTCGACAACGATGTCTATCCGGATGTCGACGATACGGCCGTGGTGATGATGGCGCTGGAGCGCATCCCGCTGCCGGGCCTGGAGTCGGAGCGCCAGCTCGCGCTCGATCGCGGGTTGCACTGGATGCTCTCGATGCAGTCGTCGAACGGCGGCTGGGGGGCGTTTGATGTCGACAACGAGAAGACGTTTCTCGCCGATATCCCGTTCGCCGATTTCGGCGAACTGCTGGATCCGCCCACCGCGGATGTCACCGCGCACGCGCTGGAGTACATCGGCCAGCTCGGTTACGGCGGGCAGTATCCGCCGGCCAGCCGAGGCCTGCGGTTCCTCTACGAAGTGCAGGAGCCGGATGGCTCGTGGTGGGGGCGATGGGGGGTCAACTACATCTACGGTCTCGGCGCCGCGCTGCCCGCCCTGAACACGCTGGGTGAGCCGATGTCGGCGCCTGCGGTGCGCAAGGCGGTCGAGTGGCTCTTTCGGCACCAACTTTCCGACGGCGGTTGGGGCGAGTCCTGCGACACCTACGCCGATCCGTCGTTGCGGGGCCTGGGACCATCGACCCCCTCGCAAACCGCCTGGGCGCTGATGGCGTTGATTGCGGCGGGCGAAGCGGAGCATGAGTCGGTCGAGCGCGGCGTCCGCTATCTCGTTGAACGCCAACGCGAGGACGGCACGTGGGACGAGCCGGAGTTCACGGGCACCGGGTTCCCAAGCGATTTCATGATCAACTATCACCTGTACCGGCACTACTTCCCGCTGATGGCGCTAGGACGCTACGAACGGGCGATCGCGCCGCGGTAGGCACGCTGAATCGATGCGGTTCGCCGGCCGCTGGCGCGGTGGTTTCAACAGGGCCGCCGGTGAGAACGGCTAGCATGACAGATCACGATCCGGCATCGCGCTCGAAGGGAGGCGCAACATGACTACAACCCGTGGCGCCGGCGAGAGCGCCGGCGCGGACATTGAGATGCGCCAGTTGCCTTTGGATATGCGTCATGGCGGGCACGTGATCCGGCTGCGCCTCCTGGCCAGCAATGACGGCAACTCTTTGCTCGAGTTTGGCCGCCGGCAGCCCCATGAGGATCTGCTCTTCCAAGAGCGTGATATCACCAACGTCGCGGACATCGGCGACTGGATTCACGAGTCGGAGGCGGGGCGCATACGCACCGTTGTGGCCGAGGAGAACCAGCAGATTATTGGCTACGCAACGATCGAGCGGGGGCGGCTGCGTTGGACTCGGCACGTGGCGGAGATTCGGGTGATGGTTGACGTCAGTGCGCGTCGGCTTGGATTGGGGCACATCCTGCTCGGTCTGGCGTTCGAGGGCGCGCTTTCGGACGATGTGGCGAAGATCATCGCCCAAATGACGCCCGATCAGATCGGCGCGCGTAAGATTTTCGAGCGTCTGGGCTTCGTCGAGGACGCCGTGCTGACTCGCCACGTGGCCTCGGCGGACGGTGAGTTCCACGACCTTGTGGTGATGCGCTTTGACACCAAGCAACGGATGCTCTGCCTGGAGTGCGGCGAACACGTACTGACGTTGATCCCGATGCAGGGCAAGCAGCTCTGCTGGTCCTGCTATGAGATCATTGACCTCGAACTTGGCGCGGGATAAACCACACCCGGGAATCGGAGGACAGCATGGCGGAGCATCGAGACCACACGTACAAGATCGTTGAGCTTGTCGGCTCCTCGCCGGACGGCGTTGACCAGGCGATTCGCAACGCTATGGAACGAGCGGGCGAGACGCTGCGCAATCTGGACTGGTTCGAGGTCCGAGAGATCCGCGGGGCGATGCAGGAGGGCGAGATCGGCTGGTTCCAGGTCAAGCTCGGCGTCGGCTTCCGGGTGCTCGACCCGGCGGACCTTGAGAAGGAATAGCCGCGCGGCTGGCATCAGACGGCGATGACGACGACGTCCGAGAGCATCGCGTTCGAGGGGAGCGCAGACGACGCGCTCCGCTGGTGTCGACGCTACACGCGGCGCCACGGTGAGAACTTCACCGTGGTCAGCTGGTTCCTCCCGCGGGAGCTGCGGGCGCCGATGTTCGCGGTTTACGCGTTTTGCCGTTTCACCGACAACCTCGGCGACGAATCGAACGGGTCACCGGCGGAACGGCTGGAGCGTCTCGATAGGTGGCAAGCCGACCTCGAGCACGCATTTGACGGCTCGCAACCAAAGCACCCGATCAACGTCGCCTTGCGACAGGTGGCTGAGCAGAAGCCGCTGCGACCCGATCCGTTTCGTCGCCTGATTGAGGCAAATCGCCTCGATCAACGCAAATCGCGCTACGAGACGTTCCAGGACGTGCTGGCCTACTGCGACCTTTCAGCGACTCCGGTCGGCGAGATGGTCCTGGCCCTGTGGGACATCGATACCGAAACCGAGGAAGGTCGGTATCGCCGCGATCTCTCAGACGCGACCTGCACGGCGCTGCAGATCGCCAATCACTGGCAGGACGTGCGGCGCGACTTTCTTGACTCGGGGCGGATCTACTTGCCGCTCGAGGACATCCGCCGCTTCGGTCTCTCAGAGGAGGAGATCGCCGAGGGCATTCAGCGCAAACAATGTCCGGACGACTTCCGCACGATGATGCGCTTCCAGGTCGACCGCGCCGAAGTTTGGTTTCGCAAGGGCGAGCGGCTGATCGAGGAAGTTCCTCGAGAACTAGCGATTGACTTGCGCCTGTTCACCGACGGCGGACGGGCCGTGCTCAAGGCGATTGAACGCCAGGACTATGACACGCTGAGCCGTAGGCCGCGAGTCGGCAAATCGACTCGCGCCTGGCTCGCCTTGCGCGCTGCGACGAGACTCAAACTAGCCTGACGGCACGATGCAACGCCGAATCGATTCGCAGGTCGCCGATGCCTATCAGGAATGTCAGGCGTTCACGCGCCGACGGGCGACGAACTTCTACATCGCGTTCTCAGCGCTGCCGCAGCTGAAACGGCGGGCGATCTATGCCGCCTATGCATACGCCGGCACCGTTGACGACGCCGTCGACGACGCGGGAACTCAGGACGAGCGCGCCGCGGCTTTAGACCAAGCCCACACGCTGCTCCACGCGGCCTACTCGGGCGGCGACGCCGAACCTGGCTGGCTGGCCACCGGCCTGGCCGACGCTGTTGGCCGGTATGACATCCCACGAGATCACTTCGAAGAACTCGTCCGAGGCATGGAGCAAGACCTCACCTACACGCGCTACGACACCTTCGAAGAGCTCGAACAGTACTGCTACCGCGCGGCGTCGGTGATCGGGTTGATCTGCATCTGCATCTTCGGGTACGACCGAGCGCAGACGCAGCTCGCCATCGACTCGGCCGTCGCGATGGGCAAGGCGCTACAAATCACCAACATCATGCGCGACGTCAAGGAGGACGCCGAGCGCGGCCGGATCTATCTCGCCCGAGAGGACCTGGCACACCACGGAGTTTCGGAGGACGACATCCTTGGCAGCGTGTACAGCGCCGAGTTTCGCCAGCTGATGGCTGACTACGCGCAGCGCGCCTACGCCTTTTATGCCGAAGGCGACCGGCTGATTTCGCTGCTCGACGGAGCGCGCAGCCGCGCGTGCTGCAACGGGTTGCAGGGCGTTTACCGGATGATCCTCGACGCCATCGTCGCGCGTGAATACGACGTCTACAGCCAGCGGGTCTCTCCGTCCAAGGCCGGTCGTGTGGTGCGCATGCTCGAGCTCTGGTTGATGGGCGCGCTGCCGAACTTCGCCCGCGTTCGGTAGCTCCGCCGTGATCGACACCCACGACCTCGGGCCGATCGCCGTCATCGGCGGTGGACTTGCCGGCCTGAGCGCGGCGCTTGACCTGAGCGAGGCGGGCCGGGAGGTCGTGTTGTTCGAGCGGCGGCCCTACGTCGGGGGCAAGGCATACTCCTTCGAGGATCCGAACCACGAGGTCGTGCTCGATAACGGACAGCACATCACGATGCGCTGTTGCACGGCGTTCCAGTCCTTCCTTGAGCGAATCGGCTGCCCGGACATCGTTCGCTACCAGGACCATCTGGAGGTGGCGGTCATCGACCCGGACTCCCAAGGACACCGGGTCAGCGTGATTGCCGGCAGTCGGCAGCGCGCTCTGGCGCGATTCGGGATGCAGCTCTTGCCGGCACCGCTGCACATGTTTCCCTCCCTCGTGACGTACGAGCATCTGGGCGTCGGTGAGAAGGCGCGTCTCGCACTCGCGATTGAGCCGATTCGACGGATGAGCGAGTTCGAGCGCATGGCGCTCGATCGGCAGTCGTTCGAGGAGTGGCTGCGTCAGCACCATCAGCCTGACCGGGCGATCGATCGCTTTTGGGATCTGATCGTGCTACCGACATGTAATGACCGCTCGAAGGATGTGTCGGCAACGCAGGCGATTCAGGTGCTCCAGGAAGGGTTCAGCCGTGATGCGCGGGCGGCGGATATCGGTGTCTTCACTCGCGGCCTGGGTGAGGTCGCCGACGCGGCCCTCCAGCGACTTCGCGATCGCGGCGCCCGGGTGGAACTGAACTGCGTGGTTCGCGGGATCAACGCGACGGAGCTCGAAGCCACCGCCGTCCGCTATGGCCGCGACGAGACAATCGACGTGAGTGCTGTGGTGGTCGCCCTACCGCCTCAACATGCGTTCGATCTCATCCCCCCCGGCTGGCGTCGGCGTGAACCGTTCTGGCGGCTGGCGCAGCACGAGGTCAGCCCGATCGTCAATGTCCACATGCAGTGGGACCGACAAGTGATGCAGCGCGACTTCGTGGCGGTCCTGGACCCGGACGCGCAGTTCATCTTCCACCGTTCGCAGATTCACGGCTGGCAGACGCCGCCGCATTGGATCTCGGTCTCGCTGAGTGGCGCCCACCACCTGGTTGATCGACCGCAGGGGGAGATTGTGCGTCGAGTGGAACGGGCGGTCCGTCAAGCGTTGCGACGAACCGCAGGCGCAGAACTGCTGGCTACCCGCGTTGTCAAGGAAGCGGAAGCAACCTTCCGACCGAAGCCCGGCATGAACGCGCATCGTTTGCGACCACGAACCTCGATCCGCAACCTGGTCCTGGCCGGCGCCTGGACGGCCACGGGCTGGCCGGCGACGATGGAATCCGCAGTCCGCAGCGGACGTGCCGCCGCGGAAACACTGCTGGAAGAACAGGATTTGTGGCCATGACGGAGCGACAGCGAACCCACTCTAATCCCGCATTCGAAGCCCGCTTCGGCTACTGCCGCGCACTCAGGGTTGGCAACCTGATTCATGTCAGCGGCACAGCGGCGGTCGAGACCGACGGCAGCGTCACTCCCGGCGGCGCCGGCGCGCAGACCGCGCGTTGCCTCGAGATCATCGAGGCGGCTATCGAAGATCTCGGCGGGACGCTTGCGGACATAGTCCGGCTTCGGATGTACATCACCGACATCAACCAGGCCGCGTCGATGGGCGAACATCTCCGCCCCGCCTTCGCCGATACACCGCCGACTTCGACGTTGGTCGAGGTCAGCGGTCTGGTCGACCCGGAGATGATCGTCGAGATCGAGGCCGAAGCGATCATCGACGCAACGGATTAAGCCTGCGTCTCGTTCGGATCCGATTCGCCGCCGCCCACACATGTGGTTCCGATGCGAAGAGCTTCGTGAGTTGATTCGACGAGCAGCCGATCAAGGCCGCGCAGTCCGCGGTCGATCCGCCCACCGCCTCAAACAGATCGAGCAGCGGTCCGATGCCGGTCCAGAACTCACGGTGCCGCGGTCCGACTCTGTCTTTGCCCGGCACGTCCGTCGTGATCGAGCTGGGTAGCACCCGCTGCAACGTGGCCGGCGGGTGATACATCTCGAGGTCCACCTCGCGTCGCACTTCGAGCGCGATTGCCCGCCGCAGGCGGCTCAGCGCCATCGCGCGATTCTGATGTTGGGAGCGCCTCTCGGACGCGTATCCGACCGCGCCGCTTGGTTCGTGGGTTAGGCGCGCGGCCGAGTCGGTCCTATTTCGATGCTGGCCGCCGGGACCCGAGACTCGAAAGCGCTCGAATCGGCACTGAGCGAGGAGCTCATCGTCGGACAAGGTCAGCCAGTTCATGGCCGTCCGCCTAGAGGTCGACCGTCGCGGGGGGCGGCGCCAGCTCCGACGATTTCGAGATTTCGAAGCTGATGTAGTGCCAATCCGATATCTTCGTGTGATTCACACGTGACGCCATCTGGTTGAGAATGACCAATCCGAGGTCGCTCAACTCGTCGGAGTCGGCCTGCAACAGGTCGTGCGGAATGTTGGGCATCTCCACGTCCCGGGCCTCGGATCGATCGGTGACCATCACGTCGATCACACTTTCGTCGGGCGACACCTCGATTCGCATCGTGCGCTCCGGATCGCCCTGCTCGGACAGATAGGTGAACACCTCTTCGAGGCACACCTCCAACTGATTCGCCGCGCGCACCGGCAGCCGCATCGATTGTGCTGATTGCTGAGTGAACTGGAGCAAGCCGGGCAGATCATCCGTGTGGGCGCGTCCACGCCATCGGAAGCGTTGGCGCGGCGTCAAACGGAACAGCGCGGTCAGGAGGACGGCCAACACGGATGAAGCCGAGATCGAATTGCCGGCGATGGGCTCCAGCGCGTGGGGAATCTTATCCATGAAGAACAGGCCGTTTTGCGCGGCGAACCCGCCCCAGAACGCAATCCCGACGATCAGCGTCGTGCGGCCATTGATCCCGCCCGAGACGGCGAGCTGCAGGCCCATCACGAAGAGCACCAACATGGTGACGAAGGTGACCGCGCCGATTGCGGCGAGCGGCAAATCGAGGACGAATCCGGTCAACACGGGGAAGAAGGCCATGATGACCATCAGCCCCGCGCCGTAGAGCGCGACCCAGCGCGAACCGACGCCGATGATGGGGATCATGCCGGTCGGCGACGAGTAGGTGGTGTTGGGGGTGGTGCACATGATTCCCGCGAGTGCGTTACCCAATGCGTCGGCGTTGAGCGAACCGCGGACGGACTCATAGTCAATCCGGCGGAAGTTGCGCTGCGAGACCTTTTGCACGGCAATCGCGTCGCCGACGGTCTCGAAGGTGCCGGAGAGCGTTGCGATGACGAACGCACCAAGCACGGCGAACGCTTCCGTTGAGCCAGGGAAGGTCGGCGCTTCCCACTCACCGATCGGGAAGCCCACGATCGCAGCTTGGCTGGTCTGGGTGAAGTGCCAGTCGCCCGTGGCGAGCGCCGTCAATGATCCTGCAGCGAGACCGAGGATGGGCGACCAGAGGCGATAACGCGGCGGCGCCCAGACGATCATTGCGACCATCACCAGTGCAGCAACCGCGCCGATCAACAGAAACTCGGACGATCCTTCCTTGCCCTCGACAAAGGTGCCTTGCCACTGGTCGAGCGCAATCGGAATCACCAGCACGGCCACCGACATGACAACGACACCCCCGACCGTGGGCGTGAAGATGTTGCGGAGCACCCGGAAGAAATGCGCGATCAGCCACTCCGTCGGAGCCGCGATCAGCGCCAATGCCGCCACGAATCCAATTCCAGCGAGTTCGATCGCATCCATCGTCGCCGCGAAGAACGCGCCGGACGTGCCCATGAACAACATGTAGCCCGAGCCGACGCGGCCGATGCGTATGGCCTGCACGGCGGTCGACAGACCAGCGGTGAGCAGGGTCGCCGAGACCAGGAAGGCCGCCTGCTCGACGGTCACGATGTCGAGCGAGCGCATCAGGATGGGCAGGAAGATGGCGCCGGAAATGACGAAGAGGGCGTTCTGCAGGCCAAGACCGGCCGCAACGAAGAGAGGTGGACGCTCGTGAACGTCGTAACGGAGAGTGGGTCCGCGCTCGCGCATTGCGCGCGTAGTCTATAAGCAGCGGCTATTGCGAATCGCTCCAGCGACAGGCATTTCGATGAATCATGGACTGATCGTCAACGTCAACGGCCTGGACCTGCACTACGTCGATCACGGCGGCGAGGCTGAGGTCAGCGCGGTGGCGCTGCACGGATTCGCGCTCAACTGTCACTCGTTCGACGAGGTCGCACCGGCGCTGTCCGACCGCTTGCGCTGGTACGCGCTCGACCAGCGGGGACACGGTCGGTCGGAGCGTGCGCGCGAATTGTCCGACTACTCGCGCGATCACATGGCGGACGACATTCGGGGCTTCATCGATGCTCAGAATCTGGAGCGTCCGGTCGTTCTGGGTCACTCGATGGGCGGAATGAACGCGATGACGTTCGCCGCGACTCATCCCGACCGACTCCGGGCGCTCGTCCTGATCGATGTCGGACCCGGAGTCAGCGTGGACGGCGTACAGCAGGTACGCCAATTCGTGGCAGGGCCGTATGAACTGGACTCGCTCGATGCCTGGGTCGAGATGACGCACCAGTACTATCCCTTCCGATCTAAGGAGGGCATCCGCAAGCGGCTCGAGGTCTCGCTGCGCGAGACGCCTGAGGGCAAGATGGCGAAGATGTTCGATGAGCGCTTCCGCGAGGCCGACTTCCGAGGGGTGGCCGACGGTCGTTCGGGCATCTGGGAGACGGCGCGTGCGCTGACCGTCCCGACGTTGTTGTTGCACGGCGAGAAGAGCCCTGTGCTCAAGCGAGAACAGGCCGAGGAGTTTGCAAACAGCGTTGGCTGCGTGAGGCTGGTGACGATCGCGGAGGCAGGCCACTCAGTCGCCGGAGACCAGCCAGCGGCGTTCACTGAGGCGGTGCGCGAGTTCCTCGACGATGTCCTCTAGTCGAGGCTCAGGGCGGCGCTCCGGCGGTTCGCGCGCCCGCCGTTCCTCTTCACTGCTGATCCCGATCATTGGAGCGATCATCGGGTTCATCGCCGCGCTGTTCCTGCTACGCGAACTGGACATCTTTGAGGGCGATCCGGCGCCCGCCGGACCGACGGTCAACGGATCCTGTGACTACCCAAGCGGCAGCTACTTCGATGAGCTTTGCAGCCTCGTTGCCCGCGCGACCGTCGAGATCCAGACGCTCATTGCTCCAGAGGTCGCGGCGTCTTGCGTCGAGCAGAACGTCGATTGCCGTCCGCACCGAGAGAACCTGCGTCAAGGGCTGCCGACGATCGAACGCTTCCGCGATGCGCTGTTCGAGCTCGATCCACCTGAACACGCCGAGGACTGGCATGGCCGCTATCTGACCGCGATCGCGCAGCTACACAGCGGCTACGACGCCCAGTTCCGTGCCCTGCAAGCAGGTGAGCGAGCGGAGTTCGTCGAGGCACACGAGCGGACCACGCGTGCCGCGGAGGAGGCCGGAGTGCTGTTCGAGGATTTCGAGATCGCATTTACGGATGAGCGTGAACCCTAGGGACCAACCGATTCCAGTATCGCCTTGAGCTGTCCCAGCTCTTTCTTCATCTGGCGAGACATCATCATCTTCGTCAATGGTCGGAACAGCGTGAACATGATCGAGGTGAAGATGTGATCGCTGCCGGCCTGCATCGCGTTGGTTACGTTCGTTGACGGACCGGAACGCTGGAGGGTCAATGTTCCGCTAAAGGGGAATGGACCCTCGGACGCGTCGATTGAGAGTTGCCGACCTTCGTGGAACTCGGTGATTGTCATCAGCACCGGCGCCGAGCCACCGCCATACGTGTACGTGCCGCGAATCTGCGTGCCGCGCCCGATGGGTCCGTCGCCAAGTACTTCCGACTCGGACATGCCGTCGACCCAGTGGTCCTGGTTGGTCACGTCGGCGACGTAGTCCCACACATCGGCCGGATCCCGCTCGATCTCAATCGTCGCGCTGGCAGACAGGCTGACCATTAGCTGTTCAGTCCCAGCGCCCGGCGCAGCAGTGCGATTTCGTCCCTCAGCATCTTGTTCGCGATTATGTTGCCCAACGGCCGCAGCGGACCCATCACGACCTTCATCATCAGCGCCCTGGGAAACAACGTGACCTCGTACTTCATTCGGGCGGCCGTCTCGTCGCCGGAGCAGGTGATCACGGTGATAAAGGGCGTGTGACCGTCGGTGTTCTCCCAGGAGACTCGCGCTGGCGGTTCAAACTCCTTAACCACCATCGTCACACGCAGCGACTTGCCCTGTTCGGTCGAGGTGCCGACAATCTCGGACCCGACCTCGATCTCGCCGCCGCCAACGACCTCGGAGTCGGACATGCCGAACACCCACTGGTCCTGATTCGGTACGTGCGAGACGAACGACCACAGTTGGTCGAGGGAGCAGTCAAAGTCGGCTTCAATGCTGAACGCCGCAGCCATCGGCTGTTCCTATCTAAACAGATCCATCTCTGCCGGTCGGACGAGCGTCGAGTGGTCAAATTCCTCGATGGGAATGTTCAGTCCGCGGACCACCGCAACCGGGACGGCGTCGAGCTTGTTCATCACCGGCTCGGCGGCCGAGGCCAACTCATCGACTATGGCCATCTCGGTCACGCGCAGGTCGTAGCCCTCCGCATCGACCTCGCCGACGTAGGAGCGAATCGGATTCATCCCGCTGACGCCGATCGCCACGTTGGTTAGGCCGTTACGCCATGGTCGACCGAAGGTGTCGGAGACGATCACCGGCACGTCAACCTGACCGCGCTCGACCAGGCCTTGGCGAATGGCCAGCGCCGATGCGGATGAGTCGATCGGCAGCAGCGCGACGGCGTCTCCGCCGCCGACGTTGGACTGGTCGACGCCGGCGTTGGCGCACACCCAGCCGTGGCGTGTCTCGGACAGGATCAGGCCCCGAGTCATACGTACGATTCGTTTGGTCTCCTGTAGCACCAGCTCGACGGCGCGGGCGTCCTTTTCCCAATCATCGGCCCAGTCCCGGGCGAACAGCCCGGCCGTCACGTCGTCCAGCGGAATGACTCGACCTTCGGCCTTGGACACGATCTTCTGCGTCACGACCAGCACGTCGCCGGCCTCAAGCGGCGTCTCTTGCGCGACCAACGCGTCGTGGATGAGCTGCGAGAGGTCGTCGCCTTCCGCGACCTCGGGAATGCCGCCCACCGCGAAGACCCGGTACTCCGATGGCGGCGCCATCAGTCGATCCCCACCATCCGCACCGCCGCCTGGGTCTTGTAGCGCATGTTCATACCGATGATCAGTGCGGTCAGATCCTCGACGAACTTCGACATCGAGAGCGGTCCCGCATCGATTGGCCGCAGATCAGGCATCTTGCCGACCAGATCGATGACTTCCTGCTTGGCGTCAGCATCGTCGGCTGTGATCAGCACATCGCCCTCCATCGGGTCGGAGAGCTTCTGCAGCTTGCGCGCGCTGAGGTTGTGGAACGCGCCGACGACTCGGGCGTCTGGCAACAACGCCTGCGCCTGCTCGGTCGCGGATCCCTGCGCGACATCGGAGATGCCGGGCACGCGGTTCTCCATCGTCAGCGGCACTGCGGCGTCGATTACGAGCTTGTCTCCGATCGTGTCGCGAAGGTCGTTCAGGGTCGCTTCATGCCCGTCGAACGGCACCACGACGATCACCACATCGGACTGTTCGACCACGTCGCGGTTGACGCCGCCACCGGCGTCGGCCGTGCCGCCGGCGTCCGTGACGGCGTCACGCACAGTTTGCGCTGCATCTACCGCGCGCTCGATGCGTCGTGAGCCGATGAGCACGCGCTCGCCCGCGATCGCAAGGCGCATCGCCAGTCCCAAGCCCTCGGGCCCCGTGCCGCCGATAAAGCCAATCGTCGCCATACCCACTCCCGATCTACGCCTAAACTGAAACTCGTTCGCGCACATGACGCGCACATTCGGCGCGAGCCAGGCACGCGTTCTAGGCTAATGCCACCCGGTGCAAACACCGTGACCACATCGACGTCTCAGAGCAACCCGTCGGCGCCGCTGGTCATCAAGCATCCGATCGAACCGGATGCCGAACCGGCCGTGCGCTTGCGCGAGGCGCGCCTGACCTATCAGACCAAGGCGGGCAAGCCGCTGGAAGCCGTCAGCCCGACGACGCTCACGATTCGCGCCGGAGAGTTCACTGCGCTGGTTGGTCCCTCGGGCTGCGGGAAGACCTCGCTGCTGCGCATGATTGGTGGTCTGATACCGGTCTCCGGAGGCGAAGTGCAGGTCTTCGGCGAATCGCCGAAAGAGGCGCAGCGGCACAAGCGCCTCGGTCTCGTCTTCCAGGAACCCGCACTGCTGGCGTGGAGAAGCGTCGAGGACAACGTTCGGCTCGGTCTGCAACTGAACCCACGGGAGACCCACTCATCGACCGATGTCCACGAACTGATCGACATTGTTGGACTGACCGCGTTCCGCCGCTACCGACCGGCCGAACTCTCGGGTGGGATGCAGCAGCGAGTCGCCCTGGCCCGCGCGCTGGCGATCGACCCTCCGTTGCTGCTACTGGATGAGCCGTTTGCCGCGCTCGACGAAATCACCCGCGAACAAATGCGGTACGAGGTACAACGGCTCTGGGGAATCTCCCACGATCCGACCGACCCGCCTCGCTCGGCCATCTTTGTTACTCATTCCGTGCCCGAAGCGGTGGCCGTCGCAGACCGGGTACTGGTGATGTCGCCCCGCCCGGGACGGATCATCGCCGACATACCGATCACCGCGCCTCGACCGCGCCAGCCGGAGCATGAGCACTCCGACCGCTTCGTCAACGACACCGCGATCGTCCGTGCTGCGCTTCGCTCCCCCACCACGCCCGCCGTCCCACTCGACGCCGCCTGAACACGATTATGGTCTCCGAACCCCTCCGAGAGCTGGACCACCTGGACGACGAAGCGTCAGGGGGTATCCCACTCGCCCCGCCCGACGTTCGGCCGATGCTGGCCTGGGTGCTCCCGCCGCTGATCGCCCTGCTGCTGTTGGCGGTCGCTGTCGAAATCTGGGTGCGGGTCGCCGACGTGTCGATCTGGGTCATGCCGCGACCGACCACGGTCATCGAGAACTTCTTCGCCGACTTCGGGCTGTACTTCAGCGAGGGACTGAAAACGCTCGGCGTCTCGCTGGGTGGTCTGGCGATCGGGACGGCAGCAGCGACATTGTTGGCCGCCGGGGTCGCCCATTCGAACATCCTCGAGCGCGCCGTTCTGCCGATTGCGATCATGGTCAAGGTCACGCCCGTCGTCGCGCTGATTCCGCTGTTCATTATCTGGCTCGGCCACGGCTGGAATCCGAAGATCGCGATCGCTGCGCTTATCACGTATTTCCCCGTTCTGATCAACGCGATCGCCGGATTCCGCGACGTCGATCCGCGCATGCACGACTTCTTCCGCTCGGTCGACGCCTCGACCTGGGAGATCTTCCGCCACCTGCGACTCCCGGCCGCGATTCCCTACCTGTTCGCGTCGCTGAAAATCTCGGTCACCCTGTCGTTGATCGGTGCTGTCGTGGCAGAGTTTTTCCTCTCCGGACACGGTGGACTCGGCGCGGTGATCTGGATCGAACAGAACAACCTGCGACTGGAGAAGGTCTTCGCCGCCGTCTTGATGCTGACCCTGATCGGCGTCACGCTGTCGACTGCGGTCGTGCTGGCGGAGCGCTTGTTCTCCTGGCGTCTCGACCAGCCCGTCGCTGCGGCCTAGGCTCAGTAGAGGGAGCAGTCATGACCACGTCCGACGAGTCCGAGCGCACCGACTACCGCCTGCCCGAACGTCAGGCGCCGCAGCAAGCCGACGCCGTCGTGATCAAGTTTTCCAACGACGGGCTGGTTCTCGAACTTGAGGGCGACGACGTGGATCTCGGGACCGACCTGAAAGTGCGACGCGAGCATCGCTTGATTGCCGAGTTCCGCCGCGACGCGGTCGACGGCTGGTGGTTCAAGTCTGCGGTGCTGAGCGACCCAACGCGTGTGCAGGCCGACGAGTAACTGCCGGGGCGATCTGCGCTTGCCCCATACCGGCCTGATTCATACGCTGACAACGGTCGCTATCGCCGTGGCAACCCCATGGAAGCGGCTCCGGCTAGCCGGCCCGGCCCAGTAGCACACCATAAAACGCCCGGCGTCCGACCAGCCCTAGGAGCCTGGGACCAATGCCTCTGTTTTCCGTTTCCGCTCGTAAGCCGTTGTTGATCGTGCTCGCGGCCGTGGCCGTCCTCGTAGCGGGCCTCGGCGCTGCCTGTTCCGGCGACGATTCCGACGAGGTGCTCTCGATGACCTACATGGGTGGCTTCGTCGCCCAGGCGAATCTGCCCTTCGTCGCTGTCTACGTGGCAGAAGAGCAAGGATTCTTCGCCGACGAGAACCTGGAGGTCGACATTCAGCACGCCGGATTCACCGGCAGCCACAAGAGCCTGTTGCTCGCCGGGGAGGTTGACATCACAACCTTGCCGGCCTCTGAGATGTTGCAGATCCGCGCCAACTCTGGAGCTCCGTACGTAGCGGTCATGCTCTTCGGCCAGCGCGGCGATTTCGGCTACGCAGTGCTGAACTCATCGGGTATTGAGTCGCCCGCCGATTTCGCCGGCCGCGATGTTGGCTTCAAGGGCATCGTGCAGGCGGAATTCCACGCGATGCTGGCCGCTCATGGCCTGACGACCGACCACATGAACATGATCGATGTCGGCTTCAACCCGGTGGTCCTGGTCGAGCAGCAAGTCGAGGTCTACCCGGTCTTCCTGTCCAACGAGCCAGACACCCTGACGCGCAATCTGAACCAAGAGATCACCGTTTTTGAGGCGGCGGACGACGGGGTACCCACGCTTGGCGTTGTCTACCTCGTCACCGAAGAATTCCTCGAGGATGAGGAGAACCGCGAAAAGCTCGAACGGTTCCTGCGCGCGACGGTGCGGGCGTTCGAGTTCGCGGTCGAGAACCCCGAAGCGGCGATCGAAGACACGGCGACCTTCATTGGCGAGGAACGCGAGCCAGACCTCGTCCACGAACGCTTCATCCTCGACACGGAGATCGAAAACGCGATCAGCGACCTGACTCGAGCCAACGGCGTCGGCTGGTTCACACTGCAGCAGTTCCGCGCGCTGACAGACGTGTTGCTCGAATACGGAGCGCTGGAGAACGACGTAGACGTCGAGCGTGCAATCGACCGCTCATTCCTCGAAGCGATCCATCGCTGAACGGACTCGCAGCCGGCCCTCACCCTAATCCTCTCCCCGAGGGAGAGGGGACCAGGAGGGCCGAGGACGGGATATCGCCTCCCACTCGGAGAGGCGTGGCGCGGTCGAAGAAGTCTGTCGGTTCAGGCGCGGCTGCGGAGGAACTTCTCCTGGCCCGGTGTTGGCTTGTCGTCCGGGTAGTGCATCTTCTTGAGCATTGGTCGGCGTGGGAAGATGTGGACAGCGTCCCAACCGCAGGACTGCTCGCAGAGTCGGCAACCAGTGCAGTTCTTCTCAATCACGACCGCCTGGCCGAAGAAGTCGGAGGCGGCGTCGGTGAAGTCGAGTTCCAGCGCGTCGAAGGGGCACACATTGATGCAGATCTCGCAGCCCGAGCCGATGCACTTGTCGGCGTCGACCTCGGCCTTGGGCCATTCCTTCTTGGCGAACTTGCGGCAGATATCACCATCCTCGTCGAGGATGCACTCGACCGGGCAGACCGCGCCGCAGGCGCCGCAATCGATGCACAGCGCCGGGTCGATGTAGTGAATCGTGTTGCGCTCGCCCCAGATGGCGTTGGTCGGACAACGATTCGTACAGGCCGTACAGCCGATGCAGGTCTCGACGATGTCGTAAGCCATGGGGCGCTCCTCCGTCTTCAGTGAAGACGCTCCGGCAAGTATATCGGCGCGACCGATATGCGTTCAATCAAGTCAACAACCGGGCGCCGCGCCCAGTCATTGCTCGTATAGTGGACCTGAGGCGGCCGGGAGTAGGAACTCCGTATGTTGTCAGATTCTGAGCGCGTCCCTCGTACCGCTGCCGCGCTGGTTCTTGTGCTTCTGCTCACTGCCTTGATTTCCCTGTTCGCGGTGGCCTGCAGCGACGACGCGCCCGAGGAGGCTGGGCAACAACAAGCGCAGACATCTGCAGCGCAAGCCGAGGAGCAGGAGGCGCAGCCGATCGACGCCGCTGAGCAGGACACGGAGGCCGAATCGCAAGAGCAAGAGGTCGAGGCAGCCGCTGAGGCTGAACCAGCAGCCGAAGAGCAACAGGCCCAGCCCGAGCCGACCGAAGAAGAGAGCACTCAACAGGCCGAGCAGACCGATGAACCGGTCAGCGACCCAGACCGCGAGGTGCTCATCGAGGGCGAGTTGTTCGCCTCATCGATCAGTCCCGATCAGACCGAGCGCACGTTCCGTTTTCAGGCTGCGACCGGCGCTTGGCTTCGCATATTCGTTGACGGCAAGGCCGGCATGGATCCGGTGGTCACGTGGCTCCAGCCCGATGGCACCGAGGTCGCCGTCAACGACGACCTGTCGACCACCAACCGCGATTCGCTGATCATCGCGCAGGTGCCTATCGAGGGACTTCAGTTCATCCGCGTCCAGCCATTCGATTCCAACAGCCTGGGCGATTTCATCATCCAGGTGCAGACGCTGACGGTCGGCGCCGACGACGACAACGCCATCATCGCGCTCGGTAGCAGCGCCGATGGACGCCTCGACCTTCCTGGCGATGTGGACGTGTTCGAGTTCCAGGCCGAGGTCGGACAGCAGGTCTTCGTGCTCGTAGATGGCGATACCGGGGTTGATGTGTTCGCCCAGGTCTTCCGGCCCGACGGCAACCTGCTGCAGATCGATGACGACGGCGGCCATGGTCTCGACGCGGAGGTGTACTTCACTGCCGACGAGGCAGGCCTGTGGCGCGTCGAAGTGTGGCCCGCCTCGAACAAGGCAGGACAGCGTCAGTTGATCGGCGCATACCGGATCACCGCGGAGGAAGGCCTGCCGACCAGTGCGGTCAATGAAGCAGTCGCCTCGGACCTGGCCGCGGCGGCGCTCACGTTCCTGCAGGCGCTGCGCGACGGCGACTCAGCCACCATCCTCGCGCTGGCGGGACCGGAGGCACTGACGATCTGGGGTTGGGACGATTCCGGAGACGTGAGCCGCGACATTCAGAAGATTCAGTCGATTGACCTAGGCGGCGAAATCCTGCAGTCGGTGTCATACGGGGATGTGTTGCATCCCGCCCGCGGACGGGTCTACTTCCAGCTTTCCGAAAGCGACTGGATGCGATTCGAACTTATTCAACTCGCAGGCCATTGGCTGGTTGACGACTGGGCCCACAGCATCGGCCCGCCCAGCTGATTTCCGGCTCTCACGCTCGGCGCAACGGAATCACGACCTGCTGGTATCGTCAGTTTCGATCTCGCTGGGCTGAATCGATTTCTGTGTGGAGGAAGGCATGACCGAGCAACAACACGACACCGAGGGGCCGCTGGACGGTGTGATTGTGATGACCAACGGTGCCGAGGCCGACTGGTCGAATCACCGCTCGGGTATGGCGATTCAGTTCGGCGTCTCCGGAGATCTTTCGGGGTCTGAAGGGGTCTTTATGACCCGCCAGAAGATTCCACCCGGGATGTATTCGACGCCGCATTGGCACGTCAACTGCGAGACGGCCATGTACATCCTCCAGGGCCCAATCGTGATGTCGTACGGCGAGCGTTTGGAGCACGTACACGAGGTCGAGACGGGGGACTTTCTCTACGTCCCGCCCCGCGCCATCCACCAGATCAGCAACCCACGCGAGGATCGAGATGCCGAGGTCGTGCTTTGCCGCAGCGCCGCCGAGGAGATCGTTGCTGAGGTGGATGTTCCCGGAGCACCAGGGTGCTCCGCAGCTGACTAGCGGGCCGGCTAGCCGGCCGCCATCGCGAACGCGCGCTCGGCTTGCAGCTCTTCAAGGTAGGAGAGCATGCCCGGGATCGCGGCGTGCGCACCCTGTAATGCGGTCACGACGAGATCGGCGCCGATCACGTTGTCCCCGCCTGCGAAGACGCCTGGTCGAGAGGTTCGACCCAATTCATCAACCAGCACTTCACCCCAGTCGTTGACATCGATGCCCGAGTCTCCGTAGAGGTCACGTCCGACGTCGTAGCCGACGGCCACGACGAACGCGTCACAGTCGATGACGAACTCCGAGCCGGGGACGGGCTGAGGGCGCCGCCGCCCGCTCTCGTCGGGCTCCCCAAGGCTCATTCGCACGCACTCGACGCCGACGACCCTGCCGTCTTCGCGGAGCAGGCTGACCGGAGTTGTCAAATACTCGAAGATCACGCCTTCCTCGCGCGCGTGACGGCGCTCCTCTTCGCGGCCCATCATCTCGTGCTCGGTTCGCCGGTAGAGCAGGCGCACTTCCTCGGCGCCCAGGCGGACGGCGGAGCGGACGCAGTCCATTGACGTATCACCTCCGCCGACCACCACTACCTTGCGGCCGATATCAGGCGTGCTGCGCAGCGCCGCCGGGAGCATCTCGTCGTCCAGGTTGGCCCGCACCAGGAACTCGGTGGCGCTGTAGACACGAGCGAGCCGTTCTCCCTCGAGACCCAGTTGCTTGCCGACGCTCGCTCCGTGGGCCAGGAACACCGCATCCCACTTCGAGAGTTCGTCCCAGGCGATGTCGGCTCCGACGCGTGTTTCAAAGCGGAACTCGACGCCGGCCGCCTCAAGTGCGTCAGCCTTTTCGTCAACGATGTGCTTGGCCGACTTGAAGTTGGGGATCCCGTAGCGCAACACGCCACCGGCCGAGGGCCAGGCTTCGAACACAGTCACTTCATGACCGGCGTTGCGCATCTGCTCAGCCACCGCCAGGCCGGAGGGTCCGGCGCCGACTACTGCGACGCGTTGGCCGGTTTCAATCTCCGGCGTGGGAATCGGGAAACCTCCGCGCTGCTGGCGATCCCAGTCGCCAAGGAAGGCCTCGAGCTTGCCGATCGCGACGGGCTTGGCGTTCTTGCCCACCACGCAGACGCCTTCGCAGAGCGCCTCTTGCGGGCAGAGACGGCCGCAGAGTTCCGGCATCTCGGATGTTCGGCGGAACACCGCCGCGGCATCGGCGAGCTTGCCGATCTCCAGGTAGGCCAATGCGCCCGGAATGTCGTTATCAATCGGACAGGCGACGGTACAAGGAGCAGCCGGACACTGGATGCAGCGCTGTGCCTCGAACATCGCCGGGCCGGCGGTGTACCCGTAGTACACCTCGTCCCAGTTATGGACGCGGTCGTGCGGGGTCTGTTTGGTGACGTGATGCGGCGGAATCCGCAGTCGCTGGCGGCGGTCAATCGGCTGTCCCGCTCGCGTCAGCTGTGGTGTTCTGGCGCGGCGCGTGGCAGCCGACGGTTTCGGCTTGCCGGGCTCGGGATCAGACGTTTCTTCGGCCATTTCAGCCAACACGCTCCTCGCTCTGAACCGTGTGACCTACGGTCATCATAGGTCTTCGAGGACTGCGTCTGCCTGCTAGCCTCGATTCATGGATGAGGATGTAACGCAACGTTTGGTAAAACTTGACGGCATCAACCTCGCGCGCCAGTTCGGCACCCTCGCCCGAGGCACTGAATACGCCGTCCGGCTCGATCTCTGCTGCTTTCTGATCGGTCGGATCGTCGAGCCGGACTTCGACCAGCTGTCCGCCCTGCGGCGGCTTGATGAGCTCGCGGAAGCGGCTCGTGGCGACGGACCCGGCAGTGAGACGGAACAGGTGGAACGGCTTTGTCGCGTGCTGTTCGAGCAGCAGCGGTTTCGCGGCGACACCGACACGTACTACGACCCGCTGAACTGTTGCCTGCACTCGGCGCTCGAGACCGGACGAGGCATGCCGATCACGCTCGCCGTCGTCATGATCGAGGTGGCGCGACGAATAGGCCTCGAACTGCGCGGCGTCGGCGCGCCGTTCCACTTTCTGATCAAGTACGTCGATGCGGAGGCACAGGTCGAGCACTTCCTCGATCCATTCCACGCCGGGCGAGAGATCGATCGTCATGCGCTGAGCGAGCGACTGCGCGCGACAAACCAGGGGGCAGGGCCGAACCCGGAGTCATTCCTGGCGTCGGTGACGAAGCGACAGATCCTGCAGCGGATCCTGACCAACCTCAAAGGCGCGGGCGTGCGCAAGCGGGACTATGTCTCCGCGATTGCGGCCACGGACTTCTTGTTGGCGCTCTCTCCGTGGTCGCTTGAGGATCGGCGCGATCGCGGGCTGCTCTGTTACCAGACGGGGCAGTACATCGAGGCGCTCGACGACCTCCAGCAGTATCACGAGCACGCCGGGAACGCTCCAGACGCCGATCGAGTGGCCGATTTCATCGAGCGCGTGCGCACGCGCATCGCGCAGGGTGCGGGATAGACGCACGGCCTCATTTGGCGATTGCGGGAACGGAACGTTTCGGAGTCGACCACCCCCTGTGGCGATCCGCTATATTCACACATGGTGGCCGTCGGGAATGCTGCAACTGTCGGCGCCGAACTCATCTCTGACATTCGATCATCTCGCAGCCTGAGAAACCAGAGGGGAATGGCCAACGCGACAGCCCTGCGCAGTGTCAACGGGGCTGTGACGAATAGCGCAGTGCCTGCCAACGCCTTCCGTCACGTACACGACGAACTCGCCTACCGAACCGAGGACGGCCCGTCGTTCCGTGACATCACCGAAGAGGTGCGGACCATCGTTCACCGCTCCGGGGTTGGCTTCGGACAGGTCTCCGTGTTCTCACAGCACACGACCGCTGCCATCATCTTGCAGGAGCATGAACCACTGCTCCTGGACGACCTCCGTGATCGGTTGATTGCGTGGGGTCCGCCCGGCGTCTACTACCGCCACAACGACTTCGAGATCCGCACCGTCAACATGCACGAGAACGAGCCCGAGAACGGCCACTCGCACG
This sequence comes from Dehalococcoidia bacterium, assembly GCA_965208665.1. GTDB lineage: Bacteria > Chloroflexota > Dehalococcoidia > Bin125 > Bin125 > Bin125. Next base: position 1,047,100 of record CBDBPH010000001.1, read on the forward strand.
TCCAGCACATGATGCTCGGCACGTCTGAGACCATCCCAGTGCTCAGCGGCGAGATGCACATCGGCGAGTTCCAGTCCATCTTCCTGGTCGAACTCGACGAGTCGCGTGACCGCCGCGTCAGCGTGACGGTGCTCGGAGTCCCCGGAGAGTAGCTCGGGCACTAGAATCCAGCCCCAACCAGCGACCGCCCCGGCAATGACCGGGGCGGTCGTTTCTATACTCCATTCATGACTCGGAGCGGCCCCACCACCTTCGACCCGCTCGCCGCGGCGCAGACCACGCTCGACACTCCGCTCGCCCGCATCCTCGCCGCTCGCATCCAGCAAGACGGCCCGATGACATTCCACGAGTGGATGAAGACCTGCCTCTACCAGCCCGAGCACGGCTACTACCGACGCGGACGACCGACCGTCGGAAGAGATGGCGATTTCCTCACCAGCCCCGAGGTCCATCCGCTGTTCGGAGCGGCGGTCGGGCACGTCGCCATCGAGCTCTGGCGCCAGTTGGGCAGTCCGGCGACGTTTCGCGTCGCCGAGCTGGGTCCGGGAACCGGCTCGCTGGCCGAGTCAATGCTGCGGCACATCGACGGGGCGGCGTCGGAATGCGCCGCAAGCGTCCGCTACACCACCATCGAACCTGATGACCAAGCTGCACAAGCTCAGAATGATCGCCTGTGCACAATCCACAAGATCCACAGAATCCACGACGTCAACCAGTTGGCCGCTTCTCAGCAACTGATCGTCGCCAACGAGCTGCTCGATGCGCTTCCCGTTCATCGCCTTCGCTTTCTGGACGGGACCTGGAAGGAGCTGCTCGTCGACTGTTCGACGACCGACGGTTTCCACGATGTCGCTGTGGACGTGTACGAAGAATTGCTGCTGGAACCGCTCAGCGCCACCGATCCTGCCGAGGGCCAGATTGTGGAAGTCGCGCCCGGCCGCGCCGCGTTGGCGAGATCGCTGGCCGATTCCATCGCCGATGAGGGTTTGCTGTTGCTCTTTGACTACGGCTACTCACGCGATCGGCTGTACGCCCCATGGCGACGCGACGGCACCCTGATGACCTTTCGCCGGCACGTGCCGGGGGTGGATCCATACGCGCACCCAGGAGAAGAGGACATCACCGCGCACATTGACGTTGACCAATTGCGGGCAGCAGCTCTCGCGGCCGGCCTGATCCCTCTGCCCACTCTCAGCCAGTCGGAATGGCTGCACCGGCTTGGTGCGGCGGTGCTCCCAGGGGTCGCCGAGGCCCGAGCCGAGACCAGCGCATATCTCTCCGCCCGCCGAGCGAGCGAGACGCTCACTGATCCCGCCGGCCTCGGTCGGATTGCCGTGATGGGATTCACCAGGGGCGCCATCGGGCCCTTGCCGGGATGGATGCCATCGTGATCGAGCCGGGCGACGAGCTTCCGGATACCGATCTCCGCCTGCGCGAGTACCTCGGTGATGGTCCGCTGCTGATTCTGTTCTACACCGAGGCGAACACGCCGCTATGCACCCAGCAACTGTGCGCCTTTCGCGACGACGAGGAGATGCTCAACGAGTTGCAGGCCTCGGTAGTCGCAATCTCGGCCGACCCTCTGGATGAGCTGCTGCGTTTCGATCAAGAGCACCTGTTCCCGTTCCCGCTTGTCACCGATCCCGAGCTCAGCGCCGCCGAAGCGTTCGGCGTCGTCGATGAGACCGGCAATCGCGCCCAGCGCGCGGCGTTCGTCAGCGATCCGAGCGGCGTGCTCACGTTGGCGATTCCGTTCTATCAACCCAACAATCTCGATCAGTATCAGCAGGTGTTCCAGGCGCTCGGTCTGGACATCTGATGCTCCACACCTTCGATTTGCGTGAGTCCGAGATCCTGGAGGAGCAGATCAGGATCTGCGAAATCCCGGCGCCAACGGGCAGCGAGCATGTGCGGGGGGACTACATCACCGCTGCCTTCGAGGGGCTCGGCTTGCGAACGCAGCGCGACGATGTGGGCAACGTCATCGCTCGCCATCCAAGCCTGGTTGGTAATCCGGTCGTGCTGAGCGCACATCTCGACACAGTGTTTGGACCGGAACAGGCAGTGGTCGTGGCGCGACCGGGGGAGCGGAGTCCCTACCGTCCGGACGAGGTGGTTGCCGACGGGGAGTTCCACGCGCCGGGCATCTCGGACGCGGCCGCTGGGCTGGCCGGCATGTTGGCCATTGCCGGGGCGCTCGCCGACGCGCCGGCGGCCGCGCACCTGCTGTTCCTCGCAACGGTCGGCGAGGAAGGTCGCGGCGACCTGCGCGGGGCACGCCACTTCTTCGACTCCGACGTGGGCCGCTCGACACGAGCGTTTGTCACAATCGACCACTCGGACCCGGCCGCAATCGTCCATCGCGGCATCGGGTCACGTCGCTACAACGTGCGGTACCGGAGCAGCGGTGGTCATAGCTGGGCTCACTTCGGTAGATACAACCCGGCGTTCGCGCTGGCCGCCGCCGCTGACCATCTGGGTGACATCCGAAGTCCGCGCAGTCCGCGCACGACCTACAACGTTGGCGTGGTGCAGGGCGGCGAGACTGTCAATGCCATACCCGAGTTTGCGCAGATGGACATCGACCTGCGCAGCGAATCACACTCGCAGCTTGAGCGACTCGATGACGACTTGCAGGAGATCATCCGTTTCGGACACCAGAAGGAGCTGCGACGCCGCAGCGCAGGCGCGCTGGAACCGCTCGTGACCCCGATCGGCGACCGGCCAGCGGGCGGGACCCCGATCGAGTCCGACGTTGTCCAAGCAGCGATCCGCGCCCTCGAATCGGAGAGCTTCGAACCACGCCTGATTGCGGCCTCAACCGACGCTAACGCTGCGATTGCGGCCGGCATTCCGGGAATCGCAATGAGCTGGGGCGGCAGCTCGGACAACCAGCACAGCGTGCGGGAATGGTTCAACCCGGCTGACCGAAGCCGCTCACTGCGCGTCATCGCACGGCTGCTGCTTGATCTCGCAGACAACGGCGCGGAGCGCCTACCTGACTAGACTGAGTCCATGCCCGACGACGACCTGCGCGCCTATAGCGACACCGTAATCGACCACTTTCGGCACCCGCGTAATGCCGGGCCCCTTGACGGCGCCAACGCCGTTGGTGAGGACCGCAACCCTGTCTGCGGCGACCACATGAAGCTGATGCTGCGGATCGAGGGCGACACGATCGCCGAAGCCCATTTCCAAACTCGCGGCTGTCCAGCTGCAATCGCGACCAGCAGCATGGCGACCGTTGTCCTCACGGGGATGCGGGTCGAACAGGCGGCGCAGCTCAAGCGCCAGGACTTTGTCGATGCGGTTGGTGGCTTGCCCAAGGCGAAAATCCATTGCTCCGTGCTCGCGGCAGCAGCGCTCAAGAAGGCGCTTGCGAGCTACGCCCTCTCAGCTGCTGTTGGCCGCTCCGCGTGAACGAACGTCGGTTTGCGCTGCACGAGACTGTGCTCGATCTACATGCCAAGGGCGAGAACGCGCTCAACGACTGGTTTCCGATCGGCGATTCGGTATCGACGATCCGCATTTGCCTGGAGGATCCGCGACACAACGCCCTGGCAGCGGCGCTGATCGTGCTGGATGCGCAACTGGCCCTCGACGATGGCGGGATGGAACGCGTCGATGAACGGCTGCTGGGCGACGGGGGCGTCGACGTCGACGGCCGCGAAGGGGCGACGCCGGCCGTCGAACTTCGGATCCCGAGGATGCCGAGCGGAGCGCACACCGCCATGGCCGCCGCCAAGTCCGATCCCGCCTACAGCGCCGCGGCGCGGCTCTCGCTCAATGGCGATGCGGCCGTGATGCTGGTCGGAATCGCGCCGTATCCAATCCGGGCGCGACAGATTGAGTCGGTTGTGCGCGGTCGCACCTTGAACGACCGGATCATCGACCTCGCCGCACAGACTGCTCGCTCGGAAGCCCAGCCCTACGGCGTCGGCGACCTCACCGAGGGCGTGGCCGTGAATCAGGTCGAAGACGCGGTACGACGACTGTTCCGACGCCTGCGCGACCGTCTACAGGATGCCGAACCGCATGCCCGCCGCCATACTGCTCGCCGCCGGTGAGTCCACGCGCATGGGCGAGCCCAAGCAGCTGCTTGACTGGCAGGGCCAAACGCTGGTCGCGGCGCAGATCGAGACGCTACTGGAGGCGCAGTGCAGTCCAGTGATCGTCGTGCTTGGCGCATACGCCAACCGCGTTCGCCCGGCCATCGCTGGTCGCGCCGATGTGCAGATCACGACCAACCCGCAGTGGCGCGGCGGCCGGGCATCGTCGATCAGGGCCGGAGCACGCGCTGTACCGTCCGTCGTCGACAGCGTCGCGGTCGTGTCGGTGGATCAGCCGACCAGAGCGGCGGTCGTCACCCGGCTCGCCAACGAACTGGGTCGGTCAGGGGATGCGTTGATCGCCGTCCCGAGGCACGAAGGACGAAACGGACATCCGCCAGTCTTTCGCGCCGAACTGCTGCCCGAACTGCAAAACGTGACGGAACGCCAGGAAGGCATTCGACGAATCAGACGGCGCCATGCGGATCGCACTATCTTCTTGGAGATGAACGATCCGCTCGTGACACTCAACGTCAACACACCCGAGGCGTATCGCCGCGCGATCGAACTCTTGTAAACTGCAGCAGATGCAAGAATCCTGGACGATACCGACGGGGTACCGCCAGGCTGGGACTCTCGCCTTCGCGAGAATGGCGAACCCTTCGCCAGATAGAGTGGACGACTGATGGCCACACCCTTACGACAGACCATTCAGGTCGGCAAGTACGTCGTTGGACAGCAGCTTCGCCGGACAGAGCGCTACCCACTCGTGCTGATGCTCGAGCCACTGCTGCAGTGCAATCTCGAGTGCGCGGGTTGCGGCAAGATTCAGCATCCGACCGACATCCTCCGGCGACGCCTGACACCGCAACAGTGCTGGGACGCCGTGGAGGAATGCGGAGCGCCGGTTGTCGCGATCGCCGGCGGCGAGCCGCTGATCCACAAGGACATCGTCGAGATCGCCAACGGCTACACCGAGCGTAAGAAGTTCGTCTACCTCTGCACCAACGCGATCCTGCTCGAGCGCAAGCTGCAGGACTTCGAGCCTAATCCCTACCTGACCTTCTCCGTCCATGTGGATGGCTATGAGCAGGACCACGACGATTCCGTCTGCCGTGACGGAATCTGGGACGTCGCGATCCGCGCGATCGAGGCGGCGAAGGAGCGCGGCTTCCGGGTCACGACGAACAGCACCTTCTTCCTGGGCGCCAAGCCCGACCGGATCCGGATGATGTTCGACAAGTTGATGGACATTGGCGTCGACGGGCTGATGATTTCGCCCGGTTACCCCTACGAGAAGGCCCCGGACCAGGAGCATTTCCTGGCTCGCAACCAGACCAAAGAACTGTTCCGCGACATCCTCAGTGATCCACCCAGACATTGGAAATTCAACCACTCCGAGCTGTTCCTCGATTTCCTCAAGGGCGAGATCGAGTACGACTGCACGCCGTGGGGCAATCCGACTTACACCGTGTTCGGCTGGCAACGGCCCTGTTACCTGATGGACGAGGGCTACGCGGAGAGCTGGCAGGAACTGATCGACGAGACCGAGTGGGAGAACTATGGTGTCGCGTCGGGCAATCCGAAGTGCGTCGACTGCATGGTCCACTCGGGATACGAGGCGTCGGCGGTGATCGACGCGACGACGAATCTCAAGGCCGGTCTGCGCAGCTTTGTCGGCTCGATTCGCTAGACGAGTTTGAAGCGCACTCCGCAGAGCATCACAACCGACTCGTCGTTCGACACGTCAAGTTCGTGATGCCGCGCCGTCGATACCACGTGCCCGCGATCGATCGTCGCTACGTCGAGTCCGCCCAGGCCTTCACCGCGACCGTCTGTCGCCTCGACGAAGCGCAGGGTCGCGTCGTCCAGCGCGACTGTCGGGTGACCGTCGCGATCTGATTTGACCGGCCTCTCAAGCACTTCCGACCATCGAGCCGCCATCGCCGATGGGTCGTCGCTCTGCAATTCGGCCGCGGTCATCGCGGTGATCACGTGCTCACGTTTGGCTGGGAGCCAGTGATCGCCGGCCGGATTCCAGGGGCCGTCGAGTTGGTCGTCGCCCGTGTTCCAGCGCAGCTCGGCGATCGCTCCGGGGACATCTTTGGGGTGGAGTTGGATTCCGTCGGTCTGATGATTGCCGGAGTCCGTGATCAAGCGGATCCCCAGGTCGCCGACGTGTTGACGTCTGGCCGCGATGTCGCCGCATTGCATGATGACCATGTAGCCGCCGTCGCCGCCACGCCGCCGGAGGTAGCGGCCGCCCGCCGTACCAGGCGTCATCGGCGAGACGACCTCGAGGAACGCATTGCCGATGGGCATGAGGAAATTGTGCAGCCCGAAGCGTCCGACGCCGGGGTCACGGTGACAGACCTCCAGTCCGAAGACGCCCCGCAGGTGCGTCTCGATCATGTCGAGATCTTCCGCGACGAGGCAGATCTGCCGCATTCGCAACATGGCGCGCCTCTCAAACCGTCGGCCCCGGCGGGCCGTTCGACTCACCTGCCCTTGAACACGGGACGCCGCTTTTCGACAAACGCCCGTCGTGCTTCGATTGAATCCTCGCTCTCGCCCACGCGACGCATGCGATCTGCTTCGCGTCTGACCGCTTCGGAGAGCGGAATCGTGAACGCGTCGTTGAGGTTGTTCTTGATTTGGGCCATCGCACCAGGATGCGAGTCGCGCAACTGAGCCGCGACCTGCAAGACGTTCGGCATCAGCTCCTCGGGGTCGTAGACGCCGTTGGCCAAGCCCAGGGAGAGCGCCTCTTCCGGGTGCACGCGGTCGGGCAGGAGATACATCTCGCGAGCCTTGCCCATCCCGACCAGGCGCGGCAGCGTCCAGGTGCCGCCGAAGTCGCCGGAGAAACCGACCTTGAGGAACGCGGTGTAGAGGTACGCCGTCGTCGACATGTAGCGCAGGTCGCAGGCCAATGTGATCGAGCAACCCGCGCCCGCAGCGCCGCCGTTGATCGCCGCAATGGTCGGCTTCGGCATCTGGTGCAGCAGGATCGACGTCCGCTCCGAGTGCGTCAGGCTGTAGATGCTCTGCTCGAGATTGCGAATGTCGCCACGGCCGGTGTCCTTGAGGTCGCCGCCGGCGCAGAACAATCGGCCCGTGCCGGTCAGGATTACGACGCGAACGTCGTTGTCCGCCGCCGCCTGCTCGCAGGCCAGTGGTAGCTCGGTCAGCATCGTCGCATTCAGCGCATTGAGCGACTCGGGACGGTTCAGCGTGATCGTGCAAATGCCGTCCTCGACGTCGTACAGAAGCGTTTCGTACATCAATCGTCCTCGTCCGTAGTGATGCTCAGGTTCCTTCCGGTCAGTCTACTCATCGCTCGATTCGATTCCGTTTCGCGGGCCGCAGGCCGCAGGCATCTCTTGAGTTGCATAACCCGCCTTGGGTACCCGCGCTCTGGCCTAAACTGACGTTCATGTTCACGATCACCGCCGCTCTGCCCTGGGAAGCGAAGGCCGCACGCGCCGGTCAGGCGATCGCCGGACGCGGCCGCGTGCGGATCATCACCTCCGGCGTCGGACCGCAACGCGCACGCGAAGCGGCCGAGGAAGCCGTGGAGGAGTATCCGGAATGCGTCATCAGCATCGGGGTTGCCGGCGGACTGACCAATACCCTGCGCCGACCTTCGATCACGTTGCCTACTAGCACCATCCGGCAGACCGACGGCGCCGTGTTCCAGGCGGACGACCAGCTACGCAAGCAGGCGATCCGTCTGCTCAACCAAGCCGACATCTATTGGCAGTCGGTAACCAGTATCACCACTCCGGAGATCCTGTTCACTAAACCCGAGAAGCGCGCCGCCGCCGAAGCCGGCGCCGAGATCGTTCAGATGGAAGACGCCGAATGGGCCGACGTCTGCGCCGAAGCCGACGTCCCGTTCGTTTCGATCCGCGTCGTCATGGACGCGCTCGACGACGACATCCCCAACGAGGTCGTCCAGTGGCGCGGCAAGCCGTCGGCGTTGGATATCGCGGTTGGAGCGATCCGAAGGCCTGGTTTGCTGCCGGAGCTGCTCTCGCTTGGCATCCAACGAGAATCGGCCATCCGGGAGCTCGAACGTGCCATGACGCTGATCATCCCGGCCCTCGCCGACGACAACGGCGGCTAACGCCGCGCTCGCACGCACCGTGAAACGCGCCCTGGTCACCGGAGCCAACGGCTTCATCGGCGCCCACGTGGTGCGCGCCTCGCTTGACGTCGGCGCTGAAGTCCGCGCAATGGTGCGAGAGGGCAGCGACCAACGCAGTCTCGAAGGCCTACCCGTTGAGATTGTCCATGGAGACCTGACCGACGGGGCTTCGCTGGCCAACGCCGTCAACGGCATCGACACGCTATTCAACGTGGCTGCACGCTACGACCTCAGCCGTCGTGCGCGCCGAGATGCCTACCGAGCCAACGTCGATGGAACTCGCAACCTGATGCTGGCCGCGCTGCGGGCACAGGTTGAGCGGGTAGTGCACACTTCCTCCGTCGCCGCCGTCGGACCGCCGAACGATCCGTCGCGGCCGGCCGACGAACGTCAGTGGGCGACGGTCGAGCAAGCCCCTGGCCCGTATGAGGAGACCAAGATCCTGAGCGAGCAACTCGTTCATGAACTCGTCGCGACGGAGTCGCTGCCGGCGGTTTGCGTTCTGCCCACCGCGCCCGTCGGTCCGTTGGACCTTAAGCCCACACCAACAGGACGCCTGATTCGCGACGCAGCGAACGGTTCGATGCCCGCCTACATCCGCACGGCCGGCCTGAACGTGGTGCACGTCTCGGACGTGGCTGTTGGCCACGTCAAGGCGGCCATGGTGGGTCGCGTCGGCGAGCGCTACATCCTCGGACATCGCGAGGGCAATCTGACACTGCGTCGGATCGTCGATCGAGCGGCGGCGATGGGCGGCGTCAAGCCGCCGAGCATCGCGATTCCGAGCTCGGTCGCCTACCTCGCAGCGCTTGTAGATGAGTATCTGCTGAGCGCGCTGACTCGAGAGCAGCCTCGCGCGACGATCGCGGGGGTGCGGCTGGCGCGGCGGCGTCAGTATTTCACGCCAGACCGCGCGATCGACGAGCTAGGACTGCCCCAGACCGACCTCTGCGACGCTTTCCGCGAGGCCGTGGAGTGGTTCTATAAGCTGAATACATGACCACCAATCACTCTCCCCAGACTGTCCTGATCACCGGCGCGAACAGCGGTGTCGGCGAGGCCGCCGCCGTGCAGATCGCCAAGCAAGGTTGGCGGGTGATCGCCGCCGCCCGCTCGCCCCAGCGTGGCGAGGCGGCGGTCGAGCGGATCAAGCGCGCGAGCCGCAATGTCGACGTCTCGCTGCTAGATCTCGATCTGGCCAGCTTCGACTCCGTGCGCCGCGCGGCCGAGCAGGCGCTGGCCGAGTACGAGCGCATCGACGTGCTGATCAACAACGCCGGCCTCATCCTGAGCGAGCGCACGCTAACCGGCGACGGGCTCGAGTCGACGATGCAGATCAACCACTATGGTCACTTCTTGCTCACCTCGCTGCTGCTGCCGACGCTGCTGCAGAGCGACGACGCGCGGGTCGTCAACGTGTCCTCGCAGCTCTACCTGCGAGCCGGCGCGATGCCGATTGAAGACCTGCAGATGGAGCGTCGCTGGCGGCCGGGCACCGCCTACGCGGTGAGCAAGCTGGCCAACATCCTCTTCACGCGCGAGTTGCACCGGCGCTACGCGGATTCCGGACTGGCCAGCTTCGCCGTGCATCCTGGCAGCGTGCGCACGGGCTTCTCGCGTGACGGCGATACGAGCGGGGCGATCAAGTACTTCATCAGCCTGGCTCGGCTGTTCTTCCTCACGCCGGAGAAGGGCGCGCAACCCGTCAGCGCGCTGGCGCTGAACGCGGCGCGGCGCAGCGACAGCGGCGAGTACTTCGGGCGCGACAAGCGCCGCGACGTTAACCAGCACGCCAGCAGCGACCTTGCAGCGAGACAGCTCTGGGAGGCCTCGAATCAGTCCACGGGCGCGGAGTGGCTGTCGTGAGCGCCATGACTCGCAACGAGTTGGTCGCTGCGCTGCAGCAGGACGGCGACTCCTTTGTCGAGACCGTTTCGGCGCTGCCCTCCGACGCGTTCGAGCGAGGCGTCTACGAGCAGGGCTGGAACGCGCGTCAGTTGCTGGCCCACATCGCCGCAATCGAATGGACATATCCCCGACTGATCGAGCGCGCCGAGCAGCGGGCAGGCGGCGATGACGTCCCTCAGGGCGGCGGCGCCGGCTTCGACATGGACGCGTACAACGCCAAGCAGGTCGCCCGTCGAGACGACCAACCGGTCGAGCAACTGCTGACTGAGTTTCGGCGGAACCGGGCCGAGACGATCGACGCGATCCGAGCTGCCGACGAGGACTTGCTCAAGCAGCCAACGCGCTCGGCCGGAGGCGTCGAGGGCACGCTGCTCGACGTACTCGAGGGCGTTGCCGTGGGCCACGTGCGCGAGCATGTGGGTGATCTGCTCAGGGGCGCACGTTCGGAGTAGCGCGATTCAAGGCGATCGAGATACAAGAAGCGGCCTCCTGCGAGGCCGCCTCTGTTATGCCCAGAATCGGTCGCTGGACTACTGACGCGGTAGCTGTAGACCTCTAGTGGCGATGATGTTGCGTTGGATCTCCGACGTGCCGGCTGCGATCGTGCTGGGCACCGTCGACATGTAGGAGCGACCAATCCGCGCTGCAAGCGGCGCATCCGGGTCGTCGGGGTCGATGCGCTGGCTGTGCAGGCCCATCATGTTGACGCCGAAGCGAGCGACTCGCTGACCGAGCTCGGAACCGAACATCTTCGACATTGAGGCTTCGTGGTTTGGGACCAGTTCTTGCGACTGCATCCAGACGACGCGGTAGGAGATCAGCTTGGCGATTTCAGATTCGATCATCAGGTTGGCGAGGCCGTTGCGGACGCCGGGATCGTCGATCAGCTTGGCGCCGCCGCGACGGCCAGACCTCTCGGCTGCGTAGTCGGACATCAACTCGACGCTCTTTCGCGAGGTCGCCGACCAGGCTACGCCAGAGCGCTCGAAGTCGAGCAACGTCGCGGCGACATACCAGCCGCGGTTGTACTCGCCCATCATGTTCGCTGCGGGCACGCGCACGTCGGTGAAGTAGACCTCGTTAAAGCTGTGCTCATCGAGCATGTTGATCAGCGGTCGCACTTCGATGCCCGGCGTGTTCATGTCGAGCAGGAAGTAGGAGATGCCGCGGTGCTTGGGCGCTTCGGTGTCGGTGCGCGTGAGCACGTGGATCCAGTCGGCGTGCTGCGCGCCCGAGGTCCAGATCTTCTGGCCGTTGATCACGAAATCGTCGCCGTCGCGGACAGCGCGGGTCTGCAGCCCGGCGAGGTCCGAGCCGTTGCCGGGCTCGGAGAAGCCCTGCGCCCAGTAGGACTCAGCGTTGGCGATTCGCGGCAGGTGCTCCTGGCGCTGTTCCTCGGTGCCGTGCAGCATCAGACAGGGGCCGACCATCGAGATTCCCTGTCCGCCCGAACCGGGCGCGTCGCGATAGGCCGCTTCTTCGCGGTAGATCATCTGCTGGATGTGGCTCGCGCCGCGCCCGCCATATTCCTCCGGCCAGGCCATGGTCAGCCACCCCTTGGACGCCGCACGCTTCTCAAAGGCGCGTTCGGCCTCAAACCCGGCATCGGGGTTATCGTCCGAGGCGGACGCCGGCACCCAGTTGCTGCCGATGAAGTCCACCACCTCGCTGCGGAATGCGTTGTCAGCTTCGGTGAATTGATAGTCCATGCTTGGCTCCTCGGGTCTCTGCACACCATCCCACGACCCAATCGCAGGCGCAAAAAGTATAGCCAACCCGCCCGATACGCTGATCAACCATGACCATGACGGGTTCGCGGATTTGGGATGCGCTGGTTGTGGGAGCCGGGCCCGCAGGCGCACGCGCTGCGCAGCGACTGAGCGCCGCCGGCGCCTCAACACTGCTGCTTGAGAAGCACTCGCTGCCCCGATACAAGGCGTGTGGCGGTGGAGTTCCGGCCCGGACGCTGCAACTGCTGGACGATCTCGATATCGCTCCGGTCAGCGAGGGACATGTCGACACAATCGATGTCTCGCGATTCGGCCGGCACCAGTTTCGTAAGACCTCCGGGCGTCCGCTCGCCTGGATGGTGATGCGCGATCGCTTCGACCAGTTCCTGACCGATCTCGCCGCCGAGTCCGGCGCGTCAATACGAGACTCAACGCCTGTTCAATCAGTCGTCGAGACCGACGCCTGCTACGAAATCGAAACGCCGACGGGAGTGGTTCGAGCGCGCCACATCCTGGCCGCCGACGGGGCGACCGGTCCAATGGCTCGGTGGCTGGGAATCGATTCCGCTCCCACTCGCAGCGCCGCGTATGAAGTCGAGGTCGCTGCGCCTTCCGCGGCGTTGGAACACTGGCATCAGGCCGCCAACGTCGATGTTGGTTACCGACCATGGGGCTACGGCTGGGTGTTTCCCAAGGAGGGAACGCTCTCGGTGGGCGTCGTGACTGCGCCCACGCGAGGCCGCTCGATTCGCAAGCAGACAGACCGCTACCTGTTGCGCCTCGGACTCGGCGAGGCCGACGTGCTCAATGTCCAGGGACATCCGATCCGCTATCGCCGCTCAGTCGAGGAACCGGTCGCCAGGGGCCGCGCGCTGTTGCTCGGGGATGCGGCGGGACTGGCCGACGAGTTCACCGCCGAGGGCATCGCTTACGCCGTCCACTCCGCGAACCTCGCCGCCGACGCCGTGCTGAATGGCGATGATCCAGCAGTGAACTACGCCGAATCAATCAACCAACACATCCAACCCGAGCTCAACGCCGCCCGCACCATCTCGCGCCTCTACTACTGGTGCGTCACGACCTGGCCCTGGCTCGCCCTTAAGACTTCCAAGCACATCAACTACCTCTGGAGAGCCTTCTTCCGAGTCATGCGCGGGAACAGCACGTATGCCCATGAGTTGTCAGTATTGCCCACAAGCAGACACCTGACCCGCGCGCTGAGTGGAACCGCGTGATGCCTCGCCGACGCCGAACGCCCAGACCGCTTCGACCCACCGCAATCATCAAGCGTTTGATTCGCGAGGCTCCGCTTACGCCTTGGCGCACGACCAATGATCCGGTTACTGAGCTGGTGCTCACGCTGCTGTCGCAAAACACCTCCGACACCAACTCCGGCCGCGCGTTTCAACAGCTGCTGAAGCGTTACCCCGACTGGGGCGCCGTCCTCGAAGCGCCGGTCGAGGAACTCGAAGAGACGATCCGACCGGGCGGGCTGGCCAGAACCAAGGCTCCGAGGATGCAGGCGCTGCTGGGGATGCTGCGGGAGCGCTTGGGACCGGATTGGGACGCCTCACGGCTGGAAGACATGCCCATCGATGAAGCCAAGAAGTGGCTGATTGAGCTGCCCGGCGTCGGACCAAAGACCGCTGCCTGCGTGCTGCTCTTCTCGCTCGGACGGCCCGCGTTGCCGGTCGATACGCATGTCCACCGAGTCGCCCAGCGGCTTGGCCTGATCGGCCCCAAAGTCGCCGCCGTTCCCGCTCACGACATGCTCGAAGGCCAACTCCCGCCCGACAGGTTCTACGACTTCCATGTCACCCTGATCCGCCACGGACGCCGAGTGTGCCACAAGCAGCGCCCAAAGTGCGACGAATGTGTGCTGATTGATCGCTGTCCGGGCGCCGACGACTTCATCTACAGCTAGGTGCTGCAGAAAGCGGTAGCCTCACTTCGTTTCAACCCTGAGGAAGGAGATGAACGATGGGCGCGATCGCGCAAACAACAGCCGGAACCATCGAAGGAACCGAAGAGAACGGACTCAGCGTATTCCGCGGGGTACCGTTCGCCGCGCCGCCGGTCGGCGAACTGCGCTTCAAAGCGCCGCAGCCAGTTGAGTCGTGGGATGGCGTGCGTGACGCCAAATCCTTCGGCCCAATATCGCTGCAGGCGCCCAACGAGATGTTGGAGGCGCTGCTACCGCCGTCCGACCCGCCCCAGCCGCAGAGCGAAGACTGTCTCTATCTGAACGTCTGGACGCCCGGTCTGGACGGTGCACGGCCGGTCATGGTATGGATTCACGGCGGGGCGTTCACGATCGGCTCGGGTAGTGAGGAATACTACGACGGCGCCAACCTCGCCTCACGCGGCGATGTCGTCATTGTGACGATCAACTACCGACTCGGTGCGCTTGGTTTCCTCAACCTGCCCGCGCTTGGCGAGACCAACTTCGGCATGCGCGACCAGGTCGCCGCGCTGAAGTGGGTCCAGGAGAACATCGCCAACTTCGGTGGTGATCCCGACAACGTGACGATCTTCGGCGAGTCGGCCGGTGGGATGAGCGTCGCCTCGCTGATGGCGTCGCCCGAGGCGGTCGGCCTGTTCCAGAAAGCGATTCCCCAGAGCGGCGCAGGGCACAACGGGCTCAGCGCCGAGGAAACCAACGCCACCGCGTTCAAGTTCTGCGAAGCGCTCGGCGTCGCAGCCGACGATGTCGACGCCTTGATGGCCGCTGATGCCTCGGACATCCTGGCCGCGTCGGTCGCGGTCGATCCGCTCGCCAACCCAGATGCGGCTGCCGACCTGTCCAGCGGCGAGGCATCTCCGACGCCGCAGATGCCGTTCCAGCCGGTAATCGACGGCGCCTTCCTCTCCGCGCTGCCGATCGACCACATCCGCGACGGTTCTGCTGACGGAGTCGCGACGTTAGTCGGTTCGCTGGATGAGGAGCTCAAGTTGCTGGCCGCCGCGGGCGCAGCCGACCCGATGTCCGAAGAGGCGGTCACGGGACTGCTGGGCATGATGCATCCCGACGGCGCCTCGGCCTTTGCCACTTACCGGGCGGCTCGGCGCGAACGTGGCGAGGACGACTCCCCCGACGAGATCTTCGTCGCCGCGATCAGCGACGTCATGCTGCGCATCCCCGGCCTGCGTCTGGCCGACGCCCAGACCTCCCGCGCGCCGACCTACGCCTACCTCTTCGACTGGGAATCTCCCGCCATGAACGGCGCCCTCGGCTCCTGCCACGCGCTTGAGCTCCCCTTCGTCTTTGGCACACACGATGCCGCGCCTGAGTTCTGCGGCAGCGGTCCTGTCGCCGACGCCTTCTCCGAACTCACGATGGATACGTGGCTCAACTTCGCCAAGACCGGCAACCCCGCCGGGGACAGTGTCGACGCCCCGGCCTGGGACGCTGGCACCAAGCCGATTCAGGTGCTCGGAGACAATCCAAGGGTCGAACACGACTGGCGCGGACCCGAAGTCGGCGTCTGGGACGAAGTCGTTTCCTAGAGAGAACCGAACCATGCCCCTTACCCCAATCCGCAACGACCAACTCAGCAAAGTCGGCGTCGGCGTGCAGCGACCGGAGGATGTCGTTGTCTCGCGCGACGGCCGCGTCTGGATGTCTGACCAGGCCTCCGCCGCGGCGGAGGCCCTGCCGAACGGCACGCTGAATCGCGTCGGCACCGCCGGCGGTGCCCCCAACGGGAACAACATGGACACCGAGGGTCGGATCATCATCGCCAACGTCGGCGGGCTCGAGGGCCAGGGCTCGGACGATTCCGGCGTCGGCCCCGTGCAGCGGCTCGATGTCGACACGGGCGAGATCGAAGTGCTCGCCGCCCAGATCGACGGCATTCCGCTCGTTGCTTCCAACTACCCACACGTCGACTCGCAGGGCCGTATCTGGGTCACCCACTCCACTTCCCGCTCCGGCGGCCTCGCCTTCGCCGGCGACCCGGACGGATTCCTTTTCCGGATCGAGACCGATGGCTCGCTGACCATGCTGGCGACCGAGATTGAGTTCGCCAACGGGATCACGCTCGATCCGCGCGAGGAGAACGCCTACGTCTGCTCGACAACGGGCTGTCATGTGCTCCGCTACCCGATCAACGGGGACGGCTCGCTCGGTGATCCGGAAGTGTACGGCCCGCAACTCGGCAAGAAAGTCACCGACCTGGAGGCGATGCGGCCTCTGACTGCCGAGCAGCGCGGGGAACTCGGGCTGACCGATGGCTGCGGCTTCGACCAGGAGGGCAACCTCTGGGTCACGCTGCCGATGTCGAACAAGGTCGTCGCGATCACGCCGCAGTTCGAGGTCGTGACGATGATTGAGGACCTTGAGGGCGAGACCATGCAGTTCCCGACCAACGTCAGTTGGGGCGGCGACGACATGTGCGACCTCTATGTCGGGTCCATCCGCAGCGACTACGTGGTGCACGCGCGCTCGCCGATCCCCGGCGAGCCACTGGTTCATCAGCGCTAGCGCTTCGATTTCCCCGCCCCTCACTCCGGGGGGTCTTGCCACAGGCAACGAGGGGCGTTCCATCAACCTGCTGCCTACCCCGCGCAGGAATTCACGAAACAGAGGATCAACACATGTCATTGACTCCAATCCGCAAGGACCAGCTCAGTAAAGTCGGCGTCGGCGTTCAACGACCCGAGGACGTGGTCGTCTCTCGCGACGGCCGTGTCTGGATGGCGGACGAGGCCTCGGCCGCGGCTGAGGCGCTGCCCGACGGCACGCTCAACCGGGTAGGCAACGCCGGCGGCTTGCCCAACGGCAACAACATGGATCTCGAAGGGAGAATCATCATCGCCAATGTCGGCGGGCTCGAAGGCGACGGAGGCTCCGGCCCTGTCCAGCGCCTCGATGTCGACACGGGCGAGATCGAGGTCCTCGCCGACGAGATTGACGGGATCCCGCTGATGTTGTCCAACTACCCTCACGTCGATTCTCAGGGTCGTATCTGGGTGACGCACTCGACCTCGCGGTCGGGAGACGAGGCGTTGGCCGCCGGCGATGA
Organism: Dehalococcoidia bacterium; assembly: GCA_965208665.1. Taxonomy (GTDB): domain Bacteria; phylum Chloroflexota; class Dehalococcoidia; order Bin125; family Bin125; genus Bin125. The sequence goes on from CBDBPH010000001.1 coordinate 1,063,961, forward strand.
CGACGGTTTCCTGTTCCGAATTGAGACCGACGGCTCGCTGACGATGCTGGCGACCGAGGTCGAGTTTCCGAACGGAATCACGCTCGATCCGCGCGAGGAGAACGCCTACGTCTGCTCGACAACCGGCTGCCACGTGCTCCGCTTCCCGATCCACGCCGACGGCACGCTCGGCGAGTCGGAGGTCTACGGCCCGCAACTGGGCAAGTCGGTGGACCTGGCCTCCGCGATGCAGCTGGTCTCGCCGGCGCAGCGCAGTGAACTTGGCCTGACCGACGGCTGCGGCTTTGATCAGGAGGGCAACCTCTGGGTGACGCTGCTGATGTCGAACAAGGTGGTGGCGATCACCCCGCAGTTCGAGGTCGTGACGATGATTGAGGATCTCGAGGGCGAGATCATGCAGACGCCGACCAATGTGAGTTGGGGCGGCGAGGACATGTGCGACCTCTACATCGGTTCGATCAGCACCGACTACGTCGTCCACGCCCGCTCACCGGTTCCCGGCGAGCGCCTGGTTCATCAGCGCTAACGGCATGTCCGGACTGCGCCGTCGCCTCTGGCCGCGCGATCGGTTGGCGATCGCGCTGTTGCTTTACGCGATCTGGATTCCACTGATCGTTGTAGCGATCAACTACGTCGAGGATTCGACGGGGTCGAACGCGACGGTCGAGGTGTCGTCGGAGGGGGACGGCCCGGCCGACTTTGCCGAGACGGTTGGTTGGACCTGGGGCGTGCTCTGGGTTGGCTACGCCGCGCTGGCCGCCTGGCTGGCGCGGACTAAAGGCCGCGATCCTGTGCGCTGGGGGCTGGCCAGCTTGCTCACCTTCGTTGCTCTCTTCCCCTTCCTGGCGGTCGCTCCCGAGCGTGGGCGCGGCAAGGCCGCGGGTTGATGTTTCCCCGTCAGGAAGAAAACGCGCGGGAACACGGGATGAGGTTGGCGGTCACAAGGGGTCGTCGTCTTCGTCGGTTGGTTCGTCCTCCAGTGGGATGCCCCCCTCTGTCTCTACGAGGCATCTCCCCCCGCCTGACGGCGGGGGGAGAGAAGAGCCGGCGGAGCCCTCACCCCGGCCCTCTCCCAGACGGAGAGGGAGACAGAGGGAGGCCTCGGGAGTGGCGTGGTCATAGAGGTCGCGGAGTTTGTGGCGGGCGACGTCGTAGGGATCGGTGGCGAGGTACATCTGGTAGCTGGCTCGGGTTCGGTCGTTCGAGGGGTAGATTTCTCGCGCGACGGCGTCGAGGGCTTTGACACGAATGTAGGCGGGGAGGGAGCCGGTAGCGCGGCGCCAGAGTCGGTCGATGTTGGCTCGGAAGTAGTAGGGGTTGGGCATTGGGACGCTCCTGGTCTCATAGATGTACGTATGTTCTGATTGCAGCGAAGTTTGGTGAGGTCGGGGAGCATTCGTTGGTGTGTTGCGTGCCCCCCCTGTCACTTCGTGACATCCCCGCATCAAGCGCGGGACAAGCTCCCTGGCCTGTTGGCGGGGGGAGAAAGTGACGGCCCTCACCCCAACCCTCTCCCTCGGGTAGAGGGGGCCGGAGTGGAGCGGGCGGCGGGGGAGAGGGGAGGTGTTGAGGAGGGTTCGGGTGGACTTCGCTGTTGGGTTGGCGGGGTAGAGAATGGTCGTGGTCGCTGCGAGATGCGATGTAGACGTGTGATGCCATCGTCAGAGATGACGATAATTGTGAGGATGACGGCCTCTTGAGGATCATATTCACTCGTGCCGGTCAACATCGGTCATCTTGCGCGGCTGTTGGGGCGGCTCGCCGGTGCGGGTAGCCAGGTCGCCAACGGGCCGGCCATTGCGGCCTTCACTGCGCCTGCGACCGCCGGGCTACGGCTTTGACGAGCTGCGTGGCGACATCGTCGGCGGCCTGCTCGCCGGAGTGACCTCGATTCCGTTCGCAATCGGCTTCGGGATCTTGTCCGGTCTGGGGCCAGTCGCCGGATTGTACGGATCGATCGCGCTCGCGCTGAACTCCGCCATCGTCGGCGGCGGCCGGGGCATCCTGATCTCGCCGGCCCTGGTCGTCTCGATGATCTTCGCCCAGTACAGCAACTCTCTGACGGAGGCGGTCGCGATTGGGGTCCTAGCGGGGGCGATACAGATCGTGTTCGCCGCCCTGGGTCTGGGCCGCTACATCGCCTATCTGCCGCACTCGGTGATCGCCGGTTTCTGGTCCGGCGTGGGGATCGTGCTGTTCTTCAGCCAGATTGGACACGCGATCGGGATTGAGTCGTCCGCGTCAGGCGTCGTTCCGGTCGTCGATGAGGTGATCGACCGGTTCGGCAGCCGCAACAGCGACGCGCTGACGCTGTTATTGATCAGTCTTGCCGTGGCCCTGGTCTGGCGGGGCAGGGTGGCGGTGAAGCTGCCGAGGTCATTGATCGTCCTCGTGGTCGGCACTGTGCTGGGTGTGCTGTGGCTCAACGGCGCACCGCCCGTGCCCTCGCTCACCTTCGAATCGCCGGAGCTTGCATTCTCCGGCCTGTCGCTCGACCTGTTCGTCGAGACCATCGAACCGGCGATTCTGGTGGCAATGCTCAACAGCCTGGCGACGCTGGTCGGCGCGATCAACTGCGACCTGGTCAGCGGCTCGGACCACCAACCGAACCGGCTCACCTTCGGACTGGGACTCGGAACCATGGTCACCGCTGCCATCGGCGGTCTGCCGGGAGCGATCGGTCCGGCCAGCCTGGTATTCACTTACAACGGCGGACGCACTGCGATCGGTTGCCTGACCGTGCTCCTGGTGGTGGTCGCCGCGGTCACAGTGCTTGAGGGGGTGATCCAGCAGATCCCGCTGGCGATCATCGCGGTCATCATGATCATCACGGCCTGGCAGATGATCGACTGGCGCTTTCTGCGTTCCATTCCACGGATGGAGAAGTCGTACGCGTTTTGCATGGTCGCGACGATGCTCTGTACCGTCTTCGTGAGTTTCGTCGACGCCGTGCTGGTGGGGGCGATCCTGACGCTGGTGCTGAATTCGCGGCGAGATGAGGATCGAGAGCTCAGCGGTCTGGTCTCGGTGCCGCTCCTGGATCGTGTGCTGTTCCGTGGTTCCGGCGCGTCCGAACGGGACCCGTTCGACGCTCACTGCGGTCTGATTGTGTTGCCGGAGCGGGTGACCACCGCCTCGGCGAGGCAGATCAAGCGGTCGCTGCGGCCCGATCTCGAAGCCCACCGGATCGTGATTCTCGACGGCTCGCGGACGAAGATCATCGACGACTCCGGGTCCATGATGATTGCCGACCTGATCCGGGCGGGACAGCAGAGCGGGCGATTGATCGTGATCGTCGCTTCGCTGGCACCGAACGTCGGCCGCCTGTTGCGAGCCATGATCAAGCAAGGCCGTGCTCGCGATACCCATTTCGCCGCGAGCACTGACGCCGCGTACGAGATCGCGCGGTCGGAACTGCTCGCGATCGACCGGTACGCGGGTCGTGAGCCGGGGCGGACGCAGTAGTGGCCGTTGCGCGATCTGGCATACTGTGCCTACCGCGACTGCCCACACACAGACTGAAGGAACAGCCATGCACGATCTTGTCATTCGCAACGGACTCGTTGTTGACGGCACCGGCGCTCCGGCCCGGCAGGCCGATGTGGCCATTGACGACGGCGTCGTCGCCGCCATCGGCGAAATCAACGACCTGGGCCGCGAGGAAATCGACGCCGAGGGCCTGTTGGTTACTCCCGGCTTCGTCGACATCCACACTCACTTCGACGGCCAGATTACGTGGGATCCGCTGCTGACGCCGTCCTTCTGGCACGGCGTCACGACGGTCGTGTTCGGCAATTGCGGAGTCGGCTTTGCGCCCGCAGCGCCGAACCGGCGCGACTGGCTGATTGGCCTGATGGAGGGCGTGGAGGACATCCCGGGGTCCGCTCTGGCCGAGGGGATGCAGTGGGGCTGGGAGTCGTTCCCGGAGTACCTCGATTTCCTCGACACGCTGCCAAAGGCGATCGACATCGGCACGCAGGTTCCGCACGGCGCGGTGCGCGCGTACGTGATGGGTGACCGCGGCGCGCGCAACGAGGACGCGAACCCCGAGGACATCCAGGAGATGGCCGCGATCGTCAAGGAGGGTCTGAAGGCCGGGGCGCTCGGCTTCACGACCTCGCGGACGCTGGCGCACCGGGCCATCGACGGCGAACCGGTGCCGGGCACCTTTGCCGCCGAGGACGAACTGTTCGGCATTGGCCAGGCGCTGAAGGACCTCGGCACGGGCATCTACGAGGTCGCCCCGGCCGGGGTGACCGGCGACGACGCCAACGCGCCCGAGCTGGAGATCGCATGGATGCGCAAGCTCTCGGCCGAGATCGAGCGACCGGTCAGTTTCGCGATGGTCCAGTTCGACAACGAGCCCGAGGCCTGGCGCGACGCGCTCGACCGTTCGCTTGAAGCACTCGAGGACGGTGCGGAGCTCTACCCGCAGGTCGCGGCGCGCGGCATCTCGATTCTGCTGACGCTGCGCGGCCGCCATCCGTTCATCCACTCGCCCAGCTATCGCGAGCTGGACGAGCTCGACTGGGCCGAGCGGGCGGCGGCGATGCGCGACCCGCAGCGCAAGGAGAAGATCCTGAGCGAGGTTGAGGCACCGGACGCGGCGCTCGGCTTCGTGATGTGGAACAAGCTCTACCCGATGACCGATCCGCCGAACTACGAGCCGACCGCCGACATGTCGGTCGCGTCTCGCGCCGAGGCAGACGGTCAGACGCCGCTCGAGTTCGCCTATGACTTCCTCAGCGACGGCGACGGCGAAAACGTGCTGTTCGCGCCGTTGTTTAACTACGCGCACAACAACCTCGACGCGACGCGCGAGATGATGATGCACCCGCGCGTCGCGATGGGCCTGTCGGACGGCGGCGCGCACTGCGGCGTGATCTGCGATGCTTCGATGCCGACGTTCATGCTCACGCACTGGTCGCGAGACCGCAGCCGCGGCGAGAAGCTGCCGCTGGAGTGGGTGGTCAAGCGGATGACCAACGACACGGCCGAGTTGTACGGTCTCGGTGACCGCGGCACGCTGGAGGTCGGCAAGAAGGGCGACGTCAACGTGATTGACTATGAGGCCCTGCAGTTGGAGCCGCCGCAAGCGGTTCACGATTTGCCGACCGAGGCGATGCGGTTGATCCAGAAGTCGCGCGGCTACGTGGCGACGATCGTGAGCGGCGAAGTGATCAGTCGGCACGGCGAGGAGACCGGGGCTCGACCGGGGCAGTTGATCCGGGGCGCTCGGTAGCTTCGGCGCCCCATTCAGTGTCCGACGGCCCCCCTGCCCAGAAGGGCCGTCGCATTCCCAGAGATCGCGCTCGGAGCGATACTGCACCTTAGGCACCTCAAGGACGCGCTGCGGCGGTCATCGCGTGAAGGCTGCCCCCTTCTGCCCGCGGCATCTCCCCCCGCTCACGCGGGGAGAGAACAGACCTCGGATGTAAGCGAAACACCCACAGGAGTGGAATCTGATCCCGTTCTCACTTGACTCTCATAGAGAACATACGTACCATTTCTCCATGTTGCAGTTATCACTGTTCGATCCGAACCCGGCCCCGGCGCGACCACGGACTCAGGGCACAGCGGATGTGATCTATGCCGATTCCTCGGCCATTCTTGCCCGGCCGACCGGGCGGCTGGCCGATCTCGACTTCGTGATCAATCCGTACCAGGGGTGCACGTTTGCGTGCACGTACTGCTACGCGGCCTTCTTTGTGCCGGAGGAGGAGCAGCGCGAGCGCTGGGGTCAGTGGGTACGGGTCAAGACCAATGCAATCGCCAAGCTGCGCAACTCTCGCCAGAACCTGCACGGCAGAACCGTCCTGATGAGCAGCGCGACCGACCCGTATCAGCCAATCGAGGCGAGGCTGGAACTGACCCGGTCGTTGCTGCCGATTCTGGCTCAGCGCGCGGCGCACGTGGCCGTGCTCACACGCAGTCCGCTGGTGACGCGCGACATCGACCTGTTCAAAACCTTCGAGCACTTCAACGTCACGATGAGCATTACGACAGACTCGGACGACGTGCGTAGACGATTCGAACCGCAGTGCGCGAGTATTGACCGCCGTTTCGAGGCGCTGCAGCAACTGACGGAGGCGGGCTTTCGGACTCGAATCAACGTGTCGCCGCTGCTTCCGCTGCGCGATGCTCAGGCGTTTGCCGAGCGGATTCGGGACACCGGTGTTTCACGAGTCCACATCAACACCTTCCATGAGGCATCAGGCCCGTTCGCATCCGGTACCAGACAGCCGGCGCTGGCCATCGCGAGGGAAATGGGTTGGACGGAGGAGCGGCGCGAGCGGGTGTTGGCAGAGCTGCGCGGCTACCTGAACCACGGAGGTCGGAGGCTCGCGGCTTGAGGATCGATCGCTAGAGGCTGGCGTAGACCGCGTCGATCATTGGCTTCCAGCGCGGATCGGCTCCGAGGCCGGCCGACATCTGATTCATGACGTAGCCGAAGCCGATCCCGGCGTCGGGGTCGGCGAAGCCCAGTGATCCGCCTGCGCCCGAGTGTCCGAACGTACGTGGATTCGGGCCCCACTCGTAGCGGCCGCCTTCGGTGCTGAGAATGAAACCCAGCGAGCGCCGGACGAGGAATCCGAGGACCATGTCCTCACGAGCAGCGTGCTCGGTCGAACCGCAGGCCTCGATCGCAGCATTGGACAGCAGCTCGCCTCCGCCCTGCGCGAGCGCGGCGTAGATCGCGGCCAGCGAGCGCCCGTTCCCGTGGCCGTTGGCGGCCGGTAGCTCCGCCGCTCGCCACTCGCGCGAGTTGACGGCGCCCGCGAGTCGAGGCGCGGCCAGGCCGAGGGCCCGGGTGGCCAGGTTGTCCTGGGTGCTGACGCCGATCGGACCAGTCCCGGGTGCAGGCAACAAATCTGCCGTGCGCACGTCCTCCGACTCGGGCAGGCCGATGAAGAAGTCGATGCCTAATGGCGCAGCGATCTCGTCGCGGACGAACTCACCGCAGGTGCGACCGTCGATCCGGCGGATTACCTCTCCAACCAGCCAGCCGTATGTGATGGCGTGGTAGCCCATGCCTTCGCCGGGGGTCCACATTGGCGCCTGGCGCTCGAGCGCGCCGATCATGTGGTTCCAGTCGAGCACTGCGCCGTCGGGCAGTTCCTCGTCGACGCCGGCGAGGCCTGCCTCGTGCGTGAGCAGGTGACGGACCCTGATCTCGGACTTGCCGGACTGGCCGAACTCCGGCCAGTAGTCGACCACCGGACGCTCGACATCGAGCTGGCCTCGGTCGACCAGCATCGCTGCGGCGGCGGCCGCGATGCCCTTGGTCGAGGAGTAGACGTTGGCGATCGTGTCTCGCTCCCAGGCGCGAGAACGATCAGCGTCGGCGTGGCCGCCCCAGAGGTCGACGACGGTTCGGCCGCCGACGATCACGCAGAGCGATGCGCCGACTTCGTCGTGATCGGTCCAGTTGGCCTCAAACGCGGCGCGAACCGCGCCGAAGCGCGGTTCGCATGTGCCGTGCAGCTCGACGTCGGTCATCGGCTCAGTCAGCCGGGACCGGTTCGCCGGCGGTGCGGCCCGAGAGCTCCTCGGGCATTGTGCCTTCCAGGTCGTGAAGCGTGGGCAGCACATCGGAGGCGAAGAGGCGCATGCTGCGCTCGGCGGTCTCGGCGGGCATGCCGCCGGAGATGCGGAAGTTCATGATCATCTCTTCCGCGGCGGTCATCTGCTGGATGTGCTTGAGCTTCTCGATCACCTGGTCGGGCGTGCCCCAGGCCTGCGGCATGGCCGCAAACTGGGCTCGCTGCTCGGGGGTGGTCTTTTCGTTGGTCTTGCCGAACTCGGCGTAGTACTTGTAGCCCTTGGTCGCGGCGAAGCGGGCCGACTCGGAGAAGTGGTAGTGGCGCTCGACGCTCTCTTGGAACTTGCCGGTGTGCTCGAGCATGACCGCCCAGGCTTCTTCTTCGGTGTCAAAGCAGGCGACGTTGGCGACCACGGTTGGCTGCTTGGGCTCCCAGCCCTGGGAGACGCGAATCTCATTGAACCGCTTGACATCAGCCTGGTACTCGTCCCACTTCTTCGAGTTGGTGAAGAGCATGCCGAGGCCAGCGTTTGCGGCGATTTCGAGCGTCTCCGGTGAGATCCAGGCGACGCGCATGGAGTCGAGCAGAGCCTGGGGGTTCCGCGGGCGCGGACGGATGGTGGTCTCGGGAATGGTGTAGAAGTCGCCCTCGTGGGAGAAGAACTCCTGGGTCAGGCCCTTGCGGACGACCTCGAGCGACTCCATGAAGCGGTCGCGAGACTCGCCCATTGGGGAGCGGAAGGCTTCGAACTCGCGCTTGGCGGCGCCACGGCCGAGGCCGAGGGTGAGCTTGCGGCCCTGGAGCATGTTGTCGAGCACGGTGATCTGCTCGGTGATCGCGACCGGGTCGTACCAGGGGAGGACGATAACCATCGTGCCGAAGTCGATGCGCTCGGTCTTGCCGGCGAAGTAGGTCAGATTCTGCATCGCGCCCGAGGTCATGATGTAGGGCGAGAAGTGGTGATCGATACACCAGTACGAGTCGAAGCCCAACGGTTCAACGAGTCCGCCGAGGTGGATTTCTTCCTCGTAGACCTGCTGGTCGCTGACCTGCGGCTTGTCCGAGACGGCCTGAGCCTCGAACCGGTCCCAGTCGCTGTAGTTCTGGTAGTTGAAGTGAACGCCGACCTTCATGTGACATGCCTCTCTCATGGCTGTAACGCGCGCAGGATACGCGAAACGGGCCGACAGCGCTGTCGTTGGCGCTGTCGGTCCCGTTTGGGGGAAGTGCTTGTGCGGTTCGCGGGCCGGGTGGCCGGTTAGGTCAGGACTTCGTCGAGTCGCTTGGCGAGGTCGCTCTTCGGGCGGAAGCCGACGATCTGGCCGGCCACTTCGCCGCCCTTGAAGACGAGCAGCGTGGGGATGCTGCGGATCCCGTACTCGGTGGCGATGCCGGGGTTCTCGTCAGTGTTCAGCTTGTAGAAGGCGACGCGGCCGTCGTATTCCTCAGAGAGTTCGTCGACGATCGGCGCGACCATGCGGCAGGGACCGCACCAGGGCGCCCAGAAATCCACGAGCACCGGCAGATCGTTGTCCTTGACGTCTGCCTGGAAGCTGCCGTCCGTCACTTCCTGGGGCTTTGCCATCTCTGTCCTCCAAGCGATGTATCTATGTATCCGGCGGGAACCAATCAAATGTATCGCATGTGGTCGCGCTCAGGTTGACGTTCAGCGCCGCTCGTAGCGCCAAGTGTCGCTCACCTGACCGTCGCTTCGTTCGGGGGGCGTCTGTTCGAAATCGTCATCCACGGGCGCAGTGCCGGCGACCGCGTCGCGGATGGCGTCGACGACGCCGGATTCGACCACGCTGCGGGCGGACTTGATCCCGCTCGCCACCGCCTCGGCGTTGGCCCGGCCGTGGCCAACCAGTACCGCTCCATCGATCCCGAAAAGTGGCGCGGAGCCGACCTTGGCGTAGTCCCAATGCGCTCGCAGTCCCTGGAACGCGCCGCGCATCAGCCAGGCCCCGGCCATGTGCAGCATGCTCGACTGAATGCTGCGCTTCAGTTCACCGAAGAGTTGCTCGGCCACCCCTTCGGTCAGTTTCACGGCGACGTTACCCGTGAACCCGTCCGAGACGATCACGTCCGCCGCGCCGGCGACCATCTGATTCGCCTCGATGTTGCCGACGAAGTTCGCTTCTTGCCGTTCGAGCAGCCGGTACGTCTCCTGATGGAGGCTGGTGCCCTTCAGTTCCTCTTCACCGACGTTCAAGAGCCCCACGCTGGGATTGCGATGGCGCAGGACACGCTCGACGTAGGCGCGACCCATTGTCGCGAACTGGCAGAGGTACTGCGGCCGCGCTTCGACGTTGGCTCCGACATCGAGTAGCAACGACGTCGTCCCACGACCGTTACGGAAGAGCGCGCCCAGGGCGGGCCTCGCAACCCCGGGGACCCTGCCCAGGGAGAACAGCGAACCGGCCATCACGGCGCCGGTGTTGCCAAACGACAGAAAGGCGTCGGCCTCGCCGTCGGCGAGCAACCCGAGTCCCACCATGATCGACGAGTCGCGCATTCGGCGCACCGCAGTTGGGGGCGCGTCCATGGCGATCGCCTCCGACGCCTCGTGAATCCGCAGGTTGCGTTGCGCTGCGGGCAGCAGGCTGCGGATCTCGCGACCGCGTCCGACCAGGATGATATCCACGTCGACATCTCGAGCCGCGCTGAGCGCGCCGCGCACGATGGTGGCGGGCGCATTGTCTCCGCCCATCGCATCGAGGGCGACAGTGATCGGTCGCGGGCTCGTTCCTCGCTGCGCCGATCGCTGCATCAACGTCGCTCCGCTATTCCGCGCCCTCAGCCGCTTCGTCGGCACCGTCGGTCGTGCAACGGAAGCTCTCAATCAACGGTAATGCTACGGACTCCGGATCGTCCGGGTCGAGGACGTGGAGCACGAACTCGCGTCCGCTGTCCCGGCAGTACCACGCGAATGAGCGGATCTTCATTGTGCCTTCGCCGAACTGTGTTTCGGTCTCGCCGGTCCGGGCCGGCGTGCCGTCGACATCGGCGGCGTCGCGGAAGCCGGAGATGTTCTCGATGCCGAGGGCGTCTCGCAGCGACTGCGAAATCGCCGTGTCGCCGTCGTAGAAGGCCTCGCCCAACAGTTGCCAAGTGAGTACGGCCTTCAGCGCCGTGGTCGTCTGCAGGACGAAGATTCCCGCTTCGTCGCTGGGCGGGGCATTCGTCGGTTGACCGAATTCCTGCGCGAAGTCAGCGGTGTCGTACGAGATCGTGAAGTCGAATCGCTCGTACAGTCCGGGGCGGCCCTCGATCTCGAGCGGCAGAATGAACGATTCCATTGCCCGTTCGAGCGCGAAGACCACGCCGTCATAGTCCTCCATGACCGACCCCGCGCGCAGCACGATGGCCAGATCGTCCACGCGAATCAGCATCGCGTGCCAGCGAACGTGGAAGCCACCGGTCGCGCGACGGTCTTCCTCCCATCCGAAGCGCTCGGCCGGTTCTCCGGTGATCGTGGAGGTCTCTTCGAATTCGGTGAACTCCACGTTGTCGCCGAGCGCGAGGGCGGATGTGAGGAACTCTGCGGATTCGGTTCCATCGTCTTCAAAGACCTCAACGCTGATCAGCGCGCGCCCGCTCTCGGAGCGGAACATCACGCGGTCGATGCCGGTCGAGCTGGCATCGCAGAACGGCGAACAGATCAACTCGAGCGAGTAGCCATAGGTCGGGCTGGCGTAGCGTCGCACGACGTCTTCGGAGGTCTCGAGCGGGGCTGCGTCCTGCTCAGCCTGGGCTTCATCGCCGCCTTGACCGGACTGGTCGTCGGACTCCTGGTCCTGGCCGGCCTGCTGCTGGGACCGGCTCTCGGAAGCGGCGCCCTGCTGATCCTCCTGGACCTGTTCGTCTCGCTGGGCTCGCTGGCTCTGCTGGTGCTGTTCGTCCTCCTGCTGCGAATCTGCGGCCGCCTGCTGCTCTTGATCACTCGCTGACGGGCGGAAGTATTCGTTGGACTGGACATGCTCGTTTGGACTTGACCCGCAACCGACAACGAGGCCCGTGAACAATACGACGGCGAAGCCGAATGCGAACCTCCAGAGCTTCATCCGGCCGCCTCCGCCACGACAATCAGCCGATCTCCATCGCCGACCTCGTCGAGCTGCCACGATCCGAACCACTGAATTGGCGTCAGACCTGACTCAAACAGCAGTCCAGCCATTTCACCTGCCGTCAGGTTGATGCGCAGGGGGAACCGCGCCAGCGAGCGGCGCAACAGTCCGGACTCGTTCACCGCGTCGTACTGGTAGGTAATCCAGGCGATCGCGAGCGTGCGGTCCAATGCGCTACCGCAGGTGCGATCGAGCGCCAGCTCCTGCGCGGCGCTCTTGGTGACCAGCTCGCCGGAGGGCGCTTCGCGTACCCACTCCAACTGCATGGTGGACGGGGCTGGATCCAGATCGTCGGGACGCGGCTCAGTCCAGTCGATCAGCAGCCGGCCGTCGGCGGCGAGGTGACGTCGCGCGGATTGGAGGGCGGCCAGCTGATCCGAGCGTCGAAGGAGATGCTGGAATGTCGATAGCCCGAAGAACACGAGGTCGAATGTCCCACCGGTTGAGAGGTCGCGCATATCAGCGCGGATTATGTCGACGCCGGCCCCCTGCATGCGCGGTTCGCCGACGGCCAGCATGGCCTCAGAGGAGTCCACCGCCGTAACCCGGCGACCGGCCTCCGCCAGCGGGGCGGCGATCCGCCCGCTGCCTGCGCCCAGCTCGAGAACCCGCTCTGCGCGGGAACTGAGTTCGAGGAACATCTCAACGTCTTCGGTGAGCGCGCCAAAATCAAGGTCGTACCACGGGGCAATGGCGCGCAGCGCACGCTCCTGGTCCTCGTCCGTCCAGTTCAAGGGATCGTCCAAAGCGGACTCCACTCGGCCTCAGCACCGCTTCGGCTCAGACTATCAGCGAATCGCCGATTCACGGCGAGGTACGGGGCGCAGGGCGACCGATGACACAGCTCGCTAGTACGCTAAATCAATGACCGACACTCCAACCGCCAGTGACTTGGTGGCGCAGTACATTCGCGCCGTACCGGACTTCCCGGAGCCGGGAATCCTGTTTCGCGACATCACGCCGTTGCTCGCCGAGCCGACGGCGTTTGCGCAGGCCCTGGACTGGGTGACCGAACATTGCCGTGACGCTGATGCGATCGTCGGGATCGAGTCGCGCGGGTTCATCATCGGTGCGCCGATCGCACAACGTCTGAACCTGCCGTTCGTCCCGATCCGCAAAGCGGGCAAACTGCCGGCGCACACGATCTCGCGCTCCTACGATCTCGAATACGGCTCCGCGACGATCGAGATGCATTCGGATGCCATCGTCGCCGGCTCGCGTATCGCCCTGGTTGACGATCTGCTCGCGACCGGCGGCACCGCCGAGGCGGCGATCCAGCTCATCGCTCACGCGGAGGCAGAAATCTCCAAGATTGCCTTCCTGATCGAACTCGAAGCACTCAACGGGCGCGACCGGCTGGAGCCGCACTCCGTCGAGTCGATGCTCATCTACTGATTTCAGCGAGGCTCGTTCTATGTCCAGCGAACATCCGACCGCTCTCCTGGCCGTGATCGGCGGTTCCGGCTTCTACAAGATGCCGGGCCTCGAGGATGTCGAGCGCTGGCAGCCGGACACTCCGTTCGGACCGACCTCCGACGAGATCGTGATTGGCTCGCTGCACGGCAAGCGCGTTGCCTTCCTGCCGCGGCACGGCGTCGGCCATCGGCTGATGCCGCACGAGATCCCTGTCCGCGCCAACATCTGGGCGCTGAAGGCGCTGGGCGTTCAGGGCATCCTCGCCGTGTCGGCGGTCGGCTCGCTGAAGCAGGAGATTGTACCGGGACACATGGTTGTGCCGGATCAGATCATCGATCGCACCCGGGGCGGTCGGCCGACGACCTTTTTCGGCGACGGGATCGTTGTACACGTGGGCTTCGCCGATCCGTTCTGTGCGGACCTCAGCGCGCGGCTCGTCGAGAGCGCCAGCCGCGTTGGCCAAACGGTGCACGCCGGCGGCGCGTACGTAGCGATGGAGGGTCCGCTGTTCAGCACACGGGCGGAGTCACACACGTATCGCTCGTGGGACGCGTCGATCATCGGGATGACGGCTGTGCCAGAAGCGAAACTGGCCCGCGAGGCCGAGATCGCTTACGCGATGCTCGCCACGGCCACGGATTATGACGTCTGGCACGAGTCGGAGGCGGACGTCAGCGCCGCCGCCGTGGCTGAGATCGTCGCCCAGAACGTGCAGTCCGCTCAGCAGATCGTCGCTGACGTTGCGCTCAATCTGCCCGCTGACTGGATGTCGACCGCCGAGGGTGCCCTGTTCGGCGCAGTTATGACCGACCCTCAACGAATCCCCGCGGAGACCCTAGAGCGCTACTCGCTACTGATCGAGGGCCGATTGTCGTGACGGTCGATCTCGCTGTTGTGGGAGCAGTCGCGCTCGACGAGATTCACAGCCATGCGGGAGACATTGACCAACTGCTCGGCGGGTCGGCCGTCTATGCGAGCCTGGCCGCTTCGTTGTTGGCCGAAGCTGCTCCGATCTCCGTGATCGGAGACGACTTTGACGCATCGCTTCTGGAACCGCTGATTGAGCGTGGGGTACGGCTCGACGGGGTGGTCCACGCGAGCGGGCCCAACTTCCGCTGGGGCTGCCGCTACTCGCCCGACGGCGATTTCCGAGAGACGTTGTACACGCGGGCCGGCGTCTACGACACGCATCCGATCGTCGTGGCTGAGTCGATTCGGCAGGCCGGGTTCGTCTTGCTGACCGCCGGCAACCCTGAGCAGAACCGGCGCGCGATTGAGCAGATGGCGGCACCAGAGTTGGTGGCCATCGACACGATCGAGCGCGAGGTGGCAGAGCGCCGTGACGAGTTCCGCGAGCAGGTTCGGGCGGCGGACCTGGTCTCAATCAACACGCTCGAGGCCGCGCATCTGATTCAGTGGAGCGGTGAATTGGATGACCCCGAACTGCCGTTGGCCGCCTGGCGCGAAATCTACGATCTGGGACCGGCCATCTTCATCCTGAAGGAGGCGTCGCAGGGAGTGGAGATATTCGAGCGAGACCGGCGCACGAAGATTGGCGCGGTGCCCAACGTACGGGCCACGGATCCGACAGGCGCGGGGGATACATTCGCCGGTGCGCTGCTGAGCGCGCTGGCGCGCGGGCATGATCTGATTGAGGCCGCGGTCTGGGGTTGCGCCTGCGCATCGTTTGCGATCGAGGCCTTCGGAGTCGACGGCATCCTGCGATCGACGCCCGATCTGGTGCGGCAGCGAGTCCCCCAGATAACAATCGAGCAACTCGACTTGTCGACGCGGCTCCCGCAGAGCCGTTAACGTTGCCGCCATGGCACTCTCACTTCGTCTCGGCGACGCACGGGCGATGGTTGAGGTCGTGCGCGCGCATGATCGCGAGGCGCTCGCGGAGCGATTGCAGGCCGACCGTTACAACGCGACCTACGCGCTGGCGCAGCTTGACGATGACGCCTGGAACGACGCCGAGTTCTACCTGAGCAGTACGCCCAACGGTGTCGCGGTCGTCTGCCATTCTCGCGGGGGTCTGGGGTACGCCACCACGTTGGCGGGACCGTCGGACGGTGTCAGGGCGATTCTGGGTCTGCATCCGGGGTTTCCGACCACGTTCGCGATTGCCGACCCGGACCACGTCGACGCGCTGGAGACGACCTATACGTTCCGGCACATCACGCGGATGACGCGCATGTTGGTCACGCGCGACAGTTTCCGGCCGATCAATCGCCCGGCGCAGCCCATGTTGGGTGCGCATGTGCAATTGCTCAATCGGCTCTACAACGCAGAGGGCGACCCGACTCACTACCGCAACGAGCACATCGCCGAGGGTTGCTACTGGGGCGTGGTCGAGAACGAGCGCCTGGTGGCGGTGGCTGGGACGCACGCGATCGGTCGAACCCACGGCATCGCGATTCTTGGCAATGTCTTCACCCATCCAAGATTCAGAGGCCGAGGGCACGCGACGACCGCCACATCGGCCGTCACGGCGGCCCTCCTTGAACAGGTCGACGAAGTCGTGCTGTCCGTCGATCCGGCAAACGCGCCTGCCGTCCATGCCTATCGGAAGTTGGGCTACCGGCAGGTTGGGGAGATCATCGAAGCCTCTGCAACGCGACACACCAGTACGCTGATTACCGCACTGCGCCGATGGGCGGCGAGACGCCGTGGCCCTGACGGAGAGCGGGAGGTCGTCAGCACGTGAGCACGGGCGTGAAGAGCACGGGCAGCGCCGTCGCCGATCGGCGGCTGGCGGAGTACGGCGAGCAGCGCATCGCCTGGGCTTCGCGCGAAATGCCGGTTGTGGCTCAGATCCACGACCGCTTCGCCGCTGAGCGGCCCTTCGATGGGTTGCGGATTGCCGGCTGCCTGCACGTCACGTCGGAAACCGCCAACCTCGCACTGGCGCTCCAGGCCGGCGGAGCCGAGGTCACGCTCTGCGCCAGCAATCCGCTCTCGACCCAGGACGATGTCGCGGCAGCGCTCGTCGAGCGGGCCGGGATTCGCGTCTTCGCGATCAAGGGTGAGTCGAACGAGACGTACTACGAACACATTCACCAGGCGATCGATACGCGTCCGCACGTGACGATCGATGACGGCGCCGACCTTGTGTCCACGCTGCACAGTGACCGCCGTGATGCGCTCGATGCGGTGCGCGGCGGCTGTGAAGAGACGACAACGGGAGTGATACGCCTGCGGGCGATGGCCGACGACGGGGCGCTGGCCTATCCGATCATGGCCGTCAACGACGCGGCTACCAAGCACTTCTTCGACAACCGCTACGGCACCGGTCAGAGCGCGCTGGACGGCATCATTCGGGCGACCAACGTCCTGCTGGCCGGCAAGACCGTGGTCGTGGCCGGCTACGGCTGGTGTGGCCGCGGTGTCGCTTCGAGAGCCGACGGACTTGGCGCCCATGTCATCGTGACCGAGGTCGATCCGCTGCGCGCGCTCGAAGCGGTGATGGACGGCTTTCGGGTGATGCCGATGACCGAGGCGGCGGCTGAAGGCGACATCTTCATCACGACGACCGGGGACATCCACGTGATCGACGAGCCGCACCTCGCTCGCATGCGCTCGGGCGCGATCATGGCCAACGCGGGGCACTTCAATCACGAGATCAACCTCGATGCGCTCGCGGAGATCACCGAGCAACAGCGAGAGTTGAAGCCCTACGTGACCGCTCACGCCACGGCCGACGGACGGGAGCTGCTCGTGCTCGCCGACGGGCGCCTGGTCAATCTCTCGGCCGCCGAGGGTCATCCCGCGAGCGTGATGGATATGTCGTTCGCCAACCAGGCGCTGGCCGTTGAGCATCTGCTCAGTGCGGACCCGGCGCTCGAACCGGGCGTCCACGATGTGCCCAACGAGATTGACCAGAGCGTTGCACGGCTCAAACTGGCGAGCATGGGCGTCGAACTCGATGCGCTCACCGACGAACAACGTCGCTACCTCAGTTCATGGGACGAGGGCACATGACCGATTCATCCGCGAACGCTCATGCCCACGTGCAGACTGTGTCGGGGCTCTGGACGTCCGAGTCGGTGACCGAAGGTCACCCGGACAAGGTCTGCGATCAGATCTCGGACGCGGTGCTCGACGCCTGTCTCGCGGTTGACCCGGAGTCGCATGTTGCCTGTGAGACCGCAATCTCGTCGGATCTCGTCGTCGTGATCGGCGAGATCACGACCCGCGCTTCGCTTGACATTGAGCAGATTGCCCGCAGCACGCTGAGGCGCATCGGCTACACAGACTCTACCTGGGGCATTGACGCTGAGACCTGCAAGGTACTGATCTCGATCAACCGGCAGTCTCCCGATATCGACGCCGGCGTGCGTGGTCTGGCCGGCGAAGCATCGCACGGCGGCGACGATCCCTTCGACCGACATGGCGCCGGCGATCAGGGCATGATGTTCGGTTTCGCCTGCGACGAGACCGAGAGCCTGATGCCGCTCCCAATCGAGTTGGCCCATCGGCTGACCCGGCAACTGAGCAAGACGCGGACCGACGGAGTGGTCGACTGGCTACGCCCCGACGGGAAGGCACAGGTCACGGTCGAGTACGCCCACGGCCGGCCGCACCGAATCGACGCGATCGTCGTCAGCACCCAGCACAGCGAACAGGTCGGCCAACAGGAAATTGCGAAGGTTCTGCGCAAGCAGGTGATCGATGCCGTCATCCCCGAGGGCATGATCGACGACAGGACCCAGATCTACGTCAACCCGTCCGGGCAGTTCATTGTCGGAGGACCGCTCGCCGATGCCGGACTGACGGGTCGCAAGATCATCGTGGACACGTACGGGGGAATGGCCCGCCACGGGGGCGGCGCGTTTTCGGGCAAGGACCCATCCAAGGTCGACCGCAGCGCGGCGTACGCCGCTCGGCATGCTGCGCGAAACATCGTCACGGCCGGTCTGGCCGAGCGTGTCGAGCTACAGGTGAGCTACGCGATCGGCAAGGCTGAGCCGACCAGTCTGGCGCTCCACAGCTTCGGCACCGGACGGCTGCCCGACGACGAACTCAGGTCGCTGGTCAGGGAACTGTTCGATCTGCGCCCCGCGGCGATCATTCACCACCTCGACTTGAAGCGGCCGATCTACCAGCCAACCGCCGCGTACGGTCACTTCGGCCGACCCGATCTCGACCTGCCGTGGGAACAGTCGCACCACGCCGACGCCCTGCGATCGGCCGCCAACCTGTCCGACTAGCGCTGCCGGCCTTGAGGGTCGAACGGGGCCCCGATCGGGTCAGGAGACAGCATCAGCAGGCGTCAGGGACCTAGCGCTTCGTGTACTGAGGCGCCTTGCGAGCTCGCTTGAGACCCGGCTTCTTACGTTCCTTCGCCCTGGGATCTCGGGTCAGCATGCCGGCCTGGCGCAGCGGTCGACGCAACGATTCATCGCTGGCCAGCAAGGCGCGGGCGATGCCGAGGCGAATTGCCCCCGCCCAACCATTGACACCACCACCAGTGCAGCGGACCACCGCCGAGAAACTGTTTTGCGTACCGGTGTGTCGCAGGGGCTCCTCGATCAGGCGGCGCTGCTCGGGCCGCGTGAAAAGTTCGTCGGCGTTCTTGCCGTTAATCGTGATCTGGCCGTTGCCCGGGTAGAGCCGGACGCGTGCGATCGAGGTCTTGCGGCGGCCGAGACCGTAGTAGTAGTGGCCTGCTGTAGTGGTCATCGGTTACTCCGCTCCTTCAGCGTCGATTGCCGCAAGCTGGCCGGCGTGCGGATGATCGGGGCCGGCGTAGACGCGGAGGTGTCGGTACTGCGTCCGTCCGAGTCGGTTCTTGGGCAGCATCCCGCGGACGGCGTGCTCGATCACACGCTCGGGTCGCTTGGCCAGCATGGCCTTGAGCGATGTCTCCTTGAGTCCGCCCAGGTAGCCAGAGTGCCGGTAGTAAATCTTCTGCTCAAGTTTGCGTCCGGTGACGGCGACCTTGCTCGCATTGACAACGACCACGTAGTCGCCGATGTCTTGCGATGGGTGGAACGCCGGCTTGTGCTTGCCGCGCAGCAGCGTCGCGATCTCCGTCGCCACTCGTCCCAGCGGGCGGTCAGCGGCGTCGATTACGTGCCACTCCTTCGGAACCTGATGCGATCCGAGAACGGTTGTCGACATGCTTCACACTCCCTCACGATCCCGATGGCAGGATGGCTGGTTGGCTGGTTGATCGAACAGCGGCGGCACGTACTCGACCTCGGACAACGTCAGGCCGCAAGCCGGAGCGGTCGGCCCCATCGACCCGGGTACCGCGCGATCGAGCGCGCGCCGGAACTCGTCGAGGCTGGAACGAGCGGTAGCCAGTTCGACGACCGCGCCGACCATGCGCCGCACCTGATGATGCAGGAACGAGTCGGCGCGAAAGCGAAACGCCAGCGTGTCGCCGTCGGCCTGAACCGCTGCCTCGCGCAGCGTGCGCAAGGTCGCACGATCGTCCGTTGGCGGTGTGAACGGCGCGAAGTCGCGACGGCCGACCAGTTCCTCCAGCGCCCGTTGCGCGGCCTGGAGGCAAAATGGACCCGGCACGATCCAGGTCCGAGCCTGCCACAGCGGTTGACGCTGATTCGCCAGCCGAACCCGGTAGACGTATGTGCGTGAACGCGCGTCGCGTCGCGGATCGAAATCGTCCGTTACCGCCGCAGCGGCCTGCACCGCGACGCTCGACGGCAAGAAGTGATTGAGTCCGCGCACCCAGCGATGAGCCGGCATCTGCGCGGGCGATTTCTCGCTGACGAACGAGGCCATCTGCCCCAGCGCGTGGACGCCAGCGTCGGTTCGCCCGGCGAACGACACCCGCGGAGCGGTCCCGGTCAGCTCGGCGATCGCCGATTGCAGCGTTCCCTGCACCGTTGGAACGTTCGGCTGCCATTGCGACCCCGCGAACTCCGCGCCGTCGTATTGCAGTAAGAGCGCCCAACGCTGGCTCGTTGCCATGGTTCGCCGTCATGCTTCCGCGACTACTCTTCCGCTGCCTCTTCGTCGGCTTCCTCAGGGAGCTCAGGCGCGGCTCGCTCGACGAGTTCGATGTGCGCCATCAGCGCGCCGTCGCCGCGACGGGGACCGAGCTTGATGATGCGCGTGTAGCCGCCATTGCGCTCGGAGAAACGCGGGGCGATGTCGTCGAACAGCGTGCGCAGCACCTTGCGGTCGGTCAGGACCGCGCCAGCCTGGCGTCGGGCGTGTAGATCGCCGCGCTTGCCCAGGGTGATCATGCGCTCGGCGACCGGGCGGATCGTCTTGGCCTTGGCTTCAGTCGTCACGATTGCTTCGTGACGAAGCAGGTCGGTGACCTGGTTGCGAACCAGTGCTGCACGATGGGATCGGCTGCGGCTCAGACCGCGCCCGCTCTTTCGATGCCGCATCGTCCACTCCTCGGAATGGGTCCCGCTGAACACGGGACCGCTGGCTTCTAGCGTTCCTCTTCGACGCCGCTGCCGGCCTCGCGCAGGGCCTCGAGCAAGGCGGCTCCAAGCGACCCTGTGATTTCCGGATCTTCCTCGCTGCCGCCGACTGCTTCCGAGTCGGCGGCCGGCGCAGAGCTCAATGAGGGCACGGGCGCGGCTTCCTCGGGCGCTGGCGGCAAGGCAGTCAGTACCTCTTCGCTGGCGGGAGCGAAGACGCCGTCCCGGGCGCGGCGGACGCGAGGGTCGTCGTCGTCGATCAGGTTCAGCTCGAGCAGTTTGTCAATCAGCTCGATGTATGACTTTTCGCCGAAGTTGCGCAAGGTGAGCAGTTCGTCGTCGCTCTTCTCGAGAATCTGACCGACAAGCATCAATCCGCTGCGCTTGAGGCAGTTGTGCGCGCGAACGGAGAGTTGCAGTTCTTCGATCGGCATGTCGTACTGCTCGGCGGTTACGCCAACTCGCGCGTGAGCCGGTAGTTGCCGTGTGGCGACCGGTTGGCCCATCGTCTCGAACAGTTCCAGCTCAGTTCGCAACGAGCGAGCCGCAGCCTGGACTGCATCGACGCCGGAAATGGTGCTGTCGGTCCAGACCTCGATCAGCAGCTGTTCGTAATCGCTGCCGCGACCGCCGGAGGCGGGCAAGACCTCGTACGACACCTTGCGCACCGGGGTGAAGACGGCATCGAGCGGAATCACGCCGAGCAGTTGCTCGCCGTTCTTGTTCTGTTCCGAGGGTCGGAAGCCGAACCCGGTCTCGACGTCCATGACGACGTCGAGCTTGCCTGCGTCGCCGTCCAGTGTCGCGAGGTATAGCTCAGGATTGACGATCTTGTAGTCGCCGGGTACCTGGATGTCACCGGCGGTGATTTGTCCCGATCCGGTTATGTTGAGGTGCATCTCGGCCGGTCGGTCGGCGATCGCATGAATCCGGATCTCGCGCAGGTTGAGCAGGAACTCGGTCGTGTCTTCTTTCATTTCGGGGATCGTGGAGAACTCGTGCTGGACCTGGTCGATCCGCACGGCGGTAATCGCCGCGCCGCGGATCCCGCTGAGCAAGACGCGGCGGAGCGCATTGCCCTCGGTATGAGCGAACCCACGCGTGAGCGGCTCGACCGCGATGCGGACGTAGTTGTCGCGTTCTTCCTCGATCGAGAGTTTGGGAGTTTCGGTAGCCAGGATCACGTTGTCGCGTCCCTCCCTGGGACTGTGGGGCTGTGGCTCGCCGGACTTATCGCGAGTAGTACTCGACGATGGCGTTCTCGTCGACTCGCATGTCTAGGTCTTCACGGGCGGGTACGGCAGTGAGTTCACCTTCCAGTTGAATCGGATCGATCCGCAGCCAGCCGGGGACTTCGCGTGAACCCTGCCAGGTGCGTGCGTTTTCGTAGAACCTGGTCTTGCGGCCGCGATCCGTCCAGCCAATCGTGTCGCCGATGCGCATCTCGATAGAGGGGATGTCGGCCTTCTTGCCGTTCAACGTGATGTGACCGTGACGGACGAGCTGGCGGGCCTGGGCTCGCGACTCGGCGATGCCCAGGCGGTACACGACGTTGTCGAATCGGAGCTCGAGCATCTGCAAGAGGTTCTCGCCGGTTGCACCGGGGCGGCGGTTGGCCTCGGCGAACATGCGACGGAACTGCCGCTCGAGCACGCCGTAGGTCTTGCGAACCTTCTGCTTCTCTTTCACCTGCTCGCCGTAGTCGGAGATCTTGCGGCGGCGCGGCGACCGCTGACCGGGCGGTTGGTTGCGGCGTTCGATGGCGCACTTGGGGCCCACGCAGCGTTCGCCCTTGAGCATCAGCTTCTCGCCGGCGCGACGGCAGATGCGGCAGACGGGTCCGGTGTATCGAGCCATTGGCGGTTCTCTCTGTCGGTCGCGGGAGCGCGAGGGGTGGTTATGGATGTCCTAAACGCGGCGTCGCTTGCGCGGCCGGCAGCCGTTATGGGGAATCGGAGTGACGTCTCGGATCGAGAGCAGGGTCAGACCCTGGGCCTGCAAGGCACGCACGGCCGACTCGCGGCCTTGGCCAGGACCTTTGACGTAGACATCGACCTGTCGCATGCCGTGGCTCATCGCCTTCTGCGCGGCGTCTTCGGCGGCGATCTGGGCAGCGAACGGCGTGCCCTTTCGCGAGCCGCGGGTCGCAGCGGTGCTGCCGGCTGAGGCCCAAGCGACCGGATTGCCTGCGAGATCGGTCATCGTGATGATCGTGTTGTTGTAGGTCGACTGGATGTAAGCGCGACCGTGCGGCACGTTCTTGCGCTCGCGACGGCGTCGGGCTCGCTCTCGCCGTTGATTGCTACTCATCCCATTCCCCTCTTGTCTGACCTCGGTGTCTGACCTTCGTCGTTGAGCTATCGCTTGACGGCTCGTCGGCGCCCGGCGACCGTCTTCTTGGTGCCGCGCCTGGTGCGGGCGTTGGTGCGTGTGCGCTGACCGTGCATCGGCAGGTTGCGTCGATGGCGTTGGCCGCGGTAGCAGTTGATATCGATCAGGCGTTGGATGTTGCCGCGCACAACTCGACGCAGGTCACCTTCGACGAGGTAGTCGCGATCGACGACCTCTCGGATGCGGCCGAGTTCGGTGTCGGACAGATCACGGATGCGCTGTTCGGGGTCGATGTTCGCCTTGTCGACGATCTCCTGGGCGCGCGTGGCGCCGATCCCGTAGATGTATCGAAGCGCGTAGGGCGCCTTCTTGTTGTCGGGAACGTCAACACCCGAGATTCTTGCCATCCGTCGGTTCCTCTCGCCTCGGGTTGGGTACCGGTCCCGAGGTGCGCCTTCTGCCGTTTGCGTTAGCTCTTGAATCGATAGACGACGCGACCGCGCGTCAGGTCGTACTCGGACAGCTCCACCAGCACGCGGTCGCCGCGGAGAACGCGGATGTGATGCTGTCGCATCTTGCCCGCCAGGTGCGCCAGGACCTCGTGCCCGTTCGGCAATTCGACCCGAAAAGTGGCATTGGGCAGCAGTTCTTTGACTACGCCCTCAACTTCGATCTTGTCCTGCTTGGGAGGAGGCGAGGGCGCCGGCGTCCGCCGGTCTCGCCGCCCACCGCCGCTGTTTCGATTTCTCGCCACCTAACCCCCGTTGTCTGCGCGCCTGTAGATTGTTGCTTCAGGCTCGAGTCAGAATGTCCGCCGGTCCGTCTTCACGGAGCGCGACGGTGTGTTCGAAGTGCGCCGACAGGCTGCCGTCGGCTGTGACGACGGTCCAGCCGTCGTCCAACACGGCGGTGGCCGGATCGCCGATCGTCGCCATCGGCTCGAGCGCGACGACCATTCCGCGACGCATGGTCATGCCGGAACCGGGACGACCATAGTTGGGCATACTCGGTGGTTCGTGCATGTCACGTCCCACGCCGTGCCCGACATAGCCGCGGACGACTCCGTAACCTGCTGATTCTATCACTTCCTGGATCGCTGCGCCGATATCCCCTTTACGCACGCCAATACGTGCCGCATCGATTCCTGCGTCAAGCGACTCCTTGGTCACGTCGAGCAGACGACGCGCCGCGGGCGAGATCGTGCCGACGGCGAACGTTCTGGCCGAATCTCCGACCCAACCACCGATGGTGGCACCGAGGTCGATCGAGATGATGTCGCCGTCCTCCAACTGACGCTGCGTCGCGAAGCCGTGCACGATCTCTTCGTTGATCGAAGCGCAGATCGTGTGCGGGAATCCCTGGTAGCCGAGGAAGGTCGGGATCACATCGAGGCGCTCGAACTTGTCGATCACGTACTGATCCAGCTCCGACAACCGACGTCCAGGCTTGATCATCTCCCGTAGCTCGTCCAGCGTCTCGCCGACCATGCGTCCGGCTGGACGCATCTGCTCAATCTCTTCCGGCGTCTTGAGGATCACCTGGCGCGGTTGTCGGCTGGTCGTCATTTCGTGGTCCGACTCTAGTTGCTGGATGCCTGGAGCGCTGAGAGCAATTCGACGCCGACTGCGTCGGGTGATTGCTCGCCGTTCACCGTTTTCAGTTTGCCGGCCTCGGTGTAGTACGCGACCAGCGGCTCGGTCTGGTCAGCGTAGACCTGTAGACGGTTGGCGATCGCATCGGGTTTGTCGTCGTCGCGCTGGATCATCTTGACCGTGCCACAGCAGGGACTGCTGGCCCTGGGCGGATTGAAGATCTCGTGGAACACGCTGCCGCAGGTGGCGCAGCTCACGCGACCGCCGAGCCGACGTGTGATCTCTTCATTCGACACGTCGATCAGCACCGTCACCGCGATCTCGTCGCCCTGTTCCTTCAGCGCGACATCCAACGCCTTGGCCTGGTCGACCGTGCGCGGGAAGCCGTCGAACAGGCAGCCGACCTCGGCGTCGTCGCGGCCGATGCGCTCCAACAGCATCCGGATAGTCACGTCGTCGGGGACCAGTTCACCTTTGTCCATGTAGGTCTTGGCCAGGTTGCCCAGGTCGGTGCCGTTGCGCAGGTTCTCGCGGAACATGTCACCGGTGGAGAGATGGAGCAAGCCGGTCCGTTCGGCGGTCTGTACCGCCTGAGTGCCCTTGCCGGCACCCGGTGGGCCGAGCAGGATGACGTACATGGTCTGGCCCTCGGGGTCTGACATGGTTAGCGAATGAACCCTTCGTAGTTGCGCATCAAGAGCTGTGCTTCAATCTGACGCATCGTGTCGAGCGCGACTCCGACCACGATCAGCAAGCCCGTCGAAGAAATCGTAAGCGCCGTCGAGTCGGGAATGAATTCCGTCGCCAGGAATGGCACCACCGCGACAAAGCCGAGGAACAGCGCTCCCGCCCAGGTGATCCTCGCCAGCACCCGATTGATGTAGTCCTGCGTTGGTCGCCCGGGACGAATGCCGGGGATGAACCCACCTTGTTTCTGCAGGTTCTCGGCCAGATTCTGCTGCTGGAAGGTCACGAAGGTGTAGAAGAACGTGAAACCGACGACCAGCACGAACGACAGCGCCCAGTATGCCGGTCGTCCGGGCGACAGGTTCAACTGGACCCAATCCGCCGCTCGAATGATCCAGCCGGGGCGTTCGCCCAGCGTTTGACCTTCGGCGATATCGGGCGTCAGCGGATTGTCGACGGGATCCTCGTGTGTCTTGATCTCTGAGACGGCGATAAAGTTGCCGGCCCGGTCGGCCAAACGGATCGGGTCTTCGGAAATCTCATTGGCATCGATGCGCCAGGCGTAGAGTGTTTCGCCGGAGACCGGGTCAGCGGTGGTCTCGACCTGGGTCAGGACATTGGAATCGGAGTTGGAGTTAACCCGGTCGAGCACTTCCTGGAAGGTGTCCTCTTCACGGTTCCACTCGATGATGCCCTCGTTGACGACGAACTCACCCGACGCGTCGAGGTCTGGGAACAGCGTGGCCAACGGCTCGTCCACATCCTCTCGGGTGAAGGGCACTTCCACCGCCACCTGGGTCTGCGCTTCTTCGCCCGCCGCACCGGTGATCCAACCGGCCAGCACCGAGGGGAAGATGATGATCGAAAACGCGAAGATGAGCGGGATCATGCCCGCAGAATTGACACGCAAGGGAATGTAGGATTGACCGCTCTGGCGGTACATCCTCCCGCCTCTGAAGACCGATCGGGCATATTGAACGGGAATCCTCCGCTGCGCCTCCTGGAAGAACACGATCAGCGCGACCAACGCGATCGCAATCGCAATCACGACCGCGATGCCCGACCAGCCGATGTCGGACAGGCGCACCGAGTTGAACAGCGTCGGGAAACTGGCCACGATGCCGGCGAAGATGATCAGCGAGATGCCGTTGCCGACCCCCTTCTCGGTGATCAGCTCACCAAGCCAGATCAGGAACATCGTGCCGGCAGTCATGGTGGCCAGAGCCGAGATTGTGGGCAGCCACTCGTCGGCGCCGAAGCCGATCCCGGTGATCGCGCGAGCGTTCTCCAAGAGGAGCAACTGGCCGTAGCCCTGAACCAACGCCATCGGCACGGCCAGCCAGTAGGTGTAGAGCTGAATTTTGTTGCGGCCCGACTCGCCCTCCTGGGCCAGCGCCTGCAGCTTGGGGACCATCGGCTGCATCAGGTTCATGACGATCGAGGCGGTGATGTAGGGATAGACGCCCAGCGCAACGATCGACAGGTTGTCGAGTCCGCCTCCTGAGAACAGGTTGAGGAAGCCGAGAACGGGGTTGTTGTCGAGCGCGTTCTCGAGCTGCGTCTTGTTGATATCGGGAATCGGGACGTGCGCGACCAGCCGGAAGATGACCAGCATGGAGAGCGTAAACGCGAGCTTTTGGCGGACGTCCGGCTGTCGCCAGGCGTCGACCAACGCCTGCAGCAGCTTAGGCCTTGTCGGCCCCGCTGCTGTCTGCGTTCTCTGCATTGATGACCTCGACGCTGCCGCCCGCGGCAACGATCTTCGCTTCGGCGGCCGGAGAGATTCGCTCGACGCGCAGATGCAGGGCGCTGGCGAGTTCGCCGCCGGCCAGCACTTTGAACCGTTGGCTCGCGCGCCGCAGCAGACCCGCAGCTACGAGCGCGTCTGCATCGACCGTATCACCGTCCGAGAATCGGCGTTCCAGATCGACCACATTGATCGGTTGCGCTTCCACACGGAACGGAGCCTTGAAGCCCTTCCGCCTCGGCAGCGTGCGCATGATCGACATTGCGCCGCCTTCGAAGACCGAGTTGTAGTCGCGGCCGGAACGGGAAAGCTGGCCCTTGAGCCCGCGTCCAGAGTAGGTGCCCTTGCCTGAGGCGTTGCCGCGGCCCACGCGCTTTCGGCGTTTGCGTGAGCCGGGCGGCGGGCTCAGGTCATTCAAGCGCAGGACCATTAGGCGTCCTCGATTTCAATCACGGTGACGAGGTGGGAGACCTTGTTGATCATCCCGCGCACGTCCGGTGTGTCTTCCTTGATCGTGCTCTGGCCCAGCTTGCGCAGGCCGAGCGAGCGGATCGTGTGGCCTTGGTCGGAGCGATATCCGATAGACGATTTGGTGTAGGTGATCTTGAGCTGAGACATGCGCCGCTACTCGCTGGGTCCGGCGGTGGCGAGTTGCGCTTCCGCTTCAACCTCGGCTTCAACGTCGGTAGGGGCGGCGGGTTCGTCGGGAATCCGACCGGCCAGGCGCAGTCGTTCGCGTCGCACCTGTACGGGGTCCCGCAGCTCCATCAATGCGCGTCGCGTCGCCTGGACGACGTTGACGACGTTGTTGGAGCCGAGCGACTTGGTCAGCACGTTGCGCAGGCCGACGGCTTCCAACACCGCACGGGCGCCACCGCCGGCGATTACGCCGGTTCCCGGAGCGGCGGGCTTGAGCAACACCTGCGACGCGCAGAATCGCGCCGTGATGGGGTGCGGGATGGTGCCGTTGCGGATCGGCACGGTGATCATCTCGCGTCGAGCGATGGTTGAGCCCTTGCGAATTGCGTCGGGCACTTCGTTGGCGCGGCCGATTCCGATACCGACGCGGCCGTTCCCGTCGCCGACGACCACCACGGACGTGAACGAGAATCGCCGTCCACCCTTGACCACCTTGGCCACGCGCGAGACCGAGACGACCTTCTCGATGATGTCGTCCTGCGGTTCATCGCGATCGCGGCGGCGGCCCCGCCCTCGTCCGCCGTCTCGTTGCTGCACCATGCTTCGCTCCTGCTCCCGATGGCCGCGCTACTAGAACACGAGCCCGCCTTCGCGCGCGGCCTCGGCCAGCGCGCGAACGCGTCCGTGGTATTGATATCCGGCGCGGTCGAAGACCACGGTCGAAATCCCGGCATCCCGTGCGACCTGCGCGAGCTGTCGGCCGACCGCTCGCGCGCTCGCCCGCTTGCCCGACCCATCTTCATCGGTCGTCGCGGCGGCGTTTGAGCCTAGGTCCGAGGCGCTGGCGAGGGTGACGCCGGCATCGTCGTCGATGATTTGACCGTAGATGTGCCTGGCCGAGCGGAAGACGCAGAGTCGCGGACGCCGCGCCGTCCCGTGCACCCGTTTGCGGACACGCAGATGCCGACGCTGACGCGCGGCCCGTGTGGTGCGCCGCTTGCGGCGAATCGTCGTCATCTCATCTTCTCCAGATCGACATGCGCTCGCGTCGCCGGCCGATGGCCTAGGCGATGGCGCTCTTGCCTTGCTTACGGCGGACCCACTCGCCTCGGTAGCGAATGCCCTTGCCCTTGTAGGGCTCGGGCGGGCGGACGGCGCGAATCTCGGCTGCTTGTTGACCGACCACCTGCTTGTTCGCTCCGCGCACGTGAACGAGTTGGCCTTCGACGGCGAACTCAATCCCGTCGGGCGGATCCTTGCGCACCAGGTGCGAGTAGCCCACGCGCAGGACCAGCGTCTCGCCGTCCATCTCGGCGCGGTATCCCGTGCCCTGGATCTCCAGTGTTTTCGACCAGCCCTCCGAGACGCCCGTCACCATGTTCTGAATCAAGGCGCGTGCCAGTCCGTGCTGGGAACGGTGTACACGGCGATCACTGGGACGCGTGACCACGACCTCACCTTCGCCGAAGGCGATATGCAGGTCGGGATGAATGTGCTGATCCAGTTCACCGCGCGGTCCCTTGACCGAGACATGGCCCTCCTCGATCGTGACATCGACCCCGGACGGCACCGGCACGGGCAGACGACCGACTCGACTCATCGTCCCGCTCCGATCCTGTTTTCGTGATTCGTTACCAGACGAAGCACAACACTTCTCCGCCTACGTTCTCGCGTCGCGCCTGCGCGCCGGTCATGACGCCGCGAGGCGTCGTCAGGATCGCCACGCCCAAGCCACCGTACGGTCTCGGTATCTCCCGCTTCTGCACATAGACGCGCAGACCAGGACGTGAGACCCGTTTGAGACCGGTCACGACGGACGCGCCTTCCTCGTCATAGAGCAGCTCGACATCGAGGTCGCGGCCGGCGCGGCCGGCGCGTTCCTTGACGTCATACGAGCGGATAAAGCCTTCCTCGGCCAACACGTTGGCGATCGAAATCTTCATGTTCGACGCGGGGATTTCGACGCGGGGATGTCCCGCGTGAATCGCGTTGCGAATGCGCGTCAGCATGTCGGCGACGGGGTCAGTCACTGGCATTGCGAATCCTGCCTGCTAGCACCGTTCCTGCTGTTCATGTCGTCTCTCACCGGGTCCGTTCGCTGCGTTCGCTCACTGGTCTTGTTCACTGGTTTCGTTCGAAGGGAAACCCGAGCAGTTCCAGCAATCGTCGGCCTTCCGCGTCGCTTCGAGCGGTCGTGATGATGTTGACCTGCAGTCCGCGCACCTTGTCGACGCTGCCGTAGTCGATTTCCGGGTAGACAATCTGCTCGCGAATCCCCAGCGAGTAGTTGCCGCGTCCGTCGAACGCCGTTCGCGACACGCCCTGGAAGTCGCGGATACGCGGCAGCGCTGCGTTGATCGTGCGGTCGAGGAACTCCCACATCCGCGCGCCGCGCAGGGTGCAGGACACGCCGACATTGTTGCCTTCGCGCAGCTTGAAATTCGCGATCGACTTCTTGGCCTTGTTGACGACCGGCTTCTGCCCGCAGATTGTGGTCATGTCGGAGACGCAGTTCTCGAGGATCGCCGCACCGCCCGGACCGAGCGACTCGCCGACGCCGGAGTTGACCACCACTTTCACGACACGGGGCACCTGCATCACGTTCCCGTAGCTGAACTCCTCGAACAGTCGAGGAGCGATCTCGTCGTTGAATCGCTGCTTCAGGCGCGGCGCCTGGGTGGTTGAACCGTTGGTTGTCATCAGTCGATATCCCCATCGCACCTGCGGCAGACTCGCGTCTTGACCCCGTCGGCGCGTTCACGGAATCCGACGCGCGACGGTCGGTCACAGATCGGACAGACCACTGCGACTTTGGACTCGTGCAGCGGCGCCTCGCGCTCGATGATGCCGGCCGGGGCGCCCATCTGTGTGGGCTGCATGTGGCGCTTGACCATGTTGATGCCGGTCACGATCACGCGATTCTTCCTCGGCATTACCTGTCGCACCTGGCCGCGCCGGCCGCGGTCCTTGCCGACGCGAATCTCGACGAGGTCGTCGCGTTGCACTCGACGCATCTAGACCACCTCCGGAGCGAGCGACACGATGCGCATGAAGTCGCGCTCGCGCAGCTCGCGCGCGACCGGTCCGAGGATGCGGGTGCCGGTCGGATTTTGTCCGTCAGCGGCCAGAATCACGGCCGCGTTGTCGTCAAAGCGGATGTATGAGCCGTCGACCCGCCGATACTGCTTGGCCACGCGCACGATGACCGCTCGCACGACCTGACCGGCGCGAATCTCGCGGCCCGGATCGGCCTGCTTGACCGTCGCTACGATCGTGTCGCCGACAGAGGCGTAGCGGCGCTTCGTCCCGCCGAGGACGCGGATGCATTTGATCACCCGGGCGCCCGAGTTGTCGGCGACGCGGAGCGAGGATTCCTGCTGGATCACTCCGAGTCCTCACCATCCGTGTCCGCCTCGTCGAGCGACGGGGCGCCGATCTCCTGCGGTTGAATGTCGGCCACCTCGCGCCGTTCGAGAATCTCGACCACCCGCCAGGACTTCCGTTTCGACAGCGGACGGCACTCCTCGATGACGACGGAGTCGCCGATCTTGCAGTCGTTACCCTCGTCGTGGACCAGGTAACGCTTGCGCCGGCGCATGATCTTCTTGTAGAGCGGGTGGCGCACGGTACGCTCGACGCGCACCGACACGGTCTTGTGGCGCGCATCGGCGACGGCGATCCCTACTCGTCGTTTGCGTGCCATCGGCTACTCTTCCTCGCTCGCCGAGCCGTCTTCGGGCTCAACATTGTTGTCTGCATCGTCGTATTCGACATCGTCCGCCTCATCAACGGTGTCAGCCACACGGACCAGCGGTTCGATCGGCGTACCGGCCGCCTCGGCCAACTGTCGCTCGCGCAGGATCGTGCGCAACCGCGCGACCTGGCGCCTGGCCTGGCGCATGGCCATCGGATTTTGCAACTGCCGCGTCCCGATCTGGAACTGCAGATTGAAGACCTCGCGGTAGGCCTCGTTGATTGCCTCGCCCAGCTCGGCGTCGGTCATTGACCGGGCTTCGTCGGCCAGAGGATTCGGCATGCTTACACCACCTCGGCTTCGCGAACGACGACGCGAGTGCGTACGGGCAGCTTGTGGCTGGCGCGGCGCAATGCCTCGCGAGCGTCCGCCTCGGGCACGCCCGCAAGTTCGAACAGCACACGGCCGGGCTTGACTACCGCGACCCATTTCTCGGGTGCGCCTTTCCCTTTGCCCATCCGAGTCTCGGCTGGCTTCTGCGTCACCGACTTGTCGGGGAACACGCGGATCCAAACCTTGCCGCCACGCTTGACGTAGTGCGTGATCGCGCGGCGAGCCGCCTCGATCTGGCGACCGTCAATCCAGGCCGCCTCGAGCGACTGCAATCCGACCTCTCCGAAAGCAACCGAGTTGCCGGACTGCGCCATCCCGCGCCGTCGGCCACGGTGATGCTTACGCCACTTGACTCGTCTCGGCTGAAGCATCAGCGGCCTCCCCGTCCGCCGGCGACCGGAGGCTCAATCGCCTGGGCCGGTCCGCTGGGCGCTTCGGTCTCAGCCTCGAAGGGCAGAATCTCGCCCTTGTAGATCCAGACTTTGACCCCGATTCGGCCGAACACCGTCTTCGCCTCGGCGAACCCGTAGTCGATGTCGGCGCGCAGGGTGTGCAACGGCACACGGCCGGACATCTCTTGCGCCTTGCGCGACATCTCGGCGCCGCCCAGGCGGCCCGAGATGATGATCTTCGCTCCCTCGGCTCCGCGCTGCATCGTGCGCTGGACCGCTTGCTTAATCGCGCGGCGGAAGGCAATTCGCCGTTCCATCTGCTCGGCGACGTTTCGGGCGACGAGTTGGGCATCCAGCTCGGGTACTCGGATCTCCGCCACATCCACGCGCAGACGAATCGGCCGCGCGATCAGGGCCTCGAGGTCCCGGCGCAGCTCCTCCACGTTCTGCCCGCCGCGCCCGATGACGATGCCCGGCTTGGCGGTGTGCAGTTTGACGCCGAGCTGGTTGGCGTTGCGCTCGATATCGACGCGCGAGATCATCGCTTCGCTCAATCGATCGTTGATGAAATCGCGAATTTTGCGGTCTTCGGCCAGCAACTCGGCATACTGCTTGTCCGAGTACCACTGCGAGCGCCACTCGTAGATCGTGCCGATGCGGAAGCTGGTCGGGTGAACCTTCTGACCCATGGAGTTATCCGTCCTCTGCGTCCTGGCCGTCAGACACGACGACGGTGATATGCGCGGTGCGCTTGAGAATCCGGCCCACCCGACCGCGCGCCTTCGCCCGGAAGCGGCGGAGGGTGCGGCCGTCGCCGGCGTGAATCTCTTTGATGTGCAGGTCGCGGGCGTCGAGTCCGTAGTTGTTCTCGGCATTGGCCACGGCCGAATCGAGCACCTTCGCTACATCGCGGGCGATTGGTTTGGGCGTGAAGCGAAGCTGCAGCCGCGCATCTTCAACCGGCATTCCTCGCAGACCCTGCATCACGAGCCTCACCTTGCGCGGTGACGTACGGACGAACTTGGCGCTGGCCTGGACTTGCATCAGTGCACCCGTGTTCCGCGATCGGAGCGTCCGATGTGGCCACGGAAGGTACGCGTGGGCGCGAACTCACCCAGTTTGTGGCCGACCATGTTCTCGGTCACGAAGACCGGCACATGACGCCGACCGTCATGCACCGCGATCGTCAGTCCGACCATCTCCGGCACGATCGTCGAGGGCCGCGCCCAGGTCTGAATCACCGTGCGCGCGCCCGACGCACGGACGCGTTGCACCTTCTGCATCAGTTTGTGGTCCACGTACGGACCCTTTTTCGTGGATCGAGACATCGCGCAAACCCTCTGATCTCTGCCTTAGCGCCGTCGGCCGCGACGGCGAACGATGTATTTGTCGGATTGCTTCTTGCCCCGCGTACGGCGGCCAAGCGTGTACCAACCCCAGGGTGACTTCGGCCCGGGAAGACCGATGGGCGCTTTGCCCTCGCCGCCGCCATGTGGGTGGTCAACGGGGTTCATCACCGAGCCGCGCACCTGCGGTCGGCGACCGCGGTGCCGGTTGCGACCAGCCTTGCCGAGCTTGATGTTCGAGTGCTCGACATTGCCGACCTGCCCGATCGTCGCGTAGCAAACCGACCGCACGCGCCGCATCTCACCCGAGGGCAACCGCAGCAGCGCGTAGTCACCTTCCTTGGCCATGATCTGCGCCGAGGCGCCGGCCGAGCGCACCATCTGCGCCCCGCGACCCTCAGTCAGTTCGACGTTGTGCACCTGCGTGCCGTTGGGGATCGCCGACATCGGCAGGGCATTGCCCACGCGGATTGGTGCGTCGGGTCCCGACATGACGCGGTCGTCCACCTGCAACCCGCTCGGCGCGATGATGTAACGCTTCTCTCCATCGGTGTAGAAGATCAGCGCAATCCGCGCGGTGCGGTTTGGGTCGTACTCGATCGCCGCCACTCGGCCTTCGATGCCGATCCGGTCGCGGCGCTTCCAGTCGATGATTCGGTAGCGGCGCTTGTGGCCGCCGCCGCGGTGTCGGACCGTGATTCGGCCCTTGTTGTTGCGACCCGACTTCTTCTTCAGCGGAGCGAGCAGGCTCTTCTCCGGCTTCTTCTTGGTGATCTCCTCGAACGTGTGACCAGAGGAGTTGCGGCGGCCCGGGGAGGTCGGCTTGTAGTTCTTGATCGGCACGTCAGACCCCCTCGAACAGGCGGATCTCGTAGCCCTCGGCCAACGTGATGATCGCCTTCTTCCAGTCGCGCTCGCGGCCCGGCCGTCCGCGGCCGATTCGCCGCGTTGAACCGCGCACGTTGATCACGTTGACCTTGCGCACCTGCACCGAGAACGCGATCTCGATCGCTTCCCGAATCTGCAGCTTGTTGGCGCGCGGGTCAACTTCGAACACGTACTTACCCTGCTCGGCCAGTTCGGTCGATTTCTCCGTGATGATCGGTTGGCGTACGACGGCGAACGGGTGAATGTCCTTAGGCATCGCCGTCCTCCTCGCCGCTCGGTTCATCCGCAACTGCCCACAGCGCCTCGCAGCGACGTACGGCCGCCTCGGTCATGATCAGCTGGTCGTGCGTCAGGATCAGATAACTGCTCAGCGTCTGCGCCGGCATCGCCTGGACGTTGGGGAGATTGCGTGTGCCGAGGACCAGGTCTTCGTCGACTCCGTCGGAGACCAACAGGGCCTTGCGCTGCACGCCGAGCGCGGCGCAGAGTCTCGACATGACCGAGGCCTTCGGCACGAACTCGACATCGGGCGCCGCCACGATCACACCGCCCTCCGAGGCGCGCTGCGAAAGCATCGAGCGGATCGCCAGGCGACGCATCCGCTTCGGGAGTCGCTTGCGGTAGGAGCGCGGGTGCGGACCATGGGCAACGGCGCCGCCGATCCGCGTCGGGGAGGAGGGCGTTCCCATGCGAGCCCGACCGCCACCTTTCTGGCGTCCGGTCTTCTTTGACGCTTGCCGGACAGCGGATCGATCGAGCGTCGAGGCGTTTCCCTGCCGCGCATTGGCGCGTTGCGCCGTCACGGCCTGATGCACGACCGCGAGGTTGGGCTCAATCCCGAAGACCGAGTCGGCGGCGTCGATTTCGCCGGCCGAGTTGCCCTGGGCGTCGATCAACGGAAGTTTCATCGCTTGCCGCCTCGCCGCTTGGTCTGTCGGATCCGAACCAGACCGTTGGTCGCGCCCGGCACCGATCCCTTGACGAAGACCAGATGCCGATCCGCGTTGACATCCACCACTTCGAGATTCATTGATGTCGTCGTCTTGCCGCCCATCCGACCCGCCATCCGGGTGCCCTTGAGCACGCGACCGGGCGTCGTGCCTGCGCCGACCGAGCCGGGGGCGCGGTGCCGGTCGCTCTGACCGTGAGTCCGGGGTCCGCCGCGGAAGCCGTGTCGCTTGACGGTTCCGGCGAAGCCCTTGCCCTTGGAGATGCCCTGGATGTCCACGCGGTCGCCGGTCGAGAACACCTCGGTCGCATTGACCACGGCGCCCACTTCCAGGTCGACCAACTCGTCCGCTTCCACCGGGAACACTGCGAGGTGCTTGCGCGGGCCGTTGTTGCCGGTGTGTCCGCGCTCGGCCTTGCTGATCCGCCAGGCGGGCGCTTCACCGTACCCGACCTGGACTGCGGAGTAGCCATCGCGCGATTCGGTCATGATCTGCGTGACGGGACAGGGGCCAACCTCGAGCACCGTGCAGCCCACAACCGCCCCGGCCTCGTCAATCACCTGGACCATGCCCAACTTCTTACCGAGGAGTCCGGGTATCGCCATGATTAGAGCTTGATTTCGACGTCAACACCCGACGACAGTTGCAGCCGCATCAGGGAATCGACGGTTCGGCCGGTGGGTTCAATGATGTCGATGATCCGCTTGTGGGTGCGGATTTCGAACTGCTCGCGTCCGTCCTTGTGGACGAAGGGCGAGCGAATCACCGTGTACTTGCGAATTTCGGTAGGCAGCGGAATGGGCCCGGCGACACCGGCGCCGGTTTTCTCGGCGGTGTCGAGAATCTGCGCAGCCGACTCATCGAGAACCCGATGGTCGTATGCCTTGAGCCGGATGCGTATCTTCTGCCGAGCCATTTTGCCGTCTCTCTGCCCTGCGATGTCTCTGGTTCGGCGCTATTCCAGGATGGTCGTGACCGCGCCCGCACCGACCGTGCGGCCGCCCTCGCGAATCGCGAATCGCAAACCCTCCTCCAGCGCAATCGGCGAGATCAGGCGCACCTGCATCTGCACGTTGTCCCCAGGCATCGCCATCTCCACCCCCTCCGGCAAACCAATCTCGCCCGTCACATCCGTCGTGCGAATGTAAAACTGCGGTCGGTAGCCCGGGAAAAACGGACTGTGCCGCCCGCCCTCGTCCTTACTCAGGATGTACACCTCCGCCGTAAACGCCGTGTGCGGCGTGATCGAACCCGGCGCGGCCAACACCTGTCCGCGCGTAATCTCGTCCCGGTCAATGCCACGCAACAGACAACCCACGTTGTCCCCCGCCTCGCCCGTCGGCAGCGTCTTCTTGAACATCTCCACACCCGTCACCACCGTCGTCCGCGTGTCCTTGATCCCCACAATCTCAATCTCCTCGCCACTGTTCACCACCCCCCGCTCGATCCGCCCCGTCGCCACCGTGCCCCGCCCCTTGATCCCGAACACGTCCTCAATCGGCATCAAAAACGGCTGCTCCACCGGCCGCGGCGGCGTCGGCACGTACTCGTCCACCGCCTCCATCAACTCCATGATCGAGGCGTACTCCGCCGCACTCGGATCCGTCGAGTCCGACTCCAACGCGTGCAACGCCGAACCGCGGATCACCGGAATGTCGTCCCCCGGAAACTCGTAGTCACTGAGCAGCTCCCTGACCTCCAGCTCCACCAAGTCCAACAACTCCTCGTCGTCCATCTGATCCACCTTGTTCAGATAGACCACCATCCGCGGCACCCCCACCTGACGCGCCAACAAAATGTGCTCCCGCGTCTGCGGCATCGGACCGTCCGGCGCCGCCACCACCAAAATCGCCCCGTCCATCTGCGCCGCACCCGTAATCATGTTCTTGATGTAGTCCGCGTGACCCGGCGCGTCAATGTGCGCGTAGTGCCGCGCCTCCGTCTCGTACTCCACGTGCGCAATCGCAATCGTGATCCCCCGCGCGCGCTCCTCCGGCGCCTTGTCAATCGAGTCGAAACTCGAAAACGACACGTTCTCCGACTGCATCGCCAACGCCTTCGTGATCGCCGCCGTCAGCGTCGTCTTGCCGTGATCCACGTGCCCAATCGTGCCCACGTTCACGTGCGGCTTGGTTCGCTCGTATACCTGTCGCGCCATGATCGGTTCTCCTGCCTGTCGTTCTTTCGATGTTGTCGTCTGGTTTGATTCAGTGCCAAACGGCTAGCGCGCCTCCGCGAGCACGCTCTGAGGAACTTCCTCGTAGTGGTCGAACTCGATGCTCGCCGTCGCGCGGCCCTGCGTCATCGAGCGCAGCGCCGTTGTGTATCCGAAGAGGTTGGCGAGCGGCATTTGCGCCTGAATGATCTGCGCTGCGCCGCGTTCCTCGGTGCCCACGACCGAACCGCGGCGGCTCGAGAGGTCGCCTGCGACCTCGCCGAAGTAGTCCGGCGGCGTGGAAATCTCCACCCGCATCATCGGTTCCAGCTGCACCGGCGCCGCCTTGCGCAGGGCTTCACGGAATCCGATCGAGGCGGCGGTGGCGAACGCCATCTCGCTCGAGTCCACCTGGTGATAGGATCCGTCGGTCAACGCCACCTTGACGTCAACGACGGGGAAGCCACCAACCACCCCGGAGCGCATCGCGTCCTCAACGCCCTTGCGCACCGAGCTGATGTACTGCTGGGGCACGACGCCGCCGACCGTCTCGTTCTCGAACTCGAACCCGTTTCCGGGCGCGTTTGGCTCGACTCGCAGCGTCACGTGGCCGTACTGGCCGCGACCACCGGTCTGGCGGACGAACCGGCCTTCGGCCTCCGAGCTGCGGCGAATGGTCTCGCGATACGACACCTGCGGTCGACCGACGTTGCACATCACGTTGAACTCGCGGCGCAGTCTGTCGGCAATCACTTCCAGGTGCAGCTCGCCCATACCGGAAATCACCGTCTGTGCGGTCTCATCGTTGTACTCGACCTTGAAGG
This sequence comes from Dehalococcoidia bacterium, assembly GCA_965208665.1. Lineage (GTDB taxonomy): Bacteria > Chloroflexota > Dehalococcoidia > Bin125 > Bin125 > Bin125. The sequence goes on from CBDBPH010000001.1 coordinate 1,102,092, forward strand.
TCGGGTCTTCCTCGGCCAACTTGCGTAACGATGCGCCCAGGCGATCCTGGTCGTCGGCGCTCTTTGCCTCGATCGCAATCGAGACGACCGGCTCAGGGAAGGAGATCTGGTCCAACAACACCGGTGCGTTGCGGTCGCAGAGCGTGTCGCCGGTGAAGGTCTGTTTGGGTCCGACGAACGCGGCGATGTCGCCGGCGGTCACGTGATCGATGTCCTCGCGCGAATCCGCGTGGACCCGCAGCAGCCGCCCCACGCGCTCGGTCTCGTCACGAGACGAGTTGTAGACGCCATCTCCAGCCTTCAGCGTGCCCGCGTAGATGCGCACGTATGCAATCCGGCCGACGTACGGGTCGGTCACGATCTTGAAGGCGAGTGCCGTGAGCGGCTCGTCAGGATTGGCCAGACGGGTCTCGGGGCCGTTGTGGCCGACACCTTCGACCGGCGGTACCTCGTCCGGCGCGGGCAGGTAGTCCACGATGCCATCCAGCAGCCGCTGGACGCCGACGTTCTTCAGCGCCGAACCACAGAAGACCGGCGTGAACGAGTTCGCGATTGTCCCGCGCCTCACCGCCTTGACGATCTCGTCGACTGAGAGCTCATGACCCTCGATGTACGAGATCATCACCTGTTCGTCGAACTCGGCAATTCGCTCGATCATCGTTTCGCGCCAGCGCCCGGCATCGGCGACGTAGTCTTCGGGAATGTCACCCTCGGTGGGCGGAGCGTCGCGGTCGGAGCTGAAGAACCAAGCGCGCTCGCGCATCAGATCGATGACGCCCCGGAACTGGTCCTCGGAGCCGATCGGAATCTGCAGGGGCACCGGCATCATGCCCAGCCGGTCGCGAATCATCTCCATCGTGCGCCAATAGTCGGCGCCGATCCGGTCCATCTTGTTCACGAAGCAGATCCGCGGGACGCCGTAGCGATCGGCCTGTCGCCAGACCGTCTCCGACTGCGGCTCGACCCCGGCGACGGCATCGAAGACGACCACGCCGCCGTCCAACACTCGCAGCGAGCGCTCCACCTCGACGGTGAAGTCGACGTGACCCGGCGTATCGATGATGTTGATCCGGTGGTCACTCCAATCGCAGGATGTCGCCGCGGCCATGATGGTGATGCCGCGCTCGCGCTCCTGTTCCATGAAGTCCATGACCGCGGTGCCCTCGTGCACCTCGCCGATCTTGTAGGTGCGGCCGGTGAAGTACAGGATCCGTTCGGTCACGGTGGTCTTGCCGGCATCAATATGCGCAATGACGCCGATGTTTCTGAGCGACGAGATGGGCGGGTCAGCGGGCATGTTGATTGTGTCCTCTGGTCAGCTCTCTGGTCGTTCTTTCGGGTCTCTGCTTCGCGCAACGTTGAGCTCCGGCAACTCGGGGCCAGGATTCAGCTCTCGTTGTGCGTTCCTTCAATCGCTCCTGCGGCGTCGCACTACCAGCGGTAGTGAGCAAACGCGCGGTTCGCTTCCGCCATCCGGTGGGTTTCTTCACGGCGCCGCACGGCGGCGCCGCTGTTGCTGTATGCGTCGAGCAACTCGTCGGCCAGGGAGAGATGGGCCGGCCGACCCTTGCGTCCCTGGGCCGCCGTCACCAGCCAACGAATGCCCAGCGAGGTCCGACGGTCTTGGCGGATCTCGACGGGCACCTGGTAGGTCGCACCACCGACGCGGCGCGGCCGCACTTCCATCTCGGGCGTGATGTTGTTCAGCGCCTGATCGAAGACCTCAAGCGGGTCCTGGCGCACACGCTCCTCGAGGATGTCCAGGGCGCGGTAGACGATGCGCTCGGCGGTACCCTTCTTGCCGTTCCGCATCAAGCGGTTGATCACCATCTGCACCCGTTGCGATCCGTAGACCGCGTCGGGGCGGATTTCGTGTCGATCAGGCCGTCGTCGTCGCGGCACGTTGTCTCATCCATCTCTAACGCGAGCGCGTCTCGGTAATGCCGAGAGGGCTCGCCACACTAAAACGACCACCCGCTAGTGGGTGGCCGCTGTTGCCAGTCCTGCCGTCTTGCGAGTTCCGTACTTGGAACGGCCCCGCTTTCGATCGGCTACGCCGAGCGCATCGAGCGCTCCGCGTACGACCTGATAGCGAACGCCGGGCAAATCGCGGACACGTCCGCCGCGGACCAGCACGATCGAGTGCTCCTGCAGCGTGTGACCCTCGCCGGGGATGTAGGCGGTGACTTCGATCCCGTTGGTCAGCCGCACGCGGCAGACCTTACGCAAGGCGGAGTTGGGCTTCTTAGGCGTGACCGTCCGCACCGCCGTGCAGACGCCGCGCTTCTGCGGTGAGCCGCTGTCCTGAGTCGTGCGGCTGGTCAACGCGTTGTAGCGGAAGCGCAAGGCAGGCGCCTTCGCCTTCTTCCGGGACTTCTTGCGTCCCTTGCGGGCCAGCTGGTTGATCGTCGGCACGCTGTTGCTCGTTCCTTACTCGCTCTTGCTCCGAGCCGATGCGCTTGCGGGTGCATTGGCACGAATACAGGGTCAAAGCCGCTGGTTGATCGGGCCGGCGGTACGCCGGCGGTCATCAACCTCAGGTCGGCCTCGACCCTTCCCACGCCGAACCGCCTCCGCGGTAGGCGCGTGAAGTTCAACAATATCCCAACTCAAGCCAACCCTGCAAGAATCCCCACGCACCTGCGACCGGATTGCATCTGTTGTCTGGCTGTCAGACCCCAGCGTAGGAGTGCAGACCGGAGATCCAGAGATTGACGCCCAGATACGTGAACATCACGGCAAAGAAGCCCAACACGACGATCCAGGCGCTCCGCGCTCCGCGCAGTTGGCGCAGTCCACGACCGTGGATGTAGACCGCAAAGATCAGCCATGTCACCAGAGCGGCGGTCTCCTTCGGATCCCAGCCCCAATAGCGGCCCCAGGCGTCGTTCGCCCAGAACGCGCCCAGCGCGACCCCGGCCGCCAGCAGGGGAAACCCAACAAGGACCGCTCGATAGGTCAGCTCGTCGCAGCGCTCGGCCGAGGGCAACCATTCGTAGCGGCCGCCCAGCACGGCGACCCGCGCCGGAAATCCCTGTACCAGGTGCATCACCGCGCCGCCAAACGCGACCGCCAGCACCGCGTAGGAGAGGATCATCAGAGCCACATGGATCGTCAACAGCGTTGGACTCTGCAGCGCGGGTACCAGCACTTCCTGCCCGCCGCTCGGGAATGCCAGTGCCGATCCGTACAGCCCGCAGGCGACCGGAAGCACGAACGCTCCCGCCAGCCTCGTACCGGCGCGCAACTCGAAAATGCCATAGAGCAGCACAATGGCCACGCCGAATGCCATGGAAAACTCGAACAAGTTGCTGTATGGGGCGTGATTCAGTGCGATCGAGCGCATCACCAATCCGGCAATCCCCAGGGCGGCCGCCGTCCACACGCTCAGCGTGGCGATCCCGCCCAGCGTCGGCGAGCGAAGCGGCTCAGGTTCGGGGGCCGGAAGCGAGGGCTCGGTCACTGCCACTCGCCGCGACGCCCAGGCGAAACGGAATCGCGGTTGCAATGCGTACAGCACCGACGCCAGCGCGGCGCAGCCAGCGGCGACAAAGCTCGCCCAAAGCAAGAACAGCGCGCCCTCAGCCATCGCTGGTCTCCGAGTTCTCCGACGCCGCCGCCTCTGCGTCCGCCTTCGCCTCCGCCTTGAGCGCATCCGATCGACGCGGGGCTCGCGCTTCGCCGAACGTCAATCGACGGAATCCTTCGGACCACGGGATTCGGCCTGCTCGCGCGGCCTGCTGAGACCGATTACGCATCCGCTTCGCCATCTCCTCGCGATTCGGCGCCTGGACCTGCGAGGCGTGGCGTAGGAGGGCATCGATTCGACGGTCGAGTTGGTCGGACACGTCAACGAAGTAGTTCGGCTCATTGCTCCCGGCGAGCAGGACCGTGTTGACCCGCACCGGTTCGACGCCCGTCGCTACCTGCTCCGCGTAGGAGTTGGCATTGCGAGAGAGGGGAAAGACCGCATCCAAGGCCGCGATACCGACCGTGCGATGGTCCCGATGATTGAACCCGCGATAGCCGTCCCAGGTGATCATCAGCTCGGGTCGGACATCGCGCAGTACGCGCACCATCTGTCCGCGAAACTCTGAGCCGTCTTCCACGTGACCGTCGGGGACTCGCAAGAAGATGCAGCGCCTGATCCCTAGCTCCGAGGCAGCCGCTTCCTGCTCGGCTTCGCGTAGGGCGCCAAGATCGGCCGGCCCCAGCATCGGATCCTTGGTGCCCTTGTCTCCGCTCGTGACGAGACAGAACGTGACTTCCCAGCCGTCATCCGACAACTGGGCCACTGTCCCGCCGCAGGTGAATTCGATGTCGTCCGGATGCGCCATCACGACCAGCGCTCGGCGCGCCTCCGCAGGAGCCTCGGCGTCCGGCATGTCGGCTCCCAACTTCTCCGATGCGGCGTGGTCCTCTAACTCGCCGCCACTAACAGCGACTCCACCGAGTCCGGGCAACAGGAGTCGCGCTGCGAGCCTGCCACCTCGGGCTCATTCAGCAGGTCCTGGTACACATCGAGAATACTGCGGGCGACGCTGTTCCAGGAGAACACGGCCATCTCGGCCGCAGCGGCGGCCCCCATCCGGCTTCGCAGCGCGTCGTCGGAGAGCAGCCGATCAATCGCCGATGCGAAGTGTTCAGGTTGCCGATCCTTGGCCAGTAGGCCGGTCTTACCGTGCGTGATCGTGGTGGCCAACCCGCCGACCCTGGTCGCCACCGGTGGCGTGCCCGAAGCCATCGCCTCGACCGCTACCAGGCCGAATGACTCGTACGCCGACGGCACCGCGCAAACCGCAGCCGCACGGTACAGGTCCGGCAATCGCTCTCTGTCGACGGCATTGACGAATCGGACGCGCTCGGCGACCCCGCAAGCATCGGCCAGGCCGCGCAAACGCGCGCGCTCGCCCTCATCTCGCTCGTCGCCGCCGGCGATCCAGAGCAGCGCGTTGGGCCGAGCCTGGATCAGCGGCAGCGCCTGGATCAGCAGATCGGCGCCCTTGGCCTCTTCCAGCCGGCCAACGAACAGGATGCCGGGACCCTCGTCAACGCCGAGCTCGGGCATTGCGGTGGCCACGCGGCGACGCGAGTCGCCGACACCAGAGGGATGGAAGCGCGACAGATCGATCCCGCATGGGACGACGCGGACGCGCGATGCGTCCGCTCCGTACTGCCCGATCAGGAATGCCCGCTCATGGGATGTCGCTCCGATGATCACGTCGGAACAAGCCACAACCTGCCGCTCGCCGGCGATGCGGAAGGGCGGCTCCGGCCGTTGGAACACCTGCTTGACCGCGCCCAGCGTGTGGAACATCACTGCGTGCGGACATTGCCAGCGGCGCGAAAGCTCGATGCCACTGAGTCCGGCCACCCAATAGTGGGAATGGACGAGGTCGTATTCGTCGTGCCCGGCCGCAATCCGGGCCACGCCCTCGGTGAACTCGGAGACGTGCGCGGCCACTTCGATCGGCGGCAGCACCACCGGAGGGCCGGCATCGACGTGGAACAGCCGCGCACCAGGCACGAACTCTTCGGCGTACGGCGCATCCGGCTGGTCACGTCGGGTGAAAATGTCGACTTCCCAGCCCATGTCAACGAGTTGGCGCGACAGTTCAGCCACGTAGACGTTCATGCCGCCGGCTTTGGTCGTACCCGCCTTGGCCAGCGGTGACGTGTGCGTGGACATTACGGCCAGACGCCGTCGAGGTCGCCTCATCTCGCGACCTCCCTCGTCAGCTGGATCCGGCGCACGACGGCGTCGCGGCCACCCAACTCGTACTTGTACGGCTCATCACCACGCAAGAAGTTCACGCTCGACATCCCCCGCTCAACCGCATCGCGGATGCACAGCACCTTCGACGCCAATCCAGCCGACAGGTCACGGAACTTGGGATTGTAGCCACTGTTGTATAGCAGCAACTGATTCTGAGCTACGAAACACAACACGATCGCCGCGGCCTCGCCCGAGACCGACATAACATACAGCCGCAACCAACCAGCCTCTGACAGCGACGCGCTCAGACGCTCGAAGAAGGAGCGCATCTCCTCGGTCAGGAATACGGCCTTGTCGCCGCGAGAGTCCGCCATCATCGACATGAACGCAGGCATCCAGGCCGCCACCTCCTGCGGAGTCTCGACCGATTCGAACTGTACGGCCCCGCGAAGCTGGCGCAGTGGTCGCAGCTTGCGCCGTACCTCGCGCCGATCCCGCGGGCGCAGTGTCGACAAGTATGCCTCCCAGCCGTCGCCAACCTCCACTGTCGGACAAACCGCTTCCTGCGCAACGTCAACCCGCCAACCGCGCTCCGACGCGATCGCGAAGAGGCTCTCCCAGTTGGAACCGGGTTCGATGCCGCGGAACTCCGCCGTCTGCGCATCGGATGCCTCGAGGCGATCGAGCACAGCGGAGGCGAGCGCTGGTTCCTTCCCGGCCTGCGCCACCGGTCCGAGGTAGTCCGACACCTCATGGTCGCCGGCGAAGGTCCAATGTGTCTCGCAGCGCCTGAGTGGGGCCAGGCCGACCAGTTCGCCGGTCCCGTTCTCCAGCCCCACCAGCTCCAGTTCGCCGCAGGCGGATTCGCCAAACACCGACCACCACGCCTCGCCGAACTCGGGCGTTGAGAACGGCGTCGCCGGGACTGTGCGGCAGAGTGCGCTCCAGCGCTCGCGCAGATCGGCGTATTGCCCGCTGACGACAGCCAAACTCACAGTCGCTGCGTCCCGACCAGCGAGAGGAACTCTGCTCGCGTCTCTTGCTGCTCAAGAAAACTGCCCCGCATCGCCGAAGTCAGCATGCGCGAGCCCGGCTTCTTGATCCCCCGCATCTGCATGCAGAGATGCTCCGCTTCGACGGCGACCGCGGCGCCCTGCGGCTGAATCGTGTCCATCAGCACGTCGGCAATCTGAGCCGTCAGCCGTTCCTGCAACTGCGGCCGCCGAGCCATCGCATCGACGAGGCGGGCCAGCTTGGAGAGTCCAACGACGCGGCCATTGGGCACGTAGCCCACGTGGGCGATTCCGTGGAACGGCATCAGATGATGCTCGCACATCGAGAAAAAGGGCACGTCGCGTAGGATGACCATCTCGTCGTGGCCTTCTTCGAAGCCCACTGACAATAGCGCCGGAATATCAATATCCGGACCGCCAAGCGTTTCCTCGTACGCCGCTACGACCCGGCGCGGCGTGTCGCGCAGCCCCTCGCGATCGGGATCCTCGCCCAGCGCCAGCAGAAGATCACGGACGGCGGCCTCTGCTCGTTCGCGATCGACTCGACCGCTCATTGCAGCCCCTCCTCGATCGCCGCCGCTGCTTCTTCGAAGTTCGAGCCGATCTCTACCACGTCGGCGCGAATCGACTCCACCGCCCGCTCAGGGTCCTTCAATCCGTGTCCGGTGATCGTGCAAACCACGCGTCGGCCGGCCAGTGAACCGCTTCCGTGCCGGGCGAGTAAGCCCGCGACCGAGGCCGCCGAAGCCGGCTCGCAGAAGATGCCTTCCTCGCTGGCCAAGGTCCGATACGCATCGAGGATCTGTGTGTCCGTCGTGGAGATGATCGAACCACCTGACTGGTCTCGCGCCGCGATGGCGCCATCCCAGGACGCCGGCGCGCCGATCCTGATCGCCGTCGCGATCGTCTCGGGACGCTTGACTGGTCTCCCGTGCACCAGGGGCGCCGCGCCCGCGGCCTGAACGCCAAGCATGGCCGGCCGCTGCGAAGCCCGCTCGGCATGGAAGTACTCGCAGTAGCCGTGCCAATAGGCGGTGATGTTTCCAGCGTTCCCGACTGGGATGCAGTGCAAATCTGGCGCATCGCCCAGCGAGTCGACGATCTCCATTGCCGCCGTCTTCTGACCTTCAATCCGGTACGGATTGACCGAGTTGACGAGCGCCAGCGGCAGCCGACCGGTCAGTTCCTGCGCCAGGCGCAACGCATCATCGAAGTTACCGTCGACCGCGAGCACCCGCGCGCCGTGGGCCGCCGCCTGGGCGAGTTTGCCCTGCGCAATCCGACCCTCCGGAACCAGCACAAAGGCCCGCAACCCGCAGCGTGAAGCATAGGCCGCTGCCGAGGCGCTGGTGTTGCCGGTCGATGCGCAGAGCACCGCGGTCGCTCCCTGCTCGACCGCCTTGGCCACCGCCACTACCATCCCGCGATCCTTGAACGAGCCGGTCGGGTTGCACAACTCCAGCTTCAGCCAGACCTCGTCTGCGCCAGTCGCGCGTTCAAGACTCTCGGCCCGGACCAGAGGCGTGCTGCCCTCGCCCAACGTGACGCATGGCGTCGATTCGGTCACCGGCAGCCAGTCGGCGTAGCGCTCGAGCACTCCGCCGCCGGCCCACGAGCCGGTCCTGACGGTGCTGCTAGCCATCGTTGCGGACTCGCAGATACGACTTCAACTCGCGGATCTCCTGCTCTAGTTCCTCAATCTGTCTCCGTCGCACCTGTTCTTGCAGGGCCACGAAGCGTTCCTGTTCTTGTGCGGTGAGCGCGGACACCCCCTCGATCCGGTCGCCCAGCGAGGCGACGGCACGCTCACGACGGGCATCACGGGCACGGAGCTGCTCGCCCATCCGCTCGACGTTGCCGATCCGCTCCTCCAGCGCCTCTGACCCCCGTTGCACAGACGACACGATCGCTCGGGACGCATCCAGCGCCTGCAACGATTCCTCGATCCGGCCGCGCAACGCGTCGACATTGTTCTTCAGGTCGTCCCATTGCTCGGCGGTCTCCTGCACGCGACGCAGGCTCTGATACGAGAGCTCCAACCGCTCCGTAACTCCGTGCAACTGACGCTCGAGCGCGTCAATCCGACCCTCCAACGCGCTGCTCTCTCCCGAGGCTCGGCGCAGTCCGTCGGCATTGGCTGAAATCCGCGCGCCGAGTGCGACCTGACTGTTTTCGATCTGCGACAGCCGATGCGTCAGTTCGCCTCCTTCGGTGTTGACCCGACGAATCGCCTCGTCGAAGACGCTCAGCCGCTCGCGTAGGTCGTTCAGCGACTTCTCGCTCGCCTGTAGTCGGCGCAGCGCATCGTTGGCCGTCTCTCGCTGAACATCGAGATCCTGGCGCACCTGTCGAATCGAGGTCTCCGCCAGTTCTCGGCTCTCGTCAAGTTCGCCGCCGAAGCGCCCAAGTCGCTCTCGCAGCGCTTGGACCTCTTCCAGTTGCCTCAGCGATGCCCCAACCTCGGTCGCCAACGTCAGGGCGCGGCCCTCGAGTTCTCGCAAGCGTTGATCGAGGCCGCTCAGCTCTCGTTCGTCGCGCACATGCGATTGCGCCAGCTCAGCGGTCTGACTGCGTAGGCCCGCGATCGATTCTTCGATTCGCAGCCAGCGAGTGTCGGCTCCATCTACCGGATCAGTCGTCGTCACAGCCATCCTCAATCCGAAGCCGCACGCCCAGCTCGATCACCGAGTCCGAGAGCTCCAACCCATCCAACACCCGTTGCAACGCCCCATCGCTGCAGCCGTGAGTCGTGACGATGAGGTCCGCCGACTGACTCCGCTCGGGATGCGGCGTCTGCAGCACGGAGGCGATGCTCACGCCCTCGGCCGCAAACACCGCTCCCAATTCTGCCAGCACGCCTGCACGATCGGGAACTTCCAATCGCAGATATGTCCGCACCCAGAGGTCTGATAGTGGAACGAACTGCGGCGAAGGATCTATTGGCCGCAGCCGTCGAGGCGCCTGTTCCGAGGCGAGCCGGCTGCCGACGTCGAGAATGTCTGCCACTACGGCGCTTGACGTCGCGCCGGCGCCGGCACCAGGACCCTCGAGCACCACCGAACCGATCAGGTCTCCCGAGACCGACACCGCATTGAGCACGCCTTCGACCGCGGCCATCGGATCGGAGACCGGCACCAGCGTGGGATGGACACGGAGATCGAGTCCGTCCGCAGTCTGCCGAGCCGTGGCCAGCATGCGGATGGCGTAGCCCAGGTCGCGGGCGTGGACGAAGTCGCGCGCCTCGAGTGAGCGGATGCCCTCGCAATGCACGTCGTCCGGTCCCACTTGCGAGTGAAACGCAAGCGAGGCCAGGATCGCCAGCTTGTAGGCCGCGTCGATGCCGTCCACATCATTGGTCGGGTCGGACTCGGCGTAGCCCAGGCGCTGCGCCTCGGACAAGGCCTCTGCATAGCCTTTGCCCTCCTGCGACATCTCGGTGATCATGTAGTTGGTCGTGCCGTTGATGATCGCTCTCACCGACGACACATCATTGGCCTGCAGATCTCGTTGCAGCACACCGATGATCGGGATACCGCCACCGACGCTCGCCTCATAGCGGAGTTCGGCTCCGCGCTCTTCCGCCAGCGCCAACAGCGCCGGGCCCCGTTTCGCCATCACTTCCTTGTTGGCGGTCACTACCGACTTGCCGGCCGATAGCGCCGCCTCGATACAGTCCGCCGCGGGCGTCTCACCGCCCATTAGTTCCACCACGACATCGACGTCATCATTTCCCACGACAGCGAACGGATCATCGGACAGCGAGAGCCCCCCAGCCGCCAGATCGGCGCGCGCGGCCACGTTGCGAACTGCGGCCGCACGGACTTCCAACCTACGCCCGCAGCGCGCCTCGTACGCCCGGGCATTGCCCTGCAGGGCCTCGAGCACGCCGTGTCCGACGACCCCAAGTCCGAGCAATCCAATCCCCAACGACTTCGGCATCAGGCGTCGGACTCCTCACTGGCAGGAGCGGGTTCGTCGACCGACGCCGCCGCATCGGTCGGAGCGGGCTCCTCCTGAACAGCTTCGACCTGCGGGGCAGCTTCGACCTGCGGTTCAACATCGACCTGCGGTGCGGCTTCGGCCTGCGCTTCAACCTCGGCCTGCGCTTCAACCTCGGCCTGCGGCGCAGCCTCTGCCTGTGGCGCAGCGTCGACCTGCGTGGCTGCCTCGGCCTGCGGTGCGACGTCGTCAGGCGGAGCAGCCGCCTCGGCGCCGCCCTCGGCCGGAGCCTCCGGCGGAGCGTCATCGAGTTCCGCCCGCATCGCCCGCTGAGCCATCCTCGTCACCATGCGGAAGCGTGATGTCTGGCGCATGTGCTCAGCCGTGTAGGGCAGAAGCGCCACTTGACGCGCCCGCTTGATCTCTCGCGCGACCTTGCGCTGGTCCTTGGCCGTTAGGCCCGTCTTGCGCCGAGGCTCAATCCGACCGCGGTCCGAAATCAGCTTCTTCAGGCGGTCGACATCCTTGTAGTCGATTGTGGCGACCTCCTGTGGCGTAAAGATCGGCGCGCGGCGACGACGCCCACGACGTCGCGTGCGTTCGATCATCTGCGGCAGGCGCTCGCTCGACTCCGGCGCCGGCGTAATCCGCGGCGCGGGTTCCGGCGCCGGCTCAATAATCGGTTCGGATTCAGTCGTCATCAAACAATCTCCAGGATGTTGTTCGTCACATGCCAACCGGGCGCGCGACGCGTCTGGCTACTCGAACGGCAGATCCCCTGCATCGGGGCCGCCGCCAGGATCACTTGGCCCGTCGTCCCAACTGCCTCCGCCTCCGTCGAAGTCGCCGCCACCACCGCCACCGCGACCGCCGAGGAACTGAATGTCGTTCGCAACGACTTCAGTGGTGTATCGGTTGTTGCCTTCGCGATCCTGCCACTGCCGTGTCTGCAATCGACCTTCGACATACACTGGACGACCCTTGCTGAGGTACTGACCCACCAGTTCGGCCAGACGCTGCCAGGCGACAATGGAGACCCATTCAGTCACTTCCTGCCGCTGACCGTCTCGGTCCGTATAGGACCGGCTGCATGCAATCCGGAAGTTTGCGACCGCAGCACCGTTCGCCGTGAATCTCAACTCAGGATCGGCACCCAGATTGCCGATCAACATCACCTTGTTCAGTCCTGCCATGAGTTCGCTCCCCGACGTTAAGTCTCCGCAGGTTAGTGGTCGCGACGCACAATCAGATGGCGCAGCACCTGCTCGTCAATCAGCAACGACTGCTCCAGGTCATCGCGACGCGCCTCGGTATCGCCCTCGAAGTGGGCAATCAGATAGTGCCCCTCGTACGACTGCTTGATCGGATAGGCCAGCCGACGCCGACCCCAGTCGATCACTTCCGTCACGTCGTTACCGTGCTCAGTCAGCGTGCCGCGCAGGTGCGCCATTCGCTCCTCCACCTGTTCACCCACGATGTCCGGGTGCAGCACCACCATGATCTCGTATTCCGTACCCACGTATCGCTCCTCCATTTGCGCCGACTCGCCGTCGGCTGGAACTAGGTCGTCACGCTCTGGATGCCGGGAATCGGGAAGCCCGACGCCAGCTCCTGCACCTCCGCGCGGACGCGGGCGTGCTCAGTTTCGTTGTCGATGTGATCGAGCACCCGACCGATCAGGCTTGCGACTCGGGACATCTCATCCTCGCACATCCCCCGAGTCGTCAGGGCCGGCGTACCGATGCGAATGCCCGAAGTCACGGTCGGACGACGGGTGTCGTAGGGGATCGTGTTCTTGTTCACCGTGATCCCGGCTGAGTCCAGCGCTGTCTCGGCCGCCTTGCCGGTCAGGCCCTTGCTGCCCACGTCAAGCAGCACCAGGTGATTGTCCGTGCCGCCGGAGACGAGCCGCCAGCCCTCAGATTGCAGCCCCGCTGCCAGCGCCCGGGCGTTGGACACGATCTGCGCTGCGTACGCTGCGAACTCGGGCCTCGCCGCCTCTTTCAGTGCGACCGCTTTGGCCGCGATCGTGTGCATGTGCGGCCCCCCCGAGGTCCCCGGGAAGATCGCCCGATCGATCGGTCGCGCCATTTCGTCGTTTGTCAGGATCAACGCCGACCGCGGACCGCGCAACGTCTTGTGCGTCGTCGTGGTGATCACCGGCGCATACGGAACCGGCGATGGATGTACACCGCCTGCGACCAGCCCGGCCACGTGAGCCATGTCGACGACCAGCACCGCCTCGACCGACTCTGCGATCTCGGCCGCGCGAGCGAAATCGTAGACCCGCGGATAGGCGGTCGCGCCAACCACGATCACCTTCGGCCGATGCTCCTGTGCCTGCGCCGCCATTGCGTCGTAGTCGATCCGCTCGCTCTCCTGGTCGACGCCGTAGGAAACGAACTCGAACCAGCGACCGGAGATGTTCACCGGCAGACCGTGGGTCAGGTGGCCGCCGTGATTGAGTTCCAGACCCATCGCCGTGTCGCCAGGCGACAGCAACGCGAAGTACGCGGCAATGTTCGCCTGCGTCCCGGAATGCGCCTGCACGTTTGCGTGGTCCGCGCCGAACAGCGACTTCGCCCGCTCGATCGCGAGCTCCTCCACGATGTCGACGAACTCGCAGCCGCCGTAGTAGCGCTTGCCCGGGTAACCCTCGGCGTACTTGTTGGTCAGTACCGAGCCCATCGCGGCCAGTACGGGCTCCGACGGGTAGTTCTCGGACGCAATCAGCTCGAGACCGTCCTGCTGTCTGCCTGCCTCGCGCTCGATTGCGGAAGCGATCTCCGCATCCACAGAGTCCAGGGCAGCCCCGGCCAACGTCAACGCCATCTCACACCCATTCGCGTTCTGGAGACCCGAGCAAATCGGGCCGCCGCCAGGTCAGACGCCCGGCAGCACACGAACCACAGTCGATCTCAGCTTACACGCGGTCAAGAAATCGAAGTCAACCAGACAACTCTCGCTCCAGCTCCAGGCGCGACCAGGCGGCATCGATCCCGGCCAACACGCCGCCGCTGACCAGCGAATGACCGCCCATCATCACGGCCGAGTCCTGGAGCATCGAGACCAATCCGCGCAACCGTTCATCCGTGATCACGTCCCAGCGGCCGAGGTCCGCCCAGAATCGGTCGCAACGTGAGACATCCCAACCGAGATGAGAGAGAAACGGGCGGGTGTCCCAGAGGGTCGCATCGCCCAGGCCGTCAAGCGCCAACAAGAACCCGTCCTGCCCGGCCCACTCATACAGCTCACCCAGCAGGGACCGAGCGCGACGCTGACGCGATCGTAGCCCGCGCTCCTCCGACAACACCCTGACCCGACAGGACGTGTCGCGATCTACTGCCGCCCAGTCCGAGCCGCTCACTCGTCCGGCGATCATGAGCTCGGCATCTTGCCGCGTCATGACGTCGAAGACCGTGAACGCCAACTGGACCGGCTCATCCAACTCAGGCTGACGCGCGAGTGCGGCGCTTGTCGCTTGGCCGATCTCCAGCGATCCCACACTCGCAGCAGCCTTCAACACCGTTACGTCTGCCGGTGTGTCGATGTCCAGTACGGAACGCGCCGACCGCTCATACGACACGACTGGTACATCACTGCCATCCCTGATCAGCAACGCGAATCGGTTGTCAACCGATTCGCCGGCCACGCAACTCAGCAAGCGGCCAGCGGGCACCCCGATCCAGTCGCAGGAGAACATTCGGTTGGCCGTCGCCACGCCTGACTCGATCGCCTCACGCACCGACGACCAATCATCTACGGTCATCGCCGGCATGCCGGAACCGGCGTAGCAGACCGGCCCACTCACATCGGCGGACGCCGCTGTCACGATGTCGCCGATCAGTTGCTCCTCAGTGGTTTCCTGGACAGACAGGTCGCCAATGGATTCGGTCGAAAACACCCGCACTCGATCGAATCCCGCCGCCTGCGCGCGCTCCGCCGTGTCTCGGAGCACTGCGGCGCGCACCTCGTCGACCATCCGAACCGGAACGCAGTCATCACCAAATGGCCGATAGCAAAGCCAGAACTCTGAATTGCGACTGCCCGACATCTCAGTCTGCCCGAGCCGCCGTCCAGGCATCGACGGCCCTCGCTCCGGCGGCGAGCAGCGTCCGAGCCGCCTCTGAAAGCGTCGAAGTCGTCGTCGACACATCGTCCACCAGCAGCACTCCACGACCCTTCACGAGCGATTCCTCGGCGGCGAAGGCGTTGGTCACGATGCTCCGCCGATCGACGCGCGACTTGGCCTGCGCCTGTCTCGGACCCCACCAGCCTCGACGACGCAGCGCCCGTGTCTCCAGCCTCATCCGTGTCCGTTCCGCCACGACCCGCGCCAGGTGCTCCGCCTGATTGCCGCCGCGTCGGCGCTTGCGCAACAGCGGGATCGGAATCGGAACGATCATCTCGATGTCGCGGGCTGGCTCGATCTTTCCACTTGTTTCGACCAACAGCCGCGCCAGATCCTTGACGCCGCGATGCTTCAGCGCCAGCACGGCCGCGCGCGCCGGTCCGTCGTACACGAATCCGGAGCGCAACTCGCGCAGGGGTAATGGCCTGGACAGGCAGTTTCGGCAGACCGGCGACTCCGAGGTCAGCCAGCAGTGGCGGCAACGCTTGCCGTCGGCACGCTGCATGAGTGCGCGACACGGGCCGCAAATCAGGTCGCCGGCCGCTCCACACGACGCACAGTGTGGGGGCAAGGCGACATCGATCAGGGCCTGCAGGGCGCCCAGCGCGAGACCGACCGGCCGATAGACTGGATCCATGCGCCTCACCGTACAACTCTTCGCCAACCTCGCCGAGACCTGTGGAGCGCGCCAGATCGAACTCTGCGACCTGCCACAGCCGCTGACCGCGTCGCTGGTCATGGACGCGTTCGTCGACCGATTCCCGCACGTCGACGGGATGCGCGATTCGATCATGTTCGCGGTCAACGCCGAGTACGTCTCAGCCGACCATCCAATCACCTCCTGCGACGAAGTCGCTCTGATCCCGCCGGTGAGCGGAGGTTCGAATAGCGACGCGCTGTTCAAGATCACGCGCGACGAGCTCGACCCGACGGAACTGCACGACCTCGTCCTCTCGCCCGAGGCTGGGGCCGTCTCGCTCTTTTTCGGGGTCGTCCGCAACAACAATCTCGGCCGCGATGTCGATTTCCTCGAGTACGACGCCTACCCGGCGATGGCCACCAAGGTCATGCGTCAGATTGCCGACGAGATCCGGGAACGCTGGGATGTGCTCGACATCGCCATGCACCACCGCATTGGACGTCTGGAGATCGGCGAGGCTTCGGTCGCCGTTGCGGTTGCCTCAGCCCATCGAGGCGAGGGGATCGAGGCTTGCCACTACGGCATCGACCGGCTCAAGGCCATCGTTCCAATCTGGAAGAAAGAGGTCTGGGCCGACGGCGAGGAATGGATCGAAGGCTCGCTCACCCCCTCCGCCGAGGTCGACGCCGGGACTGAGTGATTATCACCGCCTGCTGATCGGTCCGATAGTCTTTCGCCTTGATGTGATGGACCACACCCCGCTGGCTGTCGAGCAGCCGCGATGCCAGTCGTGGGTCGAGGCTCTCGGGCGGCACGTTGGTCGTAATCAACGTCGGCGACCGCCGGAGGTAGCGGGACGCGCAGAGTTGGTAGAGCTTCTCGCTCGCCCACTCAGTCGGCTGATGAGCACCCAAGTCGTCGAGAACCAAGAGGTCCACGTCCTTGAGTCGGGCGAACATTGACTCAAACGACGCTTCGCCCTCGTCCCGGTACGAAGCCCGCAAGGCATCAAGCAGCTCGGGAACCACAGCAAAACAGACGCTGTTACCGGCGGCGAGCCGATCGTTCGCTGCCGCCGCTGCCAGATGAGTCTTGCCAACACCAGTGCCTCCGATCAATGTCAACCAGCCGCCGGGTTCTTCCGTCCAGTCCATCACCGCCCGCTTCGACACCGCTAGATTCTCTGCGTCACCGCGGCCGCCCAGCCCTTGCTCGCGGAATCCGTCGAACGAGTATTGCGACAACACCTCCTCGGTCATCCCGCCGAACTCGCGATACCGCCCGCCAGCCTGCGCCGGTCCCAGCTCGAGTCGCAGCAGCTCCAGCGTCAAGAACGACTGCAGTCCAATCGCAGAAAGATCCGCCGCCTCCGCGACCAACACCGTCCGCAAACCGCTGTTTCTCCGGTGATTGAGCAGTTGGAACAGCTTCTCTCGAGCCCAGTCGGTCGGGGAGATGCAGTCGAGATCGTCCAGGATCAGGAATGCCGCGTCGCGCACGTGCTCAAACAGGAGCGCGTACGAGAGGTCGCCGCCGCTGGGCGCATTCATCGCCGCCCGCAATCGATCCAGAAGGTCGGCCGCGACGAAGTACAGCGCGGGTCGGCCGGCCGCGATCCGCCGATTCGCCATTTCCGCCGACAGACGCGTGCGTCCCGAGCCCGCAACGCCGGTCAGCAGCAGCCAGCCCGGTTCGTCGTCGCTGTCGGCGAAGTCGCATGCCGATGCTGCCGGTTCCTGCGATGCCTCTTCGTCGCTCAGCCGAGCATCCGACAATGGTCCCAGATTACTCAGCCGCTGCAGCCGCGCCGCGGTGAGCGCTTCTTCCTCCGCTCGCCGACATTCGCACGGCTGAACCCGGCCGAAGTCCGGATCGCCAACCGGTCGTGAGACGCGGACGTAGCCGGCCCCACCGCAGATTTCGCAGCGCGGTTCACCGTCCGGCGTCCAGAGCGAATCGTCGCGCTCCGGCGCGTCCGTATCACTCCCGGAAGAGGTGTCGGTAGCGCGACGATTCCAGCCCGCCAGCAGCGGACCGAGCCGTTGCATCTCCGCCATCGCGACCCTCCTTGTCTCGACCCGAAGCGTCCCAGCGCTCGAGGATGGCCTGGACATATCGCCAGTTGCGGACGTTGTTCGCCGCCGCCTCGGCGAACGCGTCGTGTAACCACTCCAAGCCGAAGCGCGATTCCGCCGATTTGACCTCTTCCGCCAGGATCGGCGGCATCACGGTCCCGAATGCACTCTGCCAGATTTCGGGGACCGAGGAGTGGATGGGCTCACGGCCGTACACCGGCTGCGCGACTGGCGGCAGCGAGGCGGACTCCAGCGCCCTCCGGCCGTCGGCGTCGTTGAGCGCAATCCACTCCGTCCAGACGCCGTCCTGGATCGCACGTGCCCGCAACAACGAGCCACGCTCCACCGCGAGGTTGAGTCCGTCCGCAAACGCCTCGTTGACCTCGCGTTGCCCGCACATGTTGGCCAACGCCTCAATCATCGCGCGTGTCTCCCGGAGGTCTTTGCTTGACAGACGGCGCGGGTATCGGCGCACCCTGGAGAGTCCGTCAGCGGTGTACAACGTCACGATGAGCTCCGCCGGGTCGGACATCAACGGCGCCAGATCGCGCAGCAACGCCTGAGGCAGCGGCGTCACCGGCGCACCAGAGGCGAAGCCGTCGAACGTCATCAGAACTCATCCATCCCCGGTTCGGGCTGCGCATAGAAGTCCTCGAACTTGGCCACCGCAGGCACAAAGCGCACATCAACTCGACCCACCGCGCCATGTCGATGCTTCGCCACCAGCAGTTGGGCGACCTCGTGTTGGCCGCCGTGAATCGCGTCCGCGACCAGATCATCCTGGTAATCCTCACGGTCGTACATGTCCTCGCGGTAGATGAAGATCACCACGTCGGCGTCCTGCTCGATCGAGCCGCTCTCGCGCAGGTCCGAGAGTTGCGGTACCGGCGGATGGCGTCGCTCCACCGCACGCGAGAGCTGCGACAGAGCCAGGATCGGGATTTCCAGCTCGCGCGCGATCTCCTTCAGCGTTCGCGAGATCAGCGAAATCTCGCTGACTCGGTTCGTGTCGGCCGGCGCTCGCGAAAACCCATGCACGAGCTGGATATGGTCCACAATGATCAAGCCCAGACCGTTCTGGCCGCTCCCGCGTCGATGCGCCTGCTCCTGCAGCCTCGTGTGCAGATTTCGCGACTTGGCCCGAATCTCGGCCAGCGTCTGTCCGGCCGTGTCATCGATGTGGATCTCCGCCCCGCTCAGCAGCCCAATGGCTCGAGAGATGCGACCTTCCTGTTCCTCGGTGTGCCGACCTACACGCAGCCGGCCGCTCTCCACACGCGACTCGGCCGAGACCAATCTCGACGCGACCTGCTCAGCCGACATCTCGAGAGAAAAGATCGCCACGGCCAACTGCTGGCCGAGCGCCGCATTGCGAGCGATTGTCAGCGCGAGCGCCGATTTGCCCACCGATGGACGAGCCGCCAGCACGACCAGGTCCGAGCCGTGCATGCCCTCGTTCAGCAGCACGTCCAAATCCTGGAAACCGGTGCGAGTCGGCCCCTGGACTCCTGAGTCCTCCTGCGACCCATCACTCAGGACATCTCCCAGGAGATCCTGGAGCAACCGGAAGTCCTGACGCCGATCGGCGCCGCGAATGCCGTAGAGCAGTTCCACCGCGCGCGTCAGCGACTCGCCGACGTTGGGATCGGCCTCGTAGGCAAGCTCACCAATCTCGCCGGCGGCGCGGATCATGTCACGATACGTCGCCGCCCGCTGGACCAGTCGCGCGTAGTGCTCCGCCCCGACGGTCGCCGGCAACTCGTAGACGAGCTGGTTCAGATATGCCTGTCCACCGGCCTCCGACAGCCGATTCTGGGCTCCCAACTCCGCGGCCACCGTGATCTGGTCGATCGCTTCGTAGCGATCAAAGACGGCCAGCACCGCCGCGAAGATCGCACGGTGACGCGGATCCATGAAGTCTTCGGGGACGAGCATCCCCGCCAGTCGCTCGTAGATGCCCGGCTCAGCGAGGATCGCACCGAGGACAGACTGCTCGGCCGGCTGGTCCTGCGGCACGCCTCTCGGCGCCGCACGCGTCCGGCCGTTTTGGCCGAACTCGTCCGTCAACTCGTCGTATGCGGGATCGCTAGAGACCACGGCTGCTCCCCTCTCGGAGAGCAGTCCGAACCGGCGACGCTAGGCCTCGACGGCTTCGACCTGTCCTGCCTCTTCCGCTTCTTCTGCCTCTTCGGCTGCTGCTTCCGCGGCTTCCGCTTCGTCGACTTCCGCCACTACCTCGGCGAAGCTCAAGTCCACGCTGTCTGCGTCCGGCTCGACGATCACGCGTACCTGAGCCGAGACGTTGCGTGTCAGCCGCACGCGGACATCCTCCGCTCCCAGTGTGCGCAGGGACTGCGCCAGCAGCACCTGTCGATGCTCGATCGCCGCGTCCGGCACCGACTCCGACGCGATCTCCGTCAGCCGCTCGGCGATGTCGCGGGCCGTGATCGAACCGAATAGCCGGCCTTGCTCGCCGACCCGAGCCTGGAACGTCATCTCCGCCCCGGCGATCGCCAGCGCGACCGGACTCGCCTCGCCGTCCAGCTTCTCCTGCCGTATGGCGTCCGCCTGCGCCAGGCGTTCGGCGCGGGCCAGGTTGTTCTTGGTCGTCGGACCTGCCAGCCCGCGCGGCAGCAAGTAGTTCCGCGCGAAGCCGTTCTTCACCTCTTTGATCTCGCCGACCAGCGCCGTCCCCTCGACCTCTTCGAAAAACACGACCTGCATCAGATTGCTCCGCTCGATCCCTCGGACATACCTCACAACCATACCGACCCATGGCAATCGACCCAACACACATTGCAACAGACGAACGTGCGTTCACTATAGAATTCGTGTGCGTCATTTACAACCCAGCCGCGCTGTCACCCGCCGGAGCCCGTGATGCCGGCGGCTCGGCGATCGTCGCGCTCCCTCGCTCGCCGAGCGTCTTCCCAACCATCTGCACGACCTGATCGTTCGCCCGCAACCGCCACTCATCCGAGCACCGCAGCACTTCCACCCGATCACCGCCGCGAATGCGCAGATACACCAAGTCTGGGCCGGCGTGCATCATCTTCATCGCGGTCAGAGCGCCCTCGAGTTGCTCCATCAACTCAACATCGGCCGACTCATCGCCCGACTCATCGATCGTGATCCAGAGGGCGGAACCGGCGGTTTCACCGACCGGTGCCGAAACCGGCAGCGGCGCCGGTTCCGCGGCTGCAGTCGGTGCAGGCAGTGGCTGCCGAGGTTTCAGCATCCAGGGCGGCGGCGACGCCTGCTTGATCGGCGGGACCGTCACGCCGGCTGCCGATGCGGCCGCGGCCTCGGCCTGCGTCTGCAGCGCTGGCGCGGACGACATCTGCTCGCTCCACGGCTCGACCGATTCCACAGCCAGGGTCAGCCGATCCATCCTGGCCCTGATGCTGACCGTCACGATCACGATCTGGTTTGGCTGCCATAGCTCCCGGGTCCGCGCCCATTGATCCGGCCAGACCGTAACCTCGGCCGTGCCGGACAGATCCTCCAACATGATCGCCGCAAACGGATCGCCCTTCCGCGTCGTCAGCGAGCGCACGCTGCCCACCAGTCCGGCCACCGTCTGCCTGTTCCCGACCATGTCCTCGGTCAGCTCCGACAGCTGCGCATCGACCCGACCCTGCAGCGCCCGCGTCGCCGCCTGCAGCGGGTGCTCAGAGACGTAGGCGCCCAGCAACTCGCGTTCCCAGTTCAACTGCTCATGCGGCGTCGCGTCCATGTCTTCCTCGAGCGTGACGCTCGGCGTCGGTGTCTCGACCTCCGTGCCGAACAGATCGAACATCGACGTCTGACCGCTGTCGCGCAGCTCTTGCGCACGGCGAGCCCGTTTGATGATGTCCTCCGCCGCCGCCACCATCGCCCCGCGCGACTCGATCGAATCGAACGCTCCAGCCTTGGCCAGCGCCTCCAGCGCCCGACGGTTCATCGACTTCGTATCCAACCGCTCGGCGAGATCGCTGGCGCTGTCGATTGGGCCGTTCTCCTTGCGCTCCTCGATCAACGGCTCCACCGCCGCTCGACCGACGTTCTTGATTGTCCCCAGGCCGAAACGAATCGCGCTTCGGCCGTCGGCCATCTTCTCCAGCGTGAACGTCGCCTCGGAGCGATTCACGTCGGGCAGCAGCAGCGGAATCCCCAACCGGCCGCACTCCGCCGCCGCTTCCCGCACTCGATCGCTGTTACCCGAGGCGGCCCGCAGCACGGCCGCCATGTACGACGCCTTGTGGTTCGCCTTGAACCAGGCCGTCTGATACGCAATCGCCGCATACGAGACCGCGTGCGCCTTGTTGAACGCATAGCCGGCGAACGGCTCGATCAGCTCAAAGATCGTCCGTGCGTCACCCTCGGAGTACCCGTTCGCCAGCGCTCCTTCGGTGAAGTTGCCCCGTTCGCCCTCCATCACCGAAGCGATCTTCTTGCCCATCGCCTTCCGCATGATGTCCGCCTGCCCCAGGGTGTAGCCGGCGAACTTGCGCGCGATGTGCAACACCTGATCCTGGTAGACGATCACGCCGTACGTATCGTCAAGGACCTCTCCGAGGTCGTCGTGCGGATACGACACACCGACGCGCCCGTGCTTGCTTTCAATGAAGCGGGGGATGTGCTCCATCGGCCCGGGGCGATACAGAGCCAACAGCGCCGCCAGATCTCGAATCGACGTCGGTTTCAGGTCTTCCACGACCCGCCGCATTCCGCCTGACTCCAGCTGGAACACACCGAATGTGTCGCCGGTCGCCAGCCGTTCGTACGTCGCCGGATCACCGTCCGGCAGATTGAGATAGTCGACCTCAACGCCCTCGTGCTCGCGGACCAGGGCCACCGCCTCCTCAAGGATCGTCAGGTTCGTCAGACCGAGGAAATCCATCTTCAACAGGCCGACCGCCGCTACCTCGTCCATCCCCCACTGCGTCATCGGGATGAAGACGTCGTCCGACGACTCGTTCACCGGTCGCCGGAGCGGCACATTCTCGGCCAGCGGCTCCTGTGAGATCACGACCCCAGCCGCGTGGGTTGAGGTGTTGCGCACCACCCCGTTCAGCCGCTGCGCGTAGGACAACAACTCGGCGACCGTCGGATCGTCCTGCTGCGCCGCCTGCAAATCCTGCGACTGTGCAATCGCATCCGCCACCGAGATGTTGAGCTGGTTCGGCACCATCCTGGCCACACGATCGGTGTCGCCAAGCGGCACGCCCAACGCGCGACCCGAGTCGCGGATCGCCGCCTTCGCTCCCAGCGTGCCAAAGGTGATGATCTGCGCCACGCGATCATGCCCGTACTTCTCGGCGACGTAGCGGATCACTTCATCGCGCCGATTATCGGCGAAATCCATGTCGATATCGGGCATTTCCCGGCGTTCCAGGTTGAGGAAGCGCTCAAACACCAGGTCGTACTCCATCGGATCGATGTCGGTGATATCGAGGCAGTACAAGACCAGGCTCGCCGCCGCAGACCCGCGCACCGCTCTCGCGATCCCGCGATTCTTCGCGAAGTGGGCGAAGTCCATCACGATCAAGAAGTACTCGGCAAAGCCGGTCTCCTCGATCACGTGCAGCTCGTATGCCAGTCGATCGCGATGACCCTGAGGCGGTGCCCCGTAACGCTGATCCAGGCCGCGGTAGGCGATATCAGATAGGTGTTCCAGGGCCGTCATGCCCTCGGGGATGTCCGGCTGTGGCAGGCGTAGACGGTCAAACTCCAGCTTGACATCGCAACGTTCCGCGACGAGCTGAGTATTCGTCACCGCCTCCTGCAGATCGCTGAAGTTGTCCAGCATGTACTGCTCGGACGTGAGGTAGAAATCCTCTCCGTCAAACCGGAAGCGCTTCTCATCCGTCCGAACCGCGTTAGTGCCGATGCACAGCAGCAGATCATGCGCGTCGTGATCGCCCGGCTCGCAGTAGTGCGCGTCCTGGGTCGCGACGAGAGGCACGTCCAGGTCGCGGGCCATCCTGACGGTGTGTTCCAGCATCGGCTCAAACTGGGGCAACGCCTCGTGCCGCTGGATCTCGAAGTAGTAACGGTCGTCGAAGACCTCGCGGTACCACTCGACAATCCGCTCGGCCTCCTGGAAGTCCTCACGTATCAGCGCGCGTTGCAGCTCCGACGAAGGACAGCCGGAGAGCGCGATGATCCCCTCGGAGTATGTGGAGAGCAACTCGCGGTCGATCCGCGGTCGGTAGTAGAAACCTTCAAGATGCCCGCGCGTCGAGAGTTGGATCAGGTTGCGCCAGCCGACCTGGTTCTGCGCCAGCAAGACCAGGTGAAACGAGTTGGACGCCGCCTCGCGGCCGTCCGAGCGATCCGTGCGGATACCCGGGGCAACGTACGCCTCCATCCCCAGGATTGGGCGCAGGCCTTCGCTCTCACAGGCCTGATAGAACTCCACGGCCCCATACAGGTTGCCGTGGTCGGTGATCGCCAGGGAATCCTGACCCAGGCCTCTCGCCCGATCCACCAGCGCCGGAATCTTGGAAAGCCCATCCAACTCCGAGTACTCGGTGTGCGTATGCAGATGAGCGAACATCAGACTTCATCCTCGCTCCAGTGAACCACTCAGTAGAGATTGAAGCCGCGCTGTCCTGGAGTCCGAACGCATCCACATGCCAACAGGAAGGAGGTGGAATGTGGATGCCACATTTGCTCACTTCCAAGGTGTCATGTTGCTGATTCGAACAGAATAGCTGTTCCAAAAGCGCGCGGCGGATGCATCGACACGCGTCTCTTCGTGAAGCCCATCCGGGCGAAGTCCGACCGACAGAAACGGGCAGCCACAAGGACTGCCCCTACGGAATTGCCGATTGCCGCGGGTGGTTGCTAAATCTCCTGATCCAACTCAAACGCCGAGTGCAGCACCCGGACCGCCTCTTCACCGCGGTCCACGTTGACGAGACATGTAATCCGAATCTCCGAGGTCGTGATCAGCTCAATGTTGATCCCCGCCTCGGAGAGCGAGCGGAACATCGTCGCCGCGTAACCCGGGCCGGACTGCATCCCCGTCCCGATCAGCGACACCTTGACCAGGTCGTGATTGAACAGCACGTCGGCCGCGCCCAGATCGGCGGCGAGCGGTTTACTGATCTCCTGCGTTCGTTCCCAGTCGTCGTCGGTCACCGTGAACGTCAGGTCGGTGAGTTGCAGCTCCGATGCGTTCTGGACGATCGTGTCCACAGATATACCCGCGTCGGCCAATGGTCCGAAGATCTGCGCCGCAATACCCGGCCGATCGGGCACATGACGCAACGTCACCGAGGCGACGTCGCGGTCCAGCGCGATCGTGCGCACCCTGTTCTCGGGCTCCATCAGAACCTCCCTGCGAATGATGGTCCCGCCGCCGGAGCCGAACTCCGATTGCGACGAGGCCACCAGGATTGGTATCTCGTACAACAGCCCCAACTCGACCGCCCGCGGGTGCATCACGCCTGCGCCCTGCTGCGCAGCCTCCAGCATCTCCTCGGCCGCGATGTCCTTGAGGCAACGCGCCTGCGGTTCGATTCGCGGGTCGGTCGTGTAGATGCCCTGCACATCGGTGTAGATCTCAACCTGCGACGCCTTCAGCGCCGCGCCGAGGGCCACCGCCGACGTATCGGAGCCGCCCCGGCCCAGCGTCACATAGTCGCCTTGCGGGCTCTGCCCCTGGAACCCCGCCACCACGACCACATTGCCGGCCGCGAACTCCTCCTCGATCCGCCAGGTGTCGATCCCCCGAATCCGGGCGCGGCCAAAGGTCTCATCGGTGAACACGCCGGCCTGCGCGCCGGTCAATGCCACCGCGGGACAGCCCAGGTCTCCCAGCGCCATCGCCAGCAGCGCGCTCGAGACCATTTCGCCGGTCGCCATCAGCAGGTCGGTCTCCCGCCGCGGCGGCCGAGGATTCACGTCGCGCGCCAGCGCCAGCAGCTCGTCCGTGCTCTTGCCCATCGCCGAGACGACAACCGCGACCTGCTCGCCGTCAACCGCACGCGACGCGACGCGATGTGCAACATTCCGCAAGCGTTCAACTGATCCGACTGAAGTGCCGCCGTATTTCTGTACGACCGTCACAGCACCTGAGCCCCGCCGGCATCGATCCCGGTCACGAAACCCTCGCCCGTGATATCCCGCTCTGCCGCCGCCGAGATCCAGGCCTCGCGTACATCGTCCGCCTGTTCCTCGCTGGTCAACGCCATCAACGTCGAGCCTCCGCCCGACAGATAGGCCGCGTAGGCTCCGGCCGATTCCGCTGCCTCGAACAGCTCAAACATCGTTGGGAACAGCTTCGACCGCGGAATCTGATGCAACCGGTCGTCGACGGCGGTCTTCAGCGCCTCCCACGATCCCGTCGTCAGCGCCGCGACGAGCAGAGCCGCGCGGCAGGAGTTGTGCACCGCATCCTTGCGCGACAGCTCGTCCGGCAACAGCTTCCGACCCTTTTTCGTCGACATGTTGAAGCTGGGCGTAAAACCCACGAAGCGAACGCCATCGGCAACGGGCAGCGATACACGGGTCACGGACTGCCCCTTCATCGCCACAATCTGGCATCCGCCGAACAGCGCCGGAGCCATGTTGTCGGCATGTCCTTCGAGGTCCGAGCCGATTTCCAGCACCCGATGCTCCGACAACGGATGGCCAAGCAAGGCGTTCGCCGCGACCAGACCAGCGCCACGACAGGCCGCGCTCGCGCCCAGTCCCCGGCCGAGCGGGAACTCCGCCTCCACCGCAACGTCGATGTCCTCAGCGTCCGGGCGAGCCATGTCCAGCTCGCGATAGACCTCGCGTACTGCCTTGCGCACGTGCCGGGACATCGGCGAGCGTTCTCCTTCGAGACCCGAGGCAATCGACACCGTCACTGTCGCGTACAGCTGCAACGCCACGCCGGCTGCGTCGAACCCGGGGCCAAGGTTGGCCGACGACGCGGGTACCCGCACCGTCACGGGACCCAGGGGCTCGATCGCTTCAGAGCGTTCTGGCCATGTCTCAGTAGTCATCGGCGAACATTCTATGAGGCGCCTTTGCGTCCATCCAACCAGTGATTCACAATCTGCAACGCATCTGTCAACACATCCGCTGCCTCGCGCGAGGCATCGATGGTCCGGATCCGTTCCACATCCTCTGAAGCGAGCGACCGGAACCCCGCATTGACTCGTCTGTGGAACGCCAGATCCGCGTCGCCGATTCGGTCGCCTTCGGACGATCGCGCGCGGGTCCGCGCGAGACCCGCCTCTGGCCCAATGTCCAGTAGCAGCGTCAAGTCCGGTGCGAGCCTCTCTGTCGCTTCCGCATTCAGCCGCCGCAATCGGTCGAGATCGAGCCCGCGACCGTATCCCTGGTACGCCAGTGTCGAGTCGGTGTAGCGATCACTCAGCACCAGTTCCCCGGCCTTGAGCGCCGGGAACAGGACGTCGTGAACGTGCGACGCCCGCGCCGCCAGGAACAGCCACGTCTCTACCCAATCGCTCATCTCCAGTTCCGGATCGAGCACCAGCGATCGCAGACGTGTCCCCAGCAAGGTTCCCCCCGGCTCCAAGGTCAGACGAACCGGGTGTCCGGATGCCCTGAGGGATTGGGCCAATGATCTCGCGAGCGTGGTTTTGCCGGCGCCGTCCCCGCCTTCGACGGTGAGAAATACTCCCCTCCCCCGTTCAGCCGCCATGGATGCGTACCCGGCGATACGGTTCCCGACCCTTGCTCACCGACTCCAGCGCCTGATCGCTCGCCAGTTGATGTTGCAGCTTGCGGATGTAAGGGTTTTGCGGCGTCAAATCGACCGCCGACTGCCTACCGGAATGAATCTGCGAAATCGCCTCTTCAGCTTCAGACAGTGCGGCCGTCACGGCGTCGTTCGGCGCCGAACCTTTTGACAGCGCCCGCAGGCTCTTCTCCATTTGCAACACGGTGTTGTGCTTCAGCACCACGACCGGTAATCGTCGCGACTCGGCCAGGCGCAGCTCCGGCGGCCGACGCCGGAACGCGGTCCGCAGCGTCAACAGCACGTCCGCCTCCTCGACCCGCTCCGCGATTGAGACGTTCGCGCCGGTCTCACGGATCGCTTCACGCAGCCGCGACAGCGACACGCCCAACGGATAGATCTTCTGATGCGGGCCAGTCGACGCGGTCCGTCCGCGTGAAGCAGTACGACGCCTGAGCGGAGCCTCATGCGCCGAGCCGTTCCCGAACGACGGTCCGCTGCGCGGACCCGTCTGCGCCCCGAACGCCCGCGACAGGAAGTCATTCGTTGACGCTTCGAATCCCGTCCAGGAATCGTCGGAGACCATTGCATCGACGGAATCAGTTGACGTGTGGACCGCACCATCATCGTCCACTTCGCGGATCTCCGCCGCGACCGATTCGCCACGCAACAATGCGTCGACCGTGGTGCCGATGTCCGAGTGCAGGGCCACACGGGTGAACGACTGAATCTCCACCAGCGCCTCGAAGGTCGGCGGAGCCTTGCGCTCGAGTACCGATTTGCGCGTGCCTCGGCGCCGCGCTTCCTCGTCCGACAGGGTGACCGTCTGAATCCCACCGATCAGGTCCACGAGCGTCGGATTGAGCATCAGGTTGGCCAGCGTGTTCCCGTGCGCGGTCGCGACCAGCTGTACCCCGCGTTCGGCAATGGTCCGCGCCGCCTGGGCCTCCAGCTCCGTGCCAATCTCGTCGATCACGATCACCTCAGGCATGTGATTCTCGACCGCTTCAACCATCACCGAATGCTGCAACTCCGGCCGCTCCACCTGCATCCGACGGGCCCGCCCGATGCCCGAATGCGGGATGTCCCCATCTCCGCCGATCTCGTTCGAGGTGTCGACGATGATCACGCGTTTCCCCTGCTCGGCCAACACCCGCGCCGCTTCGCGCAGAATCGTCGTCTTGCCGACCCCCGGACGCCCCAGCAGCAGGATTGAGGCCCCGGCCTGAACGAAGTCCTCGATCACCGAGACCGACCCTGACACGGCTCGGCCCACGCGCATCGTCAGGCCCACGACATCCTGCCGCCGATTACGTATGCAGGCAATCCGATGCAGCGTCCGTGGAATGCCGGCGCGGTTGTCCTTACCGAAATCGCCCAGCCCCGACATCACCATCTGCAGTTCCGCCTCGGTCACCTCCGACGCACGCAACTCAAGCTCATCCTCGAGGAACCGCGCATACGGGGGACGACCAAGGTCGAGCACAATCTCCAGCAGATTGTCCTCGTCGCCATGTTCTACTACTGCTCGGCGAATGCCTTCCGGCAGCGTTGTCAGCAGCGCCGCCAGATCGTCGCTATGCACCGCCGACGTCAAGTCATTCATCGAGCAATCCTGCCTCTACGCCCGGTCCGAGAACCTGCACTCTCGGCCGGCGTAGCGACTGCACATTCTGATGAAGTGGCGGTGGAGTCGCCAGTCATCGGTCAACTCGGGATGGAAGGTCGTGGCCAGCAGCGATTTGTACTGCACCGCTACAGGCTCGAACCTGAAGGGCAAGCCCAACCGCAGAAGCACCTCCACGCCGTCTCCCACGTCGCAAATCCTTGGAGCGCGAATGAATACAGCATGAAGAGGACCGTCGCCCCCAAGTGCGCCTGGATCAAGGTCAGCCTCGAACGAATCGACCTGTCGCCCAAATGCGTTGCGCTCCACTGTCATCGGAAACAGATGTAAGCCGGGTCGATCCAGTGTCACGATTTTCGTGGCCAGCAGGATTGCGCCCGCACATGTCCCCCAAATCGGCATCCCCTCAGCTGCCCTTGCCAGGAGCGGCTCACGCAGGTTGTACGCGATAAGGAGCCGTGCGATCGTGGTGCTCTCTCCTCCCGGAACAATCAAGCCGTGAACCTGTTGCAACTCGGCATTGGTTCGAACTTCTAGCGGCAACGCGCCAGCTCGGCGTACCGATGCCGAATGCTCGGCAAAGTCTCCCTGTAGGGCTAACACACCGATGACCGTCGGAGCGCTGTCCGTCAGTGCGAAGTCCCTCACGGTGCCATTATGGCTGCGTTGACGAATGGCTGGTCACCTACAGGCCTCGTTTCGCTAACAGCTCTGGCTCGGGGATCTCGCTAATCTCGAGACCTCGCATAGCCGGGGGCAGGTTCGTCGAAGTTTCGGCCAGGATTCCGTCGTCGTTGTAGTGGGTGACGGCTCGAACAATGGCATTCGCCATCTGCGCCGGATCCTCCGACTTGAAGATTCCGCTTCCGACAAACACGCCTTCTGCCCCCAGCCGCATCATCAACGCGGCATCCGCCGGCGTTGCTACGCCGCCAGCGGCGAAGTTCACGACAGGCAAGCGACCGTTCTCACGAGTCTCGCGTAGCAGTTCGACGGGAGCGCCAATGTCCCGCGCGTACGGGACCAACTCTTCCTCACCGACTGCCTGCAGCTCCTTGATCGAGCCTTGCACGGACCGCATATGGCGCACCGCTTCGACGATGTTGCCGGTCCCGGCCTCTCCCTTGGTCCGGATCATCGCCGCACCTTCCGCGATTCGACGCAGTGCCTCGCCCAAATCTCGGCAGCCACACACGAACGGAACTGCGAAGCCATGTTTATCGATGTGAAACACTTCGTCTGCCGGCGTCAACACCTCTGACTCGTCAACGAAGTCAACCCCCATCGCTTGGAGAATCGAGGCTTCGACGAAGTGACCAATCCGCACCTTGGCCATCACAGGAATCGACACCGCGTCCATAATCCCTTGAATCAGCGCCGGATCGGACATCCTCGCCACGCCACCAGCCGAGCGAATGTCAGACGGCACTCGCTCCAACGCCATTACTGAGCATGCTCCAGCCTCCTCTGCGATTTTGGCATGCTCAGGCGTAACAACATCCATGATGACGCCACCCTTGAGCATCTGGGCCAAGCCTTCTTTGACAGTTCGCGTCGCCGCCTCTACGACCATGTGGCTCCCTTCACTCCTGTTCAAGCGCAGTGTATCGCGCTGCAGCAGCCCGCTTCCGGTTCCCTAGGCAGTCGCAATCGCCGTCTCCAACTCGTCCACCTCGCCACCACCGGCCATGAGGTATGACAGGCTCTCAAGCGTCAGCGTTTCGCTGCGCCGATCCTCAACCAGGCGCCCGCGCTGGAACACCAGGAATCGATCACCCACCCAAAATGCGTGCTGTGGCTTCGGTGTCACGAGGACGACCGCCGTTCCGCGCTGCGCTGCACGCCGAATCAGACGAAGCACGGCGCCCGATTGGCGCACACCCAGCGCCGAAGTCGGCTCGTCGAGGATCAACACGCGCGCGCCGTAGTACAGCGCCCGAGCAATGGCCAGACCTTGGCGCTCTCCGCCCGACAAAGTGTGCGCTGCGCGATCGGGATCGCCCAGATCAACGCCCAGCTTCTCGAGCTCGGACTGCATCGCCTCCTTGGCGTAGGCGACATCGAAGCGCTGGAATATTCCCCATCCCTTGACCGGCTCCGCTCCCATGAAGAAGTTGCGCCACAGCGACATCAGCGGCGAGATCGCCAGATCCTGGTAGACCGCCACAATTCCCTGCGAGCGCGCCTGGCGAGGGGAGCCGAACTCGGTGGGCGTGCCATCGAGCAGGATTTCTCCTTCGCTGGGCCGAATCAAGCCGCAGAGCATCTTGATGAAAACCGATTTGCCGGCCCCGTTGTCTCCGACGACGCAGGTCACCTCACCTGCGCGCAGCGCCACATTGACATCCTGCAGCGCTGTCACCGCCCCGAACTGCCGGCCCAGCCCGCGCACCTCCATGACCGGCACATCCTGTCGCTCAGTCGGCGGCGCCGCGCCGTCGTCTTGTTCGGATATCTGCTCGGTTGCCATGTCATGCTCCAACTTGCCGACTTGCGGCATCTAACCGGAACGCACCGTGCGCACGCGTTCGCCCACGACGTGGTTGATCAGCGTCGACACCAGCAGCAGCACCCCCAGGAACGCCCAGCGCCAGTCGGAGTTCCAACCGGCATGCGGAATCCCCACGAATGCGATGCCCCAGATCAACGCGCCGATCGCCGGACCGACCGCCGATCCGTAGCCGCCGGCCATGCGACAGCCGCCCACCACGGCCGCGATGATGTAGAAGAACTCCGCGCCCACGCCCTGACCAGCCTGCACCGATGTGTAGCGCACGGCGTTGCTGACGCCCACGAACCAGGCCGCGCCGGCAGTCAACATGAACAGGCCGATCTTCGTGCCGTTGACCGGAACCCCGACGGCGCGCGCCGCCTCGCGATCGCCGCCGGTCGCGAAGATCCAATTGCCGATCTTGGTCCGCCACAGGATCCACGTCGCGATCAGTGTGAATCCGCCCCACCACAGCAGCGAGATGCGGAAGTCCGACGGCGCCGTACCGAACACCGTCGCCACGATCGCGTGCAGCGAGTCGAACCCGGCCGCCTCGTCGATGTTCTCGATCAGCGCATCACCGGTGAAGTACTTCGACAGTGCGACGTTCGCGCCGCGCAGCCCGAAGAAGGTGCCCAGCGTGACGACGAAGGAGGGCAGCCCTGTCCACACGACGATCACGCCGTTCCAGAGCCCGAGCGCGAGACAGACCCCCAATGAGAGCACCAGCGCCAGCCAGAGGTTCATCCCCCACTCGGTCGCCATGATCCCCAGCAACGCCCCGGCCGTACCGACCATTACACCGGCCGACAGGTCGAACTCGCCGCTGATCATCAACAGCCCGACGGCGACGGCGATGATCCCGTACGGCCAGGCCGTATCGAGCACCCGCGCGATGGTCGGAATCTCCACCATTGCGCCTGAACTCGCGATGCTGAAGAAGATGAACAGCAACGCCGCCGCGACCAGAGAACCCAGCTCCGGGCGCAGCACCGCCGTTCGCACCCACGGTCGCTCCTTGCCAAACGCGGGTAGCTGCAACAGTGACACCGATTCGCCTTTCCCTGGGCGGATGCTCGCAGATTACTCGTTCGACTGATCGCCGGCGATCACGCTCGCGCCGGTCCGGTGCGTCGCTTCGCGTACGCGCTGCACGTTGTTGATGTCGACGAATCCCGGTCCGAGCAACACTCCGCGACCCGCGATCCACTGCAGCATCGCGTCTGCCAGCTCATCGCCCTGGGTCAGCTCGGAGTACTGGACCAGGCGAGCGTATGCGACTGGTAGATAGCCCTGCAGATAGGGTTGCTGATCCACGGCGAACTCCACCCGTCCGTCCTCGATGGCATCCAAGACCTCGTCGTTCAACTCGAACACGGCGTGCAACACCGGTCTGCCCTGGGGTCGTGACGCGCGGACCTCCTCGATCGCGGACGAGGCCGCGTTCATGACCAGCGTGTTCATTGTCAAGACCGAGTCGATGGTCGGATCGTTCGTCAACGCCGAACTGATTCGATCCTCCACGTCACCCGCCGGATCAACGACCAGGTCAGTCCACTGACCGGTCCTTGAGCCAGCCCGATTGCAGCGCGTTTCCAGAGCCACGTTGGTCGCCTCATGTCGAACGCAGAGCAGATGCGACGATCCGCCTTCCGCAAGGCGATCACCCACTGCCAACCCCGCGACCGTTTCCACCTGGCCGAAGTACGAGTCCACGCCCAGTTCGGCTCCTGCGGTGTCCCCGACATTGACCACGAACACCGTCAGGCCAATGACCACCGCTTCGCGGACCACGTCGGACATCGCCTCCGGATCCGACAACGTCACGACCAGCACGTCAAAACCTTGCTGCACCGCCTCGTCGATCAAGCGGACCCGTTGTTCGCTGTCTGGCGTCGAACGCCAATAGAGATTCACGTCGAACGTTCTGGCGGCGTCTTCCGCGCCGGCCCTGATTTCCTCCCAGAACGGATCGCCTTCCGCCCCATGCACAATCATCGCCACCGACATCGGCGGCGCCAGACCAAGACCGAGCCGTTCCCGAGCCGCATCCGCACAGCCTGCAACTACCACGCCGACCGCGCACAATGTCAGAACCAACACCGGCAACCGCAAGCGCCGCATCAATCACCACCCAACTGCGGGAATCGCCGGACATTCGACTTGTCGACGAATCCTGGCCCGGTCACCAAACGTCCCGACGCCGCCCATCGCTCCAGCCCCGCCAGGATCCCTCGCGTCGCCGCATCGCTGTCCAGGGAGCGGAAGTAGGCAAACGCGATTGGCAGAAATCCCTGCAAGTACGCTTGCTGGTCCACCGCGAACAGGACATCACCGGCTTCGATCGCTTCAAGAATGGCGGGGGACACGTCGAACGTCGCCAGTCTCGCCGACGATCCGGACGATTCAATCGCGGCCATCGCCAGCTCAGCGATGCTCGAGTTGAGCGCGAGGATGCCATCGATGCTTGGATCTGCCTGCAGCAGGTTGGCAATCTCTCCGGTGGTCGAAACGCGGTCCGCCGTGCCGGTCACAAACAGCCGCTGCATCGAGCCGCCGGCCGCCTCCATAGCCAGACCGGCGTTCGCGCAACGCGATTCCAGGCCTATGTTGCCCGCCTCATGGATCACGCACAACAGTTTGCTCACCCCGGCCAGCACCAGGCGTTCTCCGGCGCCCAGCCCCGCGACGCCGTCGGGCTGCCCGAAGTGCGTGACCGCGCCGAACTCACGACCGCGTTCCTCGCCTGAGTTGATCGACATCACCAACAGGCCCGCAGCGACCGCCGAACGGATCGACTCCTCCAGGGCATCCGGATCGGCCAGTGACACGATGAGCACGTCGTAGCCCAGCGCCACCGCGTTGTCGACCAGCCGCACCTGTTCGTTGACGTTGCCGTCGCCGTCGTACAGCAACTCGATCCCGAACTCGCGCTGGGCCGCGAATGCGCCTGCTGCTACCTCGTCCCAGAACGGGTCGCCAATCCCGCCATGTGTGATCATGGCCACGCGGATATCCGTGGGCGGCAGGACGCCCGTCCCGGCCTGAAACGACACGTCCTCGTCGACCCGACAGATGTAGGCCGCGACCATCGCCAGGGCAACCAGGCCGGCGAGCACCAGCCATCGCAACCAGCCCTCATTCGCGAGCCGCTCAACCCGTCGTGCGAGCACGCCCTACTCCCTGCTCCACCATTCCCTGAGCAGCGCGCATCTCACGCAAGCACCAGCGCGCTGCAGGTCACGCTAGGCTACCAATCATGCGCATCGGTCTGATTTCCGACACACACGTCCCCGAAGCAGGCACCGAACTCTGGCCGCAGCTCTGGGATCGGATCAAGACCGCCGATGTCCTGCTGCACGGCGGCGACATCCACGACATCGCCCTGATTGACAAGCTGGAGCAGGTTGCACCGATCTACGTCGCGCGAGGCAACGGGGACGACGGCTCCGGCGGACGCCCGGTGCAGCCGGAAGATCCGCGTCTGCGCGAGGCTTGGTCGTTGGAGTTCGAAGGCTTTCGCTTCGGTCTTACCCACGACATGGCCCTGCCCGAGTGGCCGCCCTACCGCACGGTGGAATCGATGATGGACCACTACTTCGGAGCGCCGCAGCACGTCGTTGTCCACGGCGACACCCATGTCGCATCGATCGAGACGATCCGAGGCGTCCTCATCATCAATCCCGGCAGTCCGATGTATCCCCGCAATCTCGACACCAGGCTAGGCACGTTGGGGTTCATTGAGATCGAGAACGGTCGACTGCACGCCTGGCTCGAACAACTGGATGACCACGGTTCGCACGTCGTACGGGAGCAACCGAAATACGCCTATTGACCTCACCGCTCGTCGACGCATGAGCGCGGGTCAGCGAATACGCTACGCAAATGGCCGGCATCACCGTCCTCGTGCCCTTCGATCGCTCGCGGGAAGCTCGCCGAGGATTGGACGTCGCCCTCCACCTGGCCAGAATCGACCGCCGCAAGTCGCGGGTCATGCCGATCTACGTGGTCGAAGTCGATCGCGCCTATCCCGTCGACTGCGATCTACCCCAGCAGTCTGCCCAGGGCGAGGCTTGCCTCGCTGAGGCGGAAGCCGCCGCCAAACAGGCCAAGGTCACCTGCGAGGCCATATTGCTGCAAGCCCGCAACGCCGGCCCCGCCGTGGTCGATCTTGCGGCCACCGAACGAATCGATCTGGTCGTACTCGGCGTCTCGCACGCCAACACCGTGTTCGGCGGCAGCGGCGAGCAGACCGCCTTGGTGCGCGGCGCAGGCGCAGGCATCGACCTCGGCCACACCGCCGATTACATTCTCTCGCACGCGCCCTGCGAAGTCGTCGTCGTGCGCGAGCCCGCGCTGAGCCACGCACCGCCGGTCCCACACGAGTTCGTCGGTCGCTGAGCCACAACGGAAACGGTCCCGATTTCCATGCGTGTCGTCATCATGGGCTGCGGACGACTGGGGTCCACTCTCGCCCAGGAACTTGACCGCGAGGGACACCAGGTCACCGTGATCGATATCGACGCCGCCGCCTTCAATTGGCTCGATGAGGACTTCCGTGGCTCGACCATTGTCGGAGCCGGCGAAGACGTTGAAGTACAGCAGGCCGCTGGCGTCCCGCGCGCTGAAGTCTTCCTCGCCCTGGCCAACGGCGACAATCGCAACGCCATGGCTGTGCAAGTCGCAAGGCACATCCACAACGCGCCGAGGGTCGTGGCGCGCATCTACGACCCGGAGCGTGCCGAGGTCTATCGCCAACTCGGGATCAACGTCGTCAATCCCACCACCATCCTCGATCAGATGGTGCGCGAAGCCGCCTTCGGCCAAGACGAATCGAATGGGGCCGCCACGTAGTCATGTACGTCATCCTCGTCGGCGGTGGCAAGGTCGGGCGCGGCGCGGCCCGTGACCTGATCCAGATGGGCCACGAGGTCTGCATCGTTGAGCGCGACGGCAACACTGCCTGGTCACTCAACAACGAACTCGGCGAGGTCGCCCTGCTAGGCGACGGCGCCGAAATCCATGTCCAGCGAGCCGCCGGCATGAACCGCGCCGACGTCGTCGTCGCCTGCACCGGCCGCGATCAGGTCAACCTGGCCGTCGCACAGACCGCCCAGACGCGCTTCAATGTGCCCAAGGTGATCGCCCGAATTAATGATCCACGCAACGAGCGCATTTTCCGCGCCCTGGGATTCCACAACACCATCTCAGCCACCACGGCAATCGTCAGCGCGATCGAGCAAGAGGTCAGCGCGGGACTCTCGCGCCTGACACAGCTCAGGTCGTCGGCCTTTGTCCTGGCCGAGCTCGTGATTCCCCAACTCGCGCCGGCTGTCGGGTGTCAGGTGCGCGATCTCAACCTGCCCTCGCATACCCTGCTGGCCCTCATCATCCGCGACGACGACGAACCGGAGATTCCGGGACCAAACACCATGATCCAGCCTGGCGACATCGTCATCGCGGTGACCCAGCCTCAGCATGAGTCAGGTCTGCGCACCGCCCTGACCGGAGAAGCGTAGCCAGATGCCCGACGCCAAGACCGACCCCCTCCGCATCGCCTACCTCGGACCGCCGGGCACCTTCACCGAGCAGGCGGCCGTCCTCTTTGCCCGAGAACACGCCCGCTCCGAGTTCATCCCGTTTCCCAGCATCACCGCTTCGGCCGAGGCAGCCGCCCAGGGCGGTGCCGATGTTGCCATCGTGCCCTTCGAGAACTCGCTCGCCGGCGCCGTCGGCGAGACGCATGACCTGCTCATCCATCAACTCGATCTCAACATCTGCGACGAGCTCGTGATCCCGATTGAACATTGCCTGATCGTTGCGCCCAACGCCGACACATCGGAGATCCGAGCGATCTACTCGCACCCGCAGGCGCTCGGTCAATGTCAGCGGTATCTCAATCGGCGCTTCCCCAACGCCCGCACCGAGGCCACGCTGTCGACGGTGCAAGCGGTGGCGCGCGCGGTCGAGCTCGGCGACTTCACCGCCGCCATCGCGCCACGCCGCGCGGCGCAACTACACAATGCCCGCATTCTCGAGCTTGGCATCGAAGACGATCACCGCAACGCGACGCGCTTCGTGGTCCTGGCTCATCGCGACCACGAGCCCACCGGCGACGACAAGTCGACCATCCTCTTTAGCACGGCAAACCGCCCGGGCGCCCTGCTTCGGGTGCTCCAGCACTTCGCCGATGCCAACATCAACCTCACGCGGATCGAGTCGCGTCCAGCCCGCGAGCGCCTCGGAACATACCTCTTCCTGATCGATTGCGACGGCCATCGCACCGACCCCGCGCTCGCCGACGCCCTCCAGCGGATGGAACCCGATCTCGAACAGCTCCGAATCATCGGCAGCTATCCCAAGGCTCCCCGACCCTGACGACGGCCCCTCGACATGCCTGAGATTCCCGAACTGCAGCACATCGCCCGAGTCCTGACCGAACGCCTCGCCGGCCGGACGATCGCGAACATCGACATCCAGAAACCGATCGTCATCCGCCTGCCGCGCGAAGACTTCGAGGCGGGTCTGCTCGGCGCGCAGTTCCGCTCGGTAGAGCGAACAGGCAAGTTCCTGCTCTTCCACACCAACCGCGACAGCGTGCTCGCCGTCAATCCCATGCTCAACGGCCGCTTCCAGTGGACCTCCGGTGCCGATGGAACGAGGAAGTCGCACGCCCGCACCTGCTTCACGCTCAAGTTTCAACACAAGCAGGACGAGGGAGAAGAAGAGCTGGGCATCCGTTACATCGATGAGCGCTATCTCGGCAAGGTGTATCTCGTCGACGCCGAAGACCTCGATCAGGTGCCGGTCCTCAATGAACAGGGTCCCGACGCACTGGATCCGGAACTCGACGAAGCGGCGTTCCTGCAGCGCCTCAAACGCTACCGCGGGCAGGTCAAGAACGCGCTCGTCAACGCCAAATTCATCGCCGGCATCGGCAATGCCTACTCCGACGAGGTCCTCTTCAACGCCGGCATTCATCCCTTCACCAAAATCTCAACCCTCGACGACGAGCGGCGCGCCCGCCTCTACCGAGCAATGCACGAAACCTTGAACTGGGCTGCGGAGATCTCCGCCGAGGAGATCGGTCAGAAGATTGATCGCAAGCCGAGAGACTTCCTCAACGTCCACCGCAAGGGCGGTCAACCCTGTCCCCGTTGCGCCAGTCCAATATCCGAGGTCTCGCCCAACCGCAGGATCACCTCGTTCTGCCGCGCCTGCCAACCCGCTTAGGCGTTGACCACGGCCGGCGGGTCCGCGCCCGGAATGAACGGCGCCCATCCCGGTTGACTCTCGAGGTACTGCCCGAACAGATTGATCGGCGTCACTCTCGGTCGTCTCGGCCTCGACCGCAGGGTCATCCGCGCTTCGCGCGGCGTCCGCCCAGCCTTGCGATGGTTGCAGCCGCGGCAGGCCGAGACGAGGTTCTCCCATGTGTGCCTGCCTCCGCGGAAGCGAGGCACCACGTGGTCCAGCGTCAGATCCTTGAGCGCCGTCCGACGACCGCAGTACTGACACATGAACCGGTCGCGATTGAACACCTCGCGACGGGACAGCCGCATCACCGGCCGCGGACGGCGGATGAAGTAGACCATGCGGATCACCGAGGGCACATCGTAGTCGCCGCTCACGGTCCGCAGCAGCGCTTTGGCCCGGTCGAGACGATCGATCACTTCGGCCTTGCCACGCTCAACCAGTACCACCGCCCGCCGCACGTTGCACACGTGCAACGGCTCGTAGTTCTGATTCAGCACCAACACCGATTTATTCAGAACCGACATCGCTCCGAGGTGATGGTACCACCGGACCGCGTCCCTGAACGTCTGCAGGCCGTGAGACGGTCTTTGGACGACACTCAGCCGCCGCCGACCGGCCCGCCAACCTGGTCCACCGACGAGCGCAGCGCATCCACATCCCCAGCGAAGCTCTGGATCGCCAGATCGAACTCCGACGGCAGCAGCGCCCGCACCACCGGCGCGTTGTCGAGCATCGCCATCCCGATCGCCGATTGTCCAACCACGCCGTCCACATGCCCCAGCCCGGCATACACCAACATCGCAAACGTCGCCTGCATGAGCAGCAGACCGAAGAGCACTCCGAACAAGCCGCCCGCAGCACGATCGGCCCAGCCCAACAACAGCACGGTGGCCACACCACGCAGGAACGTTCCAAGGATGTATCCACCGACCGACACCAGCGTCAGGATCAGAAAGAAACTTGCCGCTTTCATCGTCCCCGAGGGCGTCTCCGCGATCGCGAGGTCGACGAATACCCGCTCGTGATACAGCCCCGCGACGACCACCCCCACGACGATCGCGAGCAGTGCCACGCTGGCGCGCAGGATGCCCATCCGCCAACCCCAGAAACCGATCCCTGCCGCGACCACCACGATCACAACGTCGAGCACGTTCAGTCCGAGAAACAGCGCGGAACCGTCCACCAGACCACTGTACACACGAGCATCAGCCGCGCCGACGCCTCAGGCGCGGTAGCCGTCACTCGCTGACGGGTCCGCTATCTCGGGCGCCGCCGCGGCTTGACCCGCGGGCGAGCCGGTCAGCAAGCCCATCTGCGCCATCGAGGCAAAGCTGGATCGGGTCACGATCACGTGGTCCAGCAACTCGATCCCCATGGTCTGCGCTGCTTGAGCGAGCTCGGACGTCATTTCCCGATCGGCCGCCGACGGAGCCGAGGAGCCCGACGGATGATTGTGCACCACGATCATCGCCGGACCCTGATGCACGATGACCGGCCGCAACAACTCCGCCACCCGCACCGACGCGCCGTGCACCATGCCCTTGTACAGACGCTCCTCGCGAATCAGGCAATGCTGCTGGTCCAGCACCAGCACCCAGACCTCCTCGTGGATCAGATCGCCCAGCAGAGCCCGGTATCGCTCGAACACCTGGCGACCAGAGCGGAACGGCTCGCGGGCCGGCCATTCGTCATCGGCCAAACCCCGTGCCGCGAGTTCGACCGCCGCCTTGACCCGCGTCACCTTGGCAGGGCCCAGGCCCGTAACTCGCATCAGATCGCGCAGATCCGACCGCAGCAGGCCGACCAATCCACGATCCGCGAGGAGTTCTCGCGATTTCTCCAACACATTCGTTTCCTGGTCACCCGTGCTCAGCAAGACCGCGAGCAACTCGGTATTGGACAGCGACGCCGGACCCAGGCGCATCAGCCGTTCCCGCGGTTGATCCTCCGGCGCCAGCCCGTCGATGCCCTTGCGCCGCTTCTTGCCCGTGCGCGGCGCGGGAGCTGGCGACGCGCGCTCCTCCTCTGCCCGCTCGGACCGCTGAGCCTGCTCGGCGTCCGCGGCCGCCCACTCCGCCTCAAGTTCGGCTAGCGGATCTCGCACCCGGTCACTCGTCGCGACTGTCGCCGAAGCTGGGCAACTCGACCCGCTCGCGGCCGGCCGCTGCTTCCCGCTCTCGTTCTCGCCGACGTTCCTCCCACGCGTCCTCCACGGTCGCCGCGTCCCGTTCCGCTTCTTCGGCCGCTTCCTCTTCAGTCCTCGGTCGCTCGTCCTCGCCCAGCGGACGCCAGGCGACCAGCGCGTTTGTATGCGGATAGTGGTTCAGATAAATCCAGCCGCCCGGCTCGGGCATTTCGTCAAACACCAGCCGCGGCACGCGGTAGACCCGTCGCGCGACCAGCACATAGTGCGCGCGGAAGAAGATCAGCAGGTCGAACTTCCGCCACTTGCGCGCAACCTGACCCGTCGTCTCGATCGGCTCGCTGAACCAGTCCCGGAATGCCGACAGCGCCGAGAAGCCGGATAGCACGCCGATCAAGGCGAACAACGAGAAGCCGAACCAGGAGCCGCCGTTCCCGCCCAGCGCTTCGACCATCATGTAG
Source organism: Dehalococcoidia bacterium (assembly GCA_965208665.1). Lineage (GTDB taxonomy): Bacteria > Chloroflexota > Dehalococcoidia > Bin125 > Bin125 > Bin125. Next base: position 1,143,268 of record CBDBPH010000001.1, read on the forward strand.
ACCGCGCCGACGGTCAACAGGCCAAACGCGGGCGTCCAGATCAGCATCGAGCGCAAGATCGCACGGCGGGCCCGCTCCTCGTCGGGCGCCTGCGTGCCGGTCAGATCGCGGAGCCTACCCTCCACCACGACCGATCTTCCCCTCCTCGGTTGTCGAGCCGGACTCGTCCGCCACGATAGGCACATGCCACTCTGGAATCCAGATCCACTCCCCGCGGATCAGCACCGAATCCTCGCGTAGGTGCCAGTTCCAGCGCACCAGGTCCGCTACCGAAACCCCCCGCGCCGAAGCGATGCTGAATAGAGATTCTCCGCGCTGAACTTGGTAGCGCTCAAAGGAATACGGAACGGCTGGATCGAGCGGATCGGGCCGACCGGGGACAATCCCCGTCTGAGTCGCAACCGTCGGCCCGTGCCCGGTCCCGCCGACCGTAGACGCCACTGAAGCTGGCTGCGTTTCAATCAATTCAGTCCTCGCCTGTGCCGTCTGCCCTGCGGATAGTGGTCCCGCCCTCTCGGACGACGATTCGTCCAGGATCGCCGACTCCGGCTCGATTGACGTAACCGAATCACCTTGAGGCGCCGATGAGGAATCACCCCACGTCGCCGCCACCGCCACGACCGCCACCGTCAGACCAACCACAACTGCCAGCTCGATGGCACGCGAACTGCGCCACAACCGCCGGGTACCAAACTCGAAAACCGGGTTGTCAAGCGCCATCGCAACCCCCGGACACAGTCCGCCCGACTCGAATCGTCGCGGAACTGTAAAACCGGGTTAACGATAGCGCAACATGAACGCGGTGAGTCCGCCTCCAAGGCGCCGAATCTGGCCTGCGCCCTGGTCATTCGCTCCGAGACCCGAGGCGCATACTCGCTACTTCAGCTCGACGGTCGCGCCGGCCTCCTCGAGCGAGGCCTTGACTGCCTCGGCCTCTTCCTTGGTGATGCCTTCCTTGACCGTCTGCGGCGCCGACTCGACGAATTCCTTCGCCTCGCGCAGGCCCAGTTCGGTCACGGCCCGGACCGCCTTGATCACGTTGATCTTCTTGTCGCCGAACGCCTGCAGCACGACATCGAATTCGGTCTGCTCTTCGGCCACTTCGGCCGTCGCCGCCGCGCCGTTACCGCCGACTGCCGCCACCGCGACCGGGGCCGCAGCGGTGACGCCGAATTCTTCCTCGATCCGCTTGACCAGGTCTCGCGCCTCGAGAATCGTCATCGCGCTGATCAGATCAAACGCTTCGTCAACCTTCGACATATCTGTCTCCACTCAATCTCGGTCCTGACGACCGACTGATTCCGACTGTTTCACCGCGAACGGTCTCGCGGCGCCATTCCCGTTACTCGGCTCCCGATTCAGCTGTCTCCAACTGCTCGGCGCGCGCCTCGACGATCGCGGCCACATCGCGGAAGACCGCGCTCAGGACACCGGCGAGACCAGCAATCGGGCTGTTCAGTCCGCCCGCCACCTTGGCCATCAGCTCAGGCCGGCTGGGGACATCGGCCAGTGCCGCGACCTGCGACCCGTCCTGAAGCTCACCCTCGACAAACACGCCCCGAATCGGCAACTCGAGTCGCGTGGCGGTCGTGTACCTCTGCAACGCCCGGGGCGCTTCCGTCAGGTCGCCAAAGCCGAACAGCAGCGCGGTCGATTCCTCCGCCAGATCCGCGGCGTCGGGATGACCGAGCCCCTCCGCCGCTCGTCGCCACAGAGTGTTCTTAATCACCCGCAGTTCGGTCTCCGGCGCTTCAGCCCGGATTCCGCGCCGCAACTCCTGCATATCCTTGACGCTCAGGCCTCGGTAGTCGATCCCGATCGTGATCGAGGCTCGACCCAGCCGCTCCTCAAGCAGCGCTACCTGTTCCCGTTTGCGTTCAGTTGCCATACCGCCTCCCGACCATGTGCAGGTCCATCGCTTCAGCCGCCCCAGCCCGCTTCGACCACCAGACCTGCAACCACACGCCAGCCCGCTCGTTGCGGGCGATCCATCGGTTGCTGCCTGCGCTGGACGTTTCAGGCCCGATTCGCCTCGGGTCCGCCAGCGGTCTCGGGCGGCATTGATTCCGTTCGTTCGATCCCAGCCTAGTCCACGACCCGTTCTTAGGTCAGCCAGGATTCCGGCTCATATCGGCCGGACCGTTAATCCGCTCTCATTGCCAGGGCCGACTGCTGCTCCAGCTTGACGCCCGGACCCATCGTCGAGGCGATGCTCAGCGAGCGGATATAGCTGCCCTTCGTGCCCGACGGCCTGGCCTTCACGATCTCCGAGACCATCGTCGCCAGATTGTCGAGCAATTGGTCCTCGCCGAAGCTCGCCTTACCCAGCGGTACGTGCACCGACGCCTCACGGTCCGTGCGAAACTCCACCCGGCCCGCCTTCGCCTCCGTCACAGCCTTGGCAATGTCGTTCCGATCGACAACCGTCCCGGCACGCGGATTGGGCATCAGACCACGCGGACCCAGAACTCGACCCAGCCGGCCAACTTTGCCCATAAGATCGCGCTGCGCGACCGCGACGTCGAAGTCCGTGAAACCGCCCTGCACCTGCTCGATCAGGTCATCGGCACCCACGACCTCAGCGCCGGCCTCGGTCGCCGCAGTCGCTGCGTCGCCCTCGGCGAAGACGGCGACACGAACTTCCTTGCCCAGTCCGTGCGGCAACCTCGCTGTGCCGCGCAACTGCTGGTCGGCGTGGCGCACGTCAAGCCCGGTGCGGATGTGCAGCTCAATCGTCTCGTCGAACTTCGCTGTCGCCATCTGCTTGACCAGCGCAACCGCTTCGGTCGGCGGGTAGTGCGCCTCTTTGCTGTACAAGTCCATCGCGTTTCGGTAACGCTTCCCGTGCTTCGGCATGACTAGCCCTCGACTTCCACGCCCATTGAACGAGCCGTCCCGGCCACCATCCGCATGGCCGCCTCGATGTCGTTGGCGTTCAGATCTTGCATCTTCTGTTCCGCGATCGACCGTACCTGCTCGGACGTGATCGAGCCGGCGACTTCACGCCTCGGCTCCGACGCGCCCTTCTCCAGACCGGCCGCTCGACGAATCAGGTCGGAAGCCGGCGGCGTCCTCAGCTCAAACGTGAACGACCGATCTTCGTACACCGTGATCTGCGCCGGGATCAGTTCCCCCGCGTTCGACGCAGTGCGCTCGTTGTAGCTCTTCACGAATTCCATGATGCCCACGCCGTGCTGTCCCAGGGCCGGTCCAACCGGCGGCGCAGGACTCGCCTTGCCCGCCTCCAGCTGAAGGGTCAACACTGCTCGTACACGCTTCGCCATCCAGCCTTCTCCCTAACTCGCCAACGGCACAGGGCCGCCGACGCTCAAATGCAAGTCTGCAGCCTACTGCGGTCTGTTGCGTAGCCCTATTGCTTCTCCACCTGGTCGAAGTCCAGCTCCAGCGGCGTCTCTCGACCGAACATCGAGATTCGCACCCGGACCTTGCCCTTCTCCACGTTGATCTCTTCGACCTCGGCCACCATGTCGACGAACGGGCCCTCGGTCAGCCGCACGGAATCGTTGACCGCAAAGCCCACGCGGACTCTCGGCTCCTCGACCTGTGTCTGGCCGATGATCTTCGCCACCTGTGCCGGCGGCAGGGGCCGCGCATGGTCGCGTTGATCCTCGCGCGTGCCGACGAATCCCGTCACTCCCGCCGTACCGTTGACGACGTGCCAGGACTGGTCCGACGGTTCGCCGGTGCCGTGATTGACGCGAATCTGGAGCAGCACGTAGCCGGGCAGCAGCTTGCGCTCAACCTCACGCCGCTTCCCGCCGCGAATCTCGACTTCCTGTTGTGTGGGTACCAGCACGAACCGCTTCTCGGCCATGCCTTTCTTCGACGCGCCGGCCCGCTCGGGTGTGAGCTCGACGAACTGATCCTCGGCGTCCATGTTGCGGATGCGCAGATCCAGCGCATCTCTCACCCGGTTTTCGTGACCGGTGTACGTGTTAATCGCAAACCAGGCCGCATCAGTTTCTTGGATGCCCTCCAGCGAGACCGCTGGCTCCGCGTCGCCCTCGTCTCCGTCTTCCCCTCGCAGGAAGGAAGCGATCGGGGTGGGCTCTTCCTCGACCGGACGATCCAGACCCAACTCCACCAGCGCCTCGGCAGCGGTCGTATCGATCTCCGCTTCTGCCGGCTCGGTCTCGGTCTCGATGCCCAGCGCTCGCGCCGTGGCCAGGATCTCCTGCAACTCTCGTTCCGCTGCAGAGATCTCGCTGCGCCCGAACCCGGCGCCACCCGACTCAGTGTTCGATTCTGTCTCTGGTGTATCTCGTGAGGTCGTCATCAGGGCAGCAACGTTTCCTCAACCACGCGATTCAGTCCGAAGTCGATCGCGCCTAGAAAAATGCCGACGGCAATCGCCACGACCAGAACGACGACCGTCAGGTTCGCCGTCTCTTGCCGCGAAGGCCAGACCACCTTGCGCAGTTCGTCGATGATCGCCAGGATCGCCCGTGGATGCGTCAGTCGGTAGAGCAGGCTCTGGACCCGCGGCGCGTCCGATGTAGTCGGTCGCGATGCCCCGATCTCGCGTCGTGGCCGCGCCGGCAACGCCGCAGCTTCGGCCCCGCCACCTGACAGGCCGCCCGAACCGTCGATCGCGTCGGCCGGAGCCGGCGCCTCGACTTCCGGTCGCGGCACGCGTTGACGAGTGGGACGCGGCGTGGCGGAGGAGGCAGCGCGCGGCTGTCCGCCTCGACGTCCCCGCCGTCGACGGCTATCTCGAGATCTCGCCACGGATCACCGCGTCTCCCGGTAGGCACGCCGCCCGCGGCAGTGCGGGCAGTATTTGGTCAACTCCAGACGATCGGCGTCGTTTCGCCGGTTCTTCGTGGTGTGGTACGTGTGCGACTGGCACTCTCGGCAGCGCAGCGTGATGAACACGCGATCACCCTTTGCCATGGCCAGATTCCTTCCTCAATCGCCGAATGGACTGATCGAGTCGGCGGATTAGAACCATCTTCGCACGAACGACCGCTCCCGCGCTATTCCAGGATGGTCGTGACCGCGCCCGCGCCGACTGTGCGGCCGCCCTCGCGAATCGCGAAACGCAAACCCTCCTCCAGCGCAATCGGCGAGATCAGGCGCACCTGCATCTGCACGTTGTCCCCAGGCATCGCCATCTCCACCCCCTCCGGCAAGCCAATCTCGCCCGTCACATCCGTCGTGCGAATGTAAAACTGCGGTCGGTAGCCCGGGAAAAACGGACTGTGCCGCCCGCCCTCGTCCTTACTCAGGATGTACACCTCCGCCGTAAACGCTGTGTGCGGCGTGATCGAACCCGGCGCCGCCAACACCTGTCCGCGCGTGATCTCGTCCCGGTCAATGCCACGCAACAGACAACCCACGTTGTCCCCCGCCTCGCCCGTCGGCAGCGTCTTCTTGAACATCTCCACGCCCGTCACCACCGTCGTGCGCGTGTCCTTGATCCCCACTATCTCAATCTCCTCGCCACTGTTCACCACCCCCCGCTCGATCCGCCCCGTCGCCACCGTGCCCCGCCCCTTGATCCCGAACACGTCCTCAATCGGCATCAAAAACGGCTGCTCCACCGGCCGCGGCGGCGTCGGCACGTACTCGTCCACCGCCTCCATCAACTCCATGATCGAGGCGTACTCCGCCGCACTCGGATCCGTCGAGTCCGACTCCAACGCGTGCAACGCCGAACCGCGGATCACCGGAATGTCGTCCCCCGGAAACTCGTAGTCACTGAGCAGCTCCCTGACCTCCAACTCGACCAGGTCCAACAACTCCTCGTCGTCCATCTGATCCACCTTGTTCAGGTAGACCACCATCCGCGGCACCCCCACCTGGCGCGCCAACAAGATGTGCTCCCGCGTCTGCGGCATCGGTCCGTCCGGAGCGGCGACGACGAGAATCGCGCCGTCCATCTGCGCCGCACCCGTAATCATGTTCTTGATGTAATCCGCGTGACCCGGCGCGTCAATGTGCGCGTAGTGCCGCTGCTCCGTCTCGTACTCCACGTGCGCAATCGCAATCGTGATCCCCCGCGCGCGCTCCTCCGGCGCCTTGTCAATCGAGTCGAAACTCGAAAACGACACGTTCTCCGACTGCATCGCCAACGCCTTCGTGATCGCCGCCGTCAGCGTCGTCTTGCCGTGATCCACGTGCCCAATCGTGCCCACGTTCACGTGCGGCTTGGTTCGCTCGTATACCTGTCGCGCCATCGTGTCGCTCTCCCTGCAGCTGGCTGCTGTCTAGCTGGTCCTCGGACCGGTAATCCTCTAGTTGGCGGCGGATGGAGCCCGCATCCAGACTTGAACTGGAGACCTCGTTCTTACCAAGAACGCGCTCTACCGACTGAGCTATGCGGGCCCGTATCTGCCTTCCAAAACCGTCTGTACTGCTCCGTCCGAGCCGTCACTATCGATCCGGCCCATTCCGATGCCAGAACCGCTGGCAACGCTTCACCGTGCCGCGGCGGCCCACAATTGCTGACTGTGCTGGTGCCGGGGGCAGGATTCGAACCTGCGAAGCCTTTCGGCGCCGGTTTTACAGACCGGTGGTATTAGCCACTCACCCACCCCGACACTCTTCTCATCTTACTCCCATCCTCCTCCTCCGCACATCCACCGGACAGCCCCGCAGAGCGTCAATCTCTGTTCACCAGCACGCAAACAGATCGAGTCCAACTGGAGCCCAAGGGGGGATTCGAACCCCCAACCTGCCGATTACAAATCGGCTGCGCTGCCAATTGCGCCACCTGGGCCTGCCTCGATCCTAGACCGATCTCCCCATCGCGATCCGTTGTGAGCTAGGGCTCAGCTCCTCCTGTCTCCTCCCCCTGCGGGAGAGGGTTAGCGCCTGCCCCGCACTTGATGCGGGGGGTGCGGACCCATCCATCGACAGTTTTTTGCACTTGACGACGTCAACTGGCTCCCTATCCTGCTATTGCGTTTATTCATCATTCCGAACATCCAATAAACGCTTGGTAAGGGACTCCCGTGACACGCATCCTGATTGCCGCCGTTGCAGCGGCATTCGTGGCCGGCGCCATCGGCCTGGCCTCCATGCAACCGGTCTCCGCCCAACCCGGCGGACCATCCGTCTGCCTCTCCCTCCCGCCCGGAGACCACACCTTCACCGCTCCCTCGCAGGACCGTGAGGGCGAGGTGTCGTTCACGGTCACCGTCGGAGATGGCGGCCTCGTGACCGCCTTCACCGAGCCGGGCGGACAGTCGATCCCACCCGTCGCGATGCTCGAAATCTTCACCGGCGAAGACGCCTACCCACTCCCGGAAGGTGTCTCATTCATCGAATGTGAAGCTTCCGGCGACGGCATGCAGGAGGCCGGCAAGGCGCCCGAGCTGTGTCTCAACCTCGATCCGGGCACCTACGAGGAATCCGTCAGCGCCAGCGGCAGGGTCGTCGACATCACGATCCACGTCGGCGAAGGCAACCGGTTGATCGCGGTCGACGTCCTTGGCGAATCATACGGGCCCGCCGAAGCGCTCGACCTGCTCGCCCAGTTCGGCGCATCCATCCCGCCCCACATCGAGATCGTGCCGTGTGAGCCGACCAAGGCATTCCCCTACACCGGTAGCGGTGGCCTCGCCGACACAAGCAGTCTCGCCGGCCTCTGGGCCGGACTGGCTTCGCTCGCCGTGGTCCTGATCTCGATCGCCGCCTTCAGGCAACGACGACGCATCGTCATTCGCCGCGACGACGAAGTCTAGAAGCGCAACGCGCTCTCAACCAGCGACTCGGCGCCGGGCTCCTCCTCGACCTGCTCAGGTTCAGGCTGGACTCGGCGCCAACGCGTTCCGTCGCGCGTGTCCTCCAGCGCCACACCCAGATCCGTCAGACGATCGCGAACCGAATCCGCCAGCTCGTACTGCCTCGCCCCGCGCAACTCCTGGCGGATTGAGACCAGCAGGTCAATAAACGGCTCCGCGTCCGACTCACCGCTCGCGGACACACCGGCGAAGCCGAGACCGAGCACGTCGCCCAGCTCGACGAGGGCTCGCTGGGCCAACCCGGCCGGGCGATCGTCGGAGCGCGCCCGATTGACCTCCCGCGCCAGGTCGAACAACACCGCCAGCGCCTGCGGCGTGTTCAGATCATCGTCCAGCGCCGCGATAAACGTCTCCCGCGCGTCGGTCGGATCGAGCTCACCCTCGCCGTCGACCAGCGGAAGCATCGCCGCCGTTCGCAACCGCTCCGCTCCGCGCGCCGCAGCCGACAACGACTCCTCCGAGTAGGTCAGCGGCGAACGGTAGTGCCCGCCCAGGACGAACATCCGCAGGCCGTCCGCGCCGTATCGATCCAGGCCCTCGCGCAACGCGACGATCTTGCCGGTCGACTTCGACATCTTCTCCCCGCCGACCTGCATCATCGCGTTGTGCATCCAGTGACGCACGAACGGATCGAGGCCCGAATATCCCTCCGACTGAGCGATCTCATTCTCGTGATGCGGAAAAATCAGATCCATCCCGCCGCCGTGTAGATCGATCTGCTCACCCAGGTAACGAATTGACATCGCCGAACACTCGATATGCCAGCCCGGACGACCCGGCCCCCACGGACTCTCCCACTGCGGCTCGCCCGGCTTCGCGCCCTTCCAGAGCGTGAAGTCCATCGCGTGCTCTTTTGCGACGCCGATGTCGGTCGGTTCCGCCGAGATCATGTCGTCCAACGACCGGCCCGAGAGCTTGCCGTAGCCGGGCATCTCGCCGACGCGAAAGTACACGTCGCCGCCCGCCGGATAGGCCATGCCCTTCTCGATCAGCTCGCCGATCAGATCCAGCATCTGCGGAATCTCCTCGGTCGCCCGCGGATGCACATCGGCCGGCGCGATGCCCAGCTCGCGCCACTCGCCCATGAACGAGGAGATCTGCCGTTCTGCCAACTCAGAGACCGAAATCCCCTCCTGCGCCGCGCGAGCGATGAGCTTGTCGTCGACATCCGTGAAGTTGTACACCAGCCGCACGCGCCGCCCGCGCCACTCCAGAAACCGCCGAAGCGTGTCGAAGATGATGATCGACATCGCGTGGCCCAGATGTGCGTCGTCGTACGGCGTGATCCCGCAGACGTACATCGAGATCGGATCATCCAACGGCTCAAACGGCTGTTTGCGACGTGTCAGCGTGTTGTACAGCTTCACGGACCAACCCCCAAGCGCGATCAATACAGGCAACGGCTATCGATCAAAGCCTAATCAACCCTCCCGTCACCCATCTCCCCCCGCTTCGCGGGGGGCGATGCCGAATGCAGAGGGGGACACGCTCCGATCCCGACGAGCCTTATCCCGCAGCCGTCTCTCCCGGCTGATCACCCGCATCATCCACCTGATCCCGCAGTCGCCGAATCTCCAACCGCAACTCTGCCACCGACAACTCGAGCGACTCAATCCGGTCATGCTCCGGGTCTGGCAGACGCAACACCGTGTCGTCCCCCGGGTCGTAGTAGGCCACCACGTGCCCGGGCACGCCGACCACCGTCGAGTGCGGCGGCACGTTCGAGACCACCACCGCTCCAGCCCCAATTCGCGCTCCGGTCCCAATCGAGACCGCGCCAATGATCGAGGCCCCGGCGCCCACCAGCACGTCGGCGCCGAACATCGGGTGGCGCTGCTTGCGCATCGTCGATGTCCCGCCCAGTGTGACCCCCTGGTGCAGGTGGCAACGCTTGCCGAGTCGCGCTGTCTCCCCGATCACCACCCCCATGCCGTGGTCAATCAAACACGGCGTGGCGATCTGCGCCCCCGGGTGAATCTCGATCCCGGTCATGTTCCGCCCCAGGTGGGACAGAAATCGGGGCAACACCGGAACCTCAAGCCGAAGCAGAGCGCCCGATATCCGATGCAGCATCAACGCGTGAACACCGGGATAGGCGAGCAGCACCTCGACCCAGTTCGTCGCCGCTGGATCGCGCTCCATCGTGAACTGGATGTCCGCCCACGTATTGTCGACGAACGAGTTGTACCAACCGGCAAGCCGTACCAGGAGCTCCATGTCAGCAGCCTATACGTCCTCGCTATCCGTCCTCGTTATGCGGGCGTCTCACCCGCAGCGTTGCCACGGCGTGCGCGGCGATTCCCTCGCCGCGCCCCAGCGCCCCCATCCCTTCGGCGGTCGTCGCGGCGACGTTGACCGCTAACCTCCCGAGCCCCAGTGCCGCTGCCAACTCGCCGCGCATCGCCTCCACGTGAGGCCGCAGCCGCGGACGTTCGGCAATCACCGTGGCATCAACCGACTGAGGACTCGCGCCCACGGCGGCCAGCCGTTCCAGAACCATCGGCAGCATCGCGATGGAACTCGCATCTTCCCATTCGGGTTCCGAAGTTCCAAAGTGAGCGCCGATATCGCCCAATCCCCCGCCGCCCAGCAGCGCATCGATGATCGCATGCGTCAGGACGTCGGCATCCGAGTGTCCGGCCAGACCGGCCGCGTCGGGAACCGTGACGCCGCCCAGGACGAGTTCGCGCTCGGGCGTGAAGCGATGGAAGTCGATCCCGATTCCCGTTCGCACCTCGAATGTCGCGCCGAGCAACGCCTCCGCGACCACGAGGTCCGACGGCGACGTGATCTTCGGATTGGGCTCGCCCATATCGTGCACCACCACCGACTCGCCCAGTCGCTCGACAAGCGCAGCGTCGTCGGTGGCCAGGACTCCGTCCCGCTGCGCCTGTTCGTGAGCGCGTCGCAGCGTCTCCGCTCGAAACACTTGCGGAGTCGCCACCGCTCGCAGCGTCGAACGAGTCGGCGTCGCCTGGATCTGCGCGCGCTCGTCAACCACCTTGATCGTGTCCACTGCCGGTCCGCCGGCAACCACCCCGACGCCGTCCCGGGCGCGATCGACGCAGCCGGCGATGGCTCGCGCCGAAATCATCGGACGTGCGCCGTCGTGCACCGCCACGACTCCCGCGTTTCGCAGCGCCGCCAGCCCGGCGCCGACCGAATCCTGTCGCTCCTGGCCCCCGGTCACCAGGGCCCGGACCTTGTCAAGCCCGCGGCAGAGTTCCGCGACGGCCGATCGATTCGCCTCCGATGTCACCACCACGATGTCGGTAACCGCTTCGCAATCCTGGAACGCAGCCAGGCTCCAACTCAACACGGGGCGCCCGGCCAGGTCTGCCAGCAGCTTGTCTCCGCCCCCCATCCGACGGCTGCTGCCGGCCGCCAGGATGATTGCCCCCACTCTCCCCTCCGGCCTCACGCCCCCGTCCTCACTCGATCTCCTGCTCAACCGCCAACTGGGCGAATACCATCCGCCCCGCCTGCGTCTGAATCACTCGTTTGACCACCAGCGAACGCAACTCACCGATCGCCTCCGCCCCCTCCTCGACTACCACCATCGTCCCGTCCGCGAGATACCCCACGCCTTGGTCCTCCCCGCGCCCGCGTTCGATCACCTCCACTGTCAACGGCTCGCCCGGCAACACATTGGTCTTCACTGCATTGGCCAGCACGTTGAGGTTCAGCGTTCTCACGCCCTCCAGTTCCGCCACCCGAGCCAGGTTGGCATCCGTCAGCGCCAGCGCCGCGCCGCGCTCGACCGCCATCCGTACCAGCCGCGCGTCGACATCACCGTCCGATTCCGTCGAACCATCGTCCACAATCTCCGCGCCCACCGTTGCATCCGACTGCAGCCGCGACAGCAACTCCAGTCCCGCCCGGCCCCGGCCGCGCCTCTGCGAGTCCGAGCTATCCGCCACGCGCCGCAGCTCATCGAGCACGAACCGCGGCACCACAACATTGGCCAGGATGAATCCGCTGGTCGCCACCTCGGCGATGCGGCCGTCGATGATCGCCGAGGTATCGAGGATCACCTCCGATGGCGCCGGCGGACGGCTCAGCGTCACAGACTCCGCCCGTCCGCGGACCGTACTCACAAACCGCTCAACCTCGGCACGGCGACCCAGCGCCACCCCGATTCCGATCGGGGCGAGAAGAATCGCCACTCCGATCGGGGCGAAGTGCCCTGCCGCTCCCGGCAGGTTGTCCAACACCGTCGACAGCAGCGACGCCGCGACCAGCGCAGCAACCAGCCCAAACCCGCCCAGCAGGATCTCAAGCGTCGACAGCGAACGCCAGATCCCCTGGCGAATCCACGTGACCGGCTGGATCAGCCAGTCCCAAAACCGAAACGCTGCCTCCGTCACGACAGCCCCCAGCAAAGAAAATGGCGGCCATGCGGCCGCCAATCAGTCCAGAGCGGTCAACCGCCCAATAAATCCGGGCGCATCCCTGCGCACTTCCAATCATACAGGATTCCATTCCCCTTGGTCCGCTATCGGCTCCCCTCTCTCTCCGCGAAAGGGCTAGAGCCTGCCCTCGCGAAGGGGGGGTAAGGGCCTCCCCGTTCCCCGCTCCCCCTCTGATACCCCGCACACGCTCATCCGACGCCCCGCACTTGATGCGGGGCCCAGCCCCATTCCCCTCTCCCCCCGCCTCCGGCGGGGGGAGATGCCGAAGGCAGAGGGGGGCATCCCCAGCTCCCCCGACTCGATCGCGGACCTGCTCCCCAACCGTCAACTCCGACACACCCTCCGCCCCACATAGAACACCAGTACGTATATGATCAATCGCCTATCGCCACCGAGAGGACCCCAACCATGACCGCCGCCAACGCCATGACCGCCCCACGCGCCCCCGCCGCCGTCAACCCGCCGCTGCCGCTGCGCAAGGATGCCATCCTCAATCACCTCGCCCATCACGCCACCAACGGACCCGCCTACGTCCAACTCGGCGCGACCAAAGCCCTCGCCCGCCTCACCGGCCTCTACGCCGAAGCCCGCTACGAGGCCCAACTCGCCTTCGAGACCGCCCGTGAAGCGGTCCGTGAAGCCACCCACGAGGCCACCAGCCGGGCCACCGACAAGGCCACCGACAAGGCCCGGACCGCATACGAGCGGGTCGCCCAACTGATGAACGGCGCCGAAGTCACCGAGGAAGACCTCGGCGGCTTCGCCAAATTCGTCAAGCAGCGCGAGGAAGCAGAAGAGGAAGAAGAGGAAGGCTCCGGCAATGACGAGGACGAACCACCCTAATCCACAGACCACCCGGCAGTTCGCCATCGTCGAGCTGCTGCACGACGGGCGCGGTTTTTTTCCGACCCACCGCCAACGCCAACTCTTCGAAGCGCTCCTCAGCGCCCCCTACCCCGCTCCAGACGCCGATCTGGACGCGGACCGCCTGACCGTGCTCTCTGGTAGCGTGAATCCACCAATCGCGTCGCGCTTGAAAGACGACTGCGAGTCCCGCAATGCCCACCATCGACATCGATCCCCTCCTGCGCGGCGTCTCCAAGCCCGCCCGCTACGTCGGCGGCGAGTGGAACGCAATCGAGCACGACTGGAACGAGCGCGCCGTCCGCTGGGCCCTGATCTACCCGGACCTCTACGACATCGGCCAGTCCAACGGTGGCCTCGCCATCCTCTACGACGTCCTCAACCACACCGACGACACGCTTGCCGAGCGCTGCTACACCCCCTGGCCCGACATGGCCGACAGCCTGCGCAGCCGCGGCCAACCGCTCTTCTCTCTTGAAAACCGGCGCGGCCTACGCGACTTCGATGCCCTCGGCTTCTCGCTCTCCTACGAGCTCACCTACACCAACATCCTCGAGATGCTCGACCTCTCCGGCATCCCGATTCGCAGCCTCGACCGCGATGAGAACGATCCACTCATCCTCGCCGGGGGCTCCGGCGCGCTCGTCCCCGAACCACTCGCTCCGTTCATCGACGCCTTCGTCCTCGGCGAGGCCGAAGACGTCATCCTTGAAATCAACGACCTCCTCCACGAGGCCAAGTCTCAAGGCGCATCCCGTCTCGACCTGCTGCGAGCCCTCGCGCGAACTCCCGGCGTCTACGTGCCCCGCTTCTATGAATGGCGGTACGAAACCGACGGAACGCCCGCCGAGGTCTTCGCCACCGACGACGCGGCCTCCGTTCCCGTCGTCAAGCGCTTCCTCCAGGGACTCCCGCCGATTCTGACCAATCCGATCGTCCCGTACCTGCAAACCGTTCACGACCGCGCCGGGATCGAGATCCAGCGTGGCTGCACGCAGGGCTGCCGGTTCTGCCAGGCCGGCATGATCTACCGCCCGCTGCGCGAACGCACGCCCGAGGAAGTCGTCGCCGGAGCCAGGGAACTCTTCCGCAACACCGGCTTCGACGATCTCTCGCTCGTCTCCCTCTCCTCCACTGACCACTCGCAGATCAAGGCCATCGTCCGAGCATTGCGCTCGGAGTTCGGCGACGACATCGGCATCTCCCTGCCCTCCACCCGCGTCGACAGCTTCAGCGTCGATGTCGCCCTGCTCTGCTCGCCGCGCAAGAAACACTCGATGACCTTCGCCCCCGAGGCCGGCTCCCAGCGACTGCGCAACGCTGTCAGCAAGGTCGTCGACGAGCAGGACTTGCTCGACGCCGCCCGCAACGCCTTCGAACAGGGCTGGACGTCGATCAAGCTCTACTTCATGGTCGGTCTACCGACCGAGACCATGTCCGACGTCGAGGGCATCGTCGACTGGGCCTCGCAGGTACGCCAGATTGGCCGTCAAATCGTCGGCAACCGCGTTCGCGTTCGGGTTTCCACCTCGAATCACGTGCCCAAGGCGCACGCACCCTTCCAGTGGGCCCGACAGGAAACGCCGGCCGAACTCGAACCCAAGCACCAACTGCTCAAGCAACGTACCCGCAAAGCCCGCCTCGACCTGAGCTGGAACGACCCGCAAGAATCGATCCTCGAAGGCGTCCTCTCCCGCGGTGACCGCCGCCTCGCCCCTGTGATCGAGACCGCCTGGCGCAACGGCGCCCGCTTCGACGCCTGGAGCGAGCATCTCCGCGAGGACCTCTGGTGGAACGCCATGGCCCAGGAAGGTCTCGATCCCGCTTTCTACTGCCATCGCGAGCGCGACCTTTGGGAGCGCTTCCCCTGGATGCACATCGCCTCCGGGGTTTCCGAGGCCTTCCTGCGCAAGGAATGGCAGCGCACCTGGAAGGAACTCACCACCGCCGACTGCCGCGACGGCTGCAACGTCTGCGGCATGGAACACGCCGCACAGCTTTGCGAACTCAAACTCGGCGACCTGATCGCCAAACGTCGTGCCCCATCTGAGGAACTCATCAGCGTCCTATAGGGAGAAAGAGGCCGACAACGTCATGTCCCGAGAAGTTCTCGAACATCTCATTTGGAGCCTCGACCAATCATTCCAGGAAAAGAAAGAACACTCCCTGGTCCAGAATCTCTCCTCGGTCACCACCGATGACCTGGACGAGGTCGTGCCGGGCGGCGGCCGCACCATGCGCGACCTGATCATCCATTGCGCCGCGGTCAAGTTCATGCACGCCAACCACGCCTTCGGCGACGCCACCGCCACGTTTTGGAACACCTGGGATAAGGAAGAGCCCGTCAGCGAAGCGTCCTTCGAGGATCTCCTTGACTGGCTTGAAGCGGCTCACGCCCAGGTCATCAAGGCCGTGAATGACCTACGCGACGACGACGAACTCGTCGCCAAGCGCCCGACCTACTGGGGCGAAGAGTGGGAGACACGCCGCATCCTCGATGCAATCGCCGTACACGACGTCTATCACGCCGGCGAAATCAACCACCTCCGGGCCCTTCTCCATCAGGTCGACTGATCCAACGATGCCGATCGGACTAGAACCGAAGCAACTCCCGCAAGCGCTCGGCCTCGCCCGACGGTCCGACCACCGCCAAACGCAACTCATCCTCCTGCAGATACTCGTTCGCCAATCGCTCGATATCCTCGGTCGTCACTGCCTGGTAACGCTCGTTCACTTCGTCAACCGATTTGACTTCACCATGCAGCAGCGCCTGGCCCCCATTCCAGGCCGAGACCGCTCGTGAGTCCTCCATCCCCATCAGCATCCGGCCTGCGGCCAAGCGGCGAGCGCGCTGCAACTCTTCCTCCGGAACCCCGTCACGCATGCGCGACAACTCGCCCAGGGTCGCCCGCAACGCCTCTTCGACGTTCTCAGGATCGACCCCCATTGACACCTGCAACACTCCCGAGTCCCGCAACAACGCCAACGACGCGTGAACGTCGTACACTAGTCCTAACTCCTCCCGCACCTTGAGGAACAGTCGTGAACTCATGCCGTCACCCAGCATGGCCGTCAGTAGTCCCAGGGCGTGACGATCGGGATGGCGCGACGTCAGCGCCGGCACGCCGATGCTGAGCTGCGCTTGCTCCGTGTCCTTGATTCGGACCGAGACGCGCTCTCCATCGCTGCTCAGGGGCGCATCCCGCGGTACGTCTGCCTCGGCCGGCGACCAATTCGCAGTCAAGTCGGAAATTCGAGCCAACACCGCGTCCGGATCGATCTCACCCGCCACCGACACCAGCGCGTTGCCCGGGGAGTACTGCGATTGCCAGTAGGAGACGGCCTCGTCATAGGGAATCGACTGCACCGACTCCGGAGTGCCCGCGATGTCGCGGCCCAGCGGCGTTCCTCGCCACATCACTTCCGACAACAACTCGGCCACCAGCTGATAGGGAGAATCCTCCACCTGGGCCAGTTCTTCGAGAATGACCGAGCGTTCCTTCTCCAGTTCGTCACGCTTGAACCTGGGCCGCGACACCATGTCGACGATGACATCGACGGCCGTCTCCCAGTCGGGTCCAGGCACCTTGGCGTAGTAGACCGTCAGTTCCCGATCGGTGCCGGCATTGATGTATCCGCCCACACCTTCAATCGCAGTTGAGATATCGGCCGCCGATGGATGCAGCTCAGAGCCCTTGAACACGCAGTGCTCGACCATATGAGAGACACCGGCGAGTTCATCGCGCTCATACTGAGCGCCCGCTCCGACATAGAGCGAAACCGAAGCCGAACGCGCCGACGCCATCGGCGCGCACAGCACCCGGAGTCCGTTGTCCAGAACCGTAATCTGAGGCGTGCCGTCCCCGCTGTCTGCTGGGGCCACCACTACTCCGCGCCCCACGTCGTGTCGCCCGATCCGTCGTCGCGCACGATCGAGTGGCCCATTGCGCCTTGGACGAATTCGTCGATCGACGCGCCGATCGTCGTGTCATCGCCGTGACCGTTGAACGTCAGCGTGTCCTCAGGCAGCGGGTAGAGCTTGGTCACGATCGAGCGCACCTCCTGCGTCACCTGCGGCATTCCACGGGTGTTCCCGGGACCGCCCGGGAACAGCGTATCCCCGACCACACAGTACGGGTCGTCGGGATCGGAAATGTAGAACGAGATTGAACCGGTGGTATGTCCCGGCGTGTGCAACACCTCAAGCTCGTTGTCGCCCAACAGGATCGTTTCGCCGCCCTGGAGGTGGATATCTACATCGAGGTCCGTCTCTAGCCAGGGATGCTGCTCGTCGGCCACGGTGTCGGAGACGTGCATATAGTACGGAACGTTCGGACCGAGCCACTCCCGTAGCTCGTGGTACGACTTGATGTGATCGGGATGCGAATGTGTGAACAGCACCATCTTGGGTGTTGCTCCCGACTCCTCAACGCCGGCCATGACCAGCTCATGCTGCGCCACGGCGTCGATGATCGCCGCGTCGCCCGTGCCTTTGTCAACCAGCACAAACGCGTTGTTCTCGAACGGGCCCCACGACATCTGCATCACCACCACCCGCGAATACACTCGCAACAGACGCGATTCCGCGTGCAGTCCCAGACTCATGATGCGCTCCCCTCAGTCAGCCGTTCCTCCAGCAGTCTAGCCAGCCGACAGGTTCATCCATGACCAACGCCATGACCACCGAGGCGCCAATCGACGCCCTCGGAAACGTGCTCCCGCTGACCGCTCGAGCCAACCCCGCCGGCGTGCTGCAGATTGGCGGCTGCAGCGTGCGCGACCTCGCCGGCGCCTTCGGCACGCCGCTCTATATCTACGACGAGCACACCATTCGACAGACCTGTCGCGACTATCTGCGCGACTTCCAGGCGCACCTGCCCGGCAGCCGCGCGCACTATGCCGGCAAGGCCTGGCTCAGCCCGGCCTTGACCGAACTGCTGGTCGAGGAAGGCTTCGGCCTCGACGTCGTCTCCGCCGGTGAACTGCACGTTGCGATCGCTGGAGGCATGGATCCGGATCACATCGCATTCCACGGCAACGGCAAGACGCCTGAGGAGCTCGAGTACGCCCTCAGTTCAGGCGTCGGCCGGATCATCGTCGACAACGACGACGAATTGAGCGTGCTGGACCAACTCACTCGTGAACGAGCATGCGAGCAGCGGATCATGCTGCGCATCACCCCTGGCGTCGACGCGCAGACCCACGCCAAGACCACCACTGGTCTACGCGACAGCAAGTTCGGCTTCCCGCTGCCCTCTGGTCAGGCCGAAGCGGCCCTCGTCCGGGCGCTGGACGCACCCTTCCTCGATGTCGCCGGCTTCCACATCCACCTCGGCTCGCCGCTGTTCAACGTCCAGCCGTACGCGGACGGCATTGCCACGATCGGCGAGTTTGCGGCCGAGATGAAGCAGCGTCACGGCTACGAATGGCGCGAGTTCTCGCCCGGCGGCGGTATGGCACTCACCTACACCGCGGACCGGGTGGCGCCCGCGACTGAGACGTACGCCGTACAAATCGCCGAATCGATCCACACCGCCTGCGACACCCACGGGTTGCCGATGCCCGATGTCCACATCGAACCGGGTCGTTCTGTCGTCGGCCGCGCCGGCCTCGCCCTCTACTCCGTCGTCAGCCGCAAGCACATCCCCGACACACGCGACTACGTCACGGTCGACGGCGGCATGTCCGATAACATCCGTCCCGCCATGTACGAATCGAAGTACGAGGCAGCACCCGCCGAGCAAATGAACACCGTCCCCAGCCTGGTGGCGACCATTGCCGGCAAATTCTGCGAGTCCGGCGATGTCCTCGTCCGCGACGCGCAACTGCCCGCACTGCAACTGGGCGAGCTGATCGCCATCCCCGCCAGCGGCGCCTACCAGATAGCGATGGAGAGCAACTACAACCTCTCGCTCCGTCCGGCAATCGTGATGGTCAACGACGGCGACGCGCGCCTTGTCCGGCGACGCCAGACCCTCGACGATCTGCTACATCTTGAACTCTGATGACCGCTTCCGCGCAGCCCGTTGGTGACTGGGGGCCGCACGCCGCTTCCCTGGCCTGCCGAACCCTGACCGCGATGCTCGAATCGGGCCGCCTGCCTCACGCGCTGTTGATCGTCGGTCCGACCGGCGTGGGCAAGCGCGACCTCGCTATTCGCACCGCGCAAGCGCTGCTCTGCGACTCAGTTGATCCATCATCGCACGGCCCCTGCCGCAACTGCCGCAACTGTCGCCGCCTGCACGACCCGTCCCAGCCAATGCTCGATCCGCAGCACACCGATGTCGAAGTGGTCACCCCCGGCGCTCTCTGCATCGAGACCGACCATGACCACCGCAACTCGCGTTCGATCGGAATCTGCATCGTCAGGCGGATCGAACGCGCCGCGAATCTCGCGCCGTTCGAGGCCGACCGCCGCATCTTCGTCATCACTCCTGCCGACCGTCTCACAGCCGAAGCGGCCGATGCGTTTCTCAAGACCCTCGAAGAGCCGCCGCACGGAGTGCACTTCATCCTCTTGACCGCACGCGAAGCCGAACTCCCAGAGACGATTCGCTCGAGGTGCAGGACTCTCACGCTCTCCCCGTTGCCGCCGCAGCGGCTCGACGCCTGGATCGATCGATGGTCGAACACCGAGGATGTCAGCCTGTCTGACGACCCGGCCCGTCGCGCCGAACTCAGTCGGCTCGCGCGCGGTCGGCCGGGTTGGCTGCAAATCAACCTCCGCGAGGGCGACCCTGTCACGCTTCGCGCCGCTCAGATCGACGACGCAGTGCGTATCGCCGAGTCCGATCGGGCCGAGCGTCTGAACTGGTCGGAGCAGCTCGTCGGCCGCGCTGCGACCCCGCAAGGCGTCGCTAATGTCGAACTCATCCTCGAAGCGTGGACCGATTGGTGGCGCGATCTCTGGTTGCAACAGACCGATCAGTCCGACAGCCTGATCCACGTCTCGCAACGCGAACGCATCGAGCGGATCGCCGCGCTGTACGATCAACATGAGGTCAGCCAGTTTCTGGAGATGATTCAACGCACTCGCGTTCTTGTCCAACGAGGCGTCAACGCCCGACTCGCGCTTGATGTGCTGTTACTCAACATCCCGGTTCCCAGGGAGTCCCAATGAATAACGAATCCGACGACAGTTCAACAACTCAGACCACATCAGAGGCTCCTTCCGACGAACCCGCCTGTACGTCCGATCCACAGGCGGCCGAGGACGAACGTGTCATCATCGGCATCCGCATCCGAGAGGCCTCTCGCATCTACCACTTTTCCGCGCCGCGCGGTCGCGTCTTCATGGGCGACTACGTCGTCGTCGACCGCGCCCGTGGAGACCAACTCGCCCGGGTCGTCACTGTCCCCGACGACGATGCGCCGACGCAGGCGATCCCTCGCGACGTACGTCCGATCGTTCGGATTGCAGACGGCGAGGACCGTGAACGCGCCTCTCAGCAGGCCGAGCGCGCCGATCAAATCCTGCAGGACATGCGCTCAACGGCGGTGAGGGACGACCTTGGCCTCTATCCGGTTGCAATCGAGCTGAACCTGGAAGGTGACCGCGGCACGGCCTGGTTCCAGGCGCCCGATCATGTCGACTTTCGACAGATGCTGGATGACGTCCAGGACAAGTACGACGTCCGCCTGCACATGCAACAGGCCAACCAGAGAGAACGCGCCAGCTTGGTCGACGGCTACGACATCTGCGGACTGCGACTCTGCTGCTCGAGCTGGATGACCGACTTCCCGCACGTGGGCATTCGGGTGGCCAAGGACCAGGATCTCTCGCTCAACCCCGACAGCATCTCCGGCGTTTGCGGCCGCCTCCTCTGCTGCCTCACGTTCGAGCACGAGGTCTACAGGGAGATGCGCGGCTCCCTGCCTCGTGTCGGCAAGCGTGTCAGCACACCCGCCGGCATGGGCAAGGTGATCAAGCTCAACGTGCTCCAGCAGAAAGTCACCATCGCACTCGACGACCATCCGCAGCGCGTCGATGTCCCGGCCGACGAAATCGGCCTCGCCGTCCGTACCGAGGAAGCCCCCAACCAGGCGCTCGTCGATGCCGAACGCTACCGCAAAGAGGACGAGGAACGGGCAGCGGCGCTGCGTCAAGCCGCCGCTCCCGCGCCGGGAACGGAACCGAGCGACTCGGAACGCAAACCGGCGCAGCGGCGCAAGCGTCGCCGATCCCGCAAGTCAAAGGCGGAGTCCCCGTACGACGGACGAAACGACGAGTCCGCCGCAACCCAGTCGAGCGAACAACAGGAGGCGACCGGAGAGACCTCCGGCAAGCGGTCCTCGAGACGACGGAGGCGGCGCAAGGCGCAGGTCGTCAACCAGCAACAATCCAATGCTTCATCGGACGAGACCACTGCTCCGTTGCAGCGACCCGACGGTGATGGCCGGCGCTCTCGCCGTGGGCGGCGGCGCTCCCGACGCGCGGTCAACCAGCCCGGCGAGGACTCGACGCCGTCCGAGTAGCCGCGTCAAATGCCGAAGGACTCACCGGCGTCTTCGTCCTCGAACTGCGATCCGCTGATCTGCGCGGCCAGCGCGTCGAGTTGCTCTTCGTCATACCAGTGCACCACGATCCGACCACCGCCGGCCGCACCGTTCCGGCCTACACTGACCTCCACCTTCGTGCCCAGCGCGGCTTCAAGTCGCCGCGCAGTGCTCAGAACCTGCGGCGACGGCTCGGTCGTCTCAGAGACCCGCTCGTTCCCACTCTCGATCAACTTGCGAACGGCGTCCTCAAGCTGACGCACCGTCCAACCGCCCTTGACCGCTCGTTCCGCCAACGAGGGGCGCTCGGACATCGGCGCGGGCAGCAGGGCGCGACCGTGACCTTCGCTGAGCGAGCCGGCAGCGACCAACCCCTGCACCGAATCGGGCAACTGCAGTAGCCGCACCAAGTTGGCAACCGACGCTCGGCTCTTACCGACCTGCGTCGCGATCCGCTGTTGCGTCCATCCGGCGTCACCCAGTTGCTCGAACGCCTTGGCCAGCTCGATCGGATTCAGATCCATTCGCTGGACGTTCTCGACCAGGGCTAGGGTCAGGCTCTCGTTCGCGTCGTCGCTCGTCTCCACCTGGACCACGATCGGGACCATCTCCAGGCCTGCGAGACCGGCCGCGCGCCAGCGCCGCTCACCCGCGATCAGCTCGTATCCACCGGATTCATTCGGCCGGACGAGCAGCGGCTGCAAGACCCCATGTTCGCGGATGCTGGAAGCGAGTTCGTCAAGTTGATCCTGGTCAAAGTCCTGACGAGGCTGCGCCGGATTCGCTGATATCGAGCCGATCGGCGCCTGTGACCCGCCATCTGTCGAGTCCGAAGCACTCGGAATCAAGGAATCCAGCCCCCGACCAAGGCCTCGACGCGCTGCGGCCCTGCTCCATGGGCGACCTGCCTCCGGTGCACCGTCCTCGGGAGGCACCGATCCGGGATTCGACTTCGGCGTCGTCATGTCAGGGCTCCATCCCCTACGCGATTGTCATACAACCTCGACGGAGGCAGCTCCGACAGGCGTACCAACAACTCGGCCGCCAACTCTCGATACGCCTCTGCACCCCGGGATCGGGGCGCGTAGTCAATGATCGGTCGTTGATGGCTCGGCGCCTCGGACAGCCGAATCGATCGTGGGATGATCGTATCGAACGTAGAACTAATATGCGACCGCAACTGCGCCGCCACGTCCTGCGACAACCGCGTGCGACCGTCGTACATGGTCGCCACGACCCCGAGCAGCTGCAGACCGGGATGCAGACGCAACTGCACCCGCCGGATCGTCTCGAGCAGGGCAGACAGGCCCTCGAGCGCGAGGTACTCGCACTGCACCGGCGCGATCGCCGCGTCCGACGCGACCAGCGCATTCAGCGTCATCAGTCCCAGCGACGGACCACAGTCGATCAGGACCAGGTCGTACGCCTCAGCCATCGCCGATACCGCGCCCCGCAGGACGAACTCGCGCTCTGGCCGACCGGCCAGTTCGAGCTCGGCGGCAACCAGGTCCATCGAGGACGGAGCCACGTCAAGCGCGGCCCACGCCGTCGGAACGATGCACTCGTGCAGGGGGATCTCACCGAGCAGAGCGTCGTAGACAAGAGCGCCAGAAGCGTCGGCTCCGAGCGCGGAGGTCGCGTTGGCTTGCGCGTCGGCATCGATCACCAGCGTGCGTCGACCCATCTCTGCTGCCGCCGCCGCCAGATTGACCGTGGTCGTCGTCTTGCCGACGCCGCCTTTCTGGTTCGCGACCGCGACCACACTCACGTCAAATCCACGTCCATGTGCCTCCGTCGGCTCTACGCCGAGGATAATGGGTCAACCCGTTACGTCGCCTAGCCGCGACTAGTCGTCACGGTACAGAATTCGTACTCGCCGCGACGAGCCTTCTCCCTGCGACTCCGTCATCAGTTCCGGGTCGTCCTGCAACTGCAGATGGATGATCCGACGCTCGGCGGCCGGCATCACGCCCAGTGTGACCGGCTCGCCTCCCTCCCGGACCTCGGTCGCTGCCCGCTGCGCCATCTCCACAAGCGCGGTCTCGCGCCGCCGCCGGTAGCCGTCGACATCCACCGTGACCGGATTGTTGCCGTCGAGCGCGCGGCTCACAATCACGTTCACCACGTACTGCAGCGCGGCCACGTGCGCGCCGTGGCGGCCAATCAGCAAACCAAGGTCTTCGTCCCCGGCCGGCGCCACATCAAGCACAGCCTTCGCATGTCCCAGGCCGTCCATCGGAGTCTCGGGGTCGCGCGCCGTGACCAGAACGTTGAAGCCGAGCTGGCGGGCGATATCGGTCAACACTTCGACCGCGAACTCGCGAGGATCCTCGTTTGGCTCGAAGTCCGGATCGGCGAGCAACTCAAACGGGCCGATCGGCGGGCGCGCCGGTTGGCGCTCGCGCGCCTCGTCTCGGCTTCGGCCTCGGCGACGGTTGCCCTGTCGCGCGCGACCGCGATCACGGCGGGCGCCGGCTGCAGGTGCGGGCGATGGCGGCCTTGATCGAGAGCGATGATCGGGCTGAACGTTCTGCTGGCTGTCCGAACCGGACGTAGATTCCGGCGCTGTGGGTTGGACTGGGCGCCGTCCGCTCGAACGCCTGCCGCCACCGTAGCGACCGCTGCGCGTCGCGCCCTCGGGCTGTGTGCCGCCCTCGATCTCCGTCAGATCGGAATAGTCATCGATCCGCGGCAATGCGGGCGCACCCGAACCGCCGCCGGAACCGCCGCGGCCTCCACGGGGTGTGACTCGGACAAGCGACTGCGCGTGTCCAATGCCCAGAATGCCTGTCCGACCCTCCTGCAGGACCTCGACATTAACCTGCGCTCGACTCATTCCGAGCTTGCGCAATGCCTCCTGGACCGCATCGTCCACGGTCCGGCCTGCCTGTTCGATCGCATCCCTGTTCGCCATGGCCACTTCTCCAACTGTTGCGGATGTCGGACCGTGCCGATCGCTCGCTCACCGCACCGGCGACCGGCCCGTTACATCCCTTTCATCGCGATCTGTTCGCACGCCGGCGTCTCTGCCGGCGGCGACGCGCCGCGCTTGTCTGTCGTCGTTGCGGACGCTCCTGCTGTTGTTGCCCGTCTTGCTCGTCTGGGGCGGCCGGCTCGGCGTCCTCGACCGATTCCACGTTTCCCTCGACCGCCACGGTGCCGCCGCCCACTGCCGCTGCAGCCGCTGCGGGGGCCGGCAGCGGTTCGGACGACAACAGCCACTTCCACGACCACTTCAGACCCTGTCGGTAGAAGTAGTAGTAGTAGGACGTCAAAATCGTGAAGATCGAGGTCACCAGCCAGTACAGTCCCAGCCCGGCCGGCACCTGCAGCGTGAAAAAGCCGAACATGAACGGCATCATCCAGAGCATCGTCCGGTTCATCGACTCTGATCGCTCGTCCCGCGGACCCATCCGCGCGGTTGACACCTTTTGCTGGATGTACGCCGTGGCGCCGACCATGATCGCGAGCGGCAACGACTGCTCCAACGAGGAAGAGCCGAGGTCCCAGAAGAGGAAATCGCGGTTGATCGGGATCGCGGACGTGATGTACGCCCAGTCGTACAGGTCGCTCGACAGGCGCAGGAGCTGCTCGGGCGTATCGCCCAGCGTCCGTCGCAATACCTGGTAAAGCGCGATCCAGATCGGCATCTGCACGAGCAACGGCCAGAGACAACCGAGCGGATTGAAGCCCGCCTCGCGGTAGACCTTCATCAGCTCTTCCTGGCGGCGCTTTGGATCCTTGTACTTCTTCTGGATCTCCTGCATCCGCGGCTGCATCTCCTGCATCGACCGCGTCGCCCGCAGCTGCCGCAGCGTCAGCGGATAGGTCACGACCCGCACGATCAGGGTGAACAGGATGATCGCGACACCGTAGTTGTCGTCTACTGCGTGGGCGATCACGATCAGCCCGTTCATGATCGGGCCGATCAGAATGTCATTCCAGATGAAGTCGAGTATGTCCATCGTCGATTAGTTCTGCGGATATAGCTTCACGGCCTGATTGGCGCCGAGCAACACGGCGTAGAGTGCGCCGTCCTCGTCGCTGACCAGGATCCGGTCATCGCGCAGGATCGCGTTCGCCATCAGGTCCTTCGCCCCCTCGAGGCGAAACTGCCTCAGCAGCGAGCCGTCCGCCGCGTTGAGTTGATGAATCATCCCGCCGCGAGCTACCAGCACGAGGATCCCATCGCCGCTTCCGTCTTCCCGCTCGACCAGAAGCGGCTGCGCGCGGATCCGATCGTCGGCCCCATACGGCTCCAACCAGCGCTTCGCACCGGTGCGCGTGTCGAAGGCGTAGACGTTCCCGCGCAGGTCCGTCACGTACATCACTCCGTCGTGGATCAGCGGAGTGCCCCAGAGCCAGTGCGACGCCTCGGCCACCCAGACCAGTCCGCCCGTCGCGGCGTCCAAACCGTACAGCGATCGGTCCAGACCGCCGATGTAGACCAACCCGTCCGCAGCACTGACCGCGCCGGCGATCCCGCTCTCGATCTCGACCTGCCAGGCTTCCGTGCCCGCCTGCGGACCGTCAACATTGATCGCCGTGACACGGCCATCCAGCCCGGCCACGACGAGGAGCCGGCCTCGATCAGTGTCGACCAATGCTGGCCCTCCCCAGATCTGCAGTTCCGATTCGCCGCTCCAGGTCCAGACCGGCTCGCCCGGCTGCTCGATGTCAACCGCATAGACCCGGTACGCGGTGTCCGCCACGTACACCCTCGCGCCGTCAACGACCAGATCCGCCACCAGACGCGCCTCGCTGTCAAAGACGACGCGCGCCGATTCGCCGTCGCGTCGAACCGCGTACAGCACGCCGTCCGAGTAGCCCGCCAACAGCCATTCATCGGTCGATTCCACCCAGACCGGGTCGGCATAGAACGCTTCCGGCTCAATCTCGGCATCAAGGCCGGGGAAATTCCCGTCATCGTCGGGGAACTGCCAGGCGGCCGCGCCGAAGTTACCGTCCACCAGGCGCAGCGCGACTACCGTCTTCTCTCCGGTCGGGGCAAGCAACTGCGTTTGCGGTTCTACCGGGTCGGGCGTGGGCGCGGCCCACCCGTCCGGCTGATCGGCGACGTCGCAGGCGACGAGGACGGGAATCACAACCAAGAGGACCAGCAACAGCCAGCGACGGCGGCCTGAGCGGTCAGATTGTTTCACGTGAAACATCCTGACCACGACTTGTCTCTTGGACCGATGGCGCCGGATCATATCCACCGGAGTTGAACGGATTGCAACGCAGCACCCGCCAGACTCCCAGGCCCAGGCCCACCACGACGCCTCGCGCCTGGACCGCGTCAATCATGTACTGCGAGCAGGAAGGCTCGAATCGGCACTGCGATCCAAGCGCCGCGAACATTGGCGACAGCACAGCCTGATAGCCACGAAGCAGGAGAATCGTCAGCCGACTCACGAGTCGGCTCACGGCTTGCGCCAGAACAGCAGGTCCCGCCCCCCTCAAGACGCACCTCTCATCTCGCTGCCCGGGAGGTGGTCGTCCGCTGAACGCCCGCCGAAAAGCCGGTTGGCAGAATCTCGGATCAGTCGCTGCAGCGTGTGATCCAGCCGCGCGAAATCCGCCTCGGCTGCCCCTTGACGCGCGATCACCACGACATCAAGACCGCGGCACGCACCCTCGTCGTTGAGTCGAGCCGCCGACGTGCGTAGCCGCCGACGGATTCGGTTCCTCACGACCGCCCCGCCCATGCGCTTGCTCACGGCGAACCCGAACCGGCAGGGAAGCTCAGCCGACTCGGCATCGCGTTGCCTGGCTCGCACGGCCAGCACCCCGCTCGAGCGCGAGATGCCCTCTCGGAACACGGCATCGAAGTCCGACTTGCGTCGTAGTCGCTGGTCACCACGCATCGTTCGTTGGTGCTTCACGCGGCCTGAGCGCGCGGTCCAACATGGATTCGGATCGAAACGTGCTCAGACGACGGTCAACCGCCGCCGGCCGCGGGCTCGGCGACGCTTGATCACGGCGCGTCCCCCTCGGCTTGACATTCGCTTGAGGAATCCATGTTCCCGCTTGCGCGGAATCCGTTTCGGTTGGTAGGTGCGTTTCGGCATCATCTCCCTCGACACATCACGGGACACACGGGCCCGGTCAACGCGGAGTAGTAGGACAAGTAACACTCAGTATACGCCAGCCCCTGAATCCGCTCGCGTTGCCTGGACTGCGTAGTTCGGCGCTCAAGCGACGGTCCTTCATCGGCCGGCCTCCGCCAGCGCTCGGTACACGGCCAACGCTTCGATTACATACTGAACATACATTCTGGTTGAGCTGAAGTCCAGCGCCGCCAGGAATCCGTCCGCTCCGCCCAGCGCCGCCGCATCCTCCCAGCGCGCCGCATTGCCCGGACCGGCGTTGTAGGCCGCGAGCGCCATGACCGGCTCGTTCGAGAATCCCTCCAGTTGGCGCTTCAAGTACCACGCGCCAAAACGGATCGCCAGTTCAGGCCGGACCAGGTCGTCGTGCTGATACTCGATCCCCAGCCCGGCGGCGATGTCCGATCCGGTCAACGGGATCACCTGTGTCAGGCCTACCTCGCCTGCCAGTCCCCGCGCCTCCCGCTCGTAGAAGCTCTCGCGCCGAATCAGCGACCAGAGCAGCAGCGGATCAACGCCCTCGGCTGTCGCGTGCAGGCTCATCACGTCGGGCCAGGGCTGCGGATACGCCAGCCGCAGCAACGCTGGAGGCGCCTCGGTCCAGTCCAGCCCGAAGACCGCCAACACGCGCTCCGCCGCTCGCGCCGACGCGGAGAACTCCCCTCGATCGGACATGTACGCCGCGGCAGCTGTCAGCGCCCACGGATCGCCCGCAAGCTCTTCGATCAGCGCGAGCAGCATCCTGTCCGCGAGGTCGTCGAACCCGCCGAGCCGCAGATCACGTGCAGCCTGCCAATGCGACAGGGTCCCGATATCGAACTGGGAAGGATTGGCCTCCCCGGTCAGACGCGCCAACCATTCTTCGGTCGACAGGTCCATCAACTCGATTGTCCCCAGCTCGAATACGTGGGCTGCGCGCAACGCGTGGTAACCGACGGGATTGACCTCCACCACCTTCTCCGCCAGGTCGAGCCCTGTCTCCCGATCACCGGCCTCGAGATGCATCAGCGCCGACCAGAACAACAATTCCTGGCGCACTCGGTCGCCCCAGAAGTCGGCTCCGCTGTTGGCGGCATCGTGGAAGCGCTGCGCCGCCTCCAACCACTGACCCCGTGTCGTCGCCGACGACGCCCAGCGCCGCGCCGCCTCAACCGCGCGCTCGTGCCCCGGATGCTCAAGCATCACCCGCCGCCAGTGCTCCTCCGCCGTGAGCTGGTCGCCCGCATCGATGGCGAAGTCAGCCAACCGCATGGCCGACTCGGCCGCCAGCGGATCCGACGCATCACGACCGATCACTGCCGCATAACCCAGCGCCGCACTGGCCGAATCGTCGTTCCGCTGGTGGATCGCGGCGATGTAGAACTCTCCTGCCACCTGCTCGCTCAGTTCGCCCGACGATCCCAGCACGTTGAGCATCGCGTTACGAGCATCCACATAACGCTCCTCGTGGAAGCGGATGACCCCGATAGTCAGTTGATCGACCTGCGCGCCCAAGTCGAGCAGCAGACCGAGCGCCTCCGAACTCTCCGCATACTCGCGGTAGTCGTTGACCAGATTGAACCACGCCCCCTGCGCCGCCTCGAGGTTGCCGCGATCCCGCTCCAGCGCACCTGTCCGACTCAGTGCCGCAGCCTGATCGTCGCGCCACGGCGAGGACCGCAGCAGTTCGTCATAACGAGCGAGGGCCCGCGCCGCCTCGCCAGCGATATCCAGTTCTGTCGCCGCAAGATGGATGGCGCGCAGCCGATCCTGCGCCGGCAGCCCGCCGCCTAACGCCCGCTCTGCCCACTCAATGGCCTCGCCGCCGCGACCGGCCTCTTGTAGCGTTCTCGCTATCTCGAGCGCCATCACCGCCCAGGCCGGACTGTCCGAGTTGACATACTCGCTCATCGCCGCGACCGCGGCATCCGTTTGCGCAAGCATCAGCGCCGCCCGAGCGCGCAACAGGGCGTGCCGGCGCGTCGCGTCAGCGCTCAGAGACCCGCCAATGTCAACGAGCTCCTGCTGCGCTTCCGCCGGACGCTCAAGCCGCAACAACAGACGCACCCGATCCAGCCTCAGCGAGATCAGCGCGTCAGCGCTCAGTGCTTCGCCGTCCGCGATTGCGGAATCTCGGACCGCCAGCGCCTGCTCCCAGTAGCCGTTGTGCTCCAGCGCGGCCGCCTCGGACACTAGCAGCGCCACACGATCTGTCCGCGTCCGCTCAGCCGGACTCGGTTCGGCCGTTGCTTGCTCTGCTGTCTCGGCTGGCTGCGCCGGAGGCGGCGGACGGCTCTGCTCTTGCGGCGCAGGGGAGTCTTCTTCGAGCTGTTCTTCGTCACCACCGGAGCAGGCGGCAACGAGCACTGAGGCGCAACAGATCAGCGCCATCACGGTGAGGAAGCTGCTGCGGGGAAGTCGGGCAGCGTCAGCCGCTACGGCTAGTATCACAACGATCCCGGAAGCCCCGCCGACGCCTGCCCACACTGTACCCCCATGTCACGGCTATCGGACCCGTCTATGCCTGCGACCACATCCACGAGTTGGGCCGAGATCGACCTCTCCGCGCTGCGCCAAAACGTCAGCATTCTGAGGCGCCAGGCGTCCCCGGCTGCACTCGCAGCGGTCGTCAAAGCCGACGCCTACGGCCACGGCGCCATCCCGATCGCCCGCGCCGCCATCGAGGCCGGCGCATCGCGGCTCTGCGTCTTCACTGCCAACGAGGCCGTCGAGCTCCGGCAGGCCGGCATCGACGCCGACATCATCTGCCTGGGACCGGTGCTCGAAGCCGACCCACCCGCCATCGCCAGCTTCAACATCGCTTCCGTCGTCGACTCCGAGGAGACCGCCGGCCGCCTGTCCGCCGCTGCGCGGGAAGCGGACGTCGACATCCGCGTCCACCTCAACCTCGACGCCGGTATGCAACGCTACGGCCGCCCACACGATGAGGCCGAAGCCCTCGCCCAAGCCCTGCGCCACCGACCGCGCCTCACGCTCGAGGCGGTCTTCACGCATTTCCCGGACGCTGGAAATCCCGAGCGGACAGACACCCTCGATGCCTTCCGGCGCTTTCAACTCACCGCCGACCGTATCGGCGCGCCGCTGCGTCATGCCGCAGCCTCGGCTGCGACGTTCCACCACCCCGAGACCGTCCTGGACTTCGTCCGCGCCGGCGTCGCGCTCTACGGCGTGGATCCCGCTCCGGAGCTCGCCGAGCCCGAGGCCGGACAACTGCGCCCGGTGCTGTCCTGGCGCACGCGGCTGCTATCTGTTCGCGACGTCAGCCCGGGAGAATCAGTGTCCTACGGACGCCTCTGGACTGCCGAACGCGACTCACGGATTGGCGTCATCGGAGCCGGCTACGCCGACGGCTTGCGTCGCGCGCTATCGCCCGCCGGCGAACTACTCGTTGTCGGTCAACGCGCGCCCATTCGAGGCGCGATCTGCATGGACACCACGATGATCGACCTGACCGACATCCCCCAGGCGACGGCCGGAGACATTGTGACGATCATCGGACATGACGGCCAGGATTCGGTCAGCGCCTGGGATCTCGCACGTCGGCTGGGCACCATCCCCTACGAGATCTTCACCAGCATCACCGCTCGAGTGCCCAGAATCGTGCTCGACCCGCAAGCCTGACCTTGTCGACAACGCGATCCGTTCGTAGGATCAGTGTCGGAGAGTTACACATGAGCTTCCGCCCTCGAATCTTCGGAGCACTCCTGACCCTGGTCGGCGCCCTCGTCGCGGCCACGGCTTTGGCCCTGCTCAGCCCGACCGCGGCGAGCGACTACCTGATCCAGGAAGAACCAGAACGAGGCTCGACCGTCGCCGAAGCCCCGCACCAACTCATCCTTACCTTCGACCGCCCGCTGGCCCAGGTCAGGGGCGTTCATCACGTCGAGGTCACCGATAGCGCCGGCCATCGGATCGACGATGGACATCCCAGCATCTCCACCTACAGCCAGCGCACCCTGGTTGTCCCGATCCACGCCGATGGCGACGGCACCCTGGATGTGCACTACCGCGTGCGCCTCGTTGGCGAGGGCGAGAACATCGACGTGATCTCGTCGTACAACTTCAGCGTCGACCATACCCTCGGTCCCATCGAGGGAGACCCGATCGAGGCGCCGGCCGCGGCCAAATCCAGCCAGTCGCTGGTGCTCTGGACAATCGCCATCCTGATCGGGATCGCCGTCGCCGGCGGACTGATCTACTTCCTGCGCATGGCGACCGGCAACTCGCGCAGCTCGCTGGAACCCACCAATCGCAGCGTCTTCCGAGACTGACCGAACCGCTAGTCGTCCTCCACGCCGCCGTCTCCGTCAGGCCGCATCGTCTGAATCAGCGGCCGAGTGTCCTCATCGCGCTTCGGCTTTCGCTCAGGCAAATCCGCAATTCGCTGCTTGACGGCCGCTATGTCGTCAGACGACACGTCCCGATCGAGCACGAACACCGCCACGCCAGAGTCCCGAAGCGCCTCGATATCGCCAGCCGAGACGTCGGTCGGGCATTTCACACCAAGTGGCGCCGAGGTCAACAGCGCCAGGCGACGCAGTTCCAGGATCGCGCCGAGACCTACCGGGAACTCAACCTCGACCGCCAGCTCCGCCGGACGCAGGCTGCCCAGCGCGCGCGCATCCGCGTCGTCAATCCGCAGATCACCCAACCTGATGACGTAGTCCACGTCCTCGTCCAGCATCGCATCGGCACGCGCGCCGTCCAGGTCAAAGGAAACGAAGGCCGCGCCGCTCTCCTTGGCCGCGCCAACGTTGTCGGCCGTGAGCGCGTCCAGTCGCGTGCCCCAGACCGCGACATCGGATGACGCCGCCACCGCGCGGTCATCGTCGTTCAGGGCGAGACAGAAATCTGCCCCCTCCACGACGCCAATCGCCCCGACCAGCATCGTCGGCTGACGCTCCTCGGACGCAGCGCCAAACCCCAGCCGCCGCTGACCACCCTTACGCCGATCACGGATCGCGTCCGCGAACTTGCCCATGACTGCACTCCTTCGTTCATGCGACTCAGATCGGTTGTCGGCTCAACTAGAATCCAGCTTAATTCAGGGTTGTCTCAGCCCCGATCCACGCGCGGTCGAAGCGGAGTGAAACATGGATGTAGGCGACTGGCTGGCGGCTCCGTTCGGCGCCGAGCTCATCGATTGGGCCCCGATTCCGCTGCGCATCGTGCTGGGCATCATCTTCATCGACGCCGGCTTGGGCAAGTTCCGACGCGGGATCGGCGGATTCTCCGGATGGCTCGAGTCTCTCGGCGTGCCCGTTCCCAAACTCGCCGGGCCGGGCGTCGCGATGATCGAACTGGTCGGCGGCCTGCTCCTCTTGGCCGGACTCCTCGTGCCCTGGATCGCCATCCCGCTCGCGATCAACATGATCGTCGCCACCTACGTCAACAAGTTCAAAGAGGGGCTCCCCTTCCAGGGCTCGTCCGACAAACAGGGTTACGAACTTGATGTACTCATGGTCTTCGCCTGTATAAGCTTGATTCTGATGGGCGCCGGTCCTGCTTCTATTGATTCCATTCTTTCGTAGGCGCCGACTCACCACCTGAGTGGCTTCCCAGATACGCTTGCCTGCGGCAAGCGAACAGTTCGGGGGTCTGCGGGATGGAACGCTGGTCGGCATTCGTCGCGGAACATCCGTGGCGCGTCGTCCTCATGTGGATCGTCCTGGTCGTGTTGGCTGTCGTTGCCGTGCGCAATGTCGGCGGCACGCTCACCGACTCCTTCACCGTTCCCGGCACCGAGTCCCAGGCCGCATTCGATCTGCTCTCCGAGCGCTACCCCGCACGCTCCGGCTCCGAGCTGATGGCCGTCTTCCACACGCCCAACGGCCGGATCGACGGAGCCGAAGCGCAAGCCGCCATGCAGGCCTTCGCCCGCCATGCAAGCAGCGTCGACGAGGTAGCTCGCGTGGATCTGCCCGATCAGCGGCCGGGCAGCATATCGCCGGATGGCCAAACGGCAATCGTCCGTGTCGCGTTCGACAAGCTGTCCAACGACCTCGATGCCGGAAACATTGGAGCCGTCATCGAACAGGGCGAGACACTGCGCTCCGACTCCCTGCAAATCGATTTCGGTGGCGAGCCGGTCCGCGAGTACGAGACGGAGCCGCCCGGCACCGCCGAACTGGTCGGTCTGGCGGCAGCAGCGGTCATCTTGATCATCGGCTTTGGTTCGATCTTCGCCGCCGGCATGCCAATCGTCTCTGCTCTCGTCGGCCTCGCGCTCGGCACGGTCGGCATCTTGATCGCTGCTGCCGCTCTCGATATCTCAACGATCGCCCCAACCTTCGGTGCGATGTTGGGAATTGGCGTCGGCATTGACTACGCGCTCTTCGTGATCGCTCGCTTCCGAGAACAACTCGCGGCCGGGCTCGACCCGCGCGAGGCGGCCCGCGCCTCCATCACCACCGCCGGACGCGCCGTGGCCTTCGCCGGATCGATCGTCGTCGTCGCGCTGCTGGGATTGTTTGCGATCGGCATACCGCTGATTGCCAACCTCGGACTCGCCGCGGCCATGGTCGTGCTGCTCGAAATGCTGGTCGCGATCTCGCTGCTGCCTGCGATGCTGGTGATCATCGGACGCCGAATCGACAGGTTCTCGATTCCCGGTTTGCACTACACCGCCGGCGGCGAACACGGCCGCTGGTACCGATTCTCCCGCCGCATCGAACGCCGCGCCCTGATCTACCTGGTGCTCGCGTCAACCATACTGATCGCCCTCACGATTCCCGCCTTCACCATGGAACTGGGCGTCTCCGACGACGGCAACCGTCCCACCTCCTACACCTCTCGCCGCGCCTACGACCTGATTTCCGATGCCTTCGGTCCGGGCTCCAACGGCGCCCTGTTTGCCGTCGTCGACAACACGAATCAACGACTCACCCCCGCCGACCTGCAAGCCGTCACTCGCGCCGTGGCCGCGACGGAAGGCGTCGCCGCCGTCCTGCCACCCGACATCTCCGCCAACGGCGAGACGGCGCTGATCCCAATCGTGCCCGCGACAGCGCCGCAGGAGGAAGAATCGCGTCAATTGGTCGGACGGCTTCGCGAGAGTGCTGTTCCCATCGCGCTCGCCGAAGCCGTGCCGCGCACCACTATCTACATCGCGGGTGCGGTCGCGGCCTACGAAGACGTCACCGCGAAGATGATCTCGCGGCTGCCGTTTTTCTTCGTGATCGTGATCGGAGTCTCCATCCTGCTGCTGATGATGGCCTTCCGATCGATCGTCGTGCCGCTCAAGGCCGCCGTCCTGAACATGCTCGCTATCGGAGCCGCTCTCGGGTTCACCGTCGCCATCTTCCAGTGGGGATGGGGACTCTCGCTGATCGGACTCGACCGCACAGGCCCGATCGAGTCGTTCATCCCCATGTTCATGTTCGCGATCCTTTTCGGGCTCTCAATGGACTATGAGATCTTCCTGCTGTCGCGGATTCGAGAACACTGGCTAGAGACCAAAGACTCCGGCGAGTCGGTCGCCTTCGGTATTGGCGCATCGGCGCGTGTGATCACCGCTGCCGCGGCCATCCTGATCGCCGTGTTCGGCAGCTTCGCCTTCTTCGGCGACGAGCGTGCGGTCAAAGAGTTCGGCATGGGCATGGCCTTCGCAATCTTCATCGACGCCACGCTCGTCCGCCTCGTTCTGGTGCCCGCCTTCATGCAGGTGGCCGGTCCGATCAACTGGTACATGCCCAGGTGGCTCGACACGATACTGCCCGACCTGACGATCGACCCGCCGATCCCGGTGCGCACTCGCGTCCGGCGCATGCTCGGAGTCGCGCTGCACATGGTCCTCGCACGGCCGCAGAAGTCGGCCCTGCGCTGAGGCCGCAGAAACCCGTTGCGCTGAGGCCGCAGAAACCCGTTGCGCTGAAGCCGCAGTAGCGCTCGTGCGCTGAGGCCGCAAGGGTCGCCTTGCCGCAAGGGTCCTGAGCGCTCGCCGCGATGGCGCCGAGCGTCGGCCTTGCCGATTACCCTTCGTCGGCCTCTTCCTCGGCAGGCTCTCCCATGCCCTCGTAGAGGTGGACTTCGATCTGCCAGTCAGTGATACCCGAGGCCGCGCCTTCCGGCTGCAGCACGATCCGCCACTTGCCCGGTGGTCTGGGATCGTCTTCTGGTGTGATGAACACCGCGCTGGCCAGACACGGCGCCGCCGTCTCGCAGCTCAGAATCACGCGGCCCGACACCACGATCTGATCCTCGGAGTCCAGCACGAACAGTCGGGCGGTGCTGCCGTCTGTCCCCAGGACCGAAACGACGACTTCGAAGATGCCGTCGGCGTCCGGGATGATCAGCGCGTTGTTGGCGTCGAGTTCGCTTCCGATGCCGATCAGCGTTGGAACCAGACCATCCTCGGTGATCTCGCCCCGCAGGCTCAGGTCCGCCCTCGGGCTCGGCAGGCTGGCGGCGACGCCGGTCTCGGCGTCCTCCGCCTCCATCGCCGTCTCTTCCGCAGGCGGCTCGCCGGCGATCTGCGTGACCGTCAGCACGTACGCGCCAGTCCCTTCATCGGCGTAGTCCTTAACGGTCAACCGCACGATTCCGTCCTCCTGGGGAGCAAGGGTGAGCGCCGAATCGGTACCGAACGGCCCGCCGCCGCTGTCGTCGTCAATGTCGTCAACGCCGCCACCCTCGACGAACAGCACCGTGTCGAACAGCAGGCTCTGCACGTGGACCTCGTAGACGCCGTCGGCACGCACCGCCAGATCAAAGCTGTCCTGGTCGCCTGGGATGTCGATCGTCCCAACGAACGGCGTATTGATCGCCAGAGGAGTCATCTCATCGACTTCCGCGATCGACATCAGCTCGGCGCTGGAAGTAATCCGATAACCAGCCTCGGCCGGCATTGCCTCGGACGCTTCCTCGCTCTGCTGCGCTCCTGGCTGACTCACGTCCATCGCCCGCACCGGAACAATCGCCAGGCGGTATGGACCGACCGTGTTGGGCGCCACGCTGATGATGGTCGCGCCCGCGATCAGGTTCGAGTCCTGCAACAGCTCGCCGTTCGCGTCGATTAGTTGCAACAACGCCGGCTCGGTCGCCGAGATCGACAATGAAATCGTCTCGCCGGTCAGTTCTTCCCCGATGTAGAGCGATGTCGAATGCTGCAGCGGCCCGATACTCAATGTGTGTTCCATCGCGGCCGAATTCGGATCCAACGTTCGCGCCGGAACGATCGCCTCGGGAGGCAAACTGCGCGCGAGATCTCCGGTCGAGACATACCAACCCAATCCAACCAACGAAGCCGGAGCGATGCCGATTACCGTCCCCCCGCCGTCGACCATCACCATCCCCGCGCTGGCGCCCGGCGGCCGAGCATCGGTCCGCAGGAACGTGCGCTGGCCGGCCTCCCACTCGTCAACCCCGCTCAACACGCCCGAGTAGACGGACGGCAGAGAATCGGGCCCGTCGCCCACGGCATAACCAATGGCGAACACCGATGAGCCGGGTCGGATGCCCTCGCCGTCACCCACGCGCGCGCCTGGCAATCGCCGCACGAAGTTCGGGTCGAGCGGGCCCAAGTACGCGAGACCGGTGAATTGGTCGCGCCCCACAACCGCAAGATCGGTCAGTGTTTCGCCGTTGGACAACAACACGTCTGCGGCCGTCGCGCCGCCCAGCGCCCGCTCGTCGACGATCACGTAACCCTCTGCGATCACCAGCCCGGTCGCCACGCCGTTCGGCGTCATCACGAACGCGAGACTGGGAAAGACGATGCTGTACGCGTTCGCACCCTCGCCGCCGCCTTCAGCCTCAGGCGGTGGCTTCGGGCCCTCTGCCTCGGGCGGCTGCGCTGCCGGCCTGGCCGCCGGAGCCGCCGCAGCCGGTTCCTCCTGCTCAGCCTGCTGTTCTTGGGCCTGCTGTTCCTGTCCCTCATCATCGGAGTCGTCGCCGACGAGATCGCAGGCGCTGAGTACCAGCGCGGCAGCGATCAGGAGCATAAACAGCCAGAGTCCACGCTGGCGCAGACGGTTGGTCGGCATCGGTAGGGTCATCTCGGCTCCCGTCGCTGTCACGACACGGCTCATCGGCGTTGGGCCTGACATCTCAGCCCTCACATTGCGCAGGGGATTGTGATCGGAGTGTATCCCACGATCAGAGACGAACCGCCCACCGAACACGTGCCCCGAACCGCCGCACAACGCCCCGTGGGAGGCGCAATACTATCCACATCGAAGCGTCGATTCGCATCGCGACGGGGAATCGAGGGGCCTCATGCAATACATCCTGCTGGTGCGTCTGTCGACCGAAGGCATCGACCAGACCCTGGCCAATCCACAGGCGCCGCTTGATGCGGAACGCGGCGTGATGGTGCCCGGCGTCAGCGCCCTCGGCATCTATGCGGTCCTCGGACCATACGATTTCACCTGCATCATCGACGCACCCGACAACGATGCCGCCGCGCGATGGTCAATCGCTTTTGCCGCACGCATTCGAGGGGAGATCACCACCATGCCGGCGGTGCCGATCTCCCACCTCCAGCAACGCGGCGGGATCGAAGAGTTGGAGGAAACGTCAGAGCCGTTGCCCGGGCAGGCGGCGAGCTAAGGCGTACTGGAGCCGGCGGGGGGATTCGAACCCTCGGCCTACGGTTTACGAAACCGTTGCTCTACCTCTGAGCTACGCCGGCCCGACACGACTCAGAGCGTATCGCACCCCCGAACAGCCGGCGCACACCGCAGCTGCTTAACCATGTGCGCGCAACTCCTTGTTACACCAGTTCACCGGCAGCGCCAGTCGATTGAACATGCGTGTATGTATTGACCGCTTCGATAGACGCAACGAAGTAGGTCGCGCCTGCTCTATCGTCTAACCATGTTCCGGCTGACCATCTCAACCCTCGACGACGAATTCGTCGCTCCCCTCCAGCCGGGTCTCGAGCGCGAGGGCTTACAGGTCGTGCGCTTCACTCCGGCCGAGGGCAACGAGCCCGATCCCGCCGCCGCCCCCGACGTCCTGCTCCTCGACTGGCGACATGCCGTCCCGGTCTCAAGGCCCCCCGAGGTACAGGCCTGGTCCGACGCCACGCGCCTCGCAGTCCTGCGCCCCGCCGACACACAACTCCTCGGACCGACCCAGGAACTCGATGACTTCATCCTCGCGCCCGTGCACGAAGCCGAACTGATCGCCAGGGTCCAACTCGTGCTCTGGCGCCATGGCCGAGCCTTGACCCGAAACACGCTCGAAGCAGGCGATCTCGTCGTTGATACCTCCAACTATCAGGTGTTCGAGGGCGGACGCTCCGTCTCGCTCACCTTCAAGGAGTTCGAGCTGTTGCGCTTCCTGATGACCCATAACCAACAGGTGTTCACCAGGGAGACCCTGCTCAACCGAGTCTGGGGCTACAACTACTACGGCGGCTCCCGCACCGTCGACGTGCATATCCGCCGCCTGCGCTCCAAGCTGGAGGCTGGCGGGCAACGCTACGTCGAGACCGTGCGCAACGTCGGCTACCGCTTCGCCCTCCCCCTTCGCTAGCCAACGCCCTCACACCGAGCCCCTCAATACCGATAACCGCGATACAGAACGCGCCTGCCCGCCATCACCGCAGACGGCGTAACTCAGGTGTAACCCAACGGCGGCTGACTCCGTGATTGCTGGCCATAGGATGATTCCCAGCAATCATCGATCCTGTGCGGCAGGCGGCAGTGCCACTGTGCCACTCCAACCGGCCCCAAATCGACCGCGCAGAGCATAGAGAGGCATCGCCCATGGCAACCCTTGGCGACATCCAGGCGCTGATCCAGGATCAGGGCATCCGCCGCGTCGACCTGTTGGTCACCGACCTGATCGGCCGCTGGCAGCATTTCAGCATCCCGGCCTCGAAAGTCGACGAGGATCTGGTCAACCGCGGCCAGGGCTTCGACGGCTCCTCGCTGCGCGGCTTCCAGAGCATCGACGAATCCGACATGCTCCTGCGCCCCGACCTTGACTCCGCCCGCATCGACCCCACCGAGAACGTGCCGACGCTCAAGTTCATCTGCGACGTCCACGACCCCGTGACCGGCGACCGCTACAGCCGCGACCCACGCTACGTCGCGACCAAGGCCGAACAACACATGATCGACTCCGGCATCGCCGATCAGGCCTTCTTCGGACCCGAGCTTGAGTTCTTCATGTTCGACCACGTCCAGTTCCAGATGTCGATCAACCAGGCCTTCTACGTCGTCGAATCGGACGAGGCCGATTGGAACAGCGGCCGCGACGAAGACGAGAGCAACCTCGGCTACAAGATTCCTCCGAAGCAGGGTTACTCCCCGACCGCCCCCTTCGACACGCTCAGCGACATCCGCTGGGAAATGGCCGACGCGATGGAAGAAGTGGGCATGGAGCTGGAAGTCCATCACCACGAGGTCGCGACCGGTGGCCAGGGCGAAATCGCCACGCGCTTCAACACCCTGCGCAACAAGGCCGACGAGACCCAGTGGTACAAGCACATCGTCCGCAACGTGGCCAAGGCCCACGGTAAGTCCGCCACCTTCATGCCCAAGCCGCTCTACGGCGACAACGGCACCGGCATGCACTGCCACCAGTCGTTGTGGAAGAACGGCGCGCCGCTCTTCTACGAGGCCGGCCGCTACGCCGAACTCTCCGACACTGCCCGCCACTACATCGGCGGCCTGCTCAAGCACGGTTCGGCGCTGCTCGCCTTCTGCGCACCGACGACCAACTCCTACAAGCGACTGGTCCCCGGCTTCGAGGCGCCCATCTACCTCGCGTTCTCCCAGCGCAACCGCTCGGCGGCCGTCCGCATCCCGACCTACGAGACCTCGCCCAACAGTAAGCGCATCGAGTTTCGCCCGCCCGACGCCTCAGCCAACACCTACCTCGCCTTCTCGGCGATGCTGATGGCCGGCCTCGACGGGATCCGCAACAGGATCGAGCCGGACGACCCGGTCGACACCGACATCTACGAGCTGAGCGCCGAAGAGGCCGCAGGCATTCCCTCGGTGCCGCACTCCCTCGAAGGCTCGCTCCAGGCGTTGGCCGACGATCACGACTTCCTGATGGAAGGCGGAGTCTTCACCCAGGATCTGATCGACGAGTACCAGGACTTCAAGCTGACCGAGGCGCGGGACGTCTTCATGCACCCGGTCGCAGCCGAGTTCTTCCACTACTACCACATCTAGGACGATCCGACTCTCTCCCTCTGGAGACCTCCAAATGGATGCATTCGCTGCAGTCGCTACAACCCTCCCGCTCCCTTTGGGAGCGGTCTGGGGTGAGGGTCGGTCGGCCCCGCGTATGTGCTAGCGGGCCCTCACCCTGACCCTCTCCCTCAGGAGAGGGGAACGGAGGGGAATGGCAGAGGGGAACCGCACGATCAACATGACCACCCTCAACGGCGATCTCAACGCTCCTCCCAACGAGCATCAGCACGTCCTCAACGCGTGCCGCGAGCACGACGTTCGCTTCGTCCGCCTCTGGTTCACGGACCTCCTGGGCCAGCTCAAGTCCGTCGCGATCACCATCGACGAGCTACCCAGCGCGCTCGAAAACGGCGTCGAGTTCGACGGCGCGTCGATCGAGGGCTTCGCCCGACACGATGAATCGGACATGGTCGCCCTACCCGATCCGGACACCTTCGTCGTCCTGCCCTGGCGCCCGCAGCAGCACCGTGTCGCGCGGATGATCTGCGACATCCGTCGCCGCAACGGCGATCCGTTCGAGGGTGACCCCCGCCGCGTCCTGCGCCGTCAGCTCGAGTCCGCCCAGCAGCGCGGCTACACCTTCTACGTTGCACCGCAGATCGAGTACTTCTACTTTCGCGCCCCCGACGACCCGTCGCCGCTCGACTCCGGCGGTTACTTCGACCTCTCGCCCCTCGACACGGCCACCGACCTGCGCCGCGAGACGGTGCTGACACTCGAAGAGATGGGCATCGGCGTCGAGTCCTCCCACCACGAAGCCGCCCCCTCGCAGCACGAGATCGACCTGCGCTACACCGACGCGCTGACCATGGCCGACCAGGTCATGACCACCCGGCTGGTCGTCAAGGAAGTCGCGATCAAGCAGGGCGTCCACGCGACCTTCATGCCCAAGCCGCTCAATGGCGTCAACGGCTCCGGCATGCACGTCTACCTCTCCCTCTGGGATCATGAGCAGAACCTCTTCTACGAGGAGGGCGGCGGCCTCTCCGAGATCGCGCGCTCCTTCCTCGCCGGGCTGCTCGCCTACACTCCGCAGTTCACCCTGATCACCAACCAGTGGTCGAACAGCTACAAGCGGCTCGCTCCCGGTACGGAAGCGCCCGTGTACCTGACGTGGTCGCACGCCAACCAGTCCGACCTCGTCCGCATCCCCGAGTACGATCCCGCCGACTCCGAGTCAACCCGGCTCGAGTACCGAGGCGCGGACTCGGCCACCAACCCCTACCTGGCCTTCTCGGCCTTCCTCGCCGCCGGACTGCGCGGCATCGACGAAGGTCTGGCTCCGCCGCCGGCCGCCGAGGACAACGTCTTCGAACTCACCCAGGCGCAGCGCGCCGCTCGTGACATCCTCGAAATGCCCACAACCCAGGGACGCGCGATCGAGGCGTTCTCGAAATCCGACATGATGAAGAGCGTCCTGGGCGAATACGTCTGGTCAACGGTCCTGCAGAACAAGCGCCTCGAGTGGGACGAATACCGCTCGCAGGTGACCGATTACGAACTGAGCCGCTACCTCGCAGTGTTGTAGCCCGCGCTGGCAGCGCCTACAACGGCTTACGCGCCAGGAAGCAGTAGAGCGGCGTGAAAATCCCGGTTTCACCGCCCGCGGTGTACGCATTTGCCGTACGATCCATCATTCGAATCACGTCCGCCGACCCTTTCGGGAAGATTCTCAGCATCTCCGCGACTCGAACTCCGCCGATCATCGCCTGCCGGCCCAATGGGATCGCGTGCAACGCGCCGCCCCTCGTGCCGCCATAGCTCTGCATTGGCAGATACCACGGTGTGCTCTCGCTGTCCTCACCCACCGCCCGATCGCGGCCCTCGATCATCTCGAATCCCGCCGCCTCGAGCGTCCGGTCCACTTCTCCGGTCGTCGCGATCTCATTGAGTGCGATCCCACGCTGCAGTTCAGCCTTGATGGCCTGGTGCCGCTCATCCTCGGCATTGAACAGCTCCGTCAGGCACATCTCCTGACCCCAGAACAGAGCCCCGGGCTTCAGCACTCGGTAGATCTCAGCGAACGCCCCTGCCTTGTCAGGCGCATGACAGGTCGATTCGATGGCGTAGCCGCGGTCGAACGTGTCATCCGCGATCGCGCTCATGTCCATGAAACTGGCGGCCAGATAGTCGACCTGGTCGCTAATCCCCGCCTCTGCGTGGAGCACCTTCGCGCGGGCCAACTGCTGCTCATTGATGTTCACGCCGAGGACACTGACACCCGCCTCCCGCGCCACTCGGCGCATCGGGCCTCCGACGCCGCAACCGACGTCGATCAACGACATGCCTTCCTGCAAATCCAGGCTGTCGATGATCGATCGCTGATGCTTGATCTGGGATTCCTCCAGGCTCTCGCGCGGCGAGAGTGGGGCGAAATGCAAGGACTCGCTCCAGCCGAACACCATGAACTCGCTGCAGAGGTTGTAGTACTCCCGCACCGTTTCGGCGTGGTCATAGCTCGTCCCGCCGACATCACTCGCACCGACCCGGTCTACCCGCTCGTCGAATTCTCTCACTCGATTACGAACATCCGACCCTCGAAACGTCGCGTTCAGCCGTCGGGAGAGTGTATGAAGTCTCATCTGTCTCTTGTCGCAAATCTGACGATCTGATCAAATCCGAGCCGAGGCAAGTCAATCGGCGCTAGTTCCCGACCACCGAGGCCGACAGTGCCGCCGCCTGCTCGAACAGACCTTCGGTCGAGCTGTGGATCACGTCGAACAACGGCGTCGGATAGAGGCCGATGAAGAGCACCCCGGCGACCAACACCACCAACGCCCCGGCCAGCGGCCGCGAGACGTGGAAGCGGGCCCGGTCCGAGCCCTCCGGCTCGTACAGGTACATCTGTTTGATCACCATCAGGTAGTAGTAAAGCGAAACGAACGAGACCGTCACGCCGATCGCCCCCAGCCAGAGGAATCCGTTATTGAACGCCGCCTGGAAGATGATGAACTTCGTCGCAAACCCGGCGAACAGCGGCATCCCGGCTAACGAGAACAGCGCAGCCGCGATTGAGAAGGCGAGGAACGGTTGCCGCTCGGCCAGC
Source organism: Dehalococcoidia bacterium (assembly GCA_965208665.1). Classification (GTDB taxonomy): domain Bacteria; phylum Chloroflexota; class Dehalococcoidia; order Bin125; family Bin125; genus Bin125. The sequence continues at coordinate 1,187,116 of CBDBPH010000001.1, forward strand.
CCGCGCAGGTCGATGATGTCGTCACGGCCGGTGCGGTTATAGAACGCGATGATCGCGGCGAACACCGCAATGTTCGTCGTGACGTATCCGATCAAATGCAGCACCAGCGCCGAGGCCGCGTCCTGCGATTGGGCGATATCGGCCGCGTTCAGCGCGACGATCCCGACCAACAGATATCCGACCTGTGAGATCGACGAATAGGCCATCAGTCGCTTGAAGTTGGTCTGCTGTAACGCCATCAGGTTGCCGACGATCATCGTCACCGCCGCCAGGATGCCGACGAACCAGACCCATTCGGCCGCCGCCGGCAGGAACGCTTCAGAGAACAGCCGTAGGAAGAACGCGAACGCCGCCGCCTTGCCGCCTGCGCTGAGGAACGCCGTGATCGGCAACGGCGCGCCCTGGTACGCGTCCGGCGTCCACTGGTGGAACGGTACCGCCGACACCTTGAAGCCCAGACCGGCCGTGATCAGCACCAGCCCGATCAACAGACCCGGTCGCGTCGCGTCCGGGTCGACCCCGCCGCTGCCGCCCGCGAACGACGCGAGCTGGTCGGCGATGTTGCGCGTGCCTTCCACCACGTCCGGCCCGATCGCCGAATAGGTCGTCGTCCCGGTCACGCCGTAGATCAGTGAGATCCCATATAGCATCAGTGCCGACGAGAATGCCCCCAGCAGCATGTACTTCAGCGATCCCTCGTTGGAGAACGGATTCAGCTTGTTGAAGCCGACCAGGATGTAGAAGCTGAACGAGAGCAGCTCCAGCGAGAGGTACGCGGTCAGCAGCTCGCGAGAAGCCGCCAGCAGCATCATCCCCAGCGTCGCGAAGACGATCAGGCCATAGAACTCGGCGTGGTTCTTGAGCCGGTCACCCGCGAACTGAACCGCCGCCAGCACCGTGAAGAACGCGATCCCCAGGAAGAACACACGGAACAGCACCGTGAAATGGTCGACCGCGAGTACCGTGCCGAAATCGTCGTTGGTGTTCCAGTACGCGACCGCGGTGACGATCGCAACGACGGCCAGGCCGAGCGCCGTGAAATAGCCGAACCACTTCTGGTCGACCTGGCGGAACATCAGCGCAGCCGCGATCACCACCACGGCCAGGCCGGCCATGACGAATTCGGGGATGATCAGCTGATACTCAAGGTCCATCAGTGTCACCGTCCGGTCAGCGAGCTGAGTGTGAACAGCCCGCCAATCTGATCAACTCCAGGCAGTTCCGCCACCGTCGGCGCGATCCGATCGATGAACGGGTCGGGCCAGACACCCATCGCGATGATCGGCGCGATCAGCACGATCGCCGCCGCGATCTCCCAACGCGTGAGCTCCTTCAGATTCTCCCAGCGAGGGTTGAACGGACCCAGCGCCGCGCGGCCCATCAGCCGCAACACGTAGATCGCGGTCAGTGCGGCCGAGAGGATACCCAGCGCCGCGAACAGCGGGAACGTGTCGATCGTACCGACGAAAATGTGGAACTCCGCCACGAATCCCGACAGGCCGGGTAATCCAAGCGACGTCAGACCGGCGATACCGAAGAAGATCACGAACAACGGCATCTTGCGCACCAGCCCGCCGAAGACGCGGATATCCCTGGTATGCGCCTGGTCATAGAGTCCACCCACCATGGCGAAGAAGAGGGCGGTCATCACACCGTGAGAGAACATCTGCAGCACGGCGCCATTGACGCCGATGTTGTTCATCGTCCCCAGACCCATCAGCACGAAGCCCATATGCGAGACGGATGAATAACCGATCACGAACTTGAGGTCGGTCTGGTGAATCGCCGAAATCGCGCCGTAGACGGCGGCCACGCCGCCCAGTACGAGCAACACGGGCATCCAGAAATCGGTCCCGGCCGGCAGAATCTCCATGCCCAGTCGGATGATGCCGAACGCGCCCAGCTTCATCAACACGCCCGCGTGCAGCATCGAGACCGCCGTCGGAGCCGCCACGTGACCGTCGGGCGACCACGTATGGAACGGGAACAGACCCGCCAGCACGCCGCAGCCAATCATGAAGAAGGGGAAGAACGTGTTGGCGAAGCCGCGCCCGAACTCGATATCGCGCAGGACCGCCATGTCGAACGTGCCCGCGCCCGCCTCGGCGAAGACGGCGAAGATGCCGACGAAGATCAGCACGGAGCCGCCGACCAGCACCATGGTCAGCTTCATCGCGCCGTATTCCTTGTTCGTCGAGCCCCAGATCACGATCAGCAGGTACATCGGCAGCACAGCCAGCTCGTACGCGAAGAACCAGAAGAACAGATCCTGGCCGATGTACACCCCGTAGACACCGGTGAACAGCGCCATGAACAGGATGAAGAAGTCCTTCACCCGATGCGTGATCTTCCACGACACCAGCACGCCCGCAAACCCCACCAGGCCGTTCAACAACACCATCGGAGCCGCAATGCCGTCCACGGCCAGGTGCAGCGAAATGCCGTTCTCACCGAGGAACCCGATGTTCTCGATCCACGGGTACTGCAAATCGAATTGGTAGCCGCCCTGCGCGAAGTCGTAGACGGCGAAAATCCAGATCGAGTCGATCAGCGTGGCGGTCGTGGCGATCAGCGCGATCCAGCGCACCACATTCGCATGCCGCGAAGGCACGAGGATCGTGAGCAGCATCGCCGCCCCCGGGATCAGCAACAGCAGCAGGAGAGCTTCACCTGCGTCCACGCCGTGTGCCCCTTCCTGTGTTCATGTCCATCTCGCCCGCTTGCTCATCCACGCAGCAGGAAGGCGAGGCCGCCCGCCAGGGCGACGCCGACCACCATCAGCAGCGCGTAGTCGGGAATCCGTCCGGTGACGTGATAGCGCAGCCAGTAGGCGGCGTAACGAGTCGCGTCGGCCGGAGCGTTGATCCCCGTGTCGTTGACAATCATCCGGTCGAACCAGGCCACGATCCGCGCCAGCGGAAGCATCGCGCGGTCGATCCCCCACTGGTACGCCTCGTCGAAGTAGAACTTGTTCTCGATCACCGCTGCCAGGCGCGGCTGGAACTCACGCACCGCCTGCGCCCGGTGCGAGTTGCGACCCCAGAAGAACCACCAGGCAGTCAGGAAGCCGAGCAGCGAGACCGTGCCGGTCACCGCAGCGATCGAGTCGGAGAAGTGGAAGTCGTGCGGCTCCGGGAAGTAAACGTAGCTGTTGATTCCACCCGGGAAACCAAGCGCGTCGCCGACCTGGTCGAACGCGACGAAGCCGATTAGGAAGGTGAGCACGGTCAGGAACACGAGCGGGATCAGGATCGTCGGGTCCGCCTCGCGCGCACGCCGGATCACGGCGATGTCCTTGGGCGGCCCGAAGAACGTGATGATCACCAGCCGCGCCATGTACAGCGCCGACAGGAAGGCGGCCACGCCGAGCAGGATTGCCACCGCTGTGTTCGCGCCGCCGAGCGTGGCCACGAAGATCTCATCCTTGGAGAAGAACCCGGATAGCGGCGGGATCCCGGCCAACGCGACCGATGAAATGATGAAGGTCGAGGCGGTCACCGGCATCCGCCACCAGAGTCCGCCCAACTTGCGCGCATCCTGCTCCTCGGTCATGTGGATCACAGACCCCGAGCCGAGGAAGAGACACGCCTTAAAGAAGGCATGCGTGAGCAGATGGAACATGGCAATGCCAACCGCGCCGACCCCCAGGGCGACGAACATGAATCCTAGCTGCGACACAGTGGAGTATGCGAGCACTCGCTTGATGTCGTTCTGCGCCAGAGCCATCATCCCGGCCAGCAGCGCCGTCGTCAGCCCAACCGCGAGCACAACGTTCGAGGCGCCCGGCGTCACTTCGAAGACCGGCAGCAGCCGCGCCACCAGGTACACCCCCGCCACGACCATCGTCGCCGCGTGGATTAGCGCCGAGACCGGCGTCGGACCCTCCATCGCGTCTGGCAGCCAGACATGGAACGGAACCTGCGCCGACTTCCCTGCCGCTCCGAGGAACAGCATCAACGTCGAGAGTGTCAGATAGCCGTCGCCCATCACCTGTGGCAGGTCGTTGACCCGCCCCGCCTCGGCGGCGGCGATGATGTCGGAAATCTGGAACGAGCCGGTCGCCCGCCAGAACAGGATGATGCCGATGAACAACCCGACATCTCCGAGTCGCGTCGTCACGAACGCCTTCTTCGCCGCTTCGACGGCGGAGCGGCGCTCGTAGTAGAAGCCGATCAGCAGGAAGGAGCAGAGCCCCACACCCTCCCACGCGACGAACATCAGCAACAGGTTGTCGGCCAGGACCAGCGTCAGCATCATCGCCACAAAGAGCGAGAGCACGGCGAAGTACCACCAGTAGCGCGGTTCCGGCCGGCCGTGGTGCCGCAGATAGTTGGTCGAGTAGATGTTGACCATCAGCGCCACTGTCGCGACCACGAACACCATCACCATCGCGATCGAGTCGACCGTGAACCCCAGCCGGACGACAAAGCTGTCGAAGTTGATCCAGTCGGTGCCGACGTTGCGGATCCCACCCAGACCGGCGCCGAGCCAGTCGAGGTGCGATTCCAGCACGAAGAAGAACAGCACGAACACGGCCAGCGCCGCCCCCACCGAGATGAAGTCGCCACCGCGCGGCAGCTTGCGACCGAACAGGAACAGCACGACAAAGGAGATGGCCGGGATCGCCGGCAATATCCATGCGTGGTCAGCCATGATCATCGATGCATGCTCCCGCTTACCACTTGAGAAGATTCACTTCGTCGACGTTGGCAGTGGCCCGGTTGCGGAACGTCCGCACCACGATGCCCAGCGCCAGTGCGACTTCGGCCGCCGCGATCACGATGATGAAGAAGGCGAAGACGATCCCGGTGATGTTGCCGAAGTCGACATGCCCGTAGACCGCGAAGGCGACCATGTTCAGTGACACCGCGTTGAGCATCAGCTCGACCGAGAGCAGGATCAGCACCGCGTTACGCCGCGTCAGGACGCCCATCGCGCCGATCGAGAAGAGGATCGCATTGACGACGAGAATGTGCTCCAGCGGGGGCATCAGTTGTCGTCCTCATCAGGTGAGGCGAGCATGATCGCGCCGTCCAGCGCAATTGACAGCAGCACGCCGACGATGATGAACGGCACGATCCAGATAGTGAAAATGGCGTCGCCGATCGTCTGCAGTCCAACCGGCTGAATCGCCGAAGACGATTCGGGTGTCGTCCAGGTCGTGGCCACAATGCCGCCAATCAGCGCGGCCATCAGACCGAGCGCCGCCGCGATTCCCAGCGGACGCGACCTCCCGAACAGCGCCTGCGGACGCTCCCTCGCTCGCGTCAGCATGAGCGCGAAGAGGATCAGGATCACGACCGCGGAGCCATAAATCAGCAACTGGACCAGGGCGATGAACTCAACGGTCAGAATCAGGTAGATCCCGGCCACCCCAGCGAGCGCGGCAATGAAGAACAGCGCCGCATATACGATGTTGCCGGCCGTGATTACGCCGATCGCGGAGACCAGCATGACCACAGCCAGGATCCAGAACACCACCTGCGTTGCGGTTACGCCGTCCTCCACGGAACTCCTCTTCCTCTATCCGCTCAGCGCTTAGTCGCCCCCGGCCTCGACCGGGGTGACTTCGGGTGACGTAATCACGCGCGGCGTCGCCGGCGTCGTTTGTACGGTTCGGGTGCCTTCGCCCTGCTTGCGCCGCATGATGTAGTAGACCAGTCCGCCCAGCGCGACCAGCAGGCCGAACGAGACGATCCCCACGACCCAGTCCGCCCCGCCGTAGCTGAGGATGATCCCGTTGGCAATCACCTGCACGATCGCGAAGGGCAGCAGCACTTTCCATGAGAAGGCCATCAATTGGTCAATCCGCAGACGTGGGAAGAGCGCCCGCGAGCCGATCACGAGCACAATCATCACCGACGTCTTGACGAGCGTCAGCACAATCTGCAGACCGAGACCGACATCCGCGCCGAACGGCCAGTTCCAGCCGCCCAGGAACAGCGATGAAGCGAGCACCACTAGCAGGAAGAGCGCGGTGTACTCGGCCAGGAAGAACAACCCCCACCGCATGCCGGAGTACTCGACGAAGTAACCGCCGACCACTTCCGACTCCGCGATCGGCATATCGAATGGCGGGCGATGCAGTTCCGCCAGCATCCCAATAATGAAGATGAAGAAGCCCAGCGGTTGGAGCAGGATGTAGGGCGTCGTCGTCTGATCACCAACGATCGCGTTGATCGAGCCGGCCGCCGAGGCGTCCCCGTCGACGGCGAGTCGTCCCGCCGCCACCATCACGACGGCCACCACGATCAGCAGCATCGGAATCTCATAGGAAATCGCCTGCGCCGCAGCTCTCACTCCGCCCAGCAAGGCGTACTTGTTGTCCGAGCCCCAGGCCGCCATCACGACCCCGACGATGTTCAGTCCCAGCACCGCGAAGACAAAGAGCAGACCGAGATTCAGATCGCGGATGAACCAGGTCTCCGTGAACGGCATCGGCACGAACACGAGGAACACCGGCACAAACGCCATGTAGGGCGCAAGCTCGAACGCCCAGCGATCCGCCGTGATCGGCCGCACATCCTCCTTGGTGATCAGCTTGAGTGCGTCCGCAATCGACTGCAGCATGCCGACCGGGCCGGTCCGCGTCGGGCCGACCCGAGCCTGGAAGCGCGCGAGAATTTTCCGCTCGCCATAGATCAGGGCGAACGCCATAATCGTCATCAGGGCGACGATGAAGATGATGCGCAATAGCGCATCGATCCAATCGGGCATGCTGACGCCGGCGAATTCGCTCAAGACCATTTAGCGCATCCCCGCTGGCTGTTGGCGCTGCTCACGCAGGTTACACGCGATCCGTCTTACACCCATCAGGTGAGGCTGGCGCAGTTGGCGCTGCAGGGGCATTAGCGGTCGACCTCGCAGAGCACGATGTCGATCGAGCCGAGCGCCACAACGGCGTCGGCGAGGTAGGTATTGATCACCTGCGGCCGGAGCGACGAGAGGTTGTGGAAGCAGGGAGAACGCATCTTCACCCGCCACGGCTTGTCCGTCCCGTCCGAGACCATGTAGATCCCGTACTCGCCCCGCGGATTCTCCTGCCGCATGTAGATCTCGCCCGGCGCTGGACGCAGACGCGCCGGCATCCGCTCCGGCTCGATCGGACCCGAGGTCGGCATTTGCTCGAGCGCCTGGCGCAGGATCGTCACAGACTGCCGCATCTCCTCCAGCCGCACGAGATAGCGGTCGTAAACGTCCCCCCGCTCGCCCACCGGAATCTCCCAGTGGAAGCGGTCGTAAATCGAGTAGGGCTCGTCAACGCGCAGGTCGAACGGCACCCCTGAAGCCCGCAGCATCGGTCCGGTGACGCCGAAGGAAATCGCTTCTTCAGCCGTCATCGCGCCGACATCGCGGCAGCGCGCGACAAAGACCTCGTTGTCGGTCATCAGCTCATCGACATCCGTAATCCCGACCTCAACCTGGTCGAGCACCCAGTGCGAGTCCTCGATAAAGGTCTCGTGTGGCTCCCAGGCGAGTCCGCCAACGCGGAAGTAGTTGTACATGATCCGGTCACCGCAGACGGCCTCGAACAGGTCCTGGATCCGCTCGCGCTCCTTGAACGTCCAGGTGAACGCGGTGCCGAAGTAGCCGACATCCGTGCCGAACGCACCCATGAACATGAAGTGCGAAAGCAGCCGGTTGAACTCCGCCAGGATTAGACGGACATACTCGGCTCGCTCCGGGATCTCGATCCCGGCCAGCCGCTCGACGGCATTCACGTAGACCCACTCAGAGTTAAACGCGGCCAGGTAGTCGGTGCGGTCCTGATAACCCAGCGCGCCCCGATAGTCGAGGTTCTCGGACAGCTTCTCCCCGCCGCGATGCATGTAGCCGATATAGGGAATCGCGTCCTTGACGATCTCCCCGTCAACCGTCAGCACCATGCGGAACACGCCGTGTGTCGCTGGGTGCTGCGGCCCAATGTTGATGTTCATGTCGACGGTCTCGAACTCGCGCTCGACCACGACGGGTTCAGTGAGTACTTCACCTTCGAAGGTTTGCTGGACCATGCGGTCTACTCCCTGCTCCTCGTCTCGTCGCTACCGTTGACCGGTGCGGCCGACTATCCGCCGCGCAGTTGCGCCCGACGCGCGGCGGCCAGCTCACGACCGAGTCTGACCCGCTCAGCCTGCGCCGCGGCGCGGCCTTCGGGATCTTCCTCGGCGTCGGGGATGGTCGGCAACTCAGGCGGCGGCGGTGCCGGCGGTCGGTCGTCCTGTGCCGAAGCCGACGACGGCGCTGCCTCGGCGGCGGGCGCGGCGGCCGGAGCCGCGGCAGGTCGCGGTGGCGGAGCGGCGCCCTCCGGTCGCGGACCGCCGGCCGGCGGGGCCCCGGCGAGACGCTCGGCTCGGCGGACGGCAGCCAGTTCACGAGCTCGGGCGACGCGTTCCGCCTGTTCGGCGCGGCGTTCCTCGCGCTCCTCCTCCGTCATGTCTTCGACCCGCTTGCGCTCCGGCGCAGCCGCGGCCTCAGCTTCCGGAGCCGCCTCCTCTTCCTCCGCAGGCTCTGGCGGCGGGTATTCCTTCGTGAAGAACTCGACATCGACGCCTTGCTCCATCTCGATCGGAGCGAGCGGATGACTCTTCCGCAGCGGATGCATATCGAGGTCTTCGTCGAGCAGCAGATTGCGCGGGTCGGGATGCCCGATGAACTCGATCCCGAACATCTCGCGGCACTCGCGCTCGGCCCAGTTGGCCATCTCGTAAATGTCCGTCACCGACTCGACGATCGCGCCCTCGGTCGGCAGCCACGATTTGATCGTGACGGCCTGCCGCAGCGGAATCGAGTACAGGTGGTACACGATCTCCAGCCCCCGCTCTTCCCAGTCCACGGCGGTCTGGTTGCGCAGCAGGTTCATCTGCAGACGCTCATCCTCGCGGCCCCGTTCGAGCACTTCATGGATTGAGTCCGAGGGAATCGTCAGCGCGACATCGTCGCCCTTGGTCAGCGCCGCGTCGAAGTTCACCAGCGGCATCACCTCGCGGTAGGTATCGGCGATCGAACCCGGCGGCGGCTCGTTACTGGGCGGTTCCTCGGGCGCGACGGGCGTGCGGCGGGATGTCATGGTGCTCTAGTAACCCCGCGCCCGCTCTTCGACGATCTTCTCCTGCAGCGCCAGCAGACCGTCGATCAGAGCTTCCGGACGCGGCGGGCAGCCCGGAACGTACACGTCGACCGGGACAATGTTGTCGACGCCCTGGACAACTCGGTCGTACTGCGTGTACGGCCCGCCGTTCGTCGCACAGGCCCCCATCGAGATCACCCACTTCGGATGCGGCATCTGCTCATAGAGCAACTTCACCGCCGGAGCCATCTTCTTGGTCACCGTGCCGGCCACGATCATCACGTCAGACTGCCGCGGCGACGGCCACGGCACGATCCCGAAGCGGTCAAGGTCGTGGTTGGCCATGTACGTGGCGATCATCTCAATCGCGCAGCAGGCCAGTCCGAACGTCATCGGCCAGAGCGACGACTTGCGCGCCGCCGAGATCAACGCCTCTGCCGGCGCCTGCATCACGCCAGGCAGGACAACCTTGTATGGAACCGTCGGAGGCTGGTCGTCGATCGCCTGCAGACGCAGTGATTCCGGCGAGATGATCACGGGCGTTGGATCGCCCATGTGTGGTGGCTGGGAGGTCGTCATACGCCGCGTCTCGCAGTCTGTTCCATCAGTTTCGTTGCCAGTCGAACACGCCCTTGCGCCAGGCGTAGGCCAGCGCGATCAACAGCGTGCCGATGAAGAGCACCATTTGCCAGAGAATCACCTTGCCGGCGTCGGCCTCGATCAGTCCCAGGAACGACACGGCCCACGGCACGAGGAATACCACCTCCACGTCGAACACCAGGAACAGCAGCGCATAGGTGTAGTAGCGCACGTGCACCTGCGCCCAGTTACGACCAATCGGCAGCATGCCGCACTCGTAAACCTGGCCCTTGAGCGCCGTGCGTCGCTGTGGCGCGAGCAGTTTGGTCGCCAGCAGCGCGGTCAGGACCAGCATGATCCCGACCGGGATCGCGATCAGCACCGCGCCATAGTTCTCGAACAGCTCAGACACGTCTACCTGCCGTCACCCGCTCTGAACAGAAGCACCAGATTCCCCGATGCCGAACAGATCGTACCCGCGCGGCATGATCAGGGTCAATGTTTGGTCGACGAGAACGGGGAGCCCATCCTCCGATTCCCTCTCCCTCTGGGAGAGGGCTACGGTGAGCGTTCCAACGGCGCCAGGTCCCGCTCATACTTGAACTCCACCGTCTCATTCACATCCTCCAACTCCCGGGAATCCGTCCTCACGTACCCAAGCCGCTCGTACAACCGATGCGCATCCTCAAACCGAGTATCCGACCACAACTCAATCCGCCACGCCCCATGTTCGCGAGCCCACTCGACCCCCGTCTCGAACAACCGCCGACCCAATCCTCGCCCGCGCAGATCAGCATCCAGATAGAGCCGATGCAGCTCCACCGTCGGCCCGTCAACCCGCTCCGCTGCGATCGAACCGACCACTACCCCCTCCTCGTTGCGCATCACCCATAACCCACCAATCGGCGAGCGGTATGGAAACGCCTGCTCCGCAGCCAACAGGTCCCAGAACTCGTCCTCCGGATCCCAGATGAAGCCGTACTCATCAAAGACCCGGTGGATCAGCGCAACCACTTCCGCCGCCGCCTCATAACCCACCCGTTCTATCTGGAAGCTCATCGCGCGTTACTCTGCTGCTAGAAACCAACAATTCGCGTCAAGCACGTGAGGAGCACGATATGGGACCGCTCAGCGGCATTCGCATCATTGAATTCCAGGGCATCGGACCGGGCCCCTTCTGCGGCATGATCCTGTCCGACATGGGCGCCGACATCGTGCGCATCGACCGCGCCTCCAATGCGCCCTCCGAGGCGCCCGACGACCCGCCCGGCGACCTGCTCGCCCGAGGCCGCCGCTCGATCGCCCTCGACCTCAAGAATCCCGAGGGCGTCGAGGTCGCGCTCAAGCTGATCGAAGGCGCAGACGCCCTCTTCGAGGGCTTCCGTCCCGGCGTCATGGAACGCCTCGGCCTCGGCCCCGACGTCTGCCTCGATCGCAATCCGAAAATCGTCTACGGACGGATGACCGGCTGGGGTCAGGAAGGCCCCTACGCGCAGATGGCCGGCCACGACATCAACTACATCTCGCTCGCCGGCGCGCTCGCGCCGATCGCCCGCAAGGGACAGGTCCCCGTGCCGCCGCTCAACCTGGTCGGCGACTTCGGCGGCGGCGGCATGTACCTCGCCGTCGGCATGTTGGGCGCCCTAATCGAAGCCCAGCGCTCCGGCAAGGGACAGGTGGTCGACGCCGCCATGGTCGACGGCGCATCCTCCCTGATCACCTCGGTCCACGCCGGTCTCGCCACCGGTAGCTGGCGACGCGGCCGGGCCGCCAACGTGCTCGACACCGGCGCGCACTTCTACGACGCCTACGAAACGCTGGACGGCAAGTTCGTCTCGATCGGCTCAATCGAGCCGCAGTTCTACGCCGAGCTGCTGCACCTGCTCGGCCTCGAGAACGAGGAGCTGCCGCGCCAGATGGACAACACCCGCTGGCCCGAGCTCAAGGATCGCGTCACCGCCATCTTCCGCACCAAGACCCGGGCGGAATGGGAGGCCATCTTCGAAGGCTCGGATGTCTGCTTCGGGCCGGTTTTGGAGCCGTGGGAAGCCCCCAACCATCCCCACGCCAAGGCCCGCGGGGCATTCGAGGAAGTCGCCGGAGTCGTCCAACCCGCGCCCGCCCCACGCTTCAGCCGAACCGAGTCGAAGATCCAGGGCCCGCCCGCCTACCCCGGCGAACACACCGACGAAATCCTCGCCGAAATCGGCCTCAACGGCTCCCAGGGCGAACAACTCAAAACCGCCGGCGCGGTCGCCTGAGGCCGTGTCTCCTCCGGTTCCCCCTCCCTCTGGGAGAGGGCTGGGGTGAGGGTTCTGGAGAGCGAAACGATGGTCTCAGTCACCGACTACCGCCTCTACCCCGCCATCCAGGCCCAACCCTCCGAGTGCGCCAAGCTCCTCAGCAGCGCCCAGCCCTTCGACCGCGCTGCTGCGACGCTCGCCGACGCCACCCGCGTCTGGACGGTCGGCATCGGCACCTCATACAACGCCGCCAATGCGGCCAGTTGGATGCTGCGCGCCGCCGGACTCGAAGCACGGCCGCTGACCAGCTTCGAGTTCGCCACCTGGCCACCGGTCTCCGACGACGAGGCGGTCCTGCTCTTCGCCCACACCGGTCGCAAGACCTACAGCGGCAATTCTCTGGCGCTCTGCATCGAGCGGGGCATCCCTGTCGTCCTCATTACGAAAGTCGACACCGGGTTCGACCTCGCTTCATTCCCTGACAGCGTCACAGTCCTGCACACCACCACACAGGACCCGTCATCGATGTACACCATCTCCCACACCACCGCGATGACGGCGGCGGCGCAGATCGCCGACCTGGTCGCGCCCGGCTCGCTCGGCGATATCTCCGAGATTCCCTCAGGCTTGGCCCAAGCGTTGACGTTGGAAGCTGAGGTGGCCGAGCTGGCCGCCGAGTGGCCCGACGGCGCACTGATCGCGCTCGGCGCTGGCCCAATGTTGACCGCCGCCGAAGAGGCCCACATCAAGATTGCCGAGGCCTCACGCCGAGCTGTCCGCCACCAGGAGCCGGAATCCTTCCTCCATGGACCGGCCGTGCAGATCACCGACTCCGACCGGGTCCTCGCCTTCGCCGCCAACGACGACGCGGCCGACCGGACCCGAGCCATCACCCAACTCACGATGGACAACGGCAGCGACGCAGCCTGGGTCGCGCCCGAGAGAGTGCGGGGACCAGAGTTGGCTCGACATCTGCTGCTGCCCGAACTCTCGCCGGAATTGCTGACGATTCCCGCCGTCGTTCCCGCTCAACTACTCGCCGCGCACCTGGCCGCCAACGACGGCGTCAACGCCGACGACTTCCGCAGCGACGTCCCCGAGTTCCGCGAAGCGTTGTCGAAGCTAAGTCTCTGACGCGTCTCCTCGATCAGGCCGGGTCAGGAATGGGCTGCTTCAGTTCTCGCCGCGAACAGCGGCTCTGGTTGTTGGCGCTGGCTGTGACGGCGGCAATCTTTGCCTCCCTCGGATTCAGCGGAACCTTGGCCGACCTGCTTGCCGATGACAACGTCGCCGCATTGGCATTTGGTCTCGCGCTCCTGCTCGTTGCCGCGACGATCCTGACCGACGGGTTGCAATCGAAGCCCACGTGCGCCGAGGTGGCGGTCGCGTTCGGCGTTGCCGCCGTCATCCTGCTGGCGCTCCTACGGCTGACCCTCGCCGAGCGCAGCCACCTGATCGAGTACGGCGTGCTGGCAGTCTTCATCCATGCAGCACTGTCGGAACGAGCGGCACAGGGCCGCCGGGTGCGCCTGCCGGCAGCCTTGGCCATCGTGGCGGCGGCTGCGACCGGTGTGATCGACGAAGCGATTCAGCTCGCGCTGCCGCACCGGGTGTTCGATCCGGTCGACATGCTCTTCAACACGCTGGCGGCCGGCTCGGCGGTCGTCGCCGGCCTGATCCTCGCCGAGGTGCGGCGCAGCGTGCGCGTCTGATCGTCTAACCCAGCGCCCCAATCCGGGACTCCAGGTCTGCCTGTTGGCGCTGCAGGTCGGAGGCCAACTCTTCCGCCTGCTTCACGACCTCGGCCGGAGCCTTCGAACGGAAGCCCTCGTTGGCCAGCTTGGCTTCGGCCCCTCGGAGCCGCTTGAGGACGCTCTCGAGGTCCTTGTTCAGCCGGGCTCGCTCCTGATCCAGGTCGACCAGACCGCCCAAAGGCAGAATCACCTCGGCCGCCGGCAGCACCGCCGAGGCAATCTGCTCCGTCGGCGCCTCGCCACGATTGGAGACGATGGTCAATGGCCTGGCCCGGGAGAGCACTTCGACGATCGGCGCCGACGCGCTGACGGCGTCGGCCACGTCTTCCTGGGGCAGGACATACGCCTCGGCCCACTGTCCGGCCTGGACGCGATAGTCGGCGCGCACTTGTCGGACCGCGGTGACGATCTCCTGGACAGCGGCGAACTCTGCTTCGGCATCAAGAGCACGCTCGGCGTCGCCGGGCTGCGGGTAGCGCGCTCCGATCAACGCTGTTGCGTCGGCGGCATCGCCGAGACGAGGCCGAAGCTGTTGCCAGATCGCCTCCGTCACGAACGGCATCCACGGATGCAACAGCCGCAACCCGCCATCCAGCACCTTCGTTAGCACCGGCAACGGCGAAGCGTCCCCGTTGCGCAAACGAACCTTGCTCGCCTCGACATACCAGTCGAAGAACTCGCCCCAGAGAAAGTCCTGGATCTGTCGTCCCGCTTCCCCAAGCTGAAACTGCCGCAGCAACTCATCAACCGAGTCAGTCACGGCCTGCAACCGCGACACGATCCAGCGGTCCTCGAGCGGAGCCTCTCGGGGCGACCCTTGTGGTCGCCCGTTCGGCACATCGTTGGCCACGTCGCCAATCTCGCCCAACACGAACTTCGCCCCGTTCCACAGCTTGTTGGCGAAGTTCCTCGACCCCTCCAGTCGCTCATCAGTGAGGCGCATGTCGTTGCCCGGCGTCGACCCCGTCGCCAGCGTGAATCGCAGCGCGTCCATCCCGTACTGATTCGCCTTCTCCAGCGGGTCGATCACATTGTCCAGCGACTTCGACATCTTGCGACCCTGCGCATCGCGCACCAGGCCGTGCAGATAAACCGTGTGGAACGGCGCAAAGCCCATGTTGTAGCAGCCCAGCATGATCATCCGCGCGACCCAGAAGAAGAGGATGTCGTAGCCGGTCTCCATCACCGACGACGGGTAGAAGCGCGACAGGTCATCGGTGGTGTTCGGCCAGCCAAGCGTCGAGTGCGTCCAGAGGCCCGACGAGAACCACGTGTCCAGCACGTCGGGATCCTGGACGAGATCCGCGTCGTCGCACCAGGGACACTCGGTCGGATCGGTCATCCCAACGATCGGCCGCGCGCCTTCGTCGATCGTGATCTGGCCGTCGTCCCCGGTGATGATCTCGTCGCCGTCGCAGCAGCGGCAGTACCAGGCGGGGATGCGGTGTCCCCACCAGAGCTGGCGCGAGATGCACCAGGGACGGATGTTGTCCATCCACTGCAGGTAGACGTTCTTGGACCGTTCCGGAACGATGCGCACCTCGTCCTCGCGAACGACGCGCGCCGCCTCGGCCGCCATCTCGTCGGTGTCGACGAACCACTGGTTCGAGACCAGCGGCTCTACGACCACGCCGGAACGCTGCGAGTGCCCCACGTTGTGGACGTGCGTCTCCGTCTTGACCAGGTAGCCGTCTTCATCCAAATGTTGAGCCACCAGCGTGCGCGCCTCGTCCCGATCCATACCCGCGTATAGCCCGGCCTCGGCCGTCAGCGTGCCGTCCCAGTCGACCACCCGGATCGGCTCCAGCCCGTGCCGTTCGCCGATCTCGAAGTCGAGTTGGTCGTGGCCCGGTGTGATCTTCAGCGCCCCCGTGCCGAACTCAAGGTCGACAGCGGAGTCTGGAAGCAGCGGAATCAGCCGATCGAACCCCCGCAGCGGCAGGCGAACATGGCGCCCCAGATGCGGCTGCCAGCGTTCGTCGTCGGGATGCACCGCGATCGCAACATCCGCGGGAATCGTCTCCGGCCGCGTCGTTGCGATGGTGACGCCTTCCTCAAGCTCGTTGCCACGCTCATCGACAAACGGGTAGCGAACGTGCCAGAGGTGGCCCTCTTCCTCCTCGTACTCGACCTCAACATCCGAGAGCGCGGTCAACATCTGCGGATCCCAGTTGATGATCCGCGCCCCCCGATAGATCTTGCCGTCCTTGAACAGGTCCACGAACGTTCTGCGCACGGCGTCGCGCGGCGTCGGATCAAGCGTGAACGCCGTCCGCTCCCAATCGCACGACGCGCCCATCCGCCGCGCCTGCGAGGTGATCCGCGGCCGCGTCACCCCGACCCAGTCCCAGACTCGCTCCTCGAACGCATCGCGTCCCAGGTCGTGCCGGGTCATACCCTCCCGTGCGAGCTGCTGCTCGACCACGCTCTGCGTCGCAATTCCAGCATGGTCGAGACCAGGCAACCACAGCGTCGGCTCGCCCAGCATGCGGTGCCAACGGATCAGCGCGTCCTCGATCGTCAGCGTTACCGCGTGACCCAGGTGCAGCACACCCGTCACGTTCGGCGGCGGCATGATCACGCTGAACGGCTCAGCCTCGCTTTCCGATGCATCGGTCGGCCGGAACCAGCCGTTGTCCTCCCAGAAGGCGTAAATCGGATCTTCGACGACCGAGGCGTCATATGCCCCGGTCAGACCGCTCAGGATTGCCAGATCGAATTCAGTAGTGCTCACGGCTGAACTCCGCTTGATGCTCAACAGGTCACGTGGCTAAGTGAGGAGAGGCTTCCGGTCCGGCGCATACGCCCCTTGGCGCGCGCCGAACCTAACCTACAGCGACCAGTACGCCGTCGATCACCTCAGCGTCATCCGTCTGCCGCTCTGACTCCGCGCCGCGACGGCGCAGCCGTCGCTGCTTCGCCGCTTCGAGTTCGTACAACATTTCCAGACCCTGGCGCGTGTCCGAGGCGACCCGAGCCGGATCCTGGCGCTCCAGCCGACGCCGGAACAGCCAATACGTGAACGCCTGCCACTCGGAATGCTCGATCCGCTCCGGATCGGCGTCCTGACGCTGCGCAGTCGTCCGATACTCCCGCAACAGGTCGGACTGACGCGCGCCGTAAATCCGGCCAAACACGTCGCCGTCCAGTTCGTCCCGAGCGTGCGAGAACGACAGCCCACTGCGCTCCTTCTGCAGGATCCGCTCCATCGCCAGGTGCAACGCTTGCTCGACCCGCACCCCATAGAGAAAGTTCAGATGCGCCCAGTACTTCGCCGTCCCCAGCCGCGCCTGGAACTCAGCCTCGCTCAACACCGCCGGCGGCAACTCATCAACCAACAGCGCCTCGACCTCGCCCAGCGGCAGCAGACCCGGCGCCGCCGAGTCGCAGATCCGCTCCGCCAGCAGCAGCCAGTCGAACGCCTCATGCTCGATCAGGTACACGTACTCGCGCCCGTCGATCATCTCCCGCGGCGACTCCCAGTCGCGAATGCAGTCGAGCAGAGCATCGAACCACGGCGTGCCCGCGTGCAACTGAGCGTGGAACGCCGCCAGCAACACCTCAGGCCCGAGCTCCATCAACTCCCCGTTGACGATCGCTTCCTCGGGTCCGTGGTCGGGAGCGAACCCGGTCTCCACGCGGCCGTCGCCATCGGCCCCGTTGAGACCCGTCAAATGCGGAAAGGGAATGTCGCCTGCCTGATCAGCCGTCGCCTCAGCCATGCTCAGGCCGCCTTCCCGCAACAGCGCTTGTACTTCTTCCCGCTGCCGCACGGACACGGCGCGTTACGTCCGACCTTCTGCCCCCCCGGCGTCGCCGGACGCGACGCTACCGCGACGCCGCCAGTCGATGCGTCCGAGCTGCCGCCCGACTCACGCACGTTGCTCACCCGCACCGGCGCGCCCTGGGTCGGCGGAGCGATGCCTCGCGCCCGCCGCTGCGGCGGAACCGGTGCGCCCGGCTCGTCAACCCGCAGCGTCGCGTGCATCACCGAGGCCGACACCTCCCGCCGCAGCGCCGCGACGAGCTGATCGAACATGTCGAACGCCTCGCGCTTGTACGTCACCAGCGGGTCCTGCTGCCCATACGCCTGCAAGCCGACGCCCTGACGCAGTCCGTCGATCTCGGTCAGATGCCGAATCCACAGCCGGTCCATCGTCCGTAGCAGCATCCCGCGCAGCAACTCCACCGACGCGCCGTCCACCGTCCTGGTGTCGATCTTCTCGGCCAGCGTCCGCAGTTCTCCCGCCGCATGGTCGCGCAACGCTTCGACGCATTCGTTCAGTTCGGCGCCGTACAGCTCGTCCCGGTCCAGACCGGTCAGCGGCAGCACCTGCGCCGCCTCCTGCCAGAACTCGTCCGCCGTCGTTTCGTCCCACAGCTCGTTCGCGAACGAGCTCTCAAGGTCGTCGATCGTATGCATCAGCATGTCTTCGACGATCTCCACCAGCTCCGCTTGCGCCGTCAGTATCTTGTCGCGCTCTGAGTAGATCACCTCGCGTTGACGGTTGATCACGTCGTCGTAGTCGACCAGGTGCTTGCGGATGTCGAAGTGATACGTCTCAACCTTCTGCTGCGCCTGCTCCAGCGCCTTGCCCACCATCCCCGACTCCAGCGGCGCGCCGTCCTCGAGCCCCGCCTTCTCCAGCATCCCCGGCAGCCAGTCGGGCGTGAACCGCTTCATGATCCCGTCCTCGAACGAGACGTAGAAGCGTGACGATCCCGGGTCGCCCTGGCGGCCCGAGCGCCCGCGTAACTGGTTGTCGATCCGCCGCGACTCGTGCCGCTCGGTGCCGATCACCGCCAGCCCGCCGCGCTTCGCCACCTCCTCGCCCAGCTTGATATCGGTCCCCCGACCGGCCATGTTCGTCGCAATCGTGACCGCGCCTGGCTCGCCCGCCGCCGCGATGATGTGCGCCTCGCGCTCGTGCTGCTTGGCATTCAGCACTTCGTGCCCAATCCGCCGCCGCCTGAGCATCGACGACAGCCGTTCCGACGTCTCCACCGACGCCGTCCCCACCAGCACCGGACGCCCATCCTCCGTCAGGTCGGCAATCTCGTCGATTGCCGCCTCAAACTTCGCCTGCTCCGTCCGGAACACGAGATCCGCCTGGTCGTCGCGGACCATGTCGCGATGCGTCGGCACCACGACCACATCGAGCCCGTAGATCTTGTGCAGCTCCTCAGCCTCGGTCGCCGCGGTGCCGGTCATCCCCGCCAGCTTCGAGTACATGCGGAAGTAGTTCTGATAGGTGATCGTCGCCAGCGTCACCGTCTCCCGCTCCACCGAGACGCCTTCCTTGGCCTCGATTGCCTGGTGCAGACCCTCCGAGTAGCGCCGCCCATCCATCATCCGGCCCGTGAACTCGTCGACGATCACCACCTTGCCCCCGCGAACCACGTAATCGCGATCGCGCTGGTACATGAAGTTCGCTTTGAGCGCGGAATCCAGGAAGCGCGTCAGCCGCGCGTTCTCGCCCTCGAACAGGTTGTCGATCCCGAGGGTGTCCTCGACCCGCGCAATCCCCTCCTCCGTCAGCGCCACCGTCCGCGACTTCGGGTCCGGCGTGAAGTGCGACTCCGGCTTCAGCCCGCGCACGAGATTCGCAAACACGCGGTACGTGTCCAGCGATTCCTCCGCCTGACCGGAAATGATCAGCGGCGTCCGAGCCTCGTCGATCAAAATGTTGTCGACCTCGTCCACGATCGCGTACGACAGCGGCCGCTGCACCTTCTCCCTCGCGTCCATCACCATGTTGTCGCGCAGGTAATCGAAGCCGAACTCGTTGTTCGTGCCGTAGGTGATATCCGCCCGGTACGCCTCCTGACGCGGGACCGGCCGCAGCATCTTCAGGTCACCCAGTTCGCGTCGACGCCGCAGTTCCTCTTCATCCAACGACTCCGGATTCTCGATGTCAACCGTCGAATCGGCCTCCGGGTCGAACATGAACGCCGCCCGATGCTGCAACACTCCAACCGACAGTCCCAGCGAGTGATAGATCGGCGCCATCCATTGCGCATCGCGCTTGGCCAGGTAGTCGTTCACAGTGATCAGGTGCACCCCGTCGCCCTCGAGCGCGTTCAGGTACAGCGCCAGCGTCGCCACCAGCGTCTTGCCCTCGCCCGTGCGCATCTCCGAGATCTTGCCCTGGTGCAGCACGATCCCGCCGACGATCTGAACGTCGTAATGACGCATCTGCACCTGTCGCTTGGCGGCCTCGCGCACGACGGCAAAGGCTTCCGGCAGGATGTCGTCGAGGGACGCCCCATCCTCAAGCCGCTCGATGAACTCGGTCGTCTTGGCCGCCAGTTCGTCGTCGCGCAGACGCGCAAACTCCGGCTCCCACTCCGCTACGGCCGCCACCGCCCCCTGCAGCCGGTTCACCTCGCGAGCATTGGCGTCGCCCAGCAGAGTCCCGGCCCGCTGCTTGGCCCGGTCAAACAACCCCATCCAGCAATCCCCTATCAGCTAGCCCACGGAGCCGGGCATACACAGCCAGTGTAACGGGGACATTGAGACGGGAGCGCCAACCGTTCAGCGACGACCTGCGAGTCGGTTGACCGCTTCAGCCAGCTCCTCTGGGCGACGGCTGTTGAGGTAGTGGCGTTTGCCCTCGGTCGTATCGACAAAGACGCCGGTGCGCATCAGTGGCACCGACAGTGCGCGCCCCGATCTGCCCTCGTGCCGGCCCCAACGGAGACCCCAGCCTCCGTAGGACGTCCACGGATACCGCGCCACGCTCGCTCCTTCGATCTGCTCGGCCGCGATGCTCAGTCCCCAAGGCCCAAACCGCGCCCGCAGCGTGTCGCCGTCGGCGTGGATACGCAGCACCAACAAGACGCTCAGGAACGCTGCTGTCAGCCCGCCCGCCAGAATCACCGCCGCCCCGACTAGCTGGTCCTCGCCGACCAGCAGCCAGATGCCCAAACCGCCCGTGCCCACGGTGACCAAAGCGATCAGCGAAAACACTAGCGGCTGTGGCGTGTGCACATCCTCGGAGTACCGCATCGCAGGAGTTCCTCCCGGCCGCAGAGTCCAGAGTGCGCGGCCCTCGATTTCACTGTACCGAAATCGAATGCGAGCAGAGAACTACCGGAACAGCTCCCCGACCGAATCACCTTCGTGGATCCGCCGAATCGCTTCGCCCAGCAGCGGCGCGATCGACACGATCTCCAGCCCGCAGCCGTCACCATTGGACTTGGGTGGAAGCGTGTCGGTCACGGCAACCTTGCTAAACGGGCTGGCGTCGAGGCGTTCGAGCGCGGGGTCCGACAGCACCCCGTGCGTCGCCGCCCCGAAAATCTGCTGCGCGCCCTCGTGGCGCAGCAGCTCCGCCACGTGCACCAGCGTGCCCGCCGTGTCGATCTCGTCGTCGATGATCAGCACGTCGCGGCCGGCGACCTCGCCGATCAGTTGCATCACTTCCGACTGGTCCTCATTGCCGCCGCGGCGCTTCTCCGTGATCGCGAGCGGCATGTGCAAGCGGTCGGCCGCGGCGCGAGCGCGCTTGGCCGAGCCCAGGTCGGGCGCGACCACGACTCCGTTGAACTCCTGCTCGGCGAAGTGGTCGATCAGCAGCATCTGACCGGTCAGCTCGTCCGTGGGGATGTGGAAGAAACCCTGGATCTGCCCGGCGTGCAGGTCCATCGTCAGCATCCGGTCGGCGCCGGCGGTCTGAATCAGGTCCGCGAATAGCCGCGCCGTGATCGGCACCCGGGGCTGGTCCTTCTTGTCCGATCGGCCGTAGGCGAAATAGGGCACGACCGCCGTGATCCGCCCCGCCGACGCGCGACGCGCCGCGTCGATCATGATCAGCAGTTCGACCAGGTGATGGTTGACCGGTTTGGCCCCCGGCTGAATCAGGAAGACGTCGCGCTCGCGGATGTTCTCGAGGAACTGGACAAACGTGTTGCCGTTGGCGAAGTCGAACACGTTGGCGCAGCCCAGCTCCACGTCCAGCGCCGCGCACACATCCCGCGCCAGCTCAGGATGCGCATTACCCGTGAAAACCGCCGGATCGCCCACGTACCGACTCATCGCAACACACCCCCCGCCGAACGCGCAGCTTGGCTCACGCCGTCAAGTTATCCCACGGCTCGAGAATGCACAGGTCTCGACCCCGGTTGTCAAGGCTATACACCAAACGTCGGTGGACACTCTCCTTCCCGTCTCCCCCCTGATCCCCTCTCCCCGAGGGAGCGGGTCAGAGTGAGGGCCAGCCCCTTCCCGCCTCCGGCCCCCTCTCCCTGAGGGATAGGGCTGGGGTGAGGGCCTTCCCCCTCTCCCCCCGCCTAACGGCGGGGGGAGATATCACGGAGTGACAGAGGGGGGCACGCCATAAGCAACGCGAGCTCCCCACCCTCACCAAACCTCGCTACAATCAGAACATACGTACATCTATGCAACGAGGAGCAGCGCCATGCCCAACCCATTCCACTTCCGAGCCAGGATCGATCGAATCTGCCGGCGCGCCTTCGGCAACGGCCCCGCATACCTCCAGCTCAGAGCCCTCGACACACTCGTCCGAGAACTCCACGCCCCCAACGACCGAGCCCGCTGCAACTACAGGATGTACCTCGCCACCGACCCTTACGACGTCGCCCGCCACAAACTCCGAGACCTTTACGACCGCCCCGGCTCCCTCTGTCCCCCTCTCCCTCTGGGAGAGGGCTGGGGTGATGGCTCCGCCGGTCCCTCTCTCCCCTCGCCGTCAGGTGGGGGGGAGATGTCTCGTAGAGACAGAGGGGGGTCTCCCACTGGAGGAAGAACCACCCGAAGAAAACGACGACCCCTTGTAACCACCAGCCTCATCTCCCCCCGTTTTTTCTGACAGGCGTCGAGCCGACACCCTGGCCCCGCCGTGTCCGACACGTTTCCCGTCTCCCCCAGCGGGCTCCCCCACCTGATAGCGCCCGCCGCTCAGTTCAGTGGATTACGCAACGACCCCATCCCGGCGTCATCGCGACGTAATGACCGCTTCGGTTACTCGCCCTTGCTTGCGACACGCGGGATCGTTGCTTACGATGCAAGTCGTTAGCACTCGCAGGCTGTGAGTGCCAACATTCGCCTGCGAGCAACCAGCAAGACAGCATCACAGCAGAGATTGGAACTCAGCACTATGGCCACCGAGCTCAAGCCGCTCAACGACCGCATTGTGATCAAGCCGCTCCAGCAGGAGCAGGTGCTCTCCTCCGGCATCGTCATCCCCGACTCGGCCAAGGAAAAGCCGCAGCAGGGTGAAGTCATCGCCATCGGCCCGGGCAAGCGCGACGACGATGGCAACCGCGTCCCGCTCGACATCGAGATGGGCGACCGGATCCTCTACAAGAAGTACACCGGCCAGGAAATCCAGATCGACAACGAGGACCTGATCGTGCTCGAGGAGCGCGAGGTCCTGGCCAAGCTGATCGTCTAGTTGATCGTCTAGCTCAGCCGCCACCCACCGCGAATCACAACCAGGAGCAATCATGGCCGGTAAGCAACTCGCGTTCGACATGGACGCGCGCAAAGCACTGCGCGAAGGTGTCGACGCCCTCGCCGACACCGTCAAGGTCACCCTCGGCCCGCGCGGCCGAAACGTCGTCCTCGACAAGAAATTCGGCGCCCCGCTGATCATCAACGACGGCGTCACCATCGCCCGCGAAATCGAGCTCGATGAGCCCTTCCGCAACATGGGCGCCCAACTCGCCAAAGAGGTCTCGATCCGCACCAACGACGTCGCTGGCGACGGCACCACCACCGCCACCGTCCTCGCCCAGGCCATCGTCACCGAAGGCCTGCGCAACGTCGCCGCCGGGGCCGACCCGATGGCGCTCAAGCGTGGCCTCGACCAGGGCCTCCGCGCCGTCGTCGACGAACTCCGCGACATGGCCGAGCCGGTCGAGAAGAAGGAAGAGATCGAGGCCGTCGCCACCATCTCCGGTGACAACGAAGAAATCGGCGAGATCATCGCCGACGTCATGGAGAAGGTGGGCAAAGACGGCGTGATCACCGTCGAAGAGGGACAAGGGATCCGCATGGAGACCGAGTTCACCGACGGCATGCAGCTCGACCGCGGCTACGTCTCGCCTTACTTCGTCTCCAACAACGAGCGCATGGAAGCGGCCATCGACGACCCCTACATCCTGATCACCGACCGCAAGATCTCGGCCGTCCAGGATGTCGTCCCGCTGATGGAGAAGCTGCTCCAGATCACCAAGAACTTCGTCATCATCGCCGACGATGTCGACGGTGAAGCGCTGGCCACCTTGGTCGTCAACAAGATGCGCGGCACCATCAACGTGCTCGCCGTCAAAGCGCCCGGCTTCGGTGAGCGCCGCAAGGCCCAGCTCGAAGACATCGCTGTGCTCACCGGCGGCACCCTGATCACCGAGGAACTCGGCCGCACGCTCGAGCAGACCCAGGTCGCCGACCTCGGCCGCGCCCGACGCATGGTCTCCTCCAAGGACGACACCACGATCGTCGAGGGCTCCGGCTCCGACGAGGCGATCCAGGACCGGATCAAGGAAATCAAGGCCCAGATCGACGTCACCGCCTCGGACTTCGACCGCGAGAAGCTGCAGGAACGCATGGCCAAGCTGGCCGGCGGTGTGGCCGTGATCAAGGTCGGCGCCCCGACCGAGGTCGAACTCAAGGAAAAGAAGGCCAAGCTCGAAGACGCGCTCTCCGCAACCCGCGCGGCCGTCGAAGAGGGCATCGTCGTCGGTGGCGGCTGCGCCCTGCTCCGCGCCGACCGTGCACTCGCCGAAATGGACGAAGACTCCACCGGCGACCAGCGCACGGCCGTTCGCCTGCTGCGCACCGCGCTCGAGTCCCCGCTCCGGCAGATCGCCTACAACGCCGGCCAGGAAGGCTCCGTCGTGATCGGCAAGATCCGCAAGGTCGAGGACGACACCCACGGCTACGACGCGCGCATGGACCGCTACGGCGACCTGATCGAGTACGGCATCGTCGACCCCGTCAAGGTCACCCGCTCGGCGCTCGAAAACGCCGTCTCCATCGCCGGCATGGTCCTCACCACCGAGAGCCTCGTCGCCGAAATCCCCGAAGCCCCCATGATGCCCGCCGGCATGCCCGACATGGGGATGGACTACTAAGTCCAACCGCTCTCGAGAGCTACATCAAACGGCCCCCGACGCTGAGCGTCGGGGGCCGTTGTGGCTCTACTGGTTCCAGCCAAGACTACTCCTCGGGAAGCGCGACGTAGCCGCCCTCCTCGTCGTAGCCGCTGGACGAGATGCCAATCATGTCCATCTCGTCCTCGTCCTCCAGACCGAACCCGAACTCGCCCAGATCGTCGTCGTCGCTGGGGTAGACCCCGGCCGCGCTTGAGCCTGGCAGTCCGGCTGCCAGCGGCAGTGGCTCCGGCTTCGGCAGCGGCGGAACCTCGATCTTGGCTCGGGCCGGAATCATCTTGCCGATGATCACGTTCTCCTTGAGCCCCTTGAGCTCGTCGACCTGGCCCGTGATCGCCGCCTCGGTCAGCACCCGGGTCGTCTCCTGGAACGACGCCGCGGACAGCCAACTGTCCTGCGATAGCGACGCCTTGGTCACGCCCAGCAGCATCGACTTGGCCGACGCCTGTTGCTTCCCCTCGGCCGCCAGTGCGCGGTTGCGCTGTTCGAACTTGTGCCGATCAACCAACTCGCCGGCGAGCCATTCGTCCGACTCGCCCGGATCGTCGATCTCGACCTTGCGCAGCATCTGACGCACGATCACTTCGATGTGCTTGTCGTGGATATCCACGCCTTGCGAACGGTAGACATCCTGCACCTCGGTCACCAGGTAGCGGTGAACGGCGCCCTCGCCGAGGATGCGCAGCATGTCCTGTGGGTCCAACGGACCCTCAGTCAGCGGCTCGCCCGCCTCGACCTCGTCGCCGTCCGCGACGCGCAACCGCGCCGTGGCTGGCAGTTCGTACTCCCGCGTGTCGCTGGTCTCGTACGAGATCGTCAGCAGACGCGAACCGCGCTTACGCGTCACCCGACCACCGACGCGGGCCCGAACCTGTCGCGATTCGGGGTCCTCGTCCTCTTCGCCCGACTTGGGCATCCGAGCGAGCAAGTGACCGGCGTCGACCTCTTCGTTGTCCTTGACCAGCACGCGCGTCTTCAGCGGCAGCTGGTACTCGTCGCGGTGGACCTCCTCAGCCGTCAAACGCAGACGCCGCAGCTCGCCGTCGGTCAGCACGTCGACGCGGCCGTCGATCTCGGCGATCAACGCCTGGCCCTTCGGTGATCGGGCCTCGAATAGCTCGACCACGCGAGGCAAACCGGACGTAATGTCCGAAACGCCGGCGATCCCGCCCGTGTGGAACGTCCGCATCGTGAGCTGCGTACCCGGCTCGCCGATGCTCTGCGCGGCGATGATGCCAACCGCAGCGCCAAGCTCAACCACCTCGCCGGTCGCCAGCGACTGGCCGTAGCAACGCTGGCAGAGCCCGCTCTGCTCACGACAGACCATCGGCGAGCGCACGTGGAACGACTTGACGTTGTGGTTCATCACGAGGTTCTCAACGGTCGGCTCATCGAGCATCTCGTTGGCCGCCAGCAATACTTCGGACGGATCGGACGGGTCGTAGACCGGCGCAGCCGTGTAACGGCCCATCACGCTCTCTCGGAACTTGGTGATGACGCGTTCGTTGTCCTCGCTGCGGTCCTCGATCGTGATCCCGGGGATCATGTCGCCGTCCGCGATGCATTCGTGCACTCGAACGATCACATCCTGCGAGACGTCGATCAGGCGGCGGGTCAAGTAACCGGAGTCGGCGGTGCGCAGAGCGGTGTCGGCCAAGCCCTTGCGCGCCCCGTGGGTCGAGATGAAGTACTCAAGCACCGACAGCCCCTCGCGGAAGGAGGAGCGAATCGGCAACTCAATGATTCGACCGGAGGGGTCGGACATCAACCCGCGCAACCCGGCCATCTGAGTCACCTGGGCGAGGTTACCCTTGGCGCCCGAGGTCACCATCAGGCGCAGCGAGCCGGGCTCGTTGAGCTGCTCGTCGATCCTGTCTTTCACCTGCTGGGTGACCGTCTGCCAGACGTTGACGGTCGCCGCGTAGCGCTCGTCCTCGGTCATCAGGCCGAGTCCGTAGTCGTCGCGAATCGCTTCCACCTGCTTGTCGGCGTCCTGCAGCAGCGAAGTCTTGGTACCGGGAGCGCGCAACTCGTCAATCGCCATCGTCGTGCCGGATTGCGTGGCGTAGCGGAAGCCGATCGACTTGATCCGATCGGCCATCAGCGCCGTCTCCTCCGGCCCCAGCAGCCGGTGGCACATCGTGATCAGTTCCTTGAGCGACTTCTTGGCCAGCTCGTGGTTGATCTCCTCGAACGGGATCGCATCGGGTATCACCGAGTCGAAGATGACCCGTCCAACGGTCGTCTCGACCAGCTCGCCGTTGGTTCGCGCCGTGTCACGGGCCATGATGCGCTCGTGCAGGCCCACGGCGTGCAGATCGTAGTGCAGCCGCACATCCTCGAACGACGGGAAGCTGGGCGGCTCGCCGCCGCCCCCGTTGTTCGCCGAGCCGCTCGGCGCGAACTCCGGTTCGAGCGTCAGGTAGTAACAGCCGATCACCATGTCCAGGGTCGGGGCGACGACCGGCTCACCATTCGAGGGCAGCAGCAGGTTCTTGGTCGAGAGCATGACCTGCCGTGCCTCGGTCACGGACTCATGGCTAAGCGGGACGTGGACGGCCATCTGGTCGCCGTCGAAGTCGGCGTTGAAGGCCGAGCAGACGAGCGGGTGGATCTGGATCGCGGAGCCGTCGACCAGCACGGGTTCGAACGCCTGGATGCCGAGTCGGTGCAACGTCGGCGCGCGGTTGAGCAACACCGGGCGCTGCTTGACCACGCTCTCCAGCACTTCCCAGACATCCTCGTGCGCCCGTTCAACCATGCGCTTGGCCGACTTGATGTTGGCCGCCTTCTCTTCCTTGACCAGCGCGTACATCAGGAAGGGCTTGAACAGCTCCAGCGCCATCCGCCGGGGCAGGCCGCACTGGTGCAGCTTGAGTTCCGGACCGACCACGATCACCGACCGTCCGGCATAGTCGACGCGCTTGCCCAGCAAGTTCTGGCGGAAGCGCCCCTGCTTGCCCTTGAGCATGTCGGAGAGAGACTTCAGCCGGTGGCTGCCGGAGCCCGTCACCGGGCGTCCGCGGCGGCCGTTGTCGATCAGCGAGTCGACCGCCTCCTGCAGCATCCGCTTCTCGTTGCGGATGATGATCTCGGGCGCGCCGAGCTCAATCAGCCGCTTCAGCCGGTTGTTGCGGTTGATCACGCGGCGGTACAGGTCATTCAGATCGGATGTGGCGAAGCGCCCACCGTCGAGCTGGACCATCGGTCGCAGGTCGGGCGGTAGGACGGGCAGCGCGCGGAAGAACATCCATTGGGGCGAGTTTGAGGACTTGCGCAGTCCATCCACGACCTTGAGCCGCTTCATCGCCTTCTTGCGTCGCTGGCCAGCCTTGGTCTGCACCTCGACCTTGAGTTGCTCGGCGGTCGCGTCGAGATCCATACGCGAGACCAATGCGAGAATCGCCTCGGCGCCCATCTCGCAGCGGACGACGCCCGGGTAGCGCTCCATCAGTTCCTCAGCGCGCTGCTCGGGCAGGATCGCGGCGTCGAAGTTGCCGGTCGTGACCGGATCGACGAGCGGATCGAGGTCCTCGCGAATGCGCGTGTCGAGCTCTTCCTGGGCGCGCTGTTCCACGTTCTCAAGTTGCTCGCGCAGGCGCTCTTCCTGCGTCGCGACGTTCTCCGAGACTTCACGCTTGTCCGCATCACCGACGGCGGTGATCTGAGCGATCTCTTCGTCGCCGATCGCCTGGTGTCGCGCGATAGCCGCGGCGAGTTGGACCTCAAGGTCCTTGCTCATCACCTCGGAGATGATCGGATCGCCGCGCTTGGCGAAGACATCGTCTCCCAGTTTGAGGTTGCGTCGCGCCTTCTTGCCGTCGAACTCGGCGATCACCTCGCGCACCGACGCGGCGTCCTCGCGCAGCCCCTTGACGATCGAGCGGATCCGCTCCTTGACCTCCGCCGTGTCGGCTTCGATACGCAGGTCGATCTCGGCGAAGTAACGTTCACGCGCCTGGACCAGCTTCTCCTGCGTTTCGGCCGACTTCTCGCGGAAGTCCTCAATCGCGTCCTCTGCGTCCATGCGCAGGTACTCGATCGCCTTGTGCTTCTCGTCCTCATTCACGTGGGTGATGATGTACTGGGCGAAGTAGATGACCTTCTCGAGCTTGCGCGGCGAGAGGTCGAGCAACAGCGCGATCCGGCCCGGCGTGCCTTTGACGAACCAGATATGCGAGACCGGCGCCGCCAGTTCGACATGGCCCATACGCTCGCGGCGGACCTTGGATCGGGTCACTTCCACGCCGCACTTGTCGCAGATCACGCCCTTGTAGCGAACCCGCTTGAACTTGCCGCAGGCGCATTCGAAGTCCTTCTGCGGACCGAAGATCTTCTCGCAGAACAGTCCGTCTTTCTCCGGCTTGAGCGTGCGGTAGTTGATCGTCTCCGGTTTCAGTACCTCGCCGTAGGACCAATCGCGGATCTTCTCTGGCGAGGCCAGGGTGATCTGCATGGTCTCCGTGCTACGAGCCTCAAGCACTGGTCACGTCCTCTCCTTCGAAGCCGGACAGGTTCACGCCCAGCTGCGGCATTTCGTCGCGGCTGGGCACTTCAAGCACCATCGCTTCGTCTTCCTGGTTGCGGACCTCCACATGGAGGCCCAGGCTCTGCAGTTCACGCAGTAGCACGCGGAACGACTCCGGCATGGCGGCGTCGACGACGGGCTCGCCCTTGACGATTGCCTCGTAGGCCTTGACCCGGCCGACGATGTCGTCCGACTTCACGGTCAGCAGTTCCTGCAGGATGTTGGCTGCTCCGTACGCCTCCAGCGCCCACACTTCCATCTCGCCGAAGCGTTGTCCGCCGAACTGGGCCTTCCCGCCCAGCGGCTGCTGCGTGATCAGCGAGTAGGGGCCGGTCGAGCGGGCGTGGATCTTGTCCTCAACCATGTGTGAGAGCTTGAGCAGGTAGATGTAGCCCACGGTTACGGGCTGGTCGATCAGTTCGCCGGTGCGGCCGTCGACGAGGCGCTGCTTGCCGAAGACCGGCCGCGCCGCGCGCTGTTCACGCTCGATGCGAGTCGCGTGCTCGGCCAGGGTGGCCTCGCTCCAGTGACGCGCGCCGCGAGTCTCGCCGTGCTCGATCAGCCATTCCGCCAGCGCAATGCGACTGGCTGCGCCGGTCGTGTCGCGGTCTGAGCGGTCGAAGGCGATGCGCACTGTCTCGTCGTCGTAGCCGCGTTCGGACAACCAGGATGCGGTGCGCGGGTCGACTCCGGCACCGAGGACAGATGCTTCGAGCTCAGGCGCGGGCTGCTCGTCTTCTCCGGCGGTGTCGTCCTCGCCCGTATTGTTGGCGCCGTTGAGCGTCTCGACATCGTGGGCCGCCTGGGCCTCACGCACGATCCAGGCTCGGGCGAGCGCGTCCTGCAGTTCCTCCTCCGAGGCGCCGTCGAAAACCGGGGTGATCGCTCGGAAGCCGAGCTGATTCGCAGCCCAGCCAAGCTGGGTCTCGAGAATCTGGCCCAGGTTCATACGCGAGGGCACGCCGATCGGGGAGAGCACCACGTCGATCGGTGAACCGTCCTCGAGGTGGGGCATGTCCTCAACCGGCAGGATCGTGGAGATCACCCCCTTGTTGCCGTGTCGGCCGGCCATCTTGTCGCCCACCTGCAGCTTGCGCCGCTCGGCGATGGTCACGCGGACCAGCTTCTGCATGCCGGCCGGCAGTTCATCTTCTTCCTCGCGGTTGAAGACGCGCACGTCGACGACGACGCCGCGCACCCCGTGCGAGACACGCAGCGAAGTGTCCTTCACTTCGCGCGCCTTCTCGCCGAAAATCGCCCGCAGCAATTTCTCTTCGGCGGTCAACTCGGTCTCGCCCTTGGGCGTGATCTTGCCGACCAGGATGTCGCCGGGGCGGACCTCCGCGCCGATCCGGACAATGCCTTCGGCGTCCAGGTGGGCCAGCGATTCGTCGGCCACGTTGGGGATGTCGCGCGTGATCTCCTCGTTGCCGAGCTTCGTCTCGCGCGCGCCAACCTCATGCTTGGACATGTGGATTGAGGTGAACTTGTGGTTCTGCACCAGACGCTCGGAGACAATCACCGCGTCCTCGAAGTTGTAGCCCTCCCAGGACATGAAGGCAGCGAGCACGTTCTGGCCCAGCGCCAGGCGGCCCTGGTCGGTGGACGATGAATCGGCCAACGCCTGCCCGGCCTTGACGCGGTCACCGGTCGAGACGATCGCCCGCTGATTGATGCAAGTGCCCTGGTTGGAACGCAAGAACTTGAGCAGCGAGTACGAGTACAGCTGCTCGCCGTCGACCGGTTCGTCGTAGTGAACCACAATCGCCTCGGCAGTCACATGACGGATCTCGCCATCGGCCTCGGCCGAGAGCACCTGGCCCGAGTCGCGGGCAGCGGGCTGCTCCATGCCGGTGCCGACCAGCGGCGCCTCCGGCCGAACCAGCGGTACGGCCTGGCGCTGCATGTTGGCGCCCATCAGGGCGCGGTTGGCATCGTCGTGCTCGAGGAAGGGGATCAGCGAGGCGGCCACCGAAACGATCTGCCGCGGCGAGACGTCCATGTACTGGATCTCCTCGCGGGAGAACTCCTCGAAGCGTCGGCCCAGGCGGCCCTCGACGCGGTCGTCGAGGAAGTAGCCGCGTGCGTCGAGCCGCGCGTTGGCCTGCGCAATCACGGCGTTAGCCTCGTCGTCGGCGGTGAGCTCGACCACGTCGTCGGAGACGTAGGGCAGGATCCGCACCGGCGCGTCGTTAGCAGCGTCGATCCGTTGGGCCAGCTCGACAGTGATCTCGTCGCCTTCGTCGGCGATCAATGCGCCACCGTCCCCTTCGACCGCTTCGGCGAGGACGCGCCCAATCAGATCGGGATGATCGGGAGCAAGCTCCGAAACGACCTTGCGGTATGGCGTTTTGATGAAGCCGTAGTCGTTGAGCGTGCCGTAGGTGGCGAGCGACCCGATCAGGCCGATGTTGGGGCCTTCCGGGGTCTCGATCGGACAAATCCGGCCGTAGTGCGAGTAGTGCACGTCGCGCACGTCGAAGCCGGCGCGGTCACGGCTGAGTCCGCCCGGTCCAAGCGCCGAGAGGCGGCGTTTGTGGGTCAGTTCGGCCAGCGGGTTGGTCTGATCCATGAACTGCGACAGCTGATGACCGCCGAAAAACTCCTTGACCGCGGCCTGCACCGGACGGATGTTGACCAGTGCCGAGGGGGCGGCCTGGTCCGGATCAATGATCGTCATCCGCTCGCGAATCACGCGCTCCATGCGCACCATGCCGATGCGGAACTGGTTCTGTAGCTGCTCCCCCACGGCGCGGATGCGGCGGTTGCCGAGGTGGTCGATATCGTCGTCGCTCTGGATGCCGTTGTTGATCGCGACCTGGGTGAAGACGATCGCGAGCAGGTCGCGCATCCAGAGCGCCTGCTGGCGCGCCTCGTCGGCGTCCGCGCGGTCGACGTCAAGGCCGAGCGCGTCGCAGCGCCCGCTGATCTCATCGTGCATCGTGCCAAGACGAGTGTTGACCTTGTAACGGCCGACGCGGCCGAGATCGTAGCGGCGTGGATTGAAGAACTGGCCCTCGAGCATCGAGCGGGCCGCTTCGATCGTGGGCGGATCCCCCGGTCGCAGCCGCTTGTAAACCTCGAGCATTGCCCATTCCTTGTTGCGCTGCTCGGGCGGAACGCCGGGGGCTTCCTTCTCCAGCGTTGTGGCGAGAAATTGGTGCTGCGACTCCTCCAGGTCGATCCCGCTGAGCATCTTCAGAACGCGCTCGTCGGTCCCGAGCAGGTGTTCCTGCTTCTTGCCGTGTTCGACATCACCGTTCTCGTAGAACTCCGGGGCGTTGGAGTCGTCCAGCGCGCGCAGCAGGGTGGTCACGGCGATCTTGCGCTTGCGGTCGACCTTGACTGTCAGCACATCGCGGTTGGAGGACTCGAACTCAAGCCACGCCCCGCGCGAGGGAATCAGCTTGGCTGCACAGAGCGTGCGGCCCGAGGCAGAGTCAACCGAGGCGCCGAAATAGACGCCGGGCGAGCGGACGAGCTGGGAGACGACGACACGTTCGGCGCCGTTGATGATGAAGGTGCCGGTTTCGGTCATATGGGGCAGGTGGCCGAAATAGAGCCACTGCTGCTTGCTCTCCCCGGTCTTCTTCGACGTCAATCCCACCTTGACCCGCAGTTCACCCTGATAGGTCTTGTCTTTCTGGCGGCACTCGAGCGGGGTCTCGTTGGGCGGGACATACTCGTAGCCGGGCGTTCCGTCATCTTCGCCGTCGTGCATGAAGTAGAGCTGCATGCGATTGCCGGTGAAGTCCTCGATCGGGGACATCTCTTCGAGCAACTCCTTCAGCCCCTCGTCCAGGAACCAGTGATAGGAGTCACGCAGCAGCTTGATCAGGTTGGGCAGCGGGTACGTCTCCGGCAACCGCGAGTAGTCGATGATCGCGCGGTCGTAGACCTGGCTCGAGGCCAGACCGGGCTCGTCTCCGATTGGCGCCAATACCATCTGCCAGCCTCCTCAGTTGATCCCTTGGTCTCCGCCCCGGGCGGAACGATACTCAACGACACGGTGTTCCACACGGCATCGCCGGCCGGCGCCCACCGGACTGTCGGGCCGGCGGGCGGTGCCGCCGTCAGTCAGGCGCACCAGGCCGCTCGAGCACACGCACCGGTTAGCCAGGCACGGTCGATCAGCGACCGCCCATGGCCAACCTGCGCACAACTTGCGGGTGCAGTAACGATCTGGGACATGGGTTGAACCACCACGTTATGCCGGCCGACGCCCAGCGTCAACAACATCAACCCGTCCTCAGGCCAGATTCCCCAGGACTTGAACGCGATCCTGGGTGATCTGGCGCCATCCTACACGTTTCCGTGTAGGATGAACTCGGAGAAATGTCGGATGGGTATCACTGAGGATCGACGCCGTCGCGACGACAGCTGGGATGCGGAGGCGATCCGCAAGCTGCGTCGCCACGCGCGTCTGAGCCAACGCGAACTGGCCGAGGAATTGAACGCGCGGCAGCAGACGATCTCGGAGTGGGAACGGGGCGAATACGCGCCACGGGGAACGGCCGCCCGGCTGTTGACGCGTGTCGCCGAGGATGTGCGGTTCCCCTTCGAAGCCGGGCCGTCCCCCGTGCAAGACATCGCATCGGACGGCGATGTAGAGGAATCCGATTCCGGCCGGAATACAGGCGATGACTGAAGCCGACCGCGGCGAAGCGGAACTGCAGCGGCGCTGGGCGGAGTCGCACTGGCCGACACCGTTTCTCTCGACCGACGGCGGCGAGCGCGTGCGCGTGATTGCGCCGGGACGCTGGAACCACGGGCCCGGACCGGACTTTGTGGGTACGCAGATACTGGATGGAGAGGGCCGCGCCAGACGCGGCAACGTTGAGTTGCACCTCGACCCGCGCGCCTGGCTGCAGCACGGGCACGACGGCGACGACGCCTATGACGGGCTGCTGCTGCACGTGGTCGAACGGCGGCCCGGCCGCGCGCCACCCAACGATCCGCGCATCCCGGCGGCGACGCGCCTGCCCGCCGCTGTCGACTGCCCGCCAGTCCGTCTGCCCTGCGAGGACATCGTCGAGCGGGCGGGCGCGGCCGCCGTCGACGCACAGTTACTGCATATCGCGCGACGGCGGTTCGAGCGCAAAGCGCGTGAACTGCAATCGATCGCCACACCAGACGGCCCCGGCGAGGAGGGCGACCGGCGCAGTCTGATCGCGGCAGCGCGCGCCCTCGGTCAGCCGCACAACGCCGAGCTAAGCGAACGCGCCATACGCCGGGCGATCGAAGCAGCGGTGGACTGGAACACCATCGAGCCCGCCATCGACGCAGCCCAGCGAGATGAGTGGCGCAGAGGACGCGGGGCAGTCGGAACGCCCGCGGGATGGGCGCGCATCCTGGACACCCTGCTGCGCCGTTGGACCGAGGACGGCTCGACGCCGTCGGTCGCATTCGCGAGGTTGGCGTCCCTCGACGCCGGCCCCGCGGTTGCAGAGCTTCGAATCAGCGGGCAGTTGGGGCGCGGTCGTGCGCTGCAGTTGTTGGCCGACGCTGTCTACCCGCTGACCCACGCCTGGACCCACTGGCTCGAGCTGCCGGCCGTGCGCTACCAGCGGACAGACGAGCTTCGCGCCCGGCTGAGCAGCAGCGGCCGAACATCGGACCGGGCGCTGCTTCGCTGGCGTCATCCGCACAGCCAGGCGCTGTTGGACCTGGAGCGCGTGCGCTGCCGTCAGGGGGCTTGCCGAGTCTGTCCGTTGGCTGCGCTGGCGACTGCCTGAGGTGTGCGGAGGGGCGCCTCAGACGCCGGCCGAGAAGACCGCCGGTCCGGACGTGGAAAAGACGTCGATGTCGAGCTCCCCGGGTGTCCGGAGGTAGCAGGCGGCGGCGCCGATCATGGCGGCGTTGTCGGTGCAGAGTCGCGGCGGTGGCACGCGCACCGGCACGGGCGAGCGGTCGCGCAAGGCCACACGCAGGGCGCCGTTGGCGGCGACGCCGCCAGCCACGATAACGCAGCTCGCACCCAGATCCTCGGCGGCGCGGGACGTCTTCTCGGCCAGCACGTGGCAGACCGACTCCTGGAAGCGGGCGGCCATCGCCCCTACGTCGACGGGCTGGCCCGCGGCCTCGGACTTGCGCACACGGTTGAGCACGGCCGTCTTGAGGCCCGAAAATGAGAAATCGTGCGTGCCCGGCAACCAGGCGCGGGGCAGCGGCTCGAGCGCGGCGATCCGTTCGGGCGAGGCCTGGTTGGCGGCTCGTTCGATCTCCGGTCCGCCGGGGAAGGGCAGGCCGAGCAGCCGGCCAACCTTGTCGAAGGCTTCGCCGGCCGCGTCGTCGCGGGTCTGGCCGATCCGCTCCACGCGCTCGTGATCTTCCATCCAAAACAGCTCGGTGTGGCCGCCGGAAACGACCAAGGCGATCAGCGGAAACGGCGGCGGCTCGTCGTCCCACTCATCGCGGGCGGGTTGGAGCCAGTTGGCGTAGAGGTGTCCGGCGATGTGGTGGACGGGGATCAACGGCAGGTCGCGCGCCCAGGCGGCGGCCTTGGCTGCGTTGACGCCGACCAGCAGCGATCCACCCAGCCCCGGCCCCTGGGTGACCGCGATCGCGTCGAGCTCGTCCCAGCCCATGCCGGCCGACTCGAGCGTGGCCTGCATTACCGGGGCGAGGTTGCGCAGATGTTCGCGACCGGCGACTTCCGGCACCACGCCCCCGTAGCGGGCGTGAATTCCGGCCTGTGAGGCGACGACCGAGGCGAGCACCTCGATCCCGTCCTCGATCACGGCGCCCGCGAACTCGTCGCAGGACGATTCCAGGGCCAGCACTCGAAACGTCATCCAACACCCCAATGCCTCGGCCGATTCGCTGCTCCGGCCGAACCTATGCCTGCAACCAGCGTATTGCCCCCGCTTCCCAACGGGCTACTCCTGTGCGCCGGGGAGACGACCGACGAACACCGACGAGGACAGGGCATAGACAATCTGTCCGGTCTGCTCATTCACCCAGGCGCCGCGCAGATCGGCCAGTTCGGTCGACTGAATCTGGCTGACGACTCCGCTGTCGGGGTTGACGGC
Organism: Dehalococcoidia bacterium; assembly: GCA_965208665.1. Taxonomy (GTDB): domain Bacteria; phylum Chloroflexota; class Dehalococcoidia; order Bin125; family Bin125; genus Bin125. The sequence continues at coordinate 1,223,454 of CBDBPH010000001.1, forward strand.
GACAATCCGACCCTGGCCGCGGTCGACCACGTAGATCAAGCCGGATTCGGCCCCCAACGAGAGCGACGCGGGGCCGAGCAGGCCACGTTGCAGATCGATGGCGAGCGGTAGCTCCGCGTCGCCGCTGAAGCGCCGCACTCGACCGTCGCTGGATGCGACCACGAACTCCACTCGTCCGCGCTCGTTGACCACGGCTACGAACTCGGTGGCGCCGTGCAGGTCGGTTCGTCCCACGGCCCGGGTGGGCGCGCTCAGCTCGGAACGCTCGACCGCGAAACGCCAGACCGCTCCGCCCGAGCGATCGAGCAGATAGATGCTGCCCGAAGTCGCTGCGATCGCGTCGACCGAGCCGAGCCGAACCAGATCCGGGATCGGCACCAGGAGCACGCCGGTCGGCGTCCAGCGGAAGAGCCGGGCGTGTGAGTCGAGGATCCAGAGCGCGTCCTCGGCCTCTACACCGCTCGCATTGTCAGCAGTCGGCGTCGCCAAGCGTGGTTGCCAGGCGATCGAGATCGGGCGGCCGGCGCGGAGCTGGCTGCCGAGGCCCAGCAGCTCACCCTCGAGGAACAGCACGCTCGTCCGGCCGTCGGCCGCGATCGAGAACACGCGCCCGCCCGCGTCGTCGACGACAAAGGCGAGGCCGGCGCCGAAGCGAACCGCGCCCAGGGCGATCGCGGGGCCGAAGCGTGTCAGATCGGCGACGGGATCGAGCTCGCCCGGCGGCTGCACGAGGTTAAGTTCAGCCAGCACGGCCTCGATCTCGCCCCGCAACTGGCGCGCGTCGGCGTCCAGTGGGTTGATCTCGAGCGCAGCTTCGACATCCGACAGTGCATCCTGCAGCGTGAGCCGCGCCCCCTCCGTGGTCGCGGCCAGTTCCGACGCGGCCAATCCATTGCGCGCCCGCTCCACCTGGGTGCGGAACTGGTCGTCCTCCGACTGCAGCAGCGAGGGACCGAGCAGGGCGGCGGCCACGCCTGCCAGCACAATGAGCATGGCCGCCAACACCATGCCCACCCGTCGGGCCGACGCGGCGCGCTCTCTGGGGTCGCGTATGGCGATCCTCGGCCGCTCGGCGGCCGGTTCGCCCCGGTTCTCGAGTAGCGAAGGCATCGCCTGACCCAAATCCAGAATCGGCGCGCCGACCGGGCCGGAGGGGATCGAGAGCGCTGGGGCCAGGGTTTCAAGCTGGCGGGTGTAGTCGGCCGCGAACGGATTCACTGGCCAACCGATGGTCTCCATCGCCGCCACCGAGACAGGCTCGAACCGGAACGCCTGCTGGATCTCGGGTTGCACTCGAGCCTCGCGCGACGATTCCGGGGCGCTCTCGCCACCGGTCCCCCAGCCGGCATCCGGCAGGATGTGTCCGTCTTCCGATTGCAGCTCGGCTCGATCCGCGGCGCCCGGTTCGGACTGATCGTCGCTCTCTTCCTCAGGCGATTCCTCGTCCGTCTCCCGCCCGCCCGAGACCGACCGTGGCGGCTCGCCGGAGACTCCGACGACCAGCGCCGCAGCGTCGCGCAGCTGCACCATCGCCGGGTAGAGGTGAGGCAGCGTCTGCTCAACCGGCAGCCGGCTGAGTTGGACTCGCAGCTCCGCATCCAGCAGAGCGGCCGCGTTGGAAGTGACCAGCATGGCCCAGCCGTCCTCGGCGGCCGTTGCCGACGCGAATTCGAGATTCAGCGGCTGCGAACTTCCAACCGGAGCGGCGACCGGATCGTCGCGCCGGGGAAGGTGGGCGTAGAGCGCGATCGCGCGCAGCGAGGCCAGCCCGGCATCTCCGGCCAGGATCGCCGCAGACGGACCAGCCTGGGCCAGCACGGCCGGCTGATCCGCTCGCTGGATCAGGCATGACAGGCCGTACATCGCGTGCTCGGCCGGTAGCCGTTGCTCATTCCAGACGCGGAGTTCCTCGTGCGCCGTCTGGACGGCCGCCTTCAACGCGCCGGTGAGCGAGCGGCCAGCCGGGTTGAACAGCTCGCCAATCCGGCGCACGAACTGGTCCATAAAGGCGTCGGCGCCGTCCGAGACCGGCTCGGCCAGGATCGAGAGTCGAACCAGCCGTCCCAGCTGATCAACCTGTTCGGCGAACCCAACCTGGGGCGCCTCCTCGACCGCCCGGCCGGCGGCGATGCGCAGCTGTGAGCTCCAGATCTCGTGAGGGGTTGTCATGCGCTCGTCTCGTGCGTCATCCCGACCGAATCTCGCGCGCCGGATCTATCGTACCCATTCCTCGGACACATCCGATGCCGCGGACGACCGGCGCGGGGCTGCTCGCCTCCGTCGATTGGGCAGCGGTTCAATTCCCGACTGCTGCGTATACTCATAGTTCAGCCGTCTGAGCTATCTCGACCCAGCCGGCTCGACCCAACCGGTTCGACCCAGTCGGTCCGCACGAGCGAAGACGATGTCCGACACCGATCCCACCGCCGCGACGCAGCGCGCCGTTCGCACCGAACTGCGGCGGCGAATGGCGGACGAAGCGCTCAACGCGGCGGCCGAGCGGGTTGAGGCATTGCTGCGTGAAGCGGCGCTCGAGTTGCGGCCGTTCCCACCCTTTCCGGGCGCGTTCTTCACGATCGGTGTGGAGGTCGAACCGGACGGCGTACGCGACCGCAACATCGGCTGCGTGATCGTCACCGAGCAAGGCGCGCTGCGCGAGCTGCAACTGTCGTTCGACGACGAAGGTCCGGCGGCAATCCTGGGTGCCAACGACCCGGTCTCGATGCGCGATGAGACGCTGGTCGAGCTCGAGACACTGTCATCCCACGACCGGCTGACGCTCGCGATCAACGGGCTTGAGGCAGTCAGCGAACTACTCGATCAACAGAGCGCCTGAGGCACGCAGCCGACCAGCCCGCGAAGTAGAGGAGCACCCCCTTGCAATTCATCGCCCTTGTCCTGCGCGTCCTCCTGCCCTGGGCCGCGATCATCTGGATCTACCGCGCCCTGCAGTCGCAGCAGCGACTCGAGCGGGAGTTGACCGAGGAGCGGATCGATCACCTCGAGCTGCAACTTCGCAATGAACGCGCGCGCCGCGAACAGGCCGAGCTGATGGCCCGACAGATTGCGCAGGCCAGCGGCAGCGACTCGGCGAGCGGGGCAATGGCTGCGCCTCCACCAGCCCCGGCCCCGAGCCGGCCCGCACCGCCGCCTCCTGCACCTGCACGAGCACCCGAGCCACCGCCTGCGCCGCCGCCGCCCGCCGCGGCTCCTCCACCGCCGCCTCCCGCGCCGCCAGCTCCGACGCCTCCGGCGGCAGCCCAACCCGCAGCGCCTCCTCGGGCTTCCGCGCCGCCGGTCGCCGCGCCACCGCCAGCTCCGACGGTCGCGCCCGAACCGCCTCCGGCTCCGCCTGCGCCACCGGCATCCAGCGCCCCGCCAGCGCCGCCCGCCGAGCCGGCTGACGCCCCGACGATCCCGGCCGACCGCAGCGCCGCCTCGCACCTGGACGAGGGCAACGCCTACTTCGGCGCCGGCAACTACGACGCTGCCGTCAACCAGTACGCCCGCGCGATCGAGCTCGACGCAAACTCGGCCGCCGCCTACTACAACCGCGCCAACGCGCTCGTCCGCCTCGACCGCACCGAGGAAGCGGCCAACGACTACGAGCGGGCGATCGAACTGGCGCCCGACGACCCAGACATCTACGTCAACCGCGGTCTGCTGCGGTTGTTCGGTCGTGACTTCGACACGGCCGAAGGCGACTTCCGCCACGCGCTGCGGCTGCGGCCCGACGACGGCGCGGCGCACACCAACCTCGGTCTGACGCTGCTCTACGAAGACCGCGCGCAGGAAGCGCTGGACTCGTTCCAGGCAGCCGTGCGCCTCGAGCCGGACCAACCCGGCGCGCACTACGGTCTGGCCTCGGCCGCGGCCAAGCTGGGCCAGGCCGACAATGCCGTCGCCGCGCTGCGCCAGGCGACCGCGCTCAACCCGCGCTACGCCGAAGCGGCGCGCACCGACGACCACT
>CBDBPH010000002.1:0-1625372 GCA_965208665.1 Dehalococcoidia bacterium
ACGACCTCGCCTCGTTCACGAACCGTCCGGTGACCAACAACTCGACCAGGCAGTCGATGCTGCAGCCGCAACAGCAGCAGGCAGACACAGAGCGGCCCGCAGCGCCGCCGCACTACCCGCCCAACGTCGCCCGCGGCGCGGTCGTCTGGAGCGGCGACGGCTCGAAGCAGGGCTTCGCCACCCGGATGTCGGAGATCCGCTCGAACAAAACCGCCGGCGCTTCCGGTTCGCTCAACCTGACCGGCATCCAGCCCTCGATCACCGAGGAGCGGCTCCAGGCTTCGCAGGGCTTCCTCGTCACCTCGCCGGTCTTCGAGCTATCCGCACTGCCAGCGCTCGTCCAGCGGCGCCGGGCGGCGGCTACTTCCTGACGGGCGAGGATGAGCAACAGTACGTCGTGCATCCGTCGGGTCCGCTCCTGCGAATCAAGCTTTGGCACATCTACCGGCTAGCCTCGACCGGCATCAACACGATCGAGCTGTTCGGCGACGCCTTCTGCCCCCTCCCCGCCCACACTCTGGCCGCGCCGAGGATTGGGCGGTCGTCGAACTCGGCAACATCACCTGGACCGACACGGTGATCTACTACGACTACTACCTGCGCTACCCCTGATCGCGGATACCTCCGCGCGGACATCCGTTCGCGGCCCAGCGGAAGCGGCCGGGCCAGGCACGGCCGCCGCAGGACCGCGGAGGGCCCACGAGCGGCTGCGGTCCCGCCCCAGCGCAGACGAGCGCGCAGGCAGCGGCGATCGAGCCCTGCCCGCGCAGCGTCGGCTGCGATGAGGCGGGCGCTGAACCACTGAGTAGGAGCATGACGGAACCTGGGGAGGTCGCTGATGAGTAAATCGCGAGGTGTTACGAAGGCGGGGTTGGCGAGAGCGGTGACCCAGCGCAGTCGCGTGGCTGCAAAGGATGTCAAACGGGTGCTGGAGTCGCTGGCAGAGGTGGTGTTGGAGGAACTCTCGCCCGAGGGCCCCGGCGTGGTCACGCTCGCCGGACCGGTGCGGGCCGAAGTGGTGCCGCTGCCGGAGCGATCGGAACGCGCGGGCCGCAATCCGGCCACGGGAGAGGCGATCACAATCGCCGCTCGCTGGGCGCGCCCCCGGGGCAGGGTCAGGCTGCGTCTGCTCAAGCCGCTGCGCGACGTGCTCTGACCCACCGCGCCCGCGGGGTTGGTCCCCCGCCGGCGGACCGCGACCTCACGCAGATTCGTAGATGGGAGGAGTTCCCAGGGGCCTTGGTCAGAGCAGGCAGGCGCGGTCGGTTTCGCCGCTCGGGCGACGGCACTCGTTGCGCAGTTCACCTTCAAGCCTGTCCAGCCTCGGCGTACGCTGGCTGAAGCACGACCGCGCTTGCTGAATCGCCTCGGGAAAGGAGCGGTGAGTGGTGACCGCACTGACGATCCTGGGCTCGGTTGCCGCCATCGTTGTCGCCGTGATCACGATCTGGAACACCACGACGGTGAGCGCACAACGCCGCAGGGTCCAAGGCGCCATTCGATCGCGCCGCGAACGGAAAGAGTTGGCCAAGCGAACGGACCGCTTCGCTGCCGAGCCGCCGCTCATCGAGTTCGAGGCCCGATTCGACGAACTCGCGGACGCGTACGAGTCGAGGGAGGTCCCCCACGACCTCCGCGTATTGTGGGCCCAGGTGTTTCAGCTGGCCGGCGAATCTCCTCAGGGGCCACCGTTCCGCTACGGCGCGCTGGAGGTGCATCGAGACATGAACGCGATGACCGTCCGCAAGGGTGCGGCCTCGGTTACGGGTCGAGAGGGACTAGAGGTGTATCCGATTCCGCTCGCCCCGCGCTCTGCCGTCAATCCGCCCAGCGCTCAGGTCCCAGTGGTCAAGGACTGAACACTCAAGGCGGCGTGTGACGGGCTGATGCTGAATCAGCCGGTGCCGTCCGTGCCTTGCGGCCCCGATTGACGTGAGGACGTGACATGAGTGACATTCAAGGCCTGTTGGACCGCGCAGCGGCTCAAGCTCGCATTGGCTGGGGCGGTCCGGAGGGTCGGTTCGCCGTCACCCGGGACACGGCCGGTCGGCTGCCAGATTCGTACAGGGTTCCGTTCACGTGCGAGAAGATGCTCCGAGACGGAGACTGGACCTGCGAGCCGACACTAGCCCAGGAGGTCCAGGCCTGGATCGCGGAGCACTGGGCCCCAAGTCAAGAAGCCAACCCGCCCGCAGGGTGCGTCAGGTCCGAGTGGCCCGCCCAGTTCGGACCACGAGACCGGCTGGACACTCCTATGGCCGCGCGAAAGCTGATCCTTGCAGCGATGCTGCACGGCCTTGAGGCTGTGGCCGACGTGGCCGTGCGATTCGCGCAATCCGGACTGCTCGAGGTTGAGAGCATCTATCTGCTGAAGGGGCCATCCCTGGGGAAGTCCATCGCGCTGGACGACCACTGCACGCTGATCCCGTACCGCGACGTCGTCCAGTTCCGAGAGTCTCTGCTGGAAGCGCCCTTCCCGGGCGAGATCTGGCCGCCGGAGGATGCGCAGGGCGTGTGCGCGCTCCGGACGAGAGGATTCGAGTCTCTAGAGGGGAAGGAGACCACGCGGTACGTCGGTCCGCTCGTTCAGGATGGTCATCTCGAGGCACTGGCCCTGCTGCTCGGGGTCGTCTGGGGCGATGGCTACACCGTGTTCGGAGGTCGTCACCTGGTCCCGCTCATCACCGCAGCGTCACTGCCATATTGGTCGATCGGGCCGATCGGAGGGTCCTTCCAGCAGGCGACGTTGCTGCCGAGTCGCTTGGGTCAGACACCGATCAAGAGCCGACCGCTCGACACGGACGAGCTTAGGGAACTGCTGGAGGCGTACGCCCGCCTGGACGATCAAGCTCGGAACGTCGTCAACCTGGCGATGCGACGCCTGCGAGACAGCGCCGGCCGGATCGACGTTGAGGACAGGGTCATCGACATCTGCATCGCCCTAGAGGCGATGTTCACAGACGGAGAGTGGCAGCCCGAGCTAATGAACACAGTCAGCGGCCGAGGATCGTGGCTCTTTGCCGACAGCGTGCAAGAGCGCGACGCCGCCAGGCAGACATTAAAAGTGCTCTACGAGACTCGTCGGAACGTCGTCCACGGCAACGCCACCGAACCTGTCGGGCTCCAGCCGGATAGAGAGTCCGCCGAGATGCTGGCCGAGGCCGAGAACATTCTGCGGGCCTGCCTGAAGAGCATCGTGGCCAATGGCATCCCTGACGACTGGGAGCCAGCCAAGGACCATAGGTCGATCTGGCGGGAGCCCAAGCGTTCATCTTCGACGCTCCCGTCCGTGAAGTCCGACTCCATGAGTTGGACTGTCGCAGAGCAGAAGATGATCGACAAAGCCCTGGAAGCCGTCTGGAAGAAGGAAGTCAACCGCGCCCCGTCGCCGCCGTCCGATGCTGAGTCGCTGGTTATCCACGGTGTCAACGCTGAGGAGATCGAGAGGTGTCGTGAACAGGGCACCCCATTCGTGGTCAGCGTTCCGGTTCGGCTCTACATGGCTCACCCCAGATGGCCGAAGCAAGAAGACGATCCGGTCGACGAGCGCACCAAGTACTACTGCCGAAGGGATGTCGAGAGGCATCTGCGCCGGTGGCAAGAGGCAGCGGCGGAGAGGAAGCTTCTGCAATTCACCCTGGACCACGAAGATCCCAACATGTATCTCCCCAACTCCTTCAGCATGTGGCGCAGGATCCTACAGCCGGCAGGTCTGTGATGAGTCGAGGTCTGTCCTCAGGTTCATGGGCTGCTCCAATCGGTTGGCGGAAGCTCGGAGGGGCAGGTGTTGTCAGGCAGGCGGCGTTCCCTTCAATGCCTGCAACTCAATACGAGACTGCCGACCGGTCGGGATGAGTCCAGAGAAACCGATCAAATGCAGAAACGACCACCCAGACGCGGTGGGCCGGGTTCCGCATTGAACCGGCCTGCGTGTCTCGCAGCCCACCGAACAGGGCTTTCGCGGCTAGTGCTGTGACTCACTCTCATCGGTGTCAAGGTGTTCCTGGTTTTGGCGCTGGACTTCACGTGTCAGCGGCAGCGGGTTTCTTGATGCCTCGCGCCGGACCCGCAGCAGAAACTCAACAATCGGCCGCTTTGCGCCATCCGAGGGTGTGGCGGACCGGATGGCCAACTCGGCCAGTGCTTGGGCCAGTTCTGGTTTCGTCAGATCGCGACCACAACGCCGCCTAAAGAGCTCGGACAGACTGGCCCGTGGCCAGTGGGACCGCACCTCTTTGACCTCTTCGGCAGCAAACTCAACACGATCGCCGGAAGCAACCGTCAAGCCCCGTGCGAGTTCTTCATCCTCGAAGTTGTCCAGTTCAAAGTTCCGGTTCCACACATGGACTCGATCGGGAGCAATCGCCCGCTGCCGAAGACCGAAGATAGATCGCTTGTCCGCTGCCGCTGCCTTGAGATCCTGCGCTCGACCTTCATTGTCGAGCAGCAGGTACACGAGTGTCTGATGCTCTAGCAGGTAGTCGACTAGACGGAAGATTGCGTTAGATCGATCCCTGAACCTGTTGCCGGTCGCGTTGTCTACGCCATGCAGATTCAGGATCTCGATGCCGGCCACGCCGTGGTGCATTCCGAACAGACCGCGGAAAATGGCCTCGGCGAACACGACCTCACTCTCTCCTTCGACCAAGAGCACGGCTGTCGGTTGAGGATTGAGGTCGTACTGGTTGGCGACGAACTGGAGGTGTTCGCGGGGATCGTCACGGACCGCGGGCTCGGGGATCCAGGATGGTCCGCCATGAAGCGCGTCTTCCGGCGGCCCCAGGTCCTTCTGGTACAGGTCGAGGTACAAGTACCTGAGCAACTCGGCGCATTGACGGTAGAGCTCGGCGCGGAGTGCGTCTCCCCGCAACTCGTCGCGCTTACGCTGGTTGACGAACTGCAGCAGATTGCGCCATTGCCACAGCGGATCGCACCGAGACATCGCGTTCACCATCCGCCAATGGGCGCGCTCAAGCGACCGCATGTCCAGAGCAAATGCTGCGACGCGCTCGGCTGGATCCCAGCCCTCGCGGTACTCGTCCCAATCCCACGATCCGCTGTCGAGTCCTATCCACCCTCCGAGCAACGAGACCGCCCCCAAGGGGTAGCTGCGCTGGTTGCTGAGGGCATGTGGCAGGTAGCGGTTGGACAACATCTGGCAGAGGAGCGGAATTGCGGTCAGACCGGCATCGGAGCGGTGCTTCGCGACATTGTCGAGGGCGCGCGAACGGATGCGGTCGAATCGACGACTCCAGTCCAACGCGTCTGAATCCGGACCTGCGAACTCGTCCAAGGTGAGGGTCAAGGTAGTTTCCTGCAGAATCCACTCCAGTGCCCAGACCTGAAACTCCGAGTAGAAGGGCATGCTGGTCGGATCCTCGATATCTGGCACCGGGTAATCCGCATCGGGAACGCAGCAATCCTCGACCCATCCGTCCGCGAAATCGGCAGCCGTGGACTCGCCGTCCACGTGAAGGTGTCGAGGATCCCCAGACACCTTGGATACCCGAATGACCGGAGCGAAGACGCGCAGCTCTTCGAGCAGGTGCAGCAGTTCCTCGGTGACGCTGAGGTTGCGGTCTTTGCAGAATCTGACGAACTTCCCGCGCTCAAGCAGAGGCCGCAGGCGCATCGCGACTTCGTCCAGAATCAACTGGCCAGGGTTGGACGGCATCTGGATCATGTCGTGATCGTATGCCTGAATCCTCCAGCACGGTCTCATCCCGCGTATCGTGTCCAGCGTCCGAAGGCACGGTCAGCTGTCTTGGTTCGCCGACACGAGAAAAGACAGCCACAGATGGTTGGAGCGGAGGCCGCCACACCGATCGGTGTGGCGGCCTCGCGGCTCTTCTAACCTCCGGCCGCGGCCAGTACAGCCTCCTGTTCTAGTTCTAGAGCCCAGTCGAACAGCGAGGGACCAGAGGGCCTCGCGTTGCGACCGCCAGGCTTCGGTTCGTCAGGCTGGTCGGCCAGGAACTCGGCCCAGCTAAACGGCGACTGCTGCTGCTCGGATGAGCCGTGATGCCCTGCGCACGGAACAAGTTCGACGGACCGTTCCCTGCCGCCCGACGGGAGCACGGCGACCGACGCTGGCGCCGGCTCCGCTAGTTCCCAGTCGCCGTCAACCAGTAGATGGTCTGCCTCGGCCGCGACCTGCTGCCCCTGCTGGAAGATGTCCTCGACCTCCGCGTCGTCGATCTCGCCCGAGACCAGCTTGCGGGCCAAGGCCATCATCAGGTCGTCGCCGGTGTCGCCGTAGGCGGCGAGGCTCTCCTCCACCGCGAGCCTGGGTATGCCCGTTTCGATCGCGCCGGTCCCCTCGGTCACCATGTTGCTCCCGCCTCCTCAGCGCCCGATCGGCCCCGGGCGGGATCAGCTGGCTAGAGAGCGCCTGCGGTGATCAACCTGTGCGCGGCATGGCGCGCTCCGGGACCAGGCAGGGCACAACGGGGGCAAACGCGTCGTCACGAACCAGGGGTGTTGCGAGGCGGCGAGGGGCTGGACGGACGATTTCTCGACATTGCCAAGGAGGCCGCATCGGCGCACGTTGCCACGGAGGTTCAGGCCACCCTCGCGATGATCTCGGGGCCGTCATTGGCCACTGCATTGACAAGCGGAGAGACCTCGTACATGTCCATGGCATCGCTGGCATAGGGAATCAGCAGACTGCCGAGCGCTCCCGGGTCGTCGACATCCGGGTCCAACCAAAACTCCTCCGCGTCCCTGGGCAGGATCACCGGCATGCGGTCGTGGATCGGCCGGAGCAGGTCGTTCGCCTGGGTCGTGATGATCGCGCAGGAGGAGATGCGCTGGCCATCGGGGTCGGTCCAGACGGACCACAGCCCGGCGAAGGCGAACGGCTCTTCCGAGTCGAGCACGAGGCGCATCGGCCGCTTGCCGCCGCCCATCTGCTGCCACTCGTAGAAGCCGTCCGCCAGGACGAGGCAGCGCCGGCGCCGGAACGCGGCGCGGAAGGCAGGGCGTTCGGCGACCGTCTCCGCCCGGGCGTTGATCAACGGCCGGCCGGACTTCCGCTGCTTGGTCCAGTGAGGGATCAGTCCCCAGCGCATCAGGCCCCCGCGCCGCTCTGCGCCGCCGACTACGGCCAGGACCGGCTGGGTGGGGGCGATGTTGTAGCGAGGCTTGAGGACCGTCCAGTCGCCCGCGAACTCGAACCGGCGCGCCAGTTCCTCGGGGTCCGCCGTCAGGCTGTATCTGCCGCACATCTCCCGGCCATGATGCACCGCCAACGCCCCGCCGCGCAATCCCTGGCCGCGACGCGCTTCAGCGCCAGTCGTGGGCCGAGGGCATGCGGATGCCCGCCTCGATCACGTCGATCCGCTCGGCCACGATGTTGGTCGTGCCGTCCCAGCGGTCAATCCGGCCCTGGAGCAGGATGAGCTGGTTGGAGAGCGCCCGCCCAGAGCGGGCGAACACGTCGTGCCAGACGATCGCCTGCACGTCGCCGGTCTCGTCCTCGATCGTGATGAACACGGTGCCGTCCTGGCCGCGCGGGTGCTGCCGGGCGATCACCCAGCCGGCCACCCGGACGCGCTCGCCGTCTCGGCAGCCATAGACCTGGGCGGCCGTGAGCACCCCTTCGTCCAGGGTCGGGCGGATGAATTCCATCACGTGACCGGAGGGATAGATGCCCAGCGCACGGTACTCGCCGGCCATTCGCTCGTAATCCGTGAAGTCGGGGAAGCGCGGCGGCGCGTCCGAGCCGTGGACCGGGAAGGCCCGCTGCCCGGAGCGCGAGGGGCGAATGGGCAGCCCCGCCTCCCACAGCGCTCGGCGGCGGTTGGGCGTCACCGCATCGAAGGCGCCCGCCTCAATCAGCGAGCGCGCGGCCTGGGGCTTGAGCCCGGTGCGGCGGACCAGCTCGCCCGCATCGGCGTATGTTCCATGCCGCTCTCGCTCAGCGACGATCAGCCGGGCCGACTCCGGGCCGATGTCCTTGATCATGCCCAGGCCCAGGCGCGCCGCCTCAGCCTCCGGCTGCGCCCGCACCCCGCTGCGGTTGACGCAGGGGTTGAGGAACTGCACTCCGAACCGGCGCGCGTCCTGCTTCAGCGTTTCGACCGGATAGAAGCCCATCGGCTGGTTGTTGACGAGTGTGACGAAGAACTCCAAGGGGTGATAGCGCTTCAGCCAGGCCGCCTGGTAGGCGGTGATCGCGAAGGCGTGCGAGTGCGACTCGGGGAACATGTAGTGCCCGTTGATCTTGGCGAAGATCGTCTCGGCCGTGTCGTGCGGCACGCCGTTGGCCCGTGCGCCCTCGAGGAAGCGCTCGCGGTGCATCTCGACCAGGTGCTTGTTGTTGGGCCGGACGAAGGCGCGGCGCACCTCGTCCGCCTGGGCCGCCGACATCCCCGCCACGTCCATGATCAGCTGAACCACCTGCTCCTGCCAGACGATCACGCCGTAGCCGCGCTCCAGGGCCCGCTCCTCCAGCGGATGGTCGTACTCCCACTCGGCCCCGTGCCGGTAGCGCTCGACGAACTGGCTGACCGCGCTGCCCTGCGTCCCGACCCCGGGCCGGATCAGCGCCACCTGATAGGCGAGGTCGAGTAATCTCCGTGAGCGCAGCCGCTGACCCATCTTGAGCTGCGCCGGCGACTGCAAGAGGAAGACGCCCTTCGATTTGCCCGCGTTGATCATGTCGTAGACGCCTGAGTCCTCGGGGCTGATCCGGCTCAGGTCGAGCCGCTCGCCTGAGCGCTGCTCGATCAGGTCCAATGCCTCCTCGAGCTGGTCAAGCACGGGCAGCGAGAGCAGGTCGATCTTGGCGAAGTTGGCGTCGGCCACGCTGTCCTTGTTCCAGTCCATGATGTAGCGACCCGCCATCGCCCCGGCCCGCACCGGCACCATCTCGGGGATCGGCGAGTCCGAGAGGATCATCCCGCCCACGTGCTGACCCAGCCCGCGCGGCGCGTTCATCAACTGCGGCGCCAGCGCAATCAGGTCGCGCCAGCCGTGCGCCTCGACCTTATCGCGGAAGGCCGGCAGCTGCTCCATCTCCTCGCGCAGCCGCGCCCCGTCGTGCGAGTGAATCTGCTTCGACAAGAGCCGCAGATCGTCCGGGGGCAGACCCAACGCCTTACCCAGATCCTGGATGATGCCCTTGACTGAATAGGTCGAGATCGCGCCGGTCAGGACGGCGTAGTCGCGGCCGAAGTACTCGTGCACCCGCTCGATCAGCTCGTCGCGCAGCCCGCGCGGAAAATCGAGGTCGATGTCCGGCAAGGACGTCATGTCGTCGGGCAGAAAGCGCTCCAGCGTCAGTTCCCACTTCAAGGGGTCGACGTGGCTGATCCCGATCAGGTAGCCGACCAGCAGCGCCACCGACGAGCCGCGACCGCGACCGGGCGGCCGCTGTTCGATCGGGGTCTCCGGCGCGATCAGGCCGCGCTCCTCCACGATCCGCTGGGCCAGCCGCACGATCTCGCGGTAGAGCAGCAGGAACCCGGCCAGGCCGTGGCGTTCGATCAGCCGGAACTCCTCGTCCAGCCGCGTTCCGACCTCGGGCGTGACGGAGCCGTAGCGGCGCGCGGCGGCCTCCTCGCAGAGCCGGCGCAGGTAGCTCCGGGGCGTGTAGCCCCAGGGCACGACCGGCTCGGGCAGCGTGTAGCCCAGGTCGGCCGAGAGGTTGAAGCGGCACTGCTCAGCGACCAGCCGCGTGTTGCTCACAGCGTCCAGGTAGTCGGGGAACAGCTCCGCCATCTCCTGGGCGGACTTGAGATGCAGGTGATGGTTGGGCTGGATCAGCTGGAGCGCCCGGTCGAGCGTGCAGTTGCGCCCGGCCGCGACGAGCGCGTGCTGCAGCCGGTAGCGCTCGGGTGCGTGGTAGTGGACATCGTTCGTGGCCACCAGCGGCGCGCCGGCCGCTTGCGCGAGCGCGGCCAGTTCGTGGTTGCGCCCGGCGTCCTCGCGCAGGAGGTTCTGCACGAGCTCGACGTAGACCGAGTCCGTGCCGTACCAGTCGCGGTAGGTCTCCAACAGCTCTTGCGCCGCGACCGCCTCGCCCCGCTGCGCCAGCCGTGAGAGCGCGCCGTGTCGGCCGCCGGCGAGCAGCACCAGCCCCTCGGCGTGTTCGGGCAGATGCGCGGGATCGAGTCGAGGCCGGCGGCGATCGACCTCGTTGGCCAGCGTGAACAGCCGCGACAGGTTCGCATACCCCTCCCGCGACTTGGCCAGCAGGGCCACCCGGGACTCATCCGTCAGCGTGACCTCGCCGCCTGTGATCGGCTGGATCTCGAGGCTGTCCGCCAGCCGCGCGAACTCAAGCGCGCCGCAGAGGTTGGTGTCGGTCTGGGCCAGGGCGGGCATTCCCAGCGAGCGGGCTCGCGCCAGCAGTTCGTGCCCGTGCGAGGCGCCCAGGCCGAATGAGTGGAAGCTCTTAGCGTGCAGTTCCACATAGTCGGTGCCGGACGCGCCCTGGGCCGTCAGGCGGATTGGCGGTACCACTGGTGGTCCTCCCCGTCCCGGTAGAGCGTGAGCCGCCGGCCGTCCTCCGCGCTGACCCGGTAGTAATTGCGCTGAGTCGGCGCCGGTCGCCACCAGAGCTCGAAACACCAGCGGTTCTCGATCCGAGACACCGCCTGCCACTCGCCGCCGATCCGCACGGCGACCGGCCGCTCGCCGCGGTCCTCGCGCACCTCAACCGACGCCGGGGCGGTCACCGGACGCATACCGCTGCGGGCGGCCGGGTCGATCGGCATCTGCAGCGTGCGCAGCTCCGGCGCCGGATGCCAGGGCGCCGCCTCGACCAGCCGGTGTAGCGCCTGCTTGCCACCGAACCGCGCCTGCAGCCCGCGTTCGGTTTCCAGCAGGCGCCGGTCGCGGTCGGCGCGCTGGTCCGGGAAGAGCGAGAGCTGGGCGCCCGTCGCACCGCCCAGACCGGCGAGCGTGATCGTCATCGCCTCGACCGGGGCCCGCGGGTGCTCCATCTCTAGCCGCGCCTTGATGATGCCGGCCGCACGCCGCCAGTCGCCGACGGGCCGGCGGAAATGGAACGCCTTCGTCCAGGCTGGCGCATCCTCCAGGTGGCAGGTGAGCGTCGCCGTGCCGGCGTAGCGGCCCTGCATCCCGGTCTGGGCGAAGACGCGGGCCACGAGCGTGTCGACCGCCAGGCGCAGGAGCTCCAGCGAGTTCGCCCCGCTGGGCAGCGAGATCGTCTCCGACACTCGCTCCTCGGGCGCGCGTGGACGCAAGGGACGCTCGTCGATTCCCGAGGCCAGCTCCCACGCGCGTCGGCCCTCGCGGCCGAAGCGGTCGAGCAGGGCCTCGGGCACCTGCGCCGCCACGTCGCCCAGCCGGTGCAGCCCGAGCATCCCCAGCTCCTCCAGCAGGTCCGACGTGAGCGGCAGCAGCCCGATCGGATGCGGCGCGAGAACGGCGGCTGGATCGCCCTCGATCTTGCTCAGGCCGGGCGAGCGGCGGGTACGAGCGGCAACGAAGGCCGTGAACGGGTTGGGCCCCACGCCGACGCGCGGCCCGAACGCCGCCGGGATGGCGGCGAGCAGCGCCTGGTGCAGCGGCCCTTCGCCGCCGTGCATCCGGGCGAGACCGTCCAGACCGACGTAGGCGATGCCCAACTCCGACCCCTCGACCCGGTCGCTGACCTCGCCGAGCCGGTCCAGCAATCGCTCGAACCCGCGCTCATAGTGCGGCTCGTCCGCCTCCAGGACGATGGCCCGGGGTTCCCGTGCCAGCGCCTGCTCCAGCGTCATGCCCGGTTGGATCGCCGCGGCCGCCGGCAGGCAGTCCGCGATCAGCGGCCGCGAGCCCGACCGATCAACGATCAGCCCGGGTTGGTCCGCCAGTTCCGGCCGCCGGGCCAGTTCCAGGCAGGCGCGGAAGTGCGCCAACACCACGCAGCCGATTGAGCGATCGCCGTCCATCTGCTGTTCCGTTTCTAACTCGAACGTACGCGCTATCTTACAAAGCTTCGTCGAGATGTCACGCCTTGAGACGAAACATCGAACGGATTTCCACAATCGAGGTACGCATATGTCAAGGGCGGATGGGGCGCTCAGCCGCGGTCCGCCCGCAATAACCCGCTTAAACGCAGAAGAGACCGCACAGACGCGGCTGGAGGAGGCCATCGTCGTGGTGACGATGACCTCCTCCGGCGTCGCGGGCCGCTCAGCCGCCGGCGGCGGCGAGTCCGGCCTCTTGCTCGCGTTCCAGGGCCCAGTCGAACAGCGAAGGGCCCGAGGGCCGCGAGTTGCGCCCCCGAGACTCCGGTTCCTCAGGTTGTTCGGCCAGGAACTCGGCCCAGCTGAACAGCGTCTGCCCCCGACTCTGATCGGGGGTCTGCTGCTGTTCGGACGAGCCGTGGTGGCCGCCGCAGGGGACCAGCTCGACGAGCGGTTGCTCACCGTCCGATGGGAGCGCCGCGACCTGCGTCACCAGTTCAGTTACCGGTCGTTCCCAGTCGGCATCGACCAGCAGATGGTCGGCTTCGGCCGCGACCTGTTGCGCCTGCCGGAAGATGTCCTCGACCTCGGCGTCGTCGGTCTCGCCCGAGACCAGCTTGCGGGCCAGGGCCATCATCAGGTCGTCGCCGGTGTCGCCGTAGGCGGCCAGCCCATCCTCGGGCAGGTCGCCCTCGACCGCAAGCGACGACTGCAGCTTCTGCGCGACCAGCTTGAGCGCGTCGGCCTGCAGCGTGTTCTGGATCGCTTTGGTCCGACCCGGTAGCTGAATAAAGGCGCGAACAATCGGGGGAGTCACGAGGCGTGGTCCATTACCTGCCCATGTCGACCGATACGACCAACAGGAACCAGGTGAGGGACGAGAGCAGAGCGGAAGATGACGCGACTATGGCGAGGGACGCGAGTCCGGTCGCGATCATCGCCGTTCTCTTCAACTCAGTAGCTTGGCCCTCTAGGAGATCGCCAAGATGCCGCGAATGAGCTCGAAGACGAGTGCTCGGATCAGGAATCCGACGAGCAGCGCGTCCCAATCAAGGCGCGACACGCGCTTGTTCGGTGGAGGGCGACCGTCGTCTTGATTCCCCGGCGCTCGGGCCGGGCCGGGTTCGCTCGGAGAAGGAACCCTCACCGTGATCGTGATTTTGGTACCGTTGCTGGTGGACACTGGACATCCTTCCTGGTGTCTGAGCGGCGCGACCCCGTCCTCGCACAGGCTCGGGCCGTGCCGCTCTCCCGTATCAGGCCTCAAATGGGATTGCGCCCGACTCGATTCGTTCTGGGTTGGCTTCCATGTGTCCACCTGCATCGGTGGCGGCGAAGCAACGGCGGTACTCCAGCTTGCCCCAACTGTTCCAGATCTGTTGGAACTCGCCCATGTCCATCTGGCGGATGTCAGATCGCGACATCGGGACCACGATGAAGTCGACCTGACTCGGCGAGCGGAACAATACGTGGCGCCAGAGGTTTGCCAAGCTGCTGCGGTCCTGGCTCTCACTCGCGCGGAGGAAGAAGTCGTCAAGCCATATGGCGGCCGTTGACGACGAGCGAAGTCGACGAGAGCCTCCGACCTCCAGACCCGCCTCCGCGCAGAGTCCGGTGAACAACGAGCGAATGCGATCCGTGGCTGACTTGGGCCTGTACTGCTTGAAGTGGTCGTGCAGATCTTCCGGAGATGTGGTTTCAGGGTCGATCTCGGCGAAGTCGGCCGCGTAGGCATATCGCACGATCATCTCTATCCGGTCGCGGTAGTCCGACTCCGACTCTGCGTTGACGAGAGCTTCGCACTTCGTCGTCAACTGACCGAACGAGGTCATCAGGCCGAGGAACTCAAACGCGTGACTGACCAGGTGGTGAGACGACTCCGGGACTTGCGCGAGTCGCAGCACGTCGTCATCGAGAAATCCGATCCTCGGGTTGGCTCGACAGACCGCAATCGTGTCAAGGACGTTCTTTGTCGGGGCGTACGGCAGACGCTTCTCTGATTGCTCGACCACAGCGAATCTCCGATCGGCGCATATGATCACAGGTGTGTGTTACACACCAGCAACATATCACAACACGTTACGACACCACGGAGTCATGGAGATGCATCAGATGGACGGCAACTCGAATCTCTCACCCAAGAGGCAGACGCCGCCTCGATCTCTAGTCGGGCGCCAGAGATGGGTCACAGCGGCCGCGGCAGAGTCGACAACCGTACGGCGCCGGATGGCATGTTGGCGCCACGGCGTCCGAGCTCGTCCGCACAACGGATCGTTGCCCCCCGCTGGCGTCTCCGCCCCGGGGGTCCGTAGCGTCGGCTGCTCAATGCCGGCGGCGCAGGTGAAGAGCCGTTCCCCGTGCGAACTCGGACTCTTGTGCGAGGCCGCATCCTTGAACCGCCGGTTGCTGCCTTCGAGGCCCGCGGCGTTCGGGCACGAAAAAGCGCCCGTACATATGGGGAGCCCATGGGGAGGTCATCACCATGTCGGTGATGACCTCCCCTGAGCGCGGGCACTAGCCGCCGGCGGCAACCAGTCCCGCCTCCTGCTCGCGTTCCATCGCCCAGTCGAACAGCGATGGACCTGTTGGGCGCGGGTTGCGCCTCCGAGGTGCGGATTCGTCCGGTTGCTCTGCCAGGAACTCGGCCCAGCTGAACAGCGTCTGCACCCGACTCTGATCGGGGGTCTGCTGCTGTTCGTCCTGTCCGTGATGGCTCGCGCAGGGAACCAGTTCGACCGCTGATTCGTCGGCGCCGTCCGAGGGAGTCGGGAGGACCAGCGGCTCCGCTGCCCGCTCTACTCGCTCCCAATCGGCATCGACCAGCAAATGGTCTGCCTCGGCCGCGACCTGCTGCGCTTGCTGGAAGATGTCCTCGACCTCCGCGTTGTCGGTCTCGCCCGAGACGAGCTTGCGGGCCAAAGCCATCATCAGGTCGTCGCCGGTATCGCCGTAGGCGGCGAGGCCATCCTCGGGCAGGTCGCCCTCGACCGCGAGCGAGGACTGCAGCTTCTGCGCGACCAGCTTGAGCGCATCGGCCTGCAGCGTCGAGCGGTAGGCCATGAACACGACCTTGACCGGCCGGTGCTGTCCGATCCGCCATGAGCGGCGCGAGGCCTGGCGCATGGTGTAGACCGAGTAGTCGGTTTCGTACCAAATCACGGTGGGAAACTGGATCAGGTCGAGCCCGGTCTGGACCAGGCGCGGGTGGCAGATGAGCACGTCGATGCCCTCCTCCACCCGCTTCGCAACCCAGGCCTCGCGCTGCTTGGGCTGGACGCGGTCTGCCTTCATCACCGCTGTCTTGAACCCGTGCCGGGTGAGCAGCGTCTCCAGGCGGCCGGTGATGTCGCGCGTCCCCGTATGCGTCGCATAGACCAGCACCCGCCGCCCGGCCAGGCGCTCCTGCGCCACCAGTTCGATCAGCTGCTGCTCCTTGGGGTAGATGCGCTCCGGGTCGAGCGGCGGCAGCTGGACGATCAGGTCCCCGGTGTCCGGGTCGAACACCGACTCGCCGCGGGTGCAGCCCTCGGGGTAGGCCAGCAGCGCCTGCAGGTAGGTCGAGAGCAGCCGCTGCGAGCCGCGCTCGATCGCCTTGAGCAGCGCCCGCTTGAGGTCGGTCGCGAGGATGCGGTAGGCCGAGGCCTGTGAGAGACCGTGTATGCCCTCCTCGGTGTCCATGCTGGCGACCTGGATCTGCTCCTCGTAGGGCGGCAGTTCCGAAGCGACATCGGCGAGCCTGAGGAACAAGGAGTGGCCAATCAGGTGGAACAGCGCCGCCGGCGCCATCCCCGGCCGCTCCTTCTCCTGCTTGCGGTAGTGGCGCCGCCGGGAGACCGAGCCGTCCTCGGTCGGGTCGTCGTCGCGGTCGTGGCGCACGCGCTGTTCGAGGAAGCCGTAGCGCTCGACCCACCTGCGCTCGTCTGAGCGACCGAACTCCGAGCGGATCTCGGGCGAGAACCTATAGAGCAGGTGGAACAGCGTGGACGCATACCCTCCCATGAGCGTGCCACTCAGGCTGAGCGACTTGCCGCATGCGTCGGCGAGGATGCCGGCTGAGAGGCCCTGGGCCGAGCCTCGCGCCTTCATCTCGTGTACCTCGTCCACGATCAGCAGGTCGAAGTAGCCGCGCATGTGCTGCTTGACGTAGTCGGCCAGCGGGTACTTGCGTGGCCCCTGGCCGGGCGTGCGGCGAACCATGAGACCGGCGTTGTAGCCGGCCGTCTCGGTCTCGACCGGACGCGCCTCGGCTGTCCACAGGGGCGTCCCGCACCTGGGGCAGTTGTGCCGCTTCTTGTCCAGCTGCCTGTGCGTCACGGGGACGCCCTCCGGGTCCACGATCTGCTGGGTGCAGTCGGGGCAGGCCGGTGTCATGACGAACTCCGAGGTCTGCTCGTCACGGACGGGGTGGCCGTCCTCGTCCCGCAGCCGGCGCATCCAGTAGGCGGGGCGGAAGCGGTGGCCCAGCTTGGCCCGTGAGTGCGACATGACCACGTACTGCGGACCGGACCCCTCCTGGCGGCGCAGCTGCTCCAGGTCGGTGATCGAGTCGGCGATGCCGGTGCGGACCAGCGGGATCGTCTCCTCGATCTCGCGCTGCCACTTGCCCACCAAATGCGGGGGACAAAGCACCAGTACACGCTTGAAGCCACCAAGCTGGGCGGCGGCGATGGCGATGAACGTCTTGCCCACGCCCATCTCGCCGACCACAGTCGTGCCGCGCTGCTCGGTGAGACTGAGCGCCGCGCCGCGGATGATGGTCTCCTGGGCGCCCATTGGCTTGCGCTTGAGTTGCGGCATTGGTCGTTGGTCGGCCTGGGGCCGATAGCGGGGCGGGTAGCTGTGGACGATCCGCTTGGTGATCGCCTCGCGGTAGGTGTCGATGAACTCGGACAGGTTCATGGTTGTGGTTGCTCCTCGATGTGGGCCCGCGCCGCTTCGACGCAGTCGGCCAGTCGTTCGTACTCGTCGCGGTTGAGACCGCAGCGGCACCACCAGCTGAAGGTGCTGCCCGCGGTCCGTTCGCCGTGTTCGTCGATGGCGACGAGTTCCTCGAAGAAGACCTCGCAGCCCTGCTCGTTGCTCCACTCAGTCATTGGCGGGTTACTCCTCGATGTGACGCCGGGCGTCACGGACGCAGTCGGCGAGGTCTTCGTATTCGTCGTGGTCGCGGCCGCAGCTGGCGCACCAGTAGCGGTAGGTGGGGTCTGAAGCGTCATGGCCGTACTCGTCGATCGGCGTGATCCGGTCGAAGTAGATGTGGCAGCCCACGCGGTTCAGCCAGGGGTTCATGGTTCGGGTTCCGTTCCATCCCGACCCGCACAGCGCATGGCCGGCGGGTCGGGCGGTTGAAGGATCGATGGGTGGTCTAGGCCGTGAGGGCCAGCGTCAGCTGGCGCTCGGGCGCGGCGTCCGCGAGACGCTCAGCCAGGAGTCGGGCGAAGTCGCGGTCGGCGAAGTCGTCCAAGTCGAGCCAGCCCAGCTCAAACAGTTCATTGACGACCTGGCCGACCGTGACGTGCGTGTCGAAGTCGGGCAGGGCCGGTCTCGGCCCAGGCATCAATCAGCCAGACGAGATCGTTGGGCTGCCAGTCGATCAGCTCGACCCGATCGTGAGGCCGCCAGTGTTCGACGTAGCGGCCGTCCGGGGCTGTGCTCTCGGCCAACACCTGCCGCCCCACCGCCAGGCGTTCGGTGGTCGGCTGGTCGAACATCGGGTAGTCGCGCTCGCGGCAGCCGCGGGCATCCCGGCGCGCGCAGGTGGCGCACTGGTTGAGCGGCAGTGCGTCGGCGTCGGGTGTGTAGGTCTGGTCCTCGACCTCGTAAGTCTCGCGGCAGAAACCGCACTGGGTAGTCTGAGTCATGTCACGCTCTCCTTGTGTGACGAGAGCGGGCGAGGGATGTGGCCCCTCGCCCGCTCGCTTGGTTCCGTGGGAAGCTGTTTCGCTCAGCCGTCGTGCTCCTTGACTCGTTCCGCCATCTGAGGCGTGTGTTCCGTCATGAGGCCGCAGCCGTCGCAAGGGGCGCGGACGACCTCGGTCTCGTGGTAGCGGTAGTCGAAGTACTCGGCAGTCGACTGGTGCCCGCAGCGGTCGCAGGCGTAGTGAACTCTGAGTCGGGGCATGGTGGATCTCCGTTTCAGTTCCGGGCGTGCCCGGGCGGATGGCTAGAACTCGCGGTGTTCGCGCGGGTGTGCGCAGGCGTGGCCCATGGCGTCCTCGACCAGCGAGGTCAGCTGCTCATGGGTCGGGCGCGCCGGGAGATAGAAGTGGTGGTCGCACTCCTCGTCTCCCAAGGGCGCGATCGCTCCGGTCTCGTCCTCGCCGTAGGCGGGCCAGCTGCAGCCGATTGGCGGCAGGCCCCTGAGCGCCTCGATGTAGGCGGCGATGGTTAGCACCTCGAACGAGCGCGGGCGCCGGTCAGCCTCGGCCTCCTGCTGCGCCGTGAACGTGAGCATGAGGCGCTGCACGCAGTCCGTGCAGAGCGGGCTCGCGGTCGTCTCGGTCTCGTCGATGAGCACGTAGAGGACAGGACCCGAGTAGGTCTCGTCCCGGTGGTGGACGCAGTGCCAGTCCGTATAGGGCTGGTAGTCGGGTCGGGTGATGGTCTCGGTGGTCATGAGTTCCTCTCGGGTTCTGTCTCAGCGGCGCTGTGCCGCAGGGTTGTGTTGGGGATCGGTTGGCGAAATCGGCCTGGTTGGGCCGTTACGCCTCGATCCGTTCGATCCGTCCCGAGTCGAGGTCGAGCGTGACCACGCTGGTGCGCAGCTGCTCGCGGTAGACGTCGTGCGTCTCGCCCTCCTCAACCAGGACCATCTCCTTCTTGGTCTGGCCCTTGACAAGCACGCGCGACCCCGGCGTCTCCAGTTCGAGGTTGTCAAGGAAGCCGGCCGCGACCAGCATCGCCAGGTGGCCCTTGCGCAGGGGCATCAGCGGGCGCGCGGTCGCGTCGGTCGGCGGCCAGAACGCCTCGGTGATCTCGTCCTGGATCCAGAGCCCGCGCTGGCGCGCTTCGGCGACCGCCTTCGCGAAATCGATCACCCGGGTCGTGAACATCACGGGGCCAGGCGGCGACATGCCAATGTCGTACTCGGGCGTCAGACCGCGTCTCAGCTCTGGTAAGTCGTTGACGCTAGCGACGAGGTCGCGCATCGCCCGCGCGTCGGGCCGCGGCTGCGGCTTGCGCACGCCGATGACGACGACCTGGTCGAACTGCTCGACCTCGGGCTCGGGGAAGGCCCAGGCCCGGACGCGCCGGTAGTTGGTCGTCAGGAACCGGGCCGAGGTCGCGACCTGGGCGCGGGGGATGATGTAGACCAGCACCCCGTCCGGCTCCAGGTACCTCGAGCAATGCGTGAGAAACGCCTGCTCCACCCGCTTGTCCTCCCGGTCCCAGTCGTAGGGCGGGTTGAGCCAGAGCAGGTTGAACGTGCGGTTGGCGATCGAGCAGCGGAAGAGGTCGCTGGAGAGCGCGTGGTCGAGCTGTTCGGCCGCCTCTTGCGCGCGACCAGTGTGCAGTTCGACGCCGTAGGTCTGGACCGTCACGTGGCGGTTCATCGAGTCCGCCAGCTGGCGCAGCGCGTCGCCTGGTCCGCAACAGGGGTCGAGAACCCTGACGATGTCGTTCCGGTTGCGGCCGTAGCGAATCGGCGCAAACAGCAGCGAGCGGACGTGGTCGACCACGCGCGGCGGGATGGGGTAGTACCCCCCTTTCAGTTGGCCTCCGAGTCTCATGGGATGTCTTCCTTCCGTTGGTCGCCGGCCTCGATGAGGCCGATCAAGTGGTCTTCGAGGTCTTCCGCGATCTGGGCGATCTGCCAGCAGGACTCCTCGGGTTGAAGCCACCACCGGGCCGTCTCGTCCGAGCCGCGGCGGACCGCGACGATGATCTGGTCGTCCGGGGATTCGGTCACTCGCCGCCTCCCCCGTATTGCGCAAGCAGGTTGAGCAGGTGGTCATGCAGGTCTTCGTGCACCTGTCCGTCGATGTAGGAGGCGTCTTCCTCGAGGTCGAGGTTGTAGATCGCGGTGATCTCTTCACCGCAGATGTCGTCCTCGCCGGACCGGGTCTCGACCGTGACCGTGACGTAGCGGTGGCTCATGCCGCAGCTCCGTTCAGCTGGCGCGGCAGCTTGAGGGCGCCGTACTTGACGGCGGCCGAGAGCTCGCTCTCCAGCCCGTGAGGGTCGTGATGGCAGTACCAGGCGTGGAGGCCCGCCGATTTGAGCGGGCGGACGGCTTCCGAGTCGAGCCCCTGCTGCCAGAGCCAGCCGGCCCAGCTGCGGTGAATCGGCAGCTCGGTGCGCTGGTTGAGGAAGCGCAGGTGCAGCGCCGGCGCTTCTCGGGCGTCCGGAGTCAGCAGCAGGAAGGCGTCGCGCTCGAACGAGAGTTCGGCCATCTGCGTGTAGACCATCGCCTGCCAGGCGCCAGCCTGGGGCAGCCGCGCAATCTTCGTCTTCCACGTGCCGATGCTGGCTTCGGGGATCTGACAGCGTTCGTAGCTGCCTTCGTGCAGCTCGTCCACGGCGCCCTTGATCAGGAAGGCGGGCGAGGGCGGCGAGTTGAGCAGCGCCGCCCAGATCGCCTTGAGCGAGGTCTGGGCGCCGACCATCGAGCAGAACCAGAGCTGGTTCTGCTCGGGGTCCGAGGCGAACGCGTCGCAGGTGGCGGAGAAGCCACCCGCCGTGATCGTGTAGAGCTGCGGTGCAGGGTCGTCTCCTGGAGGAGACGTGGTTGGGGTGTCGAGCATCGCTCGTCCTTTCGTTGGATGCGGTGTGCAGGTGAGCGGGCTCAGGCGAGGCCCTGCTGCTTGATCGAGACCCAGCCGTCCGCGCCGATCACGACGTGGTCGAGCAGCTCGATCCCCAGGAGACTGCCGACCTCGGTCAGGTCCTTGGTCAGCTTGATGTCGTCGCGGCTCGGTTCCGGGTCGCCGGACGGGTGCGAGTGCACGACGACGATGTGCGGAACGGCCTCAATCACGGCGGGTCGGAAGACTTCGGCCGGGCGGACCAGCGCCGCGTACGCGTTGCCCTGGTAGATGGTGCGCTGGCCGACCACCCGGTTCTTGCGGTCGAGCAAGAGCACCCGGACCTGTTCCTGGGCGAGTTGGCTCATCTCCTCGCCCAGGAGGTCGACGACCGTCTCGGGCCGGTAGATGGTGGGCATGTCCTGGGGCCGTTCTGGCCGGGTCTCGACCTCGTAGCGGATCGCGAGTTCGCCCAGCACGCGCAGGTTCTGGCGCAGTGCGTCCAGCAGGGCCTGGCGTTCGGGGTCGTCGGTGGACGGGATCGAAGGAGGATGGTTGGCAGTGGTCATCTCGGGGTCCTTTCTCTGCGTGGGATGCGAAGCGGGGCCGCGTCCCACGAGGGAGCACGGCCCTGTGGTGCGCCTCGTTTGAGGCGTCGATGAACGATGGAGGGTTAGAAGGGTTGGTCGCCCCCCGATCGGGTCGGGGGCGGGCTGTCACTACCGGCGCTGCGGCCGTTGCCGCTGCCGGAGCCGAGGAAGATCACCTCGTGGGCGTGGACTTCGCTCCGGCTGCGGTGCTCGCCCGCGTCGGTCTTCCAGCTCTGCTGCTGCAGTCGACCGGCGACGTAGACCCGTTCGCCCTTGCGGACGTACTCGGCCACGGCCTCGGCCTGCTTGGCCCAGCAGACGACGGTGTGCCAGTCGGTTTCGTCGTTCCCGTTGTCGCGGCGGCGTTCGGTCGCCAGCCGCAGTTGGACGACGGCAGTGCCGCCCTGGGTCTGGCGCAGTTCGGGGTCGCTGCCGACCCGGCCCAGCAGTTCGACTCGGTTGATCGTGCGTGACATTGGTGGTGCTCCTTTCAAGAGCGTGTGTCCGCGCGGACAGTTCCCCGTTCGAGCCGGGGACAGGCCGCGCCCGTTAAACGAGGCGGGCCCGCGTCCCAGGAGGGAGCGCGGGCCCGGTGTGCGCCTCGGAGGAGGCGTCGTGAATCCATGAAGGGTTAGAAGGGCTGGTCGCCCGCTTCGCCGGAGTTGCGGCCGTTGCCGTTCCCGTTGCCTGAACCGAGGAAGATCACCTCGTGGGCGTGGATCTCGATCCGGCTGCGGCGCTCGCCGCCGTCGGTCTCCCAGTTCCGCTGCTGCAGCCGGCCGGCGATGTAGACGCGTTCGCCCGTGCGGACGTACTCGGCCACGGCTTCGGCCTGCTTGGCCCAGCAGACGACGGTGTGCCAGTCGGTCTCGTTGTCGCCGTTCTCGCGGCGGCGGTCGGTGGCCAGCCTGAGTTGGACAACGGCGGTCCCGCCCTGGGTCTGGCGCAGCTCGGGGTCGGCCCCGACCCGGCCCAAGAGTTCGACTCGGTTGATCGTGCGTGACATTGGTGGTGCTCCTTTCTGAAGAGCGATGTGTCGGCGCGGAACTCCCGCGCCGGTTATGCGAGGCGGCCCCGCGTCCCCTGAGGGAGCACGGGGCCGTTGTGCGCCCGACGAAGCGGGCGTCTGTTCGATGGGTTGATGAGTCAGAAGGGCTGGTCCCCGTCGGCCTTGCGCCCGTTGCCCTGGTCGTTGCCGTTGCCCGAACCGAGGAAGATGACCTCGTGGGCGTGAACTTCGATCCTGCTGCGGCGCTCGCCCGCGTCGGTCTCCCAGCTCAGCTGCTGCAGCCGGCCGGCGACATAGACGCGCTCGCCTGTGCGGACGTACTCGGCCACGGCCTCGGCCTGCTTGGCCCAGCAGACGACCGTGTGCCAGTCGGTCTGGCTCTCGCCGTCCGAGTTGCGGCGGTCGGTGGCCAGCCGCAGCTGGACGACGGCGGTGCCGTTCTGGGTGCGGCGCAGCTCGGGGTCGCTGCCGACCCGGCCCAGCAGTTCGACTCGGTTGATCGTGCGTGACATTGGATGTGCTCCTTTCACAAGAGCGTGTAATGGCGCGGACGGGCCGCGCCGGCTAAACGAAGCAGCCCCGCGTCCCTTCTGGGAGCGCGGGGCTGAGTAGCGCCTGGTTGAACAGGTGTCGACTCGACGGGTTGGGCGGTCAGCTGACCCGCAGGTACTCACTGACCTGCTCGGTCACGATCTCGGCTCGCTGCTCGGGTTCGAGCAGCGCGTTGAGCCGCGTGTGATCGACCGAGTAGCGGCGGCTCTGGACCATGCCGACCGTGCGCTGCTTGGCCGAACCCTCAAGCCTGGCTTTGGTTGCTCCTTTCCCTTGGAGCCAGTGCTGGAGCGTCTGGAGCGCGCCGCGCTTGTCGGTCTCGATCGACTTGATCCGTGCCTGTGCCTGCTCGTACTCGCGCAGCGCCGCTCGCGCCTGCTCGTCCGAGACCGGTTCGGCCGGCTCGGCCTCAGCTTCAGCCTCTCCCGCCCCGCCGGGCTCACAGAGGTTGAGGAAGGGGCAGCGCTGGCATTGCCAGTCCGATGCCTCGAAGTCGCGTTCCGGCAGAACCTCTGGATCAGGGCCGTGAAGCGAGTAGTGCTCGACCAGCGCCTCTAGGCGCGCAGTGGACTCTCGCCAGGCGCGTTCCGCCCGGTTGGCCGGAACAACCTCGCGGTCCCAGGTGCGCCCGCCGGTATCGAGCGTGGCGATCACCACGTCGCGGCACTCGCCGTACAGGCCCAACGAGTAGCAGGCCGCCTGGGCGACCGACTCGGGATGGCTGCGTTCCGCGCCCAGGGTTTGCCAGCGCTTGAACGCCTCCGGTCCGCGGGTCTTGACCTCGATCACGAGCTCGTCGGTCCGCGCGACCGATTCTCCTTCGCCGAACAGGAACTGTTCGACGGCGGCGGCGGCTCCGCCCGCAGGCGGCGGGCAGCCGGTCGCGTCGGGATGGCCGGTCACGGTCAGACCGGGCGCCGCTTCGACCGTGACGGACACGGGCTGGTCGCGGTCGGCGAGCGAGACGCTCCAGCCGGCGCGGCGCATAGCGCGGACGACGACCGGTTCGAGCGCGTTGCCCGCTTCGAGCAGGGTCAGTGACTCGGGCGGGGTCGGGTTGGTAACCGGCCGCTCGGTGGCCGTGTACCAGAGGGCGCGCCGGCACTGGCCCAAGGCCGAGGCGCGGATGTCGAGCCCGCCATCCGTGAAGCGGGCGGCAGGACGGCTGAACGCGTCTCGGGTTGTGGGTACGGTGGTGGACATGTTGACTCCTTTCGGGGGTCCGATAGAGAGGAAGCGAGACGGGGCCGCTTCGCGTCGCGAGACGCAGAGGTCAGCCCTGCTCGCCCTGCCTGCGGTGTTCGAGCTTGTTGGCGGCCGAGGCGATCAGCGGGTTGAGTTCGGCCGGGCCGAGTTCGTCCAGCGAGCGGCCGGTCTTGGTCTCGACGGCGGCCCGGACCTGTTCCTCGGTGAAGCCCTGTTCGAGGCTCAGCTCGATCAGCTGACCGCGCAGGTTCTGAGCGTCATGCCCGTCGTCGTCCGTCGGCGCAGCCGGTTGCACGACTCTCCGTCGCGACTGCTGCGCGGGGCGTGTCTGCGCGTCGGGCTGCGACCGGGCTGATGGGGCAGATTCTGGTCTGCGGTCGTTCCGAGCCGTAGTGGGAGGGTCGCCGTAGAGGCCGTTGCCGAAGCGGTCGCCGAAGCCGCGCAGGGCGCGCTTGAGCGCGTCCGTCACAGCGCCTTTGAACGCCGTCTCGTGACCCTCGGGCGACTCGTCCGCGACCGGCTGGAAGCCGACATCGGTGCGCGCGGGCGCGCCCGGGACCGTGACCTTGACGGTCGCCGAGTAGGCGGCCGAACGTGTCACTTCGCCGGTACGAGAGTCGGTCTGTTCGATCGTCCGCAGGCTCACGTCGCCGACCAGTTCGTAACCCCAGCCCCCGAATCCGAAGATCCGGTTGGCCTGGTCAATCGCGGTATGACCCTCGATGTAATCGAAGACGCGGCCGCCGCGGCCCTTACGCTGTGAGACCAGCTCGGGGTTGAGCGGCTGGGCCAGGGCCTCGGTGACGCGGGGCGCGATCGCGTCCCAATGCAAAGCATCCGGGGCGGGCGCGGTCGGATTGCGGTCGGCGGCCGCCTGCGGATTGCGCTGGGCTCTGGCTCCATTACCGTTGCCGTTTGTGGACTGGGTCGGGGCGCGGCCGTTCTGGTTCCGACGGGCCGCCGTGGCAGTCCCATTTCCGTTGCCGTTGTGATGTCTGCCGTTGTTCATCTCATGCTCCTGTTCGGGTGATGTGTTCGGGTGGTTGCGGCCGCCGAATCGAGCGGCCGTGTGGCCGTGCTCGCGCACGATCAGGTAGAGGCCATGGGCGGGCCCTTCAATAGGTGACTGTGCGGTTGCTGGGTGAGCGGGATGAATCCCGCCGGTTGGACCTGCTAGCGAGCTACTTGTGCCGCATGCTGCAGCGACTCCAGGAAGATGGAGCGCCCGTCCGGGCAGGGGGCGAGCTCGGCGACGTCGCCGATGCCGTCGGGCAGGTTCACGACTCGGGCGCGGTGCGTTCCGAGTTTGGCGCGGAGTTGACGAGCCGCGTCGCGCCCGGCCTGGTCGGCGTCGAAGGCGAGGAAGACCCGCGGCTGTCCCTGTAGGGAGGAAGCCAGGTTGTCCATCCCCTGAGTGCCCAGCGCGGCGACCGCGGGCAGGCCCCAGGCGGCCAGCACGAGCCAGTCGAACAGCCCCTCGGCGACCACGATCCAGGGAACCGGCGGCGTCAGCCGCGCGAGTCCAAGCAGGGGCTTGGAGCCCGGCAGCGCCTGGAAACGCGGTCTCACCACGGGCCACACGGCGCGGCCGGCGAGCCAGTGGACCCGGCTCCCGACCAATTCGGGAACGACGATCATCCCACGGAAGCGCTCACGGCCCTCCGAGGCGAGGCCGCTCGAGAGGATTCGTCGGTCGTCGAAGCCCGCCTGCACAAGCCAGTCGCGCAGTTCCCGACCGCTCGCGTAGCCCAGGCCCAAACGTTGGGCGGCCTCGGAGTCGATGCCGCGCGAAGCGAGATACGCCTGGGCGTCACCGCAGAGCTCGAGCTGCCGCCGGTAGCAGCGCATCGCCGCGGTCAACAGCGACGGATCGCGGTCCGCGATCGGCGAGGGCGAGATCGGAGTTTGAGGCGGTATGACCGTCACCGCCGGGCTCGCAGATGATGCCTCCAGCCGCCGGATCGCCTCAGGCAGGTCGACGCCGTCGGTGCGCTGGATGAAGTCCAGCACGTCGCCGCCCAGACCGCAGCCGAAGCAGTACCAGCGCTGGGTGTCGGCGTAAACGGTGAAGCTGCCCGCGGTCTCCTCGTGGAGTGGACAGAGGCCTTGGCGGACCCGGCCCCGCCCGCGCAGTTCGACGCCGGCCGCCTCGACGACATCACCGAGCGGATGGCGCTGCTTGAGCGCGGCGATGTCGACCCTGGCGAGGGCGGCGCTCATGGCGCACCACCCTTCGCCAGAGGTCTGAGCCCTATGAGGCTGCGCCGCGAGACGCCCTTGCCCGACTGCCAGGGCATCCCCAGGACGGCCTCGACCTGGAGCGCTCCGGTGCCGCAGGGTGTCAGCACGGCGGCCCGACCGGTCGCCGGGCTGTAGAGCCAGGCGTCCTCACCAGGGAATCGTCTGCGGGCCAGGTCGAGGAACTCGGCGTAGGCCCAACGCCGCTCCCCCTCAGTTGCCCCACTCAGGTCGAGGTCGGCGAAGACGGCGAGCGCCCGGTCGAGGTCACCCGTCTGCCTGAGTCGGCGCGCCTCATGGATGGCGCGCGCCGGCGATGTCTTCGGCAGGATTGTTGTTTCCAAGCCGAAGATGGCGTCGATGATCCGGTCAACCAGCTCCTCCAGCGTCGGCCGGGGAGCGGGCAGGTTGGTAGTGGCGGTGGTGGTGGTGGCAGTCATGGGTGTCTCCTTTCGTTGAGGACGGGCGACTGCGGGGTGCGTCTCGATGCCGTAAGGCAACCAAGAAGGGCCGCCTCCGGAGAGACGGCCCTTGAGGTGGGTGCGACGAGGTATTGGTGATTCAGCGTGGTCGGCCTCCCTTCGAGACCGATGCGGCGCGGCGGTGAGTAACCAGGGCGCGATGCCCGAGCCAACCGACCCAGCCATATCCGACTGCGCTCAGCGCCGCGACCTCGAGTTCGAAGCCGAGGATGAACGGGGCGGCCAGCAGCAGGCCAATGAACGGCAGGAGGGCGAGGCGCCAGGTACTGCCGCCTGCGCTGCCGGGCCTGGCTGACCTGCCGGTCTCGTTAGCCGCTGTCTGCTCCGACGCCGATGCTGGTGCCGATGTCCCAGCCTTGGCCGCGTAGGCCGACCAGATCGACTCTCCGCCCAGCCACTCCAATGAGCGAATGATCCGCTCTCGCGAGCAGTTGACCGACTGCATGCCTTGTGCTGCCGCACGGTGACAGCGGACGTCGATCCCATCGCCGTCCGGACGCTGACGGAAGGCCATGAGGTCCTGCTCTTGCTCAGTGCCGTGACAGAAGGCGGCGGTCCAGAACCAGCCGCGCTCGAATCGAACCCGCTGTTGGGCTGCGATCAACTCGGCGATCCGGGCCGCCGAGGGACCGACGTAGCGGCTCCTCCCTGCAGCGTGTGCGGTGTGAGTCGCGTTCGTCGTGGTTGCGTTCTCGTTGACGTGTTCCATCGGGAACTCCTTTCGTGTTCCGGTTCTGTTGCTGTGGTTGGCATCTTGGATGAGATGGCGACGCGCGCCGGCATCCGGGGTGCAGGTCTTCGCGGTTGGAATCTGAAACTGGGTGATGAACGCACTCCTTCGGTTGCCCGCCGATGTGTGGATGCTCACGTCAGCGGGTGTCGGGAGTGCGGAAAAGCGGGGAGCGGACACGAAGCGACCGAACTGCGAGGCATCAGCGCCATTCGCGGTCCGGTCAGTTGTCCAGTCCGTGGTCGGGAGGTCTTGCGAACCTCGAGGGTGCGCGCCTGCCGCCCGTGTCGGTTCCGCCTTCTGAACCGTGTCTCAGGAGAGCAAGGCTCTATCGCTGAGCAACCAGTTCGCGCTGCGGGGAGCGCTTGTCCCTCTGTGAGTCCGACCGCGAGGAGAGCAAAGCTCAATCCCTCTGGTCGGATTCGGGCCGGGGACGGACCCTCCAGCGTTTCTGGGCAGGAAATGCTGGACAAAGCCTGAAACCACCTCCAGTACTACGCCGCCCCACACCGCATGACAACGGGTCGGGCAGGGTCCGCGCCACATCACTTGCCCCAGCGTGACTCGATCGTGCCGCCGGTTAGCCAGACAGCCAGCTAGCGCCCCCGCCAGCCCAGCGTCACCAGCCGCAGCAGCCAGCGCTTGACCCTGGCCCGTCGCCGCTCGCGCCGGAGCCGCTCCAGCGTGCGCCGCCGAAGCCGCAACTCGCTGTGCCGCCGGATCCCGTCCCAGGGGACGTCGGAGGGCGGCAGGGTCAGCACGTGTGCGTCGATTAGCTCGACTTCCAGCTCCGTCATCCGCAGTTCCGACCTGAGCTTGCTCCAGTCGTCAGCGGAATCGAGGTGTGCGAGGTACGCCCGTCGCCGCTCCCGCCACTCGGTGATCAGGGGCATCGCAATGCCGTAGACCGCCTCTTCCGCCGTCTCCGCCTGCTCCGTGACCAGCTGTGGATAACGGCGGTCGAGTGCGTCCTGAGTGGCCCGGGTGGTGTGCATGGGGGCAGGGCTGTCCCCACCACCCTCCGCCGTCCGCCTCCCCACCCCGCCCTGTTCTAGTTGAGAGACCCGCTTGTGCAGTCCCTCGTTCTCAGCAACAACCTCAGCCATCTCCCGACGCAAGCCGTCCAGTGCGTCCCGGGTGCCCTGTTCCAGCTTGTCGAAGCGCCCCTTGAGATGTCGGAGGCTAGCCAGTTCCAGTGCCAGCTGTTGGGGCGAGGATGCGGGGCCGTCGTCCATGCCTTCTTGGGCGTGCCGTTCCAGTTCCTTCTGCAGCTGCGGGGTCACATGCCGGTTCGACTCCGCCCGCCTCAGTGTCCGCTCATTGACCCCCAGCAACGCCGCCGTCCCGGCCCGCCCGTGCGCCTCCAGGAGGTCCTGTAGGAGGCCCCACATCCGCCCCGCCCCGTCACCGGGCTCGCCGCCAGTCGTCTCAGGGCCCTCGACTTCGCCGTTCATCGCTGCATCACCCTCGCCGAGAACTGTCCAAGCACGGCGGAACCAGCCCGCGCAGAAACTGCTTGCCGAATCACGCCAACTCGGGACCGCCCGCCCCAGAAAACACTGGGTATCGCGCCCCGCCTGTCACCTGTCCAGAACTCCGATCTCCTGTACACGGGTGGCACTCCCGATCCTGGACAACTTCTGGACAGTCGGCTTCTTCTTGGGTGATTATTGCACGGACATTCTGAGTATGCTCACCAATGCCACTCAATCGCCAGTGTCTGGGGAGATTCGCGTGAACACCGTTGAGCGGGACCTGCTCGAACAGCTCGCAACGATGCCGATGCTCGACCGGGTCGAGCTGGCCGCCGTCTCGGGCCGTTCGGCGAGCGCCGTCTACGAGGGGATCGACTCCCTGGCGGACGAGCACCTGGTCGCCCGCCTGCCGCACGCCTCCGAGCTGGTCGCTCCGACGCAGCGGTTCAGGCTCACGGCAAGCGGCCTCGATCGGCTCGCCGATCTGAGCGGGACGACGACCGCCGCTCTGCTGCGAGAGCAACCCGCCTCCGAGGAGTGGCTGCGCCTGTTGATGCGCCGGCTGGACGCCGTCGCGGTGATCTACCGGCTGACCGCCGCGCTCTGCGAGGAGTGGTTTCCGATCCGCTTCCGCTGGTACCGCTCCGCTCCGTCGGATGCGGCGATCGCGCTGCCGGACGGCCGCACCCTGGCGATCGTCCGCTGCGCCCGCACCGCCGACCGGACGGCGTTCGCGCGGCGCATCGGCCGGCTGCGCGACGGTCCCGGGTTCTCGGCCGCTCTGCTCCTGATGCCGGACGAGGTCCGCCTGCGCCACGCCCGCCGGCTGGCCGCCTCGCTGCCGTTTATCTGCTTCCTGGCCCAGGAGAGCCACGCCGCCACCGCGTCAAGCGAGTCCCGGATCTGGCGCGCACCCTCAGGCGCATCCGCGATGAGCCTGGCGACCGCCCTGGGACTGGTGAGCGGGCGCGGTTCGTGGGGCCGCGAGGCAACGCGTCAGCGCCGCTCGCCGCCGCACTCGCCCGAGCCTGAGGCCGACGAGGCCGATTGGAGGCTGTCGTCCCGACTCAAGCCGACGGAGAAACGCACATTGTCTCTGCTGGCCGACTGGCCCTGGCTGCCCTCTGACGACCTGGAGTCGTTGCTCGGCGTCGGCCGGCGTCGCGTGTCCGCGCTCACGGCGGAGTTGCAGCGGCGCAGCTTGGTCACCGCGCGGAGATTGGGCGGCCGCCGCCGGCTGGCGCTGACGGATCGTTCTTTGACGTGGTTCGCTCACCGGGACCGCACCTCGCCCTTGGACGCCCGCAGGCGCTGGAGCGCGTCGCTGCTCGATGAAGACGCGCCCCTCGATTGGCGCAACGTCACTGGCGCCCGCACGCGGCAACTGCTCCGGCACCTGGACCACACCGAGGCGGTGCACGGGTTCGCAGCGCGGCTGGTCACGCAGGCTAGCTCGATGGACTGGGATGTGGCGCAACTTGACCCGCCCCAGCGGGCCTCCCGTTACTTCCGCCATCGCGGGCGCCTGCATTCGATTCAGCCCGATGCCTTCGGCCTGCTGCGCGGCCCCGCCCGCTACCTCCCGTTCTTCCTCGAATGGGAGCGGCGCGCCATTCGCCCCAAGACAATGGCCGCGCGCCTTGCACCCTACCTGCGCTACTTCGAGGGACATCGCCCGCTCGACGACCACGGCGCCGTGCCACGGCTGCTGGTCGTGTTCGAGCAGGACCTGTTGGCGACCCGGTTCATGACGGTCGCCCGCGGCGAGATGGAACGCACCGACGTGCAGGTCCCCCTGTTCGTTTCCGATCGGGAGCGAATCGAGCGCGCCGGGCCTCTCGGCTCAATCTGGCTCACGGGGTCGGACTGGAAACGCCACAACGCCTTCTCAAACCGCTAGCGGCGTCCGCCCGGCCCGCGGCTGGATTCGCCGAACCGCGGACCGACACCCTGTCTCAGATTCCCTTTGAGGCCGACTTGGCCGCTTCGGTTGCCGGGTGTTCTCGCGGACAGTGACACGCGCGTCACCCCCTACAGGCCATTACATCGCATTTACTTCCGCCGCAAACTCACGTGCACGACCAACGAACACGTGTGCAGCGGAGAGACACAATGCGAACTCGAATCTATGAAGTCGGACCGAGGCACTGGCGCTTGATCGGCGCGGTCTGCGCGCTATTGGCGGCGGCGCTGATCGCGACGCTCGCCTGGCAGATCGCGGACGCCCAGCAGCCGCCCTCGGGAACCCAGATCGAATGGGTCAACGAGGACGAGGACTGGATCGAGCGCAAGAAGCACGGCCAGTTCCGCGCTCGGCCGATCTTCTCAGCCCGGCTGACGACCCTCTACTACGGCATCCGCGACGCGGATACCGGCGAATGGCTGACCTCGATGTACCGCGTCTCGGGCGGCGAGACAGAGCGCGACGAGGGCTGGGAGTACGAGTTCGACTACCCCGCCCTGGACGAACAGCCGGCGCTCGACCCGGACAGGACCTACCTGATGGTGATGCTGGCCGCCACGGGGCGCCAGCCGACTCCGACCACGTTCTACGCCGTCGTCCCCCTGCACCAGCCGGGCGGCCTGCTGGGCAGCCTGCTCCGGGCGCTCGATCCGGACGGCTGGGCCAAGGCGGCGGCGCGCTGGGTGATCGAGGGCGTGCACGGCACGCTCTGCGGCGTCCTCACCGCGCTGACGGCGGAAGAGCCCGTCAGCTGCCGGGACGAGGAGTAGCCCCGTGTCGGACATCATCACCGGCACCCCAGCCGATCTGACCTACGGCCATCTCCTCGTCCAGGAAGCCTGGCTCGCGGTCTGGGTCGTGACCTCGGCCGCGCTGGCCTTCATCATCGGCTGGATCGGCCTTGCGCTGATCACCCAGGAACCGCTGGGCGCGAGGCAGGCGGGCTGGCGCGAACTGATCCCGAGGCTCGTCCTGGGTGTGGTTGCGGCGGCCGCCTCGCTCTGGTGGTGCGCGCTCGTCATCGATGTCGCGCACGCGGTCTCCGGGTTCATCGCCGTCACGCTTGACGTCACCCCTTCCGACCTGCTCCGCGCTCCCGTCGAGACGCTGCTCACGGCGGTCGAGGGCGGCTCGGTCGGGCTCGCGCTGCTGCTCGCGCTGATCTATCTCATCTACGCGTTCTTCTGCATCTACCTGCTCGTGCAGATGGTGCTGCGCCTCGCCCTGATCGACCTCCTGCTGGTCCTGGCGCCGGCGGCGATGGGTCTATGGATCCTGCCGCATTCCTCGGGCTGGAGCCGGCACTGGCTGCGCCTGTTTGTGACCACGGTCTTCCAGCAGGCGGTGCAGCTGATCGCGCTCGCCCTGGGCATCGGCTTCCTCTCGGAGCTGGCCCCGATCGGGGTCTTCGAACCGACCCGGGACCTGATCTGGAAGCTCCTGATGTCGCTGGCCTTCATCTACCTGGCCACCCGGGTGCCGTCGATGCTGGGCAACTCCAGTCCCTTCGACGCCTGGCTGCAGACGCTCTGGTTCGGTCTCTCGCTGCCGGCCACGATGGTCCGTTCCGTCGCATCCGTGGCGGCCATCGGCGCCGGCGGCGGCGCGGCCGCGAGCAAGGCCCTCTCAAGCGGAGGCGCCGGCGGTTCCTCGGGGGTCGGCGGCGCGACCCGCTCGGCGGCCGAACTCTCGACGCCCCAGGGCGGCGCGGAGCCCTCCGGCCGCGGCCCCCGGAGTCAGAACGAATAGCGGACCCGCGAGTCCCGAACCAGAAGGAGGTGCGCAATGTGCTGATCAAGCTCCCGTCCCCTGAGGGGACACGGCAACACCAAGGGCCCCGCATCACCTGCGGGGCCGGTTCCCAGAAAGGAACACCACTCATGGATGACCTGACCCAGACGATTTCGAATCTCGTCGGGATTCTGTTGGGCGTGGTCGGCGGCGTCGGCGTCGCCTACTTCGTCTTCGGCGCCTACCAGTACCTGACCGCCTCCGGCGCGCCGCATCAGATGGAGCGCGGCAAGACGGCGATGCTCACCGCCCTGGCCGGGATCGTGCTCGCGCTGGTCGCCTTCGGCGTGGTCGAACTGGTGATCGACGCGGTCTCCAACCCGGTCGTCACAATCGAGGCCCCGCCCGAGCCCGAGTAGATCCAAACAACTCTTGAGAGAGGAGGGAGTCCCATGGATGAACACGAGGTGCCGACCCACGTGCAGGCCGAGGACCGCGTCCTGCTCTGGTTCACCTTCCCCCAGATCGTGGCCCTGACCGCCGTGGCGGCCCTGGCCTACGGCGTCTACCAGGTTGCCCCGTTCGGTCCAGAGGCGGTGCGGATTGGATTGGGCCTGGTCTTCGCGGTGGTCGGGATCGCCTTGATCGTGGGCCGGGTCGGCGGCCGCCGCCTGCCGGCGGTGGCGGCCGACCTGATGCGCTTCGGATTCGGGCCGCGGCGCTTCCAGGGTCCAGCGACTCAGCTCGTACGTGCCCAACCTCCGGCGCCCCCTGCGAAGGGCCGACCGGAGCAAGCCAACGACGAACCAGCCCAGGGCGTCTCAAACCTGGCCGTCGATGCCACCGACGAGGCTGCGCGGAACGTCACGCAGCAGGCCAACTCCGGTCCCGGTCCGCTGAGGCGCGGAGCGCGCAAGCTGGCCAACCTGAAGCGCTCGCCTCGTCCTCGGACGCGGGGCGAACGGATGCCGTTCAAGCCCCGCAACTGGTTCCGCAAGCGCGACCGCAAGCAGCAACCGAAG
This sequence comes from Dehalococcoidia bacterium, assembly GCA_965208665.1. Lineage (GTDB taxonomy): Bacteria > Chloroflexota > Dehalococcoidia > Bin125 > Bin125 > Bin125. The sequence continues at coordinate 33,664 of CBDBPH010000002.1, forward strand.
CACGAGTACGACGAGGCGAGGCAGACCATCGCCAGGGAGCAACGGGAACACCGAGCGGCTTGGTGGCCCCGGCTCCTGGGCGGGGCTGCCGCCGTGGCGGTGGTCGCCTCGGTCGTCGTCTGCTGCCCGCCCCTGGCGTCGGCCGATGACGGTGAGCAGGAGACCTGGACCTCGGACGAGATCGAGTTCGACCCGCCTCCGCTGATCCCCGGCAGACGGTTGTTCATCGAGCGCCTGACTGTGACGGCGTCTGCGGCCACGGTGGTGCTCAAGGCAGCGGCCAACCTCGATGTCGAGGTGCGCGCCTTCGGCGGCGCGGACGGCCGCGAGCCGACGTTCCATCGCGAGAACGCGCTGGGCACGGGCGGGCGGTCGAGCTACCTGCTGCCTTTGGACGGTCCCGTCCCTTCGTTCACCTTCGCCTGGCGGGATGAGCACGGCCAGGCCGGTGCGATCTCGCTCGCCGGCGATCAGCTGCCCTATCCGCTGCCCGCGGTCGAGGGCGAGCTCTGCGACCTGCAGCTGGTCTCGCTCGTCTGGCGCCCTGATCGGATCGAGGGCGGCGTGCGCTCCGACTGCATCGCGACGCTCGCGGAGCGGGTCGAACTGCAGACCGCAGCTGGTCACCGCGCACTGAGCCAGACGGCGCTGCTCGAGGCGCAGGTCACGCTCGTGTCCGGGACGCTCACGGTCTCGGCCGGCGGGAACGAGACCACGGCCATGTTCGTCTCCGGTGGCGAGACCCGGTTCACGCTGGCGCTGCCGGCCGCAAGCGGGATCCTCTCCGTCGAGTTCGCGACGGAGCTGAGCGCCGATCTCAGCATCGCGCTGCCGCCCTGGTCCAGCTGACGCACCGCCCTCGCCGGGTCGAGCGGCGCACCGAGACCGTCACCCTGACCCGTCCGGGGACGAGCCAGACCGTCTCCGAGACGATCATCGTCGCCGACGCGGAAGGCAAGCCGATCCCCTGGACGGTCTCCACCACGCTCTCGATCCCGTCGGCCCAGGTGCAGAAACAGGTGACGCTCGAGATCGTCCACGACGAGCACGTGCGGGCCGAGCTGGTCCAGCGCCCGGCGATGAGCCAGACGCGTTCGGAGTCGCTGTCGCTGGCGTCCGCGATCGCCTCCGACGACGCCTACCGCGCGCTGGTCGTGGAGCGGGAGCCGGAGCGTCCCGTCTCGATTCAGACCCGGCTCTCGCAGGCGGAGCTGGACGAGCTGTTCCAGATCCTGGGCTGGGGGCCGTGATGCTGCGGCGACTGATCTCGATCATCTCGCTGGGCGCGGCGGCGGTTGTCTGTACCGCCTCCGCGCCCGACGCGGACACGGCGGAACAGGCGATGCTCGACGCCTTCGACGCGGCGCTGACCGCGGTCGCCTACGCCGCCTCCGGTCTGGCCCTGTTCGGGCTGGTCTGGGCCGGCTTCCTCCTGATGGCGGACGGCGCCGAGGGGCGCGGTACGCGGGCCCGCTCGGCCGTCTTCCTCACGATCGCCGGGCTCGGCGTGGCGCTCTCGGCCAAGGGCCTGGCGGCGCTGATCTCGGCCGGCGCGATCCCGATTCCGATTCCCTGAACCAAGGAGATTCCGATATGAGACGACTGTTCCAACGACCCAATCCCGCAGCGGCGTCCCTGGAGAGGGACGCCGCTCTTGCACCTGCGCCGCCCGCGGAGGCCACTCCCATTCCCGAACCGCAAGCCGAGCCGGACCGACCGGCGAAGCTGTTGCCCGAGTTGCCGCTCTGCTTCTCGCTCTCGCACGTCGAGCCCGACGGCCCCGTGCGACTCGATGGAGTCAAGTTTGCGCTGACCGAGCTGATGGGCCTTGAGCTGGATGCGCCCAAGCTGGGCGCCTTCGCGGGATTGCTCAATGCCTGCGACTTCCCGCTGCAGCTGTTGGTGCGCCAACATCCTCCCGACCTGGAGCGGATGCGGCGTGAGCTGGAAGAGGCCCAGCCCGGCGACCTGCCGGACCAGACCCGCGAAGCGGCTCGTTCGCAGCGGCGCCTGCTGACCGAGCTGGAGTCGCGCGAGGGCATTCTCGACCGGCGCTTCTACGCCGTCTGCGAGGAGGAGCACACGCAGGAGCTGCGCGGCCTGCTGGCCAGATCGGGTCTCTCGATCCATCCCCTGAAGGACGAAGCGCTTCAGCGCTTCATGATCGCCTCGGCCCTAGGCGGTTCGCCCGCTCGCACCAGCCGGGATGAGCCGGTCGAGGTCCAGCTCAACCAGCGGAGTATCAGACTCGGCGGGCGACTGGCCCGCTCGCTGCACCTGGCCAAGTGGCCGCGTTCGCTCGCGCCCGGCTTCCTCCAGCAACTGATGGCGACCGGCGCGCCGATGGACATCGCGCTGCACCTGGGTCCGATCCCCTCCGAGCAGGCCGCGCGCCAGCTGGAGTGGCAGAAGGTGCGCTTCGAGTCGGCCCGCTCGCTCTCGCTCCGGCGGGGCAAGACGATGTCGCCCGAGGCCGAGATCGCGCTGGAGGACGTGAGCCGGCTCCGGGACGACGTGCAGCGCGGGCGCGAGCGGCTGTTCCACGCCTCGCTCTCGCTGACCCTGCACGCGGGCGACCCCGACACCCTGGACGAACTGACCCAGCGCGCTTCGGCCCACTTCGCGGCCGCCCTGGGCCAGCTCGACCCCTTGCCCTTCCGTCAGCGCGAGGGCCTGCTCTCGACCCAGCCACTTTCCTTGAACGCCGTGGCCGCCTGGCGCACCCTGGACACGTCCTCGGTCGCCCGCTGTTTTCCCTTCTCGCCGCCCGACCTCGATACCCGTTCGGGCGCGCTCTACGGGATCGACATGCGCGCCTGCGCGCCCATTGTCTACGACCCCTGGGACGGCACGCACCTGAACGCCAACACGGCGGTGCTGGCCCGCTCAGGCTCGGGCAAGTCGTTCGCGACCAAGCTGGGCGTCTTGCGCGGGCTCTGTCGCGGCGTGGTCGCCTACGTCATTGACCCGGAGGGCGAGTACGCGGACATGGCCCGTTCGGCTGGCGGGCGGGTGCTCTCTCCCGGCGTCGCCGGCCAGGGCATGAACCCGTTCGTGCTCGACCGCTCGGATCCAGAAGAACTGCTCCAGCGGATCGGCTCGCTGCGCCGGCTGATCGAGGTGATGGTGGGCGAACGGCTGAGCGCCGAACGCCGGGCCGCGCTCGACCATGCCCTGGCCAGCTACTACGCCCAGCCCTCGGAGCGCACGGGCTTCCGCGACTTCTACCGCTTCCTGGAGGAAGACGACCCGGAGGGGCTGGCCAAGCTCCTGCGCCCGTTCGCTTCGGGCAGCCTCAGGCACCTGCTCTCGGACGAGGGCGACGATCTCTTGCACAACGAGGCCTTGGTCACCGTCTTCGACCTGCGGCTGCTCGAACCCGAACTGCGCCCGGCGGCGGCGATGGTCTGCACCGAGACGGTCTGGGCGGCGGCCGCCCGCGACCCGCGGCCGCGCCTCCTGGTCGTGGACGAGGTCTGGTCGATCATGCAGCACCCGGAGGGCGCGGCCTTCATGGTGTCCCTCGCCAAGCGCGCCCGCAAGCACCGCCTGGGGCTGCAGTTCATCACCCAGGACGTGCAGGATCTCCTATCCGAGGATCACTCGCGCACGATTACCGGGCACTCAGGAAGAGCGCTCTTGCAGAACGCCGCGTTCAAGCTCCTCTTGCAGCAGGACGCGGCCGCCATCTCCACCGTCGCGGACGCCTTCGACCTGCCCGACGACCTGCAGCGCTGGCTGGTCTCCTGCCCACGCGGTGACGGCCTGCTGCTGGCCAAGGGCGAGCGCTTCCCCATCCGGATCGAGGCGACGCCCGAGGAGACCGAGCTGATCGAGTGGCGCCCGGGCCGGCACTGAGCCGCCACCACATCCGATCCGAATCTCCTACTCAGAACGGACCCACCCGATGAAACTCAACCCTCTCCGTCTGCTGCCGCGTCGATCCAAGCCCTCCGGGCCGGTGCTGCTGGCGGTCACGCCGCCGAGAACCGGCCAGCGCACCCTCTTGGGCGTCGAGAACCTGCTCCAGTCGATCGCCGTGCCCGAACCGTTCTCGCTGGAGATCGCTGGCGACGAGACAGGCGTCTCGCTCATGGCCCGCTGCCTCGACGGCGAGGTTGTGCGCCGCCAGATCGGCGCCCACTACCCGCAGGCCCGGATCCGCGAACTCGCACCGCACGAGGACCCGATGCGGATCGCCGAAGACGAGCAGGCCTGGTCAATGACGCTGCGCTCCTCGGGGCCGGACTACGTGCCGCTCAGGGTCTTCCGCGACGACGACCTGCTCGACCCGGGTTCCGATCCGCTGCTCGCACCTCTCGGTGCGCTCTCCGGCCTCCGCTCTGGGGAGCGGATCGTCTCGCGCATCCTCCTGCGCTCGCTCGGCCCCGGCTGGTCGCGCCACTACCAGGAGAAGCTGGGCGAGCGGCCTGGACAGACGCAACGGCATCAGCCGTCCGCGCCGCCTGCCCGCGGCGGACCCGATCCGCTGGCGCTGACAGTGCTCGGCCTGGCCGGCTTCGGGTTCTTCCAGGGCTACAGCTGGCTGCAGGCCGGCGAGATCTGGAACCTGGCCGCGCTCTGCGCCGGGGCGGCGGTCTCGCTGCTCGGCGGCGGCTGGGCCTGGCGGCGCTGGAACAAGGCGCGCAACCGCTACTTCGAGCCGCAGCTGATTAAGGAGAAGATCTCGCGGATCGCCTTCGAGGGCGAACTGGAGGTCACGGCCATCGTGCCGGAGTCGGCCGCGCCCGACCGGGCGGCGGAGCTGCTGGAGCAGGTCGCGGCCGCCTACCGCCATTACAACCATCCCTCCGGCGCCAGCTTCCAGGTTGGCCCGATACGGAAGATGGAGCCGGCCGAGCCGCGCCTGCATCCCCGCCCACCCGGCCTCTTCCGTCGCCGCAGCATCCTCGGCGTGCGCGAGCTGGCCGCGCTCTGGCATCCGCCCGGCGCCGGCGACGAAACCCACGAGCTCGAGCGCTCGGGCTCTAAGGTGCTACCGCCCCCGGCGCGGGCGTTGACCGAAGGCGCTTTGGTCGGGATGACGAACGGAGACCACCCGCGCGAAGTGCGGTTTCCGGAGGATTTGTTGCGGCGCCATCACCTCTACGTCGCCCGCACCCGGATGGGCAAATCGACCCTGATGCGCCACATCGTGGCGCACAAGCTCCAGCGCAAGTCGAAGGGCCTCGATAGAGACGCGATCGTCGTGGTCGACCCGCACACCGACCTCGTCGCGGCGCTGCTGGAGCAGGTCCCCGCTTTCCTTTCAGGCGAGGTCCGCCTGATCGACCTGGCCGACGACAAACGCGCGCCCGGGATCAATCTGCTCGACGCTCGCATCTTTGCCGACCGCGACCGGACCGCCGACGCGGTCGTTCGGGTCGCCCGTGGACTCTGGGAGCAGTGGGGGCCGCGGATGCAGTCGATCCTCGAACAGACCGTGAAGACACTGCATGAAGCGAACAGCCATCCGCTGACCGAGCCCGACCAGCAATACACGATCCTGGACGGACTGAGGCTGCTCTCCGACGCCGAGTTCCGCGACAAGGTGCTGCCCCGGCTGCGCGACTCCTACCTGTTGGAGTGGTGGGTGCGTGACTTCGGCGGCTGGCGCAAGGAATACCAGGCCGACGCCCTGGCACCGGTCAGGACCCGACTCAACTACTACGCCTCTTCCACCCGCGCCCGCGCCATCCTCGGTCAGCCCCAGTCCACCATCGACCTGCGCCGGACGATCCTCGACGGCGGCATTCTGCTGGTCTCCACCGCTCAGGGGACGGTCGGCCGCGACGTGGCCGCCCTGGTCGGCGCGTCGGTGCTCAACCTGGTTGATTCGGTCATCCGCGAGCAGGAGCGGCTGCCCCTGGCCCAGCGCCGCGGCGCCCTGGTCGTGGTCGACGAGATGCAGACCATTCCTGGAGTCGAGTTCGAATCAATGCTCTCGGAGTTGGGCAAGTACGGCGCCGCGTTCGTGCTTGCCACCCAGAGTCTGCGCAAGCTGGAGGACCTCTCGCCGACGATGCGGGACACTCTGCTGGCCAATGTCGGTTGCTTGGCCGCCTTCCAGCTGGCTGGTGCGGACGCGCGCGAACTGATCTGGGAGCTGAGCCGCGAGCGGCTCTCCGAGGACGACATCGTTTCCCAGCCGGTGCATCACTGCTACGTCCGCGCCACGGTCGGCTCGGAGCGGTTGCCGGCCTTCTCCATGACCGTCGCCAAACCCAACCTCGGCAATCTGGAGCACGCCCAGCGCATCCGCGCCGCCGCCTCGGCATACACGACGCCGCTGGAAACGATAGAGGCGCAACACCCAGAGCGGATTGAGATCTTGGAACGACTGCGAAGCCAGTCTCGAAGCCCCAAGGAGGAGGAACCGGCACCAATCGCCGAGATACCGAAGCCGACCAAGCGCAGGAAGCAGCGCAGCAAGCTGGTCCGCCGAACAGAGAACTCCGCGAGGGCTTAGCCCTACACGTGATCAGAATGGGTAGTCACTTCTGTCGCCATTCAGCGCGGATAGTGCATGGATTGAGCCGGATTCGCCGCACCTTGTCCTTGGCATCGGACCGAGCCAATGGGAGAATGGCGGCCTCTTACCCATCGGCGAGGTAAGGAATGGCGGGCAAGTCGCTAGCAGGCCGCTGAACTTTGGGCAGAAGGAGCCGGACAGGTCAGCGATCGACGGATCAGCGCTGTCGTTGCAGCGGCCACGACTGAATCCGGCAAGGGTGCGGGCGAGCCACGGAACCCTGGTTGAGCCGTCTGAGATCGGTCCCGTGCGGTTCGGCTAAGCGGCGGCCTTCTCGAGGTTTGCGAGACAGGTGAGGTTGTAAGCAGTGGCGGTCAGTTCGAGCCACAGCTCGTTGCGGGCCCGACCGAGGAAGCGCAGCTTGTCGCCGGCGGCGGCCAGCTTGATCTCGCCGAAGACTTCGTCGACCAGCTTTCGCTGGCGCTGGCTCTAACGGTAGCCGGGATGCCGCGTTGTACGGCCGTCGATCGCGCTGCGCCGACCGCGCTGGTTCTGCGCCACGTGCGGCGTCAGTTCCAGTGCGCGCCGGTCGCGGATGAAGTCGCGCGTGTCGTAGGCGCGGTCGGTGCCCATGGTCGCCGGCCCAGTGATGCTGCGTCCGAGCATCGACGCCTCGGCGTCTCGTTCAGCTAGCCGTCGGCCTCGGTCGGCTCGACATCGACAACTAGGCCGTGGCGGTTCTCGCTCAAGACGTGACCAAGGTAGCAGAGCCGCGTCTCTCGCCGGGAGCCCCCTGCGATAGAGCCGCGACTCAGGATCAGCCGTCGACTCGTGCGTCTCGAGGGGGCGGCGCTCGCCTGTGAAGTCGCGCGGACGATAGTTCTTCCGTAAGGCCCAGGCGTCGAGCAGCGTGTCGTCGACCGTGACGAGGTCCTAGGACGGTAGCCTCCGTCAGCGCGCCTCCTGGATCACCTCCTTGAGCAGCACCGGCGCCGCATCGACGTCCAAGAGCCGATCGCGGTTCTTGGTGAACGTGGTCATATGGAACGGCTCGTCTTCGACGTTCGAGTCCAGGAACCACTTCAACAGGAGGTTGTAGCGCAGTTGCTCGCAGAACTGGCGCTCCAAGCGAACCGTGTAGAAGGCGATTAGCAAGCTCGCCTTGAGCAGGTGCTCGGGCGGGATCGAGGGGTGTCCCGTCTCCTCGTAGATCTCGTCGAACAAGGGCGACATCCGACTTAGCGCCGAGTCGGCCAGGGGCTTGATCCACTTGAAGGGGTGGTTCTTCGGAACGAAGTCGCACGGCGCCAACCCCAGCATCGTCGTCGAATGCCGCTCAGACTCACCGCGCATCGCAGGCCTCCCTCGCCTATCGGATTAATTCCTCCCCCGTGATCCCACACGCTCCTCTTTCAGCAGCCTGCTAAGGCCTTGTCACGGTAGCTGGAGGCGCGTCCTAGATCAGGCTGCGTTGGGAGAAGATGAGGAAGACAAGATCGAATTACTCGTAGCGGGTCGCGATTCGGAGGGGACGTATGAGGCGACAGCAGAGGCGTGCCACTTCGCCGTGGCGGCGAGCGAGGGTAGGGCTGTAGGGCCAGGGCGGGTTTCGGTGGCCGGAAGGCGGGACGAAAGGGGTAGCCATGCACGCGTACCGACTAGATGGTCTGGTTACCGTGACAGGCGCGATCCATCGCAGCGCAATGCGTAAGTCGGCGACGACGGAACGGAGCTTCCTACTCAAGCCGCCGCACGATCGGCCGCTCGCTTTGCGCCTCTCCCTGTTGGGCGCGCCCGCGCTATCTTGATGTTCGTGGTGTCCAAGGACAGCGCCTGCACTTCTAGCCCGGACTGCTAGTCGCCCTGCAAATCGGTAAGGTGCCGTTCCGGCACCCATGCTTTTGGCCTAGCGGTTTAGCCGCATGTGGTTCACGTGCCAGCAGCCACACTCGGCCCTCAGCCCCCGCCAAGTTCAGCTCTCCGTGGCGATGGAGCATGGCGCGAGCATCACCTGGATCCAGGGCACGGTCAACGTGCCGCGCGGCGTCCGTATCGGCGGCGTGATCCGCTCGTGTTCCGCATCCGCCAATGTAATCACCCACCCACGCTGCCAACCACCGTCACTCTGCCACAGCTAACCCCAATGTGGATTGGCCCTAAGACTTCTGGCTGGACGGACAGAGTGCTGAGCGTCTGCTACCAAAGGCCCGCGTCGTTCAGGAGGATACAGCCGGCAGGGTCTGGACCTCATCATTCTGCGGCTTCTTCCAGAAACCAGTTCTTGCAGAATGCGTGCCGCAACTCGATGACAATGCAGACCCGGGCCACGTACGTGTCGGAGCCAACGAAGACTCATTCCGGGCTTGGTTCAATGCGTGCGACTGAGACGACCATAGAGACGGGCAGGACCTCCAAGTCTCTCTCAGATCGCTACGCACCAGGTGATACACTTCTGTCACGACGGATTCTGCTGCCGTCCTGTCAAGTGTGAGCACCGGGCCTGCCTCCAAGTTCGCGCAAGTTTGACACGGATCCCAAGCAGGTGCTCTACTGGATCGGTTCCTGGAGGTCACCGGACCTAACCTCAGGGGGTTTCACGTGGTCACCAAGATTCACTTCATCGACGTCGATCAAGGTAATATGGTGCTGGTCCAATGCTCCAATGGCACCAATCTCGTCGTCGACTGCAACATTACCGACGCCAACAAGAATCGCGCCCTGCGGTACGTGGCAAACCAGATTGGCGACAGAGGCACTCTACATGCATTCATCTGCACTCATCGCGACGCCGACCACATCAGGGGAATCCGCACCCTTCATGACCGATTTCCCATCGGGAGTATCTGGGACAGCGGGTACCCGGGCACGACCACCGACAGCGACGAGTACAAAGCCTATATGCAACTGCGCAGAGAAGTAGGCAGCGAGACAATTAAGAAAACGACCAGGAACAGCTACGGATACACACGACTCCGTTATCTGAGTGCCAAGGACGACCGGTTGCCCAACAATGCCAATGATCAGGGCATTGTGATCAAGGTGGAGGAGTTGAATGGCGCCAAGTCGAAGGCTCTTAGCAGCGCGATCCTGACCGGCGATGGCAGTTACGCAACGTGGAAAGACGGGATAATGAAGGACTACGGAAAAAGTGACGTGTCCTGCAGCATCCTGATGGCGGCCCACCATGGATCCCGGGACTTCTTTGACGATCCCAACGACAGCCGCCGCTACTACACTAGTCATATGCAGGCCATGAAGCCCGCGATGGTGGTCGTATCGGTTGGGGACAACAGCTTCGGCCACCCGGACAGCAAAGCTCTTGAACTCTACAGGAAGTATGCTACGGGATCAAACAAAGGCAACAAGGTGTTTAGGACCGACCAACAACATAACATGGCACTCGTGCTAAAGTCCGAAGGAGGCTGGAGCCTCAAAGGGAACCAGTAGATGTTGCCCTTCGTCGACCTTTACACCTTCCGCGCCCGCATCCAGCCCGCAGTTGTCCTAGCGTTGCCGCTCGGACTCCTAATGTTTGCGATTCTTCCGGATCATCACGTCCTCTTTACTGCGTTCTTTGGCCTTTTGAGTGCGGCTGGTGGGGCATCCGTCGTAGGCCAGTTGGGACGCGATCGCGGACGACGAAGAGAGAGCGAGCTTTGGAATGACTGGGGTGGTCCGCCAACAACCCGTTTGCTTCGCCATAGACGTAATCCCGGTGACATCACCATATCATCGGAGCTGCGCGGACAGGTCGAGGCGTGGTGGAACCATCCCCTTCCTACCGAGGCAGAAGAGATAGCCGATCCGGAGTCAGCTGATAGTCGATACCGGGAGGTCACGCTTGCACTGATTGCGGTGACTCGCGACAAGGCAGAATTCCCATTGGTGTTTGCCGAGAATACCAACTACGGGTTCAGACGCAACGTGTGGGGACTCAGACTTTGGGGATTGGTCGTCGCAGTCGCCTCCGCTGCCGTAGCATGGACGTTGGTTGCCCTAACCGTGTGGGGCCGCCCTTGGCCAGATCCCTGGTGGAACGTCCTAGTGGAACCCGACAGCATTGCCGTGGTTCGTCTCGTAGTGGCGGTCGGCATCTCCGCTCTCGTAGTGTTCTGGCTGTTTCACGTGAAGCCTTCTTGGGTCAAGTCTGTAGCGGAGGCATATGCGGTACAGCTAATGAACTCAGTGCGAGTGCTGTGAAGCATTTGACAGGCGCCAACCATACTATCACACCGAACACAGATACCATGCTTGGAACTGAGCATGGTACCAAGTGTCGGCACCGTAACCTTGCGTATAGGCTCTAGCAAAGGTCTCGTTTGTCGCATATATGTTCAAGTGCGCGTTGCTCAGGTCGGCTATCATACAGTTCGCCTGATTGTTGGTAAGGATTGGGAGGCCGCGTTGATACCATGCGTTGTACGCCAAGTGTTCGGAGCGGGCATTTCCGAAAAACGTCAGGCTAGGCTTGAGCACGTCCAAGAACTCGTAAGACCTTCCCGAGGCCCGGCCGTGATGAGGCGCGATGAGAAGATCGATATCCTGGACTTCTGTTTCCCAGTTCTTGAGGATGTGGTCCCAGGTCTTGTCGTGAGAATCCCCGCCGAGGATGATCTTCTTACGGCCAGGCTGCCAGAGAAGAACGTAGGAGCAGTCGTTGTAGTTGCCCGTCCTGTTTGCCTCGTCTACTAAGTCTTGAGTCGGAGCAAGGATTGTGATCTCGTCACCCCCCTGTGGATTCCCATACTCGTCTTCACTCCAATAGCGACCCCTGTGGCCCGAAAGGTTCGCGAGCCGTTGTGGATTAGGCTGAGAATGGGCGTCTCGGATCGTCTTGTAGTAATCCCAATCGGCTCTATTGTAGGGCGACGAAGGCCATGAAGAGTCTTCGATCTCCTTCTTGTTGTTGGTGTCCCAAAACACTGTTGGAAAACGGTCTGCGAAGAGGGCCGTGATGCCGTCCATGTGGTCCATGTCGGGGTGTGTAAGGATGAACCGGAAGATGGTTCGTATGGAGCGTTCGTCCATGTATGCCACTGGGTTCACGGGGTGAGATTTCTGGTCGAAGTTGCCATTGACCGATTTGGTCGCAAATCGTGCGGAGGCCATTTCCGATTGGGAGTCCTGTGATTGGCTGGGTTTCGCGTTGCAGACATCGATCACAGATACACGGCCCGACCCGTGTTGGATGATCGAGCAATCTCCGTCCTTGACATTCAAGAAGTGGATGGTCGGCACTGAGTCCTCCGGTAGCGAACTGGGCTGGAGAATGAGATTGTTCCTGACGGCTTGCTGGAGTACCGGGGGGCGCGCCACCTCTGCGAACGCAGCGCGTGCGCCCGGCGCCGCAAGCGTGCTTTGGACAGGATAGGCGACAGACAGATGATGACGAACACTGCCAGAGGAGAGTGGTGATGCCGACCAGAAAGAGGACCGTGGGCAGCCGACCTGCACGAGAGTTTCGTGCGCCAACGGGGCCTAGCACTTTGCGTCGCCGAGGATGGGCGCTCGACTTCCCGCGTCTCGCTGACGGACGGCCCGCGAAACAGCGGACGTAGGCATTGTTGAAGTCACGATCAAACCTTACGGGCTATATGCTGCAATGCGCTTTGGTAATGCGGAGAGTCCATTCAAGGTGGCCCCCCGCAAGAAGGAGAGCAGCCACAACGGACCCCACCGACTTGGCAACTCAGACTGGTTCGTGGTGTACAGAGGCATCCGTCTTCGGCCCTTCGTGCGCCCGGCGTCAGCAGAAGACGACTCGCACCTCAGCCATTCGCGCAGCGGGAGGCGCGGCCCTTGGTGTGCCGCCTACCTGACTTGTACATGGGCTGCTTGAGCTAGCGGCCTCGCTCCACTTCAACGAAACAACCTCGATGCGCTGCCTGCAATCCCTCCAATCGCTGTAGCTGCGGTCGACGTTCAGGACCTCACGTTGACCGCCTGCGACGGCCGCCAGTTCGCCGCCTACCGTGCCAATGTCGAGATGCCCGCCGGGCCCTGGGCGGTGGTGTTGCCCGATGTGCGCGGTCTCTTTCGGTTCTACGAGGACCTCGCCATCCGCTTTGCCGTGGTCGGCGTCGACCCTGTAGCGATTGAACGTTTCGGCCCCACGGCCGGCGTCTCCAAACGCGGTGCCGACTTGGATTTTGGGCCTCATGCGCAGGCCACTACGACGGAGGGCATCGCCGCTGACACCGCAGCCGCAGTCGCCTTGCTCAATGCGGACGACTCAGACCGTGCCGGATACACCGTCCGATTCTGCTTCAGCGGCAGCAACAGTTGGCTGCCGACCTTCTCCCGACACGGACTTGCCTACGCAATCGGATTCGATGGATGTCCTATGGGCCTGCACGGCCCTACGCCCGCTAGCCGCGTAGCCGACATCAGGGGCCCGATTCTCGGCCTGTTTGTCGACGCCAACCCACCGCTCCCAGCCGAAGACATTGCTGAGTGAGACGCAGTCCTCGAGTCCGACGGGTTCAGCCGCGTGAGAGTTACCCACTGCGGTGCCCCACACAGCTTCATAGTTCAAACCTATGAAGCACACGCCGACGCCTGCAACGACGTTTGGAGGCGACCTCAGGCATTGATCTCCGCAAATTGCTAGCCGCCACTTCGCCTCGCGGAGCGGACCCGGTGCAGCGAAGTCGTCGGGCTCAACGGTTGATCGTCGTGCGCCTTGAGCCCGCCTGGCAGATCCGAAGGAAGCGGCAACTCGAAGGTTCTTGCCCTTCTGGAAGTTTGGTGGAGTTGGGATAATCAACGAACCACCATCGACGGTTTCGATTCTCATTAGGCCAGCCAATCCAACGACTCGGAACACCCGGGCATTCCGCTGTGCAGAAGGGGAGTCAACCGACTCCCGGCTACGTCAGCGCCTGAAGTACTCTCCAAGCCCGATCAATGTCCAGCTGACTCGATGCATAGTCCTTGGCCAGCAACTCGTCGCTCAGGTACCAGTGGTGCTTCTCTGTCCGTTTGTTTCGCACGTCGGCTGCGAGTCCCTCAGGTTCCGGCCTGCCGAGCGATACAAGCTCTTTGGTCACCTCTTGGGCGATTTCGGCAGACGTGTCCGCCAAGAGGATTGCAGGCCCATAGCCTGCGAACTCGGCTCTCTGCGAGAGAAACAGCAATCCTAGGGTGTTGAGTGCCCGATCGCCCACCCATGGGAAGATCCAGGTGTTGCGTCCTTGGGCCAATAGCAAGTGGTTGTCGAGTTCCAAACGGCGGAAGGTCGAACGAGCCTCAGCGAGCAGCTCTCGTCCATTCGCATCGAGGAAGGGCGGCAGGTCGCTGTCCACATAGACCCGGCGCATCTCTTGCCGAACCCGATCGTGAATTGGCGGGCCTCCACCTGGAAACTTGGGGAGCCGGCCGCCCGAAGCAGGTGTCAGTTCTGCGATTCGCCGTTCCTCGTCAACCGACACTACCTTCCACCGGCGCCCCGCGAAGATGACGAAGGAGTCGATGAGCAACGGGAACATCACGGGTAGCGTCCCGAGGGTGCGTGTGCCCGAGACCAGCCGCCACTCGTCCGGCGAACTAAACGCAGCGTAGAAGTCGAAGTGATTGACGAGGCGCTCACCCCTCAGATCAAGAACGATCGTCCCATCATGGATCTGCGTGATGAGTTCATGACTGGCTAGATCACGAAGCAGCTGCGCAAACGTCGCCCGCTCAATCGAGACAAAGGGACCGGTAGCGCATAGCGCGTGGTAGGCGTCGGCCGCACGGACCCCGCCATGCTGGGCGATCAATGAGAGCAGTTGCTGCACAAGCGTAGACAGATGCAGGGCCGTCTCCGGAGGAGGCTCGACCCAGCCCTGCACTAAGAGCCGGATCATCGCGACCGTCTGGACGAGCGAGACGCGCAGCTGACTTGGCAGTGAAGTGTTCTCGTTGATCTCTTCTTCTTGGATGTAGATGCGGATGATTGACGGCGCGTCGGCGGCCCGCCCTGACCGCCCGAGGCGCTGTTTGAGCGACGCCACAGAAGATGGTGGCCCGATCTGAGCGATCGAGTCGACGCTGCCGATGTTAATGCCCATCTCGAGCGTTGTAGTCGCGACCACTGTCGTTGGTCGCGGTCCCCTGAGCCGATCTTCCGCATCTTCGCGGATGTCCCGCGAGAGTGAGCCGTGATGGGGAAAGAACTCGTTCGGCAGGTTTCCCCGCTCTGCGAGGCGCCTCAGTAGGTCGGCGTGCAGTTCGACATCGGAGCGACGATTGGCGAAAGCGAGGTTGGTCGTCCCTCGGAGTGTCCTGAAGAGATGTTGAGCGATATCGATATCGTCACCCGCAGCCAGTTCCTCCATCTCTTCATCCGCCTCGTCGCTGGCTTGCCCAACCTGGACTGGCGCTTGGGGGCGTTCTCGAATGTAGCCCCGGACCTGCAGTTTGACTTCCCGACCCTGTGCGGTAGACGTGATCTGCTTAACTTCGCCTCCGCGTCCTGGGCGCAGGAACTCCGCAGCCAAGCCGGTGTCGCCCAAGGTGGCGGACAGCCCGATGCGCGCAACCGGACTGCCGGCCGCGAACTCGAGGCGGTGCATCAGAGACTGAAGCTGACGTCCACGCTCAGTTCCGATGAAGGCGTGCAACTCGTCGACCACGATGAATCGCAGATGCTGAGCGAGTCCCGGCATCGCCGTACCACGGGTCACGAACAGCGCCTCAAGCGACTCCGGAGTGATCAGCAGCGCGCCCCGAGGTCGCTCAGCCAGTCGCCGCTTGACGTGAGCGGCGACATCACCGTGCCAAGGTGTCACGGGCCCGTCTATGACATCAAACAGGGCTTCCAGCCGGATCCACTGATCGTTGATCAGGGCTTTGAGCGGGGCGATGTACACAGCCCCAAGTGCGTTTGCGGCTGTGTCCTCGAGAGCGCTACAGATGGGCAGGAACGCAGCCTCTGTCTTTCCGGAGGCCGTTGCCGACGAAATCAGGACGTCGCGACCCTCCAACACCGGACTTACGGCCTGCTCCTGAATATCATGCAGCGACGGCCAACGTTGCCGCCAGACCCAGCGTTGAACAGGTTCCGCCAGCAGGTCAAATGCCGCTGATGCTGATTCGCTCATGGCCGCTCTTGCCTGACAGCTCGCTAGAGGCGCAGGCTGACGAGCTCGTCATCGGCCGGGTCGACCGGCGGTGGTACAGGCTCACCCGTCACGGCTGAGTCAGAATCGGGCCCGATGCTGACCGCGGTCACTAACTCGCTCCATGACGTCGAAGGATTCTGCTCTAACACTCTGAGCAACTGGACGAACGCTCGAATCGAGTTTCTAGGGGTCTGGAAGTAGGCGTCGCCAACGTTCTTTGAACAGTGCTCCATGAAGGCATGCAACGCTTCATCGGGCAGCTCGTATGCCTGCTCGTCTCCTCCGGAGTGGACGTGACGGAGTTTGGTCAGAACGACGAACAGCTCTTCAGGACTGAGGTTGGCCAGACGCAAAACTGGACCCGAGAAGTCACGGACTCCGTCCGATGCAAACATGTTCTCGCTCAGTCGACTCTGGAGGGCTTCGTAGCTGTACAGACCCCGGCGCGTGTCCGTCAGAAACTCCGGCGTCCCGGCCATGAGGAAACCGAGATTCGCCACCGATCCCTGTAGGCAATCGTTCAGAATCCTGAGGATCTGCTCATAGTTGCTGTTCCGCGCCCGAGTGTTCGCCAGCTTGTAGAGATTCACCATCTCATCGAAGGCGACAATCAAGCCGCCGTAGCCGGCCAGGCGCACGAACCGGGCCAGCAACTTGAGCATGTCGTAGATGTTCCCGTCGTCGATGATCGTCCTGACGCCTAGATCTCGGCGAGCATCCGTCTTGGTCGAGTATTCGCCGCGCAGCCAGCGAACGGCTGAGTTCTGCAGATCGGCGTTGGCGTCGTCGTGCCCACGCCAATAGGCCGCGACAACGTCGGCGAAATCGTAGCCGCCAACCAGCTCAGACAGCTCCTGCAGGCGCTCGCGGATCACGGACTCGGTCTCGAGATCCGAGTCGCGCGCCGTCTTCTGGGCCTCACCAATGAACCGCTCGACGACCGACTGCAATCCCCCACCTTCAGGATGCGATCGTGTACTGAGGTTCCTCGCCAACTCGGTGTACAGACTCCTGCCCTGTCCGCCCGTCGCGAAGATTCGGCGATCCGGGGTGAGGTCACCGTGCATTGTGACTATCTGTTTCTCCAAAGCTGAGGAGCGGATCAGGTGCAGAAAAAAGCTCTTGCCACTGCCGTACTCACCGATCACGAAGCGAATTGCGGATCCCCCGTCCACGACGCGCTCCAGGTCCCGCAGCAGGGCCGAGACCTCCTGCGCGCGCCCGACCTGCACATGCTGTAGACCTCGTCGCGGCACTACGCCGGCGGCAAGCGATTGCAGGATCGCATCTCGGTCCCTAGGTCGAATCCTCGAGCTAGTTGTCATTGAGCATCTCCTTCAGGGCGAACTCATTCATGTCCAGCGGGTCGTGTCCTTCAATCAGCGGATCGTCGCAAAGCGCGAATGCAGCCTCATTGATGGCCTCTATCGCGCCAGCAGGCATGAGTCCGAGCTTGTTCGACGCCTCCTCAAACTCGCTTCGGGGCCAGTTCGGTCGCGAGGCCAGGAAGCGAACCAGTTCGGCATGCGCCGGATCGAGCAGCCCGCCGGCGATGTCCGCTGTGATCGGCGCTGGGTCCTCCTTCTCCGCATCCTCCTCGTCTTCCTCCGGTGGTTCCGGTTCGGCCGGGCCTTCGAAGATGTCTGTCAGTATGTTGGCCACTTCGCGAGTGTCCTTCATGATCAACATGATCTTCTCTTGATCGAGTTCGACGCTCTCAGGGTCATGTTCCTGCGCCGGCGGAGCCGGGATCCTGTGGCTCGTGGGCTCATCCGGCCGCAGCACCGTGACTGGTTGAGTTGGCGGCGTCGAAGCCAGATCGTGAATGTCCCTGTGGAGTTGGTCTCCTTCCAGCCCGAGGAGGTTGTAGACGCGATTCAGCACCTTGACTTCATCGGAGCTCACGACGCCATCGGCACCGGCAATTGTGATTGCGAAACGGGCAACCTGGCTTCGCTGCGAGTCAGTGAGAGCGGCCATGCGGGACTTCATGGGAGCGAGTGTGGGAGGCTCGACGAGAAGCCATCGCAAGTAGGCGCGCAGCCGAGTCCGATCGGCCAAGGCCAAATGCAGGGACTCCTCCAAATGGGCCTCCAGCAACCCTTCCTCTTCGGCGCTGATTGTTCCGTCGGCGGCGCTAACAGCGGCACCGAGTTGGAGGAGCACGGTCGCTGCCTGATAGCTATCGCTGGGCTCTAGGTCTTCGCCATCCAACTGGAACACGACGGCGCGTTCGTGCTTCGTCAGATTGACTTTGGAGTAGCGGACGTCTGGCGTCAGCCCGTAGCCGAGTCCCTCTAGAAGCTGGGCAAAGGCTGAGGCTTCCTTCGCCGAGAAGGAGTCCGGCCGGCGGGCCGGGAAGTCCTCAACTAGGTCCGGGACCGCAATGGCCACTGCATCGCGGCCGGCAAGCGCCCCTTCGATCCGGACATTGAGTTTTCGAAGGGCGTCCGTGTTCTGATCCCTGATCAATTCCTTCGGCAAGAGAGCGAGTGCATCGAGACTCTGCCGGTCCTTGTGTCTCCCGATCCATCGGCTGTAGGAATCGAGTTCATCCGTGACGGACTCCGCCAACTCGCGCAAGTGTTGAAGTGGTTGCGTCAGCCTGCTCACATCTGGCAAGTCGTCGGCGCTGATCGACACTGGCGAGCGGAAACTGCCGCTTGCCGGCTGATAGGAGTGTTTCAGCGTGGTCTTATTCCGCCTGATCTTCATCCCACTCCCGTGAACCTGCTCGTAGCGAACCTGGAACAGGGCGTTGAACTCCTCCTCGCAACGCACTGCAGGAGTTCTGAACGAGGTTTCAGGGTGGAGTCGCAACCAGGACAACGCCCAACGCGGAGGGAGTGGGTCGCCGCCGGCGACGATCGAGCCTAGGCCGAGCTTGACCTCAAGCGGCAATTCCCATCCTCGGTGCGCCAGAGGAGGCTCCCAGAGTGGGTCTTCCAAGTCGATCTGCAGACTGTTGGCGAGCGAGACGAAATCGCCGGCGTAGTGACTGAAGGAGTTGTTGTCGCCGTAGAGAGCCAGCAGTCGCTCAATCTCGCTGACCAGGACGTGCGTCTCCTCGCCCGAGACTTGCTCGCGGTCCCTGTCGTATAGAAGTCGCCGTTCGATTCCGTAGAAGAACAGGAACACGTAGCCGATGTAGGCGCCCCCTGGCCGACCCTCCGCTAGCCAATCGAGGTAGGCGGCGCGTGAGGCCGGCGTCATCTCGCTGTAGGACGGCCAATAGCTCATATCGCGGCCGTGCACGTCTGGGACCCGGTCATCGACGAGCAGCTGCGGATCGATGAGGGCAGGTTCCGCACCGACATATTGCGAGATTCCGCGCAAGCCCGAACCGACGTAGACCATGCCATCCGCCAGTCTGCGTCCCCGCACCATCAGCGGTTCGCCCGGGGGTATCCAGGCTGGTGCCCCCTCGCTTCGTTTGCGCCTCGACCGCTTCGCGGTGCTGCCGGATTTCGCCACTATTGGTCCGGACGACTCCGGGTGCTTTCGACGAGGTGAACTCTCTCGGCTGGCCGCCCGGCTGGTTTGCCCGACTCCAGTTGGGTCAGACCGACTCGGCCTTTCGGAGTGGGTGGATTCGATGCCCAACATCCTTTTGACCAGTCGTAGGACGCTCATGCCAGTAATCCTCTCCGAATCGGACTGGCCTTGCGAGCCGCCATTCGCGGCCCATCGCAAAGCCAGGAGCCGCCCGACTCGATCGCTGTCTGACCGATTCCAGTAGCCATCGCGCAGACATTTGGACGCTCCGGACTTCCTTGGTTCTGGTAGCTCACCCTGCCCTGTCCGAGCTGGCCTTCCTCAAAGGCCACAAAGCAACTTGCGCAGGCTAAACGGAGTCTCTGCTTCAAACAGCAGACCCATCTCGAACCCAGTGGCGACCTCGGAGGGCCTGCAGACGAGGACGGCCCAAGTCTTGCGCATGAAGAAGGCTAGGCGAAGAGCTTGGTCTCGAGCCGTGACCGCACACGTCCTTGCCAAGGAGATCCGAATCCACTGGAAGGCGAAGCGAACGTTCTTCAGTGCCTTTCCTGCTTGGGTATGCGCCCTTTTCCAGCGGCGATGCTCGGTTTTCACGCACGATCCAGGGATGAAGTCGCTTGACTATGTGAAGCCAGGCACACAAAGCGAGCCAGTCAATCAGGGCGACAGATTCGGCGGAACCGCCGCCGTTACGATTGGGCTTCCCGATTGAAAGCAACGGAGCCAAGCGACCATGATGCTCCCCCGATCCGTCGATCTTGCGAGAGCAGCGGCACCCCTTGGCAGTGTCGACTTGATTGATTTGGCGGGTCGGATAGGGGCCTTGCATCTCATGCCCGAGAACGGGTCCAACCGTGTCCGTCTCCAGTTGGCGTCCAGCGCCGTTTCGACGATAAAGACAGCCACCAACGGCTCGATTCTCAGCAACCAAGAGCTGCGAAGCTGGCTGTCGTCAGAGCCCTTCAGCGATCGACGCATACGCAGCATGGAAGATCCGCCTGCAAACCCCTTCACGGAGACGATTGTCTTCCTGGGCGAGAGCTACACGGTCGTGCCAGGCGGTCTCGAGTTCTCTGCTTCTCAGTTGCAGACGTTGCTAGATGCGATCTTCGCCGACGGACGATTCAAGCTGCCACTCTCTCAGCGTTTCGTCCTGGAGGCGAGGGAGCTTGCGCAAGCGGCACTCGCGATGGCTGCCGAGAGTTCAAAGAGGGCAGGCCTGCAGCGCGTGGAGAGACCGTCAAAGGTTGCGACCCCTAAGATCGTCCAGCCGCGAGGACGCCGAGAGAGGCTTTTGCAGGGAGCAGTGACGTTCTCAGTCTCTGAGCTGACAACGCTCTTTGCGCGGCACGGACAACGGTTGCACGAACTCGCTGCGCTCTCGGTTGATGGTGGAGATTCGTCGCCCAACCTTGTCGAGATAGACAATCTTCCGAGTTACCAAAGACCGATCCTCAAACTGGGCGAGTGTTTCGTGTTGGTCGCTCCGAGCTCTCTCCCCGGGGCACTGATGCACGCGCTGTTGTCAATGGCTAGTGAATTCGGGGATCTGCCGGCCGTAGCTGAGCGATGGCGGATCACCTCGTTCGAGCGTGTTGATGGCTCTCTCACTCTGCTTGGCTGCGCTCGGCTGATTGGTCCATTCGATTCAACTGATCCTGAGCTACCTGCGATAGCGGCGGTCTATCGACTCGACAACGATAAGGTGCTAAATCTGCTCCTTCTGAGCGATCCGCTTGAGGAATTCGACGCGAACGTGGTCGCCGGCGACTGGCCTATGGCAGACTTGAATGAGCGAGTCGCCACGGAGATTCGCGGGCTGGAGGAACGCCTCGCCTTGGGCGCAGGCACTCCCAATGAGTTGCTGTCGCTCGTCGGGTACGCGACGCCGGGCAGGACCTTCGGCCTTGGGTTGGGCAACAGCCTCTACGCTCGCTCGCTGTTGTTCTCAAGCGAAGACCTCGAAACGATCGCGCATACGTCGAGCCGTCGACTGATTCTCTGGCAGTTTGCCAAGGCCTCAGATCGTATCCGAGAGTCCGCCAAGGTAATGGCGTTCGACCCTCTTGACGAGTTCGCATTCTGGAAGTCGAACGGATTCAGCTACTACATGTCCGACGAGGGGCGTCCCAGCGGAGTGCTGATCACGCCCGGGACAGCGCTAGACCTTCGCATTGAGGCTCGTGATCGGCTCGATACCCACACCTTGCCGGCTCCCAGAGGACACGAAAGGGTCGAGGTCATGCGCTTTCAGAACCGCGATGTGCCGATCTACGTGGCGGTGGCCGGCTCAGTCGAGACCTTTGCGCTTTCGGTTGAAGGCCTGCCACTCACGCTATGGGTTGTGGCGGGGCGGCGTGTGGTTGATCCGCGCTTTAGCAGCTTGATGCTCGGACTGGTTGACCTGGTCGCCTACTGGATCTGGCAGTTTAAGTCGCACCTGAACGAGACTCTTGAACGACTTGCGGGTTCGTTCGAGTCATTCGTAATCGAGGTCGATCTGACTGAGACGGAGGCATGGTTCACCGAGGGCACTCCATCCAACGAGATCCTCGAGGTTGACCGAGTCGACCGCGGAGTCAGGTTCACGTTTCTTGACGGTGCCGTGTCATTGTTCGAAGGGGCCGATAACGACGGAGAGCGTCAGTTTGTCCGTGCCTTGCTGGACACCCTGCACGAACTCGGTCGCGATGCAGCAGGGGCACTTGACCATCCGACTGCGGGCGCCGTCGCGCAGGCGATCGAGTCCTATGCGCCTCTTGGGCAGAAGAAGAAGCTGACGATTCTGGATGGAAACAACGGTGTCTTGCTTGATGAAAGTGGATTGCCACCATACCGACCGTTGCAGCCGGCTGTGACCGAGGAGTGGCGCGACCGCGAGCATGAGATGTTAGCCCGACTTGACTTGCAGCCAGGCCCGATACCACGCGCCGAGCGAGAACGCACGCTCAAGAGGACGGTTGCGGATGTCTTCTCGCTCTTCGAGAAGTCGGTCGCTGCGCTCAGTCCTGACAAGCTATTGGAGACCCTTGTGGCCCGTGAGGAACGGCTCATCCAGAAGGAAGAACAGGATCGCCGACTGAATCCGACGAAGGTCGCTTGTTATGGATCAGCGTCGGCGATGGTGGAGGAGCTAACGCGGGATGGACCTATCCTCGCGACTACCTCAATCGCACATCGCTTCGTCATCGAATACGTCGTGGCCCGACCACCGCACGGGCTCCGACCGATGAGCCTCGAAGCGTACGACCAACTGATTAGTCTGGCAGCCCTGCTTGCGAGCTGGGGGCTGCAATGCGACGCCATTCACTACGGTCTGGCTGACACTGAGTTGTCAGTCCTCGAGTCGGGCCGGCTGGGCAGTTTGGCACATGGATACGACGCGGCCACCGCAGATTACGGCAAACGCTCGTACGCGGAACAGTTTCAGCGTTCCGTGGAATCCTTCTCGGCGATGTTCGATTCCTCTGTCCAGCCAAGTGGCGCGCCTCTGATCTCGGAACTGGAACTCGAAGCTGCCAGCAAGGAGGAATTGGGACTCGGCTTTGGACAGATTGCTCACTTCATCGAGCTCCTAAGTGAGGTCGGATCCCGGCAACCGGGACCGGCGAAGCGGACGGCGATGGCCGAGGTGCGGGAGAGTTCGGCGTCCGATCTTGGCTGGCCAGTCCCCGTAATCGACAGCGCAATCTCGCTCTTGGCCCTCCGTCCCCGCGAAGAGTTCTTGGTTCTTCCGCCGGGATTTGCATTGCGAGACGTGTTCCCATGGGCATTCAATCGTCGTTTATCGCATCTGGGCCGTCCTCTACTCGTCAAGGCTTCGGACAATGGCAGCGAAGAGCTGATATGGGGCGAACGTTCGCTTTTGCGAAGCCACGAGTACCTGCTCCGTCAATTCGTCGGTGGGCGATGGAACGCTCGCAGCGATCTGATGCGGAAACTCCAAGGCAGAGTCACTAGGCACTCCGGCGAGGCATTCAACAACCGAGTGGCGGAAGCTTTCGAAGAGATCGGAAGACTGACTGTACGGCGGCGTGTCAGCTCAATCGGAGGCCAACCACTCGAGCGCAAGCGGGGACAACCATTGGGTGATGTAGATGTGCTGGTCTTGGATCCCTCTTCGAGGGAGGTCCTGCTAATCGAAACCAAGGACTTTGCGGGGGCGCGTACACCCGCCGAGTTTGCTAACGAAGTGCGCAAGGTAAGCGACGCCTTGGAAATCCACGCAGAGCGAGACGCATGGGTCCGCTCCCGTGTACGGGATCTGCTCGCTTGGTTGGACGTCGACCAGCGCGAGGCCGAAACATGGCAGGTGAGGCAAATGGTGGTGGTCAGCGGGGAGTTGTTCACACACGGATTGCGCGACCTGCCAGTCCCTGTTGTCACTCTGGCGACACTTCGTGCACAGCTCAGCCAAGTTGCAGCTAGCTAGGCGCTCGCATTCTATGTCTGGGAAAACCTCGCGCAGGCCGATCCAAGCTCAAGCAATCTCGATGGTGGCCGGAGTGAGAGGCATTGGCTAGCTCACCGCTTCGGCGCAAGCCGAACAGAGAGGCGCGCGATGGGTCGTGGCAACGATGATTGCGTAGCGCGCTCAACGGCACAGCATAAGGCCGAAAGTGCCGAGAAGAGGAATCGCCCTCAACGTGGTTGCTCAGCCACACCCTCCGGGGCTAGGGGGTGAACCAATGTAATCGCAATCGACGCCGGCACATTCCTCAGTAGAGCCGGTGAGGGAAACGGGATAGTTTGGAACACTCACCTGACTTCGTTACCGCGGTAGGAGCTGCGCGGTGAAGTTCCCTTGGCCAAGCCACTTCTTGCAACTGCGCCTCTTGGAGTTCACTTACAGATCCCTGGGAGTGCGGAAATCGCTGCGACTTCATGGGAGCGCCCCACTTGAGGCACCAGGACCTCGCAAGTGGCCCGCCAACGATTCATCAAGCAACCACCCGCCACCCCGACTCAAGGCTCAAGACGGAGCGTCAACTCGAAGGTTCTTGCTTTCGGGAAGTCTGGTGGACAACTGGTAGTTCTAGGGAATCGTCGCCCGCGACCGCGTAGCAGAGCAACCGCAACTGAGGCATTCCTCAGTCCGCCGACTTTGCCATCTGGCCACTCATTCATACCCGCCTCATCCATCCACCTCCTCTCGACCCTCGCACTTCATATCACCGATACACTGACCATGAAGGAGGCCCTCCATGCCGGCTCGCGTCCGCGCCCGCTACGTCAACGGCCGGCTCGAACTGCTGAATCCGCTTAGCCTCCCCGACGGCTGCAACGTGATGCTCGAAGTCGCCGAGGACTCGTCCGACCAAGATTCACAAGGCTCTTGGCTGTTAGAGCTCGTAGACGAAGTGCATAGCGAGCATCCACCCGAGGCTTGGGAAGATCGCCCGACGGACTTCGTGCGACACAAGAAGCACTACCTGTACGGCCATCCCAAGCATCCGGACGACTGATGGCGGCGCTATTCGCCGACTCCGGCTACTGGAGCGCGCTGATCGACAGCAGAGATCAACTGCACTCACGTGCGCGCGCAGCATCGGCTCGACTGAACGATTCCGACATCGTCACGACTCAGATGGCGCTGCTGGAGACGCTTGCCTCCCAGGCAGGGAGCGGAGAGCGCGCCAGATTGGCCGCTACGCGACTGGTTGAGAGGTTGACCCAGAGTCCGCGGGTCGAGATCGTCCCGCAGACTGACGCCCAGTTTCAGGCCGCCTTCGAACGCTACGCCGCTCGCCCAGACCTACGCTGGAGTCTGACAGACTGTGCCGGCTTCATCATGATGGAGGAGCGCGGTATCTCCGAGGCGCTGGCCTACGATCGCGACTTTGAACAGGCCGGCTTCATTGCGCTTCTCCGCCACGAGACACTCTGATGCTACGAGCGCCATTCACAGATTGACCACGCTGCGACCGGCAACTGCTCGAACAGCCTGCGAACGGCGAGTACTTCGGGTGCGGCGAGCTTGTATTCGTCTCTCTTCTAGCGCCGCGGGCAAGATCCACGAGACCACCGCGCTGTTCTCCGCTCGCCTGGAAAGGTTGTTCGTGCGCCTCAACTGATCTCACTCATCTCGGATCACTTCCAGGCGTCGGGCAACTGCGCCCCAACAGACTTTGCCGGGATAGACAGCCCGGGCAGAATCAAGGCCTCCCGTTCGGCGCACGTCGGTCGATCAAGAGAGTGCCGACGAGCCTGGGCGTGCAGTCCCCGCCTCACAGGTCCAGTTGGAACGTTAACTCGAAGGTTCTTGCTTTTAGGAAGTTTGGTGCACCTTGCAGCATGGTACGGAGCGCGCGTGTGCTGAGCGTAGGTCTCTGAGGCAAGCTCAGTCGCTCACACAGTCTCAGTTGCGAAGCCTCGCACCGCCCTCGTCGCTCGCGGGGCTCCGACGGTCGGCCGCCGCCGCGATGAATCCCACCACTGAAGCGGTCGCCTCTGCGCACATCGCCGCATGCCGGAAGGTCGCTCTGCGACGGTGCTGCAGCCCATTGGCCAGGTCGACTGCCGCTTTCGCGTACTTGCGCGCCGCTTCGTTCGATCCTCCCCGGAGGGTGACTGAGAGATAGGCGTCCAGCATGCCCTTGGTGTCTGTGGCGCTGATCCGGCGGGTGTCGGGCGCCGTGTGGAGTTCAGGATCAAAGACCGCCTGGGCGAGGGATATGAGCGTCTCGCGGCAGACCAGCCCGACCGCCTGGAAGTCCTCCGGCGTCGCCGCGGAACCGAGCCTGTTGCGCACGCTCCGTATCTGCTGGTCAACCAGCGGCCATCCGGTTGGTCCCTCGAAGGCAACGGTCGCCGTCCAAGAGTCGAGCGAGCCTGGGTCCACGAGGAAGACGACCCGGTCGAGTTCCATCCCGCGCTCTCTGGGCGGCCAGAGCTCAAGCATCGCCTCCAGGATCCGGTCGGATTCGGCGGCAGAGAGCGATCGCAGCGCCTCGTAGTCGGCGAACGGCGCGTAGATTTCCGCGGTGGTCAAGTCCGAGTTCCAGAGACTGCCAAACTGCCCGGAGCCCTCGAACTCCACATACGCGCGCTCAAGCAGCCTCGAGAGTGGGGCGTCGCCGCGGCGACGCAGGATGCCCCGGACGGGTTCCAGTGACTCCATGTGTACCTCCGCTGCCTGCCGGGTCCCTGGCCTCCGCTTGATTGACGCGCGGTCGTCGCGCTCGCGCGCGCACCAGATCCAATCGTATGGACCCTGAGCAACAGAACGGGCCGGCATCCGGCCCGAACACGAAGCAGCCTGGTGGGCCGGCGGAGACTCAGCGCGGCACGCCCTCGGCTCAGTCTCGCGCAGCGAACCCCGGCGAGTCTGCATAGTCGTGCGCCCCATGGAGGATTCGTTCGGTGCCTCGGCCGCGGCGGACGCTGGTCGACACCGCTGGGGGCAGCGCACCCTGGGTACACCGTTGTCTCTTGGGAGCGTGTCATTGGCACTGGTTTACCGCCTCGATCGTCTGGTTGGCGAGCTGCCAACGCCGCAAGTGGCCGGTTGCCGTCTGTCTGGTGCGCCTCAGCAAGGTCTTTGATACAGCGGAATCAAGCGCACCCGGCTCTCCCACAGTGACTCTCCAGATCGACACCGGACTGGAGCGCGCGTGAAGCGGGTATCAGAGCCGATTTCAGAATCATCCCGTGATCATGGACCTCCAGGTGATGGAGTGAGGAGTCAGCACCTCGGCACTGGACGACGAGCGTGGCGCAATACGATGGCCTCAACTTTAAGTCTGTTGTACCTGTGTCAGACGAAGGCGCAACATCGGAGGCGACCGTGGCGCGCATCACCGAGTTCCGACGCCGGGGTGACCGCGTTTGGCGACCCGCCACAGCGAACTCCGGGTCGGTGGCGGAGCTCTTGCGCTACCTCGAAGGTCACGGATTCGAGGGCGCGCCGCAACTCCAGCCGCTGGACTCAGACGGCGCCATGTGGGTGTCCTGGGTCGGCGGCTGGGTTCAGGAGGAAGACCAGGTCTGGATGCTGGGAACAGCTGCGCTCTTCTCCGTCGGCAGGCTGTTGCGCTCTTACCACGATGCCGCAGCCGGATTCGCGCCGACTGGCGAGTTCGAAGAAGGGCCGACGGAGCTCAGTCCCGGGACCATCGTCTGCCACGGCGACATCGCGCCGCGCAATACCGTGTTTCGCGACGGACGAGCGGCGGCGTTCATCGATTGGGACGGGATCTGGATCAGCAACCCGCTCTGGGATCTCGGCCACGCCATCTGGCAGTTCGGGCCCGTCTGTCCTGACGGCGATCCCAGGCTCTCGTCCTCGCCGCAACTCCTGTACCGGCGCGAGCGGATTGGAGCGCTCGCCCGGGGATATGGAGACGAGGCCGCCGCCGATCGGATCGCGCCCATAGTTGAGGATGTGATCGCCGGTTGTCGCCGCAGCCTGGTGCGCAAGGCCGCCGCCGGCTCGAAGCCGTTCATGCGAATGATCACCGAGGGAATGCTCGGCCGACTCGACAGCCAGCTGGGGGCGGCCCGATCGCTGCAGAGCGAGATCGCGTCGGCGATTCGTTCCGCCGTCTGATGGCGGCTGGCGACCGCCCTCAGGACAGCTGAAGTCCATTTCTTGTGTCGCGCTCCAACCGGTCGAGCACCGCCCGTCGTTCGGCCGGGGCGCGGTTCGGCAGCGGCGGCCGCATACGACGCGGCTCTGCAGCTTCGACCTCCTGACCGGTGCCCGGTCTCGAGCGCATGGATCGAGCGCCCCTGGCTGGGGCCCTTGTCTGAGAACGGCCGCCGAGAGCCTGAGGCGTGCGGCGCCGTTGCGTCGATCGGCCAGGAAGTGTCAGTTGCTCGGCGGCGCCACGGCCCCGAGCTGGGACCGGCGCCGTCCCAGGGTGGATGCCCCGACACCAGTTCGCGTCGTCAACCAGGCGCCGTTGAACGCTCCGCTGTACCCAGATCGGATGCGCACCGCTGGCAAGTGTCAGTGCTGGCGACGATCGGACACTACGTAAGCGCTGCAAACAGGTCGAGCTTCTTGAGTTGTTCAAGGATCCGCTCTGCGGCGTTGTCCCAGTTGGCGGACAGCGCCTGCTCTTTCGCCACCATGCCGGCCGGATCGCGATGGCCCAGCTTGACGAAGACTCGAGGAACGTCGCGGCGGTAGGCGTATCCGATTTCCTGATCGGTCCAGGCGCCCTCGTGGAAGTCCTCAGTCACAAAGCCAATGAACAGCTCCATCGAGCTCAGGGCCAGCGTGATCTCGTTCTGCCATTCGAGGGTGGGCACAACGTCCTCGTGCGCGAGGAAGCAGCGGACTCCGTGACTCTCCAAGTGTTGCTTCACCTGCGCCACTTCGCGCTTGTGCTGCGCACGGTGACTGAGGAAGGCGAGGACTCGCGTCTTGTGGTCTGGGCCCCAGACTCGAATGATGTCCTCCGGCGGCGGCGGGGCTGTGGCGGCGACGTGTTCCTGCAGCATGGTGGTGGTGTATTCGAACAGATCGACGTCCTTCACCGCCCAGTGCGTCCGGGTGCGTTCGCCCCAGCGCTCGGTGCCGATGTCAAGCCCCTCAAAGACGCGATCTTGATCCATGACGACCCTCGGATAGTCCTCAGGCAAGCTGTACTTGATCCTCAGCTGACTCACTCCCGACCGCACATCTGTGATCCGGCCGACGCGGCCGATCACGTCCTCACCTTCGTAGGTGAAGAGGCACGGCAGTCGCATGAGCGCCTGGTAGTCAGGCCCTTGCGCCGTCTGGAACTGTTCAATGAGCCGCTGGGGGGTGTACTCGAACAATCGGTCCTGGATGAAACTCAGGTCGCACCAACTGCCCTCGTGTTTCTCCCACTCATCTTGATTCCAGGAGGACCGCATCAGAAGGTTGTACACACAAGTCCACTTTCTCACGCGAGCGAACTCGCTGGCTGACGAACTGGGGCTGTTCACTCTAGCCGCGACTTCCGACCGGGTTCCTGCTCCGCCTGCTTCGACCCGCCGCCCAAATCGGCCGAACTAACCTGCGTTGACTCTCAACCGCGGCTTGGCAATGCCCTTCCCGCTCAGGCGCCGCGCTCAAGGCACCACTGCCGGTGCGGGACAGCGCTTGCGGGCAGGTCAGACTCGCTGCGCCGCTTCCTCCCGCCGCCAGGGTTGAGCGATCGCTCGGCGCACGCATTCCAGTCCTGCGCGCCCGGATTAGCCGCTGGCCTGAGGTCTGCTGCCGAGCGTCGTCGTCGAGGTGACGACTGGCGGCCTGCGGTCGGGCACAGGCGGACCAGCCGGGTCGGTGGGCCTTCCGGCCTCATGCAGCCTCCAGCGGTTGCGACCGACATTCTCGATTTCGCCTGCCTCCTGCATGCGCTGCAGGTTCGATTGCAAGTTCGCGATCGGTCTGGCGCCCCGGGGCGCGGCGTCGCGCTGCTCCAGATGGCCCAGGATCGCGGTCGCGTGGGCGGGTTCCGATTGCTGGGCGAGGAACTCGCGAAGCGTCCGGCTGATCAGGCCGCGGGGCAGGCGGCGGCGCCTGGAGGCTCCAGCCCGTCGCGTGGCGGCCTTGCGGTCTGGGGCCGGCCTCGGCGGGGCGGTAGCGCTGGACTCCAACTCCAGGAGTTCCTCGACCAGGCGGCGCCTCGCGTCGAGCCGCTCCAGCTCGGCCTGGATGGCGGCCAGTTCGGCCTGCAACTGATCGGCAAACTAAGCAGACATCGTCGTTGCTCCCTCAGGTCGCGGCGTTGGAGCCGGAAACGTCCTCCGCCGCCAAAGACTCTCCAGACTGACACTCGAGATACGGGTACGTCAGCGCAGGCTACGCCAGTTCGGACAGCTGGCCGGGCAGTTCAGTCACTGTCGCGTGCCAGCGTCTTCGTCCGGGCGGTTCGCGGATTCATCAGGCCAAGATGTCGGCTGTCGCCAAGGGGGAAGTCCAGACCGACCGGTGGCTTGACAGCTACAGTTTGCAGCTATGGCTCTCGAGTCGGAACGAAGCAGACCCGCGGTCGCCAGCGCCTCGGCACCGGGCGTCCGGGGACGGCTCGCCAACCTCTGGCGCTACCGCTCGGTGGAAGTGGGCGAGGTCTTCGTCGACCTGGTCCGCTCGGCGACCGGCGGAACCGAGCGGGTTCCGATCGCCGCCGTGGACGCGGTCGGCTGGCAGCGCGGCGGCCTGGGCGCCCGCGTCTGGCTCACGACCAGCGCCGGCCGCCGGTTCACGGTCGGAGGCCTCTCTGCTGAGGAAGCCGCCCTGGTCGCGGCCGCGGTCGAGCGACGGGCTCAGGCCCTGGCTCGGCACTTGGAGGCGCAGGGTCAGTCGGTCTCCGCGCGGCTCGATGAGTGGTTCGCGGGCGCGGACTACCTGCGCGGCTCTCTGGCCCAGGCGGCTCGCACGCAGCTGGATCACTTGGCCGGCGCGACGTTTCCCGCCTCGGGCGAACTCACCTGGCGCCACCTGTCGCCGGAGAGCCGGGACGGGCTTGATCGTTTACGGGAAGTGACGGCGGAAGGCGGATTCGAGCGGGCCCGCCAGGCGGCGAACGGCAGGTTTGTCGCCCGGGAATCAGCGCCCGCCGCCGAGGCGATGGCGGGCCTGAGCGGGTTCCGGCCGATCCCCGAACAGGCCGAGGCAGTGGCCACCGACGAGGACGTCACGCTCGTCCTGGCCGGAGCGGGCACCGGCAAGACGGCCGTGATCACGGGCAAGGTCGCGCACCTGATCAAGAATCGCGGCGTTCCACCCGAGCGAATCCTGGTGCTGACCTTCAACCGCAAGGCCGCGGCCGAACTGCGCGAGCGCCTCCGGGCCGCTCACGCCAGCGTCGATATCGCCACCTTTCACGCCTTCGCCCGACACATCGTCGCCCAGAGCGACCTGGCCCCCTCCATCTCCAAACTGGCCGAGGACGAGCTCCAGCTGCGCCGGCTGATCGACCGGACCCTCGAATCGCTGCTGGGCGATCCCGAACACGGCGGGTCCCTGCGCCAGTTCATCCTCTACAACCTCGGCGAATACCGGACCAGCCACGATTTCGCGCGGCCGTCGGACTACTTCGAGTACCTGCAGCGAGTCGAACTGCGCACGCTCATGGGCGAGCGGGTCAAGAGCATGGAGGAACTCAAGATTGCCAACTTTCTCGCGCTGCACGGCGTCCCGTACCGCTACGAGGCGGCCTACCCGGTCTCCACGGCGACCACCGCGCAGCGCCAATACCAGCCTGACTTCTATCTGCCCGAGCACGACCTCTACATCGAGCACTTCGGCGTCGACCAGCGCGGTGAACCGCCGCCGCGCTGGCGCGAGGCAGAACGCGAGGAGTACCGGCGCGGGATCGAATGGAAGCGGGCGATACACGCTGAGCACGACACGCTGCTCCTGGAGACCTACAGCTGGCAGCACCGGGCCGGCAGCTGGCAGTTGGACCTGCGCGAGCAGCTCCAGGCAGCGGGGGTCGTGCTTGAGCCGCGCCCGGCTGAGGAACTGGTCGAGCGGTTGCGGCGGCTGATGCGCACTTCGCAGCTGAGCCGGGTCGTCGCCTCGTTCCTGCGGCATGTGACCTCCGGCGACCATAAGTGGGCGGAGCTGAGACAGCGGGCCGCGGCGACGCAGGATCCAGAACGCGCGCTCGCGTTCCTCGACCTCTTCTGGGAGGTCCACGCCGCCTACCGGACCGCGCTGGCCGATGAGCTGGACCTTGACGACCTGATTAACCAGGCGGCGCAGACTGTCCGTGAGGGCGGCTGGGAGTCGCCCTACGACTACGTCCTGGTCGACGAGTTCCAGGACATCTCGCGCGGCCGGATGAAGCTGCTCGCCGCGCTCAAGCGTGCAGAGACCGCATTCTTCCTGGTCGGCGACGACTGGCAGTCGATCTACCGGTTCGCCGGCAGCGATATCGGCCTCTTGCGCGACTGCCAGCGCTGGCTCGGTCAGGTGCAAGAGCGGACGCTGAGCCGCACCTTCCGCTTCGCCGGCGGCATCCTCACCCCGTCAAGCGGATTCGTCCAGCGCAATCCCGCCCAGACCAGCCGCCGGCTGCAGCCCGCCGCGCGGACCCCGGATCACGGCGTCTCGCTGATCTGGACGAACGAGGCGAGCATTGGAATCAACCAGGCCTTATTCGACCTCGATCGCCTGGGCGTGAGCCCGAACGCCTCGGTCCTGGTCCTCAGCCGCTACCGGCAGAGCTTGCCAGTGGTTCGCCGGAGCGGCCGGACGTTTGAGCAGAGCACGGTGCACGCGGCCAAGGGCCGCGAGGCGGACTACGTGGTCGTACTCGACCTCACGGACGAACGGCGCGGTTTCCCGTCGCAGCTGGAGGACGACCCGCTGCTCGACCTCGTCGCGCCGCCGGCCGAGCCGTTCGAGTTCGCCGAGGAGCGCCGGCTCTTCTATGTGGCCCTGACCCGGGCCCGCCACGGGGTCTACCTGCTCGCGGATCCACTGCGCCCCTCGCCCTTCGTCACCGAACTCCTTGAAGGCTCGCAAGAGGGGCTGCGGATCGTCGGCGATGCCGCCTCGAGTCCCAGGCAGATGCCGCGCTGCCCGCGCTGCGAGGGCGGACGGCTGGTCCAGGCGCGCAAGGGTCCGTCGCTGCGCTGCAGCCTGGCGCCGCAGTGCGACTACCTCGCCCCGCCCTGTGCCTGCGGCGCGGGGCACATACTGTCCGGGGAGGACTTCCAGGTCCGCTGCACGAGCGCCGGCTGCCGCTCTGCGCCCGAACACTGCCCCAGGTGTTACTCGGGCGTTCTCGTCGAGCGCCGTGGGCCGTACGGGGCCTTCTGGGGATGCTCGCGCTTCTCCGCCGACCCATCCTGCGATTTCACCCGCAACCGTCGGACTGTACGTGATGCGCCGCAACGGGCACGGGGTCGAGCCCGCCCATAGGGGGTCGCTGCTAGTCGTGGCCACCTCCGGCCGATCCCTAGTGGGCCCAGTTGCTCATTCGCCCTTTAGGGCGTTCTCACCTGTCGAACTGGACGAAGGGTGCACCATCACTACCCCCCTGTGTTCATCCTGGAAGGTCCGCTTCTCGATCGTCCACTCGAATGCCGTGAACGGTCTCTCGGACCGGTTGTGAGCACCGAGCCAACCCACCAGTAGGTGGCCGACGGCCTAGCTGAATCGTCGCGCTGCTCCATGTCAATCCTGCAGGCCGCGTGTCGAGCCGGCGGGGCTAGGTGTGAAGCAGAGCCTCCACCTTGCCCTGCAGCTGGCGCATCGTTGCCTCGAAGTCAGGAAGCTGCCCGAGCAGTGGTGCGAGTTGGTCGTTCCATTCACGGCTCGCCTGTCCCATTGCGTCCTCAGAAAAGAAATCGGTGGTACCGGAGAACTCCACCGCTTTGGCTTCACACTTGCGCTCGAGCCTCTGCCGGAAGCCATCGACATTCAGTTCGGCGTCGCGAATGCAGAGCAGCTGCCAGAGGTCGTAGAGGTCCCGGGCTCTGGTGCGGGCGATCCCTCCCTCTGATTGGGCCTTGCGGACCTGCAATCTTGCGCGGAGCTTCTCGGCCACGATCTCTTCGAGCGAGTAGACTCGCATCTCCGCACCAACCACCTCTTCCCAGTCGTGGATAATCGGCCGCGTGTTGAACGGCCAGAGGGTCGGCTCGTTCATCGTGACCTCCACCTTGACGCTGGTCTGGGCTTCGCCCTGCCAGGGCATTCGGGCCCGCAACGAATACTCTTCTTGCCCGCCAGGGTGAGGCTCACGATGCGAGGCGCGTTGGCAGGACACGGCGATCGGGGCGTACGGCGCGACCAGCCGCTCGGCGGCCTGGCACGCTGCCAAGAGCGCCGCTTCGAGATTGTCTTCTCGGGGTGTATCGGGCGAAGCAGTGAAGTCCAGATCTTCGGAGAAGCGGTAATCTATGAAGTAGCACTTCCTGAGAGCAGTACCTCCCTTGAAGGCCATGGAGTTGCTCAACTCGGGGACCGCCGCGATGCCGGCCAAGATCCAGGAGATCACGTAATCCCGCTCCAGGACGTGCCAGGGTACGCGATGCTTGGCTCGCGCCTCCTCCACTCTCGAGCGCAGGTCTCTCATGCGGCCAGTAGCCCGGGGACGTTCTCTTGAATCCTCCAGCGGCGGTTGCGCGGACCGGTACCAGGACTGGACGCGTCCAGCTTCCTGTAACCCTTGATCGGCACGCTCGCAAGATCGTCCGCGACCACGTCCAAGTGCTCGAGTACCCAACCGAGCCGCTTGACCACGGCGCCATCCAGGCGCCTGGCGTATTCCCTGAGCCGATCCATGTCGAGGTCGTCCAGGGATTGCCGGAATCCGTGAACAACCTCGGCGAACCCGCCGAAGTGCCTGGGCTGCGACAGTCCGTCGAGCAGCGTCCGCTCGAGGTCGGTCATCCAAACCCGTCTCTCCCCCACCCAGACCTGCTCGATGCCGAAGTAGCGATCCGCTGGCACTTGGACAAAGCGATACTCAGTGCCCGCGATGACGCAGCGCGCGCCAGCTGGATGGCTGTCCGTGCGCCTGCTTCGCGGGACCAAAGCCTCCGAGGTCGTGAGGACAAAGACCGTTCGCGGAATCTGCTCGGTCTTGCCATGGTGATGGAGGGCGGACCAATGGGAGATCGCGGCTGGCTCGACCAGGGCCATGGCAATCTCAAACTCATGCGCCGCTATGGCGCCCGGTACCGTAGAAGCAAGCGCGTACAGACCTCGTCTCAACGGCACGATCCATCCCGTCCTGCCGAGTCGGTGAAGCGCCTCAGGCAGGTAGGCTCGCTTCAGGCCGACGAGAGGAGCGAGTTCGGCAGCCCGCTCGATCGTGAACACTCGATCGCCTTCGTACGCCAAGCGGCGCACAAGCTCAATGCCAACCACCGAGCGCTTTGCAGCCGTGACCATGCCTGACCCTCACCTCCCGGTCAAACCACTCTCAGATAGACCTGTACTCACTATAGGGAGAACATTGGCCGTGAGCAAAGGAAGGCTCAGTTCGATGCATGCTAGTCGAGTGAGAGAGCCAGGGAATGGGTAGGGAAACGGCGGCTCGATGAAATTGCACCCTCTTTCGTCACCGAGTCGGTCGTACAGACCCTGACCAACCGCTCGGATGCCGTGGTCCGATTGCGGACGACACTGACCTCAGTGATCCGCCGCCCCTGAATCAGTTAGGCACGGTGCTCGGGTGCAAGCGAAGGGGTCGCCTATCGCAGCTCACAGAGGAGGTGTCGTAGATGCCCAGTTCGGCGAGCGGTTAGTCTAGCTCGACGCTCTCACTCATGAGAACTGGCGCGTCCTGGCGGACGGCGGCAGCCGTCCATTGCCGACCATGAACAGCTGGACCGCGACCATCTCTACGTGAGCAATCCAGTGAGGCAACGTTCTCGGTATATCCTGTACACATGTTCCTCTACGCCGCGAACTGCGAGGAGATTGTGAACCAACAGAGAACCAGGGTCGGAGCAGCGAGGTCAGGATTCGACTACCAGGACCTTGTAGCCGCGGAGTCGTTCATTCGCGTCCTAGAGCGGCCATCCCGGTACCGATGGGTCAAGCTCGAAGCGAAGGAAGCAGGAAAGCTCGACGATGTTGTCGTCCTGCGCGCCGATGGGCTGGTCGAAGCGACTCAGGTCAAGTTCTCGAGGGACGCCCTGGCCGAAAACGTTGCATGGACCTGGCGCCGGCTGCTTGAGCAGAAGGACGAAGAGGACAAGTCACTGTTGCAGGACTGGTGTGAGTCAGTCGCCCTGCTCGATAGTCAATACGAGCGGACAATCCCCAGGCTGGTCTCGAACCGTCAAGCTGGGTCCGACCTTTTTCTGAAGGCCGACGGCCACGTAGACGAGGGCCGAACTGACTCCGAAATGCTTCACAGGGTGCGAGAGCAGTTGGGTGACGCCGCAGACGACTTTCTTGAGCGGTTTACCTTTTCAGTCAACCATCAGGATCATGAGGATTTCGAAGAGTTGCTCCAGCGGCGATTCGAAGCGCTGGGCTTGACTGAGGACCAGTGGTTCCGCTTCAAGGACAGAATCAGAAACTGGGTACGGGGCCAGGGCCTACCGAAGTCCGGGGAGCTGAACATCGATCGGATCAGAAGTGCTTGTGGGTGGCGCCGGCTGCGCCCACTTCCCCAGGGATTGGAGATTCCCAGGGACTTCACTCTCCCAAGCGAGAGTTTCCATGCCGAGTTTCTGGAGCGGGTCGAGAGCGGGTTCGGAACGGCCATCGTACTGACTGCCGGCCCCGGTGTGGGAAAGAGTACTTACCTCAGCTTCCTTGTTGACGAGCTGCAAGGCGCGGGCCATCCAGTAGTTCGCCATCACTACGCCCTGTCCGTCGCGAACGACGATGCCGAGCGTCTCGACGCCCGTCGCGCCGCTGAATCGCTCATGGAACAGATAGCGAACGCGCTGGATGCAGAGATCGGGGAACTGGGAACGCAGAATCTGGATCCCGATGACCTTGGTCTCTGGCTGGCGAAGGTCGGAGAGGACTTGGTCGCAGGTGGTCGAGGAGTCGTCGTCATCATTGACGGCCTTGACCACGTGTGGAGAGAGACGGGCTCCAATGAAGCTCTGAGAACGCTGTTTCAGCAGCTCTTGCCCCCTCCGGACGGGGTCGCGATCGTCGTCGGCACGCAACCGGTGGAGGATCAGCAACTTCCACCCTCGCTGCTCAGGCAGGTCCCATTTGATGACTGGGTCACATTGCCACGGTTCGACCCCGCCGCCATCGCCGAATGGCTTCGTGCACGGCAGGGCATGGAAGAGCCTGTCGACGATGACGAGCCGGCGGAAAGACAACTCCGAGATGTAGCAGCTGCGCTGTACGCGAAGACATCCGGGCATCCCTTGCTGATGCGATTTGCAGTCGATCGGATCGAGTATGGAAACGAGGCTCTGTCCGAGGACTCAGTCGCGGCATTGCCCGAAACGCTTGGCGGCAGCGTCGAGGACTACTATCGATCGCTTTGGATTGGCCTCCCAGCAGAAGGACGGGATGTCGCATACCTGCTTGCCACAGCCAGCTTCCCCTGGATCCAACAAGGGCTGTTGGAGTGCTTGGTTCTCGCCGGGTATGAACGTGGTGGAGCGACTGCGGGACTCGCGGCGCTGAAGCACCTACTGGCAGAGGACGAGCTTGGTCTTTCGCCATTCCACAGCAGCTTTCTCGTGTTTGTTCGTCAACAGGGTGACTTCGCCGCCCGCGCGTCGGAGCTTCGCGAGCTTGCCATCCGATGGCTCCAAGAGAAGGCGCCTGAGCACTGGAGGCGCTCTTATCTCTGGAAGCTGCAGCTTGAGGCCGGCGATCCGAACCCACTTTTGAACGAATCAACGCGTGAATGGGCGGTGGAAGCGATTGCGGTCGGCCACCCTCCTGAGGAGGTTGTGGACACTTTGCAGGAGGCCGCGTGGACTGCAATCGAGCTACGGGACCTGCCAACGTATGTGGATCGAGGCATCCTTGCTGATGCGGTCCGTGAAAGCACCATCTACGAAGACGCCTATTCCCTCACGTTCTCGGCGCAGCTCGCGCTTGCGATCGACGAGCATCTCGAATCTCGCTGTCTGGCCAAGCTCCATGGGCTGAGCGATCCGCAGCTAGTCATGTTCGCCAGTCACCTCAATGCGAGAAATGGCGCACATGGCACGCTTGTCTGTTTCGATGAGATGGTTCGAAGGATTCGCGGGCGCATCACGATCGGTCGCGGAGAAGGCAATGGCTTGAGCAGAGCCAGGGCCTTCGCCGTGCTAGCCGGGCTAACGCCAAGCGATCCCCCGAGAACGGCCAGGTTCATCAGGCAGTTCGATTCAGACGACACCCGAGCTGTCGTGGTCCAGGGATGGGTGGAGGGTCTCCGTCAAGCTCAGGACATCGGCGCCTCAGTCGCAGCGCTTAGCCAACCCGTTGGGATTCGCGGCGGCCGCTACCTGTCTCACCACCTCGCAATGATGGCTCTTGAGCAGAGAGTGTCCTTGCAACAGGAAGTCGTCGACTCATTGAGTCCGTTATACGCGGCCGTCTACAACATGGCGCGCGGGTCCTCTGTGGGAGCAGTTGTTCCGGATGAGCCAAGCACTTCGCGATCGAGCGAGGCACTGTTGCTCGACCAAGCCGAGCGGAGTTTCACCGTCTCGATTCACGACATCTTCTTCTTTCTCGTGGTGCGAGAGATGCAATCACCGGGGTTCTCGGAGTCCTGGCGTCCCACTGGTCCGGTGCGACCATGGCTCCTGTCGGCGATTCAGCAGCTTGCCAATGGTGCCGCTCGTGTCGCCGAAGAATTGAAGCGCGGCCAAGCGATCAGCGTAACTGCGTCGTTCGAATCCACACGGTCGCTATTGCCGAAACGCATGGTGCATCCGCTAGAAGACTATGAGAGCTCGGCAGGTCTCCGGCGCGCGCTTGTGTCCATCACGGAGGATCTATTGGTGATTCGCGGCCGGCAAGGCGGGAGTCCGCGATTGGACTGGCAAGAGGTGGAGCAGATCACTTCGCACAGTTTCTCGAGCGAACTCGAGGTCCTTGAGTGCGTTGGGAAGCAACAGCTGAAGCTCGAAACCAAGTCGGTGTTACGCCTGTGTGAGCGTGTGGATCAGGAACGATCCCGCACCGTGGAGCCCTTCAACGAGCGTGCCAAGGCATACGCTGTTCTTGCCGCGGTCGCAGCTCAGCACGGGAGGAATGAAGAAGCTAAGGGCTACCTCCGTCGGGCCGCCGAGAATCTCGTATCCCACGGCTACCACAAGGACATGGTCGTTCACTCGGCTCTTGACGCCATCGAGGCCAGTGCAGGCTTGTTTCCTGCACGGGACTGGCTATGGTTGGGGCTTGCACCGGTAATCGCAGCAGTGGACCAGTTCACCGACGGCGACGAGACTCGGCACCTACCATCGCGTCTCGGATCACTCTTGCTCGACACTGACCAGCAACTCGGGATCGAGTATCTGGCCTGGCTGCTCGACATTGAGGAGTTTCACCACGTCGAAGCGGTGTTGAACGACATCGTCAGGAAAGACGACCTGGCTGATCCAGTGCTCCGCGCGCTGGTCGCAACCTGCATCGACCCGGAGGCAATCTACGCGCTTGAACAACGCCGAGACGACGTGTCCTTGAGGACTCAGGAGCTGCTTGACCTCAGCCCACGGTTCTCCGCCACGTTGGCAGAGGCGAACACCCGTTCATCGGAAAATCGACCGTTCGCGGCGTCAGCTGAGGAGGACAACACCCGGTATCTCGCGTACCCCCCAGATCGGCTCCACGAACTGATCGAGTCAGAAGATCTTGCCTGGATACCGACCAGAGGCAAGGCACTGTGCTCGTGGTTGATCGCGTGGGCTGGTACACCTCAAGCTCATCTGGCGCTCAATGCAGTTGAGCCCTATTTCAAGAACGACGACCGACTGCGAGTGAGCAACGAAGCTGTCCTGGCGGTGGCCGACATCGCTGGCCGCCAGCGCAGCTACGATTGGTTGGTCTGGGCTCAGAGAACAAACAACGGCTGGTACGAGTACTGGACGAGCGAGACCGAAGCCGAACACAGGTGGGCTCTGCTGAAGCGCGACTTTCCCGAGCGATGGCACCATTTCCTCACTGAGTCGGTGCGGCCCGTGCCAGGCTGGACGTCTCACTTTGGTCCCACGATTGCCAGGATTGTCCGCTTCCTCGTCCTGTTAGAGCAGGAGGAAGAAGCCCGCGCGGCGACATCTCAGGTGGTAGCCACACTCAGCGGTTTGGTGTCCGGGCAGGATCTGCCGATCCCTCGCTGGGCCCTACGCCTGAGGGACGAGACATGATTGAACTGCTGGTCGAGAGGTTGAGATGGCCTGCGGCGCTGGTTCGAGAGCGCGCAGCGACGCAAATCGGTGCACTGATAGCGGAGGGAGACAAGACGGCGCTCGAGGCTCTCCTGGCGTGGATAGCTCGGCAGGAGCTCGAAAGCCTCGTCGCTGTCGGGTTACACCCGCTCGTACATGCGGCCAACCGGGATCGCACCCATCTGCCTTCGGTGCAGCGAGTGGCGTCAGCTTGCAGGGCCTCGTCGTTGCTCGCTGAGCTACTGCTGACCGAGTACGACCCCACCTATGAGCCGCATCTTTCGAACTGTCGACACTCCGACTCGCCCATCGACTCGCTTCATCATGATGCTTCGGACCGGAGGGATCCCGCAGGGCCAATTCGCGACTATCTGCGCGAACGGCTGGAGAGGGTTGGACAAAAGATTGGAGTGGCCCTGGGCCCGCAGTTTGATCGTGAAGTTGCACACTTGAGGGCCAGCTACGGCTGGTCCTCGTCGACAGCGTTCGGCGCGTCGCGATCCGGCTATTACGGACGGCACCCCGGTTGGAGTCCACTAACGACTGAGATTCTCCGATCCGCCTATCTGCGCTCGCTGTCCTACGGAGCGAGCAAAGTCGGTGTCGACTGTGAATGGCTCACTGACTCGGCCGCAACAGAGGCGCCAGTGGATCTCGGGCTGTGGCAACTAGCAACAGGAGAGAGACCTCGCTGGTGGCCAGCGGTTGAGTCTGCTGCCCAACAAGGCGAGTTTGATGTAGAGGTGGCCGACGCTCTTGCGCAGGTTGAGGTGGCCACGCGCGTGTGGGACTCGGAGAATGACGTTGTGTTGGCAGCCAGCGGATGCATCTCTCAGAGCATCAGAGGGCAGCGCGAGCTTGAGGTCCGGTCCTTCATCCAGTGGCCTGTAGGCCCTTTGGGCCCTCAATCGGAGGATCTCTTCGATTTCGTCCGTAATGCTGACGCGTATGTCACGCCGGACCGCACGCCGCTGCGGTTTGAGGGCGCCGTCAGAATGAATGCCTCTCCCGAACTCCTCGCCGACTGGTTTGTCGGAACTTGTTCAGGCACTGCGTTTCCGATCTCGCTTCACTTTTGGCAAGGCTGGCGTCGCCTTCGAGGGGTCCAATGTCCTTCACCGCTGCTCTCGAACGGCCCGGTAGAGGTCGTCGCTGGGGAGAGCTCACTGGACTTTGTCGGAGAAGAGGGACTTGTAGCCCGGTGGACTGATTGGACCTCTGACATGTCCGCCCTCTTGGTCGAAGGCCTGCCGCCTTCCAGCGGATGGATTCTGACGGCGCCCCGTGACACCGTCGCCCGTGTCGAACTGGAGACGGGAGGACAGTTTGCCAGGTGCTGGGAACTCACAAGCTACTTCCGGGAAAGTGGAATCGGGGAGTTCAAGGAGCACAAGAGTCATGGCGCTGTTGGGACGAGTCGGATCATCCGCCCTTGAGAGAATTCCCAACCAAGCGGCCAGCGCAAGTTTGCCTGGTTCTGCGGCGATGCGAGTCGGGACGAGCACAGTGACCTACGAGTCCTCACTC
The DNA here is from genome assembly GCA_965208665.1 of Dehalococcoidia bacterium. GTDB lineage: Bacteria > Chloroflexota > Dehalococcoidia > Bin125 > Bin125 > Bin125. Next base: position 75,013 of record CBDBPH010000002.1, read on the forward strand.
TGCGTGAAGTCGGTGCAATGAGAGTGCCCATTCTGTGGACAGATCCGCGCGAGGCTCAGTCAGCAAGGGCCAAGGCGGGCATGTGCATCTCATGAGTGAATGACCAGTCCTCGGCCAGAGACGTACTCGCTCAGCTCAATCCGTGGACTCCAGACACCCTACAAGTCGAACTCCCAAACGAAAGTTCGCAGTTCGGTACACGACGGCCCACTTTTTCGGACCTCGACGTACCGAACTGCGAATCATTTGGCTGCGTTGCAGACGAAACAGCCGCTGCGATCTTTGATCTGACTCAGGCCGATTGAGCTGGGCGAGGTCGGTCTCATGGCCTACTTGCCCTTGTCAGGCTCGGCCACGGTGAAGAGCGTTGGGCCGGTGAGCACTCGGACCAGGGGACGCCAGTAGCTCTCGATGCCTGGCTATTGTTGTGGGTTTCGTCGCCAGTAGCCGACCATTGAGACCTGATTGGCCGGCATCCCGAGGCACTCTCTGAGGTAGCTCCTTAGCTCGCTCATCAGATCAACCTCTCCCGCGCCCCAGACGTAGTCGTGTTCCGTCAGTGTCCACTCTCTCAGCGCGGCCGGCAGTCTCGACTGGTTTGCCTCCGGCTGGTCTAGCCGAGTGATAGTCAGTCCGCCGAGCTCGGGGAGATCCAGGACTGTATCTGGGTCCAGCTCGACGATCGCGTCGACGCGCGCCCCAATGGGTCCATTGTCGAGAATCGAGGCGATGGCCGGGAGCGCTGTCTCGTCTCCGATCAGCACTAGTCGGTTCGTCCCGGGCGGTGGAGCGTAGGCCATGCGCGGACCCCACAATGCGACGGGATCGCCCGGTCCGGCCTGCTTGAGCCATGTCCCCACCTGTCCCTCATGTCCGTGTCTGACGATGTCGATGTCAAGTTCGGTCACGTCTGGGCGGTGATGCCTGACCGTGTAGTAGGCGCCAATCGGTCGCTCCGACTCAGGCATGGCCTGATATTGGCTCCACTCGAACGCGGCGTCGATCGTCAGTTCCCTTCGGCCGACCGGGGGCAACAGGAGGTAGAGAAACTGATCGGGGCCGATCGGGCGGAAGTGCGCGAGGTCGCCGCCGCAGAACGTGATGCGCGTGAAGGGATGTGCGAGCTGTTCAATCCGCGCAACCGATGTGATGAAGGTCTTTATCGGCAGCGGCGCGTGAACCGGCGTCTCTTCAGCTTCGTTGGACATGTGGCGCTCCTCACAGGGACCCGCCGGTGCCGGCCGGAGCCATGATGACTCCAGCCGGCAGAGGCGAATGATTCAGGCCAGCCGAGTTGCCTCATCCCACGTCGGTGGACGAGTCGATCACTTCGGCGATGTGATTCAGCACCTTGGCGATGCCGGCATAGGTGTAGACCCGTCCGGCGATGGGCCAGAGGCTGACCTGTTCGGCCTGCACGGCCGGCAGGGTCGCCCAGAGCGGAACGTCCGCCTGCAACCGCTGACCTTGCAGCGGATCGCGGTCGTCGAGCAGAATGTGGTCGACGTCGTACTTGTCGATCGACTCGAGGCTGAGGTACTCCCAGTATCCGCCTTCGGTGGTCTCGGTGCGCAGGACGTCGACTCCGAGCGAGACGTAGTAGGAGAGGTCGGGCCAGGGCGGCGGGTCGGCGACGTAGAAGGTGTCGGTCGAGGCCGATGCGAACATCAAGGTGACGCCGGGGCGCTCTGCGACCGCGGTGCGGACAGCTTCTTCCGCGGCGCTGAAGACGGCCTTGTCTTCCTCGCTGCCGCCTCTCCCGCCGAGCACGAGCGAGAGTTCCTCGAAGCGGGCGATGACCTGCGGCGCGGGCACGCCGGTGGCGCCGTCGCTGACCGAGATCAGCAGGAGCGGCGCGATCTGGGTGACCTCATCGATCAGGTCGGCGCTCAGCCACCAGTAGCTCTCGCCCCAGGTGATGGTGACGACGACATCGGGGTTCAGCTCGGCCAACGCCTCGAGGCTGATCTCTCCGTAGGCGTCGCCGCCGACGAACTCGATGCCGCTGAAGTCGGCGCCGCCGTAGGGGTTGCCCGCAGAGTCTTCGATCTGGCCGAACACGCCGGACACGTGGACACCGAACTCCATCAACGCTGCGGCGACTCCCGCCTCGGCGACCACAACGGGATGCTCGCTGTCGGTCTCGAAGGTGGTGCCCCAGTCGTCGCTGAAGCTACGGACGGCCGCGGCCTGCGTCTGCTGCGACGACTGGCTCGCGGCGGCCTGCTGCTGGGATTGCTCAGCCTGCTCGGCCGCGGAGCTGTCCTGTTGCTCCTCTTGCGCCGCTTGAGCGACCGCCTGCTGCTGGGTTTGCTGCTCGGCCGCTTGCTGGGCTGCTTCCTCTTGTTGTCCTGCTTGGGCCGCTTGCTGCGCCGCCTGCTCGGCCTGTTGTGTTTGCTCGGACTGTTGGACGGCCTGCTGCTGTTCCTGTTCGGCCGGTGCGGCGGACTGCCGAGCCGATGCCGCCTCCTGTTGCTCGTCATCCGAGCCGCAGGCGAAGCTGAACAGCACCGCCATCAACAGGGCGGCGACAAAAACTGTACGTCTCAATTCGAACTCCTTCCGGGTCACTGTGTGGTCTGCGCGTTTGCTACTCGGTTGTGTGTGGTCTCAGGCTCTTCCTCCTCTTGCCCTTCGGTGTCGTGGTTGGCGAGCGTTGGTGATTGATGTACGCGGCCAATGGGAATCAGCAGCGGGGTTCCAGACACGGGATCGGAGATGATCGTGGCTTCCAGTCCGAAGACCTCCCGAACGATCGATTCGGTGATCACTGATAGGGGCGGCCCTTCAGCCGCGATCCGGCCGTCGGCCATCGCAATCAGGTGGTCGCTGTAGCGGCTGGCGAGATTCAGGTCGTGCAGAACCAGCACCACGGTCTGGCCGGTGTCCTGATTCAGTTCCTTGAGCAAATCGAGCACCTCAATCTGGTGAGACAGGTCGAGGAAGGTCGTTGGCTCATCGAGCAGCAGCAGCGGGGTCTCCTGGGCCAGCGCCATCGCCACCCAGACCCGTTGCCGCTGTCCACCGGAGAGTTGGTTGACCGGGCGCTCGGCGAGGTCGGTGACCCCGGTCGCCTCCATCGCCGCGGCGACGGCTCTCGTGTCGTCGGACGACCAGGGTCGCAGCAGCGACTGGTAGGGATAGCGACCGCGAGCGACGAGGTCGGAGACAGTGATGCCGTCGGGCGCAATCGGCGATTGCGGTAGCAAGGTCAGCTGTTGCGCGACGTCGCGCGAGCGCTGACGCTGGATCTCGCGGTCTCCGAGATAGACACGACCGCTCACCGGCGCCAGCAGCCTGGCCAGCGCCCGCAATAGCGTCGATTTACCGGACGCGTTGGCGCCGACGATCGTCGTGATCTTGCCCTGCGGGATTTCAACCGAGAGCTCGTGGACCACGATCTCGCGGTCGTAGCTCAGGTCAATCTCGTTGGCTCGCAGCGTGGGATGGCTCGCCTGACGGAGTAGTCCGTTGGCGGCCGTCGGCGGGAGCGAGTGTTCTGCCATGTCGAGATCGTTCATCGCTACAGACCTGAGATTCTGCTCATGCGGGTGAGCAGCCAGAGCAAGTAGGGGGCGCCGACGACGCCGGTGAGCACGCCAACCGGCAGTTCGTTCGGAGCGACGACGAGACGTCCGATCAGGTCGGCAGTGACGACGAGAATCGCGCCGATCAGGGCGGAGGCGACCAGCGCCGTGCTGCTTGAGGCGAGTTGCCGTGCGATGGGAGCCGCGACAAAGGCAACGAAGGCGACGGGTCCGGCGATGCTCACGGAGACGCCCGCGAGGACGACGCTGGCGAGCACGATGGACGCGCGCGAGCGCTCAGCGCCCACGCCCAGCAAGTTGGCAACGTCGTCGCCGAGTTCGATCGCACGCAACCGCCACGCGGCGAAGGCGAACAGGGGCAGCGCGAGCACGACCGTCGCGGCCATGACGAGCACATCGCTCCAGTCACTACCGTTGAGCGACCCGGCGAGCCAGGCTTGAGCCACGGCGGCCTCGAAGAAGTTGGCGCGGACCATTGCATAGGAGATGAGCGCCGTGAATCCAGCAGCGACTCCGATCCCGACCAGCACGATCCGCACGGTGCTGGTGCCTCCGCGCTTGTAGGCGAACCCGTAGACAAAGATGGCGCCGAGCGCAGCGCCGACCAACGCGGCGAAGGAGATCGTGGGCATGCCGGCGTCGAAGACGGCGATGGCGAGCACTGCGAACGCGCTCGCGCCGGCAGTCAGGCCAATCACGTCGGGCGAGGCGAGCGGGTTGCGCACCATTGACTGGAAGTAGGCCCCGGACAGTCCCAGGGCGCCGCCGATCAGGGCACCGGTGAGTGCGCGGGGCAGGCGGAGCTGGTTGACGACGAATGACGTTTGCTCATCGACATTTCCCAGGAACGACGGGATCAGATCGCCAATCGACGCCGACGCCACGCCGAGCGACAGCGAAGCGATGAACGCAATCAGCAGCGCAAGAACGAGGGTCAGCCCCAGGCGTTGAGACCTGCGGCGTCGGCGGGTTCGTTCGCCAATGACGGCGATCGTCACAGGTGCACCACCCGTCGCGAGCGGGCCACGGCGATGAACACAGGCGCCCCGATCAGCGCCGTGACGATACCGACCTGGAGCTCGCCTGGCGGCACGATGAAGCGGCCAACGACATCCGCGCCCAGCATCAGGGCAGCGCCCAGCACGGCCGAGACGGGAACGATCCAGCGGTAGTCAGGGCCGGTGAGCGCCCTCGCCGCATGGGGCACGGCGAGTCCAACGAATGCAATCGGCCCGGCGGCGGCAGTTGCCGCGCCGGCGAGGCAGACGACCGAGGCGATCACGAGGGCGCGGTCGCGGCGGATGCTCACGCCGAGAGACCTGGCGACCTCGTCGCCCATCGCGATGGCGTTCAGTGAGCGTGGGGTCAACGCGGCGAGCAGCAGTCCGACGACGACGAATGGCGTGACTTGCCGCGCGATGTCAGCGTCGCGTCCGCTGATCGAGCCGACGACCCAGAAGCGGAACTCGTCGAGGGTCGCGAGATCCAGCAGCAGAATCGCCGTCGTGATCGAAGTGAGCAGGCCGGTCAGGGCGGCGCCGGCCAGGACCAGGCGAATCGGGGAGGGTGAGGCGCCAACGCCCTGTCCGATTCCGTAGACGACGATGGCCGTCAGTCCGGCGCCAGCCAACCCCATCCAGGCGTAGGTCGAGATCGATTCCATCCCGAGCTGGAAGATGCCAATGGCGACGAACAAGGCCGCTCCGGCGTTGATGCCCAGGATTCCGGGCCCGGCAAGGGGGTTGCGGGTCACGCCCTGAATCTGTGCTCCCGCGACGCCCAAGGCGGCGCCAGCCAGTAGTCCGATCGCAGTCCGCGGCAGTCGCTGCGCGTTGACAACGATGTGATCAGCGAGCGTCCTGTCGTAGCTGAACAGCGACTCGACCGAAGTCCAGAGTCCGACCTGGCGGCTGCCGAACGCTAGACTCGCGACCACGGCCAGCAGCAGGAGCAGCACGCAGATTGCAACCCCAGTCGCCCGGGAGGGCATCCGCAACCAAACGAGAGAGGTGGTTGCCGTGGGAATTGTTTGCATTTCTTGGTTAATACCACATAAACTCTGTTAATCGGAGCTAGGCAGGCCCGACATGCCGCGATTCACCGACCATCGAGCGTTCTTCGCCCTGGCAGGCGGCCAGCTCGTTTCCACGCTCGGCTCGGGAATGACCCGGTTCGGACTCGGCCTCTGGGTGCTCAGCGATGAGGTCGGCGGCAGCGCTGCGGACTACACGACGATGCTCTTCGCTGCGATTCTGCCGCTCGGCGTCGCGTCGTTGTTTGTCGGACCGTTGATCGATCGCTGGAATCGGCGCTGGGTGATGATCTTCGCCAACGCCGGCGCGTCGGCACCGACGATCATCGTGGCGCTGCTCTACTTTTCCGACTCGCTGGAAATCTGGCACCTGTACATCGCACTGGTCGCGAACGGCGTCGCCAGCGCCTTCATCCTGCCCGCGCTCGACGCCAGCACGCCGATGCTGATGCCCCAGGACCAACTGGGCCGGGCGGCCGGCGTCACCCAGATGCTGCAGTCGTTCGAAATCATCCTCGCGCCGGTGCTTGCGGTCCCGCTCTTCCTTGGCCTCGGTCTGGGCGCCGTCTTCGTCGTCGATTTCGTCACTTTCGGGGTCAGCATCGTCGTGCTCGGTTTGTCGGTGATTCCGCAACCGGCGCGAGTGTTGCAGGAAGCAGGCGCGTCGGTCTGGGCCGAATTCCGCTTCGGCGTGAACTACATCGTCGAACGGCCACCGTTCCTGATGCTGATCTTCTTTGTTTCTACCTCGATGCTGATTTTGCCGGGCATCGGCTATGCGCTGGCCACGCCGCTATCGCTCGCCATTTCCGACGAGGCCGGCGCGGCGGCCGTGCTGACCTGCTTTGGCGTGGGATCGCTGGTTGCGGGCGTGCTACTCGCGGCCTGGGGCGGTCCGAAACGCAGGATGAACGGCATTCTCGGTTCGATGATCCTGGCCGGGGTCGGCGGTGTGATCACCGGTGTCTCAGAGAGTCTGGTCGTAACTGCGGCCGGCGTGTTCATCATCGGCGCGTCGTTCGTGTTCGCGATCGGTCTCAATCGGGTCATCTGGCAGGTCAAGGCCGCTCCGGAAGTACTGGGTCGAGTCTTCGCGTTACGCGTGCTGATTGGGGTCGTGGCGCAGTCGACGGGGATCATCGTCGCCGGCCCGCTGGCTGACGGCGTCTTCGAACCGCTACTGGTCGAGGGCGGAGCGCTTGCGGGCAGTATCGGCGAGATTATTGGCGTCGGCGAGGGTCGCGGGATGGGCTTCATGTACATCCTCGCCGGACTCACGCTGGCCGCCTTCGCGATCCTGTCGTTCATCGTCCGGCCAATCTGGCGGCTAGAAGATGCGTTGCCAGACCAACCGTCGCAGGTTGATTCGGAGCATGAATCTGATCCCGAGTCGGCGATTCCTGCGGACCCTGCGCTGGAGAGAGCGACAGATGAGTCAGCATGACATCGACCCTTCACTCCCGGGTCGCGGTCTCGATTACCAGCGGATGCCGGGACACTGGTTGCTCGCGCAGATGGGGAAGCGCGTGCTCAGGCCGGGTGGGCTTGAACTGACCAAGCAAATGCTCGACGGGATCGATATCGGGCCGGACGACGACGTCGTGGAGTTTGCCCCGGGTCTCGGCGCAACGGCGAGGTCGACGCTGAGTCGCCGACCACAGTCCTACATCGGGGTCGAGCGCGATGAGCGTGCTGCGGAACAGGTGCGCGGCTACCTCGAAGGCGACGAACAGCTCTGCCTCGTCGGTCGGGCGGAAGAGACCGGACTGCCCGATGCGTCGGCATCGGTGGTCTATGGGGAGGCGATGTTGACCATGCAGACCGCACGGCTAAAGACAGAAGTCGTGGCTGAGGCCGTGCGAGTTCTTCGCTCCGGCGGACGCTACGGCATCCATGAGCTCACGCTCAAGCCGGACACGTTGTCGCCGGAGCTCAAAGACGAGATTCAGCAGGCTCTTTCTGACGCGATTCACGTCGGTGCTCGACCGCTTACGGAGAGCGAGTGGCGTTCGCTGTTGGAAGAACACGGTCTGCAGGTGGAGATCCAGGTCAGCGCCCCAATGCATCTGCTCGAACCACGCCGCCTGATACGCGACGAAGGCCTGCCCGGCACGTTGAGGTTCGTCTGGAATGTAGCTCGGACACCAGCAGCCCGCCGCCGGATCCGTGCGATGCGCTCGGTCTTCCGGCGCTACGCCGACCAGCTCGGCGCCGTCGTGATCGTCGCGGTGAAGCAATAGGGAGACGAAGCGGCGCCCTCGCAGGCGCGCATGAGGACTTGGATCCCCGAGTTAGCGAAGCAGAGCAGTCCCTCTCGAGCGGTCACGCCGTTTCGCCAGCCGGCGATGGCGGCCGCGGGACTAATCGCTCTCCAGGACCTGTTCCTGGATGTCGCGCAGGAACTGGGCCAGGTCGGCGATCGCTTCGGGGAGGCGCGGTCCGAAGCCGAGCAGGTATAGGTCGGCCATCGAGATCACGTGCTGGCCTCGGCCTGCCGTGGTCTCGGCCATGCCGGGGATCTCCAACAGCCCTTCGATCCCGCCGACTACCGCGATGCCGCGATCCATCACGAGGTACACGTCGGGATCAGCCGCGACCAACGCCTCGGGCGTGAGCGGCAACCAGCCGACAATACCAGCCTCGGCTGCGGCGTCGACGCCGCCCGCTGCCTCGATGATCGCTTGCGCTTTATTGCCTTCCCCGGAAACGAGCTGCAAGCCGCCTCGACGGATGTAGATGTGCATCACGCGCAGAGGCTTGTCGTTCTCGGCCGCAGCCATAACCGCTTCCATGCGTTTCTCGACATCGACGGCGAGCGCTTCCGCTCGCTCGGGAATGCCGAGCGCCTGGCCGACGAAACGAATCTTGATCTGCGGCGCATCGAGGCCGTTGAGGTCTTCGATGATCAGCACTTCGACCCCGGCCTGCCGCAACTGCTCAAGCACCTCAACCGGGCCGGCCATCGGCGTCCCAATGATCAAGGTCGGCTCAAGGTTGAGAATCGCCTCAGCGTTGAGCGCGCCGGCGAACCCGAGATTCGGGAGTTCCTCCGCCTCCCGCGGATAGATGGAGCTGGTGTCGCGGGCGACCAGATACTCTTGCGCGCCCAGCGCGTAGACGATTTCCGTGATGTCACCGAACAGGGTGATGAGTCGTGTCCCCTCGAGCACTGACTCTTCCGGTACCATCTGCTGCTGGCCCTGCTGACTCTGTTGACCCTGTTGATCCTGGGTGGTGGGCTGCGTCGCCACCTGCTGCTGCGAGGAATCGCTTTGCTGCTGTTCCTCGGCGCGTTCATCGGTGGAATCAGAGGCATCAGGCTGCGACTGATCCTGCTGTTCAGCAACGTCGACAGTCGCTTGCTCGTCCTGCTGCTGGGGCTCGGCCTGTGCCCGTTCTTCTTCGGTGGCTTGCCGGGTCGAATCTGACGAGGCTTCCTCCTGTTGTTGCTGGGTTGCAGCCTGGCTCTCGGTTGTCTGCGGCTCAGCCTCTTGAGTCCGCTGTACGGCCGTCTGCTGTTCGGTGGGTTGGGCCTGCTCGTCTTCCCCGCATGCCACGACCAGAACTGCGAGACCAATCATCAACCCAATCAACAACCCACCTCGCCGCTGCCCGGTCATGACGTGTCGCATCGGCCTTGTCCTTCGTGATGAAATTCTCAAACGGCGGAGTCACTATTGGTATATCACTAAATCTGACAAAAACTGCAACAATCGAATCCAATGGAATCGCGATTGACAACTGGACTAAACGGCAATGTCGGAGGTTCTTGCGCCGGAGCCGTTGTTTACCAGTTCGTACAGCACTTCGATGAACTCAGGATCATCGTTGGGCATCTCAATTCTCGACAAGTTGATACCGAATTCGGCGGCTCGCTCTATGGCCTCAATGTCGATGTCGTAGAGGATTTCCAGGTGGTCGCAGACGAAGCCAAACGGCACCGAGAGAATGTGAGTCCGACCCTCGGCAGCGATCGTGTCGATGGTGTCGACGATGTCCGGGCCGAGCCACGGGGTCGGCGTTCTGCCCGCGCTCTGATAGGCGAACCGCCAGGATGACAGTCCTGCCGCTCGCGCCACGGCTCCGGCGCTATCCAATAACTCCTTGGGATACGGGTCGCCGGAGTTGACAATCCTCGCCGGCAGGCTGTGCGCCGAAAACACGACCTCCACTTGGGCCGGATCCGCCTCGATCCGGCAAAGGGCGTCGTCGATTCGTTGCGCAATCAGGTTGATAAAGCGCGGGTTGGCGTGCCAGCTCTGAATGAATGTGGTCCGCGGCGGGTTAGGAAGACTATCGAGCGCCTGGCGCACCAGCTTCTCGTATCCGGCGATGCTGAGCATGGAGTAGTGCGGCGCCAACGGCAGACCGACCAGTTCGTCTATATCGTCGCCGGCGATGCGATCCATCGCCTCTGCGATGTACGGATGCCAGTGCTTCATCCCGACGTACACGCTCCAGCGATCGTCGGGACGGGAGCTTTTGAGTTGCGCCTCCAGCTTTCGGGCGACGCGATTGGTGATTTCCAGTAGCGGCGTCTTGCCGCCGACGCGGCGGTAGCGCTCCGTCAAATCGGCGACAGCCTCGGGAGGTGGCGTCTGACCGCCGCGAATGTCTCGGTAGTAAGGTTCGACTTCGTCCAGGTTGCCCGGCGTGCCATAGGCCATCAGCAGGACGCCCTTGCGTTTCGTCATCAGCCGAGCAGTTCCAGAATGCGCTCGGGAGACCGATGAACGCAGGTGAAGATTGGCGTGTCCGCCAACGTGTGCCTCCGCGCTTCGGTAGAGCGTAAGTCCGTCACGAGATCCTGGAACTCAGTCAGCGACTCCGTCTCGTAGCCGACGATGAACTCCTGGTCACCGAGTCCGGTTGAGTAGAGCAGGATCTGCGAGATGTTGGGATAGGTCCTCCCCACCTTGATGTGCTCGCCCATCATCTTGCCACGGTCTTCGCGCGAAAACAGATACCACTCGACCGTCTTGGTAAACGGATAGAGGACGAAGTAGCGCTGCTTGTCAGCGATTTCCTCAGCGTGATCCTGCTCAGTCCGCGCCTGACCGTACGTGGAGCGTCGCAGTAGACCGAAGTACGAGTAGCTCACGTCCAGGTACTTGCCTAACTCGGTCGAAAGCAGCGTGCTCAACGTCTCCTCGAGGGACTCCAGTCCATCCGACGTTCGCCAGAGCATGAAGTCGGCGTCGGCGCGGATGCCCATCAGACTGAACGAGTGGAACGGAACCAGTCCCTCGGTCTCGCTCAGAGTGCGAAGAAACTGGTCGCGGCAGTCTGCTCTTGTCTCTGCGTCGAGTCTGCGCCAGGCCCGATCGAGCCTGAAGAAGACAAACTGGACGACCGGCTCGCTGATCGGCGCCTGTGCTGTTGCCATAGTCAGGTATCGCTTTCTGTTGAAACAGGGTCGCGAGTCGGGCGACCTCGTCGCCGTCCGCGCCGCTCACAAGACTGCTGGCAAGAGCTTATCGCCTTTGACCCTAATTCCTCATAAAGTTGCATAGATTGCAAATATCTGTAGAATCTCTCAGTGAGCGAACACCATCCATATCCCGTGAGGAGGCCCTGCCCATGCATGCTCAGATTCGCCGCCTTTCGCGGTTCAGGTTGTCACTGTTGACGATTCCCTTGATCACCGCCATCGCGCTCGCAGCCTGTTCTGGAGACGACGCGCCGGACGTTTCGGCTTCAGATGTGGTCGAACACTACGCTGACGGGGTGCATCACACGTATGTGCTCAGTCTCAACAGTGCTGTCGTGATGCGCGAGGCGATCCACGCGTTCCTCGACAACCCGAGCCCCTCCACTCTCGAAGGGGCGAAGCGGGCCTGGCTCACCGCACGTGACGACTACGGTCCGACCGAGGCCTACCGGTTCTACGACGGCCCGATCGACAACGAGGAAGACGGCCCTGAAGGCCAGCTCAACGCGTGGCCGATGGACGAGTCCTACGTTGACTACGTCGAGGGCAACCCCGGCGCCGGGATCATCAACATGGTTGATGAGTACCCGGAGATCACCACCGATCTGCTCATCGGCCTCAACGAAGTGGGCGGCGAGGAGAACGTCTCGACCGGCTGGCACGCGATTGAGTTCCTGCTCTGGGGCCAGGACATGAACAACGACGGCCCCGGCGACCGCCCGATCGAGGATTACACGACCAACGCCAATGCCGACCGGCGCGCCGCCTACCTGATGGTTGTGACCGACCTGTTGATCGACGACCTGCAGTCGATGGTCGACGCCTGGGCCCCTGGCAGTTCGAGCAACTACCGCGCCGAGTTCCTCGACCTAGACACGGATGAAGCGCTGGTCAAGATCATCACCGGTATTGGCGAACTGTCGCGCGGCGAGCTCGCCGGTGAGCGCATGGTCGTCGCCTACGAAGCCCGCTCACAGGAAGACGAGCATTCCTGCTTCTCGGACAACACGGTCAACGACATCATCGCCAACGCCAAGGGTATTCAGAACGTCTGGCTGGGTGACTTCGGCGCGCTCGTTGGACCCGGCATCGTCGACCTGGTTCGTCAGGAAGAGCCTGAACTGGCCAACCAGTTGACCATGGAGATCGCGGCCAGCGTCGCTTACGCGACTGCGATTCCGTCGCCCTTCGACGCGCACCTGATCGCCGACCTGCCCAACTCTGATGCTGGCCGCCGCGCCGTGCTGACCACGATTGAGTCGCTGGAAGACCAGACCGACAAGATCGTCGCTGCCGCCGAGGCGCTTGGCGTCAGCATCAATGTGACGTAGGACCGGCGCCGGCTCGATGCCTGGGCGATATGCCGCCAAACGACGCGCCATCGCCGCAGGCATCGGGATCATGTTCGCGCTGTTGATCACCGCCCTCGCCTCCACTGTCTGTTCCGACGGCGGAGTCGAGGGCGGACCGCTGGGCTTAACGCCCGACGACACCGCCAACCTGTTCAGTGGCGGCGAGACGACCGCGACGAACGTGACCCGCAACGCCTTTTCGTTCTCGGCGCGCAACCTGGACCGTGAGCAGCGCCGACGATTCGAAGTGGGCGACAGCTTCTTCGAGCAGAACTGGGTGACCGCGCCGGCCTCGACCGAGGCCCGCGACGGACTGGGGCCGACATTCAACGCCCAGTCTTGCTCGAGCTGCCATGCGCTCGACGGCCGCGGCCGCCCTCCGTTCTCCGACGACGACCCAGAACGCGGCTTGCTGCTTCGCCTGTCGCTGCCGGAGGAGTTCCGCGATCTGTTCGCACCAGATTCGCTGGCCGCGCCGAAGGGCGGGCCGGTTCCCGATCCGGTCTACGGCGGACAGCTTCAGGATCGCGCCATCCACCGGGTAGAGCCTGAGGGCCGGATGGTCATCACCTACGTCGAGATCCAGGGTTCATACGCCGACGGGACGACGTACACGTTGCTCAAGCCCAGCTACCAAATCGGCGACCCGGCCTTCGGTCCCCCGCACGAGGCGCTGCAGATCTCTCCGCGGGTTGCGCCCAGCGTCTTCGGCGTCGGATTGCTGGAGGCAATTCCGGTCGAGATCCTGGAGTTGCTCGCCGATCCCGACGACGAGGACGGCAATGGCATCTCGGGCCGAATCCACATGATCTGGAATCCGGACACGGGTCAGTTCGACGTGGGGCGATTCGGCTGGAAGGCGAGCGTGCCCAGCGTCCGCCGGCAGTCGGCGAATGCGTTCCTCGGTGATATCGGGATCACGTCGAGTATTCATGCCGAGCAGAACTGTCCTGAGGCGCAGACGGCCTGCCACGAGGCGTTGTCGGGCGGCGATCCCGAGGTCTCGGACGACCGGCTCGAGGCGGTGGTCTTCTATTCGCAGACCCTCGCTGTGCCGGCGGCGCGCGGCTATCGCGATCGCAAGGACGGCGCGGAGCTCTTCTTCGCCGCTGGATGCCATCTCTGTCATGTGCCCAGGATGACCACGGGCGAGCACGAGATCGTGGCGCTGAGCGGACAGGTCATCCTGCCCTACACCGACCTGTTGCTGCACGACATGGGCCCCGGGTTGACCGACGATCGACCCGTACACGACGCGGCCGGTTCGGAATGGCGGACGGCGCCGCTGTGGGGGATCGGTTTGATCGAGGCCGTCAACGGACATAACCGGCTGTTGCATGACGGCCGGGCTCGCGGAGTGGCAGAGGCGATCCTCTGGCATGGCGGCGAGGCGGAGATGTCGCGCGAAGCGTTCCGCAACATGTCGGCTGACGACCATCAGGCCCTGATCGACTTCATCAACTCCCTCTAATCTTCGAGCGGACTGTCCATGGCATCTCGTTTTCTCAACCCCTCAGGACGGTTCACAGCAATGCTGTCGATCGTCGTATTGGTCGTCACGCTGTCTGTGTCGGCCTGTTCAAACGACGTCACGCGACGAGATGTCGCGGCTTCACTGGCCGAACAGGTGATCGCGCCTCGCTATGAAGTAGCGGCGGTCGCGGCGCAGGCGCTCGACGAACGTGTTACGCGCCTGGCTTCGGATCCGACGGCCGGCCGACTCGACGCCGCGCGCGAGGCCTGGCGCGAGGCGCGGTCGGCCTGGAGCCGACTCCAGGCCTACAGCTTTGGTCCGGTGATGGAGCTGCGCATTCCGTCGCTCGTCAGTTGGTGGCCGATCAGTCCGGAGAAAATCGACGAGACGCTGACCAGGGATGCCGTTGCTGCCGAGGATGTGCGCGAGTCCTTTGCCGCCGACCAACGAGGCTTCGGTGCCCTGGAGTACCTGCTCTTCGCCGATGATGAGGTTGTGCTGAGTCGGCTCGGATCGGGGAGCGACGTGTACGGGCCGTACCTGACCGCGCTCTCCGGTGTGATCGCGGATGCGATTCAACAGGCCTCGGACGACTGGGCCGGAGCGTACGGCGCAGCGTTTTCTGGCACTGGGAATCGGGCGATTGCGGAGAACCTCGCCATCGCCGACCTCGTCCGCGTCCCTGTGTTCCTGACCGAAACCATTGGCGACATGCAGCTTGGCGTTGCGCTAGGGATCACCAAACCGGAAGCCGATCTCAGCGTGATACCTGAAGGAAGTGCCGGCGCCGGTGTGGACGACCTGGCACAGTATGTGCGCGGCATCCAGGACACGTATCTCGGCGATACTGACGGCTTGGGCATCTCGGATTTGATTGCGCAGCTCTCCGAGGACGCCGACCAACGCATGCGCGACGCACTCGTGGACGCCATCGGCGCTATCGAGTCGTTGAAGGGCGATGGTCAGCCGCTCCGGCAGGTGCTTGAGAGTGACCCCGACGCAGTCGCCGAGGCCCGCGACGCGATCAAAGCCGTCCAGATTGTGCTGAACGCGGAGATTGTGAGCCTTCTCGGCGTCACTATCGGCTTTAGCGACAACGACGGCGACAGCTAGCGGGCCAGGCGCAGGATTTTGAGCGGATGGCGCTGACTGCTCTTCCATCGACAGACATCGCGCGGGGACTCCGCCTCGGGACGCTTGAGCTGTGGCGTCCGATCGACTTCCTCCATCGTCGCGGATCGGAGCCGGTGGACGCGTCGTCAATATCCGTGTTCCGAATCGCCTTCGGGGTCGTGGCGCTGCTCGCGATCATCCGGTTCTTCGCCTACGGCTGGATCGACCAGCTCTACGTCGACCCGCTACACCATTTCTCATACGTCGGATTCGAATGGGTCCGAGCCTGGCCTGCGTCGTGGATGCATCTCCATTTCGCGGCGCTCGGCGTGTTGTCAGTCGCGATCATCCTCGGTTGGCACGCCCGGGCGTCACTCATCCTGTTTGCCCTGGGCTTCACCTATATCGAGTTGATCGACAAGACGACGTATCTGAATCACTACTACTTCATGTCGCTGGCAGCACTGTTGCTTGCCTTCATACCTCACGACCGCGCCTGGTCGTTGGACGCTCGCCGCGGGAACGGCTCTGGTTGGACGCCGGCCTGGACGATCTGGGCGCTGCGCATCCAGATTGCGCTGGTGTACTTCTTCGCCGGGTTCGCAAAGCTCAATCACGACTGGATCGTCAATGCCGCCCCGTTGCGCTTCTGGCTCCCGCAACACGCACACTTGCCAGTTGTTGGGCCACTGCTCGACGAAGTGTGGGTTGCCTACGCTTTCAGCTGGGCGGGGGCCGCGTTTGATCTGACGATCGTCGCCTGGTTGCTCTGGGGCCGCTCCCGACCGCTCGCCTTCGCCGTCCTGCTCGTCTTCCACCTAATCACCGGCCAGCTCTTCATGATTGGCGTGTTCCCCTACATGATGATCGCCGCGTCGCTGATCTTCTTCTCACCCGATTGGCCACGGCGGGTGGCCGCACGCGCAAGGATTCAATCAACAAGCCGCCTAGAGATGTCTCCAACTCGAATGACATCGCGCGGTCCGTCCATCTTGAGCCGACTAGCCGTATTGATTGCGCTCGCTGTACTGGTCGTGCAGATCGTGGTCCCGCTCCGTCACTACTTCTATCCGGGAGGGGTGCAATGGAATGAGGAAGGCTACCGATTCTCCTGGCGCGTTCTGCTGACGGAGAAAGTCGGCCACGTCGAGTACCGAGTCACAGACGCTCAAGGTCGCAGCTGGATCGAATCCCCGGTCACGTACCTCAGTCTGCTGCAGGCCGAGCGCATGACGACCCAGCCAGACCTGATACTCGCCGCGGCCCACTTCATTCGAGACCACCATGCCCAACAAGGCAGGCAAGTCACAGTCAAGGCCGACGCGCTCGTGAGTCTCAACGGACGTGCGAGTCATCGCCTCATCGACCCAGACGTAGACCTCGCATCCGAGCCGCAAGGCATTGGCCCCAAGTCCTGGATCCTCCCTCCACCAGACTGATTGAAGAAGAGAGTGGAACGAGAAGAAGCGACCCACGCGTCCTCTGAGGAGCCGAACGAAGCCCTAGATGAGAACTTCCCACACAAAATTCGTAGTTCCGTACACGACGGTCCACCACGTTCGACCCAGCGGGATGCGAGCCGGCTGTTCGATGTCCCGCATGGCGGATGCGGGTGCGAACCTCGACAGCCACGTTGTTCAAGTCAGCTCGCAACAGCACTCTGGCTGACCTGAGGCTCGTCGCTATGGGCGCACGCCCATCCCGCGAGGCTGGCCGGTCATGGTAGACAGCGCCCTGTAGGCGAGATCGAGGAAATCAGCCACGTAGCGGCGGGTGTGACGCGGGTCGATGATGTCCTCGACGCCGAATGCTTCCGCGGTGCGGAAGGGACTGGCGATCGCACGGAAGCGGGCCTCGATCTCGGCTCGTTTGGCGACCGGGTCTTCGGCGTTGGCGATCTCGCGGCGGAAGGCCGCGTCGACGCCGCCTTCGATCGGAATCGATCCCCACTCGCCGCTCGGCCAGGCGATTCGATAGTTCGAGCGCCGCGGGTTGCCGGTCATGTTGCCGGCCATGCCGTAGCACTTGCGGATGTGTACGCACATCGACGGCACGCGCAGGTTGTTGGCAACCCAGAGCGCTCGCATGCCCTGCTTGATCGTGCCCGCCGCCTCAGCGCGACTGCCGACCATGAAGCCAGGCACATCGACGAAGAACACCACCGGCAGCAGGAACAGATCGCAGAACTCCAGAAAGTGCTCAACCTTCTGCGCCCCGGCACGGTCGAGCGCGCCGCCAATGTGGCGCGGGTTGTTCGCCACAATCCCCATCGGCATGCCGTTGACCCGAGCCAGCGCGGTGATCACGCAGCGCCCGAAGTCGGGCTGGATTTCGAACAAGCGACTATCGTCGACCACGAGTTCAACGAGACGGTGCATCGAATACGGACGCGTCCGGCTGCGCGGCACGATGGACAGCAGTTCCTCCTCCGCGCGCTCGACGGAGTCGTGCGACGTGCGAACCGGAGGAACGTCCGAGGCGCGGTCCGGCAGGTACGAGAACACCTCTCTCAGTTGCCGCATCGCGTCGGCTTCATCCTGCGCCTCGTTGTGAACGGCGCCGGACTCGTGCACGTGGACCTGCGAGCCGCCCAGCTCCTCCTTGGTGATCTCCTCGCCCAGCGCGCGCCTGACGACCGGCGGACCGGCCGCGAAGAGCACGGCCGTGTCCTTCGGCATCACGGTGAAGTGGCTCAACATCGCCTGGCCGGCGACCCCGCCCGCCACGCTGCCCAGCAACGCGGTCATCACCGGCACCTCGTTGAGCAGATGAGCCAGGCGCACGAACTGGGCCGCGCCGTTGGGCAGATACGTGAAACCACCCCAGTTGATCGCCTCGACGTTGGCGCCGGCCCCATCGAGCAACTGGAAGACCGGCAGGTGGTACTCGGACGCCAGCTCTTCGAGGAAGCCGGTCTTTCCTTTAGTCGAGCCCGACGCGCCCGCCCGGCCGGACCCGCCGCGTACGGTGAAGTCATTGCCCCAGACGACGGCGCGTCTTCCATCGATGCGCGCCAGTCCAGTGACCAGCGGATAGGGCATGTAGCTGCTTAGCTCTTCGCCGTCGTACTCCGAATAGCCGGTCAGTTGGCCCAACTCTTCGAACGTGCCCGGATCGACCAGTGCATCGATTCGTTCACGCACGTTCAACTTGCCGGCCTGCCGCTGCCGTTCGACCCGCTCTTCGCCGCCCATCAGCAGGCTGAGTTCGCGGCGGCGCTGTAACTCCAGGACTTCAGCTTCCCAACTCATGGGTCCTCCCTCGCAACCTGAACGATGCTCCGCAGGCTATCGATGGGAGCGCGCAGCAATGCGGTTCAGAGCCCTGTTAGGTCACCCAGCGCACGTCTTTCTGCCCGAAATGCGGCTTGCCGTCGCCGAAGTGCTCGAACTCCAACGCCGGATCGTGGGCGTAGACCGACGACCAGTAGTGCGTGTGGATGTGCCAGGCTCGCGAGACCATCACTCGGTTGAGCTCGCGGAAGGCCTCCGCGCGCGCCTCCGGTTCGAAGATTTCGGTCACCTTTTGGAACGCGGCCTGGACATCCGCGTCTTTGTCTTCGGGCGGCAGCATGAAGTCGTAGGGACCATCCGCGCGGCCGAGGAAGGCCAACTGCTGCCAGGGGTCGGCCCGCACACTCATGCCCGACATGAAGGTGTTCACCTTCTTCTCGAAGAACTCCAGGTAGTAGTCCGGCGTCGGTTTAACCACGATGTTGAGGTCGATTCCGAATGGGGCCAGGCTGGCCTGGATAAACTCCGCAGCCGTGATCGCCGTCGCTGGAATATTCATGTCAAAACCGAAGCCGTCCGGGTGGCCGGCCAGTTCCAGTTCCTCGCGCACCCGATCAGGGTCGTAGCGAATCAGGATTTCGTCTGGATCGTGGATTCCGACGAGTGCCGGACCCAGGTAGCCCCAATGGTTTGCGGTGTTGAGGTTCTCGTAGACCACTTCGACGAATTTGTCTCGGTCGATGGCATGGTTTATCGCCTGACGCAGGTGGATGTTGTCCCAGGGCTCACCCAGGTTGGGGTTGATGTAGATGAAGCCCAGCGCGTTTGTCTCGCGCACACTGATCGATTTGCCAGCGTCCTCCACCCGGGATAAGTCCTCGGGCGGGACCCCGGGGAGGAAATCGAATTCGCCGGTCAGCAGTCCATTGACGCCCTGCGTTCCTTCGATCGATTGTGACATCGTCAGTTTCGCAACGTGAGGTGCGTCTGGCTGCCAGTACTGGGGGAAGTACTCCTGGCGGTAGGGACCGTCAAGATCCTCGTCGACGTACACAAACGCGCCGGTTCCGACTGGCACTTCGCGGCTGTTCGGTGTGTTGAACTGATCAAACGCGCTGGGCGCCAGCAGCATTCCGGCGCGGTCGCCGAGCACGCGTAGCAGCGGCGAGAAGGGCGCATTCATCTCGAAGATGGCGGTCGTTTCGTCCACTGGATCGACGCGTGCGATCGCGGCGAGGTCGGCTTTCACGTTCGAGCCCTCGAGCGTCTGGCCGCGCTCGATGTGCAACCGCGTGGTGTCGGCGCTCAACTCGGTCAGGTCGTGGTAGAGCACGCCCGGGCGAATGTTGAATATGACCTGCAGCGGGTCGGGAATCTCCCAGCTCTCGGCGAGACTCCTCGACTCGGTTGGCGTCAGACTAGCGTCGTAGCTGACGAGATTGTCAAAGACCGGCCAGAGCACCTGGTGGTCGCCACCACCGGTACCCGTTGTTCCTTCCAGACCGCTGACATTGCCCGAGATGGGCCAGCGCACTTCACCGGTCGGGACATGTTCGGCGACGGTCGCCTGCGCCTGTGCCGCCTCTTGCTGCTCCTGTTGCTGTGCGGCGGCCTGTTCCTGCTGCTCGACCTGCTGGGCCTGTTGCTCCGCTGCCTGTTCGGTTTGTTGCTGCACTTGCTGCTGCTGAGCCTGTTGTTGCGCAGGCTGAGTGGCCGCCTGTTGCTGCTGCTGGTCCTGCTGCTGTTCGACCTGGGCGGCGGCAGGCTGGGCATCGTCGTCATCGTCACCGCAGCCGACCAGGGCCAGGCCAACCGCGCCAATCCCGGCGCGTGCGCTCACATTCAGCAGCGCTCTTCGCGACAGCTCGCGGCGTCTCAGTTGACGCCAGTAGCTTCGTTCAGTCATCTCGTTCTCCACTCATCGCCGCCGATCCATCCGGATCAACAAACGTTCAATCGTACGAATGATGATATTGCTTCTAATACGCATGCGTGCTAGGAAATCCCTTTCCCGTTCATCCCTTATCCTCCGACCACGCCCGTGCGGACCCACTGCCCAGAAAGCCGGAACGCCGATGACAGAACCACTGAGCGGTATGCGCGTCATCGAGATGGCCACGGCGCTCCAGGGGCCCGCCGCGGGGGGCTACCTGGCCGAAATGGGTGCGGATGTGATCCGCGTCGAGACGCCAGGCGGCGACGGCAGCCGCTACGGACGCGGCGTGAACAACACCAATCCGCCGGGCACAGTCGGCACGCAGTTCGCTTCGACCAGTCGGGGCAAGCGTTCGATCAGCCTCGACGCGAAGTCCGAGGCCGGTCTTGAGGTGATTCATCGTCTGCTCGACACCGCCGATGCCTTCACCAGCAACTACCGCGAGGCCGCGCTCGAGCGTCTGGGATTGGGCTACGAAGCCTGCCGCGAGCGAAATCCGGGGCTCGTCTACGCGCTCGCCAACGGTTTCGGACCGCGCGGCCCAAAGGCGGCCCGACCGATGACCGACATCGCCGCCCAGGCGCGCGGTGGATTGATGAGCATGATCGGCGAGGCCGATGGGCCCCCGATGCGTGCGGGAGTCACCGTCGCCGATTTGGCCGGGGCAATGCAACTGGCGCTGGCCACCGTCACAGCGCTGCTCGCGCGCGAACGTCACGGGGTCGGACAGAAGGTCAACATCTCGGCCTATGGGGCGCAGATATGGTTGCAGTCATGGGAGTTGAATCACGCGGGCCTGACCGGTCAGACGCTTGAGCGCGATGGCGCCCATCACCCCAACGTGCCGGGTATGGAGGCGATCTACGAGACCAAAGACGGCGGATGGATGGCGATTTCATTCGCCAAGACCGAACCGGCCTGGCAGGCACTGTGCGAGTTCGGCGGCATCCCCGAGGCTGCTACCGACGAGCGTTGGAGCAGCGTCCAGAAGCGGGTCGGGATGTCCACCGATCCGCAGATCGCCCGCTCCATTCGGCCGGTTCTCGCTGCCGCGTTCCGCTCCCGCACGACATCCGAATGGGAAGCCTTCTTTGACTCACAGCCGGAAATCATCGCCAACCGGGTCTTCAGTCACGCCGATGTATTGAACGATCCACAGGCGCGAGCCAACGGCTACATCACCGACGTCGAGCTTCCGCCGATCGGCACGATTCCGTTTGTCGGTCCGCTGATCCATTTCAGCGAGACTCCGCCCTCCGTCAAAGGACCGCCCCCCGAACTCGACCAGCACGCGGAGGAAATTCTTCGCGAACTCGGATACGAGTGGGACGAGGTAACTCAGATTACCGAAGCGTCCCGTGCAGCGATGCGCGAACGGTTCGAGGCACTCGGCCTCGAACCGCCCTACTAAACCTTCTAGGCGAGCCACCTGACATCGGCCTGGCCGAAGTGCGGCTTACCGTCGCCGAAGTGCTCGAACTCCAGGTTCGGGTCGTGCGCCATCACAGAGGAGCCGAAGTACAGCTTGATGTGGTAGGCGCGCGACTCGAGGATGCGGTTCAGCTCACGCATCGCCTCGACGCGTTCCGCCGGGTCGAAGACCTCGGTGACCTTCGTGAACGCGGCCTGCAGCTCAGCGTCCTTGTCCGCTTCCGGCAGGGCGAAGTCGAACGGACCATCCTGCCGCGCCACGAAGGCCATCTGCTGCCAGACGTCCGCTCGCACCGACATGCCGGCCATCATCACGGCCGTCTGCTTCTGCACCCACTCGATGTAGTAGTCGGGGCTGGGCCGCACGACGATGTTCATGTTGATCCCGAACTGAGCGAGGCTGGCCTGGATGAACTCGGCCTGGGCAATGGCCACGCTGCTGTCGTTGATGTTCATGTCGTACTCGAGACCGTCCGGGTAACCAGCCAGTTCGAGGTACTCGCGCACTTTGTCGGGGTCGTACTGGACGAGCACTTCGTCCGGGTCGTGGAACTCGCCGGTGGCAGGACCGAGCCAACCCGACCTGTTGGGCGTGTGCAGGTCGTCGTAGAGGACCTGCACCAGCTTGTCGCGATCGATGGCGTGATTGACGGCCTGTCGCAGGTACTCGTTGTCCCAGGGTGGCAGGTTGGGATTGATGTAGAAGAACGAGTTGCCGTTGGTCGGCTTGATGCTGAGCGCCTTGCCCGCCTCCTCGATCCGTTGCAGGTCTTCCGTCGGCGGGCCGACCACCAAATCGAACTCACCGGTCAGCAGTCCATTGGTTACCTGCGCCGCGGCGACGCCTTGGAGTAGGGTCAACTTCTCCACCAGCGGTGCGTTCGGCTTCCAGTAGTCGGGGAACCACTCCTGCGTGTATGGGCCGTCGAGGTCTTCGTCGACGTAGGTGAAGGCGCCCGTACCGACCGGCACTTCTCGGCTGTTGGTTTCGTTGATTCGCTCGTGCGAGCTGGGCGCCGTGATCATCCCGGCGCGGTCGCCGAGGACCCGCAACAGCGGCGAGAACGGGGCGTTCATCTCGAAGTTCGCGGTCAGATCGTCAACGGCCACGACCGTCTCGATCGCCGCGAGGTCCGCCTTGACGTTGGAACCGTCGAGGTTCTTACCCCGCTCGACATGCAGCCTGACCGAATCCGAGCTCAACGTGTCGCCGTCGTGGAAGGGCACGTTGGGCCGCAGCGTGAAGATCAGCTTGAGCGGATCGGGAATCTCCCAGACCTCGGCCAGGCTGCGGCTCTCGGTCGGGGTCAGGTCGGCGTTGTAGCCGACGAGGTTGTCAAAGACCGTCCAGAGCACCTGGTGATCGCCGCCGCCAGTACCGGTCGTGCCCTCGGTGCCGCTGATGTTGCCCACCATCGGCCAGGTCACTTCGCCGGTCGGAACATGCGCGACCTCCTGTTGTTGGGCCTGCTGCTGGGCGGCCGCCTGCTGCTGCGCCTGTTGCTCAGGCTGTGCCTGCTGCTGCGCCTGCTGCTCCTGTTGTGCGGCCTGTTGAGCTTGCTGCTCGGCCATCTGCTGCTGTTGCTGCTGCTGGGCCTGCTGTTGTGCGGCGGGCTGTGGTTGATCCTGTTGTTGCTGCTGCTGTACCTGGACGGCCGCAGGCTGGTCGTCATCGTCGTCGCCGCAACCCACGAGGGCCAGACCGGCGGCGCCGACTCCGGCTCGGGCGCTGGCTCGCAAGAGAGACCGTCGCGAGAGTCGCCTGCGTGACATGCGGGTCCAATAGTTTCGCTCTCTCATGAGTGGTCCTAGCGCTAGTCCTGGGGCGTTCAAGTGAGGCTAGTGAATTCGAAGCGACCCTGTGACTGCGTTCGATTCTCACTAGACTTCGCGCCAAGTGAGAGCCAGCGCCGATGACGACCTACATTATCCGCCGCCTCATCGCCACTATTCCCGTTCTCTTTCTGATTTCAGCGATCACGTTCTTCACGATCCGTCTGCTGCCCGGCGACCCGGCGCTGGCGATCCTCGGTCCCGAGGCGGACTACAACCTGGTCGAGGCGCTACGCGAAGAGCTTGGTCTCAATCGCCCGGTCGTCGTCCAATACCTCGACTGGATGTACCACGCCTTCCAGGGCGAGTTCGGCGAAAGCAGACGTTCGGGCGACACGGTCGCCGCGCTGGTGTCCGACCGTCTGGAGGTGACGATCCAGTTGGGGATTCTCTCTCTGATTGTGGCGGTCATCCTGGCGCTGCCAATCGGCCTGTTGGCCGGTTCGAAGCCAAACACACCGTTCGACTATCTGGGCACGTTCTTTGCGGTGGTCGGGGCCGCGATCCCGAACTTCTGGCTGGCGCTGCTGTTGATCCTGGTCTTCGCCGTCGACCTCGGCTGGTTCCCGGCGCTAGGCTTTACCAGTTTCCGCGAAGACCCGCTCGAGAACATGCGTGGCATGGTCTTGCCGGCAGTCGCCATTGGAATCGCGCAGGCAGCCGTCCTCGCGCGTCAGACCCGCGCCTCGATGGTCGAGGTGCTGCAACAGGACTACGTGCGCACCGCGCGCAGCAAGGGGTTGCGCGAGCGGAACGTGATCTTCCGCCACGGATTTCGGAACGCCATGATTCCCGTGATCACAATTCTCGGCCTGCAGATTTCGAACATCGTCAGCGGGGCGATCATCATCGAGTCGGTCTTCTCACTGCCCGGGATTGGCAAGCTGCTGATCGACTCGATCTTCAATCGCGAGCTGGTCACGGTTCAGGCGCTGGCCTTGATGCTGGCGCTCGCCGTAGCGATGTCGAACCTGCTGGTCGACGTGTCGTATGGCTACATCGATCCAAGGATTCGCTATGAGTAGCGGCGCCGTCCCCTGGGAGGACACAACCAGGCGCTTCGCTCGTGAGCGCGAGTTCTTGCGACGCTTCTCTCGCCGGCCGGCCGGGGTGATCAGCCTGTTCATCATCTTGATCGTGCTGTTCGCGGCGATCTTCACCAATGTGGCCGCAACCCACGATCCAATCTTCACCGATTTCGACGCGCTGTTCTCGGGCCCCTCCGGCGCGCATTGGCTGGGCACCGACAACCTCGGTCGAGACACGTACTCGCGGATCGTGCACGGCGCGCGAACAGCGCTGCTGGTCGGCGTGATCTCGGTTGGGATCGGCGTCAGCATCGGCATGCCCTACGGAATGCTGGCCGGCTACCTGGGCGGTTGGAAAGACGAAGTGATGATGCGCGTGATGGATGCGATCTACGCGTTTCCGGCGTTGCTGCTCGCTCTGATCATCATCGCCGTGCTGGGGACCGGGATCTTCAACGTGATGATCGCGATTGGAGTTGTCTTCATCCCTGGACTTGCCCGACTGGTGCGGGGCAGCACCCTGTCGGTCAAGGAGATGGAGTACGTGCTAGCCGCCGAATCGAGTGGCGCCAGCACCTGGCGGATCATCCTGCAGCACATTGCACCGAACATCCTCGCACCGGTGATCGTGCAGGGTTCACTCGCGATCGGCTTTGCAATCATCGCCGAGGCCGGCCTCAGCTTCCTCGGACTCGGAACACAGCCGCCCGACCCGTCCTGGGGCTCAATGTTGAGCGGCGCCCAACGCTTCCTGACCAGCCAGGGCAGTCTGGCAATCTTCCCGGGCCTGGCGATCGTGCTCACCGTCCTGGCGTTCAATCTGCTCGGAGACACCCTGCGCGATTTGCTCGACCCTCGGTTGCGGGGCTCCGACTAGAGTCCGTCTGCAGTTGGCTGGACCGCTGCCCTTCGCCGCTGCAAGCCGTCGCGACGAGCGTCAGACCGACCAACAAGCCACTCTACGGCGCCGTTCCCGTTGCGTCCGGCTATGACGTGCCTCTTCGGCCGTATCGTTGGTAATGAATCTCTCAAAGTATCGAGCCGGTACTGATACTCCACCAAAGTGACAAATGTTGTGACGGCTGGGTGCGGCGTAACTGGCAAACCGACCCACTTGGCCCCTAACATCATCAGCCGATGTCCAAGCGACCGGACTGGAACAGGGAAGTCACGCCATGGCTCGAGAATCGTTGGCTCGCGTCCGCTACCTGACATTCGACATCTTCGGCACCGTCATGAACCTCACTGGCAGCCTGGCGCCTCCTGCCGGCGAGTTTCTGGCGTCGCACGGCTCTCGGATGAGCGGCGAAGCGTTCTACGCACAATGGCGAGCCCGCCAGCGAATCGAGCAGTACCAGGACAACCTGCTAATGCTCGGGCACAGCGGCTATCTCGAAACCTGCCGCCGCGCATTCGTCTACACGCTCAGAGCAAACGACGTCAGCTACACCGACGATGCTGTTCGAGAGTTCATGGGTGTGTATCGGAACCTGAAGCCCTACGACGACGCCATCGAAGGGCTGCGCTCCTTGGCCGAGCGCTATCAGCTGGTAGCGCTCTCGAATGGCGAGCAGTCGTACCTCGAGGAATTGTTGAGCACCAACGTTCCCATTGCGTTCGACGCGATCATCTCGGTGCAGCGGGTGGGCGCGTTCAAGCCCTCACCGGGGATCTACCGCAAGGCGATTCAGCATTTGGAATGCGAGCCCGCTGAGATCATGATGGTCGCGGCGCACTCGTTCGACATCCTGGGCGCACAGACCTGCGGATTCAAAGCGGCTTACGTGGATCGCTACGGCCTCCCGACGGAGGTGTCGGACTACCAGCCTGAGATCATCGTCAGTGATTTTGTCGAACTGGCCGACAGACTTCTGACCTGAACCTCAAGATCCGTCAGGCGAACTGGTCCTGACCGGGCGCGATCATTTCCATGATCTTGTCCGCCTTGTCGACGTGCTCACGGAACGGGTAGGGATGGTCGTAGCCGAGGATCTTGTGCAGCTCCGGGTAGCGTTCCAGCCGCTCGGGAGAGACCGCGCCGTCGTCCCACATTTGCAGACGCTGCATGTAGGAGCGGAGCCAGACGAGGACCATTGTCACGCGCAGCCCGGTGCTCTCGCGGTTCATGGCCCCGTGCCAGGTGTTCCCGCCCCAGACGGCAAGCGAGCCGGCCTTGGCCTCGATCGGGACGGGTTCGTAGAGCCGCTCTTCGCCCTCCCACTCCCAGAAATTGGTCTCGTGCGGCGCCGGCGCGCGGCCCCATCGGTGAGATCCTGGGACGAACACGGTCGGACCATCTTCACGCGAGGCATAGTCGGTCAGCACCCAGCTGGTGTTGACCAGGTGCGTGTAGGCAGCCTGGGGCGGGGGCACGCCGTGCGTGTCGTTGTGAATCGCCAGGTAGTTCTTCTCGTGCGGAGGCTTGATGATCGACGACGTGCCGCCCAGAATCGCGCTCTGGCCGCAGTGCCAGCGAGCCATCGCCAGGACCACAGGATTGAGTACCGCCTCGGTGATCACGTCGTCCTCGTCGACCAGCTGCCAGGCCATCTCGTTCGGGGCCGGCAGATCGGCTGTTTGCCAATCGTCGATGGTGACATCGTGTCGCTTCTGGTAGGTGTTCAGGATCGCGTCACGCAGGCGCTCGGCGAATCCGGGTGAGGTCCCCATCTTCTCGGGCGGGATGACGGTGAAGCCGTAGGCATCGAGCTCGACGATGTGGCGAGCCAGGTCGTGCTCCAGGATCGTTTTGACCAGTGGGTCGGCGTGCGGGGATTTGCCCAGCTCGGCAATGTTCATGTCTGCTCCACTCGGTGAGGTCGCGCGCGACGGCCACGCGTCCAGGGCGAACGCGCGCAGTCTAGTACGTCCAGCCCATTAGGCGCTCAGATCGCTAGCCTGCGGGCGTCCAAGAGAGGGGATTGATATGGCAATAGATGCGCTGGCGCTCGAGCGGGAGCTCACAGCCCTGCGTGAATTGGCGTCGTCGAAACTAGCTAACGATCCGATTCCAGCAGGCAAGGAAGCCGAACAGCGGCTTCAGGCCGACATCGAGAAGTACGATCTCAAGGCGGAAATCGCCGACCTGGAGACCAAGGGTTACGCAGTCATTCCCCCCGGGAAGGCCGCCCCGATGGAGCTGTTCGATCGTATCCGTTCAGCGATCCTCCGAATCGCGGACGCGGACGAACGCGAGTGGCGTCCCGGTCTGGGCAAGACGGTCCAACACCTGTTACCGCAGGATCCGGTGTTTGAGGAAGTGTTGACCTCGCCGGTGCCGTTGACTCTGGTGACCTACATGCTCGGTTGGCGAGCGAAGATCAGCCAGACCACCGGTCTGGTCAAGGACACCCGGACTCCGCCGCTGACGATTCACGCTGACCACAGCTACAAATTCCCCACGCCCTGGCCGCTCACCGCGCAATACTGCAACCTCAACTGGATCACCGGCGATTACACCCGCGAGAATGGCGCCGTCTGCGTCTGGCCCGGCTCACATCGCTGGGGCCAAAACGTACCCCCCGAGTACCAGCAGGCCCACGACCACCCCGACCTCGAAGTGCTCGAGGTGCCCAAGGGCTCCGTGATTGCCTGGCACGGAAGCCTCTGGCACGGCGCGTTGCCACGAACCTCCGAGGGTCAGCGAGTCACGCTGGTCATGCCCTTCGTCCGCGATCACGTGCAGGCTCAGGAACTGTATTGGGCGTCCGTCACACCCGAGATGATCGAGAGAAACCCGGCGCGATTCTGCACGTTGGTCGGATTGACCTCGCGGATGCCCTGGATTTCTGCCGACTTCCCGATAGCGCCAACAGCGGGCACACCCAATGGCTCGCAGTGGGAGTAACCCGCTACTCGCAAACCGGCTCAAATGCGTAGCGCTTGAGGCCGAGATAGGTCAAGGCCAAGTCGAGCGCGAGGGTCGTCTGACTGGGGTCGCCGCCTCCGTCGTGCAAGACCAGGATCGCGCCGGGTGCCGCGGCTGCAATGATGTTCGCCGCGATGACCGCTGCTCCTGGGCGCCTCCAATCGCTGGTGTCCCCGGTGTTCAAGATCATGTTGAGTCCCAGGTTGGCGGCTCGTCGCACCGTCTCGTCGTCGAACCGCAGGTTGGGCGGACGAAAACAGGGCGTCGCGTGTTCGCCTAGCGCTTGCTGCGTGCGCAGCAGCGTCCGATCGAACTCCTCCTGGTTCAGCCCAATCAGATCGTCATGCGCCCAGGTGTGGTTAGCTAACGTGTGGCCCTCGCCGATGATTCGCTGGATCAGCTCGGGATTCGCGGCCACGGCCCGGCCGACGACGAAGAACGTGGCGCGAGCATCGTGACGCTTGAGGATGTCGAGGATGATCGGCGTGTTCACTGGATGCGGGCCGTCGTCGAACGTCAGATGAATCGTGGCGGGTGGAATCGTGAGGCTTGCGCCGCCGGCAAGTCGCTGCAGGTCCAGGCAGTCGAGATCGCCGAAGGCGCAAGCGCTGGGCGGCGCCAGGCTGAGGATGAGGTCGTCACTTGACTCAGGGACTACGGTCGCTTCCCAGAGCTCTCCGCTGCCGTCGACCCTGCGCATCCGCTCAACGCGGCCGCCAGTCACCCCAAGGGCGAGAGTGGCAAATGCGTGGGCGTTCGGCGCAATCGGCTCACTCAGCCCGATCCGGACGGCAACGCGGTCCAGCCCGCTGTGATGGTTGATCGCGTCGAGGAACGCCGCAGTCACCGCCGGACCAACCACCGTCGCTTCGGGTCGATTGGACAACGGGACGAAGTGCTGAGTGCAGATCCCCTGCATTCGGGAACATCCCCAGTCGGCATTCAGGCGAATGCCAACAGCGGATCGTCCGTCGGGAACGATCCGCAGCGCCCACAGGTCCGAGCGATCACCAACGCGTCGAACAGCGGTAACGGTTCCGCCGTTGACCGTGACGACACGAGAGTCGAGTGTGTCGGCGCCGCTCAGGACGGGTTCGCTGAAGCGCAGCAGGACAGAGAATGCGGTTTCGTTGTGTTCTGGAGGAACAGCTTCAAACTGCGCGGTCAATGTCGCAGACTGCCAGTTGGAGAGTGCGGCGACGCCGAGTAGCAACCAGATTGCAGCCAGCGCTGCGGTCCCGCCAAGCATCGTCACATGTGATTATGGTCTCATCCCGTAGCGGACGCGCAGGCCGAGCTGTGCCGGGAGCTGAGTTTCGTAGGCGGTCTCGAGCCATTCGGCGAGCAGTCGTCGGGTGTCGCGGGGATCGATAATGTCCTCAACGGCGAAAGCCTCGGCCGCGCTGAACACGCTGCGTAGGGCGATCAGACGTTCCTCGATCTCGGCGCGATGAGCGTCCGGATCTGCCGCGTTTTCGATCTCCCGTCGATACGCTGCGGCGACGCCGCCTTCGATCGGGATCGAGCCCCATTCGGCAGACGGCCAGGCGACTCGAAAACAGAAGCGGCTGAAGTCCTGATGAGCCCCGCCTGCGACGCCGTAGAGCCGCCGCACCACAACCGTGGCCCAGGGCACCTGAGAGTCGTCGATTGCCGCCGCCGCGCGGACGCCGGCGCGGAGTGTTCCCGCGCCCTCGCCGGGTCGGCCGATCAGGAATCCCGGCTGGTCGGCGAAGTTCACGATGGGTAGGTGGAACACGTCGCAGAGGTCGACGAACTTCTCGAATTTGCGTGCCTCGGATGCGCCCATTGCGCCGCCGTAGTGCATCGGGTCGTTGCCCAGCACCCCTATCGGCATCCCGCCGATCCGCGCGAAGCCGGTGACCTGCGAGCGGCCGTAGTAGCGATTCAGTTCGAAGAAGGAACCCCGGTCGACCACCAGCTGGATGAGCTTGCGCGGGTCGTAGCCGCGATTCCGGTGCCTGGGAACGATCGAGAGCAGGTCTGCTTCGCGGCGATCGACCGGGTCGTCGGTCTCGGTTACCGGCGGCATCTGATGCACATTGGTCGGGAGATACGAGAGAAACGCCGTGATCTGGTCAAACAGCTCGTCCTCGTCGGCGACATCGTTGTCGACAACGCCGCTGCTGCGCGCGTGCACCTCGTACCCGCCGAGATCCTCCTTGGAGATGGTCTCGCCCAACGAACGGGCGACGAGGGGTGGACCACCGGCGAAGACCTGGGTCGTACCCCGAACCATCACGGCGAAGTGGCTGGCGGGTACTTCGGCGGCAGGCAGCCCCGCCACCGATCCAAGCGCGGCCGAAACGACCGGCACCTCCGCCATCAGCTTGCCCCAGCGTTCGGGCCAGAACAGTTCGGGTAGGTAGGTGCGGCCCATCTGGGCCGTGGCGCGAATATCTGCTCCGAATCCGTCGATCAGGCGAATCAATGGAACCTTGAGTTCCAGCGCCATCCGCTCGGCGTCACCGGTCTTGTCGCCGCCGCCGCCATGGACGCGGAGCTTGCTCGTCTCCATCTCCGAGCCGCCCTTGAGCCGCGCCGTGTAGTCGGCGCCTCGCACGACGACGGGCCGTCCCTCGATCCGCGCGGTGCCCATGACGGTGCCGGAGGGCAGGAAGCCGACCAGCTCTTGGTCGTCGTAGAATCCGGCGCCAGCAAGAATCCCGCGCTCGCGGAAGGATCCTTCGTCGGTGAGCAGGTCGATTCGTTCACGGACGGTCAAGCGACCTAGCTCGTGTTGCTCGGCCACGCGTTCTGGCCCACCCATCCGCTTGGCCAACTCATGGCGTCGCTGGATTTCTTCAACCTCAGGCTCCCACGACATATGTCCGCCCCTTCGCGTTTGGAGATCGCGCCATGACGCCAGTATGACGCACACTGTTACGCCTCATGTCGACAGCGCCACGCAGCCTAGAGCTAGAAACCAGCAGCAGCCGGAACGATTGGCGTATGGATGGGCCAGGCTCCAGCCGGAGTGAGGTACAACGATACGGGCCGATAGGGGCGGCAGACTGGCTCGAACGAGTAGTTGAGGCTCCGCAGGTTCCACATCGCCGAGCGCAGCGCCTCCACGGTCTGACTCCGATCGCCTCCCCCGTCGTGCAGCACAATCACCGCCCCCGGGGCAGCTCCGTAGTAGATCTGGCCGGCGATCACGTCCGCGCCAGGTCGCATCCAGTCGCTGGTTCGCACCGTGCCCATGATCAGCCGCAATCCGAGTCGGGCCGCGCGTTCCGCCGTGTGCTCGTCAACGCTGTAGTAGGGCGGTCGAATGCATGGCGTGGCATGCTGACCGAGGACGATCTGGGTCCGATTGATCGTCGCCTCGAGCTCCGCCTGTGACAGTCCGGCGAGGGATTCGTGGTTCCAGGTGTGGTTGGCCAGGGTGTGACCTTCGTCGGCAATTCGTTGGATCAGTTCTGGATACCTCACGACGCTCGTACCGGTCACGAAGAACGTTGCTTTGGCGCCGTAGAAAGAAAGGATGTCGAGTATCTGCGGCGTGTAGACCGGATGGGGACCGTCGTCGAACGTCAGATGGATCGTCGCGGAGGGGACCCTCACCTCGAGCCGACTGGACAACCGCTGTAAATCGTCCCGGCATCCGTATGGAGAGTCTGCGCAGACCTGCGCGGGATCGATGGCAATCTCGACATCGGCGCCGGAATTCGGAGCCATGATCAGTTCGATCAACTCAGGGCGGTCGTCAATCCGACGCACCCCCGCCAGTGGCGTTCCGTTCGTGTAAAGCACCCGTCGTGTCAGATTGCGGAGGCTGGTCGAGATCGCGTCGCTGAATGCGACTCGAATAGGGACCCTCGCCAGCCCGCTGTGATGATCGGGGGCCGCGAGCAGGAGAGCAGTGATTGGCGGTCCCGGCACAACGATCTCGGCGAGCTGAGAGTCGCTCTCCGCGGCATGGTCGCATGCTCCGGCCGTGTAGCTGCAATTCCCCCCTGCAATCAAGCGAACGCCCACGGCCTGCCGACTGTCCGGAGCGATGGTCAGCCGCCACCGGTCATCGCCTCCAGGCACCCGCTCCAGCTCCGTCACGACCCCGGCTGTGACCCGCACAGACGGAGCGCCTGCCGTGGCGGGGAGCGCGTAGAAGCGCTCCAACAACCTCAACGTGACTTCGAACTCCTCGCCCGTGTGATTGCCCGGCACCTCTTCGAAGCTGGCATACGCAAGCGTGCCTTCGGATAGGCGCTCGCTGCTTGCTTCGACGCCCGGAAACCCTCCTCGACGAATGGCGATCGTGGCCACTTCGCCAGGCTCCCAAAGGACTGCGGCAGCAGGCCAGAGGAAGCGATTGCCGAACATCCCGCTCGACTGAACGCTGTCGCAACTCGAAAGCCGCGCGACATGACTCCCGCGCACGTTGTGCACGTCCACTATGAGTCCGCCCGGCAACGCATCGGGCCCAGCGAGTTCGAGGACGAAGCCGCCTTCGCCCTGGAGGGCGCTCAGCACAGACAGACTCAGGCGATCGAGGGCGAAGCCGCTCGACGTGAGCCCGCCGAATCCTTCATAGATCGAAAAGCCGGTTCTCCGTTCGGCCCCCGATGCCGCGCCGACCGTCAACGCGCCGGACCAGAGCGCCTCGCGAGTCTCGATTCGGCCCGAGGGATGCTCAAGGTTCGGCGACTCGGCATGCCCACGATCCCGACCATCTCGGGCCGCTTGCGGGCCGGTATCGGCCCATGCCCCGCAGACGCCGCGCGCGACCCGGTCCGGGCGAATGGGCGACATAACAGTCGGGGCTCTCGTCCGTGGCTGACCAGGGGCTGCGTCTTGTCCTGCGATCGGCCCAGATGCCGCAAGGCCAGGCCGCCGCGTCAGTGGCGCTAGCCGCGCTTCGCTTAGCCTCGGCTCCGCAATGTCATAGCCGGCTATCTCGAGAAGATTCGACAGCGCAGCGTGCGGCGCAAGACGGTTCGGCACAGCGGACAACTCGTCCGGCGAGTTTGTCGGCAGATGCCAACTGAATACCAGCAGGACCCCAGCCAGAGCCGCAGATCCCGCGAAAGCGATCACGGTTGTGGACCCAATCGACTAACGGCGGCGACAAGTTGCTGGTCGCTTGCTCACGCCTCTACTTGACATAGTGAAATTATGGTAAAGCAAAAAAGGAGCGATTGTCCGAGACGAGAGTCCTTGAAATCTGGATCCGATCCCATCGATCCAACATGGATCCAACGGGCACGCGGATACCGGGCCGGGTAGTGCAGGAGAGTGTGCGCCCAGGCGGGTCGAGCTACCTCGATAGACCCTGGAGTTGATCCGCCGAGTCTTCTGCTTCCGCTTCGACGTCGGTCGGTTTGGCCAGCCGGTAGCCCACGCGATGCTCGGTGAAGATGTAGCTCGGATTGCTGGCTTCGTCGCGAAGCTTTCGGCGTAGATTCTTGACGATCGTTCTTAGCGGGCGAGAGTCCCTGGAGTGACCGAAGCCCCAGATTCGCTTCAGCAACGCGTTGTGGGTCAGCACTCGACCCGCGTTGATCGAGAGTTCGAAGAGCAGCTTGTACTCCGTGGCGGTCAGGTCGACCGGTTCCGCGCCGACAGTCACTTCGCGGTCCAGATAGTTGATCGTGAGATCTCCGGAGATGTACGGTTCCGCCGGCTCGGCCTGCTCGGGAGCCGTCCGTCGGACCAACGCGCTCCTGATCCTCGCCGCCAACTCTGTGGGGGTAAACGGCTTGACGATGTAGTCGGACGCGCCCATCTCGTAAGCCCTGGTGACCACCTCGGCCTGGCTATAGGCCGAGAGGAAGATGATGGGCACATCGTTCGTTGCGAGGATCGCCTTCATCAGCTCGATGCCGTCCGTACCGGGCAGCATCAGATCCATCAAGACCAGGTGCGGGCTGTGAGTCTCCATCAACTTCGGAACTTCATCTGGGTCTGCGGTCACGATGGCTGTGTATCCGGTCCGTGTCAGCGCGTCGCGGATGTAGCGGAGCACTTGCGGGTCGTCGTCGACCGCGAGAATGCGAGGCTGTTCGGCCTCTCGTCGCCGCGCCCTCGCCGGCGCCGCTTCAACTCGACTCTCCGCCGGAGCCACCGACTGTTCAATCACCGGCACCGTGAACGTGAACCGAGATCCAAGCCCGGCGCCGTCGCTCTCCGCCCAGATGCGACCGCCAAGCGCCTCCACGATTCCGCGGCAGATCACCAGGCCAAGCCCGGACCCGTCGCGGTCGTGTCGGGCAGACTCGCTTTCGACGCCGCTCAGCTTCCGGAACAGGCGGGGCAGACGCTCAGGCGCGATGCCCTGGCCTTCGTCGGTCACCGAGAACGCGACGTGTATGCCGTCGCGCGCCGCGGCGATCTCGATGGGCGACGACTCCGGCGAGTACTTTGCCGCGTTGTTGAGGAGGTTGTTGAGCACCTGGACGATCCGGCGCTTGTCCGCCATCACCGGTGGCAAGTCGGGAGCGAGTTCGATATGCATCCGATCGCGCCCGCCGCCACTCAGGAACCTCGTGCGTGCCTCGTCGATCAGACTCGCGACCGTCGCAGGTTCGAGGCTGACCGACAACGAACCCGACTCGATGCGGGCGACATCAAGCAGTTCGCCGATCAGCTTGCGCATCGAATCCGCTTGCTCACTGATCAGTCTGTGAAACTGATGCAACTCGGCCGGATCCAGATCCGCCGCCGACTCCAACAGCGTCGCTGCCGAACCCTTGATCGAAGTGAGCGGCGAGCGAAGCTCGTGACTCACCATCGCCAGAAACTCCGCTCGCAGTCGTTCGAGGTCCTTCACGGGCGTCATGTCCTGCAGAGTGACGACGACCGATTCCACCTCGCCCTCGTCACTGGAGATGGGCGTGGAGTTGACCAACGCGGTAACAGATTGCCCAGTCGGGCTCTGAATCACGATCTCTTCGGCGCGAACAGCCTCCCCTTCGCTCAGCGCCTGCTCAAGCGGGAACTCGCTCAGGGCAACCTCGCTCCCGTCGGCGCGGCGCAGAGTGACGATCTGGAGCAGCTGCTCGACTGAACTGCCTTCCGTCGTGAGCAGCTCACCGCCAATTCGCTTCGCTTCTCGATTGATCGATCGGAGCTCGCCGGACTTCGCGTCCAGGACCAGCACGCCGACCGGGGAGGCGTTGATCAACGCTTCCAAATCGGCTCGGGCGCGTTGCGCATCGCGGTATCTCCGCGCGTTGGAGATCGCGACCGCGGCCTGTTTGGTGAAGATCGCCAACAGTTCTTCGTCGTCCTCCGTGTATTCCTTGCCCTCCTGCTGCTCGTACAGGCAGAAGCTGCCGATGCGCCGGCCGTCAAGCGCGATCGGCGCTGCAATGAATGTCAGTGAAGGGCTCACTTCCATCGGCCATTGCAGGCTGGGGAGCCCCAGCGATTCCGTGTACTGGCGAAGATCGGCCATGCGGATCGGTTCGGAACGCTGGATCAGATGGCGCCAGAACTCAGCGCCCCCGGGGTTCACCCGCAGGCGCTGAGTTTCCGCAGCCGATACGCCGTAAGCCAGGAACTCGGAGATCTCACCGTTGTGGTCGAGCAGGATCAAGATGCCGTAGCGAGAGCTGGTCAGCAAGCACGCATTGTCCAGCAGTCCTTGTGCCGTCGTTTCAAAGTCCAGGCCGTCGCTGATTCGAAGGTTGGCCACGCTCAGTCGATCGAAGCGGCTCCGCAGAGATGCGTTCTCCAGTTCTAGTGCGCCGCCGTCCGTCATCTCTGGTCTCCGTCCCTATGCCTGCGTGGGTGTCTGGATCCGGTGGTGAGCCTCACAAGGGTGAACCGAACGGACATACAACTGCCGCGTTCCCACCAGTGTAGGATCGCCGCCAGATCGTCACAAAAGACTCACGCTAACGAGCCTAGCAGCAGCCTCACTGTCACCCGCACGAACCAAGGCAGACATGGAACTGTATTCCTCGCGACGCAACAACGGTCGTGTCGAAGCATCGAGGCTGCCGTAGGCTGTCGGGGGGACGCTGAGAAGCGTCTCCGCTCACCTGCGCCGCGAACGACGACAGGCCCTGCGGGGCGACAAGCGGCTTGGCATTTGGATCAGGAATCGACGTGACTGAGTATGTCGATCGCGCCAATGAGGCGCCCGCGTTGAACGAGGTCAGACAGGCCGCGAGCTCCCACAACCTGCAAACGCTGCCCCCAGAGCTCGGTCGGTGGCGGGCAGCGGTGCTGATTGCCCTGCTGCCGTACGACGATCCGGCAGTGGTGCTCACCGTTCGCTCCCAGCAGGTGGAGCATCACAAGGGAGAAATCTCATTCCCCGGCGGAGCTCTCGATTCACTCGATGAACATCCCATGGCTGCTGCGCTGCGAGAGGCCGACGAAGAGGTCGGCCTGCGGGCCGAGCATGTGGACGTACTGGGCGAGCAGTCCCACTATCGGACGATGTCGGATTTCCATGTCACGCCATACGTCGGCATCATCGATCGAGCGCCCTATCCGTTTCGCCCGCTCGAGATCGAGGTGGGGGAAATCATCACGCCCTCGCTGGCGCACCTGCTCGACCCGACGAACATCACCTTTGAGCAACGTGAGCGCGAGGGTGAGATCTTCCACATGCGCGAGTACTGGTACGAGGGCCACCGAATCTTCGGCGCCACCGCGACAATGCTGGGACGGTTCCTCGACGATCTCTCACGGCTCCGCGGACTGCCGCTCCCCGCACCGGACTAGCTGCCGGACGTCGTCAGCACGACCTGACCGTTCAACGCGACGGCCAGTACGCCGTCCGGGCCAAATCGAGCGATCAGTTCCAGCTCGTCGATCACCTCGACTTCGTGAACGTCCTTCACGACCCACATGTGCGGCCCAACCGTGACGTCGATCCGATCGATCGATGGCCAGAGCAGGACGCGGATATTGCCGCTCTCGGATCGGTAGTGCGCCGACCAGACGCCCTGATCGTCGTTGGGCAAGTCGTACGGTTGGCGTTCAGGCGGACAGCGGAACAGCTCGCCGATCGCGCCGACCGCTTCCACCGAGACGCCGGAGAACTGTTGCCGCGGCTTCACCGGGTCACGTCTCGTTCAGTCGGCTCGTAGAACGTCGCGTCACGCAGCGCGTCTGGCAGGTGCGCCTGATCGGGCGGCAACGCGTCGTCGTAATCGTGGGCGTACTGATATCCCTTGCCATAGCCGTGAGCTGCCATCAGGCCGGTCGCGGCATTGCGCAGATGCAGCGGGACGGCGAGGGCACCCCGCTCGCGAACCGCACGAGCGGCCGCGCCGTACGCCTTCATCGCCGAGTTGCTCTTGGGCGCGCGGGCCAGGTAGATCGCGGCCTCCGAGAGAACCAGCGTGCACTCCGGCATTCCGATCAGATGTGTGGCCTGCTGCGCCGCGACCGCAACCGACAGCGCTTGGGGATCGGCGAGGCCGATGTCCTCGGCCGCCAGGATGACGATGCGGCGGGCCACGAACATCGGGTCTTCGCCCGCCTCGAGCATCCGGGCCAGCCAGTACACCGCAGCGTCGGGTTCGGAGCTGCGAACCGACTTGATAAAGGCCGAGATCGTGTCGAAGTGCGCGTCGCCGCCCTTGTCGTAGGGCAATGCGCGCTGGGCCACGGACTCGACAGTCTCCACGCTGACCCGTCCCCCCTGCGCCCACGCGTCGCGCACGGCAGCTTCGAGTGCGTTGAGCGCGACTCGCGCATCGCCGGCGCCGAACTGCGCCAGCGCGTCGATGGCCTCAGGCTCAATCAACGGCGGATTGGGCGCCAGACCGCGATCGGCGTCGTTGAGCGCTCTGACCAGCAGAGCCCGAATCTCATCGTGTTCGAGCGGCTCCAGCTTGAACACCCGGGCACGGCTGAGCAGCGGAGCGACGACTTCAAAGGACGGATTCTCCGTTGTCGCCCCGATCAATGTGATCGTCCCGTCCTCGACCGCGTGCAGCACGGCATCCTGTTGCGCCTTGTTGAAGCGGTGTATCTCGTCGATGAAGAGGATCGTCCGGGCCAGAC
This sequence comes from Dehalococcoidia bacterium, assembly GCA_965208665.1. Classification (GTDB taxonomy): domain Bacteria; phylum Chloroflexota; class Dehalococcoidia; order Bin125; family Bin125; genus Bin125. The sequence continues at coordinate 113,282 of CBDBPH010000002.1, forward strand.
CATCCCGCCGACCGGCCTCCGCCGACGCGATCACCTTGCGCAGGTCCGCAACCCCGCTGGACACCGCCGACAACGTGGCGAATCGGGCGTGGGTGACCTGCGCGATCACCCGGGCAATCGACGTCTTTCCACTGCCGGGCGGTCCCCAGAGGATGCAGGAGGGCGGGGAGTCGGACTCGATCGCGCGGCGCAGCGGAGCTCCGGGACCAACCAGGTGCGCTTGTCCCACCACTTCGTCCAGCGTGCGAGGCCGCATCCTGGCGGCGAGCGGAGCGGAACGATCGACGGCCTGCGCGTCGTCGAACATCCCACGCATGCCGAGGTCGGACTGTGGCTGGCGTCTGGCCATGACCTGAGAGTAGCTGCGGGGGGCAGCGAGCATCAGACGACGAGCTGGAAGCTCAGATCAGGCGGCGGCCCTGTGATCGACGTGCTTCATTCCAACCCTGGAGCAGCATTTCGGCGCGGCCCTGGGCTTTCTTCCAGGCGACTTCCGCACCATGTCGCTCGACCTGGTCAGGATGGGCCACGGACCAGGCGTCACGCACTTCATCCGGTCGAAGCTCTCCCACCATGGCGCCCCGCAACAGAGCCAGGCGAAGGATCTCCGAGGCTTGGTCCGCGGGGATCAGCGGAGCACCGCTGGAACCGGGCGGCTGAAACAGCATCACGGCCGCGTCCACAAAGCCGACGAGCGAGTCAGGCTCGATTCCTTCCAGGCTGGCCAGTACCTGCTGCGTGGCACGCTTCTCCTGGACGTACGGTTGGACGGCGGCCTGATCCTGGTAAATCTGCCCGATCAAGGTCATGGCATACCGCTGTCGGCGCTGGCTGAGCAGAGCCATGCTCCAGAACGCGGGATGCGCGAGATTTGTCACATCCCAGCCACTGACGCCCCAGGAGCCGGACCGACCCTTGCGCTTCGGCAGTTGCTTGACAAAGTCGTCGGACGCGAGCTGGAGAACGCTGCGCCGGACCCGATACGTGTTCGGTCGGCGGTCAATGGCTTCAGCGATGCGTCGCAGGACCATCACTTCTCCGGCTCACAAGTCGGACTCAGCCGACAAGCGTGACGATTGTTACACCGTCGCCGCCCCGTTTGGGCTCGGCGCTCTCGAACTTCGTCACCAATGGATGCTTCCGCAATAGCTCGCGTACCGCACGGCGCAGTGCTCCGGTGCCCTTGCCGTGCACGACCTCGAGTCTGGTCTGCCCGGCTCGATACGCAACATCGAGGAATGAATCGACCATGGGCAGGGCGTCATCGGTGATCCTCCCCCTCAGATCAATCTTCGAGCCAGGATCGGCGGGCGGCTTGAGCGCATTGGCGACTCTTGCGCCCATCCCTCTGAGGGGCCGCGAATCTTCGGAACCTGTCGCGGCCGCAGGCGCAAGACGCTCGATCTGCTCCACCCGGACGCGGGTGCGAAGCGATCCCAGTTGGACATCCAGCGCGCCATCCTCAACCGACGTCAGGACCTGCCCCGGCTCGGGCAATCCGCGAAGGTAGATGAAGTCCCCCGCCGAAAGACGACCGGGATCGAGCGCTGTCGCGCCCGCCCGCTCCGTCGACCGTCGACGGCGCTGCTTGGCTCGCTCTCGACGCACACGTTGCAGCCGTTCACGGCCCTCTTCGGCTCGACGATCCGCAAGTTCCTCCGCCTGTTCGCGGGACCGCTCCCGCTCGAGCTGCTTGAGCGTGGCGCTCGCGGTTCGACGTAAGGCCGCCAGCTCGTCCTCCATCGCGCGTTCGGTACGTGCGAGCAGCGCATCGCGCTCCGCTTCGATCGCCTCGCGGCGTTCAGCCAGGCTGGTCCGGATCTCTTCCGCCTCCTCGCGTGCGATGCGCTCTGCTCGGACCTGATCGGCGATCGCGTCGCGTTCCCGCTGCAGCTCCCCGAGCAGCTGCTCCATCGACGCCGCATCCGTTTCCGCGCCGTCGCGCGCGCGGTCGAGGACGCGTTCCGGCATCCCAAGTCGCTGGGCAATTGCGAGCGCGTTGGAGCGCCCGGGCGTGCCCATCAGCAGCCGATACGTCGGCTGCAGCGAGACCGTGTCGAACTCTGCCGACGCGTTTACGACACCATCCGTGGCGTGCGCGAAGACCTTCAGCTCGCCGTGGTGCGTGGTGGCGACAACCATGGTGTCGACGTCCAGGAACTCTTGCAGCAGCGAGCGGGCCAGCGCGGCGCCTTCGCCCGGATCGGTCCCCGCCCCGAGCTCGTCGAGCAGCACCAGGGTGCGAGGTCCGGCAGCCTCGACGATCCGAATGATGTTCGTCATATGAGCAGAGAACGTCGACAGCGATTGCTCAATCGATTGCTCATCGCCGATGTCGGCGTAGATGTCTGCAAACACAGGGATCCGAGACCCGGTCTCGGCGGGGACCGGCAGTCCCGCCTGGGCCATCAGACACAACAAGCCGACGGTCTTCAGCGCGACGGTCTTACCGCCGGTGTTCGGTCCGGTAATCAGGACGCATCGAGCCTCCGCAGTGAGCGCCGTCGAGATCGGCACGACGTCGCCGGTCAGCAGTGGGTGCCGCGCAGCGTGGAGGACCAAATCCGTCGGCTCAGCACTGAGCCAACTCTGGTTGTCATCTTCAGACGGCAGCGGCGCGTCGAGTTCCGCCGCCAGCCGCGCCTTGGCCTGGGCCAGATCGATCTGTGACAGGCAGCGAATCGCAGCGCGGATGGCGCCGGCCTCTTCGCCGATCGACTGGCAGAGCGCGCGCAGGATGCGTTCGACCTCGCGCTGCTCCTCGCGCCGCGCCTCACGCAGGCGGTTGCCGAGTTCGACGACGGCCAGCGGCTCGACAAACAGCGTGGCGCCGCTCGCGGATACATCGTGTACGACGCTCGGCATCGATCCGCGCAGTTCCGCCTTGATCGGGATGACGTAGCGACCGTCGCGTTCGGTGATCAGCGACTCCTGGGCAACGCCCTCGGAGACCGCATGACGCAACGTACGCTCCAGCTGACGTTCGAGCCGCTCCTGAACCGTGCGCACCCGATCGCGAGCCTCAGCCAGCGCGGGGCTTGCGTCGTCGGGAACCTCGCCGCGCTCGTCGATCGTTGCGTCAATCTCATGGATCAACGGAGTGAAGTCGGCGATCCGTTGGGCGACCCGCGCCAACTGCGGCAGTTCGCGGCTGAGCGGGGCGATCTGATTTCGCGTATGACGAGCGGTTCGAAGCAGTGTGGCGACCTCGAGGATCTCGGCCGTGGGAAGCACGGCAGACCGCGAAGCAGCAAGCAGGAAACGATCGATCTCAGGCGCTTGGCCCATGCGGAAATGAGGCTTGATCCGCGAGAGCGCCTTCGCCTCCGCCGTCGCTGCCTGCCTGCGTCGCACTTCGTCGTAATCCGAGCTCGGTGCTAGCTCCTCTGCCAACGCCCGACCGCCGGGCGACCCGCACAGCGCCGCCAGACGATCAACGATCTTGGGAAACTCGAGGACAGCGATGCTCTTGGCGTCCACGCTCAGCCGCTTTCCTCGGAGATCTCTACCAGCGCGGTGACATAACCAACGCCCCACGGGTGCTCTGAGGCAAGGATACGCGGATGCGCGCTCAGACCCTGTAGCGCTCCCATCAGCACCAGCGTCGGCGAGATGACAGACTCGTCCACCTCGCGGCGCAACGACTCATCAATCGCATAGAGCCGATCGGGCTCCCAGCTCGTCAGAGCCGTCTCGAACTCAAGCTGGACCTCCTGCGCACGGGGATGGTGCTTGTACGCGGACGCCTCGGTCAACGTGTGAACCGCATCCCCCGAAGCGAGGATGGCCGTCGGCTCCTCGATTGCGGAGAGCGCTTCGCCAATCGCCTGACCGAGCCGATAATGGTCCTCGGGCGCGCGGAAACTGATGCTGACGATTGCGATCTCCGGGGGAACAGCATCTCCCAGCAGGCTGAGTGGAACTCCGATCGAGTGGTCCGATTCCTCCCAACTCCCGGTCGCCGTCAAGGGCAAGTCATGCTCCTCGGCGACAGACCGGATCGACCTCACCAGCTCTGGATCAGGATCGCGTTCGAACGTGATCTGCGGAGCGCGGAATCCGCTCAGATTGCCCGACAGCCGCGCGTCGAGGATGTGAAATCTGCGCAAGGTGACAATTCCATGCGTCGATATCATCAGCACGCGCCGGATCGCGAGTTCGACCAGGCGTCGCGCGATCAGATCGTACGCATCCAACGTCGCGCGCACGTCGCGCTGCCGACCCTCAGCGATCTCAGGCAGCAGGATCGGTGGATGCGGCAGAAGCGCGCCGAGTGCAATCAATCGAGGCCTCCAACAAGTCGCGTGAGCGCCTCGATCACCATGGAGTCTTCATCGGGCAGGACGGTCCGCGGATCAAGGATCAGTCGGTCGTGCTCGACGCGGGCGACGACGGGAGTCTCTCGTTCCCGCAGTTCTCGCGCGGCCTCTGCGGGACGCGGGTGATCCAGCGTCCAGGCGAACGTGGGCCGAGTTTCGGCCGGCAGCGATCCTCCGCCGATCGCGGAATCGGAGGATGCAACCTCGCCCGCGCCGACGGATGAGCGCCACGTTTCGGCTCGTTCGCGCAGCAGCGCGGGCTGCGCCGCGATCATGCGCCAGACCGGCACGGCCTCGACAGCCTCGCCGAGCAGATAGTGCTGAAGCGTCGCGCTCAGTCCCGCGATGGCCGCCTTGTCCGGTCGAAGGACGCGCATCAAGGGATGTGAGCGAAGTCGGTCGACCGCTGCGCGCTTGCCGATGATCAGTCCGGCCTGGGGTCCGCCGAGGAGCTTGTCGCCGCTGAACAGGACGAGGTCCGCGCCGGCACCAATGCTGTCCTGGGGTCTCGGCTCGTATGCAAGGCCAAACTGGCGCGTGTCGAGCAGGCAGCCGCTGCCTACGTCGTCGATCAGCAGGGTGGGGACCCAGTCTGCGTTCTGGTCGGCCACGGCGTGCAGCTCGGCCAGTGATGGTTCCTCTGTAAATCCAATGATGCGGAAGTTGGACGAGTGCACCCGCAGGATTGCCGCCGTGTCCCGGCCCATGGCAGCCTCGTAGTCGGAAGCTCGCGTGCGGTTGGTGGTGCCGACCTCCACCAGGGTCGCTCCCGCGTCGCGGAGGACGTCCGGTATGCGGAAGCCGCCGCCGATCTCGACCGCCTGACCACGAGAGACGATGACTTCCCGTCCGTCACAGTAGGCGGCCATGGTCAGGTAGAGCGCGGCGGCATTGTTGTTAACGGCGATACCGGCTTCTGCGCCGGTCAGCGTCTGGAGCAGAAATTCCAGGTGGTTGGCTCGCGAGCCACGCGTCCCACTGTCAAGGTCGTACTCAAGGTTCGAGTAACTGCCCGCCGCCTCGGACATCGCTCGCGCCGCCGCTTCGGAAACCGGCGCCCGCCCGAGATTCGTGTGAATGACCACTCCGGTGGCGTTGATCACGCGCTGCAGGGACGGCCTCATGCGCGCCTCGAGGGCGCGCTGGGCCGAGTCGGCGATATCCACCGCCGCAACCGACACCTCGCCTCCGTTGCTGAGCTGCGAACGAGCGACATCGATCTGCGCGCGCACGGCCTCGACGACTTGAGCGCGCGGCCATTGCCTCAACGCCTCGAGCAGGACAGATTCCGAGAGCACCCGATCCACGCTGGGCAACGAGCGCAGTCTGTCTGACAGATCGGCGCGTTCGTTGGCTGGGTTCGACATGGTCATCGTCAGTCGCGCTGATACGATTCGACCAGCGCCCCATAACTCGACGGCAATACGGCGATTCAGGCGCTGACCACACTGGACAATCCAGTGACTCCATTCATCGTAAAGAACGGTGTGAGCTAGCAATGTCCACGAATCTGCGTATTCCCGGTCCGACTCCGTGTCCGCCCGACGTGTTGGCCGCAGCCGCCGGCGAGATGATCAATCACCGCGGACCCGAGTTCGCCGAGTTGCAGGAGCGATTGACCGCCGGAATCCAGCCGTTTTTCGGCACCGACCAGGAGATCCTGCTGATTACCGCATCGGGCACCGGAGCGATGGAAGCGGCGATCGTCAACACGCTGTCGGTGGGCGACAAGGCGCTGTGCGTCACCGTAGGCTCGTTCGGCGATCGGTTCGGCACGATTGCCGAACGTTATGGCGCGGACGTGACGCGCTCCGACATCGAATGGGGCGACGCGGCCACGCCGGAGCTGGTGGCCGAGTTGATCCAGCAGGATGACTACGACGCGCTGTTGATCACGCACAACGAGACCTCGACCGGCGTCACCAATCCCGTCGGCGAGATCGCAGCGGCAGTGCGCGAAGTGGCGGACCCGCTGATCATCGTCGATGCGGTGTCTTCGCTGGGCTCCGTTGAGATGCGGATGGACGACTGGGGGCTCGACGCGGTGGTGACCGCCTCGCAAAAGGGCTGGCTCTCGCCGCCCGGCATCGCCATGGCGGCGCTGTCGGAACGTGGCTGGGAGGCGACGAAGACATCGACGATGCCGAGCTTCTACTTCGACCTGACGACCCACCACGACTACGCCGAGCGCGGTCAGCCACCCTGGACCCCGGCGCTGCCCACGATGTACGCGATGGACGCCGCGTTGCCGATGCTGATCGAGGAGGGTCCGGAGGCGATCTACGCGCGGCATCACCGCTTCGCCTCATGGACCCGCTCAGCCGCAAAAGCACTCGGCCTGGAGTTGCTCGCCGACGAACAGTACGCATCCGACACCGTCACCGCGATCAAGGTCCCGGACGGCATGACCGGCGCCACAGTGACCAGGCGGCTGCGCGAGGAACACGATGTGGTGATCGCTGGCGGACAGGGCAAGCTCGCGCCGCACATCTGGCGAATCGGACACCTCGGTTACCTGGAGGAGTCCGAGTTCGAAGCCTGCTTCGCAGCGCTGCAACAGGCCCTGGTCGCCGAAGGCTTCTCGGCGGCTGAGGGCGCGATCATCCCGGGGATAGACAGCTAGCTCATGTAGCAGGGCGACCCTTGTGGTCGCCCTGCCTACGTGGACCGGTGTCCGCCCTGTCGCCGCTGAGCGCTGGCTACGCGAACCAAGAGAGGCTGAGGCGAGGCCGTGAACCACCGCATCCTGGTCAGCGAATCGCTCTCTGAAGAGGGTCTGTCGATCCTCAGGGCAGGTGCAGCGGTCGACGAACGCTTCGATCTGGAACAATCGGAACTTCGAAACGCCATCGCGGGCTGCCACGGCCTAATCGTCCGCAGCGGTACTCGCGTCGACCGAGCCTTGATCGAAGCAGCGCCAGGTCTGCGTGTCATTGGCAGGGCGGGCGCGGGTGTCGACAACATCGACCTCGACGCCGCCTCCGAGCGCGGCATCATCGTCCTCAACGCCGCCGGTGGCAACACGGTATCGGCGGCCGAGTTGACCATCGCGTTGCTCCTGTCGCTATCCCGTCATCTGGCGACCGCGAACGCGTCCCTTCGCTCCGGCGAATGGATGCGATCCGCATTCATCGGCGCCGAGCTCCGAGGCAAGACCGCGGGGATTGTCGGGCTGGGCATGGTCGGCGCCGCAGTGGCTCGGCGTCTGCAGGCGATGGAAATGCGGACGATCGCCTACGATCCGTTCCTCTCCGAGGAGCGGGCCCGCAGCGTGGGGACCGAACTGGTTTCGCTGCACGATCTCCTGACGCAGGCCGACGTGGTCACCCTGCACTCGTCGGCCGCGCCGGACGCACCGCCGCTGCTGGGCAATTCGGAGTTCGGATTGGTGAAGCCGGGCGCGCTGCTGGTTAACACCGCACGCGGCCGGCTGCTGGACGAACAGGCGCTGATCGAGGCGCTCGACTCGGGCCGACTCGGAGGCGCCGCGCTCGACGTGTTCGCCGAGGAACCGGCCAACGGCAATCCGCTCGTCCAACATCCCAGGGTGCTGGCCACCCCGCACCTGGGCGCGTCGACCCAGGAGGCGCAGGAGCGGGTGGCGGTCGATATTGCCACCGAGACGCTCAAGGTCTTGCGCGGACAGCCGTCGCAGGCAGCGGTCAATGCGCCGTTGATCGACCCCGAGTCGCTCGAAGCGGTCGGTCCATATCTGGCTGTAGCGGAAATGTGCGGCCGTTTAGCCACCCAGTTGGCCTCAGGCCAGTGGCACAACATCACAATGCACTACCGAGGCGAGATCGCCAATCACGACGTCACCCCGCTCAAAGCATCGGTCGTGGCAGGACTACTGGCGCCCATATCCGACGAGCACGTAAACCTCGTCAACATCAACAACGTGATCGCCCATCGCGGCTGGCGCATCTCAGAACGTAAGACCTCCGACGCCGAGCCCTACACCTCGACCATCACTGTCGAGTTGCGCACCTCAACGGGGACGACCTCGCTGATGGGCACGCTGGAACATGGCCGAGCCGCAGTGGTAGAAATCAACGGCTTCCACGTGCATATCGCTGGGCCACAATCCCGCCCCGGACGGGCGCAGGATCACCTCCATCTGCTCGTGCTGCGCAATGAGGATCGGCCGGGCCGGATCGGCGAAGTCGGCATGGCACTGGGTGGGCTCGACGTCAACATTGGCGCCATGGACGTCGGATTCAGCGCAGCCGATCCGTCCGAGATGTCGCTGATGGCCCTCACCATCTCAAGAGCGCTGTCCGTCGAAGAGACGGGAATCATCAACGCAATCGACGGCGTGGAAGACGTAGCCCAGGCTCAGATGTAGGGAAGCTCTCGCCTTCAGGGAGAGGGACTCAAATGTACCTCCGCTTCATTCTCCCTCTCCCTCTGGGAGAGGGCCGGGGTGATGGTCCAGCGCTTCGTTCAGTCCAGCGCGTGCAGCACCAGTCCAGTCGGAAGCTTGGGCACGAAGTACGTGCTCTTCTGCGGCATGAAACTGCCCGCGTCCGCCGTGTCGATCACGTCCTGGAGCGTGGGCGCAGGGAGCACGAATCCCGCGCTGGCTGACCCGTTGCGGACTGCATCCAGCAGTTCGTCGAGGTGATGGGTGTAGGTGACGGCCTCGCCACCCGCGAGGACCTCGGCGTCGATCCGAAGGATCGGCTCGAGGATCACGTGCTGCAGCACCGCCGGGGCGAGGTTGCGCCACGCATCGGGAACGTCATCGGGCATCGCCGATGCCGCTGCCTCATTCGGCTCGAGCAGCCAACTGCCCTGCGAAGTCACAAGCCCGAGCGCCGAACTGCCGTCCACAAGTCGCGCGGGCAGATCGTCCAGGTCGGTTTCGCTGACCTGAAAGCTCCGGCCAAGCTGGCCGACCAGGCTGGCCGGCGCATCGACGTGCACCACCCGGTGCGTGGCGCCCACGACCAGCGCGGGATCATTGGCGCATGCGACGCCCATCAGCACACTGCGCGAACCGGGCCGCTCGTCGATAGAGGCGAGCGCCGACTCGTAACGATGATGTCCGTCCGCCATGTAAATCGTGTCGTTGGCGAACGCGTCGCCGATCCGCAGGACGGTGTTGGCCCCATCAATACGGCGCAGCGTGTGCGAGTCCCCGGTCGGGTCCGTGCCCTCGCAGAGCGCCGGAAGCTGTGCAGCGATATCGATGAGTTCAGCCAGCACCCCGTCGACATCGGGAACAAACGCCATCAGCGGCGAGACATCGGCTCCCACCACCGAACGCAGCGCGGTCCGCGTCGCCTTGGGCCCCGGCATGGTCCGCTCGTGAGCCATGACGCCGTCGCCCCACGGCGTAAGTTCAACCGCGCCGAAAATCGCCCGACGAACGCGGCCGTCCCCTAAATGATGCTCGTGCAGGTAGTACGAAGGCGCATCGTCCTGGACGATGGCGCCCGTCGACCGCCAATCCTGCAAGGCTTGCGCAGCGGCCTCGATTCCGTCGCCCGAGGCGGTCTCGATGTGTGCGATCTGGTACGGGCTCGACTCCTTCAGACCGGCGGTCTGGGCCGCGTCGACGATGTCGTATGGCGGGCCGAGCACGGCGCCCCAGTCGCCCACGACCTCGGGGTCGTAACGCAGGCCTCGGAATGGTTGGACGTTGACCATGGCAGTCGGTTTCCTGCTGGTTGGGTGCGGACGAGTCCCCGCTCGGGACGGCGATGCCTCGCTCCGGATCGTATCTCACGCGTTTGCGCGGTCATGGGATTGGTGCGACGCTGAACCCCATGCCGAACAAGCCGGGTCAGAACCCATCGCGATTCTGCGTGTTTTGCGGAATCGCCGATGGTAGCGAATCCGCCCTGTTCTTCCGCGACGGTGAGCGACGCTTCACGGACTCGCGTCGCGGCGATCCCTCCGCGCCCTGGTCGGACGATCGTCCGGACGTGTTCGTTTTCGAGAACCAGTTCCTCTTCTTCGACCTGACATCGCTGGTCATCCCCATGGAACACTCGGAGTCGGTGATCCCCTTCTACTCGCAACAGAGCGAGTTGTGGCTCGACCTCGGCGAGGTCGGAGCGACCGCGCGCGACCATGGCCTGCAGACCGTCGAGTGGCTCAAGGATCGCAACGCCGACCGTGCCCCGGCGGGCTTCAGAGTGTTCTGCAACTTCGGCTCGATGGGCGAGCAGTCGCAGCCCCATGCCCACCTCCAGGTTCACGCAGCCAGAGAACTCGATGCATCCCGCTGGGCGCCGACCGGCGAGCCGTGGCTTGAGGCAGTCACGGTGAACGGCTCCAGAATCGTGCACGAAACGGAATCCACGATCTTCTACGACGCCTTACCAACCCTTGAGGCAGGCCGCTCCAACCTGTGGCAAGTCACCGTCTCGGTCGGCTTCTCCGCGCCGAACCGTTCGCTTCCGAAGATGGCTCTGCTGGCTGTGCCTCGCGAGCCGATCTCACAGTCGGCAATGTGGGAGGACGTGGGACAACTCGGCGCCGACGTGGTCGAGTACGGCGCCGACGCGTCGCCCGGCGGGTTCCGCGTGATGAGCAACTTCCCCGGTCAGCAGTCGCACGAGGAGTTCGGACCGGCACACGTGTTGCTGGTCGGCGGCAGCCACCTCGGTCTCTACGCTGACTACTTCTGATTGATGGCTGCTTGCTGCGCGGCGAACATTTCCCCGAGCGCCGTTTGCGCCGCGGCGACCATGTTGGTGAGCTGTTCCGGACTGAAGGACTGACCCTCGGCCGTGCCCTGAACCTCGACCAGGCCTCCGTCCGCCAGACCGACGATGTTGCAGTCGACGTCGGCGCTGGAGTCTTCGGCGTAGTTGAGATCGACGAGGACCTGGTCGTCGACAATGCCGATGCTGACCGCTGCCACAGCCGAAATGACTGGCGATTGTTCGTAGCTGAGCGTGTCGATTGCCCGTGTGACAGCCACAAACGCGCCCGTGATGGCCGCCGTCCTCGTCCCGCCATCCGCGTCGATCACGTCGCAGTCGACGTTGTAGGTCCGCTCGCCGAGGGCATCGAGATTGACGGCAGCGCGCAGACTACGGCCGATCAGGCGTTGAATCTCCTTGGTCCGACCGGCGGAAAGCACCCGTTCGCGGTTGGAGCGCGTGTCAGTCGCCGCAGGCAGCATGTTGTACTCGGCCGTCAGCCATCCCCGCCCTGAGCCGCGCATCCAGCGTGGCACCTGTTCCTCGACCGTAACCGCGCAGAGCACTCGCGTATCGCCGAGCGAGACGATGCACGAACCATCTGCGTGCTTCTGCACATCAAGCTCGAAACTCAGTGCACGCAGCTCGTTGGGCTGTCGGCCGTCGATGCGTACCATGCGTAGAGCTTATGAGAGGACGTTCAGATGGCAATACAGGGCTACTCCGACCTGGACGGTGTCGAACTGGCGCGCATGGTCGCCGACAAGCAGGTGTCCGCGATCGAACTGCTGGATGAAGCGATCGAACGCGCCGAGCGGGTCAACCCGCAGATCAACGCGATCGTCTACCCCTGGTACGACCATGCGCGCGAAAACGCGCTTAAGGGTCTGCCAGAGGGCCCGTTGCACGGCGTCCCCTTCCTGCTCAAGGACCTGTACACCTACTACACGGGCCAGATGATCTCGAACGGCTCCAAGATCTTCGCCGACTACGTGCCCGACCACGATCACGAGATGGTCGTCCGCTACAAGGCCGCGGGCCTGTCAATCTTCGGCCGCTCCACCTCACCCGAACTGGGTATCACCTCGACGACGGAATCACAGCTCCACGGCAAGACACGCAACCCGTGGAACCTCGACCACACCGCCGGCGGATCATCGGGCGGAGCGGCGGCAGCCGTCGCAGCCGGAGTGATTCCCGTCGGGAACGCCTCCGACGGTGGCGGCTCGATTCGGATCCCCGCGACCTGCTGCGGACTCTTCGGACTCAAGCCCACTCGTGCCCGGACGCCGTCCGGCCCGGACGTGGGCGAAGGCTGGGCCGGTATGTCGACGATTCACGCGGTCTCACGCACGGTACGCGACTCGGCCGTCCTGCTCGACGCCACCGCCGGCCCCGACGTCGGCGCACCGTACTTCGCGCCACCGCCCGAGCGCCCCTGGGCCGAAGAGGTCGGACGCGACCCGGGCAAACTGCGAATCGGCATGATTGTCCAGCCCTTCAACGAATGCGAGATCGACGGCGACTGCATTGCCGCCGCCGAGCACTCGGCCGATCTCCTGCGCTCGCTGGGCCACGAGGTCGAAGACGCAGTCCTGGATATCCCCGAGGAAGTCCGCAATCCGCTCTTCGATGTCGTGCGCCCCTCGACCAAGCTCGCAATCGAAATGCGGGCCGAGGAACTCGGCCGTACGCCGAATCCCGAGGATGTCGAACCGCTGACCTGGCGCATGATCTCCGGCGAGATGCCGACGGCGGTCGATTACATCGCAGCGACGCGAGCCGTCCACGCGATCGGCCGCTACGTCGCCCGATGGTTCGCCTCGGGCTACGACGTCATGCTCACGCCGACGATGGCCACGCCGCCGCTCGAGCTGGGCCGACTCTCGCTGGATCGCGACGACATGGCCGCGCAAGGCAACGACGTCCAGCGCACCGTCGGATTCACCTCGCTGTTCAACGCCTCAGGCAATCCCGCCGCCTCGGTCCCGCTCTACTGGAACGAAGCAGGATTGCCGGTCGGAACACAGTTCGTCGCCCCGTATGCCGATGAAGCCACGCTGTTCCGCCTCGGCGCGCAGCTCGAGGCCGCACGGCCGTGGGCCAACCGAAAGCCTCCCGTACACTCAGACGCGTAACAACGAACAGGAAGCAGGGCAGGCGCGAAGCCTGCCCCTACCGGAACTGTCGTAGGGGCGACCCTTTTGGTCGCCCTGCCCAAATCAGCTAGGAGCACCGATATGAGAACCGCAAACGCCATTGCCGAGATGCTGAAGCGGGAAGGCGTCGACTTCGTCGTCGGCTATCCCGTCAACCCGATCTTCGAGGCCGCCGCAGAGGCCGATATCCGCACAATCATCGTGCGCCAGGAGCGGACCGGGATTCACATCGCCGACGCCTTTGCCCGCATGAACTCCGGCGACCGTGTCGCGGTCTACCTGACCCAGAACGGACCCGGCTCCGAGAACTCCTTCGGCGGCCTGGCCCAGGCCTGGTCGGAGTCGGCGCCGATGGTCGCGATCCCCGGCGGCTACGCCCGCGCCCAGACCAACGTGGCGCCCAACTTCTCCGGTCTGGTCAACTTCCAGCACGTGAGCAAGTGGACTGAGCAGCTGACCGACGCCAACGACCTCGCCAACGCCGTCCGGCGCGCCTTCACCCACGCCAAGAACGGCCGCCAGCGGCCCGTCGTGCTGGAGATTCCCGGCGACCTCTGGGGCGCCGAGATCGAGGAGCCGATCAACTACACGCCAACCCCGGCCTACCGCTCCGGCCCTGATCCCGCCGACGCCCGCAAGGCCGCGCAGACCCTGGTCAATGCCGAGCGGCCCGTGATCTACGCCGGACAGGGCGTCCACTACGCCAAGGCCTGGGACCAGCTCCGGGAACTGGCCGAGCTGCTCGAGGCGCCGGTTTCCACCTCGCTGCAGGGCAAGAGCGCCTTCCCCGAGACGCACCCGCTCTCGCTCGGCTCCGGCGGCCGCGCCATCCCCAGGGCGGTGCACGAGTTCCTGCGCGACGCCGACGTGGTCTTCGGCATCGGTTGCTCGTTCGCCAAGACCGGCTTCGGCGTGGCCATGCCCAAGGGCCCGTACTACATCCACTCGACCCTCGACCCCGAGGACTTCAACAACGAGGTCGAAATTTCGGAGGGCGTCGTTGGCGACGCTGCGCTGGTCCTCGATGCAATCATCGGCGAGGTGCGCGAACTGATCTCCGCTCCGCGCGGACGCGCCGACGCCGTCGCGGCCAAGATCGCCCAGGTCAACGGCGGCTGGCGCAAAGACTGGTCGCACAAGACCGACTCCAACGACACACCGGTCAATCCCTACCGCGCCCTGCGCGACCTGCACGCGACGCTCGATGAGACCGTCGGCATCGACAACGTCGTCGCCACCCACGACGCCGGCTCCCCGCGCGATCAGATGTCGCCCTTCTGGAACTCAACCACGCCGCTCAGCTACATCGGCTGGGGCAAGACCACCCAACTCGGCACCGGCCTCGGCTACGCCATGGGAGCCAAGGTTTCGCACCCCGAGAAGACCTGCCTCAACGTCTGGGGCGACGCCGCTATCGGCATGACCGGCATGGACTTCGAAACCGCCGTGCGCGAGAATATCCCCATCCTCAGCGTGCTGCTCAACAACTTCTCAATGGCGATCGAACTGCCGATCATGAAGACCGCCACCGAGAAGTACCGAGCCACCGACATCTCCGGTCACTACGCCGACATGGCCAAAGCCTTCGGAGGCTACGGAGAGCGCGTCGAATCCCCCGGAGACCTCAAGGATGCCTTCAAGCGAGGCATCCGAGCCACCGAAGACGGCCAACCCGCCCTGATCGAAGTCATCACCTCAAAGGAAATCGACTACTCGATGTTCCGCTAGGGCCAACCGTCCCCCGACTCGATCGAGGGCCGCTCCCCCTTCCCGCCCCTTCGGCAGCAGGGAAGTCTCGCCCGCCTTCTCTCCCCCCGCGCAGCGGGGGGAGATGCGGAAGGCAGAGGGGGCCCTTGCGTCACCTGTGACGCTCCGAAGACCCCGAGTCCGACTGACAAGGCGGCTACATCCGCAGTTGGACTGAGTCGCCAGCTGATCCCGAACCATCTACAATCAGATTATGTGTTCGCTATTCCGAATGGGTAACCCAACACTATGCGGACCCTCGACAAACCCGCGGAACCACCCACCCGATGCCGATCACGCCCAAACGGAACCGAACAAATCCGAACGCTGGCGACCGCGTTCGACCTGTTTTTTTCTGATCCGCCGCGATGAAGCACCCTGAACCAGACCGAAAAAACCTGAAAACGATTGCGCGTCAGAACCCAGCAAAACACTGGAGATCGTGGCGTCTACCCCCCAAGAAAAAAGTTCACCTGAAACCTGAATCTGCTTGCTGGCCCGGACGATCTCCGGTAATCGTCCATGAGATGTGAGGTAGAACTTGTACCCGTAGCGGGAATGTGTCACCATCTCGGATCGTCGGATCGCACCTACGTCTACGCTATGCTGTCGGGCGACAACGAGGATGAAGCAATGGCTGGTCTGAGAGTGTCACGGGTGTCGTTGGGTCTGGCGCTGTGCGCGCTCGCCTGCTTGGCCGGCCTGGCGACAATCCAACCGGCCAACGCGCAAACGTCGGAGGAGTTCGTCTTTCGCGTCGCCGTGCGCCTGCACACCAATGGCACTCACCTAGAGTTCGGCATTCAGCGCCTCGACCACGAACGACAGCCCCGGGGAATTCACCTTGAGTACCATCGCTTCGTAGCGCTGGACACCGACCACCACCGCTGGCTCCATGCCGACCCGTCGCACCTGCGCCAGGCCCCGCACTACGACCCGGAGAGCGTGAACACGTCGGTGAACAACACCAGGGTTCGCGTCGTCGCCAGACTGCATCCGACGCGAGGTCTGTTCCAATTCGGCGCTCAATACGAGTTGGACTCGTCGCAGCTTTCCGGCGGAAACACCGACGACTACGCGCCGATCGTGCTGGACCGCAAGCAGTTCTTCCCAAGCGACATCAGCCATCATCGCTGGCTCTACACGGGCGAGATTCGATTCAGTCGGGTCTGGTCCGGAGACGCAACGATGACGACAATGCCCACGATGGAAGACGAGGGCAGCGACACGGAGACCACGCCGTCGCGAACGATGGACCTGGGAGCATGCCTGATCGCTTGGGATCCGAAGAGCCTAGGGATGTATCCGGACGAGTGCGACGACGAGATGGCAGGATACTGCGACGATGATCCCGATCACCCGTCGTGCATCAACTGGCGTGAGAACAGATGGTGAGGTCGATGCAGCCCGACAGGGCGCGCGCAGCGCCAGACGCAATCACTCCACCACCCCGTCTGCCTCCAGCCGCGCCACTTCATCCGCCGACATCCCCAGCCAGTCGGCCGCCACCGAGACGTTCGACTCCCCAAACACTTCCGAGCGGTTGTACACCGTCGTCGGCGTCTGCTCGAACTGCAGCGCCAGCCGATCCGCCTTGAGCGGCCCGAGGTCCGGGTGCGGGTCGTCGTAGGCAAAGTGCATGTCGGCCTGTGCGAGCTGCGGGTCGCGCCGGACTAGGTCATCGCCGGTCTGCACGACCCCGGCCGGCACTCCGGCCTCCTGGCAGCGGTGCATCAACTCGTATCGGTCATGCCCGATGGTCCATTCGCCAATCCGAGCGTCAAGCTCAGCTTGCCGAAGCCGACGGCCATCAGCACTGGCTAAGGAGGAGTCACTGAGCCAGTCGTCTGCGTCCATCAATCGGCACAGGGCCCGCCACTGCTCGTCCTCCACCACGGCGATCGCACACCACTGGTCCTCACCCTGACACGGGTAGATCGCGTGCGGCGTCCACGACTCCCACGGAGGGTCGTTGCCCACTGGTTCGGCCGCGACCCCGTTGGCGAACCAGTCGAGCAGCGCCGGACCGCCGAAGTTGACGCCGACCTCGAACTGGCTCATGTCGATCCGCTGACCCTTGCCGGTCAGGCGTCGACCCTCAATCGCGGCGAGCACCGCCACGGCCCCGTGCAGACCGGCCATGTGGTCGTTGTAGCTGAAACCGATCCCGATGTTGTTGCGCCCGGGCACGCCGGTCAGATAGGTCAACCCCGCGAGCGCATGCACCGTCGGCGCATACGTGACGTACTTCGACCACGGCCCCGACACGCCCATACCCGACATGCCGACGTAGGTCACGCCGGGATTGTCGGGGCTAACCGCGTCGTAGCCGATCCCCCAGCGGTCGAGCACGCCGACGGAGAAGTTATCGATCACCACATCGGCCCGGCGCGCCAGCTCACGGGCGATGTCGCGAGCCTCCTGGCGGCTGAGGTCGAGCTGGAAGACTCGCTTGTTGCGGTTCCAGAGTGCGTGATACGGATGGTCAACCCCACCCGCCAGTCCGGCGCGGGTCGAGGACATGACCTTGACTACATCCGCGCCCATGTCGCCAAGCACCCGCGTCGCGAACGGTCCCGCCAGGACATGCGTGAAGTCGAGGACCCGGATGCCCTCGAGCGGTCCCACGGTGGAGCGGCCAAGTCGTGGCGCGGTAGGGAGTCTCCCGCTGCCTCGGGCATCTCCCCCGGCTTCGCGGCCGGAGATGGGATCGGGCTCTATCTCTCCCCCCGCCGTCAGGTGGGGGGAGATGTCCCGTAGGGACAGAGGGGGGCTCTCCGTCGCGCCAATCCTCCACGGGGTATCCGAGAAGTGGTACGGCGCGCCAGGACCCTTCACGGTGGTGTCTCCGACCGGATACGGAGTCCACCAGTCCCGAGCTTCGAGCTGTGGATTGCCCGCGACCTCCGGCGTGGTCATCACCCAGCCGTATGGGTGATGCCGAGCCTGGGCTTCGTGGAAGAAGGGTTCGACTTCCTTGGTCGCAACCCACTCGCTCAGCGTGGACATGGTCAGGTCGATCATCTCCGCCACGTTGGCCGGATCGCTGAAGCGTTCGTCCAGCAGTTCGAACCCTCTGCCTTCCTCGATCAGCCATGCGGCCTGCCGCGAGAAATCGGGCGTCGGCGTGACCATGATCGAACCGCCGATCGCCTGCATCACCACGTAGGCACTGGACCAGTGCAGCGAACCCTGTCGCCGCAATACTGGACCGTCCCCGAACGGCAGCATCTCGTGGTACCAGGCCCACATCAGCACATGCTCAAGAATGCTGCCCAGCGCCTCGTGCGTGCTCAGCCGCACGATCTGACCCTCGCCGGTCCGGCGCGCATGGTTGAGCGCCGCCAGCGCCCCGACCGCCGCATAGACCCCGCCGACAAAGGCGTACTGGTCGCCGTACAGCTTGAGCGGTGGTGTATCGACGTCACCGGATGTAGCGGCAATGCCGCCCAGAGCTTCGGCCACCAGACCGGGCGCTTGGTAATCCTTCCAGGGACGCGCTCGTCCGAACGACGTGACATCGACGATCACCAGACCGGGGTTCGCCGCAAGCAGGGCATCAGGGTCCGCCAGCCGCTCACAGTCGAGGATGATGTCGGCCGATTCGGCAAGCTCGGCAATCGTTTCGGCATCGCCGCCCAGAAACCGGCGGGAACTGGCAAAGTAGGCGTGCCAGAGCGAAGCGCCGTTCTCGTGTAACGGCGCGCGCTGCCTGAGCGGGTCGCCTCCTGCCGGCTCGATGCGCGTGACCTGCGCGCCGAGGTCGGCAAGCAGCTTCCCGGCATAGATCGCCCGGTCGTCGCTCAGATCGATCACGCGGACGTTGGCGAGCGGACCAGGTCGGGTTTCGGGCATGGGTGAGATTGTAGTGGCGAGCCGCGATACCTCCGCTTCCAACCCCCTCTCCCTCTGGGAGAGGGCCGGGGTGAGGGTTCCCCGAGAAGCCTCTGTTAATCTGATTTCACGATCAGACCGTTGGGCGGAAGGTGTACTCATGGACTTCAAATTCTCGGCCGAGGACGTGGCGTTTCGCGAAGAGGTCTTGGACTTTCTCGGCGAGCAGCTACCCCCGGGTTGGGCCGATCTGTCCGAGGGACCGGCCGAGGACGGCGCCGCGAACCGGGAGCGCTGGGAGTTCACCCGCGGATTCCACCGAGCCCTGGCCGAGCGTGGATGGTTGACGTTGGGCTGGCCCCAGGAACATGGCGGTGGCGGCGCGGGTCCGATCCGCCAGGCGATGTTCAACGAGACCATGGCGCACCACCGCGCCCCGGTCTACAACCAGGGAGTCGACCGCGTCGGGCCGACCGTGATCATGTACGGCTCCGACGAGCAGAAGGACTACTTCCTGCCCCGTATCCGCGGCGCAGATATCTCCTGGTGCCAGGGGTTCTCGGAGCCCGGTTCAGGCTCCGACCTCGCGTCGCTGCAGACGCGTGCACAGCGCGACGGCGACGACTACATCATCAACGGACAGAAGATCTGGACCTCGGGTGCACAGCACGCCGACTGGATCTTCATGCTCGCGCGCACCGAGCCCGACGCGCCCAAGCATCGCGGCATCTCCTTCTTCCTGGTCGACATGAAGACGCCGGGCATCAACGTGCGGCCGCTGGTCAACATGGCCGACCGGCATCACTTCAACGAGGTCTTCTTCGAGGACGTGCGCGTGCCGGCCAAGAACATGGTCGGCGAGCAAAACCGCGGCTGGTACGTCGCCACGACCACGCTCGACTTCGAGCGCTCAGGCATCTCGCGCGTCGTATCCGGCGTGCGTCTGCTGGGCGAGCTGACCGACCTGGCCAGCCGGCCCGGCCCCGACGGCACACGACCGGACGAGGACCCGCGCATTCGGCACAAGCTGGCCGACCTCAACATCGAGTTCACGGTCGGCCGCTGGCTCGCCTACCGAGTCGCCTGGATGCAGTCGCAGGGCCTGGTGCCCAATCACGAAGCCTCGATGTCGAAGCTCTACGGCACGATGATCAATCAGCGTCTGGCTGGGATGATCAACATGTTCGGCCTCGGAGGCGCACTCTCCGGCGAACAAGAGCACGCCCCCCTCCACGGCCGAATGCCCGACGAATACCTCAACTCGGTCCCCCTCACCATCGCCGCCGGGACTTCCGAGATCATGCGAAACATCATCGCAACCCGCGGTCTGGGCTTGCCGCGCTGACTCGCTCAGCGGCCGCAGCGTCATTCCCGCGAAGCCAGGAGGGACGGACGATCGGTGGGCGGACTATCCGGACGTTGCGCGGACGTAGGCGTTCCCGAGGGCGCCCCAGCTCGCCACCAGGAACGGGACGCAGTACGTCAGAGGAATCTTCCACGCCAACTCGGTCGTTCCATCTCCGCCGACGATCACCGTGCCCTGATTGATCGCCACCAGGATCGTCCCCACGACCGCGCTCGTCAGGATCGAGCGGCGCAGCATGCCTCGGTTCCGCAAGGCGCAGCGCCAGCATTCTCGGCCGCTCTTCATCTGGAAGTGCCGACCGGGATCGGTCTTCTTCAGGTGGGCGCACCACCGCTGGATGGTCTGGGCTGCCTCTGACATTTGGCGGTAGGCTAACGTTCGTGCGGCCGCTGAATATCTTCTTCGACGTCGACGGATGCCTGGTCTCCTGGAATCTGCACCTGCGACCCTACGCCCGCGAGGTGCTCGAACGGCTGCAGGAGCGCGGACATCACGTCTACATGTGGTCCGGCTACGGGGCGCGGCGCGAGGTCGCAGACAAGCACGACCTCTGGCCGCTGCTCGCCGGAATCATGGGCAAGCCGATCTTCCAGTACCGCCAACGCCTGCATCTGTTCACCGACATCGTGCCCGACTTCATCATCGACGACCACCGTGAGATCGTGGAGGCGCTCGGCGGCGCCGTAATCAAGCCGCCGCGCGAACCGCTGGCCAGAGATCGGGAGATGGTCCGAGTCTATCGGCGGATCCTGGAGTACGAGCGGGAGCATCGGCGACGCTGGGCGTAGTGCTCTAGCCGGCGTCTTCGTCCTCAAGCGGCGGCAGTTCTCGGCCGACCGGGAAGGTGTCAAGGGTCGTGTCGAGCCAGCTCGTGCTCAGCCGATCGGTCGACCAGGCGTATTCGAACAGGCGTGGGTCGGGATGCAGCCACGGCTGATGCAGACCGAGCTGGATGCCGTTGATCAAGGGGATCTGCCACTGCGGTGCCTCGCCGCGCAGCAGCATCTCCTGGACCTGGTGGCCAATGTCCTGCCGGTCGCCCCGATTGAAGGTCACCCGCATCTGATCGATCAGCGCGTCGACTTCCGAACTCGAGCCGTCGCTCCAATGCCGGTCCCCCTGCGAATGCAGCGAGGCCAGCCAATCGTCGGTCGGGTCGGCCTGCTGAGGTACCGCGCCCCAGCCAAGGAAGCAGAAACGCTCACCGTCGCGTAGCTGATCGATCGCCTCGGCGAAGGGTCGGTTCTCCAACTCGACCTCAAGCCCGGCGGCGTCGGCGATCATACTGCGCACCGCTTCGCCCGAGCCGGCGAAAAAGCCCTCGAACAGGTCGGCCACGACCAGCGGCACAACGCCAACGGCGCCTACCCCACCGGCAGCGGCGATGAGCTGTGAGACCTCGGCGAGATCGGCCTCGCGGTCGTCGCCGTAGCCCGCGAAGCTGCTCAGCCGCTGTTCGCCCAGACTCCAGCCGTCGAGATACCAGGGCACAGGACCTGAAGCGTGGCCGTGGCCGTTGTACAGCCGTTCGATGAGCTGAGCGCGGTCGATCGCGATGCCGATCGCTCGGACCACTCTCGGATCGGACAGTGCCGACTCTGGGTCCGAGGCCAGCGGCGCGAGCAGCTCAACTGCGGCATCGAGCGGAACCTCGAACGTGGGATGCTCGGGATACTGCTCGCGCATCGCTTCGATGGCGTCGTTGGTTAGCGGGAAGTCGGCGCGATCGAACGCAGCGGCTTCGTAGAGGCTGACGATGTTGTTTGTGTCACCAGTCGTGAAGGTGATCGCGTCCGGCCAGGCGGAATCGTCGCGCCACCAGTTCTCGGAGCGAACCAGGGTGAGCTCGAAGCCGTTGAATTGGCGCGGCGCATACGGACCGGTGCCGCTGCTGCGCATCACGTCCGACGGGTCGTCGCGCCAGTCGTCGCCGTAGAGCTCCGCCGCCTCGGGACTGGTCATCCAGGCGTAGGGCGAGGCATGCACGCCGGTCAGGTAGGCAGCGTCCGGCTCCGGTGTGACGAAGGTGATCGACGTCTCCGACGTCGCATCGTGCGAAGCCGAACGATCGTACGCCGCCCGGCGGAAGAAATGAGGATCGGGCAGCCCGTTGACATCGACGGCGGCCTGCTGGCGCTCCACGTTCCAGGCGATGTCCTGCGCGCTGAACGCGCGGCCATCGGTCGGATCGAGCGCCCAGAAGCGGGCGGCTGATTCGACGTTGAAGACGTACGTCGTCTCGTCAGGCATCTCAGGGAGCGCGCAGAGGTCCGCCTCGAGCTCGCCGGTTACAACCGAGGCCGGACGAATCAATCGGTTGTACATCAGGCTGAGCGCGGCCTGCGTGTAGCGGTACCGCGACCGGTGCGGATCCCAGCGGTCGTGCCGCTCGACCGGCAGCCAGATCCGCATGATCCCGCCGGCCGTCGGCCCGCTGGGCGGCTCCGGCTCATCAGCCGGCTGCGCAGCCTGCTCGGCTTGCTCCTGCTGCATCGCCTGTTGTTGGACATCAGGCGGCTCGGGGGGGGCGTCCTGTGAATGGATCGCCTGTTGCTGCTGTAGCTCTTGTGGTTCCGGCTCCTCGTTGTCGGAACAGCCGACCAGCGCGAGCCCGGCCGCACCCACGCCGGCGCGCGCCGAAGCGCCGAGCAGTGAGCGGCGGGAGAGGCGCTTGCGGCGCAACCGATTCCATCGGGCGCCAGAGTCTCTCGTTGACATACGCGTTATCGTATCCGCGATTGTTCTATCGGGCATCGCTCAATATCAATTTGATCAGACAACTAGACGAAAGCGGGTCGGCGGGCGATACTTGTGGCAGCCGCCAGACAGGTCGCCACAGATAGCCATGTGCGGCGAGCGAAGGGTTGTTGCGATGCCGCCTCTGGTTCCCTCCTTCATGATGCCGCAGTGGCTCAAGGACGCGCCAATCCCGATCCAGATGGCGCTGCTGCTGCCCGGCCTGATCGTCGGCAACATCATTGCCATCGCCGTGCACGCGATCATGATTAATCTCGGAGCGGGCAACCAGCACCTCTCTTCGGCCGACGGCGGTTTCGACGCCTGGCTCCTGTGGATCATCATCGGCGCTGGCCTGTTCCTTGGCCTGGCGGCGGGCGGATTCGTCTACATCGGGGTCGGACTGGGCGCGGACAAGGAGTCCGAGCAAGCCGAAGAGGGCGAAGCTGAGAGCGGCATGCTGGAGCTGTAACGAGCCCGCGCCGGCTGACACCTTCCCGTAGGGGCGCTCCTTGTGGGCGCCCTTTTGCATGTGCGAACGAATCGTAGTCGCCTAAGGAGCAGGGGCACACGCGAAGGTGCCCCTACAACGCCCACTCGGGTCGCGGTAGCGCGCCGGCTAGGCCTGCAACTCAGAGGCGAAGAAGGCCTTGAGCTTGTCCCAGGCGTCGGCGGCAGCCTCCGCGTCGTAGATGTCTGAGGTGTCGTTGAAGAAGCCGTGGTCCGATTCCTCGTACATGTGGATCTCGTTGCGCACCCCGGCACCGTCAAGAGCCGACTGGATGCCCTCGACGACTTCGGCGTTGATCCACTCGTCGCGGCCGGCGAAGAAGCCCATCACCGCGCCCTGGATCTGGCCGGCGTCGCCCATGCCCGCGCCGGGCACGCCGTAGAACGGCGCCGACGCGGTGACGGCCGGGTTGTTCATTGCCAGCAGCAGCGACATCCCGCCGCCGAGGCAGAATCCGGTGACGCCAATCCGATCGGAGCGGACGTCGTCGCGCGCCTGCAGCGCGGCGACGGCGCCCGACATGTCGACGAGCGCGTTGGGTTCCTGCAGGGTCATCATCAGCTTCTGCGCCTCGTCGGGCTCGGCCGTCACGGCCCCATGGAAGAGGTCGGGCGCCAGCGCGACATAACCTTCGGCCGCGATCCGGTTGGCGATGTCGCAAATGTTGGGGTTGAGACCCCACCACTCCTGGATCACGACGACGCCGGGGTACGGTCCGCCCTCAACAGGCTTGGCCAGGTAGCCGGAGGCGCTGCCGCCGTTGGCGCGGAACTCGACGGTTTCATGGGCGAGGATTGGCATCGGGAGTGTCCTTCTAGTGAGGGGCCTGCGAAGGCCTAACGCGGGGCCTGTGCAGGTCTAACGCGGGGCCTGTGCAGGCCAGGGGTTCTTCTGCGAGCCCAGGTAAGACTGGGCCGCGACACGGTCTAGCTCGTCCAGGCTGAAGCTGAGGCCGGACGCATAGACCGCGGCCTCGACCGTGGGCAGCGTGTACATGCCCACCTCGTTGCCCCAGACGAGAAAGTCGCGGCCGTTGATGTTGGCTGCTGCGTCGGTGCAAAGCCAGACGACGAAGGGAGAGACATTCTCCGGAGCCATCATCGCTTCGCGGTCGGCGCCGAAGTCGATCCCGCCGGCGTCACCCTCGGCCAGGCCGGCCTCTCGCGCGCGGCGCTGCGCCTCGGCCAGTTCCTCGGTCAGGGTCAGCCGGGTGCCGGCCCGGGGACGAATCGCATTCGCGGTCACGCCGTAACGGCCCAGGTCGCGGGCTAGCGTGCGCGTCAGGCCAACGATGCCCTCCTTGGCCGCCGCGTAGTTGGCCTGGCCCATGTTGCCCAGACCGGACTCGGAGGAGGTATTGACGATCCGTCCCGAGCGCTGCTGGCGGAAGACTTGCGAGGCGAACTTGGTCACCGTGAAGTGGCCCTTGAGATGCACGTCAACGACGACATCCCATTCCTCTTCGGTCATGTTGAACACCATCCGGTCCCGCAGGATGCC
Organism: Dehalococcoidia bacterium; assembly: GCA_965208665.1. GTDB lineage: Bacteria > Chloroflexota > Dehalococcoidia > Bin125 > Bin125 > Bin125. Next base: position 138,109 of record CBDBPH010000002.1, read on the forward strand.
GGCGTTGTTGATCAGAATGTCGAGTCGGCCAAATGCGTCGAGCGCCTGCTGCACCATGCGTTCGCCCGCGTCCATGTCGGAGACGGAGTCGTAGTTGGCGACTCCGTCGCCACCGGCGTCCTTGATCGCGGCCACGACCTCGTCGGCCGGGGCCGACTGTCCATCGAGTTCGCCGCCCTGCGAGCCGCCGTAGTCGTTGACCACGACCCGCGCGCCCTCGGACGCGAGCAGCAGGGCGTGTCCGCGGCCGATCCCGCGCCCGGCGCCGGTCACGATTGCGACGCGGCCATCAAGTCGATCACCCATAAGTTGGGGTCCTCTCTCGGTGAAATTGATTCCGCAGGCAGGATACAAGGCGGTCCGGTCCTGAATCTGAACGCAGCCGGCCTCGAGGGATCCGGCAGCGTCGGGCTAAGCCCCCGTTACTTGACGGAACGACGAATTGCTTGCTAAAGCAGTAGTGGCGGATGGACGGGCCGGTCTCCCGAGTGAGGGTGTGATGGTTACGACATCGGTAGCGTCGCCCATGGCGACGCATCCCCTGGTGGCTAAAGAGGATGCCGGGACCCAGGCGGGCGCTCACGAGAACGCCCGGCCGGTCCGCCCGGTGGCCTGTTCGATCCTGACGCCGTCAGGGGCGCTCCTGGCCCGGGCGATGGTCCGGCCGCGGCCTTCGGCGCTGCCGGCCGACACCTATGCAGTCGAGGTCAGTCAGGTCGAACCGCCGGGGGCGCTCGAGCCGCTCCTGCGTTCGAATCCACAGGTAGTGCTGCGGATGCCGCACCAGGCGCAACTGGCGCTGCGGATCGACCACATCGTTGGTCCGCGCCAGCGGCGCACCTACTATCTGCAGACACTCGACGCCGAGAGCGACTAAGATCGGCGCAGACCCACACACAAGCCTTCTGGAAAGAAGACATCGATGGAATTCGTGGAGTTGGCTTCGGGGCTGGAGTTTCCCGAAGGGCCAATCGCGATGGACGACGGCTCGGTGATCCTGACCGAGATCGCGCGACAGACGCTCACGCGGGTGACGCCCGATGGACGCGTGGAGGTGGTCGCCGAGACCGGCGGCGGCCCCAACGGCGCCGCAATTGGTCCGGACGGGCACGTCTGGATCACGAACAACGGCGGCTTCGAGTGGGACCGCACGGGCGGCCGGCTGATGCCGGGCGGTCAGGCGCTGGACTACACCTCGGGCTCGATCCAGCGGGTGAACATCGAGACCGGGTCGGTGGAGACGGTCTACACCGAGTGCGACGGCGTCCCGCTCAAGGGTCCTAACGACATCGTGTTCGATGCGACCGGCGGCTTCTGGTTCTCGGATCTGGGCAAGAACCGCGAGCACGATCGCGACCTGGGCGCGCTGCACTACGCCACGACCGACGGCAATCACATCTCGCGCGCGGTCTTCCCCATCCAGGGCGGCGCCAACGGCGTCGGCCTCGCCCCGAACGACACGCATGTCTACATCGCCGAAACGCCCACCGGCCGGCTCTTCGGCTGGCAGATCGCCGAACCCGGCGTGCTGACTCAGGACAACGCAGCGGCCGGCTTCCATGCATTCATCGCCGGGGCGAGCGGCTACACGCTGTTCGATTCGCTCGCCGTCGAGGAGTCCGGCAACGTCTGCGTGGCCACGATCGGCCCCGGCGGGGTGACCGTGATCGATCCGGACACGGGCGAGGTCGAGCACGTCGACGTCGGCGACGATCCGCTGACGACCAACATCTGTTTCGGTGGCGCCGACATGCGCACGGCCTACATCACGCTGTCGACCACGGGCCGACTGATCTCGTGCCAGTGGCCGCGACCCGGCCTGCGGCTCAACTTCAACGCCTAGGTCCAAAGCGGCTTGCAGCGCCTGTCGCCACCCGCCGATATGAACACCCACGGTGGCGTGGGCCCGGCGGGTTGTCCCCTATCGGGGGCGCGGATAGCATGCGGGGAGCGTGCGTGTCAGTTGAGCGGGGACGGGAGTAGGGATGGAACGGTTCGCCGGATTACTCCAGCAGTTGCCCCGCCAACAGGGTGAGATGCTGCGCGCGCTGCATCTGGCGCAAGAAGAACTGGGCTGGATCTCGCGAGACGCGATCCGCCTGATCGCGCGGCATCTGCGCGTGACCGAGGCCCAGGTCTACGGCCCCGCCACCTTCTATGCGGAGTTTCGCCACTCGCCGCCGCCGAAGACACTGGTGAGCTGGTGCTCTGGTCCCTCCTGCCGGGTGGTCGGCGGGGACCGGGTGCGGCGCATTTTCGAGGCGGAGTTCGGCTGCCACCTGGGCGAGAACACGCCGGACGACGAACTGGGCCTCTGGCTGGGCCAGTGCAACGGCACCTGCGAGCGGGCGCCGATGGTCTGGGTCAACGGCCGCGTGGTCGGTCCGCTCTCAATGGTCGATTCGGTCAAGCTGGCGCGGCGGCTGAAGGCGGGCGAGGATCCGATCGACTGGCCCGACCATCCGATTAAGATCGCGCCGGCCACCTTCGTCGACGCCGAGCGGACCTACGGCGCCGAACACAACGGGACAGCGGAGGGGACGACCGGATGAGCGTCGCCTACGAGGAACTGCGCGAAGCAGCCGAACTGGCAGCGGCGCCACGGCGCTCGCCCGCCCGCCCGCTGGTCCGGGTCGATCTGTCGACCTCCTCGGTCGCCGCCGAGGCCGACCGGCTCTGGGAAGCGCTCGTGCCGCTGGCCGCCGAGCACGACGTTGAGTTGATGCGCGTCGGCACGCTCGGGCTCTCCTGGCTCGAGCCGGTGGTTGAGGTTGAACGGCCGGAGATGGGCGCCGTGGTCTACGGACCGGTGCCGCCCGAAGATGCGGCCGAGTTTCTCCAGGCCGCCTTGGGCGACAACCCGGCCGAAGCGGCCGCCCCCTGGCTGATCGGCGCCCGCACCCCGTCGGCGGGCATACCGCCGCTGTCGGACCACCCCTTCTGGGAACCCCAGGAGCGGCGACTGATGCGCGTGATGGGGATCATCGACCCGGAATCGATCGACGAGGCGATCGCCGAGGGCGCCTACGAGGCGCTGGACCGCGCCGTGACCATGGAGCCGATGGCGATCTGCGACCTGGTGCTTTCCGCCGGCGTCGGCGGCCGCGGCGGCGGCGGATTTCCGGCCGGGCAGAAGTGGAAGTTCCTGCTGGGCGCGCCCGGCCCGACCAAGTACCTGGTCTGCAACGCGGACGAGGGTGACCCGGGCGCGTTCGTCAACCGCGTGTTGATGGAATCCGACCCGCATCTGGTGATCGAGGGCATGGCGATCGCAGGCAAGGCGACCGGCTCCGACTACGGCTTCATCTACATCCGCGACGAGTATCCGCTCTCGATCGAGCGAATGCAGCTGGCGCTCGAGCAGGCGCGCGAGCGCGGCGTCCTGGGCCGGGACATCCTCGGTTCGGGCTTCGACTTCGACCTCGAGATCACACGCGGCGCCGGTTCGTATGTCTGCGGCGAGGAGACCGGGCTGATCGCATCGGTCGAGGGAATTCGCGGGATGCCCAAGATTCGCCCGCCCTTCCCCGCTCAGCGCGGTGTCTTCGACCAACCCTCCAACGTCAACAACACCGAGACCTACGCCAACGTGCCCCTGATCGTGCAGCAGGGCGACGCCTGGTACCGGCAGTTCGGGACCGAGTCCGATCCGGGCACCAAGATGTTCTCGATCTCAGGCGCGCTCGAGCGTCCCGGCATCCTCGAGGTGCCCTTCGGCATGGGCATGGACGAGCTCCTCCTGGGCTGCGGCGGCGGTCCGCCCGACGGCCACAGGCCCAAGGGCATCCAGCCCGGCGGCCCCCTGGGCGGTCTCTTACCGGCCTCCGACCTGGGACTCAAGCTCGAGCGACCGCCGTTCACCGAGCGCGGCGTGCTGCTCGGCTCGGGCGGGCTGATCCTGTTCGACGAGCGCGCCTCGGCGGTCGACCTGACCAAGTACTTCTCCGAGTTTTGCGAGGACGAATCCTGCGGCCGTTGCACGACCTGTCACGGCGGCTCGCAACGCCTGGTCGAGGTGCTCGAGCGAATGATGCACGGAGACGGACGCGAGGAGGACCTCGAGCGGATCGGGGCGATCGACCGGACGCTGCAGAACGCCAACTGCCTGCATGGTCAGTTCACGCCGTATGCGGTGCGCGGGCTGGTCAACTACTTCCGCGACGAACTGGACACGCACATCGCCGAGAAACGCGACCCGGCGCGGGTGGCGCCGGGCCTGACCCGCTACCTGATCAGCGACCCGTCCGATCCGCGGCTGGACGAGGCGGCCGCGCTCTGCCCCACCGCGTGCATCGAGCGGGCGCCGCTTGAGGCCGATGACGAAGACGACGAGCCGGCCTCGGAGCGCCTAGGCGACTGGCGGATCGACGAAGCGCGATGCATCCATTGCGATGTCTGCCGCGAGATCGCGCCCGACGCGATCCGGGTCGAAGACCGCTTCCTGCAGGTGCTCTCGGTCATCTGAGGCCGGCTCCGCCGCAACCCGCAGTTATCCACGAGCGTTCCACCTACTACGCGCCGGTGCTCACGCAACAACCGGCTATTGTTAACCTGTCTGAGCAACTACACAACTCGATGGCGCATTGTTACACGGAACCGTGTAGGATATCGGCATGGTCACACCGGTTCGTCGGCAGTATCTCGATCTGAAGGCCCGTCATCCGGACGCGATCCTGCTCTTCCGCCTGGGGGATTTCTACGAAACCTTCGACGAGGACGCGAAGCTGGTCGCCGAGGAGCTGGATATCGCCCTGACCTCGAAGCCGATGGGCGGCGGTCTGCGCTCACCGCTGGCCGGGGTACCGGTGCGCTCGGTCGAGCAGCATCTGGCCAGGTTGGTGGGCAAGGGCCACCGGGTGGCGATCTGCGAGCAGTTGGAGCACCCCCGCGCGGCGCGCGGGCTGGTGCGGCGGGGCGTGGTGCGCGTGGTATCGCCGGGTACGGCGCTGGAGCCGGCACTACTCGTGTCGGGGCAGGCATCGGCCTGTGCCGCGGTGCTCCTGCAGCGCGAGCGACGCCGCCTGCGCCTGGGGATCGCGGCCGCCGACGTGACGACCGGCGCCTTCCATGTGGCGGAACTGACCGGACAGGTCGACGCGGAGGCGGGGCTCTGGGAGGCAGCGGCTGATCTGCTGGAGCAACTCGGGGCACGGGAGGTCCTGCTGCGCGACGATGCCGACCAGCCCTTGGGCGCAGCCTTCGAGGCATCATCCGCGATTGTGGCCACACGGCGGCCGGCGCATGAGTTTCGACCCGACCGCGCGGCGCGCTCGATCGAGTCCCAGTTTGCTGCGCCGCCAGCTGCCTTCGGATTCGAGGCGCGCCCGGCGGCGCTGGCCGCGGCCGGCGCCCTGATCGCATACTTGCGGACGGCGCTGCCCGCCGAGGAACGCGAGGCCGGCGCGGCCGAACCACCGGAGGGCGCGGTCCTGCGCCACATCGCTCCGCCGCTCTGGCTGGACACCGACTCGCGTCTGAGCTGGGATGCGGCCACGCAGCGAGCCCTGGCCGTCCACGACGCGGGGCCCGCCGACGAGGCGGGTTCGGGTCCGCGGACGCTGCTTGAGGTCGTCGACCGCTGCGGCTCGGCGCCGGGCCGGCGCTGGCTGCGGGCGTCGCTCGCCGCGCCGCTGCTCGATGTCCAGCGGATCGAGGAGCGGCTGGACCGGGTCGACGGACTGCTGCGGCGTCCCGCGCTGCGGCGCGCTCTGGCCGCGCGGCTGCGCGGCTCCGGCGATCTGGAGCGGCTCTTCGCCCGTGCCGCGGCGGGGCTGGCGCTGCCCGCGGAACTGGTCGCGCTCGCGCGCGGGCTGATCGAGGCCGGCGAGCTGGGCGGCATGCTGCGCGAGGGCCTGGCCACCGAGGAGTCGGGGGCGCTGGCCGGCCTGGCCCAGCGGCTGGGTCCGGCGCCCGAGGCCGCTGTGCAGTTGCTCGAGTCGCTGGCCGAACAGCCGGCGTCCGAGTTCGGGCGCGGTGTCCTGCGCGCGGGCGCAGACGCCGAGAGCGACCGCTGGCGCGCGGCCGCCGAACAGGCCCGGGGGCAGCTGTCCGCGCTCGAGGCGGAGCTGCGGCGCGAATCGGGGATTGAACAACTGCGCGTGGGCTATCACCGCACCTTCGGCTATCAAATCGAACTCGCGCGCTCGCAATCGTCGCGCGCCCCCGAGAGCTGGGAACGGCGTCAGTCGCTACGCGACCGGGAACGATACACGGAGCCCCGCCTGCGCGCGATCGAGCGCGAGCTGGAGGATGCGGAGGAACGGCTGGCCGAAGCGGAGCGCAGCTGCACGGAGCGCCTGCGCGCCGAGCTGGTGGCGCAGGCGGACGCGGTGCGGCGGATCGCCTCGGCGCTGGCACGGCTGGATGCGGCCTGCGCCCTGGCCGGGGTGGCGGCAGAACGCGCCTGGACGAGACCGGTGGTGGAACATTCGGGTGAACTCGAGATCGAGGGCGGCCGCCATCCGTTGGTTGAGGCGGCCGCGGCCCAGGGCGGGTTCGTGCCCAACGATCTGCGGCTTGCGGACGACGGCCTGCGCGCGCCCCAGCTGTTGCTGGTCACCGGCCCCAACATGGCCGGCAAGTCGACCTACCTGCGCCAGGCGGCGTTGATCGTGATCCTCGCCCAGTCGGGTTCCTTCGTGCCGGCCGAACGGGCCCGGATCGGCCTGGTTGACCGCATCTTCGCGCGGGTCGGCGCGCACGACGATCTGACCCGCGGACGATCCACCTTCATGGTGGAGATGCTCGAGACCTCGCGCCTGCTGCACGGCGCGACCGATCGCTCACTGGTGCTGCTCGACGAGATCGGACGCGGCACATCGACCTGGGACGGTCTGGCGATCGCCCAGGCGGTGGCGGAAAACCTGGCCAGTGGCGGCCCGGAACGCCAGGCGGCAGGGAGCGACGAGCGCCAGGCGGCAGGGCGCCACGAGCGCGGGCCGCGGACGCTGTTCGCGACCCACTTCCACGAGCTGACCGCGCTCTCGGGCGCGCTGGCCCGGGTTGCGAACGCCTCGGTGCAAGTGCAGGAAACGGCCGAGGGCTCGGTGGAGTTCCTTTACCGGGTCGAGCCGGGTGCGGCCGACCGCTCCTACGGTGTGCAGGTCGCCGCCCAGGCGGGGCTGCCGGAATCGGTGCTCAGCCGCGCCCGGACCCTGCTGGAGCAGCTCGAGTCCGACGGCGCCGGTGCCGGCGCGCCGCTGCGGGCGCCGAGCCCGACGCCGCAGCTCATGCTGATGCCGCCGCCCGCCCATCCAATCCTGCACGATCTGGCCGACCTGGATATTGACGGCATCACCCCGCTGGAGGCGATCTCGGCGCTCTACGCGCTGCGCGACCAGGCGCGCGTGGAGCTGCGGGGCGGCGATGCCGACCGCAGCGCGGGGGCAGGATCATGACGACCGCATCGGCGCCGGGACAGGGCACGATCCGCGAGCTGCCCGAGCAGGTGGCGGCGCAGATTGCGGCGGGCGAGGTGATCGAGCGGCCGGCGGCGGTCGTCAAGGAACTGCTGGAGAACGCGGTCGACGCCGGCGCCGGCCGGATCACGGTCGAGATCTCCGGCGCGGGGCGCGACCGGATTGCGGTGCACGACGACGGTTGGGGGATCGCCGCGACCGAGGTGGCCCTCGCGTTTCGCCGCCACGCCACCTCGAAGCTGGCGGCGGTCGACGATCTGACCCGGCTCGACAGCTACGGCTTTCGCGGCGAGGCGCTGGCCGCGATCGCGGCGGCGGCCGGTCGGCTGCGACTGACGACCCGATCTCGGCAGGCCGCGGCGGCGACCATGATCGAGTTCGAAGCGGGCGCCGCAGGAGCGCCGCGCGCGGCGGCCCGGGCGGAGGGCACCAGCGTCGAGCTGGATGACCTGTTCGCCGGCCAACCGGCGCGCCGCGCCTTCCTGGCCGGTGCGCGGGCCGAGCGATCCGCCATCCTGCGCGCCGCCACCGACGCAGTCCTGGCCCACCCCGAGGTTTCCCTGCGGCTGGTCGTCGACGGACGCACGCCGCTGGTGCACGAGGCCGTCGCCGGGCTCGATGCCGAATCGTCGCTGCGGGCTGCGGCGGCCTCCGTCTTCCACACGGCGGCCGCCGAACGCTCGGTCCCGCTGGCGGGCGCGTCCGCCTCGCACGGCCTGACGCTGGATGGTATGGCCGGTTCGCCCGACGATGCCCGCCGGCGGCGGGATGCGATCCGGTTGTTCGTCAACGGGCGGCCTGTGCACGACCGGCGGCTGTCCTACGCCGTGCAGGAGGCGTACCGCGACTGGCTGCCGTCAGGCGCCTTCCCCCTGGTCGTGGCCCGACTGGAGGTGCCGCCCGAGGCGGTCGACGTCAACATCCATCCGGCCAAGACCGAGGTCAAGCTGCGCGACGCGGACGCCGCCTTCTCACTGCTCGGGCGCACCATCCGCGAGGCGCTGTCACGCGACCGCTACGCCCTGCCGCGACGGGTCGGCCCGCACCTCGAGTACGCCGAGGAGGCGACCCGGACGCCTCGCGTTGCGCCCTCCGACGACCAATCGTCGACGGTCGCGCCCGCCTCGGGCGAGACGCTTACGCCGATGCCGCGCATGGCGGCGCCGGCGGCGCGTGCCGGCCGCCGCGCGGTCGCGGAAAGCGCGCGCCAGTCGACGCTGGAACCGCGGTCAGATGCCGATTCGGCACGCGTGCAGCTGCCGCCCCTGCGCATGGTCGGCCAGCTGCACCGCACCTTCATCATCGCCGAGGGGCCGTCCGGATTGGTGCTGGTTGACCAGCACGGGGCTCACGAACGGGTCATCTACGAGCGACTGCTCGAGGCGGTCGAGGGCGGGTTCGAACGTCAACCGCTGCTGGAACCGCTGCTGCTGCCGCTCGACGCGGCCGAATCGGCTAACTGGCTCGCCGCCTCGGAGCGGCTGAGCGAGCTGGGCTTCGACGCCGACCTGTTCGGCGAGCGAACGCTGCGCCTGCGTGCCCTGCCCGCCAGCCTCAGCCACTCGGGCGCAGGCATGAGCGCGGGTGGCGCCGAGCGCCTGATCCGCGGCATCCTGGATGATCTCGGACCGCAACCGGACGAGCCCGAACGGTTTGACCGGGCGGCGGCCTCGGCTGCCTGCCACAGTTCGGTCCGGCGCGGCGCGGTGCTCGATGCGCAGGCGATGACGGCGCTCTTGCGCGATCTCGAACGTTGCGCCAACCCGCACTCCTGTCCCCACGGCCGGCCGACGCTGGTCGAGATCTCAGCCGATGACGTGCTCCGGGAGTTCCGCCGCAAGTAACGGGGCCGAGCCCCCAGGCAATCCGAATGAGGCCGCCTGCGCTCGAACGCAAGCGGCCTCGCAGATCGTTTGTCTCTGATCGGGACTAGGTGCCGCGCAGGCGCGGGTCGAGGATGTCGCGCAGCGCGTCGCCCATCATGTTGAAGCCAAACACGGAGACGGTGATCGCGATACCTGGGAACACGGCGATCCACCAAGCCTGCGGCGCATCGGTCAGGGTTTGCCCGCCGAGATCCCGGCCCCAGGTCGGATATGGCGGCGCGATGCCGTAGCCCAGGAAGGAGATCGCGGCTTCGGCCAACACGGCAATGCCGAGATTCAGCGAAGCGAGGATGATCACCACGGGGACCACATTGGGCAGGATGTGGGCGGCCATGATCCGGGCGCTAGGCGCGCCGACGGTGCGTGCCGCCTCTACGTATTGTTCCGCCTTGATACCGAGCACGGCGCCGCGGATTACCCGAGTGTTCCCGGCCGCCAGGACCAAGGAGAGCGTCACGATCACGACGGTTGTGTTTGGGAACACTTCCCAGAGCCATTCCGCCGAGTTGGAGGCCTGCGGCCCGAAGTCGGGACCGCGACCGAGGCCTAGAAATCCGGTACCCCCTGAGCCGAAGATGGCGACGATGGCGAGGATCAGGAAGATAGCTGGGAAGGCGATCCAGACGTCGATCAGCCGCTGCAGAGCGATGTCGACGTTGGGCATCGGCACCGCAATCCGACTCATGCCAGCTGTCGCATCTTCGAGCTGTCGACCGACTGGTGAGTCGGTCGCCTCGGCGATCCGTCCGCTAGCGGAGCGCAAGGCCGGCGTCGGTCGCTGGCCGAGAAACGCCTGGACCGCAACGACCGCGTTGAGCGGCAGGGTCACGACCTCGCCGAAGGCGCGGACAGTCAAATCGGCTGCAGTGCGAACGGTCGAGATCGCCAGCCAGAGCGACGCGGCAACAACGGTCAGGAGGAGCCCGATGAGCCCGACAGCGAGCGAACCAATCGCACGGACCGCGAATGGGTCGCTGGCAGCTGCTCTGAACTGGGCGTTTAGTTTGCTGATTGAGGGAGGTAATCTGAACGCCCACGACGTGCTCTCTCCGGCGAAATAGCCAGAGAAGATACCCAGGACAGTGGCCAGGAACGCTGTCAAGATCACCGTACCCAAGCCGACCAGCACCGTCACCTCGGCACCGTAAATGATCCGTGTGACAATGTCCTGTCCCTTGCGGTCGGTGCCGAAGACATGATCCAGACTGGGCGAACGGAAGCGGTCCTCAGCCGACAGCGATCCCTTGACGTAGGGAGGGTTTGGAAAGTTCTCCACGTGTGTCGGCTGGATCACTGGGGCTAGCAGGGCGACGAGGACGGAGGCGAGCAGGATCAACGCGCCCAGGACGCCCATAAACTTGCGCCGGCGCCAGAGCCAGACCGGCATGATCGCGGTCGCGATCAGGAAGCCGATGGTGCCAGCGAACACGCCGCCCGCCACCCCTGCAACGAAGCCGAGCGGACTAGACAGCGCCCGGTCAACGACAAACTCCCAGACATCCTGCACAGAGAATCTTCGGGACCGATCCATGACGATGGGTTCGACGGCAGATTGCTCAGTCATGACCGACCATCCCCAGTGTGTGCCCCGACGGGCGCGACCATGTCTGCGTGCCACTCACTCACTGATACCTGATGCGCGGATCGACGATCGAGTAGGTCAGGTCGACGATCAGGTTGGCTGCGACGACAACAACCGCTATGCAGAACATGATGCCCAGCACCACCGGAGTGTCGCGAGACTGTAGCGCGGTGATCATCCGCTTGCCCATGCCCGGCAGAACGAAAATCGTTTCCATGATCACCGAGCCTCCGATTACGATGCCCACCTGAAGGCCGATCAAGGTGAGCACCGGGATCAGGGCATTGCGCAGAGCGTGGCTGTTAATCACCGCGCCCTCGCGCAGACCCTTGGCGCGGGCTGTGCGGATGTAGTCCTGGCGCAGGACTTCGAGCATTTGCGCGCGGGTCAGGCGCATGACCGGTCCGGCCAGCGAGACTCCCAGGACGATGGCCGGTATGTACATTTGCCTGAGGTTCTCGATCAAATCCTCGGTCGGCGAGCGGTAGACGATCGGTAATGGCGGCAACCCCAACCTGGGGAATACGATCGAGATCACTAGGATTGCCAGCCAAAACGAGGGTACGGCGAGGAACAGGATCGCCACGCCGCGGGCGAGGTAGTCGCCGGCGGTGTCCTGGCGCACCGCTGAGTAGATGCCGACCGGCATCGCCACGACCAATCCGACGAGCATCGCCAGAATGCCGAGCTCGAAGGTGACCGGGATGCGTTCGCGGATGTCCTGCCAGACGGTGCGCTCTCTTCCGTGGAAGGAGTAGCCGAGGTCGCCGTTGAGCAGGTTCCAGAACCAGCTGGCCCATTGCTCCGGGAAACTCGTATCGAGCCCGAGCTGTGCGCGCAGCTCTGCCTTGACCTGCTCGATCTCCTCCTCTGTGCCGCGGTACTCGTCCGCGAACGCGTCAACAGCATCGCCGGGGAGCAGCCGCACCAAGCCGACCACGACTATCGTGATACCGACGATCGTGGGAACCAGGAGCAGCATGCGGCGGATGAAATAGTCTCTCATCTCGGCCTCCCGCGGCCTAAACGCGTTGACTCAGAACGCCGCCTCCCGGTTGGAAGGCGGCATTCCGGGTCGGCTCGGTTTGTCGAAAGCCTGGGCCGTTAGGCTTCAGCGTCCCACAGGTACGGCATGAACTCGGTACCCCAACCGTACCCAGCCTTGTGCCAGATGTTGTCGAGGTCTAGGTGGCGGACGTTGGGGTTGAATCCGTACACCGAGGCGCCTCGCGGGGTGGGGATGATGTAGAGCTTCTCGGCGCTGTAGCGCTGGATGTCCTGGATAAGGTTCAGGCGTGCTTCCGCGTCGACTTCGACCCGCTGGGCGTTGAGCATATCTACGAAGGTCTGATCCGACGCCGGGTCGCCGGGGCCCTCGCCCCAGTTGTGTCGACCGCTGTCCGGGTGGTAGACGGTGAACAGGATGTCATCGGGCTCCACCGGGACGATGAACGGCCCAAGTAGGATGCCTTCATCGAAGTCACCGCGGAAGACGGTTGCGATGTAGGCGGCGTACTCAGTGAACTGGAACTGGTAACGGATGCCCAACTCAGCGGCAGAGAGCATGACCGTTTCCATGTAGTTGACCCAGCCCACGCCGTAGCGGTCAGAGTTGCCATGTACGACCACGTCGATCCCGTCGCCGTAGCCGGCCGCATCCATCAGCTCGTGCGCGCGCTGCAGATCCTTGTGGAAGTACTCGACGTTCTCGCCGAACGCTTCCTTGTCGCGCGGGTCCAGATAGAACGGGGCCAACGGCGACAGACAGGTCTGCCAAGCGCCTTGCTTGGTATCGTCGACCGCTTCGAGGATCGCTTGCCGGTCGAGCGCCAACGACAGGGCCTGCCGCATACGAACGTCGTTCCAAGGCTCGATCGAGTAGTTGAAGGCGAAGCCGTTCGGCACTGTGCTCTGGTTAAAGCGGTAGGTGGCGTCGGGCACCTCCTCAAGCAGTCGGCCGTAGATCGACGGGGCGAGCAGCGAGAGGTCGAGGTTGCCCTCAGCGAGGTTGGGGATAATCACGTTGGGATCGCCGACCAGCGATGCCTGGATTCCATCAGCAAACGGCGGCTTAGCTCCATTGATCGCCGGCTCGTACCAGTCCGGGTTGCGGCGCCAGACGACGCGAACGTCGGGCTCGTAGGTGTCGAAGATCCAGGGGCCGGAACCCACTGGGCGCTGCTCGACCGTACCGTCATCGACAATCTCGCGCGGAATGATCCAGAGGTGCGAGGGGGAGGCGGAGAAGTTGAGGAATGGGGCATAGGGCTGGTGCAGCCCGATTCTGATCTGGCTACCCTCGACGCCTTCGAAGGAGTTGACCACGCCGCTCCAGGACTGCGCGTTGCCATTCGAGTCGGCCAGCGAGAGGAATCGGTCCTGCGTGTAGATGATGTCGTCCACGGTCAGCTGGCGGCCGTTGAGCGGCTCCACATCGTGCCAGCGCATGTCGTCGCGGATCGTGTAGATGTACGTGGTCGCATCGGGAATCTCGGGCAGGCCGACGGCCGCGTCTCCCTCGTATTCGCCGTAGTTCAGCGGGTCGACGCCTTCCCCGCCGCGGACGTACTTAAGCAACCGGCTGTAGTGGTAACCGGACGGGATCTGGGCCAGGTAGGTCAGGTTGGCCATCGGGTCCAACGTGGGCGGGTTGGCGGACGAGAGGCCGACGTAGGTCGTCTCCCAGATGCCACCCATGTTGAATCCGGTGTCAGCCTGCTGCTGGACCGGCGCGTCTTGCTGTTGCTGTTGCTGGTCCTCCGCCGCGGCGACCGTCTGCTGTGCTTGCTGTTCGGCCTGCTGGTCGGCGGCCTGCTGTTGCATGGCCTGCTGCTGTTGCTGCTGCGCGGCCTGCTGCTGCATGGCCTGTTGCTGCTGCTGGACCTGCGCGGCGGCCTGGCCGTCGTCATCGTCGTCGCCGCAGCCGACCAGCGCCAGACCGGCGGCGCCGACCCCGGCGCGGGCCGATGCTCCGAGCAGCGCGCGTCGCGACATTCGTCGACGGCGCATCCTCTGCCAATAGTTTCGCTCGCTCATAGCTAACCTCCTGCAGCGGGGGGACCGCCCCGCCGGATGCTGGTTGCCCGACACTGAGCCTGCCGGGTCAGTTCGTTGCAGCCTACAACACATTTGCGTCACCGCCGGAACGGCCACAAGCGTTAGTTCACGAACTCGTATATTCCGTCTGGCTATGCGTATCGGTCGGTTCCCTCGCCGATCCCACGCTGCGTCGTATCGATTCGTATATGAAATGCCAGTCTTGTTTGGTCTCTGGTGAAACGCCGCGGTAGTGAATGCCGGCCAGCATTTCCAGATCGGTCGGCGGCAGCTCCGCTTCCTCGCCGAACTCGCGCAGACTCTGCGGTATCTCGATCACCGGAATCGTCGATTCGTTGCCCTCGTACAAATCGACTGCGGAAGCGCCGAGCGCGTCAGCCAACGCGAACAGCGTCGCCGCCGAGGGCCGCGACGTGTCTGACCGTTCGACCTGCGAGAGGTAGCCCTTGGAGACCCCGGAAAGCCTGGCCAACTCGCTCAGCGTCAGCTTCTGGTTGACGCGCAGCGAGCGCAGGCGTCGACCGAACGCTGCCGGGGGCCGACGATTGCGACCCGGTGCGTCCCGCCCGAGCGAGACGTCGCCCACATCTCCGCGCCGATCCCCGCCTGCCGGCTCGCTCATCTGGCCCTCTGTTCGTCCGCCGCGTCCGACGACGCCGACGACCCCAGTTCGCATCCGCGCGGGCGAAGCGGGCGATTGGTGGAGACGGGGGAGAATCGAACTCCCCGTCCAGACGATCGTCGCGGGCCGCTTCTACGTGCGTAGCCGTCGCTTGTGGTGTCCCCAACCGCCGGCGCGTCGGCCGACCGTTACGGCTGGGTGAGTGGAGTTGGTCTTAGCATCGCGGTCCCGACCGCCCGCGACGAGCAACCGAGTGTGTCGGCGCCGCGTCCTCTCCGACTCGGTTACGGCTGAGGAGCGACGTCGCCGCGGTTAGGCGGCGAGGGCGAGTTCCCTGGTTTCGCCAATTAGGGAGTGGTGGCGACGTTTAACGAGTGACGCCAGCTCGGCACGCAGCAACTCGAAATCAACCGCTGTCGAACCCTTTCGTCCCCAGGATGAGATCCCACCGGCAGGTGCCGATGTCATCGTTAGCGTAGCAATTAGACGATTCGCTGGCACTCAGATGTGTTCCACATATGACAGTCGTGCCTGTCTGTGAGCAAAGTGTGTGATCCGGGACATCATCGATGGCCGAGCCCCATACACAACCGATCTTCATTGATGCCCATCGCCGTCAGCGACGCAGGGCTCGCTCGATCTGTCGTCGAGCATCACGCTCCGCCAGGCGGTCGCGCTTCTCGTGCTGGCGTCGGCCGCGGCCGATGCCGACTTCGAGTTTGGCCAATCCGCGCGTCAGATAGAGGCGCAGCGGGACCAGCGTCAGGCCGCGTTGCTCGAACGCCTGCTCCAACTGGACGATCTCGCGGCGATGCAGCAGCAGCCGGCGCTCGCGGGTCGGTTCGTGATTGGCCTCTCCGGACGGTTCGTAACGACCGATGTGCGCTCCGACGAGATACAGATCACCGTCGCGCGGACGGCAGTACGCCTCCTGGATCGAGACACGACCGGCGCGAATGCTCTTGATCTCGGAACCGGTCAGGCTCAGTCCGGCCTCGTAGCGGCGCAGAATTTCGTACTGGTACAGCGCACGACGATTGCGCGCCACGACGCGCTCGTTCTCGCTGGCGCCGTTCCGCTCGGCGCGACCCGCCTGCGACTTGGCCCGGGACTTCGATCTCTTCGCCATACCTTGAGCTTAGGTCGCTCCGGCTGCGACCGGCGGGTCGGCCATACCATGGAGATCGTGTCACAACACATCTCACGCGAGCGCTGGTCGATGATGGCGCTCTGGGCCCTCGGCCTGCTGTCCCTGGCCGGTCTGTCGACCGCACTCGCGGTCGGCGCGGCGGTGCTGGTGCACCCGCCGCTCTTCTCGGACCTGCGACCCTGGTGGCCGCCCCTGGCCGCGGTCGGATTGCTCTCGACCGCGGCCGGCTATTGGCTGCTCTGGGGCCGAGGCCGCTAGTCCTCCTCGGCCAACGCCGCGAGCACGGCCGCGGCCGCATCCGCCGTGACGTAGGCGGACCAGACCTCGGGATAGCTCTTCAGGTACCAGATGGCGGCCTCGTCGGGCGATGCGTTGTTGTCCGACATCCAGATCTCGGAGAGAACCTGTACGTCGGCGGCGAAGTCCCAAGCGCGCAGGAACTCCACGATGTCGGGCGCGTCATTGAGCATCGTGTGGTAAACGGCGATTCGCACTTCAGATGCGGGGTAGGCGCAGCCCTGGTCGCTGTTCCAGCATTCCTCGGTCCACTCGGGCTCCTCAAGGCGATACAGGTCGAGCGTGGCCGTCGGCTTGGTGGGACCCCACATGTAACCGAGCCAGGCCTCGCCGCGGGCGTAGGTCGACTCGAGGTCTTCGAACAGGGCGGCCCCGGAGCCTGGCTTGACCAGCTCGAGCACATCCTCGAGTCCGTAGGCGACCACCTTGTTGCCGTTGACCTGTTCGCAGGCCCAGCCAGGCACGCAGTCGATGAAGCGCGCCTTGCCGCGAGAGTCGGCGGTCACGAAGAGTTCCATGTAGTCAGGCAGGTCGGAGACGGATACCAGGCCCGGGTTGGCGTCCTTGACGTACTGCGGAATGACCCAGCCTTCCCAGTTTTCGTCCAGCGAATCACCCAACAGGGCGATGATGTCGGGATCTTCCAGTTCGTCGATCCAGGGCTGCTGGGCCGGCCAGATCTCCATCGTCACATGCGTGTCGCCATTGATCAGGCCCTGGAACAGGGAAACGGTATCTCCGGCCTGGAGCTCGACCGGGTAGCCGTACCCGTGCTCGGTGATGAATGCGGCGGCCCGCACCTGAATCTCCGAAGACGTCCAGTTCAGATCACTGAAGACGATCGTCGGTCGGTCGAGCGCGGAGGCGGAGAGGCCCAGCGCATCGAGCACGCGGGCGGCGACCTCATCGGGGACGAACGCAGCCCAGACGCGAGGGTTGTTTTCGAGATACCAGATGGCCGCTTCGTCGGGCGATGCGTTGTTGTCGGACATCCAGATCTCGGACTGCACCTGCACGTCGGCGGAGAAGTCCCAGGCGCGCAGGAACTCGACGATCTCGGGCGCGCGAGCGCTCAGGCTTCGGTGTACGGCGATTCGGACTTCGGAACTCGGGTAGGCGCAGCCCTGGTGACTGTTCCAGCATTCCTCGGTCCACTCCGGCTCTTCCAGCCGGTACAGGTCGAGTGTCGCGGTCGGCTTGGTCGGACCCCACATGTAGCCCAGCCAGGCTTCGCCGCGGGCGTAGGTCGATTCCAGGTCTTCGAATAGCGCCGCGCCGGAACCGGGGGCGATCACCTCGAACAGGTCCTCGAGTCCGTAGGCGACGATCTTGTTGGAGTTGACCTGCTCGCAGGCCCAACCGGGAACACACCCAACGAAGCGCGCTCGCCCGCGTGAGTCGGCCGTCACAAACAGCTCGATGTAGTCGGGCAGGTCGCTCACAGAGACCAGGCCGGGATTGGCGTCCTTGACGTACTGGGGAATGACCCAGCCTTCCCAGTTCTCGTCCAGCGAATCGCCCAGGATTTCAATCACGCCCGGATCATCCAGATCGTCGATCCAGGGTTGCTGCGCGGGCCAGATCTCCATCGTGATGTGGGTGTCGCCCTGAATCAATCCCTGGAACAGTGATGTGGTATCCCCAGCCTGCAATTCGACCGGGTAGCCGTAGCCGTGCTCGACGATGAATGCGGCCGCCCGCACTTGAATCTCGGAGGAGGTCCAGTTCAGGTCGCTGAAGATGATCTCTTCTTTTTCAGCAGAGGATGCGGCTTCTGCTCGCTGCTCCTGCTGTTGTTGCTGAGCCTGCTGCTGGCCACTGTCGGCCGACTCGTCTTGTGCTTGCGCTTTTTCTTGCTGATCGTCATCGCTTCGTTCGGACGCGGCCGTCGAACGTTGTTGTTCCTCTTGCTGCTGCGGCTGTTCGTCCGCGAGTTGCTGTTGCTGTTCGTCATCTCCGGAGCAGGCGGACATCATCACCAGCGCCGCGATCAGCAGGGACGCCAGTGCCACCGCACCCAAACTTGCGCGACTGCGCACTGCATTGAGGAATGAGATGGGAGCCTCCCTTGTCTGATGCGCCCGTTGCGCATTCCTGATGTCAAGAGATGCTACCAACTGTCACGGATTGGCGAACCTCGTACGCCTCACGCGAACTCAATCGCGACGGCCGATCAGACCCGCTCGATGGAGCGCAACCAACGTCATCAGCACTGAGAGGACTACGAACATGGCCTTGGCCCCGCCAAGGAATGCCTTCGGAGAGAGGTCTGGATCTGTCAAGGCAAATCCGGTGACCGTCCATAGCGCGAGCGCGACCACCACCGCTGTCAAGCCGCGAGTTCGAGCCAATCGAGACAACTGATTGCGCATCTGCTTCGTTTCCTCCCGTGGCGCTAGTCGTCGCCCAGCGCCGTTTGCCGTCGGCTGGTCAGCGCCTGGGTAAGGCGGTCAATGATGATCGCGAGGAACACGATTCCCAGTCCAGCCAGGAAGGCGTTACCAGGCTCGATCCGGCCCAGCCCCCGGTTGACGTCCTCTCCCAGTCCGCCTGCTCCGACCAACGAGGCGATCACGACCATCGCCAGGGCCATCAGCGTGGTCTGATTGATGCCGGCCATGATCGTGGGAATGGCCAGAGGAATCTTCACTTTGATCAGCATCTGACTGCGAGTCATGCCGAACGAATCGGCGGCCTCGAGCGTTTCCTCGGGCAGTTGGCGGATGCCCAGATTTGTCAATCGCACCGCTGGAGGAACCGCGTAGATCAGTGTGGCCAATACAGCCGGCGTGTCACCCAGCGAGAAAAATGCGATCGCCGGCACGAGATAGACGAATGACGGCATCGTTTGCATGGCGTCGAGAATCGGACGCAACACGGCATCCAGCCGCTCGCTCTGCGAGGCCCAGATTCCCATCGGCACCGCGATCAGGATTGAGAGCGTGACCGTGACGATGATCAACGCCATCGTCTCGACCGTCGATTCCCACAGGCCGAACGTCGCCAACAAGAGCAGTGAAACCGCGGCGAAGAGCGCCATACGGAATGAAACCAGCAGCCACGAGGACAAAGCAACCGCCCCGATCAGTGCGGGCCAGGTGAACCACAACATCATGTCCTCGAGCGCGATCAGAAACCAGACGATGACATTCTTGATCGCCTGGAAGACCGGCGAGAGATTGTCCTTGAGCCAGTCCAGCCAGACGTCGATGCGGTGGCCGATATCGCGGCCGACATCAAAGGGAAACTCGTCGGCGACGGCGAAGTATGCGACGACGAAGAGCACGCCAACGAAGAGAATCGCCAGCGGCGCCGACCACCACGCGCCTGTTCCTGATGGCAGGTTGCCCCTCAGAAGTTGCGTCAGGAACTGACGCGACGCGGCCGGAGGATGTGGTCGAATGCTCAACCTGCGGGCTCGCCTTCTGTTGTGGCCGCGACCGCCGCCTCGTCCGAGACCATCGCGCGAGCCAGCCGCTCCAGCGGAATCACGCCGACCAGCGCGCCTGCTCGATTCACGACCTGTAGCGGCTGAGTAGCGGAGAGCCCGGCGGGCACCAACTCGTCGAGTACGGCGTCTTCCAGAACGACATAGCGATCTTCCGTATCGCCCGCCAGCGCCTCAGCGCTCGAATCCATGATCGACGCCGCCGTGACCATGCCGTGCAACCGCACGTCCTGAGTGAACTCGCGGACGAAGCTGTCAGCCGGATTCAGCACTACATCGTTGGGCGCGCCGAGCTGCACGACCGCGCCGTCGCGCATGATCGCGATTCGATCACCCACTCTCACGGCCTCGTTCAGATCATGTGTGATGAAGACGATGGTCTTCTGCACCGACTCCTGCAGAGCCAGTAGCTCGTCCTGCAGGTCCCGTCGAATCACCGGGTCAAGCGCCGAGAACGGTTCGTCCATCAGCAGCACCGGAGTGTCCATCGCCAGACCCCGGGCAAGTCCGACCCGCTGTTTCATCCCACCGGAAAGCTGGTTGGGCATCGAATCGAGCCAGTCAGCGAGTCCAACGAGCTCCAGCGCCGCGCTGGCGCGTGCACGGCGTTCGGTCTTGGCGATCCCGCCCACTTCCAACGGCAGCGCGACATTGTCGAGTACGGATCGGTGCGGCATCAGGCCGAAGTGTTGAAACACCATCGCCAGGTCGTGACGGCGCACTTCGCGCAACTCGTCCTCATTCATCGCCGTGATCTCGCGACCATTCAGCCAGACTTGACCGACCGACGGCTCGATCAGTCGGTTGATGCACCGCACCAGTGTCGATTTGCCGCAGCCCGACAGCCCCATGACCACGAACAGCTCGCCCGTCGTGATCTCGATGTTGATGTCGCGCAATCCGACCACTGCGCCGGTCTGCTCCTGGATCTCCTCTTTGGAAGCACCACCCGCCGCCAACCGCAAACCGTCTCCGTGATCGTCGGCAAACACTTTGTAGAGCCCTCGGATTGAGAGCGCTGTTGCTTCGTAGCCGGACACCACGCCGCCTCCTTCGAGTCTGGGACGCAGACTACTCTTTGATGCAATGCCTCTTGGTTCGATGCGTATGCAGTGGCTGGTGGGAGTCGTCGCCTTAGTGGCAGTGCTCGCCGTCGCGGCCGGCTGCAACGCGTCACGCGGCGGCATCTTCTCGGGTGTTGGCGGCTCGGCCGAAGCAGCGTTGCACATCGACGAAGAAGCCCTGGACAAGGCCGTCCTGACCCCGCTCAATCGTCCCCTGAAGCTGGAGGAGCCGTTCTGGTTGCGGCTGGAGATGAACGAGCCGGTCGATGCCGACCACATCGTGGTGCGCGTTGAGTACGACGCCGGAGCGCGGGAGTTCTTCGAGTTGCGAGACTTCCGGTTTGAAGGTGTCGAACCACCCTGGCAAGTCGCCGCGATCCCACTCGCGCTAACCGATGACGGCGATTTCAACATTGCGCTGATCGTGAATTCGCGAAAAGTGACCGACGTCAAGGTCACGGTCGAGAACTGACAGCGCCAGGCCCTGCGCTACTCTGCCGACTGGAGTGAGGGGTAGCGCAATGCGGCCAATCGCCGAGGTGGCAGCCGATCTGGGTCTGATCGAAGATGATCTGGATCTGTACGGCCGACACAAGGCGAAGCTGACGTCTGGCGCGCTTGAGCAACTGGCCCGGCGGCCGCTCGGAGACCTGGTTCTGGTCACCGGGATGACCCCGACGACCGCCGGCGAGGGCAAGACGACCACCGCGATCGGTCTCACTCAGGCCCTGCGACAGAGCGGCGCGAATGCCGCCGTGGCGCTGCGCGAACCTTCGATGGGACCGGTGTTCGGGATCAAGGGCGGCGGCACCGGCGGTGGCAACTCCCAAGTGCTCCCCGCAGACGACATCAACCTCCACTTCACCGGCGACCTGCACGCCGTGACCGCCGCCAATAACCTGCTGGCCGCGGCAATCGACAACTCCGTCTTCCACGGCAACACGCTGGGACTCGACCCGCGTCGGATCACCTGGCGGCGTTGCATCGACATGAACGATCGAGCACTGCGCGGCGCGGTGATTGGGATGGGCGGCACGAGCGACGGCATTCCCCGCGAGGAAGGCTTCGACATCACGCCGGCATCGGAGGTAATGGCGATCCTCTCTGTCGCAAGCGACCTCGACGATCTGCACCGCCGCCTGGGCGATGTCATCGTCGGCTACACCTCGGCAACCCCGATCCAGCCGGTGACCTGCCGAGATCTGCAGGTCGACGGCGCGATGACAGTGCTGCTCAAGGACGCGATCAGGCCCAACCTCGTGCAAATGGGTGAGGGTGGCCCCGCATTCGTTCACGGCGGCCCGTTCGCCAACATCGCGCTCGGCTGCAACTCCATCGCCGCCACGCGAGCGGCGATGGCCTGCGCCGACATCACCGTCACGGAAGCCGGCTTCGGTTCCGACCTGGGCGCGGAGAAGTTCTTCAACGTCGTCTCGCGCATTGGCGGGTTCGAACCGCAGGCGGCGGTGATCGTGGCGACGGCACGAGCGATCAAGCGTCACGGCGGACGGCCGGCGCGCGAACTCGAAGCCGAGGATCTGGAGGCGCTCGAGGCCGGCCTCCCGAACCTCGACGCGCATACCGACAATGTGCAAAACCACGGAGTGATCCCGATCGTGGCGGTCAACCGCTTCCCTTCGGATACGCAGGCCGAACTCGACGCGGTCCTGGCGCACTGCCAGCAGCGAGGGGTTCGCGCCGCGGTGGCCGATCCATACGGCGGCGGCGGCGGCGCTTGTCTGGACCTGGCAAGCGAGGTGCGGGAGGCGCTGGCCGGCGATCGCCCGACCTTCGGCCGGCTCTACGAACTGGATGCGCCGCTGAAGGACAAAATCGAGACGGTCGCCCGCGAGGTCTACGGAGCTGGTTCAGTCACCTATCTGCGGCGGGCCGAACTGACGCTCCGCCGTGCGCGTCGCCTGGGACAGCAAGATTGGCCCGTCTGCATCGCCAAGACGCAGTACTCGCTATCCGACGATCCTGCCCTGCTCGGCCGACCGCGGGATCACGAGTTCACGGTCCGCGACGTGCGACCGTCGGCCGGGGCGGGATTCGTCGTGATCATCTCCGGCGACATCATGACCATGCCTGGTCTGCCCAGGTCGCCGGCAGCGATCCATTTCGACCATACGGCTGAGACGCACACGGCCTGAGCGAGCGAGCCATGCCCGAGTTCCGCAACATCTTCTCCGGCAATCCTCTCGATCGGGAGGCCGCCCGCAGACGCGACGAAACCTGGGTGGCGACCCAGATCGAACAGCCGCAGACGCTGTTCCTGCCGCTGCGCAAGCTGACCTTCCCCATGCGCGAGATCGACGGCGTCATGCGTCTCGCCTGGACATCGCTGCCCTCGGGCGCAGACACGGATCGCCACCCTGTGTTGTTGTTGGGCAGCGGCGAGGCCGGAGCGCAGTTCGCCATCAACGAAGCCGCGGCTCCGAATCTCTTTGAGTTGCCCGATGACGCGAGCTTCATGGATCTGCGAGCCGCCGCGCCGGTGCTCCACATCGACGACGCCGGCATCGCCGCCCAGGCGCGCGCCTTCCTCGACTGGCATGAACGCCACCGGTTTTGCGCCGAATGCGGCGCATCGACCTTTGCCGCCCAGGGCGGCATCTTCCGCAAGTGCCTGACCTGTCCGGCCGAACACTTCCCGCGCACCGATCCGGTCGTCATCACCGTCGTGGTCGACAGCGAACGTGATCGTTGCTTGCTTGGCCGTCAGGCCTCATGGCCGGCCGGCATGTTCTCCGCGTTGGCAGGATTCATCGATCACGGCGAGTCGATTGAGGACGCCGTCCGGCGCGAGGTGGCTGAAGAGTCAGGTATTGACGCCGTCAACGTCCGCTATCACTCCTCTCAGCCCTGGCCGTTCCCGTCCTCGCTGATGATCGGCTGCCACGCCGACGCCGGCAGCGCCGAGATCAACTTCGACGACTGGGAAATGGACGATGTGCGCTGGTTTACACGCCAGGAAATCCGGCATGCGCTCTCGCTCCCCGCCGCACAGCTCGGAGAACCAGGCTTGCCCGACGGTGCGCTCTCACTGCCGGGGCCAATGGCAATCGCGCATACCTTGATCTCGGCCTGGGCCGACGGTCGCGCCTGATCCCCGCGCCGATCCGCGTTGTACGCTCGGCCTTATGAAACATCTCAAAATCGCCCTCGCGGGCATCGCGGCACTCCTGCTGGTGACGGCACTCTTCGTGGCCTGCACCTCGAGCGACGACCAGTCGCAACCGGATCAGACTCAGGAGTCCAGCAGCGCAAGCGATACGGCGCAGTCCGACGACCAATCGCAGCCCCAGCCACAGCCAGCCGAACAGCGAGACCAACAATCGGCCGCTGCTGCCGACGACGACGACGAAGAGCAGGAACAGCAAGACTCTCAGTCACAACAGTCGGACGACCCTCCCGGAACGGAGAGCGACGCGCCCGAGCAAGACGAAGGAGCGACCGTCGCTGCTGCAGATCAGCAACAGGACGAAGCCCAGGCTGAGGCTGCCGAGCAAGCGCAGGCACAACCGCAACAGGCCCAAGACCAACCCGCCCAGCAGCAGGACCAGCAGCAGCAACAGGCCGACGACGCAGCCGACCAACAGGAGCAACCACAGCCGCAGCCGCAGGCCGAACAGGCCGACCAAGAGGACGAACCTACCCAACAACAAGAGCAGAGCCAGCCCAGCGATGCAGACCGCCTGCGCTTGCGCGCTGAAGAGATCAGCGCCCAGGCAACAGTCAGCGACCTCGTCGGAATCAATGCCTGGCTGAACGGCGCCGAGACGTCGGTCGCGCTCGAACTGGCCAAGGGCAACGTTGTCCTGATCGACTTTTGGACCTACACCTGCATCAACTGCGTGCGGACCTTGCCATTCTTGACCTCCTGGGACCAGAAGTACCGCGACCACGGTCTCGTCATCATCGGCGTGCATACGCCTGAGTTTGAGTTTGAGGAGCGGGTCGAGAACGTCAGCGCCGCGATCGCCGAGCACGACATCGAGTATCTCGTCGCCATCGACAACGACTACCGAACCTGGCGTGCCCTGCAGGGACGCTCGGGATGGTGGCCTCGAAAGTTCCTGATCGGACCGACTCCCGACGGATCGCCCATGGGCGTCCGTTACGACCACATCGGCGAAGGTGACTACGAGGAGACCGAAGTTGCGATCCGCGCAGCGCTAGAGGCGGTAGGGAAGGACCTGTCCGACGTCCCTTTCGGCGTTGATGTCGCAGTGCCCACCCGAGGCGTCACGCCCGGTCGGCAGACCCGCGAACTGTACGCCGGTTGGAGCCGCAACAACGGCTCAGGCGGCCCCTACGCCGGACAGGACGCCTACTTCCTCGCCGGGCCGCTTGTGCCCACGTTCTATTCGGATATCCCCACCTCCCAACGACAGCACAACCTGTGGTACTTGCAGGGTCTGTGGGAAACCGACCGCGAATCAATCGTTCATGCCCGGCAGACTGACAACCTTGAGGACTACATCGCCCTCCTCGTCCGCGGCCGCACTGCCAACGTCGTCCTGACCGTCGCCGAGGACGGCGAGCCGTTCAACGTCTACGTCGAGCTGGACGGGCGCTGGCTGCAACCCGACGAGGCCGGCTCCCACATCCAGTGGGACGACGAGGGGCGCTCCTACATCCGCGTCACCGAGAATGACCTGTATCGCCTCGTGTTCTTGTCCGAGTGGTCGGAGTATGAGCTGAAACTGCGTTCCAACTCAGACCAATTCCGCATCTTCGCGTTCACGTTCGGCTCGTACGTAGGAGGTGAGTAGCGTTGACATGAACGCACCGGGACAGCAGCAACAACCGATCGAGCGAGGGACTCAATGGCTTCACGAAGAAACAATCCGGTGCTGATCTTGCGGCGGGGACCATTGCTGCTGGCCGCGCTCGCAGCGGCAGCAGTCCTGACGTTGGCTGGATGCGCCACCACCTCGGACGAACAACAGCAGGAGCAACAGCAACAGGCTCAGCAGGAACAGACCGCGACAGCAGAATCGTCTGGCTCCGCGGCGACCGGCTCCGGTTCGACCACGGCGACAGCGCCGCAGCGCAGCACCACGCCGGCAGCCGAACCTGCCGAACAACAGCAGCAACAACAGATGGTCGCTGAGGCTGCCCAAGAACAGCAGTCCCAGGGCGAAGCGATGCAGGAACAGCAGCAAGATGACGACGGCATGGGCGGCATGTCGCCCGGTATGTCGGTCGGCATCCTCACTGAGGCCAACTACGACGACCTCAGCCCGCGGCTGCAGTTGTTGCGCGATTCCGGCTACCCCGTCTACGTGTCCGAGCAGGGCTACACGATCTCGCTGGGCACACCCGACCTGTCACCCGGTATCCACCGGATCTCCTTTGTGATTGAAGGCCCCGAGGGCTTGGTCGAGTCGCCGGCCATGAGAATCACCGTCGTGCCGGCCGACGCTCCGGGCGAGATGCAAGAGGTCGTGGCTCGATTCTCACGCTTCCCCGACGGCGTTCGCGGGTTCCATGTCACCGCAGTCGACTTCGCCGCCGTGGGCCGCTGGAACCTGATCCTGCACATCCCCTCCGCCGACGGTTTCACCGACATCGGCGTCGCCATCGACATCCCGCTCGACACTTCGGCCCCGTCGGTCGGTGATGCCGCGCCGCCATCGGCCAGCCGAACGCTGCTCGACGTGCCCAACATCGCCGACCTCTCAACCGGCGAAGAGCCCGATCCCGGTCTCTACATCATCTCACTGGTCGACGCGCTCGAAGCGGGCAAGCCGTTCGTCGTCGTCTTCGCTTCACCCGGCTTCTGCACCAACGCCTTCTGTGGACCGCAGGCCGAGGTGCTTTCGGAAGTGCGCACCATCTTCGGCGACCAGGCCAACTACATCCACGTCGACCTCTACGAAAACCCCGAGCAGGTGCGCTTCGGCGAAGAGCCGATTGAGACCCCGATCCTCGAGGAATGGGGCCTCCACACCGACGAGTGGACGTTCGTTGTCAACGCCGAGGGCATCGTCGTCGCGCGTTTCGAGGCCTTCGCACCACTGGCTGAGGTCGAGGCGGCGCTGGCTGCCGTCCTCCAGGGCTAGTCGCTCGGCGTCTCGATCGGGTGCTCCAGCGCGTTGCCGTATTCATGCCAAGACGCGTCGTAGTTTCGGCTGTTGTTGTAGCCGAGCAGTTGCAGGAGCCAGTATCCGTGCGCCGCACGGATGCCGCCTTGTCAATATGTGGTGACGGTCTTGTCCGGCGTGATCCCCAGGTCGGCGAGCCTCGCGCGTAGCTCGGCCGGCGGCTTGAGGGTCCGCACCGGGCTGTCCAGGGTGTCCAACCACTCGAGGTGTACCGCCCCAGGAATGCGGCCGCCGCGTTGCGTTCCGCGCTTGTTTGCGCCGGTCCACTCACCGCCCGAACGCACGTCCCAGAACACGTGATTGTCGTCCTGAAGCGCGCCCGGGATGTCATCAAGCCGGCAGATCGAGTCGTCATGCGGCGCCTGCGGGGTCGGATACTCGACCGCCGGCGGTCGGTAGTTTTCGCGCGACAGCGGACGGCCCTCGGCATACCACTTGTCCAGTCCCCCGTGCAGGACTTTGAAGTTGCGGTGTCCGAACCGATTGAATGTCCACCAGACCCGCGCGGCGTAAAGCGAGCCGGACCCGTCGTAGCCCACGACCGTCGTGTCTGGGCTGATGCCCAATCGACCCACGAGCTGGGCCCACTGTTCCGGGTCCGACATCCCGTAGATCTGCGAGTCATCTCGCGGATCGGTCTTCCAGTACCGCGACAGCGACCAGACGGCGCCAGGGATATGCAGGCGCAGGTAGGCATCGATCCGGTCGCAGTCCAACACGACCAGGTCCTCGTCGTCGATGTGTTCCGCGAGCCAGTCCGTCTCGCAGATCAGTTCAGGACGGGCCCAACCGTCATCAGTTGTCGTCATCGCAAGTTCCCTCCGCAAAACCCCGCAGAGTTGTCCGCGTCCGGCTCCGTCGCAGACTACTCTTCTGAGTCCGTCTCCGACTGCGATTCCTGCTCGGCGATTGGGACCTCGGGCGGCTCCGATTCGCTCGTGCCGCTCGACCCGGACGGGTTGTACTCGCCTCGCAGGTACTCAATCGCGACATACAGTTGGATGTCCTGTCCGGCCTCGAAGCCGGTGTCGGGAATCACGATCTCGATGTCGGGCGCGATTCCGACCCCCTCAACCTGGGCGTTGTTCGGCGTCAAGTAGCGGGCAATGCTGACATACAGCACGCTGCCGTCCGACAGGCGGCGCGGGACGTTGACCGTTCCCTTGCCCGTCGTGGTCACGCCGATCAGCACGGCCCGTCCGTGGTCGCGTAGCGCCGCCGCCATGACCTCCGCGCCCGACGCGCTGTGTTCGTTGATCAGGATCACCAGCTCGAGGTCGAGGCCCGCGCCGCCGGCGCGGTCGTTGAACACCTCCTCCTCGCCGTCGCGATTGATCTGCCGCAAGACGACGCCTTCGTCCATGAACTCGCCGGTCGTCTCCACGGTCGCCCGCAGCAAACCGCCCGGGTTGCCCCGCACGTCGACGATCAGCTTCTGCAAGCCGGCGTTTCGAGCCGCATCGAGCAACTCCAGCAACTCGCCTCGCGTCTCCTCCGTGAACTGGGCGATCAGGATGTAGCCAACGTCGGCAACCGGATTCCCTGAACGATCGGTGATCGGCAGCGACTCGACGCTGGGTACCACAATCCGATCACGGGTGACGACAATCAGCTCTTCCTCGCCGTCGGAGTGCCGGACGAGCAGCTCGACATCGGTTCCCTTAGGTCCGCGGATCACTGCGACCGCTTGCTCTAGGCTCCAACCCTCCGTCGACTCGCCGTCCACCTCGAGGATGATGTCACCGGGCCGAATGCCTGACTGCTGCGCCGGCGAGTTGCGGAACGGCCGAACGATCACGATCGCGCCGTCCACCGAGTTCACGGTCGCGCCGATCCCTTCAAACGAGCCGCCGATGTCCTCGCTCGCCAGCCGATACCGTTCGGCATCGATGAAGACCGTGTGCGGGTCGTCCAGTGCAGTCAGAATCCCGTCGATCGCAGCCTGGCGGGCGTCGAGCGCCTCAAATCTGGCCGGCTCGACGAAGTCCTTGTCCAGCACCTCCACGATTTCGTCGAGCAGGGCGAAGCGGGACAACCGACCGTCCGGGACCGCCACTGCATCATCGTCCTCATCACCGTCGTCCGACGGCTGTACGACCGCCGGAACCGCGCCTGGTGACGATCCGTCTCGGGAGCTGCGCAGCAGTCGACCGTAATCGTCTTCGGCGTCGATCACTCGCATCGCGCCAACGCCCAGCGCGAACGCCGCACCGATCATGACGAAGACCAACAACAAAATCGACCAGCGACTGGGTCCGCCGCCCGCGCCGCCCGTCTCCGGCACGAATGCGCGCTGGCCCGAATCGTCGCTAGATGGCGGCTCCCATCTGAGTTCTGACATCAGCCCCAACCTCTCCGCGCCGACTGCCCTGTCCTGCTGTCAACGTTACTCTCGACCTGTATCATCGCACTCAAATTACAGCGATCAGCCCGATCCACGGGAAGTCGAAGGAGGCCATCATGCCCGCAGTCGCCGGATACAGTCACGTCGCCATTTGCGTTTCCGATGTCGATGCGTCCAAGCACTTCTATGGGGAGCAACTGGGGCTCGGTGAGATCCACCGTCCCGACTTCGGCTTCCCCGGCGCTTGGTACGAGGTCGGCTCCTTGCAACTCCACCTGATGCAGCGCGAGATGGACCAGGATGTCGAGGGAATCGGCCCCCACTTCGCGCTCTACATCCCGACCGAGGATTTCCACTCCGAGGTCGAACGCCTCCGCGGCGACGGCGTGAGCATCATGATGGAGCCCAATCAGCGCGACCTTGACGGCATCTGGGCCGCGTTCTGCACCGACCCAGACGGCAACATCATCGAGCTGACCGACATGGGCCCCGATCATCGCATATAGGCGATCGAGCAGTTCAGTTCGCGCGATTCGCAGAACTCGCACACTGCTGCCGTGAGCCATGAGGCGACCACCGTACTGATCTGCCCGGGACAAGGCGCGCAACGCGCGGGTGGCGTGACCGACCTGGCCGACACATTCGCAGAACTTCCCGCAACCGGCCAGCGGGCATTCGAAATCGCTTCGTCGACTACGGGCTGCGACCTGTGGCGCCTAGGACTCAGCGATGACCCGGCGGACGAGTTGGCTCTGCGGCAGCCGTCGCTGCTGCAGCCCTATCTGATCGCCTGGGCGGTCGCCGAGCACGCACGGGTAGCCGAACGAATCGGACCGCTTGGTTACATCACCGGGCACTCAAGCGGAATGAACTCCGCAATCGCCCTCTCCGGCGCCGTTGACCTTGAGACGACCCTGAACTTCGCCTGGCAGTCCGGCTTGAGCATGGACCGTGACTGCACCGAGATGCCCGGCGGCCTGCTGGCGCTCGTCGGGGCCGGGCGACAGGCCGCCGAAGCCATTGCATCGCAATCCGGAGCCTCCCTCGCGAATCACAACGCGCCCGACCAGACCGTCGTCGGTGGTTCGTTCCAGGCGCTGGAACGCGCCTCGGCATTGGCCCCCGAACACGGCGGCCAGGCGGTGCAGTTGCGAGTCGCCGGCGCATTCCATACGCCGTCGTTTGAGCGCTCGGACACACAGAATCGGGAGCTGATCGCAGCGCTGCCGATCGCAGAGGAGTTCACCCCAATCGTGGGCAACCACTGCGGCCAGCTCATCAACTCTCCACAACAGCTCAGGGAAGAACTCTGCGCCCAGTACGTCCGCCCGGTCGAGTGGCTCTCGGCGCTCGAAACCCTCTATGCGGAAGGTGTGAGACGCTACATCACACTGGGTCCCGGCAACGTCATGGCGGGACTGGTCCGACGCTACGGCAAGACCGCATCGAAACGAATCCAGATCCGTCGGGTGAGTCAGTTGGATCCTTGAACCACACCGTTCGACGACTGCCAGGAAGAGGTGCACCGTGACAACCCTTGACTCTGACTACGTCCTGACCACGACACGCTCGGTCCGTCTTCGGCTCGACTTTGACCGGCCGATCGAACCAGACGTGATCACCGAGTGCCTCGAGATCGCCTTGCAGGCGCCGACCGCCTCCAACTCGCAAGAGTGGCAGTGGATGGTCGTGATCGATCCCGAGAAAATCGCCGGCATCGCGAGGATCTACCGCGACAGCTTCATGGAGCTGACAGCGGCACGCGCGGACGAGGGACCGCGTTGGCCGGACGGCGACTCAAGAGCAGCTGCGGCCGATGGCGTCACCAGGTCCGCCACCTACCTCGCCAATGAGATGCATCGATGTCCGGCCTTGCTCATCGCCTGCATCACCGGCCGCGTCGAGAACGCCGGTCACATGGCCCAGGCCGCGACCTACGGCTCGATCATTCCCGGCGCCTGGTCGTTCATGCTCGCCGCACGCTCCCGCGGGATCGGTATGGCCTGGACGACCCTGCATCTGCGCGACGAGTCACTGTCGCAGGAGCTCCTCGGCATCCCGGAAGACGTCACCCAGGCCGTGCTCCTCCCGATGGCCTACTTCACTGGCGAGACCTTCAAGCCCGCCCCCGAGTTCCCCTCGAGCAGATCATCCATTGGAATCACTGGGGCCGGCGCACGCCCGACGGTTGAGGCTGCTAGTTGCCTGCGGGGGCATCGCCGTCGTTCTCGGCGCGCTCTTCCACGCTTGACATTCGGATCATCAGCAGCGCCTCTTCACGCCCCATCCGCTCGCCGTCCTCGATTCCGGCTTGAAACGCCTCCTGGGCCACGGCTTCACGCTGCTTGCGGCCCGCCTCGACACCTGCGAACCAACCATCGGGATTGGGCAGTCGGTCCAGCGAAAGCCATTCCGCTGCCTCGCGACCTCGCTGGAAGCCTTCCTCTTCACGTTCTGCCGCAGCCTCATCCTTGCCCAGGCCGACCTCTGCCTGCGCTTCAGACCAGCCGCGCTCGCGCGCATCGCTCACATCGACCTCGGTCGGCCCACGGTCGAAGACGCCCAGCGCGCCGCCGATGCCCGCCGTCAGCAGAACACCCCCGGCGAAAGACAGGACCAGTGTGAGTGCGAACCGGCGTATCACGGCTCACCTCCTCCTTCGCGCCAGCGCACACGGCTTGCGTATCCAGGCCCGGGAGGGTGGGGGACAAATCGAGCTCCGGTCGCCTCGCCCGTCACGCGGGCCCATCCGTTCCGGTAACCCTGCATCCAACCGTCCCGGTAACTCGCGTCGATATCGATGTCCATTGATTGCAGACCCGCCTCGTAGCCGGCGTCCCAACTGAATCCTTCGCGGACCGCATTCACAATCACCGGAGCCATGCTCGTGTCCGAGGCCTGGCCCTTCTTGTAGCCCTCCCACCACCGGTCGTCTATCTCTGCCTCCCAGAACGCTTCCGCGGCCGTGGTGCCCTCGTCGAACCCCTCCCGATACGCCTTGCTGACGTCACCACTCGTCGGTCCCGAATCGAACAGGTCGGTCGAGAATCCCAGCATGCAGACCAGCAGTATGCCGGCAGCGAACGCCGCCGCGTACCAGCCTCGACTCGGCGCGTCTGGCCGCCCGCTCTCACGCTCGAGTTCGCGGAGCTCAGTTCCTTCCTGGGGACGATTCCAGTAGGCCACCGACCATCACCCGCCTCCCGCGGGAGCGCCGGCCCCGAGCGGTTCAAGTGTCGGCGGAGCCGCGCGCGTCCAACCCATCACTCGACCCAGCAGCAACCCGCCCAACGCCACCAACGCGCCCAGCGCCGCCACCCAGAAGATCATCTCCACATTGAAGAACGCGCCCACAATCCCGATCAGGAACGAAGCGAACCCGCCCACGTCCCAGGCCAGCTGGAACGTGGCCGTAGCGCCGCCTCGCTGCGTCGACGAAACCCGGTCGACCGCCAGAGCCAGCAATCCCGTATGCGCGCCGCCCATGCCGATCCCCGTCAGTAAGCCGGCGACCCACAACATCGCCGCTGTCTCCGATTGTGCCACCAACGCCATGCCCGCGCACGTGGCGATCAATCCGGGGATGATCACCGGCACACGTCCAATCCGATCGGAGATGCGCCCCGCCAACGGTCTCGAAAGCATTGCCCCGACGCCGCTGAACATGAAGAACAGCGCGACAAAGCCCAGATCACGGTGCGGCTGATCCGCCAGTGGCTCGAGGAATGCCGCGGCGACCGAGAATCCCAGCGTCACGCTGAGAAACACCAGCATCGGGAAGACGGCGCGCGCCGGAATCAGCCCCTTGATCGAGATCGGCCGGCTGCCCCCTTCGTGAGCCGCCGGCTCGCGCTGGAAGAACGTGATCAGCAGAGACACCACAGCAGTCGCCGCACCAAGAATCAGTACGCCCTCGAATCCCGCGAAGATCGCGATCGCCCCGCCGCCGACCGGGGCCAGGGTCTGCGAGAAGCTCGTCGACAGGCCGAAGAATCCCAATCCCTCTCCGCGCCGCATCGGAGGCACAATCTCAGCCACCAACGAGCCGGCCGATGTCGGATAACAGGCCATCCCAATTCCCTGCACGCAGCGCAGTGCGAACAGCGCCCACAGGTTGTC
This sequence comes from Dehalococcoidia bacterium, assembly GCA_965208665.1. Lineage (GTDB taxonomy): Bacteria > Chloroflexota > Dehalococcoidia > Bin125 > Bin125 > Bin125. Next base: position 171,209 of record CBDBPH010000002.1, read on the forward strand.
GGTGAAGATCATCAGGATGAACGATCCGACGAATGCCAACAGCGCCAGCCGCATCTGCCTGATCCGATGGCCCCCGTCGCTCCAACGGCCGACAAACGGCCTCAGGAAGATCGGAATCGCCGCGTAGCCGCCCACCACGAGACCAATCTCGAACAGATTGAAACCCAGATCGGTCATCTCGCGAGGCAAGGTCGTGGTCAGATAGAAGAAGCAGGCGAAGAACGACGCCGTGCCGAACAGCGAGAACAGGAACTGCAGCGTCCACAGAGGCGGCCGCTGTGGGGGAATGCTCGACGCTACCCGAGCCACTGTCCGCAGTAACGCCGAATGTTGGGGGGCCGAACGGGCCGTTAACCAGTCACGCGATCCTGCACCCTCGTAGACCGACAACGCGCGCCTCCGGGCCTAGAAATCCGGTGGCCCGATCTCGGCGAGCGCGTCCTCCGCATGCCCATTGGTCCGCGGGCAGAGATGCTCCGCTCCCTCCAGCGGCTGCTTGCACAGCGGACAGCTCGGACGTCCGCCGGCGACCGTCTCCTCGGCCTGTACAGTGAACAGCCGCGCAACCCGCCGGTCGAGGTCGACTCGCAACGTCGGCAACGGATCGGAGCCGCCACTCTCGACGTCCGTGGCGAACAGCGTGATCGTGTCCGCGTCCTCGTCGTACCCCAGCGCAATCCGACCGGCCAGAAAATCATGAGTCGCGCGATCCGGAAACGGTTCCAACGACCGCGAGGACGGGCGCCGGCCATCGTTCGAACGCCGGTGTCGCGCGAGCACCTGTTGGATCGCTTCCGAAAGTGCGCTGACCTGCGTCTTCTCGCACCAGATCGAAGCGGTCGTATCGCCGGCGGTGACACGCAGACGGAAGCGGCGCTGGCCGGGCGGGCCAATCGCCTCCGCCTCCAGCACCTCCGCCACGCCCAGGTCGTACTCGGCGCCGTTAGCCATGGCCGAAGTATACCCAGCGACTACCATTTGCAGCAGTGGCGACAACGCACACACGCCGCCGCGCGGCTAGCGCATCGCGAAGCGGCTGGCAGAGTAGGAGCGCTCCCATGGCAGTCGAGATCGGACAGGCCGCACCGGACTTCACCTTGATGGACGGCGACCGCAAGGAGCACTCCCTCTCCGACTACCGAGGCCAGCCCGTCGTCGTCGCCTGGTACGTCCTCGCCTTCACCGGCGGTTGAACGAACGAACTGAGCCGCTTCCAGGAGCTCCATGGCGAGTTCCAGGAAGCGGGCGCCCAGGTCTTGGGCATCTCGGTCGACTCCCCCTTTGCCGCCGGCGCCTACGCCATCGAGCTCGGCCTCGAGTTCCCTCTGCTGGGCGATTTCCCCTGGGGCAAGACCGGCGAGGCCTGGGGCATCCTCAACAAAGAGCGCGGCATCACCTCCCGAGTCACCTACGTGATCGACGCCGAGGGCATCGTGCGCCACATCATCGATGCCCCCCGCGACTTCCACGCCCATCCCGAAGGGGCGCTGGAGTTCATCCAATCCATGGACGCTTCGGGCTGAAACAAGTTAATCGCGTAGACATTTCAACAATAAGCGAACATCGAGCGAACTTTTAGTACAATTGTACGGTCACTAGACATAAGACGAACATTTATACAGCGTTGACAAAGTTAACGAAACCCGTCACCGTAATCGCTGTCGCAGGTGCTACGTCAAGTACAATCTGCGGACAGCTCGCTGGCGGCGCTGCTGCTCCTGGGAAGCTTCCACATGGTTACCGCCGTAGCCCAGGGCGTCGCTGCCCCTCGTGAGTGTGTGCATAACTGGTTGATCGATTCACCCGACGGCGCATCCTCGGTTGGACACTGTCCGCGTTGTAACTCACGACGTGAGTTCTACAATTCCATTCCCGAAGACAAACGCGTCAATAACTCCGACATCTTCACCGGACGCCGGGGCAGCTCCAGAGACAGTTGGAGCGACGACGACACCGACAGCGCGCTCCGCTCGATGTACCCCCGCCGCTAGGTCGCGCACACCGCCCACACACACGTGTAAACCTACACTGCGCACATGAGCACTCGCAGCGGCGGGCGAACGCCAGGTGATCCACCGGACGCCGGAGCGGCGGCCGACTTCTCGGCCGACCTCGCCAGTTTCGCCGTCCGCGCGGTTCCGTTCGACGAATGGGTTGACATCGATACCCTGGTGCACCGCAGCTCAGTGACCTCCGGTGACTTTGACTACGTGTTGCGCCCCCTCTGCCCCGACTGTGGAGTCGAGGCCGAGATCGAATACGAAACGCTCGATCTCGAGGCTGACGGAGGGCGAGAAGTGATTTCCGCTCTTGTCTGCGGGCCGTGCCAGGTGCTCTGGGAACCGGAGCAGCCCGACGACTAGGCGCTCACACTGCATCCGCCTGCGCAGACGCCTCCGACAACCCGCGCTAACCTCTATCCAAACGAAGCCTGGCAGAGAGAATCGAGCTCAGTAGATGAGCGTTTCCGTGCGTATTCCCACCCCACTGCGTGGCCTCACATCCGAACGCGATGTCGTTGAGGCGGCGGGAGAGACGTTGCAGCATCTGGTCCTTGACCTTGAGCGCCAGTTCCCCGGCATCGGCGACCGAATCATTGACGAGGACGGCGAGATTCGCCGCTTTGTCAACCTCTTCGTCAACGGCGAAGACGTGCGCTTCCTCGAAGGCCTGCACACCGCGTTGAACCAGGGCGACGAGGTATCCATCGTCCCGGCCGTGGCCGGCGGCTGATTGACCATGTCTGTTCGCATCGAGACCGAAGGCAAGATCGCCACAGTCACCCTCGATCGACCCGAGCGGATGAACGCAATCAATCCGGAAATGTCGCAGCAGCTCGGCGAGTTCTGGTTCGAGTTCGACCGCGACGACGACTTGCACGTCGCAATCATCACCGGTTCCGGTCGAGCGTTCTGCTCCGGCCGCGACCTCGTCCGTCCCGACGCCCATAGCGACGAAATCAATCGAGCCGCGAGGTCGGCATCACAGGCCGAGGCTGAAACATCTAATGCGGCCGGTCTATCGAGTTGGGGCCCGGACAACACCTGGAAGCCGGTCATCGCCGCCATCAATGGCTGGTGTTTGGCCGGCGGATTCGCCCTCGCGCTGTCCTGCGACCTGCGCATCATGAGCGACACCGCGCGAATCGGGTCCATGGCGCCCAGGCGCGGTCTGTTGCCCGGCGGCGGTCAGGTCCAGCGCCTCGCTCGTTACGTGCCCTTCGGCAAAGCGCTCGAGCTGCTGCTGCGCGCCAATCATCTCGACGCTCACGAGGCGCATCGAATCGGTCTGGCCAACGCCGTCACGACGCCCGAGGACTTGCTGCCTACAGCGCAGGAGTGGGCCGAAGAGATCGCTTCCAACGCGCCGCTCGCAGTGCGCGCCTCGAAACGGGCCGCCTACGAAGGCGTACTGCTGCAATCCGGCTTCGCCCAGGGCATGACCCTGGAGTCGCAACTCTATTCTGAAGTCATGGTCACGGAAGACGCGCGCGAGGGCACCACCGCCTTCGCCGAGAAGCGCCCGGCCGAGTTCAAGGGGCGCTAGTCGCAACCCAGGCGTTTTCCGCCAACCGGCAGGAGCACGCCCAATGGTTGACACCTTTTCCTCCCTCACCGAGATCACCCGCGCGATCCGCGAAAAAGAAGTCTCCGCGTCCGAGCTGTTGGAGGCGCATCTCGCGCGCATCGATGAGGTCAATCCCGCCTTGAACGCCGTAGTCGCGCTCTGCGCCGAGCGCGCCCGAGCCGAGGCCGCAGAGGCCGATGCTGCCATCGCCCGAGGTGACGAGCTGGGACCGCTGCACGGCGCTCCAATCACGCTGAAGGACTCCCATGACACCGAAGGCGTCATAACGACAGGCGGCACATTGGGTCGCAAGGAGTTCGTGCCCGACGCCGACTCCACCGTCACGGCCCGCCTGCGCGCCGCCGGCGCCATCCTGATGGGCAAGACAAACACGCCCGAACTGACGCTCTCGGGCGAGACCGACAACCTGATCTACGGCCAGACCCGAAATCCATTCAATGTCGAGCGAACCCCCGGCGGCTCCAGCGGCGGCGCGGCGGCCATCGTCAGCGCCGGTGGCTCCCCGCTCGACATGGGCAGCGACACCGGCGGCAGCATTCGCCTGCCTTCGCACTTCAGCGGCATCTGTGGGATCAAGCCAACGGCGGGTCGGGTGCCGCGTACCGGCCACATCGTGCCCTGGGGCATGGGCGCGCTCGACGCCTGGACCACGATCGGACCGATGTGCCGCTACGTCGAGGATCTCGAACTGGCCCTGCCGATCATTTCCGGTCCGGACGGCGTCGATCCCTTCATCCACCCGGTGCCGCTGCGCGACTCCGCCGATGTCGACCTGAGCAGCCTCAACATTGCCTGGTACTCGGACGTTGACGGCTACCTCGAACCTGATGACGACACGCGCGCGGTGCTCGACGCGGCGGTGACCGCAGTGGCCGAGCGGGTCGGCTCGGTCCAACAGGACACGCCGCCCGCCCTGGCCAGGTTCGTCGACATGTGGCCGCGGGTCGGCGGCGGCGATGGCCGCGCCTGGGTTCAGCGCATGCTCGAGAAGTGGGGCACGGAGGAGGAGTCCGAATTCCTCAAGAAGGGCTTCGACACGATCGAACCCACTTCAACCGGCGAGTTTACGGAGTCGCTCGAGTACCAGGATCAGTTCCGCAGCCAAATGCTGCAATTCATCCAGCCCTACGACGCCATCATCGCCCCCGTAGCGGCTCGCTCGGCGCCTGAGCACGGCGAGACCTACAGCAAGGAACTGCGGACCATGTTCTACACAGGTCCGTACAACATCGCCGGCTGGCCCGGCACAGCTCTGCGCTGCGGGACATCGAGCGACGGGCTGCCGATAGGGATCCAGGTGCTCGCGCATCCGTGGCGCGAGGACGTCACCCTGGCGCTGGCTGCTGCGCTGGAGACCGACCTCGGCGGTTGGCAGAAGCCCCCCCTCTGATCGCTCGGTTCTGATCGCTCAGTCGCCGGCGGGTAGCACGCGCTCAACCCAGTCGATCAGCAGCAGCCAGAGTTCATCTCGCCGCTGCCGCAACGAGTGTGTCGCGCCGTCGAGGATGTGTAGCTCCCGGCCCCTGCCCGCAATCGAGTAGACCCATTCCGACAGTCGCGGCGGCAGGCGCCAATCGGCCCCGCCGTGTACCAGGAGCAATGGTCTCGGAGCCAGCGAGCGCACTTCGTCCGGCTCGATGCCCATGGTCTGCGTTGAGAGCGCGCATGTCCCGACGACCCTGTCCGAACGAGCGGCCGCGCGAATCACGATCGCGCCGCCGTAGGAATGGCCGATCAACGCGACCCGCTCAATCCCCAGCGGTTCCAGCCAGTCGACTCCGGCCAGCACGTCGAAGGTGCCGTCACCGATCGGCCCGGGCGAGGTCTTGATCCGGAAATCGAGACGAAGCACCCCGATGCCCCGTTGTGGCAGCGCCTCGGCCAGGTCCGCATAGAGTCCCTCGGCAGGACCGTCAAAGCCGCCATCGAAACCACCGACGCACACAACGGCGCCCCGTGGTACCTCCGTCACACCGGGATGCCAGCGCACCGCGATTGGCCCGAGCTCGGACGAAATCGCCTGTTCTGAGGAATCCATTTCGCTTGATACGCTACTCCCGCGCCCATCTGGAGAGTCTTCACATGACCTTGATCGCCAGCTCCGCCGCCAATGAAGCCGACGCCCAGGTCGCGCTGGCCACGGCATTCGCTCCCAAATCCATTGCGATCGCCGGCGTCTCACCGCGCACGACCGGCTGGGGCGGCGGTCAGATGTTCCTGCGTGGCGTTCGCAAGCTCAATCGCGTGCCAAACGTCTACTGCCTCAATCCGCGCGGCGGCGAGCTCGCCGATGGGACCCCGCTATACAAGTCACTGTCGGATGTACCGGGACCGGTTGACTCGTTGATCTCCGCCGTCCCCGCCTCCGCAATCCTGGCCTTGATCGACGATGCGATCGCCAAAGGCGTCAAGGTGATCCATCTGTTCACAGCAGGTTTCGGCGAGACCGGCAGCGCCGAGCGAGCCGACCTCGAACGCCAGGTGCTGCGCAAGCTTCACGACGCCGGCATCCGCCTGATCGGCCCCAACTGCATGGGCGTTCACTCGACCCGCGGCGGCGTCTCCTGGATGGAGGACGGTTCGACGACGCCCGGCCGGGTCGGAATGCTCTCACAGTCCGGCATGAACGCTTCCGAGGTCGTCGGCGAGGGCGTCCGCCGAGGCATCACGTTCTCGAACATCGCCTCGTTCGGCAACGCCTCCGACCTCAATGAATCGCACTTCCTCGAATTCCTCGCCAACGACGGCGACACCGACATCGTCCTCGCCTACCTCGAGGGCATCCGCAATGGCCGCCGCTTTCTCCAGGTGGCGAAGCAGATGTCCCAGTCGGGCAAACCGCTGGTCGTGCTCAAGGGCGGTTTGACTGAGGCCGGTTCGAGAGCCGCCTCGTCCCACACCGGGTCGCTTGCAGGATCGGCCCAGATCTGGAATGCGGTGCAGCGTCAGGGACGCTTCATCCCCGCCGACAGCATCGAGGAACTGCTCGACATGGCGGTGACGATCGAGCGGCTGCCCAACGTTTCCGGTCCTCGTTGCGCGGTGCTCGGCGGCGGCGGAGGTGTCTCCGTCTTGGCCGCGGACATCTGCGATCGCAACGGCATTCCCGTGCCCTGGTTCAACGAAGCAACCCAGCAGGTGCTGCGCGAATTCACGCCGGTCGCCGGAACATCGATCCGCAATCCGCTCGATGCCGGCTTCATGCTCGAGGGCGACAACATGGAAACCGCGCTCAAGGCGGTGTGCAGCGACCCGAGCATCGACTGGCTCATGGTCCATACCGGCGCCGACAGCGGCGGACCCCGTTCGCGTCAGAACAGCTTCGCCGAGCAAATGGCCAATGGCCTCGCCGCTGTAGCTCCCAGGCTCAGCAAGCCGTTGGCGATCGTCATTCGCCAGCCGCGCACGAATCAGGGCTTCGAGCGTGGGTTGGACCTGCAGCGCCGACTCAACGATCAAGGCATCGCCTGTTATCAGAGTATCGATGCCTGCGCCCGAGCGGTGCGGCGTTACCTCGACTGGCAGAATCGATAAGCTACCGACATGGCCTGGATCAAGCCCCGCCGTTTGCTCAGAGCGCCTGACTCAAGCGTGACTTCGCTGAGTGATCACGAAGCCACACTGCAAATCGAGGGACTGTTCTGTGGCGTCTGCGCCAATCGTGTGACCAACTCGCTCAATCAACTCGATGCCGTGGAGTCCGCGTCTTGCGACCTGGAGAGCGCCACAGCCTCTGTCCGCCTGAGCGGCGCGGTTAACGAGCATGAGTTGAGACAGGCCGTGCTCGACGCGGCCTACGCCAAACCACTACGACGAACGGCCGAGCGTGCCGCCAGGGCAGTCGGCCTCTGACCATGGCGCGAACTCCGAGCCTCGGCGCGCATGTCTCGTCCGCGGGACGAATCGACAAAGCCGTCGAGCGCGCTATCGAGGTCGGCGCGGAGTCCTTCCAAATCTTCGGCGCAGCGCCGCAGATGTGGCGCCGCAAGCACCACCCCGACGAAGACACCGAGGCGTACCGGCAGAAGTTCCGCGAAGCCAGGCTGAATTCCTCCTTCATTCATGCCGTGTATCTAATCAACCTCGCCTCGCCCGACGACGAACTCCTGCGCAAATCGATCGACACCTTGACCGCCGAGCTCGACCTCGCCTCCCGGATTGGCGCCGACGGAGTGATCTTCCACGTCGGATCGCACATGGGCTCCGGCTTCGACCACGCCCTCCCCCGAATTGCCGCCGGGATGTCCGAGGCGCTCGACCGCACACCCGACGATGCGTTCTTGCTCATAGAGAACAACGCTGGCGCTGGCCGATCCGTCGGTTCAGTCTTCTCCGAAATCTCGGCGATCATGAACGCGGTCGACAGCCCGCGGGTTCGCATCTGTCTAGACACATGCCACGCCCACGCCGCCGGGTACAACGTCGCCACGATCGCCGGACTCAAAGCGACCGTCGACGAGTTCCAGCGAGAACTCGGAGCCGACAACCTCGCCGCCATTCACGCCAACGACTCCAAGACCGAGCTCGGCTCGGGCAAAGACCGTCACCAGAACATTGGCCAGGGCTCGATCGGGCTGAAAGCGTTCCGCCGGATGGTGCGAAACCGACTGCTGCGCAAGGCGGCCTGGTTGCTCGAGGTGCCCGGCTTCGAAGGCGGCGGACCCGGCAAAGCAGATGTAGACATCCTCAAGGCACTGCGCGACGAACCCGAGCTGCCGGCGCTGCCCGCCGTCGAGGACTAGGGCGCAGCCGGCACGCGTCCCCTCGAGCCTCGGCCGGGCTGACGAATCTCAGGCATCACTTCGACGCCGAACACATGACCAACGAGGCTGAGGAATGACAGCGCGGCGTCGCTCAACGACCGTCGGCGTCGCCGGATCACGGCGATGCTACGTCGAATCGGCATCGCCGACTCAATCTCGATCGGAGCCAGCTCCCCTCGGCGCAGCTCCTCCTCAACCGCGACCTTGGGCAGAAACGCCAGCCCAAGCGCGCGCAGGACCAGCCGTTTGGCCATTTCCAGGCTGTCGACGTCGATCGAGTGTCTCGGCGCGACCCCCGAGTTGTGGAAAACCGCCTGGCTGATCGCGTGATAGCTGCTACCGGTGTCGAAGAAGATCACAGCCTCATTGGCAATCTCAGCCGGTGAGATCGGTCCCTGCGCCGCAAGCGGATGATGGCGGCTCGCCAGCAGCACGATGTCGTCCTCGTATAGCGGCACGGACTCGATCTCCGCATGACCGAGCTCACGCTCGAAGCCAATCTGTACCTCGTCGTCCAGCACCATCTGCGAGACCTCTTGGCTGCGCCCGGTGCGGATCGAGATCTCGACGTTCGGCTGCGCCGCGGCGTAGCGTTGCAGCAGTCCCGGCAAAACGTAGGTGCCGACCGTCGGCGCGGTGCCGATTACGAGGCTCCCCCCGCCGCCTGCTCTCAGCGCATGCACGGCCTCGGCGGCATCTCGCGCCGCCTGAAGCGTGCGCTGCGCGTGCGGCAACAGCACGCGTCCCGCATCCGTCAGACGCACACGCCGGCCAAGACGTTCGAACAGCCCAACCCCGAGCTGCGATTCCATCTGAGCAATGCGGGCGGATACGGTCGGTTGCGTCAGATTCAGGCGTTCGGCGGCCCGCGAAAACGAACGCGCCGCCGCCACCTCGACGAACGCTTCCAGCCGGGCCAGATCAATCCCGTGAATGCCCTGCATGATCCAGACTCCCACCACCGACTAACCGGAACGGACCCCGGTCTTGCGAACTGTGACGTCGCCGTACACGCCCAGCTGACATGCCAGACGTACCGGATTCTCAAGCGCGTTCCGCCCGCGCTGGTTGATCAGCGCTTCCGCCTCGGCTCGACCCATCTCAGACAGGTGCTCCGCCCCCGACACGATCGTCACGAAGCACCCGGTACAGCGGCACTGCATGTCGCACTGGTTGGGCCACCAGAACCCCGCGTCCCGGGCCGCCTGCATCAGCCGTTCTCCGTCAGGAACGTCGACGGTCAGTCCGGACGGTTCGATGGTGACCGTGTGACGCGTCCCAAACATGCTCGCTGTCCGTCCTCAGCCGGCGACGTCCGCGCGCCGAATGCCTGCGAACCCCAGGAAATCGTCCTCCCAGCTCAGCACCTGCTCCACGAACTGTCGCGGAACGGGTCGAATCTGAGAGGTATCGATCCCATCTGTCGACAATGTGTCGGGAGGCGGCCCCACGTGAACGTTCTCCTCCGCCATCTTCGCCATCACTGCATCAACCACCGGTCCGCGCGCATCAGGATCGACGCCTTCCTCGATTGCGCTCCACTCCATGTCCAGCACCAGGTCGACAAACCCGCTCGTCACCATCAGCCCCTCCTCCGAGAGCTGCTCGGCGATCCACTCTCCGGCCTCGTTCATCAACGCCTCCGATGGTCTGGCCATCTCACTCCCCTCCAACGATCTCCGGCCGATGACTGTCCGTGATGGTGTCCTCGCTATCCACGCCCAGCCCGGATTGCAAGACCACGATCACCAGGACCAACAGAATCAGGCTGCCCAGGACGATCAGTAGCGGCTTGCGAATCCGCGCCCACAATCGCGACGCCAGCGCGGTCGCCGTGTCAAGCGCAGCGCGAATCACCATGCCTTCATCTTACTCACGCCCCTCATCCCTCAGGAGCGAGTCGCCCAACATTGACCGCTTGCGTCAACACAGGAACAATGCGGGAACGGGGCTGACCACGACCTCATTCCACCCCATCGAACGGCTGGTGAATCATGACCCGACCAATCCTCCACACCGACATGTGCGACCTGCTCGACATTGAATACCCCATCGCCCTCGCCGGCATGGGCCCGACAGTTGGCGGAGGACAGGGCGGGGTCGCCGGCCCGGAACTGGTCGCCGCGATCTCCAACGCCGGCGGACTCGGTGTGCTCGGTGCGGCGGGATTCCCGCCCGACCGCCTCGAAGCCCAGATTCGCCGCATCCAGGACCTCACCGATCGCCCCTTCGGCGTCGACATTCTCGTCCCCTCCAACGTTGCCCGACGTCCCAGCGGACGCGAACGGCCGAAGGATCCGCGCGACCTGTTGCCTGAGGATCACAAGGAAGTGATCGGCGGCATCCGCGCCAACCTAGATCTGCCCGACGTTCAGGCGCCCCGCGCCGACGTGCGCACGCCGCGCTTCACGCCCCAGGATCAGGTCGACACCATCACCGGCATGCAGGTGCCCGTCCTCGCCACAGGCCTGGGCAATCCCGCCCCATTCGTCGACCAGGTCCACGAGGCCAACGGCAAGGTCATCTCGTTGGTCGGCAACGTCAAGAACGCCCGCCGCGTCAATGAGGGCAACGCCGACATCGTCGTCGCCCAAGGCCACGAGGCCGGCGGCCACACCGGCCGCATCGGCACCATGGCCTTGCTCCCGCAGGTGCTCGACGCCGTCGCCCCCAAGCCCGTGATCGCCGCCGGAGGCATCGGCGACGGCCGCGGCCTCGCCGCCGCCCTCGCCATGGGCTGCGTCGGCGTCTGGTGCGGCACCGTCTTCATCCCCACCCAGGAAGCCAACCTCGACGAGTTCCGCAAGCGCCGCATCCTCGCCGCCAACGACGAGGACACCCGCGTCACCCGTCTCTACTCGGGCAAGACCATGCGCAATATCACCAACGAACTCATCGAAGCCTGGGAGGACTCCGGTACCCAGGCACTGCCCATGGGCCTCCAGGGACTCCTCATCGCCGACATCGCCGAAGCCGCCAAGCAGGGTGAACGAGAAGACCTCCTGATGAACGCCGCCGGCCAGATCTCCGGCCTCCTCAACGAGCTCCGCCCCGCCGCCGAAGTCCTCGAAGAAATGGTCCGAGAAGCCGTCGAAGTCTTCACCTCCCGCCTCCCCGCCAACATCAAAGTCGCCGTCGGAGCGTAGCCACAACCACACCCGCTGTATCCCCACTCCCATTCCCGCGCCCCCCCTCCGTCATTCCCGCGAAAGCGGGAACCAATACGGCGGTCGCCAAGAGAACCCGCAACCGTCATCAGTAGGACGCATCGCCCGTGCCCATCGACCGAAAGACCCCCAGCGTGTACCTCCTCACCAACAAGCCGCACGGAACCCTCTACATCGGCGTCACCTCCGATCTCCCGACCCGCATCTGGAATCACAAGCAGAAACTCGTCGAGGGATTTGCCAAACGACACGGGCTCGACCGTCTCGTGTGGTACGAGACACACGACACCATGGACGACGCGATTCTGAGGGAGAAGCGACTGAAGAAGTGGAATCGGGACTGGAAGGTCGACTTGGTTCGCAAGACGAACCCGCGTTGGCGCGACCTATACGAGGAACTTGCCTAGCGAGATCGCTCCGCAATCCTCTCCGCTACCCCCGCACCAACTCTCCGTCATTCCCGCGAAAGCGGGAACCCATACAGCGTCACCTTCCGCCGCACGCTGAAACTCCCGTCCGCAATCAGCTGTCCCGGCCCACCGTGCCGTTAGACCTCGCCAGAGTGCCCTAACCCCTCATAGACCCACTCGCGATGACCTATCCGTCTCACCGTGATCACCCGATGCCCGGGACCCAACTCAAACACGATCCGATAATCCCCCTCGCGAATGCGATACACGACTTCTGGTCGATCCAACTGACGAAAATCAAGCGCGAACGGATCATCTTCCATCCCTGGCAGGACTCTCCGGACGAGCCGCTTGGGGCCGGGAGCTAGCCCACGCAACTGCGCCTTCGCCTCATCATTGAGGGTGACGTTGAAGCGCACGGCCAGTTAGTCGTCAGCCCAAAACAACTCGTCCTCGTCTAGCTCGCGAAAGTCCACGCCCCCGCCAGCCTTGACCTCTTCCAGCGCTCGCTTCGACTCTGCGATTAACCCTTCAACCATGTCCGGAGTGAACTCCTCGTCGTCTTCCCAGCCAATCCCCACGCCGACTTCAGGATCCCACCGCGGGACCCACGCCCCACCGTCTTCGTCGTACATCAGTTGGCGGTGATTGCTCATCCAGTCGGACCAGACTGGGTACAACTCGACATACTCCTCCAGTCGCATCCCCTTCCAACGCCGAATCTCCGACATCGGCGTCACCCCACGCTCCGGATCCGGCTCGCTGCTCATCCTCCGAATCGCCATCTCCGCCTCCTGCAAACCAGCATACGCACTCACGGCGGCGCCATCGGTCTAGCTCATACATTCTGGTACTCTGATCTTCCGAATCGGCCCATTGGAAGTGACCCCCATGCGCGTCGGCAAGCTCCTACAACCGGTTTCCCGCGCCGCGGCCGGCCCGAACCCCAGCCAAACTCCCCGATCTTTGCCGAGCGACTCCGTACCGATCCGAACAAAATCGAACATATCCGTGCACCCGAACCTGACCAGAACTGACCAAACCCAACCACTTCCAACCACCCCGCAACTCACGAAACACGGCAAAACACTGGAGGTGCTCGCCCTTTTCTCCTGTTCCCGCGCCGGGAAAAAAATTTCAGCTAACCACCCTGATGCGCACAAATCGCCTCCTACAATCCCACCATGACCCAATCAGCACTCGACGGCGTTCGCATCCTCGACCTCACCTCCGAGATGGGCTGGTACTGCGGCAAGCTCCTCGCCGACCTCGGCGCCGACGTGATCAAGGTCGAGCCCGTCGGCGGCGATCCTTCTCGCGGTCGCGCGCCCTTCTGGCGGGGCATTCCAGGTCGCGAGACCTCGCTTCGCTTCTGGTACTTCAACGCCAACAAGCGCTCGGTCACCCTCGACCTCGGCCAGTACGACGGACGCTGGCTCTTCGGCGAACTCGTCAAAACCGCCGACATCGTGATCGAGTCCTGGACCGCCGCGGAACGTGCCGAGCTAGTCGAGCACGATATCGATCCCGACGCCTACATGGCAGCACAACCGGCCTTGATCTGGGTCTCGATCACCGGCTTCGGCCTCGACGGACCCAGGGCTGGCTGGGAAGTTACCGACATCGTCGCGCAGGCGGCAGCAGGCATTGCAACGCTGGCCGGCTACCCGGACGGTTCCCCAATGAGGATCGCCGGCAACCAGGCATACGCCGTGGCGGGCATCTCCGCCGCCCAGGGCGCATTGTTGGCGCTGTTGCAGGCCGAGGCGACGGGCAGCGGACAGCGCGTCGAGACCTCGATCCAGGAGGCGCTCTCGATCTGCCAGGAGACCGCACACCTGCAGTGGGACTTCCAGGGCACCTCGCGTGAGCGGGTTGGCGAGAGCCATCGACTTCCCGGTATCGGGACATACGAGACCAGCGACGGCTACATCTTCTCGATGGTCGGCGTCCCCGGATTCGGTGCGCCCTGGACCGAAGTCATCGGCTGGATGGACGAGAGCGGCATGGCCGAGGATCTGACCGAGCCGGAGTACGCCAACACCTTCGCCAACTTCAACATGCGCATCCTGCTCGACGAGGAAGAGCAGGCCAAACACGCGCCGGTCCTAGCCCGCGCCCAGGAGGTGCTGACGAGGTTCTACGCGAGCAAGACGACGATGGAGGCCTACGAAGAGGGCCAATCGCGGCGGCTGCTGATCGGCCAGGTGGCCACGCCGTCCGACATCGCCGACAGCGAGCACCTGGCCGCGCGAGAATGGTGGCTGGAACTCAATCAGCCGACCCGCCTCGGCTCTGAAGACGCCGCTTTGCAGTATCCCGGTCCTCCCTACCATCTGTCCGAGACGCCGGCGAGCGTCCGGCGTCCGGCCCCGCAAATCGGAGAACATAACCAGGAGGTCTGGGTCGACGAAGTCGGCATTCCCGCCGAGGACCTGATTGCCTTCGCCGGAGAGGGCGCGGTATGACATCAGACAACGGTGCGCGGCCGCTCGACGGGGTACGCGTCGCAGACTTCTCCTGGTTCGGAGTCGGCCCGATCGCAGCGCGCACCCTCGCCGACTTCGGCGCGGACGTCATCCGCATCGAATCGGAAGCGCGGGTCGACGGCCTTCGCCTCGGGCAGCCGATCAAGCCTGGCAAGACCGGCTACAACGTCTGCGCCTACTTCAACAACTTCAATGCCGACAAGCGCTCCTTCCTCCTCAACATGTCGGCGGAAGGCTCGCAAGAAGTTGCCTACCGCCTGATCGAGCGCTCCGACGTCTTCCTCTCCAACCTGACCCCGCGCATCTTCGAACGCTGGAACCTGACCTACGAACAACTCCGCGAAGTCAAGCCCGACATCATCGCCGCCTACATGCCGATGCAGGGTCTCAGCGGCCCCCATCGCGACTTCCTCGGCTTCGGCGCCGTGCTGACCCCGACCACCGGGATCTCGCACCTCTCCGGCGATCCGGACCGGGCGCCCGTGGGCGTGGGCACCAACTACCCCGACTACGTCGTCAACCCGGGTCACACCGTCATCGCCATCCTGGCGGCGCTCAGGCACCGTCGGAAGACTGGACAGGGACAGCGGATCGAGCTGGCCCAGGTCGAGTCGGTCGCTGCCACCATGGGCCCCTCGCTGCTCGACTACACCGCCAACGGCGTCAACCAGCTCCGCAACGGCAACAAATCGAGTTGGATGTGCCCGCACGGCATCTACCGCTGCGCCGACGATGCCTCCGGACGCGAACGTTGGATCGCCATCGCGGTCAGCGACGACGCCCAGTGGGAATCGCTCCGCGCGGTCGCCGAGGGCGCAGCGTTCACCACGGACGATCGCTTCGCAACCCTGCTCGGCCGCCGTCGTCATGAGGACGAACTCAACTCGATGCTCTCCGACTGGACCGCGTCATTCGATGCCGCCGCCCTGGCGATCCAGGTGCAGTCGGTCGGCGTCGCCGCGGCCCTCGTGCAGGACGCCGAGGACATGTGCGAGCACGACGATCATCTCGCCGCCCGAGGATTCTACGAGTACCTCGACCACCCCGAGACGGACATCTCGCTCTACGACGGTCCAATCGTCAAGCTGCACGAGACGCCGGGCTACCTGGCCTCGCCGGCGCCACTCTTCGGCCAGCACACATACGAAGTGGCGACGGAAGTCCTCGGTTACTCGGCGGATGAAGTGGCGGAGCTGACCTCGTCGGGCGTATTGAGCTAACCGTCGCCGAAGCCCAGATGCCGCTCTAGGAACGGCCCGACTGGCTGAACCCCCTGCGGCATGAAGTCCCAGTGACCGCAGGGCAACCAGACCAGTTCACGCGGCTCGGACAGCTGATCGTAGAAGCGCTGCGTCGCTTCTGGCGTGATCAGGTCGTCTCGTTCGCCAGCCACCACTTGCACCGCTCGGCCGGCCATCAGCGGCGCGTAGACGCCAGGATCGGTGAGCGAGGACGCCAACTCGCCGGCGCTGCCTCCGCGGCCCGTCAACGTGCTTGCACCGGAAATGCAGAATGACGCGGCCTTGACCCGATCGTCGAGTCCGACGAACGGCGCCCCGCGCATCCCGCCCATCGAGAAGCCGACGAAACCGACCCGTTCTGCATCGACTTCCGGCCGCTCCGAGAGGTAGTCAAGCGTGCGCATCCAGTCCACGACCGTCAGCAGCGACTGGTCCAGGCGGCGCATCGGCCAGCGTTGAAAGTCCTCCATGGAGACGGGCCGCCTGGCCCGTTCGCCGTGCCCTGCCTGGTCGATCGTGGCGCAGATCGCGCCTCGGGCGACCCACTGCTCCGCCGGCCACATAACGTAATCACTGGACTTGTCCAACGTGCCGGGATGCCCGACCAGGATCAACGGGCGCGGACCGTCGACCTCTGTCGATTGCAACAGCAAACCGGCAACTCGTTCCTCATATCGCGAAGTGATCTCGAACCGCTCTACCGTCAAGCCGCCGCCATCACCGGCCGGAGCGGTGGTGGCGTTGAAGGGAAAATCCCGGTCATATCCGAACGCCAACTCGCGCAGCAGGTTCGATTGCTCGCCATCGCTATTCATATCTCAACGCCTCCGCGATTGTCGTGCGCGCAGCCTGTCTCGCGGGGAAGTACGTCAGCACCAGCGACGCCGCAAACGCACCGATCAGGATCGGCAAGATGGTGCCAACCGGGACGTGCATCGAAATCTCACCGAATGTGCCCTCTGCGAACAGACGCCAGGCAAGACCCAGCGCCAGCGCGGTCCCGAGTCCGAGGCCGAGCAACGCAATGAAACCCATCTCGATCAGCAATTCGAAGCCGACCAGCCGGGACTGGAATCCAATCGCCCGGAGCACGCCAATCTGCTGTCGGCGTTCGACGACAGCGCGCAAGGCAATCACTCCGAGCGCGGCCAGACCGGCGACGAGGCCGATACCAATGAATCCCTGGAACAGCGCAAGAATCGACGACTGGGTGCTCTGTTGCCGCTGCAGTTCGCCCTGGATGTCGACCGCGAATATTCGAAGCTCGCGTTCGATCCCCTGGGCGACGTCGAGCGTGTCGGCGCCATCTCTGGTTGAGATGTAGTGGCGGGTCGATTCCGATTGTCCGATTACCTGTGATGCCACAGTTTCCGGGAGCAAAAGGGTAGGCAGGCCGCCGTCTTCCCCGTCCAGGTCGACAAATGCTCCGCTGATCCGCTCCAGGATCGCAATCACCTCGATCTGCCTGGCATTCTCTCCCAGACCAACCTCAACGACGATGCGCGGCAACAAGGTGGCCTCATCGGTGACGGAATCCGGCGTTGACCAGGGATCGAGATCATTGCCGGCGAAACCAAATGCGCCATCAATGGCGTCGACCGTTGCCACCCCGACCATGTCCCCGCTTCGAAGCGCCGACCAAACCGCACGCTCGTCCTCGTATCGGTAGGAGATGGCCTGTAGCCTCACCTCCTGGCCGTCGACGAACTCGCTATCGATGCCGCCGATCACGACTGCGTCGCGGTCGTCAATCTCAACTTCTGACAGATCAGTTTCCACGAGTTGGATGTCGCCGTCGCGATCAACGATGTGACGCTCGGTTACAGCATCCCAACGCTCCGTCAGAATCGTGATGGCCCGGGTTCCACGTTCAGGCCCGGCCTCGATCCGGCCGGCGTTCTCAATGTCCTCGATCACCTCGCTGGCGCCGGCGTCCGCCAGTCCTGCGCGAATGTCGGACACCGCATTGACGTCGGTGTTGAACGCGAGGACCTCGAAGCCGCCGGCCGTGTCGTCGCCGGTAAAGGCCTGACTGAAGGAGGAGTTGATCGTGGTGAAGTTCACCAGGGCAAACGTGATCAACGCAATCATCGCAATCGTCATACCCGTGCGGTAACGAGCCGCCGCCGGATAAGCCGCCGCAGTGCGAATCACCGGTGCCATCCGGCCAATGCCTCCGACCGTTCGCCTGACACCGCCGACGATCAGATCCAGGTTGAAGACCAACAGCAGCGTCCCGGCAGCAGTCAGCATCGTGCCGGCCAGCACAAACAGCTCAGGCCCGCCATTGAGATTGTTGTTGAAGAAGCTCTCATGCCAGTCGTTGGGAATGAACCAGAGGAACATCACAAACCCCGCGCCCACCGTGTAGAGCAGGCGCTGGTTGATCCGCCGACCGCCGAGCCTGAGTTTGTTCAACCCCATCACGATGCCCAGCGGAATCAACGAGATTCCGGTCATGTAGGGGAAGAAACTCTCCTGCCCGAGCCCCAGATCCAATACGTAGAGCCCGCCGATCAGGAAGAGCACCCACCATTGCGGGTTCCAGCGCAGCACACGCCAGCCAAACAGCAACACCCACGGAACCAGCCGTCGCGACGATCGGCTGCCGATCACATTCAGGATCAGAGCGACCGGAGCGCCCAGGATCAGCGTGATCGGAGTGGTCAACAGGAGGACCAGACCAATGGCGGTCGTGAACACCCCGAGGATGTTCCGTAGCACTCGCCACGGAGTCAGCGGGTAAGCCTCCTCGTACCTGGCTTCCGGTATGTCTCGAATCGCAGCGACGATGTTCAGCCGCGAGGCTCGGAAGCTGGAGAAGACGACGGTAATGAAGGTGATGACGATCCCAATGCAGGCCGAGATGACCAGGCTCTTGATCGTGACCGTCCAGGTGAAGACGAATCCAAAGCTCTCGAATCCCTGGTTGAGCGCCGCGATGAACCCCAGTGCAAACAACAGGCCCAACACCACCCCGACAACGGCCGCGCCCATGTTGTAGACCATGCCCTCCGAGATGAACATCTGGATCAGGTCGTTGCGCTGCATGCCCACGGCGCGGGCGATGCCCATCTCCGGCTTACGCTCCTCAGCCAGCATGGCGAAAATCAGGAAGATCAGCAGAATTCCCGCTGCGATCGAGAACGAACCCATGAACAGGAACAGGGTCGTGAACACGCTAGCGATCAACTCAGCGTCTTCCAAACTGTTGGCCTTGACCGCATCGCTGGCATAGCGGGACAACCCGTTGCTCAGGTACAGATCGGGTTCTTGACGCTCGAATCTGTCGAGCGCTGCTTCGATATCCCGATCAATGGCATCAGAGAATTCCAGCGGAGCTTCGACTCCGCCAGCACCGCTGATCAGGATGGAGTCCCAGCGGTCCGGCGGGGACAGTTGTGGTCCCAGGAGACTCTGATATGCGTCCAGAGACAACAGACCGCCTGAGCCGCCCGCTTCGAGATTGCCGGTCAGTACGGCGTCGCGGCCGATCGCCGCTACCGTGTACTGCCGCGCTCTGCCCAGCACGTAGAGCTTGACCTGATCGCCCGGCTCGGCGTCCAGTTCACGAGCGGCTCGCTCGTTGATCACGATCTCATCAGGGCCCAGCTCGCTCAGTCGAAGCAGATCACCGTCCCTGTCGCGCACTGCGTCGAGCCGATCGACGGTCTGCGGGTCAACGCCGACCAGGAAGAACTGAGGCTCAATCTGACCGGCCTCAGGATGCTCGATCGGCACCAGGTCGAATCGTGAGCCGAATATCGCCTCCACTCGATCATCGTCAGCGAAGTGGGATTGCAGATCACTCAGCACCTGGTCGGGAATACCGGTCCCGGCGTCCTCGGCCGAGTCGTCCGTCTCTTCCTCAATGATGAAGTGGTCGATTCGCTCGAGGCCGTTGAGGGCCAGATTGCGAACGCTGACGGCCAGCGAGTCGCCCGTCGAGAATGCGATCGTGACGATGATGGTCGCCAGGGTTAGCCCCATGGTGACGAGTACCGTCTGCGCGCGCCGTCGGGGAATGTTACGCAGACCCATGCGGACGAGAATCGGTCGCTTCAGGAAGATGTACGCGATGACGGCGGCGGCAACACTTGCGATGGCGACGACGATCCACATCAGACGGATCGTCGGCAGGCCAAATAGCTCTTCCATGTTGCCCCTTCCTCAGTTCCCCGAACGCGCCGGTCGCTAACTGCCAAGCTGTCGGTGAATCGTCTCGCCCTCAATCAGGCCGTCGCGCATGTGAATCGTGCGGTTGGCCCGGCGTCCGATGTTCTCATCGTGGGTAACGATGACGAATGTCTGTTCATTGCGCTGATTCAGCTCTTCGAGCAACTCCATGATTTGATTGGCGTTGGTCGAGTCAAGGTCACCGGTTGGCTCGTCACCCCAGACAATCGCCGGATCATTGACCAGCGCCCTCGCAATCGTCACGCGTTGCCGCTGACCGCCTGACAGCTGCGCCGGACGATGCCCCGACCAGTCGCGCAAACCGACTTGCTCCAGCGCCTCCATCGAGCGATCTCTCGCCTCTCCTTGCCCGAGTCCGGCAAGCAGCAGGGGAAGCTCAACGTTCTCAACGGCCGACAGCACCGGCAGCAGGTTGTAAAACTGGAAGACGAAGCCCATCCGGCGCGCCCGATGGTCGGTGCGCTCGTTGTCGGGCATGTCGTGGATACTGCGCCCCTCCACGAAGATCTCGCCCTGCTCGATCGTCTCCAGGCCCGACAGGCAGTTGAGCAACGTCGTCTTGCCGCAGCCCGACGGACCCATGATCGTGACCATCTCGCCACGCGCAACCGAAAGGGTGACACCGCGCAGCGCGTGAACCGGTTCGCCCGCACCGGCGTACGTCTTGTGGACGTCCCTGGCCGCGATAATCGCCTCACCGTTGGCCTCAGCCGCGACGCCTTTCTGCGGTGCGGCCTCGATGTCGATGCCAATCGGACGGTTGCTCATCATCGCCTCCAACTTCGGCGGATCCGTTCAGACGCGGCGCGGTTCCGAATCAGCCTATCCCGCCTCGCTGTAAGCTAAGCCTCCATTCGGGCCCAGTTTCGGGGCAGGTGCAAGACGCGAACCAACTGCGTACCAACCGCTTACGCGGTCACAGGAGCAACATCGATGGCCGAAGCCGATGACCTCATCCAGGTTGCCGAACAGTTCGCGCAAGACCTGGTCGCCAACAACATCGCCGCTCTGATGCCGATGTTCACGCCGGTCGGGATCGGACAGGCGATGGCGCTGCAGGCGCAGCCCGACTCGGCCGAGGGATCCGAGAGCTTCGAGATTGAAGACCAGGGCGACAACCTGCTTCACATCACCTTCCGCGGCCCGGAGAGCGCCGGCGGAGACGGCACGATCTTCACCCAGTGGGTCGAGGTCGAGGGCCTCTGGAAGGTCGACGCGATCGGCCGCGTCGAGTAGCCGCTACGTCAGGCTCAACTCCACATCCCCAATGCCGGGGAAGCGAATCGTCACTTCACCGCGACCGCTGGGGAAGGGCTGCACGGCGGCGGCACCGGTGGTGATCACCTCGCCCGCCTTGACCGTCATGCCGCGATTGTTGATCTCGTTGACGGTGGCGACCAGCACTTCCGTGGGGTTGGGGCGTCCGTCGCGGCCTTCAGCAATCGTCTCGCCATCAACGATGATCGAGCAGGGCAACGCAACCAGTTCCTTCGACTGCCAGTCGTCGATTTCTGGCCCGATGATCAGCGCGTGGTTGCCGACGCCGTCGGCGGCCATGCTGGGAAACTCAGGCGCACCGCCAAATCGATTGTTCGGCGCTTCGATCACGATGTATGCGTTCGAGACGCCACCTAGCACCGAGTCTTCGCTGTGGCCGCCGTCGGTCGGCGCGAAGTCTCGACCCAGTCGGAAGGCGACCTCGGCTTCCAGGATGCAGGTGACGAAGCCGTCGCCCGGCATCGACGCCGGCGAATCGAGGACCATGCCCTCGAAGAACGGCGCGAGTACCATGTTGCCTTCGATCACAGCAGCCTTCCAGGCGACCGCCGGCTTCGGATTCCGCGACCAGCGCTCCCAGTAGATCCTCCCGCCGTCGCCGGCCGTCTCGGGGCGACAAGAGTCCGGAATCGCAGGCAAAGGCAATCCGCTCGCGGTGGCCTCATCGAGGAAATCTGCGGCTTCCGTTACCTGGGCATCGGTCAGAGCGTTGGGCATGTGTGGTTCCTGTCGGCGGAAATGCGTGTCGTCTTGGCTCTCAGCAGGATACGTCGACATTCCTTACCGCTGTCCTAGACTGCCCACGTTCCGCGCGATGTTGACGGCATCGGCGGGCTAGACGTGACGTCCTTGAGAGGAGCAGGCGGTGACGACCGATATTGACGCGACGGCAGGCAAGTATCTGCGCGACAAGTACGCCATCATCGGCATCGGCGAGACAACCTACACACGAGGCTCGGGCATGACCACCCGAGCTCTCGGCACCTGGGCGATCAAGAACGCCATGGATGACGCCGGCATCCCTGCCTCCGAGATCGACGGCATGATGTCCTACTCCGGCAACGACTCCACGGCTTCGCCGATGCTCGCTGGCGACCTCGGCATCCGCCTCAACTTCTACATGGACGTCCAGGGCGGCGGCTCATCCTCGGAGGCGCTGATCGGACTGGCCATAGGCGCCATCGAAGCAGGGATGTGCGAGACGGTCGTCGTCTTCCGCTCGATGAACGGCTTCTCCCAGGTCCGGATCGGTGGCACCGGCGCCCGAGCCTCGGTGCCCGTCGGCGGAGACGCCCTGCACGCGGCCGCCTACGGCTGGTTTAGCGCAGGACAGAACTTCTCCCCAACCTTCATGCGTCACATGTACGACTTCGGCACGACACCCGAGCAGGTCGCCATGGTCAAGGTCATCCACTCCGAGCACGCCTCCAACAACCCCAAGGCCTACTACAAGCAGCGCGTAACGGTTGAGGATGTCGTCAACTCGCGCATGATTTGTAAGCCGCTGCACCTGCTCGACTGCTGCGTCGAGACCGACAACGCGACCGCACTCATCGTCACATCGGTCGACAAGGCCTACGACTACAAACAGCTTCCCGCGCGAATCCTCGGTGTCGCTGGTCGCGTCTGCAAGCCCCGGATCGACATGCACTTCCAGCACGGACCGATCTCGACTGTTGCCGGCTACTACATCAAGGACCTCATCTACCGCAACGCCGGCGTCGGTCCAGAAGACATCCAGTGCACCGGCGCCTACGACGCCTTCACCTTCACCTCGATGCTGCAGCTCGAGGACTACGGATTCTGCAAGAAGGGCGAAGGCGGAGACTACGTCTCGTCGGGGATCATGAGGCTGGGCGGCGAGCGTCCGAACAACACCTCAGGTGGTCACCTCTGCGAGGGCTACACGCACGGCATGAACATGATCATCGAGAACGTGCGCCAGCTCCGCGGCGAGGTCGATTGCTACTGCCCCCTCGATGACAACGGCAAACGAATTCACAGCTACAACTACGCCGAGCCGGCGGCCGGTGGCGGCTGCCGACAGGTTCCCGACCTCGAGATCACGCAGAACCTCGGCTGGGCGATGCCCGGCACCGGTTCCTCCCTGATCATGCGCAAGGGCTAGAGCGGACAGACACGAAGACTTCCAACCGAACAGGAGCCGATCATGCCGCAGGGCGACTACTTGGGGATGACACTGACGGTCCTCGACCTCGACAACGAAAACAAGACCTACTTTCAGCACTGCGCCGACCATGACTTTCGTCTGCAACGGTGTACAGACCCCGAATGCGATCTGATCCGCTATCCACCGGGCACGGCCTGTCCCTGGTGTTCGGAGCGCGACTTCGACTGGGTTCCGGTCGATGCGCGTGGCACGGTCCACTCGTATGGAGAAGTCCACCATGCGATTCAGCCGGCGTTCCGCGAGCGAGCGCCGTACATGATCCTGTTAGTGGAACTGGACACGCAGGCGGGGGTGCCAACGGAGCACGAAGCGCTGCGTGTCGTCGGCAATCTGGTTGATGCAGACGGTCAGTTCGCAGGACCGGAACTCGTCAAACAGGTGGGCATTGGCTCGCGAATGCGGATGGTCTTTGCCGACGTGTCCGAGGGTCTCTCGCTGCCGCACTGGACGCTGGACGAAGAAGCCGAACAGCCGGAATCGCCGTGGCGTTATCCGCAGGAGGTCGACGGCGTCTAGGAACGGATCGTTTCAATGGCCGACTCAGGATTCGCGCGATTCCAGGGCAAGGTTGCACTGGTCACCGGCGGCGCTTCCGGAATGGGCGCCGAGGCGTCGATCCGCTTGGCGCGTGAAGGAGCCGCGGTCGCGGTGGTGGGTCTTGCCGATGACAAACGCGGCGACGATGTCGTCACGCAGATCACAGACGATGGCGGGCAGGCGATCTATGTCGGCGCTGACGTCTCACGCGAGGCCGATTGCGACGCCGCCGCCCAGGCCGCGGTCGATGAGTTCGGCCGCCTCGACCTGTGCATCGCTGCCGCAGGTATCTTGCACGCCCGCTACGTCTCAGGTGAAGTCTCCGAAGAAGATCTCGCGGTCGACCGAACTGCGGGACACATCATTAACAAACCGGTCGAGTTCTGGGAGAAGGTCCTCGCAGTCAACCTCACCGGTGTGATGCTCACCAACCGCGCCGTCGCCAGACACATGATCGACCAGGGCGACGGCGGTTCCATTGTCAACATCTCCTCCGGCGCCGCGAAGGTGCCAATGCCCGGATCGGCCGAGTACTCCGTCTCCAAGACCGGCGTTTGGATGCTGACCCGCTGCATCGCTCTGGAGCTCGCGCCCCACAACATCCGCGTCAACACCGTCGCGCCCGGGGTGATTGATACACCGATGGCGATGGGTCTCGCTCAGAACGAGGAACGCCGCGCCGCCTTCGAACGCTTCGTTCCGCTGGGCCGTCTCGGCGAGGCCGAGGACATCGCCGAGGCGTCACTGTTCCTTCTTAGTGACCACGCCAGCTACATCACCGGTCAGATCCTGCATCCCGATGGCGGCATCTTCACCGGCTAGCCGGAAGCGTCGCTCATTTTGGCAACGGATGACACTGGTCTGACATCCGCCTTACCCTCTGCCCTTAGCCTGCGCTCACCCAAATGCGCGCGGCCGTCCGATCGCGCTCGCTGAGTCATTCCTGAACGTGCGGAGCAGTCGTGAGCACACAAGACGTTGATATCGACGCACTGCTCCGAGGTGGCCGTCGACCGCGCCGCTGGATCGCTCTCCTGCTGATCGCGGCCATCGCCGCCATCGCCGTGCTCGCCTGGTACTTCACGCAACCGGAAGAAGTGGTGGAGGTTTCGGAGCCTGAGACGACGCGCGCATTCCTGGGACGGCTGACCTCGTCCGTAGAGCTGTCGGGCTCCGCCGAGGCCGCCCAGACGTCGGCCTTGAGATTCAACGTCAGCGGTGAGGTCGATTCAGTCGACGTCGAGGTTGGCGATGAGGTCTCCCGCGGCGATATCGTCGCCCGCTTGGAGGACAGCGCCACCAATCGCCAGGTTGAGACGGCCGAAGTCCAGCTCGAGCTCGCTCGCCTGAGGCTCGCAGAGCTGCTCGAGAGCCCGGCCGCTTCGCGGATCGCCGCGTCGGAGCGGGCGTTGGCAACGGCGCAGGCCCAGCTCGTCAGCGCACGCCTGGACCTCGACCAGATCGAAGACCTGCCCGACGCCAGCACAATCGACGCGGCCGAACAGACGCTGGCCAACGCTCGGACACAGCTCTCCAGCGCCGAACAGGCCCTTCAGCAACTCACCGCCTCGGTCGATCCCGGCGATCTCGCCAGAGCCCAGCAGAACGTCGCCAACGCTGCAGCACAGCTCTCAACTGCCGAGGAGGTACTCAGCGACCTCACCGATCCGCCGACCGCAACAGACATTGCCTCCGCCGATCAGACAGTGGCCAACGCCGCAGCGCAGCTCTCCAGCGCCCAGCAAGCCCTCGAGGATCTCACCAGTGACCCATCCGATGCCGAGCTGGCCTCCGCCGAGCAAGCCCTCGCGTCCGCCGCCTCTCAGTTGGTCAGTGCGGAACAGGCGCTCGAGCGCCTCACCGACGAGCCGTCCGTCGCCGACGTCGAGACAGCCCGCTCCGCCGCGGTCCAGGCCCGCAATCCAGTCTCCGACGCCGAGCATGCCGTCGACAACGCCCGCGACGCACTTGACGACGCCCACGAGCGATTCTGCGACGACATCGTCGTACTGCCTGAGATTTGCGACGGCAATCCACCGTTGCCCGAGTCCGAGATCGAGTTGCTGGAGACCAAGACCGAGAACAGCGGAGCGACCTTGGAACGCCGCTCTCGCGAGCTCATCAATGCGCAACGCGCATGGCAGACCGCCGTCAATTCCTACGAGGCCGCATCCTCGAATCTGATGGCGGCCGAGGCTCGCTTGGCCGACCTGACCGAACCCGACCCGGAGGCAGTCGAGCAGGCGAGCGAGACCCTCGCCGCAGCCACGGCTGCGCTCGACGCTGCCCAGGCCAGGCTTGACGACCTGCTAACCCCGGCAACCGAAGATGACATCTTCCAGGCCGAGCAGGCAGTCGTTGCCGCCACCGCGGGACTGATCGCCGCCGAATCTAGGCGCGAGGATCTGCACCAACCGGCAGACGACAACGATGTCTTCCAGGCCGAGCAGGCGGTCGCCGCCGCACGCGCCGGGTTGATCGCCGCCCAGTCCACCCTCAATGACCTGCTCGGCGAGATCGACCCAAGCGACCTCTATCAGGCTCAGCAGACCGTCGCGGCGGCAACGGCCAACCGCGACGCCGCCGAGTCTCGCCTCGCTGAGTTGCTCGCGCCACCGACCGACGAGGACATCCTCGAAGCCCAGTTGGCGCTCGCCAGCGCAGAGTCCGTGCTCAAGGAAGCCCAGGCGAATCACGACGAACTCATGGCCGGACCGACCGCCACCACGATCGCGCAGCAGGAACAGAATGTTCGCCTGGCCGAGATCACGCTCGAGCAGGCACTGTCAACCCTGCGCGATCTCGAAATCGAGGCGCCCTTCGATGGTGTCGTCGAAGAAGTCAACATCGAGCCGGGCGATCTCGTCGGGCCGAGCGAGGTTGCCATCGTGGTCAACACACGTGACCAGATCGTGATCGAGCTCTCGGTTACCGAAGCCGAATGGTTCCAACTGCTTGAAGGTCAAGCTGGCGTCGCGACGTTTGATGCCATCGAAGAGACCCGATACGCAGTCATGCTCAACACATTGAGCCGCGTGCCGACGGTGGAGTCGGGAGTGGTGACGTACCTGGTTGAGGCTCACATTCTGACGCCTGAAGAACTGTCCGACGTCGAGGATGAGCTCGCAGCCATCGGCGGACAGGGCGCAGTCACTGTCGGTGGAGAAGGCGCCAGCGGTGGCGTCTCGAATCCCTTCGAGGCGCCGCAGGCCAAAGCACTGCTCGACGCCTTCGAAGCGCAGGTCACGCTGCCGCCTGACCTGACCATCATCGAACTCGTCCGTTTACTGGTATTCGATGAGCCCATTCCCGACGGCGTTGTCCTGCCAGACGGATTCGAGATTCCGGCGCAGTTCAAGGGGCAGATTCGCAATCTCTTCCTCACCTACGAGCGGCGCCTCGCCGAATTCGAGGCAACGGGAGCGATCGAGGTTCCACTGCCCGCGCCCGGAATGACCGCGAACGTGACCTTCCTCACGGAAATCCGCGAGCAAACCGTACAGGTAGTAGTTTCGGCCGTGCGTCAGATTGATGGCGAGTTCTTCGTCGCAGTGCCGAGTGAGAATCTCCAGGGCTGGGAACGCGTCGCCGTGCAGGTCGGCGAATCCGACGGCGAGCGGGTCGAGATTCTGGATGGCCTCGAAGCAGGACAGACGCTGGTCCTCGGGGTCGACACCGAAGGAATCGCCTACGCCGCCGTGCTGCTGGGCGCAGGCTGAGGAAGCGATCAATCGTGATCCGGCTTGAACAGGTCACCAAGATCTACTCCACCGGCGGAACAGAGTTGCGCGCGCTTGACGACGTGAGCCTTGAAATCGAACGCGGCGAATTCCTCGCCATCATGGGCCAGTCCGGTTCCGGCAAAAGCACGATGATGAACATCATCGGTATGCTCGACCGTCCAACCCGCGGGAGCTATCTGTTCTCAGAGCAGGATGTCTCCCAACTCGACGACCACGCGCGCGCCCGCCTGCGCGGAAGCACGTTCGGCTTCGTCTTCCAGTCCTACAGCCTCCTCCCCCGCCTGAGCGCGCTAGAGCAGGTCGAACTGCCGCTGATCTACCAGGGCGTCCGCGACCGTCGCCGGCGAGCCGCTGAGGCACTGGTACGAGTCGGCCTGGCTCAACGCATCGGTCACCGACCAACAGAACTCTCCGGTGGAGAGCAACAGCGCGTAGCGATCGCTCGCTCGCTGGTCGTCGATCCGCTCGTGGTGCTCGCCGATGAACCGACAGGAGCACTCGACACGGCGACCGGTCATGAGGTCATGGATCTGCTGAGCGAACTCGTCGAACGTCACGGACTGACTGTGATCCTGGTCACGCATGAACAGGAAGTCGCCGACTACGCCCAACGCACAATCCGAATGCGCGACGGACGCATCACTGAAGACAGTGGAGCCGCCCCGCCGGTCACGCCCGAAGACGGCGCCCGCGCCTCGATCGAGGACACGGAACAGACGACGGCATGAGCGTCCTGGATGCGCTCCGCATCGCGATTCGCGCGATCATCAGTAACCGCCTGCGCAGCGCCCTGACCTTGCTGGGCTTGATCATCGGCGTCAGTTCCGTCATCGCGCTCATCGCGGTGGGACAAGGCACGCAAAAGGGCATCACCGAGCAGATTCAAGGGCTGGGACTCAACCTGATTTTCGTCGAACCGAGCGTCGGCGCTGCCGCTGGCGGTGCCGGAGCGCTCAACATCCTCACGTACGGTGATTCACAAGCCATTCTCGCCAACAACGATCCCGAAATCACCGATGTCGCCGCCCATTTGCAGGGCAACGGCCAGGCGATCGCGGGAACCAATGATGTCGCTGCTGAGGTCGTCTTCACCTGGTCGAACTACGCCGGCGTGGTTGACGTTGAGGTGGCGAACGGCGTCTTCATCGCGCCCGCTCACGACGACCAGGGGCAACTCGTTGCCGTCCTCGGCGCAGACATGGCTGAGGCCCTGTTCGACGAGTCCGATCCCATTGGCCAGGAAATGCGCATTTCCTTCTTCGGGGGACAGGTCACCATCCCCTTCACTGTGATCGGCGTCATGGAGCACGTTGGTCAGGACGGAGCCAACGTCGTCAACCGCCAGATCTTCGTCGGCGCCAGTGGCCTGGCCAACCGGTTCCGCCAGTTCTTCTACACGCCCGAAGGCGATATCCGTGTCACAGGGATCGTCATCCAGACCGTCGACAACGCAGACACCGAACGGATCAAGACCCAGGTCGAGGAGCTGCTGCTGTTGCGCCACGGCGACCCGGAACCCCGCTTCACCGTCGAATCCCAGGACGAACTGCTCGAGGCCGCCGGCGATGTCGCTCGCACGCTCTCGATCTTGCTCGGCAGCGTCGCCGGTATCTCGCTGCTCGTCGGCGGCATCGGCGTAATGAACATCATGCTGGTCTCAGTCACTGAGCGCACTCGCGAGATCGGGATCCGCCGTGCGGTTGGCGCGACCGCGCGGGACGTCATCCTGCAGTTCGTCACCGAGGCGCTGGCGCTCAGCGTGATCGGAGGAGTCGCCGGCATCGCCATCGGAGTCGGAGTCTCTCTGCTGGTGGACGGGCAGTCCTTCGGTGAGGAGCAGCTGACCACCGTCATTCAGGCATGGAGCATCTTCGCCGCATTCGGCGTGGCCGCCGGCATTGGCTTCCTCAGCGGCATCTACCCGGCCTGGCGCGCGACCATCGTCGACCCAATCACTGCCCTTCGAAACGAGTAGGTGGAACGAGTAGGCCGAACCGGTATCTTGTCCGCGAGCCAACTGGTCGGCGCACGAGACGCAGTCGAGGAGTTGAACCATGCCCCTGCCTCCACAAGAATCCATGAACCGCTTCACGGGCAAGGTGGCCGTCGTCACCGGCGGCGCGAGCGGCATGGGGCGCGAGGCCTCGATTCGTCTCGCTCGTGAAGGCGCGTCGGTGATCGTCGCCGGCCTGCCCGATGACGAACGCGGCGCGGAAACCGTCGCCTTGGTCGAACAAGCCGGAGGACAGGCCGTCTACATCGGCGTCGATGTCACCCGCGAGGCCGACTGCGACGCCATGGCACAGGCCGCGCTGGACCACTTCGGCCGGCTCGACCTGTGTATCGCGGCTGCCGGAATCTCGCACGCCGGCTACGTCTCCGGCGAGGTCACCGAGGGCGAGCCGCTGCTCGGCGGCTCGCATCGCCACGTGATCCACAAGCCCGTCGAGTACTGGGAGAAGGTTCTGGCCGTCAACCTCACCGGCGTCATGCTGACCAACCGTGCAGTCGCGAGAGTCATGCTCGAGCAGGACCAGGGCGGCGCAATCGTCAACATCTCCTCCGGTGCGGCCAAAGCCCCGATTCGCGGCATGGCCGACTACTGCGTCTCCAAGACCGGCGTCTGGATGCTGACTCGCTGCATCGCGCTCGAGCTCGCCCCTGCCGGCATCCGCGTGAACACCGTCGCCCCGGGCCTCATCGATACGCCCATGACGCTCGCCGTCACGACCGACGAAGAACGACGCCAGCGACGAATCGAAAGCATCCCGCTCAATCGTCTCGGAGAACCATCCGACATCGCCGAGGCCGCACTCTTCCTCCTCAGCGACCAGGCCGGATACATCACCGGCCAAATCCTCCACCCCGACGGCGGCGTGTTCGTCGGCAACTAGCCGCCCCTCCGAGAGTCGGCGGTGTCCCGCTTCAGCGCTAAGCTCACTCTTGGCGGGAGACGCACATGCTGACGCTCGCGATCCAACAGCTGCTGACCAAGAAGCTCAGATCAGCGCTCACCGTCCTCGGCTTCGGCGTCTGCGTCAATCTCTACATCGTGGTCACGACCGTGATGCGCTTCATCACCGACGACCTCGACCTCCAGGTCCAGCGCTTCACCGGAATCCTCTTCGTCCAGTCGCGCGGCCTCAGCGGTCTCTCCGGAATCGAGTGGCCGCCGATCTCCTCCACCATCTCCATGGACGAAGCCACCCAGGTGATATCCCGCCCCGCCGTGGACCGTGAGCGCTCCACGATGGTCTCCTTCGCCGCGCTCGCCCCGCCCCCGTATCCGACCGCCCCGCCCGAGGCGCTGCTCGTCGGGATCGAGGAGGGCAAGGAGGACGTCTTCCTCAATGGGGCCGCAGCCATCGCGGGACGCTGCAGCTTCCCTGAGCAGAACGGGACCAATCCTGCGCCGCCCGCGATCCTGGGTGTGCTCGCGGCGCGTCACTTTGCTCGAGCCGCTTCGGCGACGACCGAGATTCCAACACCGGTTGGCCCGCTCGCACTTGCCGCCCTTGGCAGCAGGATCTCGGTCCGCGGCACGGAGTTCGAAGTTCAGGGCATCATCGAGCCGGAGACGAACCAACTGCTGCGCTCCGCTGTACTGGTGCCGCTCGAGCACGCCCAGTGCGTGCTGCAAACCCCCAACTCGGTCACCGCGCTGCTCGTCTCGCCCAAGCGAGCCTCCGACATCAACCCGCTCCAGCAGACGATCGAGTCCGAGCACGAGGAGCTGATGGTCATCTCCGACCGCCAGCTTGTCGAAAACGCTCACAAGCTCCTCGATCGCATCAATCAGCTGTTCGACGTCGTCCGCTGGACATCCGTCTCGGTGGCGGCGCTGTTGATCGCCATCGTCATGTTCGTGTCGGTCCTCGAACGAACACGTGAACTTGGCACGCTGCGTGCGATCGGCGCGCCTCGCGGCGCATTGCTCTCCCTCATCCTGTCCGAGTCGGCCGGATTCGCGATTGCCGGTTCCATGGTGGGGGTTCCGATGTCTCGCGTCGTGATCAGCAAGGCACTCGGCCCCGACGCTGCCGGATTGCGCTCGCGGGAGATCGAGTACGGCGCCGCCGGAATCCTCAGCCTCTGCTCAATGGTCGCCGCGCTGATGCCCGCCTGGCGCGCCGTACAGGTCGATCCGATCATCGCCCTGCGCTACGAGTGAGGCCGCCACGATGACCGCAGAGCAGCCGTCCCCTCAGCCCGAGTCCGGCACGCAGAGCCCGCCGCTGCTGTCCGCCCGCAACCTCGAGCGCATCTATCGGCTCGGCCAGCAAACCATTCATGCGTTGCGACCACTCGATCTTGACATTCACAAGGGCGACTTCATCGCCATCGCCGGACCGTCCGGCTCCGGCAAATCGACCCTGCTGCAGCTCCTCGGGCTGGTTGACTCGCCAACCGCGGGCGAAGTGCGAGTCCGAAATCGTCCTGCGCAGGACCTGGGTCGCGAGCAACGGGCCGCGCTCAGACTTGGCACCCTCGGCTTCGTCTTCCAGGCCTTCAACCTCCTGCAGATGCTGACCGCGCGGCAAAACGTCGAGATCGCGCTCGCGCTCGCCGGCTTCCCGCGCCGCAAGCGACGCAGACGGGCAGAGGAACTGCTGTCGGCCGTCGGTCTGGCCGAGCGAATGGAACACCGGCCGCTGCAGCTCTCCGGTGGCGAGCGTCAACGTGTGGCGATCGCACGAGCGCTCGCCAACGAGCCCGATGTCGTCCTGGCCGACGAACCGACCGGCAATCTGGACTCGCAGACCGGCCGTGAGATCGTGCAGTTGCTCGAAGACTTGAACCGTGCGGGGCAAACAATCGTCATGGTCACGCACAATCTCGAAATCGCACGGCGCGCGAGCAGGCTCTTCCTGATGCGCGACGGGCGAATCGATGAGGTCGAACCGGGCGACTCCGCCACCCTCGATTAGGCTTAATCTGCGCTCAGGTTCGTCGTACCAGCGGCTCGCTCGCACTCTGGAGGCTCCGTGGCCCAGCAAGAGGACCCGACGGCCAACGCCCCCCCTGGCGCGCCCGACTTCTGGCCCGAGGCGCTGGAGGTCATCGAGAGCGCTCCGATCGGGCTGCTGGCAACCACCGAGGGTCTGCAGCCGCATGTACGACCCGTCGCCCCGGCCTATGTCGGACTTCATGCCTACGTGCTCACCTCGGTCAGAACTCCGAAGCTCGACCAGATCAGAAGCAACAAGCTGGTCGAAATCCTGCACTGGACCGTCGACTTCCGCCATCTCAACCTGGCCGGCATTGCCGAAGTCATCGAGGATCACGACGCCATCTCCGAAGTCGCGCCCCACTTTCCCTACGCCGTCGACGACTTCTTTGGACCTGACCTGCGCGCTCCGGCCCTGATCAAGATCGCGCTCCAGAGAATCTCGATCACTACATTCGACGACATCATCGCCAACAAACGGCCGCGAATCTGGCGGATCTCCGAGTAGCGCCGCACCGCTTCGCCGACGAGAGAGACGAGAGGACTGCAGCATGCGTATCGCACTGATTGGACAGGCGCCCTTCGGCGCAGCGGTCTTTGAGCGACTGGTCGAGGACGGCCACGAGATCGTCGGTGTCTTCACCCCGCCCGAGCGGGAAGGCGGTCGACCCGATCCCCTGGCCCAGGCGGCGCGAGACGCCGGCATTGTGCTGGTGCAACCGCGCCGCTGGCAACGCCGAGGCGTGGTGGACGAAGAGGTCGTCGCACAGTACGAAGCAACCAATCCCGAGCTCAACGTGATGGCCTTCGTCACGCAGATCATCCCCACGCGGGTCCTCGACTTCCCCGCCCTGAACACGATCCAGTACCACCCATCGATCCTGCCCAGGCACCGCGGTCGCTCGGCCATCAACCATGCCATCGTGCAGGGCGACACGATGACCGGGGTGACGATCTTCTGGGTCGACGAGGGCATCGATACGGGTCCCATTCTGCTCCAGCGCTCCTGCCCGATCGGACCGGACTCCACGATCAACGAGGTCTACCGCGACCACCTCTTCCCGCTCGGAGTCGAGACCATGTCCGAAGCGGTCAAGCTCGTCGAGGCCGGCCAGGCCCCCCGCCATGTCCAGAACGAAGAGGACATGACCTACGAAGGTCCGTGGGAGGGCGACATCGCGCGAATCGACTGGTCTCAGGACGCCCAGACCGTGCACAACTTCATCCGCGGCTCCGACCGCGCCCCGGGCGCCTGGAGCGTCGTCGGAGGCGAGCGGGTCACCTTGCTCGGCTCGACGCGTTCCGATCACAGCGGCGGCGCAGCTGGCGAAGTCGCCTCGATCGACACCAGCGGTATGACCGTCGTCTGCGGAGACGGCGAGTCGCTCCGGGTCAGCACCCTCGCGGTCGGGCGAGACCGCCAACCCGCCCAGGACTGGGCCGCCGCCAACGGCGTCGAAGCCGGAGCCCTGTTCGAACCGCCCCCGTCGGAGTAACAGCAACAGCCCCGCCCCTCTGATCCCCTCTCCCTCTGGGAGAGGGTTAGAGCCTGCCCCCGCGAAGGCGGGGGGTGAGGGCTCTCCCCCCGCTTGAGGGGGGGGGGGGGAGATGTCTCGTAGAGACAGAGGGGGGCTCCCCACCCTTCCCTCCGCCAACTGCGACACACCCGACAGAACATCCATTCGCTACATTGTACAGAACATATGTACCCCAGCACCGAGAGGCCCATCATGCACATCCCACCCAAACGACGACGCCGAGCCATCCACGTCCACTACCTCACCCAGCGTGGGCGCTCCCAGCGCGAGATCGCCGAGCAGCTCAAGACCTCCAAGGCCACCGTCCGCAGCGACCTCCACCTGCTCGAGACCCACTGGAGCCAGATCGCCGCCCCCGCCGCCGACGATCTCCTGCTCGAATCGCTCCAGCTGCTCCAGATCCGTCTCTCCCTCGCGATCAAGCACGACGACATCTCGAACAACTCCGACCGTCTTACGCCGGTCGAGTACCTCCGCGCCCGCGAGAATCAGGAGACCCGGCTCAACGCCCTCGCCCGCGAGATCCGCCGCACCGTGCAGCAGGTCCACCTCCGGGCCGAGCAACGACCCGACCAACCCGGCCTCTACGACGAAGAACCGCGAGAATTGTCCGAAACCATGACCAAATCAGCCCAAACTGACCACCCCGATTCCACGATCTCCAGTCCAGAGCAGGAGATCGTCCCCAATCAGGCCGCAGAAGAAAAAACGCCCGCAGAACCGGTCCAACTCCCCGATCCACCCGACCAGGATGCCCTGATCACCGAAGCCGTCGAGCATTTCCCCCACCTCAAGGGCCAGTCCGCCGACCAAATCCTCCAATTCCTGGACCAACTCACCAAGCCCGAAGCATCTGAGCCCACCATCCACGCCAAATCCGCCGCCTAGCCGACACCGTTCGGCCGCCGCTCCGTCCGATCCCTTCTCCCTCTGGGAGAGGGCTAGAGCCTGCCCCCGCGAAGGCGGGGGGTGAGGGTTCCCCGCAGCCGCTTCCGATGCCCCGCACTTGATGCGGGGCCCAGCTCTCACTCTTCGAGAGCAGGGCAAGCGTGCGGCCGGAGGTTAACGCCTACGTCATGTCCTGGACGCGCTTGCCTGAATCGACCAGCGGCGCGAATCGTGTCTTGCTCAGCGGGTCGTTGCGGGCCGCTTTGTCCCAGGCCGCGTCGACCATCTTCGCGTACTTGGGATGCATCTCGCGCATCTTCGTGTTCTCGTCCTTGATGAACGCGGACCGCGCGATCAATCGCTCGACCTGACCCTTGGATTCGCACGCGTCGCAGTCCGGAGCCGGCGCATCCATCTTGCGGGTGAAGTGCTCCCACTCTTTGCCGCAGGCTCGACAGGCGTATTCATAGATCGGCATGGCAGGCTCCCGGCAACGGCGGCGGTCGGTTCGATCCGTCTCTCACGATGGTACGATCTCGACGTAACAGCCGCATCCAATCGGCGAATTTGATTGTGTTTGGGGGGAGTCGAATCGTGTACGGACTCCGCACGATGGTCCTCGTGGTCCTGATGGCCGGCCTGATGATGGTCGTTGGGCTGGCGGTGGCCGGCGAGATCGGACTGATCATCATGGCCGTGATCGCCCTGGGCATCAACCTCTACAGCTACTACAACTCCCACTCGATGGTGCCCAAGATGATGGGCGGTCAGCTCGTTACCGCGCGTGAGGCGCCCCAGCTCTACAGCATCGTCGAGCGCGCCGCCTGCCAGGCGGAAATGCCCTTCAAGCCTGAGCTGCTTTCGCAGTTCACGGTCGAGCACCTCGAGGCGCGCTGCACCGGTCACTGCCGCTCCGGCGATTGCCCGCGGCACATCCCCTCGGTCTACATCATCGACACGCCGATTCCCAACGCCTTCGCAACCGGCCGACATCCGAAGCACTCGGCCGTGGCGGCGACTACCGGGATCATGGGCCTACTCACCCAGCGCGAGATCGCCGGCGTCATGGCCCACGAACTGGCGCACGTAACCAACCGCGACACGCTGTGGTCAACGATCGTCGCCTCGATGGCGATGGTGATCTCGGCGATTGCGATGATCGCTCAGTTTGCGCTGTTTATGGGCTTCATGTTCGGCGGTATGGGTGGTCGAGACGGTGGGGGCGGCGGCGCCGGACACCTGGCGGGGGCGCTGATCGTGGCGATCATCGCGCCGATCATTGCAGGATTGATCCAGATGGCGGTCAGCCGCCAGCGGGAGCTCAAGGCGGACGACACCGGAGCCCGCCGCTGCGGCGACCCAGAGGCCCTCGCCTACGCCCTGGTCAAGCTCGAGCAGGGAGTGAGGACGCCGGAGTCGCGCTACGCGGCCGAAGAGATGAAGACCGCCGAGGCGGCCAACCACATGTTCATCGTCAACCCGTTGGCCGGTGGCGCCGGCAAGTTCTTCTCGACCCATCCCCCGACGGAACAGCGAGTCGAGCGCCTGAGGAAGATCGGCGAGGAAATCGGCCGACCGTTCTAGTCGGTCACCCGATCCCGCTGACTGATTTCGTCACGCAGCGACTTGAGCTCCTCTTGTACGGTTTTCAGCTCCGCGAGGATCTGTTCCTGCTCGACGTCCTGGCCCTGTTCAACGAACCAGGCGGCGATCGTCGCCGTGACCATACCGAGTAAGGCGAAGCCGAGCAGCGTGACGATCGCTCCCACGATTCGCCCGAGCACCGTTGTCGCCTCGCGCACGCCGTCGCCGGTCGCCATCGTGTGCAGCGTCCACCACAGCGCCGTGTCCCAGCCCTGGACCTCGCCGCCCTGCCCGTGCTCCGCACCCCAGATGGCGGCCGTCGCGCCAAACATGACCGCCAGCGCCAGTACGACGGTGCCTCGCACCCCGCGACGGTCGAGCAGGGCCCAGATCCTGGCGACGAAGACTACGGCACGCAGCAAGCGCAACGGCCGCAGGAATGGCACAGCGACAATCAGGACGTCGATCCAGTTGCGCCGCAGGAACAGCTTGCGGTTCTCGGCCAGCCACAGGCGCGCGACGAGGTCAAACGCAAAGACGGCCCAGATTCCCCACTCGGCGTAGCTGAAGACCCGCTCGACGCCATCCTCCAGGTGCGTCAGCAGGGGCAGCACGATCAGCGGCAGCATTGCCGCTGCCAGGATCAGCAGCGGAATGTTGGTGCGGGCCTCCCACCGTTCCAGATGATCATCGGAGCGTCCCACTCGGAGTACGCCCCACCATTCCACCAGTGGACTAGCAGTGGAGAGCGCTTGATCGCGGAAAGATTCAGCCATCTGGTTCGACCTCTCCTTCGCTCACTTCAATGCAGGCCACTCGACACGGCATCGGTGCTGCTCATCAGTGTCTATCTGGCGCCAGGTGTTTGGTCATGGAACTATTCTGCCCAGCGTCAACAGTCCTGGCCCTCTTCCGGTCGCAGACTCTGTATCTCAGCTCGAAGGATTTCGTTCTCGTCCTTGAGTCGTCGCAACTCAGCTACGTCGGGCGATCCTTCTGACTGCTGTCCCTCGACAAACCACGCAGCCACGTTTGCGGTCAGCACACCGAAGACACCGATTCCGACGACCATCAACAACACTCCGACTGCTCGACCAATTGCAGTGACTGGCGTGACATCGCCGTAACCCACTGTGGTGATCGTTGCAACGGCCCACCAGAGTGCGGTGCCCCAACTGTCGATCGCTCCCTCCCCACTCTGTTCAACAAGTACGACAACCGTCGTTGCCAGGGCGATCGCGAATAGCGACGCAAGCAAAGAGACACCGATTGCTCTACGCCGAAGCATCTCTGAGAAGACCCTGAGAACCACGACCAGCCTGAGCAGCAATAGGACTCGCAAGGGCCTAAAGAACGGAATTGCCACAATCAGGAACTCATACCAATGGTTGACAACAAAGTGGCGTCGGTGTTCCGCCAGCCAAACTCGAATAGCCAGATCGAGGGCGAACACAGTCCAAATCACCGTGTCCCCAACGAACAGCCACATCTGGGCGGAGTCTGGCAAGTTTCTGTCGAAGTGTCCGACAATCAGTGGGATCATTGCGACAGCAAGAATCAACAGAACTGGCTCAGTGCGCCGCTCCCAACGTTGGCGAAGCTCGTCATTCCTCGCGGTACCAGCAATTCCGTTCAGTGTGTGGACTAGCCAAGCCATGACACGAGCCCTGAACCTCTATCGAATGCTTGCCTTCATCTGTTCCCACGCGGAGCGGGCGTCTTCGACCGAGCCCTCATCTTCGATTGTGGAGATGTCGCCGGGGTCGGTATCGAGGGTGACGGCCTTGAGCACCCGGCGCATGATCTTCCCGGATCGCGTCTTGGGCAGCGCGTCGACGAAGTTGAGTTCGCCGATCACGGCCACGGGACCGAGTTCGCCTCGAATCGTTTGGAGTATCTCGGTCTTCAGTTCATCGCCCGGTTCAAAGCCCGCCTTGAGCACAACAAACGCCGAGATCACTTCGCCGCGTAGTTCGTCCGGACGACCCGTGACGCCGGCCTCCGCCGCTCCCGGATGCCTCAGGATGGCCGATTCGACCTCGATCGTGCCGATTCGGTGCGCGGCGATCTTGATGATCTCATCCGCGCGGCCAGAGAACCAGACGTAGCCGTCCTCGTCGACGGAGGTGGCGTCTCCGGTGAAGTAGACCTGTCGTCCCGGCACCTTGCCCCAGTAGTCGGTCTGATAGCGTTCGGGCTCGCCCCAGAGCCGAGCCGTCAGCCCCGGGAACGGGCGGGTGATCGCGAAGATGCCCTTGTCGTCCGCGGCGAGTTCGGCTCCGTCCGTGTCGAGCACCGCGCCTTCGATGCCCGGCAAGGGGATGCCGGCCGAACCGGGCTTGATCGGCAGCATCTGGATGCCGTAGGGATTGCCGATGATCGGTCCGCCTGTTTCGGTCTGCCACATGTGATCGAGCACCGGGATCTCGTCGCCGAAGATCTCGTGCTGGAACCACTCCCAGGCCGGTGGATTGAGCACCTCGCCGGCGGAGAACACGCGCGTCAGCGAGGTCATGTCGACCGCTTCTGCCGGCTCGGTACCGGAGCGCATGAGCAGTCGGATGGCGGTCGGAGAAGTGAACATCCCGGTCACGCCGTGGTCCTCGACGATCTTGTAGAACGTGCCGACATCGGGATGGTCGAGCGCGCCCTCGAAGGCGATGGTCGTTGCGCCCGCGAGCAGCGGCCCGTAGACGATGTACGAGTGGCCAACGACCCAGCCGATGTCCGACGTCGCCCACCAGACATCCTCGGGTTGGATGTCGAAGACCCAGTCGGCCATGCTCGAGACCCAGACCGGGTAGCCGCCATGCGTGTGTACGCAGAGTTTCGGGCGCGCCGTCGTACCGGATGTTGCGAGGATGTAGGCAGGATCGTTGGCTTCCATCGCAGTCCAGGAACCGTCGCCACCCTCGCCCCCGACGAGGAAGTCCTCCCAGCTCATCTCCTTCTCGCCGCCGATGTTGGGACTGTCCGTCAGTCGGCGTTCAACCACGACCGTCTCGACGAACTCGTCTGCGCCCTCGTTCTCCAGTGCGCCCCGGACGAAATGGTCCAGTGGCACGTGGCGTCCGCGCCGATAGGTGGAGTCGGTGCAGAAGATCGCCTTGGCCTCGGCCAGCTTGATCCGCTCGGCGATCGCGCCGGCGCCGAACCCAGCGAAGATGACTAGATGGACCGCGCCGATTCGTGCGCAGGCCAGCATCAGGGCGATCGCCTCGAAGTTGGTCGGCATATAGACGGCAACTCGGTCGCCGCGCTCGATCCCGATCGCCCGCAACGAGGCGGCAATGCGCTCGACCTGCTTGAGCAGTTGGGCGTAGGTGAAGACGCGCTGCACGCCGTTCTCGTCGAG
This sequence comes from Dehalococcoidia bacterium, assembly GCA_965208665.1. Taxonomy (GTDB): domain Bacteria; phylum Chloroflexota; class Dehalococcoidia; order Bin125; family Bin125; genus Bin125. The sequence goes on from CBDBPH010000002.1 coordinate 211,126, forward strand.
CGCGATCAGCGCAGCTCGTCCGCCGTTGCCGTTGTCGACCTGTGCATCGAGGCAGGCGTAAGCGAGATTGGTCTCGCCGCCGATGAACCAGCGGAACGCGGGAATCTCGTCCGGAGTCCACTCGAAGACTTCGTCCCACTCGCGGAACCAGGGAATGCGGGCCGCCGCCTCGGACCAGAACGCGTCCGATTCGTCGAGCGAGCGGCGTTGAATCTCGCGGACGATTGGTCCGACCAGATCGATGTTCGACGCCATGAGGGGAACTCCAAATCAGTGCCTGGACTGAGTTTCAAAGGTGAGCGGATACCGTATGCGGAGGGTATCAGCGGAGCGGGGAAGTCCAATGGACGAAGACATCATCCAGGAAGTGATCGACGCCCGTGCGCAGGCGATGGACGATGCACGTCCCGAGGCGGTCGGAAGAGTGCATGCGAAGGACAAGTTCACCGCGCGCGAGCGTATTGCGATGGTGCTGGACGAGGGCAGCTTCGTCGAGTACGGGGTCCTCGCCATCCCAGCCAACAAGTCGATCAGCGGACCGGCAGACGGCCTGGTGCAGGGGTTCGGCACAGTTGACGGGCATCCGGTTGCGATCGCCTCGTACGACTACACGGTCCAGGGCGGCACGCAGACGGCTTTGAATCATGGCAAGTTCGATCGGCTGCTCGAACTGGTCCACGACCGACGTTGGCCATTGATCACCTTCGCCGACGGCGGCGGCGCTCGGGCGCATGACCTGGCCGGATCTCAGAGAGGCCTGACGGGTCGCTGGGGCACGTTCGACGGCATGGCTGTGCTCTCGGGTTGGGTGCCGACGGTGTCTGTCGTGTCGGGACGCTCGTTCGCCGGAAACGCGTCGATTGCCGGGCTTTCCGACTTCATCGTGGCGACGCGAGATTCGGCGATTGGGATGGGCGGTCCGCCGCTGGTCGAGGGGGCGATGGGGCTGAAACTGACTCCGGATGAAATCGGTCCCGCGGAGATGCACGACCGCGTGGGCGGGATTGACCTGATGGTCGAGACCGAATCGGAAGCGATCGATGCCGCTGGTCGGTACCTGCGCTACTTCCTCTACGACTTGCCCGAGGGCGAGCCCGACCCATGGTCTGAACGAATTCGCGCAATCGTGCCCTCGAACCGGCGTCGCGCCTACGACATGCGCAGAGTGATTCGGGCGCTCATGGATCGCGACACCGTGTTCGAGCTGCGTCCCACCTGGGCGCCTCAGTTGATTACGGCGCTGGCGCGACTCGGCGGTCGGTCAGTTGGGATCATTGCCAATCAGCCGCTCTCGGTGATCGCCGGCGCGATCGATTCCGACGCCTCCGACAAGATCGCCCGCTTCATCCAGCTCTGCGATGCGCATGAGATTGCAATGGTCTCGCTCGTCGACAATCCCGGCTACATGGTCGGGCGTCCGGCGGAGGAAGCCGGGATCGCGCGACATCATGCGCGGCCGATCATCGCCCACCAGAATCGGACGGTGCCGCTCTACACGGTGCAGCTGCGCAAGGCGTACGGCCTCGGGCCTGCGGCGATGGGCAACTCGTACGCGCCGCGCGACATTCGGCTGGCCTGGCCGACGGCCGAGTCGGGGGGCATGGGACTGGAAGGGGCGTCGCTGCTGGTCAATCGCGACGAGATTCGAGAGGTCGAGCAGCGAGATCCGGGTGAGGCCAAGCGGATTCGTGACGAGTGGGCGACCGAGATGCGGGAACGGAACTCGGCAATCAACGCCGGTCGGCGTTACGAGTTCGACGACGTGATCCCGCCGGAAGAGACGCGAGACGTGTTGATTTCCATGCTTCGGATGACGCCGCGCGCCCCGTTGTCGCCGGTGAAGAAGCATCCGGTGGATGCGTGGTAATGCTTAGTCGTTGTCGATCTGCAGCGCGGGGATTTCGATTCCGGCGGCTGCCTCGAGCACGTCCTGTGCGGAGTAGTGATGCAGTTCGCCGAATCCGGCGGCCAACATGGCCAGATAGGTCTGATGGGTGGCGTTGGCGACGGGCATCGGGACTTGATGGTCACGGGCCAGTTCTAGGGCGAGCGCGATGTCTTTCTCGGCGATGAACCCCTGAGACGTGGGGTTCTCCCACTGCTTGGCCAACAGTTCATCAACCGTGAACATGTACGGCCGCGCCGTTCCAAGCCGAAGCTTCTCGACCAGGTCGCGCATGTCGAGGCCTGCCTTGGCCCCGAGCACCAGCGCCTCATGCACAATCATGTGCCCGCTCAAGACGATCACGTTGTTGACCAGCTTGTAGAGGCAGCCCATCCCGGCCTCGCCGAGGTGGAACACGTTGGTGCCGATGTGTTCGAGCAGGGGACGAACGCGCTCAAACGTCTCGGCTTCGCCGCTTCCGTAGACGGTCAGCGTGCCTTCACCGGCTCGGACTACGCCGCCGGTGACGGGAGCGTCGATATGGACTATGCCAGCCTCGGTCTCGAGCTGGACGATTCGTTGCACGCCTCTGAGCGAGTTTGTGCTGAGGTCAATGTGGATGTCTCCCGGCGAAGCTCCGGCCAGAATGCCGTCCGGACCGGCAGTGGCCGCCTCTATCTGGGGCGGGCCCGGAAGCGAACTGAAGACGACCGAACAACGCGAGGCCACCTCGGCTGCGCTGGCGGCCGGTTCGGCCCCGAGTTCGAGCAGGTTCTCCATCGCCTCCGGTCGTAGGTCGAAGACGACGAGCTGAAGCCCGCCACGAATCAGTTGACGAGCCATCGGATTGCCGATGTTGCCGGTCCCGATGAAACCGATGAGTTGGTCGCGGGATGAGTCGGACATAGTGGCACCCTCACCCTCAACCTTTTCCGAAAGGAGAGGGGACTTTCCGGGTTGAATCGCTCCTGGCACGGGGTCAGAGCGAGGCGCGGCCGCCTTCGATTTGGATGGTAGGGATTTCAGTACCAGCGGCAGCCTCGAGCGCCTGGAGGGTGGCGAGGAAGGACTGCTCTCCGAGACCAGCGCTCAGTGCTCTGAGATAGGTCTGGTGCGCAGCATTGGCGACGGGCATCGGCACCTGGTTGGCCCGAGCCGCCTCGATCGCCAGCGAGACGTCCTTCTCGGCGAGGCGCAGCGTGAATGAGGGGTTGTCGAACCGCTTGCCGAGCAGGTAGGGAGCGAGACCCATGTACGGTCGCGCCGTTCCCAGTCGCAGCTTCTCGACGAGATCCTCAGGGTCCAGTCCGGCCTTGGTACCGAGCACCAGCGCTTCCTGCACGATCTGATTGCCGCAGAGGATGATGACGTTGTTGAGCAGCTTGAAGAGGCAGCCGGCGCCGGCCTCGCCGAGATGGAAGACGTTGGAACCGATGTGATCGAGCAGCGGGCGCACGCGCTCGAAGGCGTCGGCGTCGCCGCTGCCGAGGACGGTTAGGGTGCCGGATTCAGCGCCCGGGACTCCACCGGTGACCGGCGCGTCGATGTAGCTGACGCCGGCGTCGGCCTCGAGCTGGCCCAAGCGGCGGACGGTGGTGATCGAGTTACTGCTCAGGTCGACATGGACATCGCCGGGGGACGCGCCCGCGAGGATGCCGTCCTGGCTAGTGATCGCCGCTTCGATCTCGGGCGGTCCTGGCAACGAGGTGAACACGATCGAGCAACGTGATGCGACTTCGGCGCAGCTCTCGGCGGATTCAGCGCCGAGCTCCAGCAGGTTCTCCATCACTTCCGGGCGCAGATCGAAGATGACAAGCTGATGTCCGGCTTCGATCAGATTGCGGGCCATCGGGTTGCCGATGTTGCCGGTGCCAATGAAGCCGATCAGCTGGTCGCGGGATGAGTCGGGCATGTTCGGACTCCTTACAGAGACTGGTCCGGGGTAAACGTGTCGGCGGCGCGCCACATGTACCAGCTCCCGACGGACCGATAGGGAGCCCACTTGGCGCCGATTGCCAGGGCCTCCTTCGGTGTGGGCGTCTCGGCGAGGCCATAGGCGAGCTGCATGCCCTTGCGCACGCCGAGGTCGCCGACGGGCAGGATGTCGGGACGGCCAAGGTGGAACATCAGGTGCATATGCGCGGTCCACTCACCGACCCCCTTGACGGCGGTCAGCGCCGTAGTCACATCCTCATCCGACATCCGGTTCAGGCGCGAAAGCTTGAGCCGACCGTCTGACGTGTGCAGCGCGAGATCGCGGAAGTAGGACATCTTCTGCCGCGAAATGCCGCAGGCGCGGAAGTCCTCATCCGATGTGGACAGGACCTGTTGCGGCGTCGGCGTGGCTTCCTCGTCCCCGTAGAAGCCGAACCACTTGCGCTGGATCGCCGATGCGGCTGCTCCGGCGAGTTGCTGGAAGAGGATGGAGCGAACGAGAGCCGACCAGGGGTCGTTGGAAGGTCGGTGCGGATAGACGCCGTGCTCGTCGATCAGCCGGGCGAGGATGGGGTCGACGTCGCGGAGATGGGCATTGGCCCGCCGGATGGAGAATTTGCGTCGAATGGGCGGCATGGTCGGCGGTCAGTCGTTCCAGCCGTTCCAGTGGAGGAAGTTCTCGAGGGGTTGGCGGGTGACGGGGCCGAAGTTGGCGTTGGGATGGCCCATGGGGATGATGGCTACGGGGGTGGCGTTGTCCGGGATGTTGAGCTCGGCTCGGAGTTCGTCCATGATCCCATCCTGGGGCGTGGTGAGGACGGTGCCGAGGCCTTCGGCGCGGGCGGCGAGCATCATGTTCTGAATGCTGGGGTAGATGCTGCTGCCGGCCAGCAGGCCTTCGGGCGCGGGCGACTGTACGCGAACGAGACAGGGAATGATCCAGACCGGCGCAGCGGCGAAATTGTCGAACAGGTTGAACGCGCCGCGCATCATGCGGCGCGTGGTCGCGTCTTCGATGTCGTCGGGATTGGGCATGTCACCACCGAATCGGGAGCTGAACATCTCGCGAATGGCGGCGGCCAAGCGTTCGCGCATTCCGTCGTCGGTGACCACGAGGAAGCCCCAGGGCTGGGAGTTGCTGCCGCTGGGCGCCCAGCAGCCAGCCTGAATGATTCGCTCAATCGTTTCGCGGTCGACGGGCTCGTCGGTCCAGCGGCGGATCGCCCGTTGGGTCTGCATGACCTCGTAGATGTCGGTGCTCTGGTTGCTCATGATTGCGCTCTTTCGACTCGACGGGTTTCCCAGGTCAGTAGCCGCCGCATGGCGCGGGCGGCATCGCGGATGTTGTAGTACAGAGGTAGTCCGGCGTCGGAGATCATGCGGGCCAACCTGGCGTTGGACTGGCCGTGGCGGTGATCGATGCTGATCGGGACGACCATCGCGATCGCGATTCCGTGTCGTTCGCGGGCTTCGGCGATCTCGGCGATCATGTTCTGTCTGGTGTCAAGTTCCTCGTTGCCGAAGAAGCCGACGCCCCAGTTCATCCCGACCTGAACAACGATCGCGTCGATACTCGGATCCTCGGCCACGGCGTCCACTGTGGGGCGAATCCGTTCGCCGTCCCAGAGGGACATGGTGTCGACCGGGTTGCGGATGCCGGTGCCAGCAACCGGTGTGACTTCCGCGAGCCGCTTGAGCGTGTGCTCGCTCAGCGCGGGCAGCTGGAGGCCTTCGCGTTCGACATCGTCGGCGCCCTGCACGGAGATGCCGCCTCCGCCGACTACGAGTCCGATTCGCGGACCGGCGGGAACCGCGCGGAAGCGCCAACCGACCAGCACGTCGACCATCTCCTGCATGTTATGAACGAGGACCGCATTCGTCTGTCGGGCCGCGGCCGCCCAGAGCTCGCCGGAACCGGCCAGCGAAGCCGTGTGTGACTGTGTCGCTCGGCCCCCTGACGGAAGCAGCCCGCCCTTGAGGATGGCCACCGGCTTGCTGCGGGCGGCACTGCGCAACGAGCCGAAGAAATCTCGCGCGTCGTGCATTCCCTCGATGTAGGCGCCGATGATTTCGGTGTTGGGATCTTGCTCGGCGTAGTCGACCAACTCGGCGGCGGAGACATCGATGGCGTTACCAAAGGAGACGACCTTGGAGAACCGAAGCCCTCGCAACGCGCCGTTGTAGGTCGCGTCACTCGCGTTGGTGCCGGACTGGGAGAAGAATGCGACCGGACCGGAGTCGGTCGGCAGTTGCTGCGAGAACGACACCTTGCCGTCGGGCACATAGAGGCCCATGCAGTTGGGACCGATCAGTCGGATTCCCAGTTCATCGGCTCGCGTTTTGAGTTGGTGCTGTAGCTCAAGGCGGTCGGCGATGCCGGTTTCCGCGAAACCGGCGGTGAAGAGGTGAATCGAACGGACGCCCTTGACGGACGCATCTTCCAGCATCGGGAGCACGTAGGCCGCGGGAATCGCGCTGATCACGTGGTCGACCGGACCGGGAATGTCGGTCAGCCGCGAGTATGCCGTCAGTCCATCGATCTCGTCGGCCTTGGGGTTGACCGGGTAGATGTTCGGCTGTCCGGCGTCCTTGAGCGACTGCAACCAGCCTCCAGGCCCTCGATTGCCGCGACTACCTCGGGAGGCGCCGACGACGGCTACGCCTCTCGGAAAGAAGATCGGATCGAGTGGATGTGTGTGCGTCACGGTTGAGAGTGTAGGCGCAGATCGATGGAACGCTAACGCGCGGTCGAGCAGCCGCCGGCCGCGAGTGGTTCGGGCGCTTCGTCGTGGAACTCGTCGAAGAACTGCTCGATCAGATCCACGTTCAGTTCCTCCAGCGGCAGCCGCACACCCCAGGCGACCAGCATGATCGCCGAGTCGAGCCCGCCGTAGGGTGCCTGGATTACGTAGTCGTTGCCGTTGAGGTGGTCGGCGGAAATCTCCGTCAACGTTTCGAGATCATCCCGGTCGAGCGACGCGGGCGTGTACCAGACGGCGACCGCGCCGTGTTCCATGGCGTGGACGACCATCTCGAACGTGGGCGTCGCGCTGTAGATGCCGCAAGCGAGCGGTCTCGGCGAGTGTTCTTCTCCATACGGTGGGAGCACGGTGTAATCGGCCGTTTGATTGCCGACGAGGTGAACCTGTGTTGCCGTTGTGTGCTCGTTGTCGTACAACTCGAGCTTGGGATGGTCGTAGATATCGCCCGTGACCGCGATGTCACCTGAGCCCCCACCCCCACCGCACGCCGATAGTCCGATTGCAAGGAGTAGCGGTGCAACAAGGGCCGCGAAAAAGAGCTTCATTCTGACGTCCCCGCTGAGACAGTGGTGTCGCCACGTTCCAGGCGATAGCGATCGTAGTAGCCCTCGGGGGCGTTCTGCAGGAAGGCGGCGAGCTGTTTATCGCCCTCGGCGTCCCAGTGAGCGATTCTCAGCAACGTTCTCCAGGCGGCAGCGACGATCGTCACGCCTTCATGCTGGTCGCCGAGCCCTTCAAGCGGTACGACGGCGAGTCGTTCGCGGAACTGCCGCAGGCTTTGCATCGCACCGAGCAAGCCGCTGGGATCATCGGCGCTGTCGTAGACACTGGGGTCGTAGTAAACGACCACCCCGCCCCGTTCGAGCAACGGCAGCATCTCGGCCGGCTGAGGGATCAACTCATCGTCGGGTAGGTAGACATCGGCCTCAGCGCCTTCGGCCTGTTGGGGCCCTGACGTGGGCGGGAACGAATTGTAGGCGTCGAAGGTCTCGTCCTCGGCGAGATGCCGGCGGCCCTGGTCCGGGAACGTCTGAACACCTTCGACTTCGACGACATCGTCGGGCGGGAAGATGAGCTGCATGGCGAAAACGGCGATCATGGCTACCAGCAGGCCGCCTAGCAAGGCCACAGTCATGCGCGGCATGCCGAAAATGGTGCTGCGTCGTTGTGGCTGCTCGGTCTGTGATCCGGATCGTCGTCCGCCGCCTCGTCCCCGTTCCGACGACTCGGAGCTATTCTCCGGATCCGAGCGGCGACCGACCTCGGACTCGCCTGATGTCCCGGTAGGTCGCCTTGGTCGCCGGCGTCGGCGGCGGCGCGCGGGTTGGTTGCTCATTGCGCGACTCCTGCGGCGATCAGTGCGCCAAGTTCTTCGTCGCTCAAGCCAAGTTCTCCGCAGAGGACTTCAGTCGTGTGTTCGCCGAGCAACGGCGCGCGTTGACCGTGGGTCCACGGAGTTTCGCTGAGGACGTATGGGGCGCCGGGGAAGGTCACGGTTCTGTTGCGCTCCTCATGCTCGACGTCGACGAAGAACCCGCGCTCGTGCCAGTGTTGGTCGGCCAGGCACTCGTCGGGTGTGCGGATCGTGCTCCAGGCAGCGCCGGCGGCCTGTGCGCCAGCGTATATCTCCTCGGCCTCGTTTGCCGCGATAAACTCGGAGATGTCGTCGAGCATGGCGGCCACCGTGGGTTGTTGCAGTCCGAGTTGGCGCTTGCGGCCGTCCAGCAGTTCGAGGTCAGACAGATTCTCTCCCATACCGCGCTCCTGGATGAACGCGACCAACGCCAGCCAACTCGCCTCAGAGCGGGGCATGCCGAAGATGTTGATCAGTCGCCCATCCGCGGTCGGGTATTGCCACGGTTCTGTCGGTTGCGGGCCGGCGTGGCGCCCGGCCTGGCGGATGAGCGGATGCTGCTCGTAGAGCGCCCAAGGCGCTGAAGATTCGATCGTGAAGCCCATGCACTCGTGCATGGAGATATCGATGTGTTGCCCGAGACCACTGGCCTGCCGCTCGTAGAGCGCAGTGCAGGCGGCGGTCGCAGCGAAGTAGCCGGCGATATGACCAGCGTGGTGTTCGGTCGGCCTGATCGGTGGAGTGCCCGGGATGTTGTCATAACCGCAACTCCCCATCGGACCGCCCAGGGCGAGACCGACGGCGTCTGACCAGGCATGGTTGCACCACGGGCCGGTCTGCCCGAACGGTGTGAGACTGATGACGATCAGATCCGGGTAGTGGTCGGACAGTGCGACCGGGTCGAACGGTCGGTCGCGGCCGGGTTGCCAGGTCTCGAGAACCACATCAGCCTCGGCCGCCAGTCGCAAGAACAGCTCAATGCCGTCGGAGCTGTGGAGGTCGAGGACCACCGAGCGTTTGCCCGCGGCGTAGTGCCACCAATAGAGGCTGCGTTCAGGCCCGGGTTGGTCGTCAAGGAACGGACCGTAGGTACGGCCGAGGTCGCCGCCGGGCGGCTCGATTTTCACCACGTCCGCACCGAGTCCCGCCAGGAGTTTGCCGGCGAAGTGACCCTTCGGGTCGGAACAATCGAGCACGCTGACGCCATCAAGTGCTCCCATGGTTAGCCCATCGCGCCGTTCATCCGCAACTCCGCTATTCGCTCGTCGCTCAGGCCCAGCAGCTCGCTGAAGACGTACTGATTGGCTTCCCCCAACGGGGGACCAGAGCGATCGCGATGGGCCGGTGTCCGTGAGAAATGGATCTGCAGGCCATCGGTCAGATGCTCGCCGATCACTGAATGGTCGCGCGTGACGGTCCACTCCCGCGCTTTCATCTGCGGATCGTTGACAACCAGGTCGACGCCGTTTTGCACGACGCCGGCAGGCACATCGGCGGCCTGCAGGCGCTGCATCAGGGCCCGGCCGTCCTGTCCAGCGGTCCAGGAACCGATCTGTTCATCCAGCTCGTCCTCGTGGCGCAGGCGGGCGGGCAGGGTGGCGAATCGGCGGTCGGCGCGCCAGTGCGGGTGATCGCTGATTTCGCAGAAGGCTTCCCACTCGGCGTCGGAAGTGCAGGTGATCATGATCCAGTTGTCGTCGCCCGCAGTCGGATAGGTGTTGTGCGGAGCTGTCCGCGGCCAGACCGAACGATTGCCGGGCGGATTGCCGGTATCGCGATATCGGCGGCCGTTGACCGTGAAGTCGAGAGTGGCCGGACCGGTCAGGGCCATGCCGGTTTCGACCTGCGAGAGGTCGATCCACTGACCCTGTCCGGAGTCGCGTCGATGCTTCAGCGCCGCGGTGATCGCTGCAGCCGCGGTGAAGCCAGCCATGTGGTCGAGGTATGAGTAGCCCCAACCGGCGGGTTCCGGCGCTTCGGGGAGGCCGGACATGGCGGTGAGGCCGCTCAATGCCTGTGCGGTCGGTCCCCAGGTCGAGTAGTCGCGCTGCGGTCCGGAGTGGCCGAAGCCCGAGAGTGAGACGTAGATGATCTCTGGGTTCTCGGCGCGCTGCTCTGCGTAACTCAGGCCCCAGTTCTCAAGGATGCGCGAGGAGTAGTTCTCGACCACAACGTCCGATATTCGAATCAGTCGCTTGATCAAGTCGAGTCCGTCGGGATGTCGCGCATTGACGGTGATCGAGCGCTTGTTGCGGTCGAGCCAGTTGAACATTGCGCCCGAGTCTGGCGGGTCGAAGCCGTTGGGATGCGGCCGACCGAAGCGGATCGAGTCGAGGGTCTGTTCGTTCTCGACGCGGATCACTTCCGCGCCGAGATCGCCCAGCAATCGAGTGCAAGTCGGTCCGGCGACTATCCAAGTGAAGTCGACGACGCGGACGCCGTCGAGCGGGGGACGCGTGTTGGGCTCGGAATCGGTCATCTACTGGCGTGGGCTCAAGCAGGCTCGAACTTCGGCAGGGTGAACTCGTCGGTCACGTCGTCGAAAGCGACCTTAACTCGCAGGCCGACGTGGACGTCCTCGACCGGGACATTGACCAGGTTCGTATGCATCCGCGGGCCTTCATCGAGCTGGACAACCGCCAGCGTGTATGGAATCTCGGCCTTCCAGGACGGGTGGTAGAGCTGGTGCATGCGCACCCAGGTGTAGACCTCACCGTTGCCGGCGGACTCGCGCCACTCCCAGTCGGTGGACCAGTCCTTGTAGCAGCGGTCGCTGTAGGGGTACTGGTAATGATCGGCCGAGGGGAAGTACTGGAGCAGCAGCTTGTGCTCCTTGAGGCCGTCGAAGAACGGCTGCGTGTTCTCGTCGGGATTGGGAAGCGGCTTTTCGTAGGCCATTTGCTTGACGTCCTAGTTGGCGTTGGGCGAGAGGATGAGCGTGCCGTGCGTGTCGAGCGTGCCGCCGTTGCCCGAGCAGAGCACGATGTCGTTCTTCTCGATCTGACGGTCGCCGCCCGACCCCCGAGCCTGGATCACGCCCTCGGAGATCGGCGTCATGCCCCACATGTAATAGGACGAGAGTTGTCCGCCGCCGGTGTTAATCGTGGGCAGTTCAGCCTCGGGATCGGCGGGATCCTCCGGGTAGAGGCCGATTGCCTCGCCCGGCTTGGCCAGGCCGTAATCCTCGATCGTGCGCAGGACGGTGTACGTGTAGCAGTCGTAGAACTCGCAGATGTCGACGTCTTCGGGACCCACGCCGGCCATTCTGTACGCGGTCTCGCCGGCGATCGTGGCGCCTGAGGTGGTGCCGACTTCGACTTCGGCGTGGGGGAAGTTGCCCGGGTGCCCCTGTCCCATGCCCCACACGTAGGCCGGCGACGACTTGAGGTCGCGCGCTCGCTCGGCTGTGGTGACGATCGTGCAGACGGCGCCGTTGGAGACGAGGCAGCAGTCGAGCAGGTGGAAGGGTTCCACGATCCAGCGGGAGTTGTGATAGTCCTCGAGCGTCAAGGGCTGACGCATGGTCGCATGCGGGTTGTCGACGGCGTAGCGACGTTGAGTTACGGAGACGCGGCCGAGGTCGTTGTTGGTGACGCCGTATCGCTCCATGTACCGGCGAGCGGCGAGCGCGTAGGAGGTGTTCGCGCCGTAGAAACCGAAGGCGGGCATAAGCGAGGCCATCCCGGTCGGACCTCGACGTCCGGCTCCACCGTACGCGGCACCGGCGGAACCGCCCTTCTGCAGCGGAGCGTCGGAGAAGATGCAGGCGACATAGTTGGCCATCCCATGGTGGACGGCGAACGCGGCGTACTGGACCATCGCCGAGGCGGTCGCGCCGAAGGAGTTCATGTGATTGAGCAGCCTCAGATTGCGTAGTCCGAGATAACCCTGCAGGGGAATGCTGATGCCAGTGCCGAATGCGCCGGTGATTCCGGGATTGACGAGCAGTCCGTCAATGTCGTCTTTCTGCAGGCCGGCGTCTTCGATCGCGAGCTTGATCGACTCGCCTGCGAACCAGGACGCGTCGTGGCCGTAGACCTTGCCCATCTCGGTGATGCCGAGACCGCAGATTGCCGTTTGTCCCCTGATCGGATCGCTCATGTGAAACTCCTCGCAAATTCGCGGTCAGTTTAGCAGCGGAGTTGTGGTATCCCGGCAACGAAGCCGGAGCTGACAACAGCCCCGGTCTAGAGCACCGTGATGTCTTCGCCGCCGTCGACGTTGATCGTGTTTCCGGTGACCCAGTTGGAGTCGTCGAGGCTGAGGGCGATGATTGCCTTGGCGATGTCGCCGGGCTCGGTCACTCGTCCGGACGGATTGTGATTCTGGGCGAAGTCCAGCAGTTGCATACCGGCGGGAATCTTCTCGAGCGCCGGCGTGTGCGTGATGCCTGCCTTGATCGCGTTGGCGGCGATGCCCTGGGGCGCGAGCTCGACGGCAAGCTGCCTGAGGTGCGCGGCCAGCGCCGCCTTGGCCGCCGATACCGCGCCGTACTGGGGGATGACTCGCAGGTCACCGCCTGAGGTCATGCCGTAGATCTTGCTGCCGGCGCTGAGCAGGCCTCGGCTGACCATGTCCTGGGTCCAGTAGACGACCGAGTTGGCCATCACGTCGAGGGTCATCTCCATCTGGCGTTGGGTAATGGGGCGATCTTCCTTCGCTCCGATGTACGGACCGAGCGTGCCGAAAGCGAGTGAATGGAGGAGGACGCGGACCGAACTGGGTCCAGCATCAGCATCGAGTTGCTCGCGGAGGGCGTCCAGCATTGCTCCCCGCTTCGAGGCGTCCGCGGCGTTCATGTTTTGAAACACGGCCCGACGACCGTGCGACTCGATCTCGACGACGATTCGCTCCACGTTGGCCATCGTCGAACGCCGATCGAGGTGGACTCCGGCGATGTTCATCCCCGCCTCAGCCAACGCCACTGCTGTCGTACCGCCGAAGCCCGAAGATGCGCCGAGAATCAATGCCCACTGACCGTCCAGTTGTGGATGTCGCACGGTTTGACTCCCTGCTGCCGGCTGATCGTTCTCGGCCGGATTGCCTGCTTACAGTTGTTGGGCGTTTGTGAAGCGCCGGACGACCTCGAAGAGGATCTGGATGCCGGTGTTGAGACCTTCGATCGGCGTTCGCTCATTGTGTCCGTGGACTCCGGAGGCGAGCGAGGCGTCCATCAAGGTGGGCACAAACCCGTAGGAGTGGACGCCGTGCCGTCTCAGGACGCGCGAGTCGGTGAATCCGACGCAGGTTGATGGGATGACCAGCGCACCTTCGACCTGCTCCCGCACCACGTCCTCGATCACGCTGACCATCTCGGTCTCGAAGCTGCTTGACGGTCCCATGCTGCCAAAGACGACCTCGACCTTCACCTTGTCGTCATCGATCACGTCGCGCATGCTCTTGATGAAGTCGTCGTAGGACTCGCCGGGCAGCAGGCGGCAATCGAGCGTAGCTTCGGCATCGGCGGGGATCACGTTGTGTTTGATCCCGCTCGTGGCGCCAGTGTTGGAGATCGTGTCCCGGGTGACTGCCGCGAAAGCTGGGTAGGTCTGACAGAGCCGATTGAAGCTCGGCGACGCCCCGCCCCAGGCGTTGGCGTCGCGCATGCGCTGGATCGCCTCGGCGGTGTGTGGTTGCACGGTGACGGCGCGATCCCAGTTCTGGACGGCGAAGAGCGCTCGAACGAGCCGCTCGACCGCGTTGTCGCCGTGGGGTGTCGAGCCGTGGCCCGGCTGCCCCTCGGCTCTGAGCTTGAGCCAGAGCGGCGACTTCTCGGAGGGCGAACAGGCGAACACGGGCCGATTCGAGCCGAGCATGTTCAGTGCACCCATGCCGCCCTCGTTGAGCGCGAACTCGGGTTCGGTGATCCACTCCTGCTCGTTCTGGTCGAGCCACTCCATCCCGAATGACGAACCTGCCTCCTCGTCGGCTACGGCGAGGAAGACGATGTCGCGATTGGGTGTGAGGTTGAGGCGCTTGAAGATCAACATGACAAGCAGTTCCAGCGTGCCCATGCCCTTCATATCGAGCGCGCCGCGACCCCAGAGCATGCCGTCTCGCTCGACCGCTGCAAACGGGTCCACGTCCCAGAATTCCTCCTGGACCGGCACGACGTCGGTGTGGTTGAGGAGCATCAGGGGGCGTTGTTCACCCGTGCCCTTCAGGCGGGTCCGCATCGATACCCGTCCAGGGCCAGCCTGTACGTACTCGCATTGATAGCCCTCGGCCTCGAGGATGGGGGCGAGAAACTCGGCTGCGGCTTGCTCATTGCCAGGTGGGTTGGACGTGTTGATACGCAGATAGTCGCGCAAGACGGACGTGATTTCGGCCGTCACATCGTCCCAGTTGATACCAAGTTGGGGTGTGGAGGTCATGCTGCGAGTATACGTATCGGGTCGTTGGACTCAGTTCGAGTCGGCCGCCTGTATGCGCTTCACCTCAGCAACAATCCGAGACATCAACTCGCCCGCCTTGTCGTGGATCGCAACCGCGCAGTACTGCGTGATGACGGTGGGATCGAGATTCACTTCGATCATCGGATGGCCGCGCTGACCAACGGCGAAGGCGAAGTCGGCGGCGGGCGAGACAACGGCCGTCGTGCCGACGAGGATCACGCAGTCGGCTTTCGACGACTCCTGGTAGCAGCGTTGCAAGCAGTCGGGCGGAATCGGCTCGCCAAACATCACGGTGTCGGTCTTGACGATGCCGCCGCAGTGGTCACAACGCGGAGGGAAGATCTCGGGGATTTCGTCGAACGGCGAGCGCGAATTGCAGGCAATGCAGCGAAGCAGCGTCGAGCAGCCGTGAATCTCGGTCAGGCTGGCGGCGCCGGCGGCTCGGTGCAGGCCGTCAACGTTCTGCGTGATGATGTGCTTGAGCACACCGACACGCTCGAGTTCGGCCATCGCGTAGTGGGCGTCATTGGGTTCGGCCTGAGCGATCGTCGCGGTGAGTTCGTCGGGGTTGCGCCGACGTTCGGCGACGTTCTGCCACCACTCGGCAGGATCGGCCGAGAACTGTTCGTATTGATTCAGGGGCGGCTCGCCGTGCTTGGTCCAGAGACCGTCCTTGCCTCGAAATGTCGGAATTCCGGACTCGGCGGAGATCCCGGCACCGGTCAGCGCGATGCAGTAGCGAGACTGCGCGAGCAGCTCAGCCGCTCGCTCGATCGAGTCCTGGTGCTGCTCTCGCGGATCGGGCTGGGTGGACATGAGTGGCAGTCTCTCAGATATGACAACGCCCCCTGCCGGGGGCGCATCATCCTGTGTGCTTCAGGCTCCCTAACGGGAGCCAAGACGATCGACTTGGAGTACTCCGTAAACGAGGTGAATGTTCAGCTTGCGCATCAATTCCTCCTCTCCGTTCCCAACCGCTGTCATGGTAACTGATCCGATCGAGGTTGTCACGCGCCACCACCCCCCTCCGTCCTCGGCTAAACTGCCGACGTAACGGAGCCGCTGCGGACCTGCACACCGGCCCCTGGGAGTAATCGATGTCAAGGATCGCCCAGCCATTCGCCAGCAGTCGATTTGGCGGTTGGGCGGTGGTGGAGAGTCCGCAACAGCGGTTAGCGGATGGCGGGCAGCAATGGTCGCTGATCATTGTGGCGGCGGCGGCGTTGGTTGCGATGGCGGCTGTGGTGTTCGATATCCGTATCTCTCCGGGGCGGGACACCGCGATCGTGCTGCCGTCCGCCGCGACCGTCAGTTCGACGGACGCAGCGACCGATTCCCAGCGCTCTGTTGCGCCACCAACCAGTACAACAACGGAGACCGGTGCCACGGCGCATGAATCGACCACGTCGACGACGGTCGACTCCGCGGCTCCATCAAACCGCGAGCCGGTGTCGACCGCAGATACGCGAACGACAGCTGCGCCACCCGCGGTCGCGCAGGGCTCTGATGCGGCCGAATCGACAGTGACAGCCGCGCTCTCCAGCGAAGAGTCTGCGCCCGCCACCGCAGAACCGGAGGTTGCTGCTCCGGCTGTCGCGGATGACCCGGCGTCGCGCATCCGCCAGTACCTCGGGCTCCACGCAGGCGCCCAACTTCCGGTGTCATTCAGTTACGAAGTCCAATCGGGCGACACCGCGTCGAGCATTGCTGAGCGATTCGGCCTCGAGGAAGCAACCGTTCTGTTCAACAACTGGGACATCTACAACCCGCACCTCCTGACTCCGGGCCAGCTACTGCAACTGCCGCCTGTCAATGGCCTGGTCTACACAGTGCAGCCTGGCGACACGTTCGATGTGTTGATGGACAGATATCTGGCGGACCGCGACGCCACCCTGGGCTATCCGGCCAACGGAATCACGAGTCCTCAGCAAATCTTCGTCGGGCAGCGGCTGTTGCTGGTCCACGGCTCAGCTTCGGTGGCGACACCAGTGGCATCAGCGGCCAGCGGCGCCCCGGCAACGGCGACCTGGACAGAACCAGAGTTCGTGCTCTATCTCCGGTACGACAAAATCAGCGATTCTTTCGGCACCCCTCGTGCGAACTCGGTCGGCTATCACACCGGCGTGGACTACATCGCACCCGTGGGTGAGCTTGTCGGCGCGGCCGCTGCCGGCGTGGTTTCTGTAGCCACCTGGGACCCTTCATACGGCAACTGGGTCGAGATCGACCATGGCGGCGGGTATCGGTCGCGGTACGCGCACCTGGACATCATCAACGTGCGCGAGGGGCAATGGGTCGAAGCAGGCAACTACGTGGGGACTGTGGGCAACACGGGGAATTCGTCAGGGGCACATCTACACTTTGAGATCATCGTCAACGGCGCAGCGGTCAACCCGCTGAACTGGCTGAACTAGCTGTCATCCTCGAGTAGCGCGCTATGGCCGCTTGAGGCGGAGGTGTTTTCATGAGCGCTGCGGAAGCGGAATTCAATGCGGACAAATGGACACACGGTTACGCCACCACGAACGGCGTGCGACTGCACTATGTGACGCAGGGCGAGGGTCCGTTGGTGTTGTTGCTACACGGATTTCCCGAGCATTGGTACTCCTGGCGTTTCCAGATCGGCCCGCTAGCGGAGGCTGGTTTTCGCGTCGTGGCGCCCGATCTGAGGGGCTACAACCTCTCGGACAAGCCGCGCGGTGGGTATGACATCAAGAACCTGACCAAGGACGTTCGCGGACTGATTCGCGCCCTGGGCGAGCAATCGGCGACGGTGGTCGGCCATGACTGGGGCGGGGTCATCGCCCTCCAATTTCCGATCGACTACCCGGCAGCGTGCGATCGTCTCGTCGTGATGAACGCGCCGCTGATTCGGTCTTGGTACTGGGGCCGACGCAACTACCCAAACAACACGTATGCACTCATGATGCAGGTTCCGGGATTGGCCGAACGTCGCAACTGGGCGGATGTCGACGCAACGACCAAGCAGATCTTCTCCGGTGTCGCGGCCGCCAACGACGCATTCACGGACGAGGACATCGCGGTGTTCGCCGAGGCGCTCAAGCAGCCGAAGGCGCTGTCCTCGGCGATGAAGTACTACCGCTCAATCTACTGGCCGGACTGGTTCCTGACTTGGCCCGATCGCAACGAACGGATTACCTGTCCGACCCAGTTCATCTGGGGCAAGGACGATCCTGCGGTTCGATTGCCGTTCATGGAGGAGGCAGCCGAGCGGGTCGACGATCTGAGGACGACGCTGATCGACGACGCCGGTCACTGGGTCCAGCAAGAGCGATCGGCTGAAGTCACGGCGGCGATGCTCGAGTTCCTTGCTCCGCAGGCAGCCGGAGCATCCTCGTAATGAGCGACCCGTCCACGGACTCTGAACCCGCCGGCGCGTGGACCCACGGCTTTGCCGACGGGGCAGGCGGTATCAGGCTGCACTACGCCGAGATGCGCCCGGAGGGTGAGCTCGACTCCGCACCGCTGATCATCATGCTGCACGGGTTTCCAGAGTTCTGGTGGTCCTGGCGCCTGCAGATGCCGGCACTAGCTGCAGCCGGCTACTGGGTTATCGCTCCGGACCTGCGTGGATACAACCTTTCTGATGCCCCGAAGCAGATCGACGATTACCGAATGGACCTGCTGACGGCAGACGTACAGCAGTTGATTTCTCACTGCGGACGAGAACGCGCGATCGTCGTTGGCCATGACTGGGGCGGCGCGGTCGCCTGGCAGTTCGCCATGGAATATGCCTCTTCCGTGGAGCGGCTGATCGTGATGAACGCTCCGCACCCCGAGCGAATGGCCGATGCCTTCGGGGGGACTCCGAATTTTCGCCAGATTGGACGCTCCTGGTACATGTTCGTGTTCCAGATCCCGATGCTGCCCGAGCGTTGGCTCGCGACCAACAACTACGAGCGTGTCGGCTGGGTGTTCCGTGACACGGCGGCACACCCCGAGGCGTTTCCCGCGGAGGTCATGCAGGAGTATCGGCGCGCCGCGGCCCGCAACGGGCTGAGCGGACCGCTGAACTTCTATCGCTCGGCGGTTCGCGCAGGGGTCAAGGAATCACGCGCGCGCTTGAGCACTCAGTTCCCGGCGTTTGCGCAGGTGCTGGACGGCGTCTTCGGTGCCACTGCCGCGGCGGCTTCGGAGTTCCCGAAGATCGCTGCGCCCACACTGCTGATCTGGGGCGAACGGGACACCGCCCTGGGCAAGGAACTCACCGAAGACATGGACGGCCTGTTTGGCGGACCGTTCGAGCTGATGTACCTGCCCAATTGCGGACACTGGGTCCAGCAGGAGGGTGCCGAAGACGTCAACCGGCTGATGCTTGAGTTCCTGGAGCGATATGGCTCGAGCGACTGACCGAGCCACCCGTCAGGTCAGTGGCGCGTCCGGATCGACGTCGGTCGTCGCAGCGATCCAGTAGCGATGGCGAATCCCCATCGACACTTCTTCAAGGTCGCGCGCGACCTGTCGCTCGGTCGTCTCGTCGAGGCCGGCGCCACCGCACACACCAGTGAGCATCGAGCGCTTGAAGATCAGTCCGACGGACGCGTCGACGAATGAGAGATCGCGTGCCTTGTGAGCAAGGAAGTACTGCATGTCTTTGGCGTCGAACGGCATGGGCCCCATGCCATCGGTGGGCCACAGGCCCCAGCCCAGATAGCCGCCCCGCGCGACATGCTCGCGAACCGCGCGGTGATGTTCGATCACGTCATCGACATGACCCTCGCGCGCGTCGAAGTGGATGAGGTTGGGACGAGCGTCGAGGATCCTGGTCCAGTTGGGTGATGCGCAGCAGTGGATGCCCGCCAACGAGCCGACGCGTTGAACCGGTTCTATGGCGGCCCGCAGGACGGGAACCACTTCTCGCCAGGGGAGCGGAATCGTCGGCTCGCCGACTGAGGCCAACCCGGGTTCGTCGAAGAGGATGATGGCCTGGTAGCCGAGGCGCTGGAAGGCCTGTGCTTGCTGCGTGGCGGCCGCGCCAAGCCAAGCTCCGAGCCGCCGCAACGATTCCGGATCCTCGTGCGGAGCGCGACCGTTGCGGTCGCGGGACCATCGTGCCAGCGTGATTGGCCCGATGATTTGTCCCTTGACCACCTTCGACTTGCGCTCGTCGGGAACGTTGGGCAATCGCTCGAGCAACTCGTACAGGCCGTCTGCTCGATCTCTCGGCGGAAGGCCGGCGTTGGCCAGATCCGTATCGGAGATCTCACCCGACCAAGTGAGTATTTCCCCGTTCCAGGACGCTCCCGGCAGCGAGAGCCCGGTCTGGGGTATCATCTGTTCCTCGGGAATGCGATTCGGCAACTGGGGCCAGAAGGGGAGGCGCCAGTAGTCCTCGAGCACCTCAGTGACCGCGGTGGCTGCGTCGGTGTGGCGAGTGGAACCGATGCCGCAGGGCAAGAGCGGCAGGTGAATAGGTGCGTCCACGTCCTCAACGCTTTCTGTGGAGATGTGGGCAAGCGACCGCGTCAAGTCGGCCAGCGAGCACTAGCTTACTCGTACGCGAAGTTGAGGCATCGTATCCAGGGTGTGCCCTCCCGAGAGTCGGCATTGAGTCGTGTGAGGACTCCGTTGGGGCGACCCTTACACAGTGCGTGGAACGGCCCCAATAGTTCACGCGCTTGATCAGTTAACCCAAATTGGAGTACTCTTGCGTCCCGCTGTTGAGCAGCGTGGCGGACATAACCGAACTCGGTTCTCGCACCTCTACCGGCCCATGTGTCGGAACAGGAGTGCTAATCTAGTGAGCGAAGGGTACAGGAAATGACACGCGCAGACGACCACTCGGACGTATCGGATGAGGCGGCTGCGGCCTTCTCGACTGAGACCGGCGCCGAGGAGCATGCCGCCGTGCCCCCTGCCGCTCGCGTTGTGCGTGAGCCGTTGATTCGCAGGCACTTCACCCAGCCGGGCGAGGATGTCTACGCACAGATCGAGTGGACCTATCGCACCGCCGCGATCACCTCGGACACCGGCGACACGATTTTCGAGCAGTCCGACATCGAGACGCCCTCGTTCTGGTCGCAGACGGCGACGAACATCGTCGCCTCGAAGTACTTCTGGGGCGAAGCGGGCACGCCACAGCGCGAGTCCTCGATGCGGACGCTCGTTGACCGCGTTGTCGAAACGATCACGCGCTGGGGCCGCGAGGGCGGATACTTCAGCGACGGCGCGGCGGCCTCGGCCTTCGCGCAGGAGCTGCGCTACCTGCTGATCAACCAGTACGCCGCGTTCAACTCGCCGGTCTGGTTCAACGTGGGGATCGAAGAGACGCCGCAATGCTCGGCCTGCTTCATCAACTCCGTCGAGGACACGATGGAGTCGATTATGGACCTGGCCAAGCGCGAGGCGCTGCTGTTCAAATGGGGCAGCGGCACGGGCTCCAACCTCTCGACGCTGCGTTCCAGCAAGGAATCGTTGACCGGCGGGGGCAAGGCATCCGGACCGGTCTCGTTCATGCGCGGTTACGACGCATTCGCGAACGTGATCAAGTCGGGCGGCAAGACGCGTCGCGCGGCGAAGATGATCATTCTCGACGCCGATCATCCCGACGTAATCGAGTTCATCAACTGCAAGGCCGACGAAGAGCGCAAGGCCTGGGCGCTGATCGACGCCGGCTACGACGGTTCGCTCAACGGCGGCGCCTACTCGTCGGTTTCATTCCAGAACGCCAACCACTCGGTCCGTGTTGCTGACGAGTTCATGCAGGCGGTCGAGGCGAATGGCACGTGGGCAACGCGCGAAGTCGTGACTGGCGAGGTGGTGGAACAAGTCCCCGCGAGAGAGATCTTGCGCGCGATCTCGGCGGCGACTCACCAGTGTGGGGACCCGGGGATGCAGTTCGACACGGTGATCAATGACTGGCACACCTGCTCGAACACGGACCGGATCTACGCCTCGAACCCGTGCTCGGAGTACATGTTCCTCGACGACACGGCCTGCAACCTGGCCTCGCTGAACCTGCTCAAGTTCTACGACCTGGAGACGCACGAGTTCGATGTCGAGTCGTACCGGCACGCCTGCCGCGTGATGATCACGGCGCAGGAGATCCTCGTCTCCAACGCGTCCTATCCGTCCCCGCTGATCGGGGAAAATTCGGAGAAGTACCGGCCGCTTGGCCTTGGTTACACGAACCTCGGCGCGCTGCTGATGGCTCGCGGATTGCCCTACGACTCGGTGGCAGGTCGCGCGTTGGCTGCCGCGGTGACCGCGCTGATGACCGGCGAGGGATATCTACAGTCGGCGCGGATGGCGGAGCGCATTGGCCCGTTCAGCGGCTACGCGCCCAACCGCGACTCGTTCTTGCGCGTGATGCGCAAGCACCAGGCGGCAGTTAGCCGGATCGAGGGTCTCGAGAGCGTCCCCGCCGTCGTGCGAGCGGCGGCCGAGGACGCTTGGCGTCAGGCGGTCAAACTCGGCGAGGCGCACGGCTACCGCAACGCGCAGGCGACCGTCCTGGCCCCGACCGGGACGATTGCGTTCATGATGGACTGTGACACGACCGGCGTGGAACCGGACATCTCGCTGGTCAAGTTCAAGAATCTGTCGGGCGGCGGTTACTTCAAGATCGTCAACCGGACGGTCCCGGCCGCGTTGCGGCGCCTGGGCTACTCGGACGACGCCGTTGAACGAATCGGTTCGCACATCGACGAGACCGGCACGATCGAGGGCGCGGCCGAGCTCGACACCGAACACCTGGCAATTTTCGATTGCGCCTTCAAGGCTCAGAACGGGCAGCGCAGCATCGCGCCGCTTGGTCACATCCGCATGCTGGGCGCAGTACAGCCATTCCTCTCGGGCGCGGTCTCGAAGACGGTTAACGTGCCGGAGCACACCAACGTCGAAGAGATCATGCAGACCTACATCGACGCCTGGAAGCTCGGCGTCAAGGCGGTCGCGATCTACCGGGATAACTCGAAGCGCATCCAGCCGCTTGAAACGGGCGAGCGCAGCGGTCAGAGCGACGCAGCCGAATGGGTCGAGCCCGGTCCGTCGCTGCCCAGCGATGCGCCCGTCGTGATCGAGAACGCCCAGTCGCCTCCGGCCTATCGGCGGCATCGGCTGCCTGACGAGCGCAAGGCGATGACGCACAAGTTCACGATCGGCGAGCACGAGGGCTACATGACGATCGGCGAGTTCGCCGACGGCAAGCCCGGCGAGGTCTTCGTTCACATTTCGAAGGAAGGCTCGGCCGTCTCCGGGTTGATGGACGCAGTGGGCACGTTGACCTCGGTCGCGCTGCAGTCGGGCGTGCCGCTGGCGACCTTGGTCAAGAAGTTCAGCCATATGCGCTTCGAGCCCAGCGGCTGGACTCGGAGCAAGGACGTGCCGCACGCGGATTCGATCCTGGATTACGTCTTCCGTTGGATGGGCAACCGCTATCTCGATCAGGAATCTTCCGATACCGTCGCAGCGCAAGCTCGGATGCCGATCGCGGACGAAGTGAAATTGGCCGACGAAGACACCGGTCCGGCACCTGTGACACCACCGACGAGCAGTGTGCTCCACGTGGCCGAGCCGCAAGCCTCATACAGCTCGGATACCGGTTTCCAGAATCAGCTCGACGCGCCACCGTGCGCCGAGTGCGGCTCGATTATGGTGCGCTCGGGCTCTTGCTTCCGCTGTATGAACTGTGGCGCGACATCGGGCTGCTCGTAGGCGTCAGGACGACTCCTCGAGCTGCCGGATAAGCGTCCGGCGGCGACGCTCATACTCAGTCTGAGACAGCGTCGGCTTGGCGCGCTCCAGCGCTTCGAGTTCCGGCGACGTTCGGGGAATCCTGACCTGCTGAGCCGGTTGAGGTTGTTCAGCGTTCGCTGCAGGCGCCGGTGCCGAAGTGGGCGACGGTGGCTTCACTCGCGGCCCCCGCGGCGCGGGCGGCGGCATGGCGATGTCATCCAGATCTTGCTTCCGCCGGGACGCGGCCAGCTGGGGCGCCTCGCGACGAACGACGACCAGTGTGCCGACCATGCGGTCGTGGATGCACTGACGATCGGGATTCATCAGGATCCAGCCGGCGTTGATGAGCGGACCAAGCAGGCTTACGGCGTAGCCGACCAGGCCAAGCGCAAGACGCTTGATCAGCAGTTCGCGAACCCACATGCGTCGGGGCGTGATCGGTTGCCCGGACTCGTGGATGACGTACATGGCGAGCAGCGACTTGGCGGGGGACTGGCCGTCGCGGGCCGTGAACCACATCCAATACAGCCAGATTGGCAGCAACAGGAATATCAGGAGATCGAGCAGCTCGCAGCCTAGGCGCCGCAGATACGGTGCGGCGTAGTCTCCAGAGGTCGGATGCGAGGTGAGCACGCCGCACGCGCTGCAGAATGCGCCAACGCCTGGGTACTCCTCGCAGATCGGGCAGTGTTCCGCGCGCAGAGCGCTCGTTCTTGGCGAGGACATGATGGCCTTCCGCCACGAGGTTAAGGCAGGCGGCGGCTCAACGAGGCTGTTTCGCAAGTTCGACCACCAGGGTGCCCAGAACCTTGTCGTGCAACGTTTGCCTGTCCCGATCCCAGAGCAGCCAGGCGGCATCAAGGAAGGAGAACGCCCAAAAGGCGAACGTCAGCCAGAACCAAAGCAGCAACAGCTCGCCGATTGAACTGGCCACGGCGCCGAGCAGGACGAGCAGACCGACGGAAACGACGCCGATGGCAGCGTCCCAGCCAAACTCTCTCAGCCATACATATCCAGCGGATGCGGAACTTGCATCGGCACGTACGATGTGCAGTCCCAGTAGTGATTTGCCGGGGGATTGGCCACGAGGGGCCACGATTGCCAGCCAAATCAACCAACCGATTCCGCCCGTGAGCCAGATGATCAGGTAGTCCAACGTGAATGCGCCAAGCCGAGACCAACGCGTGGCCGCGTACGCCCGATGTTCAGGATCGACGCTGAGGACATCGCAACTGGCACAGAAGTAGGCACCAGGTCCAGATGGCCGACGGCAGACGTCGCATTCGAGGACGAACGTGCGCGGCGCCGACCGCGTCACAAGGCGCGAAGCTCTGCGCTGGTTTGAGGAACAGACCGGACGCTGATTACGAGCGTTCCGAAGACGCGGTCGTGAAGTGTCTGGCGATCCGGATTGAAGAAGATGGCCACGCCGTCGGCGACGACGATCACCGCGATCGCGAGGACGATGAGGTTGCTGGCGATGGAGTCCGGGTAGAGGGAGCTGAGAATGAGAATCGGCGCGTTGATGACGACGCGGTAGCCGACCTCTCTGGCCCACATCCGGGCACGGCTCGCCGGCGACCCGTCGGTGCGAATCACCTGCGTCGACACCATTTGCTTGCCTGGCGTCTGACCGCGCTTGGCCAGGAAGGCGAACCAGGCGAGCCAGACCACCGACCCGAGCCACAGTTCGAGCTCCAACACGCCGCCCAGGCTGGCCAGTCCGAGCGCAAGACCAATCACGCTCGGGACCAGCCCGTCCGCCAACGCACCCATGAAGCGGCTCAGTCTCGACGCCGCGTAGCGGGGCGAGTGACCGTGCTCGGCGTCGGAGCGGAGCACGTTGCAGGCGGTGCAGAACTTGACGCCCAATCGCGTGTCCTGGCGACAGGCAGCGCAGATGGCGCCGAACAATTCGGATGGTTGTCGATACGGATCAGTCGGGAGCGGCTCGAATCGGCCCACGCAGGTTGCTCCTCGCCCTGAGCTTAGTAGGGCAGGGCAGTCGGACGGTATTCGCCGCTGCGCAACGCTGCCATCAGGTCGTCGAGCGTTTCGATGTCTGCCGCGAATTCCGTGGCGGCTGTTGCAACCTCGTGCAGGGCATGAGAATCGCTGCCGCCGATCGGCGGGAGCGGCCTGGATCGTCCGCGCGATGATGCGCTCTGATTCTGGAGCGGTCCATCGCAGCCGTTCAGTCCCTCGACGCCATCGAACAGCTCCATGGCCGCGCGCGGGACCCGCAGTCCAGGATCACGCGCAGGGTGAGCCAAGTACATCAAGGCTTGCTGTTCGTCGCAGAGCGCGCGCAACCTCTTCGAGTCCGTGATGCGCGGTATGAGTTCCGTCAGGCCATAGACGAGGATGTGGCCGAGCTCGGTGGTGACCTCGACGCCGGGCAGCACGAGGATGCCGACCTGTTCCGACAGTCGCGCTGCGCGGTCAGCGGGCCAGACGACGTCGTGCTCGGTCAGGATTACGCCGTCAAGACCCCGCTCGGCAGCGCGGGCGAGCGCCTCGTGAGGCAAGAGGTTGCTGTCGGTCGAATAGACCGAGGTGTGCGTGTGCATGTCGATCAGCATGTCTGTGCAGCGTCCCGCCATCTAGCGCGTGCGTCAATCTCGGATTATCCAGTGTCGGTAGTACGATCCGTGTGTGAGACGGATTGCAATGGTCACCACCGTCGTGGATGACGAACGACAACTCGACGGCAGCCGCCACCTTGAGATTGTTGGGGACAATGAGCATGCAGACGCCGCGCTGCGTCTGGTGATCAGCAGAGACGGCAAGCTCCAGGAGGCTGAGCTGAGCATTGGGCTCGACGGAGCGTACACGGTGATCGGATTCGAGCTGGACGCGAGGATCGTCGTTGGCGAGGTGCTGGAGATGGAGCTGGTCGCTGACGACGGACGCGCGGAGATTCAGCAGCGAGACGATGGTGACCTCGATCTGACGCTCACGCTCGGCGGCCGGCGGGAGCACGACGAGTGACCCGGGTCGCGGTGCTGGCCGGCGGGGTGGGAGCGGCCCGTTTCCTTGATGGACTTGTGCGAGTGCTGACGCCGCAGGATGTGACAGCGATCGTCAATGTCGGCGACGACATGGAATGGGCCGGATTGCACATCTCGCCCGACCTCGACACCGTGACCTACACGCTCGCCGACCTCGTCAATCCTGAGACCGGTTGGGGGCTCAGAGGTGAGTCGCGGCGAACGCTCGACCGGCTGTCGGAGCTCGGCGGTCCGGACTGGTTCATGATCGGCGACCTCGACCTGGCGACCCATCTCTACCGAACCCATCGCCTGACGGAGGGCGATTCGCTGTCCGAGATCACTCGTGACCTGACCCAGCGACTTGGGCTGGACTGTGTGATCACTCCGGTCACGGATGACCGACTTCGCACCGTCGTGGGTACCGACGCCGGTGATCTTCCGTTCCAGGACTACTTCGTCCGACGCCGCACCTCGGACACCGTGCATTCGCTGCGCTTCGATGGATCGGAGTCGGCATCGCCTGCGCCGCTCGTGGTGGACGCCGTACGCGAGTCGGACGCGATCGTGATCGCGCCGTCCAATCCGTTCCTGAGCATCGATCCGCTGCTCAGTGTGGCCGGGGTGCGGGAGGCTCTTGGTGAGAGCGATGCGCCGGTGGCGGCGGTTAGCCCGATCATCGGCGGGGAGGCGGTCAAGGGTCCGGCTGCGGACATCCTGCGGTCGCTGGGACACGACGTCTCGGCCCTGGGCGTGGCGCGGATCTATGCCGAACTGGCCGATGTGTTCATCCTTGACGAAGAAGACGCAACCCTGGCTTCGCAGATTGAGTCTGAAACGGACATGCGGGTGGTAGTGATGCCCACGTTGATGACGGATGTCGAAGCCAAGATGTCGCTGGCGTCGGGAACGGTGAGGGCGGCGCTCGATGCCGTCTAGATCCACTGAGCTGGTTGCCGTCGTCCCGGTGCGAGGGTTACCGGCGGGGAAGCGACGGCTGGCGGCACTGCTGGACACGGACGAGCGCAACGGCCTTGTGAGGGCGATGCTGGACGATGTCGTGGCGTCGTTACTGGAGGCCGAATCCGTTGATCGAGTGGTGATTGCGTCACGAGATGCTGCGGCACGGGATGAAGCGGCGAGGCTCGATGTCGAGTTCCTCGACCAGACCAACCTGCGCCTGGGATACAACCGCGCGGTGGCCTTCGCCCAGAACGCGTTCAAGGATGCCGGCGCGCTGTTGGTCGTGCCTGCGGACGTGCCGCTGATTACGCCCGACGCGGTCGACCTGATGGTGGCAACCGCGTCGGACGGACCGGCGGTCGTGGTAGCGCCGGCGCACGATGGCGGCACCAACGGGCTGTTGTTGCGGCCGCCCGATGTCATCGCGCCGCTGTTCGGTCCTTCGTCGGCGAGAGCTCACGAACAATCGGCAGCGTCGGCAGGTGAAGCCGGTGTCCCGTTTCGGACGGCGCACATCGACGTGTGGGCGTTCGATCTGGACACTCCGGCAGATTTACGATGGTTGCAGGAGACGTTGCCGCAGTTGCCCGACGGGATTGCGCCGAACACCAGGCGCTGGTTGGCGGCTCGGGAGGCTCGAACCGGGGCTCCGATTTAGGGCATCGTTGTTCCTGGGTGGAGAGAGGGCCCTCACCCTAACCCTCTCCCTCGGGGAGAGGGGACCGGAGGGGGAGGGGGGATAGGGCGGCAGCGGGGGAGGTCAGGCGCGGGGGAGGCCGAAGCCTCGTTGGGCGATGATGTTGCGCTGGAGTTCGTTGCCGCCGGCTCCGAAGGTGGGCATGACGGCGGCGAGGTAGCCGTTCTCGGCAGAGCCTTCAATCGGCGCTCGGCCGTCGTTGCCATTGAGCTGTCCGTAGAGGCCCATCGCGTGCAGGGAGAAGTTCTGCAGGCGCTGCATCATCTCGGTGGAGAAGATCTTGACCTGGCTGGCCTCGTAGTTGGGCGATTCCTCGCGCTTGAGCATGTCGAGGATGCGGTAGCTGAGGTGCTGCAGGACCTCGAGCTGGACTTTGAACTCGGCGAATGTGCCCTTGATTCCGGGGTCATCGATCGGGCGGCCCATCGGCGTGTCCGAGGTGGCCCAGTCGATCAGCCGGTCGTAGACGGCACGGACTGAGGAGACCGTGAAGATCGAGATGCGCTCGCGGTCGAGGGCGTGGGCGGCGTAGTACCAGCCGCGGTTTTCCTCGCCGACCAGCACGCTGGTGGGAACGCGGACGTCCTGAAAATAGACCTCGTTGGTTCGGTAGCCGGCCATGGTCCAAAGCGGCTTCACGGTGATGCCGGGGGACTGCATGTCGACCAGCATCATCGAGACGCCGCGGTGCTTGGGCGCGTTGGGGTCGGTGCGTGTCGCGAGCCAGACGTATTCGCTGCGGTGGGCGCCCGAGGTGAACCGCTTGGTGCCGTTGAGTATGTAGTCGTCGCCATCCTTGACCGCGCGGAGTTGCAGCGAGGCCAGGTCGGAGCCAGCATCGGGTTCGGTGTAGCCGAGGGCGAACTCGACTTCGCCTCGGGCGATCGGCGGGAGGAAGCGTTCCTGCTGCTCCTCGGTACCGAAGCGCATCAGCGTCGGACCGACTTGCTGCGTGGCGACCGTCGCCTGCGGCGCGCCGACATAGTTCATTGCCTCCCAGAAGAGGTACTGCTCCTCGAGCGAGCGTTCCTGTCCTCCGTACTCGGCCGGCCAGGACATGGTGAGCCAACCTCGGTCGGCGAGCAGCCTTCTAAAGCCGCGTTCTTCGGTCATGGTGTCGGTTGTGGGGTCGCCGATGGTGGCCCTGAGATCCGGGGTCCATTCCTGGTGGAGGAACTCGTTGACCTCGGACTCGAAGGCGAGGGCTTTGTCGCTAAATCGGTATTCCATGTGGCGTGCTCCCTGGGAGGCGCGAAGGGCTAGGGGAAGAGACTCGATTGAATGTTATCGCAGGGGGACCTCGGCCTCCGTCGGTGTAGAGCCGTCACCCCCCGCCTTCGCGGGGGCAGGCTCTAGCCCTCTCCCTCGGGGAGAGGGGACCGGACGGGGAGCCCTCACCCTAGCCCTCTCCCAGAGGGAGAGGGGACCGGACGGGAACCCTCACCCTAGCCCTCTCCCAGAGGGAGAGGGGACCGGAAGGGAACCCTCACCCTAGCCCTCTCCCAGAGGGAGAGGGGACCGGACGGGGAGCGGGGAGCGGACGGGGCCCTCACCCCCCGCCTTCGCGGGGGCAGGCTCTAGCCCTCTCCCAGAGGGAGAGGGAACCGGAAACGGAGGGGCCCGAAGGAGTGGGTGCGGAGCGGGCGTCAGCCTGCGGCGGCGGCCTGGATTGGGGTGGGTTTGACGCCATTGCGGGTTGGACGCGGGAGTCTGACCGGTGGTCGGACGGATTCGGTTGGAATTTTTTCTTGCTGAGCGTCGGAGGCGACGATCTCCTGCTCTGGACTGGAGATCGTGGAATTGGGGTGGTCAGTTTTGCTCAATTCCGCGGTGGTTTCTGCCGGTTCTTGCGGTTCTTCGTTGAAGAGGTCGGGTTGATCGGGGCGCTGGGCGGCTCTTCGGTGGACATCGTGGGCGGTGCGGCGAACCTCGCGGGCGAGGTTGTTGTGCTGTGCGGCCTGGGCTTCGCGGGCGCGCAGATACTCGACCGGTTCCAGGTGAGCGGAGACGTTGCCGACGATGTCCTGGTCGGCGACCAACTGCAGACGAAGCTGCAGGAAGTGGAGCGATTCGAGCAGGAGGTCGTCGGCCGTGGCGGCGGCGAGACTGCTCCAGTGGGTCTCGACCAGTTGCAGGTCCGAGCGGACGGTGGCCTGGGAGACTTTGAGCGTCTCGGCGATTTGCCGGTGTGAGTGTCCACGTTGGCTGAGGTAGTGAGCGTGCATGATGCGGCGTCGGCGTTTGGGCGGGATGAACATGATGAGGCCTTTCGCAGACCGAAACGGGCGTTCTGGTCAGTGTAGCGAATGGATGTTCGGTGTTGGTGTGTCGTGGTTGACGGAGGGGCCCTCACCCCCCCCCCGCCTTCGCGGGGGCAGGCTCCAACCCCCCGCATCAAGTGCGGGGCAGGCTTCTCCCAGAGGGAGAGGGGATCGTACAGCGAGGGAAGGGGCGGCGTAGCGCTGCAGTGGGCATGCCCCCCTCTGTCCCCGCATCAAGTGCGGGGCAGGCTTCTACGAGACATCTCCCCCCGCTTGACGCGGGGGGAGAGCCCTCACCCTAACCCTCTCCCAGAGGGAGAGGGGATCGGAGGGAGAGGGGGACAGCGGGGCTGCGTGGGGAGATCGCGGTCTGGGCCCCGCAGCAAGTGCGGGGCATCGGAAAGGGCGAGAGTGCGGGGCGTCGAAGGGGGCGCGAGTGCGGGGCATCGGAGAGGGGGTATCAGGTGCGGGCCTTGTTTGGGGCGGCGCGGAGGATGAAGGTTGCGGCTCCGTTGAGCACGGTTCTTCCGGTCTGGACGGCCTGGGCAATGGGCTCGGGCGGATGCTGCGGGACTCGGGCGCGGATGATGACCGGTCGGAAGATAATGATCGCGACGAGGATTGCCAACACGGCGTATGACATGGGCGGGAACAGGGTTTCCATCGTCAATGCCTGCGCCACCGCTCCCAGGGGCAGACCGGCGAGCTGGGCGATACCCATGCCGAGGAAGATCAGGCCCATGATGCGACCGCGCATCTCGTTGGGAGTCTCGTGGGCGAGCGTCGCGTTGGCCGAGACCATGGCGATCGACATGCCGACGCCCAGCAGCAGATTGCCCATCATTGCGTTGATGACGGTCGGCGGATTGGTGAACACGACGAATCCGAGGGCCATGACGATCACGCCGATTCCGGTGAGCAGGCCCTTGCGCTCGATCCAGGAGAAGCGGACGAGGAACAGGGAGGCGATCATGGCGCCTCCGCCCCAGAAGACGGCGATGTAGCTGAACTCTGACCAGGTGGCTCCGACGACGGTGGTTACCCACTGCGGGCCGAGCGTTCCGGTGGGAGGCATGATCAGGGACATCATCAGGACGACGATCAGCACGGTCCAGAGGATGACTGCCTTCGAGCGGGCGTATCTGAAGCCTGCTCCGATGTCGCGAATCGCCTGTCCCGGTCCCTGGCCGCGGGCGGCAGCGAGATGAGCGGCTGAGAAGACGGTCCGGTAGGCCATCATGGCGAGGATGATGACTTCGCCGAGATGACCGAACGAGGAGATGGCGAAGACGGCGCCGTGGCCGAGATGGTCGATCATCAGCCCGGAGGCGAAGATTGCGACCGGCATGGCGAATTGCATGGCGGCCGAGTTGAGGGCGATGCCGGAGGGGGTGAGTCGGGGTCCGAGGATTTCGGGCGTAATCGCGTTCCTGGTGGGACCGTCGATCGCGAGGGCGGCTGACGCGACGATTGTGAGGGCGAAGAAGATGATGATGTCGGTGGTGCCGCCGTCGCCGGTCCAGATCATGACGGCGATCAGCATGTTGCTGACAAAGGCGATCGCCTGAGTGACCATGAGCAGGCGGCGGCGGTCGAAGCGGTCGGCGAGCGCACCGCCGAAGAGACCGAAGCCGATCATGCCAACGCCGCGAATCGTGCCGATCGCGCCGACCATGAGGATCTCGATGTCGTCGGGAGCGACGAGTTGAATCCAGGCGATTGAGGCGACGAACTGAAGCGGCATCATCGACTGGCCGACGATGAAGCCGGCAAGCAGCAGGCGGAACTCGCGCAGGCGCAGCGGCTCCATCATGCCGGGACGTGTGGCAGGCGGGCTGGCGCTCATGTAGGTAGTTTCGCGGCTTCGAGGACGGTGTGTCGGGGTCCCTGGTGGACTTTACGTACTTGCCGGGCGCCGAAGATGTCGGCGAGGCGGCGCTGCAGATAGCGGCGCAGTCCGTTGACCGCGACGACCGCCAGCAAGCCTCTGTCGTTCAGGGCGTCGTGCGCGTCGAGCAACAACTGGTCGATGGCGTCGTTGCCGGCTTGGGCGGGCAGGTTCGAGAGGACGAGGTCGTAGGTTGCGGCCTGGTCCCGAATCTCGCGAATGCCGTCGCTCAGGGTCACGGTCGCGTTGTCCAGTTGGTTGTGCTTGATGTTCTCGGCGGTCGCTTCTACGGCGCGGATGTCTGAATCGACCATATCGACGCGCGCGGACGGCCAGCGAGCGGCGAGGGTGAGGCCGATTGCACCGTAGCCGCAGCCGAGATCGAGCACGCGCGCGGCCTGTGTCAGGGCCTCCAGTTCGCGAAGCAGGAGCTCGGTGCCCTCGTCGATCGAACGGGCAGAGAACAGACCGTGTCGCGAGCGCAGCACCAATTGCCGGCCTCCAACATCAACGGCGATTTCCGGATGGATCGCCAATCGCTCGCGCAGCTCTTTGAGGTGGTCTTGCTCCTCCGACGACTGGTTCACGGGGCGTCGATTCGTGCCGAGACCGGCGTGAATGTTTCCATGTGTTCAGGGTCCATGCGCCGGACGATGCCCGGATAGATGCCAGTCCTCTTGCCGGCGGTGGAACCGGCCACCGTGATCTGGATATGGGACGGATGTGAGACCTTGGACATTGGCCGATCGAGATCGTCGGCTGTGATTCCCTCCCGTTTGAGCGTCGGCTGCGTGATGCCTCCTCCGATCCGGTCGGTCGCGAGGCGATCACGGATCGGAATGGCTGTGAGTTCCATGAGGGCATCGCGGATGTCGTCCTTTGACCAGCCGTCGCGGCGGAAGACATCGGCGTGTTCGGGGCTGACGACCAGCATTGAGGGTCCGATCTGGCCGTTGGGGCTGAAGATGCGCTGGAATCCCATTGCCAAGGAGCCGACCAGGGCGCGGGCGGTGCGGCTGTACTCGTCGATGCTGAGTCTTGGGCCTCCGATGACCGGCAACAGGGTGACAACGCTGTCGCTCCGGTCGTAGCCGTGTTCCACATGCAGCGGAGGCCAGGGCGAGGCGTCCTCGTGCTCGGCGAAGGTGAGGGTGAACTTGTGCGCGCCGCCCTGGACGGTCTGATCGATTTCACCCTCCCTGGCTCCGCCGACGTTGCGCAGCACCAGGCGGAGGGCGCGGCCGATGGTCATGTTGGCTCGGTTGCCCTGCCCGAGGGCGTTGAGTCCCCAGTTCATGCCGATCTGTTCGCGGATCGGTCCATTGACGATCAACATCGGCGCGATGCCGTCGGTGCTGGCGATGGTTCCGTGCAGGGGGAAGCGTCCGCCGGCGGCGGCCTCGACGGCGGCGATTATGACCGAGAGATACTCGGGCCTAGCTCCGGCGGCGACGGCATTGATGGCGATCTTCTCGACGGTCGCCGGAGCGTAGTTGGGCGGGATCTTGCCGATCACCTCCGATGGCAAGCGATTGGCACCGCTCAACATTCGTTCGACGCGCTCACGCGTTGGCGGGACGAGCGGCAAGCCGTCGGTGATTCCCTGGTCGAACATGAACTCGTAGACATCGTCGTGTTGGGCGATGTCGATGGTCTTCGAGAGCAGCTGACTCATGCAGGATCAGGAGCGGACGCGAGCTGAGGCGGGCATGAAGACTCCTGGCGTCTGGGCGGGGTTGCCGTCGCCGAAGATGCCCTGGTAGATGCTGGTCCACTTACCGGCGTGGCTGCCGGCGACCGAGATGGCAATGAACGACGGATCGGCGACCTTGGAGAGCGTCATGTCGAGGTCTTCTTCGGTCAGTCCATGCTTTTCCGGCAGGTATTCGTTGATCCCGCCGCCCATCTCGGGTGTGGCCAGTCGATCGCGGAGCGGCAGCGCGGTGAACTCCATGATCGCCTCGCGGAAGTTGTCCTTGGTCCAACCGCTGGCGCGGTAGACATCGGCGTGTTCAGGGCTGATCACGAACATCGACGGCGTGACCTGGCCTCGCGGCTTGAGCACCTGCTGGAAGGCCATGGCGATCGAGCCGGTCAGTGAACGCGCATTGCGGCTGTACTGATCGATGCAGACTCTGGGGCCGCCGGTGATTGGGATGAGCGAGACGACGCTGTCGTCGGGTTCGAAGCCGTGCTCGACGTGGTATGGCTCCCAGGGGGAATAGTCTTCGTCCTCGGCGTAGCTCAAGGTCCACTTGTGTCCACCGCCCTGGATGGCCTGCTCGATCTCGCCAGGCACGGCGCCGCCGATGTTGCGCAGCATGAGGCGCAAGGCTCGGCCGAGGGTGGAGTTGGCTCGATTGCCCTGGCCGAGCGCGTTGAGCCCCCAGTTCATCCCGATCTCCTGGCGGACCGGTCCGTTGACGAGCATCATCGGGGCCAGGCCGGCGGTCGTGGCGATGGAGCCATGGAGCGGGAATCGTCCACCGGCCGCGGCTTCTACGGAAGCGAGGACCGTGGGGAAGTAATCGGGCTTGCAGCCGGCCATGACGGCGTTGATCGCCGCCTTCTCGACCGTCATTGGGGCCATGTTGGGCGGGAGTGTTGCGACGATCTTCTGTGGATCGCTCCAGTGCTCGGGGGAACAAGTGAGCATCCGGTCGACTCGCTCACGCGTGGGTGGGACGACCGGGAGGCCGTCGGTGATGCCCTGCGCAAACATGAACTCGTAGACATCGTCGTGGTCGGCGATCTCGATGATTCTTGAGTAGAAGTCGGAGTCGCCGGACACGGGGGTGCCTTATCGGATGGGGGAGGGCCCTCACCCTGGCCCTCTCCCAGAGGGAGAGGGAAGGGGAACGGGGAGGTCCGAGGGCTACTCGACCGGAGCCATCAAGGTGTCGAGGATTTCGTCGATGAATCGCTCGGCGTGTTCGTGCATCTCGGCGTCCGTGCGGTCCTGCATCGGATGCGGGATGAAGACTCGGCGCACCTCTTCGAGTCCGAGGCGTTCGGCCTGGTGGCTGGCGGCCTTGATGAACTCAGAGGTGGCGACGAAGACGCTGGGCTTGCCCTGCAGTTCGAAGAAAACGGTGTCGTGCACACTGCACGTCGTGCAGGATCCTCAATCAGCCAGCGCTTCGATGACGAAGTCGCACTCCTCCAGGATCGCATCTTTGATCGGTTGCGGGGCCGGCTTGGCAACGGTCGGCTTCATGAAGCGCTTGGTCTCGATGCCGGGCGCGCGCTCGTGTAGGAGCTGCTCGAGCCGGTCGAGGAAGACGTCGCCGCGCGGCTTGGAGATGTCGAGCAGGGCGATGGTCCCATGCAGCGCCTCGGGGCGCGGCGTGAGTTGCCGCTTGATCGGCACTCGTTCGTCGGTGGGGTCAAGGATCTGGGTAACCATGGGACCTCTCCATCAACGCGTCGTCTGCAGGGTTATGGCGCGCTGTGTGTCTCTCGTAGTCTACTCTTCCCGGCCTTCTGATTCTGGTTCAGGGCCGGCGGATGTTGGGCTCGAACGCACCGAGATCTTTCCCACCCGAGCGGCGCTTATCCATATCTGCGCCACTCCTTCCGCGGATCTCCAGTGCGCCCTCGGTTCCGATCCTGGCGCTTGTCGGGGTGGAGTAGACGCCGGCGGCCCAGCCTCCGAGGATGGTGGAGAACTTGGCGGCGGAGGATCCGGCGACGACGAGGATGATGTTCGACTTGTCCTGGAACTTGGGCACGGGGAAGTCGAGCGCCTGCTCGCCGCCGAAGCGCTCAACGACGCTCGGCGGCAGCCCGGCTCCGGCGTCATCGGAGCGCAGGCGGTCCTTCAACGGGATCGCCGTTTCTTCCATGATGCATTCGCGCACATCGTCCTTGGACCAGCCGGAGCGTCCGAAGATGCCGGCGTGATCGGGCGAGAGGACGACCAGCGTGTCGACCATGGGTGATTTGGGGTCCTGCATGCAGCTCATCGAGGCGGCCAGGGTTCCGGCCATGCCTCGGCCGTCGCGCGAGCGCTCGTCGGCGATGGTGGCCGGCCCGCCGGACATTGCCATCAGCGTGGCGACATCGTCGGTCGGCTCGAAGCCGTATTCGACGGCAAGTGAGTCCCAGGGACTGGCATCCTCGTTCTCGGCGAAGTTCATGGTGAGGCGGTGTGGCCCACCTTGCGTGGCTCGGTCTGTTCCGCCAGGGACGCTGCCGCCTACGTTGCGGGCGCAGAGCCTCAGGGCGCGTCCGATGGCGGCGTTGGCGCGGTTGCCCGAGCCGAGCGCGCCGTGGAGATAGTTCATGCCGATCCGGTCGCGGATCGGTCCGTTGAAGATGCCGACGGGGGTCGCGCCCATGGTGGTCGCCAGAACGCCGTGAATGTTGAAGCTCTCGGTGCAGGCGACTTCGACCAGCGCGATGATCGAAGGCAGATACTCGGGCTTTGCGCCGGCCATAACGGCGTTGATGGCGACCTTCTCAACCGTGATTGGGGCCAGGTTGGGGGGCACGATCGCCACCTCATCCTGCGGGTCGCGGGTTGTGCCCTGGAGCATCTTCCAGACCCGTTCGCGGGTCGGCGGAACAACGGGAAAGCCGTCGGTGTAGCCCTGGTCGTACATGAACTCGTGGATGTCGTCGCTCGAGGCGAGGTCAACGAGTCTTGAGAGGAGGTCACCGCTCTTGAGCGCCTGGAGGCGCTCGTAGACGCCGGGCTCGTAGTTGCGCGCTCCGCAACCGGGCCGTTGCTCGGGCAGCGACTCCCAGTCGATCGACGTCTCCGCGCCCGGACGGCCAGCGAGCGTCATCGACTCGCTGGCGATCTCGCGCCACTCGTGCTTGTCGAAGCCGAAGGTTTGCAGGGTGCAGTTTTGCTGTTCGTCGTAGAGGAAGAGCGTCGGCACGGTGTCGATGTCTGTCTCGTAGGACAGGTCGAGGGCGTCGTCGTCGAGCAGCGGCATTGTGAGGTCGTGTCGGTCCTTGAGCACGGCAATATCGTCGCGCTTTTGCACGGCGACCCAGACATCCAGCCCTTCATCGGTGTCGCGATGCACGGCTTCGAGCAAGGGGAGGGTCAGGTTGCAGGTGTCGCAGTCCTCCTTGACCAGGGCCAGCAGGACCGGACCCCTGGGCGGGAACAGCATTTCCTGGCCGTCGGCGTCGAGCAGCGAAAATTTGGTCGGTGGGTGCATGTCCGTAGTTTAGCGTTGATCGGGGAATCGATTGACGCTGTCGCAGGATGGCGCGACACTATTGCAAACGCGGTGCGTAGATCGGTTGAGGGGTGTGATCCAATGGCTCAACGGAGGCGCATTCTGGGACGGTTCCTCCTTGCTCTGGTGCTGGTCGGAGGATTGAGCGCGTTGACGCTAGGTGCGGTAGCGGCGGGTGAGTACGCCTTGAGTGAGCCAATGCAGATCGCCGAGGCCGGTGGGGACGAAGAGGAATCCATCCATGTCTCGGACGAGACGCTTGCGACCTCGCTGTTCATTCCCTTCTGCTTTGTTGGCGCGACGGTGGTGATCTTCATCTGGGCGATTCGCAATCGGGCGAAGCCGATCGACGACGAAACCCCGATGCCGTGGTGGCGGACTCGCGAGTGGTACACGCGGGGCGGTGAAGAGGACGAGGCGTAGGGGTTGTAGAGGTTTCCAGGAGTTCGCCGGTCGTCCGAAGCCCCCCTCTGCCTTCGGCATCTCCCCCCCTCACGCGGGGGGAGAACAGATGCGGTAGCTCAGCGCCGAGCGGGGACCCTCACCCTAGCCCTCTCCCAGAGGGAGAGGGGATCTACGCAGCCAGATTGTGCTCCGTTTGGAATCACGGCCTCGACGTGAACAGGCGCTAGAACAACAGGCGGCCGAGGCGCTTGCGATATTCGACCACGACGGGTTGGTCGTCTCCCAGCATTGAGAAGATTCCGAGCAGCGTTTTCCTGGCAGCCTCGTCGCCGGCTGATTTGTCGATCCTGACTGACTCGAGCATCTCGTCGAGCGCCTGCGTCCACTGGCTCTCGACCGCGAGCAGGCAGCCGTGACGATATCGAGCCATCGGATCGTCCGGATTTGCCGCGGCGGCGCGGCGAATCTCATCGGCCTCGTAGCCGTCGAGTGCGGCCGTCAGCTCCATCGAGGTCAACACACTCTTGCTCATCGGATGATTGGGCCATCGGCGGGCGAGCTCAGCGCCGCGCTCGTTTTCACCCATGCGCACCAGGATGGCTGCCAGTCCGACTCCGGCCGGTTCGTGGTTCGGGTCTTCCTCCAGCGCAGCCTCGAAGTGGAGCCGAGCGATCGGGATCTGATTTTCCTGCATCATCCGGTAGCCCTCAGCCGCCTTGATGTCGGCCTCGGAGGGGATGAGGGAGTCGTAGAAGGCTCGGACCTGTTCCTCGGGGACGGCTCCGACGAACTTGTTGACGAGCTGTCCGCCGACGAAGGCGAAGACGGCTGGGATGCCTTCCACCTGGAGCGCCTGAGCGACCTGCGGGTTTTCGTCCGTGTTGACCTTGACGAGCTGGACCTGGCCGTCGCGCTCGTAGGCGAGCTTCTCGAGGATCGGGCCGAGGACTCGACAGGGGCCGCACCAGGGCGCCCAGCAGTCGACCACGACGGGCAACTCGTGCGAACGCTCGATCACGTCCTTAGTGAAGGATGCGTCGGTCGCGTCGATGACGGCTGCTACGTGACCGTGTAGGCCCTGCGGCTCTTGCGGTTCGGACGACTCGGTCGATTCGTCGGGTTGCGCAGGAGGCGGCGGTCGTCGAAGCGGCACGGGCTCCGGCGGTGGGGGCGCGGGCGGTTGCTGCACTCGACGCATCGGTTGGCCGGAGGCCGAGTAGATGACCGGTCCTGACGGTTGCTGCTGTTGCTGCGGAGGCGGCGGCGCGCCACGTGGGCTTCTGGCCGGGTCGCCGCGCTGGACTCGGTCGCGCGGGAAGGGAATCGGGTCGGGCGGACGCTGAGTCATGCGGTTCTCCGGACGTTGGAAGGATGAGGAGGGGCTACCAGTTGGTGTAGCGCTTGCGTTTGGGGAAGTTCGCGGAGCGGTTCTTGGTCGAGTTGTTCTCGAAGATGCCCGAAACTACTCGATCTGCTTCCGCCTCGCAGGTCGGGCACGGGTGTGGCTCCGAGGCGCGGGACATCGGACGGATTTTCTCGAAACTCTCGCTGCACGTCTCGCAGCGGTAGGTATAGACGGGCATGGCGTCATCTCCTCGTGCAAAGAGTCATCGGATCGAGTTTACCGCGCCTTCGGCTCGGTGTATTGATCGGGCAGCAGCGGCGACGTTGAGCGCCCAGGCAACCTCCTGCACGTCGTGCACGCGGACCACGTGCGCGCCCATCCAGGCGGCGAGCGCATTGAAGGCGATGGTTGCCTCGATCATTCCGGGTTTCGCCTGCGCGTCATGCGATCGCAGTTCGCCGTGTCCCAGCATCTCGGCCAGGAATCCCTTGCGCGAAGCGGAGATCAGGACCGGATGGCCGAGCCGGGCGAGGTTGGGCAAGTCGAGGAGCAGGCGCAGGTTGTCATCGAGTCCACGCCCGAACTGGAAACCGGGGTCGATCCACACCTCGGGCGCTCCGGCAGCCTTGATCTCGCGCGCGCGGCTTCCGAGATACTCGCGCACCTCGAGCGTGACATCGTCGTACTCATGGGTGGCGTCACGGTGCCGCTGTGGTCGACCGCGCATGTGCATCACGGCGATCGGAGTGCTGGTCTCGACGGCGACCTGGACAGTGTCCGGGTCTGCGCCGGTGATGTCGTTGATCAGATGGGCGCCGGCGTCGACCGCGGCGCGGGCGACGGCGGCCGTCCACGTGTCGACGGAGACGAGATGGCCCTCGGCGACGAGGGACTCCACGACCGGGGAGACGCGCGCGATTTCCTCGTCCGGCGTGATCTCGGTTGCGCCGGTGCGGGTCGATTGGGCGCCGACATCGACAATTGATGCCCCGGCATCGCGCAACTCGGCTGCGCGTCGAGGGGCGTCGCCAATGGCGACGATCGAATCCGTGACGGGGGAATCGGTGGCGACGTTGAGGATGCCCATCACGTGACAGCGGTCGGTCGCGTCGAGGGTTTGTCCGCCGAGCTCAATCAGCATTGCGTCGGCCTCAGCGACGCCGGGTGAGGTAGTGGGGACTGCGACCGAAGAAGACCTGTGCGGCCTCCATGATCGATTCGTTCAGCGTCGGATGCGCGTGGATCGATTCCGCCAGGTCGGAGGCGCGTGCTCCCAGCTCGACGGCCAGCACGCCTTCTCCGATGAGCTCGCCGGCGCCGGGTCCGACGACCTGCATGCCCAGCACGCGCTCGGAGCCGCGCTCGATCACGAGTCGGGTGAGACCGTCATTGCGTCCCGAGGCCGAGGCGCGGCCCAACGCGGCCCAGGGGAAGTTGACGCTTGACGCCTCGATGTCGAGGGCGGTGGCTTCGGCCTGGGTGAGACCGCACCAGGCGATCTCCGGGTCTGTGAAGATCACCGCCGGGACTGCGAGCGGTCGGAACGCGGAGGGTTCGCCGATGATTGCTTCAACCGCGACCGATGCTTCGGCCGTGGCCTTGTGTGCCAGCATCGGTTCGCCGGCGACGTCTCCGATGGCGAAGATCGAGGGCTCTGCTGTGCGTCGTTGTTGGTCGGTGACGATGAAGCCGTTGGCGTCGACGTGGGCCCCGGTGCGGTGGAGACCGAGGCCGGCGCTGTTGGGTCGGCGTCCTGTGGCGATCAGCACCCGATCGAAACGTTCGGTGGTTTCGACGCCCTCTTTGTCGGCAATCACCGCTTCAATGCCGTCCTCGACTTCCGACAAGGACACGACGGACGTGTCGACCCTAA
Organism: Dehalococcoidia bacterium; assembly: GCA_965208665.1. Lineage (GTDB taxonomy): Bacteria > Chloroflexota > Dehalococcoidia > Bin125 > Bin125 > Bin125. The sequence continues at coordinate 251,771 of CBDBPH010000002.1, forward strand.
TCGACTCCAATCGGGAGCGCAGGCTTCGCTCGAGGATTCGCACCAGGTCGCGTTCGACACCGGTAAGTATCTGCGGCAGCGCCTCGACGACCGTGACCTGGGAACCAAGTTCGGCGTAGACCGTTCCGAGCTCGAGGCCGATGTATCCGCCGCCGACTACGAGGAGAGACTCTGGCACATCGGTCAGGTTCAGCGCGTCCGTCGAATCCATGATGCGGTCGGACTCAACTTGAAGTGCACGCGGGACGACGGGTGTTGAGCCGGTGGCGACGATGAGGGCGTCGAAGTCGATCGGCAGGACTTCGCCGTTGGACTCGACGTTGAGTTGGCCGGCGTCGCGGATGCGTCCATAGCCTTGCTGGTAACGGACGTTGTGCTGGCGTCGGAGCAGGCCGAGGCCATTGGTCATCTTGCGGACGACGCCGTCCTTCCAGTCGCGCAGAGCGTCGACGTCAATGGTCGGCTCGGCGAAGTTGATGCCCCATTCGGAGGCGTGCCGGGCCTCGCGGAGCAACTTGGCGACGTGCAGCAGCGCCTTGGAGGGAATACAGCCCTCGTAGAGGCAGATGCCTCCGGGTTGGGGGCGGGTGTCGATCAGGGTGACATCGATGCCATGTTCAGCTGCGTGAAAGGCGGCCGGATAGCCCCCCGGCCCGGCGCCGAGCACGACCAGATGGAAGTCGCCGTTGGCGGGCGCGTCGGCGGTGACCACCGGCTATCCCCCGAGCGCCAGCACGAGCGGCTGGCGGATGACATCGGCGATCCAGGTCATGAATCGGGCGCCGTCGGCGCCGTCCATGGCGCGGTGATCGAAGGTGAACGACATCGGCAGAATGCTGCGCGGCTCCCAACCGTCGAGTACGTCAGACCATTCGGGGCGTTTCTCAGCCCGACCGATCCCCAGGATCGCGGTGTTCGGGTGGTGGATGATGGGTGTGAAGTGACCGGTTCCGATGCCGCCGAGATTGGTCAACGTGAAACTACTGCCGCGGAAGTCCTGGAGGCCCAAGTCTCCCGAGCGAGCGCGTTCCGAGATGTCGGTCAACTCGACGGAGAGCTCAACGATGTTCTTCTTGTCGACATCACGAATCACTGGCACGACCAAGCCGCGGGGCGTGTCGACCGCGACGCCGACATTGACGTACTTCTTGAGCACGAGTTCGTCGTTGTCGGCGTCGATTGAACTGTTGACGTGCGGATGCGCGAGGAGCGCTGCGGCGGTGATCTTGAGCAGGATCGCCGTGATGGTCAGGCGTCCGCCAGCCTCTTCGGCGCGCTCGCGGTAGTCGCGACGGACCTGTTCCAGCTCCGTCACGTCCGCGGTGTGGAAGAGCGTCACGTGCGGGACCTCGTGCCAGGAGACCGTCATGTTGCGCTTGATCGTGCGCCGCAGGCGGCTCATGGGAAGTCGCTCGACGGCACCGAACTCGGAGAAGTCGGGTAGGGGGCCAGGGGAGCGCTCCGAGTGTCCCTGGTCAGGCGCCTGGGACGGCGTCTCTCGTGCGTGACGCTTGACGTCTGCCTGGTCAATCCTGCCGCCGGGACCACTGCCGCGCACGGTGCGAATGTCGACGCCGATTTCCCGAGCGAATCGCCTGACCGATGGTGAGGCGAACACGGGGCGAGATTCGAGATCGCCCTCGACCAGCGGCGCAGGCGCAGCGGGCGGGACGCGCAGGATCGGCGCGGGATGATCGCGATCGACTTTTGGCGTGGGATCCGGAGCCGGTTCCGGCTCTGCCTGCGGAGCTGCTTCAGGTTGCGGCGGCGATGACGAATTGGCGGTGGGTTGAGGGGATACCTCCTCGACCGGTGACGGCGGAGGACCAGGCGACGACGCGGCATCGACGGTGAGAACGGGATCGCCCGGCCGGATCGTGTCCCCGGAGCGGACGTGTATCTCGGTCACGGTTCCTGCGACCGGCGAGGGGAGATCCAGGGTGGCTTTCTCGGTCTCGATTTCGGCGATCGGCTGTTCCAGGACCACCTCGTCGCCGACGCTCACGTAGACCTGCAGGACATCCGCTTCTTCGATGTCTTCGCCCAGGTCGGGCAGGAGAACAACGCCGGCGCCTGATGCGGTAGTCGTCATGATGATTTCCTAGCGCAGCATCGGGTCGGGACGAGTCGGGTCGATTCCGAGGGTCTCGCGAGCCTTGAGCACCAGGTCGCCGTCGATCTCGTCGCGTCGGCTCAGGGCGCTGAGCGCAGACCAGACGACATGGTTGGCGTCGACTTCGAAGAAGTCTCGCAGGGCTTCCCTGGTATCGGAACGGCCGAAGCCATCGGTTCCCAACGCCGTCAACGGACCCGGCAGCCAACGGGCTACGAGGTCGGGTAGTGAAGCGGTGTAGTCGGTCGCGGCAACGATCGGTACGTCACATCCATCGAGTGAGGATTCGAGCCAGGATGCGCGCCGCTCCTCGAAGGGATGCAGGCGATTCCAGCGATCGGTTTGCAGCGCTTCGCGTCTCAGTTCGGTGTATGAGGTCACCGACCACACGTCGGCACGGACGTCGAAGTCGTCGCGCAGTATCTGCTGAGCGCGGCGAACCTCGTTGAGAATCGGGCCACTGCCGAACAAGCGCACCTGCGGGGCTTCGCATGGCACGAGCGGATAGATGCCGCGCAATATTCCTTCGCGGACGATCTCCGATTCGGGCATCGGGGGTTGCACGTAGGACTCATTCTCGACCGTGATGTAGTAGAAGATGCTCTCGTCCTCGTCGTGCATGCGGCGAATGCCGTCCTGGACGATGACAGCAATCTCGTACGCGTAGGCGGGGTCGTAGGAGACGAGGTTGGGGATCGTTGATGCTAGGACGTGGCTGTGGCCGTCCTGGTGCTGTAGCCCTTCACCGTGGAGCGTGGTGCGGCCGGCTGTAGCGCCGATGAGGAAACCCCGCGTGTGGGCGTCGCCGGCTGCGAAGGCGAGGTCGCCGAAGCGCTGAAGCCCAAACATGGAGTAGAAGATGAAGAACGGGATCATCGGCACATTGAGGGAGGAGTAGGCCGTGCCGCCTGCCATGAAGGAACACATCGCTCCAGCCTCGGTGATTCCTTCTTCAAGGATCTGACCGTCGCGCGACTCCTTGTAGAAGAGGAGTCGGTCGGAATCGACGGGCTCATATAGCTGGCCGGTAGAGGCGTAGATGCCGAACTCGCGGAACATGCCTTCCATACCGAAGGTGCGCGACTCGTCGGGCACGATCGGGACGATGTGCTGGCCGAGTTCGCGATCGCGCATCATGCGGCTGAGCATCCGAACGAAGCCCATCGTGGTTGAGGCTTCCCGTTCACCTGTGCCTTCGTGGAACTCGGAGAACGTTTCGTCCGGTGGCGCGGTCAGGTTCGACTTGGGCGAGCGGCGCTCGGGAACGTGACCGCCGAGGGTTGCCTTGCGCTCGGCGATGTAGTTGGCCTCTCGACTCTCGCTGGCCGGCCGATAGAGGGGTGCTCCGACGACCTCGGCGTCGGATAGCGGGATTGCGAAGCGGTCTCGGAACTGCATGAGTTCGCGCTCGTTGAGTTCCTTCTGCTGATGCGTGATGTTGCGGCCCTCGCCGGCCTCGCCCAATCCGTAGCCTTTGATCGTCCGGGCCAGAATCACGGTTGGCGCGCCGCGATGTTTCACGGCCGCGTTGTATGCCGCATGCACTTTGAGCGGATCGTGTCCGCCCAGCCGCATCCGCCAGAGCTCGTCGTCTGAGATGTCGTCGACCATACGCAGCAGTCGAGGATCAACGCCCCAGAAATGCTGTCGGATGTAGCTGCCTCCGGCGACGGTGTACTTCTGATACTCACCGTCGACGACCTCGCCCATTCGCTGCACGAGCAGGCCGTGTTCGTCCCGCGCCAGGAGTTGGTCCCACTCCGAGCCCCAAATGACCTTGATCACATTCCATCCGACACCGCGGAAGACGGCCTCAAGTTCCTGGATGATTTGCCCGTTGCCTCGAACCGGACCGTCAAGCCGCTGGAGGTTGCAGTTGACGACGAAGATCAAGTTGTCGAGTTCCTCACGCGAGGCGAGCGCGATCGAGCCGAGCGATTCCGGCTCGTCGGTCTCGCCGTCGCCGAGGAAACACCAGACCTTGCGGTCGGTCGCGGGAAGCAAGTCCCGGTTCTCGAGATAGCGAATGAAGCGCGCCTGGTAGATCGCCTGGATCGGTCCCAGCCCCATTGAGACTGTGGGGAACTGCCAGTAGTCATCCATCAACCAGGGGTGCGGGTAGGAGGGCAGCCCGCCCGACAGTTCCTGTCGGAACTTGTGCAGGAGGTCAGGCGAGAGTCGTCGTTCGACATAACCGCGCGCATAGATGCCGGGCGCCGAGTGCCCCTGGAAGTACACCAGATCGCCGCCGGAGGCGTGGTCCTGGCCTCGGAAGAAGTGGTTGAAGCCGACCTCGTAGAGCGTCGCAGCGGAGGCGTAGGTCGAAATGTGGCCACCGATGCCGTGATTGATCTGATTTGCCTCGACGACCATCGCCATGGCGTTCCAGCGGATAATCGACTTGATCCGGCGCTCGATGTTGAGATCGCCCGGATACGGCGGCTGCTTTTCGATAGGGATCGTGTTGACGTAGGGCGTTTGCGATGTGACCGGCAATCGGATACCGGAACGCTGTGCCTCGATCTGCAAGGTCTGCAGCAGGCGAGAGACTCTCTCCGGTCCGCGACGTCGCGCGACGTCCCTCAACGAGTCAATCCAGTCGTTGGTTTCGAGCCAATCATCCGCTCCGGCGGCGTCTGGGACGCGGGCCAGCGCCGACTGCCAGGGAGACTCGGAGGTTGTCATCGTTTTTTCAGTCTAGTCAACATGACGCGACCTGCCCGCCGTGAGCCGGGCCGCTCTATAGACTTAAACAAACGGAACCCGACCTGAGAACGCTATGTCTCGACGGCATCACGGCGCAGTGCTGAGACGCGAAGAGCCCGGGTTTGAGCGCTCAAAGATCGTCCAGATCGCGCACGCCGGTGTGGTCGACTACGGCACTGGGTTGGCATGGCAGGCGGATCGGGCCGGTTCGGTGGCGCGGGGCGCGCTGCCGGAGATCGTTGTCCTACTGGAGCATCCGCCCGTGTACACGCAGGGGCGCCGAGGCGGACGTGAGCATGTGCTCGCCTCGCTCGAAGCTCCGATCGTTGACACCGATCGGGGCGGCGATGTGACATTTCACGGTCCGGGACAACTGGTTGTCTGGCCGATTTTGCGCCTGCGCGAACGGGGCATCGGTATTGCCCGCTACGTTCGCGGGCTGGAGCAGCTTGCGATGGACGCGGCAGCTGAGTTCGGGGTGGAGGCCGACCGAGTTCGGGGACGGCCGGGCGTATGGATTGACAACCGCAAGCTCGCCAGCGTCGGTGTCCGGGTGCAATCGGGCGTTTCCCGGCATGGTCTGGCCTTGAACTGCGATATCGACCTGTCCTGGTTCGAGGGGATTCGCGCCTGCGGGGTCGAAGGCGGCGTCGCAACCTCGGTATCGGCCGAGACTGGTGATTGCGTCACCGTTGCTGCATGCGTGCCGGCACTGGAGAGAGCCGTGGCCGATGTGTTTCAACTGAAACTGTCGCCAACGGCTGAAATCTACGGCCTGCCATGACGACCACGCGCGAACGGAAGCCGTCCTGGATCCGCGCCCAGTTTCCCGGAGGCGAACGCTACACGGAGGTCGTGCAACTGCTGCGCGATGAGACTCTGCACACCGTTTGCCAGGAGGCGCGCTGTCCCAACATTGGGGAGTGCTTCAACCGGGGCACGGCGACATTCATGATCCTTGGTGAGACATGCACACGCGCCTGCGGGTTCTGCGCCGTGACCTCGGGCCGGCCTGCGCCGATCGACTGGACGGAGCCGCGCCGGCTGGCGGAAGCGGTCGAGCGCCTGGATCTCTCGTACGTCGTGATCACTTCAGTCAATCGAGACGATGTCCCTGACGGAGGCGCACAAATCTTCGCCTCGTGCATCGAACTGATCCGACGGCAACGTCCGGAGACAGCGGTCGAGGTGTTGATCCCCGACTTCGTCGGCAACTGGGACGCACTGGAGACGGTGCTGGCGGCTGGGCCGACGGTGCTGAATCACAATGTGGAGACCGTCGAGCGGCTATACCCGCGGGTCCGATTCCAGGCGCGATACGAACGATCGCTTGAGCTATTGCGGCGTGCCTCCGATTGGGCGTCAGAGATACCGACGAAGACCGGCTTCATGCTGGGACTCGGCGAGGAGCGACGTGAAGTCTCGGAGCTGCTCGTTGATCTGCGGCGGTCCCATGTCGATCTGCTCACCGTGGGCCAGTACCTTCGCCCGTCCGACAGGCACTTGCCGGTCGCGCGCTACGTTCCACCCGCGGAGTTCGACGAGATCCGCGAGGAAGCGCTGTCGTTGGGATTTCGGCACGTCGAGTCGGGGCCAATGGTGCGCAGTTCCTATCACGCCGACGAGCAAGCGCGCGCGGCGCAACTCACCAACGTTGAGTTGCACCGCTGTTGAACGTCGTTGCTACGACTCTTCACCCTCATCGTCGACCTGAGGAATCAACAGCACGTCGCCGGGGTGAATGAAGCTGAATGCGTCGAGCTTGTTCAGGTCCATGATCGCTTCGACGGTCGAGTCGTAGCGAGCGGCGATGTCGTACAGGGTGTCGCCTTCCTCGACGGTGTACTCAATCGCGGTGAGCGCCCTGGGATCAAGCCGTTCAGCTTCCGCCTCTTCATCCGCCGCCGATGCCGGCTGGGGCGCCTGCACGACAATGGGCTTGATCGGCGCGGATGACTGCGATGCGGCGTTCGCCGCGGCGTCTGGGGTTGTTGAGCTTGTATTCGTTACTGCGGTCACGGTTGCAGTGGTACTAGTCTGTTGCGTCTGATGCGCCGTCGGCGGCCGGACCTGAGGGGTCTGCATTTCGGTATCGCCGCTTCGATCTATCGCCGCGACATCGTGCTGAACCGTGCTGACGGCCTCGGGGGTCGGTGATTCGCTCGAACCGATCGCTCCACCGATGAAGAGCAGGATCGACAGCGCAGCAACCGGGGCGAGAATCGCGGCGAACGGGACGCCTGTCTGACGCTGACCAAGCGCGTGGACGCGTGCTCCGCTGAGTCCGTATGCGCCGACATCGGCGAACGGCGCGCGTTGTTGTCGTGAGGACTGAACACTCTGATTTGCGTTGCGAGCGTGGTACCACAATCCGGCTGAGGTCAATGCCAGTAGCACACCGAGGACGAGCAGCCAGAGACCATGGCCGGGCCACGTGAGGTGGAGGATCAGTAAGAGCAGGAAGGCGGCGCCAGCCGATGCCGCGGCGGGCTTGATGTCGAGTCGCATGGTGGTCGTGGCCTCGCCGCCGAAGCACCGACAGACTCACTCTAGCCCAAGGTTGGCGCACTCGGATACCAGACCCTCAGCGCTGTTCGCGTACACTCGCTGGAAAGGTGCGGCTCGCCTCGCTTCGCTACCGGGCGGAGCGCCGGCGCGAGGGGGAGTGTCACTCGATGACGCAGACGCAGTCGGATACGCCGTCGCTGAGTGAGTTAGCGGAGGCTGCCGGCCTGCGCATGGAGGAAATGGACGGACACCAACGTGAAGTGGGCTCGTCCGACATTTTCGAGCGGGTATCCCATTTTCAGCTCGCCGACCAGGCCCGAGCTGCCGGTCTGTACCCGTTCTTTCAGCCGATTGAGCTGAACGAGGGGCCGGAGGCCGTGGTCGACGGCAAGCGGGTGGTCATGTTGGGCTCCAACAACTACCTGGGGCTCACGCGTCATCCGGCTGTCCTGCAGGCAGCGCACGAGGCGCTCGAGCGATATGGGCCGTCGATGACCGGCTCGCGGCTACTCAACGGCACCAGCCCGATCCATCTGGAGCTAGAGGAGGCGCTGGCTGATTTCCTCGACGCCGAGACCGCGATCGTGTTCTCGACGGGTTACCTGGCCAACCTCGGGGCCGTGTCGGCGCTTGTTGACCGACACGGTGTGTCCGTGCTCGATCGCGATGTCCATGCCTCGATCTACGACGCCGCCGGCCTAGCGCTGGGCAAGTACACGAGATTCCAACACAACGACCCCAAACACCTCGACCGGGTTTTGTCCAATCTGGCACCCGAGCAACCGAGATTGGTGCTGATCGACGGCGCCTATTCAATGGGCGGCGACCTGGCGCCGCTGCCAGAGCTGCGCGAGGTCTGCCGCAAGCACAATACGCGGATGCTCGTTGACGACGCACACGCGATCGGCACCGTCGGACCGAGGGGTCGAGGAACCCGTTCGCACTTCGAGCTGGAGGAGCCGGACGACCTGACGATTGGCACGTTCAGTAAGACGCTGGCCTCGGTCGGCGGCTTCTGCGCGGGACCGCGGATGGTGATTGAGTACATCCGCCACTTCTCGCGACCGATGCTCTTCACTGCCGCGCTGCCGCCGGCCTCGGCCGCCGCTGCGCTTGCAGCATTGCGGTTGATCGACGAGGAGCACTGGCGAGTCAAGCGAGTTCAGGAGATCGGCGCGCGGATGCGGCGAGAGCTCGCAGCGCTCGGCTTCGACGTGGCCAACTCAGCCACGCCGATCATTCCGATTCGGGTGGGCGACGAGGTACGCACCGCCGCATTCTGGCGAGATCTACTGAGCAACGGCGTCTATACCAACGCGGTCATTGCGCCCGCGGTGCCTCGTGGTCAGGCGATCCTGCGAACGTCGTACATCGCTACCCACACCGACGAGCAGCTTGAACGTGCGCTGCAGGTGTTCGCGGAGGCGGGACGGCGCCACGGCGTGATTGAGTAGCGCGTCGTGCGGGTGCTGCTGACCGGTGGCAGCGGCTTTGTCGGAGGCCATGTCGCACGCGTGCTGGCCGCCGAGGGCCACGAACTGCGGCTGTTGGTGCGACGGACGAGCGACACATCCTTTGTCGACGACCTCACGTTTGAACGGGCGGTCGGCGACCTGCGTCGGGCCGAGACTCTCCATTCGGCCTGCCAGGGGGTAGACGCGGTCGTGCATGCGGCGGCCGTGTTGCGTGCGATCCAGCAGCGCGACTTCATGCACGCCAACAGGGAGGGGACCAGGCAACTCGCGGAAGCTGCGGCCAATGCGGGGGTTGAGCGCTTCGTGTATGTTTCTTCGATTGCCGCCAGAGGCCCGGCTCCCGGACTCGTGCCGGAATCACCGGAGACGCCGCTGCATCCCGTCTCCGCGTATGGCCGTTCGAAGGCGGCCGGCGAAGAGGCGCTACTCGAACATCGAGGGCAGTTCTCGATTGCCATCATCCGGCCGCCGGCGGTCTATGGACCGGCCGATACCGGTTTGCAGGCGTTCTTCTGGATGGCACAGCGCGGCTTCTGCGTGCGGCTGGACGACGGCAGCAATCTGATCGACGTGATCTATGGACCCGATCTGGCCGAGGCCGTGGGGGCGGTGCTGCGGGCGTCACCGCAAGAGCTAGCACAGTACGACCCTCGCAGCGAAGAAGGGCCGTTCTCGTGGAACGACATGCTGACGAATCTGGGGGAGGTCGCCGGCAAGAATCTGATTATCCCCTCCGTGCCGGGAGCGGCGTTTCACGGGTTTGCCCGCTGCCTCGAGTATTGGTCGGCGCTCACAAACGGCGTGCCGTTGCTGGATCGAACCCGGGTGATTGAAATGCGACAGCGTGCCTGGATCTGCGATGCATCGTCGCTGACGGCCGACACCGGTTGGCGCGCGAAGACGCCGCTCGCGGTTGGGCTGAAGCAAACGATGGCGTGGTACCGCGAGCAGGGCCTCGCGTGACGAGCTGATGTCGAAACTGTGGTCGTTCGATCTCGACGGAGTGTTGGCCGAACCGCCCCTGGGCTGGAACCCGGCGATTAATCGCAATGTGTCGCTTAAGCCGGCAGCGGAAGCCGCGCTGCCTCCGGTTCCCGATCCCACGTTGGTGGACCGCCTGCTGACGGAGACCTGGTATCGCGTCCGCTACGTGTTTCGCCCGCCACGCCCGGACGCGCTTGACGCCGTGCAATGCGCGTCGGAACGAGGACGGGTGATCGTACTGACGGGGCGACACGAGCGAGGTCGCCGGCAAACGCAGGGATGGCTGACTCGACATGGCTTTGCCGAGTTCGTTGACGAACTGATCATGAACGCGTCGACTCTGGGATCTGCTCGTTACAAGGAAGCGTATCTCCGAGGCAGCGGCGCGACGCTTCACGTTGACGACGACGCGGCCACTGTGGCGTTGTTGGCGAGGAATGGAGTCAAGAGCGTATTGGTGGAATGGCCGCGGAATCGAAACCTCAACTATCCGCCCGGGGTGGCCCCGTGCGTCGATCTGCGCCAGGTGCGAGAGCTCATCAGAGAGCTGTCAGCAGATGATTGAGCCGGTCGAGATCGACGCTGGCCCGAATCGTGTGTGGGATCTGCTACGAGCGGAAGCACAGCTCGGCGCTGACGATGGGCAGGCGACAGTGCTTTCGGAGTCGCGCGGGCGGGAACTGTTGCTCGACGTCCGCATGGGCATCGGGTTTCACGTTCAGCACGCTTACCGCATCGAGCGGCGCGGCGATGGTTGCACGGTCAGCGATCGGATCCGCCCAATCGGCTGGCGTTGGCGACTGAGCAATGTGTTCCTGTCCGGACGCGGGATCCGACCCATCGAAGCCGCTGCCGCGCAAGGTCTGCTGAATCTTAAGGAGGCGGCCGAGGATCGCAGCGTGTCCGGCTCGTAGTGCTTGGGGATGGAGCCGCCAGCGTCGCTTGCCCGAACATCAGGAAACCGTGAGGAGTGAGTGTAAAGCGGTCGATCTGTTATGTGTACTATGTTAATGGCGGAATGGGGGCTTCCCAGTGAAGTTAGGCGCTTAAGGTGCTTTCTGAATATGGACTGCGGACGGCCCGACTTCTCAGACTCTTCCTTCTCGCATCGGTCCTATTGACCACATTCCTGGCGGGTGCCGCGCTTCGGGTCGTCGATGCCGAAGAGCCTGGCGATGAAGAGGTCAACAGCGCCGAATCGACGGCCATTACAGCAGCCTCGTACTCCAATGACCTCAGCGGTCGCGTGTACGTATGGGATCGCGGTCGCTTGCGTCCAGCCTCCGAGGCTCGGGTCTCAACCGGCAATGCGCTGGTGCGCACGGACACGAGCGGACGCTTTGAGTTCCCTGCGGAGCAGAGAACGGGTTCGCTTTCTATCGTCCAGCCCGGTTACGACACCGTGAAGCGGCCGATCTACTACGACCAGACCGTCATCGTGTTGCGCAGCCTCGTGGTACGTGCGATCTACATTCCGTTCGGAGAAGTGACCAAGCCGGCGGTCCAGGCATGGGCGCATGACCTGGTCGACCGCAACTTGATCAACGCTGTGGTCGTCGACATCAAGGACGAAACGGGGCAGGTCTTCTCGATCGCTGCAACACCGACGGTTGAACAGATCGGAGCATCGCGGGACGGAAGTTCCGTCGCCGCATTCCTGGAGGAGCTGCATAACAAGGGGGTCTATCGAATCGGCCGGGTGGTGACCTTCCTCGACAACACGTACCCGTGGTGGTTCCGAGACAACGCTCTTCACCATGTCAGCGGCGGTCTGTTCCTGGATGGAATGGGGAGCACGTGGTCATCGGCGTACAAGTCTGGCGCGCGTGCTTACAACGTCGAGATCGGCGTCGCCGCAGCCGACCACGTCGAAGAGATCCAGTACGACTACGTCCGCTTGCCATACGAGAACGGGTTGCGGGAACGGCTCGACCGAACCGAGGCGGATCGAGTTGCGGCGATCACGCGGTTCGCACGCGAGGCGAGCGAAGCGTTGCATCTCGCCGGCGTCGCGGTGTCGTTCGACACGTTCGGGGTCGTGTCGACCGCGGGTAACGACCAGGGCATCGGACAATCGGTTGAAGGGCTGGCGCAGTATCTCGATTACATCTCTCCCATGGTGTACCCGAGCGGCTGGCATGCCGGCTCACTGGGCTTTGCCTACCCGCCCGCGCATCCCGGTCCGGTCGTGAGAATTAACGTGGAGGCGACCGTCGACCGGGCTCGACCGCATGGGACGGCGTTGGTCCGGCCCTGGCTGCAGGACTTCCACGACTACGGGTCGCGCGGGCTGCCCTACTACGCGGAGCAGGTGCACGCTCAGATAGCAGCGACGGCCGCTGCCGGGGGCGTCGGATTCATGCTCTGGGATCCATCGCTCGCTTACGAAGAGCAGGCGCTCCAGCAGGCACTTGAGCTGACCTGGTCGCCGTACGGGTAACTACCTGATTGCCCGCTGCTCCGCGGGTTAGATCCCGTTTCCCCATCCGGCGTCGACCAAGAACCGGTTCAGTTGGCCGTTGAACTCCTCAGCTCGTTCGAAGTAGACGCTGTGACCGGTGGCCGGGACCTCGTAGTACTGCGAACCGGGCACGTGGGCCTGCGCGGCGCGCATCGCGGCGGGCGGGACCAAGGGGTCGTTGCCTCCGACGACCCAGAGGATCGGCATGGTCAGATTCGCTACGGCGTCAGGGTCTGGCGCCAGCTCGCCCAACGCACCGAGGAGTGCCGGATCCCGGGGCGGATTCATCGACATAATCTCTTCGTACAGGAACGCCAACGCTGGATCCCTCTTGCGCAGGCCCTGGTCAAACGCCAATACCTCAAGGCCCTGGTCGCGTAAGGCCGCCCTGGATTGCTCCCAGACCGGCTGGATTTGCTCGTTGATGAGGCCGCCGAGCGTGTCGGCCATGACCAGGGCGGCTACACGATGCGGAGCTTGTATAGCGGCGCCGAGACAGCTCCAACCACCCATCGATTGCGCCACCAGCGCAGCCCGCTCGATTCGCAACCCATCCATGAGCGCGAGCAAGTCATCGACGAATGCGGCCGGTCCCGGTCCGCCTGTGGGGACGCTTCGTCCCCATCCGCGATGATCGAACGCGACACAGCGGTAGCTCTCGGCGAAGACGGGAACTTGCTGCCACCAAGAGAGGTGATTGCCACCGGCACCGTGCGCGAAGATGATGGCCGGTCCGTCTCCGGTCTCCTCGTAGAAGATGTCGCAGTTCGGTCGTGACAACGTCGGCATGCGAAGCTCCCCGATCCCAACTCGTAGGCTTTTGATGCAACGGCGAGGCTAGCAGTCGACCCTCCTCTCAACGGGATTGGTGCATGTCAACGATGCGAGTCGCTCTGAGCGGGTACGACCAACCGGTGGGCTCTGCGATTGCGAGCGAGCTACGACGGCATGATCTGGAGTTGATCCGGCTGGACATCGAGTCGGCGGGGGATCTCGAATCCGTGGTCGGCGGCGTGACCCACGTGGTTCACGCTGCGTCGCTGACGGAGCGCGGCCACTCCGGTTCGGCGTACACGGAGGCGAATGTCCATGCCACAACCGCTCTGCTGGATGCCTGTCGACAGGAGGCGATGGAGCAGGTTGTGTTCGTCTCCACGACCGAGACGTACGGTCGGCGGCTGCCTCCCTGGCCTGTGACCGAGAGCTGGGTGCCTCGGCCGATCGGGCCGGCGTTGCAAAGCCGGGTCGCAGCCGAGCGTGTGGCGCGGACGTATCGACGGCGCGTCCCGCTGTCGATATTGAGACCAGCGCCACTGATCGGCGAAGGCGACAGCACGGTGATGAAGGTGATTCGCCACTTCATCTCGCGACCGCGGGCGGCGCTGGTGGCCGGGGGAGCGGCGCCGGTGTCGATTCTCGCCGCAGCCGATCTCGGGCGCTCGGTGTGGGCGATGCTGAGCCAGACGGAGGAGTCGGTCGATCAGGTTTTCCATGTCGCATCGGCGCATACCACGTGGCGGGAACTTGCCCTGGAAGCATGTCAGCTGCGAGGGGTCGAAGCCCGGTTCTGGAATGCTCCGTACCTCTTCGCCCGGGGACTGGACGCGATGCGCCTGTCGGGGTGGGTGTTGCCGGAGCCTGATGATGTCGACGCCTACACGGCAATCACGGGTCGCCCGCATCTGATCGACGACTCGAGGGTGCGCGTGACTCTCGGATACGCGCCATTACTCGGCGCGCGGGCAGCGCTGGCTCAGGCGCTGGATGTGTATCGGTAGCGGGGCCCGCTCTGCGGCGGAGGGAGTCGGCTAGCCGGCGGCCTGGACGGCGTCGGCGACCTTGTAGGCGAGGCTTTCCTCGAAGATGCTCGGCACGATGCGGTCGGGCGTCGGGTCATCAACGAAGTCGGCGATGGCCTGGGCCGCGGCAATCTTGTGCTCGTCCTCGATCTTGGGGATGCCGCCATCGAGCAATCCGCGGAACATGCCAGGGAAGCCGAGGGCGTTGTTGATCTGGTTGGGGAAGTCGGATCGGCCCGTGGCGATGATGGCCGCGCCGGCCTCGGCCGCCTCGTCGGGCATGATTTCCGGGGTCGGGTTGGCCATGGCGAAGACCATGGAGTTGTCGTTCATGGAGGCGACGTCGGAGACGGTCACCAGGCCGGGTCCGGCGAGTCCGAGGAAGAGGTCGGTCCCGCGCATCACCTGCGAGGTCTGGGGGATGCTGCCGTCCGGGTTGTTGCGATGCTCACACCATTGGGCGGCGACGCGCTTCCAGGGGTTGAGGTCTTCGCGGTCCGTGGTGAGCAGACCCTTGGAGTCGATCAGGGAGATGTCCTCGCAGCCCATCTCGCGCAGGATGGCGCCGCAGGCGATGCCGCTGGCGCCGGCTCCGAGGATGACGGTGCGAATGTCCTTGAAGTCGCGGTTCGTGAGGCGCAGGGCGTTGATGACCCCAGCGAGGGCCACGACGGCCGTACCGTGCTGGTCATCGTGCATAACGGGGATGTCAAGCGAGTCGTGCAATCGTTGCTCGATCTCGAAGCAGCGGGGGGCGGAGATGTCCTCGAGGTTGATGCCGCCCAGCGAGGGGGCGATCGCTTCGATCGCGGCGACGATGTCGTCGACTTCGCGAACCGCGAGGGCGATGGGGATCGCGTCGACACCGGCGAAGTTGCGGAAGAGGACGCACTTGCCTTCCATGACGGGCAGCGCGGCCTGCGGGCCGATGTCGCCGAGTCCGAGCACGGCGGAACCGTCGGTGATGACGGCGACGAGATTGCCAACGCCGGTCATGACGCGGGCGAGCGATGGGTCGCGAGCGATTTCGAGGCAGGGCGCAGCGACGCCGGGGGTGTAGACAACTGAGAGGTCGTCGTGATTTTCAACAGTGACCTTCGACGCGTAGTCGACCTTGCCGCCCCATTCACGATGCATCTCGATGGCGCGCTGGTCGTAGTCGCTCATTGTCCCGCTCTTTCTGAGGCCCACAAGCGTCAGCCGGGGCCGGGAATTGGTATTCCTGCACTGTAGTATCGGTAGCCGAGTCGGTCACTAGGTAGCCGTGTGGGGCGGGAACGCGATGATCAGCTGGAGGCTGACTTTCGTAGCAATGGTTACATCCGTTCGGGGTGGTTGCATTGTGCGACGTTAATGGTGGGCATGGAGCTTGAGGTCTGGGCGCCGCATCAAGTGCGGGGCATCGGGATGGGTGCGGGGGCGTGGGGACCCTCGCCCCCCGCCTTCGCGGGGGCAGGCTCTAGCCGTCTCCCAGAGGGAGAGGGGATCAGAAGGTGGGCGAGCGAGTCGGGGGCTCTAGAGGAGGGTTCCTTCGAGGATGCCTCGGTGGGCCCGGAGGACGAGTTGGCCTTCTTCTCGACGCTCGACGATGAGGGGCTTGCGGCAAAGGTGGCAGGGGGCAGTTTCCTTGCGCCGTAGCTGGCCTTTAGGGGGGACTCGGGCGACGGTCTGTTCCTTGCAGTAGGGGCAGGTCACGTCCCAGCGCATGCAGGCCCTGATGCGCAGGGGCTCGTCTTCCTTCTGGCCTCGAGAGACGACCAGATCGTAGTTGCAGCTCGCGCAGAGGGTGACGACTCTGCGCGTGCGGCCAGTATCAGGGGGCACACCGACATCGAGATTCTTCGAACAGTTCGGGCAACGGATGTGCCTGGTCGCGATGTTGGCAGCCATGTGATCATCTTACCGAGCCGGCGGCGGAGGCATGTCGGCGACGGCTTCGTGGTTACCGCAGATTCGGGTGGATGACATACTCTGCCTGTATGAGTCATCACTCGATGGAGCCGCGCGGCGCCCGCGACTTCTCCAGTCCGCAAGTCCGAGTGCGAGGCGCCAACGACTTCAGGCAGTACTCGAATCAACGCCTGCGCCTGCCGAACGAGCGCCCGCCTCTGGGCCCGAGATTCAGACGGACGATCGGCGCCCTGCTGACCCTGGCGATTGTCGGCGGGATTGGCGTCGGGGTGTACTTCGGGGTGACGCTGTTGCTCGAGGAGGACGACGCCCCGGTCGCTGCAGTGGAAGAGTCAGTTGAGGCGGACGGATCGGAAGACGGCGCGGCAACTTCCGTCGAGTCGGAGCCGGCTCAGACGGCAGATTCCAGCGGTGTCGAACAGTCGGCTACAGAGGTTGGTGGGGAGCAGCAACAGTCAGCGGCGGCTGATTCAGCCGCGGCGGAACCGGATTCAGCCCAATCGACGGCATCCGGGCAGCAGAGCTCTCAGACTCAGCAGAGCAGCGTTGCGATCGCGCTGATTGAGCCGACGGTGTCGGAACAGCAGATTACGCCGGCGCAGGTCGGAGGGGCGGAGATCGTGGCCGAGCGAGTCACGGCGGAGCCGGTGCCTTCAGGGATTCCGCGCTCGCTGGCCGACGGCGCCGCCTACGATCCGAGCGAGCCGGCGACGGTGTTCACGGCACGCTGGCCTGTCGGCACGACGCTGAGATTGACGCGATTGCCGGGCGCCACGGTGCTGAGTGACGAGGAGCAGGATCAAGTGGTTGGATCGGTGGCGATGGTGGTGGTGCGCGGAACCGAGTCGTCGAACACGGACCTGCAGTTGAGCCCGGCGGCGTTCGAGCAGCTTGCGTTCTACGGCACGGAACGGATTATCGCGGTACGGGTCGAGGTGACGGCGGCACCGCCATAGGCGGTTCGGTCAGGAACGGCGCCGGCGACCGAAGGGCATTCGCAGTTCTTCGCCGTAGTTGAGGAAGTCTTTCTCGGCTCCGCACTTGGAACAGCGGCCGTGCGAGACCTGCTGCTTGGGCCGGTCGATTTCCCATGCGTGAGAGCATTGTTCAGGCTCGGGCGACACGTTGGCCACCGGCTGATCGGCTGTCGCCGCACGGATGCGAGCCTTGGTTTGACGCTCGACCACGTTTTCCTCGTTGTCCACGGACACGCGCAAGTGGGCACAGCCTATGCCAACTAGCTAACACTTACAACTTATGACGTAACGAGCAGGTTTCGAGCCGTGGACAACGGCCGGATCTCAGGAGGTGCGCTCGTAGAGGGTGTGGTACTTGTCCCCGCCGGAGATGGCTTGCCGGATGTCCTCGCGATCGAGTTCGTAGAGTCGACCGAGCGCAGCCCGCGCGTCGTCTTCGGCGGTCGGGTCGCCGGCACAGCGCTCCAGGATCCGCTCAAAGAGTTCCGCTTCGACGAACGAATCGACGCGACCGGCCCAGGGGAAGAAGACGAACGACTCGGGGTCGTCGAAGCTGGGTCGGAGCTTTCTGAGTTCGCGGATTCGGTCCTGGGGTGATCGGACGGGTTCGACGACTCGAATGTAGGGGCCTTCGCTGTCGTTTCGGCGGCCGTCGATTAGGAGTCGCTCCTGCAACCAACCAAAGCCGATGACGACGACATCCGCTTCGCGCAGCGCGCGCAGCGTCTCTTCCAGGTCGAATCCCTCGTCGGCCATGCGCGCAGTATACGATCAGCCTGCGTTCGATGACGAGAGCGTCGGTGATAGGGGGTGGGTATGATCGGGCATACGAAGGGGGTCGGGGCTCAGTTGAGATGAAGCGATCGCCCAACGCCGTCCGTCCGCATCGCAGCGCCGAGCAGGCGGAAGCGTTCCGGACGCTGTTCCGACAGCAGAGCGATCGGTTGTGGAACGCGGATCGCGACGTGGACTGGGCGGGCGGTTCGGTGATTCCGGAATCGCGTCGCGGGCCGTGGCTGCGGATGATGAATGTGTTCCACGGGCTCGAGGTGATGGGTCTGGACACGATCCAGGTGATGATGAGCCAGGCGACGCACCAGGTGCGCGATCCGGCGTTGAACCTGTATCTCGCAGCCCAATGCCAGGATGAGGCGCGGCACGTGTACGTGCTGGATCGATATCTGACCGAGGTGAACGGGCACGGTTACATCTCGAAGCCGGAGGCGTTCCTGATCGAGCGCTTTGGCGGGATGGCGTCGTGGGGTCTGTATCGGGTCGAGAACTGGCTGACGTCGACGCTGTTCAGCGAGAACTTCGCGGCGCTGTTCCTGCAGCAGGCGCTGGAGCTCGACGATGTCGATCCGCTGGCCAAGCAGATTTTCCGTTTGATCCTGCGCGACGAGGTGCGGCATGTGAACTTTCTGCACACGATCCTGCCGCGCCTGATTGATCGGCTGCCGAACGCCGGGAGGTTGTACATCTGGCAGAGCCAGCTATTGCTGGCGGGGGCTGTGGCGTTGGGGCTGCGCCGGATCAAGGGGGATGTGGCGGCGCTCGGGATCGATGTCGATGGCTACAAGGCGACCCTGCTGGATAACCTCGAGGTGCAGTTCCAGGACGCGGGACTGGACTCGCTCTTGAAGATCGAGACGTACGCCAGGGTGATCAACGCGGCAACGTGAGCGGCACCGCATGAGCAGCATCGATGACTGGCGCAGGTTGACTTCGGAGATCATCGAAGACTTCAGGTTCTTCAAGTTGCGCAAGGACATCTCGCGCCATCCGACCTCGGGCCGCGAGCACCGGTTTTTCATCTTCGAGTTTCCCGACTGGGTCAACATCATGCCGATCACCCCGGAGGGCGATGTCGTGTTCGTCAACCAGTTCCGACACGGCACGCGAGAGCTGACGCTGGAGATTCCGGGTGGGATCGTCGATCCAGGCGAGTCGGCGAAGGAAGCGGCGATGCGGGAGATGTTCGAGGAGTCGGGCTATCACTCGCCGGATGCGATTGAACTGGGATGGGTGCACCCGAATCCGGCGCTACAGGAGAACCGGTGCTGGTCGTACCTGGCGCAGGATGTGACTCGGGTCGTTGACGACGACCACGTGGTGGGGACGTCGAGCGAAGCGATCGAGGTGACCACGGTGCCGTTGTCGGAGATTCCTGGGCTGGTGAACGACAAGCTGATCACGCACGCGTTAACGATC
Source organism: Dehalococcoidia bacterium (assembly GCA_965208665.1). Taxonomy (GTDB): domain Bacteria; phylum Chloroflexota; class Dehalococcoidia; order Bin125; family Bin125; genus Bin125. Next base: position 270,916 of record CBDBPH010000002.1, read on the forward strand.
GCGGCGTTTGATCACTATTGGCGTTGGAGCGGTCAGGTTGGTGGATAGGGGTCCATAGGCGGGGCGGTGGAATCTGGTGGGAGCCCCCCTCTGCCTGCGGCATCTCCCCCCGCTCGCGCAGGGGGAGAGGAGACATGGGACTCATGCGCGACTCGTCGGGGGATGAGGGGAACCCCAAGGGCCTTAGGTGCGGAGGGTGTCTACGTCGAAGTCTTGGGGTAGGGGGATGAAGAGGCTGCGACGGGGGCCTTCGAGGTCTCGGGTGATGTGACCTCGGCCGGTGACATCGTCGGCGAGGAGGATGTCTCCGCCGTGGAGCTGGACCTTGGAGCCGTCGCCGACCTCGATCTCGACGGTTCCGCTCAGGGTGACGACGAACTGTCGACGCGGGGCGTTGTGGAAGTCGAGCTCGCCGCCGACCGGCGTGGTGCGGAAGGTGACGCCTTCGGCATCGAACATGTCGGACAGGCTTCCGTAGCGGCTCTCTTTCAACGGGATGTCGATCTTTTCGAAGTGGGATTCGCCGTCATCGCCGGTGTAGACGCGGGTGATCTGCATTGGACTTGCTCCAGGTGGTTGGTCAGTCGTCGAATGATCGGGCCCAGCGGTGGACGTCGAAGTCGTCGGGGAGCTGGATCATCAGGCTGAGGCGCGGGCCTTCGATATCGGTGGTCTTGTGGCCGGGACCGTCAACATCCTCGGCGTAGCAGATGTCTCCCGGACCGAAGCGGCGCGATTCACCGTTGGTGACTTCGGTCTCTACGAGGCCCTGCAGCACAAGGATCATCGTCTTGCCAGTTGCGTTGTGCCAGTCGACGAAGAGACCGGGCTGAGAGACGCGGAACGACATGCTGGCGGGGAACAGGCGTCGCGAGAACTGTCCGACATCGAACGCTTTCAGGCCAAGTTCGATGTCTTCGAAGTGGGATGTGCCGTCTTCGCCCTGATACATACGGGTCAGTCGCATGGCGTGCCTCCTGCGCCGTTGATGCTATCGCGAGTAGAAGAGACGCCAGTAGTCGCCGAGTTCGGCGAGGGACTGGACGATCAAATCGGGATGGACATCGTCGGGTATCGGCTCGTGCGCTCGGCGGACCCAGACCGTTGTGGCGCCGAGCTCGGACGCCGGCCGAATGTCGTGGGCGATTGATCCAGCGATGTGGAGCTGTTGATCGGCGGAGATGGAACGGGATTGGTACAGGGCGTTCCAGTGGTCGTGGTCGGGCTTGTAGCTCTGGACATCTTCGGCGGTGACGAACTGGTCGAAGTCTCCGCCGAGCTTGCGGACGCTGACGCCGAGGCTGGTCCGGGTGACGTTGGACAGGATGGCCAGCGGCGTTCCTGCCGTTGCCAGTCGGCGCAAGAACCCGCCGGCGTCCTGGAACGGCGGCCAGTTGGCGATGGACTCGGCGAAGGATCGCGCGGAGTCGGCGCTCAGATCGACGCCGAACTCCGCCGAGGTGCGCTGGATGGAAATGGCGAGTACTTCGTCGTAGGGGCGGTAGTACTCGTGCTCGACTTCGAGCTCGACCTCGATGCGCCTGGCGACGAGTGCCTCTCTATCCACGCGAGAGAGCTCGGGAATCGCGTCGATTGCCGCGCTGGCGCCGGATTGCCAGTCGATGAGGGTGCCGTAACAGTCGAACGACACGACGGCGGCGTCGCGCGGATGCATCATGGCGTCCTCCCGGTCGATCCCGATTCCGGGCCGCTCGATTGTGGACCGCTTGATGGTGGACCGAATTGCACGATATCGCCGCCGAACTTCTGGTTCAGATCTCGGACTGCATCGTCGACCGCGCGCTGGCGCTCGCGCCGGGCCGTCGATTGGGGGGGTTCGGCGACCGGCTGCCCGGAGCGGTCGAAGAACGAGAGCTGGGATGCGACCGGCCGATGTTCGAGGCCCGAGACGCCAACGCCGACCAAGCGGAATCGACGTACGGGTGACATCTGTTCGCTGAGGAGGGCCAGCGCCGTGTGCTCAATCGTCTCGCGGTCGGTCGTTGGACTAGACAGGGTCCGCTGGCGGGTGAAGGTGGTGAAGTCGGACAGACGGAGTTTGATCTGCACGGTGCGCGCGCGGTAGCCCTGTTCGGTCAGGCGTTTGGCGACGGCGGCGGCTTGCTCGGAGACGACGGCTCGCAGCTTGGCGTGGTCGCCCACGTCCTCGGCGAACGTGGTCTCGGAGGAGATGGACTTGGTTTCGTGCTCGAGCGAGACGCCCCGGTCGTCGATGCCGCGGGCGAGTTGCCAGAACCACTCGCCGCGGGAGCCGAAGCGGTCGATCAGCCAGGGCAGCGGCCGTTGGGAGAGGTCGCCAATGGTCTCGATACCGGCCGCACGGAGGCGATCGGAGGTCTTTGGGCCGACGCCCCAGAGGTCGGAGATCGGGAGCGGGGCGAGAAAGGCCGCCTCGTCGCCTGGCGCGACGACGGTTAACCCGTCGGGCTTCTGCCGGTCGGAGGCGATCTTGGCCACCGACTTGCTGGTGGCGACGCCGCAGGAGACCGTGAGCTGGGTCTCGCGCTTGACGCGATCGCGAATCCACTGACCGATTTCGGCCGGGGTTGAGCCGTCCTCGACTCGTTGGCTGACGTCAACGAACGCTTCGTCGACCGAGAGCGGCTCGACCAGGGGCGAGACATCGCGCAGAATCGCCATCACCTGAGCCGAGACCTCGCGGTAGCGGGAGAAGCGGGGCCGCACGATCTCGGCGTGAGGGCAGAGGCGCACCGCGGTGCGCATGGGCATCGCCGAGCGGCAGCCATAGACGCGGGATTCGTACGAGGCTGCGGCCACGACGCCGCGGCTCTTCGGGGAACCGCCCACGAGCACCGGCTTGCCGCGCAACTCGGGTCGGTCGCGTTGCTCGACGGACGCGAAGAAGGCGTCCATATCGGCGTGGATGATGTGCCTGCTTCGGGCGGCGGAGCTCACGCCACTACGCTATCAATTCGGTGGAGATCGGCCGATGAGCCTGTTGGATCGATTGCCCTGGAGACGAGCGGAAGTCGGCGTCTCGGCGCAGGGGGCGGAGCAGCTCGCGCGTGCGGAAGGGCTGCTGCGGGCGGGTGCGGCGGTTGGGGAGATTCGGGGACAAGTCGGAGGATTAATTCGACATAACGATGTAGAACAGGCGTGGACGGCGATCCTGCTCGGCAACCTCGACTCCGCCCTGCAACACGGTTACAGCGCCGCCAGTGGGCGCCCATACGATGTCGACTCGCGGATCGTGCACGGGACCGTCCGGCTCGCAAGGAACGAGCTTGAGCATGCCGAGCACGAGTTCGAGGCGGTGATCGAGGAGTTCGGGGCGGAGTCGGACGCGATGGATGGCAGGCGCGCGGTCATATTGGCGCAGGGCTTCGCCCCGCTCGACGAGCTGCCGGCCACGGATGGCGACTGGGCGGCGGCGGCGAGGTTGCTGACCACGTTGTGGCGCCTGGCCGAGTGCGTTGATGTTCGGCTGGCGGGCCTTGAGGGCGGACATCCCGACGGCCTCGCGCTGATCAGGGGCGCGCTCGCAGAGGGACGTGCGAGAGACCTCGAACTGGATCATGGGGAGTTGGATCATGGGACTGTTTGACGGGTTGAAGCGGAAGCTCGCTGCGCTGAACGACGTGCGTGAAGCGACCCAGGCGGAAGAGGCGACGATGGCCGACGTGGCGACGGTTCGCCGGGCGCTGCTGGTTGAGGCCGCGCGGCTGGGACGGCGCGAGCGGATATCGGTGACGATGCTGATGGAGCACTCGGGTGAGGACCTGCGGCGGCTGGACCTGTTTCAGATCATCGGTCACCTGGACGCGGAGGGGGAGATTGCCAATGTGGAACAAGACTCGTTCGGCAATCTCAAGTTCGATCTGGCCACGCTTCGGGAGGGCTCGGATCAGGCTTGATGATCGCACTATGCAGGTTATGTTGGGCCGAAGGGGGGTGGGTTCGACATAACCATTGAGTTTGGTCTGGCAACTGGCCAGGCGCGTTCGAATGAACAGCGCTCCAGGGCCCTCACCCTAACCCTCTCCCAGAGGGAGAGGGGACCGGAGGAGTTCGGCCGCGGGGCCGCTATCGGGTACGTTCGAAGACCAGCTCGAACTCCATGATCCCGGCTTCCTCGATGGAGAGGACTCGGAATCCGGTGGGGGCTTCGATGTCGTAGTCGGTGAGGACGATTTCGGTTGAGCCGGCGACGACGACGAGGCCGTCAACGTACTGGCCTTGCAGGGCGATGCTGACCGGGTTCGTCACACCGTGGAGATCGAGGGTGCCGTTGACGGTGACGTTGATGATCTCGTCTCCGACCGGCAACGCGTCGATCGGGATCGGCTCGAGGAGGACGAATGTGGCGAAGGGGTAGGTGTCCGATTCTATCCCTCGGGTACGCAGGGCACTGTCGCGGAAGCCCTCGTCGCTCTTGAGGGTGCGCAAATCGGCCTCGATGGTCACGGCGGTGATCATGACGCCGTCGAACTCAAGCGTTGCCACGATGTCGCTGGTTCGCCCGACCGCGGTCGCAGTGCCGATGTTGGCCAGCTCCTCGCCGATGCGGTAGCCGACGAAGGAGACGCCGCGATCGGAGATGGTCCAGGTCCCTGCGAGCTCGCCGAGTGTGGGGTCCTCAGGGGTCATCACCTGCTGCTGTTGCGCGTCCTGGGAGGACTGCTGCCCCGCCTGGGGCTGGGCCTGTTGTGAGGTCGACTGCTCGTCGGCCTGCTGCGGCTGTTGCTGTTCTTGCTGCTGGGATCCGTAGCCGTAGGCGTCGGATGACTGCTGCTGCTGTTGAGCCTGTTGGGATTGGTCTTGCGTCTGGGCGGGTTGCTCTTGCTGGGGCTCGTTCTGTGTATCGGCCGCGCTCTGTTGCTGAGCGTCCGCCTGTTGCTGCGCGGAATCTTCGGCGCTGGCTACCGCTTGTTCCTGAACCTCAGCCGCCTGGTCTTGCTGTTCCTCCTGGCGGATCGATTGGACCGCCGACTGCAGGGCGGCCGGCGGGGGCGGACTGTCGAAGACACCGAGCTGCCAGAGGATGATCAGGAGGACGGCGAGCAGCGCGCCGCCGAGCACGAGGCTGATGGCGAACAGTCGGCGCGGGCCCATGCTCAGCAGTTGGCTCAACACTTCCGCCTCCTCAAGTTATGTCGAGTCTAGTCATCGGCCAGCAACGCGTCGACGAATGCTGCGGCATCGAATGGCGCGATGTCGTCGAGTCGTTCTCCGGTGCCGGCGAAGCGTACGGGAATGCCGAGTTCCTCGGCGATAGCGAAGACGATGCCGCCCTTGCTGGTGCCATCCAGCTTGGCGAGGCACACCGCGGTCACGCCGGTGGCCTGCGAGAACTGGCGCGCCTGGCTGAGGCCGTTCTGCCCACTGGTGGCGTCGATCACGAGCAGCACCTCGTGTGGCGCGCCGGCATGCCTCGACTCGACGACTCGGCGGACCTTGCCGAGTTCGGCCATCAGGTTGCGCTGTGTCTGGAGACGACCAGCGGTGTCGATCAGCACGACATCGGCCTGCCTCGCGAGCGCCGCCTCGATGGCGTCGTAGGCGACGGCCCCGGGGTCGGAGCCTTGCTGGTGCGCGACGACGGGCGCGTCGATTCGTTCGCCCCAGGTCTGTAGTTGCTCGATCGCAGCGGCGCGGAAGGTATCGGCCGCTGCGAGAATGACGGACTTGCCCTCTTCCTGATAGGCGTGGGCGAGCTTGGCGATTGAAGTAGTCTTGCCGGCGCCGTTGACTCCGACGACGAGCACGACGTGAGGTTGAGCCGGTGGGCCTGCGCCGTTCCAGGCTTGCCACAGCGCTCCGTCGGTCTGCGGACGCTCCAGTCCTTCGATCATTCGTTCTCGCAGCAATCCGCGAATTGATAGGGCGTCCAGACCGCGCGAGTCCTCGCGAATCTCTTCCACCCATTGGGCGGAGGTGGCGCCGCCGACGTCTCCGAGAATGAGGGTTTCTTCGAGTTCCTCCCAGAAATCCTCATCGACCCGCGTGCGTGAGAAGACGCGCCGGAGCGCTCCGAGCTGGCCATGCCTGGTGTTGGCGACGCTGCGCCGGTACTCCTCGCGGACATCCTGGGAATCCATGTCTTCATGCGGGGTGTCGGCATCGCGCCGGAGACGGCGGAACAGGCTGACCATCAGTCGCCCGATCCGCCACTGAGCAGACGCTCGGTCAACCAGGCGGAGAGATCGTGAATGCTCTGGCGGCCGATTTCGTGCTGCATCGGGTACTCGCGGTAGTCGAGATTCATCCGCATCGCCTGCAGCCGATCACGGGAATTGCGGCCACGGTCGATCTCGACGAGCGGATCGTTGGTTCCGTGCTGGACCAGGAGCGGCAGGTCGGGGGCGTCGACGTGGACGTCGTCGGCCGCTTCGTCGGACAGCCAAGTCGAGAGCATGGCAGCGCCACGCCATCGATGCGGTTCGCTGAGCGCCAACCGATATGCCAGGGACCCGCCCTGGGAGAAGCCCATCAGGGCCAGGCGTTCGCTGTCGACGTTGTAGCGCTGGCAGGCCGTGTCGATGAACGCGGAGAGCGCGCCGGCGACGCGCTGCAGTTCGCCGTCCAGCGGACGGTCGTTGGGGCCGCGCTGCATCCAGGTGAACATCGGTCCGTAGGAATAGGCCGCGCCCTCGAGGCGGAACTCGGCCTGGGGACAGATCACTTGAAGCTTGCCGTCGGCCAGCATGGGAGCGAGGGGAGCGAGGTCCTGGCAATGCGCGCCATGGCCGTGGAGGGCGATTAACGTCGGATGCGGACCGGGACCGGCGGGCGTCCAGACGGCGTGTACGAAGTCCATGAGGATCAGGTTAGGGCAGAGCCTGGCGAGCGACGTAAGTTCGACGATCGCACTGCGCCTGTGGGTGGTCAGGCGTCGTGGTGAGGCAGGTCGTCGACGCGGACGCTGAGCAAGCGACTGACGCCGGCTGCGCCCATAGTGACGCCGTAGATGCTGTGGGCCTGTTCGATGGTGCGTCGGTTGTGCGTGATCAGCACGAACTGGGTCTTCGAAGCGCGCTCCTGGAGCGCGGTGACGAAGCGCTCGACATTTGCCTCGTCGAGGGCTGCGTCGACTTCGTCGAGGATGCAGAAGGGCGCTGGTCGCACTTCGAGCAGCGCGAACAAGAGGGCGATCGCGGTCAGGGCTCGCTCGCCGCCGGAGAGCAAGCCCAGGGCCGAGACGCGCTTGCCGGGCGGTTGCGCCTTGATATCGACGCCGAGTCGTCGACGTTGTTCGCCCGTTTCCGCCTCGTCGTCGGAGCCGATCGATTCCTCGGTCAGCACCAGCTCGGCCTTGCCGCCGCGGAACATGAGCTGGAAGAAGCGTTGGAACGCCTCGTCGACCTGGCGGCAGGCCTCGCGGAAGCGGCGTTCGATCAGTTGCTCCAGGTCGTGCTCCGCTTCGCGCAGGGAGGATTCGGTGTCTTCGAGGTCTGCAATCTGGGTCTCGATGCCCTGCCAACGAGCCTGCTCGGCCTCGAATTCGTGCGCTGCACCGGGATCGACCGGTCCCAGGCGCTGCAGCCTGGCTCTGGCCTCGATGACGGACGTGTGTAGCTCTGCGACGCTCGGAGCAGCGACGGCGACGGCGGTCGGAGTGCGCAGGACGGCAGGTGAGGCTCCGTTGCCCGATCCGTTGCCCGATCCGTTGCCGGCGTGATGTGCGGCGCCATTGAGCTCGAACGCCGCCTGGGCGGCGGGCTGGAGCGCGTTGAAGTCGATTCCTTCGGCCGCGGCCTCGGCGGCGAGCCGCGCGCGGGCGGCCTCGGCTTCGCGTAGGACGGCGGAGGCCTCAATGGCCTGCCGCTCGGCGTTCAAACGAACCTGTTGCAGGCGTTCGAGTTCGGCGGCGGCTTGCGTGCGGCGGTCGGTGAGGAGTTCGAGGTGCTCTCGAGCTGCGTCAAGCCTGTCGGAATCGGAGGCTGTCGATGCGGCGCGTTCCAACTCCGGCTCGCGTTCGCGGATGTTTACTTCGACGACTTCAAGTTCGCGTCTCAGGGACGACAGTCGAGCTCGATCGGATCGGGTCCGCTCGCGAGCTGTGTTTTGGGCTCTGGCCTCCGCCAGATCAGCCGCGAGCCGATCTCGTTCCTGTTCCAGTGCGCTGACATCGATTGAGTCTTGCGATCGAGCGCGTTGCAGCGCCTGTGCAGTGTTTCGGCGTTGCCGTCGCGCCTCTTCGAGCCTGGAGCGTAGCTGCGCGGCGTCGGTCCGGGCGGCGCGAAGTTCGGCCATGGTCGCGGAGCGGCGTCGATTGGCGGCATCGAGCGCGGCCGCTGCTTCGAATGCGGCGGCGCGTCGTTCGTCGAGTTGGACCCTGGCGGCGGTGACCGCGGCCTCGAGCTCGCTCAGTGCCTCGCCAGTCTGGCGCTCGTCATTGAGCGAATCGAACTCGGAATGAATCTGGGCTCGCTCGGCTCGGAGTTCGCTCAACTGCTCGGTATGTCGTCTCGCGCCGGGTCTTGATCCGCCGGCTTGGACGAGGCCGTCGGGCCGGACCACGATCCCTGCTGGGGTGATCGCAGTTCGACCCTGGGCCGCGGATCGACGGGCTGCTTCGATTCCGTCGACGAACTCGACGGCGGCGATCAGGGAATCGATGAGTTCGGTGGCGCGACAGGACTCGATTGCGGACACACGCCCGGCGTCAGCATCGAGGCCCGCGCGGGCGGACTCGATGGCCTCGTCGAGGCTGTCGTGCAACGTCGCGTCCATCAACTCGCCGAATATGGCGTCGGCGCGGGCCGGATCGTTGAGTCGTTCATTGACGATCTTGCGGAGGGTGTCGGTCGGCGTGAGGCGCTGCTGGAGCGCCTCGATCTGAGCGTCGATCTGATCGAGGCGGCGCGAGAGAGAGGTGCGTTGCCGCTGCTGCTCTTCGAGTCCTTCGCGAGCAACCGCGAAGTCTCGATACAAGCGATCGAATTCTTGCTCGGCGGATTGTGACGCCGCTTGTGAGCGTCGGGCGTCACGCTCAGCCTCGACGACTACGTCGGCCGTCAGGTGCGCCTGCGCGGCGGCAGCCTTCCAACGACGGACCAGTCGTGTTGCGTCGCTGCGGGCGATGCTCTCGTCCGACAGTGCGCGTTGATGGCGCGTGGATGCTGTGGCGTGATCGCGTTCGAGCTGATCGCGTCGGTTCCTGGTCTCCGAGAGGGAGCCATTGACGGTCGCCAGGGCGTCTTGAGTGGTCTCGAGGTCGACGGCGGACGAAACGCCCGGCTCGCGGCCGAGGCGGGTGGACAGATCGGAGACCTCTCGACTGAGCCAGGAGCGCTGCTGCTGGTCGAGTTCCTGTTGATGTTCGAGTGTTCGTAGCTGCGATCTGGCAGCGCTCAACCTGGCTGCGGATTCGTCCACGGTGCGACGCGCGAGCGCGGCTTCGCGTTCGACTGCTGCGAGAGCGTTGGTCGCGTCGTCGCGGCGGCGCTCGGCGTCGGATCTGGCTGCCTCCGCCGTCTGCGCCGCATCGTGTCGGGCGAGCAGGTCGTGCTCAGACTCGGCGGCCGCGGCGGCGAAGTAACGGCGTTGGGCTTCGTCGAGTTGGCGCTGCAGTTCGCCGAGGCGCCGGGCTCGGCGAGCGGAGCGCTCCAGGCTCCTCAGCCTCGGCGCAAGTTCGTCTCGCAGGAGGCGAGCGCGTTCGAGGTGTTCCTGGGCGCGGAGTCGGCGTCGGCGAGATTCTTCCATCTGGTGGCGATGTTGGCGAACGCCGCCCACCTCTTCGATCGCCTGTCGTCGCTCGTGGGGTCGCAAGCGGAGCATCTCGTCGACGAGTCCCTGGCTCATCAGGGCGAAGCCGCCGGAACCCAGGCCGCTGTTGCGGAACATGTCCTGCACATCCCTAAGACGTGCGACTCGTCCGTTGACCCGAACCTCGGATTGGCCGTCGCGGTGAACGCGACGGACGATTTCGACCTCGGCCGCGTCGAGCTCGAGCCAGCGGTCGCTGTTGTCGAATTGGACGCGCACCTCGGCGAATCCGCTCGCGGCGCGGTCTCGGCCTCCGGAAAAGACGACGTCCTCGGCTCGCCTGGTTCGTAAGGCGCGGCCGGAGCCTGCGCCGATGGCCCAGCGGAGGGCGTCCATCACGTTCGATTTGCCGGAGCCGTTGGGACCGACGATGGCGGTGACGGGCTCATCGAACTGCAGTGACGTTCGGGCAGCAAACGACTTGTAGCCATGCAGATCGACCGCCCGGAGTCGTGTCATACGGTCTGCTCCTCGAGCATCGCCAGGGCATGGCAGGCGGCGTCCATTTCGGCCGCTTGCTTGCTGCGGCCCACGCCTTCGGCCAATGCCCGCCCTTCCACTTCGACTATGGCGCGAAACGAGCGGTCGTGCGGGGGCCCGGTCTCTTCGACGATGGCGTACGTGGGCTGCGCGCCGTCCTGCGCCTGGATGAGCTGCTGGAGTTGAGATTTCGAGTCCGGTCCGACGTCGTCCTCCGACAGCGAATCAAAGTTGGAGGCCAGCAAGCGCAGGATGACATCGGTGGCAGCGGGATCGCCGCCATCCAGCCAGACCGCGCCGAATACGGCTTCCAGGGAGCGGCTCAACACGCTGAAGCGGTCTCGCGCGCCGTCGTTCGAGATTCCGGCTCCCATGAGCAGGCATGCGCCCAGGCCGATTTCGCTGCCGATCCGTCCGAGCGTCTCATTGCGCACGAGCTGTGAGCGGGCGACGGTTAGCCAGCCCTCTGCGGCGTCGGGGAAGATGAGATAGAGGCGGCGGGCCACGACTGCGCCGAGGACGGCGTCGCCGAGGAACTCGAGACGTTCGTTGGATTCCAGCCCGAGCTCAGGAGACTCGTTGAGGTATGAGCGATGGATCAGCGCCTGCCTCAAGAGTCGGTCGTCGGCGAATCGATACTGAAGGCGGTCCTGGAGCGCCTCCAATACCGTGGCTGCAGATGAACGGGGTCGGTCAATCTCGGACACGCTACATACCCACGATCTGACAGAGCGGGTGATCCAGCTCATACGTCGGCGTTCCCCTGTCGCCGAAACGTTGGTTCATACGTTATGTCATTTCGCATCTGAGCGCGACGAGGCGCTGTTCGTGGTGGGAGGTGTGATTCGAGACGTGTTGGCCGGATCGGACGACCAGGGAGGGAATCCGCTGGACATCGATCTGGCGATCGAAGCCCATCCCGAACCGTTCGTTCCGCTCCTTGCAGCGGCCGCGGTCGGGAGGCCGGTCATCCACGAGCGCTTCGGCACGGCGAGCGCGACTCTCGCTGACGACACACGGATTGACGTTGCCCTGACCAGGAGCGAGCGATATCCGTCCCCTGGGGCGCTGCCGTCGGTGTCGGCAGCGCCGATCGATGTGGATCTGGGTCGGCGCGATTTCTCCATCAACGCGATGGCGTTGGCCTTGACCGGCGACCGCGCGGGTGCGTTGCTCGATCCATTCGGTGGGGTGGCCGACCTGGAGCGCGGGTGGATCAGGACATTGCATCCCGGATCGTTTCGAGATGACCCGACGCGTCTGATCCGGGCGGCACGTTACGCGTCGCGGATTGGCGCCTCGATCGAGCGTCGGACGGCGAGCGATGCCGCGAGAAATCGTCACCATCTCGCTGCGCTGACGGCTGAGCGCTTCGGCGACGCGTGGCGGCTCCTCTTGCAGGAGCCAGACGCCGCCTCCGCGCTGAGGGTCGCGCGACGGTTGAAGATCCCGGAGGGGCGCGAACCACGATGGAAGTTGCCGTCGGCGGCGCTCCGCGCGTGCCAACCTGCGGAGATGTTCTGGGCGAGCGTGGGCCTGCTGGCGACTGATTCGACGGTCTCCGACTGGCTGCCAGGATCGGTGGGAATGCGGCGAGCGGAGCGGACTGCCCTCGCGGCAGGCGTCTGGCTGCGAGGGAGACGGAGGAGTCTCGGCAACACTCGGCGACCGTCGCGAGTTGCCGACATGTTGAGCGCCGTTTCCGATCCGGCGTTAGAGGCGGCGACGCTGCTGTGGGGGGGGCGATCGGCGGAGGTGGTATCCGCATATCTGAGGGGTCGGTCGGAGGTACGCTCGCCGATTTCGCCGTCGGATCTGATTTCGCTCGGCATTCAGGCCGGACCAGAGCTCGGGGAGACGATCACCGAGATCGAGGCGCTGATCTGGGATGGCGAGCTGGACCCTGCGGATCGCTCCGCTGTTGTGCGATTGAAACAGCGGATACGATTGTCGCGATGACAACTGAGGCTCCTGTTTCCGACGGCACCTGGCCGTGCGTTGTCTGCGGCGAACCGGCCGAACCTGAAGCCCGTTCGGACTGTTATCGGTGCGGTGAGTATTTTCATCTCCGCCTGACGACGACAGCGACGGGGCCGGACTGCGGTGATGTGTGGATCGACGACGAGGTGATGGCGCTGCAGTTCGCGTGTCGAAACTGCCTGGCCGAGCAGGCCGGCGAGCCGACACCAAGGGTTGACGAGCCGCCTGCAGCGGAGAACACAGCGCAGCCGTCCAAGCCGCGAGCACGCAGAGCGAGCGGCGGCGCGACGGCGCGCGATCTCGCGCGACGGCGGCGTTGAGATGCCGCGTCAACGACCTCGTCGACGCCGACGTCGCGCGAGCGCGACCGCTTCGCAGCCGCAGGTGTCGGTTGACGATTCGCGCATGGAGCGGGTCGAGAATCAGCGTCGCGGGTGGCTGCCAACGGCGGGGGTCGTTGCGGCGATGGGCCTGGGGATCTGGCTCGGATGGGCCTTCTCGGGCTTCGGCGGCCTGGTGGAGCAGATCGTGCTGTGGGTGGGCGTGCTGATGGCGGGGCTTGGCGGCGGGCGACTGTTCCGGCGATCCTTGCAGCGGCGACGCGAGCGCTAGTCGCGGGTCAGGTTGACGCCGCTGCCCTGGACGGATTCGAGCCGGATGATGACAGCCGTACCGGCTCGCTCCATGTCGCGCTGCTTCTCCAGGTCGTGCTGACCCTCCCAGATGCGATCCCGGTCCGCGGGATCGGTGGTCACCGCTGCTTGTCCGCGGAAGATGTAGAACTTGCGCGACGGCATGTTGGTGTAAATCATCGCGACGTTGGGATTCTGAGCGATCGCCGCGAGCGTGGACGAGGTCTCGCCTCGCACCCAGACGGCGAGGGCGTCGTCGCCGAAGGTCTGGGTACTGCCTCGGAAACTGACGACGGGCAGTGAGTCGGTGCTGACGGCCATCATCGAGAGGGGGAAGCCTTCGTCGAGCGCGCCGTTGACCCGCTCGTGAATCTCGTCAGGAAGCACCAGGGACATCGTGGACTCCTCGGGTTGCGATTGATGTGGACGGGGTAGTCGCTAGGCAATTCGGCGCTGCATCCAGAGCGCGTTGCTCGGGAGACCAGCCGGCCAATCCTCGGGGCGGACGGCCACATCACGCAGCGGCGTGTAGCCCAAGCGTAGCCAGAAGTAGAGCGCCACTCCATTGTCGGGCGGCAGGGGCGCGAGCGCGATCTGCGCACCGCTCATCTCGGCGGCCTGCTCCAGCAAGGGCACGGCGGCGCCTCCATAGCCGTAGGCGCGCCAGCGGGCGTCAATCGCGAGCCAGGTCCAGACCAGGGCGACCGTATCTATCCCGTCCAGCAGGCGGACGAGCCGACCGCACATCGCGCCAACGATCTGATCGTCTCCGTGAATCCACCAGCCCTGGTCGCCATCGTCCAGCCGGTGTTCGATCAGGCATGGCTCCGCTCGACCGGCGATTGCCTGGCCGGCCTCGGCGAGCCAGTCGGCCTGGATCGCTTGCGTCCCGAAACGGCGGATGGTCGCGCGCGCGCCGCGAACAGTCTGGGGCCAGTCGGCGACGGAACTCACGGGGTGCCTCCGACTGCGGGCAGGAATTGCTTGAGATCCTCGGCGACCCGGTTGATCGGTTCTCGAATGACCGGCGCCGGCGGGAGCGCATCGATGAAGTGTCGACCGTAGCGACGGCTGGTGATTCGACCGTCGAGGATGACTGCGGCTCCGCGGTCCGATTGCGTTCGGATGAGCCGCCCGATTCCCTGCCGAAACTGCAGGATGGCGGCCGGCAAGGAGAACTCCATGAATTCGTTGTCGTACTGCTCACCTCGCGCTCTGAGGACGGGGTCGGTGGGCGGAACGAACGGGAGGCGGGTCATGATCAGGAGGGAGAGTGCGTCGCCGGGGATGTCGACGCCGGTCCAGAGCGCAGCCACACCGAAGACGACGAGTTTTGGATCGTTGCGCAGGGCTTCAACGATGGTCGCGGCGGCGCCGTCGCGACCCTGCCTGAGCAGAACGAGTCCGGCCTGTTCGAGTTCGTTCTGGACTCGTCGGTGGACCTGGTTCATGGCGGCATAGGAGCGGAAGAGGACCATCGTGCGACCGCCGGCGGCCTCAGCAAGGATCCGAACCGCGCTGGCTACGGAATCGTTGTGTTCGTGGTCGTCGGCATCGAGGGCATCGGTGGGTAGATAGATTCGGCAGTTGCGCTCGTAGTCGAACGGGGATCCGTATTGCGCCTCGGATGCATCTTCGACGCCCAGTCGTTCGCGCAGGTAGGCGAAGGCGGAGTCCTCCTGTGCGCTGGTGGCGAGGGTCGCGCCGGTGAGAACGGTCGCGTGCAGGTCGTTCCAGAGCGGTTGCAGGTGGGGCGCTACGTTGAGCGGCGCTGCCTGAAGGCTCGCCTCGCCGGATCTGCGGTGCTCGCGGGTGACCCAGGCGACTTCATCCGAGGATTGTTCCAGGACAGTTCGGGAGAGTTGTTCCGTTCGCGAGTTGAAGTCATCGAGCAGATTGCGCGCTTCCAGGGTGACGGAGTTGAGCTCGCGTTCCTCGTCGCCCTGCGACTCTTTGGCCTGCTCCGCGGCGGCATCTGAGATGGCTTCGATCGACTGTGCGTAGGCGCCCAACGTCGTCTTTGTGTCTTCCCACAGGAGTTCGAACTCGGACCAGGCCCGGCTGTTGCGGGCTCCGGGACTGAGGATGACGCGGTCTTCGTTGCCTGTTCCGCCTTCGGCCTGCTCGGAGGCGTATGCAGCGAGCCGCTCGTAGAAGCGGTCGATGGCTTCTTCGGATTGTGCGGCGTGCTGTGTGAGGCGCTGTGACTCGGCGGTCAGGCCGGCGTGTGCGGCGCGGCGCGCGAGGGCATCCGGTCCTTCGGCGCCTCTGTGTAGCGGCTCGTTCATCCAGGCCTCGCTCATCTGGAGGGTGAGTTGGTCGGTGGCGACATCCTCCAGGGCGTGAGATTCGTCGATGATCACGACGGGGGCTTCCGGCATAGTGATCGCGCCGCTGGTCAATGCACGGACGAGCAGGGCGTGGTTCGCGATCACGATGTGGGAGGTCGCTGCCTGTCTCTGGACCTGGAGCAGGAAGCAGGTGCCGTTCATCGCGTAGCGGCAGGTGCGGTCGGAGAGACACGCGGTGTTGCGAGCGGATAGCTGGTCCCAACGCGAGAGCATCGGCGCGGGAATCCGCAGCTCGGAGCGGTCGCCGCGCTTGGTCAGCGTCCTCCAGACGGCGGCACGGGCCAGCAGGACTGGATCTTCCCAGTCGGCGACCCGGCCGAGCTCGCGATCGAGGCTCTGCTGGCAAAGGTAATTGTCGCGACCCTTGACGACGGTGGCCTTGAGCGCCTCGGCGGCTTCGGTCGAGACGCCCGCGATCAGACGACGCGCAAACTCGACGTCTTTGCCTTCCAGTTGTTGCTGCAGGTTGATCGTGTGTGTGCTGACAATCACGGTGCTGCCGGTCTTGAGCGACCAGAACGCCGCAGGCACGAGATAGGCCAGCGACTTGCCAGTGCCGGTGCCAGCCTCGACGATCTGTGCGCCGCCGTACTGGAGCGTGTTGGCTACATCCAGCGCCATGGCGAGTTGCTCGTCGCGCTGCTCGAAGTCGAGATCGTCGGCGGAGTCGAAGGCTGCGCGTACGAGCTCCTCGAGGGATCCGCGCGGCAGATCGACTGGCGCCAGTCCGTGCGAGCTCGTTGGCTCGCTCGGCGATCGGCGCTGCGCCAGCCCTCGTTCCGCGCTCTCGAGTGACCAGTCTCGGATGACCCGCCCCGGCATCCAGAAGGCCGAGGCGTTGCTGCCGAACTCCGAGAGGGCATCCTGGGCCGGAGTCGGGAGGCGGGCGAAACGATTGCTCAGTTCGAGCAACACCTGACGTGCCGCCTCGGCATCGGCGAGGGCTCGATGGGCTGCGTCGATCTGGATGTCGTATCGGCTGCAGAGGTCGCCGAGGCGATGGGAGGGAGCGGCCGGGTCGACGATCTGGGCGAGGGGCAGCGTGTCGATCGAGGGGTGGGAGAGTTCGACACCGGCGGCTTCGAGGAACCGTTCGTCGAAGGGAACGTTGTGACCGATCAGCGTGGCGCCATCGATCAACTCCCTCAGTCGATCCTCGACCTCGCTCCAGGCGGGAGCGTTGACGAGCATCGACGGCGTGATGCCGGTAATTCGCTGCACGCGCAGCGGCGGCATCTCGAGCGGGCGCACGAGCGTGCTCCAGCGGTCGACTACCTGTTCGGGGGTGCAACGGACGATGCCGACTTCGATGATCTCATCGAAGCCGGGCTTGAGACCTGTCATCTCCAGGTCGATGGCGGCGTAGATCCGGTCAGACACGCCCCGTGCCAGTTGCGTTCAGTTGGTATCTACGGAGTTTCGTCGTCGGAACAGGGTCCGAACGGGCGGAACTCGTTGATGTTGAGACCTTCGTAGCACACGGTTGCCCCGTCGTGCAGCAGTTGGACAGTATGTTCGCGGCACGTGAGGCGCTCCGGGAACACGGTCGCGTAGCTGCCGATGCCGGAGGTTGAGTGTGCGTCGGAGCCGCCGGTGACGGGCTTGCCGAGGATACGGGCGACTTCGAGGGCGAAGAGGTTCTCGCGTCTCGTGTTGCCGCCGTTGCCGACTTCGATCCCATGTACGACCTGGAAGACGTGCATCTTCTCGGCCGCCTCTTCAGGGGTCATGGAGAAGGGTTCTTCGCCCTTGCGACGGAAGGTGACCGGGTCGAAGAAGTGGCGGAAGGGATGGGCCACGGACATGAAGGCTCCGATTTCGTCGCAGACCTCGCGCAAACGCTCGGCCGATCGGATGCCCGGGTAGTACTGGTCGATGCCGAAGACGACGATGTGGCCGAGGTCAGTGGAGACTTCCATTCCGGGGTTCAAGTAGATCCCGGCGTCGACCATCTCCTCATTGAACTGGTTCCAGTCGTATCGCTCCCAGACGCGATCGTGTTCACTCAGGTTGATGCCAGTGAGGCCGATACGAGTCGCTTCCTCGAGCAGTTCAGCCGGTTGCAGGGCGGAATCGGCGGCGCCGCGAACGGTGTGAATATGTGCGTCCAGAATCGTGCCGGGCATCGACTGAGGATCCACGTGGTCTCCAAGGTCCAGGGTCGGAGTGGGTTATTCACCTGAGTATACGCACCGATCTGGAGAACCCCCGGCCGGTCAGGCAGATGCCAGATGGGGGAGCATCCAGCCGTAACATCCGGTCGCGAGCAAGGCGGTCAGAGCAAATCGACGCCAGAGCCAGCGTTGCCAGGCGACGGCTCCGAGCGTCAACAGCGCTACGGAGGCGATGATGCCGGCCGTGAACTGCCAGGAGGGACTGCCGAGGCCGAACGAGCCTCCGTCGGCCACGTTGAGGAAGAGGACGCCCAGCAGCAAACCCAGCACCGCACAACCGGCCTGTACGACGAGTGCGGCGCCGAGGCTGACCATGACCCAGTTGGACGGATCGGGGAATTGTCGGCGCAGCCAGTTGGTCGTGGGTACGTTGACCAACAGCGGTCCGAAGATCCCGAGCCCCAGCACCCCCACGGCTGCGCCGGCGACAAACCCAGAGAACAGCGCAGCGACGGCTTCCATGATCAGATGGTCCAGATTTCGGTGGCCTCGGAACGGCTCAATGGCCTGGCTGTCGCCGTGAAGCCGTTGGAACGCTGCAACTGCACTACGGCGTTGTTCGCGGCCTGAGGCGAGAGCAGGGCAAAAAGCGTGGGTCCCGCTCCGGCCAGCAATGGCACGGCCGGTTCTTCGCCCAACTCAAGCGCCGAGCGAGCGAGCGCGGCGCCCATCTTGCGCCAGGTCGGGGTCAGGCCCTGCATCACCTCACGCGCTGGCCGGTCGAACGAATTGATGCAATCGTCGTGCGTGGGAGGGCTGCCGTTCATGATGCGTGCCGACAGTGCTTCGGTCGCGTCGCCGGGTCGGAAGTCAGATGAACGTAGAGAGCGGTACATGGTCGCGGTCTTGTCGGCCGGCACCGGTATCTCGGGTCGATGCAGGAGCACAGCGCATCCCTCGAGTGCGTCAGCGGGGCCCGAGAGCGGCTCGACTCGTTCCCCCCGGCCGAACATGCGCACGGTCCCCCCGACGATGCAGGCCGCAACATCGGAGCCGACCTGAGCCCCGATGCGGCAGAGCGCTTCGTCGCTGATAGGTAAGCCCCAGGCTGTGCGCGCGAGTCGAAGAAATGCGGCGGCATCGGTGGAGCCGCCGCCGAGGCCGGCGGTGACAGGAATGCGCTTGACAACCTCGATCGAGGCTCCTGAGGGCGTCCCGACATGCCGATCGAGCGCGTTCCAGGCTCGGGTCACGATGTCATCGCTCGTTTCGATTGACACCGGACGACCGCTCTCGGACCGGTACGAAATCGATCGGGCGGAGTTGGAGGGCGTGAAACGAAGCTCGTCCGCCAGATCCAGTGAGATTGCAATCGAGGCTAGGTCGTGAAAGCCGTCGTCGCGCTTGCCGATCACTTCGAGCGTGAGGTTGAGCTTGGCGGCCGCCCTGGTGATCCATGTGGTCATGACTGCTGCTCGGCGTACTCAGCGATGTGATCCTCGCGCCACCAGGCGAGTGTCGCCCATTCCTCCAGTGTCAGCGTCCCGGGCCGGCGGGCCGGATCGATGTCGCAGCCCGCGAGCCACTCGTTGGCGCCGCCGGGTGGCAACCAGACGCCCTGCGACAGTGCGTTATGTAGTTGCTTTCGGGGGCTGCGGAATCCTCCGCGAACGACCTCAAAGAACCGGTCAACGCTTGGTACGTGAACGATCGGCTGATCGCGCACGCGCAACATCACAACGGCGGAGCGCACCTGCGGTGGCGGGTCGAACGACTCTCGCTCGACGGGAAACAGCAACTCGGCGTCGGCGTAGAACTGGACGGACACGCCAATCAGCGAGAGGCGACCGGGGCGGGCCGTGACTCGCTGGGCGACTTCGCGCTGGATCATGACGAGCAGCCACTCAGGTCGTTGCGCCTCCTGCTCCAGAAACTTGCGGAAGATCGGAGCGGTAATGGCGTAAGGAAGGTTGCCGACCACGCCGTATGGCGGACTCGCCGCGACCGTCGCGAGCGCCTCGGCGGGATCGAGCTCAAGCACGTCTTGTTCGATCACGACGGTCCGGGCGTCGGAGTCGGCATTGGCCAGTCGACGCCTGGCGCGGACGGCCATGCCTTCGTCCAGCTCGACGGCGGCCAGTGGGCGTCCCAGACCTGCCAACCGCTCCGTCAGGATGCCGTCGCCCGCGCCAATTTCGAGGATCGGTTGCGGATGTTCGGGCACTGCCTCGACGATGCGGTCGAGCACCTGATCGTCACGGAGCAAGTGTTGGCCCAGGCGGGCTCGCCGTCGGCGTCCGCTCATGCTGCGCCTCGAATGGTGCGTGGTGAACGGAAGTGAAAGGGTGTGGTCGTGCACCTGACTTCGAACGCCGCCATGAGCTTGCCTCCGCTAGCCGGCTCCGCCCAGGCACTCCCGCGTCACCCGACCTGTCAACCGCTTACCGCTGCTTCCTCTCGGACCTGACGGGGTTCACGGCGGGCCGCCGCGCGGGACCCAGGCTTCATCACTGCTTGGCGTCGGTAGGTCTCATGTCGCCGCCCTCAACCCAGGAATTCAACCCCGCTAGAGCGGATTGCGGGTACAGGGCACCGCTAGCTCCCCATCTAGCACGACCGACCATAATTCTATCACCGGTGGTGACGGACTCCTGTCAGAGTAAACTCAGAGGAGCAGGTCGGACCGTGAGCCGGTGAGCTGACCAGCCTGCGAGGGGGCAGCCAGTGCGAATCATCTCTCTCGGCTGCCCGGTACCCAGTCCCAGTGTCGACAATCATTCCATCGCGAACGCTGCGTCAATCTTCGACTACGACGCCTGCATCATCGATATGCAGGCTGTCTCGGAACAGATCGAGGGAATAGCGGCGAACACGCTCAACGCCAAAGCGCCCGACGGTCGAGCGGTGAGCTCGGGAGAGTCGGGCGCGTTCCACTTCGGCCTGGGCGAGCTGCTTGAGCTGCGACAGTTGGAGTTTCGTCAGTTGCTGGACAATGGCGGGCTCATGGTCATGTTCGTCTACCCGAACGTCCGGCACCCAGGAGTCGCTTCGTTTCCGGGGCTCAACCGATATTCGCTGATCCCGACGCCCGAGGACGATCCGTTCCAGTGGCCGACGCTGCGTCCGGCTGACGGCAAGGACGTGGAGATCACGGTTCCGCAACACCCGGTGAGCGGCTTCCTCGAAGATCTTTCCAATCGCATTCGGTTCCGCGCCATGTTCGATCTGCCCGCTTCGAGCAAGGCTGAGATTGTTGGACGATCAGTCGGCGGCGCGGCTGTGGCGGCGGAGTTCCGGATCGGTCCCGGGCGGATTGTGGCCCTGCCGCCGACGGACAACCTGGCGTCGACGCAGCGCAAAGCGTTCAGCGCGTCGCTGCTGGAGATGATTGAGCGGCTCGTCGAAGAGCCTGATCTGTCGACCGCGCCGGTCTGGGTCCGGCGATATGACACGCCCGAAGCCTCGGCGGCGCGAGACGAGTTGGCGGAGGCAGAGGCGGAGTTGAAGCAGGCCGAACGCCGGGTCAAGGAATCGCAGACGCTGGTTGTCGATTCGACCCGCTTCGAGGGCATGCTCTGGCAGAGCGAGAATGCATCGTTCCGCGAGATCGTGCATGATGCGTTCCGCGTGCTTGGATACTCGGTCTCTGGAACGAGCGGGGATGCGGAGATTCGCGACGGCTCGGAGATCGCGCTGCTCGAGCTGGCGTCGGCCACGGGCGCGGTCAGCGATCGTCTGTACCTGACGCTCCAGCAGCGAGTGGAGGAGCACTACCTGCGCCGTCGAGCCCGTCCCAAGGGGATCATCGTAGCCAACGGACATCGCCAGACGGACCCTCGGATTCGTCGCGAGCCGTTCCCCAAGGCGCTGGTCGAGGCTTGCGAGACATACGGCTACGCGCTGATTCCGGTCGAGGCGCTCTACGAACTTGTAACGTTCGCGAGCGAAGCGTCCGATGAGCCGGAAGTGCTGGAGGAGATTCGGCGCTCGATCGCCGAAGCCGCCGGTGTGCTTGAGGTTTCCCTGGAGGACGAGGTCGAGGAGGAAGAGGGAGCGGAAGAGGAGGACGTGGAGGCGTCAAGCGTCACGGCCGGTAACGGCGCGGTGGCGGCCCCAGCCGAAGCATCCTAGCGCCCTAGTTCTTGCCGAGCTGCAGGACCGCCAGGAACGCTTCCTGGGGAATTTCGACGTTGCCGACGCGCTTGAGTCGCTTCTTGCCCTCGGCCTGCCGGGCGAGCAGTTTGCGCTTGCGGGTGATGTCTCCGCCGTAACACTTGGCGGTCACGTTCTTGCGCAGGGCGCGCACGGTCTCGCGGGCGATGACTCTGCCTCCGACGGCCGCCTGGATCGGGACGTCGAAGAGCTGTCGTGGAATCAGTCGGCGCAGGCGATCGGCAAGTTCGCGCCCCTGGGTGGCGGCGGCATCAGCGTGCACGATCGCGGAGAGCGCGTCGACGGGCTCGCCATTGATCAACAGGTCGAGCTTGACCAGCTTGGCCGGTCGGTAACCGATCAGCGAGTAGTCGAGGCTGGCATAGCCGCGAGTTCTCGATTTCAGTTCGTCATAGAAGTCGGTCAGGATCTCGGAGAGCGGCAGTTCGTATTCGAGCAGGACGCGAATCTCGCCGGTGGCGGGGGCGTCGTCGCCGGCGCCGTTCGGCTGACTGGTGCGCTGCAGGTACTCCATGTGGTCGAACACGCCGCGCCGCGCGGTGACCGTTTCCATGACCGGACCAACGTAGTCGTGCGGCGCGATGATTGAGATTCGCACCCACGGCTCGCGAATCTCGGCCACATGATTGGGGGCGGGCAGATCGGAGGGATTTTCGATCAGGTTTACCTGTCCGTCGACGCCTTCGACCTCGTACTCGACCGAGGGCGCTGTGAAAACCAGCTCGAGACCGTATTCGCGTTCCAATCGTTCTTGCACGATCTCCATATGCAATAGGCCGAGGAAACCCATGCGATAGCCAAAGCCGAGCGCGGCCGAAGATTCGGGTTGATACTGGATGGAACTGTCCGACAGCCGCAGCTTGTCGAGCGCGTCGGAGAGCTCCTGGTAATCAGCCGAGTTGGCCGGATACAGGCCGGCGAAGACCATCGCCTTGGGTTCGCGGTAGCCCGGCAACGGATCGGGTTGGTTGCGTCCGCCGACCGTCATCGTGTCTCCGACGCGGACATCGGCGACATCTTTGAGGCCGGTGGCGACGTATCCCACATCTCCGGCTGAGAGCGAGTCCAAGCGGCGCAGATCGGGCGAGAAACTGCCTACCTCCATCGCTTCGAAGCGGCGATTGGTGGCGGACAATCGAAGCGGAGCCTGTCCTTTCGCGTCGCCGTCAACGACGCGCACGTGGGCGATGACCCCCTTGTAGGGGTCGTACTCCGAGTCGAAAATCAGCGCCCGGAGCGGATCGCTCGCATCGCCGGTCGGTGGGGGAATTCGATCGACGATGGCTTCCAGTAGCTCGTCAATGCCTGCGCCTGTCTTGGCCGAGACGTAGAGGATTTCATCGCGCCCGAAGCCGATGATGTCGACCAGCTCGGC
This sequence comes from Dehalococcoidia bacterium, assembly GCA_965208665.1. GTDB lineage: Bacteria > Chloroflexota > Dehalococcoidia > Bin125 > Bin125 > Bin125. The sequence continues at coordinate 293,771 of CBDBPH010000002.1, forward strand.
GGTGATCGCGTCGGGTCGAGCGACTTCGAGGTCGATCTTGTTGATCACGGGAATCAGGGTGAGGTCCTGCTCCATGGCGAGGTAGACGTTGGCCAGGGTCTGGGCCTGGATGCCTTCGACGGCATCGACGACGAGCAGCGCGCCTTCGGCGGCCGCGAGGCTGCGGGAAACCTCGTATGAGAAGTCAACGTGGCCAGGCGTATCGATCAGGTGCAGGCGGTGCGCGCCGCCCGTCGCGGATTGGTAGTCCATCCTCACCGCGCGGGCCTTGATGGTGATTCCCTTTTCGCGCTCCAGGTCCATGGAATCAAGCAACTGATCGGACATGTCGCGCCGATCGACGGTGGCGGTCGCCTCCATCAGTCGGTCGGACAGGGTCGACTTACCGTGGTCGATGTGGGCGACGATGCAGAAGTTGCGGATGCGAGCAGGATCCATCTCGCCGGATCGTATCAGTCAGGCGGCCGGGCGCCGTGTGCCAGATATGCGAAACGGGGCCAATCGGCCCCGTTTCGTAGGTCGTGTCCGGCTGCCGACGTTACACGCGATGGCAGCGGACGAAGTGGTCTTCGACGATTTCACGCCATTCCGGGTCTTCCTCACGACAGATGTCGATGGCGATCGGACAACGGGTGTGGAAGTTACAGCCCGGCGGGGGCGCGATCGGGTTGGGCACATCACCGGTGAGGATCAGGCGTTCACGTCGCCGTTCCATCGCCGGGTCGGGGATTGGGACAGCGGAGATCAACGCTTGCGTGTAGGGGTGCAGCGGATTCTCGTAGAGCCGGTCGGACTGGGCCAGCTCGACGATCTTGCCGAGGTACATCACCGCGATTCGGTGCGAGATGTGACGCACGACCGAGAGATCGTGGGCGATGAACAGGTAGGTCAGACCGAAGTCGGCCTGGAGGTCCTCAAGCAGGTTGATGATCTGCGCCTGAATCGAGACGTCAAGCGCGGAGACGGGCTCGTCGCAGACGATGAACGCGGGCTCGACGGCGAGCGCGCGGGCGATGCCGATGCGCTGGCGCTGTCCACCGGAGAACTCGTGCGGGTAGCGGCTGGCGAAGTACGGATTGAGACCGACAGTCTCGAGTAGTTCGCGAACCCGCTCCTTGCGGCGACCCCTCTGCAGTCCGTGAATGACCATGGGCTCGGAGACGATGCTGCCGACGCTCATGCGGGGGTTCAGGGACGCATACGGGTCCTGGAAGATCATCTGCATCTGGCGACGGTAGGCGCGCAGATTGCGGCCGGCGAGCGTGGTCAGGTCGACCGGACCACCATCGCCGAGCGCGGGAGCAGTCGTTTCCTCGGCGCCGTTCTCGTCTGCGCCGATGTGCGAGGTGTACTGCGGCTCGGACATGAAGACCTGACCAGCGGTCGGCCGATACAACTGAAGGATCGCGCGACCGGTGGTGGACTTGCCGCAACCGGACTCACCCACCAAGCCGAGTGTCTCGCCTTCGCGGACGGCGAAGGAGATGCCATCGACCGCCTTGATGTCAGCGACCTTGCGCTTGAGCAACAGGCCGGCGGTGACCGGGAAGTACATCTTGAGGTCGCTGACCTCGAGCAAGGTGTTGTCGTGCGGTTCGGTGCGCCCACCGCCTGTGTACTCGGCGACGGCGGCCGCCGCCTGACCAACGGACGCGGCCGCAGCCGCGCGCATCTGCTCGGGCGTCATCGTCCCGGCGGCGGCCTCGTCCTGGGACTGCGGCTCTTCGACGACGTCGGGTTGTTCGTTCTCAGACATTGGCCGTCTCCTCTTCCAGAATTTCCTCGGTGTGGGCGCTGGCCAGGATGGCGTCAGCCTCAGACGCGACGGCTTCCGAGTTCCAGCAGGCAACGAGATGTCCGGGCGCGAATTCCTGCAGCACAGGACGCTCGTCCGTGCACTGGTCGGTCACGAAGCGGCAGCGCGGTGCGAAGGCACAGCCGTCGGGCATATTGGTCAAATCTGGCGGGGTGCCTTCAATCGGGATCAGACGACCGGTCCGGGCGTCGAGTCGAGGCACCGACTCGAGCAGTCCGAGCGTGTAGGCATGCTTGGGGCGCGCGTAGATCTCCGTCGCGGCCCCGCTCTCGACGATGCGCCCGCCGTACATCACGTTGACGCGGTCGGCGTAGCGGGCGACCACGCCAAGGTTGTGGGTGATGACGATGACGGCGGTGCCCAGCTCGCGGCTGAGGCGGGCCATCACTTCAAGCACCTGTGCCTGAATTGTCACGTCGAGCGCCGTTGTGGGCTCGTCTGCGAGCAGCAGTTTGGGGTCACAGGAGAGCGCCATCGCGATCATCACGCGCTGACGCATGCCCCCGGAGAACTGGTGCGGGAAGTCGAACAGGCGCTGCTCCGCGGCAGGGATACCGACCATGTTGAGCAGTTCGATTGCCCGCTCATTGGCCTGGTTTCGGCCGAGGCCCATGTGCAGTTCGATCGCCTCGGTGAGCTGGCGACCAATGGTCAAGACGGGGTTGAGCGAAGTCATGGGCTCCTGGAAGACCATGGCGATGTCATTGCCGCGGATCTCGCGCATCCGCGAGTCGTCCACGCTCATCAGCTCTTCGCCGTCGAACCAGACTTCGCCATTGACGATCTTGCCCGGCGGGTTGGGGATCAGGCGCAGCAAGGAGAGCGCGGAGACGCTCTTGCCGGAGCCGGACTCGCCGACCAGGCCCAGGGTTTCGCCGGGCATCAGGTCGTAGGAGACATCGTTGACCGCCTGAACGACTCCTTCAGAGGTGAAGAAACTGGTGGAGAGGTTCTGGACACTCAAAAGCGGGTCAGCCATAAGAGCACTCCTTTAGCGACGCCTGTGGTTCCAATGTTCGCAACACGACCGACCGGTTCAGGGCCGAGCGAGCGTTGGTGGGGAAGAGGAGACTCGAACTCCTACGCCTTGCGGCACATGATCCTAAATCATGCTCGTCTGCCAATTCCGACACTTCCCCTGCCCGCGCGAAGACCGCCGGCAGGCCGGCTTCCTCGGGCGAGAGGTGCGACGGGGCTGACAAATCGCCGAATCCATTGGTGAATCTGGTGAGCCGCCAGGGACTCGAACCCCGAACCTGCTGATTAAGAGTCAGCTGCTCTGCCAATTGAGCTAGCGGCCCCCGCGCACGGGTCGCTCCCGACACCGGCTGCGCCGGGGCGTCCCCCAATCTTACACGGACTGCACGACTCCCATGCCGGGTGGCTGGCTGACTCAATGTTGCGTCCCCAAACCCGCTCAATGTTCAGATGCTCGTCGCCGCCCCTTGGTCGGCTTGGCCTGCAAGCTAGCCAACGAGACGTAGAACGTCAACGAGTTGACAGCAATTGTAGAGGTTGTCGCGGGCGTGTTACGGGTGAGGCCGATGGCGCCGTTCGTTGACCAAGCCGACGGGCGAGGCATACGATGAATCGACACCGGACAGGTGCGGGCGGTTAGCTCAGTTGGCTAGAGCGCTGCGTTGACATCGCAGAGGTCACTGGTTCAAGTCCAGTATCGCCCACCATTCTTCCGACAGGTTCCTCGGCGGCAGATCGACCGGCGATTTGCGCGGAGCCAGCGCTGATGGCAGGCGGATGGCAGACGACCCGTACGACTCGGGCGCGGTCATGGAAGCGGACGAAGCCGCCGCTGTCGCCGTAGCTGGGCGAGGCGACGTCGACGACGCCGATTGGCTGCAGCGGATGCGACACTCGGCCGCGCACGTGCTGGCCCAGGTCGTGTTGGAGATGTTTCCCGACGGCAAAATTGGCATCGGTCCGCCGATCGACACGGGCTTTTACTACGACTTCGACCTGCCCCGCCCGCTGACGCCCGAGGATCTCTCCGAGATTCAGAAGCGGATGCGCAAGGAGATCCGCCGTAATCACCGGTTCGTCTGGGACGAGATTCCGATCGCCGAGGCGCGCGAACGGTTCGATGACCAGCCGTTCAAGCAGGAGTTGCTCGACCAGTTTTCGGCCGAGTCGGGTCAGGTCGGGATCTGCACGCACGCCGGATTCACTGACCTTTGTCGGGGCGGTCACGTCGAGTCGACCAAGCAGATTGGCCCGTTTCGGCTAACCAATGTCGCCGGCGCGTACTGGCGCGGCGACGAAAAACGGCCGCAACTGCAACGGGTCTACGGCGCGCTCTTCCCCACCCGTGAGGAGCTTGACGCACACTTTGCGCGAATCGAGGAAGCCCAACGTCGCGACCACCGCCGACTGGGACGCGAGCTGGACCTGTTTGCCTTCTCGGAACTGGTCGGAGCCGGGGTTCCCCTGCTGCTTCCGGATGGAGCGATCATTCGGCACGAGATGGAGCGGCTGATCCGCGAGTTGCAGGACGAGCGAGGCTACCGCGAGGTCTGGACCGGACACCTCGCGAGAGGCGAACTGTTCCGCCGATCCGGCCACCTTGACAACTATGCCGACGTCATGTTCCCGGCGATGCATGAACGCCCGGACGAAGTCGAGGACGGAGACGTGGCAGACGCCTACTTCCTCAAGCCGATGAACTGTCCGGTCCACATGATGCTCTACAACAACTCGCTGCATTCCTATCGCGAGTTGCCGCTGCGCTACGCGGAGTACGCGACGCTCTATCGCTACGAGAAGTCCGGTCAATTGTCGGGACTGACGCGGGTGCGCTCGCTGACCCAGGACGATTGCCACATTTTCATCACGCCCGATCAGATCTCGGATGAGGTCGCTCGAGTGCTGGAGCTGGTTCAGACGCTGTTCCGCACGTACGGGATGCCGAACTTCCGCTACGAGCTGTCGCTGCCCGGCGAGGGTGGCAAGTACGTCGATGATCCGGAGGCATGGCGCACCGCGGTGTCGGCGTTGCGCAACGCGCTCGATCAGGCCGAGATCGATTATGTGGAGCAGGAGGGGGAGGCCGCGTTCTACGGGCCCAAGGCAGACCTGTTCGTCTCCGACGTGATGGGCCGCGAATGGCAACTCTCAACGATTCAACTGGACCTGATCCAACCGGCTCGGCTGGGCTGCGTGTACGTGGCTGACGACGGGGAGCGACGCACACCCGTCGTGATTCACCGAGCGATTCACGGATCCTTCGAGCGCTTCCTGGGCATTCTGATCGAGCACTACGCCGGGGCGTTTCCGCTCTGGCTCGCTCCGACGCAGGCGCGCTGCATTCCGATCGCGGACCGCCACCTCGATTGGGCACACGAGGTCGCAGCCGAACTGCAGCAGGCCGGGTTGCGGGTCGACGTGGACGACGGCAACGAGCGGATGCAGGCCAAGATCCGCAACGGCCAGCGGCGCAAGATTCCCTACATGCTGGTCATTGGAGACCGCGAAGTGGAGTCACAGTCGGCTGCCGTGCGAGTCCGCAACGGCGAAGACCTGGGAGCGATGCCGCTGGCGGCGATTCGCGAGATGCTGAGCGGTCAGTACCGCTCGCGGGCGAACCAGCCCTCCTGAACCGCGTCGCGCATTGGATACTCTCCTCGTATCTCGGCGGGTATGATCCATACGGCCGCTTGCAAGGCCACCAGCGCGAGCATCGGGTGGTTCCAAGTGGGCGGCGACGAATCCCAGAAGGCAGCGGATGACTGATTACCAGCGCCCGTTCAAGAAGCTCCTGATCGCGAATCGCGGCGAGATAGCGGTCCGCGTGATTCGCGGTGCGCGCGACCTGGGGATCGAGACGGTGGCGGTCTTCTCCGACGCTGACCGGCGGGCACGGCATGTGCGTATGGCGGATGAGTCAGTCCGCATCGGCGGACCGGCGCCGGCCGAGAGCTACCTGTCGATCGACGCGGTGATCAACGCAGCGAAGCAGACCGGTGCGGATGCGATCCACCCGGGATACGGCTTTCTATCGGAGAATGCGAACTTTGCCCGCACCTGCCGCGAGCAAGGCATCGTGTTCGTGGGGCCGTCGCCCGAGGCGATCGAGCTGATGGGCGACAAGATTGAGTCGCGACGGACAATGAAGCAGGCGGGCGTTCCGATCATCCCGGGCGCCATCGACCCACTGGTCGATCCCTCCGAAGCGCGCCAGATGGCCGACGAGATTGGTTATCCGGTCGTGATCAAGGCAGCCGCCGGCGGCGGCGGGCGGGGTATTCGAATCGTCGAAGCGGCCGGTGAGATCGATCGGGCGGTGCAGCAGGCTCAGGAGGAGGCGATCACGGCGTTCGGCGACGGAGCCGTGTTTGTGGAGAAGCTCCTGCGGCCGGCGCGGCATATTGAGATTCAGGTCGTGGCCGACACACGCGGCAACATCGTGTGTTTGGGCGAACGCGACTGCTCGGCCCAACGGCGACGGCAAAAGCTGGTCGAAGAGTCCCCCGCGCCGGGCATGTCACCTCAGTTGCGCGCGCGGATGGAGGAGGCCGCAACGAACGCGGCCCGCGCATGCTCGTACACGTCAACCGGCACCGTCGAGTTCCTGGTCTGGGACGACCCCCACGCGCCGGACGGACGCAACTTCGCCTTCCTGGAGATGAACACCCGGCTACAGGTCGAGCATCCGGTGACGGAGTTGGTCCGCGGCGTGGATCTGGTGCAAGATCAACTCCGAATCGCCGGTGGATTTCCGCTTGGCTACACAGCGGCGGAGCGCCCCATCCGCGGTTGGGCGATGGAATGTCGAATCACGGCTGAAGACCCGTACAACGGCTTTTCTCCATCGGTGGGACCGATCGCCTGGTTCCGAGAGGCCGATGGCCCAGGTGTGCGGCTCGACTCGATGCTGGCGCGTGGCGTTGGGGTGAGTGCGCATTACGACTCGCTGATCGGCAAGCTGATCACGTGGGGCGAGACGCGAGATCAATGCATCCGACGGATGAAGCGTGCCCTGGGCGAGTACCTGGTGATCGGCGTGAGCACCTCGATTCCGTTTCATCAGGCCTTGATGGATGACGACTGCTTCCGCGACGGAGAGATCCACACGCTGTACGTGGAGGAGAACGAGATCCTCAATCCTGACGACCGTCCGGCGCACAGTGTGGAGGCCGCGTTGGCAGCGGCGCTGTTCTTCCACACGCAAGGCGAGCGGGCCGATCTGGAACGCAACGGACCGCAACCGCCACGGCGAGCCTGGGCTCAGTCGGCGCGCGGTCGACGATTCCCCGTGGAGCAGGGATGGCGAAGAACTACCGGCTAATCGTGCAGGGCGGGCTGCAGGAGGTTGCCATCGACGATGATGGCAACGGCGCTTATCTCGCCGACTTCGGCGGCGAGAAGTACTCGCTCGAGCTGGAGTCGCTCGACGACAGCACGCTGTTCCGGCTGTGGATCGACGGAGAGAGCACGCCGCTGGCGATCCGCCGAGACGGCATGACGCTGGAGCTGTTCATCGGCCCCGACCGCTACTCGGCGGAGATCGAACGCAGCGCCGGGGTGCTGAGTCACTCCGGCCCGATGATCGAAGGCGAGGTGCGGCTGGCTGCTCCGATGACCGGTCAGGTCACCGAAGTCCTGGTTGGCCCGGGCGATCACGTGGAGGAGGGCGATCCGCTGCTCGTGATCGTGGCGATGAAGATGAACAATGAGATTCGCTCGCCGGCAGCCGGGACAATCGCACAAGTGGATGTGGAGGCAGGGGACGCGGTCGATCAGGGCGATCTGATGCTCGTGATCGACACGGAGGCGGCGTGACGGAGCGGACGTAGACCGGCGCAGTTTGAATCCGCGCGTCGGCGGACCTACCATCTGCCTCAACGGAGCCAACGAATGAGCGGCTCGTAGCGAAGGAGATTCGCCCTGGCAGTCAAGGATCAACGAGAACAGAAAGAGCAGCGCGTCAACGAAGCGATTCGCATTCGAGAGGTGCGGGTGATCGGGGCCGAGGGCGAACAGCTTGGGATCATGCCGACCGTGCAGGCGCTGGACCTTGCGCGCGCGCAGGGACTCGATTTGGTTGAGGTCGCGCCCAACGCGCGGCCACCGGTCGCCAAAATGCTCGATTATGGTCGTTTCAAGTACGAACAGTCCAAGCGTGAACGCGAAGGTCGGCGCCGACAGAAGGGTTCTGCCCTGCATCAGATCAAGATGCGCCCGAACATCGGCAGGCACGACATGGAGGCCAAGGGTCGGACGGCCGCTCGACTGCTGCGGAACGGGGACAAGGTTAAGATCTCGATCACCTTCCGGGGGCGCGAGATCACGCACCGGGATATCGGTCAGGAACGGATCCAGGAGATGCTTGACACGCTCGAGCAGAACGAGGTTCCGACGATTATCGAAAAGCCGATTTCGACCGAGGGCCGGTTCATGTCGGTGATCGTGGCCGAGGACAAGGTCAAGGCCAAGGCGATCGCGGACGCGAAGTCGGCAGTGGAGCCCGAGGAGGACCAGAAGCAGGCCGACGCGGCGAGCGAAGCAGCGAGCTAGTCTGCCGCAGCGCGTCGGACAGCCCGCGACCGAATGTTGCCTGTCTGATCGCGGCCGCGGTGTGTGTTCGGTCCCATTGGACTCAGTGCGATTTGCTCCTAAGCTGAGGAGACGCGCGGCTGCGTCGTTGATGATGAGCGGCTGTGCTGGAGACGCTCACCGATGCCGAAAATGAAGACCCACAAGGGGGCCGCCAAGCGATTCCGCGTCACGCGCACGGGCAAGGTGCTGCGGATGAAGGGCTATCGCGGCCACAACAAGCAGAAGAAGAGCAAGCGCACCCTGCGTGCGCAGAGCCGGATGCACGAAGTCAAGCGTTCCGGCGACCAGAAGCGGGTCAAGCGCCTGCTGCCATACGGCTCGCCCTAGCGATCGTCCGCAGCGCAGCACTCAGCACCGCAGAACAGGAACCCAGTCATGCCACGAGTCAAGGGCGGACCGCGAGAACGTCGGCGACACAAGAAGGTTCTCAAGCAGACCAAGGGGCATCACGGCGTTCGCCATCGCCTGTACCGGCGAGCCTCGGAATCCCGCCTGCACGCGCTCTCGTACGCCTACGCACACCGTCGCGAGCGCAAGGGCGACATGCGCCGAATCTGGATTCAGCGGATCAACGCCGCCGCGCGGCTGAATGGCACGACCTACAGCCGTCTGATCCACGCGCTCAAGCAGGCGGGCATTGAGATCGACCGCAAGGTCCTGGCCGAAATGGCGCTGCATGACCCGGACGGGTTCAGCGCCGTGGTCAAGCAGGCCAACGCCGGCTGAGCACCCAGCAGCACCGGAACACAAGAAAGCCCGGGCCCCTCGAGAGGGCGCCGGGCTTCCGTTTGGTTGCGCGGTCGCGTCGGTCAGGAGCCTGTTGACAGCGCCGGCGTACCGCTTGCGTCAAAGGCCAGGTCAGCCGCGTCCGCCTCTGGCAGATGGTCAGCCAGCCAGTCGCCAGCGTCTTCATCCTTCAACCAGGGGAGGATGTGCGTCAGCGCGATGAACTCGCGCATGTGTAGCGCGTTCTTGATCACGTCAAACTCGACCTCGCGGTTGCGCTCGCGCCACTCATGGGGCAAATCGATGTGCGCGTCCGCGAACGCGCGTGCGGCGACACGCGCGTCCTCCATATTGAGCTGGAGGAACGCGCGCAGTCGCCGGACGACCAGCTCGTGAGCGGATTCCCACGACGCGGCTCCCTCTCGTCGGGCCATGGCCCGCATTACGCGCCGCAGCTCGATGGGCGGGAGGGCGGTCGCGTCATAGAGGGTTGCGGCGAGCTGCAAGTGGTCGCTCGCATCGTTCAGTCTGTGCGTGAGGTCTCCCAGATCGAAAGCGCTGCCATAGTTCTCGGACAGGTTCGGATGCACGTAGGTCATGATCGGTTCCTTCCGCGTCGTTTGTCTTCGATTCCAATTCTGGCACTCTCCGGTAGAGAGTGCCAACACCATAAGTTGGCGAAGAATCGAGTACGACAAGCAGGGAACAGAGAGACTGCTGGCTTATGCCAAGTGTACGTCTATGAATCTCGCAGCGTCGCGTTGAACTGCGACTCCAAGCGTCGCACGATGCCACGGCGCGCCTTTTCCACATCGCGGTCGCTGAGCGTCCGATCGGGCGATCGGTAGTAGACGCGGAAGGCCAAGGATTTCTTCCCGGCCGGAATCTGATCGCCCTCGTAGATGTCGAACAGATCGACCGCCTCGACGAGCCCATTCCCTCCGATGGCGGCGGCAAGTTCGCCGGCCGCGGTGTCGCGATCCACGATCAACGCCAAATCCTCGACGGCTACGGGATAAATCGACGGCGAGGACACCGTCTCCGACTCCCCAAGCAGAGGAGCGAGGCGCGCAACCGACAGCTCGAGCGCGAACACGTCGCCTTCGATCCCGAACTGAGCGGCGAGGCTCGGGGTCAACTTGCCCAGGACTCCGACGGGTTTGCCGCGCACCGAGATTTGCGCCGACTCGCCGCCGGCCAGCGCGGCATCCTCAGCGCCGCTCTGCAAGCCGAATTCAACATCGAGGCCCGCCGCGAGCTGCTCGAGCACACCTTTGGCGTCATAGAAATCCAGCGCTCTGGCCGCCTCGCCGTGTACGGAAGCTGGCGCCTCGCCGCCGACCAGCGCTAGCACCATACGCTCTTCGATCGGTTGTCGACCGGGTCGTGCCTCGAACGTTTTCCCGACCTCATAGATGCCGAGTCCACCGCGAGCTTCTCGCTGATTGGTCCCGAAAGTTTCGAGTCCGCGCGGCCGCAGGCTGGTGCGCAGACGGTCCTGGGCCGCATTCATCGGGTTCTGCAGCCTGACGGAGGATGTGGCGGAGGTCGCCTCGGACGCGGTCACGGACAACTCAGACTCCTGAACCGTGACGTAGGTGATGATCTCGCGCAGTCCGAGACCAGTCAGGACATCCCGGATGCGCTCGCCGAGATCTCGCTCCCGATCGATGTCTGGATCCGGGACTGCGCCGGGCAGCGGCTCCGAGGGGAGATTGTCGTATCCGAGGACACGGCCGATCTCTTCCACGACGTCGTCCGGGACGGCGATGTCGGAACGCCAGGGCGGGCAGCTGACGGCGAATCGATCGGGTGGCAACCAGCGATTCGAGATGCCCAGAGCGGAGAGGATGCCGCGCACCTCTTCCACGCTCGGCTGAACGGAGAGGATCTGGCCGATCCGCCGCTGTGTGACGACGACCTGTGGAGTATGTGCTTTGCCGGGGAAGGTGTCGACGATCCCGGCGAATGCCGTGCCACCGGCTGTCTCGACGATCAACGCAGCCGCACGCCGCGCGGCGAGTTCGGCGAGTTCAGGATTGAGCGATTTTTCGAACCTGCGGCTTGCTTCCGTGCCGCTCTCGGTATGCCGCGCCCGGCTGCGGCGAATCGACGATTCCTGGAAGTTCGCCGTCTCCAGCAGGACGGTCGTGGTCGAGCCCGAGATTTCAGAATCCGCACCGCCCATGATCCCTGCCAGCGCGACGGCCCGATCCGCGTCGGCGATGACGAGATCGTCGGATTCCAGCTTCAGTTCCGAACCGTCGAGCAGTTCGATCAGCTCGTTCGGGCGGGCGCGACGCACCACGATCCGGCCTTCGTGGAGGATCTCGTGGTCGAAGGCGTGCAGCGGTTGTCCCCACTCCAACATGACGTAGTTGGTGACGTCGACGATGTTGTTGATCGGCCGCAATCCGGCCGACGACAGCGCATTCTGCATCCACTCCGGCGACGGTCCGACGGTCACGCCGTCAATCACAATCGCCGTGTAGCGAGGGCAGCCCTCGGCGTCGTCGATCTCGACGCTGGTGCGGTCATGGGCCGAGACCGTCGATTCCGGGTACGTAGCCGATGGCTCGCGAACAGCGCCGCGTGTCAATGCGGCAACTTCACGCGCAATGCCAAGGATGGAAAAGTGATCCGGTCGATTCGGCGTCGGCTTGATGTCGAGCACGACATCTCCGAGCACATCGGCGAGCGGCGTTCCCAGCGCGGCATCGGTATCGAGCACGAGGATGCCCTCGTGCTCGTCCGACAGCCCAAGCTCCCGCTCGGAACAGACCATTCCGAGGGAGGTCACGCCGCGAATCTTGCCCTTCCGTAGTCGACGCGATTCTCGCGTGCTGGGATCGATCAGGTGCGCGCCGACCTGCGCGAAGGCAATCGTCTGACCCTGGGCCAGGTTCGGCGCGCCGCAAACCACCTGCAGCGGCTCGTCTGCCCCGAAGTCAACCGTGGCCAGTCGCAATCGGTCGGCGTTGGGATGCTGCTCAACCGCGGCGACTCGTCCGACGACCACCTGTTCCCACTCGCTGCCGCTGCGCTTGATCGCCTCGACCTCGGCGCCGGCCATGCTGAGACGGTGCGCCAGTTCCTCGACCGTCATGTCCCAGTCGACGTATTGCGCCAGCCACTTCAGCGGAACGTCCATCAGCGACGCCCCTCGAACTGACGCAGGAAACGCACGTTGTTGCGGTAGAAGTGGCGGATGTCGCGGACGCCGTAACGCAGCATGGCCACCCGTTCGACACCCATGCCGAAGGCGAATCCTGTGTACTCCTCGGGGTCGAGACCGGCGTCCTCGATGATCTCGGGATGGACCATGCCGCAGCCGAGGATTTCCAGCCAGTCGCCATGCCAGCGAACGCCGAGCTCGGCGCCGGGCTCGACGAAGGGAAAGTAGTCGCAACGGAATCGGGTCTCGATCTCCGCGCCGAACATGCGCCGGACAAACGCCTCCAGCGTTCCCTTGAGGTGCGCGAACGAGAGATCGCGGTCAATCACGAGTCCCTCGATCTGGGTCAGCATCCACTCGTGGGTGGCATCTGTTGCTTCGTAGCGGTAACAGGTGCCGGGAACAATCACTCGAATCGGCGGTTTGCGACGTTCGAGGTAGCGAACCTGCATCGGCGACGTGTGCGTGCGTAGCAGCTGACGCGGGCCGCCGGACTCGTCGTCGGCGATCCAGATCGTGTCCCACATGTCCCGCGCGGGATGACCGGCCGGGATTCGCAACCGGTCGAAGTTGTACTCCTCCAACTCGACGTCGGGCCCTTCGACCACATCGAAACCCATATCCCGGAACGTGCGCTCCATCATGCGTCGGGTCAGCGTGACCGGATGCAACGAGCCCAGAGGCGGGCGACGGCCGGGCAGCGTGACGTCGATTGAGGTTCCCTCGTCCGCGGCCGCGAGCAGCTCGGCTCGGCGGGCAGAGACTGCATCCTCCAGCGTCCCTTTGAGCCGGTTCGCGCCCGCGCCGATGATGGGGCGTTGTTCGGCGGGAAGCTCCCGGACGCCGCGCAGGACGGTCGTCAGTCGGCCTCGTCGACCGAGCCACTCCACTCGCCAGGCGTCCAGCGTGGGCTCGTCGCCCGCGTCGGCGAGCGACGCCCGCGCCTCTGCCTCCAACGACTCGAGATCGACCACAGCGTCATTCCCACAACAGAAACTCAGTCGTACGCCTCGTATCGTACCCGTCCGTCTCTTCGAGGGGCATGGCGCGGATAGTAAACTTGTCCCATTCTCACGGTCGCGCGCAATCCGAGATCCTGGAGCTATCGACATGGCAGTGAAGAGCTACATCCTGATCGAAACAGAAGTCGGCACGGCCAAGCAAGTAGCGCTATCGCTGGGTGACATCACTCATAGCGAGGGTGAAATCAAAACGGTCGAACTGGTGACCGGTCCGTTCGACGTCATCTGTCTGGTGGAAGCGGAGAACCTCGAACGCCTCGGAAGCTGTATCACCGATTCAATCCAGACGGTTGCCGGGGTCAAGCGCACAACGACCTGTCTGACGATTCAAGTCTGATCTAGAACAGCAGCTTCAACATGACGTCGCAGAACACGTCGGCGCGCCCGACAGAGCCACCGGTGGACATGCTTCCGGTAGAGGATGCGGTCGACCGCATCCTCTCGTTTTGCCCCCGGCTGCCGTCGGAGACCCGAGCCATCGATGACGCGGTCGGGCAGGTGTTGGCGACCGACATCAGCGCGCCGTTCGACATCCCGCCGCACGACAACACCGCCATGGACGGCTACGCCGTGCAATCGGCGAGCACCGACGGAGCGACGGAATCCACGCCGGTCCGACTGCGCGTGATTGGCGAGCTTGCAGCGGGATACCTCTACGAGGATTCCGTCGGAGCGGGCGAAGCCGTGCGGATCATGACGGGTGCGCCGATGCCCGACGGCGCCGACACGATTGTGCCGTTCGAGGAGACCGACGAGTTTGGACTTCGCGCGCCGGGCCAGGAGCACGTCAAGATTGAAGATGTCGGAATCCTGAAGGCGGCTGGTCCCGGCAACAACATTCGGCGCCGAGGGGAAGACGTCCGCCACGGTCAGCAGGTGCTGAACGCCGGGATGGTGCTGCGCGGACCGGAGGTGGCGGTCCTCGCGTCGCTCGGCGTCCGCGATGTCGATGTCGTCCGCCGACCTCGGGTGGCGATCCTCTCGACAGGAGACGAGCTGCTCAGCCCAGGAGAAGCGCCCGCGCCCGGCAAGATCTACGACTCGAACTCATACGGACTGAGCGCGCTGGTCACCCAGTACGGCGGAGAGCCGAAGCGCTTCGGTATCGCGCAGGACACGATTCCGGCGCTGACGGCGAAGATCAATGAAGCGCTGGAATCCTGCGACCTCGTCATCACGTCGGCCGGCGTTTCGCGGGGCGACTTCGACGTGGTCAAGGAAGTGCTCGCTCGCGAGGGCGCGATCGACTTTTGGACCGTCAAGATGAAGCCCGGCAAACCATTGGCGTTTGGCGAATTCGAAGCCCCGAACGGTCGGCGTGTGCCGCATATCGGACTGCCCGGCAATCCCGTGTCGTCGCTGCTCGCCTTCGAGCTGTTCGGTCGGTTGGCGATCTACCAGATGATGGGTCGGCAGCCCCAACCTCGCCCGATCGTGAAGGCGATCGCCGACGAGGACATCGTCAACACCGATTGGCGGCGCGTGTACGCGCGGGCGATCCTTGACCTTGACGAGGACGGCCGCTGGCACGCCCGCCTCACCGGCCCGCAGGGCAGTGGGGTATTGACATCGATGGCACTCGCCAATGGGTACGCTGTCTGTCCAGAGGACCGCGAACGCATCCACGCCGGCGAGGAGTGCGATGTGATCATGGTCGACTGGGATCATCCCCTCGACTAGGTCACACGCTCCACAAAGATTGAATCGAGCCGAACATGCCACTCGCAACCGCCATCCGATCAGTCATCGCGCCTGTCTACATCAAGGCGAGGCTGGCGCAGGAGCGAATCCAGTCCGGGGTCGTCTGGTTCCCGCTGGATCCGAGTTTCATCGCCGATCCATACCCGACCTACAAGGAACTCAGGGAACGCGATCCGTTCCACCCCAGTCCGTTGACGGGCGCGCTGGTTGTTTCCAAGTACGACGACGTCGACGCGGTGCTGCGCAACTTCAAGGTCTTCTCCAATCGGCGGGGACCGGTCGGCACACGCAACCGGCGGGGGATCGGCGAACGGATCGAGAACGAACTGCAACCCTCGATGCTGTCGCTCGATCCGCCCGACCACACGCGGCTTCGCGGGTTGGTCAGTCGAGCCTTCACACCGCGCCAGGTTGCCAAGATGGAAGATCACATCCGCGAGACGGCGCACGGCCTGCTTGACGAGGTCGAGGGCGCGAACGAGTTCGACCTGATGGCCAATCTGGCCGCTCTGCTGCCAACCGTCGTGATCGCGGAGATGATCGGCGTTCCGACAGAAGATCGGCAGCAATTCAAGGAATGGTCCGATAAGTTCGCCCGGGTGCTGGAACCCAATCTGACCGCCGACGAGCTGTCTGTCGTCTTCGAGACGGGCCAGCTCTTCGATGAGTACTTCAGGGGCATCGTCGCCGAGCACCGCACGAATCCGGGGGACGACCTCGTTTCGCGGCTGATCGAGGCTGAGGAGGAGGGCGACAAGCTTACCGAGGATGAGATGATCGTCACGCTGCGATTGCTGCTGGTCGCTGGCAACGAGACCACGACCAATCTGATCGGTAACGGCCTGAAGGCGCTGCTCGAGCATCCGGACCAGATGGAGTTGTTGAGGGAGCGTCCTGAGTTGATCGACAACGCGATCGAAGAGCTATTGCGCTACGACTCGCCCGTCCAGGTCGACGGACGCACGGTCCTGGACGAGTTCCAACTCGACCGGCACACGCTCAAGCCGGGACGGCCGATTTCGCTGCTGATTGGCGGGGCGAATCGCGATCCGGAGGAGTTCAGCGACCCGGAGGCGCTGGACATCACCCGCGAGGATGCGGGCAACATATCGTTTGGGCGCGGCATTCATCATTGCCTCGGCGCTCCGCTGGCGCGCCTGGAGGGCAAGATCGCGTTCGAGGCGTTGCTGGAGCGCTTCGACGACATTCGCTTCGGCACCCGCACGCCCGAGTACAAGCAGAACATCGTATTGCGTGGGCTCAAGCACCTCGACATTCGCGTCGAGCGGGCGAGTGGCAAGTCGTTCGCAACACCGAGCGCTGAGGCTGCCGCTGACTGAGCGGAAGCCGCTAGAGGATCGTCAGGAAGCCCCGGAATTCGCTCCGGGCGATTCCCCATTCGACGTTGACGTCTCTGACCAGCGCGTGCGGCGGACCGATCCTGAGTTCGTCCAGGAACTCCTCCAGGGACTCCCTGCGCCCCTCCGCCACCACCTCCACGGTTGAGCCGTCGGGCAGGTTACATACGGTGCCGGTGATTCCTCCGATACGGTCGGCCGTGACCTCGGAGAACATCCGATACCCGACCATTTGGACCCGCCCGCGAACGCGGACGGTCATCCGTTCCATCAGGACGGGCCCACGACTGCGTCAATTGCGTCGGACACGATATCGGGCGGCACGTCGTCACGCACAATCGGCGAGCCGACGCTCTCCAGCAGCACCCAGCGCTGCTTGCCGCCGACCACCTTCTTGTCCCGCGACATCGCCTCGACGATCTCCGCCCGTCCGAGACCCGCCGGACTCCGGGTTGGCAGACCGAACCGTTCGATCAATCGCCGATGCCTGCTGACCACTGCTTCGTCGATCATTCCCAGTGAGCAGCCCATCTCGGCGACCGCCACCATGCCCATCGCCACCGCCTCGCCGTGCAGGACCGTGCTGTAACCGGTGACGGCCTCGATTGCGTGTCCCAGCGTGTGTCCGTAGTTCAGGATTTGGCGAATATCCGATTCGCGTTCATCGGCCGAGACCACCGCAGCTTTGATCGCCTGATTGCGGGTGATGATGTCGACCAGCAACCGACGGCGTGAATCGTCGTTGCTGGCGGATGCAGGTTGGAGGAGGGCGTCGGCTGAGTCGTCGAGCAGATCGAGCATCGGTTCGTCGCGGATGAAGCCATGCTTGATCACTTCGGCGAACCCGGAGCGCAACTCACGCGACGGAAGCGTGGCGAGCGTCGCCGCGTCGGCGAGCACTGCGCGAGGTTGGTAGAAGGCGCCGACCAGGTTCTTGCCTGATGGCAGGTCGATGGCGACTTTCCCCCCGATCGCGGCGTCAACCATGCCCAGCACGGTCGTTGGTGCGTGGACCAGTGGCATGCCGCGCAGATAGGTCGCGGCAGCCGTCCCGGCCAGGTCGGTCGTGACGCCGCCGCCGAGGGCGAAGACCACGTCTCGGCGCTCGGCGCGGTGAGTCGAGAGCCAGTCGTACAGCGATCCGAGCGAGGTCATCGACTTGCTCGCCTCACCCGAAGGCACGGCGTAGGCGAACACCGTTCGACCTGTCCGCTCCAGCGACCTCAGGGCGGTCGCGCCGTGCGAATCGATTACGGCCTGGTCGGCGATCATGAACACTCGACCGCCCAGGCCAAGGCGATCCAGTATGTCGCCCGAGCGATCGAGCAGGTCCCAGGCGCAGTAGACCGGATATCTGGCCGAGCCGGCCTCGACGACACATCCGACACCGGGTCCGAAGTCGCTGATAGCCGGTGGATCGATCCCCGGACCGTTACGCATCTCGCGCAGCCTGGTGTCGGAGTGGACCACGGCTGCGGCTCGCTGGTTCACTGCATCGACGACCTGATCGACCGCGTCTCCAATCTCGATGTCGTCGGTATGGACGGTGAGATCCGACATCGCGTAGAAAGGCTGCCTCGCCGCCTTGAGCGACTCGACGCGGCGCCGAGGGTCTGCGCCGGCCAACATGGGGCGCACCTCGGTCGTGCCCTGCTCGGCGGCCGCGTACCGGGCCAGGATGGTCGCCGAACGCGCCTCCAGCGTTACGACAAACCCACCGTCGGCCAATACCGAGCGGTTGTCAGCACTGAGCCAGACGCCGCCGCCGGTCGCGATGACAACGCCGTCTCGGGACGCCGTATCTCGGACGACCTGATGCTCGCGCGCGCGAAATCCGCTCTCGCCTTCCGTCTCGAAGATGCTGGGAATCGTGCGACCTGCAGTTCGTTCGATTTCGACATCGAGGTCCACAGCTTGCCAGCCGAGCCGATGGGCGATGTACGGAGCGAGGATCGACTTGCCGGTCGCGCTGAAGCCGATCAGGACAACGCGCTTGAGTTCCGTGGGCAGACTCACGGCCACTCCCCGCGCGGAACCGCCGTTTCGAGGAATGCCTCCACGTTTCGCCGCGTTTCTGGGAGGGAGTCACCACCGAATTTCTCGAGTATCGCATCGGCCAGGACCAGCGCCAGCATCGCCTCGACGATGACTCCGGCCGCCGGCACGACGCACACGTCCGAGCGCTCATAATGCGCTTCAACGCGCTCCCCGGTGGTCAGGTCGGCGGAGGGGAGGGGATGTGCGAGCGTGGCGATCGGCTTGACGGCGACTCGCACCACCAGGTCTTCGCCGTTTGAAATGCCGCCCTCGATACCGCCGGCATGGTTGGATCCCCGGCGCCAGGGATGGTCGCCCCATGCGTCCTGCGGCAACACGACATCGTGATAACCGCGTCCGGTCAAGGCTGCACCACTGAAACCGTCACCGATTTCGACGCCCTTGAACGCATTCATCGAGAGAATCGCCTGGCCGATCCGGCCGCTCAGCTTCCGATCCCACTGAACGTGCGAACCGAGGCCAAAGGGAACGCCGCCGACCCTCGCCTCAAGGGTGCCACCCAACGTGTCGCCTTCCTGCTTGGCCGCGTTGATCGCATCAATCATCGCCTGCGTCACGACGGCGTCGGTACATCTGACGGGCGACTCCTCAACGGCTTCCCAATCGACCTCTACGTCCGGACTGAGGGCGACGGCGCCGATCTGGACCACATGGCTGTGAAACGAGCAGCCGAGCTCTTCGCACAGCCGTCGGGCGACGGCGCCCGCGCCGACGCGCGCGGCGCTCTCCCGCGCCGAGGCTCGCTCGAGGGAGTCGCGAACGTCCTCGTATCCGTACTTGAGTGAAGCGGTGAGGTCGGCGTGACCGGGTCGGACCCGCGTGACACGGGTTGGGGGAGGATCGACCGAATCAAGCGACATCGTCTCTCGCCACGGCCGCTTGTCCGGGCCCAACCCCTTGTCGAAGTCACGATTCTCAATCCACAGCGCGACGGGGCTACCCATCGTTCGACCCTGACGCACGCCGCCACGAATGTGCGCGTAGTCGGTCTCGATCTTCATTCGACCGCCGCGTCCGTAGCCTTTCTGCCGACGCGCGAGCTGCTGGCGAATCTGCTGCTCTGAGAGTGGCAGACCCGAGGGGACGCCATCAACGATCACGGTCAGGCCGGGTCCGTGCGACTCGCCCGCGGTGAACCAGCGCAGACTGCCCATCAGTCGTTCCTCTGCTTCTCGGTGTCGCCGTCGACCGTCTCCGCCACCATATCGGCGAAGCGGTCGGGCGGCAGTTCGATGGGACGCGGCTCACCTGTCGGCGCTCGATTCACGTTCGTCTCGAACTCGCGAGCCAGCACGCCCGGCGGGAGATTCCAATCGAGGCTCATCGCCGCGGCGCGATCCGCCTCGACACAGAGGATTGGCAGCGCGCTGGCCTGACCCTCCGCATCGCGGAATGTGGTGTAGACATCGACGCGGACGTGATTGGGGCGGAAATTGGGGATGTCGTAGAAGATCATCTCGACCAGTCGCAAGGCCGTGGAATACGCCGTGTCGAGCGACGAGGCAATCTGTTCACGCTTACCGTCAACAGTCCCGAATTCGGCGTCTGCCGATGTGCTCACGCGGACATGCTTAGCCGAGGCTCCGACCAGATTGAGTCCCTGGACGCCGGCCCAAACATTCGCGCTGACATCCTTTGGGGGGCGCTGGGTTCGCCAGTGTTCGATCTCCTGGTCGAGGATTCCCTGGATCGCTTCCATGTCGTTCTGCGCGACCAGCTGACGCCAGAATCGATGGGTCCTCGCTTCCTTGAACAACAGCAGGCCCACAGCGCCGAAGAATGCGGCGATCAGGGCGAAGCCGATCGTCACTCCCTCGCTCATGTCCCTGATCCTGTCATCGCCGCTTCGGCCTCGGCCAGCATCACCTCGACGGGCGCCTCACGCTCGGTCCAAAGCTCGAACGCCGCCGCTCCCTGGTAGACGAGCATCGGCAGACCGCCCAATCCACGCCGACCCGATGCCAGCGCTGCCTTGACCAGCGGCGTCTCCACGGGGTTGGCGATCAGGTCTGCGACGAATACATCGCTCGACAGCATGGCAATATCGATGGGTATCTGTCCATCGGTTTCGCTCCCCTTGAGCCCAACCGATGTGCACTGCACGATGAGGTCGGCGCCTGAAAGTGCGTTCGCCACACCGTCGTCGTCCGCGCCCATTGAGCGCAAGCTCACGCCTGCCGACGCCGAGGCGAGATCGTGCCGCAGCCGTCCGCCGCGAACGGCGGTGCGATTGATAATCGTCAGGCTCTCGACCCCGCGCCAGATCAGCGCCCAGGCCACCGCTCGAGCCGCTCCGCCCGCACCCCAGAGCACCGCGCTGGCGCCGGCTGGATCGAAACCGGCCTCCGCCAACGAACGCTGGAAACCGGTCACGTCGGTGTTGTAGCCCTGCAGATGGCCGTCGTTGTTGACGATCGTGTTGATCGCGCCGACGAAACGAGCCGTCTCGTGAAGCCCGTCCATGTGACGTAGAGCGGCCTCCTTGTACGGGATCGTGATGTTCGCGCCGAGCGCGTCTTCGCGGCGGAGATCGTCGATGAATCCCTCAAGCTCCGCCGGCTCAAGATCCCACGCGTCATATTGGACGTCGAGACCTGCCGTGTCGAATCCAGCCTGCTGAAAGCGCGGCGAAATGCTGTGCGCCACGGGATGCCCGATGACTCCAACGCGCAAGGTCATCGTGAAGCTCCGCGATAGCGCTCAACGTTCGCCTGGTGTTCCTCGAACGTGACCGCGAACGCATGCGTTCCATCGCCCTTCGCGAAGAAGAACAGGTACGGCACGTTCGCCGGACTGGCGGCTGCCTCGATCGATGCCAGACCGGGCGAAGCGATTGGCGTGGGTGGCAGGCCAGCCGATCGATAGGTGTTGTAGGGCGACTCGACCTGAAGGTCGGCTGCCGTCAGCTCCTGCTTCCACCAGTCTCCTTCCCTGCCTACGGCATATTGAACGGTGGAGTCCATTTGCAACAACATCCCCGCGCCGAGTCGATTCCAGATCACCGCCGAGACCAGTGCCCGTTCCGAGTCTTCGACCGCTTCGCGCTCAATGATCGAGGCGATGATCAGGACTTCGTGCAACGATCGACCGGAGGCGTCGATCCGCCCCTGCAGTTGTCGAGTTAGCGATTCATCGAATCGCGAGAGCATCAGCCGTATGACATCTTCCGCGGAACCGTCGAGCGGGAAGGAATACGCGCTGGGGAACAGGTAGCCCTCAAGTGACGTGCCGGGCGGTCGATTCGTCGCCAGTGAGCCGACCACGGGCTTGTCGGAAACGGTATCCAGCGCCGTTCGGAACTCGCCGATGTTGACCACGTTGGACTGTGCAAGACGTTCCGTCACCTGCTCGAGCCTCAACCCCTCAGGGATCACCACGCGCAGCGGTGAAGTCTCTCCAGAGTGTATTCGTCTGAGGATTTCAAGCGTTGTCAGCCCCGCCTCGAACGTGTAGTCGCCGGGCTCGAGCCGAGACTCCCAGCCCAGCAGCGAGGCCAGCAACTCAAAACGAGTGTGAGAGCCGATTGCGTCGGCTGCTTCAAGTCGACGACCGATCGACGCCGCAGAGTCGCCCAGTGCAATTGATACGGACGATGGCCCGTAAGCCGGTCTGACCACTTGGGCGTCCGGGTCAGTGACAAACCGCTCGGACGGAGTCCGCGATACTGCCACCGTCGCGGTGGCGGCGGCCATGAAGGCAACAGCGAGCACGAGTATCGCCACCGTCAACCGCCAGCGCGACGGGGTCATCAGATCTCAGCATCCGCACGGGCATGCGCGCGTCTTCCCTCTTCGCTATCAAGCCAGCGCTGGAGGATGCGCGCCGCGGCGGCGGCGTGGGAACGTTCCCGATCTCGACGTTGGCGTCGGACGCTCCTGCGGCCGGGCGAACGCGCCTTGCGGTCGCGGTCTGTGGTCCCTTCCAGGCGGATCTGGGAGTCGAAATGGCTGGAAAAACGTTCGTCTTGCGCCACGCACGTCGCACCTAATGCGGACGCGAGCGCCTCGCCGAACTTGCGAAACGCTGTCGCCTGAGCATCCTCGCGCCCGTCACCGCGAAACGGAACTCCGACCACGAGAGCGGCGACCTGTTCGCCGCCCAGCAGATCTCGCAGAGCTTGAACGGTTGCGCTGTCACCGGCGCTGCGATCCAGCGTGCCCACCGGCAGCGCGAGGGTTGAATCGAGTCCCGCCCGAGCCACGCCGACCCAGCGCTCGCCGGGGTCGATCCCTACCGCGCAACCATCCGTCGTGGGCGACATGAACGCGCCCTATCCAAGCTGCTCCTGGACTGCATCGGTCACCGCGGCCAACGCGTCGTCGAGCTTGTCAGCGTCCCGGCCTCCGGCCTGGGCCATGTCCGGCGCGCCGCCACCGCCGCCGCCGGCGATACGAGCAATCCCGCCGATCAACTTGCCGGCGTTGATCCCGTCCCGGACTGCGCCTTCCGTTGCCATCGCCACGAACAACGGTCGCTCGTTGGCGATTGCACCGAGCACGATCACACCTTCGCGGCCGCTCTCCGTCATCCGTCGGCGCACCTCGTCGCCGGCGCGCCGGAGAGCGTCGGCGGACTCGACCGCCACAACTCCCGAGGTCACCGAGACCGAACCGACCTCGACTGCGGCGGCTGCGAGTTCCTCGGCGACGGTTGCGCCGGTCTTGGCTTCGACCGCCTGTAGTCGACGCCTGAGTTCCGTGGCCTCCGCTTGCAACTGGCCAATTCGATCGCCGGCGGTGTCCGGCGTGGCCCTGACAGCGGAAGCAATGTCCGACAGGGTGTCTAGGCGGGCGTCGGTCCAGGCCGACGCTGCTGCCCCCGTGAGCGCCTCGATGCGGCGCAGCCCGGCGCCGACGCTGCCCTCCGAGATGATCTGGAAGGCTCCGACGAAGCCGGTCGCCGGTGCGTGGGTGCCGCCGCACAGTTCCTTGGAAAAACAGTCGTGTACGTGCGGCGCAGGATCGCAAATCTCGACAACGCGCACGGCCGTCTCGTACTTCTCGCCGAAGATCGCCATCGCTCCGGTCTTGAGCGCGTCGTCGTACGCCATCTCACTGGTCGATACGGGGATGTTGTCGCGGATGCGCTCCTGCACGAGCTGCTGCACTGTGCGCAGATCGGCGGGCGAGGGCGCTTCAGGCTGGGTGTAGTCGAATCGCAAGTGGTCGGGCGCGACCAGAGACCCTGCCTGGCGGACATGGTCACCGAGGACCTGGCGAAGCGCCGCATGGAGCAGGTGAGTGGCCGTGTGGTTGCGAGCCGCGTCTGCGCGTCGCGCTCGGCTCACCGTGGCGGAGACGCGATCGCCGACGGCGATACCGCCGGACGTCACCTTGCCCGCGTGCGCGATGACATCACCGAAGCCGCGTGTGTCTTCGATGTCGACCTGCAAATTCTCAGCGCGCAGCCAGCCGGCGTCGCCGACTTGTCCGCCACCTTCCGGATAGAACGGCGTGCGGTCGAGCACCACGCTCACATCCTCGCCGACTGAAGCGCGCGCAACCCGTTCGCCATCGGCAACGACGGCGACGACTTCGGCCTCAGCCTCGATCGATTCGTATCCGGTGAACGCCGTGGCGACATCCAATTCGGCGTACTGTCCCGCTTCTTCGTCGTAGGCGAACGTGGCCTGCTGGCGCGAGCGTTCTCGCTGCTCCTCGAGCGCCGTCTCAAACTCGCCCCGTACGCGCTCCTCATCGCCCAGGACGTTGTTCTCCCGCGCAACCTCCGCGGTCACCTCGAAGGGCAGCCCGTAGGTGTCGTACAGCTCGAACGCGTCGGTCCCGCTAATCGTTCCTGAATCCAGTTCTGCGATTCGGCCTTCAAGCAACGATCGGCCGGTCGACAGGGTGCGTCGGAATCGGTGCTCTTCCTGGTCGAGCACGTTGGCGACCAGTGCTGCATGTTCGTCCAATTCGGGATACCACGCCGCCATAACCTCGCGCACCCTGATCGCCAGGTCGGAGAGCAGGTCGTCGCGAATCCCGAGCGAATCCGCCATGTAGAGCGCGCGGCGAATCAGACGGCGCAGGACATAGCCGCGACCCTCGTTGCCGGGAATCGCGCCGTCTGCGATCAGGAAGGTCATGGCGCGGCCATGCTCGGCGACCACGCGCATCGCGCGGCGCTGTGACTCGTCGGCGCTGTGGTACTCGAGGTCGCAACGTCCGCCGATGTAGCCGAGCAGCGGTACGAACAGGTCGGTGTCGTACAGATTGTCCTTGTCTTGCAGCATCATCGCCCAGCGTTCGAGTCCTGCGCCGGTGTCGATGCTCTGGGCAGGCAGGTCTTCGCGCGTGCCATCGTCGAACCTCGTCCACTGCATGAAGACGAGATTCCAGATCTCCAGCCATTTCTCCTCTGCCTCGGCCGGACCCGTTCCCTCGCGATAACCGGGTCGCATGTCGTAGTGCAGCTCCGAGCAGGGCCCGCAGGGGCCCGTCGGTCCGGCGGCCCAGAAGTTGCCCTGATCGGCGCCGTAGCGGTAGATCTTCGAGTCAGGCAGGCCGATCTTCTTCCACTGGTCGTAGGCGTAGTCGTCGTCGGTGAACACGGTCGCCACCAGACGCTCAGGCGGAATGCCGATCACATCCGTGACCAGCTCCCAGGCCCAGGCCTGGGCCTCGGCCTTGAAGTAGTCGCCGAGCGAGAAGTTGCCGAGCATCTCGAACATGGTCAAATGCGAGGCATCGCCGACTTCGTCAATGTCGGTCGTACGGAAGCACTTCTGGATCGAGGTCAGACGATGATGCGGGGGCTGCGATTCACCCAGGAAGTAAGGCTTGAACGGCACCATACCGGCGCTCGTGAATAGCAAGGTCGGGTCGCCGGGCGCCGTCAGCGGAGCCGATGCGACGGCGAGATGGTCCCGCTGCAGGAAAAAGTCGGTGAAGGTCTGGCGAATCGTCTGTGCGTCCATAGCTGGGCAGCCGCCTCGGAGATCTGTTTGCGCACGGTGACGCGCAGCCGCTGGAAGAGCGGCTCGCAGGATTCGAGTATACGCAGCGGCGACTCGGCCGAATGAAGCTGGAGCAGCGGGCCACCTCATCGGTTGACAGTCCGTAAACTGGCTACCTAGCGTTATTGCACCGGCCCGCTGGAATCGGAGCCCCGATTGAGTTCCGACGACGATCCGCCAGAACCTGAATTGTCCGCGCAGATCACCGGCATCGTGCTGGCCGCGGGACGGGGCGAACGCTTGCGCTCGAGCGTACCCAAGCCTGCCTACCCCATCTGCGGTCGTGCAATGGCTGCGCACGTACTCCACGCCCTGGGCGACGCCGGGGTCGGACGCGCAGTTGTCGTAGTTCCGCCGGATGAGGACGGCCACGTCGCTCGCGAGACGGTCGCCGATGACGCCGGCTGTGTCACATTGCAGTTCGCGGTTCAGCAACAGGCTCGAGGTACCGCCGACGCGGTGCTCGCCGCACGAGACGTCGTTGCGACGTCGCACGTGCTTGTTGTCAACGGCGACCTGCCGTTGCTTACCGCGGCTCAGGTGCGCCCCTTGCTTACGTCCACTGGAGCGGACGCGACGATCGCGACTGCGGTGGTGGAGGAACCGGCCAGGATGGGTCGCATTGTCCGAGACGCCGACGGTGGCCTGAGCAGAGTCGTGGAGTGGCGAGATGCCAGTGAGGCAGAGCGCTGCATCGGTGAGGTCAACCTCGGTTTCTATCTGTTCCGTGCCGACTTCCTCTGGCCCGAGCTCGAGCGGATCGTGGCCGAACCGACGGCGACGGGGGAAACCTACGCCACCGACGCCATCCCGGCGGCAGTCGCGAGACGGAGCGCATGCGCTGTCGAGGTTCCGGTCGACAACGTCCGTTTGAACGTCGAAACGCCGTCCGACGCGGCCGTCGCGGAAGCGGTCATCCGGTTTCGCATCCTGAAGCGATTGCTCGATTCGGGCGTCCACATTCGAGATCCTCAGGCGACCTGGATTGATGCCCAGGCCATAATCGAGCCGGGGGTCGTCATCGATCCCGGCACGCACATTCGAGGCCGTAGCGT
Organism: Dehalococcoidia bacterium; assembly: GCA_965208665.1. Lineage (GTDB taxonomy): Bacteria > Chloroflexota > Dehalococcoidia > Bin125 > Bin125 > Bin125. The sequence goes on from CBDBPH010000002.1 coordinate 320,210, forward strand.
CATCAGCGAGGGTTCGCGTATAGGCCCGAATGCCATCGTCGAGAACGCAACGATCGGCAGTGACTGCGTTCTCGAATCGTGCACGATTCGCGGCTCCCATTTGCGCGACTCTGTAGAAGTAGGACCCTACTCCACGATTCGCCCGGGCTGCGAGATCGAGTCCAATGTCCACATCGGTACTCACGCCGAGCTGAAGCAGTCCCACATCGGTGAAGGAGTCCAAATTGGCCACTTCTGCTATGTGGGCGATGCCGAGGTCGGCGCACGAACGAACATTGGCGCCGGGGCGATCACCTGCAACTTCGACGGACGGTCGAAGCAGCGGACAATCATCGGCGCGGATGCGTTCATCGGCTCCGACACGATGTTGATCGCTCCAGTCCGCATTGGCGATGGAGCCCGAACCGGAGCAGCAGCGGTGGTCAACAGGGATGTACCCGACGGCGGCAACGCCGTTGGGCATCCGGCCCGATTGACGCCGTCGCGGCGCGCGCGCAACACGGCGGAGGTTGACCGATGAGCGAGAGCTCAATCATCGCCCTGGTCGTTCTCATTCTCGCCGTGGCGCTGCTCGTGCTCGAGGCCATCGCAGAGGCCGGCGTGATTTCGTTGCCGCGATCGCGGGCCCGCCTGCTCGCAAGCCGTCAACCCGACAGCCGCCGGGCCAATCGTCTGACCCGGATTACAGCCGATCGGGAACGGGCGCTTGGCTCGTTCGCAGTCGGCCGCACGGTCGCCGTCGCCAGCGGGTTCACCGCGATCTTCTACATCGTCATCCGCGAGACCGGCTTCCAGTGGGAGTCGTTGGTCGTCACCGGCCTGGTTTCCGCCATCGTCGCCGCATTGATTCACTCGGTACCGCGTCGCCTGGCCGCTACCTGGCCCGAGGGCTTCGCCATGAACTTCGTCCCGGTAATCGATCTCCTTGACGCCGTCTTCCTCGTACCGGCCGCGATCCTTGAGGCGCCGGCGCGTCTCGTCACCGGCCTCGGTCGGCGTCACACCGAAGTCGCGCCGCAACCAACCGACATCGAAGTGTTGATCGAACAGGAAAACGAGACGATTGCGGAGGATGAGCGCGAAATGATCCGCGGAATCATGACCATTGGAGATCGGATCGTTCGCGAAGCGATGACGCCACGCCCCGACATCGCAGCGCTGCGCTCTGACATCGCGCTGACCGAAGCGGCCAACTTCCTGCTTGAACACGGATACTCGCGTGTGCCGATCTACGAGGACTCAATCGACAACATCACCGGCATCGTCTACGCCAAGGATCTGATGGCAGAGATCCTGAAAGAGGAAGAACGCACCATCTCCGAGATCGGCCGCGAGCCGATCTTCGTGCCGGAGTCGAAACTGATTGACGACCTGTTGCACGAGTTGCGCGGATCGCGGGTGCATATGGCAGTCGTGCTGGATGAGTACGGCGGTACAGCAGGTCTGATCACGCTGGAGGATGTGCTCGAAGAAATCGTTGGCGAAATCGCCGACGAGTATGACCCGGCCGGCGCCGACGACGAGGGCGCTCGAATGGTTGACGGCGCACTGATCCTGGACGGACGCGCGCCGCTCGCCGCGCTCGAACAGATTGGTGGACACATCGAGACCGCCGATTACGACACGGTGGCCGGGCTCGTGTTCGACCGACTTGGACGCATCCCCGAGGTCGGTGACGAAGTGAAGCTGGGGACACTATCCGTCTTCGTCGAGCGCATGAACGGGCGACGTGTGGTACAAATGCGCGCTGTAACCCACGAGTCAGCGCCGGCTGACAGCAAGGCCCTGTCGCACTAACGTGAGCGCCCGTGTCACATCAATCTGACGACCGTCACTCCGACGCTGCCTTCCGCGTTGCCTTCTCCCACGTCACCGGCATCGGACCGGCACGACTGAATGCGCTGGAGCGCTTCTTCGAAGACCTCGAGGAGGCTTGGAGCGCAGATCGCAGCGGGCTACGAGAGGCGGGGCTCGATCAACGCACGATTGAGGAACTCGAGACCACTCGAACCACACTCGATCCGCACGAGGCGTACCTGCGCATGCAGGAGTCCGGTATCGCGGCGCTGACGCCTGACGATCCGGAGTACCCGCGTCGCCTGAAGGAGATCGCCGATCCACCGCCGTTGCTCTACGCACGGGGTCAGTTACTGGATCGCGACGAGTGGTCCCTGGCAATCGTGGGCACTCGCCGTCCGACGCCCTACGGCATCCAGATCACACGAACGCTGACCGCCGAACTCGCCAACGCCGGATTGACAATCGTGTCGGGTCTCGCTCGGGGCGTGGACGGGATTGCGCACGAGACCACGCTTGACCAGGGTGGGCGAACGGTCGCCGTGGTGGCGAGTGGGCTTGACCGTGTGTATCCCCCGGAACATAAGGGCCTGGCCTCAGGAATTCTCGATAGTGGAGGCGCGTTGCTCAGCGAATACCCGCTCGGGACGCGTCCCGACGCTCGTTTCTTCCCCCGCCGCAACCGGATCATTGCGGGCATCACCTTGGGCACGTTGGTCACGGAGGCGGGCGAGAAGTCGGGCACCTGGCATACCGTAACCTCAGCGCTCGATCAGGGGCGCGAGGTGTTCGCGGTGCCCGGGCCGATCACCTCCGAGCAATCGACCGGCGCCAACAACGTCATCAAGCGAGGGTTGGGTAAGCTCGTGACCGTTGCCGAGGACGTGCTCGAGGAACTCAACGTGGGACCCATCGAGCGTCAGGCACAACTTGCTGAGCAGCTGCCTGAGGATCCGACGGAGGCCGCTCTGCTCGAGCGCATCGGACACGAACCAATTCATGTCGACGAGCTTTCCCGGCTGCTGCAGCAGCCGGTCCAGGAAACCGCGGCCGCGATGGCAACACTCGAGCTCAAAGGCCTCATCCACCAGCTGGGACCAATGACCTATGCCCGACGCTAGCGCCGGCGGTCCGGACACCGAGTCAGCGGCGAAGAAGACGCTGGTCATCGTCGAATCGGGGGCGAAGGCGGACACGATCTCCCGTTTCCTGGACGACGATTATGTCGTCACCGCGTGCTTCGGGCATGTCCGCGACCTGCCGCGGCGGGCGGCGGAACGGCCGGCGAAGATCAAGGGACAGCCGTGGGCCGATCTCGCCGTCGACGTCGATCACGGGTTTCAGCCCTACTACATCGTGCCCGGTGAATCGAAGAAGCACGTCACGCGTCTGCGCAAAGAACTTAGACAGGTGGATCGAGTGTTGCTCGCCACCGACGAGGACCGTGAAGGAGAGTCGATCGGTTGGCATCTGGTTGAGGTGCTGAAGCCGAAGGTGCCCTATGAACGCATCGTCTTCCACGAGATCACACCAGCCGCCATCGAGCAGGCACTCGAAACTCCGCGCGGCATTGACGAGAACCTCGTCGAAGCGCAGGAATCACGCCGAATCCTCGATCGGCTCTACGGCTACTCGTTGAGTCCGGTGCTCTGGCGCAAGCTGGGGCAGGGCACGTCCGCTGGTCGCGTTCAGAGCGTGGCGTTGCGCATCCTCGTCGAGCGGGAGCGCGAGCGGATGGCATTCGTCAGCGCCGAATACTGGGGCGCAACCGGCGCGTTCGAGATCGGCGACAACCAGCTCAACGCACGCCTCCACTCGCTCGGCGGAGCTGACCTGGCAAGCCAGACGTCCGACTTTGATCCGGCGACCGGACTGCTCGCAGCGACCGACAAGCGCTGGGAGACAGAAGAGAGCCTCGAGGATCTGCGCCAGCCGCTGCTCGACGCCGGTTGGGTCGTCAGTGCCGTCAACAAGACTCAGGCGAGCATCCGACCGGCCCCGCCGTTCACGACCTCGACCATGCAACAGGCGGCGTCCAACCGGCTCGGTATGGGGGCCGCGCGGGCCATGGCTGCCGCGCAGCGCTTGTACCAGGGCGTCGACCTCGGCGCGGAGCGTGTGGGCTTGATCACCTACATGCGCACCGACTCCGTCGCGCTCTCCAACCAGGCCCTGGCGCAGGCGGCTGACTTCATCAAGACGACCTATGGCGACGACTACCATCAGTTCCGCACGTACAAAACCCGCTCTCGCAACGCCCAGGAGGCTCACGAGGCGATCCGGCCGACCGACATCTCACGCACACCGCAGTCGCTGCGCCGCGTGCTCGACGGAGACGATTTCGCCCTCTACGACCTGATCTGGCGCCGCGCAGTTGCCTGCCAGATGGCCGACGCCAGGGTCGAGCGCACTCGTATCGAGCTTCAAGCCGCGCTGCCGGACCGGCCCGCCGATGACCCCGCCGTCATGATCGCCAACGGACAGGTCGTGCTCTTCCCGGGCTGGTACGAGGTACTGCCGCCTCGCGGCGACGGACAGCAACTCTTGCCCGACGTATCGGACGGGGCGCCCACGAGGCTCGTCGGCTTCGAGCCGAAACGCAGCGAGTCTCAGCCGCCGCCTCGCTACACCGAGGCTTCACTGGTCAAGAAGCTCGAGGACGATGGACTCGGCCGACCCAGTACCTATGCGGCGATCATCAAGACGCTGACCGATCGCAACTACGTCAGCCGCAGCGGCCGAACGCTCGTACCGACGTTCCTCGGCTTCGGCGTGACCGACTTGCTCACCCAGCATTTCGCCGACCTCGTCAACGCCGAGTTCACGGCCGACATGGAAGACACGCTCGACCAGATCGCGCGCGGCGAGGCCCGCGCTGAACAGCACCTGCACGAGTTCTACTTCGGCGACGACGGCAGCGAAAACGGACTCAAGGGACGCGTCGCAGAGAAAATCGACACGATTCCGTTCTGGGCGCTCAATCTGACCGAGGACGGTCTCGTCCTCGAACTCGATGGGGACGATCAGGTCGGTCCCGAAGATGTTCAGGTTCGTATTCGCAACGGTTCGTCCTTCCTCCGACGCGGCATCGGCGACAACATGCGCACCGCCCCGCTGCCACCCGACCTCGCCCCCGCTGACCTGACCCTGGTCGGCGCTGACGAGCTACTGGAGACGACGCTCCAACTACCGCGCAAGCTCGGCCACCATCCCGACTACGACGACGATGTCTGGCTGCTCAACGGGCGTTTCGGTCCATTTGTCCAGGTCGGAGAGACGGTCGGTCGTCCCAAGAAGGGACAGCCCAAGCCGCGCCGCGCCTCCGTGCCCAAGGGCATGGAGCTCCCCGACGTCAACCTCGAGCACGCGATCGACTGGCTGCGCTGGCCCAAGGCGCTCGGCGTCCACCCCGACTCGGGCGAGGAAGTCAGCGTCAGGCCGGGACGCTATGGCCCGTACGTCCAGAGCGGTGACGAGCGCCGAAACTTGAAAGCCGAGGATGACCTCGAGACGATCGAGCTCGGGCGGGCGCTGGAACTCCTGGCCGAGCCGAGGCCGCAGCGCCGTGGTCGCGGCAGGGGCGGACAGCGCCGAGGCCGTCGTCGATCCTGAGCGGCTCCCGATCGCCCTAGAGTGACTCCGTGAGCACCGCGACCATCTCTGAGCAGCATCTGGAATCGCTCGAGCGCTATCTCTCGCTGCTCGAACATGGACGCGGACTGTCGCCCCACACAATCCGCAACTATCGCTCGGACATCACGGTGTTTTTGCTGTGGTTGGAGGGTCGGGAAGCCAATCTGGTTGACCTGAGCCGAGGCGACTACCGCGAGTACCTCGCGGAATTGCAAGCCGACGGCCTCGCCGAAGCCTCCGTGCGCCGGCGAGCATCGACGATCCGGTCATTCACCCGGCATCTGACTCAGGCCGGCCAGCTCGAACGCGATCCGCTCGTGTTGGCGGCGACGCCCGGGACTACCGCTCGCTTGCCAGGGTTGCTGAGCGAGCAACAGGTGGACGACCTGCTCTCCGCGCCCGACACCTCGACGCCGGCCGGACTGCGCGACCGAGCGATCCTCGAAGTCCTCTACGGCGCCGGGCTGCGGGTTTCCGAGTTGAGCAGCATGCGGACCACGGACTACGACGCCGATCACAATGCGTTCATCGTTCGCGGTAAGGGCGACAAGGAACGGGTCGCGCTGCTTGGTCGTTCGGCGTATCACTGGTTGCAGCGCTATCTGCGCGATGGACGGCCGACGCTGCGGTCCGAGAGGTCCGTAGACTGGCTCTGGCTGAACCGCTTCGGTGGCCCGCTATCGACCCGCGCCGTGCAGATCAGCGTCAGGCGATATGCCGAACGCGTCGGCCTGCCCGACGACGTACATCCGCATCTGTTGCGACACTCATTCGCCACTCATATGCTCGATGGAGGCGCCGACGTTCGCGTGGTCCAGGAACTGCTCGGTCACTCCTCCGTGTCGACGACGCAGATCTACACCCACGTCAGCGACGCCGCACGCCGCGACACCGTTGAACACGCCCTCGACGGCATCGCAGCACTCCTTCGCGAACGACGCAGCCGTGATGAGGACGACAAAGAATGAAAGTCCTGCTCATTTCGGGGCCCAATCTGAACATCCTCGGTCAACGCCAACCAGAGATTTACGGCTCCCAGACCCTCGCCGACATCGAGGACCTGGTCGGCAAGCGGGCCAAGGAGTGGGGCGTCACGATCCGCCCCTACCAGTCCAACCACGAGGGCGCGATCATCGACTTCATCCAGCAGGAACGATCCGCCGAAGGCCTGATCATCAACCCCGGTGCGCTCTCGCACTACGGCTACTCGCTGCGAGACGCCCTCGAAGCCTTCCCCGGCGGCAAAATGGAAGTCCATCTCTCCAACGTCCACGCCCGCGAGGAGTTCCGTCACAACCTCGTCACCGCCCCGATCATGGACGGCGTGGTGGCCGGTTTAGGCTGGCGCGGCTATCTCGCCGCCCTGGACGCGCTCGTGCCCATGCTGCAAGAGCGCAACGGCCGGCCCGCAGAACCCGAGGACGCGCAGCCCGACTCATGACCGCTACCACATCTCGACTCGACCGAATCCGCGAGCGCCTGGACCAAGCCAACGTCGACGCGCTGTTGGTGACCAATGCTCATAACCGGCGCTACGCGTCTGGGTTCACAGGCTCAAACGGCTGGCTGCTGATTCCGGCCGACCAGACAACCACGCCCAAGCTGGCGACCGATTTTCGGTACCTCGAACAGGCGGCGCAGGAGTCGCCCGACTTCGAGATTGTCAACATGAACGGCGGTTTCGAGAGGTGGTGGGGCGAACTCGCCAAGCCGTTGGGCAGAGGCCGACTCGGCTTCGAATCGAACGACGTCTCCGTCGCATCACACAAGCAGCTGCGCGATGTCAATGCCAAGCTGCCTGCCAGCCAGCGTCCCGCGCTCGTGCAGACTGCTCAGATCGTCGAGCAGGTGCGCGCGATCAAGGACGAAACCGAGTTGTCCCTGCTGCGCGAGGCCGTCTCCCTCACCGACGACGCCTTCGCCCACACCCAGCGCACGATGCGGCCCGGTTGGACCGAGCAACGCGTTTCCTGGGAGATCGAGCAGTACGCCCGATCCAACGGCGCCGACGGCATGGCCTTCGAGTCGATCGTCGCCGCAGGACCCTGGGGCGCACGACCGCATGCCCGTCCCCGAGACGAGGCGATCTGCGAAGGACAACCCGTCGTCATCGACATGGGCGCCCGCTATCACGGCTATTGCGCCGACATGACCCGCACTTTCGTCCTCGGCGACTACGACGAGACCTTTCCCCGCATCTACGACATCGTCCTCGCCGCCCACGAGACCGCCGCTCAGATGGTCGAGCCCGGTATGTCCGGCAAGGACGCGGACCAGCTCGCCCGACGGGTCATCGCCGACGCGGGCTATGGCGAACAGTTCGGCCACGGCCTCGGGCATGGTGTCGGGCTGCAGATCCACGAGACGCCTTATCTCGGTACTACGTCAGAGGACACGCTGGAGGCCGGCATGGTCATCACGATCGAGCCCGGCATCTACATACCCGAGTGGGGCGGGATCAGGATCGAGGACATGGGCGTCCTCGCCGATGACGGATTCCACTCGTTCACCGGCACCCCGAAACTACGCATGCCCATCTAGCGCGTCTAACCTGCGCGGCAACGTCGTACGTCATCGAGCACAGCCGAACAACACCGAACACCAGCGAACGCAACTGACAGGCACAAGATGATCTCCACCGGCGACCTCAAGCGCGGATTCGTAATCGAACTCGACGGCAACGAGTACCAGATCGTCGACTGGGAACACATCAAGGTCGGTCGCGGCTCAGCCCAGGCCCGGCTCAAGCTGCGCGACATCCGCGGCGGCCATACGATCGAGCGAACCTTCCAAGCCGGGACGAAGTTCCGCCGCATCCGGACCGAGCATCACACGATGCAGTACCTCTACCGCGACGGCGACCTGCTCTACTTCATGAACACCGACACCTACGAGCAGGAACCACTCTCCCTCGACATCGTTGGAGACGCCGTCAACTACCTGGCCGAGAACGCCGAGGCCGAGGTTCTGATCGTCGGTGAAAGTCCGGTCGCGGTCGAATTGCCGGCCGCCGTGCCGCTGGTCGTGGCCGAGTCCGATCCCGGCGTCAAGGGCGACACCGCCACCGGAGCGACCAAGTCCGCCACCCTCGAAACCGGACTCACCGTCAACGTCCCGCTCTTCATCAACCCTGGAGACACGGTCAAGGTCGACACCCGCTCAGGCCAATACCTCGAACGCGCCTGACTCCCTTCCGATCCCCCTCTCCCCTTGGGGAGAGGGTTAGGGTGAGGGCAGAACGACCGTCCCGTGCTGGCTGGACAACATCGCTGGAGAACCTGGCGACCAACGACCCATGCCCAAACGCCCGCCAACCGGCTTCAACGTCCGTCGAGCCAAACAACAGCGCGTCGACTGGGATAATCCGCAGACCCAACCCACCAATCAGGCTGTGACGACGCCCCAGTCCCGACCCGTCGGCGAAATCGCCCGGCACATCAAGACCCAGCTCAAGTCCGACCCCCAGCTCAACGACGTCTGGATCGAGGGCGAAGTTCGCAGCTTCAATCGCTCCGGTGCCGGCCACTACTACTTCGACCTCGCCGATGCCCAGAAGGATGGCAAGACAGACGCCGCCCTGTCCTGCGCCTTCTTCCGCCGCGACAACCGGGGCATGGCCGTCCAGCAAGGCGACCAGGTGCTCGTCCACGGCAGCGCCGACGTCTACCTCCCGCGTGGCTCATTGCAGATCATCGTTGACGACCTCCGCCCGATCGGCGAAGGCGTCCTCCAGGCCGAGTTCGAGCGCCTCTTTCGCAACCTGAGCAATGAAGGACTCTTCAACCCCGAGCGCAAGCGCCCGCTGCCGCCCTTCCCTCGCCGGATTGGAGTCGTGACCTCGCCCAGCGGCGCGGTCTGGCACGACATTCAGCAAGTCCTCTCACGTCGCTGGCCCCTGACCGCCCTCGTCCTCTCGCCCTGTCTGACCCAGGGCGCTGGTGCGGCCGAATCAATCGCCGAGGGCATTCAGCGACTCAACCGCTTGACTGTTGACGAACCCGACCTGATCATCGTCGCCCGAGGCGGCGGCTCGCCCGAGGATCTCTGGGCCTACAACGAGGAGCCCGTCGCCCGCGCCATCTTCGCCAGCGACATCCCCGTCATCTCTGCCGTCGGCCACGAAACCGATGTCAGCATCGCCGACCACGTCGCCGACCGCCGCGCTCCGACGCCATCCGCAGCCGCCGAGATCGCCGTCCCCGATCGCGCCGAGGAAGCTGCACGAGTGGCCGGACTTCGCCAGGCCGCCGACCAGCAGATCGACAGCCTGATCGTGGAGCTTTTCCAGCGCGCGCTGCTCGACCGCGACCGACTCGAACGTTCGGCGCCGCATCCACCGACGATGCGCATCGAACTCAGCCGCCGCAGTCGAGATCTCGACCAGGCGATCGAACGACAACTGGCTCTGCTGCGGGCACATCAATCCGCCGCCGCCTCCCGGCTCAGCGCCCTCAACCCTCTGGCGACCCTGGAGCGCGGTTACGCCATCGTCTCGGACGAGAGCGGCAAGGTCGTGACGGCCGCTGCCGACTTGAACCAGAACCAGACCATCACGATCCAGTTCGCGGATGGCCACGTCGCCGCCCAGACCACGTCAGATGCCAGACCAGCCGAGGAGCGACAACATGCCAGATGAACCCGAGCGCTCCTACGAGGAGATCGTCCAGGACCTCGAAGATGTGCTCACCAAACTGGAAGACGGCGGTCTGCCCCTCGACCAGGCCGTCGACGCCTACGAGCGTGGGGTCAAACTCAGCCAACAGGCCCAGCAACTCCTCGCCGAAGCCGAACTCCGCATCGACGCTCTCCGCGACGAATCCTGAGCAACCCAGACCACAGTCTGCCACCCACAGAACATCAGTACGTATACAATGACCAGTGCCCGATAACCGGCGACCGCCTCACGGAGCGTGCCATGAACGTCCCAGGAATCCGCACCAACCTGGAACGACCCAGAATGGCTCAGAAGAACACCCACGACTCATGGCCTCATCCAGACAGATCCAGACAAATCTGGACAAATCTGGACGCGAAACGACACTTTTCCCAGCCCACGGCTGAAAACTGGCGCTTTTCATCCAAATCTCTCACTAATCCTCCCCCGCAGTCTCCGGATTTACGCCAATGACGCTGCGCATCGCCTGGTTCGCGACGGCCAAGGGCACCAGTTCGCGCAGGTTGCTGAACGCCGCGCAGCTGGCAATCACCGAAGGTCGCCTGGACGCCGAGATAGTCTGCGTCGTCTGCAACCGCGAACGTGGACAGTCGGCCAACACTGATGCGTTCCTGGATGATGCCGAACGAGCCGGCATTCCGATCATCGCCAGCAGCTCGGGCGAATGGAGGAAGCGGGTCCGCGGCGAAATCTCCGACCCGTCCGCCGGGTTAGCGCGCTGGCGACGCGAGTTCGATCGCCATCTCTACGATCTGATGCAGCAACACGCGCCGGACCTCGGCATGCTGGCCGGCTACATGCTCGTCGTCACCGACGTCATCTGTGAGCAGCTGCCTTGCCTCAACCTCCATCCCGCATTGCCCGACGGACCGATCGGCACCTGGCAGCAGGTCATTCATGAGCTGATCCGAGAGCGGGCCGAGCGTTCAGGCATGGTCCTGCAACGAGTCACGACCGAGCTCGATCGTGGACCGACAGTCACATGGGCGCAATATCCAATCAGAGGGCCCGAGTTTGACGCACTTTGGGAAACCCATCAGGCCGACGCAGGGTCGGAAACGCCGCTGTTTCACGCGATTCGCGAGGCCGGCGCCAGTCGTGAACCGAACTTCATTCTGCAGTCGCTCCAGTCGCTCGCCGGCGGAGCCGCGCGGATGCCCGCTCCGGATGCCGGCGGCGCCGGCACCGAGATCACCGCTCAGGTCGAGCGGGCAATGAAGCTCAAATAGGGCAACCCATTGTTATGTAAAGTTGATCGTGTGAATCATCTGTTCACGTGCTTAGTCCAATAACTATATGCTCCCCGTATGACCGATCCAGAGCCTCCTGTGCTCACGCCCACGATTGTCGAACCTCGCCCCAGCGCACTGTTGCCGGCGATCCGCGAGGACCTGGCGCCATTCCTTCCGGCGCTGCGCAGCGCGGCGGGACTGATCGCCGCGGCGGCCGTCGCCGAATTCACTGCTCGCTATGCTGCACCAGCGTTGATCGATTCCGCGCGGCAGATCATCGCCCCGGCGCCGCAGCACAAGCAAACGATTCTTGTCGAAGAGCAGACCACCGTTCGGCGCAAAGTCACGGTCGTTTCTTGAACTGCTAACCGCCCTCACCCTCATCTCAAGCGCGTTCCTCTTTGCAAACCATCCCCGTTCCGTCTCGGCGTCACCAATCCCGCGACTGATCATCAGCGAGGTCTATGCCGTCGCCGTCCTGTCCGGCGTCTCAACAGAGGTGCACGAATGGGTCGAAATCCACAACCCGGAGCGATGGACCGTCCACATGAACGGTTGGACGATCGAAGACTCTCAGGCGATTGCGTCGCTGCCCGACATCTCCATTGCCGGGGGAGACAGCGTGGTGGTGGTCGGCCGTTCGGCGATTGTCGCCGTCCCGCCCGGCAAGACGCTGATCATCCTGGACACTGCGCGGATCGGCACGGGCTTGCGAAACGCCGGAGACCGCGTCGCGCTGGTTGATCCATACGGAGTCCGATACGACGCCGTGAGCTGGGGCGACGTGAGGACGCCCCAGCATATGGCGTCGCCGGAAGCGGGAACATCGATCGTCCGAACTCCCAACGCCGGCCAGCGAATGTCGGACGAACCGACGCCCTGGCGAACGCGAGAACTGGTTGCCCCCCGACCGAAGCATCACGCACATCCACGGCCCGATACCCAGGTGCGCATCGTCTCGGCACGTCTCGACCACTCAGAAGAACGTCCCGAATCCGTGTCAATCCAGAACGTCTCAGATCGCCCGCTGCTGACCGTCAACTGGCGTCTGACGGTGGGTTCAATCTCGGTGCGCATCCCCTCGGTGCGAATCAACCCGCGCGAGTTGTACACAATCACCGAGGCGGATGGTGAGCTCGGCAGTGGACTCAGTCGCCAGGGCGGGCATCTCGTGCTCCGCGACGCTGATGGAGAATGGCTCGCGACTGCAAGTTGGGGCGACGACAAGACCTTTCACGACCTGATTGTGCCGGTCGAGGTCGAAGAGGTTCACTTCATCCCGCTGGCTCGCGTGCACCCCCGTGTTCCGTGGCACGAACGCTTCTATGACATGAATCGAACGATCGTCGGCGACCAGCGTCAGCGGCATTCGCTGACCTATCAGAACGTCCTGCGAAAAGCGGAACGCGTCGCTCGGTTGAGCGCCGCCCAACAGGAATCGGATCGAGATGCCATTTGGATCAGCGAGGTCTATCCCGCCGCCGGACAGGGCCGTAACGACGCTGCCTTCGAGTGGTTCGAAATCAGCAACTCGAGCGACGTCGCGGTTGACCTCTCAGGTTGGACCATCGCCGACAACCGCTCCAATGATCCACTCGACGGCCTCATGATTCCTCCTCAGTCTTCCGTGGTGGTCGCGGGTTCATCGGACGCCGCAGAAGAGGTCTCGCTCGTCATCAGCGACGGACGAATCGGCAATGGCCTGGCCAACGCGGGTGACCGGTTGACGCTCATCCACGCGGACGGAGAGATCGTCAGCGCAATCAGTTGGGGCAACGACCGAACGCACGCCAATGTGAAAGCGCCGATACCCGGGCAGTCGCTCCATCGGTCGTCCGCCACCGCCGCACCCACGGTCGCAGACCCATCACCGGGGGAGCGTGCGAGGGCGGGTCCGCAGCTGGATGCGAGCGCTGCCGAGGACCAGGATGATGGTGTCGATGGGGCCCGAGGATCAGTAGAGCAAACCCGAGAAGCGCCGGCCAGGCACTCGAGTGACGCGCCTGAATCCACGGATTCGCCCACCGAGTCGCCCAGCCTACGCATCACCGAACTGTTGCCCGCTCCGCTGCCCGGAGAAGCAGAGTGGGTCGAAATCTTTAACCCGTCCGATCAGCCGATCGACCTGGCCGGTTGGACGATCGGCGATCTAACACGTCGCACGCCCCTCTCGGGCACTATCCCGGCGCGCTCCTACCTCGTCGTTTCCAATCTCGCTGTCGACGCTTCGGCCCCGGTACTCGTGGTCGACCGAATCGGCAACAGCTTGAACAATGACGCCGACACCGTCGACCTCCGGGATCCGCAGGGTGAGGCGCAGTTCAGCATCCGCTACGGCACCGCCGATCTACCGGCGCCCGGCCAGGGACTCTCGCTAGCGCTGGAGCCTGAACGCTGGGTCGTGACGGCCGTGGCTTCTCCCGGCTCAGCGGAGGTGACCCCGTTGCTCGACGGCGCGTTCCGCTCGCCGAGCGTCAGGCCATCGACTCCGGAGGACGAGCGATTGCCGCTGGTGGCGGAACCGCCCGACGAAGGGCTCAACGCCTGGATGATTGTCAGCTTTGCATTGATCGGTGTGATCCTGACGTTGATAGTGCGCCGCTGGCAACCCGAACCTGAGCCTCACGATGAGACGGGGGAGAGCGCGACGTACACCGGTCCACCACCAGATCCTTCGCAACTACACGAAGGGGACCGAACCAGCGACAATCAACCTGAATGACTGAATCCGATCGCATTCGCATCGCCGTTGCGATAGCAAGAAGCGGCATCGCCTCGCGCCGCGGCGCAGAAATGTACGTCCGCGAGCAACGGGTCGCCGTTGACGGGCGCGTAACGACCGATCTTTCGCTCAGGGTTGACCCCAAAGCGCAGCGAGTCACGCTGGATGGCGAACCGCTTCCCCTGGCCGAGCCGCTGCGTTACTACGCCCTCAACAAACCGCGCGGCGTGCTCTCGACCGCTCGCGACGACCGCGGCCGCCGGACCGTTGTGGATCTTCTGCCTGGAAACGCTCCGCGCTGTGTGCCCGTAGGACGCCTAGACCTGGATAGCGAAGGGCTCATGTTGCTGTCCAACGACGGACCATTGATCGGCGCGTTGCTGCATCCCTCGGCCGAAGTCCCGCGCGTGTACCTGGCTGAGGTGATCGGTTCTCCGACCGATGAATCGCTCGACGCCATCAACGCAGGCATTGACGACGCGGGCGAACACCTGCAGGCGAAACCGGCACGCTCGCGGCGTCCGGGCAGGATGCTGCGCGACCGCCGATCGACCTCATGGATCACACTGACGTTGCACACGGGACGCAAGCGCGAACTGCGGCGCCTGTGCACCGCAATCGGCCATCCGGTCGTCACACTCCGGCGAGTCCGCTTCGGCCCATTGATGTTGCGCGACCTGGAGATCGGGGCAGTACGTCCTCTTAGCCGACGCGAGATCAGGCTGCTGAGACGCGCCGCGGGGGTTTCGGACGATGCCTGACGATCTGAGTACAGCCCTGTCGGCCACTACCATGACGCTATGGCAAGTGTGGCAGGCAGAAGTTGCCAACACCTCGTTGTCGCGATCGATGGACCAGTGGCGTCCGGCAAGACGACGGTCGGCCGCGAACTGGCGAACCGGTTGGGCTGGAGACTGTTCGACACCGGCATCATGTACCGCGCGGCTACCTGGCAAGCTCAGCGCCGCGGCGTCCACCTGGACGAGGAAGGGACCGTAACCGAGCTGATCCGCGATTCCGACTTCACGCTCCAGCCCGCCGCGTCAGGCGACTCCGTGGAGTTGGACGTGTATGTCGATGGCGACAACGCGACGTCCCACCTTCGAGACACTGCAGTCGAATCGGGTGTGCCGACGGTGGCGGCCATCGCAGGTGTACGAACCGTGATGGTCGAAATCCAACAAGCGCAGGCCGCCGAAGGCTGCATGGTCGTCGTCGGCCGTGACATCGGTACCGTTGTCCTCCCCGATGCTCCCGTCAAGATTTTCCTTGACGCCAGCCAGGAAGTACGTGCGAGGCGACGAGCCGCCGAACAGCACAACGGCGCCGACGAAGCGAGCGTACTCAGGGCCACTCAGCGCCGAGACGCTCGCGACAGCGGCAGACGCACCTCGCCCCTCGTGGTCGCGGCAGACGCGGTCTTCCTTGACACGTCCGAATTGTCGCTTGAGCAGTCCGTCGATGCGGTCGAGGCGATCATCCGTGAGCGCATGCCCGAACTCGCCCATCACGTAGCGACGTCCGAGGAAGGCTGACGAATGCGGCGACGAACCTACCGCTGGGTGACGCGTCAGCTGACGCGCCTGATTTTTGGCGAATACAAGGCCTTGGCTGACATCGGAATGACCGGCATGCCGAACGCCTCGCGGGTCTGGTTTCTGGTGGCCGGCTTTTTCGCGCGCCTGGCGTTCATGCGAATCGTCCAATGCCAGTGGCTTCACTTCGAACGTATACCCAAGGGAGGCGTGATCATCGCCTCGAACCATGTCTCGTCTGCCGATCCGGCGATGATGGCGTCCGCAATCTATCCGCGCTCTCCCAGATACATGGCGAAGGTCGAGCTGTTCCAGAAGGAACCGGTCCTCGGCTACCTGTTCGCGCTGTCCGGAGCGTTCCCGGTTCGTCGCGGGGCCGGCGACCGACTCGCAATTCGTGAGGCGGAGCGGCTGTTGCGCGAGGGAGCGGTCGTCGGAATGTTTCCTGAAGGCCACCGCTCCGACACCGGAGGCTTGATACACGCCCATTCCGGCACGGCGTTGCTTGCGTTGCGCACCGAGGCGCCGGTCGTTGCCGTCGGCATCACCGGATCCGAGAGAATGAGAGCCGGATGGCGGGCGCTGGTCGCCCGCACCAGGGTCCGCATGACCGCTTCACAGCCCTTCGTGGTGAAGCCCAAAGGTCGTAGGATTACTCGCGAGGATGTAGAGGAAGCGCACACCGCGATCATGCGAGCCATTGCCGAACAGCTACCCCCCGCCTATCGTGGCGTATATGCACACTTGGTTGACGAGCACGTCGACCGGGGTGATGACTCCGACCGGTCCCGCTCAGACAGACCAGGAGCAGCAGCATGAAAATTCACCGCGCCAGCGATATGGGCTTCTGCTTCGGCGTCCGACGCGCCGTCGACATGATGAAGGAGGCTGCCGCCAACGGCACAAGAGTGACCACTCTGGGCCAGGTTGTTCACAATCCCCAGGTAGTCGCCGAACTCGAGCACACCGGGATCATGGTCAAGAACGATCGCTCCGCCGACGACGTCGGCACCGACACGGTCGCGATCACGGCGCATGGAGTCGGCGAGACCGTTGTACGAGACATCGAAGCTCGCGGGTTGAGCGTGATTGACACGACGTGCCAGTTCGTCTCCCGCTCGCAGCGCGCCGCCAGAAATCTGGCTGAACGCGGCTTCACGGTCGTCATTTTCGGCGACCCGACCCATCCGGAGGTCAAAGGCGTCCTGGGTTGGTGCCGCGGGCGTGGAATCGTGGTCAAGGACGAGTCCCTCGAGGAGCTGCCCGACTATCTGCCGGCTAAGATCGGCGTCATCTCCCAGACAACGCACACGCCGGAACGCTTCGCTGCATTCGTCTCCAACCTGATGCGAGCGCGGATCGATCAGATCACCGAGATCCGCGTCGTCAATGTGCTCTGCAACGCTACCACCTCGCAGCAGGCCGCTACTCGCGACCTGACCGAGGACGTCGATTTGATGATCGTCGTGGGCGGGCACAACTCAGCCAACACCCGACACCTGGCCGAGCTCTCACGCGCCAACGGCATCGAGACATACCACGTCGAGACTGCGGACGAACTCAAGCCGGAGTGGTTTGACGATCATGACGACATTGGTGTAACCGCCGGGGCGTCGACACCCGACTTTTCGATCGACGCCGTCGTGGCCCGTATTGAAGAGATCGATCAGCTTGCTTCGACCACCGTCTAGCTGATTCCAGCACCGCGCAGCAGCCGATGACACGACCGCGCCGCGCCGCCGTTCCCGCCGGGGCCATCAGCACCGTCAAGCGAGACTCCCTGGCCGACGAAGCTGGTCTGCGGCCCGGCGACCAGGTGCTCGCGGTCAATGGTCGCGCAGTTCGCGACCCGCTCGACTACCGCTTTCAGACCACCGACAACTTCGTCGAACTCGAAGTGGTCCACGACGGCGAACTCGGCGTGGTGGAGTTCGAAAAGCCGATCGACGAACCGCTCGGCATCGAATTCGACGACGACGCGTTCGACGGCACGCGGATCTGCAACAACAAGTGCTTCTTCTGCTTCCTCAAGGGGCTGCCCAAGGGGCTGCGGCGCCCGCTCTACATCAAGGACGACGACTATCGGCTGTCCTTCCTGCACGGCAACTTCGTCACCTTGACAAACCTGTCCGACGACGACTGGGTTCGCCTCGAGGAACAGCGGCTCAGTCCGCTGCACGTCAGCGTGCACGCCACCGACCTGGACCTGCGTCGACTACTGCTCGGCAACCGCAATGCGCCGGACATCCTGGGGCAACTGCGCCGCCTGGCCGATATGCGAATCGAAGCGCACACGCAGGTGGTGCTCTGTCCCGGCGTGAACGACGGTGGCGCGCTCGACCAGACAGTGAGCGACCTCGTGGAACAACCGAATGTCGTTTCCATCGGCGTGGTACCCGTGGGCTCATCGTTGGAGGGCGAACAGCGAATCAGCGATGACGGCATGCGTGCCCATACCCCTTCGGAGGCAGCACAAGTCGTCAAGCAGTTGCGCCGCTGGCAGCGAACGGCGAGAGCAACGCGCGGCTCGTCGGTCGTGTTTCCGAGCGACGAGTTCTATCTCACCGCCCGGGCGCAGATCCCTTCAGCCCGGCGCTACGACGGCTTCCCGCAATGGGAGAACGGGATCGGAATGACGCGCACGCTGATCGACGACTGGCGTAAGACCCGCGGCAAGCTACGACAGGGTCGGCTCAAGGTCGCCGCAGCCTCCGCGGTGATCGCCTGCGGGACTCTGATCGCGCCAACGCTCCAGGCAATCTGCGACGAAGCCGCCGCGCTGACCGGTATCGACTTCACGATCGTGCCGGTGGAGAATTCACTGTTCGGTGCGCGAGTCAACGTCAGTGGACTGATCCCGGGACGAGACTTCCTTTCGGCGCTTGAATCGGTCGACCTTCCACAGCACGTGTTCCTGCCTCGCGCATCGCTCGACTATTTCGGCGCGAAGTTCCTCGATGATCTGACGCCCGAGGAACTGGAAGTTGCCCTGAATCGGCCGGTTTCGTTCGTCTACACGCTCTCCGAGCTCCTAGAGTTGATCGACGACGGCGCCGACCAGCGGGGCTCCGGCAGCAGGCAGCCCGGACCCAACGCACGATCGAACGGTCGTAGCTGGACGACGCCGGTGGCGGGATAGACGTAGGGCTTCCTATGTGCGGAATCGTCGGCTACGTCGGTCGTCAGTCGGCCGGACCCATTCTGCTCGAGGGACTCCAGCGCCTGGAGTACCGCGGCTACGACTCATCGGGAATCGCAGTCATCGATCACGACGGCGCACTCGCGGTGCTCAAACGGCAGGGCAAGCTGCGAGACCTTGAGGCCTCGATCGGGCGCATGCCGTCCGGCGGCGTCGGCATCGGACACACCCGCTGGGCCACACACGGCGAACCGTCCGACCGCAACGCCCATCCACATGCGTCATCCAGTGGTGACGTGATTGTGGTCCAGAACGGAATCGTCGAAAACTACCGTGAACTCAAGGCTGAGCTGCAGGACGAGTTGGAGGTGACGGGTCGCATCTGGCAGTCCGACACCGACACGGAAGTGATCCCGGAACTCATCTCCCAAGAACTCGCCGCGGGTCGATCCGTTGAAGACGCCCTGATGTTGGCACTCAGCCGGTTGCGCGGCGCGAACGCGATTGCCGCCGTCTCGCGCAGCAACCCAGGTCGAATCTACGCCGCGCGCAAGGGCTCGGCGGGTGGGATCGTGATCGGTTACGGCGACGGCGAGATGTTCATCGCCAGCGATCTGCCGGCATTGCTCCCCCACACGACCACCGTGTATCACCTCGAAGACGGCGAAATCGCCACGATCGACGCCGACGGAGTGACGATTCAGGATGCGACGCGAAGTGCATCCCGACCGACTCCATTGCAGGTCGACCTCGATCCGGTGGCGATCGCGCGTGGACCGTATCGGCACTTCATGCTCAAAGAGATTCACGAGCAGCCGCGTGCGCTGTCCGATACGATTCGCGGTCGCGCCCGACTGGATCCACCCAGTGCGCTGGCCGATGACCTCAGCATCTCCGACGAGACTCTGCGCGGTATCGAGCGGGTGCTGGTGATCGGCATGGGCACCTCGCTGCACGCGGCGATGATCGGTCGCTGGTGGATCGAACAGATCGCCGGAATCCCTGCAGATTTCGACAACGCGTCGGAGTTCCGCTTCCGCGCGCCGCTGCTCGGCCCGTCGACGCTGGTCGTTTCGGTCACCCAGTCCGGAGAGACGATCGACACGCTGGGCGCCATGAACCACGTGCGCGAGCGCTGGGGCGCTCCACAAATTGCGGTCACCAATGTGGACGGGTCGGAAGCAACACGCATGGCGGACGCAACGATCCTGATCCGCTGCGGACCTGAGGTCGGCGTGGCCTCGACCAAAACGTTTGCCGGCTCGCTCGCAGCGCTGTACTTGCTTGCCTGCCGACTCGGCCGGGCGCGCGGCAGCCTGACCGAGGCCGATTTCGCTGATGCCCTCGAACAGCTGCTGACAGCGCCGTCGCTGGTCGAGCGTGGTATCGGGCAAGCGGCCCGGTGCGCGGAGATAGCGCAACAGCACAACTCGGCGACCAACTTCCTGGTCCTCGGTCGCGGAATCGAGTACCCACTGGCAATGGAAGCAGCGTTGAAGTGCAAGGAGATCTCGTACGTCCACGCCGAGGGCTACGCCGCCGGCGAGATGAAGCACGGTCCTATCGCGCTGCTCGACGGCAGCTTCCCGGTCATTGCACTGGCGCCGCGCGGGCCGCTGTTCGAAAAGATGATGTCCGCGATTCAGCAAGTCAAAGCGCGCCGAGCGCCGGTGATCGCCGTCGGCGATGAGGGAGACGCTGAGTTGGCCACGATGGTCGACGCCTTCATCGGCGTCCCGCCTGCGCCACCGCTGCTGACACCGTTCGCGTTGACCCCGGTGATCCAGTTGCTCGCTTATCACATCGCTCTGGCACGGGGACTCGACATTGACCAGCCGCGCAATCTCGCCAAGACAGTCACCGTCGAGTGATCCGGCTGGCACAGACCAGTTGCGCCTCGCCACCACCGCATTTCGTCAACGCGGTGATATCCTGCCCGCGCGAGCCGTGAACGTCCCAACCAGCACTCGCGGGCTTCCCCTATGACCTCAGACTCCGACCACATCGTCTGGTTCGCCGAAGTCGGACGGGATGATGTCTCCCTTGTTGGCGGCAAGGGAGCGAACCTGGGCGAACTCACCCAGGCCAACATTCCCGTGCCCCCCGGATTCGTGGTCACCACTCGCGCGTATCGCCAGTTCATTGATGACAGCGGTCTGAATCACACGCTCCGGCGCCTGCTTCGCGGCCTCAACGTGGACGATGACAAGCAGCTCAACGCGGTCGCCGACGCCGTTCAGCACGCGATCGAGCAGGCTGAGATGCCCGCGGCAATGCAGGAGGAGATCACGGCTGCCTACGGACAACTCGGCGAAGGACCTGTGGCGGTTCGAAGCTCCGCTACGGCTGAGGATCTGGCCGAGGCATCGTTCGCCGGGCAACAAGCGACCTTCCTGAACATTGAGGGCGGAGTCAACGTTGTCGAGGCCGTGCAACGCTGCTGGGCCTCGCTTTTCGAGCCAAGGGCCATCTTCTACCGAGAGCAGGCCGGCTGGGGCCACCTCGATGTCGACCTGGCCGTTCCGGTGCAGCGCATGGTCCAGAGCCAGTCCTCGGGAGTGATGTTCACCGTCGATCCAATGACCAACGACGCCAATCGGGTCGTCATCGAAGCGGCATTCGGGCTCGGCGAGGCAGTCGTCGGAGGGCTGGTTTCT
This sequence comes from Dehalococcoidia bacterium, assembly GCA_965208665.1. Classification (GTDB taxonomy): domain Bacteria; phylum Chloroflexota; class Dehalococcoidia; order Bin125; family Bin125; genus Bin125. Next base: position 341,600 of record CBDBPH010000002.1, read on the forward strand.
CCGGATCACTTCGAAGTAGACAAGTCCGCCGGGAGCATCCTCGAGCGGCAGATTTTCATGCAGGATCGAAGACTCGTCCGGTCACCCGACGGACGCATCGACCCAGTGCACGGACCCAACGTCTGGCAGGATCTGTCCGAGGCCGAAGGATCGGCACCGAAGTTGGACGACGAACAGGTTGTCGCACTTTGCGCGATCGGCAAGCGGATCGAGGCCCACTACGGTTCGCCTCAGGACATCGAGTGGGGATGGGCCGACGGGCAGTTCTACCTCCTACAGACACGTCCAATCACGACCGTCGCGCCTTCGACAAAGACCAACGGAGACAATCCCGCGCCCACGCCGACGGCGGAACCCATTCTCGATGGTTCACCCGCATCGCCCGGTATCGCGACCGGGAGGATTCGCGTCATTCTCGATGCCCGCGAAACCGCCAGCATCGGCGAGGGTGATGTCCTGGTCGCGGAAATGACCACGCCCGACTTCGTGCCCGCCATGAAGCGCGCCGCGGCGATCATCACCGAGCGCGGCGGACGAACCTGTCACGCAGCGATCATCTCGCGCGAACTCGGCGTGCCATGTGTCGTCGGAGCGTCGGGCGCGGCCAAACTGGCCGAAGGTCGCGAAGTGACGGTCGACGGCGCCAACGGTCTGATCTATGACGGAGTCATGACCGAACTGCTCGACTGGTGGCACGACCGCGAGGACGAGCTATACGCCCCGATTGCGACCGAGACCAAGCTGTACGTCAACCTCGCCGAACCGGAGATCGCGGACCGTGTCGCGGACCGCGACGTTGACGGCGTGGGCCTGTTGCGGGCCGAGTTCATCATCGCCCGCCTGGGCGAACATCCGCGCAACTTCATCAACACCGGTCGCCAGGACGAGTACGTGCGCCGGCTCGCAGAGGGCATGCGCAAGATCGCTGCCGCCTTCGATCCGCGTCCGGTGGTTTACCGCGCCACCGACTTCAAGACGAACGAGTACGCCAACCTGACCGGCGGCGGGATCTACGAACCGGACGAAGAGAACCCAATGATCGGCTATCGCGGTGCGGCGCGGTACATCCGCGAACCCGACCTGTTTGAGCTGGAACTGCGCGCGCTTGAGCACGTCCGCGAAGACCACCCCAATCTGCACCTGATGATTCCATTCGTCCGCACACCGGACGAGATGGACCAGGTTGTACAACAGGTCGATGACTACGGGCTTGAGCGCGACGCCGATACCGCGGGCGGATTCCAGCTCTGGATGATGGTCGAGGTACCGTCCAACGTCTGGCTACTCGACGAGTTCATCGACTGCGGCATCGATGGCGTCTCGATCGGTTCCAACGACCTGACCCAACTCACGCTCGGCATCGACCGAGACTCCGAGCGCTTTGCCGATACGTTCGACGAACGCAATCCGGCGGTACTCAAGGCCATCGAGCACGTGATTACGACCGCCAAGCGGCGCGGGATCACCGTCTCGGTCTGCGGCCAGGGGCCATCGGAACATCCCGACCTCGCGCAGCGTCTAGTTGACTGGGGCATCACTTCGATCTCTGTGACCCCTGATGTCATCGAGCAGACTCGCCGTCTGGTCGCCACCGCCGAAGCTCAACGTCAACGTCGCTAGCCTCGGCCCCGCCGCGATATAGAGTGACGGCGAACCTGTCCGACAGAACTTGGGCGTCGGTCCAGTAGGCAGGCGGCGGGAGACGAATGGGCAGTCGGGTCGGTTCTATCGCGATCCTGATGGTCATCGGTGGCATCGTCGCCGCCGTCGTCATCGTGATCAGCCGACTCGACCTGCTCGATACCGGTGAACCTGACGCGCCAGTCATGGTCCTCTCGATCGACGAGGGCGAACTGGTCCTCCTCAACGAGCCCCTGAGCATCACCGTCACCATTTCGTCCGGCAATCCGATCGCAACCCTTGAGTTGTTCGCGGACGAGGCTTCGATCGCTTCAGTCTTGCCCGCCTACTCCGCCGACCGCGGCGCGTTCATCGGTTCCTTCGTCTGGACGCCGGAACGTCTCGGCTTCGCCGACGTTCGCATCGTCGCGCTCGACGACCAGGGGGTGGAGTCCTCGCGCACGATCCGGGTCGAGGTAACGGACGATCAGGCACGCGTCGCCGCCGCTTTGCGGGTACAAGTCGCAGGCATCGCCCCTCTTCAGCAGTTTGTTGCGGGTACTGAAATACACATAGCAATCTCGGCGACCGGAAACCAAGAGATCGAGCGATTCGACATGCTGGTCAACGGAGAGTTCCAAGCCTCTATTACGCCCGTGCGAAACGAGGATGGGCAGTACATTGCTGCATTCTTCTGGACGCATGACCAACCAGGTGAAGTCGAAGTCACCATTGTGGCCATTGACGTTAGTGGCAGGCGAGAGTCCAAGACCATCCCGGTGATCCTCATTTCGCAAGACGGTTCAGCGCCTACGTCGGCGCCCGACGATCAAGCCGAGGAAGGGCCGCCCGCGGATTCTAATACCTCTGCCGACCCAGAGTCGGACGGCGTGGGAGTGGCGCGGATTGAATCGCCACAAGACGGCCAGCGGTTCACGCTCGATTCGGACCTCTCAATCGATGTCGAGCTGGCGGCGCGAAACGTCGGCGCCGTAGCCAGCGCGCTGCTCTACATCACACCGGTCGCGCCCGACAACACCCTCGGCAGTTCGGTCCTGATCCACTCGTCGGAAGGGCACGCCCCGGGGGACTACAGCGAACGCATCGCCGACATCGAGCGCTGGATCACGAGCTCCGGCTCGTACGAGCTGCAGCTCGTCGTCTTCACTCCTGATGATGAGCGCTACGACGACCGGATCATGATCCATATCGTTGCCGTGGCCGATCGCGACGACGAGAGGAGCGAGGAACCGCAGCAAGACGACGATCCGCCGACCAGCGACGACATCGACCTGGCGATCGTCACCGCGCGACAGGCCGAAGATGATCGGCAACGGCTGAACGTGTCGATCACCAACCAGAGCACGCTCGACATCGAGCAAATCGACGTCGTGCTCACCGTCGTCGACGCCCGAGACGGCGCCGAACTGGCCAGCGCCGCCGTGACACTCGGCATCGAGTCGGATGCGCTGCGGACGATACCCCTCGACCTTGACCTCGAACCAGGCGTTGACGTCGAAGCGTTTGTATTGCTCGAAGCCCTCGCCGATACCGACACGAGCAACAACCGCTTGTCAATCACGCTGACCGCACCGTCCGAGGATCAGCCTGAGCGCGAGGGGGAACAGCAAACCGACCACCAGGAATCGCAGGGTCAGCCCGAATCGGCCGGTCCGAATCCTGACCTCACGTTCCTCGACGTGCAAGCCACCAACGACGGCTACATCCTGATGACCGTCATCAACAATGGCGCCGGCACGGCTGAGACGTTCTTCATCGTGATCACCGATCAGTCCGGTGAGCAGCTGGAGACGATTTCGCGCCGCGATGGCGATGCGCAATCGCTTGGCCCCGGGGAAACCCAGATTCTGACGAGCCTGCAACCCCATTCCGGGACCGTCGACATCACCGTCGTCGTGGGCGGCGACTCGGTCGAGCAGGAACTTGAGGACAATCGAATCACGTTCCAGATTCCCGGCTAGGAGATTGTCTTCGATATTTCCCCTTCGCGAATATTGATAAAAGTTCCACATCAACGTAAATTTGCCGTATGCCCTTTTGGCCCTTCGTCGCTTGTCCGCCGGGTTCCTGCGCATGTCGGTAGCGGAGGAGATTAAGGCAAAGGTCGATATCGTCGACCTGATCGCCGCCGAGGTTCAGCTCAAGCGGAGCGGTTCCTCCTTCAAAGCTCCCTGTCCGTTCCACGCCGAGAAGACACCGTCTTTCGTTGTCAACCCCGACCGCCAGACTTGGCACTGCTTCGGCGCGTGCTCCGAGGGCGGCGACGTCTTCAGTTGGGAGATGAAGCGGCACAACGTCGACTTCCGTGAAGCACTGCAACGGCTGGCCCAGCGCGCCGGCGTCCAGCTCCGGCCGCGGACGCCCGAGCAGGCGCAGCGGGACGAGCAACGACAACGCCTGATTCGCGCCAACGACGCCGCGCTGCACTTCTGGCGGGCCCAACTTCACGACCCGTCCACGGGGCGCGACGCCCAGGACTATCTGCGCGAGCGGGGTATCTCGTCGGATTCCGCTCAGCGCTTCAACCTGGGCCTGGCCGGCTCGGCGTCCGATGCATTGGCGCACCACCTCTCGGCCCGAGGTCACCAGGCTGACGATGCCGAGGCGGCCGGTCTCATCTTGAACACTGAAACCGGCCCGCGCGATCGATTCCGCGACCGACTAATCTTCCCAATCCGCAATGAACGCGGCGAGACTGTCGCATTTGGCGGCCGCACCCTGATCGACGAGCCGGCCAAGTACATCAATACGCCCGAATCCGAACTCTTCCGCAAGCGCGACCTGCTCTATGGTCTCGACCTGGCTCGCCCGGCCATCCGTGAATCCGGATCAGTGATCATCGTCGAGGGCTACACCGACGTGATCAGCGCGCACGAGTACGGCAGTCCGAACGCCGTCGCCTCGATGGGCACTGCGCTGACGGAGACGCAGATCGGTCTCATCAAGCCGATCGCAACCGATGTCCGCCTGGCGCTCGACCCGGACGCTGCCGGCCAGGCAGCGGCGCGACGCGGCATTGATACCGCGAGGCAAGCGATCGGCGCCGAACAGCGCGTCGCGACGGACTTCCATCGCGTCGGCGCCCTGCAGAATCAGCTCTCCAACGACATCAGGATCATTCCGTTGCCCGAGGGCCGCGACCCGGATGACCTGATTCGCTCCGAGCCCGAGCTCTGGCAGCAACTCGTCGACAACGCCCCGACATTCCTCGACTGGCTCGTGGATGACGCGAGAGGCCGTCACGACCTGGACAGCCCGCGAGGGCGCGCCGAATTCATTGACCATCTGATGCCGACGATTCGCACAATCGGTCACGCCGTCATGCGCGAGGAGTACGTCCGCCGCGTCGCTGCCTGGGCACGAGTGGACCCGACATCGCTGCTGACGCGACACTCCGCCCCCAGTCCCTCCAGGAACGGCTCGGTGTCGCCCGCTGTGCGTGAAGCCGGACGCCAGCGAGACCGCCAACAGACGTTCATCGTCCAGGTGGCGCTCAGCCACACATCGGCCTGTGAGGTCCTTGACGACGAAGTCCTCGAACTGATCGATGATTCCGAGGATCGCGCGATCCTCAGCGCGAGGATCGACTCGCCCGAAACGTCCTGGGCTGACCACTTGACAGACTCTGCTGAGAGAATCTCGCAACTGTTACGTGACGCGAAGCATCTTCCGCCCTACAGTGACGCGGAAGCCACCGCGGCCGTCGAAGATGCCGCCCATCGCATTCGCAGAAATCGCAGCAAAGAGGGCCTTCGCCTGAAAAACCTTGAGATTGGTGAGCACGAACGCGAACTCGGCGCCGACGAGCTCGCTCGTGCCGCCGTGCTCTTGGACAACAGCGAGGTTTGCGACCCCGACCTCGCAGAAGCCGCCGGTACGGTCGTTCACGCCCGAAACGAAGCCAGGAAACTGCATCAACCGCCTCGTCCGGGGGTGGATTGATGTTGAACACATGCTCCGACGTACGGGGACCAGTTGAGAAGGGACCACAACCATGGTGATCGCTCGAAAGGCCGCCGCCGGGGCAGCGACGGAAGTCGCTCCAACACCATCGGAATCTACGATTGCAGCGAAATCGAGTTCAGCCGCCAACTCCCAGGCCAATGGCGCCGGGCAAGTGATCGGCAAGGGCTCGGGCAGTCGCAAGAAGTCTGCTCCTGTCGCAACTGCCGACCTGCTTGCGGTCCGTGCGCGCGAGGCCGACGTCACGGCCCACCTCGTTGGCAATCTTCGACAATTGGTGCGCGATCAGCTCGGTGACCGCCGCGTGACCGCGGAGGCGCCGGGACAACGGAAACCCCGAGCGGTCGCCAAGTCCGAAGAGGAAGCGCGCGTCCGAGCGCTCACTGCTCCGGTCGATGAGTTCTCGATGCCCGCCGGCCGCCGAACAATCAATCTGGCCGAGCAACCGAAGCGAACCACGAAGAAGTCAACCAAAGCCGCGCCGACCCCGAAAAAGGCGGCCGAACGTCGCAATCAGGCCAAGATGCACGAGGAGCGCCAGATCTCCCATGCGTCGGTGGCCAGCTTCACCCTGACCGGCGAAGAGTCCGAGGAAGAAGTCGACTCGCTGGGCGCGCTGCTCGGCGTACTCGATCGGCCACTTCAGCCCAAGCCCGAGCCAAAGCCGAAGCAGACCGGTCGCCGAGGCCGCGGCGGGAAGTCCCGCGGTCGTGGTCGAGGCAAAGGCAAGTCCGAGCCGCCCGCGCCGCCAACGCCTTCCGTCGACCTGTACGGGCGGAGCAAGGAAGTCAGCTCGCGCCGAATCATCGAGATGCGCAAGGAAGGCCGCCAGAGCGTTCACGAAGAGGCGGAGGGCGTCGACGATCCGGTTCGCATGTACCTCCGCGAGATCGGTCGCGTCAACCTGCTCACTGCGCAGGATGAGCGTCACCTCTCCCGCCAGATGGAGGAAGGCAACTGGATCCGTGACTTCGAGGAAGAATGGCGCATCCTCAACGGTCGCTGGCCGACTGCCATTGAGATCACGATCTTCCTGCTGCTGCAGCTCGAATCGTTGCTGCCCGAAATCGCAGTCATCGCAGGTGAGATCGGCAAGGCGGAACTGTCGCTCTTCGACCTGACCAAGGATGCCGACTTCCGCGACCGGGTCGATCAAGAGATGGATCCGGACCTGCGCGAGGCGCTGATCAATCGGTTCCAGCCGGTGGACGAAGAGTACGACGAAGCGCGGGCCGAAGAGCGGCTGGTCCAGGTCTCGGTCGTCACTCACATCTTCGATCAACGCCATGTCCGCCACCTGCTCCGCACGGCAGGCGGCGTGGATCAGCTGATTCCCTGCCCTTCCGATCTGGATTCGAGGCTCGAGCCGATCAGCCTCCGCTGTGAGCGGCACGTCGGTGTGCTGAAGGAAGACGCGTACCTCTCCGAGAAGCGCCTGACCGAGGCCAACCTGCGACTGGTTGTCTCCGTCGCCAAGAAGTACATCGGCCGCGGTATGTCGATGCTCGACCTCATCCAGGAAGGCAACATCGGCCTCGTCCGCGCGGTCGAGAAGTTCGACTACCGCAAGGGCTACAAGTTCTCGACCTACGCCACCTGGTGGATCCGTCAGGCCATCACCCGCGCCATCGCGGATCAGGCCCGCACGATCCGCATCCCCGTGCACATGGTCGAGACGATCAACAAGCAAGTCCGCGTCTCCAGACGGCTCGTCCAGGAATTGGGCCGCGAGCCGACGTACGAGGAAATCGGCCAGGGCATGGGCGTCGATGCGCAGCGCGTGCGAGAGATCATCAAGGTCTCGCAGGAACCGGTTTCGCTGGAGACACCCATCGGGGAAGAGGACGACAGCCACCTCGGCGACTTCGTTGAGGACGAGAAGATGGTCGCCCCCGACGCGGCAGCCGGCCAGCAACTGCTCAAGGAAACCGTCAGCGCCGTGCTCGGTTCGCTGTCGCCGCGCGAGCGCCAGGTGCTCGAACTGCGCTTCGGGCTCGGCGACGGTCGCGCCCGCACGCTGGAGGAAGTCGGCCGCGACTTCGACGTAACCCGCGAGCGCATTCGCCAGATAGAGGCCAAGGCCCTACGCCAGCTTCGTCACCCCACCCGCGCGACCCGACTGCGCGACTACATCGAGTAGTCACTTCGAGCACCGATCATGTGGCAAGACGTCATTAATCTGCTCAATCGTTTCGGCTTGATGCAGCCGATGGAGGAACTCTCCGTTCGATTGACCGGCTTTTCGGTCGCCGCTCGCATGCTCACCTGGAACGAGGGCGTTCCCTACATCAACTCGCTGATGCTGCGCACGGTCGGTGCGAAATCGGGCGACCTGCGCGACGCTGTGCTGTTCTACTTCCCCGACGGAGACAGCTGGGTAATCATCGGCTCGGTCGGCGGTGGCCCGAAGCATCCGGGCTGGGTGCACAATCTTCGCGCCAATCCCCACGCCTGGGTGTTCGTCGATCGCAAGCGTCGCCCCGTGGAGGCCGAGTTCCTCGAGGCTGAGGAACGCGACCGCATGTGGAGGGCGGCGGCCGAATCCTGGCCACCGTTCCACCAATACGAAGAGAACGCGCAACCGCGCCGGATCGAAGTGATCCGACTCAACCCGAGCGCCTGACTACAGCGTCGGCGCCAGCGAACCGAGGAACTCTTCCGTCCGCGAACGTTCTTCCTCATTGCCAAAGACCACGCCGACGAAGTCCGTCGTGCCGGCGTCCTTGAGCTGACGCAACTGGGTCTCGATCTGTTCCTCGGTCCCGAGGACGGCCACATCTTCGGGATGGGCGGCGCCCTGCTTGTCCAGCATCGAGCGGTACGAGGGCAGGCGTTCGTAGTTGGCGAACTGCTCCGCCGCGGTCGCACGGGCGCCATCGACATCGGAATTCAGCATGACCGGCAACCCCACCACGATGCGCGGGTGCGGACGCCCAGCTTCGTCTGCCGCCGCGTTCATAGTGGGTGCGATGTACGACTCCACCACTCCGGCGGCCGTCATCCAGAGGATCGTGCCATCGGTGCGTGCACCGGCCAACCGGAGCATGGCCGGACCCATTGCGGCCAACATGCACGAGACCGGCTTCTCGGCGTCGGGCACGTCCAGGCTGACCTGGCCTCGGTAGTGTTCGCCGTCGGTTTGGACCGGTTCACCGTTCAACAGCGGCAGCAGGACATCGAGGTACTCCTTCATGTGCCGCGCCGGTCGGTCGAAGGAGTAACCGAACATGTTCTCGATCACGATCTTGTGCGACAGGCCAATGCCCATCACGAACCGCTTGCCTCCCGCTGCGGCCTGCACGGTCAGCGCCTGCTGCGCCATCGCGTGCGGATGCCGGGGGTAGGTCGGCACCACGGCCGTCATCAGCTCGATCCGCTCCGTCTGCGCTCCCGCAAGCGTGAGCGCGCCCATCGCATCGTGCGAGAAGATGTTGGCCATGCCAAAGGTCGAGAAGCCGGCCGCTTCGGCGCGCTGGGCCTGCTCGACGACGTTCTGCACGCTCGGCGCCGGACCGGCGCCACCGATGAATATGCCAATCTGCATGTCATGCCTCCAGGGTTGGATCGACTACGACGGTCGGACAAGGATGCGGCCGCGGACGCCGCCCGCGAGGATCTTAGAGGCCGCCTCAGGTACCTCTTCCAGGCCCACTCGAGACTCGACGAGGTCGAGCAGGTCGCGGTCGCGGAAGTCTTCCGCCATACGCGCCCAGAGCCGCGGTCGATCCTCGCCCGGCCAGTAGACGGACTCAATTCCAACGAGCGAGATGCCGCGCAGGATGAACGGCATCACATTCGTCTCTACGCCGACGCCACCGGTCAGCCCGGACAACGCCACGACGCCGCCATACTTCGTCTGCCGGAGGATCGACGCTGTGGTCGAACCGCCGACCGGGTCGACCCCGGCCGCCCAGCGCTCGCGCTCAATCGGACGCCGAGACTCGGCCGCCAGCTCTTCGCGATCGAGGATTTCGCTCGCTCCCAGCGCCCGCAGGAAGTCGTGCTCAGTGGACTTGCCGGTGCTTGCATGCACTTCGTAACCACGCGCGGACAACATGGCCACGGCTGTTGAACCGACGCCCCCGGTGGCGCCGCTGACGATCACGGGTCCGGCGTCGCGTCCGACGCCGCCCTTCTCGATCACGTCGACCGACATCGCCGCCGTGATGCCCGCCGTGCCCAGCGTCATCGCCTCTTCCGATGTCATGCCTTCGGGCAGCGGCGCCAGCCAATCGGCGGGCACGCGAACACGCTCGGCATAGCCGCCGGCGTGGGCGGTACCCAAGTCGTAGCCCGTCGCCACGACCGAGTCGCCTTCGGAGTAGCGCGGATCGGACGACTCAAGCACGGTCCCGGCGAAGTCGATCCCGATAGTCATCGGGTACTTGAACACGACGCGACCGTTCGGGGTGCAGGCGAGTCCGTCCTTGTAGTTCAGGTCCGACCATTCCACCGCGACCGTGACGTCGCCCTCGGGCAGCGATGACTCGTCCAGCGTCTGGACGGACGCCGTGAAATCGTCATCATCCTTGTTCACCACGAATGCTCTGTACGTCACAGCAACTCCCAACTCCAGGTTGAACGCGAAGATCTAGTGCAGGCGGGCGGCCAGCATCGGATTCGCAGTTTGCGGATCGCTCTCCGCACCGTCATGTAGTTCGTGTCGGACGACCACACCGTCTGCACTGAAATCGACGATCGTCGCACCGCCCGAATGGCGAGGAGCACCCGGATAGTAGGCCGGGATTGTCCCGTCGCCTACGCCTTCGTGGACGTCAATGTGGCCCAGCGCCACGTAATCGGCTTCCAGCGCCGCAATCTCCGACGAGTGGATCTGGTAGGAGTAGCGCGACTCGCCGGTGCCCACGTAGTAGCCGTGCGCCATCGCCACGCGCCAGATGTAGTGCTCGGAGCTGTTTGCCCACGCCGGACTGGCTGACGCCGGCGAGAAGTCGTTGTAGCTCTCGTGCGCCTGCCCCCAGAGCTGAACACCGTGCTCTTCGAGCAGGATCAATTCACCCTCGGCCGATGCGATGATGTGGACGTTCGAGGGGAACGCATCGGCGAACTTCTGGTAGATGCCGTCTTCCATGTGCGGGTCGTGGTTGCCGGGCAGCACGACGACGGGCCGGCCGACGGCCTCCATCAGCTCCCCGGTAGCTTCGACGTAGGGCCGCTTGACGCGCACGTGATCGAAGAAGTCGCCGGCGATCGCCACGACATCAACATCGGCTTCCACGCCCAGCTCGAGCACGTGCTTGAACGCATTAAGCGCCGGCTCCAGCGATTCGGAGCCGTCCCGTTCGGTCTTCCAGGGCTGCGACGTGTATGCGCCCAGATGCACATCGGACGTGTGCAACATCCGCAGCGGGCGGATCTCCGACGAGACCTCCGAGAGTCCGCGTCGCGGCGAATAGACATCAGTACTCATGCAGCGCACACATCCCCGACGCCGCTCCCGCGCGGCGCATTGCTCCCCGCAGACTAGCAGCAGACCGCGATTACACTGACCATCATGACCACTGAAACCACCACAGAATTTGAGACCGTCATCGGGCTTGAAGTCCACTGCCAACTGCGCACGCGGAGCAAGATGTTCTGCCGCTGCCCGGCCGATTACTCCGGGTCCGAGCCCAACTCTGAGGTCTGCCCGCTCTGCCTGGGCATGCCCGGCACGCTGCCGGTGATCAACCGGACAGCGGTCGAGTGGACGATTCGCACGGCGCTCGCGCTGAACATGAGCATCCCCGAACTATCCAAGTTCGACCGCAAGAACTACCCGTATCCCGACCTGATGAAGGGCTACCAGATCTCGCAGTACGACATGCCGCTCTCCGAAGGCGGCTGGATGGATGTCGAGACCGACGAACTGGGCAAGCGGAGAATCGGAATCACCCGTGTCCACCTGGAGGAAGACACCGCCCGCCTGCTGCATCGTGAGAACGAGGCGGGCGAGCGCTATTCGCTCGTTGACGTCAACCGCTCCGGCGTGCCGTTGATGGAGATCGTCTCGGAGCCCGACATGCGCTCAGCCGACGAGGCTCGGACGTACCTGGTCAAGCTGCGACAGATCCTGCGCTACCTGGGCGTCTCGACGGCTGACATGGAGAAGGGCTCGTTCCGCTGCGACGCCAATATCTCACTGCGTCCAGTCGGTTCGACTGAGCTGGGCGCCAAGGTCGAGATCAAGAACATGAACTCGTTCCGCGGCGTCCACAGCGCACTCGAGCATGAGGTCAAGCGGCAGGCAGAGGTGCTGCGCTCGGGTGGCACGATCGACCAGGAGACTCGTGGCTGGGACGAGGACCGGCAGGTCACGCTCTCGCAACGTTCGAAGGAAGAGGCGCACGACTACCGATACTTCCCGGAGCCGGACCTGCCGCCCCTGTCGATCAGCCGAGAAGAGGTTGAGTCCCTGCGCAGCCAGCTCCCCGAGCTGCCCGAGCAACGTCGCGCCCGCTTCCAGTCGGACTACGGCCTGGGCGACTTCGAGGCGAACCTGCTAACCGAGGAGCCATCGCGGGCCGACTACTTCGACCAGACCGTCGCCGCGCTCCGCGACACCGCCAACGCCAAAGAGGCGGCGAACTGGATCACCGGCGATCTGTTCGCCCAGATCAACAAGGACCCCTCCCATCCCGACGTCGAGGAACAGCCAATTCGGCCCAGGCACATCGCCGAGCTGGTCGGCCTGATCGTCGGAGGCGACATCTCCCGAAGCCAGGCGAGAACCGTCTTTGAGTCGATGTATGAGAGCGGCGACGACCCCGCCAAGATTGTCAAGGCCAAAGGCCTCACGCAGATCAGCGGGGAGGACGCGCTGACGCCGATCATCAACCAGGTGATCGGGGACAATCCCGACGCCGTCGAGGACTACCGCGCAGGCAAGGAAGCCGCGCTCAAGTACCTGGTCGGTCAGGTCATGCGCCACTCACGAGGTCAGGCCAACCCGCAACAGGCGTCTGAGTTGTTGGTCTCGGTGTTGAGCGATTAGCTCCGCGCCTGTTGCCGCATCGCGGCGACTCTCGGGTTCTGCACGATCTGCGGTGTGTTCTGGTACGTCGGCACACCGACCTCGTCGAATACCTGATTGATCCCGCTGCGGATCTCCTCGGTCAGCCCCCAGTCGGTGGCGGCGACGTTCTCTTCCAGTTCGCGCTCGTTGCGCATGCCGACAAGGGCGCACGAGACGCCGGGATGGTCGAGCACCCAGGCAAGCGCGAGCTGTGCGACCGTCTTCCCATAGCCATCGGCTAGCTCAGCGAGCCGATTACACACCTCTACTTCGCGGCGGAAGTGCTCAGGCTCGAACAGGGGCAGGTTGAAGGCGATCCGATTGCGGCGCCAGTCACCCTCCTCGAATATGTGATCCGGCGAGAATGCGCCCGTCAACAGACCGAACGCGAGCGAGCCGTAGGACATGAACCCGACGCCGTTGGCCATGCACCAGGGCAGCACCCGAGCTTCCATCCGGCGATCGAACATGTGATACCCGATCTGGTTCGCCGTGATGTGCCCGTACTGTTCGCACTCCTGCATCAGATCGATGTCGTAGTTCGACACGCCGTAGTGTCGAATCTTACCGCTCTGCTTCAGCTCTTCCAGCCCCTCCATCGTCTCCTCGACCGGAGTGTCGAAATCGGGCCAGTGAATCAGCAGCAGATCCAAATAGTCCGTGTTCAGACGCCGTAGGCAACCCTCCGCGCACTCGATGACGTTCTGCTTCGACGAGTTCAGGCCGGTCATCGTCGGCGCGTCGTCGTAGTCGAAACCGACCTTGGTCACGAGGATGATCTCGTTACGCCGATTCCCCAGCGCCTTAGCCAGCAATTCCTCAGAGAGGTAGGGACCGTAACCCTCGGCCGTATCAAACAGCGTGATCCCGCGGTCAATGGCCATGTTCACGGCTCTCGACGCCTCGTCCACGTCGATATGGCCGTACATGTTGGTGCTCATCTCCCACGTGCCGAAGCCGACTGCAGAGGAGACGAGGTCCGTGTTGCCGAATCGTCGCTGTTCCATCGTCGTTCCTGAAGCTCAGATTGCCTGAGGGGCGTTCTGGTAGGTCGGCACGCCGACTTCCTCAAAGATCTCGTTGATCCCGGTTCGGATTTCTTCGTTGAGCTTCCAATCGGTGGCGGCGACATTCTCTTCGAGCTCTCGCTCGTTCCTCATGCCAACCAGCGCACAGGAGACGGCGGGGTGGTCGAGAACCCAGGCGAGCGCGAGCTGGGCGACGGTCTTGTTGTAGCCGTCGGCGAGCTCGACTAGGCGGTTGGTGACCTCGACCTCCTTGCGGAAGTGCTCTTCCTGGAAAAGGGGCAAGTTGAAGGCCACACCGCTGCGTCGCCAGTCGCCCTCTTCGAATGTCGTGTCGGGAGTGAACGCGCCGGTCAGCAGGCCGAAGCCAAGCGAGCCATAGGCCATGTACCCGACGCCATTGGCCAGACACCACGGCAGAACCCGCGATTCCATGCGGCGGTCATACATGTTGTAGCCGACCTGGTTGGCGGCGATGTGCCCGTACTGTTCGCACTCCTCCATCATGTCGATGTTGAAGTTCGAGACGCCGTAGTGGCGAATCTTGCCGCTCTGCTTCAGTTCCTCAAGGCCCTCCATTGTCTCTTCGATCGGCGTGTCGTGGTCAGGCCAGTGGATCAGCATCAGGTCGACGAAGTCGGTGTTCAGCCGGCGCAGACAATCATCCGTGTGCTCGATGATGTGCGCCTTCTTCGAGTTCCGTCCAATCACCTGAGGCGTGTCGTCGTAGTCGAAGCCGACCTTGGTCACGAGCACGATCTCGTTGCGGCGGTTGCCCAGCGCCTTGGCCAGCAGTTCCTCGGAGTGATACGGACCGTAGACCTCGGCGGTGTCGAACAGGGTGATTCCGCGGTCGATCGCCATGTTGACGGCTCTGGCGGCCTCATCGACATCGATGTGGCCGTACATCGTGGTGCTCATCTCCCAGGTACCGAAGCCTACGGCCGAGGCGACCAAATCCGTGTTGCCGTATCGTCGTTGTTCCATTGCTGGCTGCTTTCCGCTGTTTGTTTTCCGACCCTCACCCTAGCCCTCTCCCTCTGGGAGAGGGTTAAGGAAAGGGCGAGAACGGGACGCTATTCGCGGATGTTTCGGCGCTGGCCAGTGGCGCGGCCGACGTTGACCACCTGGTCCAGGTTCTGGTAGGTCGGGACGCCGACGTCGTCAAAGATCTCGTTGATCCCGCTGCGGATTTCCTCGGTCAGCTTCCAGTCGGTGGCGGCGACGTTCTCTTCGAGCTCGCGCTCGTTGCGCATGCCGACCAGCGCGCAGGTCACGCCGGGGTGGTCCAGCACCCAGGCGATACCGAGTTGGGCGCAGGTCTTGCCGTAGCCGTCGGCCAGTTCGGCCAGACGACCGGCGATCTCGACCTCCTGGCGGAAGCGTTCGCGTTCGAACAGCGGCAGATTGAAGGCGACGCCGTTGGCTCGCCAGTCGCCCTCTCCGAACTCGTGATCCGGACCGAACGCATTGGTCAGCAGACCGAAAGCGAGCGAGCCGTAGGACATGAATCCAACCCCGTTGGCCATGCACCAGGGCAGCACCCTGGATTCCATCCGCCGGTCGAACATGTGATAGCCGACCTGATTGGCAACGATAGTCCCGTGCTGCTGGCATTCCTGCAACATGTCGATGTTGAAGTTGGAAACACCGTAGTGGCGGATCTTGCCGGCCTGCTTGAGCTCCTCGAGGCCCTCCATTGTCTCCTCAATCGGAGTCCTGAAGTCGGGCCAGTGGATCAGCATCAGGTCGACGTAGTCGGTGTTCAGCCGACGCAGGCAACCCTCGGTGTGCTCGATAATGTGTGCCTTCTTCGCGTTGAGACCAATCACCTGCGGCTGGTCGTCGTATTCGAAGCCGACCTTGGTCACCAGCTCAACCTCATTGCGTCGGTTGCCCAGCGCCTTGGCCAGTAGCTCCTCAGAGTGATTGGGGCCGTAGACCTCGGCCGTGTCAAAGAGCGTGATTCCCCGATCGATCGCCATGTTCACGGCCTGCGCCGCCTCGTCCACGTCGATGTGGCCATACATCGTCGTGCTCATCTCCCACGTTCCGAATCCGACCGCCGAGGTGACCAGGTCGCTGTTTCCGAATCGTCGCTGTTCCATGGCTTGATTCCTGTCTAGTTGGTTGGATGCCAATAGGATGCGCAGCGCCTAAGTTACCGCTTTCGCGGCGAGCGGCACTATAGTGGCGTTATGTTCCGACTGCGCCGAGGAGATGGAGTCAGGTCAGACACCCCCGGCGGGAACGGCACACGTCCAGACTGGCATTTGCGCAAGTGGCTTGCGCCCGGCATCGGGATCAAGCGTTGGTTCGTGTTGCTGCTGTTCGGCATGGCGCTACTGGGACTGGGCGTTTCGTTCCTGGCGCGGGAGCTCTACTTGACGGTCACGCTGCCCGGCGCGTTCTACTACATCACGCTCCAGTTCCTGCCCTATGCGGTGCGCGGCGCGGTGCTGCTTGGTCTGGCCATCCTCTGCGTTGGAATCGGGATCGGCAAGTTCACTTCCGGACTGGTCGTCGCCGCCCGCTCCTCCGACAGCCGGACCGGCGCCGAGGAGCCGCTGGTGGACCTGCTCCATCGGCAACGCTTCGCCGGGCGTGGCATCCGCATCGTCTGCATGGGCGGCGGCACCGGACTGTCGGTCCTGCTGAGAGGGCTCAAGGCGTACACGGACAACCTTTCGGCGGTCGTCAGCGTCGGCGACGACGGGGGCTCCTCGGGACGCTTGAGACGCGATCTGGGGATCATTCCGCCCGGCGATCTGCGTAACTGCATCGCCGCCCTGGCCGACGCCGAACCGCTGATGACCCGCCTGTTCCAGTACCGGTTCCCGGAGGGATCGGGCAATGGCCTTGAGGGTCATTCGTTCGGCAATCTGTTCATCGTCGCGATGTCCGATGTGGCGGGATCGATGGAGGAGGCGATCCACGAGACCGGGCGCGTGCTCGCCGTGCGCGGCAAGATCCTGCCGTCGACGCTGGAGAACATCCGGCTGGCCGCCATGACCGCGGATGGCGAGAAGATCCGCGGCGAATCATCGATCACGGAAGCGGGGCAGCGGATCGCGCAGCTCAATCTCGAACCGCTACATCCGCCTGCCTACCCGGAAACGTTGAACGCGATCCGCAACGCCGACCTGATCGTGGTCGGTCCCGGCTCGCTGTTCACCTCGGTCCTGCCCAACCTGCTCGTACCCGACCTGCGGATTGCCTTCCAGGAGTCGGACGCGATGAAGCTGTACGTCTCCAACGTGGCCACGCAGCACGGCGAGACTGACCACTTCTCGGTCCAGGACCACGTCCGCGTCATTGCCGACCACATCGGCGGATTGCCCTTCGACGCCGTGGTCGCCAACAGCAATAGCAAGGCCAGACTCCCGCGAGGCTGGAAGTCGGAACCGGTCCGAGTCGAGGATCGCCGCGACCAGGCCGATCTCGCCGATAGCTTGCGGATCATCGAGGCGGACATCGTCGATACGGGTAACCGCTACCGGCACGACAGCAGCAAGCTCGCTGATGCGATCATGACCGCATACCATGAAGGTCGCGAGGCCGGTGTCCGACCCCGGCGCCCGCAGCGTGTGACGATTCCGGAATAACCGCATACGAGAGAACTCGGATACAACAGAGTCGTGGGCATTTCAGAAGTTCTCAACGTCATCCAGATCCTGGTCGCGCTGACCGTGATCGCGGCCGTGATCCTGCAGGCCAAGGGCGCGGGACTCGGGAACATCTTCGGCGGAACCGGGGCCGAAGCCTCCTATCGCACGAGACGAGGTCTTGAGCGGACGCTGTTCCGTGGCACAATCGTGCTGATGCTCGTCTTCGTCGGCCTGAGCATCGCCGCGACCCAGGTCTAGCCTCTCTCGACGACATCCCGGCAGAGCCATGTCTGAATCGCCACGCGTCCTGTTCTACGGATCGCCAGACTTCGCCGTACCCACGCTGCTGGCGCTGATCGACAGTCCGTATCGACCCGTCGCCGTGGTCACGCAGCCCGATGCGCGGGCCGGACGCGGCCGATCGCTGCGTCCACCGCCGGTGAAGGAACTTGCTGCGTCGTACGGCATTCCCGCATTGCAGCCCGAGCGGCTGCGCGAACGGGCCGCGATCGCGCAGATCGCCAGTCTCCGTCCAACGCTCCAGATCGTGGCCGCGTACGGACAGATCATCCCGTTGGAGATCCTCGACGTTCCCGTGCAGGGAACCCTCAATGTCCACGCGTCGCTCCTGCCTCGCTGGCGCGGCGCTTCGCCGATTTCGGCCGCCATCCTGCACGGTGACGACGAGACCGGTGTGACGATCATGCTGGTCGATGAAACCGAAGACACCGGCGACATCCTGCGACAGCAACCCACAAGGGTTGGGGCGACCGAACACGCCGGCCAACTCAGCGATCGACTCGCCACTCTGGGCGCCGAGTTACTCCTGGACACGATCCCCGACTGGCTCGACGGCAACATCAATCCTCAACCGCAGGACCACAGCCTCGCGACGAGGGCGAGACGGGTGCGCAAGCAGCAGGGTCGGATTGACTGGGCCGCCTCGGCCGATGAAATTGCCCGACACGTCCGGGCCTACACGCCTTGGCCCGCAGCCGCCACGAGTCTCCGGAACGCCTCGATTCGGATCACACAAGCGTCGAGTGTCGGCACGGATCTGCGGAGCGAACCTGGCGAAATCGTCGAGGCTGGCGAGACGATCGACGTCGCGACCGGTAACGGCGTGCTGGCGATCGAGCGGTTGCAGCGGGCCGGCAAGAAGGAACTGAGCGCCGAGGAGTTCCTGCGCGGGGCGCGGGATCTCGTCGGCCAGCGGTTCGGCGACTCCAATGGCTGAGCCGGCGGACCTGTTGGACCTTGACCGTGAAGCGCTTGGCCAACTGATCGAGTCGCTCGGTCAGCCGAGCTTTCGCGCCCGGCAAGTCTGGCGTCAGATGTATCAGCGCGGCAACGTCGATCCGATGCAGATGACCGACCTGCCTGCCGTGCTTCGAGAGCAACTGGAAGACGTGGCGGCACCAGAGCGGAAGCCCCTCGAGGTCCAGACATCCGCCGACGGTTCAACCAGCAAGGCACTGCTGCCACTGTCGGATGGCGAACTGATCGAGACCGTGCTGATTCGCTCCAGGCCGCGCGACACCGTGTGCCTGTCGTCGCAGGCCGGTTGCGCCATGGGCTGCGTGTTTTGCGCGACCGGACTGCAAGGGCTTCGACGACAGCTCACGGTGGGCGAGATCCTGCGCCAGGCCGTGCTGGCGCGTCAGTGGTCTCGCGACGAGGGCCGGGAACTGACGCACGTCGTGTTCATGGGCATGGGCGAGCCGCTGGCCAACTACTCGAATGTCAGCCAGGCGATCGTCCGTCTCACGGACCCTGAAGGCTTCGGTCTGTCGCCGAGACGAATCACGGTGTCGACGGTCGGAATCCCGCAGAACATCCGGCGACTGGCAAGCGACCATCCCACCGTCAACCTGGCGGTCTCGCTCCATGCGCCCGATCAGAAGCTGCGGCGGGAGCTGGTGCCCGTCTCCGGCGCGTCCGTCGACGACATCGTGTCAGCCGTTCGCGAGCACAATCGGCAGACCGGTGGTCGGGTGACATTCGAGTACGTG
Source organism: Dehalococcoidia bacterium (assembly GCA_965208665.1). Taxonomy (GTDB): domain Bacteria; phylum Chloroflexota; class Dehalococcoidia; order Bin125; family Bin125; genus Bin125. The sequence goes on from CBDBPH010000002.1 coordinate 360,864, forward strand.
TTGCTCAAGGGAGTCAACGATAGTCGAGCTCATGCTCGTCGGTTAGCGGACCGGATCCGGGGCATACGCGCCCATGTCAACCTGATTCCGCTCAACCCCTCGCCAGGTGTGGTCGGCACTCGGCCGTCGAGGCGGGCGACGCTCGGCTTCCAGCAGGCGCTCCAGGAGCGCGGCGTTCCGGCGACGGTTCGCGTCGAACAAGGACGCGACATCGCGGCCGCCTGCGGACAACTGCGGGGGGACCGAGTTCGGTCGGGCGCGTAGCCGACTACTCTTCCTCGGCCTCTTCGTCCTCTTCTTCGCCCTCGACGCCCTCCTCGTCCAGGAGTTCGTCGATCTCTTCTACTTCATCTTCCTCGGCGACGCGCGGCGCGAGCGCGGTCGCGACCGCGACGGCCTCATCAGTCAGCGCGATCACCCCTTCGGGAAGCTCGAGGTCGCGGACCAGCACCGAGTGTCCAAAGTCTTCGAGGACCGAGATGTCTACCTCGATCACCGACGGCATATCGGTCGGCAGCGCCTCCAGCATCAGGGCCTCCAGGGACTGCACGACGGTGCCCCCCATGGAAACAGCTTCCGAGTCGCCGATCAGCTCGAGCCGCGCCTCTGAGTGAATCACGCGGGTCAGGTCGACTTGATAGAAATCGAGGTGCAGCAGCTGGCGGCTAACCGGGTGACGCTGGATGTCGCGCAGCACGACGGGAATCGTGTCGCTGGCGCCATCGATCGACATCGAGACCACGGCATTCCTGTCGACCGCCGAGAACACCCGTCGAATCTCGTTCATCGAGGCCTGGATCGCCTGAGACTCCTGACCACGGCCATACAGGTTCGCAGGAACGAAGTCGTCCCGGCGCAACCGCTTGACCTTCTTACCCAGCACGCTGCGGCTCTCCGCTTGCAGGACCAACTCGGCAGCGTCAGACATCGTCTTCCATCCATCTCAGGCGACCACCCGGGGTCTCGAGCGCGTACGAAACGACGCTATGACGGCATTCCCAGGCAGTCAAGCAATCCAAACACTCGACGTACACTGTCGCCACCATGGCGCAATCTCACGACCGTCTGCATGATCGTCTGTTGGGCGTCGATGTTGGCGGAACGTTCACCGACTTCGTGTTCCTGCGCGACGGCGCCATTGACATTGCCAAGCGACCGTCGACACCCGACGATCCTGGACGCGCCATCACCAATGGGCTGACCGAGTTCGGCTGGGCTCCTGAAGAGGTTGTGCACGGCTCGACGGTCGCTACCAACACCTTGCTCACGCGAACCGGCGCGCCAACTGCGCTCATCACCACCACAGGATTCCGAGACACCCTCGTCATCGGACGGCAGGCGCGCCCTGATCTGTATGCGCTGCATCCCCAGCGCCACGAACCGCTCGTGCCTCGCCGACTGCGCTACGAGGTCGACGAACGAATCGCGGCCGACGGCACCGTCATTGTCCCGCTCGACCTGGCTCAGCTCGACGCGGTGCTCGATCGCATTGCCCGAACACGCGCTCGTAGCGTGGCGATCTGCTTCCTGTTCAGCTTCATCAATCCGCAACACGAACAGGCGGCGGCCGAGCGCGCCCGATCACGCGGCTTCGACGTCTCCGCATCGTACGAAGTGCTGCCGCAGCACCGCGAGTTCGAGCGCATGAGTACGACGACCGCGAATGCATATCTCGCGCCCGTGATGACGCGCTACCTCGACTCGCTGGAATCGAAACTCGAACATCGCAGCGAAGGCGATGTGCGGCTCCGGATTATGCAATCGAACGGCGGCTCGCTTTCGGCCGGCTCGGCCGGTCGCAATGCCGTACGAACCGTGCTCTCCGGACCGGCCGGCGGTGTCGCGGGAGCATTCGCGGCGGCCGAGTCGGACGGATTCCCGCAAGCGATGACATTCGACATGGGCGGCACCTCGGCCGATGTCGCGCTTTGCCCCGGTCGGTTGCTCGAGCGCACCGACCTGGTCGTCGACGACATGCCGATTCGCACCCCTGCCGTTGACCTGCACACGGTCGGCGCAGGCGGAGGCTCGATTGCCTGGTTCGATCCGGGCGGTGCGTTGCGCGTCGGCCCGCAGTCCGCAGGCGCGGACCCGGGTCCCGCAGCGTACGGTCGCGGGACGCTCCCGACGGTCACCGACGCGCACGCCGTACTGGGACGTCTGCGCCCGGAGCAACAACTCGGCGGGACCGTCGACATCGATGTCGAGCGCGCCCGCCGGGCGATCCGCACGATTGCGGAACCGTTCGGATCGCTCGACAGCGCTGCTCGGGCGGTGATCGACGTCGTCAACGCCAATATGGCTCGCGCGCTGCGTGTGATCTCTGTCGAACGCGGCTACGACCCGGCCAACTTCACCCTGGTCGCGTTCGGCGGCGCGGGACCGCTCCATGCCTGCGACCTCGCGGACGCCCTGGGCATTCCGCAGGTCCTCGTCCCCCCGGCTCCCGGTGTCCTCTCGGCGGCAGGCATGCTGATCTCCGACATCACTCGAGACGCCGAACAGGGACTCCATCTCACCATCGGTCCAGATGATGCGGGGAGTGTTGATCGACTTGACGAAGCGCTCGCGGCGGTCTCCGAGCAAGCGCGTGCGGCGATCGGCGAGGACGGCTACGACGCGAACGTGCGGATCGAGTTCGCAGCAGATCTGCGCTACCTCGGACAGTCACACGAACTCACGGTCTCGCTGAACGACGCACACGACGCCAAATCGGTGAGGGACGCCTTCCACGAAGCCCACGTCGAGCGCTTCGGGTTTTCCAACCCCGACACGCCGGTGGAGGTCGTCACCGCTCGCGCCAAAGCTCGACACGAGGGTTACGGGGGCGATCTCGGAGTCCCGTCCGCGTCGGATGGCTCCGGTTCGCACACGGTCAACGTGACCTGGGACCGACAGCGATCGACCAGGGTGCTGTCGAGGGGATCGGTGGATAACTCAATCGCCGGACCGGCAATCATCACGCAGGTCGACACGACGGTCACGGTCCCGCCAGGATGGTCGGCGACGCCATTGTCGACGGGCAGCCTGCTGCTAAAGCGAGACCACGGATAGCGACAGCCATGACCACCGCCGAGATCAATCCTGCACGACTGGCCATCTTCGATTCGCTGGTCAGCTCGATCGCCGAAGAAATGGGTGCCGCGCTACGGCATACGGCGCTCTCGCCCAACATCAAGGAGCGAGCCGACTTCTCCTGCGCGGTCTTCGATCAAGACGGCCAGCTACTGGCCCAGGCTGCCCATATTCCCGTGCACCTCGGCGCGATGCCGGAATCCGTGCGCGCCGTCGAGCGGCTCGAGCCATGGCGTCCCGGCGATCTCGCGATCCTCAACGATCCATTCCTTGGCGGCACCCATTTGCCCGACGTGACGATGGTCTCACCGGTCTTCGCCCACGGCGCCGACGAGGGCGACGCACCGATTGGTTATGTCGCCAGCCGCGCGCACCAGGCTGACATCGGCGGGATGGCGCCAGGCTCAATGCCGGTTGCTCGCGAACTCATCCAGGAAGGTCTCGTGATCCCGCCGATCCGTCTCTACCGCAGGGGCGAACTCGTCGAAGAGGCCATGGACCTGATCCTGCGCAACGTGCGCACACCCGACGAGCGGCGCGGAGACTTCAACGCTCAGATCGCCGCGCAGCGCCTCGGGGAGCGGCGGATCGCCGACCTGCATGCCGAGTACGGCGACGACGGATACAAGCAGACGACCGAGGCCTTGCTCGACTACGGGGAGCGACTGACCCGCGCGGCGCTGCGGGAACTGCCCCACGGCGTCTGGAGCTTCGCGGACTCGCTGGACGACGACGGCCACACGCCGGAACCAGTCCCGATTCAGCTGACGCTGACCCTGGACGAAGACCGCGCCCACTTCGACTTCTCCGGAACCGCGCCTCAGCGGGCGGCGTCGATCAATGCCGTCGCGCCGGTCACACGGTCGGCGTGCTACTACGTGATTCGCTGCTTGCTCCCGCCGGATACGCCCATGAACTCGGGACTGTTCCGGCCCATCAGCTTCACTCTGCCCGAGCGCTCGATCGTGGCGGCGCAAACCCCCGTAGCGGTCGCCGCCGGCAACGTCGAGACCTCACAGCGAATCGTCGACACCGTCTGGGGCGCGTTCAATCAGCTCCTGCCGGAACGTATGCCGGCCGCGTCTTCGGGCACGATGAACAACCTGACGGCAGGCGGAATCGATCCGCGCAACGGACAGCCATGGGCCTACTACGAGACCTCTGGCGGCGGGCTCGGCGGCGGTCCCGACAGCCCCGGCCTCGACGCCGCACACTCGCACATGACCAACACGCTGAACACGCCGGCGGAGGCGCTCGAGCTTGCCTATCCCCTGCGGGTGGTCGAGAACAGCATCAGGCCGCGCTCGGGTGGTCGTGGACGCCATCGCGGCGGTCACGGTCTGGTCCGCCGCACCGAGTTCCTCGGTTCAGCGCAGGTCACCCTGATTACCGAGCGGCGCAGCCAACAGGCCTGGGGCGCGCAGGGTGGCGAGGCGGGTTCTTCGGGTCAAAACAGCCTGGAAGTCAGGAGAGAAGACGGCACACGATCGAGGCACAGGCTGCCCGGGAAGATCACCGTCAACGTCGAGCCGGGGGACATCATTCGTCTCGATACTCCCGGCGGCGGTGGCTGGGGCGACCCTGCTTCCCGCTAGGTTTGCGCGCTAAACTGAGGGCAACGGGCAGCGGAGGAGCGAACATGTCGGACGGTTCGGACCGGCTCGAACGCGATGTCGAAGAAGTGCTCTCGAACATCGAGGATTTCGACTGGCGCAGACGCCAGTCGCGGCGCCCGGGGCCGATCAGGATCGCCCTGCAGCGTTTCGGGTCGGGGCTGGTCAGTCGCGCCGCGGCCCTGACGCCCAACCATCTGTTACTGCTCGGCGCAGCGCTGCTGATCGTCGGCCTGGTCCTCCGCGGAGGCGGCCTCTGGCTCGCGATCATCGGCATCGTCGTCTTCCTGATCGGACTGTTCTGGACCTCGCGCGGTGGCAACCGGCAAGCCAACCAACCCAGGGGCGGTTACTGGCGCGATCGCTACATCAGCTACGAACAAAGCGATACCAACCCGCTGCGAAGATTCTTCCGCCGCAACCGATAAGCCCTGCGGTGCGTTGGCTCTCCGGCGCCCTCGTCCTCCTCTTCGCCTTCGTCGCCATGTCGTGTGCGGACTCCGAGCAGGCACAGCCGGCGCGTCCACCGGAGGTTGAGCAACAACCGCAGGGGCAACAGGCTTCAGAGGAGCATGACGACGCTCAGGAGCGCCAGGAGGCTCAGCCGCAGCAGGCCAGTCGGCCGCTAGAGCGAGATCAACCGGCGGAGCAAGAGTCCGACGCCGAAGCACCATCGTCATCGGAGCAGCAGGAGCTTCAGCAGGACGAACCTGACTTCGTGATGCCGGAGCCGTCGGGACCAGACGCACCCGAGTTCGACTTCGAGGTGGCGCTCGACTATCTCACTCGGCTGGTCGAGGATCTCGGCCCACGAGCAACCGGCACGGATGAAGAACGGGCAGCCGCAGCCTGGATCGCTGCCGAACTCGAGGAACTCGGCTACGCAGTGGAGGTCCAGGAGTTCAGCTATCGCGCCATGGCGTCGTTCTCGCGCATAGATCTGGACGAGAATCTCAGCCTCACCGGCTTCAGATTCCCAAACTCGGGAGCCGGCTCAGCCACTGGCACCCTCGTCGATATTCCCGGAGTGGGCGAGGAGGCGGACTTCGCGGGCGTCGACGTGGATGGGAAGATCGCTGTCGTCGATCGCGGCATCATCGAGTTTCGGGTCAAGGCGGCCAATGCGCAGGCAGCGGGTGCAGTAGCCCTGATCGTCGTCGATACCCGAGGCAATCGTGGGTTCGCGGGAACGTTCGGCGCGTACGTGAGTGACATCCCGGTCCTGCTGATTCGAATCGAGGACGGAATCCGTCTGCGCGCTCGGCTCGGACGGTCACTGACGGTGCCAGAGGCGCAGCCGCTGACCGGCGCATCGCAAAATGTGATCGCCCGCAAAAGCGACGGTGTTTGCCGCGTCGTAGTCGGCGGCCACTACGACACCGTGCCGGATGTCGATGGCGCCAACGACAATGCGTCCGGAACGGCGTTGACTCTGGCGTTCGCCGAGCTGTGGAACGAGCATCCCGGTTCGTCCGACATCTGCTTCGTCCTGTTCGGCGCTGAGGAAATGGGCCTTCACGGTTCGCGGGAATACGTGCGCCAGTTGATCGCGAGCGCCACCTTGGACGACGTCACGGCGATGCTGAACCTGGACGCGATTGGCGACGGACGGCCGCCGTACCGCATCGTCGTCTCTGCCGAGTTGAGCGAACTCGCAGACGTGATCGCGAGCGAGGTGCAGATTCCAGCCGGGCTCGGACGCTTGCCGATGGAGGTGGGCTCCGACCACGCCAGCTTCGCGTCGGTCGAGGTTCCGGTCACCTTTGTCTTCGCCCCGGGGGCGATCCTGCATGTCCCCGCAGACAACCTCGACAACTTCAACCAGGGAGTCTACGAGGACATTTCACGATTCAACCACGCGATGCTCGGATGTCTGTTGCTGCGCGCCGGGAGTTCGATTACTCCTCGTGTTCCCTGTACGGAGCGGACCCCGTAGCCGGTCCGTCGTGCGACACTAAAGCGGTGAACCGCGCTCGAATCCTCGTCGCACTTCCGATGCTGGTCTTTGTGTTCGCCGCCTGTGCGAGCGAGGCGGCGCCGACGGAGGTCCCGGATGCCGTTCGCCAGGCGGAACCGAACATGGTCAACGAGGACATCCCCGTCGAGGCGCTGCCCGACCCACTCCCGGCGCCGTACCTGTTCGTCGACGAAGTGACCGAGGAGCGGGCGCCCGTCACCGAGACGATCTACGTGGTCCAACCCGGCGATACGCTCGCCACCATCGCTACTCGCTTCTGCCTCACGGTCGAAGAGGTCCAGCGGCTCAACAACATCGTCGACATCGATGCGCTCGACGTCGGCCAGGAGCTGCGCATCCCGATCCGCGAAGGAGGTTGTGGGGCCGCAAACCCCGAAGCCAGGACTGACGAGGAAATCTCCGACGAGCCGCAGCGTTTGCCCGGCGAGATTTACATCGTCCAGGAGGGCGACACCCTGGCCGACATCGCCTTCGCCTTCGGATTCACCTGGGTCGACCTGATGAACTACAACGGCCTGACCGAGGAGCAAGCAGGCAACCTGCAGATCGGACAGGCGTTGATCATTCCGCCGCCGCCCGAGCAAGCGCAGGAGGAAGCCGAGCAGTCCGAGCCCACGGAGCCGCCGGGATAGGGCGCCGAGGCGATCGGACCGTGTTCTCCATTGATTGTCCGCGCCATACCCCTGTAGTAGCCTCAACCACTGCGAGGCGGCGACGAATCGGGTCTGCGCGGACCGATTGACGGGTGATCTATGGGCTCAGAACCTCCTCAGCAAACTTCGCAGCGCGGGATCGATTTCCTGCTCCAGGAAGTCGCGGAACGCCGACTCAACGGGAACGCGCAGGAATCCCGTTCGGCCGCACTCGAACGCCAGCACGGTCGCGGCAAGCTCAGCGCTCGTGAGCGCCTCGACATCCTGTTTGACGCAGGCTCTTTCACCGAGATCGACCCATTTGTCAAGCATCGCGGGACCGGATTCGGCCTCGAAAACAACCGCCCAGAGGGCGACGCCGTCGTCGTCGGACACGGCACCGTGGACGGTCGAACGGTGTTCGCGTACGCCCAGGACTTCACTCTGTACGGGGGTTCCGTCTCTGAGGCCGCAGCCGAGAAGATCGCCAAGATCCAGGACCTCTCAATGAAGGTCGGCGCGCCGATCGTCGCCATAAACGACGGTGGCGGCGCGCGGATCCAGGAAGGCGTGACGTCGCTCCGCGGCTACGGCGAGATATTCCTCCGTAACACGCTCTCCTCCGGACTGGTGCCGCAGATCGCGGTCTGCGCGGGACCGGCTGCGGGCGGCGGCGTCTATTCACCGGCGATCATGGACTTCATCTTCATGGTTCAAGGCACCGGTCAGATGTACATCACCGGTCCCGACGTGATCCGCGCCGTTTCCGGGGAAGAGGTCACTCACGAAGAGCTCGGCGGCGCGATGACCCACGCCACCAAGACCGGCGTCGCCCACTTCTGCATCCCGGGCGAGGAGGCGACCCTCAACAGCGTCCGTCAACTCTTGACGTTCCTCCCCCAGAACAACATGGAAGACCCCCGCTGGACCGACACCGGCGACCCCCCCGATCGCAGCCTCGACAGTCTCGTCGATATCGTCCCGGCCGACTCCACCCGCCCGTACGACATCCGACGTGTCATCCGCGAGATCGTCGACAACGGCGAATTCATGGAGATCCAGGCGCAGTGGGCGCGCAACGTGTCCGTCGGATTCGCCCACCTCGGCGGCTACGGCGTCGGCATCGTCGCCAACGACCCTGACACCATGGCCGGCGTCCTCGATATCGACGCCTCACGCAAGGCGGCCCGATTCGTCCGTTTCTGCGACTGCTTCAATATCCCGATCGTGACCCTCGTGGACGTTCCCGGATTCCTGCCCGGAACTCAGCAGGAATACGGCGGGATCATCGCCCACGGGGCCAAGCTGCTCTATGCCTACGCCGAAGCGACGGTGCCCAAGGTGGCCGTCACGCTGCGCAAGTCAATCGGTGGCGCCTACGTCGTGATGAGCAGCAAGCACCTCCGCTCCGACGTCAACCTCGCCTGGCCCACGGCGCAGATCGCGGTGACCGGCTCCGACGGTGCAGTCAACATCATTCACCGCCGCCGAATCGCCGCTGCCGAGGATCCGACGGCCGAACGGGCCAGGTTGATCGCCGAATACGAGGCAGAGTTCTATCGCCCCTACCAGGCCGCCGAGCTCGGATTCGTCGACGATGTAATCCATCCGCGCGACACGCGAACAGCCATCTTCCGCGCGCTCGATATGCTCGCAGACAAGGTCGACACCTCGCCGCCCAAGAAGCACGGGAACATCCCCCTCTGAGCAACGCTTCTCCGGTCCCAATGTCTGATCGTCAGCACCGAACTGGATCCCGCCATGGCCATTGAACCCGACGCTCTGCAGCGCATCGACGCCGCGTACGCCACCCTCCGCGACGGCATTGCCGTCGGACGCGAACGGATCGACCGCCCGCTCACGCTGACCGAGAAAATCCTCTTCGGTCACTTCGTCGACCCCCAGAATCAACCAATCGCACGCGGCGCCGACCACGCATCGCTCCAGCCTGATCGGGTCGCATTGCAGGACGCCACCGCGCAGATGGCGCTGCTCCAGTTCGAGCTGGCAGGACTGCAACGGGTCGTAGTGCCGACCACCGTGCACTGCGACCACCTGATCCAGGCCCGTGTCGGCGCCGACACCGACCTTCAGGTGGCTGTAACAGAGAACGAAGAGGTCTACGAGTTCCTGCGCAGCGCTGCGGCGCGCTACGGTGCCGGATTCTGGAAGCCCGGCTCGGGCATCATCCACCAGGTCGTGTTCGAGAACTACGCCTTCCCCGGCGGCATGATGATCGGCACCGACTCGCACACGCCCAACGCCGGCGGCATGGGCATGATCGCGATCGGCGTCGGCGGCGCAGACGCGGTCGACGTGATGGCCGGCCTCGGCTGGGGCGTGACCATGCCGAAACTGATCGGCGTCTACCTGACTGGCGAGCTCGACGGCTGGACCGCACCCAAGGACGTCATCCTGCGCGTCGCCGACGAACTCACGGTCAAGGGTGGCACCGGCGCGATCGTCGAGTACTTCGGCCCGGGCCTCGACTCGATGAGCGCCACCGGTCGTGGCACGGTGACCAATATGGGCGCCGAAATCGGCGCGACCACATCCGTCTTCCCCTTCGACTCGCGCACCGCCGACTACCTCCGCAGCACCGGACGCGCCGAGATCGCCGAGCTGGCCGGGGCCAACGCCGAACATCTACGCGCCGACGCCGGAGTTGCGGACGCAAGACACGAGATCTTCGACCGCGTGATCGAGATCAACCTCAGCGACCTCGAACCTGCCTGGGTCGGGCCGCACACGCCCGATCTGCGAAACACCGTCGCAGAGATTCGAGACTTCATGGAGTCCGAAGCGTACCCGCTCAACGTGACCAACGCACTGATTGGTTCCTGCACCAACTCCTCCTACGAGGACATGAGCCGCGCCGCCCACATCGCGCGCCAGGCAGCCGAGGCCGGCCTCGAGTTGCGAGCGCCCCTGCTCGTGACGCCGGGCTCCGAACAGATCCGCGCAACCATTCACCGCGACGGTCAGATCGAAGCCTTCGAATCGGCCGGCGCCACGGTCCTGGCTAACGCCTGCGGCCCGTGCATCGGACAGTGGAAACGTGAGGACATCGAGGGCGACGAACAGAATACGATCGTTACCTCGTTTAACCGCAACTTCCCCGGCCGCAACGACGCCAATCGCAACACGCTCGCCTTCATCGGCTCGCCCGAGCTGGTCGTCGCCACCGCGTTCGCCGGCGAAATGGGTTTCGACCCGCGCTCGGACGCCATCGCCACCGCCAGCGGTGAGTTCCGATTCTCGGCCCCAGCCGGCGATGAACTGCCATCCGACGGTTTCGACTCCGGCGACGAAGAGTTCATCGCCCCGCCCGAAGACGGCAGCGGCGTCGACGTCATCGTCAGCCCCGAGAGCGATCGTCTCCAGCGCCTGACCCCGTTCGACCCCTGGGACGGCAACGACTACACCTTCATGTCGCTCCTGCTCAAGACCCAGGGCAAGACGACCACCGACCACATTTCGCCCGCCGGATCCTGGCTGCGCTTCCGCGGCCACCTCGAGAACATCTCCGGCAACCTCTTCAGCGGCGGCGTCAACGCCTTCTCTGGAGCGACCGGCACCACGTTGAACCAGATCAGCGGTCAGGACGAACAATCCATCAGCGAAGTCGCCCGCGCTTACAAGGACGCCGGCATCCGCTGGGTCGCCGTCGGCGACGAGAATTACGGCGAGGGCTCCAGCCGAGAGCACGCCTCAATGGAAATCCGCTGGAGCGGCGGCTACGTCGTCATCGCCCGTTCGTTCGCCCGAATCGCCGAGACCAACCTGAAAAAGCAGGGCATCCTCGCCCTCACCTTCAGCGACCCGGCCCACTACGACCTCGTCGGCCAGCTCGACCGCCTGAGCATCCTCGGATTGGCCGATTTCGCACCCGGCCAACCGCTCACGCTGCGCATCGACCACGAGGACGGTTCCAGCAACGAGGTCTCTGTCAACCACAGCTACACGGACGAGCAAGTCACCTGGTTCCAGGCCGGCAGCGCCCTGAACAAAATCGCCGCGTCGCAATAGCCCTGGGGGAGCTCACACCCCAATCCTCTGCGCCGACTCCCTCTCCCTCGGGGAGAGGGCTAGGGTGAAGGTCCCCCGTGGCCAGTCTCGCCGCCTCCGCCATTCACGTGGCAGACCCAAAGCCTGCCATCGGATAACAATTGAACTGACCCCGACATCTATCCCGCGGGTGTGGCTGCCCGTGTCCCGAAAGGTCCGTACTCATGCGAACGAAGGTGACCGTCATTGGAGCCGGAAACGTCGGCGCGACCACCGCTCAGCGACTCGCCGAGCGCGGTTACGCCGACATCGTCCTGGTCGACATCGTCGACGGACTGCCCCAGGGCAAAGCTCTCGACATGTACGAGGCCTCTCCCGTGATCGGCATTGATTCCTGCATCACCGGGGCCACCGACTACGGTCCGACGGCCAACTCCGACATCATCGTGGTCACCTCCGGTGTCGCCCGCAAGCCCGGCATGTCGCGCGACGACCTGCTGCAAATCAACATGGGCATCGTCGACTCCGTCACTCGAGCCGCCATCGCCGAATCACCTGACGCCACCATCGTCGTCGTCTCCAATCCGCTCGACGCCATGTGCCACGTCGCCTTCGACGCGGCCGGCATTCCCAGCTCGCGCATCATCGGCATGGCCGGCATCCTCGACACCGCCCGCTACCGCTCCTTCCTCGCCGAAGCGCTCAGCGTCTCAGTCGAGGACATCAACGCCTTCGTCCTCGGCGGACATGGCGACACCATGGTCCCGCTCGCCTCCTACACCACCGCCGCCGGTATCCCGATCACCAAACTGCTGCCTCAGGACCAGCTCAACACCATCATCCAGCGAACCCGCGACGGCGGCGCAGAGATCGTCAACCTGCTCAAGACTGGCTCCGCCTTCTACGCTCCCTCAGCCGCCGTCGCCCAGATGGTCGACGCGATCGCGCTCGACAAGCGCCGCATCCTGCCCTGCGCCGCGATGCTTGACGGCCAGTACGGCGTCGACGGCCTGTTCATCGGCGTGCCGGTCATCCTCGGCCGCAACGGCATCGAGCAGATCCTCGAAATCGACCTCACCGACGAGGAACAGGCCCAGCTCAAGCACTCCGCCGACGCCGTCCAGGGCCTCGTCGACGACATGGCCCGCCTGAGCAGCTAACAGAGAGAATCTCCTCTCCCCGGGGGAGAGGGTGAGCGTGAGGGCCCAGCCATGACCGACATCCGCATCGAATCTGACACCATGGGAACGATCGAGGTTCCCGCCGACCGCTATTGGGGCGCGCAAACCCAGCGCTCGCTGGAGAACTTCAGGATCGGCGGCGAGCGCATGCCCCGTTCGATCCTTCGGGCGATGGGCATCGTTAAGCACGCCTCCGCCAGTGCCAACCAGAAGCTCGGACGGCTGGACGCCGAACTCGCCGACGCCATCCGCGCCGCCGGGCAGCAGGTGATCGACGGCGAACTCGACGACCACTTCCCCCTCGTCGTCTGGCAGACCGGCTCCGGCACGCAGTCGAACATGAACGCCAACGAGGTCATCTCCAACCGCGCCATCGAGCTGCTCGGCGGCGAAATCGGCTCCAAGTCGCCGGTCCACCCCAACGACCACGTCAACATGTCGCAGTCGTCCAACGACGTCTTCCCCGGCGCCATGGCAATCGCCACGGCGGAGCAAACCGTCCAACACCTGATCCCCAGCCTGAGTTACCTCCACGACGCGTTGCAGGTCAAGGCCGACGCATGGTCTGAGATCGTCAAGATCGGACGCACCCACGTCATGGACGCCGTCCCCCTCACGCTGGGTCAGGAGTTCAGCGGCTACGTCCAGCAGGTCGCCTACGGCATCAAGCGCGCCGAGCAGACGCTGCCGCGCCTGTACGAGCTGGCCCTGGGCGGCACCGCCGTCGGAACCGGCATCAATTCGCACCCCGATTATGCAGTGAAAGTCGCCGATGAAATCGCTGAGTTCACCGGCCTGCCCTTCGTCACCGCGCCCAATAAGTTCGAGGCGCTCGCGGCTCACGACGCACAGGTCGAACTCGCCGGGGTGCTCAATACGATTGCCGTCTCGCTCATGAAGATCGCCAACGACGTGCGCATGCTCGGCTCCGGCCCGCGCGCCGGTCTGGGCGAACTTGTTCTCCCAGCCAACGAGCCCGGTTCCTCGATCATGCCCGGCAAGGTCAACCCCACCCAGTCCGAGGCGCTGACCATGGTCTGCGCCCAGGTCATGGGCAACGCGGTGTCGGTTTCGGTCGGCGGCTCCAATGGACACTTCGAGCTCAACGTGTTCAAGCCGGTGATGGCCTTCAACAACCTGCAGAGCATCAAGCTGCTCGGCGATGCTGCCGTCTCCTTCACTGACAACTGCGTCGTCGGCATCGAGCCCAACTACGGCCGCATCGACGAGCTGATGCGATCCTCTCTCATGCTCGTTACCGCGCTCAACCCGCACATCGGCTACGACAACGCCGCGGCCATCGCGAAAAAGGCCCACGCCGACAACGGCACCCTCCTCTCCGCCGGCCTTGAGCTCGGCCTACTAACCGAAGAGCAGTTCGCCGAGTGGGTCCGCCCCGAGGAAATGACCCGACCGTAGCTACACTGCCGATATCGCACACCTGAAACCGGAGAGACCATGCCCAGCCGACGCAACATGATCGCCATGACAGACGAGGAAGCCAAGGAGTTCATCGAGACCGGCTGGACCCTGCAGGTCGCCTCGAACGGCAACAACGGTTTTCCGCACATGGTCGCCATGTGGTACGGCGTGATCGACGACAAGATCCACTTCACCACCTACGCCAAGGCGCAAAAGGTGCTCAACCTCAGGCGCGACCCACGCATCACCGTGATGCTGGAGTCGGGCGTCGAATACTCGAAGATCAAGGGACTCGTGATCGAGGGCGAAGCCGACGTCATCGAGAACGACCCGCAGCTCGTCATGGCCGTTCAGGACGCCACCGGCGAAAAGCGCAATCCGAACGCCCAGGGCCGCTCCTCAACCCCGATGGACGACGAGCAGCGAGTCCGCCAGGCTTCCAAGCGAGCCGTGGTGCGGATCAATCCCACCCGCGTCTATAGCTGGGACCACGAAAAACTCGGCGGGGTCTACTAGTTGAACCTCAGCCCGCGCCATGGGCGTGTTCTCCGCCCTCAGGCCCGTAGAACACCACCCACACCGCCAGATCGTCACTGAAATCCTCAAACCGGTGCCGAGCCCCGGCGCCGACGAAGAACGTGTCGCCGGGACCGCACGCCATGCGCTTCTCGCCCAACGCAAACACCCCCGTGCCTGAAGCCACGATGTAAACCTCATCCTGGTCATGGGGACTCTGCTTGTCCACCTCACGTGGCGTGTACAGACCCACCGACATCGTCCCGTGCCGCAGCATCTCGCGGTATTCGTCGGGCTGGACTCCGCTGGCCATGGCACTCTCCTCGCGCTGGACGCTTCGCTCAGCTTATGATCGACGGGCGTCCGAATCAGGTAGAGGATGAGTCTGATGTCTCTCTCACAACTGGAAGTGATCCAGGAGGGCCTCGACGGCATGCACGCCATGCTCGATCGCGCGGTGCCCGACATGACCGCCGACCAGTGGAATGCCCGGCCCGCCGACGACGGCGTCAGCGCCTTCTTCTCGCTCTGGCACTACGTCCGCACCGAGGACAACATCGTCAACTGGGTCGTCCATCGTCGCCCCACCGTCTGGCTCAACGGCGAGTGGGACCAGCATTTCGGCCTGCACCGAACCTCGCAGGGCACCGGCATGACCAAAGAGGAAGCCGACGCCGTCCAGCTCAATGACGTCGACGCCTGGCTCACCTACCAACAGGGAGTCTGGGTCGTCACGCGAGAATGGGTCTCAACGCTCACCGAAGACGATCTGCCGAATGAGATCGTCATCCGGCCAACGCCGCCCATGTCGATCTGGCAGGCGCTGACCGGCATGCTGCTCTACCACGGCTTCCGACACGTCGGCGAAGTCGAACACGCACGCGGCTTGCTCGGCCTCGGCGGGTTGACCATCTGAATCCCGGGCAGACCGGGGCAGGCGATATCCTCATTCGCGAACGATCAGACACACACAGACAGGACACACGATGACCGACTTCGGCGTATCAATGTTCCCGACCGACTATGCGATCCAGCCCCCCGAGCTTGCTCGGGAGGTTGAAGCGCGCGGATTCGAGTCGCTCTGGTTCCCCGAGCACACCCACATTCCGACATCGCGGATATCGCCTTGGCCAGGCGGAGGCGACCTGCCCCAGGAGTACTGGCACACCCACGATCCGTTCGTCTCGCTGATGGCTGCTGCGGCTGCCACAGAGACGATCAAGGTCGGCACCGGCATCCTGCTCGTGCCCGAACACGACGTGATCGTCGCCGCCAAGTCCGCCGCCTCGCTCGACATGATCTCCGGCGGCCGGCTGATTCTCGGCATCGGCGCGGGCTGGAACGCCGAGGAACTCGAGAATCACGGCTGGAACTTCAAGGATCGCTGGAAGGTCACGCGAGAGATCGTCCTCGCCTGGCGCGAACTCTGGACCCAGGAAGAGCCAGAGTTCCACGGGGAGTTCATCGACTTCGATCCGGTCTGGAGCTACCCCAAGCCGGTCCAGGAGAACGGTCCCGACATCCTGCTCGGCGCGCAGTCCAAATGGGCCTTCGACCGTGTCGTCGACTATTGCGATGGCTGGCTGCCCATCGCCTTGCGCGGAGATATGCGGGCCGACATGGAGCAACTCAAGGCCGCCGCCGACCGCGCCGATCGCGACTTCGACACGATCAACCGCACCGTCTTCGGCGTCGGACCGGACCCCAAGCAGGTCCAGGACCTGATCGATATCGGCTTCCAGCGAATCATCTTCGGTCTGCCGCCCGCCGATGCCGGCACCGTGATCCCCTTGCTTGACCGCTACAACGACGTCAAGGCCGAGTTCAACGGCGGCTAGATTCCGAATGCCCTCTCCCATCTCCCCCCCGCTGAGCGGGGGGAGATGCCGAAGGCAGAGTGGGGCTCGCGTGAGCGACGAGGGTCCAGTCCAGCAACTGACGCGCGCCCGCCTGCGCCAACTTCGGAGACTCAAGACGGCTCGAGAACGCCGTGACCAGGGACTGTTCCTGATCGACGGCGAGAAGCTCGTCCGCGACGCGCTCGAAGCCGGTGCGCCGGTTGTCGAGATCCTGTCGACGGCTCCCGAGCATTGGCAGCACGCAGATCTACCGCTCACCGCGCTGAGTCGGGCGGATGCGGAACGTCTCTCGGACACGCGGACGCCACAGGGACACTTCGCGCTGATCCGCGATGATCGAGGAGCCGCCCGGGTCCCCTCGTCCGAGAGCTGGCAAGTCGTCGCCCTGGACGGCATTCAGGATGCCGGCAACGTCGGCGGAATCATCCGCTCGGCCGCAGCATTCGGCGTCGACTCAGTGCTGGTCGGGCCGGGCAGCGCCGATCCCACGCACCCCAGGGTCACGCGAGCGGCCACGGGAGCCTGGTTCAAAGTCCAGATCCGTCGATCGACGGACTTGCTCGCAGACGTCAACGAGCTACGGGAACAAGGGGCGGCCGTCTGGGCGGCCGACCAGCGAGGCGCACCCTGGCAGGAACAGGCGCTGCCTGCAAAGATCGTCTGGATCTTCGGCAACGAAGGCTCAGGAGTCAGCGCCGACCTTGAGCCGCTCGTCGACGCGCGGCTCGCGGTCCCGATTGCCGAGGGCGTCGATTCGCTCAACGTCAACGTCGCCGCAGGGATCATCCTGCATCATGGATACCAACGGGATCGTCAAGGGAGCGGCGGATGAAAATCACCACCTGGAACGTGAACTCGATTCGCGCGCGCGAAGACCGCGTGCTCAACTGGCTCGACCAGTACCAGCCCGACGTGCTTTGCCTGCAGGAACTCAAGTGCACCGAGGAGCAATTCCCCTTCGACGGCTTCGACGCGCTCGGCTACAACGTCGTATTGCACGGCCAGAAGTCGTACAACGGCGTAGCCATCGTCTCGCTCGATTACCCGGATTGGGTCGAGGAAGCCGTGCCCTGGCCCGAGGACGAACATTCCCGCGGCATCGCGGCTGAAGTCAACGGCGTGCGCGTTGTCAGTCTGTACTGCCCCAACGGCCGCGAGGTCGGCCATGCGATGTACCACTACAAGCTGGAATGGTTCGACCACCTGCGCACGTGGCTGGATGGCCAGGATGCGTCGGCCGACCTCGTACTCACTGGCGACTACAACATCACCTTCGACGACCGCGACGTCGACGATCCGGAGTTCTGGCACGAGCGAATTCTCTGCTCAACGCCTGAGCGGGAGCGATTGAACGCACTGATCGACTGGGGGCTCACAGATGCCCTGCGCCTCTTCCATGAATCGGCCGGCGTCTACACCTGGTGGGACTACCGGACCGGCGGCGTGCAACAGGACAAGGGATTGCGCATCGACCACCACTTGATCAGCGAACCCTTGGTCGAACGTGCGGTGGCGGTCGAAATCGACATCGAAGAGCGGCGGATGGAGGGCGACGGCGACAAGCCGTCCGACCACGCACCGGTCACACTGGTCCTAGAGGACTAGCGTCGTTCAAACCGGCGGCTTCGATGACGGCGGCGCAACGGATCACCGTGGCGTCGTTCCCCGCTTGGGCAACGAGCTGTACCGACACAGGCAGCCCGTCACCGTCAAGCCCCGCCGGCATCGCGATCGCCGGGGCCTGGATCAGGTTGGCCAACGGCGTGTAAAGAATCGAGATCGTCCACGGCGTGACCGATTTGCCGGCAATCTCGTCAATCACCGCTCCGTGAGGATGGGCGGCGATCGCGCTGGTAGGAGTCAGAAGCACGTCAAAATCATCGAACCACGCGTCCATTGCTCGGGACAGTCGGTCGAGCGCTGCATATGCCTCGGCAACTTGTACTCCGGTCAGTGAGCGCCCGCGTCGAAGACTGCCGAGCGTGTAGTCACTCAACTCCGCCTCACGCCCCACGCACATCTCTCCGTAGTTGGCAGCAGCTCCGACGGCAGAGAGCGTCGGGAAGATCTCATTCGGGTCTGAGATTCCGGGGGATGCGGCAACCACGGAAGCGCCCGCATCTTGCAGGATCGTCGCCGCCGCTTCGACCCGGCTGGCCATCAACGGTTCGCAAGGAGTCGGCCAACCCAACGCATTGGTGAACCCAACTCGAAGCCCTTCAAGCCGCTCTGGCGGAGAGAACTCACCAACATCCGTGCCCGCAACGCCAATAGAACCAGGATCGTCGGGATGGGTTCCGGCCATGACACTCAGCATGAGCGCGGCATCGGCCACCGTGCGGGCCAGCACGCCATCAGTGGATATTTGCGACATCCCGGCGCCGCGAGTCCGGCGGGGAATCAGGCGACCGGTGGGCTTCAGACCAACCACCCCGCAATATGCAGCCGGTACTCGCACCGACCCGCCGCCATCGGTACCGTGATGCAGCGGCCCGTAACCAGCCGCGCACGCCGCAGCGGCACCGCCACTCGATCCACCGGCGGTCCGCTCCAGATTCCATGGATTCGCCGTCGGCGGCCCCAGTCGATTCATGGTCTGCGCCGCCAGCCCGAACTCGGACGTATTGGTCTTGCCGAGGAAGACGGCGCCTGCCTCTCGCAGGCGCTCGACAAACAACTCGTCGCTCGGTGCCGGCTGGTGGTCGGTGACCAGCGATCCCATCGTCGTTGGAACGTCCTGAACGTCAACGAGATCCTTGAATGTGATCGGGATGCCGAGCAACGGACGGAGTTGCTCCCCATCTCGCAGGCGCCACCCCCGAGCCGCTTCGCTCGCCTGCTTGAGCGCAGAGTCCCGGGTCTGACTGATGAAGGCATTCAGCGACGGCTCCAACGCATCGATGCGCTCGAAGATCGCCCCCACGACCTCCACCGGCGACAACGTTCGAGCCTCGTACCCGGCCCGCAACTCTCGCGCCGAGAGTTCATGAATCTCGGCCATCTAGAGATTCTCGATCTGGACCGGCTCGACCTCACCTGCGGGCGTGAAGCCGAAGATGCGACCGTAGAAATCGAGCTCCGCCTCGGTTGCGCGCTGGATGTTGGCCGCTTGGCGAAAGCCATGCTGCTCGCCCTCAAACGCGATGTAGGCGACCGGTAGCCCCTTCTTGCGTAGCGCGTCGACCATTCGCTCGGCCTGGTTCGGCGGGACAATCTTGTCCTCGAGACCCTGCAGGAAAATGATCGGACAGGAAAGCCGGTCAACCGCGTGTATGGGCGACCGCTGTTGATACAGCTCCGCCCGCTCGGGATACGGACCGATCAGCGAATCGAGGTAGCGCGACTCGAACTTGTGCGTATCCTCGGCCAGCGCAGCCGCGTCGGATACGCCGTAGTACGACGCGCCGGCGGTAAACACGTCGCCAAAGGTCAGCGCGCACAGGGTGGTGTAGCCGCCGGCCGACCCGCCACGTATGGCGAGGCGCGAGCCATCGACATCTCCGCGCTCGACCAGGAACTTCGCGGCAGCCTCGCAGTCCTCCCGGTCGACGATTCCCCAGCGTCCATTCAGCGCCCGCCGGTATGCGGTGCCGTAGCCGGTCGAGCCTCGATAGTCGACGTCGACCACGGCGAACCCCCGCGTGGTCCAGTATTGAATCGCCAGGTTGAAACCGGGACTGGTCGCGCTGGTCGGACCACCGTGGATGAACGTCACCAACGGCGGGAGTTCACCGTCTGGGGCCTGGAACTCAGGATTTCGCGGCGCGTAGTAGTACGCGTGGGACGTCGTTCCGTCCGTCGTTGGATACTCGATGGCTTCAGCGGCCGAGAAGTAGTCGGCATCAATTTCCGGCGCTGCCGAAGCGCGAAGGGTTTCAATCTCCCCGTTGTCAACGTTGATCGCGACGATTGCCGCTCCGGTCTCCGGCCCCGCGGCGGCGCAGATGACGCGTGGCCCGACAGCTGCAGTGAAGTAACCGAAGCTGTTGAACGGCGTTTCCAGCTCTCTCAGCTCGCCTTCGTCCATGTCGATCACGCCGATCCGCCGACCGTCGGCGTTGCCGTACTGCGCGACCAGGCAACACTCGTCCATCACGGCGTAGGTGGACATCGAGAACTCCCACTGCGGCTGACCAAACTCAGCCTCCATCGAGAGCACCGGCACGAGCTGGGTGCCGTCCCAGCGCTGGATGTTCCACCAGCCGGAGACATCGGAAATGCAGTACAGGCTGCCGTCAGGACCCCACTGCGGCTCGGTTATCGAAACGTCGCCGTTGGCGTCGCCGGCAATTCGCCGCGGCGCGAGCAGGGAACCGTCGGTGGCGACCTCGGCCAGCCACAGCTCTGTCGCGTCCCAGGGCATGTTGGGATGATTCCAGCAAATCCAGGCCAACCGCCGCCCATCGGGACTCAACCGCGGCGACGAACAGAAGTCGAACCCCTCGTGCAGACGAGTGATGTCGTCCGCATCGGCGCCGCTGCCGTCGGTGGGTATCGACGCGAGGTAGTTCTCGGCCTCCATGCCCTCGCGACGGTGGTCTTCGGCGACGCAGATCAGGCGCCCGCGCGCGTCGTCAACGGCGGCGTCGGCGTAGCGCACTGGAATCTCAGGCGTCAGCGGAACGGGTTCCTCAGACCCATCAACCGGACGGCGGTACAACCTCTGATCGGCAAAGTTGGAGAAGTATCCCACTCCGTTTGAGACGGCGAACGAGCCACCGCCGTATTCGTGAACCAGGGTTCTAGCGCTGTAATCGGAAGTCGTCACTTCGTTCAGTTCGCCGGCTGCCGAATAGCGCATGGCGGCATACCGGCCTTGCTCATCCGGGCGCGACTCGACCCAGTAGAGGTCGTCACCATCAACATCGAGCTCGTCGAATCGCAACGCTCCGGCGGTCAGCATCTTCGTTTCGATCGGCGATTCCCACGAGCCGTGTGGCGCGATACGTGGCTCCATCGAATCTTGACTCATTGTGGCCCCTCACTCGCTGCAAACCTGCAATCATCGTATGCGAGGGTCAAGATCGGGTTTTCAGCCAGAGACGACAACGGAGGAACAGAGTTGGCCGAACACACTCGACCATCCGCGCGCACGACGATTGAAGCGGCTCAACGAGCCAGCAGTGACAGGCGCCTGGTCGATGCCCCACTAGCGGCAGACGTGCGCTTGCTGAGCAGTCAACTGGGGAACACGATTCGTCGGGTTGACGGTGACGAAGTCTTCAACGCCGTGGAGGAACTCCGAGGCCTCGCCCAGCGGCGTCGCGGAGTGCGGCAGGAGCCCGAGCCCCAGCTGACGGCTGAGATCGCGCGGCTGGTGAAGAGCTGGCCGCTGTGGTTGGCAGCCGAGGTTGGAAATGCCTTCCTGACTTACTTCCTGCTTACGAACACGGCCGAAGAGACACACCGAATTCGGCGTCGACGGCTGCGATCTACGAATTCGCACGCGGCACCGCGATCGATACCAGCGGTCGTGGAGCAGCTCCTCTCCCAAGGCGTCAAGGAGGAGACCGTTCGCTCGCAGGCATCCGGCATACACCTACAGCCGGTCTTCACGGCTCATCCGACGGAATCGCAGCGCCTCACCATGCTTGGCACGCTGCAAGACGTGCATCGGCTGCTGCTGGAGCGTGAACACGCGATTCCGTCGGAATTGGAGGAGATCGATTCCGCCCTGCGAATGCACATCGAGGGGCTTTGGCAGGCGGATCACTTGCGCTATCGGCGGCCAACCGTGCTCGAGGAGTCACGCCTGTTGCTGCGAACGTTTGAGACCACGCTTTGGGACGCGGTTCCTGAGGTTACGCGTCGCTTCCGTCGAGCCACCGGTGTGCGACCCGACGACGCACCAGCGCCGATCCTGCTTGGTTCATGGATGGGCGGTGACGCCGACGGCAATCCGAACGTGACGCCGGACCTGACCTGGCAGACCGCACTGACCATGCGGGCAACCGTCCTGCGATTGCACATCGGCGCAGTTCGCGCTATGGATTCGATGCTGCCCCACTCTGTACGCCGGGTCGCTGCTTCGTCCGGGCTGGAACATTCGTTGCAACGCGATGCGCGGCGGATGCCACGAGTGCACGAGCGTCTCGAGAGCCGCAATGCGGCGGAGCGCTATCGACACAAGATCCGTTACATGGCCGCTCGACTGCAGGCGACGCTCGAGGCCGACTACGCGCTGCTGGACACCCGGGCGGCGAACATCCACGACTCGAGATTGACCACAACAGAGCCGGACGGCGTTCCCTACGACTCCGTTGGCGATTATGTCGAGGACCTCGAAGCGATTGCGGAGAGCCTACGGCTGCACGGTGCCGACTCCGGGGCCGAAACGGTGGTGCAACCGCTCATCGATCGGGCGAAGTCGTTTGGATTCCACTTGGCGACGCTCGACATCCGCGAACATGCCGCGCAGTTCCACACCGCGGCCGACGCGGTGCTAACAGGGCTCGACATCCAGCCGCCCGGCGGCAGCTACCTGGAGCTGACTCCAGAGCAGCAAGAGGAGTTCCTCGCTGCCGAGCTCGATCGGGACTACTTCCCCGTCGGTCACGCGATGTCGACGCATGACGACGACACGCTGCGCCGGTTCCGCACCGCCCGCCGGGTCCAGCGCATCTGCGGCGCGGAAGCCGTACAGACTTGCATTGTCTCGATGGCTTCGACGGCGGCCGACGTACTCGCGCCGGTACTGGTCGCGAGGCAGGCCGGTCTCAACCACATTGGGCTTCGAGCTCCGGGGGGTCGCATACGCATCGCCCCGCTGTTTGAGCGTGTCGCCGACCTCGATCGAGCGCCCTCGGTCCTGCGCTCGCTCTTCAGACACGGCGCCTATCGACGTCACCTGAAGGCGCACGGCGACCTCCAGGAGGTGATGGTCGGGTACTCGGACTCAGCCAAGGATGCCGGTGTCCTGCCCTCGCTCTGGGGCCTCTATCGCGCCCAGGACGCCATGCACGAAGTCGCCCGCGAGGCGGGAATCGACTTGATGTTCTTCCACGGTCGAGGTGGGACGGTCAGCCGGGGCGGCGGACCGTCCCACGACGCAATTCTCGCGCTGCCCCCGCACACGACCGAGGGAGGGATCAAGTTCACCGAACAGGGCGAAATGATCCAGTTCACCTACGGCATGCCGGGGTTGTCGAAGTGGAACCTGGAACAGACCTTGGCGGCAACGTTGGTCAAGCGATTCGACCGCGACCACGACGACGCGCCCGACGCCGAGCGCGCACGCTACCACGCGGCAATGGACGAGTTGGCCGAGATCGCTGAGCGTGCCTACCGGTCGGAAGTCGTGGACAATCCGGACCTTCACGCGTATTTCCAGCGCGTGACGCCTATCGGCATGCTGGGCAATCTGGCGATCGGCTCGCGTCCGACGTTCCGTCCCGGTACGGACGCCAGCCTCGCATCGCTTCGAGCGATTCCCTGGGTGTTCGCTTGGATGCAGACTCGGCACGTGATCACTGGTTGGTTAGGTGTGGGCGCCGCGCTCGAGCAGTTCATCGAGCGCCACGGCGCGTCCGGAGAAGCGCTGTTGAAGGACATGCGCTCGCGTTGGCCGTTTTTCACCACGCTGCTCTCAAACGTGGAGATGGTCCTTGCCAAGGCCGACTTCGATGTCGCAGAGCACTACGCCGCCACCCTGGGCGACGGGGACGGCGACCTGCGTACATTCGGGGGTCTGCGCGAGGAGTACCAGCGCACGGTGAACGTGATCAACCGACTAGCCGAGCAAGATCGGCTGCTCGACAAATCCCCGGTACTACAGCGCTCGATCGCGCTACGAAACCCCTACGTCGACGCGTTGAGTTTTCTGCAGGTCGAATTGCTAAACCGCATCCGCGATTTGCCGGAGGACGATACCGAATATTCGGAGACGCTGGAAGCGATCCTACGCAGCGTCAACGGGGTCGCCGCGGGATTGCGCAACACCGGCTAGCGACGCGGCTACTCCACCAACTCCCAGTGAACCAGGGTGAACGGTTCGACCTCGTCGCTTCCCTCGTGGTCTTCGAAGACGGGGCGAACTTCCGCGCCGATCTCGACCGTCTGCATCGGGTCGCCGACGAGGTTGCCGACCATGCGGACGTTCTCGTGGTTCGGCAACTCGACCAGGACGACGAGGTAGGGACAGGAGTCTTGCAGCGCGGGATGGACCGGGTGCCAGACGCGCTCCCAGGAGTAGATGCGTCCGTTGCCCTCTACCTCACGCCAGCCCATATCGAAGCTGTGACAGATGTGGCAGACCCACTCGGGACCGAACTGGGGACGGTCGCATGTGTGACAGTGCTGCACAAACAGCTTGTGCTGCTTGATGCCTTCCCAGTACTCGGTGTCGAGTCCGTCCACCGACGGAGCGGGCGCGGGCATGCCCTCGCCCAGGTAGTACCTTCCAGGATTCGCCATTACAGCACCGCCTCTGAACCGACGATCATGTCGGACACCGGCGTCACCATCGGACCCGAGGCGACCAGCGACACATTGACGTCGTCAACCTGGTTGCAGGATTCGCCCCGCACCTGGCGGACGGCTTCGATGTTCAGCTCGAGACCGTGCATGTAGCACTCGGCCAGGTTGCCGCCGCTCGTGTTGATCGGCATTTTGCCGCTGGGCGCGATCAGGTTGTCGAACGTAATGAAGTCGTTGGCCTCTTCGTAGCTCGTCAGGCCATGCTCGATGATGCTCATCACGACGCCGCCGGTGAAGTTCTCGTAAACCTGCGCCACGTCGACCTCTTCCGGCTTCACCTGCGCCATGTCGTACATGCGCGGCGCGACCGTCTTGAAGTTGGAAGTGGCGTAGTCGGTCGCGTTGTGCGAGCCCGAGCCGGCGCGGTTGCCCGAGCCCACGGCACCGCCCAGGAAGTACACGGGAGTCTTGGCGTAGTCCTTGGCCCGGTCAGCCGAGACGAAGATCATCGCCGCCGCGCCGTCGTTCTCCTGGCAGCAGTCAAACAGGTGGAAGGGCTCCACGATCCAACGCGAGGCGTCGTAGTCCTCCGGAGTCAGCGGTCGGCCGTACATCACTGCGCGCGGGTTGTTCTGTGCGTGGTGGTACGACGCCAGGGAGCACGCCTTGAGCGTGTCCTGGGTAATGCCGTGGTCCTCGTACAGCCGGTGGACGCGCATGGCGAAGGACTGCGCCGGCGACATCAGTCCGTACGGCGCCGTATAGGCCTGGTCGCCCCGCACGTACGGCACGCGAGCGCCCTGCCCGAAACGTCCAAACTGACCCTGTGCCAGTCCGCGGAAGACGACAACGGTGTCAGCCAGGCCGGTGGCCACCGCCGAAGCTGCGTGAGCGCAGGCCGCCGAGCCACCACCGCCGCCGCCGCCCCACTCCATGTTGGAGAAGCGCAGGTCGGCGATGTCCAGCGCCGCCGCGATCCGTGACGGGTCATTGCGGTCGTTGGAGTACGAAGCAAAACCGTCGATCTCACGCGGGTCAATACCGGCATCGGCGCTTGCCTTGAGAATCGCCTCAATGACGAGCTTGAACTCGGAATCCGGTGAGCGGCCACGCTTGTAATACGTCGTCTCACCAACGCCGATGATCGCCACTTCGCCGCGCATCGTGCGGTTACCCATCTGTCTGTCCTTCCCTGCGCACCCTCGACGAGTGCGCATTGATTGTTCGCCGAACCCGTGACCGAAACTGCGGGCCTTCGCGCGCAGTTTACTCGATGCTCGCTCGAATGCCGGTCAGCACGCATTCACTATTGGAGCGCGCCAGCGACCAGCGCCTCCGTGATCTCGTCTTCTGGAACCGAAAGGATTTGCGAGAGCACGTAGTGCGTGTGCTCGCCAATCGCCGGCGCGGCACGGCGCAGACGCGCCGTCCCTCCCGAGAAGCGGGTGACCAGTCCGTCGTACGGCGTCGGACCCATGACCGAGTGGTCGAGCGTGACGAAGAAATCACGATGCGTGAGTTGCGGATCCTCGTAGAGGTCGGACGGCCACTCGACGAGCGACGCGGGCACTCCGGCCGCGGTCAGCCGCTCGACCACCGCCTCAGCCGTCTGCGGGGCGCACCACTCGGCAATCACGGCTTCAATCTCTGCCTTCGCGGCGATTCTGGCCGACAGGTCGTCGTACTCCGAGCCCGACCAGTTCTCAAGGCCGGTCGCGGTTCTCAGCGCATGCCACTGCTCCGCTGTCTCTGTCGCTATCGCGACGTAGCGCTCGCCGTCGCCCACCCGGAAGACGCCATTCGGCGCCGCGTACATGGATCCATGCCCGACCGCTTCGGCGATCCGGCCGTTCTCCAGGTAGTCGAGCAGCAGTGGCGCGGCGAAGTGGATTCCGGCCTCGGTCTGTGCCAGATCGATGTACTGGCCTCGGCCGGTTCGATCCCGATAACGGATCGCGGCCGCCAGCGCACCAGAGCCGAAGCGCGGGTTGATGAAGTCGGTGTACGCACCCCACGTCCCCGATGGTTGCCGATCGGGCCAACCCGTGATTCGGTGCAGGCCGGAGAGGCAGGCCCCCTGCAGACCGAATCCCGGGTAGCTCGATTCGGGTCCGGTCTGCCCGCGCAGGCAGGTGCTGAGCATGATCAGCTCAGGACGTTCTTTGCTCAAGGTGGCGTAGTCGAATCCGAACCGCTTCATCGTGCCCGGCGTGAACGACTCGACCACCACGTCGGCCCAGTCGATCAACTGCCGGGCGTACTCCCGCCCCTCCCTGGTATCGAGCCGCAAGGCGACACCAAGCTTCGACGAGTTGAAGTTGGCCATGAACTGCGCCCGGTCCATGCCCGGTTCATTGTCCTTGAACGGAGGCCCAAGACGCAGCACGTCGGGACGCGTCGCCGACTCGATGTGAATCACCTGCGCGCCGTGGTCCGCCATCGACTTCGAGATCAGCGGACCGACACCAACCCAGGCGAAATCGGCGATCTTGACGCCTGAAAGCGCGCCGCCGTCTTCACCACGCACGCCGTTGGACGACACCGGCGCCCGCCGCGCGCGTTTCGGAGCGCCGTTCAGCTCCGCCAGCAGATGTTGGTCCTGACCGAGCGCCGGCGCCGCCCGATCGATCACCAAGGGAGTCTCGGAGAGCTTGGCGAACGGCCCCGGGTACCGGTGCCCGTCAATGTCTACCCAGTAGTTCCGAGCGGCCAGGTGCTGATCGTTCGCAATGTCTTCCATCGTGTAGAGCGGCGCCATCATGAAGCCGTCTCGGACGGCCCGCGAGAAACACTCCGCCATCGTCCGCTTGGCGACGAACTGATGCATGTTGTCGGACGCGATTAGAACCTGCCGGCCCACTTCGGCCGGATCCTCCGTCACCAGCCGAGCGACATTTTTCGCCCACTCATCGATGTCGGCGCCCTCAAGCTCACCGATCAGCTCGCCCTCTTCCTCGATCCACTTCAGGACCAACGTCGAGTGCCGCAGCCCCAGCCCACCCGGCACGATGCTGAACACGATGTAGCCGTCGAGACAGGGATGTATCCCCATCACTGCGCCACCCATGTTGTCGCCGCCGATGTTCCGCTGAGCGCAGGTGCCCGGCGGATCGTCCCCGGTGTTTGGCGGGAACCCCGTTGCGTGCATCAGCGTCCAGACCACGGCAGCCTGCATCGACACGTCCAGATGCTGTCCCAGGCCGGACAGGCCCCGCTCACGCAACGCAATCGACGTGTCCGCCGCGGCCTGAACACCCGCATGAATCGGAGCCTGAGGAAGACCCACCGGCACCGGCGGACGATCGCCGTCGCCCTGTAGACCGACCAGGCCGCCGGCCGATTCGATCGTCAGTTCGGTCGCCGGCCGGTCGGCCCACGGCCCATCCTGGCCGTACGGGGTCACCGAGACATAGATCAGGTCCGGATGGGCATCCTTGACGTCGTCATAGCTCAATCCCCAGGCGGCCATCGTCCCGGGATCGAACGACTCGATCAGCACATCGGCGGTGCCGAGCAAGGCCCAGAAGTCGGCCCGGCCCTGTTCGTCGTCGAGGTCGATGATCACGCTGCGCTTGCCCAGTCCCATTACGGCCCAATAGAGCGACCGCTCAGGGTCTTCATCACTGAAGGGAGGCTTCTGGCGCGATGGTGTTCCCCAGGGAGGCTCAACCTTGATCACCTCGGCGCCCATGTCGGCCAGCACGCGACCGGCCATTTCCGATCTCGAAGTCGCAAGATCCAGTACTCGCACCCCGCCCAGCAACGTGTCCGAGACCTCAGTCGTCATACCGGTGCTCCGATCTGCCCAACTCGAACGATGTCACGCCATGCCACAGACGTGGACGAACGCTGCCAGTCAAGATACCGAAGCAGGCGGTCTAGAGAACCAGGAACATCCTGATCAGGACCGAGAACACGCCGAAGACGAGCAGCGCCGCCAGAATCCACCAAAGCATGCGGGGCGCATCTTCACGAGGCTCCTCACCGCGCTTGCTGTGGTCGATCCACCGAGCATGGCGCTCCGGAGGTGGTCGGCGGCGGCGCGCCCCGGGCGAGTCCGGCGCGGGTGGCGGCCAAACATCGCCGCCATTGCGCGAGGCTTCTGCCATCGCAGGCTCCTTGCTCGTCGCATCCTCGGTCCGTGAGGCAAGTCTAATCAGCAGGGGACCAGCGGGGAGACCATTCACTCCTGCGCGTAGTCCGAGCTGCGACTAGCCTGTGACTGAGCAGATATCAGGAACCGGAGTCTCCCGTGGCCCGCATCCTTGTCACTTCCACGCTCGCCCGAGACGGCAAGTCGGTTGTTGCCGCAGGGCTCGCGGCCGCGCTGCGAGCAAGTGGCGCGACAGTCAGACTCGCGCGAGTGGACGATGGGGATTCCGCGGCATCCGACGCCCGTCAGTTCTCGCGAGTCAACGGCGTACGCGGGATCTCGGAGTCCGTCTCCGCCTCCGACATTCCGGATGACACTGAACACGTGCTGATTGAGGCATCCTCAGCCGAGGGTGTTGACACCGACCAAACCGTACTCGTCGTTCGACACGGCGAGGCCGACGACGACACTGTTGCTCGCGCACTGACTGAGATGCGGCCGGATGCCGTCGTCGTGAATGGTGTCCCGGAACATGGCGGACCCGCGGCGATCGCTCGGATTGCAGAACTGGGCGGCAACGCCATCGCCGCTATTCCGCAGGATCGACACCTCGCCGCACCCACTGTGCGCGACATTGCCCCCGCCGTGGAGGGTGAGCTTTCAGGCGATGAAGACCTGTTCGATGAGGCCGCGAGAGACCTGGTGATCGGTCCGGTTAGCGCCCACGAAGGCATGGACTACTTCCGCAAGTACCCAGACAAGACCCTGATCACGCGCCATGACCGGATTGACATCGCGCTCGGTGCGCTGGACTATGAGCCGCTCTGCCTGATCCTCGCCGGCGGCGAGCCAACCTTGCCCTACGTCGCCCAGCGGGCCGAACGTGAGTCGTTCGCCCTCATCACCACATCGCAGAGCACGCTACAAGCGGTCGAGTCGATCGGTCCGCTGTACGGCAACTCTTCGTTCGTTGGTGAGCGGAAGCTGGCTACCGCAATCGAACTCGTCTCGGCCAACGTCTCGGCTGAAAGTCTCGCTTAGAGCTTCCTCAGCAAAGTCACGCCGTCGCCGACAGTCAGTTGGACCGTGTCGACCCGTGAATCGTCGGTCACGCGCCGGTTAAACGCATCGATGGCCCTAGTATCCGGATCACTCACGCTGGCATCGGCGACCTCACCGCCCCACAACGTGTTGTCGACGGCGATCAGGCCACCAACTCTCATAAGCCCGAGCGCTCCTTCGAAGTAGCTCCAGATCGGCTCCTTGTCTGCGTCGATGAAGGCGAAGTCGAATAGCCCGCCGCCTTGGCGGCGCAACTGCGCGAGGGTGTCGAGCGCCGGACCCAGCCTCAAATCGATCTTGTGACGGATGCCGGCTTCGGACCAGTAGCGGCGCGCAATCGATGTCCACTCATCGCTCAGATCACAGGCGACGAGCCGACCGTCTTCAGGAAGCGCCTGCGCTACGGCCAGCGCCGAAGCACCGGTGAATGTGCCGATCTCCAGCGCGCGTCGCGCCCCAATCAGGCGCACGAGCCAGCCCAGCAGACGAGCCTGATCGGCACCGATTTGCATGCCGCCGGCGGGCAATCTCGAGGTCTCCTCCCGCAGCCGACGCCACACATCGTCCTCTCGGGTGGACGCTTCTTCGATGTACTTTGCCAGGTCAACAGTGACCGCGACGGTCCTGATAGAGGTCATGGCTGAACTCTAACTGCGCGAGAGAAACGTGCCGGGGCATCTTGCCCCTTGGGAGATTGCCCATAACACTATGCAAACAGTTGAGAGTGTATGTGGCTAACACCACCAAGCGTGAATTGAGGGTGAGTATGGCAGACGCGAAGCCCAAGACCAAGGCGCAGATGGCGAAGGCAATCGAAGCGAAGACGGATATCGCCAGCCGAGATGTGAATGAGGTGCTCGACGCCCTCGCCGAGGTTGTCCTGGAAGACCTGGCGGCCAATGGTCCTGGCTCCGTCACTGTCGCCGGTCTGCTCAAGGTCGATATCGTCGCCCAAACGGCCCGCCCCGAGCGCGAAGGGCGCAATCCTGCCACCGGTGAGACCATCACCATCGCCGCGCGGCCCGCACTCGACCGCGGCAAAGTTCGCGTGCGTGCGCTGAAGCGCCTGCGCGACGTTCTCTAGTTCATCCATCCCGAGCCTCCGATGTCACCGCTTCCGCCAACGCATGAGGCTGGGCGGGAGCTGATCGAGCGACTCACACCACACGTCGCGTTCCTGTCGGAACAGGCAGCGGCGCGGGACCGTGACGCCGGATTTCCATTCGCGTCGTTCAATCTCTTGCGCGAGATTGGCTGGATCGCCTCGCCGATTCCACGCGACTATGGCGGCGGCGAGTGGTCATTGGCCGACCTGGTGGCAGCACAGACCGCCCTTGCCAAGATCGACATGGCTCTTGCCTTCTCCTGCGGCATGCACCTGATGTCGGTCGGTTCGGAACGCTCGAACCTCAGTTGGCCCGCACAGATTCGCGAGCGCATTTTTCGCTCTGTCGTTCAGGAGGGGGCGCTCTGCAATCAGGTCGCTTCGGAACCGGAGCTCGGCTCGCCGCAAGGCGGCGGTCGACCGCAAACGGCATTGACGCCAGACGGGCCGGGTCGCTGGAGAATCAACGGGCGTAAGTCGTTCACGACGCTGGCGCCCGACCTCTCCTGGTTCCTCACCTACTGCGCGCTCGAGGACGGCTCTGGCATGCTTGCCCGGGTCGCTGTCCATCGGGACTCGCCCGGCTTGCGCATTGAGGAGACGTGGGACGTGGTCGGGCTGCGCTCGACGGGGTCGCACGATGTCTGGTACGAGAACGTCGCGATCACCGACGACGAGTTCCTAATCAAACAGGATCCAGCCAGGGCTGGCCAACGGCACGGTGACTTCGCCTGGTTCGCCTTGCTAGTCTCCGCGGCGTCGCTCGGGGTTGCCGAGGCAGCACGCGACTACACCGTCGACTTCGCCCGCCATCGCCGCCCAGGGGGCGCTCCCGGCGTGATCGGCAGCCTGCCGACCGTGCGCGCCCAGATTGGGGAGATCGATCTGCGAATCATGACTGCCCGCGCCTTGCTCCACGAAACCGCGTCGGCATGGGACACGCTCGACGTCGAGTCAAGGGGCAGTCTTGGGCCGCGCGTCGCAGCAGCGAAGCTGCACACCGGCGACACCGCTGTCGACATCGTCGATCGTTGTATGCGCCTGGTCGGCGGAATCTCGCTGCACCGTTCCGAGCCGCTGGAGCGCTACTACCGAGATGTCCGGGGACCGCTGCACAACCCGCCTATCACTCCCAGAGGGCTTGAAGTCATCGCTGCGGCGGCGTTGGATCCCCTGCCGGACATCACTTCTTGAAGGTCGAGAGCAGGCGCTGTGCGATGATCAGCTTTGCCTGATCGGTTCCGCCGAACCTGAGTCGTTGCCAGCGCAGTTCCCGAGCCCAGCGTTCCAGGGGCAAATCAGCCGAGCCTCCGCCGACGCCGTGCAAGTCCATCGCACGGTCAACCACCGCCGTGGCCGCCTCAAGCGCATTCGCCGTCGCCGCCAGGGCCAGTTCTTCCGTCCGATCCGCTGCAGACAGATACAAGGCGCGTGCGGCGGCGACCTCGATTTCATTGTCGGCGAGCGCCAGGCGCGCGCGTTCTCCCTGGGCTATTGGGGCCCCATGCTCTCGGCGCGACCAGACGACGCCCCGACACATGTCCTGGGCTGCCGAGGCAACGCCAGTCAAGTGTGCGGCTGTGAACGATCGGCGCCGCAGGACCAGTTCGTTCGCGAACGCGGGACCATTGCCCGGTTCACCAAGGAGATTGGACTCAGGTACTTTCACGGCCGAGAAATTGAGCTCCATCGTGTCGCGGCCAACGGCGATGGTTGGCCACGGACGCCAATGCTGAAAGCCCACACGATCCGATTCGACCAAGATCGCCGAGACTCCGAATCGCTCTCCCGGTGATTCCTCTGAGTTTGCGTAGACGATGCCGAATGCCGCATCCGAGGCGTCGGCGACGAACAGCTTTGTACCGTCGAGCATCCAACCTTTAGGATGTTTCTGAGCACGAATGCGTACGCCGTCCACCGGCAGAAACGCGAGATCGGGATCCTCCAACCCACGAAAGCAGATCGCTGTTCGCTGGAGCAGCGGATCCAGAAACTGCTCACGCTGTTCATCGGTGGCGGCATAGAGCTGAGCCGGTGGGTCGGGATCGAACAGGCCATATGCCGGATTCAGGACGCCGGCGCGATGTTGAGACAGTTCCTCAGCGATTCTCAATCGATCGCGGTCGGGCAAATCGATCTCCGGCCCGAAGCCGCAGTCCCGAGGGGCCATCAGATGACCAATGCCAAGTTCAGCGGCCTTGTCAAGTAGTGCTCGCTGGGCCTCGGTCGGCAGGTGTTGAGCGTTATGCTCAACCCGCATTTCCTGCAACCAGATTTCCCGCCGAACGAAGCGGCGAACGGCTTTCAGGATGAGGTCGAGCTCTTCGCTCACGATCCACCTGCCGGCAATAGTTCAGCCAAGTGCGCCCGCTGCAGCGAGTTCAGCCAGTGCCTCGTCACTGAGGCCCAGTTCGTGTAGGACTTCGTGCGTATGCTGGCCGATCTTTGGCGCCGGTCCGCGCGGACCAATATCGGCGCCCGCGATGTCAAACGGCGTGTTGAGTGTGCGGAACGGACCTTCAGCGCCTTCGATCACGCTCCACGCGTTCATTTCTTCAAGCTGCGGATCGTGGATCACCTCCGGCAACTCAGCAACCGGCGCCCAGGTCAGCGACTCGGCGTCGAGCAGCGATCGCCACTCGTCCAGAGGCCTGGAACGGAACACTGAACGCATCGCATCGGTCAGCTCGGCCGTGTGCTCCATCCGACCCAGCAGCGTCGAGAAGCGCTCGTCCTTGATCCAATCAGCCTGCCCCATGGCACGGCAGGTTGGAATCCAGTGGCGATCAGGGGTAGGCATCACCAGCGACAGCCAGCGACCATCAGCCGTCTCATAGTGGTTGAACAGCGGGTTTCCCGGCATCACCCGGTCGACGCGCCGCGGCTGGTCTTCCAGGATCAGCGAGGGCGCGACGTCGGCGCCGATCGTCCAGATTCCGGTGCGTTGGAGTGTGACTTCGACGTACTGACCCTCGTCAGTCATGTCCCGCAAGCGAAGGGCCGCGAGCGTCCCGGAGAGAAGGTTGAGCGATGTTGCGTGGTCTCCTTGACCCGGCCGGCAAGGCGTCGGCGGGCCACCTGGCTCACCGACCAGACCCATGATTCCCGAACGCGCCCAGAACGCTGAATGGTCGAACGCGGTCATCGCGCAATCGGGCCCCCGCGTGCCATAGCCGGTCAGGACCACGTAAACCAATCGAGGATTGACCTGACGCAGTGAATCCCACGAGAGTCCGTAGCGAGCGATCCGAGGCGTGGTCAGATTGGTGATAAACACGTCCGCCTCGGCAACCATCCGCTTCACGACATCGCTGGCGCCCTGCGCTTCCAGTGAGAGGGCGACTCCACGTTTCCCGCGATTGTCAAGCTCATACG
The DNA here is from genome assembly GCA_965208665.1 of Dehalococcoidia bacterium. Lineage (GTDB taxonomy): Bacteria > Chloroflexota > Dehalococcoidia > Bin125 > Bin125 > Bin125. The sequence continues at coordinate 395,198 of CBDBPH010000002.1, forward strand.
GCGCGTCCACGTCGACATCGGGATCGAAGTCCGGGTTCCGGCCGCGCATCATGAAGGCATGCCAGGGGTCGCCAGCAGGATGTTCGATCTTGACCACTTCCGCGCCCAGGTCGGCCATCAAGGCCGCCGTGGACGGCGCTGCGAGCCAGTTCGCGACCTCAACCACGTGAATTCCATCGAGCGGCGCAACCATACTCAACCCCTTCGTTAGCTTGCAGTCCGATCCTACCTGTCAGTGCGCTTCGCCGCGCCGAGTCCAAAGGAGCCGTCCATGCAACACCGCCCGACCGCTGCCCGAGTGCCCGACCCCGGAATCCGCGCCCTGTTCACTCGCGAAGCTCGATGGCAAGCCTGGCTTGACGTCGAGGCCGCACTCGCTCGCGCCGAGGCAGAACTGGGAATGATTCCCTCCGATGCCGCCGTCGAGATCGCCGACCACTGCCGACTAGATCTTCTCGACATCGACAACATCGAGGCGGGCCTGGCGGTCACGGCGCATCCACTCGTCCCGCTGATCTGGGAACTGGATCGGATTCTTGGGGACGATGTCGGCGGTTATCTGCACTGGGGTGCAACAACCCAGAACATCACCCAGACGGGCGACATCCTGCAGCTGCGCCAAGCCCATTCGATCATCCTCGGCCAGATCGGTCAGGTGTTGTCACTGCTCGCGCCAATCGCCGAGCGACATGCCGACGATCCCTGCGCCGGCCGGACACACGGCCAGCACGCCGTTCCGTCCACATTCGGCTACAAGGTGGGCGCCTGGATTGACGAACTCTGCCGTCACGTCGAACGACTGCATGACGCCGAGCCGCGCATCTTCGTTGCCATGCTGGGCGGCGCAGCGGGCAGCCTAGCCTCGTTCGGCGCGCCAGGACTGGATGTCCAGGCCGGCATGGCGAAGCATCTGGATCTCGTGCCGATGCCCGTACCCGGGCGCACCAGCCACGACCACCACGCCGAATATGCCGCGATCCTTGCGATGCTTGCCGCGACCTGCCGCAAGATCGCCGACGAAACCTACACGTTGATGAAGCCCGAATTCGGCGAAATCGAGGAACCGGTTCCGCCGGGCACCGTCGGCAGCAGCACGATGCCGCAGAAGCGCAATCCCAAGCTCTCGCAAGATATCCGCGCGGCCGCGGCCCAGGTCACGACCCTGTTCCCACTGGCGCTCGACGCGATGCGCACCGAACATGAAGCCGATGGTTCGACCAGCGTCATGGTCGAACGCGTCGTTCAAGGTTCCATTGAACTCGTCGGCGACATCCTCGCGCGGATGATCCTGCTGTTCGACGGCATCGACGTACGACCGGAACGGATGCGAGCCAACCTCGAACTCTCCGGCGGGCTGATCATGAGCGAGCGAATCATGCTCAGCCTGGGCGAGAAAGTCGGACGTCAGCGCGCCCACGACATCGTCTACGAGCACGCCCAGGATGCTGCAGTGCAGGACGTCTCGTTCCGCGACCTGCTGGTGGGAGACGAGGAGGTGCGCCGTCACTTGAGCGAGGAAGAGCTGGACCACTTGCTCGACCCGGCGACCTATACCGGCGCCTGCGGAGAGATCGCCCGCTTGCAGGCCCAACGCGCGCGCGATGTCGCCGAACGCCTAGAATCCGCCAAGAGTTGAGCAGATCATTCCCAGCGGAAGTGAGCAGATCATGTTGAAATGGATCGTCCCCGTCACGAAGAAAGAAGGCGTCGACCGCGACACCTTCTACGAATTCTGGCAGTGCATCCACGCACCGCATGTCGCCAACCTGGCCAAGCCGGTCCGCTACTGCGTCACCTTCTTCGAAAGTCCCGGATCGCTCGGCGGACCGCCCGCGACCGAGGAGATGCCCTACGACGGAGTCGCCGAGCTCTGGTTCCGTGACTTCGAACACTTCAATCAGGCCTTCGGCGAACAACGAGGCGCGTTGCGCGGGGTCGACGGCTTCGGCGATCTGATCGAGCCGACCACAGACGGCTTGTTCACGACCGAGAACATCATTGTCGACTCGGAGCCGCCGGATGACGCCTGCAAGTGGGTGGCATTCGTCAAGATGGGTGAGGGCGTCACGCGAGAAGAACTGTTCGCAGCCTGGACCGACGGCCACTCGCCTCGGGTCCGTAACAATATCGCCCGCGCCGAGGGCCGATGCCTGCGTTACACGACGTCTCACGCCAACCAGGGTGCCGAAGGCGGTCCCTGGGACGGCGTCGCCGAGCTCTGGTACACCAACGCCGCAGCCGCGGCCAAGGCGCTGCCGCCCTCCGACGAACCGGGCGACCCGTTCCCGCCGCTGATCGACGCCGAGGCGACCGTCATTCTTCAGGGCCGAGAAATCGTGGTGGTCTCGTAGACTCCTAACGAACACGTCACGAACGGAGTCGCGCATGAAATTCGGAATCTTCTACGAACACCAACTGCCCAAGCCGTGGAGCGAGGGACAGGAACAACAACTGTTCCAGGACGCCCTGGATCAAGTGGAACTCGCCGACAGTTTGGGCATCGACCACGCTTGGGAGGTCGAGCACCACTTCCTCGAGGAGTACTCCCATTCCTCCGCGCCCGAGGTCTTCCTAGCCGCTGCGTCACAGAGGACCAAGAACATCCGACTCGGACACGGCATCGTCCTGATGCCTCCGGGTTACAACCACCCGGCCCGGGTCGCCGAGCGGATCGCCACGCTCGACCTCGTCTCCAATGGGCGCGTTGACTTCGGTACCGGCGAATCGGCTTCCCGCGCCGAACTTGAGGGCTACCGGATCAATCCGGAGGAGCGCCGCTCGATGTGGCTCGAAACGGTCGAGCAAGTCGCCAACATGCTGGCCATGAACCCGTATCCGGGCTACGAGGGCCAGTACTTCTCGATGCCGACCCGCAACGTGGTTCCGAAGCCGGTGCAGAAGCCGCACCCGCCGCTCTGGGTCGCCTGCTCCAACCGCGACACCATCCACCTGGCGGCCAAGCTGGGCATCGGCGCGCTGACCTTCGCGTTCATCGATCCGGCCGAAGCCGAGCACTGGGTCAACGATTACTACGAGACGATCAAGACTGAGTGCGTTCCGATCGGCCACTCGGTCAACGCGAACATCGCGATGGTGTCGTCGTTCTCGGTCCATCCCGACGCAGCCGAGGCCGAGGCGCGCGGCGGCGACGGCTTCCGCTTCTTCCAGTTCGCGCTCGGCCACCACTACGCCGCCGGCATGCACAAGCCCGGCCGAACCAACATCTGGAAGGCATGGGAGCACGTGCGCGACACCTGGCCGCCGCAGGGCGGCGAGGGTGGCATCGGCACGCCGGACGAACTGCGTGAACACCTGCGCATCTTCTCCGAGTGCGGCGTCGACCAGTCGGTCTTCATCCAACAGGCCGGCAACAATCGACACGAGCACATCTGCGAGTCGCTTGAGACCTTCGCACGCGACGTGATGCCCGAATTCAAGGAGTTCGAAGCGGAACGGGAAGCGAAGAAGCAGGAAGAGCTCGCGCCCTACATCGAGGAAGCGTTCAAGCGCAAGGCCGAGCGCAACGAGATGATGGCTGAGCTTTCGGACGACGACATCCCCACCTACGGACCGTACGGCTTCGACGTCGTCGCCAGCGAAACGCAGAGCGAGTCCGACTTCCACCACGAGGGTGCCGAAGAGCGTGCTCGCGAGCAACAGGCGCGCTTCGAAGAGATGAAGAAGACGGCCAACCTCGCCGTTGAGTTGGGAGCGCTCGACTAGCTCAGCTAGCCCTCCGACCCGACCACGGTTCGAAGGAACGCGGTCACTTTCTCCGCCGTCCGCTGCGGATGCTGGACGTGGGGAAAGTGGCCGCAGTCGTCCCAGACCTGAATCTCGGCGTCGGCGAACGTCTCCCGTTGGCGTTCGGCGTATCGCCAGCTGATGAACGGGTCATTCCTGCCGAAGATCACCAGCGCCGGGATATCGCGAGGCGAGAGTGCTTGCCGGAAGATCATGGCGTCGTCGAAGTTGGTGTTGCGATAGAGCTCAAGCGTTACGCGACGGGTCGCGCGATCGTCCTCGGTGATCAGCTCATTCAACCACTGCGGGTTCAACCCGCGCGGGTTGCCCAGCCGCATGAACAGCTTGAACATCGGCCGGGTCGTGATGAACTGCAGGACCTCGCCGGCATACTTCTTGCGCCAGATGTTGGCAACCAGGTTGCCGGGATAGTCCTCTAGCACGCCGCCGTCAAGCAGCGTGATTGAGCGGCACTTGTCGGGGTTCATGGCAGCCCACATCAACCCAGTCTGGCTGTGAAAGCTATGCAGGACGAGATGAACTCGACGAATGCCCAGCTCATTGATTGCCGGCGCCAGCCACTGCTGATAGCCCTCGATCGAGTAGGGAAAGTCGCGCGGCTTGTCAGCCCGACCGAAGCCGGGCAGGTCGAATGCGACCGAGCGCACAATCTTCGCTGTCTCGGGCAGCAGCCACTGGAAATCACGTCCTGATCCCGGAACGCTGTGCAGGCAGACGACAGCTTCCTCCGTGTCGGACTCGCCGGCAGACGTAACGATTCCTGCGACGCCGTTAATCGAGAGTCGGGATTCTCGAAGACTGGTCACTTGTCGCTCCCGGCGAGGCGGATGGAGCGTGCTGGCTCCCGGCTTCGGCGACGATATCACGCGGCGGGGTTGCGGCCGGGGTGCTCGGAGGCGGCGGCGGAACGTCATCAGATGGAATATGGATCTCCGCGACGCACCACGGGCAGATTCGCCAATCGGGGTCCAGTACCCGATCACACTGATCGCAGGCCCGGCGAAGCTGAATGGTGCATTTCGGACAGGCGAGATAATCGGCGGCGATCGGGTAGCCGCAGCGCGAGCAGGGAGGCGTTTGCTCCAACTCACGCATCAACGCGCTCGACTCCAGGCGATGCTCTTCAGCCTCCTGCAAGGTCAACGGCGGACGCAAGACTCGATAGACCACGAGACCGGGAAAATTGAAAACCAACACGATCAGTGTGAACACCAACTGCGCCATCGGCTCGACCGTGCGTTGGTGAATATCCCTGGCGGTCCAGACGACCGCTGAGAACCAGAGCACGACAAAGTACGCGCCGACGATCAGCGCAAGAATCAGACCGGTGTTTTCGGGAGAACCGCCGGGCCAGGAAATGCCCACTCCGTCGAGCATGGAACGCCTCTGCTACACCCCGCTGTCGTCACTATACGTTGATCCCGCCGGTATGCTCGCTTCGATGACTGAATCTGCAGCCGCCGAGACTGACCGTCAACGGGCAGCGCTCGACCTCGATCATCTCAACGACGCGCAGCGAAACGCCGTCACCCATCCGCACGGCCCGTTGCTGGTGATTGCAGGTCCGGGCTCGGGCAAAACGCGCGTGATCACCCATCGAATCGCGTGGCTGATCGAGCAGGGCACGCCTCCGTGGCGAATCCTGGCCGTCACATTCACCAACCGAGCCGCGAGAGAGATGCGCTCCAGGCTCGACGCACTGATCGGAACGGATGACGGAGACCGTGTCTGGCTCGGCACCTTCCACCGCATCTGCGTGCGCATGCTGAGGTCTCACGGCCAGGAGATCGGCGTACCACGCAACTTCGTCATCTTCGACAGTGACGACCAGGCGCAGTTGGTGCGAGGAGCGCTCAAGGAATTGCAGATCGACCCGAAACAGTACCCACCTCGCGCGGTACTGAGTCGCATTTCCAGGGCCAAATCCGAAGGCGACACGCTGGCCGATTTTGCGAGCTCGACCGGGTCCTACTTCGACGAAATCGCAGCGCGGGTCTGGGAACGCTACGCGGCCTCTCTGGCCGATGCCGGCGCGCTCGACTTCGATGACCTGTTGCTCAGAACCCTGGAGATGTTCGAGCAAGAGAACGTGCGGCAGTTGTACGAAGATCGCTTTGATCACGTCCTGGTCGACGAGTTTCAGGACACGTCAACGATCCAGTACCAGCTGGCCCGGGCATGGTCGGCCGGCAGTGGCAATCTGACAGTCGTCGGCGATCCCGACCAATCGATCTATTCCTGGCGCTCGGCCGACATTCGCAACCTCAACTACTTCGTCCGCGACCATCAGGAAGCGGCAGAAATCCAGCTCAATGACAACTACCGCTCGACGCAGCAGATTCTCGATGCGGCCAATGCAGTCATCGACCGAGCCGCTGAGCGGATCAAGCGGCGCCTGGTTACCGAAAACGACGACGGCCCGTTACCGAGACTGCACGAGGCATACAGCGAATCGGACGAGGCGGAGTACATCTCTACGCACGTCGAGCAGCGGTTGCGAGACGGCTCGCTGCGACCCGGCGACGCCGCAGTGTTGTACCGCACCAACGCGCAATCCCGCGCGATCGAGGAGTCGCTCGTCCAGCACGGGATTCCCTACCGACTCGTTGGCGCGACCCGCTTCTACGACCGTCGCGAGGTGCGGGACCTGCTGGCCTATCTGCGCCTGGTACGTAATCCGGCGGACGCCGTGGCGTTCGCGCGGGTCGTCAACGTGCCGACACGCGGTGTCGGCGCGAGGACGATCGAGACGCTGACGGACTGGGCATCAACCCATGCCCGATCGGCCTACCAGGCGGCACAAGCGGCCGCCGGGCTCGACAACGACGCGCTAGGCGGATATCTGACGCCACCGGAGATCTCGCGGCGTGCGGCGGGTTCGCTCCGCGACTTCGTCACGCTGATCGAGGACGCCCGCCTGCACGCTTCGAAGGAACCTCTCTCCGATGCGCTTCGCGAAATCCTGGTCAAGACGCACTACCGAGAGTGGCTCGTGCGCCAAGCGGAGAGCGAGACTGAAGCAGAGAGCCGCTGGGAGAACGTCCAGGAGCTGATCACCGTCACCGAGAACTACTCGGAAATCGCTCCGGGGGCGGCCCTGGACGCCTTTCTGGAGGATGTCGCGCTCGTCGCAGATGTCGACGACCTACCTGATGGTCCGCCTGACGCCGTCACATTAATCACCCTGCATCAGGCCAAAGGGCTCGAGTTCCCGGTCGTCTTCATCGTCGGCATGGAGGAGTACCTGCTGCCGCATCAGCTTTCGATTGACGATCCGGTCCAGCTGCAGGAAGAACGACGGCTCTGCTACGTCGGCATGACTCGCGCCATGCGCGAGCTCCATTTGCTGCACGCCTTCCGGCGTTCATACCAGGGGCGGTCTGGACACAATCCACCGTCGAGGTTCCTCGCCGACATCCCCGAGGACCTGGTGCAGCGCCATCAGCGTCAGCAGGCACAGGTTGGCGCCGACGTGCGCCCGGCCCGCAACCGCACGGTGCGCTGGGACGACTTCGACAGCTTCGATCCCGAACCGGAAGCTGCGCCCGCGGTCGGACTCAACGAAGGCGACGAGGTGTCACACGAGATCTTTGGTCACGGCGTCGTGATCTCACTCCGCACCATCGGTCGCGACGCGGAAGTGACCGTGCGGTTTGCCGAAACCGGCGTCAAACGGCTCCTCGCGTCGATGGCGAATCTCACGCGGGCCTAGGCCTCAGCGCGCCGCCGCGCCTCCTCCTGCCGAATGCCCGACTCGAATGCCCCCAGCGCATCACGGAGCGCGTCTTCCGCCGACACATCGTCGTCGCGTGCTTCCTGCACGAGATTGAGCAATTGTTCGCCAAGCTCTTCCAAATCGCTCCGCTCACGGGGGAATCCGTTTCGCTCCGCGCGTCCGAGGATTGATTGGGCGCGGGCCAGGGCCGGCAACGTCTTCGGCACGCCGTCGAGAACGGACTCCCGATTGGGGCGTTCACGTGCTTTGAGCCGCTCCCAGGCGCCCTCGACCAACTTCGGCGTGTCTGCTGTGCCATCGCCGAACACGTGTGGATGCCGACGGACCAGCTTGGCGCGAATGTTCTCGGAAACGTCGTCGAGCGTGAACGTCCCCGCCTGCTCGGCCAGCTTGGCGTGCAGCACGACCTGCATCATCAAATCGCCCAGCTCCTCGCAGAGTTCGGCCGGATCGCCCGTCCCGATGGCTTCGAGTACCTCATACGTCTCCTCAAGCAGATGAGGCCGTAGGCTTTCGTGCGTCTGAGCGTTGTCCCAAGGGCAGCCGTCAACCGGGTCGCGAAGACGATCCATCACGCCCCGCACTCCGTCCGGTGCCACCCTGACATCCGACAGATCGATCGGATCGAGGATCGCAGCCGTGAAGCCGGCGCGGTTGCCGTTTAGTACCTCAGCGACCGTTGACACGCGAATCGCTTCATCCTCATCCACCAGCCGAAGCCGGTGTTCGTGCGGATAGTGCCGCAATGCACCCGCCAGGGCGGTCCGGTCATCGATCAGCAGCAGCAAGACACCCGTCGTGACCGGCGGCTCGGTCGAGGTTCGAGCGACGACCAGTGTCGATTCGTCCTCAAGTCCGGCAACCTCGATGATCCTGGACAGTTGCTTCATCATCGGAGACTCCGAGGCTCGATACGCTCTACTCGACAAATGAATCCTATCGCTCGACACGCGTCGCTCCGGATCGGACGCGCCCTGGCCGAAATCGCCTTGGCCATCGCGCTCTTCACCCTTCCCGTCGCGTTCTCAGTTCGCTATGCGACAACATCGGCCTCATGGTGGGAGCGCGGCTTTGAGCGTTATGACGCCTCGGGTCGCACCGGTCTGTCGCAGGACGAGGTGCTCAGAATTGCCGAAGAGACGCGCGACTATCTGACCAATGACGAGGCGCGGCTGGAAGTCGAGGTCGAGGGAACCTCGTTCTACAGCGAGCGGGAAATTCTGCACATGATCGATGTGAAGAGGTTGATGGCCCGCACCTTTGACGCCGGCTGGGCGGCCCTGGGATTCATCATCGCCTTTGCTGCAGCGGTTCTGTGGCGATACCGCAGGGGAGCGCCTTCGGCATTGGCACGTTCGACCCTGTCAGCCTGCGGCGTCGTAGCGCTATTGGTCGTCGTCCTGGGAATCATCGGAATCACCGGATTCGACTCGGCGTTCCGGCAGTTCCACCTGCTCTTCTTCACCAACGATCTGTGGCAACTCAGCTCGCGGGACGGCCTGATCCAGCTCTTCCCGCAGCGATTCTTCTTTGATACGACGTTGTTGATCGGCGGCGTGACTCTTGCGTTCGTTGTCGCTGCCGGCGCAGGATCGGCGATCTACCTGTGGCAACTCAGGCGGAAGAGCCTGACGCCGTCACGTCACGAATCCGGAGCCTCGTAAGCGCCCGCTTCGTACCAGCCGGACGCGAACAGCAAATCCCTGTGCCGCATGATCCAGGTGTGTTTCTGCTCTTGCTCACCGCTCTCGGGATTGACGAACACATAGCTCACCCAACCGCGATCTTCGACCGCGATGATGTCCGCTCGGAAATCCTTGCCGGTCACATCCGGCCCACCGTCCAGAAGGTTCTCCCCCAGCGGCAGGAAGGGATGCGCCAGCCGAGTGCCGTCGAATTCATAGATGCTGACGTACCACTCGCCATCGACGCTCTCTGGAGAGTTGTGATACTCGATCACCGCCTCGCGACCGTCGGCGTCGTAGCGGTCGATCGCGTCTTGCACCAGAGCCCGGGCGTAACCGGCAGGATTCTGCTCGGCCAGATCGTAGTTGCGGTCGTACCAGCCCGAGCCGAACAGCAGGCCGTCACGACGCACAATCCAGCTGTGTTTGCGCTGGTAGCGAAGCTCGGCGTCCGGATTGGGGAAGACATAGGAGATCCAGCCGTTGGTCTCGATCGACAGCGTGTCGGCGGTGTAGTCGTAGCCGGTGACGTCGACGCCGGTGCCATGCAGGTTGCTGCCCAGCCAGCCAGGTCGGTCGGCGCGCGCGCCGTTGACGAGTCGGGTGCCGTCCACACTGTGGATGAAGAGATACCACTCACCGTCAATGCTCTGTGCTGAGTTGTAGTACTCGAACGTGGCCTCGCGGCCCAACACCCGGTACAGCTCCAGCGCACGCTGCACGTACGCCTGGGTGTAGGCGCCCGGCGCATGCTCTTTGGAGGGCCCTTCCTCGTACCAACCGGAGCCGATGATTAGGCCGTCGTGCTTGACCACCCAGGAGTGCTTGGTCTCCGAGCGATTGGTCTCCAGATTTGTGTACCAGTAGTCGACCCATGCGCCTTCCTCGCTGGCCGCCGCGACAACCATGGCTCCAGCGGGATATCCGTCGACGTCAACCTCGGCCGTCACTCGACCGATCAGGTCGCGTACCGGGTGGGCAACGTTGCGCCCGTCCTCACCGATGACGAACACATACCACGACCCATCGACGCTCTCGGCAGTGTTGTAATACTCGATCAAGGCGTCGCGCCCAAGCACGTCGTAGAGCTCAATCGCACGCGCGACGAATGACTTCGTGTAGCCGCCCGGGTCGAGCGTCTTTGAAGGAGCCGGCACGTACCAGCCGGAGCCGAAGGTCAGGCCGTCGTGACGAACGATCCAGGAGCGCTTGATCTCGCCACGCCCCGTCTCCGGATTGTGGAACTGGTAGTCAACCCACCCACCTTCGGCGCTGGCGACCGCGAGCACCATCAGCCCTGCCGGGTATCCATCGGGTCCGTTTACCTCTCCGGCCGGAAGACCCAGCAGTGCTTGGTTTTCGTGAGCGACGACGACATCGTCCTCGTCCATGATGAACAGGTACCACTGGCCGTCGACGCTGTCGGACGAGTTGTAGTGCGCCAGCGTGGCCTCGCGCCCGTCGCGTTCGTAGCGGCTGATCGCCTGGTCGACGAACCATTGCGTGTACCCGGCCGGATCCGTGATGTCGGGTTGCGCCGCAGGGACGCTCACCGCGAACGTGCTGCTGGAGTACCACCGGCCCGGCTCAGGCTCTGCCGGGAGGAACCGAGCCCGGGGAGTGTGGTTCGTCCAGTCGCTGCCTTCGACGCTGGTTTGCGCGCGCACCTCGACGCGACCGCTCTCCGTTTGCCGAGCCTGCACGCGCACATCGATCTCGCCGTTGCCCTCGTCCTCGGAGACGGCGAAGTCGAGCGGCACCGCCCCGCTCAGAAAGACCGCGGCGACCACAGCAGCAGTAAACAGAAGCCCCGCGGCGAAGAGTCGATGGCGCAGTGTCATGATTCAGCCGATCGCTGCGGAACGTGAAGAACGCAAAACGGTCCGTGAGGAATAGAGCTAGTTCAGTGCGCCCGTCCCGCCGCCGCAGCCGCAGGACCCACGACCACACGCACAGCCGCCGCCTGTCGGCATCGCTTCGGCCGCCTCGATGTCCGAGAACTGTCCGGCAACCGTCACAATCGCCGTCGTCAGGACCTTCTGGGCAACGTGGCCGCAATCGCACTCGTACGGCTCCGAAGCGGCGCTCATCGGTCGCAGCTTGGTGAACTTCTCATTGCAAGGGCGGCAGTAGTACTCGTACAGCGGCATGAAACTGACTCCGAAACTCGCGAGGAACTGTGTGTCCAGAATAGGAAACAGAGGATGTCGGTCAACGATCCACGCGCCATACACTCAGAATCACCCCCCGTAGCTCAGGGGATAGAGCACCGGTTTCCTAAACCGCGCGCGGAGGTTCGAATCCTCCCGGGGGGACCAATCGGCTCAAGCTCGGTGGTCGCCGAAATAGAGGAGAGGACGTTGCCGAAGCAACAACATCCCGCGGCTCAACACCCTGTGCGGAAGCTCATCCGTGTCCTGATGCCGCTTCCCACAGGCGGCGGGGCGGGAAGCAACACGCGGACAAAGCGACACGGCTGTCACTAGCCGCACTCATGCGTCCGCCAATAGCGACGAAGTCGCGCCGTTTCGCCCAACCGCACCCTTCGGCATCCGGTAGCCGACGCGGGGCTCATTGAAGATGTAGCTGGGATCTGCGGCGTCGTCGCCCAGCTTGCGCCGCAGATGGCGGACGACCGAGCGCACCGCCCCGCTGCGGCCCGAGTGCGCGGGTCCCCAGACACGCTGCAGTAGTTCTGCGTGGGTCATCACACGACCGGCATTGACGGAGAGTTCGAAGAGCATGCGGTACTCAAGGTCGGTCAGCCTCAATGGCCGGCCGCGGAGAAGGACCCGGCGTTCGGCGTAGCGAACTTCGACATCTCCGGCGATGTACGGCTCCGGCGGCTCCGCCGATGCGCTCGCCGTCGCGCGGCGCAGGACCGTCTGGATCCGCGCAATCAGCTCGGTCGGCGAGAAGGGCTTCACGATGTAGTCATCGGCTCCCATATTGAGCGCGCGCGTAATTCTGCGGTCGCCGCCGAAAGCGGAAAGGAAGATCACGGGCAGCTGCGCCAGTTCGGGCATCTCCGACATCAACTCGATGCCGTCCGTCTCCGGCAGCATCAGATCGAGCAGCACGAGATGTGGCCGGCGCTCCCCGATCAGCCGGCGCACGGCGGTTGGCTCGCCCGTCAGGATCGGCTCGAACCCGGCCTGCGAGAGGGTGTGGCGCAGATAGCGGAGCATTTGCGGGTCGTCCTCAACGGCCAGGATGCGTACCCGCCCGCTTCGCGCCCCGGTCGGACCGGGCTCGGCCAAAGCCGCAGTTAGCCCTACGGCATTGCCCGGCGCTTCGGTGGCCGGGAGCGTAAAGCTAAACCGCGCCCCGCGGCCGGGACCTTCGCTCGCCGCCCAGATGCGGCCACCATGCGCTTCCACGATGCCCCTGCTGATCGCCAGGCCGAGGCCTGAGTCCGGCTGGGTTTCCCCTTCCTCACCGCCGCGAGGAGAGAACTTGCGGAACAGGCGCGGCATCAGCTCGGCCGGGATGCCCTCGCCCTGGTCCGTGACGCTGATCTCTACCTGCACACCGCGGCGAACCGCCGCGATTCGTATCGTGGAGCCCGTCGGCGAGTGCCGAGCCGCGTTGGCGAGCAGGTTGATCAGCACCTGGACGATGCGCTGGCGGTCGGCCAGCACCATCGGCAGGTCAACCGGCAAGTCGATCTCCAGCGTGTTCGCCGCGGCGCCGCTGAAGGAGAAACTGCGCGCCTCGTCGACGAGCTCCGCGAGATCTGCCGCTCCGGGCTCGACCGAGAGCGCGCCCGCCTCGATCCGAGCCACGTCCATGAGGTCAGTGATCAGGGTCTCCATGCGGTCGGCCTGCTCGTCGATGATGCGGTGGAACTGGGTCGTCACCGCCGGCTGGCGAGTCGGCCCGCTGGTCAGCAGGGTTGTCACCGACCCTTTGATCGAGCTCAGTGGGGCGCGCAGCTCATGGCTGACCATGGCCAAGAACTCGGCCCGCATCCGCGCGAGGTCCTCCAGCGCAGCCAAGTCCTGGAACGTCACGACGACCGTCTCTACGGTGCCATCCGAGGAAGCAATCGGCGTCGCATTGACGATCACTGTGACGCTGCGCCCCTCAGACCCACGGAGCACGAACTCCTCGCCTCGTACCTCCTCGCCGGAGCTGAGCACCTGTAGCAGCGGATACTTGCTTAGCGGCACTTCGCGTCGCCCGGCGCGCTGTAGCGTTATCATTTCGCGCAACTCGTCGGACGGCTCATCTTGCGCCCTAAGCCCGTCCATGATCCGTTGCCCCTCCCGATTTTGTGAGACCACGCGGCCGGTGCGGGCATTGAGCACGAACACGCCGACTGGCGCGGTGTTGATCAGCGCTTCCAGGTCGGCCCGGGCGCGCTGCTCATCCCGGAGTCGGCGCTCATTGGCGATCGCTACGGCCGCCTGCGAAGCGAAGAGTGCTAGGGATTCCTCGTCGGCCGGAGTGAACTCCAGGGCGCCGTCTTTCCCGGCGAGGCAGAGGAATCCGAACCGTCGCTCTGCGAGGCCAATGGGCACGCACAGAACGCTCATCCGGGAGTCCAGCGGCCGCGCCAGGCCGGGCAGTCCGGCCGAGGCGAGATACGTCGAGAGGTCAGCGAGGCGCAGCGGCTCGTGCAAGGCGCTCAGGTGAACACCAATCTCGGGCTTGCGCAGCAGCTCGGAGAACCGGTCCCGCTGCACATGGCTCGCCCCGGAGCCGAATACGCCCGATGGCTGCCCGAGGTCGTCAAGCGTGGCGGCCACCGCCGCGACGGCGCCAGTCAACGCCCGCGCGTCATCCAGGAGCTCACTCAGCACGCTCTCCAGGTCGAACTCCCCGGCGACTCGGAGAGCAGCTTGGCTCAGCATCACCTGCCGTTCTCGAAGGGCGTCGTTCTCTCGCCGCAGGCCTTCGGCTTCCCGCAATGTCTCGCCCCCACTCCAGCTGCGCCTAGCAGAGCCCCGCCACCCGGCTTTGCTGAGAGCACAAGAACAGTACGCAGTTTAGGCGTTGGTGCCACGCTCCGAGCACGAATAGACGGCACGATAGGCACATCTAGACGCCGATAATGATCCGTAATCCGTCCGTGAGCACGGCCGGGACGCAGCGTGATGCACCCGGTTGCGTATCTGGACCGGAGCGGACCGTCATTGACGCCGACGCGCTTGCACCAGCATCGATCACAGAATGTGCTGACCGCACAGTGGAGGAGTCGAGATGAACGGCAGTTGGAGAACCGTGGCCCAGGCCGGACGACGCCCGTGGCTCGTCGCCATTGCCATGATCGGCGCCGTGGTCGTCGGCATGATGATTCAGCGCTATGCTCCTGGACTCGGGCAGGCCGGCGCCGCCGATGCTCAAGGTGACGCTCCGGTTCGGGTCGTGGTGGTCAAGCTGGCAGACGGCGTCGTCGAGGTGGGCGTCCAGGCACAACAGTCCGACGGCGGCTGGGGTGAGGTCATCCGGCCGAGCGCGCGCTTCCTGCGGGCGGACGCGCCGGTCGGCAGGCGGTTGCACAGCTCGGCCGTGAGCGTCCCTGCGTACTACCCGGTGCCGGCATCGATGGAAGAGTTGCTCGCCGGAACGGAGGGTTACTTCAGGGAGAGCCCGCTGTATTGCGTGATCAATCACGGCGCGGCGGAGGATTTCTTCTGGAGTGCGGCGAACAACCGGACCGTGCAGAGCGGTCGCCTCGGGCGTGATAACATTCGCATCTTCTCCAGCCCGGACGGGGCCGAGCAGGCGGCGGCGATCCGCCAATGCACCATGGACGGAGCCGTCGCGCTCGCGGCCACTCTGGCGGACCCGGGTGCGGTGTCCGGCGCGCTTCGGGAGGCGGTCGCGTCCGGGGTTCACGTGCTCACCTACAATTCGGGCGCAGAGATCTCGCGCAGCGTCGGCGCGTATGCGCACCTCGGCCTGGACGACCCTCGCGCCGGCGAGCTGGCTGGCGAATGGTTGAATCGCCAAGAGGTCAGCGGCGACGTCCAGTGCCTCCTGCATGAACAGCGCAATGTCGGCCTGACCCAGCGCTGCAGCGGCCTCGCCTCGACCTATCGCGGCGGCGACGTGCAGCAGATCGACATCTCCGGGGGCATCGACGTATTAGTAGCCGGTTTGGCGAGCACTGAGGCCGCCGTTCTGGTCGCGCTCAATGTCAACAACACCGGTGCGGTTGCGAGCGCACTGGCCGATTCGGGCCGCACCGACATCACCCTGATCGGCTTCGGTGGCGGGCCATCGATCCTGAGGCCGCTGCTGAGCGGAACCCTGGCGATGCTGGTCTGGGATCAGCCTGACCTCCAGGGCCACATCGCGGCCCACTTGCTCACTCTCCCTGAGCAACTCCACACCGGCCTGCCGGCGCTGGAGTTGGGCAGCCCGTTCATCGCGATCGAACCCGTCATCTACGACGCCGCAACAGTCCAGGCGTTCCTCGCTCAGCTGCCCCCGGAAGTCGTAGAAGCGATCTCGCGGGCAGCCGGCGGCGGGTGAGCCACGCACCCGACCGGCGCAGACTCTGCTCGTGGGGTCTGGATCGGCGGTCTCACCATCCCGCGCGCCGGCCGGGGGGTCTGGCCTCCGCTCAGCAGCGAACTGGATTCCCAGATGCCATACCGACACTTCCGCTCGGCATTTCAGCGATATCGCCCGATCCTGCTGCTCGCAGCGTTTGTCGCAGCAGCCGGCTTCGCCGCGGGCTTTGCCACGAATCACTTGTTGACCGAGCCGGCTGCGGCGGATCACATTGAGGATCGGCCCGACAACACCGAGGTGCGGATCGTGGCGCGCGCGACCGGGGACGGTCGGGTCGAGGTCGCTCTGCAGGAACTCCGCTATGCCGGTGCCTGGAGCCCGCTGCATCACCCGGCGGCGCGCTTCCTCCCAACCGACGCCGAGGCCGGCCGTTGGCGCACCAGTTCGACGATTCCGGTCAGGACCTACTGGCCGCCCATCCATGGCGACGACCTGTACACCGGCACGGAGTCGATGTTCGGCCGATCCGCGTTCGGTGACCAGCGTCTGATCTGCCTCGTCGGCCACGGGGATCCCGAGCGGGATCTGTTTTGGAACATCACCTCGCTTACGGCATATCACACCGCCTACATGATGCGCACGAATCTACGCACCCGCTATAGCCCGGACAGCCAGGTGCAGGCCGCTGCGATCCGCGAGTGTACGTCGGACGGCGCATCGGCAATCGCCGCGACCCTGGCCAACGTCGACGCGGTCGGCGAGGCGCTGCGTGAGGCTCGGGCCGCTGGCGTCGATGTGCTGACCTACAACTCAGGCGCCAACTTGTCGCGCGAGGTTGGCGCCTTCGCGCACGTGGGCCTGGATGATCGGCGCGGCGGCGAACGGATCGGTCAGCGGCTGAACGAGGCCGGCATATCGGGGGAGGTTTGGTGCCTGGTCCACGAAGAGACCAACATCGGGCTCGAGGAGCGCTGCGACGGGATCGAATCGACTTACGTCGGTGGCGCCCTGACCCGGGTGCAGGTCCACACCGCGGAGCTGCTGGCCGAACAGGCAGCGGCCCTGCCAGACGCCGGGGTCGGCGCCGTGATCACGCTCAACGCCAACACGTCTCTCTGGGCCATGGCAGTCGCCGGTTCGGCTGGGCTGGACAAGCTCTTCATCGCCGGATTCGGGGGCGACGAATCGCTGCTCGCCGCACTCGTGGTGGGCAAGCTGCAGTTCGTGGTCTGGGATCAGCCCACTGTCCAGGGGATGCTCGCGGTCAATCTGCTGCTGATCACTGACCTCACCGTCGGCCAGAGCACGATCGAGGTGGGCGGCGCGCAAATCTTGATCGAGCCGGCGTTGATCGGCCGCGCCGAGACGCTGGCGATCGTCGGCACCCTGTCCCCGGAGGCCCTGGCTGACCTGCTTGCGGCGGCCGGGATCACGCCCGAGCAGGCAGCCGCGCTTGGCATCGGCGGATGACTGGCGCCGGCACGAGCGACCGGGTTGTATCCAACCGCGACGTCCGCTCCCGAGCCAGCCACTCACCGAGTTCCCGGTCCCCTGACCCTCGCGTCGCCGTAGAGGGCCGCCGAACACAGCACCCACGAAGGAGGTGGAACCATGCAGAAGGTTCGGATTGAACTCTCGAGACTCTTTGCTGCGGTGCTCGGCGCGCTCTTGGTCGCCATTGTCGTCGTGAGCGCGCTCACTCTGGTTCGCGTCGATCGGATAGAGGAAAGGGTCGATCAGGGCACCTACGGCAAAGCTGATCGTGCGGTCGCTGAGGTCCATGCGGCGATTCGATACTGGCAACTCCACGGCGAAGAAGAGACCATCCGTCACTACAACGACCCCGGTTCGATTGATGGTCAGTTCTACGTCGTCATCACTCGGGTCAATGCCGATGGGACCAGCGATATTCTGGCGCACCCGTATCGGAGGGATTTCGTCGGTGAAGATGTTGGTCCGATTGAGATAACGGCGGTTGATGGGGATTCACTGGGCGATCGGTTGTGGCGTGTCGGGCGCGGTGGTGGTGGATGGGTGAGTTACTTCTTCCCGAACCCGGCGACCGGAGAGGAATCACGCAAGCACGCCTACGCGGAAGTCAACCCCTCTGACGTGCAGATCCTGTTTGTATCTGGGTACTACGAGCCAGTCGAATAGATCGCTCCGATGAAGCGATTCGGCAAGCGGCTCGGGGACTCATGGCCGGAGAGACGGGGGGGGGGTAGGCATGAACCAGCCAATGTCAGGGTGGTCCCCTCGGTCACCGGCGATCGCCCGACGTCTCGACCACGGTCGGGTCGAGGTCGGCCTGCAACGGCGCTACGGAACCGGTTGGACAGAGCGACAGACTCCTGCAGCGCCATTCCTTACACGCAACTGGATTGCGATGCAAACCTGTTGGCTCGCTAAGCGAACCCGGAACACTCCGAAGTTGTCCAGATCGATCGGACCTGACTCGATCCCGACCGCAAGCCGGGGCGATGCGCAGCGCGAATGCGATCAGACTCATATGAGGAGTGAGTCGCCGGTGGATTCAACTGGGATCGAGGCGCCCCTCAAACCTGTCAGCCGCTACGAGGACTACGCCACGGGCGTATACGAGTCCGGCTATTGCATGAGCTATCAGTTCGCGCTGCATCGACCGACGGAGAGGCCGACTGAGTCTGCTCGGCGTCACAAGAGCGAGGGTGGAATGATTCTGCGCCCTAACGCCCAGGTTGAACTCTTCATCGTGACCTTGGCGGTCCTGTTCTTCCCAAATCCAAGCCAGCGACGGAGCGGGCGGATGAAGCCCACGCGATGGTCTTCCGGCTGGGTTGGGTCTGGTTCTCGCTCCTTCCTCGGTCAATAACGACACCGACATGATCAACCTATCCGCAGATGCCAAAACCTATGTTGGCAACTGCACCTTCACGCTCGGGTGCATGACCCGCCGATGCAAAGGCAACCCGCAGCGCCATATCAAGACTGGTTACCACCTTGCGAACGAGGTGGAATCGGTCTCCTGTCGTAAGGATCCTGTCGCGAGGATCGGATGCGGCAAGCAACTTCGCCTCATCGGCATTGAATCCAGCAGCGCATCCCCACTGACCTCGTTCGTATCGCTCCAGCTCCACGACCTTCTCGTCCAACACTCAACTTATGACGAAGTGCGGAGTACGATTCGCAAGCTTCTTGGTTTCGACTGACTCGACCTCATTTGTGCCAACTTAGTCAAGCTGACTTGCAAGACCCTCCCGCCCCGCCCCAGGAAAGTGCATTCTGGAGCAACCTCGGCTCAACCCACGAGGTGCCATATCCCGGCAGAGGCCTCTCAAACCCCACTGGAGCGCGTCGTCTCGAAACGAGGTTCCGGCGACGCGTTGCCTCAAGCATCGGACCCGGCCACCAACGGCAACCGTCGCGTCAATGGACAATCTCAGACCCGTCCGGCCACTCCGCGACAACGAGCCCGTTGAAAAGCGATCCGCCAGGCGCAACTCGAAGGACTCTCGATGCGCGCCGCCGCCCAACTGCTCGGCATCTCCCGGAACAACGAGCGTGGCTACCTCGCGGCAGGCGGGACACCTCAGCGCGGCACGGGGATACGATCATCGAACAACAGAACAGCAAAGTGACGCTATCGCTCAACAGTTACGCGAACAAACTGCCTGAGCATCGACAATGCGGTGGATCACTTTCCGAGCGATGTTGACAACGCGCGAGGCAAGCACGCGCACCTCACCTGGGTCCACTTAGATTCGCTAAGCGTCAAGATCCTCCGTCGGGTTGCAGAGATTCTCAGCACACACACGGTCATCCGCTGTCTTGGAGAGCGGATACCATTCCGCGTCCACCAGGATTGCCGGGGAGCTAGACATCCAACCTGAACCGCAACTCGAAGGTTCTCGATTTCGTCCAGTTTGGTGGACCAAGCGGCACTGTAATCAGAACCTTCGCTCTCCACGTGGACCTTTAAGGCTGCTCAATCAGCCAAGCCTTTCATGCGCTTCGAGTTCGCGTACCGCTAAGCGGGCCCGGCTACCGCGACGAACTGTTGCCCACGTCCGTCAGCGGCGAGTACCGCGGCGGCCCGCAAGAGACCGACACCGGGTCCTACGCCGTAGCTGCCCACGGCCCAGCCGTTGCCGGCCTCAGCGACCTCACCGTTCAGTCCACGATCGTTCCGACGCTCCCCGACCTGCGTCGCGCCTGCCCGATCTCCAAGATGGATGTGGACGCGGGTCGCGGCCTCGCGCTCTGGACGGATCCCACGGACGGTCTCGTGCTGCAAATCGGCGACGGCGCCGGGGGCCTGCAGGAGTTTGCCCTCGGACAAGCCTTCGTCGCTCGCGAGTGGTACCTGGTGAGCGCCACGTACGACGCCGCAAACGGATAGGTCCACCTGGGTCAAGGGTTGCTCGACTCCTACGCCCTAGACACGTCGAGCGGCGAGGTCAGCCATACCAGTGCAGGAGCCGCTGTCGTTGATTGCGATGCGCCACTCCTGTTCGCATCCGCCAGCCGAGAGTTCGCCCGCGGCAAGCCTGTTGGCGAGATGATCTTCAACGGACGCATCGAGCGTCCGGTCGTTGCCTCGCGCATCCTGGAGCATGGCCAAATCGAAGCTCTGCGCAGCGACGAGGTCCCTGTCGCCCTACGCAGCGACATCTGCGCGGCCTGGGACATCTCCCATGCGATCGAGACGGACGACGCTATCGACATTTCGCCCAACCGCGCCTACGGGGAGCTGAGCAACCTTCCGATTCGCGCGGTGCTCAGCTCGACCTGGAGTGGCGAGGAGCTCAATCTCAGCCACGCGCCAGATCAATGCGCGGCGATCCACTTCCTCGACGACTCGCCCTGCGACTGCGAAGGGGACGTCGACTTCGAACTTGGAGATCCCGGCTCACTGACAGTGGCCTCCGGGATCGCGATCTCCGTTCGGTCGGAGGGCGAACCCAGTTCGTTCGAGCGGATCCTGTAGCGGTAGACCTCGCCGGCATTGACGGTCGTGTCGGTGTAGGACAGGACATCCCCGTCGACCGTGTCGATTTTGGTCATCCGCGAGCCCTCGACATCCATGTCGCGGCGGTAAAGGGCGTGCTCGTCCGGCGTGCAGTCGGGCGACGCCACCCAGTTCAGCACGACAGCTGTGCCGTCAGGATTGAGCGCACTGGTCGGATTGACCGGAGGCACGCTGCAGGTCGCGTCGGCTTCAATACGCGGCCGTCCCGCGAGCATCAGCCCCGGCACCGGTAGGACCGAGACCAGCACGACCAGGCGCCACCCGCGACGGCGCGTGAGGACCAGAGGGTGCATTCCGGGCGCACGCTGCTTCATCCAGTAACGCACGGAAGGTTCTCCTCAGGAAACGCTCCGGCGGGAGCAGTGTTCGTTCAGCAGGCGCGTTCCGCCGCCAAAGTCGACTACGGCCAGAACGCTCTGTTGTCCATCGCAGAACGTCAGCACGGGCGAACGATAGATGACTAAATCGGAATCCTTATGAGTGTTATATGAGATCATCACTCTAGAGCATCATGGTTGTGTTAGTGTTTGGCGACATCACGGTTCCGTTTCATAGCATGCGGGCAGCAATGAGCACAGAAGAGACACCGCCAGGGATCGAGGCCCAGGCTCTGCGGGAACGCTTGTCCAAACTGAGCGACGCCAGCGTCCGCATCAACGAGAGCCTCGACTTCAATGTCGTCCTGCAGGAAGCCATCGACAACGCGCGACACCTGACCGATGCCCGCTACGGCGTGATCTCAACCACGAACGAAGCCGGCGGCCTCGATGCGCTCCTCACTTCCGGGACGACGGAAGAGGAACACCGCGGACTCATCGGACTGCCCGAAGGCATGAAGATCTTCGATCACTTCAGCGAGATCCGGGGAGCTCTCCGGCTGGAGAACTGGGGCGACTACGCCGAGTCGGTTGGCCTTCCAGGCCAACTGCCGATGACCGTGTTTTCTGGCCTGGCCGCGCCGATGCGACATCGGGACGAACTCGTGGGAATCATCTGGCTGGGCCACGATCGGACGGATCAGCAGTTCAGCGATGAGGATGCCGAGACGCTGCTCATGTTCGCCTCGCAGGCGGCATTGGTCATCGTCAACGCGCGGCGGCACCGCGATGTCCAGCGGGCCCGGGGCGACCTGGAGACCCTCGTCAACACCGCCCCCGTTGGGGTCGTCGTGCTCGAAGCCGCGACTGGTGCCCTCGTGTCTGTCAATCAGGAGGCGAGAAGGCTCGTTGAAATTCTCAACCCAGGTCAGTCGCCCGCCGAACTGCTGACGGTGTTGACGCTGCACCGGGCGGACGGGCAGGAGGCGTCTCTGCCTGACTTTCCCCTGGTGGAAGTACTTCGGAGAGGAAGGACGATACGAGGCGAGGAGATAACGCTGACGACGCCGGGCAACCGCTCTCTCACCACCCTCATCAACGCCACTCCCATCCGCCTCGAGAACGGGGAAGTCGAAAAGTACGTCTTCACCGTGCAAGACATGACGCCGGTGCGGGAGTTGGAACGGCTCCGGGCAGAGTTTCTCGCCATGGTGAGCCACGAACTCCGCGCTCCGCTCACCTCCATCAAGGGCTCGATCACCACCCTCCTCAACCCGTCGAGCCTCCTCAATCCGGCCGAGGTCCTCCAGTTCCACCGGATCATCGATTCCCAGACCAACCAGATGCGGGAGTTGATCGCCGACCTGCTTGATGTAGCGCGAATCGACACCGGCACGCTCAGCGTCGCTCCTGAGCCAACGGACCTCGCGACTCTGGTCAGTGAGGCCAGGGAGGCGTTCCAGAGCGGTGGCGGTCAGCACACGCTGCTCATTGACCTCGAACCCGAGCTTCCCCTGGTCATGGCCGACAGGCTGCGCATGGTCCAGGTGTTGAACAACCTCTTGTTCAACGCGGCCCGGCACTCGCAGGAGACTTCTCCCATCAGGCTGTTGGTCGAGCGCGGGGAGTTGCTGGTCACGGTCACTGTGGCCGACGAGGGTAGCGGCGTACCCGCCGACCGACTGTCGAGCCTGTTCCGAAAGTTCTCCGGCATCACCGCCGAAGACAGAGAGCGCGACTTCGCGCGGACGGGGCTCGGTCTCGCTATCTGCAAGGGCATCGTTGAGGCTCACGGCGGCCGCATTTGGGCGGAGAGCGACGGGCCCGGCACCGGTGCCCGGTTCTCCTTCACCATCCCCACCGTGGGAACGGTAGATGCCACCCCGCTTCCTCAACACACGCAGCCGTCAACCGACGCCGCGCGACGTGAGGAACGAGAACGCGTGCGGGTGCTCGCCGTGGACGACGACCCCGACGCGCTCCGGTACATCCGGACCGCACTCACAGAGTCTGGCTACGAACCGGTCGTGACGACCGAACCGCTGGACGCTATTCCACTCATGAAGGAGGAACGGCCCCACCTCGCGTTGCTGGACCTCCGCCTGCCCGGAACCGACGGCATCGAGCTGATGGCGGAGATCAAGGCGATGGCGGACGTGCCCGTCATCTTTATCTCGGCCTACGGACAGGACGCACTCATCGCAAAGGCCTTCGAGGAGGGTGCGGAAGACTACGTCGTGAAACCCTTCTCGGCAACCGAACTGGGCGCGCGGATCAAAGCAGCTCTGAGAAGGCGGGCGGTGTCAGAACCAGCGCAGCCGTACATGATGGGCGACCTGCTCATCGATTTCAACGAGCGGCGGGTGATTCTTGCCGGCGATCCGGTCCCCCTGACTCCAATGGAGTACGGGACGCTCGTCGAGCTCTCGGCGAACGCAGGCCGCGTGGTGACCCATGAACACTTACTGCGCCGCGTGTGGGGCCTGCAGGCCGGCGACGACGTCCGGCCGATGCGCACGACAATCAACAGCATCCGCCGCAAGCTCGGCGACAGCGCCGCGAATCCCACCTACATCTTCACGGAGCCGCGTGTCGGTTACCGCATCGCCAAGCCTGAGCCGCCCGATGCGAGCGAGGACAGGATGCCCGACATGTCGTAGGGTGCCGGCTCGTCGCAAACTCCCGCCGCCGGCGACAGAACCGCCGTAGGTGGCGACTGTGCGCGACCCGGGAACGATGATGGCGTGATCATCGCTCCCGGGCCAGGCGCTCCGGCTACGTAGCGTCGCGGACTATTGCTCCGCGATCGCTCTCGCGTTCCCGACAAGGATCCCCAGATACGTTGGGTTGTCCTCTGTCGGCTGCGACCAGATGATGCCCCGTTTCGCGCCGGTCTCGGCAGCAACGGCGTCGAGGGCCGAAGAATCGAACTGTTGCTCGTGGAACACCGTCTCCACGCCTTCATGCTCGATCAGCTCAATCAGCTCGGCGATCGCTTCGGCGCTGATTCCCTGCTCGGGGCCTTCGATCAGGAAGCCGGCAATCTCCAGACCGTAGCGACGGGCAAAGTAGGCGAACGCGTCGTGGAACGTGACCAGCAAACGCTGATGCTCGGGCACTCCCTCGATCAACGCGCGCGCCTCGGCGTCGGCCGCTTCGATCTCGCCGAGGTACAGCTCAAGGCGGTCGCTGAACACATCCGCATTGCCCGGGCTCAGGTGGCTGAGCTCGTGCGCGATTGCCTCGATGGCGACGGCGGCTAGATCGGCGTCGAACCAGAAGTGCGGATCCTCGGAGCCGTGATGGTGATGGTGTCCGTGACCATCGCCCTCATCCTCGTGCTCGTCATCCTCATGGCCGTGTTCGTCCTCTTCGTGCTCGTCTTCGTGCCCGTGTTCGTCCTCATGCTCGTCTTCGTGGCCCGCATCGGGCGAGCCGCTCCTGTCAAGCACTCCGACGAAGGCCAGGCTCGACGGCGCACCGCCGACGTGCCATTCCTCTTCGATCTCCATGTGCGAGAGATGCACACCGAGCACATGACCGCTGCCCGGGTCGGCGACGTAAAGCCACTCGCCGACGACGACGAACGCGGGAGGCCCGGCCTCACCCGGCTCGACCAAGTCAACGGCCTCGATCAGGTCGCCATCGTGTGCGTCGAGTGCGTGCAAGACGCCTTCGTCGTTGAGCACATAGAGCGTCTCGCCATCGCTCGAAAACTTCGGCGGCACGCTTGTCGGTTCGGTGAACACCAGGTGCATCTCGCCGTGCGCTACGTCGATCAGCCAAATGCCGTCGAAGGTGAACCCTTGACCGTCGAAGTAGTAGGCGGCGCCGAAGAAGTGCTCGAGGTGATGATGGCCGAAGACGACCGCAATACGAGAATCCTCGCGCATCTCCTCGGGATTGTCGATGAACTCGTGCTCGTACTCGCCGTCGTGAGCGTGCAGGAAGAGAACCCCGCCGATGCAGCCGAAGACTGCGCCATGCTCGTTGTGGGACTCCCCGTGCATGCCCGGGCAGGAGCGGTTGCTGGCGTCGTAGACAACTTCACCGTCGAACGTCCAGACCTCAACACCGACCGGCAGCACGTCGTCCGGGTCGTCGGGATTCTTGGTCGTCACGACCACGTGGTCATCGGTCATGACCAACGCCGCGCCGTGCTGCGGCCCGGCCTCGAGCACAATCGGCTCGTAGTCACCCTGCGTCGTCGCCAGGTCGTGCTCATTGATCAGAATCACGTGACCGCTGGTGTCGGCGAAGATCGCCGTCCAGCCATGACTGTTCACGTAATGGATCGGGTTCTCCTCGACGATCTCGAGCGAGTGCCGCGAGACGGGCTCGGTAACCAGGTCATAGTGGTCGCCGTGCTCAACCAGGAACACCCCGCCGTCGAAGATGTGTACGCGGTCGTCGCCATCCTCCGGCCCGCGAGCCAGAACGAAGCCGTATCGGTGCGTGGGGCTGGGAAGAACGCGCGCCCGCGGCGCGGCAATCTCAAACAGGCCTTCGTCGACATCGTCCGTCGACAGATCAATGACCGAGAGGTGCGCCTCTACGGCGTCCGCAACGAGCAGGCGACCGATGGCCTCACTCACATGGTGATCGTCATCGTGCATCTCCTCGTCGTCGTGCCCATCATCCTCTTCGTGATCGTGCCCATCTTCATCTTCGTGGGCCTCTTCGCCCTCGTGCTCGTCATGGTGTTCATCATCATGGGCGTCCTCCCCCATCATCGCGCCGAATGGCAGGAGTTCATGTCCGGCCTCCTCGATCGCGACAGCCAGATCGAGCACGATCTTGGCGTTCTCCCGAATCACGTCTTCATAGGCCGACTCGAGTCCCGCCCCGTTGATCACCACCAGGTCTGCGTCTGCAATCGCGCGGATGTCCGACACGGTGAGCTCGAGGAGGTGGGCATCTGCCCCGGCCGGGACCAGCGCGCGCACATTGACCCGGTCCCCGCCAACCTGGCGAACCCAATCGGCGAGAATCTGCGTTGAGACCACGACATTGAGGGGCTCTGCAGAGACCGCTTCGGCGTCGCTCTGCTGCTGCTGTTGCTCTTGCGTTTGGGCCGCGCTCGCCGGCGCCGCACGCTCGCTTTCCTGTTGCTGTTGTGGCTGAGCCTGTTGCTCCGCCGCCGTCTGTTGCTGTTGCTGCTGTGGTTGCGCCTGCTCGTCGTCGGAACAGCCGACGACCACGGCTGCCGCGAGGGCCACCGCAATCAGGACGCCTGGCGCCCACTTGAAGAACCGGGACATTCAGAAATCGATCTAGGCGGACTGTGTGCTCACAACGGCCTGTCCGCGAGGCCTTCCGTACCGCCTGACTGAAGTGGCGGCCTTCACTCGCTCTCAGATGTTGGTCAGCCTCCAGTCCGCTTCGCTCACGACCGCTATTCGCTCACGACCCTACCACGCGCCATACCTATGCGCTGACGCGTTGGCTGGCTCATGGCGCCCTTAGTCAGCCAGCGCCGACTCCACGATCGCGGCCTGACCCAACAGTGTCTCGTCGTGGCCGAACCGACCGACCAGCGAAAGACCGAGCGGTAGCCCTTCCGATGCGCCGAAGGGCAGGTTGATGACCGGCATCCCGGCGTGCGTCCAGGGCAAGTTCATCGCCGGTTCACCGGTCGAGCCCAGACCCTTCGGGGCCGGTCCCACCGCCGACGGCGCGAGCCAGGCGTCGATCCCGGCGCGGTCCATTCTCTCGTGAAGGCGTTGGCGCAGGGCGATTCGGCTGGCTCGGCCAGCCTCGGCATCGGCCGCTGCGATCCGCTTGCCCTCTTCGTAGAGCCGAGCGCTCTCGGGCCGGAACATCGCGCCGTATCTCGCGTATCGCTCGTCGTGCGTCTCGGCAAACTCGAATGTCGTCATGTGGCGGTGGCGAACGTTGATCTCCGCGACGTCGTGCAGCGTCGGCGTCGGCTCCACGCTGATACCCGCTTCACGGATCTTTCCGGCGGCATCTTCAATCGCGCCGTGCATCTCCGGACCCGCCTGTTCGAGGAACGCGCCGGTCGGGATTCCAATGCGCGGCCTGGTTGCCTCGTCGTCTTCGCCCTGACGCCAGCCCAGCAAAATCGTCGATGCCACCAGGATGGCGTCCGCGACCGAGCGAACGAAGTAGCCAATTGTGTCGACGGAGGGCGAGTAGTAAAGCGTCCCGCCGGTCGGAATCCGGTCGTATGACGGCTTGAACCCGACCACCCCGCAGAACGTCGCAGGTCGAATCACGGAGCCAACCGTCTGCGACCCCAGAGCGAGCGGAGCGATCCCCGCCGCGACCGCTGCCGCCGAGCCGCTGCTCGACCCGCCCGGCGTGTGGTCACGATTATGTGGGTTGGCCGTCGCTCCCGAGGCAAAGAAGGCGAACTCGGTCGTCACCGCCTTGCCCAGGACGAGGGCGCCGGCGGAGCGCAGCCGTGCCACCACATCCGCCTCGGGCCCGCTGAAGGACTCTGGTGGCACTGCCGAGCCGGCCCGGGTCGGCATGCGATCCACGTTGAAGATGTCCTTGACCGCCAACATCGCTCCGTACAGCGGCGGACGATCCTCGGGTGAGGGCCAACGTTCAATCAACCCCGCCGCTTCGGACGACAGTCGCTCGCGTTGTCGTGGATCGGGCAGCATCGCCCGCACCAGCGGATTGACTTCGTCCAGCCGCTCCAGGGTCCGTGAGATCAGATCCTGCAACGACAGCTCGCCAGAGCGAGTCGCTGCGACCTGCTCGCTGAGTGAGAGCGGCGAGACCAGTTGAATGTCGCCCGTATCGGGCATGCGTGGCTCCAACCGGCTCGGACTAGAAGCCCAGTCCCTCTTTGCCCTGCATCGAGCGGCCGACGTTGATCTGGCCGAGGTGGTTGTTCGAATGGTTGATGATCACCTGGCCGATGATCTCCCACTTGGGTAGTTCACCCTGAGGCACAATTCGCGTGATCGAGTCGAGGTACTCCGGCGTCATGTCAGCGATCCGTGGGACGATGACGTCCGCCACGTCGTTCAGATAACCGGCGATCGTCGGGCCGTCGGGGAAGACCCAGCTGGAGACCTCGCCGTAGCTCGTACCCGTCCCCTGATCGACCTTGGGTAGACCCCACTCCTCGAAGAGACCCTTCGACATCCAGACCGGCTGTTCGCGCTCGAAGGCGAAGTGAATCAGGTTGTCGGCGGTACGCGCGATGTGCCAGGCCTCGAAACCGATGCAGTTCTGGCCGTCGTAGGTCCGGAAGTGGACCTCCTCCTGACTCAGGTCTTCCATCGACTGCGCCGTCCAGCGCAGTACACGATCGGTAAACTTGGCCAGCGCGGCGGCGAGGCTGGTGTCGGCGCTCGTGTCTGCCATTGGTCATCCCTTCATCGTTCGTCGTGAACTCTCACGTCGGGTGGTTCGATTCCTCAGTGAACGTTACCCGACAAGCCGGGATAGAGTGTCCGCCCAGACCCGATCATCCTCGGTCTCGACCGAGACCTGGTGCAGATCGACACCGAACGACGATTGCTCGTCCAGGTACGCTGCGCAATCGTCCAATGATCCGCGCATCGAGAACCTCGGGGCGATCTCCATCGCGATCTCGGTGGCCGCTCCAACGCCGCCATCTGCCCAGGCCTGACGCATCGCCGCGACATCGTCCGCGAATCCCTGACGCTCGAACTGGTGGAGGTAGCCCGGACCGTTGCGCACCGCGAAAAACGCGAGACCGTGGGCGAAGCCTCGGTCGATCTCCGCTTGCTTCGAAGCATCGGGCAGAACGGTCGCCGAACCGGGAGACCGCACCTCAACCGCATCTGCAGACCGACCGGCCTCGACCGACCATTGCCGGACCTGCGTCACCGATTCAGCCACGCGCTCGTTGGGTATCCAGGTAGGCATCCAGCCATCGGCCATCTCGGCCGTCATCCGCACGGACGTTGGATTCAGCGTGGCCAGATGAATCGGCGGCGTCGGCTGGACAGGAACCATGCCGCTGACCAGCGCTCGCTCGACGTGGATGGTCGGGCCGTCGTAGCTGAATCGCTCGCGCGACCAGTAGAGCCGGATCAACTCGATCGTTTCGCGAATCCGAGCGAACGGACGCTCAAACTTGACGCCGTGAAATCGCTCGATAGCCCCGGGTGCGCTAGCGCCCAGCCCGACGACGACGCGACCGCCGGAGAGCTGATCGAGAGTGCCGAAGCTCTGAGCCAGTGTTGCCGGCGTCCGCGAGAACACGTTGACAATCGCCGAAGAAATCCGCACGTTCGACGTCTCGTGCGCCAGCAGCGCCATGCCGGTGAATGCGTCGTGGCCGTAGCCCTCGATCACGCTGATGGTGTCGATCCCGATTTCATCTGCCAACCGGGCGCGCGCAACGAATGTGTCCACGAAATCGGGGTTCCAGGGCAGGTTGACCGAGATTCGGCGTTTCGCTGTCATACCCAGGGATCTCCTGCACGCACGGTCGCAGACAACAACCAGATCCGGACGGCACAGCGCACCTTGCCATCCTCGTCAACGACTCGATCATCTTCGCGCATGTCGCGACCAATCAACTCCATCATTCGCTCCCTGCCTCGAGGCAGGAATCCAAACAGGTTCAGCATTCGCCACCACGCGTCGAAGTCGTCCCACCAGAATTCACGCTCGATCTCTTCGATGGTGACATCGTCCAAACGCCGATCGTCGATCTCGCACAGCAACGCCAACCGCACCGCTTCGCGCGGATCGAACTGCAACTCCAGCTCAGGCCACGCGACCCCGCGCCGCTCCAATAGACCCAACAGCCTGGTCCCTGGGCCGCCAAAGAACGGAGATCCAATGACCGTCGCTGCCACCCGACCGCCCAGTCGGGTCAGGCGCGTCGCCTCCTTCAGCAACTGCTGTGGACGGTCGGCGTAGGGCAAGACGAGGCCCAGACCCACCGCGTCGGCCGAGCGATTGCGTAGGCCGTTAGCCGCCGCATCTTCCTGGACAAAGAGCGGCTGAATCGGCGAGAGACGAAACCGCTCACGCGCCAACTCGAGCTGGACGCGCGAGAGATCGATGCCGATCGCGCTGCCATGAGTCAGCCTGGGTTCAGCCTGGGCGATCAGTGCGCCCGCTCCGCAGCCCAGGTCGACGAAATCGTCCCTGGGAGTCAACTCGAGACGGTCGACCAACTCGGATGCCGCAAGGCTAATCAACTCCGGGGCCGAGGATTCATAGCCTCGGCCGCTCGCGTCAAATGTGCCGGCGATATCCTCGTTGCGCATTCCCGCCGCCTCCACAGAGCAACCGCAATCGAGATCGTCGATGTCTCACGATACCCCGCTGGTGATCGCTCACCGGACCACGATGGGTCACGCGCCGGAGAACACGCTGGCTGGCATCCGGCGAGCGCTAGACATGGGCTGCGACGGCGTGGAAATCGACGTCCGCCTCTGCGCCGACGGCGTGCCGGTACTGATCCACGACGACCAACTCGAGCGCACCACCAACGCGATCGGCCGAGTCGCAGACACGACGCTGACCGAGCTTCAGAACGTCGACGCGGGTGATGGCGAGCACATCCCCACTCTGCGCGAGGCGCTCGCGTTGATCGACGGCCGGTTGTTGATCGTCATCGAGCTCAAGGTGACCCCGGGCGATGACGTCGCGGCTCTGTCCGAGGCTGTCCTGCCCGAGATCGAACGGGCCGATGCCCTGCCCTGGAGTTGGCTCTGGAGTTTCGATACCGAGACCGTGATCGAACTCGTCAACCGTGCGTCTGACGGACGGCGAATCGCTCACCTATGCCTCTCCCCGACGCCTGACATCTGGAGGATCGCGGCCGAGCATCGACTAGATGGGATCTCCATGCACGGCTCGGGTTTGACGGCCGAAAACGTCGCTGCCTGTCGGGCGCACGACATGGCAACCTTCGTCTGGACGGTCAACGAAGCGCCCGACATTCAACGCTGCATCGAGTTGGGAGCGACCGGGATCGTGAGCGACTACCCGGAACGCATCCAGTCAGCGCTGCGCACCGGCCTCGATTGAGGCGACCACTAGAACGACGCGAGCGCCGTCTCGCGGTCTCCATGAATCGGAATGATCTCCGCGAAACCGGAGAATTTGAAGACGTCGTTGACCGTTTCCCGCACGGAACAGAGGACCAGCTTCTCGGCGCGACGCGAAGCCATCAACAGCACCCGCAACCCCGCTGACGAAATGTATTCGACAGACTCGCAGCTCATCAGGATCCTGGTCTGGCCCTTCTCGATTCGAGCGATCAGGTCTTCTTCGTAGGCCTTGGCAGTGGCGCCGTCGATTCTGCCTGTCGGCATCAGGACGATGACGTCGCCTTCAACCTCGGTTTGCAGGTCCAACATGGTGCCTATCCTCCCGGCTGCTCATTCCTTGCGCGTTCTGGTGCAGCATAGGTACATCACACGCACGTCACGCGTGAGTCACGAATACATCACAGCGCCTTCCGGCAACCCGAGCCGGCCCCGATACCTGCTATGCTCGGAGCCTACGGAGGGGTGTAGCTCAGTTTGGCAGAGCAACGGTCTCCAAAACCGTAGGTCGCGGGTTCGAGTCCTGCCACCCCTGCCAGAGCTTCCAGCCTTCTTTGCCGAGGTGGTGGAACTGGTAGACACGCAGCGTTGAGGGCGCTGTGCTCATTGCGAGCGTAAGAGTTCGAGTCTCTTCCTCGGCACCATCCTGCGGGACGCCGCCGCCCCGCCACAATTCCATCAGGCGGCTACAATGTCCTCACCGAGCGGAAGTGGCGCAGCGGTAGCGCGTCTCCTTGCCAAGGAGAAGGTCGAGGGTTCGAATCCCTTCTTCCGCTCCAGAACATCTCACCCGTGTACCTGTCTCTGTGAACGGGGCGACGTGGCCAAGTGGTAAGGCAGGGGTCTGCAAAACCCTTATCACCGGTTCGAATCCGGTCGTCGCCTCCAACCTCCCCCTCTGACTCACTCCCGTGCCCGCCTACGATTCGCAAACCGCGCTAATCGTCGTTGACGTACAGAACGACTTCGCCCACCCCGACGGCTCGCTGTTCGTCCAGGGCGCTGCCAAGGTCGTCGCCCGGGTCAACGACGAGATTCATCGGGCGACCGAGTCAGACGCGCTGGTCGTCTACACGCAGGACTGGCATCCACCCAGCACGCCGCACTTCGAGAAAGACGGCGGCATCTGGCCGGTCCACTGCGTCGGAGACACCTGGGGCGCGGAGTTCCACTCCGACCTGATCGCAGACGCCGGACCCACCGTGCGCAAAGGCGTCGATGGCAACGACGGCTACTCGGGCTTCACGACTCGTGATCCCCACAGCGGCGACCAACACCCCACCGCACTCGAAGATCTGCTTCTTGAAGCAGAGATCGAGCGCTGTGTCGTCGTCGGACTGGCGACCGACTACTGCGTCAAAGAGACCGTGCTCGATGCCTGCCGTCTCGGCTTCGAGGTACTGGTGCCTCGGACTGGCGTAGCTGCAGTGAACCTCGGCGCCGGAGACGGCGACGCCGCGTTGACGACCATGGCTGAGTCTGGCGCGCTGATCGAATAGCGTTCGATCAGTGACCACGCCCTCCGCCCTCTTCGTCGACCTCTACGAACTAACGATGGCCCAGCTCTACTACGAGCGCGGCATGACCGGCCAGGCCGTATTCGAGCTGACCGTCCGCCAGCTACCAACAGGCTGGAACTACCTGGTCGCCGCCGGCCTCGAGCGAGCGCTCAGCTTCCTCGAAGCGCTGCAGTTCACCGAAGACGATCTGCATTTCATCGACACGCTTCCTCAGTTCAATCGGAACTTCACCGAGCAATTGCGACACCTGCGATTCACCGGTGATGTCTGGGCTCCCCTCGAAGGAACGATCGTTTATCCCGACGAGCCGCTCGTCCAGGTCATCGCCCCCCTCCCGGAAGCGCAAATCGTCGAGACCGCGATCATCAACCAGGTCGCCTACCCCACCCTGGTCGCGAGCAAAGCCGCCCGCGCGGTCGACACTGCGGCCGGGCGGCCGGTCATCGAGTTCGGCGGCCGACGAGCGCACGGTTCGGAAGCAGCGATCGAGGCATCCCGGGCAACCTACATCGCCGGATTCGAGGCCACCTCGTCAGTCGACGCTGGACGTCAATACGGCATCCCCACCACCGGAACGATGGCTCACAGTTTCGTCCTCGCGGAGGGCGACGAAGCTGTCGCCTTCGACGCCTTCGTCAACCGCTATCCGGGCACCACGCTGCTCGTCGACACGTTCGATACCCAGGACGGCGTGATCAACGCCATCAAAGCGGCGAAAAGGAACGGACCCGGATCTGTCGGCGCAATCCGCATCGATTCCGGAGACTTCCGCGAAGAGGCGTGGCAGGCCCGCATCACGCTCGACGCGGCCGGCCTGTCAGACGTCCGCATCGTCGCCAGCGGTGGTCTCGACGAGTATCAGATCGCAGAGTTGGTCAGCGCGAACGCGCCAATCGACATCTTCGCCTGTGGCACCAGCATTGTCGCCCCTCCCGACGCCTCGACGCTGGACAGCGCCTACAAGATGGTCGAGTACCAGGGCAGATCCGTGGCCAAGCGCTCGCCCGGCAAACCCAGCATCGGACATCGCAAGCAGGTCTGGCGAATGCCCGATCGCGACCTGATCGCCCGATTCGACGATCCTGCACCGCCCAATGGCAGGCCGGTCCTACAGCAGGTCATGGCATCGGGACAGCTCACCGCAGACGGTCACGACTCCCTGTCACAGATGCGCGATCGCGCCTCGCGCGGAAGAGCCGCAAGGCGCGTGGAGATCGATCCTTCACTGCTAAGATGAAATCCAGACATATGTAGTTGGAGTACTACGGTATGACCGAGTCCAGAACCGACACGCCGGGCGTCGTGATCCCCATCTGGGACGACGAACTCGACGACTTCGAGACCGAAGCGACCGCATTCCGCGAGCAGCAGCGCGACGAGGTCGAGTTCATGCTCTACCGGCTGCGTCAGGGCGTCTACGGCCAGCGCCAGCCCGACGTGCACATGAACCGGATCAAGCTGCCGATGGGCGGCGTCACATCCGATCAACTCGACGGCCTCGCCGAGATCTGCGAGACCTTCGCCCCACTGGGCAAGGGCCACATCACCACCCGCCAGAACATCCAGGTCCACTTCGTCCCGCTCGACCAGATGCCGGACATGCTCCGCGTCCTGGGCAAAGTTGGCCTCTCTTCCCGCGAAGCCTGTGGCAACACCGTCCGCAACGTCACCGCCGACCCCTGGGCCGGCATCTCAGAAGACGAAGTCTTCGATCCGACCCCATACGCCGGCGCTTTTGTCCGCTACTGGGTGCGCAACTCCATCGCCCAGCTCCTCCCGCGCAAGTTCAAGGTCTACTTCACCGGCCGCGAGGCGGACTCGGCCATCGCCGCCATTCACGACCTTGCCTTCTTCTCCCAGGTTCGAGTCATCGACGGCAAAGAGGTCCGGGGGTTCCGCGTGATGGTCGGCGGCGGACTGTCCACCATGCCTAAGGAAGCCGTCACCCTGACCGACTTCGTGCCAATGTCCGAGTTCCTCACCCTCTCTGAGGCCGTCATCCGCATCTTCAACGCCGCCGACGAGCTGCGCAAGAACATCCTCAAGGCCCGCCTCAAGTTCCTCGTCCACCGCGTCGGCGAAGAAGCCTTCCGCGAAATGGTCGACGAAGAACTGAAGAAGCGCTGGGCCGAGGAAACCCCGCCACTCGAGGAACTGCTCTACATCGACGACGAGGGATCCGACGCTCGCGAAATCGCCGTCGAGCTCCCCTCTCCGAACGGCGATGCCGCCCGATTCGAGCGCTTCCTTGTCGCCAACGTCCGGCCCCAGGTGCAAGATGGCTACTCGGCAGTCGAGGCCTCGATCGACCAGGGCGACCTCACGCCTGAGCAGTTCCGTCGTCTCGCCGAGATCCTGCGCAAGTACGGACGCGAACGCGCACGTACTACCCCGCAGCAGAATGTCGTCTTGCGCTGGATCCCCAACGAGGCCGTCTACGCGGTCTGGAAGGAACTCGACGAGCTCGGCATGGGCGCTCCCGATGCCCAGGAAATCGAGGACGTCGTCTCCTGCCCCGGCACCGACAGCTGCAAGCTCGGCATCACTTCCTCAATGGGCCTCAACCGAGCCGTCCAGGAGCGCGTCCGCTCCATGGCCATCGACGACCCGCTCACCCGCAAGATGCGCATCCACATGAGTGGCTGCCCCAATAGTTGCGGCCAGCACCACATCGCCGACATCGGCTTCCACGGCGCCGCGATCAAGGTCGGCAACCGCCAGATCCCCGCCTACCACATGTTCGTCGCCGGCACCTACCGCACCGAAGAGATGCGACTCGGCACACTGGTGCCGAAGGTCCGCATCCCGGCCAAGCGGGTCCCCGACGCCGTCGAACGCGTGATCGACCTGTACCACTCCGACCGCGAGGACACTCAAGAGCTCTTCAGCAGCTGGGTCGACCGAGTCGGCCTCAGTCCTATCCAGGACACGCTCAACGACCTCACCCTGCCGCCCGAGTTCTCGGCCGACACCCTCCCGATGTTCATCGACTGGGATCGCCAGGACATCTACATCCTCCAACGCGGCGAAGGCGAGTGCGCCGTTTAGCACGCTGCATCCCTCTCCCCCTCTGGTCCCCTCTGCCTCCGCGAGAGGGCTTCTCCTTCTGCTCCCCTCTCCCTCTGGGAGAGGGTTAGGGTGAGGGCTCCGGACCGCAAAGGCGTCACGCCGCGCCCCGTGCCCTCTATCCACAATCTGTCGCCGAAGCAACATCGCCTGTCCCCACCCGCACGTATGTGCGTATATCATGGCAGATATTCCCGATCCCCAACCGCAGAGAGATAGACGATGCACCGCTCCTCCCGACCCGACCTCCTGAACTCGCCAGCGGACAACACCTGCGCAAACTCGAACGCAATCGAACAGATTCGAACAAAACCGAACAGGATCCGGCTGAAAGAACCCGAAAGAAACCTGAAACCCCAAACCCACGATCCTCAGCAATACGCTGGAGATCGTCTCATCTCTCCGCCCGAAAAAAAGTTGCCGAACACCTGAAACGGCCCGCCGATTGAACAATTCGTCCGAGTCCGCCGAACACCGCCAACGGCCGATCACCGAACGCCGCCTCGCCCGAATGCGAGAAGTCCTCGAACGCCGTCACGACGATCTCGTTGTTGTCCTCGAGAACATTCACGACGCCCACAACGCCTCGGCCATCCTGCGCAGTTGCGACGCCTTCGGCGTCGGCCGTATCGCCCTCGTCTACAACAACCAGGCGTTCCCCGAGATCTCCGGCGGAGTTGCAGCCAAGGTCCAAAAGTGGCTCCAGATCGATCGCTACGAGTCGGCTGAGGAGTGCGTTTCGGCACTCAACTCGGAGGGAATCAGGGTGTACGCCACGCAGCTCACCGAGGACGCAGACGACTATCTCAGCGTCGATTTTCTCGGCCCGTCGGCAATCGTGTTAGGCAACGAGCACGCCGGTTGCTCGGCCGAGATGGTCGCCAGGGCCGACGCCGCCGTGATCGTTCCGATGGTCGGATTCGTTCAGTCCCTCAATGTCTCGGTCGCGGCCGCCGTGATCCTGTCCGAAATGGCGCGCCAACGCAGGGACTCCGACCCCGCCTGGACCAAACGCAAGGCAGAACTCGAACGCACATGGATTGATCGCGAGTCGTCTAGGCAGTGATGCCCTGGGTGTCGTGTAGCATCGCTGTGGACAACCACGAACACACGTAAAGGAGCACAGGATGGCCGACTACGCCGGCAGGCTGCCCACGCCCACGCCTGAGTCACAGCCGTACTGGGACGGTCTCAAAGAACACAAACTGATGCTGCCCACCTGCGACCCATGCGGACCGTTTTTCTATCCGCGACCGTTCTGCCCGAAGCCGGAGTGCTTCGACTGGGACATCGACTGGATGCAGGCCTCGGGCAAGGGCAAAGTCCATACGTTTGTCATCTCCCACCAGCCCATTCCGCCCTACAACACCGAAGACAACCCGCCGCCCTACGTGATCGCCGTGATCGAACTTGAAGAGGGGCCGCGCATGATGTCGAACCTGATCATTGACGACCCGTACTCGACCGAAGTCGATATGGACGTCGAGATCGTCTACGACGACGTGACCGACGAGGTCACGCTACCCAAGTTCAAGCCTGTCTAGGCGCCGACCACCTGACTCTTCGAAACGGAGACCACTCATGGATCAGATTCGACACAAGGTCGCGATCGTCGGCGCTGCCGAGACCGACGATCTCGGACAGATGCCGCACATGTCGCGGCTCGCGCTGCACGCCCAATCGGCCAAGAATGCCCTCGACGACGCCGGCATGTCGTTGGCCGATGTCGATGGCCTGCTCTGCGCCGGCGCCATCCCCAATGAGGTCGCCGAGTACCTCGGCATCCAGCCCCGCTACATCGACGGCACCTCCGTCGGCGGTTGCTCGTTCATGATCCACGTCCGACATGCCGTCGCCGCGATCATGGCCGGCTACTGCGATGTCGCGCTCGTGACTCACGGCGAAAGCGGCCGCTCCGGCGTTGACGCCCCGCGCGGCGGCTCCGCGTCCTCCCCCGGCGGCCAGTACGAGTCGCCCTTCGCCATCGGCGGCGCGCCGACCACGTTCTCGATCCCGGTCCTGCGCCACTTCCACGAGTACGGCACGACCAAGGAACAACTCGCGCACATCGCCGCGGCGACCCGCGCCTGGGCCAACCTCAACCCGATGGCGATGATGGGCAGCCACCGCCGAGCCCCCGAGCGCGGCGGCGGGCCGATCACCCCGCAGGACGTGCTCAACTCGCGGATGATCTGCTACCCCTTCAACCTGCTCGACTGCTGCGTCGTCGCCGACGGCGGCGGCGCGCTGGTGCTCGTCTCCGAGGAGCGCGCCAGGGACTTCGCCAAGGACCCCGTCTACGTGCTCGGCGCCGGCGAAGCCGCCGCCCACTGGATGGTCTCGCAGATGCGCGACCAGACCACCGCCGACGGTTACCGCATCGCCGGGGAAGCCGCTTACAAGAGCGCCGGACTCGGCCCGCAGGACATCGACCATTGCATGTTCTACGACGCCTTCACCTTCACCCCGCTGATGGCGGCCGAGGACCTCGGCTTCGTGCCCAAGGGCGAGGGCGGTCCGTTCTTCGCCGAGACCAAGACCGGCCCCGACGGCGAGGTCATCTACAAGTCCGGTCCGGGCGGCGACTTCCCGATGAACACCAATGGCGGCGGCCTCTCCTACTGCCACACCGGCATGTACGGCATGTTCGCCATCATTGAATCCGTGCGCCAGCTGCGAGGTGAATGCGGCGACCGCCAGGTCCCCAACGTCAACGTCAGCATGGCCCACGGCCCGGGCGGTATGTTTGCCTCGGCAGGCACGCTCATCCTCTCAAACGCCTAACGCTGATCGCCCGTGACACCGGTACGGGCGGCCCTTGTGGCCGCCCGTTCGGTTGTCTGTTCTGTAATGTCTCAGGCTCACCCGCGCCGCGGCGGCTCCGGATGTCGGGCCAGCAGAACGCTGACCGCCGCACTAAGCAGCAGGCCGACAAACACCACGTAGATCAGGTCGTACGATCCGCGGCTGTCAATCACCAGGCCCGACACGAACGGCCCGAACGCATTGATCAATAACTGTGGTGGCGCGGTCACGGAGCGAATCCGCCCGACCGAGTAGCGGCCGAAGTAATCCGGGAACGAGATTCGGTTGAGCGGCAGCTGAGCGCCGAACGCAAGTCCGTGCCAGACCGCGAACACGAACGCCATCCAGACACTGTCGGTCAGCACGAACCAGACCAGCGCGCTGGTCGTGATCAGAATGACCAACGGCAGCGAATAGCGCACCGCCAGGCGCTGACGCAGCTCTCCGCCCAGCACGCCGCCGATGATTCCCATCCCGGCCCACAGGGCTAGCGCGCTGCGCGCCGTGTCCGCATCGATGCCGTTCTGCGTCATGTGCGAAACGAAGGTGAAATTCACCGACCCGCTGACCGCCATCAGAATCGTCGTGCCGAACAGCAGCAGCCAGAATGCCCGCGTGCGCATCGCTTCGCGGACGGTCCAATCCGGATCGGCGGACATGACGGGATTCGCGTCTGAAGCCGCGACGGGCGCTCTGGACCGACGTCCGTCAGGCCGCAGACCGACGTCCTCTGGCCTGCGCCGAAGGATCAGCGAAGGAAGCCAGCCGACGACGATCACTAGCAGCGCCATCAGCAGGAAGGCTTCGCGAAGGCCGCCGAGCCAGAGCCCGGCCGAGATCACCAGCGGGAAGATCATCATCCCGCCACGCGTACCCACCATCGTCAAGCCCATCGCCGAGCCCCGCCGCTGGATAAACCAATTCGCAATCACCACCACGACCGCAATGTCGATCACCGCCACCGTGATCCCGCGGCCCACACCCCAGATCAGCAGGAATTGCCAGAGTTGAGACATGAAACCCAGCGAGACGAGCAATCCCGACACCATGCCGACAGACCCGAACAACAACCAGCGCGCCCCATGACGGTCCGCAATCGGTCCGACGAACGTCGCGATCACGCCGCCGCCCACCCCGCCAATCACCATCGTCAAACCGATCGAGGCCGTGCTCCAGCCGTATGCGGATTGGAGGTCAGGTGTGATCGCGCCGAGCACCGGATTGAAGAACGTGACCGCGGCAAACGAAGACATCGACGCAGCAGCGGCGATCCACCAGCCCGCGAAGACTCGTCGGAACGGTCGCGAATAGAGCACCCGAGGCAGACGTTGACGGCGTCTCAGTAGCGGTTGCTCTTGCTGCGCGGGCGGCTGGCTCATGAACGCCACTACCCTACCGCTAGAACCTGACCGCCGGAGCTGTCACTACAAACCGCGGAGGCGCCATGCCCGACACGACCTTGCGCGTCGGTGTGACAACCGAACTGAACGAGCGCGCTGGACCCCGGCTGCGCGAAATCGTCCCGACGGCTGAGATCGTCGTCCTGGACACAGACGGAAGCTGGTCGGGCAATCCGGCCGGGCTCGATGCCTTCTTCTTCTCCGAAGACCTCTACTACCTCGCAGATTCGGTCGGTGCGATCGTCGAGTTGCTCGATCACTCACCTCCACGGTGGCTGCAGACCGCCAGCACGGGGGTCGATCACACTGTCTACGCCACCCTGCTGGAGTCCGGCTCCGTCGTGACCAACGCACCCGGCGTCCACGCCGGGCCGATCGCCGAGTACGTCTTCGCCTACATCCTCAGCCACACCAAGAAGTTGCCACAGCACACCTCCAACCAGGCCGAGCGCGCGTGGACCCCGCTCGAGTCGGTCGAACTCGCTGGCCAGACCCTGGGCATCGTCGGCTACGGCGGAATCGGAGAAGCCTGCGCCAAACTCGCCAAGGCCTTCGGCATGCGGACCCTGGCGACCAAGCGCCGACAACCGGACGACCCCAATCTCGACCACCACTTCCCTCCGGACCGCCTCCACGACCTGCTCGCCACCAGCGATTATGTCGTGCTTTGCTGCCCACTCACTGACGAGACCCTGAACTTGATCGACGCTGGCGCCATCGCCGCCATGCAACCCCACGCGCTGCTGATCAACGTCGCCCGCGGCCGGGTCGTCGATGTCGACGCGCTTGGATCGGCTCTGCAATCCGGCTCAATCGCCGGCGCAGTCCTCGATGTCGCGCCGCTCGAGCCCCTGACTCCGGACTCACCGCTCTGGGACCTGCCCAACTGCCGGATCACACCCCACGATTCCTGTCACGTCGACTCCTCGTACATGCGCACCGCCGAGTTCTTCTTCACCAACCTGACCCACCTCGCGAATGCGGAGCCGCTTCAGTGGGTCGTCACCGACATCGAACTCTCCGACCCCAGCATCGGAGACGTCTAGGAGCCGACATGACCAACACCGCGCATCCACCGGGCCACCCCGCTGGCCAAACAAGCGGACCACTTGCCGGCATCCGCGTTCTCGATCTGACCTGGGTGCTGGCCGGACCGTATGCCGCCATGATCCTCTGCGACCTCGGAGCGGAGGTGGTCAAGGTTGAACGACCGCCACACGGCGATGTCGCGCGAACGACCGGACCGTTCGTCAACAACGAATCGATGTACTTCCAATCCGTCAATCGGGGCAAGCGCAGCATCTCGATCGACCTGCGCTCCGACGAAGGCCGCGACCTCTTCCTTCGCCTCGTCGACCAGGCCGATGTCGTAATGGAGAACTTCACCCCCGGCGTCATGGACAAGCTCGGCATCGGTCCCGATGCCCTACTCGAACGCAACCCGCGCCTGATCTTCGCATCTACGTCGGGCTTCGGTCAGACCGGACCGCTGCGCAACAAGCCTGCGCTCGACATCATCGTCCAGGGCATGGGCGGCGTGATGAGCATCACGGGCTACCCCGACGAACCGCCCGCCCGACCCGGCACGTCGATTGGCGACATCTGCGGCGGTTTCTACACCGCTATCGGCATCCTGGCTGCCATGCGAGAACGGGACCTCAGTGGACAGGGTCAATCGGTCGACATCTCCATGCTCGACTGCCAGATCTCAATCCTGGAAAACGCGGTCGCCCGTTACTTCTCCACCGGCAAGGAACCCGGACCGCTCGGCACCCGGCATCCATCGGCAACTCCGTTCCAGGCCTTTCCGACAGCCGACGGCTGGATGGTCGTTGCACTCTCTTGGGGTGTCGAGAACCAGTGGGAGCTGTTCTGCGCCGAGTTGGGGTTGCCGGAGTTGGTCGGCGATCCACGCTTCGAGACCTCATTCAAACGAACCGAAAACCACGCGGAGTTGGAGCCGTTGCTGTTCGAGGCCACGCGAATGCAGAAGACCGACCATTGGGTGACAACCCTGGAGCAGTACAACATCCCGATCGGCCCACTCAACACCATCGGCCAAGCCGTCCAACAAGAGCAAATCGCCGCTCGCGAGATGATCACCACCGTCCACCACCCGGTCGCCGGCGACGTGACCATGGCCGCATCGCCGCTCAAGCTGTCGCGCACGCCGGGCCGGGTCTACGGATATGCCCCGGCATTCGCACAGGACACCTGCGCGGTGCTACAGGAGTGGTTGGATATTCCCGAGGAGCAGACTGCGGTGATGGCCGAGGACGGGATCGTACTCACCGAGGGTGGCCCTGACATCGCTGCTTACCTCAGCGCCTGAAATGTCGCTCAGATCTCAACTCGCGAAGGCTCGGACCGCGCTCAAGCAGCGCCTCCGCCCGGAACCGATTGAGATCGAGCTCGATGTCGTCGAGCAACTCATCGTGCAGCACCTGCTGCTCGTCGAGCAGGCCTCGTTCGACGAACTGGTCGACGCCGTGCTCGTCTCACGTCCGACCGCCAACGGACAGCAGGTGCGGCTCTCCCTGATCCGCTTCGAGTCGTTCCGACTGATCAACCGCATCCTGCATCCGGAACTGGAGCCCGGAAAGCAGATGTCGTTTACGCTCACTCCTGACGGTCGGCGGCTGAAGACGGTCATCCCCGCCGTGCCGCGTTCCCGCATTCAAACCTGGTTGTAGACACAATCTGCGTTGGAGGAGTTCTCGATGGCGAAGTTCAAGGTGTACCACATCGATTCCCGCCCCGAGCGGCAGCCGCACGTGGCCGAAGCCGAGCAACTGGCCAAGGCCGACGCGGAATTGGTCGCTCTAAGCCTCGATCAGCAGGAGGACATCCCGCCCAACGTCACCGACGCCGATGGAATCAT
This sequence comes from Dehalococcoidia bacterium, assembly GCA_965208665.1. Taxonomy (GTDB): domain Bacteria; phylum Chloroflexota; class Dehalococcoidia; order Bin125; family Bin125; genus Bin125. The sequence goes on from CBDBPH010000002.1 coordinate 437,865, forward strand.
CTGCGGCTATCGCCATGTAGGCAAAGACATCTTCGACGCCGCGCCCAACCTCAAGGTCGTCGTGCGCTACGGCATTGGCTTCGACAACATCGATTGGCAGACCGCGGTCGACTACGACATCGTCGTCTGCAACATCACCGACTACTGCATCAACGAGGTCGCCACGCACGCGATCTCGCTGCTACTCGCTCTCAACCGCAAGCTGGTCGCCCACAACGACGCAGCGCGAGCAGGAGAACGCATCCCGCTCGGACCGTCTGGGCCGCTCTACGGTGAGACGTTGGGCCTCGTCGCGTTCGGCCACATCGCGCAACAGGCCGCGATCCGCGCGCAAGCGTTTGGGCTCAATGTGATCGCCTACGACCCGTACCAGGACCCGGCCGAAGCGGAAGCAGCCGGTGTACGGCTCACCTCACTGGAAGAGGTCATGCAGTCCGACTACGTTTCCGTGCACCCACCCTTGAGTCCAGAGACGCGAGGGATCGTCGGCGCCGATGAGCTCGCGATGATGAAGCCGTCGGCATACCTGATCACCACATGCAGAGGCGGCGTGGTCAGCGAGCAGGCGCTCTACGACGCGCTCAAGAACGGCCAGATTGCCGGCGCAGGCGTCGACGTCTGGGACCCCGAACCGGTGCACAAGGACCACCCGTTGCTGGAGTTCGACAACGTCATCGCCACCCCCCACTCCGCTTTCTACTCCGAGGCCTCGATGCCCCTCCTGCTCCAGCGAGTTGGTGAAGCGGCCGCCGACGTGCTGCAGGGATATCTGCCGCGCTCGGTCGTGAACAAGGCCGTGCTCGATAACGTCTCACTGACGCCTCACCCGGACCGCTAGTCCTCGAGCAACTCGACATCCGCGTACCACGCGGTCACTGTTCCGCCCGAGCCGTCATGGCTGCGACTGACCGGACGCCCGACGATCGCACCGGGTCGCGCGGCAATCGGCCGATCAAACATCGGTCCGTCAACGACACACGTGTGAAACTCGCCGTTCTCGCCCAACGGATCTGTCCCCTCGGGCAAGTCGTCGAGGAACGATTGATCAAACCAGCGGCCCGCGAAGCTGCGGTCGAGCTTCGAATCGGGGCTCACCGCCGTCACGATCGCGTTCAGACCCGAATCCAACATGGTCTGAGCGAGAGCGTCGGTCGGTGCGCCCCAGACCGGAAAGATCGCCTCGAAGCCGGTTCCCTCCAGGTTCGCCTCCCGATACTCGCGGATGTCATCGAGAAACAGGTCGCCGAAAGCGAAGCTGTTGGCCCTGAGGTTCGACGGCAGACTGCGAACGTGGTCAAGAAACCGCGACATTGCCGCTTCGTAGGCCTCGTTCGGACAGGGATAGGGAATCGGAATCTCATACAACGGCAAACCGAGACGTTCAGCCTGAACCCGTAAGACTCGTCGCGGCGTCGCCTGGATAGCGACGCGATCGAAGTGCGGCGTGATCGTCGTAAAGATGCCTCGAACGTCATACCGATCGGGCTGCAGTCGAAGGACGTGCAGCGCCCAGGCGGAGTCCTTTCCAGACGACCATGAGACCAGGACGGGACGACCTGCCATGGAAGGAATTCTCAGTCCATCGTGTACGCTCTTGTGTAACGCTCATGACACTATCTCGCCCCGACGTCGGAGGTATGTAATGCGACCGAACACGGTGAAACAACAGTGGGCCGAGGGCAAGCCCTCCTTTGGCGCCTGGCTCGGTACCTGCTCACCGCTGGCCGCTGAATCCATGGCACACCAGGGTTGGGACTGGCTCGTCGTTGACGGCGAGCACTCTCCCGTCGACCTCCAGACCATGATCCAGATGTTCCAGGCCATCTCGACCACCGACACGATCCCCATGGCGAGGGCGCAGTGGAACGACCCCGTGATCATCAAGCGCATCCTCGACGGTGGCGCATACGGTGTCGTGATTCCCTGGGTCAACAACCGCGCCGAGGCCGAGCAGGCCGTTGCAGCGTGCCGTTACCCGCCCGACGGGCTGCGCGGCTTCGGAGCGTATCGAGGCTTCCTCTACGGCGGCCCCGACTACGGCGACGAGGCCAACAACGAAATCGCCTGCATCATCCAGATCGAGACGATCGAGGCTGTCGAACGCATCGACGAAATCCTTTCCGTCCCCGGCATCGACGCGACTTGCATCGGTCCCGCTGACCTGGCCAAGTCGATGGGTATTCCTGTCCGCCCCGACAATCCGCACCCGGACCACGTCGCCGCCTGCGCCGAGGTGCTGGCCGCCTCGCACCGAATCGACAACCGCGTCGCGCCTGGCATCTTCACCTCCGGCCCGCTCGAAGCCAAGCGCCGAGCCGAAGAGGGCTGGCTCTACATCCCCTCCGGCAGCGACGGGCAGTTCATGGCTCAAGCATCCGCCCAGGGCTTGCGCACCGTCCGTAGCTACGGTCAGGACTGATTCAATGGCCTGGACCGGGTTCGATGAACCCGAGACCCGTCAGCGGTTCGACGCCGACGACCTGCGCGGCTTCACTACAGCAGTCCTGCGGTCGTACGGCGTTTCACCCGAGGATGCCGACATCGGGGCCGATGTCCTGATCGATGCGGACCTCGTCGGAATCGAGTCGCACGGTATCGCCCATCTGCCCTGGCACATCGGCTATGCGCCCGGGTTCGAGTCGGGCGTGGTTAATCCGACACCTGACATCAAGGTGTTGCGCGAAACCCCTGTCTCGGCAGCCTGGGACGGCGATGGCGGCTTCGGCACCATTGTCTGTCAGAAGGCAATGTCGACCTGTATCGAGAAGGCACAGACCAGTGGAATGGCCATGGTCACTGTGCGCAACGGCCGGCACTTCGGGGCCGCCGGATACTACGCGCACATGGCGGTTGAACACGACCTGATCGGCATGGCGATGTGCAACGTGCCACCGATCGCCATGGCCGCGGGCGGCAAGGGACGCGTGTTCGGTACGAATCCGATCGCCATGGCTGCACCCATCGCCGACGGCACTCCGTTCCGGCTGGATATCGCGACCACCGCGGTTGCTGGCGGAAAGCTGGAAATCGCCGGACGGCAAGGCAAGCCGTTACCAGAGGGTTGGGCCGTCGACGAGGACGGCAGCCACAGCGACGACCCATTCGTGATGCGCAAGAACGGCGCGCTGCTCCCACTCGGCTCGACGCTGACGACCAGTTCGCACAAGGGCTACGGACTCGGCTTGATGGTTGACATCATGTCCGGTGTGCTCTCGGGCGACGGCTCCGGACTGTTCGCCCCGCGTGGCCAGAATCTGATCCAGGGGCAGTGGTTCGCGGCCTGGCGAATCGACCTGTTCTGCGATCCCGACGAGTTCAAGTCGAGCATGAAGGAAATGGCGGACGCGATCCGTGAGGTACCGCCAGTTGACGGCGTCGAACGAGTGGTGATCCCTGGTGACCCGGAAGAAATTGCGAGGGCCGACCGCTCGGTCAACGGCGTCCCTCTCGACGAAGAGACCATCGAGCAACTCATCGCGCTGGGAGAACAGCGCGGAACTCCATTCCCGGCTCCGGCCAGCAAAGGCGGTGAAGCGTGACCATGGTCAACTCCAGGATTGACCCGGCGATCGAGAGCATTCTTGACAACTATGGTCGGGCGGCAGGTATCTTCGACCCGAACCGCCTTGAAGTGTGGGAAGAACTGGGACTGACGATGTCCCAGCTCCGCGTGCTGTACATGCTTCAGGCGGCCCCAGGCACGCCCGCCGGCGCCGTCGCCACGCAGCTCAAGGTCCGTCCGTCAACTGCGACCGGCATCATCGACCGCCTCGTCGACAAGCAAAAGCTGGTCCGCAGGGAACGCGACGATTCAGACCGGCGGCGGGTTCGAATCTTCCTCACCGAACGCGGACACAAGGTGATCACCGAGTTGGATGCCCGCAAGCGTGCAGTGATCTGGAAGATCTTCCGCAACTTCTCCGAACAGGATCTCGCGGACATTGACCGCACCTTCACGTTGCTAACCTCTGAGGCGGAGCGTCAAGGCTTGCTGGCGCCCTGGCCACCCGATCCTGAGGTGATGTAATGTCCGCGGGGCCGCCACAACCTCCCAACGGTCAATCTGGCGCCCCCGGCCCTCAGCCGCCCACCCGACAGTCAGCACCACCGGCGATGCCGGGTGGCGGTCAGCCTCCCGGTATGCCTGGCATGGGCGAGGTTCCTCCAGGTTGGCTGCTGCCTGAGCGCCGCAAGGTGCTGATCATGATCTGCGTCATGTTGGCGCTGTTCCTGGCGGCGCTCGACCAGACCATCTGGAGCGTGGCTGCACCCAAGGCCGTCGGTGACCTCGGCGGCCTCGACCTCTTCGCCTGGCCCGCCACGTCATACCTGCTCGGCTCGACCGTCATCGTTCCGATCATCGGCAAGCTCTCGGACAAGCACGGGCGCAAGCCGTATCTGCTCGCCGGCATCGTAATCTTCCTCATCTCTTCAGCCCTGTGCGGCGCGTCCGGGTCGATGTGGGAACTGATCGGCTTCCGGCTGCTCCAGGGCTTTGGCGCGGCCTTCATCATGGCCAACGCGTTTACCACGATGGGCGACTACTTCGCTCCAGCCGAGCGAGGCCGCTGGGCCGGGATCATCGGCGGGACGTTCGCGCTGGCCAGCATCATCGGCCCCCTGGCCGGTGGCGTGCTGACCGACGAACTCTCCTGGCGCTGGGTCTTCTACATCAACATCCCCGTCGGCGGCCTGGGCCTCCTGGCGATCACGATGATCATGCCAAGGCACAAGCCGCAGCATCCCAACCGTCAGCCAACCGACTGGCTCGGTGCCGGCCTGCTGATCGTCGCCGGGACACCATTGCTGCTCGCGTTCTCGATGGGCGGCAACCAGTTTGGCTGGCTCGATTCGCCCATCGTGGCCTGCCTGATCATCGCCGTCGTCGCCGCGTTCGCCTGGTGGAAGACAGCCCGCCGCAAAGGCGACGACGGCATCATGCCGCTGCCGATGTTCCAGAACAAGATCTACCTGTTCTGCACGGTGGTGATGTTCCTGGTCGGCATCGCGATGATGGGCGCAATGTTCAACCTGCCCTTCTTCCTCCAGGGCGCCCAGGGCATCTCGGCAACCAACTCCGGACTCGTCACCCTGCCCATGAGCATCGGCGTCGTCCCTGCGTCGATCATCACCGGACAGATCCTCGCCCGCACCGGACGCTACAAACCGCTCGCAATCATCGGTGGCGTCGGAGCGACGTTTGCCCTGTTTATGCTCTCGCAGCTCAATGTCGATTCCGACCTCAACCTCGCCCGCCTCTACATGTTCATCATGGGTGCCGCCATGGGCACCCTGATGCCGCTGTATTCCTTGCTGATGCAGAACTCACTCCCATTCCGATTGCTGGGCGCCGGCACCGCGACCAATCAGTTCTTCCGCCAGATGGGCGCCGCGATGGGCATCTCGCTGTTCGGCGCAATGATCGTGTCCGGATTCTCCTCGCAACTGACCAAGGCGTTTCCCGTCGGCTTCGACCAGCTCAAAGAGCGACCCGAGGTTCTCTTGAACCCTGAAGCACTCGAAGGGTTCCGCCAGCAACTCGAACGGCAATCCCCGGGTTCCGCGGACGCCGTCATCCAGTCGGCGCGAGAAGCGCTCGCCGTGCCCGTAACCGATGTCTTCCTTTACGGCGCAATCGTGATGGCGATCGTGCTCGCGATCGCCGTCGTCCTTCCCAGGGTCAGGTTCCAGACCCAGGAGGAAATGATGGCGAACGCACGGGCCCTGGCGGCCGCCAACCGCCCTCCTGGAGCTCCCTCCGGGGCCCCGGCCGGCGCCGAGATGAACACGCCGCCTGTAGCGCCGGATGGAGCGCGGGATCACGTTCCAGGTAAACCGCCACCCAGTTTGCCGACACCACCGTCCGAACGGCCTAGAGTGACACCCATACCGGCGGCATCGGCCGGCGCTGATGTCGCTGCCAATGGCGGTTCAACCGCCGATGGCCTGCATGAGTCGGTACCAATGATCGCTTCATGGGCGCGACAGCGTCCAGACCCGCTCGACACAGCCAGTTAGTCGGAGCACCGATGTCTACCCCCAACGGCCAACATCCCGCAGATCCCAACGGAGCGGCGAGGCAGGCGACGAGCACCGTGCTCGCGCTTGACGGATGGGGCCCCGTCGTGCCCGACCCACTCGTGAACGGTGCGAACGGTAGCGAGCCTGAGCTCGCCGTTGACGCAGAGCCAGTGATCGAGTCGACACCACCCCGAGCCGAATGGCGCGAGTCGTTTCGGACTCAATGGGCCCAACAACTTCCCCGCGCGACTATTGACCCACAGTTGTTGCGCATCTTGGTCCCGGCCGCGGCGATGGTAATCGCCGTGGTTGTTGCGATCAGGGCCGGCTCCGCCTGGCGGATAGCAAGCGCGCCCGCGCCGGATCCTGAGCCTCCGGACCAATGGACGTTGGTGCGACGCCGGATCGCCCTGATAATCGACCCGTCATTGACGCCGGTCGAGTCGCAGCGTCGGAGCCTGCGCGATCTGATTCCCTGGTAAGGGCATCAAAAGACGCGACCCGGCTACTCCTGCGTCGCCAGCGCCTTGGCCTGCTCTTCTGCCCGCTCACGCAGCACGCGCTGGTAGTCACGCGGGATGACCTTCATCATCTGACGCAACACGACATCCCAGTTCTCCAGGATTTCCGTCGCAAACGGGCTGCCCGTCCGTTCCGCGTGCGTCTCGATCATCTCCTCGAGCATCACTGCATCGTTGCCGTCGTCGACCCGTTCCAGATCAACCATGGCTGGATTGATGGAGTGTCCGAGAGTGCCGTCGGCGTCCCAGACATAGGCGATGCCGCCACTCATGCCCGCTGCGAAGTTCCGTCCGACCGGTCCGAGCACGACGACCGTGCCACCGGTCATGTACTCGCAGCCGTGGTCGCCCACCCCTTCCACCACCGCCCGAGCGCCAGAGTTGCGAACTGCGAATCGCTCGCCCGCTCGCCCAGCGACCCACAACGTGCCCCCCGTCGCGCCATAGAGCACTGTGTTGCCTACGAGGACCGCATCTCGCCCTCGGAATCCGGCGCCTTCCTTCGGGGCCACCGAGATCATCCCACCGGCCATGCCCTTGCCGACGTAGTCGTTAGCTTCGCCGCGCAGGTAGAGACGCATGCCGCGAACCAGGAATGCGCCAAACGATTGCCCGGCCGAGCCGCTGAAATGCAGTTCGATCGTGCCCCGCTGCATCCCGAGATCGCCGTACTGTTGCGCAATACGTCCGGAAATCCGTGCGCCGACAGTGCGATGCTTGTTTGTGATCCCGAACTTGGCCGAGATGTGCTCGCTCTTCTGAATGTGCGGCTCGAGGATTTCCAGCAGATCGTCGTCGAGCCTCAGGTCATCGCGGCGATCGTTGCGCGCCTGGGTGCGCATGCGTGGGAGCGCCGGGTCAGCCTCAATCGGAGCGAGCAGTCTGGTCAGGTCGACCGACTTGGCGCGCTCGCCTGATCTGGGGGGAATCTGCTTCAACAGATCGGTGCGGCCGATGATCTCCTCAATCGATCGATAGCCCAGCTCAGCGAGGATGACCCGCACTTCCTCCGCGACGTGCAAGAGGAAGTCAATCAACATCTGCGGCTTGCCAAAGTACTTCGCCCGCAGGTCTTCACGCTGAGTCGCCACGCCGACCGGGCACGTATTCAGGTGACACTGCCGAGCCATCTTGCAGCCCAGCGCCACAAGCGCCGCCGTGCCGAAGCCATATGCTTCGGCGCCCAGCATCGCCGCGATGACCACATCCCGTCCGGTGTGGAATCCGCCATCGGTGCGTAGCCGAATCCGCCCGCGCAAGCCGTTGACGACGAGCGCCTCGTGAGCCTCCTTGACGCCCAGTTCCCAGGGCGCTCCAGCGTATTTCACCGACGACAGAGGAGAGGCTCCGGTGCCTCCATCCGCCCCCGAGATATGCACCACGTCCGCGTACGCCTTGGCGACACCGGTTGCAATCGTCCCCACCCCTTCGCACGCAACAAGCTTCACGCAGACGCGAGCCCGGGGATTCGCGATCTTCAAGTCGTAGATGAGCTGCGATAGATCCTCGATCGAGTAGATGTCGTGGTGCGGTGGCGGTGAGATGAGCTCTACGCCCGGCGTCGAGTGACGCAACATGGCGATGTACGCGGTCACTTTGTGACCCGGCAACTGGCCGCCCTCGCCGGGCTTGGAGCCCTGCGCGATCTTGATCTCGATTTCTTCGGCGCTGCCGAGGTAGGCCGGCGTCACGCCGAAGCGACCGGAAGCGATCTGTTTGATGTGCGAGTTGGCGTCTGACTTGTCCCCGGAGTCTCGGAATCGCCGCGGATCCTCGCCGCCTTCTCCAGTGTTCGAAGCAGCCCCCAACTCGTTCATCGCGCGAGCAATATCCTCGTGAGTCTCCGGGCTCAGCGCGCCGAGCGACATCGCACCCGTGCTAAATCGAGGCGTGATCGCCTCGTGCAGCTCAACCTCGTCCAGCGGGATTGGTCCGCGATCCGAACTGAAGTCGAGCATGTCCCGCAGCGCCGTCGGCTGGCGACTGTTAGCCCGTTCGGCATAGGTCGCGTATTCCTCCGCGCCTCCGCCCTGCACCGTCTTATGCAATGCCCGCCAGATGGGCGGTTCGTTCGCGTGATAGTCCGCGTTGCGCCGATATCGGTACCAACCACCGGCATCGAGGCCGTCGGCCGGATACGCCTGCTCGTGGCGCGACAGAGCATCCGCTCCAATTTCGGCGAAACCGATCCCGCCAATCCGAGAGAGCGTGCCGGGGAACGATCGCTCCACGACCTCCTGGCCGATACCCAAAGCCTCGAAAATTTGCGCGCCGTGATACGAGGCCCGCGCCGCGATGCCCATCTTCGACATGATCTTGAGGATGCCGGCGTCAACCGCTTGCACGTAACGCTCGATCACCTCGTCGGCGCTCATTTCCTCAAACTCGCCTTCGGCGTGGAGCGAATTCAGCGTCTGCAATGCGAGATATGGATGCACCGCGTCCGCCCCGAAGCCGATCAGGCAGGAAATCTGGTGAACGTCGCGAGCGTCACCGCAGTTGGCAACGATCGACGCCGAGAGTCGCTGTCCGCTGGCGATCAAGTGGTGATGCACGGTCGATACAGCCAACAGCATCGGAATTGGAGCGCGATCCTGTCCGATGTCCTCGTCAGTCAACAGGATGAGCGAGTGGCCATCTTCGATGGCATTGTCGACGTGGTCGCATAGCGCGTCGAGCGCGGCTTCAACGCCCAGGGGGCCGTCCTCGACAGGGAACGACGCGTCGATCGCGGCGGCTGAGAATCCGGGTTGCTTGAAGTTGAGCAATGCCCGCAGTTCGTCGCTAAGCAATAGCGGCGATCGGAGATGCACCAGGCGAGCAGCCTCGGGCGCCTCTTCCAGCAGCGACTGCCGACGACCCAACCACGTGTCAAGCGACATGACGTTGCGCTCGCGGATCGAGTCGATCGGCGGATTGGTGACCTGGGCGAACTTCTGCTTGAAGTACGTGTACAGCGGTCGCGCAGGATCGTGCAGCACGGAAAGCGGCGTGTCGTCGCCCATTGAACCGACCGGCTCCTTCGCCTGCCGGGCCATTGGCTTCAGCACATACTCGACTTCTTCCCTGCTAAATCCATGCAGGATTTGTCGCGACAGCAACTCGCCCTCGTCGGGTTGAGGAATCAGCGAAGCATCGATGCCACCGACCCGCTGCAATCTGCCCATGTACTGGCGTACCCAGCGGGCGTAGGGCATCTGGGAAGACACGCGCCGCTTGATGTCGTCGTTCCGCAGGATCTCGTGCCGCTCGGTGTCGACCGCGACCATTTGACCGGGGCCGAGCCGTCCCGACTCGATAATCTCGGACTGATCCAGCTCAATCAGCCCGACCTCCGAGCCCATCACCACCAAGCCGCTTCGGGTGACCTGGTAGCGCGCAGGACGTAGGCCATTGCGATCCATCGCGGCCGCGGCGATCTTGCCGTCGGTGAAGGCCATGGCGGCCGGACCGTCCCACGGCTCCGAGAGGCAAGCGTGGTACTCGTAGAAGCCGTGCAACTCGGGATCCATATCCTCGAGTTGTTCCCAGGCCTCGGGAATCAGCATCATCATCGCGTGTAGCGGACCTCGGCCCGATGCCACCAGCAACTCGAACGCCTCATCGAAAGCCTGCGAGTCCGACCCCACCTCGCCGAGCACCGGGTGCAACTCGGACACCGTGTCGCCCCAGACGTCGGACTGCAGCGCCGGCCCGCGGGCCTGCATCCAGAGTCGGTTACCCAGCAACGTGTTGATTTCGCCGTTGTGGGCGATATAGCGGAACGGCTGCGCGATCTTCCAGTTCGGCAACGTGTTGGTCGCGTAGCGCTGGTGGAACAGGGCGACCGCTGTGACGGTCTCAGGGTTGGTCAGATCGGGGTAGAACCGACTCAACTGCGGCGCGACCATCAAGCCCTTGTAGACGACCGTCTTGGTCGACATCGAGACGATGTACGTCCCGGCTGCCGGATCCTCCGAGCCGGCATCGCGAAGCGCCTGGTACTCAGCGTCGGCACGGCGTCGTGCCAGGTACAGCCGGCGTCCAAACTCGTCCTCGCCGATCCCGACAGGCCGAGCGATCAGCAACTGCTCGATGCACGGAGCCTCACGCAGCGCCCAGGTGCCGAGCACAGAGGGATCGGTAGGCACCACGCGCCAACCGAGCACGTTCAGACCGCTTCGCGCGAGCGCTTGCTCCAGCACCGTTCGCCCGCGCGATGCTGCGTCTTCGTCCATCGGTAGGAAGACCATCGCCAGCGCGAGATCATCATCGGGCAGGTTCGCATGCCCGAGCCGCGCCAGGTCGTCCTGGAGGATGGCGTAGGGAATCGAAATCGTGACGCCAGCGCCGTCTCCGGTGTCCGGATCGGCGTTGACCGCGCCACGATGGGTCAGGCTAACGACGCCCTCAACGGCCTGCTCGACGAGCCGATGCGTGGCCACACCATCCAGCCGAGCAATGAATCCCGTACCGCACGCATCGCGGAAACTCTCTGGGTCGTGCAGACCCGCGTAGTCTGTCCGGCTCGCTCGGTTCGGATAGTGGCCAGGCGTCATATCGTTAGCATCTATCGATTCCTGGGCATCAACTGCCAGGGCCAATGCAAATGCGGGCATCTGTGCGGATACTACGTGAATATTCGCACAAACGCCGCCCTTACGCTAGCGCTTTCATTACAGCCGTACCTGATAGGCGAATCGCCACTGACGGACTACAGAATCTCGTCTCGTCGCAGGTCAGACAGCGCGGCGCCGAAGCTGTCGATTGTCGAATCGATGTCGGCCTCGGTGTGCACGCATGACACGATCGCCCCCATGCCCATCAGATCGACGCCCTGATTCAGCAACGCCCTTCGGAACGGCCAGAGCACATCGCCTCTCGTGACCGGCAGTGCCGACTGCGCGCCGCCGTGTTGATCCCAGTTCCAGGTCACGCCGTCATCGGGACGTTCGATGTCCTGGCCCAGGACGATGTGCACGAGAGAGGCATCGGCCCAGGCGCATCCCGGCGCCTCCGCCGCGACCAGGGTTTGGTTGAGACCGCGAGAAAGCTGCGCGGCCCGCTTGTTGGCGATCGAGTTCGGATCCTCCTCCGCCACTGCCCGCAAGGCACGCTCTCCGGCTACGGCCGAGAGAGGACTTGCATTGAACGTTCCCGGATGGGCAACACGACCGCCGCCGGCGTCGAAGCTGATCTGGTCCACCAGATCGGCCCGACCGACTACCGCTCCGCCGGGCAGCCCTCCAGCGAGAATCTTGGCCAGCGTCGTCAGATCGGGACGGACGCCGATTCGCTCCTGCGCTCCACCAGGGCTGGTGCGGAAGCCGGTCACAACTTCGTCGAAGATCAACAGCGTCCCGTGACGCTCGGTCAGATCTCGCAGCTCTGCCGGTACGGACGGATCCAGCGGACAGGTACCCCATGAGTAACCGGTCGGTTCGAGAATGACGGCAGCGTACTCTTCGCTCGCCAGCGCAGCTCCGATCCCCGTGAGGTCAGTCTGATCGAACACTGAGATCAAGCCTTGCATGGCCTGCGGTTGTCCATTGGCGGCGATGTTGCCGGCCGAGGTGCGACCGGCAGCGAAGACGCTGTCGTTCCAGCCGTGGAAGTGGTTGCGTAGACGCAGCAACCGATCGCGACCAGTCGCAGCACGAGCCAGGCGGACGGCCATCATCGTCGCTTCGGTGCCCGACGACGTGAATCTGACCTTTTCGGCGCTGGGAATCAGACGCTGAATCGCCTGTGCCCAGCGACGCTCCAGGTCGCTGGAGCCCCCCATATGCGTGCCTCTTGCGACCTGTGACACAACTGCCTCGACGAGATAGGGATGGCTATGACCAAACAACAGCGCGCCGTGGCCCATCACGTAATCGATGTACTCGTTACCGTCCACGTCCCACTTACGTGGGCCGACCGCGCGGTCGACGACGATGCCGAACGGTTCGAAGTGGCGCGCGTCGTGGGTGACGCCGCCGGGGAAGATCGCTCGCGCCTCCTCGGCCCGCTGCGCGGACACCGCATGCTTCGCGAAGAACTCCCGATCGATCGCCGTCGTCCCGCTCATGTCATGCCTCCTCAAGACCCTGACCTCGACACTAGCGCACACCCGAACGGGCTTCTCCGTTCGCAGGATCGTAGCTGGCGTCGAACTAGAGTGACCTCATGCAGAACTGGCGGATCACGCGCGGGCGGGCATTGCTCCTGCTCCTGCTCGGCATAGCCATCGTGGCCGCGCTGATCGGCGCGTATCTCGCCTACGAACGCTGGTTTCCCTGGGAACAATCGGAGATCGAGGATTGGATCGACGGCTTCGGTGTCTGGGGACCGGTGGTGTACATCGCGATCTTCGGGGCATCGATGCTGTTCGCCCCCTTGCCGACGGCGCCGATGCCGCTGATTGCGGCGGCCGTGTTCGGGCCCGTACTCGGATTCGTCTACACGATCACGGCGACGGCGATCGGATCCACTGTCTGCTTCTGGATTGCACGGCGCCTCGGCCGCCCCGCTTTGGGGCGACTGACGTCTCAGCGAGCGCTCGACAAGATCGACGAACTCGGCGAGCGCCTTGGTATTCGCCTGCTGATTGTGCTGCGACTGTTTCCCATCGCCGGGGTTGACTACGTCTCTTACGCCGCCGGCTTGACGCAGATGCGATTTCCTACCTACATCGTGATCTCAGTACTCGCTTCATCGCCAATCCTGATTCTTGCCGCCGTGCTCGGCGACGCGGTACTGGAACGGAACCGCGAACTCCTGCTTGGTGCTCTGCTGGCGATCATCGCGTTCTTTGCGCTGCCTGTGCTCTGGGTCTGGTGGCGACAATTCCGGCAGCGACGCGAGGCCAAGCCCGCGTCCACGGAGCGCTAGCCTCCTTGCATGCCACTCTCCGACGCCCCGTCGCTGCTGACGCTGATGTGGTCGCCGCTGACGGTCGTCACCGCGGCTCACAACGGCGCTCACGGAGGGCAGATCGCGGTCGGCGCGTTCGCCGCGTCAATCGTGCCGGCACAGCCTCGGCTTCTCGTCCAGGTCCAGAAGCGCAACCACACCAACTCGCTGATCGAAGCATCGGGCCGCCTCGCCGTGCACGTCATGGCCCGCGATCAGTGGCACTGGGTCCGGCACTGGGGTTTTCGCTCGCAGACCGAGGTCGACAAGTTCGACGGGCTCGAATGGCGCGAGCACGCGAGCGGTCTACCGGTACTCGACGGCGTGCTCGGCTGGATGACCTGCGAGGTAGTCAACCACATGGACGGCGGCGATATGGCGATCTGGCTCGCCGACGTGACCGATGCCGCACGAAACACCCGGGCGCAGCCGATCCGCTGGCACGAGGTTCAACAAGTGCTGCCGCCCGAGTGGGCCGAGGAGTACGGTCGCAAACTGAGCCACGACGTACCGGATTCCGGCCGTCGGATGGCGGAGTTGTCGGAGCGGCCTCGCTGGAAGCCCGGTCGGGGACCCTCACCCTAGCCCTCTCCCAGAGGGAGAGCGGATCGGACGCTGGCGGCGCCTAGCGGCCCTTCCAATTCGGCGTGCGCTTCTCGGCGAACGCGCGCGGGCCTTCGATCAGATCTTCCGACTGACCCATGATCCGCTGCTGGTGGAAGCTGTGCGTCAGGGCGGCCGGGAGGGGTAGATCGAGGCCCCTGTAGGCCGCCTCCTTGGAGGCGCGCACCGAGATCGGAGCGCAGAGCAGGATCTCGCTGGCCCAGCGCTTCGCCGTGTCCATCAGCTCGGCGGCCGGCACGACCTCATTGACCAGACCCCACTGGTGCGCGACGGGAGCCGGAATGTGGTTACCGGTCAGCATGTAGCCCATCGCGATTTTGAGCGGAATGTGACGCGGCAGACGGTGAACGCCGCCGGCGCCGGCCATCAGACCGACACGCGGCTCGGGCAGACCGAGGCGCGCGTGGTCGGCAGCGATGATGATGTCGCAGGCCATCGCCATCTCGCAGCCGCCACCCAACGCGAACCCGTTGACGGCGGCGATCATTGGCTTGGGGCATTCCCAGTCTGCCGTGATCCCGCCGAAGCCACCGCGCACGGGGGCGAAGCTCGGTCGTTCGTTGGCCGGCACCCGCGACATCTCGGCCGTGTACTTCAGGTCGTTGCCGGCGGAGAACGCCCGCTCGCCGGCTCCGGTCAGGATTCCGACCCAGGCCGAATCATCCTCGGCGAAGGTGTTCCAGGCGTCGGCCAACTCTTCCGTCGTCGGCGGGTGAATCGAGTTCATCCGCTCGGGCCGGTTGATGGTGATGGTGACGATGTTGCCGTCTTGCTCGTACCGAATGAACTCGTAATCCGCCATGTATCTACCCCTGTCAGGTGTCTGATGCTCTTTGGTTCGCTCTCGGTCTCGGGGGACTAGTGCTGGACGCAGGTCCCGCCGTCGACATTGTAGGACTGACCTGTAATCCACTCTCCCTGGCTCGAGCAGAGGAAGGCCGTGATGTAGGCGATGTCCTCGCCCTCGCCGGCGCGGCCCATGGGAATGCGGGTATCGATCGCGCGCTGCCAGAACTCGCCTCGACCCATGTCGTCCATGCGCGACGTGTCGATGATGCCCGGGCAGATCGCGTTCACGCGAACGCCGTGCTGCCCGATCTCCTGCGCCATTGAGGCGGTCAACGCCTGCAATCCGGCCTTCGACGACGCGTAGGCCGCCGTGTTTGGGCCCAGCATCTTGCCGGCGATCGATGAGATGTTGATGATCGCGCCGCCCTTGCCCTGTTCAATCAGCTTCCGCCCGAAGACCTGGCTCATGTAGAACGCGCCGTTGAGATTCACATCGAGCACCACTCGCCAGAGTTCGGGGTCGAGGTCGACCACCGGCACGCGGTCCGAGCCTCGAGCGGCGCCGGCGTTGTTGACGATGAAGTCGACCCGCCCGAATTCGGCCAGGGTGGTGTCGAGCAGGTCCTCAACGGCCTCATAGTCGGCCACATCGGAGACCAGCGGCAACGCGCGCCGACCCTCCGCTCGGACCTCGTCGGCGACGGAATCGATGTCGCGCCAACCGGCGGCTTTCTCGTCGTCGGGATAGTTTTCGGGAGCGCGTCCCGTGCCGGTCAGCACGATGTCGCAGCCCTGTCTCGCCAGTTCGACCGCGATCGGCCGGCCAATGCTGCGCATTCGCCCTGCGCCCGTGACCACTGCGACTTTGTCGCCAAGCCCACTCAACTGCATGGGGCAATCTCCTGATCCGTCAATGCTGTGGAACGATGATATGCGAGCTCAGTCGGGTGGTCAGGGACAAATTTTCTCCTGAATGCCGCAGGAGAAAAAATGAACGATCGCCCGTGTTTTGCTGGACTTCGTCCGGTTGATGTGGTCGGAAGTGGTTGATTTTGGTTGGGCATGGTCAGTTCGGTCGGCGTCGGCCAACCGCTTCCGGCGAAGCGGTGCGACCTGATTGGAGAGGTTCGAAGACATGCGCTGGCCCTCACTAATATGACTCGTGCGTTCTGAGTATACGTCAGGCCGCGCCTCGTGGGGCGATTATTCGTCGTCCTGTGGTTCCTCGTCATCGTCGTCATCGGTATCTTCGCCGTCGTCCTCGTAGAACTCCTCGGACTCCGCCAGACCCTTGATGTCGCCCAGGATCTGCTCCAGGTGCGGTCCATTGCCGACCCCGCGAATCAAGGTGAGGAGCGGCCCCAGGAATCCCGAGAACTCGAGCACCGCCTCGGTGCGGGTGACGCCGCCCACCGCGCGCTCAAAGCGGAAGTCGTAGCGGGCGCCGGTCAGCGCCGTCGACCAGTTGATCGCGTAGTGTCGGGGGGACTCGCTCACGATCTCCTTGAACGCCCCCTCCGTCACGGCCATCTCAAGCACCTCAAGCGTTGCCTCATACACGTCAATCGGCTCGGCTTCGATCTCAATCTCACGGAGCGTCATTCGTCATCTCCTCGCGGGCGACAGCACCGACCATCGCCGATCGCAATACGATGATCCACTGTGACGCAGAGTAAACCGCAACCTTCAGAGACCGACTCCATCCCCGACCTTGAGCGCGACGAGCAGGCGGCCTATGAGGCAGGGCTGGCGGTTCGGGCTGATGCGGAGGCTCGGTCTGCCGGATGGCTTGAGCGGACCGTCGAAGTCGCCCTGAACACGAACCATGGGTTTCCGCGCGGTGAGGCTCGGATTGCATTGCAACTGGGGCCGGCCGAGGAGGTCGTCGCGGCGCTGCTGCCGGCGCTGCTCTCTCCGAACAAGCGGATGCGTCGGCGTTCGATGACGCTTCTGCCGCGACTCGACCCGAACGAGGTCTGCCGACAGCTCGATCCGGTTCTGGAGACCGGGCGTCGCAAGTCTCGGCGAGCGGCCTGCGTCGCGCTGGCGGCGATCGGCGCGCCGGCCGAAGCGCTGCTCACCCGCCTTCTGGACGACTCGGATGAGGCGATCCGCAATCGCGCAGCGCGCGCGCTTGAGGCGATCGCCGTCCGACCGCCCGAAGCAGCGGACCGCACGCTGTCGTCGGTTCGACCATTCGGATTGCCCTATCGCGACGCACCACCTCCGCGACCGCGTTCGTTTGCCGTTGCCGCGTTCAACTTCTCCTACGGCGTCAACCTGGGCACGCTGGTGCGCAGCGCCGAGGCCGCCGGCGCGGAGGCGGTCTGGATTGTCGGCCGCGACTTCTACTACCGACCGTCAACCAAGGGCACCGACTGGTGGTTGCCGATCGTCACGATTGATACGCCGGCCGACTGCCTTGCGCGTGCGCAGGAAGAAGGCTTCGAGATCGTCGCTCTGCAGCAAGGAGACGAGGCGCTACCGATCTGGGAGGCTGAATGGCCTGAGCGTCCGCTGATCGTCGCGGGCAACGAAGGCGACGGACTGCCTCGGCACTTCATCGATGCCGCCGCGTTGCAGCTTGAGCTACCCGTGGACGGCCACATCGACAGCCTCAATGTCGCGGTCGCCACGTCGGTCGCCATGTTTGCGTTTCGCGGCTGGCAAGCCCGGCAAACAACGCAATGACGCGGAGCTTCAGCCGCCGCACGTTGATGCGAGCCGCCGCGGCCGGCGCCATCGCGGCCGCCGTTGGACCGCAACTTCCGACGCTCGCGAGAGAGACCGACGGTATCCCGCTGGTCGCCGGATGGAACGGACACACCTGGTGCGGACCCGATACGCCGATCGGCGAGGCGGTCAGCTCGCTACCGCTGAAGATCGCCCATAGCTGGGACATCGAGGGTCAGCGTTGGTTGTCTTTCGCCCCGAACACCCCGGTCAATACGATCGGCGTCCTGCGGCATGGTCAGCCGCTCTTGTTGCAGATGAACTCCGACGCGGTCTGGCGGCAGCCGCTGTTCCGTGGCGCGCTGCCGGAGCCGACGGAGCTGCCCGTCGGCTGGTCGTTCGTCGGCTGGTCGGGACTGCATGAGCCGGTCTGGACGGCCCTCGGCACGGAGCCGTTTGGTCCGGTCGCGGAAGCACTGCGCTGGAACAGCGAGTATCAGCAGTGGATCTCGTACGAGCCGGGCGAGTCGGCGCAACAACTGTTCGCCGTGCTGCATCCGGGCGACGCTATCTGGCTGCGGATGCGAGTCGCCGGGGCGCGCTGGAATCCGGCTGCCGGCATCGTCGCCGCCGACCTCGCGTCGCGGGTCGTCCCAGGCGAAATCACGTACTACCACCCGTCTCTGGCGGGCGGCCCGATGTTCTGCCCGCCGCATAATCGATATGATCCGTCCGATCCGATGATCGCTGCAGCGGTCACCTGGCCGTGCGGCACCAGGCTGCGCATTTGGCGAGACGAGCGCTACGTGGACGTGATCATCCAGGACACGGGTCTGCTGGGACACAACCACGTCGACCTCTCGGAGGCGGCCTTTCAACGGCTCGCCATCCTTCCTGAAGGGCGTGTAAGCGTTCTGATCGAAGTTCTCGCAGGTCCCGAGTGACGGAGCCCTGAACGGACTGTTGCGGCATACGTTGGGCGCGATGGAGACCGAAGCATGAGCCGACGCAACGCCTTCAGGATCTCAATCCTCTCAGCAGCGGTCGCTGCAGCGATCACAGCGGCGGCGTTCCTCGCGCTGGACGAGCCCCCAGCCCCCGAGCCCACCCACAGCGCCACAGAGATTCGTAGCGAACAAGCGCCGTTCAGCGGCGAACTGCGCTCGCCCGAGGCCCCCGTCTTCCCGCCGACGTTCGCCGAGCCCACGACGACCACAGTGGACTGGTCCGCGATCTACGCCCGGGCCGTGCCTTCCCTGGTATCGGTCACGACTGACGTGGGCACCGGGTCGGGCTTCTTCGTCAGCAAGAACGGTCACGTGATCACCAATCTCCACGTCGTCGCTGACGGCGAGGACGTGCGTATTCGCACGCAACAGGGCCGCGACCTCGACGCGGAACTCGTCGCCAGGGATGTCGGCAACGATCTCGCCCTGCTCAAGGTCGACCCTGCCGGAGTCACCATCACCGTCCCACTCTTCGCCGACATCAATGAGATTCGCGTCGGCGACCCGGTGGGCGCGCTGGGCGCGCCGTTTGGGCTGCCCAACACGCTGACCGTGGGCATCGTCTCGGCCCTCGACCGCGACCGCGGCAACCGACCGCAGTCCTGGGAACCGCTGCGCGCCATGATCCAGACCGATGCGGCGCTCAATCCGGGCAACTCGGGCGGGATGCTGGTTGACGGTCGCGGTCGCGTGGTCGGCATTCCCACGCAAATCGAGAGCAGCGTGCGCTCCTCCTCCGGGATCGGATTCGCGGTCAGCGTCGAGACCCTGTTGCGATCGCTCCCGACGATGCTCGAGGGTCGAGACGTCGAGCGCACGTTCCTCGGCGTCCGGCTCGATCAGTCGAGCAGCGGAATCAGGATCGACGACGTCTACTGCAACTCGGCCGCCGACCTGGCCGACGTTCGGACGGGCGACCAGTTGATTGCGATCAACGATCAATCGGCAGACACCGCCGACGAGCTGATGGACGTGCTCGCTTCGATTGTGCCGGGCGAGGAGATCACGATCACGGTTCAGCGGAGCTGGCGGCGCCTCGAGCTCGAGACGACAGCCAAGGCCTGGCCGACATCCCCGCTGAGCGTCGGCTGCGGCTAGCGGTCGTCGTCCGACACTCGCAGCCAATCATCTCTCGAGACCTCGGCGTACATCTGCCGCCTCCACAGCCACCAGCGGACGCGCGGCGTGGAGAGCGCCAGCAGGGCGGAACCGAGCAGGCACGCGCCCATCGTGAGCAGTCCCCAGCGCGCTCCGATCGAATCGGCCAGGGTGCCCGCCAGCAGCGCGCCGATGAGAATCGTGCCGATCACGAGGTTCATCAATGTCAGGGCCTGGCCGCGCATGTGCTGAGGCGCGTGGGCCAGCAGCGCGAGATTGGCAACGGAGGTCATGTTGTTGACGCAGGCGCTGCCGAAGAACACGCAAAACGCCACCACGGCCAGGTGCGGAGCCTGGGACAGTACGGTCAGTGCGATACCGCCGATCAGGATGATCCCGACCATCATGGTGTTCGGCGATCGAATCTCGGTCATCGACGCGATCACCACCGATCCGAGGGTCGCTCCGACGCCGCCGACCGCTACCAGGTAGCCCACCCACGACTTGTGCTGGCCCAGTTCCTCGATCACGATCAGCGGCACCATCACGCCTTCATACGGTTGCAGGAAGATGAACAGAACGGCCGAGATGCCGAGCACCGCCAGAGGCCACCGGGCCTCGATGGCCCACTTGGCGCCGGCCGTGAAGGTTCTCCATAGCGACCGCGCCGCATCCTGCTCGGGTTCGTGCGGTTCCTCTTGTGTCCGAATCAGGATCACCATGCCTGCCGCCGCCAGATTCAGGACGGTCATCACGCCGAAGATCCAGGTGAAGTCGGCAAACATCAGCAGCAAGCCGGCCAAGAGCGCGCCGCCGATCCTCATTGACGTCTGACCCGTCTGCGACAACGCCATCGCCGAGCGCAGGTGCGGTTGCTCGACCATGTTTGGCAGCATCGCCCTCCGGGTGGGATGGAAGAATCCGGTGCTGGAGCCTGACACAACGGCCAGCACGATGACCTGCCAGCCCTCTGCCTGGTCGAATAGCAACAGGATGAACAGCAGACCCGAGGAAACGATGTTGGCCGTCAGCGCGCCGACGAGCACCCGGCGATGCGGAAAGCGATCGATGATGATCCCGGCGATCGGCGCCAACAGCAGCGTGGGCGCCATGTACGCGGCCAACACCACGCCGAGCAGGAAGGCCGAGCCGGTCAGTTCGACGATCAAGACCGGTCGCGCGACGGTCTCCAGCCAGAGCGCGGCCGACCGAACGAACACCATCAGCCAGAGGACGCGGAAATCGCGATAGCCGAACGGCGCGAAGGTCTCGCCGTGGACCAATCCGAACAGCCGTCTCGTGGGCGGTGCAGTCGCTTCGCCGTTGGGCTCGGAGTTCACCAGGACTTTTTGTCGGAAACGCGCAACACTGAACGCCGGCCCTCTTGTCCCTCGTTCTTGCTAGCAGTCTATGAGGTTTGCAAGTTGCAACGATTGCAGACCTAATGAAGACCTAATGACAGCCTGATGCTACGCAGCGGTTGGCTCGTCTTCGGAGACGCGTCTCGCCAACGGCGTGGCGAGCAGCAGAACAGCACAGACAGCGAGGCATACGCCCATCGTGAGCAGGCCGGTCCTTGCGCCAAGTAGATCGGCCAGGCCGCCGGTTAGCAGCGCGCCGACCAGGATCATGCCCCTGGCGATGTTCATCAGGCTGACCGCGCGGCCGGCCATGCCCTCGGTCGCCTGGGCGAGGAGCGTCAGGTTGGCCAGCGACATGACATTGGTTGAGCAGGCCGCTGCGACGAACACGCAGATCCCGACGACGAACAGATGCGGCGCGCCCGACATGACCGCCAGGGCGAGGCCGGATGCGAGCAACAGTGCGGCCATCAGGCGCCCCGGCGCCGGGATCGTGCGCCAGCCGGCGAGCAACAGCGAGCCACCGGCTGCGCCAACCCCGCCGACGGCAATCAGATAGCCGACCCACGACTTGGGCTCGCCCAGCACGTCCAGGACCATCAGCGGCACAAAGACGCCCTGATACGGCACGAGGAAGATGAACATCACAATCGAGATCAGCAGCACGGCGAGCGGCCAGCGCGCCTCGAACGCCCAGCGAACGCCGGCCAGGGTCTGTCGGAGCAGCGACCCGCCGCCTCTGGCGGCAGACGCTCCGGCCGCTCCCCTGGTCCGAATCAATGCCGTGCAGACCACGGCCCCGACATAGATGCCGGTCATGGCTCCGTAGATCCAGACGAAGTCGGCGAAGTGGAGCAGCAGGCCCGCGAGCAGTGCCCCGCCGATACGCATCGAGGTGTTGGCAGTCTGAGACAGCGCCACAGCAGACCGAAGGGCCGACTCCGGGACCATCGAAGGCAGGATCGCCTGGCGGGCCGGCTGGAAGAACGCGATGTTGACGCCGGCGGCCGCGGCAAGGGCGATCACGTGCCAGGCTTCGACGACGTCGATCAGGAGAAGGACGAAGAGGGCCCCGGTGGCGATCACGTTGCCGGCCTGGGACGCGACCAGCACGAGTCGGCGCGGGTATCGATCGACGATGGCCCCGGCGACCAGGCCCAGCACGAGGTTCGGCGCCATGCGCGCGGCCAGGACAGCGCCGAGCAGGAAGGCGGAGTCGGTGAGCTCGGTGATCAAGACAGGTCGAGCGACCTGATCGAGCCAGAGCGCACCGGAGCGGAGGAAGATCGCGATCCAGAGAACGCGGAAGTCGCGCGAGGCGAAGGGGGCGAACATGCCCGCTTCGCGGCGCCGGAGTACAGTCCGACGCCTGCCGCCGGTCGAAGATGAACCGGTCGTAGCGGAGGGCGCGGTCTACTCCCGATCTACTCGTTGTCGGCGTAGGGAGCTCGGCCCTGCATGACGTTGAGCAGACCCTGCCGGGTGAAGTCGTCCGATTTGGCGAAGTTGATGATCACGCGCTCGCGATCTTCGACGGCCTGGGCCGCTGCGGCGACCTCGGGCGCAATGTCGTGCGGTATCCCGCTCACGCCGTGCTTGTCCGCGTGCAGCAAATCGCCCGGATGCACCGTCATCCCACCGACCGTGACCGGCTGGCCGATTTCGACGATGTGGACGTACGCATGCGAGACCAGGATCTCCTTCGACAGGAACTGGAATCCGATCTCCTCGACCTCGTCGAGGTCGCGGACGCCGCCGTCCGTGATCAGGCCGATCGCTCCCAGCGCCTTGTGGATGTTCCCGTTCACCTCGCCCCAGAACGATCCGATTGGCGGCTGGTCAAGATCCTGGATCACGATGATCCGAGGCTCGGGGATGGACTCGATGTGCGCCCACCAGTCCGGCGCGGCTTTGGTCTCAGGGTCGTCCCCGGGAGGGATCGAAGCGCGGATCTTGCAGGTCGCGGCATAACCCACGATCGGATCCATGTCCGGGAATCGGCAGACGATATCCGGTGTCATGAATCCGGTGGCGCGGCTCTGGACATCGAACGTTTCGATCGCATTGGCGATAGCGGGCGAGGGCCAGGCTCGCAGGTCTGCCAGTTGCGCTTCACTCAGCGGTTCAGTCATGGAACACCCTTCGCTGAACTGTTTGGTCTGATCGATACGGCGGAATCGGCTCCGCTGCTACTGGGTCAGGGAGAATTCCCGCTCAAGCTCCGCAGGATTGAGAATCGTCACCCGCTGGCGGTTCACGTCAACGATGTTCTGTTTGCGCCACTGCTGGAGTTGCTTGTTCACGGCGACTCGAGACGCGCCAATCATGTTGGCCAACTCCTGCTGCGAGACGCGCAGGCCGATGTCGATACCGTCGTCGGTCTCTTCTCCGTGTTCCTCGGCGATCGAGAGCAGACGGCGCGCCAGCCGACCGGGAACGTCCAGCAGATATGCGTCCTGTATCGACTGGTTTGTCGCCCGCAACCGCGCGACCAGCACGTCGATGATCGCCCGTTGCGCTTCGGGATGGCGGTCGAGCACGGAGAGGAAGTCGTGCCGGCTCAGGCTGACGGCCTCCGTGTCCTCGATGGTCGTGGCCGAGGCGGATCGCGGAAAATCGTCGAGCAACGACATTTCGCCCAGCAGGTCGTACTTGCGGTGGACGGCGAGCACGACCTCTCGACCGTCAAGCGAGGGGATGAAGATCTTCACGGCGCCCTTGAGCACGATGTAGAGCGTCGCGCCTTCATCGCCCTCGTGGAATATGTCGGTATGTGCGCGGTATCGAACCGGTCGCAGTTTGGAAGCCAGGTCCAACAGCATCGGTCGCGGCATCCCACGGAACAGCACCACATTCAATAGCAAGTCGAGTGCTTCATTGGTCCGGTCAGACGCGGAAGTTCTTCTTGTGGTCATGGCAAACTCCGACTGCAGTCTAGGCGCATGTCCGCTGCAAGCTAATACGATGGCGGAGATCTACGGGAACTCCAAGCGATCCCGTACAGCGGAAGTGCACATGCCTGAAACCATCGCCATCGAGCGGGTCGGACGCGTTGCCCGCGTCACGCTCAATCGACCGGAAAAGCTGAACGCCATCTCCCGTCAACTCCAGCGAGAACTGATCGAGGTGCTCGTCGAAGCGGAGCAGGACGACGCGATCCACGTGGCGCTCGTGGCCGGCGCCGGCCGCGCCTTCAGCGCCGGCTACGATCTGACCGGAGGCTCCGGCGTGGCCGCCAGCCAGTCGTCGGCCATCTCACGCGACCGAGACGGACTCGAAGAGTTGAGCCGCAACTGGCTGCGAATCTGGGACTTGCGACTCCCGGTGATCGCCAAGGTGCACGGCCATTGCCTGGCCGGCGGCACGCAGATGGCCACGATCTGCGATGTCACATTCGTGGCCGAGGACGCCCGCGTCGGTGCACCGCAACTCCCGCTCGGAGCAGGATTCGTGGCGTCGTACTGGGCCTGGCAGGTGGGAGCCAAGCGGGCCAAGGAGTTCTTCTTCCCCGTCGGCAGCATGATCTCCGGCCGTGAAGCAGCCGAGATCGGCCTGTTCAATCGAGCGCTGCCGGCCGACGAACTGGATCAGTTCGTCGACGATTATGTCGAATGGGTCGCCAAGACACCGAAGGAGATTCTGATCCTCCAGAAGAAGGCGATCAACCAAACCCAGGAAGTGCAGGGGTTCCGTGAGGCGATGATGAGCGGCGTCGAGATCGACGCGATCGCGCACTTCTCCGACCCTGTGCTGGCGATGAACCGGTCGATCAAGGAGCGCGGCCTGCGCGCCACTCTCGATGAGTTCCACCAGCAATAGGGGCGATGGCGAACAGCCGAGCTCGCTCGAAGAGGCGCAACTACCTCTGGATCACGCCGCGTTGCTGATGGCGATTGCCGACGGTCTGTGCGCGATCGGCCAGCTGCGGACCGGCACCCGATCCGGGCAGTTCTCAATCTTCAACTTTCTGCTGCGCTGCGCTCAGGACGAGGAGTACGAGGCACCGGACGAGCGGACGACCTACGTCTTGCTGATGCAGGCGGGCATTGTCCGTCGGCACGGCTGGTACGCCTACTTCTGGCTGGCCGAGGAGGAACGACCGTTACGGATCGCGATTCCCGCCCCGATCAGCAAGTCCTGGCATTGGCACGACGATGTCGTGGAAATCAGCAAACGACTGGATGCGTCCGAGACCTGGACGCAGGCGGTGGGGCGCAGCGTGGCTGAGCATGTCGAGTACTTCCGGGCAGCGCTGGAGTCGGCGGAGGTGGTCAGAGCATCGAAGGCGTAGGCGGCATCTCGGAGGCCAGAGGGACGCCCTCGGGCTGCGTGGCGATTATGCCGTCTGCTTCAAGCCGAGCTCGCTCTTCAGCGGAAATGCCGAGCAGTCCACCCAACACCTCGTCGTTGTGCTGGCCGAACTCGGGAGCAGGAGCGAGGATGCAGGGTCCAGCGCCGTCGCTGCGCCAGAGCCAGCCATGTACCGACCAGATGCCGACCTCAGGATGCCGCAGCGGTTCATAGAATCCGCGCGCCTTGAGGTGGGGCTCACGGATGACCTCGAGCATCTTCCAGACGGGCGAAGAGGGGACGCGCTCCGCGTGGAGGGCGGCGAAGATGTCGGTCTTCGTCATCGAGGACGTCCAGGCGGCGACCAGTTCGTCGAGTTCCACACGATGCTCCCAGCGGAGGATCTGATCGGAGAATTCCGGACGCTCGCCCCAGTCGGGCGAGCCCATCGCCCGCGTCAAACCCTCCCACTCGGTGTCGGTGCGCACGCAGATCGCGATCCACTCGTCGTCGCCGGCGCAGGGATAGACGTTGTGCGGCGACATCCAGTCGTGTCCGGTGCCCATATGCTCGGGCAGCCGCTGGTTCATCGCCCAGTCCATGTAGAACTCGCCCAGGAGCGTCGACATCACTTCCCGCTGCGCGAGGTCGATGTACTGCCCCTTGCCCGTCCGCTTGCGCTGGATCAGCGCCGTCGCCACCGCTGCCGCCGCGCAGATCCCGGCGATCGGGTCGCCATAGGAGATGCCGCTCTTGTAGGGCACGCCGTCATCGCCGTAGCCCGAGGTTGAGGTCATCCCGCTCATCATCTCGATGATCGGGCCGTAGCCGACCGCGTCCTTCTCCGGACCGGTCTTGCCGAATCCGGCCATGCCGACCACGATGATGTCTTCCTTCTGCTCTCGCAGCCAGTCGTAGGACAGGCCGAGGTTGTCCATCACATCGGTGCGGTAGTTCTCAATCACCACATCGCAATGGGGCAGCAGTCTGGCGAGTACCTGCTTGCCTGCCTCGGAGCCCAGGTCCAACGTCAACGACTTCTTGTTGCGGTTGTACTCGTGCAGGTAGAAGTTGGTGTTCCACCAGCGTTCGCCTGGCGCCACGGGCGGAGGGATCAGGGTGCGGATGTTGTCCCAGGCGCGCGGCGACTCGATTTTGATCACCTCAGCGCCCTGGTCGGCGAGGATCTTGGCCGCGTAGGGGCCGGCCCAGATCATGGTCAGGTCGGCCACGCGCACGCCGGTCAGGGGCCGGCCAGGATCAAACATCAGATAGCATCCATTTCCCGCAGACGGACGAGGTCTTCGCGTTCGTAGCCCAGCTCGCCATGGATGATCTCCACGTTGTGCTGGCCCAGCGTGGGCGCAGGGCCGGTGTTCCACCCGTGCTCGTTGCTCAGCCAGAGCCGGCCCGGGTAGGTCAGTTGTCCCGCTCGTTCGTCCTCGCGTTGGGCGAAGAAGTTGCGTTGCCGCAAGTGCTCTGAACTGGCAAGATCTTCGAACGTCGCGACAAAGCCAAACGGCACCCGATGTTCGATTCCCAGTTCCATCAATCCCTGTCGCGTCTGACCGCTGAACCAGCCGTACAGGATCGCCATCAGTTCATCGTTGTTGATCAGGCGATTGCCCGGATCCGAGAACCGCTCATCCTGCAACTCGGGCAGGCCGACCGCTCTCGCGAATCCCGGGTAGTTGCGCGGCAGAGCGCAGATGCCGCCGTACCCGTCGGAGAGCTCGTAGATGCCCCAGAGCGCGTTCAGGAAGTTGCCTCCGCGCTGCGTCTCGATCCCCAACTGCGATGCGCGGTTGTGAAACGCTTCGGCCATGGCCGCGTATGTCTCCTGCATCGAGAGGTCGATGTGGGAACCCTGCTCGTGCATCACCGCGCCGTAGTAGGCGGAAGAGACCGCGGCGAACGCATTCAGCCCGGCCTGATATGACGGCTGCGATCCACCGTTCTTCAGCGGCGTTCTCGCCGGATGACCGGTCAGCCACATCTGTCCGCTGGCCGCATAGAGGGTGAGTTCCGTCGCGGGCAGGTTCGCGTTCGGCCCCGTCTGACCGAAGGGCGTAATCGAGATCATCACCAGTGCGGAGTTGTCCTGGGACAGTTCCTGGTATCCCAGTCCCCGTTCCGCCAGATACCCGGGCTCGAACGATTCGATTACGATCTCGGCCGACTCAGCCAGTTCCTGCAGGATCTCGCGGCCGTCCGAGGTCTCCAGGTTCAGGGTCACTGAACGCTTGTCGCCGTTCAGGTAGAGGAACAGGCCGCTGGTCTCGTCGTCCGGCAGATCGTCGGGCCATGGGCCGAACGCACGTGACGGATCACCGGTCGTTCGCTCGACCTTGACCACGTCGGCGCCGAGCGCCGCCAGCCAGCGACCCGCGAACGGTCCCGAGATACCCTCCGCCAACTCCAGCACACGCACGCCCTCGTACGGGCCCGGCGTCTCGGATCCCTGCTCGCCGTTGGTGTGCTCGCTCATCGCTGGCAGTCTATGAGCAGCCACCACTCCGTTCTAGACTGTCTGCGAATGACCACCGATTCCCCCGACCCTGTCATCGCCCAGCCTGAACTCGGTCCTCCGCTGCTCGAGGGCTTGCGAGTCGTCGAGCTGGCCGAGGAAGTCGCCGGTCCCTTCGCCTCGAAGCTGTTGGCCGACGCCGGCGCCGAGACGGTCAAGATCGAAGCGCCTGACGGCGACATGGCGCGTCGCATGGCCCCGTTCGCCGAGCCGTCGCCTCATCGCGAGACCTCGACAACCTGGCTGGCCTACAACACGTCCAAACGGAGCGTGGTGCTCGACCTGGAGACCTCGGCCGGTCGGCGCATACTGCAGGGGTTGGTTGCAGCGGCCGACATCTTCATCACCGACCGCACACCGGCTCAGCTGGCCGCGCTCGATCTCAGTCCCGACGTGCTGCGCGAGCGCTATCCGCAGCTGATCATCGCCGCGGTCACGCCGTTCGGCCTGGTCGGCAGCGCGGCGGAGTGGCCGTCGACGGCGCTCACGCGGGCGCACGCCTCGGGCTCGGCCGCCGGCGTGCGGCGCAACCTCGGGGCCAACACTGGAGCTCCGCTGATGGCCGGAGCCAAGGTTCACGAGGCCGACGGCGGCACCGCCCTCGCGCTCGCCATCTGGGCTGCGCTGATCGCCCGCGAGCGCTACGGCCACGGACAGATCGTCGACGTCGCCTCGACCGACGCCATGATGAACATGGACCGCGTCGACATCTCGATCGCCCACAACGACGGCGGACCGCCGCCGCGACCACCGACCAAGGGCGGCAGCGCGTTTGGCGGTCGGCTGGAGTGCTCGGACGGCCATCTAATCGCCGTCACGCCGCAATCGCACCAGTGGGCCGGACTGATCAAAGCCATGGGCGACCCGGCCTGGGCCTTCGACGCAGACGGCAACCTGATCGATCGGATGCAACTCGGCGATGAGGCCAGCGACGCAATCGAGGAGTGGGCCCGCGCTCGAACGCGCGACGAGGTCTTCCGCGCGCTGCAATCCAACAGCGCGCCAGCCGGACCGGTCATGCGGCCGTCCGAAGTCATGAACTCGGAACAGGAACGCGTACGCGGCTTCTTCGACCTGCTCGACCATCCCGTCGCGCCGAGCAGCCGCTATCCCCAGTTCGCCGCCCAATGGACCGGATCGGAACGCGCCCGCCGCTCGGCCGCGCCGCTGCTCGGATCATCGAGCGCCGACGTTGCCCGACCGCATCTCTCACCCTGGACGCCCGCACAAGCCCGACGAGCTGGAGTCATCGGATGACCACAACAACGAACGGACCGATTGCCCAGAACGGTCACAACGGACATCACGGCCTGCTGGGCCCCGCAACGCGATCCGGCCCGCTCTCGGGCAAGCGCATCATCGACTTCACCTGGGCCTGGGCCGGACCCTACGGCGCAATGCAGCTCGCGCTGCTCGGCGCCGAGTTGATCAAGATCGAATCGGTGACGCGCATCGATCATTCGCGTCAACGCTCGCTCGCCATGGGCTCGTTCGAGGGCGGCGTCAATCAGGCGCCGATGTTCAATGAAGTCAACCTGAACAAGTACTCGATCCAGCTCAACCTCAAGATGGACGGCGCGAAGCAGGTCATCCGAGACCTCGCCAGGACCGCCGACGGCGCGATCGACAACTTCCGACCCGGCATCCTTGAGAAACTCGGGCTCGGCTACGACGACCTGCGCAAGGAGAATCCCGACATCGTCATGCTCTCCGCCTCAGCGTTGGGAGCTACCGGACCTGAGCGCAACTACACCGGGTACGCTCCGACCTTTGCCGCGATGAGCGGGCTCTCGTATCTCACCGGCGAACCTGAGGAGCCGCCGGTCATGATGGGCGGCTCCATCGATCTGCGTGCCGGCACCGCCGCCGCCATGGCCATGCTCGCTGGATTCCACTATCGCAAGCGAACCGGCCGGGGTCAGTTCATCGACGCGTCGTCGTCCGAAGCGATCGGGATGCACATCGCGGAGGAGTTCCTGCACGTTGACCTGCTCGGCAGCGACGGCGATCGGCTAGGCAACGGTCACCGAGCGTATGCGCCGCATGACGTGTTTCGTTGTGCCTCGATGCGCGCGCCCGAGGCCTACTCGAATGACCACAAGGGCGCAAAATCCGGTTGGATCGCCATCGCTTGCCGCAACGACCAGGAGTGGACGTCGCTCTGCGAATCCAGCGGCCTCGATCATCTCCGTGAAGACCCCAGATTCCGCACCGGACTCAAGCGCTGGAAACACCGAGATGAACTGAAGCCGATGATCGAAGCGTGGACGTCCGAGCAGTCGGCAGTCGAGACAGCAGAGACGCTGCGAGCGGCCGGCGTTCCAGCGGCCGCATCGGTCTGGGGTAGCGACATCCACCACTCGGAGAACTTCCAGGCGCGCGGTGGCGCGGTCAGCGTTCGACCCCCGGAAACCGGGCTGCGGCACGTGTTGCCGCCACCGTGGAAGCTCTCGGCGACGCCGGCCGAGATCGTCTCGCCCGCGCCGAGGCTGGGCGAAGACACGGACTACGTGCTCAGCCGCATGCTGGGATACGACCAGGACAAGATCGACGCCCTCGCGCGAGAGGGCGCGCTGGAATAACCTATACGGGCGGCCAAGAGAGCAAGCCAGTGGAGGGGAAGACCATGCGAGAGGCATTGCGAGCAATCATCAAGCCGATGGCGCGAATCTCGCTGGCTGCCGCCCTCGCTCTGATCGCGATCGCCGCGATCCAACCCATCTTCTCCGACGCCGGCGACCTCCTCGCGGCGGACGCCGCTCCTGCCCAGGCGGAACTCAACCTGCCCCAACAGGCCGAGCCCGACGAAGGCGGTACCGGAGTCAATAACTTCGACCGCGAAGAGTGGTACGAATTCTCCATCCTGCTCGCCCCGTTCATCGTGCTCGTCACCTTCATCCTGATCCTGATGTTCGCCTGGGACCGCTCCACCGGCAACGAGGACTAGGCGAGAGCCGATCAACGTGGCCGAACCGATCGCGCAGCGTTTGATCGACACGCTCGCGGAACGAGAACTCACGCTCGCGACCGCCGAGACCGACACTGGAGGCTTGATCGGCCACTGGATCACCGACGTCCCGGGCTGCTCGAAGGTCTGGATTGGTGGGGCGTCTCCTTACCACAACTATCCGAAGATCGACCTGATCGGCGTCTCGCGAGACTTGCTGCGCGAGCACGGCTCCGTGTCCGAGGAGGCGGCAGCTGCGATGGCGCGCGGAGTCAGGG
Source organism: Dehalococcoidia bacterium (assembly GCA_965208665.1). Classification (GTDB taxonomy): domain Bacteria; phylum Chloroflexota; class Dehalococcoidia; order Bin125; family Bin125; genus Bin125. The sequence continues at coordinate 468,874 of CBDBPH010000002.1, forward strand.
ACACGCTGAACGCCGACATCGGCATCGCAGAAACCGGCATCACCGGTCCATCCGGAGGCTCAGATTCGCGCCCGGTCGGGACGGTCTGGATCGCTTGTGTCGGACCAGGCGATCGAGTCCACGCGGAGCGGCAGGTCTGGGACTCCGACCGTGAGGGCAACAAGCGCCTCACCGCCGAGCGCTGCATCGAGCTGGTGCTCGAGGCGGCACAAGCCTCCGGCGACGCCTAAACCGCCGGAACACACCGTGCCGTTCCTCCACTGCAACGAGATCGATCTCTACTACGAAGCGCATGGCGACCCGAGCGCGCCGCCGCTGATCCTCGCCCACGGAGCTGGCGGCAATCATCTCGTCTGGTGGCGTAACGTCCCTGTCTTTAGCGAGCACTACTACACGATCACCTTCGATCACCGCGCCTTCGGACTGAGCCGCGATGTCCCCGGCGGTCCGGGTCGCCGAGCCTTCCCCCACGATCTGCACGCCCTGCTGGAGCACCTGAACATCGACAGGTTCGCGATGATCGCTCATTCCATGGGCGGCAGAACCGCGACCCCATTCGCCCTGATATTCCCAGGACGCATCGAAGCGCTCATCCTCTCCGGCACACTGGCCGGAGCGGTCAATGACGAAGTCCGTGAAATCCAGGCCGCGCACTACAGGACAGTGGCGGGCCAATCCCTGCGCCAACGCGCGCTGGCGCCGTCGACCGAGCAGAACGACCCGCAACTGACCTGGCTCTACCGACGCATGAACGGCTGGAACCCCAGGCGGCCCTCGACGTTCCTCGCGCCGACTCCGGGACTCGCTACCTGGCGCGGATCGTCGATGCCGCTGCTCCGCCAATTCGGCATGCCGATGCTGTACATCGTCGGCGAACACGACCGGATCATTCCCTGGAAGGCGATGGAGGCATCGCATCGCGCGATGGATGGCTCGGAATTCGTCGTCGTGCCCGAGGCCGGGCACTCGGTCTACCTCGAACAGCCGGATCGCTTCAATAGGGCCGTAATCGACTTCCTCGACCGACGCTGGAAGCACTAGGGAGCAGTTGGCCGCATCAGGCGGCCCACTATCATCGAACCATGAAGACGCCAACCCCGATGGTCCAGGACTTGATCGATGCGATCGGCGAGCAGGCGGTCGTCTGGCACGACGACGACCTCGTCGTGTACGAGTACGACGGAACGATCGACCGGGGCAACCCCGACGTCATCGCGTTGCCCGCCAACACCGACGACGTCATCAACCTGATTAAGATTGCGAACAAGTACGACGCGCCTGTGACACCCCGCGGCGCCGGCACGGGCCTGAGCGGTGGCGCGCTCGCCGTCAAAGGCGGTGTGATCATCGGCATGAACCGAATGCGAAGCATCCTCGAGGTCGACGCCGAAAACAAGACCGCGCTGGTGCAGCCGGGAGTCGTCAATCTCGACCTCGGCGCCGAAGCCGAGCGCCACGGACTCGCGTACGCGCCCGACCCCAGCTCGCAGCGCGCTTGCACGATCGGCGGCAACGTGGCCGAAAACGCGGGCGGGCCGCACACGCTCGCCTGGGGTACCACGACCAACCACGTGCTGGCGCTGGAACTGGTCACCGCCGACGGTGAAGTCCAGTGGATCGGTCACGAGACCCGTGACGAACCGGGCTACGACCTCGTCGGCTGCGTGGTGGGCTCCGAAGGTACCGTCGGAATCGTGACGCAGGTGCTGGTTCGCCTCGTGCCGCGTCCGACCGCCGTGCGCACGATGCTCGCCATCTACGACAGCGTCCGCCAGGCTTCGAACGCGGTCTCAGCCGTGGTCGCTTCCGGCATCGTGCCCGCGGCGCTCGAGATGATCGACAAGATGACGATCGCCGCGGTTGAACCGGTGCTCAACACCGGATTCCCGCTCGACGCCGAGGCCGTGCTGCTGGTCGAGGTGGACGGGCCGGATTCTCAGGTCGAGGCGGAAGGCGCGCGCGTGGAAGGTATCCTCAACCGCTTCGAACCGCGCGAGGTCCGCTCAGCCACCGACCCTGAGGAACGCGAACATCTCTGGGCAGGTCGAAAGGGCGCGATCGGCGCGCTCGGGCAGATCATGCCCAACTACTACCTGCTCGACGGAGTGGTGCCGCGGACCAAGCTGCCCGACGTGCTCGACGGCGTCTACGAGATTGCCGAGCGCTATCGCCTGCCGGTGGCCAACATGTTCCACGCGGGCGATGGCAATCTGCACCCCTGCCTCTTGTTCGACGAACTTGAGCCTGGAGCAACCGAGCGTGTGCTCGATGCCGGCGGCGAGATCATGCGCCTGTGCGTCGACGCCGGTGGCGCGATCACCGGTGAACACGGCGTCGGCCTGGAAAAGCGCGACTACCTCCCCTGGATCTTCACCGACGCCGACATGGACACCATGAAGTCGCTGCGAGCTGCCTTCGGGCCAACAGAGAACTTCAACCCCTGCAAGATCTTCCCCAAGGGCCACGGTTGCGGCGAAGCCGGTCACCAGCACGCGCAGCACCAGATCGCCAAGTTTGGCCCCAAGGCGTTCGTATGAGCCACTGCTCGAGGCCGGGAAGCCGCGATGGCGGACGCTGAGGCCACCAGCGCCTCAGGGATCGAATCGCTCTTCGACCACGTCGACACCGACACTGCTCGGCTGCAACGTTACGAAGTCGACGGCCGCGCACCGCGCGCTGCGATCAAGGCCGATACGAGCGGCGAGATCGAGCGTGTTCAGTCCCAGGCCATGAGCCATGACATCGCCGTCGTGCCAGTGGGCGGTCGGACCATGCTTGAGCTTGGCATGCCTCCGAGCCGATACGATCTCGCGCTCGACCTGACGGGGCTCAATCGAGTCGTCGAGTACGAGCCCGATGACTTCACGATCACCGTGGAAGCTGGAATGACGCTCGCCGATCTGCAGCGGCATCTCGCCGTGAACGGACAGTTCCTGCCGCTCGATCATCCGCGATTCGAGCGCGCCACACTCGGGGGCATCGCCGCCGTGGGCCGCGGCGGACTGCGCAGAAACTCGTTTGGCGGTCCCCGGGACTGGCTCATCGGGATGCGGATGGTCAAGGCCGACGGCACGCCATTCAAGGGTGGCGGACGCGTCGTCAAGAACGTTAGCGGCTACGACCTGCCCAAGCTGTTCGCCGGGTCGCTGGGCACGCTCGGGGTCATCGTCGAGCTCACCTTCAAGCTCCGGCCACAACCGGCGAGCGACCAGATCGTCGCCCTCAACGCACCGTCGTTCGAAGCGGCGTTGGCCGCCGCCCACGCTGCCGCGCAAGCCGCGCCGTTTCTCAACGGCTGCGTCGTCCTCTCCCCCGACGCCGCCGCCGACGCCCGTGGCCTGGGCGCCAAGATCCTCCACGATCAGCCCTCGCTTCTGCTACGCGCAAACGGCCTGGAATCGGCGGCGTCCGAGGTCCTGTCCCAGGCCCTCAACGCGGTGCGCCAGACCGGACTCGACGCTCCTGAGCGCACGACCAGCGCGATCGTCGAAACCTGGCAAGCGGTCGCCGACCTCGAACTGCAGACCGACAGTCGGCACGTGAGACTGCGCGTCGGCCTTCCGCCGGCCAATCTCCGCAACGCCCAACAGATCCTCAGCCAACAGTTGCCGGACGCTTCCTCCTGGATTGCAGCCGCAGACTCCGGCTTGATGTTCCTCGAGGTTCCGTCGATTGACGCCGAGACCATCGATCACCTGCGACGACAGCTCGGACCCCTGCGGGGCCGCCTGACCGTCGAGACCGCGCCGACCGAACTCAAGGAGACCATCAACGTGTGGGGCCCGGCCGGACCAGGCGCTCGCCTGATGCACAACATCAAGCGCGAGTTCGATCCGCAGTCACTGCTCAATCCCGGCCGCTACGTGGACGGAATCTAAGCTGCATCCATGAGCATCGCTTCCCCGCCGCCGTCCAACGAAACGATCTGGCTCACGGAAGATCGCCCCGACGCCGCCGAACTCGGTCTCTGCGTCCACTGCGGCTTCTGCCTCAACGCCTGTCCCACCTACCACGATCTCGGCGTCGAGACCGACTCTCCCCGAGGTCGAATCGCGCTCATGCGCGGCCTGGACAGCGGCCGCATCGAGTGGTCGCCGAGAGTCCAGCAGCACTTCGACCAGTGCCTGCAATGTCGAGCCTGCGAGACCGCATGCCCCTCGAAAGTCCCCTACGGCCGGCTGATGGAAGCCACACGCGCCGAAGCGTTCGCCCACGACAAGTGGCCGCGACGACAGCGGATTATCTGGCGACTAATCATGCGCGGGCTGTTTCCTTACCCGCGACGCATACGCCTGGCCGGCTACGGACTGATGATCTACCAGCGCACCGGACTGCAGGCGATCGTCCGCCGAACCGGACTCCTGCGACGATTCGCCCCGAAACTGGCCGACATCGACGAACTCTCGCCCGTCGCCGATCAACCCTTCTACGTGAACAACGAAGCCGAGAACGTCAGGCCCTCGCACCCGGTCCGAGGCCGTGCCGCTCTTGTCACCGGATGCATGATGCCGCTCGCCTATCCCGAGACGCATCGCGCGACCGTCAGGGTCTTCACCCGCAACGGCGTCGCGGTCGACGCGCCCGACGCCCAGGTCTGCTGCGGCGCCCTGCACGCCCACGGCGGCGACATCGAGGCGGCCCGAGCGCTCGCGAAACGGAACATCGACGCCTTCACGCCCGAGTCTGACGACCTGCCGGACGCAATTCTGATCAACGCCGCCGGTTGCGGCTCGCATCTCAAGGAGTACGGTCACCTGCTGCGCAACGATCCCGACTACAGGGAACGCGCCGCCGCCTTCGCGGCCCGCGTCCGCGACGTACACGAGTACCTCGTCGAAATCGGATTCGAGGCGCCTCAGGGCCGGATCAAGCGAACCGTCACCTACCAGGACTCCTGCCACCTCTCTCACGCGCAAAACGTTCGCAGCGCACCTCGAGACGTCCTGCGCAGCATTCCCGGTCTGACGCTCAGCGAGATGCGCAAGCCCGACAAGTGCTGCGGATCGGCCGGCATCTACTCCGTCGTGCAGAGCGAGATCTCCCAGCGAGTGCTGGCGGAAAAAATGGAAGATGTCCTCTCCACAGATGCCCAGCAGGTCTGTACGGCGAATCCGGGCTGCATGCTCCAGCTCGATGCCGGCATTGCCCGCTTCGATGACGAGCGGCGGATGATGCCCCGCTCGACCCACGCGATCGAATTGTTGGACGAGTCATACCGGCTCGGAGACCAGGTGGAGGGCCCCTAATCCGCTAGCCTCCCTAGCGCATACGTCCTCATGACATGCACTAGAGAGGTGGCGACCATGGGACTGTTTCACAAGGTTGAAGTTGGCGGCGCGACGCTCATCGCGGTCCAGGACTCATGGGCCGTCCTGCCTCCCACCGCATTCTTCGACCAAACCCAGGATTCCGATTGGTACAACTACCGAGACCTGCTCGACGACGAAGGCAACATCGTCCTGAATCTCGGAGCCTGGCTGGTGATCTCACAGGGCGCCACGATCCTGGTTGACTCGGGCATTGGCGGCCGTCCCGCTCCGATGCCGCTCAAGGAACCAGCGGCGCTGCCCACGGTGATGGAGGAGGCTGGCGTGTCGCCCGACGACATCGACATCGTCGCGTTTTCGCACCTCCACTTCGACCACACCGGCTGGAATACCTGGGACAACGACGGGACGCCCGTACCGCAGTTCCCCAACGCCAGGCATCTGATCCAACAGGCCGAGTGGGACTACTGGACCAGCAGCGACGAACTGAAGCAGGGCGCCGGTTACGACAACGTCCTGGGCCCGATCGTCGACGCCGGGCTGGTCGACTTCGTTGAGGGCGAACACGCGCTCACGTCCGAGGTGATCACCGTGCCGACGCCCGGTCACACCCCTGGTCACGTCTCGTTCGCGGTCAGCAGCGGAGGAGAGAAGGCGTACGTCCTCGGCGACGCGGCGCATCACCTCGTGCAGCTCACTGAGACCGACTGGTGTCCCGGCGCTGACGTCAACACGACCGATTCAACCGCCAGCCGGCACAAGCTGTTCGATCAGATCGAGGCGGAGAACGCGCTCATCGCCTCGGGCCACTTCACGTACCCCGGCCTCGGCCGAGCCGCTCGACGCAACGGAGCCCGCTACTTCCAGGCGGAGTGAACCCTGGACGCCCGACTGCTGCGGAAGGTCAGTCCCGAAGCTGGTCGGCGTACTGGGCGATGTCGATGTAACGGTCCGCGACCTGTCGTAGGTCGGACGATGTGCTCTTACCGAAGGCCATCACCTCGACCCGGACGCCGCGCGCCCCGACGATCTCGACCAGCCGGCGGAAGTCCCCGTCTCCGGAGACCAGCACGATCACGTCCACGCGGTCCGACATCGTCAGCACATCGATCGCCAGTTCGACGTCGAAGTTGGCCTTGACCGAACCACCGGTGAATCGCTTCAGCGGCTTGGTCGCGATGCGATAGCCGTGGTCGAGGAACGGAACGACAAAGCGTTCGTTCTCGGTCCGCGCCGTCGGATCGTCCGAGATCGGCGCATACGCGATCGCGCGCACCAGCGTCCGCCCGTGCGACAGGAAGTCGGCGACCTTGCCCCAGTTGAGGCGCACGCCCGACGACTCCGCGCCGTAGAGGATGTTGGGCACGTCAACGAAGATCGCCAGCCTCGGCAGCACTTCGATGCGCGCAGGGATCGCATCTTCGCCGCGCTGTCCAAGCAGCGTCTCGGTCAGTAGCGCCTGCGACTCGGCCAGCCGCTCAATCGTCTGGCCCTGTTGCTCCAGCAACGAGGTCTGACGTTCCAGCAGCGCCAGCATCTTCTCCGTCGGGTCGGACGGTTGCGTCTCCTGCGAACCACGTCGGGATCCGCGACGCCCCGATTGCTTGTTCGTGGTCGCGGCCGGGGTCGCTCGCGTGTTGGAACCGTTCGCGCCCGAGCCTCGGCGCCGCGAGCCACGCCGTGATGGCGCTCTCGCTGGAGCCTCCACCAGCGAGTTCATCGCCGGTCGCTTCTCAGATTCCAGAGCCGGCGCAGCGTCCTTCGCTGCCGGCTGCGTCTCTTGTCCGTTCTGCTCGTCGGCGGAGCCGTCAGTCGATGCGGCTCGCCTCAAAAACCTTGCCATTACCTAGCTTTCCGTTCATAGGACGGGGATTGTCGGCGCTTGTAACAGCGCCGATGCCGCCGCTTTGACTGCAACCCTCGTCGCAATCGCGGCGAACGCCTCGGCCGCCGGGTTCTCCGCGTCGAACGCGACGATCGGCTTGCCGTCGTCGCCGCCCGCTCGGACCTCGGTTGCCAGAGGAACCTCGCCCAGGAAGTCAATTTCCAGATCGTCCGCGGCGTCTCGTGCGCCGCCATGCCCAAAGATCTCCAGCCGTTGACCGGTATCCGGCGTGATGAAGTAGGACATGTTCTCGACAATGCCGAACACCGGCACGTCGAGCTTCTCGAACATTGTCACCGCCTTGCTTGCGTCTTCCAGCGCCACCTGTTGCGGCGTCGAGACGACCACCGCTCCGGCAATCGGCGCTTCCTGAGCCATCGACATCGAAGCGTCGCTCGTGCCCGGCGGCAAGTCGATCAGCAGGTAATCGATCTCGCCCCACTCGACATCGTGCAGCAACTGCCGGATAGCCGAACCGATCATCGGCCCCCGCCAGACCACCGGCGCACCCGGAGGAATCAGGAAGCCCAGCGAGACGACCCTCACTCCGTAGCGCTCAACCGGATGCAGACCTCGGTCGCTCTCCGCCTGATATCCGCTGGGCAGGCCAAACATCGTGGGCAGGTTGGGGCCGGTCGCGTCGGCGTCGACCAGACCAACCGCCGCGCCCGAGTGCGCCAACGCCACCGCCAGGTTGGTCGCAATCGTCGACTTGCCCACGCCGCCCTTGTTTGAAGCCACCGCGATGATGTTCTTGACCCCGCCAATCGCGGCCTGTTGACCGCTCCCCTGCCAGGACGGCACATCGATGCGAATGTCGTAGTCGACCGCATCGGCCCCGACCTTCGCCAATGCGTTGGAGATTCGATCCTTCAGCTCGTCCAGGGCGGGGTAGCCGTGCATCGGCAGCGTCAGATGCACCGTGACCGAGCCGCCATCGATCACCGATCCACCAAACATACGCAGCGAGATCAGGTCTCGACCCAGTTGTGGATCGCGCACCGTCCGCAGGGCGTCGCGTACTGTTTCATCGCTCAACGTCATGCCGTCCCCGTTCCCGTCCCGACCGTCACCTCGACTCCTCAACCTCCGCCAGACCACGGCTACCTCAGTTCCCGATCCGGCAGATCGGGATACAGTGAATACATGGCTGGAGCCCGGTGCGGTGCTGGCGAGAAGTCGACCCATCCGGGCCGGTCGTGTGAAGTGCGGAGTCGTCTTGGTGCAATATCAATGTCAGTATGTGCGCTTGGAGTCATGCCCGCTTCGGCGGCAGAGCCAATCCGCGCTAACTGCATCGTACCTCAAAGTCGCCCCGGACCTCTGCTGCCGACCCGAGATCCGATGTTACGTCACTGAGATCTCGGCGCCTGAAACGTTCCGAATGCGCAACTCTGGAACCTGATCGAGCTCCAAACCGTCAAGTACTTACAGGCGCGTATTCCACTTTACAAGCGCGCGAGACGTGTGTCGCATGGTGTATTGCCCAGCAAAGTTCGCAAACGTAGCGTCCTGCTCACATGGGTCTGCCAGAGCGCGGGCTGCGTCCTCAGTCCGGCTACCCAGTCCCAGGAAGGTTCAACGAATGCCCTCCAAGACTCGTCTGAAGACCGAAGCGCCCACTCACATCCACCACTGGGTGATCGATGCCCCGAACGGGCCGATGTCCATGGGTGTCTGCAGCTGCGGCGAGACCAAAGAGTTCCGCAACTCCTCTGAGGACTCGATCTGGGACCGCCAGGAGGGCCGCTCGCGCTGGAACGACATGGGCATCTCGAAGCGCCGACGAAGCGTCGAGAGCGACAACTAGCCCAACCACTATCCCGGCCAACTTCAGGCTCCCACCACCATCTAGGTTGAGCACTCTACCCGCGCCCTAGCATGCGTGGCAGGAGCCAGTATGTCCACGCCCATCGCCGCAACACCAAGCGCAATACCAGGCGCGACACGTGCGCCGTCTCATGCGTTGATGCCCAACTTGAGCGTCGATCTCGCCCCCGGCGCCAAGCGTGAACTGATCCTCCGCAACCCGGTCATGACCGCGTCCGGCACGTCGAGCAACGGCCTCGAGCTCGCACGCCTGTTTGACATCAACCGGCTTGGCGGCATCCTCTCGAAGGGCGTCACGCTCAAACCGCGCCGCGGCAATCCCACGCCCAGGATCGTCGAGACCCCGGCCGGAATGCTGAACAGCATCGGATTCCAGAACATCGGCGTCCGCAAGCTGTTGAGCGAAGTCGCGACGGTCTGGGAGACCTGGGATGTGCCTGTTGTGGTGAACATGCTGGGCGATACGGTCGACGAGTTCGCCCGCCTCGCCCAGGTGCTCGATGGCGCGCCCGGTGTGGCCGGCCTCGAAGTCAACATTTCCTGTCCGAATCTCGATGTCGGCGGCGTCGCGTTCGGCCGCGATCCCGTTGCCGCAGCCCGCGTCGTCGAAGCGGTCGTCACCTCGACCACGCTGCCCGTGATCGCCAAGCTCACGCCCGACGTGACCGACATCAGCGTGGTTGCCCGAGCCTGTGAGCAAGCTGGCGCAGACGCGCTCTGTGTGGCCAACTCCTTCGTCGGCATGAATATCGACGTCAGCACGCGGCGGCCACGAACCAACCGTCCGGTCGCCGGACTCACCGGTCCGGCGATCAAGCCGCTCGCGCTGCGCCTGGTCTGGGAGACAGCGCGCGCTGTCGACATTCCCGTCATTGGCTGCGGCGGCATCGTCGACGGCCGCGACGCGGTCGAGTTCCTGCTTGCAGGCGCCAGCGCGATACAGGTGGGGACGGCCTCGTTCCGCGATCCCTATGCCTCGATTCGGGTGTTGGAGGAACTGATCGAGTACTGCCGTGACAACGGTGTCACCGATGTTTCCGACTTGATCGGCGCGGTGCAGGTCGACTGAGGCGTCCGAGCCCATAGAGTGAGCACAACCGGGGTGTAGCTCAGCTTGGCAGAGCGCACGGTTTGGGGCCGTGAGGCCGGCGGTTCAAATCCGCCCACCCCGACCACACGCTGTTGTCAGAGTCGAGGCTTCGTCATCGCCGCCAGGCTGGGCGGACGATTCGCCAGCACACCGTCTGCCAGCAGCTCCTCGACCTCTTCCTCGGTCATGCCCAGCACTTCCGTCAGCACCTCGACATTGTGCTCGCCTAACCCGGGAGCGCCGCGGCGGTAGGTCGCCGGCGTATCGCTGAGGCGAATCGGGCATCCCGGGTAGCGCAGTACGCCCATATCGATTCCGCCAACCTCAGCCCAGAACTCCCTCGCCGCAAGCTGCTCGGACTCCAGCAAATCCCGCGCATCGGCCAGGCCGGCGGCGATCACGCCGGCTGCCTGGAGTCGCAACGTCGCGTCGGTCGGCGAGATCGAACGGCTCCAGATGTTCAACGCGACATCAATCTCGTCCTGCCGCGCCTCTCGCTCCCACAGCTCCCAGGCGATCCACTCATCCGGCAGCTCCGCCACCTGGCAGAGAGACCGCCATTCCGCGTCCGAGGTGACCGAGATCGCGATCCAGCGGTCTTCGCCCAGACACCGGTACACGCCTTGCGGCGCGACGCCCTGCTCTCGATTGCCGCGTCGAGGCGGCGGCTGACCAACAACCTGAGCCGAGAGCAGCTCATCTCCGGCGAACGATCCCATCGACTCGATCATCGCCGTCTCTACCCGCTGCGCTTCTCCGTCCGACGACAGCCGACGCCACAGACCGACCAGCGTGCCTGCGACGGCGCTCATGCCCGACACCGGGTCCGGCCAGGCCACGCCCGAACGGAACGGGATGCCGTCGGCGTAGCCCGCCATCATCGTCATCCCCGTCGCCGCTTCAATCACCGGTCCCAGCGCGACCCGATTGGCGCCGGGGCCCGTGGCGCCGTAGCCCGGCATGGACGTGTGGACGATCGCCGGATTGATCCCCTGCAGCGAATCCCAATCAAGACCCCACTGCGGCATCACCCGAGGGGAGAAGTTCTCCAGGATGACGTCCGACTCGCTGATCAGCTCGCGGAACAGTTGTTGACCCCGACTGGTTGACAGGTCGAGCGACAGCCCTTTCTTGTTTCGTGCCAACTTGTTGAATCCGCCGTTCCGATTCCAGGGGCGCTCGCCCAGTTCATTGTCCAGGTACAGATGCGTGAGCTCGGCGAGTTCCTCGGCAACTTCCTCAGGGCCACGATTCCACGGCGACTCAATATGGATGACCTCGGCGCCCAGATCGCCGAGCAGCCGACCGGCGATCGGGCCGGCCCAGACCCGGGTCAAATCGAGAATCCGTACCCCTGATAGCGGACCGTCCTGCAGGATTCGAGCGTCGGTCGTCGAAGCTCCCTCATCACCGCGGTCCCGCAGCTCGTCCAGCGTCGCGCTCCTCGGCGGTCGAGGCGACCCGCCTGCCAGATCGCCACCCAATCGGAACGGCCCGCGGGGAATGAGTTCCGTGCCGAGATCTTCGTCGAGCGGCACAAAGAACTCGCGCGCAGCCATATGCGGGTCCGCGAGGAACTCGTGCGTGCTCCAGACGGGGCCCATCGGCGAAAATGTGGCCTCGCCCAGCTCGCAGAGTTCCCGGGATGTGCGCGACATCAACCAGGGGCGCAACGCGTCATCGAACTCACGCTTGTTTCGCCCTCTCGACTCGTTGGTCGCGAACCGGGGATCGTCAAACAGATGACCCATGCCGCCGGCCTGGAGAAACGGCTCCAGCTTCGTCCCGGTCGCATGGCCGAGGAAGATGAAGCCATCAGCGCACTCGTAGACGCCCGCCGGATGCCACATGCCTGGCTGGGCGTTCCCGTCCCGCTGCAAGATGTGACCGGCGTGCGTCCACATCGTCGTCGTGTGCTGATGCATCGCGACCATCGCTTCTAGATGCGACACCTCAACCGTCTGGCCCAGGCCGGTCGATTCGCGTGCAATCAACGCTGCCATCGCGCCAATGAAGCCATACATCCCGGCGGAGTACTCCGTATGTCGACCGTGGCGCCGGAAGGGATGCCGACCCGGTTCGCCGTTCAGATACATGTGACCACCGGCGGCGTCATCGGTGAACACATTTGATCGCCGATCTGACCACGGCCCGTCAAGTCCAAACGGCGATAGGTACACCCGCACCACACGTGAAGCATCAAGCTCGGCCGTCGTCGGAACCAGCGGATCCGGCGCCGAGCTTTCAATCACCACGTCCGAGCCGCATATCAGTTCCCTGACTTCCGATGAGCCTGATTCAGCCGCCACAATCTGCTTTGACGTATTGCAGTAAGCCCAGATCGAACCGACCTCCGCGTCGCCCAACGCGTGCGATTTCAACACCTCGCCGTGATGGATCAGCGGGTCGCCGTCGGGTGGGATGATCTTGACCACCTGCGCGCCGTAGTCGGCGAACATCTTGCCGCTGAACGCACCGGCATGCGAACCCGCCAGCTCCACGACTCGCAACTCGGCAAACGGCTTTGTCATTGCAACCGACCGTTCATTCGATGCTCACGACAGTGTCCGTTAAGCTATCGCCCGTACGCTCCAGGACACGTTGAAAGGACCCGCCAGTGGCAACCGACCACTTCCCGATTGAAGCCGGGCACATCATGCTTTTCGCCCGCTCAATTGGCGACAACAACCCCATCTACCACAACGCCGACGCCGCGACCGAGACCGAACCCGGCCACGTCATCCCCCCGCCGACCTTCGTCCAGGCCTCCGCGCAGTTCACCGAGGGCTACAGCCTGCGACCCGTCGTCGGCCAGCCCTGGTTCGGCTCGGGCAAGGAACCGACCGGCATCAAGCGGGATTCTTCCGGTGGTAGCGGAGGCACCGGCTTCCACGCCGAGCAGCACTACGAGTACCACGCGCCGATCCAGCCCGGGGACGTGCTCAAGGCCGTCGACAAACCGGGCAACACCTGGACCCGAGAAGGCCGCCGCGGCGGCTCGCTCAACTTCAGCGAGTCGATCACCGAGTACTACAACCAGGACGGCATCCTCGTCGTGACCGCCCGCTCCGTCGGCGTCCAGACCTCTCGCGTCGTCGAGTAGCGGTCACCACCGGGAAGCCACAGCAGGAAAGAGCTAACGATGCCGCTCAGCAAAGCGAACCTCAGCGTCGGCGACCAGCACAGCGAACAGGTCGTGGACAACCTCACCCGCACCCAGATCATCCAGTACGCCGGCGCTTCGGGCGATTACAACCCGCTGCACACCGACGAGATCTTCACCACTCAGGTTGCCGGCTACCCGACCGTCTTCGCGCACGGCATGCTCAGCATGGGCCTGACCGGCAAGATGCTGACCAACTACGTCGGCGACGGACGCCTGACCAAGTACGGCGTCCGCTTCGTCGCCCAGGTCTGGCCCGGCGACAGCCTGACTGCGACCGCCACGATCGAAGACATCCGCGAGGAAGACGGAGTCAGCCTCGTCGACCTCGCCGTCTCGACGGTCAACCAGGACGGAGCCGAGGTCGTCCGCGGTTCAGCCACCGCCCGCGTCGACGCGTAACGTCGTCCCGCCTCAGGAATCGCGTTCGTTCGGCGGCGTGTTGTCCGCCGCCCACTCCGACACGTCCGGGATCAGCCGGTCGACGATGCCCATCATCAGCATGAACGGCACGAACGCGATCCCCGTCCCAATCGCCCACCACCACTCGGCGGCGACCATCGCCAGCACACAGCCCGAGAAGGTCAAGCCCATCCCCAGGATCGAGACCACCCGCAGCACCACCGCGATCGGTGGAATCGGTGGAATCTGCGGCGGCTGCGAGGACATGGCGCCCGCTCTTCCCTGACTACGACTCGCTGATCGTCACCGACTTCATCGCCGGCCCCGGCTCTCGCGCCCGTTGCGGGTCGCGCTCCGGGAACGCGAGCACGACTTCCATCCCCGACGTGACCTTGCCAAAGGCGGTGTACTGGCGGTCCAGGAACGTCGCGTCTGCGTTGCAGATGAAGAACTGACTACCCGCCGAGTTCGGATCCTGCGCCCGAGCCATCGAGAGCACGCCCTCGACGTGCGCGGTGTCGTTGAACTCGGCCGGCACGTTGTAGCCCGGACCCCCGGTGCCGGTGCCGGTCGGATCGCCGCCCTGCGCCATGAACCCGCTGATGATGCGGTGGAACGTGACCCCGTCATAGAAGCCCTCGCGCGCGAGGAAAACGAACGAGTTCACGTGCTCCGGCGCCTTGTCCGGCCACAGTTCGAGTTCGATCGTGCCGCCGTCTGCCATCTCGATCGTCGCGCTGTAGGCGACGCCCTCCTCGAGCGCCATCTCGGGTCGCTTGTTGTACTTGGCCATCCCAAACCTCTGTTTCCCTTGGCAAGCGTCATCAACGCTTGCTATTGCTCAATAATCCGAATCTCGACGATCCGCGCTCCCGCCGGCGGCGGAGGCACGTTCGCGGGGTCGCGCGAGTCGAACGCGTACAGCAGATCAAGCCCCGACGTCACCACGCCAAACGCAGTGAAGCCTTGCTCGTCGAGATGCGCCTGGTCGCCCAGCTTGATGAAGAACTGCGACGAAGACGCGCCAAGCCCGCTGCGCGCCATCGACACAACGCCAATCGGCGTCACCGACAGCGCATCCTCGTTGCCGTCATGCAGCGGCTCGTCATGCAGCGTATAGCCGGCGCTGCCTGTACCCGTCGCGGTCGGATCACCGGCCTGTGCGACGAACCCCGGCACCACTCGGTGGAACGTCAACTCGTCGTAGAAGCCTTCCCGGACCAAGAAGACAAAGTTGTTGACGTGTTCCGGCGCGAGCTCCTCGTACAGGTCGAGCACGACGATCTCGCCGCCCTCCAACTCAATCTCAGCCGCATAATCCACGCCGTCGGCCAGGCTGAACTCTGGCGGCCGATCCCATTGCGGCTTGCCTTCGACCGCCCCGATATCTACTTCCGAGCCGGTCCGCCGAACCGGAGGCGGATCGGTAGTCGGAGCCGGGCCACTGCTGTCAAACGCCACGACGGCCAGGCTGGCGATCAACGTGACGGCCAGGATCAACCCAACCGTGGCAATGACCGGACGAGAAAAGATCCTGGAGCGTCGAACCCCGCCTCGGTCGAACCCTTGTGAGGCGGCCCGTCGACGCGCCAGGCGCTGGGGACGTGTTCGAGCGCTGCGGCCTCGCTGCGACACCGAGCGTCCCTTCCGATGCCGGGTTCAGACGGGTGGCATCCAAAGACTTACGCTATCACCGGCCAGCGTTATGACGATGTCGCCAACGACGGACCAGCATCGCCGGAAGGCAGGGGCGAACAACACATGGACGCCGCGGAACGCTACAACGCCATGGTGGATGCACGGCAACGGCAGCAGGCTCGGTTGAGCACGCCGTTTGGCGAATCCTACTGGGAACGGTTCGCGCACACCTACCGATTCGACCCGAATCGGCTGCCGGAGATGTCCATTCGAGAGATCATTCGGCGGATGGAGATGGAAGACGAGATCATCGAAGTCGGCGGAGGCGCTGGGCGCGTCGGATTGCCGCTGGTGCTACGCGGCAAATCGCTGCGCAATGTCGAGCCATCCGCGGCGATGCGCGAGCAGTTCCGGTTGTCCGTATGGCAGCACGAGATCGAAAATGCCGAAGCCATCGATTCAGCCTGGCCGATGAGCGATCCGATTCGCGCCGATCTCGTCGTGACCGCCGACGTCACCTACTTCATCTCCGACATTGAACCATTCTTGCGGGCGATGCACGAGGCGGCGAAGCGGCGCGTGGCCATCCTGACCTGGACCGTTCCGCCACCGAACGTGAACGGCGAACTGTTCCGGCTCGCCTTCGGCGAAGCCGAAGCCCCGTCGCCTGGATTCCGCGAGTTGGTACCGGTGCTCTGGGAGATGGGAATCGTGCCCGATGTACTGGTCATCGAGGAAGGTTTCGCCTGGCCGGAACGACGGCCAACGAACGACGAGGAAGCGTTGCAGTTCGTCTACAACGAGTTGAGCCCGCTCGATGAGAAGGCGGTGGCTGAGCGTTTGCGTCCTCGGCTCGGTGAGTTGTTCATGCGCGACGACGCCTACTTCCCGACCTGGCGTACTCCGTCGCGCGCGATGCTCATCACCTGGCGAACCGACTAAACGCAGCCGTCGTGGCGCCCCCGGTAGGATTCGAACCTACGCACCCGGCTCCGGAGGCCGGTGCTCTATCCCCTGAGCTACGGGGGCCGAGTGGTCACGATATCACCGACGATTAACCACAACGCCGCACCTACGTGCCAACCACCCCGCCGTCGTTCTTGTACGCCGCGACCACGCTCGGCCGCGGGAAGTCGCCGTCCGGGAACGTGCTGGATGGCTCGTCGAGTCCGTCGCCCTCGCCCGGATGCTGCACGCTGACGAAGAGCGTCGCGAAGTCGGGCGTGAACTCGGGTCCGGCAAGTTCACCTCCGGGCACGCCGGTCATGAATCGGCGAATTCGACCACGCTCCGGCCCAGCCGTCGGCACGACGTAGATCGAGTCTGCCTGTCCCAGCTTGCTCGGCTGACCGTCGGTTGCGATCCACAGGTTGCCGTTGGCATCGACCGCCAGGTTGTCCGGCGCAGAGATCGAGTCGAGCTCGCTCTTGTCGAAGCCGGCAAAGTACGTCTCCTGCTCCGAGTCCGACGGGTCGCCGCAGAGGATGAAGATGTCCCAGGTGAACCGCCGCGAGCCCGCGTCGCCGCCGTTCTCGGTCAGCTCGAGGATGTGTCCATGCGTGTTCGGACCGCGAGGGTTGGCGCCGTCGACTGCGTCGGCGTCTCGCTCGGTGTTGTTGGTCAAGGCGATGTAGACGCGGTGGTTAACCGGGTTGACCTCGATGTCCTCGGGCCGATCCATCGGCGTCGCACCGACGGCGTCGGCCGCCAGGCGAGTGAAGCTGGCGATCCCGGCGTTGGTCCAGGTGTACAGCGGGCCGCTGCCGGCGACCAGCGGCAGCCACTCGCCGCTGCCGTCGTCGTTGAACCTCGCAACGTAGAGCGTGCCCGAGGACAACAGCTCGAGGTTCGCCGAGCGGCTGAAGATGTTGTATCGATCGTTGCTGATGAACTTGTATACGTAGTCGAATCGCTCGTCGTCTCCCGAGTAGACCACCGCCCGGCCATCGTCCGACAGCGTGACCGTCGCGGCCTCGTGCTTGAACCGACCCATCGCGGTGTGCTTGCGAGGCACAAAGGATGGGTCGTACGGGTCGACCTCAACCAGGTATCCGAACCGATTCGGCTCGTTCGGCTCCACGTTCAGGTCAAAGCGATCGTGGAAGTCTTCCCAGTGTCGTCGCGACGCATTCGAGGGAATCCCGTACCGGGCGGCCCGGGTTTCCTCGCCGGCGTTCGCGAAGTACTGGTTGAAGTTCTCCTCCGCCGTCAGGATCGTGCCCCAGGGCGTGCGACCTCCGGCGCAGTTGTTGAGCATGCCCAGCACCTCGGCGCCTGTTGGATCGGCGTCGGTGATCGTGTAGACGCCGCCGGCGCCGGGCCCGGTCAACATCGTCGGCGTTTCACCGGTGATTCGGAAGTTCTGCGACGACGACGGGTTGTATGACCACGATCCGTCGTCAGCGCGCGAGACCTCGACGACCGACATACCGTGCGAGGCAATCTCGATCGACGCCTGCTCGGCGGTGACGTTCTCGGCGTCGTAGCCGGGGAACATGTCGACGCCACTGGTGTACTCATGGTTGACACCCAGCAGTCCGCGCTGGCTCTGTCCCGGCAACAAGGGGAAGAAGCCGTTGTAGTCGCAGTTGAAGCCAAACTGTTTGGCCGCCGCTTCCGCGGTCTGGCCGCTCAGGCTGAACGCCGGCGCACCTGGCACCACGCCGTCACCCCAGCGGATGATGACGTTCGAGCTGTAGCCATCCGCCGTGTTGATCACATCCTCGTTGTCGTGGGGGATGCTCTCGAGTCCAACGGTGCTGAACGCCGCGTCGGCCTTGTTCGTCAGTGGGGCCGAACCGAATATCTGCGAGCCAAGCGGCGACGTGCTCAGCGCCAGCAGCGGCGCCCCGGCGATCGTTGCCTTGACCAGCGAACGCCGTGAAATCCGCCGGTTCAGAATCGCCGCGAACGGTTCGTTGCCGCTCCGGTTCGGAGCTGGCTTGAAGCAGGCCTCGTTGCATGAAATCTCACAGTGAGACGCCGACCGCGCCCTACGTGCTATCCAGTTCAAGGGCGCAAACCCGATCGATGACTTGTCCGTGCCCATAAGTCTCATCTCCTCTCCGGCTACGCGAGCTTCGATCGTCTCCGATACTGGACCGCCTCCGCAACATGCTGAGCCGTGATCACGTCGGACTTAGCCAGGTCTGAAATCGTTCGCGCCACTTTCAGCACCCGGTGAAATCCACGCGCCGACAGGCTCAGCCGGTCCACCGCCTCCTGGATCAGGGTCCTGGCCCGATCGTCGAGCCGGTCGTAGCAATATCGATTCACCTCCCGAGCCGAGAGCGACGCATTCGCATTTGGCCCGCACTCCCCGAACCGCTGCTGCTGCACCCGACGCGCCGACACGACTCGCTGACGAACATTCGACGAAGGCTCCGCGCTCGGAGGTGTCGCTCCATTGGATGACTCCATGAGCTTATGTACCTCGACCCTCGGCACATCGACGAACAAGTCGATGCGATCCAGCACCGGCCCCGAGATCCGGCGCTGATAGCGGTACACCGCGCCGTCCGAACAGGTGCAGTGCTGCTCCGTCCCGAAGTTCCCGCAGGGACAGGGATTCATCGCCGCGACCAGGCAGATGTCCGCCGGATATGTCACGGTGCCGTGCGCCCGCGAAATCGTGATGTGCCGGTCCTCGAGTGGCTGGCGCATCGTCTCCAGCGCCCGAACCGAGAACTCCGGCAACTCGTCGAGGAACAGCACCCCGCGGTGCGCCATCGTCACCTCGCCCGGACGCAAACGTTGCCCGCCACCAACCAGACCGGCATTCGAGATCGTGTGATGCGGGGCCCGAAACGGTCGTTCACGGATCAGCCTATTCCCGCCGGTCATCCCGGCCACCGATGCGATCTTGGTCACCTCGAGCGCTTCCTGCGTCGTCAGCGGCGGCAGGATGCCCGGCAGACTTGAGGCCAGCAGCGTCTTGCCCGCGCCCGGTGGACCGCACATCAGCAGGTTGTGACCACCGGCCGCCGCGACTTCCAACGCGCGCTTGACATGTTCCTGCCCGCGGACATCCGAGAAGTCATGCCCGTCGTACGCCGATCCCGGATCGTCCTCCGACGGATTCGTGGCCGGCCAGATCGCCTCCGACAGCGGCCGCTCCTCCGTTGCCAGTTCAATCCAGTCCCGCAAAGAGTCGACCGCCACGACCTCGATCCCGTCGATCAACGACGCCTCCTCCGCATCGACCTTCGGTACCACGATCCGCCGCACCGAAGCGTCTTTCGCCGCCGCCGCCACCGAGAGCACCCCGCGAACGTGACGCAACTCACCGTCAAGCGCGAGTTCCCCCAGGAACAGCGTGTCCTGCACCGCTGACTCACAGATCTGACCTGTGGCGACCAGCATCCCCACCGCGATTGGAAGGTCGTAACCCGCGCCTTCTTTGCGGATGTGTGCCGGAGCGAGATTGACCGTCACCCTCTTCGTCGGAAATCCGGCACCCGCATTGCGGATCGCCGAACGCACCCGCTCGCGCGCCTCGTCGACCGCCGCATCCGGCAGTCCGACGATCGTCGTCTTGGGCATCCCCGCCGAGATGTCCACTTCCACGCAGATGGGCGCTCCATCCAGGCCGATGACCGCGCCGCCATTAACTCGCGTATGCATGTTTGCGTTGCCCTTCGCGCTCGATAGAACACATCGACGAAACGTGTGTTCTTCTCTGCACGACATCGTAGAACACGCATTCGTCACAGCGCAACCTCTTCGCCCCTCATCGCCTCACAGCCTGTCTGTACTCTGTCGACTGGAGAGCCAACCATGACCACCACCTCATACCCCGTCCTCGACAGCGGCCTCGCCTTCTTCAACCACGCCGGAGTCTCGCCGCTGCCCGCCGACGTCGCCCAGGCCGTCCACGACTACGCCGACCAGGCCGGACGCGCCGGCTACTTCGGCTCGACCTGGATGGAAGACATGGATGACTTTCGGACCGTCTCGGCCGAGCTGATCGGCGCACGCAGCCCGGATGAGATCGCATTCGTGCCCAACACCGCCACCGGCGTATCGGTCTCGGCCGGCGCGTTGAATCTGCAGGACGGAGACCGCGTCCTCGTCACCGATGCCGAATATCCATCGAATCGCCACTTCTACAACCTGCTGCAGCAACGCGGCGTTGAGTTGGACATCGTCTACCAGCAGGACGATGGCCGTATACCGACCGAAGACATCATCTCAGCCGTCAACGAGCGCACCAGGCTGGTCGGCATCTCGCACGTGCAGTGGGGCAGCGGTTTCCGCTCCAACCTCCGACCAATCGCCGACGCCGTTCACGCAGTCGGCGGCCTGCTCTCCGTCGACGCAATCCAATCCGCCGGCGCGCTGCCGGTGAATGTCGCCGAGGACGACGTGGACATCCTCGCCGCCGGCGGCCACAAATGGCTGCTCGGCCCGACCGGCTCCGGAATCCTCTACATCCGCGAGGAACTGATCGACGGGCTCATCCCGCCCGTGCTCGGAGCCAACAGCATGGACGGCGGCCTGGCCGCCGGTAACGATGAACTGATCCTCTCGCCGACCGCATCACGCTTCGAGCCCGGCGCCACGCCAACCGCCACCATGCTCGGATTGCGAGCCTCGGTGCGCCATCTGCTCAACGTCGGAATCGACAACGTCTGGGCGCAGCTGGAGTCGGTGACCTCCTATCTTCGCGTGGCGCTGGAGGACGCCGGTTGCGCCGTCTTCTCCCCCTGGGGCGACTCGGAACGCAGCGGCATCGTCATCTTCGACCCGCCCGAGGAACTCGCTGCCAGGGAGTCGGTCGACGAGACGTGGGAGCGACTCCAGGACTCGGGAATCATCACCGCCGTCCGCTTCGGACGCCTGCGAGCGTCCCCCCACTTCTACACGCCCGAGTCGGACATCGAACGGCTGGTTGCAGCGCTCAAGCCGTAGGACGAGCGGTCCTAGTGCTCGCGATCCACGCTCATCACCCCGTGAACGCCATCGAGCTTTGACATCACCCGTTGCAGCTGCCGCAGACCGCTGACCTCCACCGTGAACGTCAGCGTGACCGCACCGCGGTCTGGTTCGCCGGTCACAAACGAGACCATGTTCACGTTCTCGTCAGCGCAGATCGCAGCCACGTCGCGCGCCAGTCCCACCCGATCCCATCCCACCACCTCGAGCCGCGCCTCCGTCATGCCTCGGAACGTGTTCCAGCGGACCGGAACGATCCGCTCGTCCTCACCCACCGCCAGGATGTTCGGACACTCGCTGCGATGAATCGTCACACCGCGGCTGCGCGTAATGAACCCGGTGATCTCCTCGCCCACCTGCGGCGAGCAGCACGGCGCGAGCCGTGTCAGCATGTTCGACCCGCCCAGCACATGCACGGCATCTGCACTCGGCACGCTCGCCGTTTCAACGACCTCAACCTCAGCAGCGCTCTCCACTTCCTCTTCGTCCGCAGCCGCCGCCTTGAGCGCCACTGCGTGCGCCGTGATGTCGCCCGCACCGATCATCGCCAGCGCGTCATCCATCGACTTCGCCCGCGTCGCCTCCATCACCTCCGACTCGACGTTTGACAGTCGCAGGCTCAGGCGGCGCAGTTCGCGCTCGAGTTCGTCCCGTCCGCGTGCGATGTTCTCCGTCCGCGCCTGTCGATTGAACCACTGACGGATCTTCGTCCGCGCATGCTGGGTCGTCACGTAGCCAAGCGCCGGATTGAGCCAGTCGCGGCTCGGCCCGCGCGCCGTGCGGCTGGTCACGATCTCGACCACATCCCCGTTCTCCAATGGAGTCGAGAGACGTGCCAGTCGCCCGTTCACCTTCGCGCCCACGCACTGATAGCCGACATCGGTGTGAATCCGAAACGCGAAGTCGAGCGGCGTGGCGCCGGTGCGCAGAGCCATGATCTCGCCCTTGGGCGTATGCACGAAGACCTGGTCCTGGAACACGTCCGAGCGCAATGTCTCGAGGAAGTCGTCCGCGCCTGCAAGTTCTCCCTGCCACTCCACGAGCTGACGCAACCACGACATCCGCTCGCGGTCGTTCATCGCGTTGTGCCGGTTCTCCTTGTATGCCCAGTGAACCGCGACCCCGTACTCCGCCTCCTGGTCCATGTCGTGCGTGCGGATCTGGACCTCCACGGCATGAGACGCTGACCAGAATGCCGTTGTATGCAGCGACTGATACCCGCTCGGCCGCGGGCTCGCGATGTAGTCGTCAAACTCGCCCGGAAGCGGACGCCACAGCCCATGGACGACGCCCAGTACCGCATAGCAGTCGCTGGTGCTGTCGGTCAGCACCCGAAGCGCCAGCAGGTCGTAAATGTCGTCGAACGACTTGCCCTGCGCGGAGTATTTCTTGATCTTCTCGTGGATCGAGTACAGATGCTTGACCCGCCCGCGAACCTGAGCGCTCAGTCCCGCGCCCTCCAGCGCGTTCTCCAGTTGCACACGAATCTGACCCAGGTATCGCTCACGCGTCTGACGCCGCGACGCGACCAGCTCCGAGATGCGCCGATAGTCCGTCGGCTCCAGGTACTTGAACGCAAGATCCTCAAGCTGCGCGCGGATTTGCCAGATCCCGAGCCGCGACGCCAGCGGCGCGTAGATCTCCATCGTCTCCCGCGAGATCCGCACCTGCTGCTCCGGACGCATCACGTCGAGCGTGCGCATGTTGTGCAGACGGTCTGCCAGCTTGACGATCACAACCCGCACATCGTCGGCCATCGCCACGAACATCTTGCGCAGGTTCTCGGCCTGGACCTCGCGGTCGATTGTGCCCGTCACCCGAGGAAGCTGTAGCGCGGACAGCTTCGACGCCCCATCGACAAGCTTCGCAACGTCAACCCCGAACTCGTTGACGAGCTGCGAGCGCGTCACCCCGCAGTCCTCCATCACGTCGTGCAGCAGCGCGGCCTGCAACGCCGGCACGTCGAGCTGCAACTCCGCGCACGTCACCGCGGCCGCGAGAGGATGCTCAATGTACGGATGCCCGGAACGCCGCAGATGGCCCTCGTGCTTCTCCTTGGCGTACTCGTACGCCGCCAGCACCAGGTCGCGATCCACCGGCGCGAGATACTGCTCCAACACATCGACCAGCACGTCGATCGTCGGGTGCTTCGTCAGGTCGACAACTTCCGCGGGCACGGTCTGCGTTGCCATAACTCGATCATACAAAGCGAAATCGTTTACCTGCGGACGCCGTATGACCGAGGCGTCAATTCAATGCGCGTCTGTACGATGACGTTTGAGGATCGAACATGAGCAGCTCCGGCAACCGACAGTTCCAGACCCCGCGCGGGACGCGCGACCTGCTGCCCGAGGACTACACAATCCATGTGCACATCCTCAACCATGCGCGCGAGCAGGCGAGGCTGGCCGGGTTCGGATTCATCGAGCCGCCCACCTTCGAGCAGGCCGACCTCTTCGCCCGCGGCGTCGGCGAGGGCACCGACATCGTCGAGAAGGAGATGTACATCTTCGAGGACCGCGGCGGCGATCGACTCGCGTTGCGTCCTGAAGGCACCGCCTCCGTCTGCCGCGCCTATCTGCAACACGGCATGGCCAACCAGACTCAGCCGGTCAAGCTCGCCTATCACCTGCCCATCTTCCGCTACGAGCGTCCACAGGCCGGACGCTTCCGTCAGCACACCCAGTTCGGCGTCGAAGCGATCGGCGTGCGCGACCCCGCGCTTGACGCCGAAGTTATAGACCTCGGCTGGCGCGTCGCCCAGTCGCTCGGCCTTACCGACCTCAAGATCCTGCTCAACAGCATCGGCGACTCTGAGGATCGCCGCGCCTACGTGCCAATGCTTAAGGCGCACTTCGAGCCCCACCTCAACGACATCGCCCCCGACGATCGCGCACGCTGGGATCGAGCCCCGATGCGCCTGCTCGACAGCAAGGAAGCTCGGACCAGGCCCTATCAGGTGGACGCACCGTTGATCACAGACCACCTGCGGCCAGAGTCCGCGGCCTACTACGAATCAGTCAAGGCGCACCTCGAGGCGCTCGGCATTCCCTACGAAGAACAACCGACGCTCGTGCGCGGGCTCGACTACTACACCCACACCGTCTTCGAGATCGTCCCGGCCAACATCGCCGGATCGCAGGTCACGGTCTTGGCCGGCGGCCGCTACGACGGTCTGATCGAACAGATCGGCGGCCCGCCAACTCCCGGCATCGGCTTCGGCATGGGCATCGAGCGCATGGCCCACCACCTGCGCGAACAAGGCCTCGCACCGGACGGCCATAGCGCCACCGACGTGCTGGTCGCCGCCCTCGGAGACGGCGCAGACCTCGCCGCGTCCCGGCTCGCCGGCGACCTCCGACGCAACGGTATCCCCGCCACGCTCGCCTTCGGTGGACGCTCGCTCAAGGCCCAACTGCGCCAGGCCAACCGGATGGGCGCTCGCTTCGCCATCGTCGCCGGCGCCCGCGACCTCGCTGAGGGCCGCGTGACGATCCGCGATCTTGAGTCGTCCGATCAGCACGAGGTCGAGCTCGCACAGGTCGTCGGCGAAATCAGCCAGCTTGCATATACTCCGCGACAGGACTGAGGATCGCCATGACTGCGAGCACAGCATCTGACACCTCGGCCATGTGGTCCCGCCTGGAAGACGTCGGCAAGCGCTTCGAGGAGATTGAGCAGGAAATGGCCGATCCCGCCACTTCCGCCAATCCCTCGCGCGTGCAGACCCTCGCCAGGGAACACGCCTCGTTGCAGGCCAAGATCGCAATTCTGAACGAATACCGTGCGGCGGCCGACGAATTGCAGCAGGCGCGAGACGTTCTCGACGAGGCCGACGACGACGAAATGCGCGAGTTTGCACAGGCCGAGGTCACCGAGCTTCGAGCGCGGATCGAACAGTTGGAGTCCGACGCCAGGCGCGCGCTCTTGCCCGCCGACCCGAACGACGAACGCAACGTGATCGTCGAAATCCGCGCCGGCGCAGGCGGCGACGAGGCCGGCCTCTGGGCCGCCGACCTGCTGCGCGCCTATGTCCGCTACGCCGAGGGCCGGCGTTGGCAGACCGACGTGCTCAGCGCCTCCGAAAACGCCATGGGTGGCTTCAAGGAAGTGATCTGCCAGATCGAGGGAAACGGCGCATTCTCGCGTCTCAAGTACGAGTCCGGCGTGCACCGCGTCCAGCGGGTACCTGAAACCGAAGCGCAGGGTCGGATTCACACCTCGACCGCCACTGTCGCCGTCATGCCCGAAGCGGAAGAGGTGGATGTCGACCTCGAAGACTCCGACATCCGCCTCGATCTGTTCCACTCCGGCGGCGCCGGCGGCCAGAACGTGAACAAGGTCCAGACCGGCGTTCGCCTAACCCACGAACCCAGCGGGATCGTCGTGACCTGCACGGACGAGCGCTCACAGCTCAAAAACAAGATCAAGGCGATGTCCGTCCTCCGCGCGCGCCTCTACGAGCAGCAACGCATGGCCGCCGAGCGGGAGCGAGCCGACTTCCGCCGCTCGCAGGTCGGCTCTGGCGACCGCTCCGAGAAGATCCGCACCTACAACTTCCCGGAGAACCGCGTTACCGACCACCGCATCGGCCTCACCCGCCACGACCTCGACGGCATGCTCGATGGTCACCTCGATCCGCTCATCGACGCCGCCGCCACGGCCGAAGAGGCGCGGCTCCTGGCGGAAGCGTCCTGATGACCACTCCGGCAATCCTGCGCGATATCTGGCTCTCCGGCGCTGCCGATCTGGAGGGCGCGCAGATCGACGACGCCCGCTTCGAGGCGGAAGTCCTGCTGCGACACGCCACAGGGCTGACTCGCGCCCAGCTCTACGCTTCACTCACCGACGAGGTCGATCCCGCCGCCCTGGAGCGATTCCAGGCGGCGGTCGCAGAGCGCACATCGCGCAAGCCGCTCGCCTACATCACCGGTACCCGCGAGTTCTACCGACTCGAGTTCCACGTGACGCCCGATGTCCTGATTCCCCGCCCCGAATCCGAATTGCTGGTCGACGCCGCGCTCGACCACATGCGCCAGGCGCGAATCCGCACGCCCCAGGTCGCCGACGTCGGCGCGGGCTCCGGCGCGGTTGGCATCGCCCTGGCCCGACACCGCCGAGGTGTCAGCCTGATCTGCAGCGACGTCTCACGCGACGCCCTGCTCGTCGCACGCGACAACGCCAGGCGTCTGCTCCGGCGTCCGCGAGCCGCGTTCGTCCAGGGAGACCTGCTCACTCCGCTGCCCGGCCCCTTCCATTGCGTCGTCGCCAACCTCCCTTACATCCCCGAAGGCCGACTCGACGACCTCGAACCGGAAGTCGCCGAACACGAACCACGCGTCGCGCTCACTCCGGGCACCAGAGGCACCGAGCTCATCCTCCGCCTCATCACTCAGCTCCCATCCCGTCTCCACCCCAACGGCATCGCTGTCCTCGAAGTCGATCCCGGACAGGAGTCCGCCATCGCCGATGCCGCCGCCCAGATGCTCCCCAACGCCGAAATCACTGTCCTCGACGACGTCTCGCAGCAGCCAAGAGCCGTTCGCATCGTCGCCGGATGAGCCAACCCGACGAACTCCTGCCATCACCCGCCGACGCTCCGGTCCAGGGCTATTGCGATCCCCGCTTCGCCACAGTCCGCGACCAGTTTCAACAGAACTTCGTCGACCGCTCCGAGACCGGCGCGGCCCTCGCAGTCACGATCAACGGCGAGCTCGTCATCGACCTCTACGGCGGCTGGACCGACGCCCGCCACACCAAACCCTGGGCCGACAACACCCTCGTCTGCTGCTACTCCGTCGGCAAAGCAATCTGCGCCATCCTCTCCTGGCGCATGGCCGAACGAGGCGAGCTCGAAATCGACCGCCGAGTCGCCGACTACTGGCCCGAATTCGCCCAGAACGGCAAGGCCGACATCCCCTTTCGCTGGATCCTCACACACCAGAGCGGCCTCGCCGCCATCCGACGACCACTGCCGCCCGGAGCGTTCCTCGACTGGAATCTGATGACCACCGCCCTCGCCGAACAGGAACCGTGGTGGCCTCCCGGCGAGGCTCACGGCTATCACTCGAACACGCAAGGATTCCTGATCGGCGAGGTCATCCGCCGCATCACCGGCAACTCGATCGGCCAACATCTCCAGTCCGACCTCAGCGAGCCGACAGGCCTCGACTTCCATTTCGGCACAAAACCGGAGCACGACGTCCGCACCGCCGACATGCTGCCCGTCCAGCAACCACCCGACTTCCGCCGCGCGCCACCTAGCGCCCTGCAGACACTCGGCGGACGCAACCCACCACACATCCCCAGCGGACCGGGCTCCCAGAACACCCGCGAGTATCGAGCCGCCGAATTCCCCTCCACCACCGGACACGGCACCGCCCGCGGCCTCGCACGACTCTTCGGAGCCCTCGCCAGCGACGGCCAGCTCGACGGCGTCCACATCCTCGACCCCACCACAATCGACCGAATGTCGGCCGAGCAGGTCTACGGAGTCGACCGCATCCTCGGCCGACCGACCCGCTTCGCCTCCGGCTTCCAGATGACGATGGCCGAGCGCCCACTCGGTCCGAATCCACGAACCTTCGGACACTTCGGCGGCGGAGGCTCACTCGCCTTCGCCGATCCCGACGCCCGAGTCGGCTGGGGTTATGTCATGAATCAGGGAAGAGGCGGCTGGCAACACCGCCACACCCGCCGACTCCTCGACCTCTTCTACGAGGCCTTCTAGCCCCCTCTCCCTCTGGGAGAGGGTTGGGGTGCGGGTCCGGCTCAGCGAGCGTCAGCGCTCTAATCCCGCATCATCTGATAGCGCTTGCCCTCGGTCTTGATCGCCGGCGCAATCACCATCTCCGTCTGCTGCAGATCGCGAATCGTCTGAGCGCCAACGCTGCCCATGCAGGTCCTCAAAGCCCCGATCAGGTTCTCGGTGCCGTCCGTCCGGGAGGTCGGTCCAAACAACAGCCGATCAAGCGTCGTGTGCTGACCCACATGCACGCGAACCCCGCGCGGCAGTTCCGCATGCGGCGTCGCCATGCCCCAATGGAATCCTCGACCCGGCGCTTCGAGCGCACCCGCAAACGGCGAGCCAATCATCACGGCGTCCGCCCCCGAAACCAGCGCCTTGCAGAAGTCGCCGCCCGTCCGAATCCCGCCGTCGGTGATGATCGGCACGTAGCGACCGGTCCGCTCGTAGTACACGTCGCGCGCATAGGCGCACTCGATCGTCGCCGATACCTGCGGCACGCCGATACCTAGTACCTCGCGCGATGTGCAGGCCGCGCCAGGCCCAACCCCAACCAGCAACCCGGCAATCCCCTCCTCCATCAACTCCAACGAGGCGTCGAACCCCACCGTGTTCCCGACCAGCGTCGGAATGCCCATCTCAGAGATCAACTCGCTCAGGATCAGTCCGCGCTCCGACCGCGAATAGTGCCGCGCCGTGGTCACCGTCGATTGCACGACGAAAACATCCGGTGCAGCGTCTTTGATCGCCCGTGCCAGCCGCTTGGCGTTCGGCGGAGTCACGGAGACCGCCGCCGCTACCCCGCCATCCTTGATCTGTTGCACTCGCAAACCGATCAGTTCGTCGCGAATCGGCGTCGTGTAGGCCCGCTGCAAAATCTCCGTCGCCGTCTCCGTGTCGCTCGCCGCGACCTCTCCCAACACTTCCGCCGGATCGTCGAAGCGGCACTGCAACCCTTCCAGATTCAGGACCGCCAGCCCGCCGTGCCTTCCGACATCGACCGCAAAATGCGGATCAACCACCGCGTCCATCGCGGCCGCGAGGATCGGAATCTCAAGCCGTTGCCCGGCGAGTTCCGTCGACACATCGGTCAGCTCCGGGTTGATCGTGACGGCTCCCGGCACGATCGCCACATCGTCGAAGCCGTATGCCTCCTGCAACGACTTGCGCCGCGGATGTCGCATCGGCTCCAACCCGGACTCGTACGCCCCTTGCACCAGCTCCTGGCCGGGGGTCAGCTGTTCGCGCTGCGTCAATGTCGCCATATCTATCCCCCTGTTCGGTTGGTGCCTCGGAGGCCGCCCGGCGTTAAACGCATGAGCGCGGCACATAGCCGCGCTCCTTCGCTTCGACGCCGATGTCCCGTGCAAACAAGCACGTGTCCGACCGCCTGTCCTGCCCGCTTCAGTATGCATAAGATACTCGACACCCGGCGAACGGTTGGTAAACAACCGAACAACGAGTCCGTCTCTCTCCCCCCGCGCCGCGGGGGGAGATGCCGAAGGCAGAGGGGGGCCGCGTTGGCGATCCCTAAAGTGTCTCCCATGCCAAGCGAACCCGGCATCCTCTACGTCGTCGCCACACCGATCGGCAACCTCGACGACATCACCATCCGCGCCCTCAGAATCCTGCGCGAGGTCGACCTGATCGCCGCCGAACACGTACCGGTCGCGCTCACCCTGCTCCGACACTTCGAGATTGACACCCCAGTGCTCCCCTACCACGACCGTGGACCCGACGCGCAACGGCTCGTCCAAAGAATCGAACAGGGCGAGTCGGTCGCCCTGGTCTCCGACGCTGGCACACCCGGAGTCTCCGACCCGGGCCGAAACCTGGTCGCAGCCGCCGTTGACGCCGACCTGCAGGTCGTCCCGATCCCTGGTCCCGCCGCATCGGTCGCCCTCTGGTCCGTCAGCGGGTCCGACTCACCGCACGTCTCGCTCCACGGATTCCTCCCCCGCAAGAAGGGCGAGCGCCGCGATGCCATCCGTAGGATCGCCGAGCGAGCCGAGCAGACCATCATCTTCGAATCGCCCAGGCGACTCGTCGACACCCTCCGCGACATCGCCGACACGACGCCCGATTCCCGCCTGGTCGTCGGCAGAGAACTCACCAAGCTGCACGAACAGATCTGGCGAGGCACGCCTTCCGAGGCGCTGACTGCCTTCGCCGAACCAAGAGGCGAATTCACAATTTTGCTGATACCGCCCGCGTCCGGCCCGGTCCGTTGGACCGATGCCGAAGTCGCCGACGCGCTCGCCGGTGCCGCCTCCCAGGGCGCATCTCGCTCGCAGGCCGCCCGGCACGTCGCCCAACAGTCCGGCCGACCCCGCCGAGAGGTCTACACCCTCTGGCCCTTCGGCTAACCCGTGCGCGAATTCGTCATTCCCGCGCTTCGCGCGGGAATCTCGCCGAGCACAAGTCAGCGGCAACGTTGCCCACAACACACCCCGCTTCTAAGAACATATGTACATTATCCAGCATTCCGCAAACCAGCGCGCGCAAAGGAACCCAGCCATGTCCTTCCCCACCTACCCCAATCCCGCCCGACGAGCGCGAATCCTCGAAGCCCAACAACTCCGAATGCAGGCACTCACCATGCGCCAGATCGCCGAGCGCATGCGCTGCTCCGTCTCCACCGTCCACGCCTACCTGCGCGACTACGAACTCTTCCGCGCCGACCTCATCCAGGAACTCGCCGCCGACCAGATCGTCGCCAATCTGATCCAACTCGGCGACTCAGACGACCCGCTCCACGACCAGCACCGTGCCGACCTCCATGAACTCCGCCTCCTGCTCACCTCCCTGCCCCAGATACGCCGCGACGAGTCCGACCGCTCCGTCGAACTGCTCCAGACCGGCATCGCCGTCGACCGCTACGGCAACCGCTTCGCCAAGACCGATCGCCTGCACCCACCCACCCCGGAAGAAACCGAACAGATGCAACAGGCCGGCCCGCCCGCCCAGGACCTCGACCCCGACCAACCCCTCGCCTTCCTCCCCGAACCCAGCCGAACAGAACCGAACGCATCCGAACAGCAACACGACCCGGGCCCGATCTCCGTCGCCCCGCGCCCCGACGCGGGGCCCAGAGCATCCAACATTACGAGCAGGACAGAGTCCCCCTCACCGCAGCCGACCCCGAACGACCAGGCCAACCACGACCGAACAGATCCGAACAAGCCCGAACAGGAAATCCACCAAAACCCAGCCCACAACAGCAAATCCGCCGATCCCGACCAGAATTTCTCGGCCCCAAACGAACAACCCGAACAACCCGAACAGCCCGAGCAGCCTCAACCCAACCCGGTCCCCGACAAAATCCGCGCCATCCTCGAACGCTCAGACCGAGACTGGATCACCGACTACCACCCGCACTCGCCCGATCACCCCCTCCGCCTCGCCGCCATCCAACTCAAGAAAGAAAGAGAAGCCCGCAAAGCCGACGACGCCGCCTGAACCCGTGCTGCTCCGCTCTCCCCCCGCCTGACGGCGGGGGGAAGCCTGCCCCGCACTTGATGCGGGGATGTCCCGGAGGGACAGAGGGGGGCCTCTCGGGACTGCTCCAACCCAACCGGAAATGGCCCTAACCTAAAGCGATGAGCGACAACATCCTCGTTTGCGTGGCCTGGCCATACGCCAACGGCCCCATCCACCACGGTCAACTCGGCGGCGCGTATCTGCCCGCCGACATCTTCGCCCGATACCACCGCATCCGCGGCAATCGGGTCGCCATGGTCTCAGGCTCCGACGCCCACGGCACGCCGATCACCGTCCGCGCCGACGACGAGGGCCGCACCCCCGGCGAGGTCGTCGCCGAGTACCACCAGTCCATCCTCGATACATGGGAAGGCATGGGCGTCTCGTTCGACACCTTCACCACGACCATGACCGACAACCACCGCGAGGTCACCCACGGTCTGTTCAACGCACTGCTCGAGCACGACTACCTCTACAAGCAGATCCAGGATCTGTTCTACGACCCCCAGGCGAAGCGGTTCCTGCCCGACCGCTACATCGAAGGGGAGTGTCCGCATTGTGACGACAAGAGCGCTCGTGGTGACCAGTGCGACACCTGCGGCCGCCAGCTCGACGCCATCGATTTAATCAATCCTCGCTCCCGCAACACCGGCGCCGTGCCCGAACTGCGCAGCTCCGAGCACTACTTCCTCCGCCTCACCGCCTTCGAGGAGCCGCTCGCAGAGTGGCTCAACCAGGACAAGGACTTCTGGCGCACCCACGTGATCAACTTCTCACGCGGCATGCTGCGCGAGGGCCTGCAGGACCGCGCCATCACCCGTGACATCGAATGGGGCGTGCCCGTCCCACTCGAGGGCTGGGACGATAAGCGCATCTACGTCTGGTTCGAAGCCGTCATCGGTTACCTCTCCGCCACCGTCGAGTGGGCCAAAACCAACGGCGACGCTGAAGCCTGGCGCGACTTCTGGCAGTCCGACGACGCCCGCATCTACAACTTCATCGGCAAGGACAACGTTCCCTTCCACACCATCATTTGGCCCGCCATCCTGCTCGGCGCCGGCGGCTACAACCTGCCCTACGACGTCCCCGCCAATCAGTACATCACGATGAGCGGCTCCAAGGCCAGCACCTCCCAACGCTGGGCCGTCTGGGTCAACGACTACCTCACCCGCTACGATCCCGACCCGCTGCGCTACGCCCTCGCCGCGCAGATGCCCGAAACCGCCGACTCCGATTTCTCCTGGTCCGAGTTCCTGCGCCGCAACAACGACGAACTCGTCGCCACCTGGGGCAACCTTGTCAACCGCGTACTCTCCCTGATCAACCGCCACTTCGACGGCCAGGTGCCCGACCCGGGCCCGCTCGACCGCGACGCCACCCGCATGCTCGACCGCGCCCAATCGGGCCTCGAGCAGGTCGGACAATCAATCGAGGCCGTCCACCTGCGCCAGGGCATCCAGCAGGCCTTCGCCCTCGCCCAGGAAGCCAACCGCTACCTCGACCAGACCGCCCCCTGGCAGGCCGTCAAGACCGACAAGCAGGCCGCCGCCCGCAGCCTCTACACCGCGCTCAACGTAATCGCCGCCCTCCGCACAGCCCTCGCCCCATACCTCCCGTTCAGTTGCCAGCGCCTGCACGAAATGCTCAACACCCAAGGCACGATCGACGACCTCGGCTGGCAAATGCACGCCCTGCGCCCCGGCGCGCAGCTCCAGAAACCAAAGCCTCTCTTCAAGAAACTCGACCCTTCAATCGTCGAGGAAGAGGAAGCCCGACTGGGCACTTGATGGCGCTCTTCGACACTCACGCCCACCTCCACGACCCCTGGATCGGCGACGACCTGTCTGAGGTCATGGCTCGCGCGACAGAAGCCGGCGTCGAACAGATCGTCACCATCGGCTGCTCGCTCGAAGACAGCCGAAACGCCCTCGCCGTCGCCGAGCAATACGACAACGTCTGGGCCACCGTCGGCGTCCACCCACACGACGCCAGGGACTGGAACGAAGACACCGAAGCCGAGTTCATCCGCCTGGCCAAGAGCGTTCAAGTCGTCGCCATCGGTGAAATCGGCCTCGACTTCTACAGAAACCTCTCACTACACGCCGACCAGTACCGAGCCTTCGAAGCCCAACTCACCCTCGCCGATACCCTCAACCTCCCCGTCGTCATCCACTCCCGCGACGCCCACGAAGAGACCTATCGAGTCCTGAAACGATGGACCGATTCCATTTCTCCCCCCGCCGTCAGGCGGGGTGAGATGTCCCGACCCTCTTCTTCCTCTCCCCCCGCCGTCAGGCGGGGTGAGATGTCCCGACCCTCTTCTGCCTCTCCCCCCGCCGTCAGGCGGGGGGAGATGTCACGGAGTGACAGAGGGGGGCTCCCGCTCGGAGTCATCCACTGCTTCTCCGGAGACGCCAACCTCGCCCACCGATACCACGATCTCGGCTTCCTCATCTCCTTCGCCGGCCCCGTCACCTACCCAAAGAACCACGACCTCAGAGAAGCCGCCGCATCCCTCCCCCTCGAAGCAATCGTCATCGAAACCGACGCCCCCTACCTCTCCCCCCAACCCCAACGAGGCAAACGAAACGAACCCGCCCATATCCACCACACCGCCAACCAAATTGCCCACGTCCGATCAGAATCAATCGACTTCGTCGCCCAGCAGACCTCTGCAAACGCCTGCCGCTTCTTCGGGCGGTCCTGAGGCTGGGCAACGCGGGGTACCCTGATCTCGATGACCACCCTCGACCGACTCTATGCGCCCATCGCCGACGACCTGACCATCGTCGAGGACACGCTCTCACTCGTCGCACAGTCCGACTTCCTCCCACTAGAAGCCATGCTCAACCAGGTCCTCTCACGCGGCGGCAAGCGCCTTCGACCCGCGATCTCCCTCCTCTGCGGCGGCTTCGGCGAATACGACGCCGACACGCAGATCCCCCTCGCCGCCTCAATCGAACTGCTCCACACGGCCACCCTCGTCCACGACGACGTGATCGACTCCGCCGACACCCGGCGCGGCCACGTCACCGCCAACGCCACCTTCGGCAACCCTGCCTCGGTGATGCTCGGCGACTACATGTTCGCCCACGCCGCCGAGCTCGTCGCGCGCACCGGTCACATCGGAGTGATCCGTCTCTTCGCCGACACGCTGATGGTCATGGCCAAGGGCGAACTGGCGCAGGACGTCTCCGCCTTCGACGCCGACTCCGGCACCATGCGCGACTACTACCGCCGCATCCACGGCAAGACCGCCTCGCTCTTCGCCACCGCCGGCGCCGGCGGAGCAATGATGTCGGCCTGCGACTCGGACACAATCCAGGCGTTGCGCGAGTACGGCCGCTCGATCGGCATGGCCTTTCAGATCGTCGACGACATCCTCGACTTTTGCGGCACCGAGGAGCAGCTCGGCAAACCGGTCGGCGGCGACCTCTCCGCCGGCACCCTCACCCTGCCCGCCATCGTCCTGATGGAAGACGACCCCGACGACAACCCGATCAACCGCTTCCTCGATGCGAAGGACGACAACGATCGCGCGGAATGCCTCGACCGCGCCCTCGACGCCGCGCGTCAGAACTCAATCGTCGAGCGGTGTATGGGAACCGTTGACGAGTGGCGAGAGAAGGGCCTCGCCGCGCTCCACGCCGCCCCCACCAGCGGACCCCGAGAAGAACTCACCGCCATCGCCGAGTTCGTCACCCAACGCGATTTCTGATGATTGATCCCCTCTCCCTCAGGGAGAGGGTGAGGGTGAGGGCTCCCGCGAGCTAGTCCCGCTTCATCGGCTGCGGCTGAGGCTTCCGCTCCGGAGCCTTCTTCGCCATCCGGTCCCTCTTGAGCTCTCGCTCCTTGCGCCGATCCTCCCGCGCCAGCCGACGCTCATGGATCTTCCGGTCAACCAGATCGGCGTAGTCCTGCGATCCCAGCGGTTCCTTCTCGCGCTGCTTGGTGACCTGCGGATGCTCGTAAGGACGCGCCTTCTTGGGCAGGTAAGTGACCTCCTGGCCAAGGTGCCAGTAGGTGCCCTTGTCCGGGATGCGCCGCGGATAGCCCTGACGCATAATGAATGCCGAGAACGAAGACGGCATCACTCGCTCGCATTCCTCGTCGCAATCGGGACAGGGCTGCGGTTCCGGCGCCTCGCGAATCGGCCGCACCACCTCGAAAATCCCCGCGCATTCCTCACACAGATACTCATATAGCGGCACGCTGCTGCTCCTCTCGCTCGCTCCCGGCCGGCGAGCGGCCAGGTTCAATTGCCACGCTCGACACTGCGTTGCGGCCGACGATCTCCGCTCGGGCCAGCGCCTCGGCGAACCCCGACGACCGCAGGCGACTGTCAAGTGCCTGCTCAAGCGACAACCGCAGGTGGCGCTCCAGTTCCGCCGAGCTCTCGGCGTCCACGTTCACCTGGGCCGTCGCCTTGCAAGACGACCGTCGCATATAGCGTAACAAGCGAAACACCGGCGACGACAATCGCTGCCCGACGCCGGCCCCATGACAGCGCGGACAGACCACGCCGCCATCTGCCGCTGAGAAGCCGTTGCTCTCCGGCCCAACGTCCGCGCGGCAACGGACGCAGTCCTCCAGTTCGGGCCGATAGCCCTGCTGATCGAGAAACCGCAGCGTAAACCACCAGCGCACGGCCGGCGGCGATTTCGTCGACGCGAGTTCGTCCAACGAGTGACGCAGCAGCTCGTATAGCGGCCTCGAAGAAACATCAACATCGGTCGAATGGTCGACCAACTCCGCCATCGCCAGCGCCTCCGTCATCCGATCCACGTCGTCGTGCAGCGCCGGCCAGGAGTCCAACGTCGATGCGTCCGTGACCACATCCAGGTTGCGACCCTGAGCCAGTCCGAATTGCCCACGGCTGAGCGGCTCTACGTGTCCCGCCAGCTTGCTCAACGGCTTGCGCACCCCCTTGGCGACCGCCTCAATCCGACCGCGCGTCGGCGAGAACAGCACGCAAATCCGATCCGCGTCGCCCAGCGGACGCTGCCGTAGCACGATCGCCTCCGTCCGAATCGGTCGGATTCGCGGCATCAGTCGTCGTCTCCCTGCTGGTCCATCGAGACGCGATGCGTCATCGCTGCTCGCAAGGTTCGCTCATCCGCGTACTCCACATCGGCCCCGACCGGCAATCCGTGCGCGATCCGCGTGATCCGCACGCCCATCGCGCCGATCACCCGAGACAGGTACCCGGCCGTCGCCTCGCCCTCAAGGTTCGGATTCATCGCCAGGATCACTTCCTCAACCGCCGCGTCGCCTAGTCGCGCCAACAGCTCGCGTACCTTCAGGTCCTCAGGTCCAACGCCGTCCATCGGCGAGATTGCGCCGTGCAACACGTGATACCGCCCGCGATGTACGCCGGCTCGCTCGATCGCCGCAACATCCAGCGGTTCTTCAACCACGCAAACCGTGGCATCGGAACGCTGCGGGTCGAGACACACCGCGCACGGATCGGCGTCGGTGATGTTCTGGCAGATTCCGCACAGCCGAGTAGAGTCCTTGACCTCGAGCAGCGCCTCGGCCAGCGCCTCCGCCTCGGCACGGGGCGCTCTCAGGACGTGGTAGGCCAATCGTTGAGCACTCTTCGGCCCGATCCCGGGCAGGCGGTGAAACGCCTCGATCAGGCGCGCGATTGTGGGCGCGGTCGCCGGCGAGCGCTGCATTATTGCAGGCCCGGCAGCGACAACCCGTCCGTCAAACCCGACATCCGCTCCTGCTGCATCTCTTCCAGCCTGTCCTGCGCCTCATTCACCGCCGCCAGGACCAGATCCTGCAGCATCTCCGTGTCGTCCGGGTCCACGACGTCCGGATCGATCGTCACATCGCGCAGCTTGTGATCGCCGCCCAGTGTGACCGAGACCACGCCCCCGCCCACCGACGCTTCTACCGTCGCCTCTTTCAGTTCGTCCTGAGCCTCTGCCAATTGCGTCTGCAGTTGCTGCGCGCGACGCACCATGTCCGGAGAAAAACCGCCGCCGCCCGCGATGCCCTGACCTCGCGCCTTGTTCGACCGCGCCGGGCGGAACATCCCACCCTTCCGCTTCGCCATCGTCAGCCCTTTCGCCCGCTGCTGTTCTCTCCAGTCTACGCGCTCGCCCGGCAGCTCAGTGGCAGCTCCGTAGCGGCTCAGTTCGACTGATACGGCCTCGCCCCGAATCGAGACCGAGCCTCCCGCTGCATCACGCCCTCCTTCGGCTGCCGCGGAGTCGGCTGCTGCGCAGTTGTTCGATCCGGTCCCCGAGCGTCCCCGTCCCCGGCTGTCGTCGCGCCGTCAAACGCCACGCAACGCACGGACACCCGGCGTTTGAGCACCTCCGACGCCGCCGCCCCAACCTCGGACGCCGCATCGCTCACCTTCTGCATATGAACCTGCTGATAGTTGGACAAGAATCCCAGCGTCAACGTGTCTTCGCTCTGCTCGATGATCCGGCAAGAACCGTTCAACATCGTCGCAATCAAGCCCTGATTCCGACGCCGCAGCGCCGTCCGAATCTGTTCCAGCAGGTCGGTCGTCGCATCGCTGCTGCGCGGCGCAGACGCCGGCTGAGGCGTCCGCGCAGGTGGAGGCGCCTGCTGTTTCGGTGCTTGTTCGTTCACTGACTGCTGCGGCTGACCGTGACCCTGACCCTGAACCCGAGGTAAGTTGCGTGTCGCCTGCTGCTCACGACGCTGACTCTGCTGCCGACGCGGAGCGTCCGATCGCTGCGGCCGTTGCTGCCGCTGAGGCGGGGCCGACGCAGGAGACGCCGTTGCCGCTGCGGCGGCGGGCCCGTAGACAATCGCCGCCAACGCCAGTTCAAGCGGCAGCGGCTGATACGGATCGCGGCGCACGTCCGCCTCCGAGATTGCCTTCAGGGCCGTCACCGCCGCCGACGCCTCAACGCCCTGGCAGACCTCCGCCAGACGCTCCATTTCCGGCCCGGAGAGGGACAACGTCCCCGTCGCTCCGGTCAGCGTCAGCAACGCGTGCCGCAGATGCGTCACCACCTGACGTTTGAATCGACCGAAATCGATCGCGTCCTCCTGCACCGCCGACAGCACCGCAAGACCCTCCGCCAGTTCCCCGCGCAATGCCGCCGAGGTCAGCTCCATCGCCCGCGCGTCCGGGCTCAGTCCCAGCGCCTCCTGCGCCGCCTCCAGCGTCACCGACGAACCGCACATCACCCAGACCTGGTCAAGCAGATTCACTCCATCCCGCAACGACCCCGTCGCTTCTCGACTGATCAGCCGCAGCGCATCGTCGGGAATCTCGATCTCCTCCGACTCAGCGATCTGCCGCAGCCGCGAGACCATGTCATCCACGCTCACACGGCGGAAGTCGAAGCGCTGGCAACGGCTCAGAACCGTCGCCGGGAGCTGCTCTGGATCCGTCGTCGCCAGGATGAACACCACATGCGGCGGCGGCTCTTCAAGGATCTTCAGCAGGGCTTCGCTCGCGGCCTTCGACAGCCGATGCACTTCATCGATCAGGTAGACCTTGAATCTCGCTGAGTTCGGCTGGTAGATGGCCTTCGACCGCAGTTCGCGAACGTCGTCCACACCGCTATTGGACGCAGCGTCAATCTCAATCAGGTCAAGATCTTCGGCTTCGCCGAAACTCAGGACGCCCGCCGAAGCCGTCCGTCCGTTGATCGTCCGTGCCAGGATCCGCGCGGTCGTCGTCTTGCCCGTGCCCCGCGGCCCGCAGAACAGATACGCGTGAGAGATCTTGTCCTGCGCAACCGCGTTCTTCAGCGTGCGCACGACCGTCTCCTGGCCGACCACTTCATCGAAGTCGGCCGGTCGCCACTTCCGATACAGCACTGTTCCGCTCACGCCGCGCCTCCCGGGTCTTCGCCCTCATGTTGAAGATAGAACATATTATCTATCGCTCTGTCCATCGATGTCAAGCGCGGGCCGCCGACTCGAGTCCGACTCGTCCGAGCGCGATCCGCTCCAGCTCCTTCATCCGCCGATCCTCGTCCGCCGCCTCGTGGTCGAACCCAAGCAGATGCAACGTCCCGTGCACAGTCAGCAGGGCCAGCTCCTCGGCCAGCGTCACCGCGCGCTCCCTGGCGCCGCGTGCGGCAACCGGCAGCGCGATCACGATCTCGCCCAATTCAGTCGAGCCGTCAGGTCGGCGTAGGCCGTCGAAGTCGGTGTTGAACGAGAGGACATCCGTCGTCGAGTCCTCCCCGCGAAACCGGCGATTGAGACGACGCACGGTCCGCGAATCGGTCACGTGGATGGCGACCACGCGTGCGATCCGCAGTCTCCGCGACGCCAAAGTCTCTCGCACGCAGCGCTCAAGAGCATCCACATCCACACGGTGGACAAACGCGGGATCGATCTCGATGTCGACGAAATGCCGATCTGCCGTCACATCACGAGAATATGGCGGCGACGGCGGCCTCTGCGGCGTTGATCAACAAACCAGGGTGCAGACCGATTACGAGAACACCGGCTGTTACCAGACCCATCGTCGCAAGCACGCTGTTTGACGGGCGCGGGACCGGCGCTGCATCGTCCTCGTCTTCGGCCGAATCGATAAACATCGCTTTGACCGGACGCAGATAGTACGCAGCTGAGATCAACGTGTTCACCGTGCCGATCACCGCCAGCCAGGCCAGGCCGCTTTGCACGGCGGTCTCGAACAGGTAGATCTTGCCGAAGAACACCGCTGTCGGCGGCAGACCGATCAGCGAAATCAGCGCAAACGCGAGCACAATCGCCAGCCAGGGCGACTTCTTGCCCAGTCCGGCGTACTGTCGGATGTCGTAACTGCCGCCGTTCTGATTGGCGATCAGGATGATCACCGTGAACGCGGCCAGGTTAGTCACCGTGTAGCCGGCCAGGTAGAACAGGATCCCGCTCGCGCCCAGCAGTTCACCTCGGTCTGCCGAGATCGCAGCCAGACCGATCATCAACGTGCCGGCCTGCGCCACCGACGAATAGGCCAGCATCCGTTTGATGTTGTTCTGGCGTATGGCGAAGAAGTTGCCCACGAACATCGAGATCGTTGCCAGGACGGCGAAGATCGTCTTCCAGTGCTCGGCCAGCAAGTCGTCGCCCAGCGCCTCGAAGAACACTCGGATGAGGATCGCAAACGCGGCCGCCTTCGACGCAACCGAGAGGTACGCGGCAATCGGCGTCGGCGCGCCGGTGTACGCATCGGGCGCCCACATCTGGAACGGTGCGACCGCCGCCTTGAAGCCAAATCCGGCAATCAGGAACACCGCCGCCAGCATCAGCGCCTCTTCCTTGCCGTCGCCCTGCCAGGCGATGTAGTTGGCGATCTCGGAGAGATTCGTCGAGCCGGTCAGGCCCAGCAGAATGGCCATCCCGTAGAGCAGCACGGCCGAGGCCACGGCGCCGGTCAGCAGGTACTTCAATCCACCCTCGGAGCCCCAACGGTCCTTGTAGAACCCGACCAGGATGTATTGCGAGATCGAGGTGAGCTCCAGCGCGATGAAGATCATGATCAAATCGCGCGAGCCGGCCAGCAGTTGCAGCCCGGCCGTTGAGAAGAGGATCAGCGCCAGGTACTCACCGCGACGCGACGGCGTGCGCTGCATGGT
Organism: Dehalococcoidia bacterium; assembly: GCA_965208665.1. Classification (GTDB taxonomy): domain Bacteria; phylum Chloroflexota; class Dehalococcoidia; order Bin125; family Bin125; genus Bin125. The sequence continues at coordinate 509,880 of CBDBPH010000002.1, forward strand.
TTCGGTCGAGACCAGTACCGCCGCCATCGCAGCCGAAGCCAGCAGGATCTGGAAGAAGATCGCGAACTTGTCGACGACCAGGACGCCGCCGAACCCTTGCGATCCGACGTGCCCCTCGGTCAGTAGCACGGCCGAGTAGAGGATCGAGCCGAGCAGCGCCGCCAGCGTCACCCCCATGAGAATGCGCCGGTCCTTGATGAACAGGTCGGCGATCAGCAAGAAGCCGCCGACGACTAGCAGAACAAGCTCAGGGCCGAGCAGGTTGACGTCGTGCAGCATCAGCCGCCTCCCGTCCCGGCAGAGACGAAGGTCTCGATGTTCTCGACGATCGGCTCAACGCCCATCTCAAGCAGGTCCATGACGATTGACGGGTACACACCGAGCAGCACGATCAGCGCCATCAGCGCGCCAATGATCGTGTACTCGCTCCAGTGGTTGACGTCGGGCAGTTGGGACCACTTCTCATCCTTGGGGCCGAAGAACGTCCGCTGCAGCGCCCAGAGGATGTAGGCCGCCGCCAGCAGCACGCCGAGCAGCGCCACCGAGACCGCCGCCGTCTGCGATTCAAACGCACCGAGGAAGATCGTGATCTCGGCGACGAATCCGGCTAGCGCCGGCAATCCGAGCCCCGCCAGGCCGGCGAAGACCATCCCAATTCCGAGCAGCGGGATGTAGTGGGCCAGGCCGCGCATGTCGGCGATCTGCCGCGTATGCGTGCGGTCGTAGACCAGCCCGACCATGACGAACAGCATCCCGGTGATCAGGCCATGCGTCACGAGCTGCATCGCCGCGCCGCTCATCCCCGTCACTCCGAGCGCGGACACGCCCAACAACACAAAGCCCATGTGTGACACGGAGGAATACGCGATCAGCCGCTTCAGGTCCGTTTGCCTGATCGTCACGATCGCGCCGTACACGATCGAGACGACGCCAATGATCGCCAGGGCGAGGTCGGCATCCGCCCCGATGTCCGGCATCAGCGTGAACAGCAGCCGCAGGATCCCGTAGCCGCCCATCTTGAGCAGCACGCCGGCCAGGATCACCGACACTGCCGTAGGCGCATCGGTGTGCGCATCGGGGAGCCATGTATGCAGCGGCACCACCGGCAGCTTGATCGAGAACGCAATCAGGATGAAGGCGAAGATCACCGGCGCTGGCAGGAAGGCCGCAGCCAGCGCGTCCTGGCGGATTTCGCGAATGTCGAACGTGTCGGCGGCCACACCCATGGCCAGGAACCCGGCCAGCATGAAGGCCGAGCCGAAGACCGTGTAGAGCACGAATTTGAGCGCTGAGTAGTTGCGATTGCCGCTGCCCCAGATGGAGATCAGCAGGAACATCGGGATCAGCTCAAGCTCCCAGAAGAGGAAGAAGAAGATCAGGTCGAGCGAGGTGAAGACCCCCAGCACCGATGTCTCCAGCACCAGCAGCCAGGCGAAGTACTCCTTGGTCCGCAGGTCGATGCGCCACGAAACAAGCACCCCAACCACCGTCAAGAACGAGGTCAGGAAGACCAGCGGCATCGACAGACCGTCAACGCCGAAGGCGTACGTGACATTGAATCCAACCGCTTCGGCCGAAATCCAGTCGAACTCGTCGACGAACTGGAAGCCAGAGACCGAGCGGTCGAACAGGATGAACATCACCAGTGAGATGATCAGCGTGGCCAGGGCAATGCCCAGCGCGATCCACTTGGGGTAGTCGACCTGGTTGCCGGGCGCGTTCTGGACCAGCCACTCGGTCCGCGTGTGCCGACCAGGCAGCAGCGCGATCAACAACACACCCACCAGCGGCAGGAAGATCAGCAGCGACAGTACGGGGAAGCCCGGATCCATCTATCGCTCCTAGAACAGCACGACGGCGATCCAGATGATCATGCCGCCGAGTCCAATCGAAAGTGTGCCCGCCTGCACCCAGCCGTTCTGCACGAACCGGGCGCCGCTGGAAATGGTCAGGCCCTCGCGCCAGGCGCGGTTGACCACGCCGTCGACGACGGTGGCGTCGAACCAGGCCGAAGAACGGGCGATCCAGCCGTAGAAGACTCGCCGGGCGAGCAGATTCTCGGCCAGCGCGTCGAGGTAGAACAGTTCGGTGGCAAACTTCTGCGCCTCGGGAATCGGCCAGATGCCGCCGACGCCCCAGCTGCGTACGCGGTCGCGGTTGCGCATGAACCAGTAGGCGACAAATCCCGCGCCAACGGCCAGTGCCGTCGAGCCGAGGAAGATGCCCCAACTCCAGTGGAACTTGCCCTCATGCGGATGCGGCAGCGCGCCGTAGACCCAGGTCTGGAACTCGCCTCCGAAGGTGAGGAAACCGGAGACGACGGATACCACGGCGAGGATGATCAGCGGAGTCGTCATGCTGCGCGGAGACTCGTGCGGATGCGACGGGTCTTCGTTACCGTGCTCGCCGGGTGCGACCTCTTCGCCGCCGCGGTACTCGCCAAAGAAGGTCATGTAGACGGCGCGGACCATGTAGGCGGCGGTCAGACCCGCAGCGAGCAAACCGAGGACAAAGACTCCCTTGTTGTTGTCCCAGGCCTCGATCAGAATCTCGTCCTTGGACCAGAACCCGGACAACGGGACAATTCCGGCCAGCGCGAGGGTGCCGATGATGAAGGTGCCGAACGTGATCGGCATCAGTGTGCGCAGGCCGCCCATCTTGCGCATGTCGAAGGTGTTGGTCGAGTGATTGACCGAGCCGGAACCGAGGAACAGCATCGCCTTGAAGAAGGCGTGGGTCATCAGGTGGAAGACCGCGGCGGCATACCCGCCGACGCCGATTGCAAACATCATGTAGGCCAGCTGGGAGATCGTCGAATAGGCCAGCACGCGCTTGATGTCGACCTGCACCATCGCCAGGATCGCCGCTCCCAGAGCGGTGCCGGCTCCAATCCAGGCGATCAGGTCGGACGCCGTCGATGACGCGTGGATCACCGGGAAGAAGCGGGCCAGCAGGTAGACGCCGGCGGCGACCATTGTGGCCGAATGGACCAGCGCCGAGACCGGCGTCGGGCCCTCCATCGCGTCAGGCAGCCAGATGTGCAGCGGGAACTGCGCCGACTTGCCGACCGCGCCGGCGATCAGCCCGAGACCGAACAGCGTCATCGCGGTCTGGCCGATCAGCAGCCCGTTGAATGCGAACATGCCGGCTTCGGCGCCGCTGTCGGCGAGCGCGTTGATTGCCGCGATATCGAGCGTGCCGGTCTTGCTGAAGATCAGGATCATCGCCGCAAGCATGCCGAGGTCGCCAAGTCGGGTGACCAGGAACGCCTTCTTCGCCGCCGCCGCGGCAGCTGGCCGATGGAACCAGAAACCGATCAACAGGTAGGAGGTCAGACCGACCAACTCCCAGAAGGCGAACAGCATCAGCAGGTTGTCGGACAGCACCAGACCGAGCATCGAGGTCGTGAACAGCGCCATGAAGGCGAAGTACCGGCGGTAGCCGTGGTCGCCGTCCATGTATCCCGTCGAATACACCTGAACCAGCAGCGACACGCCGGTCACGACAACCAGCATCACCGAGGTCAGTCCGTCGATACGGACGCCCACGTTGACAACCAGTTCCCCGGCCGTGAACAACTCGTGCGTGCCAATGTTGAGCGGCAGACCACGCAGCCCAATCGAGTCGATCAGGTTGATCACGGCCAGCAGGAAGGCAACCGCCAGCGCGATGATCAGCGGCGTCGAGGCCAGTCGCGGACCGCAGAACAGATCGGCGATCGGCTTCCACGAGCGCGGATAGCTGGGATCCCATTCGGGAATCTGGCGCTGCAGATTCCGGTTGACCGCCGAAATCCCCGCCAACACAAACGCGGTCAGCGGCAGAAAGAGAATCACCCAGAAGATGGTCTCGGGCACGCCGCTACACCTTCCCCAGGATTTCCCGAGCCACGTGCGTCTTCGAGTCGGGCACCATCAGGATCACCGGCGCGAAATCGCCCTCATCCTTGCGGTCCGGCTCAACCACGAACCGCACCGATACGCCCTCGGCAAACAGCAACTCCCGCAGCGTCTCCGCCACGTATCGATTCGACGCGGTCATCAAGGGAGCCCACATAGCCCGTCAACCCCTCAACAACGTCGTGCGATCGACAGAGATCGTCTGCCGGTTTCGATAAACCACAAGCGCCAGTGCCAGCCCGACCGCCACTTCCGCCGCCGCCACAGCGATGATGAACACGACAAACACCTGCGTCGACAGCGCCACCTCGGCCGAACCGAACCGCGAGAACGCCACGAGCGTCAGGTTCACTGCGTTCAGCATCAACTCAACGCCGATCAGCACCCCAATCGCGTTCTTCTTCGACAGTGCGATGAAGAAGCCGATGCAAAACAGCAGCGCCCCCAGCGTCAGGTAGTGCTCAATGCCAATGGTCATGAGGCCGCCTCGGAATCGGACGTGTCGGCCGCGATCGGTGGATCAACGACGTCAACCGGATCGACCGCTCCTTCGCCCTCCAGCTCGGCCTGCAGCGACGCCGCGTGGATCGCACTGTCCTCATCGTCTTGCCGAGCCAGGGCAATCGCACCCACCAACGCAGCCGTCAACAGCACTGCCCCGATCTCAAACGGCAGGATGTAATACTTGATCAGACTCTCCCCGATCAGCCGCGCCTGCTCGGTCAGCGCCGCTTCGCGCACTGCTCCCCAGTCGGTATCGATCGCGACCCACATCGTCGCGATCATCACCATCAGCACAACTATGCCTGCGGGACCCGCGGTCTTGAAGTTCTGCGAGTTATCGCGCTCGGCTCTTGGAGTCAGCATGATCGCAAACAGCATCAGCACCGAAATCGCACCCACATAGATCAGCACCTGCACGACGGCGATGAAATCGGCCGACAGCGTCAGATACAGCCCCGCCACCCCGAGCATCGACATCACCAACCAGATCACCGCATGGATCAGATTGCGGCTAATCAGAATCATCGACGCGCCACCGATGGTCATCGCCCCAAGCGACCAGAACGCCAGGTGGAAACCGAAGTCACTCATGACCTAGTCACCACCCACCTGAAACTGCGGTTCCTCAGTCCGCGAGGCAACCCGGCGAGCCGCCCGCAGACCACCGATCTGAGCGCCGGCCATCCGAATCCGAGCCGGCCGCCGCAACGCTGCCGGTCGTGAGACGCGGGCGAAGAGCATGATCGCCCCCAGGGTCAGCGCAATGTTGATCACCGCCATGACGGGCAGCGCCACCGTGGTGTCCCAACCCTCCGATATCAGCAAAGTCCGCTCGACGAACGCCACCACGACAAACAACAACGTCGCCGGTACCAGCGCCTTCCAGCAGAAGCCCATCAGTTGGTCGACCCGCAGCCGAGGCAACGTGCCGCGCGTCCAGATCAGCAAGAAGTACACCGCGCCGGTCTTGACCAGCAAGATGATCCAACTCGGCACCCATTGATCGAGTCCCCATAGCCACCAGCCGCCGAGGAAGAACGTCGCAATGAACGCCGAAACCACCAGCGTGTTGCCAAGCTCGACCGCGTAGAACAGCCCGAACCGCATCCCCGAGTACTCCGTGTGATACCCGGCCACGATCTCCGACTCCGCCTCCGAGATATCCGCCGGAGTCCGGTTTAGCTCAGCCGACGCAGCAAAGAAGAACGCGATCGCCGACAGCGGGAAGAGCAGGATGAAGATCACATCCTCCTGCTGCTGCCACTGCACGATTCCGTTGATCGACATCGTGCCCGAGAAGACCACCAGCGTCAGCAGCGCCAACACCATCGGCACCTCGTACGAGATCGACATCGCCACCGCTCGCATCGCTCCGAACAGCGCGTACTTGTTGTTCGACGACCAGCCGGCCATGAAGATCACCAGCACCGTCGTACCCGAGACCGCCAACAGGAACAGCACGCCGACGTTGAGGTCGGCCACCGACATCCGCGGACCGAAGGGCAGCACGCCCCAGATCAGCACGCCGGGGACGAAGATCAACACCGGCGGCAGAAAGAAAATCAGCTTGTCCGCGGCCCGAGGAGCGAGCTGCTCCTTGAGAATCAGCTTCACCGCGTCGGCGACCGGCTGGAGCAATCCCTTGGGACCAACCCGATTCGGCCCGTAGCGCTGCTGGAATCGCGCGATCACCTTGCGCTCGACCCAGATCAAGATCAGCAGCGTCGGACCGATCACGCCCAGAATGCCGAGCGTACCCAGCACGCCCGCGATGATCGAAGCCAGCCAGTCGGGACCCCAATCGGCGATCCACTCGGTGATCAACCGCTGCAGGTTGTTCAGGTCGCGGAAGTCGTACCAGGCCCCCAACGTGGAACCAAGAACGCTGGCCAGGCCGGTCAGGTCGATCATCGGTCGATCTCCCCCACCACGATGTCAATCGAACCCAGCGTCACGATCGCGTCCGCCAGCGTGCCGCCGATTGACATCTCCTTCAGCGCCGACAGATTGATCAGCGACGGCGGCCGGCAATGGAATCGGTACGGCGCCGGACCCCCGTCCGAGACCAGGTAGAAGCCCAGTTCGCCGCGCGGCGATTCAACCCGTGCATACGCCTCGCCTGCATCAGGTCGCGCGTGCAGCGGAACGTCGGCCAGCCACGGACCGTCTGGCAGGTTGTCGACGACCTGGCGCAGGATCCGCAGGCTCTCTTTGACCTCAGCCATCCGTACCAGGAAGCGGTCGAAGCAATCTCCCTGCTCGCCGACCGGCACGTCGAACTCGTAGTCCTCGTAGCCGCAGTACGGATTCGCCTTCCGCAGATCCCACGGCACGCCCGTCGCGCGCAGCACCGGACCGGAGAGCGACGAGTTGATCGCCATCTCTGGCGAAATCACGCCGATCCCGCGAGCGCGCGCATGAAGAATCTCGTTCTCCAGCAGCAGCGCCTCGTAGTTGGCAATGTTCTCCGGCATGTCGGCCAGGAACTGCTCCAGCGTCGGCAGCAGCTCATCTGGAAGATCGAAGGCGACCCCGCCGATCCGCATGTAGTTCGTCGTCAACCGCGCACCGCAGGTCATCTCGAACATGTCGAGCACCCGCTCGCGGTCGCGGAACATATGGAACAGCGGCGTGTGCCAGGCGCCGCAGTCGTTGATGAACGTACCGTTCGCCATGGCATGGGATGCGACGCGCTGCAGTTCGGCGAACATCACTCGAATGGCGCTGGCTCGCGGCGGGACCTCGATTCCGAGAAGTTCCTCGGCCGCCAGGCAGTAAGCGAGGTTGTTCGACATCGCTGCCAGATAGTCGATCCGGTCGGTGAAGGGAATGTTCTGCGTGTAGGTGCGTTCCTCGGCCAGTTTCTCCATCGAGCGGTGCAGATAGCCGATCCGCATCTCCGCGTCCTGTACGATTTCGCCGTCCAGCGTCACCTTCAGCCGGAAGACGCCATGCGTCGACGGATGCTGAGGACCGAGGTTGACAACCACCGGCTCCGAACCGTCGCCCGTCGTCAACGCCTCAATCGTCCCCTGCATTGCGAGATGGGAATCCTCTTGTATTGCCAGGCGAGCGTCGTCGGCGGTCGTCACGACGATTCCTCGCCTTCCTCCGCAACGACCAACTCGCCCTCGGGCTGCGGATCGTTCGGGTGCTGCGGACGCTGCGGCACGCTGCCCGGCACCGGCCACGCGTTCTCTTCGCTCTCGTGCGGGAAACCGGGCAATCCGGCCCGCACCTGGCCCGGCATCTGCAGGAAATCCTTGCGCAGCGGGTAGCCCGGGAACCCGTCCCAGAGGAACATCCGCCGCAAATCAGGGTGCCCCTCGAACCGGATCCCGAACAGGTCGTAGACCTCGCGCTCTTGCAGGTGCGCGCCGTGGTAAACCCCGGTCAAGGACGGAAGCGCCGGATCCTCTCGATCGGTTACTCGAGCCTTGACCTGGAGGATGTGATTCAGGTCCAGCGACTGCAGGTGGTAGACCACCTCGAAGTGACGCTCGCGATCAACCGCGGTCAGATTCGAGAGAAACACCAGGTCGCTCTCCTCGGAATCACGCAGCGTCTGTACCGCGGTGGCCACTTCGGACGGTTCGAGGAACAGGACGCCGCCCTCGACACAGGCCGCGCCCGGCGCGCCTGCATTGACAATCTCCATCGCCGCGTTGGCGTCATATGGCGCAGTCATGTCAGCGCCACTCCAGCGCTTGTCGGCGCCACTCGTAGACCAGTCCCAGGAACAGCACCGCGATGAAAATCAGCGCGGCCACCAGACCCGTCACGACGACGGAATCGAGCGCGACCGCCAGCGGGAAGAGGAAGATCACCTCGACGTCGAACAACACGAAGATCAGCGCCACCAGGTAGTAGCGGAAGTTGAACTGGACCCAGGTCGGTCCCTCCGTCTCGACGCCGCACTCGTACGTGTCCGACTTGACCGCGTTGGGCAACCTTGGACGCAGACCGAACTTGAACATCGCCCACGAGGCGATCAGCGGGAGCGAAGGGAACAACGCGGCGAAGATCAGCAGGATGCCGAGGTGCCCATACTGCTCCAGGACATTGTCCATCTGGACGACCCCGCTCCGGCTCCAGAACCTGCCGACGATGGCAGGCGGTTCTGAGGGAGTATATGCACCAGCCTCAACTCACTCAATCGCCCCCCGCTCCGATCACCTCTCCCCGAGGGAGAGGGTCACAGTGAGGGCCGTCCCATCTCCCCCCGCCAACAGGCCGGGGAGCTTGTCCCGCACTTGATGCGGGGATGTCACGAAGTGACAGAGGGGGGCACGCCACACATCAACGAGCGCTCCCATTCCCATCAAACCCCGATACAATCAGAACATACGTACATCTAGGACACGAGGAGCGTCCCAATGCCCAACCCCTACCACTTCCGAGCCAACATCGACCGACTCTGGCGCCGCGCTACCGGCTCCCTCCCCGCCTACATCCGTCTCAGAGCCCTCAACGCCGTCGCCCGAGAAATCTACCCTTCGAACGACCGAACCCGAGCCAACTACCAGATGTACCTCGCCACCGACCCCTACGACGTCGCCCGCCACAAACTCCGCGACCTCTACGACCGCCCCGGCTCCCTCTATCCCCCTCTCCCTCTGGGAGAGGGCTGGGGTGAGGGTTCCCTGCCCTCCGCGCAGTCGGGGCTCGCTCTCCAGGAAGGCGATCCAGCCGACGAAGACGACGACCCCTTGTAACCGCCAATTCTCTTCTCTTTTTCCCGCGCGTTTTTTCCGCACAGGCCGCAAACCGGCCCCTGGCCCCGCCGTGCCCCGCCCATCGCTGACCTCACCAGGACGGGTGATACCATGACACTCGCCCAACTACACCAGTTAGATGTCTACATGCTGATTGACCTGCACAACCACACGTGGCCGCGCTCGCACGACTCCGTGCTCGACCCCAAAGACTTGGCCATCCGCGCCAAGAACGCTGGGCTCGATGCCTTCTGCCTGACGGAACACGACGCGCTCTGGCCCGAAGACGAAGCCCAGGCGATCTCCGAAGAGGTCGGCATCACCGTCATCCCCGGCTGCGAGGTCTCAACCGACCCCGGCCACATCCTCGCCTGGGGTATGGAGAAGTACGTCTTCGGCATGCACCGCGTCGAGCGGCTCGCCGAGCACGTGAACGAACGTGGCGGCGCGCTCGTCTTCGCGCACCCATATCGGAGGCAGATCGCCTGGAAGGACGACCCCGAGGACTGGGAAGTCGCCATTCAGCGCGCGCTCAAGAGCATCGCCATGGAACACGTCGTGGCGCTGGAGATCCTCAACGGACGCGGCAAGGATCGCGAGAATCGCTTCTCCGCGGATCTCGCGGCCGCCTCGGGATTCAACGGCACCGCCGGCACCGACTCGCACGCCGTCCATGACATCGGCAAGGTCGCCACGTGGTTCGAGACCGACTCGATCGAAACCTGGCAAGACTTGGTGCGAGAGCTCAAGGAGGGGAACTTCTGCGCCGTCGACATGTCCACCGGCGAAGAGTTCGCGATTCCCTCGCGCCCGCCCAAGTTCCGCATCGTCGTTCCCGCTCTGAAAGCGGCCGCCAGTTAAACTCTCGTGAGTCCAACCTGACAACCCAGCACAGCAACACGCACAGCAAGAGGAGCCCAATGGCAGACCAAGAGTTTGAATCGGTGATCACCGACGAGATGAAGGCCATGATCGGCGTCAAGGGCGAAGAAACGGTCAGCGAGCTGACGACCACCAGCGTGCGTATGTTCGCCCGCTCGGTCGGCTACGTCGACCCGGCCTTTTACGACGAAGACGTTGCCCGTGACCGCGGCTTCCGCAGCCTCCCCGCGCCTCCGGGATACCTGGGCACGCCGATCTTCAGCCCGGCGGATTCCGACCCCACCTTCGGCGGTCGTCGCGGCTCCGGCGGCTTCCGCTCGCCCTACCCACTGGTGCTCAACGGCGGTACGGACATCGAGTACACGGGCGAGCAGATTTGCGCCGGCGACACGCTGACCTCGGCGACCGCCCTGGCTTCGCTCAACGAGCGCTGGAGCGGCGCCCTGGGCGTGCCCATGCTGATCCAGGTGTCGGAAACCACCTACACCAACCAGAACGGCGCGGTCGTCGCCATCTCACGCGGCACAGGCATCTCCTACCCGCGGCCCGGCGACTAGAAGGTCGCCTCAACTCAGTGGCGACTAGAAGGTCGCCCCAACTGAGCGGCGACTAGGCCGAGATCATCACATAGACTGTCCACGACGACTGAAGGAGAGCACACATGTCAGACGCAGTGCCGGACCAGATCTACTTCGAAGACATCGAAGTCGGCGACAGCATCCCCGAACTCGAGAAAAGCCCGACCAGCCAGCAGCTCGTCCAGTGGGCGGCCGGCTCGGGCGACTTCTACCAGATTCACTACGACACAAGCTACGCGCAGGACACCGGCCTCGAAGACATCATCGTCCACGGCGCGCTCAAGCACGCATTCCTGGGTGAACTGCTTTGGCGATTTGCCGGTCCCGAAGGCCAGGTCAAGCGCGTGCAGTGCTCATACCGAGGCATGGACCCGGCCGCCCAGGGCCGCGAGTCGGCGCAGGAAAAGAAGTTCACCCTGCGCGGCAGCGTAACCCGCAAGTACACCGAGGGTGAGCGCAACTTCGTTGAGCTCAGCGTTGAGGGCGTCCGCGCCGACGGCTCGGTCAGCACCCCCGGCACCGGGGTCGTGATTCTCCCCAGTCGCGGCTAACCGCGTCGACGCAGCGATCACTACGTAGGGGCGGCCCTTCGGGCCGCCCCTACGTCGCGCCGGTCTGTCCTTAACGGGCTTGCGCCCCGCGGCGTTGGTAGTCCCGCTCCCAGAACCATTCCCGCAGTACATGCATCTGGTGGAAACGGTGGCGGCCGCGCCGAACCCGTCCACAGTCCTGGAACCCTGCCGCCGCAAATGCCCGCTGAGCCCGCACGTTCCAGTCCAACGTGTGCAGGTATATGCGGGTCAGCGATGTATTTGTGAACACATGGTCGATCAACAATCGCACCGCCTCACGGCCATATCCACCGTTCCAGCAGGTACGATCACCCAACAGGATGCCCAGTTCCGTCTCACGCCGCTGGAAGTCCGTGTTGTAGTACATCACGTTGCCGACGTGGCGCGGATCCTCAATCGTCTCGACCGCGAACGTTGAACGGTAGACCGGCGTCGATCGAAGCTGCCAGGCGTACTGGTTGCGGTATTGCTCAAAGGTCAGCGGGCTGACCGTCGCGGCATCCAGCTCCGCCAGTTCGGCGTCGGTCCGCCAGATCCAGTCGAGCTCCGCGTCCTCGAGACGCTTGCGTCGCAAGAGCACCAACTTGCCTTCAGCGACTGCATCGGCCGGACTCGTGACCACGACGCGACTCCCGGTCTGCTTCGCCCCAGCGGGCGACTGCCGTAGGCTACGACGCTGGTCAGGCCTGTGCAGGCCCGACCCGCCGATCCAACATGGCCGCGGCGTCTTCCAGCAGCGACGCCGTGTTCGGGTAGCTGACCATCCTCATCGCGTCGCCCAGGCCGACCCAGCGCACGTCGATATGTTCATCGTCGTGGTGCTCGAACGAGCCGCCGGTCGGCTGCATCAGCCAGAAGTGAACCGCCTTGTCGATCCGCGCTTCCTCCCCAAAGAACGAGTAGCGCATCACGCCGATCTTCTCATCCAGCTGAACCTGCAATCCTGTCTCCTCCGAGACCTCGCGCAAGGCCGTATCGGGCAGCTTCTCGCCATTCTCCGGCGTCCCTTTCGGCAGCGACCAGCGCCGTTGCGGGGTCTGCACCAGGACGATTTCCACTTCACCATCTGCCGAGGTCTCGCGCCAAACGACACCCCCGGCACTGACGGCAATTCCCTTCCGAATGGACTTGGCTGACCTCGTGGTTCGTCGATTCCCGTTTCGTCGTCGGCGCTCGCCAGTACTCCGCACGCCTCAGCTCCTCCGCAATTCGTATCAACAATTTTCAATCTATCAGAGCGTCACCATTTCGCTAGGTGGCCGAACCCACTGATGCGACCCTGCGACAGCTGTCCTAGTCGTGCGCCCACCGGAACGAGTCTGGACCGGACGAAACGTCGTCCAGGTCATCGAGCCAAGTCGCCTCCTCCAGCGCCGCCTGGGCGGTCACCCGAACCGTCGGATCCGGATGGGTTCGTAGTCGCTCCAGTTCCTCGACCGCTTCCTCGCTTCCGACCTCGCCCAGTGCCGCAACGGCGGCGCGGATCAGCTCCTCTGAGGCCGAAGGATCGTCGAACAGCTCCAACAACATCGGAGCGCCGTCCTCGGAGCCGATCTCGCCGATTGCCTGCACCGCGGCGATTCGTTCATCGTCGTCCTCCGCTACCAGCGACCCTTCCAACACCGGCAACCAGTAGACATCGGCGTTGCGTCCCATTGCCTGTACCGCCCCCAAGTGCAGAGCGGCCGCGTCGCTTTCGAACGCATCCTCGATCAGCCCCGTCACCCAGGACTCGGAAATCACGCCGACTCCAGACAACGCGGTGGCTCTCACCTCGTCATCCTCTCTGTCGTCCTCAACGATCGTGCGCAGCGCGCCAACGACTTCGCCAGCATCTTCGCTCGCGGCCCAGCCCAGCTCCACTCGCATCGCCACCTCGCCGAGCGCCGTAACAGCTTCGCGCCGCACCCCGGTTTCCTCCTCGACGGAACGCGCGGTCGTCAACAGTGCCTCAGTCGCCCCGGCCGTCTCGCAGAGAGCAAGGCCGCTGACCGCCATGGTCCGCACAGAAGCGTCTTCGTCCGTGAGCATCGCTCCAAAGAACACCGTGAAGTCGTACCCGCCAAACTCAGCGCCAACCTCCCTGAGACGGTCGAGGAGTGCGAATCGCTCCGCCGAATCGAGCTCACTGAGCTGCTGACAGACAACGTTCTCCGAGCCGGCGGCAAGCCGCGAGACCGCGTGAAGATCCTCGGGTTCCAATTCCGCCACCCCCGATGTGATCGCGCCAATCACGCGGCGCAGTCCGTCGAGCGGTTCGGCTTCATCCTCGTGCCCGGTCCTCTGCGTCATTAGCCTTCCACGGTTGGAGCGCGCTCCATGAGCACCCTTATCGCTTCCCGGGGCTCCAGGCCTTCGAACAACACTCTCGAGACCACTTCGGCGACGGGCATCTGGACATGGAGCGCCTCGGCCACCTCCAGTACGACGCGCGTGGTCTCGACACCTTCAACGACGTGCGGATTATCCGCCATCGCGTCGGCCAGGGTCATCCCGCTTCCGATCTTCTCACCCAGGGTTCGATTGCGAGAACGAGGACTGCTCGCGGTGGCTAGCAGATCGCCGAGACCGGCCAATCCGGAAAACGTCGACGGCGAAGCGCCCATCGCGACACCGAGTCGTGCGATTTCGGAGAGTCCACGGGTCATCAGTGCTGCACGCGCATTGTCCCCGACATCGAGCCCGGTCGCCGTTCCCACCGCGATTGCGATGACATTCTTAAGTGCTCCGCCTGTTTCGACGCCGACCACATCCTCGTTCGTGTACACGCGGAAGCTCGTCGAGTTCAGCGCTGCTTGCAAGCGTTCACGATCTGCCTGGTACACCGAGGCAACGACCGTGGTTGCCGGTAGGCCGCGCGCCACTTCCCTTGCGATGTTCGGTCCGGAGACCGCTCCCACCCTCGCGTCGCGTCCCGCCAGATCGAGTTCCTGGCTCAGGACCTCTGTCATACGCAGATGCGAGCCCTTCTCCAAGCCTTTTGCGGCGGACGCGTGAACCGTGTCTCCAGGTGTCAGCGTCGGCAAGACCGCTCGCAGGTTCTCCCGCAGTCGTTGCGACGGCGTTGCCCAAATCACCACCGGCGGCGGAGAACCGGACGCATCGGAGGTGAAGGTCAGGCTCTCCGGCAAGGGAACCCCGGGCAGCAATCGTTGATGCTCGCGTGCAGCAGATAGCTCGACCGCTTCTTCCTCTGTGCGGCAGAGGACGATCGTCTCGTTGCCTGCGCGATCCGCGCAGGACGCCAGAGTGCAGCCCCAGGACGTCGCTCCAACGACCATCACCCGCATTACGCCGACCTGCCACCCATTGAGAGCACTCGCTCGGTCCCGGCAGCCAATCGTTCGAGGTTGTCCCTGTGCCCCCAGAAAACCAGCACCCACGTGCCAATGGCGAAGCCGATGTACGTGTCGGGCGCGGCGCCGAATGCGGCCAGCAGCGAGATCCCGACCGCGGCCGACGTCGCCCCGGTCAGAGTCGCCAGGGACATCACCTTGATGCGCAGCAGGATCGGGATGGCCGACCCCAGCGCGAACAGTGCGCCCATCGGCATGATTGCAATCATGCCGCCCAGGGCCGTTGCGGCTCCTCGGCCGCCTCGGAATCCCGCGAACAGCGGGAACTGGTGCCCGATTACGGCTGCCAGGCCTCCAACGACCTCGCCGGTCGGGCTGTCCCAGACGACCATCATGATCAGAATTGGCAGTGCGCCCTTCAGCGCATCGAGCGCCAGGACGGTGACTGACCAACGAAGGCCAAGTGCCCGGAAGGTGTTCGTCGCGCCGGTCCGGCCGCTGCCTGACGTGCGGATGTCGCCCCCGCCCCGCCACTTTCCGATCCACAGACCCGTTGGAATCGAGCCGAGCAGATAACCGATGACGCCTCCGACGAGCCACGCCTCAACCACGTCGACCACCTCCGTCGTCCGACTCGGTCGATTCCCGACCACGCAAGATGCATCGTAGTGGCGTGCCGTCGAAGCCAAAGGTGCGTCGGATTCGACCCATCAGGAATCGCTCGTAGGAAAAGTGAACGGCATCCGGATAGTTCACGAAGAATGTGAACGTCGGAGGAGCGAAGTCGGTCTGCACGCCGTAGTAGAAGCGAATTCGCTTGCCTCGATACGTGGCCGGAGGTCGCTCCACCTGCGCCTGCCGCAGCAACGCGTTCAACCGAGGGGTGGGAATCCGCTGCCGACGCGCCTGGGCAACGTGCAAAGCGGCTGCGACGACGCTGTCGACGGCGTCTCCGTTCAGCGCCGAGATCCACACGATTGGCGCCCAGTTCACAAACCGCACGCGCCCGGCGAGTTGCCGTTCGCGACTGTTCCGCAACCCGTCCTGCGCGTCGACGAGGTCCGACTTGTTCATCACAAGCACAATCCCGGCGCCATCTTCCATCGCCATACCCAGTACGTGCAGGTCCTGGGACGTGACTCCCTCGAAGGCATCGATCACAACCGCCGAAACGTCGGCGCGTCGCACGGCGGCACCTGCTCGACGGACCGACGCGCGCTCGACGCCAGGGGCGACTCTGCCCGGGCGTCTGATTCCTGCCGTGTCGACCAACGAAACTCGCTCGCCGCCGAAGGTGAGTTGCGTGTCCACCGCATCGCGCGTCGTACCGGGGACCTCCGAGACGATCATGCGGTCGTCTCGGAGCAGTGCGTTGACCAGTGACGACTTGCCCACATTTGGACGTCCGACAATTGCCAGTCGGCAAGCCATATCGTCCGCCTCAAGCGGTTCGGTGACGGCGAGATTGCCTGTCACTCGATCCAGCAGGTCATCGATCCAACGACCGTGATGGGCCGATATCGCCACGGGATCGCCGAGTCCTAATCGGTAGAACTGGGAAGCCTCGGCCGCAAGCAGATCGTTGTCCGCCTTGTTCGCGCAAACGGTGACTGGCTGCACGGCTTCGCGCAGCAACGCGGCGACATCTTCGTCCGCAGGAAGCGGACCCGCTTGAACATCGACAACCAGGACGATGGCGTCTGCCTCAGACATCGCCTGCTCCACCTGTTCAGCGACCGACGTTGCGAACGGGCCGGTAAGCTGTTCGCCCAGCAGGCCTCCCGTATCGATTACCGAGAAGTGCTGACCTCGCCACTCGGTACTCGCGTAGTTGCGATCCCGTGTTGTCCCCGGCTCTCCTCGAACGATGGCCTGTCGGCGCCGCACCAATCGATTGAACAGCGTTGACTTGCCGACGTTAGGACGTCCGACGATCGCAACGGTAGGCAACGTATTGCCAGGTACCGCGCGGACATCGACCTTCGGCAACGATCCGGCCGCACTATCACTCATCATCCGCCTCCTCCGGTCCCGCGGTCTCGCTGTCCGGGGTGTCTTCGCCTTCGGTACCGTCACCGTCCTGATCGCCCGACGCCCCAGCCCCCTCATCGTCCTCGTCGACAGGAGGAGGCTCAGGGCGGGGAAGCGCCGCGAGTGTGACGATCATTCGCTCTGGAACCAACTCGATCAGTTCCAGGCCAATCGGTGCGTTCCAGCGTAAGTCGATTCGATGGCGCCCTACGCCGTAGGCGCTCAAGTCGACGACGATCGGCGAAAGCGGACCGGCCAACTCCGAAACTATTGCCACCGGACCCCGGAGGGTCACGTCTACGCTTGTCGGACTCGCCACCGCCAGACGCAGATTCTCTGCAACCTCAGTGGTCTGCACCTCGACCGGGAGTGTGACCGTCGTGATGAGCGGCTCAATCACCACGACGACTCGGACCGCGGTCTCCGTATCGCTGGCTGCGGGCGCGTCATCACCGAACACCAGCTCGGCGATCGTCACCAGGTTGGTGTCCATGCCGGAGATATCGAGTGGCACTGTCTTGACTTCAACCTCATCGTCAAGCACGTCAACGGAGACCAGGACTTCAACTGTCGCCGGCGTCGCCCGCACCGTTCGGACTCTGTAACCGTCAGCAGGAGTGCCGACCACATCCGGCAGGATTGAAGCGGTACGTCGGAAAACTTCCTGGACGATCGGAACACGCACGTTGGCGACTCGTGGGTTCACCACAACCTGCGTCACGGCGCCGCCGGAGGCTGTACGCGCCTCCAGGATTACGTCACGCTCGACGGATGCCTCCGCCCCACCGAGATCGAGTCTCGCGACCACGGAATCGACGGCATCGACCTCTGAAGCGATGCCAGACACGATCGCCGTCTCAGGCGTCACCGCGGGCGTTCCTACACGGAATCCGAGCTGGGGAAAGTTGGATGGCTCAACCACGACCGGTACCTCGCGCTCCACGGTCTCTTGCAGGATGACGACGACCGTCTCGGGCTGCACGGCGCGCACGCGAACGGCGCCCTCGACCGCCTCCACACGTACCGGAAGGCTATGCCGACCGGCGGCGCGATTCCTCAACGACACCGTCGCCAGAAAGTGCTCGGGCCGGGCGGCTTCAAGATCCCCTTCTCGACCCACGACCGTCACGGTCACTGGCAATGGCTCACCAGCCACCACCAGGTTGGAAGCGAGGCCTCGTACCTCAACCTGCAGAGAGAATCCGAGCCGCTCCTCGATCTCTCGATTCTCCGCATCGGCGATCACGAACCAGACCGCGAGCGCCAACACGATTACCGTGACCAGCAGCGTCGCTTCTTGCGCCGCGCGTCGCACCTATGACCCCGTCGCGTCTCCGCCGGCAGTCGTCGGCGCGCCCTGACGTGGTTCCGACGTTCTCCCGAGGAATGGCACTCCCAGGCGATCGCCCCAGCGGCGCGAGTGCAGACGCCTGGACAGTGCTGCTTCCAGCTCTGACGCGGTCAACGGGGGCGAGAGCAAACCTCCAGCGGACAGGGAGATGATGCCTGTCTCCTCCGAGATCACGACAGCGATGGCGTCGGTCTCTTCTGAGATCGTCAGCGCGGCCCGATGCCGGGTGCCCAGATGCCCGCCGAACTGTTCATTGTTCTGCCCCCGGCTGACAAAGTCTCCGGTCGGGGTCGGAAGGATCACGGCAGCCGCTACCACTTCCGATGGACGCAACAGCACAGCGCCGTCGTGCAGCGGCGAGCCGGGCCAGAAAATACTCTCCAACAGATCAGTCGTGGGCGCCGCACCGAGCCTGACGCCGGCCTCGGCCAGTTCTTCCAGTCCTGTGTCACGCTCGAAGACGAACAGGCCACCCACGCCCTTCTGCGAGAGCCGGTGCGCCACGGTCGCCGTCATCGGGACCAACGAGCGATACGGCTGTCCCCGACTGCCCCAGTGCCTCAATCCCCCTGCACGGCCAACGTGCTCAAACGCCCGACGGAACTCGGGCTGAAACACAAGCAGCACGAGGATCAACAGGACTGCCAGCGCGTTGTCGACGATCCAGTTCAGTACGACCGAGTCCACAACTCGACCGATCACGATGATCGCCACAACGACCAGAACCATGCCCCGCACGACGGACATGGCCGTCGTACCGCGGAGCAATCGCAGGCCCGCGTAAAACACGACAGCGATCGCCGTGACCTCAAGCGCGTTGGTCCAACTGAAGTCGCCGAACGCGACCTGAATGTCGTTGATCAGACCGTCCACGACATCCGCCTCTGTTCTCTTTCAAGTCCCGGACCAGATTCGACGCTCGCCATGCTAGGCGAACGACGGCCCCTCCATCGGACTAGCCAAACAGCCAGGCCAGCAAGGCCTGCTGAGCGTGCAGGCGGTTCTCGGCCTGATCGAGGACGATCGATTGGGGACCATCCAGCACCTCGTCGCTGATCTCCTCGCCGCGATGGGCGGGGAGGCAGTGCATCACACAGGCGTCTGGCGAAGCGTTACCGACGAGCTCAACATCGACCTGGTATCCGGTGAATGCCTCCATGCGCTGCTTCGCCTCGAGTTCCTGGCCCATCGATGTCCACGTATCGGTGTAGACCACATCAGCACCATCGACCGCCTCATTCGGATTGCCGCTGGCGGTCACCGTGCCACCGGATCCGACGGCCCGTTGCGATGCAACCGTGATGCTGGCCTCATCGAGTTCATAGCCGGAGGGTGAAGCGATCCGTACATCCATTCCCTCGCCCGCTGCCGCGATCACAAGCGAGCGAGCCACATTGTTGCCGTCGCCGACATAGGCCAATGTTCGGCCGGCGGTGCCTCCATGCTCTCGAATCGTTAGCACATCGGCCAGGGCTTGGCAGGGATGCTCCCAGTCGCTCAATGCGTTGACGATCGGCACGCCGGACGAAGCGGCGAGGCGTTCCAGATTGCTCTGGTCGAACGTGCGACACACGATCAGGTCGCAGTAGCGCCCTGCTACACCGCCAACGTCCTCCGGCGATTCGCGTTCGCCGATGCCGACCTCAGGTGGCGAGAGATACAGGGCTCGCCCACCGAGGTTGTCAACGGCCAACTCGAATGACACTCGAGTTCGGAGCGACGGCTTCTGAAAAATCAACAGGGCTGTCTTGCCCTCGAGCGGCCGGCGGCAGGCGTTCTCGCCGCCCTTGGTCTGCAGCGCCAGATCCAGGACTTGACCAATCTCGAGGGTGGAGAGATCCGCCACCGTCAAAAGCGAGCGAGTCATTCCTCAACCCCCTCTCCGATCCAACTGTACCCGTCACGAGATTCACTTTTGCTACCTCCTTCGTTTAATGTCTATCCGTCCCGAGCACCCAACACTGATCTGAAGCCTGCCATGTCGATCTGGTCAGAAATCCGCCCGCCGAGACGCGATGTCACAGAGAGCCGTGGCGGGCGTCTACGAGCCATTTGGTCTTTGCGCCGAGCGATCGGCTTCGCGCCGTTGGGCCTCGCAGTGATCGCGGCTCTTATGGGACTGGTAGCTATCGCCCATCAGCAATCGACGGCAGATCAGCCGCTGATCGTCGAATCGGTCGATTTGCCAACGGCTTCTGAGCCCAGCCTCATCGATTTGAACACCGCGACGGTCGCTGAGTTGGCCACGTTGCCCGGGGTTGGCGAAACTCGCGCCAAGGCGATCATCGTCTCGCGCGAACGATTCAGGTTTACCTCGCTTGCCGACCTGGTTGACCGAGGCATCCTCAGCCCAACGCAGCTCGCAGCCATCGCCGAACAGGCGGCCGTTTATGTCACGTTTGACTAGGTCGCTCCCACAGCATTTGACGCGGCTCAGGCCGTCGTACCAGCCGCCGTTGCTGCTCTGGACGCTGGCGTTCACAGCCGGCGCAGTTCTCGCGCTCGTCGATGCCGACCCATGGGTCGCAGCGGCGGCGACCACAGCGGCGACGATCGCGGCGTTCGCCTCGGCGTCTGCGGCTCCCAGGAAATCGAGATACTGGCGCGTCAACGTGGTCCTGATAGTGATCTCGCCTACTCTGGTCGGCGCCGGATTCTGGCGTGCCGAATCAACGTCATTCGAGCCCGACAGCATCGCGTGGGTCGACCTATCCGAACAGGCGGTGCAGCTCAGGGGAGTGGTTGCGGACGATCCGGTCTATCGGTCTGACGGTCTACGCCTGCTGCTCGACGCGACTGCGGTGTCGCTTGGTTCAGAGCAGCGGTCAGTTCGCGACCGAGTCCAGCTGCAGATTCCCGAACCGATTCAGATCGAGCGCGGTGACGAAGTCAAGCTGCGCGCCACAATCGCCCCGGTTGGCGGCCGCGACGACGACTATCTCCGGTGGCTGGCGAATCAACGGGTTGCCGCATCGGCAAGCGCGAGGCCCGGGAGTGTTCAGGTAGTCAGGACCGATCGGCTCTCCCGGTGGCAGTCAGTGGCAGCGGACGTTCGCCGGGCCTTGAACCAGAGTTTGCGCGACGCGTTGCCTCCACCGCTCTCGGGCATCGCGCAGGGAATGATCACCGGACGCCGCGATGGCATCGATCCCGCTCTGCGCAACGACCTCAATGAGACCTCGCTTTCTCATCTGATCGTCATCTCCGGCAGCAATCTCACGCTGCTTACGGCGATCGTGATGG
Organism: Dehalococcoidia bacterium; assembly: GCA_965208665.1. Taxonomy (GTDB): domain Bacteria; phylum Chloroflexota; class Dehalococcoidia; order Bin125; family Bin125; genus Bin125. The sequence continues at coordinate 530,951 of CBDBPH010000002.1, forward strand.
CTGCGTCGGCTTGGCTCGTGGGGCGCAGGCCTGCTGCCATGCTGGCCATCTTTGCCGCGTTGTCGTACGGCGTTCTGATCGGACCAGACCCACCAGTCCAGCGGGCCATGTGGATGGCCATTGTGTTCGCCGCCGCCCATCTCTTGGGGCGCGGCTCCTCGGCGCTCTATGCGGTCGCAGCATCAGCGGGAATCTTGGTCGGGCTGGAGCCGCACATTCTGCTCGACCTGTCATTCCAGCTTACGCTCGCCGGAACGCTCGGCATTGTGCTGCTAATGCCAGTGCTGTCCCAGAGGTTCCTCAGCGGAGAGCAGGGCGCGGCCGCGTCGATTCGCGACGCCGCGCTCGTAACCTTCGTGGCAGGTCTCGCCACGATGCCGCTGATCATCCTGCACTTCGAGCGTGCGGCACTGATCGGGCTGCCGGCCAACGTGTTGGTCACACCGTTGTTCAGTTGGATGCTGCTCGGCTCCGCCGCCACTGCGCTCATTGGTCTGGTTTCCGAGACCACTGCGGTCGCGCTCGCCTGGCCGTTGGCCTGGCTACCGCTGCGCTGGCTGACATTGGTAACCGAACAGGCGGCGCAAGCTCCCGGCGCCGGCGTTCCGATTCAGGGTTTCAGTCATTGGCACCTGCTATTGATCTACGCCGCCATCTTGGTCGCCGCTTGGCGGCCACACAAGGAACGAGTAATGCGCTGGCACCGCGCACCTGTGAGCGACAGACCGAGGCTCCAGTTCCGTCGTACCGTTCCGCTGCCTGTTGAGTTCATTCCTCACTTGCGCTCGCACCTCGCGCCGGTCGCCGTCGGCGCAGTAGCCACGACGCTCGCGGCCGCACTCTGGCTCTCCTTGCTCAGCGGCGGCGAAGAGCGCCTGCGCGTCCATTTCCTCGATGTCGGACAGGGCGACGCCACCCTGTTGGTCACGCCCGAAGGACGCTCAGTCTTGATTGACACAGGCGAGCAGGCGGATTCCATCCTCACGGCGCTGCGCAAGCACTTACCCGACGGCACGCGCTCGATCGACCTGGTGGTGATCACGCATCCTCAGTCCGACCACGGCGAGGCGCTCTGGCCGATCGTGGAGCACTACGACATCGGCCAACTGCTGGTGAATCGATACTTCGAGGCGACCCGGTTCGGCCAGAGATTGATCGACCTCGCGAAACAGCGCGATGTTCCCACCATCGCCGCCGAACCCGGACAACGCATCGTCGTGACAGGACGCTCGGACCTCGTGCTTGACTTGCTCTGGCCGCCCGCTGCGGGATTGCCTGAGAGCTACCTTGATGATCCCAACGCAACCTCCACCGTCTTGAGAGCCAGCTTCGGACATGCGGTGTTCCTGTTCACTGGCGACATCAACGCACAACAGGAGCTCGACCTGGTGCGAGGTGCCTGCGTTCGTTCCGTTCACCCCTGTGACATCGGAGCCGACGTGCTCAAGGTCTCGCATCAAGGCAGCCGGTTCTCCTCGGCCAGCCTGTTCCTGGAGCGAGTGCGACCGACTGTGGCCATCGTCAGCGCCGGATTGCGCAACCCACATGGGCACCCGCACCCCGAAGTGATGGCCAATCTGGAGCGGATCGGCGCGACCTCGTTGGTCACGGCGGAACGTGGCGACATTTCCCTCAGCACCGACGGACGATCGATCAGCGTCACGACTGAGCACTGATTCTTCGATATCGTCACAAGACGCGGCACCGCGCCAATCGCTGAGGCACGCTGGCGTGAGCGCCGGGATGGCGGAATTGGCAGACGCGGCGGACTTAAAATCCGCTGGCCTGACGGCCGTGTGGGTTCGAACCCCTCTCCCGGCACCACTTGCCACCGGGATCGCTTGAAGCCCTAGACTGCGCTGCGCAACGACACATCGGCGTGTCGTGCCCAGAAAGGATGTCGCGATGAAAGCCGCTGTCTTCCACGGCCCCAATCAGGATTTAACAATCGAAGACGTAGATGTCTCCAAGCCCGGCCCGCGTGAGGTGCTCGTCAAGACGGCTGCCTCCGGCGTCTGCCACTCCGACCTGCACTTCGTCGAAGGATTGTACCCGTTCCAGGCGCCCGGCATTCTCGGACACGAGGCCGCCGGCATCGTCGAGGAGGTCGGAGATCTGGTTCAGCAGTTCAAGTCCGGCGACCACGTAATCATGTGCCTCTCGGTCTTCTGCGGGAACTGCTCCTACTGTCTCAGCGGCCGACCGGCCCTCTGCCGCAGCCCCGAAACCCAGCGCCGCCCGGACGAGGACCCACGCCTTTCCTGGAACGGCAACCCTGTCGCGCAGTTCGCCAACCTCTCGACCTACGCCGAGTACACGCTGGTCCACGAGAACGCGCTGGTCTACGTCGACGATGAGATGCCGCTGGACAAAGCCGCGCTAATCGGTTGCGGTGTGATGACCGGCGCCGGAGCGGCGATGAACACCGCGAAGGTGCATCACGGCAGCACGGTGGCGGTCTTCGGCGCTGGCGGCGTCGGCCTGTCCGCGATCCAAGGAGCGCGAATCGCCGGAGCGAAACAGATCATCGCCGTCGACCTACACGAGCACAAGCTGGCCCTGGCTCGCGAACTCGGCGCCACGCACTCGGTCGACGCCTCCACTGGCGACCCAGTCGCCCAGATCCAGGACATGACGGACGGCGAAGGCGTCGACTTCAGCTTCGAGGCGATCGGCCTCAAAACCGTCGCCGAACAGTGTTTCGCGGCGATCAAGCGGGGCGGCGTGGCCACGATCATCGGCATGGTCCCCCTTGGACAGACGCTGGAGATCCCCGCGCACGAGCTGCTCTCGGAAAAGGTCCTGCAGGGCTCGAGCATGGGCAGCAACCGCTTCCGCACCGACATGCCCAACCTGGTGGACTACTACCGCCAGGGCCGCCTGATGCTCGACGAAATGGTCACTGTGACGGCGCCGCTCGAGGACATCAACGAAGCCTTCCGGGCAATGAAAGCCGGCGAAGTCGCCCGCACAGTCCTGACGAGCTTCTAGCTCGTCATGGGCTGGATGACCGATGGGGCGGCTTTTGTGGCCGCCCCTTTGGTGTCGGCTCGGAATCGGAGACGGGCAACCACAGGGGTTGCCTCCACCTGTCCGCGAAGCAGTCAATGTACGATTTGCAGTGCGGAGGGGTGGCCGAGCGGACGAAGGCGGCGGTCTTGAAAACCGTTAGGCGTGCAAGCGTCTCGGGGGTTCGAATCCCTCCCCCTCCGCCATCACCTCTTTGAAGCGAGCGGCTTACTCCGCGCCGGCGATGGCGCGCGCCACGGTCACAACCGCATCCACCGTCGTTGGGTATGGCAGACCTTCACCGGTTCGATACGCCGCCACTCGCACTAACGACGCAGACGGCACCACTTCTACCTGGATGATCCCTGGCTCTCGTAACGCACTATTGACCCATCGGGCCACTCGCTCGTTTCGGGTCAGCAGCTCAACCACCTCAGAGGCAGCGGCGCCGGTCGCGTCGAGCGGATGCCAGGCAAAGTCGCGCGCTTCGCCGACGCCCTCACGAGCGGTGTCCGGCTGCGCATGGATCGCGGTGGCCCAGCGTGGCGGCCACTGCGCGGGTAGCGCCCTTCGGTCCAGCGTCACGTGGATGCCGGTCACCGTGATGCGACCGGAGTGACCGGCCGCGTCGCCGCCGATGCGTGAGGCGATCACGTGCCGCAACGGCGCCTGGCCGGCCTCCAGATCGATCACGGCCAGCGCTCGTGTGCCTTTGGGAAACGACAGCTCTCTGACAATCGCCTGGCCGTTCGCCGCGGGTTGACCGCTGACGTTGCGCTTCGCGAGCATGTCGACGACTGCGTTCGTCGCCTCCGGGTCCGGCCCGCGTCGAAACAGTCGACCGATGATGCTCACAGTACTTCCCTTGCTTTGCGCCAAGTCTCCGCGCTGTGCGCCATAATGCTACGCGCTGAACTGGAGGCAACCGATGCTCGTCGTCATGCGAAGATTCTGGATTCAGAAAGGCTCGTTCGACGAGTTCGAACGACTCAGCCGAGAAGAGATCTGGCCACCGATCGAGGCGGCTGGCGCCCGCATCCTGGGGATGTTCCGGGCCGAGGAGCCTCACCCGAACGATGAGGTTACCGAGCCCTGTGACATGGTCATCCTGTTGACGCAGTACACCGATCGCGACCATTGGCACGCCACGCGCGCTCGTCAGGACACCTGGCGCGGACCCAACGATGTTCGCAACAGGCTCGCCACGGGAGGTCGCGCCAGACACGAACTCACCTTGGCCACGCATCCAACTTTCACCGAACCGGTACACGTGAAGATCGGAGGCCCCTTCTTCACCTGGAAGGAGGAGCCGATGGGAGCTGTCGAGTAGCGCCGTTGGTCGCCCGTAGCGAGAACATCAGCGGCAGGCGGCGGTCCGGCTTTCCCTCAATGTCGGGTAACCGCCAGATGCCTTGCTCCGTCTCGACCAGCCAGGGAAGCGCCGGATAGACGGTCCAATCCTGCTCGTGCAGGAAATCGATCTGCAATCCTGCCGCCAGCACGGCGGTCAAAATCTGGCCCAGGCCGTGATTCCACTCGTAGGATTCCTGGTGCTCGAACGCGGCTGTCGGGTCCGTGTAATCACCGTCGCCGCTCCAGTGCAGCGGCTGCTCCGTCTCGAAGTACGGGTAACGCAGAGGCAACTCACCCACAGGCGCGTCGTCGTCGACCGAGAACGTGATCGGATGTACGTCCCGGACGTATAACTGGCCACCGTCCTTCAGGAATCCGGCACAGACTTTCGCCCAGTCGGCGATGTCCGGCAACCAGCACAACGCACCAATATTCACGTAGACCAGATCAAACGTCCCCAGCCGGTCCGCCAGGACCTCGGGCGATGCGTACAACTCCGATTCAACAAACTCAGCGTTCAAGCCTGCCCGATCGGCAATCTCGCGAGCGGTATCGACCGCGGACGGAGCGAAGTCGACGCCAACGACTTCGGCCCCCGCTCGAGCCCACGACAGCGTGTCGAGCCCGAAGTGACACTGGAGATGCAGCAACGACTTACCTGCAACGTTGCCGACTTCATCGCTATCAAGTCGCAATAGCGTGGACTCCCCCGCCAGGAATCGTTCGACGCCGTAAAACTCGGATGCCGCATGAACGGGAACCGATTCGTCCCAGCGGGCTCGGTTTGCGGCCAGATACTCGTCAAGCGATGACACGCGAACCCATCCGTGAACTCAGCACTTCGGGCAGGATGACGGAACCGTCCGACTGCTGACCGTTCTCCAGGAGAGCGGCAATCGCTCTTGGCAAGGCCAAACCGGAGCCGTTCAGGGTGTGCACGAATCGCGTGCCCCTCTTCTCTTCTGGCCGATAGCGAACGTTCGCGCGCCGAGCCTGGAAATCGGTGCAATTGGAAATGCTGGACACTTCCAGCCACTCCTGAGCTCCTGGCGCCCAGATCTCCAGGTCGTAGCTGACCGAGGCGCTGAATCCGATGTCCCCGCTGCAGATCTGCAGGACCCGATACTCCAGTTCCAGCCCCTGCAACAGCGATTCCGCCGAGGCCAACATCTCCTCAAGCGCCGACACGGAGTTTTCCGGCGTCGTGAACTGGTACATCTCAACCTTCTCAAACTGATGCACCCGTTTGATCCCGCGCACGTCTCTTCCGGCGCTTGTCTTCTCGCGCCGGAAACACGGGGTGTGCGCGGCGTAGCGAATCGGCAGCTGATCTTCCGAGAGGATCTCGTCGGCGTGCATGTTGGTCAGCGGGACTTCGGCCGTTGGGACGAAGTAGTAATCCTCCTCTTCGTCTCGATACAGGTTGTTGCGGAACTTGGGCAATTGACCCGAGGCGCGCATGGCGTCCTCGCGAACCATCGCCGGGACGTAGCACTCCTCGTAGCCCGCCTTGCCGTGACAGTCGAGGAACCAGCCGATCAATGCGCGCTGCAACCGCGCTCCCGCTCCGCGCAACGCATACATCCTTGAGCCGGACATCGCGGCAGCACGTTCGATGTCAATGATTCCGAGTTGTTCGCCAATCTCCCAGTGTGGCTTCGGGTCAAAGTCAAACACCCGCCGCTTACCCCACTCACGGACCACGACGTTTGATTCCTCATCGTCGCCGTCAGGAGTCGCCTCGCCGACCACGTTAGGAATCTCGGACAGGAGCGCATTCATCGAGGATTCGACGTTGCGTAGCTGCTCCTCAAGCTCGTCGATTCGCGCCGCCGATTCTCGCTGGGCAGCAATCAGACGTTGTCGTTCCTCGTTGTCTTTGGCTTTGCCAATCGCCCGGCCCGCGCTGTTCCGCGCTGCGCGGAGCTCCTCCAACTCGACCAACACCTTACGGCGCTGCTCGTCGACCTCGATCGCCTCATCGAGCGGAGCTTCCGCCCGTCGACGCGCCAGCGAACGACGAATTGTCTCCGATTCCTCCCGAATCATCTGGGCCGAAATCACGCTGTGATCTCCTCGAATGGTGCCACGTGGTCGATCGCCGCTATCCCCAGAATCCGCACGTCCTCCGAGATCCGCGCCGAGACGCCCTCGAGCGTCATCGGCACGTCATCCTCAAGCTGTTGCCGGCTCACCCATCGCCACGTGTCGCCCGGCTGCGACGGTCGTTCACTGCTCGTTGGTCGAGTGAAGTAGATCATGTCGATGTGGTGGTGGGCGTCTTCGCCGCCAAATGACCGGATCGGCTCGACCATGATCGTCGCCGGCGGCGACAACTGTGGTGGATCGTCATAAGCGAAAGACTTCGAGGTCGGCACGATCTCCACTGAAATCCCGGTCTCCTCCAACGCCTCCCGAGTCGCAGCCTGCATTGGATCCTCGTTCGGCTCAACGTGGCCGCCGGGCGGCAGCCATAGGCCAACTTTACGGTGCCAATGCAACAGGGTCGCGCCATCCATCGACACAAACGTCGTCACCGTGAAGTGTCGAGTACCGCCCACGACATTTACCGTATCGCACATGGAACTGATCTCCGCCGAGAACGGCATGTCGCCGACCTGGTCGCCCGACGGCCAACAGATCGCCTTCCTCAGCAACCGCGCGGAGGGCTGGGACCTGTACACGATGCCCGCAGCCGGCGGCGAGGCAACCCGGTTGACGAGTGGCGCCACGGCAGACGATCCCGCCTGGTCGCCGGACGGTCACTGGATCGCGATTGAGCGCAATCATCGGATCGAGGCAGTCTCGCCGGACGGGCGCGAGCGTCGCGAGTTGGTCCGGGATGCCAGCCAGCCGTCTTGGTCGCCAAGCCTGCAGCTTGCCTTTGTACGCCACCGGGATCTGCACGTTCTGGAGTCCGACGGCAGGGAGCGGCTCATGTTGCGAGATGCCGATCAGCCTCATTGGTCGTCGGACGGGGAGACCATTGTCTTCGCGAGGCGCGGGATCTGGGAGTTAGACGTTGGGAGCGGCAGGCTTAGGCAGCGCACCCAGAATCCCGCCGATGAGTCGCCCTGCATCCAGTTTGACGGCGACATCGTCTTCATTCGCAATGCGGAACTCATGATCATCCACCCGGACGGCGCCATGACCGACATTTCGTATCACCCTTCCCCGGCGGGCGCGCCGGCACCCCATCCGCTGGAGATCGACACCCTGGCCTATCAGCTACACGACGGCGGGAACTGGGACATCGTCACCGCTTCGCTCGAGCATGGCAACGTGCGCAAGCTGACTCGCGCGACCTGGACGTCGTGGAACGCGCGATTGTGATCCGCGCTTCGGTATCGTGAGCGCATGTCGCACTTTCTGATTCGACAGGCCGCGCGCGTCATAGCCGGTTCTGCGGGGCCCCAAGTGGCTTCTCAGCTCGCGCAGCGGTTAACCGGGCAGCAGACGCGCGACGAGGATCGCCGCCGCTTCCTGATCTGGCTCGCCGGTCCGTTCAAGCAGTCGCAGCCCGACGCCTATGAGCAACTTTGGCCCCGTTTGAGCGGCAACGATCGAACGATCAACGCTCTGACGGGCGTCTTCCTCGAACTCCAGGCGGCCGGGCCGAGCGCGTTGACAGCCTGGTTTACTCAGCTCGCGGAGTCGGACGAGCAGCACTTCGACGAGCTAATCGCTGCCATGCAACCGAAGCAGCCCGATACCCAGCAGTTGATGAAGCAAGCCTCGAAGGAGGCGGAGTCCACCTTCAGGGGCGCCGCCCGGTTCCTCGGCCGCACTTACCGCAAGACCTCAGCAGAAGCGCGCAAGCGAAAGCGATAGTTCCGATGCCGATGATCGATCACATCACCGACGAGCAGGCGGACCTGATCCGCAACGCGAGGGTCTTCTTCGTCGCGTCTGCCGACCCTTCGTTCGGGGTCGGGCCGAACGGGGAGGGCCCGGTGAACCTGTCGCCGAAGGGTGCGGCCGATTTGCAGGTCATCGACCGCCACACGATCGCCTATTTCGACTATCGCGGCAGCGGCAATGAGACCGCGCGGCATACTGCCGCCGGCGGGCCGATCACGGTGATGGTGACGTCGTTCGACGAGGACGCCGCCATCGTCCGGCTCTACGGCCATGCCGTGGCGAAGCCGTTGGAGGAGTCGATGCTGGCCGAGCAGGCGGATGCGCTGCGGGCGGTGGAGATGCCGACGCCTGAGCGGCAGGTGATTGAGATCAGCGTGGATTGCACGCAGACTTCATGCGGCTACGGCGTCCCGCTCTACGAGTACCGCGGCGACCGAAGTCAAGACGAGCGCGGCCGCCGCTACAAGTAGCTACGCGATCAGCGCTGCCAATCGATCCAGCTCCGGGACCACCTCGTCCGCGCCTGCGTGGGGCAGGCGGAAGATGAGGCGGTCGACGCCCATGCGCTCGTACTCGGCGATCTGATCGTCGTCTCCGCCGAAGACGTTGATCGAGATCTCGTCGAAGTCTCGACCGGCTTCGTGCGCTCGGGACTGGATGTCCTGAATACCGCGTTCGACGAATCCGGGCGCCGTGATGTTGGGGAGCCAGCCGTCGGCCCAGTCGACCACACGCTGGCGCGCCCACTTGCTGCCGGCGCCGATCAGGATCGGCGGATGCGGCGCCTGGACCGGCTTGGGAATCACGTAGGTCTTTGGGATGTCTACGAACTCGGAGTGATACTCGGCCTCTTCCTCGGTCCACATCTCCTTCATCGCCGCGATCCGCTGCTCGGTGACCTTCCAGCGGTCCGGGTAGCGGACGCCGAGCGGCTCCATCTCCTCGGCCAGCCAGCCGGCGCCGATGCCGAAGTCGAAGCGGCCGCCCGAGATCATGTCCAAGGAGGCGATCTGCTTGGCCAGGGCGATCGGCTCGTGTTCGGTGACCAGGCAGATGCCGGTGCCGAGGCGGATCTCGGATGTTGCGCCGGCGGCAGCGCCGAGGGCGACGAAGGGGTCGTGGATGCGGCGGTATTCCTCGGGCAGCGAGCCGTCCTCCGAGCGTGGGAACTGCGTCTCGCGTTCGACGGGCATATGGACGTGCTCGGGTACGAAGAACGATTCGAAGCCGCGTTCCTCAGCGGCGACGGCGAGGTCCGCCGGGTCCATGGCCAAGTCGGTTGCGAAGATGAAGACACCGAATTTCATATGTCGCCTCAGTCCTGGTTTGCCTGTTGATCGGTGTTCAGCGTAGGGCACGGGGTGACCGACAGCGCCTTGAAGTCTGTGGAAAAAAAAACGGGCGGGGACACGGGATGAGGTTGGCGGTTACAAGGGGTCGTCGTCTTCGTCGGCTGGATCGCCTTCCTGGAGAGCGAGCCCCGGCTGCGCGGAGGGCAGGGAACCCTCACCCCAGCCCTCTCCCAGAGGGAGAGGGAGGCCGAGGGAGCCGGCGGAGCCCTCACCCCAGCGCTCTCCCAGAGGAAGAGGGGGACAGAGGGAGCCGGGGCGGTCGTAAAGGTCTCGGAGCTTGTGGCGGGCGACGTCGTAGGGGTCGGTGGCGAGGTACATCTTGTAGTTGCGGCGGGCTCGGTCGTTGGGGGCGTGGAGCTCTCGGACGAGCGTGTCGAGGGCTCTGAGTTGGAGGTATGCGGGGCCGTTGCCGAAGGCGCGCCGGCAGATTCGGTCGATCCTGGCTCGGAAGTGGTAGGGGTTGGGCACTGGGACACTCCTCGTCTCATAGGTGTACTTATGTTCTGATTATAACGAGGTTTGGTGGGGTTGGGGAGCTCGCTTTGCTTCTGGCGTGCCCCCCCTCTGTCACTCCGTGACATCTCCCCCCGCCTAACGGCGAGGGGAGGGGGGAAGGGAGAGGAGGAGCGGGCGATGGGGGGAGAGCGGAAGGCTCTCAACCCAACCCTCTCGCTCGGGGAGAGGGAGCCGGAACAGAGACTCAGGCTCGGGGCTCACCGGGGGAAGAGAGGGGACCGGAGGCGAAAGGCCATAGGCTGGGCGGATGCAGCATCATGTTTCGGTCCCTCCCTCTCCGCCCGAGCGGGTTGCGATGGTGCTCGACACGGATACGGCGAACGAGATCGACGATCAGTTCGCCGTGGTCCATGCATTGCTGTCGCAAGACCGGCTGCGGTTGGAGGCGATGTACGCGACGTTGTTCCTGCGCCAGGGGGATTCGCCGGCGCGGGGACTGAATGATTCGGAGGCGGAGATTCACCGCCTGCTCGAACGGCTCGGGGTTGATGGCGACGGCCGTGTGCATCGCGGGGCGGATCGATTCCTGTCGGACGATGTCGCGTCGGTTCACAATGCGGCTTCGGACGATTTGATCAAGCGAGCGATGGAACCGCGCAACGGACCGCTCTGGGTCGTGGCGATCGGCGCGCTGACCAACGTCGCCTCAGCGCTCAACGCGGCTCCGTACATCGCCGGGCGGATCGTGATCGTCTGGTTGGGCGGACAGCCGCAACATCGCGAGGACGCGAGGGAGTTCAACCTGTACCAGGACCCGGTCGCGGCGCGCACCGTGTTCGCCAGCGGCGCGCCGCTGGTGCATATTCCCTGTTACGGCGCTGCTTCACATTTGTTGACCAGCACGGCGGAGCTCGATGCGTATGTGCGTCCTCACGGAGCGATCGGGGAGTACCTGAGCGACATCTTCCGCCACCACAACGAGCAGTATCCGGGCCGCTCCAAGGAGATCTGGGATCTGTCGGCGACCGGTTATGTGATCGGCCCCTCATGGGTACCGACACGCAGCGTGGCGCGGCCGGTGCTGTCGGAAGAGATGAAGTGGGTTGCTTCTCCGGACGACGCGCCGCTCGCTGCGTTCGCCGAGGCGCACTACGTCCAGCGCGACCCGATCTTCAACGACCTGTTTGTGAAGCTGGCGGAGTTTCATCGCGGCGAGCGAGCTGCCGGCTTTGGCGAGTAGCGAACTCAGAGCCGGACGGTGACGGGGCGGGTCATTCCTCCGAAGGTGGGCATCCAACAGGAGTGTTTGCCAGGGCCTCCGGCGACGATGATGTGGATTTCGTCGGGCTTGTCCGTGATCGGCAGCCACTCATCCGAGCTGTGCGTCGGCAGAATGCCGCCGGCCATGCGGATGTTGACGGACTCGAGGAATTCTTCGCTGAGCTTGCTCGCCGGGTAGCGGGCATGCTCCCAGAGGTACTCCTGGACGGCTTCGCGGGTCCAGCCCTCGGAGGCGACGGTTTCGGCATGCTCCGGTCCGAAGGCGAGGACGGGCTCGCCCTTGCCCAGGATGTTGTTGGAGCCGGCCTGCCCCATTGCGCCGGCGACGGTCTGCAGGATGCCGGCGGCGGTGTTGCTGCCGTGGTCCTGAATGTTGTGCGGACCCTCGCAGGCCCAGGTGGTGACGCAGCTGTCCTCGGCGTTGAGTTCGCGCGTGGTCTGGAACGGCGGCCAGGGGGAGGCATCCTCGCGCTCGGTCGCGCAGAACGCGAACTTGGCCGGCGTGCCCTGTGTGGCGCGGTCGCCGCGACCCGGGGTCGCCCCCGCGACGTTGAGTTGGACCAGTCGGACGGCGCGGCCAATCGTCGCATTGGAGGGAAAGGTCGGACCGAAACAGCCGGAGCCGCCGTGGATTCCGGCCGAGCGGGCGGCCGGACCGGAGGCGAGGATGAAAACCGCGCAGGGGTGCGTCGTGGCGTTGATCCCGTCGAGGTTGAAGGGCGGCTGGGCGATCGCCTCGACGGCGGCGAGGACAATCGGAAACTGCTGTGGACGACAGCCTGCCATGACGGCGTTGGTCGCGACCGCCTGGACGGTTGCCTCGCCCTGACGGGGGGCGAGCACGCCCAGCAGCTCCAGCGGATCACGGCCCGACGACTGGACCATCGCGTCGACGCGGTCGGGCGTTGGCGGGATCAGCGGCAGGCCGTCGGACCAGCCACGACGCTGGCATTCCTGGGAGAAATCGAACGGGTCGGACGGCAGCGTGAAGCGGTCGGCCTCGCGGCCTCGCGACGCGGTCACGAGATGGCCGCCTGACCGAGCAACGCCGCCTCGAGCCGGTCGAGGACGCCGTCGTCGATACGGGCGCGGACCCGCTCAGGGCGCAGTCCGCCGAGCGGGTGCGGCACGATCAAGCGGTCAAGCTCGGGCAGACCACGCTGCTCGGCTTCGAGCTGGAGGAGGTCGGTGAAGGCCGAGGTCCCAACCGTGACCGTCGGGATTCCCATGTCTTCGAAGAGGACCGAGGCGTGGACACTCCACGTCGTGCAGCTGCCTCAATCGCAGCTGCCAATCAGGAGGAAATCGGCGCCGTTACGCAGCGCGTCGATGGTGGAGTCGGACGGCGGCCCGCCGACGGGCTTGCTGCCGACGACGAGGTCGCCGAGTTCGTGGCGTTCGCCGAGGCGCTCGACCATGGTTTCCATCAGGAGTCTGGCGTTGGCCTTGCGGTTCTCGAGGATGCCGGGTCGGAGGCCGTCGAGGGATATGGGGCGGGGCGCGGCGGTGGCCTCTCGGACTGCGACGTGGGCGAGCGGGCTGAGGACTTCGATGGTGTCCGGCATGATCGGGCTCCGCAGGAGTGGGCGTGGAGGATTTGCTGCTCAGAGTAGCGAGTCTCTTCGCTGGCGCCCGGGTGCTACTCGTCGTCGTTTGGATCGACGACGATGACCTCGGAGTAGCCGACGAGGCGGGGCTCCTGCGAGGAGCCACCGGGACACTTGGTGGTGACCTCAACGCGGACACGCCCGGCGGTCGTCGGGGTGCCGGAGATGTACGAACCGTGCTCTCCGTTGCTGAAGCCCGCGATCTCGATACCGTTCCAAACCTTACCGCCACGGCCACCGATCGTGAACGTCCCAGCCGGACCATGCCAGGCTTGGGATGTCGTGCCATCGGAATAGGGTTCCGTCACCAGACACGCAGGCGTGATACTCGAACTCGTCACAAATTCTCCAGAAGCGAATGTGTACTCTCGTCCGACCTCAAGCTCAACTCGAAAGTGGAGCTCCTCCGGGTCGATGGGTTCGTAATCCGACGGCAAGGTTGGCGCTTTGCGCTCAAACAAGCTGTGGACATGAGCCGTACGCTCGGACTCCGGTTCCACGTGGACCGGCTCAGCGATTGCTACCAAGTGATGACTCGCGAGCTCAACTGCTCGGGCCGAGTTGAAGTCGGGCACGTATCGCTGCCAGAGCATGAGCAGAGTCGCGACGAAGCGTGCATCGTGGCCCTCATCAGCACCGGCAATGATATGAGCGAGCTCATGCAGGATCGTGTTCGCGCTGGTACGCGATGTCGAAATGGTGCGGGTTGCGGGATCCGCGTAGCCCCTGGAGTCGATCGTATCGAGCACTACAAGATGCACGGGCGCGGCGCGCCCATGGAACAGGTCCTCCATGATGGCGTCGATCCAGCCGCGGACCTCAGTCCAATAGGCGTCCCGGTCTGGGAGCAAGTATTGCGCCGTGTGATTGAACGACCTGGGAATCAGTTCGGCCCGAACTCTGCTTTCCCAATCGTAGGCAAAGTACTGTTGCGGGTCTCCGCCTGTGTTCGCAACCGGTCGATAGTTGTGGACGTAGCCGCCGATAGCGGCTTCAAACTCCGTTGACACCCAGATGCTGGCGTTCACGCCTCTGAGCGTGATCTCCCCTCGCGGCGTGGGGTCCTCATTCCAGCCCGTCTGATCTCGGACGACGTGGTACCAACCGTCAGGGCCATCAATCACGAACTGTCTGCGAAAGACGTAGATTGCAAAGTCGACATCGGTTAAGCCTCTCGAATCCTCCCGGACTCGCTCGTGGTCTACGCACGGGTATCCCGGCGCAGTCATCCGAACCGCGCCGCCGTGCAGTTCAAATTCACGTTCACAGCTGTCACCGAAGGTCACGTGATCGTCGTATGCGGTAATCGACAATCGAAGGGAGTGGCCGCCGGGAAGCGTCCAAAACAGCCTTGTTTGCCCGAGGTCAATCAACGCGCCTCCCGGGACGGATTGACCGTCGAACCTCAGGACGTAGCCGTGTTCCGCGCTGCGGCGCAGACAGGCGGTGAAGTCCTCTGGTGTTGCACTGCCAGGGATGCCTTCCGCGTATAGGATCCATGCCTGCCCGCTATGGCACCAGGCAGGAACTCGATTCTCGCCGGTGGCAGATGTCGAGCTGAATGCGACTCCAAGAGTTAGGCCGCACAGCGCGATGGTTCCCAGCAACATCCGCTGACGAACCACACACTGCATCTGACGTAGGCCTGGCCTGGACCGCGTCACTCGAGGTGGCCGTACACCAGTTCCCTCAGTTCGTCCATGTCGGGGAAGCGGCCCATGGCGGCTTTGCTGAAGACGAGGTCTCCGTTGACGGACCACTCGAAAAGGCCCCTGGTGTCGGGGACCAGCCTGACGTCGGAGACGAGGTGCTGGATGTCAGTCATCAGCTCGCCGAGCATCCAGGACGTGCGGGGCCAGTATCCGCAATCGGCGCAGTAGACGACTTCGATGGCGATCTGCTTGTCGGACATTGTCGGGCCCTCAAGGAGTGGCCCTCACCCTAGCCCTCTCTCTCGGGGAGAGGGAACCCGAAGGGAGAGGGGTATGTAGCTAACTGCCGAGGTATTGCTCGAGGCGGCGGCCGACGTCCATGGCGTCGCCCTGGGGCAGGGGGATCATCTGGAGGTCGGCGCCAGCGTCGGAGCGGGCCTGGAGTTGCTCGGGGACCGAGTCGATGGGACCGATGACCTGAATTTCGCGGACCATGCTCTCGGAGAAGGCCATTAGCGCGCCTTCGGAGTCGCGGTCGGCCCAGGCGGCACGGGAGTCCTTGATCTCGTCCTCGAAGCCGGAGCGGGCGAGCATCTGCCAGTAGAAGGAGCCCATGCGGTTGGTGTAGTGGAAGAGCGGCTGTCGGGCGTTGCGCCAGACTTGCTCATCGTCGCCTTCGCCGGTGACGAAGACGTTGGTGAAGGGGGCGACGGTGACGGAGTCCTCGGGCCGGTTGGCGTCGCGCGAGGCGCCGGCGAGCTGGCGCTTGAGTGGCTCGAAACCTCGCTTGGGCCAGTGGATCGGGTAGATGCCGTCGGCGATTTCGCCGGTCTGCTGGATCGAGCGGGGGGTGATGGCGGCGATCCAGACGGGCATGTGCTCGCGGACGGGTTCGTAGCCGAGCAGCCGGAATCCGCGCTGGAGGGTGTAAATGTCGCCCTCGTATTGCAGGCGTTGTCCGCTGAGCAGCATCTTGATGATCTCGGTGTACTCACGGATGCGTCGCAGTGGGCGGTCGAAGTCGACGCCGTGGAAGCCTTCGATCACGAGGTTGCCGGAGGAGCCGAGTCCGCAGACCATGCGGCCGCCGGAGATGGTTTCGAGGGTGGCGAACTCCTGGGCGATGGCGGCGGGCGAGCGGGAGAAGGTGTTGAGTATGCCGGTGCCGATTTGCATCTTCTCGGTGTTGGCGGCGATCACGGTGAGCCAGGGGAGGACGGAATGTCCCCAGGCCTCGCCGGTGGAGACCATCTCGTAGCCGAGGTCTTCGGCGATTTTGACTTTCTCGAGGGTGTCTTGCCAGTTGGCGTCGAATCCGGCGAGGATGCCGAGTCGCATGGTGTTCTCCTTGTGTGGTGAGGGGACTATTCGATTTCGACGATCATTTCGATTTCGACGGACATACCCATGGGGAGGGATTGCATGCCAACGGCGGAGCGGGCGTGTCGGCCGCTTTCGCCGAAGAGTTCGACGAGCAGGTCGGAGGCTCCGTTGGCGACACCGGGATGGTTGCCGAAGTCGGGGGTGCAGTTGACCATGCAGAGCAGCTTGACGATGCGCGAGACGCGGTCGAGGGAGCCGATCTCGGCGCGCAGCGAGCCGAGGAGCTGAACCATGACGGCGCGGGCGGCCTGGTACCCGGCGTCGACGTCGAGGTCTGCGCCGAGCTTGCCGCGAATCAGCTCGCCATCCTGAAACGGTCCGTGCCCGGAGAGGTAGACGAGGTTGCCGGTCCTGACCGCCGGAACGTAGTTGGCCAGCGGTGGATTGGTCGACAGGTCGAGCCCCATCTCCAGGGCCTTGGCATCCGCGTTGTGTGCTGACATCGCAATCCCCTTCGTCAGAACTCGTCGCGACTCAGGCTATCGCAGCATCGGTCAATCGACGGGATAGGCGCGCAACTCGATCTCGTTGCCGTCGGGGTCGCGGATGTAGAGTCCGTCGGCCATGCCCCGGGCGCCGAAGAGGTCGAAGTCGGGATCGCGGACGATGTCGAACTCGCCCGAGCGGCGGACTTCGTCCATGCTCTCCGCACTGACGACCATGCAGAAGTGATCGAGGTTGCGCGCGTCGTGGTCCACATCTCCCGAGATCAGGTCGATGATGGTGTCGGTTGAGATGCGCACCGACGGGAACGGACACTCGCCGGCGCGCCATTCTTCCAGGCGGACCGGCTCGAGGCCGAGCATCCTGGTGTACCAATCGAGCGAGCGTTGCACGTCGGAGACGCGCAGGACGATGTGATCCATTGCGAGGACTTCAACCATGATCGACCTGCTTTCGTTACGTCAAGAGGAAGATAGACATCGTGAGTAAGGCTCACAGATGATGCCCAATCTCGGACAAGTGTACTAAGCTCTGACTGGTTCGGAAAGGCGATGATGGGCATCGAAGTACATCTGGCGCGAGGTTTGCGTGTTCATGTCGAGGCGCCTGCGATGGTTGCCGTGTCGGGTGCGAGCGCGCGCGAGGCGATCGATGACCTGGTCCGCCTGCACCCGGGTCTGGACAGGTTCGTGCTCGACGATGCGCGGCGTCTGAGACGGCACGTCAACGTCTTCATCAACGACGAGCAGATCGCGGATCGGGACCAACTTTCCGATCCGGTCACTGATGGCGATCGAATCCACATTCTGCCGGCTGTTTCGGGCGGCACTGGTGAGGAACCACACGAACGTAGGAGCAAACATGGCTGAAGCAGGTCTGTTGGTGAGTACGCGGAAGGGCCTTCTGATTGGACGGAGTTCGGCCGGTCGGTCCGAATGGGAGTGGTCCGGTCTTCAATTCTCGGGTTGGGTCATCGACTACACCATTCGCGACCAGCGGAGCGGGGCGATCTGGTGCGCGGCCCATCACGAACAGTGGGGCGCTCGACTGCACCGTTCTGATGATGACGGCGCGACGTGGCGCGAGGCCGGGACGCCGGCGTTTGCCGACGGCGAGCGCTCACTGGAGAGCGTCTGGACAATCGAACCCGGGGCGCGGGACGGTCTCCTGTTCGCGGGCGTCATGCCCGGCGCGCTGTTCCAGTCGGACGACGACGGCGCGAGTTGGCATGAGATCGAGTCGCTGTCCAGACACCCGTTCTCGGAATACTGGATGCCGGGCGCGGCGGGATTGATGTTCCACCACCTCAACGTCGATCAGAACGACCCCGACCGGCTCGTCGTTGGCGGCTCTGCCACCGGGATCTTCGCCTCGTACGACGGCGGGGAGAGCTGGGAGCCTCGGAACTCGGGACTTCGCTCCGATCACATGCCGCCTGACTTGCAGCACATGGCGCCGTGCGTTCACTCGATGTTTGCGCATCCGAAGCAGCGTGGCCGGATCTGGCAGCAGAATCACTTCGGCCAGTATCGCTCGGATGACGATGGCGAGACGTGGATCGACGTCGGACAGGACCTGCCCGGAGAGTTCGGTTTTGCGTCGGCGATTGACCCGAACGATCCCGACGTGTGCTACTACATTCCGCTCGACTCGGATCAGTCGCGAATGCCGCGGGACGGTTCGCTCGGCGTCTACCGGACCAGGGACGCCGGAGCGACCTGGCAGCGGCTCTCGGCCGGACTGCCGCAGTCAGGGTTCCACCAGGGCATTTTCCGGCAGGCGCTGGGTCAGGACGGCGGCGATCCGCTGGGTCTGTACATGGGCTCCACCGGTGGCGAAGTGTATGCGTCCAACGACGCCGGTGAGCACTGGAGCTTGATCCGTTCGCACCTTGCGCCGGTCACGGCGGTTCGGGCCTGGCAACTGGTGTAGGTAGGCGATCCTCGGAAGGCCCTCACGCCAAACTTCTCCCAGAGGGAGAGGGAGCCTCATTAGCGCGGTCTCCAGGGGAAGAGGCAACCGGGGCGCTTGTATCTTCTCGGTGTGTCCACGACATCTTCGGACTTGGCTTCGGGGTTGGAGGTTCGCCGGCCGCTGACGCTGCGCGCCGGGGCGCTGGCGATGTTGCTGGTGCTGCTCTGGGGCGGGCAGCCGGCGGCGATCAAGGCGGGGCTCGAGGAAGGCGTCGGACCGCTGCGGCTGAGCGCGATTCGGATGGCGCTGGGCGGCGTGGTTGTGATCGGCTACGCGATTGTCACACGGACGCCGCTGCGCCCGACCCGCAGCGAGTTGCGACCGCTGTACGGCCTCGGGGTGCTGTTCGTGGTGCAGACCATGCTGATGTACGTCGGCGCGGACAACACGAGCTCGGGTCACGCGTCGGTGCTGATCTTCTCGTTCCCGCTGTGGACGGCGGTACTGGGCCACCTGTTCGTGCCGGGCGACCGAATGTCGGCGCGGCGAACGGGCGGGCTGCTCGTCGCCTATGCAGGGGTCGTGGTCGTGTTCGTCGGTGGATTCAGCGCGCCGGGGGCGACGGTGTGGGGCGATCTGATGACGGTGATCTCGGCTTCGCTGCTCGCGGCGCGGCAGGTGTATCTGTCGCACTTCTCGCAGAGCATTCATCCGGCGCGACTGTTGATGACGCAGTCGGTCGCGGCGGTGCTGATCTTCGGGCTCTCGGGACTGTTCATCGAGTCCGGCGGAATTGCCTGGACGAACGAATTCATCATTGCGCTGCTCTACCAGGGCGTGGTGATCGGCGGGTTCGGGTTCATCGGCAACACCTGGCTGGTCAAGCGGCACTTTCCCTCGCAAGTGTCGGCGACGATGCTGTTCGCGCCGATCTTCGGTGTGATCTTCAGTTGGGCAATTCTGGGCGAGTCACTCGGCTACGAGGTGCTCGTCGGCGTGGTGCTGCTGGTGATCGGGAGTTCGTTTGTGCAGTTGCGACGGCAGCCGCAAGCGGAGTACGGCGGCTAACTCCAATCGTCCAGACCGAGCAGCTTGCGTCCCAGCGGGGTCAGTTCGGCGGGCGGGGTGTCGGTTTCCTTGCCCCTGGGGTCGCCGGGGAAGGCCCGTGGATTCTGGAATGCCGGGTGCGAGCTACCCCGCCACGATTCGATCCTCGCTTCGCGCAGTTCCTCGTCAGCCGGGTCGGCGGGGAAGAGGCGCACGTACTGTGCCAGCCGAGGCTTGTCGGAACAGTTGCGGCTGTTGCCGTGCGGCAGCGCCGAGTGCCAGATGATGAAGTCCCCTGCCTCGGCTTCGACCTCGATCGGAGGGCCGATCTGCTCGGGGAAACGCGCGTATAGCTGCTGGTGGCGAAGATCCTCGTCGGAGATGCCGGCGGCGACGTCGGCCGCCCGCCGGTGCATGCCCGGTACGCATTGGAACCCGCCCTCACCCTGCTTCGTGTCGACGAGGTATAGGACGCCCTGGACGAGGAAGGGCGTCGGTGTCTGACGCACATCAATGTCCCAGTGGACCATTCCCTGATGGTCGTACTCGGGATGTTCTCGATTGGGCGGCGGCTTGAGGTTGGCCCGATCGATGAACACCCAGAGGTCGTCGCGCCCGAACAGTTCGGAGAAGAGGTCGTATATCCCGGGGTTCTGGCGCACATCCCAGAGCGCCTGATGGTGGTACATCTCGACCATGCCGTTGGCGCGGTGCGGCTCCCGGTACCAGCCCGACGACTCGCCTGGGTCGAACTCAAGAAACTCCCAGATCGCGTCGACAACCGCGTCAACCTGCTCACGCGGGATCAACTAGCGGACGACGAGGTAGCCATTCTGGTCGAAGAAGGCGCGGTCAGTGTCGGAGAGGATCTGCGGCATGTCGCTCAGTCCGCGAACGGCGCTTCGACTCCGGGGGGCATGGCGACGTTGAAGGTGTTGAGGCCGATGGAGACGAGCGCGTAGTAGCCCATAACAGAGGCGACCTCGAAGACTCCGCTCTCGCCAAGCATGCTCTTGAGGGTCTCGTAGGTCTCGTCGGAGACGCGCTGGTTCTCGATCAGCTCGCGGCCGAACTGGTAGACGGCCTGTTGGCGCTCGTCGCCGAAGAAGGGTCGTTCACCGTCGCGTATGGCGTCGATTGCAC
Source organism: Dehalococcoidia bacterium (assembly GCA_965208665.1). Lineage (GTDB taxonomy): Bacteria > Chloroflexota > Dehalococcoidia > Bin125 > Bin125 > Bin125. The sequence continues at coordinate 551,453 of CBDBPH010000002.1, forward strand.
CCTCGGAGACGCCGGCGGTCTTGGCGAGCCGGGCGTGGGCCCAGAACTCGAAGTTGGCCCGCCAGTGACCGCCCATGGTGCAGATCGCGACCTCGAGCAGATCGTTGGGCAAGGACGTTCCGTAGCGAATCGACGCGCCCAGCTTCTGGATTGCGTCGCCGACCTCGGGTGACCGGAAGAGGGCGTTGAACGGCCCAATCAGGGCACCGTCGGACCCGGCCAGACCGCCGTGGTCGCGCTCCGGGTTGCCGCGCGGACCGGTGGTGATGTTGTCCCAGAGAACGCGTTGCTTGTCGGTCAGAGTGTCGAAGGTCTGCGGTTCGAGTCTGGGTGTGGTCATGTTCATGATTCCCTGTCGTTGCTCGTGGTGGTTCGTTGGAGATGCCGAGGCAGGAGATGATCGGGATAGGCGGTGCCGACCAGACCGCTCCGCTCCAGTTCCGAGAGCTGATCCTCGGAATAGCCGAGCAGATCGCAGTAGATCTCGCGGTTGTGCTCGCCGAGCTTGGGCGGCGGCGTGCGGAGTTGATTTGGCGTTCGGCTCATGGAGAACGTGAGGCCCGGATAACGGTGCGTGCCGACTCCATCGACATCCATCTGCTCGAAGAAGCCGACCTCGCGGAGATGCCGATCTGACAGCGCGTCGAACGGATCGTTCAATGGCGCTGCACAGATGCCGGCGAGTTGCAGCTTGTGGAACAGGTCTTCCTTGTTCCAGACGCTTGTCTCTTCGGAGATCAAGGAGTCCAGCACGACCGAGTTGGCCTTGCGTGCTTCGGCGTGCGAGAACCGGGTGTCAAGTGGTGCGTGGGCGAGGTCGGATTGCACCGACGCCTCGCCCGGACCAGCGGCCAGGGCGTCACAGAGGGCGACAAACTCGGCGTCGGAGGCGACGTCGATCGCGATCCATTGATCGTCGCCGCGACAGGGGTAGACGCCGTAGGGAGCGTGGTACTGATGGCTGTTGCCCTGCGACGGCGGATTCTCGTTGTTCATGGAGTACTGGAAGAGGAATTCCGCCAAGGTGGGGATGAAGCCCTCGTTCAGGGGCATCTCGATGAGCTGGCCCTGGCCAGTCTGTTCGCGGTGGCGCAATGCCATCAGCACCGCGACTGCGCCTTGTACGCCGGACATACCGTCGCTGGCGAGCGTTTCGCCGATGCCCTCGGGGCCACGGTCGGGGTAGCCGCGCAGGTGAGTGTGGCCGACCATCGCTTCGACGTGCAGACCGAAGGCGCGGTAGGAGGCGTAGGGTCCCTCGAGTCCGAAGGCCGGCATGCGCAGCATGATCAGACGGGGATTGACCTGCCGCAGCTCTTCCCAGCCGATACCGGCTTTGTCAATCGTGGTCGGCACGTTGTTCTCGACCAGCACGTCGCACTGCTCGATGAGCTTGAGGAACGCCTCTCGACCTTCGGGCGACATGATGTCGCAGGTCATCGAGCGCTTGTTGCGTGCGTGCGAGTTGAATGAGGCGAAGCGGTTCCACGGATCGTCGCCCGGCTCCGAGTCGGGGTATTGGGGCTGCACGCCGATTTCAGCGCCCCGCAGCATGGCATCGCGGGTTGGGACATTCTCGGCGCCGCGCGTGTAGGGCTGCATCCGGTTGACCGGTTCGACATTGATCACGTCGGCGCCCCACTCGGCCAGCAGTTGGGTCACGTGGGGCCCGGCCCAGACCACGGTGATCGCGGCGACGCGCAGGCCCTCAAGGGGCAGCTGCAGGGAGCTTGAGGGACCATGCGGCATCGGATGGCGAAGGTTCTCAATCGGGTCGGGCGGGGTGAGGTCGAGGACGACGCGCGAATGCTCACCGAGCCTGGGCGAGCGCTTTGGCGGGTCCGGTGGGGACTCGGACATGCGGAAGGGGAGACCCGGGTAGGGCAACTCGGTGCCATGCCAGTGGGTGATGCGATGCCACCAGTCGCGGGCGGCGAGCTGCGGGTCGTCGAGTACGTCGGCCACGGTCATGACCGCACCGGCAAGCAGCCCCTGTGCCTGCGCCTCGGCAACGACATCGACCTTGTTCTTGTCGGCGAGATACGAGTCCACCGCCTCGTCGACTCGAGCGCCGAAGCCGGAGCCGGGTCGCGGCCCAGAGAGATAGTCGTCATCTTCGAGCAGATCCTCTCGGCCGATCCAGCTAACGAGTCTGGGCAGGCGGTTGCCGGCGCCCATGATGTTGACGAACCCGTCGGCGCAGGGATAGATGCCGAACCCGACCAGCCGCCGTTCGGGTATCGCGCGTCCCGGGGCGACGCCGCTGTATTCGGCGGCGAGCAACTGGATCGTCCGTCGGTCGCGGCAGCCGGCCTGACAGCGATAGAGGGAGATATCGATCCAGTCGCCGGCCATGCGGTCGTTGGAGACGCGCTTCAAGGCCAGGAGGATGGCAAAAGCGGCGGTTGCGCCGGCGTGGTAACTGGCGTAGTGACCGGCGAGCTTAATCGGTTCGCGATCGGCTGCTCCGGTCGCATGGAGGGGACCGCCGATGGCCTGCATGGTGAGCTCAGAGCCGCGGTAGTCGCGGTACGGACCTGTTTGTCCGAATGCGGTGATTGAGCAGAGGATCAGACGCGGGTTGATCGAATGCAGCATCTCCCAACCCCAGCCGGCGGCGTCGGCCTCGCCCGGCTGCAGGTCTTCCACGACGACATCCACCAGTTGAGCGAGACGTCGTACGGTGGCGGCGCCGTCGTCGGTGTGTGGATCGAGCACGATCGACTGCTTGTTGGTGTTGAGGTGCATGAAGATGCCGGAGGCCTCGATATTGCGATCGTTGTTGGGGAAGGGACCGAAGAGGCGCGACGGATCGCCGCCGCGCGGCTCGGCCTTGATCACCCGTGCCCCGTAGTCGGCCAACAGCTTGGTCGCATACGGACCCGTCACCGTACGGGTCAGATCCAGTACGACGATCCCCTCCAACGGTCCGGCCATGCGACTCCCAAACGAACGCGGCGGCTCTCGAACGGGAGCACAATCCCGCTCGCCACGCACATTGCGGCCATGCTAAGCCACAGATGGCCCTCACCCTAACCCTCTCCCTAGCGGAGAGGGGACTGGAACGACGTTACGCGCCGGTCGTCGGACGGAGCGTGACCTTGAACGGAAGGGGCGAGCCTAGCGGGCGCGGCGGGCTTCCATACCGAGCTGTGCGCGGACGCCGGCGTCGAGGTTCCAGTCCAGGGCTGCGCCATGTTGGCGCGCAGTCTGCAGGTCTCGCCAGCGACGCTCCAGTGTCCAGCCGCGCCTAGCAGCGTTGGTTCCGCCGGCCCGGAAGAGCCGCTCGACTGCATCGGCGCAGGCATGAACGGCGTGAACATTGGCGAGCCGACAGCGGCCGAGCAGCGCGGCATCAGATTCGCCTCTCTCGACTCCGGGCCAGGCCCGGGTCCAGGCCTCCTGCACGAAGGCGCGGGCTGAGGCGACTTCGGCCTGGGCGCGCGCGTACTCGTGGCGGAACGGTTCGCGATCGCGAAGCGGGGCCGCATCGCCGGTCGTGGCCTGCGATGCGGCCTGCGCCAGATCGTCGAGCGCGCCCTGGGCCGTGCCGACGGCATGACCCGCGTTGGCGATCCAGGCGACGAGCGAGCGGTCGGGCACGCGCCAGTGCGGACCGTCTGCGGCGGGCTGGTCGAGCGCGGCCCAGGTGTGCCCCCGTTGGACGAAGGCGTCCTTCAGCTCCCAGTCGTGGCTGCCGGTTCCCTGCAGACCCATGGCGTCCCAGGACGCGATCACGGTTCCTGCGCGCTGCGGCAAGAGGGCGAAACGGACCTGCTCGTCGAAGTCGAGGAAGGTCGCCACGATGTGGGTCGCGTGCTCGACGCCGCTGACGAAGTTCAAGCGGCCGCTGAGACGGTAGCCGGAGACATCGGGCTCCGCCGTGGTCATCACGCGCGAGGATCCGACGATGCGGCAGCGGGGCCCGCCAGGTTCCTCGCCGCCGATCATCTGACTGAGGACGGCATTGGGCAGCCAGGCGGCCAACAGAGTGACCTCGCTGGCGATCATCACGACCCAGGCTGTGGAGGCGTCGGCATGCGCGAGCGCCTCGATCACGTGGAAGACGACCAGCGGATGCGCCTGCTCGCCGTAGCTGCGAGCGGGAATGTTGAGCCGGAACAGTCCGCGGTCGGTGATGGCGTTGATGACCTCGGATGAGACGCTGCCGCGCGCTTCGATGTCGTTCGCGCAAGTGCGGATCATGGGCTGCAGCTCTCGCGCCCCTTCTACGAGCGGATGCTCCTCATACTCCGCGAAGGGGTGGCGGGCTGTGGACATGAACGCAGGGTAGAGGCGGGCCTAGACTGCGTTGCGCAACGGATCTCCCAGTGAGTGAGGCACGAGATGACCACTGAACGCCCACGAACGGCCGATGCAGCGCTGCGCGAGCGCGCCAGCGCGGTGATTCCCAACGGCATGTACGGCCACCAGAACGCGGCAATCCTGCCCAAGAACTTCCCTCAGTTCTTCGCTCGGGGGGAGGGCTCGCACCTCTGGGATGTCGACGGCAACGAGTACATCGACTACCTCTGCGCGTACGGACCGATCCTGCTGGGCTATCAGCACCCGGCGGTGGACGAAGCGGCGGCCGAGGCGCAGGGCGCGGGCGACTGCTTCAACGGTCCTTCAGCGAAGATGGTCGAACTGGCGGAGTTGCTGGTCGAGATCACGCCGTGGGCCGATTGGGCCTGGATGGCCAAGAACGGCACCGATGCGACGGTGTACGCGGCGTCGGTGGCCCGTACGGCAACCGGGCGCGGGACGATCTTGCGCGCGCACGGCGGATATCACGGCGCCTCGCCGGCCTGGATGAACCCGGAGGACATGTTCGCCCAAGCCGATGGCACCATCGAGTACGAGTACAACGACCTGGAGTCGGTGCGCGCCGCCTTGGAGGCCGCCGATGGCGACGCGGCCGCGATCATCGTCTCGGCCTTCAAGCACGACGTCGGCATTGACCAGGAGCTGCCGACGATCGAGTTCGCGCGCGGCGTACGGGAACTTTGCGACGCGATGGGCGTTGCGCTGATCCTCGACGACGTGCGGGGAGGATTCCGCATCGACATGGCCGGCAGTTGGGCGCCGCTGGGCGTCGACCCCGACCTCAGCGCGTACTGCAAGGCGATCGGCAATGGACACCCGATCTCGGCGCTGATGGGTCGGGAGAGTCTGAGCGAGGCGGTGGCCAAGACCTTTGCGACCGGTTCGTACTGGTTCACCGTCGCGCCGATGGCCGCCGCTCAGGCAACCCTAGAGACCATGCTGGAGACTGACGGCATTGCCCACCTCGAACGGATCGGCAGCGCTCTGAGAGCAGGCTGGCAGCGGGCTGCAGATTCGCATGGTGTCGGCATCCGCCAGACCGGTCCGGTCTCGATTCCGTTGATGCTGTTCGACGGTGACGACTTTTCGACTCGCGAAGTGCCGCGCGCGTACCGGTTCTCTGCCGAGCTGGCGGATCGGGGCGTCTACCTGCACCCGGTGCACAACGGGTTCCTGTCGACGGCGCTGAGCGACGAGGATGTCGCGCACACGCTCGAGGCGTCGGAGGAGGCGTTTGCGGTGGTGGCGTCGGAGTTCGGGGACTAACGGGCGCGGTATCGGGGGTAGATGAACGAGAGTGCCAGGCCGAGTCCCGCGCCGACCATTGCCGCAGCGATGACGGAGCGTCTCAGCGACCTGTGGCCCTTGCCTCCCGTCGCGACGCGGTCAGACGATGGTTGGGGGGCGTACTGTTCCCGCATTTCGATTTCCAGTACGTCGACGAGACCATTCAACCGCGTTCTCGGTGTCGATTCAAGAATGGGGAACTCGATCGCACTGCGGGCCGGCGGCTCCGCAGGGCCGGGATCCGGCCGCTCGACGCTGACAGCGGGAGGCAGCTCCGCGCCTCGCAGCCTGATCTCCTTCATTCTCAGGATGGCGAGTACCGATATCAGGACGATTGCGGCGGCGAGGAGGAAGTTGTCGGTGATCGCTGTGGCTACGGCGCTCTGCACCTGAGGCTCGGCGACGGCCCAGACGTCGGTTCCGAGATCCTCAACCAGTCCTTCGCGGAACAGGGGATCGACCAGCTTCTCGGGCTGAATCCGATCGACCAGGTCGGGGCTGAGTCGCTCCATGAGTCCGCTGGCCAGCCTCGCGTTGAACAGCGCGCCAATCACTCCGATCCCGATCACTCCGCCGACCTGCTGGAAGAACTGCGTGAAGGCCGAAACGATGCCGAGGAACTTCTGTGGGGCCGCATTCTGTGAGGCGATCGACATGACCGGCATCATCAGGCCCATGCCGGCGCCGAAGAGGAACATGCGGCCGAGGACGCCGGGGATGGTGGTCTCGCGAGTCATGGTCGAGAGCAGGAGCATCGAGCCGAGCATCATCAGCGAGCCGGTCGCGGCGAGGATCTTGTAGCGGCCGGTGCGCGACATGATCTGCCCGGAGACGACGGACGCGGCGACGGAAACGAGGATCATTGGTCCCATGACCAGGCCGGCGGTCGCGGCGTCGACGCCGATCCCGACCTGCAGGTAGAACTGCAGATAGACGAAGACACCCATCATCCCGACGCCGATGAAGAAGTTGACGACGGCAGCGGTCGCGATGGTGTGGATGCGGAACAGATGCAGGGGGACAATCGGTTGTTCGGCACGCTGCTCGACGCGGATAAAGACGACAAGCGCAACGGCCGAGACGATGAACAGCACGAGCGTTTGCGGAGCGAACCAGCCCCACTGGGACGCGAGGCTGAGAGCGATCAGGGCCGGGACCAACGTGGCCGAGAGGGTCAGAACGCCGGCGGCGTCGATCTGGAGCTTGCGTTTCGGCGGTCGCAGCCAGGGCACCCTGAGCGCCACCACCGCGATCACGACCGGGCCGAGGATCAGCATGATCCAGAAGACCCAGCGCCAGGACAGCGTCTCCGTGAGGACGCCGCCGATGGGCGCGCCGATCAGGCTGCTGAGCGCGAACACGCCGCCGAACAGACCGATGAATCGTCCGCGCTCGGCCGGGGCGTAGAGGTCCCCGACGACTGAGAACGAGGAAGTCATCAGGATCGCCGCGCCGACGCCCTGGACGGCTCGGAATGCGATGAGTTCGTAGATGCCCGGTGCGAAGCCGCACAGCGCGGAGCCGATCAGGAAGATCGTCATACCGCTCAGCAGCAGCGGTTTGCGACCGAACATGTCGCCGAGCGTGCCGGCGATCGGGATCGTGACGACCTGCGCCATGATGAACGACTGGATGAGCCAGGGGTACAGCTCGAGGCCGCCGAGATCAGAGACGATCTGAGGCATCGCCGGGCTAACCACGCTCTGCTCGAGCGCAGCCATGAACATGCCCAGCAACGCGCCAACGATGATTAGGCGTTTGGTCCGGCGGGGCAGGTCGATACCGAGCGGACGCTGCTCGTCGACCGCCGACTCGGGCACTCCAGCGGTGGATTGGCTATCAGTTTGCCGGGCCACGTAGATATGTTTCGGATGCTCGAACTACCCGTCAAGGTACGTCCGCGACACGGGGCACTCAACGCGGTGGCGAGCGCGGATTGACTGCTAACCTGATTACATCTGAAACGGTCTTGCCGACTGGAAGGGATTCGCCATGGCTGAGATGATCTGCGACCGGATCAAAGTGATCGATTCCGATACGCATGTCTCCGAACCGGAGACCCTGTGGACGGACCGGATCTCGACGAAGAAGTGGGGCGACCTCGTGCCCCACGTGATTTTCGACCCGGAGATCAACGAGGATCGCTGGGTCATGGGCGGCAAGAAGTTCATGCCCACCGCCGGCGCCGCGATGGCCGGTTGGAAGTCCCCGCCTCCCAACCATCCGCCCAGCCTCAAGGAAGCCGACCACGGATCCTGGGAGATCCACGAACGCCTCGAGCGGATGGACGAATACGGGATGTACGCCCAGGTCGTGTACCCGAACGTGGGCGGCTTCGGATCGGGCAACTTCCTCCAGATGACTGACGACGAGCTGCGGCTCGACTGCGTCCGTGCCTACAACGACTTCCTGGTCGACTGGACATCGGTCGAGCCCAAGCGCTTCATCCCGATCATGGCGATGCCGTTCTGGGACGTGCAGGCCTGCGTCGATGAGATGCAGCGCGCCTATGACCGCGGTCACCGCGGCGTGTTGATGACCAATCAGCCGCACACGTTCGACCTGCCGCGGATCACGGAAGACCACTGGGACCCGATCTGGCACCAGGCGCAGGACATGGGCCTGTCGATCAACTTCCACATCGGCTCGGGCGACCTGACCGAACTGCGCAATGTGACCGTCGACAACGGCCGCCAGGCTGCTTACGCGAAGTCGACCGTGAAGCTGTTCCTGGACAACTCGAACGCGATCCTCGACATCATTCTCTCGGGCATGTGCCACCGCTTCCCGGAGCTGAAGTTCGTCTCGGTCGAATCGGGCGTCGGCTGGATTCCCTACCTGCTCGAGGCGATGGACTGGCAGTGGAAGAACTCCGGCTGCCACGAAGAGCATCCGGAGATGGACTTGCTCCCCTCCGAATACTTCAAGCGCCAGTGCTACGGCTGCTTCTGGTTCGAGGAAGATTCGGTCGTCAAGGCGATCGAGCACCTCGGTTCCGAGAACTTCATGTTCGAGACCGATTTCCCGCACCCGACGTCGATGTCGCCGGGCCCGAACTCGGTCGCCCGCAACCCGAAGGAGCACGTCGAGGAAGTGCTGAGCGTGCTGCCCGAGGAAGACCTCCTCAACGTCCTCCAGCGCAACGCCATGAAGGTCTACAACTTCGAGGTGTAGAACTCAGATCGTCGGAAGATCGACCACTCGCGCCGGGCTCCTGATGGGGCCCGGCGCGGCGGACTAGTACCAGTCGAACGGCGTGTTGGGCCGACTGGCCCAACCGCGTCGCCCGCGCTCGCGCATGCCTGCTGCCAGACGCTGCATGTCCGCACTGTAGTCCGACGGCTCGAACTGGCGCCAAGTGCCGTGTCCGGGCAGAACCCACTCAACTCTCAGCGTCGCCAACATTTCGACCGTCTCGGTCAGCGCTTCCCAGCTGTAGAACATCTGAAGCGGCGTCACGTCGAGTTCGCCTCGGCGCTGGTTCCATAGCAGCGTGTCACCTGTCAGGAGCCAGCGGTCGTCGACGTGAAAAATGAGATGTCCCTCGGTATGTCCCGGCGCAATGTGGGCGATCACTCCCGGAGCTATCTCCACCGAATCTCGACCGCGAACGATGTCCGTGGCCTGGGGCGCGACATGCGCTTCCGCTTCATGAATCCAGACCTGCGCCCCGAAGTGGCCCGCCCAGCGGTCGTAATCCGCGACATCGTCGCGATGGCTGAGCAGGATGTGGGCGACGCCACCCAGTGCCTCGACTCGCTCAACGAGGCCGCGCTCGAAGCGGGGCGTGTCGAACATCACGTGGCCGTCTGGCCTCGTCGCCAGATACGAATGCGCACCGAACGACTTGCGCGAGTTGTAACCAAGCGCCAACAAACCTGGCGTCATCTCGTAGGGAAACGGCGGCTCTGACGGTCGGGGAACTCCTTGACGATGAATCGATTGGGTCGGACAGGCCACCGCCGCCCGCCAAAGTGCTTCCTCGTCCTCGCCGCTGACTGGCTGGCGCGCGACGTATGAACGTCCTCTCTCGTCCTGCTCGATCAGACCTGGCGCCCAGTGCCGCGCGACATCGCAGCGAATACAGCGCTCATCCACCGACCAGTCCCCAGCTACCGATGCTGTGCCGCGCGTCGCCATATCGGTGAGCGTATCGATTCGACGATTGATTTGCCCATTGTGTCGTGCCTGATTCGCAGCCTCGTCAGGCGCCAGCTACGCCCTGACAGGCACATTGGTAGGCAGTGCGTGCGGAGCGCTACACTGCCGGTTGAACCGCAATCAGCAGGCGCGTGGCGCGCCTCACAGAGAGGAAACTGAACGATGGAAATGCAGAATGTCGTCATCGTTGACGGCGTACGTTCCGCCTTTACCCGCGGCGGACGCGGCGCGTTTACGGCGACACGGCTGGACACAATTGGCGTCCAGGTGCTCCAGGAGTTGCTGGGCCGTTACCCACAGCTCTCCCCGACGGAGATTGAGGACGTCGGCATGGGCTGCGTCGGCGGCGTGGCCGAACTCGCCGGGATCGGCGCGAACCACATCGTCCGACTGGCCGGCCTGCCCGAGTCCGTCTGCACCTTCGACTCCAACCGCCAGTGCGGCTCCTCGATGGAGACCATGCACCGCGTGGCTCAGGAGATCATGGTCGGCGCGATTGACGTCGGCGTGGCGCTCGGCGTCGAGCGCATGGGCCGCCAGCTCGGCGGCGGCGGCGGCGCGGAACCGAACCGGATCACCGAGTTCAACTCCGACCGCCACAACATGAACGAGACCCAGCGCAACCTCGCGCACGACCACGGGCTCGACTTCAGCGTCCCGATTCCGGACGAGATCCTCGACTCCTCGCCCGTCTGCTCCATGCTGCAGACTGCCCAGAACGTCGCCGAGATGTACGACATCTCGCGCGAGACGCTGGACGAGTTCGCGGTCGAGTCGCACCGCAAGTACGGCGAAGCGCTGGCCTCCGGCTTCTACGACGGCGAAATCGTCCCGATCGAAGTCCAGCGACCGGTCTTCGATGAAGAGGGCAACCTGCTGCTCGACGAAGAGGGCGAAACCGTCACCGTGACCGTTGACGAGGGCTACCGCCCGGGCACGAACTTCGAGGGTCTGAGCGGCCTGCGCACGGTCCGCGGTACCGTCTCGCACACGCAGAGCGAGATCCGGATCACGGCCGGCAACAGCTGCCCGACCAACGACGGCTTCACCGCCGCGCTGCTGATGAGCGAGCGCAAGGCGGACGAGCTCGGTCTCGAGCCGCTGGCTCGGATCGCCGGCTTCGGCGTCGGCGGCGTCAAGCCGCAGGTCATGGGCCTCGGCCCGATCCCGGCGACGCGCAAAGCGCTGAACCACGCAGGCGTCGACGCTTCTCAGATCGACCGCGTCGAGTTCAACGAAGCCTTCGCCGCTCAGGTCATTCCGTCGGTCCAGGAACTGGGCATCCCGATGGAGAACGTGAACGTCAACGGCGGCTCGCTGGCCATCGGTCACCCACTGGGCGCCACCGGCACCCGCCTGGTCACCACCGTCGCGCGCGAACTCAAGCGCTCCGGCGGCCAATACGGTCTGGCCACCCAGTGCATCGGCGCCGGCATGGGCATCAGCACGATCATCGAGGCTGTCTAGGGTCTGCTGACCGTCCAGACAGCCCGATCGCCAACAAAGGGCACGGGGATTCTCCCCGTGCCCTTTTGCGTGTTCCCGAACTGCCACTAGCCTGTTCCCAGTTAAGAACAACGCTGGCTAATGCCATTCATTGGAAGGCGGCAACATGATTGGGAACAAATGGAGACTGCTGAGCCTGGCATTGATTGCCGTGATCGGGATCATCGCCGGGGCGGTCTATGCGGTCCACCACGGCGAGACGGAAGTACGAGTCGCGGTGCAGCGGCATGACGACGGTCGTGTAGAGATCGCGGTCCAGGAACGGGACGCCGACGGCGGCTGGGGCGAGCGGCAGCTTCCTCCGGCGCGCTTCCTGCCACCTGATGTCACGGGTGAATGGCGCGTGTCGACGCCGGTGAGCGTCGGCGCCGCGCATGCGGCCGATGGCATGGCGGGAGACCAGATGCCGGAGGGGATGATGCCATCAACCGGCACGGCCGAGTTGTACTGCATCGTCCACCACGGCGCTGACAATGATCCGTTTTGGATTCTGTTCAATCTCGTGGCCCAGCAGAACGCTGCCGAACTGGGTCTAACCAACATCGTGCTCCGAGGCGAGCCGGATGTCGCAGACCACGCGGCAGCGATTGACGACTGCGTTGACCGCGGGGCACTCGGCATCGCCTCCTCGATTCCCGACCTTGACGGGTTGCATGACTCCCTAGTCGCGGCCCGTCAGAGCGGAGCGTTCCTCGTCACCTTCAACTCGGGCGCGGATGTCGCGGGGCGTGTCGGCTCGACGATCCACTATGGCCTTGACGATCGCGCAGCAGGCGAACTCGCGGGCAAGGAGTTCAACGACGCCGGCGCCAGCGGGACGGTCCTTTGCGTGATCCACGAAGAGGTGAACATCGGGCTGGTAGACCGCTGCGAAGGTTTGGAGAACACATACGCGGGAGCCGTCGAACGCGTGATGCTCCCGGCCGGGAGTCTGACAGATCCCATGGTGTCGGGCAGAGTGATTGGCGAAGCGATAGTGGCCAACCAAGCTGGTGGCGTCCTGGTGCTCAACGCGGAACTGATCAACACGGCGATCGGCGCGGTGCAGTTCCTACAGAGCGATGCGCTGGTGGGTGCGGTCGGTCGCTCCGATCTCAGCTTGGTCCAGGTCTACGAGGGACACCTGCTGTTCGCGATAGCGGACGGAAGCCTCACACAGGCGAGCCACGTCATGCTGTCATTGAAGAACGTCGATTCCAGCCCCAGCGCGCGCGCCATGCTTGCGCTAACGGCCGCGCAGGCACCGGAGACCACGACGCTATTGATTCGTCCGCTGGTGCTGAACAAGGCCTACATCGACAGTCTGCCGCCGACCTGGATGGACCAGGTTTGCGCACTGGCAATGCAGTTCGATCCCAACCTGGCGCCCTCCTTCTGCCAGCAGTAAGGGCCGCGGTCAGGGGATATAGCGAGGGCGGGCCGTGCGGCCCGCCCTCAACTGTTTAACCGACCTGGCATCGTCAGCGGGCGAGATTGGGCCGCGGGTTCGGCGGCACTTCGTTCTGGCCTTTTGCGTGTGCGAATCGAGGCATTTAGTCTTCTTTCGATGATGATTCATTGCAGTTGATGTATCTCGTCACAACTAGACGACATTGGGAGACGACATGTTGCGTGACAAGTGGCGATTGTGCTGTCTGGTCCTCTTGGGCGTCATTGGGATCGTCGCCGGCGCGGTCTACGCCGCGCAGAGCGGCGAGACGGAAGTTCGAGTCGCGGTACAGCGGCACGACGACGGCCGCGTCGAAGTGGCCGTGCAGCAACGCGAGGCGGACGGAGGCTGGGGCGATCGCCAGCTTCCGAGGGCTCGCTTCCTGCCAGCCGACGTGACGGGCGAGTGGCGGGCGTCGTCGCCGGTGAGCGTTGGCGTCTCGCCAGCGATGGACGACGGCGCCATGCCCCACAGTTCAATGCCATCGGGCGACGGTCCGGCCGAGCTGTACTGCGTCGTTCACCACGGAGCGGACAACGACCCCTTCTGGGTGACGTTCAACACGGTCGCGATGGCGAACGCGGCGGAGCTTGGCTTGACCAACGTGGAGATCCACGGCGAGCCGAATGTTGCGGACCAGGCAGCGGCGGTCATGGACTGCATCGATCGCGGTGCCCTGGGGATCGCCTCATCGATACCCGAGTTCGAGGGCATGCGCGACGCGCTGTTTGCGGCCCGCACGAGCGGAGCCTTCCTTGTCACCTTCAACTCCGGGGCCGAGTTTGCCGGTCTCGTCGGTTCATCGGTGCACTACGGGCTGGACGACCGCGCTGCCGGCGTGATCGCTGGCCGCAACTTCAACGACGCGGGTCTGACCGGCACCGTGCTCTGCGTGCTGCACGAGCCAGTGAACATTGGCCTGGAAGATCGGTGTGACGGCCTGTCCAGTAGCTACAGCGGGGTAGTGGAGCCCGTGCAGCTTCCGTCCGAAAGTCTGGCCGATCCCTTTGCTGCAGGTGCAGCGATTGGGGAGGCGATGATCGCGCACGAGGCCGCTGGCGTTCTCGTGCTCAATCCGGCACTATCGGCTGTGGCCATCGGTACTGCGCAACACCTTGGCAGCGAGGCACTGATCGGATCGATCGGTCGCACGCAGTTCAGCCTGGTACAGGTCTACGAAGGACACATGCTGTTCGCCATCGACGACGGCGGGCTGCCCCAGGCGAGCCACGTAATGCTGGCGATGAAGAACGTCGACTCCAGCCCGAGCATCCGGGCCATGCTGGCGTTGACCGCAACGCAGGCCGCCGAGACCACCGTCATGCTGATCAGCCCTACCGTGCTCAACCAGGCCTACATCGACAACCTGCCTCCGGGATGGCAGCAGCAGATCTGCGCCCTGGCCATGCAAATCGCCCCTGACCAGGCCCCCTCCTTCTGCGACCAGTAGGCGAGGGTCAGTTGCCAGTCAAACGGGCGGCCCCGATGGCCGCCCGTTTGGCGTGTTGATACACCTGCTCAGCGACCAATAGTCTCCGCTACTTGGTGGCGACTGCGTCCTCGACCACATCGCGGGGCGCGACGAGATGGCTCCGGCAGCAGGCCTAGTTGTGTATCACCGGGAGCACATTCTCCTCGACAGATGAACGCTGCCAACATGATCGAGATTCTTCACGATAGAACTCTAGTACGATATAATGGAGAAGATGACAATCAGAGGCCAACCGAGGAGCCCCTCGTGACCCTCCCCATCACTCTGGACAGACCATGACAATTCGCAGCAAAAGGCGGAATCACTATCCCTCAGTCGGGACGAATCCAGAAGAACCTGGACAAATCTGGACAATCCTGCACACCTAACGCGACATTTCCCAGTCCAGAACAGCGATTTCTGTCCACACGACCGAAATTTCAACGCCCGGACAGTCCAACCAACTTCCGATACCCTCCGCTCAAGACCGAGTAACAGGAGACATCGCATGGTCACCGAGACACGACCCACGACGCCGGTTGGCGTGACACACCCGCTTGACCCTTTGACTGCCGACGAGATTTCGGCGGCTTCCCAGATTGCCTCGTCGCATGAACCTCGCGACGGCTGGCGATTCCCTCTGGTGGCTCTGGACGAGCCAGCCAAGGATGTGGTTCGCGGATTCTCTGATGGGGACTCGATTGCGCGCCTGGCTTTGGTGCTGCTGCACGACATTACGACCGGGGATTCGGTCGAGTGTGTCGTCGACCTGGGCTCAGAGGCCGTGGCTCGCTGGACTCCGCTGGATGGACATCAACCGTTTCCGTTGATGGAGGAGTTCGCCAAGGCCCAGGAGGCAGTTCGCTCGGACTCCCGCTGGCTGGCGGCGATGAAGTCGCGCGGGTTCTCGGATGAGCAGATTGAGCTGATCCAGATCGACCCCTGGCCGGGCGGCAACTTTGGGACGGCCTGGGAAAACGAGCACCGCACCCTCAAGGCGATCTCGTACCTGCGCGACTCGGAAGAGACGAACGGCTACGGCCGGCCGATCGAGCACGTCATGGCGGTCGTCGACCTGGTTGAGAACCGGGTGCTCGACGTGGTCGACGAGCCCGGTCCGCCGGCGCCCGAGACGTCGCTCGACTACCGCTACAACGACATCGAGCCGCGCGAGGGCCTGCAGGCGCTCGACATCGTCCAGCCGGACGGGGTGTCGTTCACGCTCGACGGCCACCTGCTCTCCTGGCAGAAGTGGCAGATGCGCGTCTCGCTGCACCCGCGCGAGGGTCTGGTCCTGCACCAGATCGCGTACGACGACGACGGCGAGCTGCGGCCGATCTGTTACCGCGCCTCGATGACGGAAATGGTCGTGCCCTACGGCGACCCCTCGCCGACGCAATACTTCAAGAACGCGTTCGACTCGGGCGAGGTCGGCGGGCTGGGCCGGTTGAGCAACTCGTTGGAGCTGGGTTGCGACTGCCTGGGCGAGATCGTCTACCTGGACGGTCACGTGACCAACGAGTTCGGCGGCTCGCGCACGATCAACAACGCGATTTGCATCCACGAGGAAGACTTCGGGATCAACTGGAAACACACCCGAGTCGAGGACGACATCCCGGTCTCGGAAGTGCGGCGCACGCGGCGGCTGGTCGTCTCGGCGATCGCCACGGTCGGCAACTACGACTACGGCTTCTACTGGATGTTCTACCCGGACGGCTCGTGGGAGCAGGAGGTCAAGGCGACCGGGATCGTGCAGACGATCGCCGCCGACCCCGACGACCCGCAGATCACGCGGCACATGATCGCGCCCGGCCTGGCGGCGCCGATCCACCAGCACTTCCTTTGCTTCCGCATGGACATGGAGGTCGACGGCGGGACCAACACGGTCTACCAGGTCGACACCGTGCCGCTGCCCGCGGGACCTGAGAACCCGCACAACAACGCCTTCACGGCGGTCGCCAAACCCATGCTCAGCGAGGCTGAGGTCGAAGGCGTCGTCAACGCCGCCTCGGCGCGTCACTGGCGGATCGCCAACACAAACAAGGTCAACCACGTCGGCCACGCACCCGCATACCTGCTGGTTCCCGGCGAGACAGTCGCGTTGATGGCAGGTCCCGAAGCGACGGTGCGCGGGCGGGCCCGCTTCACTGAGAAGCAGCTGTGGGTGACGCCGTACGACGCGTCGGAGATGTACGCGGCCGGCGACTACCCGAATCAGAGTCTGCCGGGCGAGGGCATCCCGGCCTGGACCGCGGCCGATCGCGAGATCGCCGATGAGGACGTGGTGCTCTGGTACACGGTGGGGATGAATCACATCGTGGTGCCCGAGGACTGGCCGGTGGCGCCCGTGCATCGCAGCGGGTTCAAGCTGCGACCGGCCGGCTTCTTCGAGCACAACCCGGCACTCGACCTGCCCGCGCCCGACCACTGCGCCCACGAGATGGATCACGACTCACACGACCACAGCAACCACGTTGGCCACAACGGCCACAGCTAGGGGCGTCGGTGGTCACCGAGACAAGAACGCGGTCTCATCCGCTCGACCCGCTGTCGGCCGATGAGATCGTCCGCGCGTCGAGGATCATCAGCGGGTACCTCCGCTCGCCGGAGTCGTTGCGCTTCCTCCTCGTGGCTGCGTTGGAGCCGCCCAAGGGGGCCGAAGATGCGCCGCGCTGCGCAGAGGCGGTCTGCATCGACATCGATTCGGGTCTGACGACCGAGGTCGTTGTCGACCTTGACGCAGGAGTGGTGACGTCCGTGACCGCGCGTCCCGATGTACAACCTCCGGCCTTGTTCGAGGAATACGAACGGGCAGAAGCGACCATTCGCAGCGACGCCAATTGGCGCTCGGCAATGCGCGGCCGCGGATTCGACGAAGAACAGATCGACTTATCGTTCATCCATCTCTGGCCGACGGGCAACTTTGGTTCGACGTGGGAGACTGAACACCGAATCCTCAAGGGGATCGTCTACCTGCGCGACGAGCCGGATGACAACGCCTACGGACGGCCGGTCGAGGGACTCATCGCGATCGTTGACCTGGCCAAGGATCGGGTGTTGGAATTGGTTGACGAACCCTCGCCTCGGCCGGCCTCATCTTCCCTGCGCTTCGACCACGATCACGGCGGACCGCACCGCGACGATTTGACGCCGCTCGACATCGTTCAACCGCAGGGAACGTCGTTCAGGCTCGACGGTCATCTGCTCAAGTGGCAGAAGTGGCAGATGCGCGTCTCGTTGCATCCCCGCGAGGGACTGGTGCTGCACAAGATTGGCTATGAGGACGGCGGGCGTCTGCGCCCGATCTGCTACCGAGCCTCCCTGGCCGAGATGGTCGTGCCCTATGGCGACCCATCGGTTGGGCACTACTTCAAGAACGCCTTCGACTCGGGCGAGTGCGGGATCGGACGGCTGATCAACTCACTCGAGCTTGGCTGCGATTGTCTCGGCGAGATCGTCTACCTGGACGGCGTCGTCACCGATGAACGCGGCGGGGCACAGACGATCGAGAACGCGATCTGCATCCACGAGGAGGATGCCGGTCTGCTGTGGAAGCACACCTATCGTCACCCTGACGAGCGGGGCGCGCAGTCGTGGTTGCGCCGCTCGCGGCGGCTGGTGATCTCGACGATTGCCACGGTCGACAACTACGACTACGGCTTCTACTGGTACTTCTACCAGGACGGCTCATGGGAGCATGAGGTCAAAGCGACCGGGATCGTGCAGACGATGGCGATCGAAGACAGCGACCCGCAGATCACGCGCCACCGTATTGGGCCAAGGCTCGCCGGTGTGCATCATCAGCACTTCCTCGGCTTCCGCCTCGACATGGAAGTCGACGGACCCGAAAACACCGTGTACGAGGTCGACACGGTCCCGTTACCGCTTGGTCCTGAGAATCCCTATCACAACACCTTCACTGCGGCCGCAACACCGATTGCCGAAGAGTCACAGAGCGGGCGGGAGGTCAAATCGTCCGCGGCTCGACATTGGCGGATCGCGAATGACTCGGTCAGGAACCCCATCGGCGAATCGCCGGCCTATGTTCTGACCCCGGGCGCGTCGGTCTCGATGATGGCCGACGAGCGCTCGATGATTGCGCAGCGTGCGGCGTTCGCGCGCAAGCAGCTCTGGGTCACGGCCTATGACTCGGAACAGCGATACCCGGCGGGCGACTACCCCGCTCAGAGCGAACCACGACTTGGGATACCGGCGTGGATCGCGGAGAATCGTCCGCTGAAGCAGGCCGATGTCGTGCTCTGGTACACGGTCGGGATGAACCACCTCGTCCGCCCGGAGGACTGGCCGGTGATGCCAGTCCAACGGGCCGGATTCAGCATGAAGCCGTGGGGCTTCTTCGATCGCAATCCCGGTCTCGACGTGCCCCCGCCGGATCATTGTGAACATGACGTCGGGCAGCAATCCGACGATCACGGACCTCAATCTCACAATGGTCACGGCTAGTCGCGTGCCCTCCTCCGCCTTCGGCATCTCTCCCGACATGGAGGAGAGGTCGACGACAACGACATCCACCTGGAGATCGGGCATAGTGGAGGTGGTGGCGCCTGGCGGGGTGCCTGATTGTGAGGGTCGTGGATGGTCTCCGGTGTGTCTGCGATGAGCGGGCTTGAAGCCTTCGAAGAGCTGGAATCCGAGGTTCGGTCGTACGTGCGCGCCTGGCCGGCGGTCTGGTCGCGGGCGCACGGCGCATCACTGTGGGACGAGCACGGACGCGAGTATCTCGACTTCTTCTGCGGCGCCGGCGGTCTGAACTACGGCCACAACGACGACGCGATGATCGATGCACTGACTCGATATCTGGACTCGCACGGGATCATCCACTCGCTGGACATGGCGACCACGGCCAAGCGCGATTTCCTCGAGCGATTCAACGAGGTGATTCTCAAGCCGCGCGGCATGAACTACAAGGTGATGTTCCCGGGCCCGACCGGGACGAATGCGGTGGAGGCATCGCTCAAGTTGGCGCGCAAGGTGACCGGCAGGCGGGACATCGTCTCGTTCACCAATGCCTTTCATGGGATGACGCTGGGCGCGCTGGCGTTGAGCGGCAATGTCGTCAAGCGCGAATCCGCTGGTATTCCGCTGCAGCATCAGCTCACCGCGCCGTATGACGGAGAACTCGGCGCCGACGTCGACACCGTTTCCGTGCTGGACGCAATGCTGGCGGATTCCGCAAACTCCGTCGCCGGCGTGATCGTCGAGACCGTCCAGGGCGAAGGCGGCTTGCACAGCGCTGACGTTGGCTGGCTGCAGCGACTGTCCGAGTGCTGCACGCGGCACGACGTGCTGCTGATCGTCGACGACATCCAGGCCGGATGCGGTCGGACGGGCACGTTCTTCTCATTTGAACCGGCGGGAATTCAACCGGACCTGATCTGCCTGTCCAAGTCGATTTCCGGCAGCGGACTGCCGATGTCGCTCACGCTGATTCGCCCCGACCTGGACATCTGGTCGCCGGGCGAGCACAACGGGACGTTCCGCGGGAACAATGCGGCGTTCGTGACTGCGACTGAGGCGCTGAACTGGTGGAGCGATGACACGCTCTCGGACGATGTACATCGCAAGTCCGCGACGATTCGAGCGGAGCTGGCGTCGATCGCAGCCGAGCGTGAGTCGATGCGGGCGACGGTCCGCGGCCGCGGGTTGTTGCAGGGCCTCCACACGCCGATCGAGGGTTTGGCGTCGAGGATTTGCGGAGCGGCGTTTGAGCGCGGCCTGCTCATGGAGACATCGGGCGGGGCCGCGTCGGACGTGGTCAAGCTGATGCCGCCGTTGACGATCGACGACGCGGACCTCGATCGCGGACTTGCGATTCTGCGCGCCAGCGTGGAAGCAGCGACGGCCTAGCCGGGCTGGAGCGACAGGCTGCCTTCGCTGTTGGCCTCGATGTCGTCCCACTCGATGTAGAGCGGGAAGTACTCCATCTCGAGCCACTTGTGGATGTGGTCGTTGTAGTGAGGACTGTCGGGTCGGCCGGAGTTGCCCGGCGGCAGCACGATCCGCGCTCCGTTGAGGTTGGATAGATCGAAGATCTGACGGTAGCTCACGCCGTGATCAGCGGGCTGGTTGATCAGGCCGGTCGCGTTGTTCGGCGTGTTGCCATCGCCGCCCTTGGGGAAGTCGCCGACGTTGAACCGGGCGGCGCGCTCGGGGTCTCGGCCGAGGTTGTGACGCCAGGTGACGGAATGCACGTCGCCGTACCTCCACTGGCTCTGGTCGCTGCCGTGGCGTTCGCTGAGCACGGTCGCTGTGTTCGACAGCGCCTCGGTGATGGCGTCGTCCCATGATTGACCGTCTGCCAGAGCGAGCAAGCTGTCGCCCCTCAGTTGCTCGTGCAGGATCCGCATCTCCTCGTATGAGCTCTCAGGAACCCGTGATGGCGCCTTGAAGTAGGGCCGAATGGTGAGGGCGATGAGTTGCTCGCAGAGCTCGTAGTAGACGAGCGCGGAGGCGGAGTCGATGGCCATATGACCATCCCACCCGGCAATCATCGACTGCAGATCGGCGGCTGCACGGCCAGTGACCTTCGCTTGACCGACGCGCTCGGCGATGAAGCGGGCGTGGATGCTGGTCTGGTCAGACTGGACTCCGGGCATGTCCTCAGGCGACCAGTCGTCCCGTCCTTGCAGCAGTTCGCGCAGCCGGTCGGCGCGGTAGGGAGTCTGGCTGAAGCTGAGGTAGTACGGGTAGTCGTCTGTGGTGGTCCGGTTGTTGGCGGTGATGATGACGCCGTCGACGGGATTCAGGTCCTGCGGCAGCTCGTCGACGGGGATGTCGCCGTCCCACTCGTGCTCGCCGTCCCAGCCGTTGACCGCGGTGAGCTTCGGCGCGCGAATCGGAACACGGCCGGTGTACTGATAGCCGATGTCGCCGTGCTGGTCGGCGAAGCAGAAGTTGCCCGAGATTGAGTCGTAGCGGCGGAAACCGCGGCGCGCGTCGTGGATGGTGTCGGCCGTGAAGATGGTCAGCATGCCGTCGAAGTCGTGGCACGGATCTGACAGGCCGAATCGAGCGGTGAGGACTTCGTCGTCCGTTTCAGGATCACCGTGCACGACCGGACCGTGCCGCGTCGACCAGACAGTCTGGGTGACCGCTTCCTCATCGCGAATCTCGATCACTTCTTCGCGTCGTTGCAGCGGTTCGGAGCCATCGAGCCACATGGCCTCAGGACCCGAACCGTTTCGCACGATGCGCTCGCGGTAGACATCCCAGCGGTCCCCCTGGGCGTGCGTCATGGTCCAGCCGATTTGCGTGTTGTGTCCGTAGTAGACGGGACCGGGATAGCCAGGGCTGCATGGTCCCGCGACGGTGAACTCGGGGCACTGCATGTGCATGACGTACCACTGCGGGGGAACGCTGAACGCCAGGTGTGGATCGCCGACGACCAGCGGTTTGCCGCTGGCAGTGTGCGCGCCGTTGATGACCCAGCAGTTGGAGCCGTCGAGACCTCCTCGCCTGGTTCCGGGCTCCGCCTCGAGGTCGGCGAGCGCGCCAGCAAACGCGTGTGCCCCGTTCGTCCAGGAGGCGCCGGACGGTGCGATCAGGGCAGAGTCCGCAGGCACATCAGGTATCAACGCCTGCAGCGCGTCGATCCCCAGCCGCGACGCGACCTCGCCGTTGCCGATCTTGGTCGCCCAGTGGACATTGGCCGAGACCATTTTCAGAATCGCCAGGGAGTCGACCGGCGACCAGGGCTGCATCTCGTGACCCAGCAGACCGAACTCGACCGGCGCCGGTCCGGCCGCGATTGCAGCATTGATCCCGTCGGCATAGGCCTGCAGGATCATTCGCGCCTCGTCCG
The DNA here is from genome assembly GCA_965208665.1 of Dehalococcoidia bacterium. GTDB lineage: Bacteria > Chloroflexota > Dehalococcoidia > Bin125 > Bin125 > Bin125. The sequence continues at coordinate 573,455 of CBDBPH010000002.1, forward strand.
ACTGTTCCTCCCACTCTCGCGCGGCGTCGCGGCCGTAGCCGAGGGTGCGGTTCATTTTGTCGATTCGCAGCAGGCCCCTGTTCAACAGCGAGGCGGCGCGTCCGTGCGCCATGTGGCGGTAGAGCTCAAGCTGCCAGCCGCGATCCTGGCCGAGGCAGAATCCCTGAGCGAAGAATGCGTCGCGGACAGACTGCGCCTCGGCGTGAGGGACGCCCCAACGGTCCCGGACGATACGGACGGGGCCCTCAAGGCCCTCGGCCTGCAGTTCGCCGTCAATCTGGGGAAGTGTGAGCTGTTCCGTCATGCCTGCCACTCCGTGGTCGCGTTCCGCTGTTCGACATGAATGGTAGTCCCGCCCCTCGTGGCTGACGCTCCCCTACGTGCGGCCTGGTTCCGCGACCGCGGGGTTTCGGGTTATGTCTCGGACCGTTCAACGTTATGCTCGTGAGCAGTTTCGATTATCCACCCACTTCCATTGGAGGCGGCATGAAGCATCTCCGTAAATCTCACCTCATCACGTTGCTCCTTGGAATCGTGCTGGGGGCTATCGCACTGGGCGCCGTTCACGCTGCGATCAGCGTGACCAGTGATGTGCGCATCGGCGTCAAGCGACTCGACGATGGCCGTGTGGAGGTCAAGCTGCAGCAACTGGACGAGGAAAGCTGGGTTGACCTTGACGCCGCTGCCGCTCGATTCCTCCCGGTGGACGCTGAGGTCGATCGGTGGCGCTACAGCTCGTCAATCGCGGTCGTTGGAACGATTGAAACGGAACCCGTCGTCCTAGCGGATCCACCGGTGATGTGTGTGCACGGCCATGCGCATCCGCGCGACGATCGGTTCTGGCGCTGGACGTTGGCCGCGTCGAACGTGGCGGCGCACCAGTACGGCGTTGATGTGCGACTGTATGGCGCCACCGATGCCGAGCAGCACGTCAACGGGATCCGCGACTGCATCGCTCATGATCCGATCACGATCGCCACATCGCTTCCATACGCCGAAGAGTTGGAGGAGGTGCTGGCCGAGGCAAGGGCTGCGGGCATCCACGTCGTGAGCTTCAACTCCGGCGCGGACGACGCGGGGGCCGCCGGAACGCTGGTGCACATCGGACTCGATGACTTTGGCGGCGGCGAGCGCGCGGGCGACGAGTTCAACCGGCAGGGCGTGAGCGGCACGTTGCTCTGCGTTGTCCACGAGGACGACAACGTTGGACTGCACGACCGCTGCGACGGCATCGCGGAGACGTACGAAGGCGGCGAGGTCGAACGGATCTCGGTCGACGTGGCCATGGCTGAGGAGCTAGGCGCAGCCCACGCCGGCCACTCGCGACCCGAACATCTGCAGGCATTGATCGCCCAGCGAGTCGCGGACGGCGATATCGGCGCCATCCTGACGCTCAACCACGACAGTGCTGTTGCCGCCATGGCAGCGATCGAGGAAGCGGAAGCCGAGATCGCGCTGGCGAGCTTCGGATTCAGCGACACGCTCGCCGATGCGGTGCGAGATGGGCAGATGTTGTTTGTGGTCTGGGACCATCCGGTCGTTCAGGGCTACCTGGCCGTGTCCGGGATGGCCATGGCCTACACGCTCGAGCTCAGTCAGCTCAACCCCGGCGTGTTCCTCAATGGAGCGAAGATTCTGATTGAGCCAACGCTCGCGAACCAGGAGCGCGCCGCAGAGCTGAAGTCGATGTTCGCCGGTCCGCCGCCGAGTCCGCAGGACGAATCGGGTGAGTCGGACGGCAACGGCTCCGAATCCGGGAGCGATCCCGGCTCGTAGAGCGACGGCCGGAGCAGCGAGGCGCGGCTGGTCGGCTTGATCAGCCGCGCTTCGCATTTCAGACTGGTCAGACTGACGTTGTCAGACGGGTCGGATCGCCGACAACAGCCGGGACAGACCATGCGATACATCATCTACGGCGCGGGCGGCATTGGCGGCGGCATTGGCGCGTTGCTGCAGCTCGCCGGTTGTGATGTGGTGCTGATTGCTCGGGGGGCGCACCTGGAAGCGATGCAGCAGCATGGATTGCTGGTGCGCCGTCCGGGCAGGGAGCAGCGGGTACCGGTTGAGGCGGTGGGGCATCCCTCCGAACTGACACTGGACGAGGGCGATGTCGTCATCCTGACGATGAAGGGACAGGACACCGCGAGCGCGCTTGACGATCTCGAGCGCTGCAGCGGACCGGAGGTACCCATCGTCTGCGGGCAAAACGGCGTCGCCAACGAACGCACGGTTGCCCGTCGATTTGTCAATGCGTACGGCATGCTGGTGGTGATGCCGGCGACGTTCCTCGTCCCCGGAGAGATCGCGCTGTTCGGCGAGCCGAAGGCGGGTCTGTTGGATAGCGGGCGCTATCCGCGCGGCGTGGACGAAACGATCACCCAACTGTGCGCGGACCTTTCGGCCGCCGGGTTCAACGCACAGCCCGACGCTAACGTGATGCGCCTGAAGCACGGCAAGCTGCTCGACAACCTGGGCAACGCGGTCGGCGCGCTCTGCGGCGTGGAGGCGCTGCGCACGGCCCGAGACGACGCGCGAGCCTTCATTGGGCGGATGCGCGAAGAGGCGCTCGATTGCTACGCGGCCGCCGGGATCGAGTATGCCTCGCGCGCGGAAGTCGGCGAGCGGCGGGCCGCGACGTTCACCTCCGGTGATATTCCCGGTGTGGAGCGAGGCGGGAGTTCGACCTGGCAGTCGTTCCGACGAGGTCGCCCGGCGATTGAGACGGATTGGCTGAACGGGGAGATCGTCCTGCTCGGTCTGGAACACGACCTGCCCACACCGGCCAACCAAGCGCTGCAGTTGATGGCGAAGCGAGCCCTGCGGGCGGGCCTGCGCGAGGGGGCGGTGCCGCTGGAGGAGATTGTCGCGCTGGAGAGACAGCTCTCGGCCTCATAGGCCGCGCTAGCTGGCCAGTCCATCGACGACGCGCGCGTTGGGTAGACGGGCCAGATCGTCCGCGCTGACGCCGACCTTAAGCGAACGGCTGCCACCGCCCAACCACATCACGGCGTCACCGCTGATTCGGGCGTCGATCAATATGGGAATCTCGTCGGGCAGATCGAACGGCGTGACGCCGCCGGAGAGCATGCCGGTGACCGCTTCCGTCTCTTCGAACGAGGCGAACGAGCACTTCCTCACACCCATCTCTTTGCGCACGGTGCGGTTGACGTCGAGGCGGGTGTTGGCGAGCACGAGGCAGGCGGCATAGCTCTTGGGCTTCTTCTTCGAGGCGACCAGGATGGTGTTGACGGACGCCTCGTGCGGAATGCCGAAGACCTCGCAGAAGACAGCGGTGTCGGCCTGGTCGGGTCGGCAGGCGATGGTCTCGTAGGCAATCTGGTTGTCGGCCAGGAATTTGCGGACCCTGGCTTCGATCGCGTCGGCGGCTGGGTCGGAATCAGTCATCTGGCGTCCCAAAGTGTGCAAACGGGGTTACGAAGGGTTATATTACGCGGACGCGTATTGCCGACCGCACGGACTCGTGTCCGGTGGTCGGTCGGCTGTAGCCAACGAGGAGCGAAACATGGAAGAGCGAAACTACTGGAAGCGGATGCAGCGCAAGCGGCTCAGTCGTCGGACCCTGATGTCAGCCTCGGCGCGGGCGGGCGTGGGAGCGGCCGGCATTGCATTGGTCGGTTGTGGTGACGACGATGACGACGCTCAGCCCGCGGCGGCACAGGTCCAGCAGCAACAGCAGCAGGCGCAGCCGCAACCGGCGCAGCAGCAACAGGCTGCGGCGCAGCAGCAGGCTCAGCAGGCTGCAGCGCAACAGGCGACCACGCAGCAGGAGGTCCAGGAGGAAGAAGCAGTCGCTCTGCTCCCCGGTCAGCTAACGGCCGAGGAAGAAGCGATGTCGATGACTCCGGAGGAGGAGTGGCGACTCCGCTTCCACTGGTCCAAGCTGCAAAACCTCCCCGGTCAGGCAGATGGCCCCCGCTATGGCGGCGAGTGGACGCTGGCTCACTTGCCCGTGGCCAACTGGAACGTGGTCGGGCCGCAGGCGAACATCATGGCCGCCTTCGCGCCGATGTTCTACAACCAGCTCGTGGTCTTCCCCATGGACGACTGGGCCAACGCGCACTACTACGAGATCGAGGGCGACGTTGCGAAGGCCTGGGAGATCCCAGACGACACGACCGTCGTCTTCACGATTCACGACGGAGTGCAGTGGCAGGACAAGCCGCCCTTGAACGGCCGCACGTTGACCGCCGAGGACGTCAAGATCGCTTACGACGCGCTTCGAGACGGCTCGTTCCTGGCGCACGAGGGCGAAGTCGACCCGGTTCCGGTGCAGGCGTCGTCCTATACCGCAGTCAAGGACATCGACTTCGACAACGCATCCAACACGGTGCGCTTCAACCTGTTGGAGCCGGCCGCCTACCTGCTCAACAACATGCTGAACCCCTTCCACCAGATCGCGGCGCCGGAGTTCATCACCACCGACTACACGGTGCTGGACGACTGGCGCAACACGGTTGGGACCGGCCCGTTCACTCTTGACTTCGTCGAGCAGGGAGCGGAATGGAAGGCGTCTCGCAACCCCAACTACTTCAAGTTAGACCCGCGGACGGGCAAGCAGCTCCCCTACCTCGACGCGCTGCACGGCCCCGACTTCGTCAACCAGCGTGAGTCCGAATGGGCGGCCTGGGAGAGCGGTGTCATCGACCGTCTGACGATCCAGGACATCGCCGATTACGAGCGCGCACTGGACACACAGCCGGACACCGTGGTGCAGGTCACGGCGCCGCCGCCAGGCTGGCAACCGTACCTGTCCTTCCACAACCTCGACGAGCCGCCCTTCAACGACATTCGCGTCCGCCAGGCGCTGGCACTCGGTCTGAACCGCGAGGAACAGAAGCTCGGTGTCTATGACGGTCTCGCCGCGGCCGGATACGGTCAGAACTGGACCTTCTTCCGCGACGACGATTCGCCCTGGGGCTTCCGCGAGTGGCCGTGGACGCCAGCGGAGCTGGGCGAATTCGGAGACTTCGACGCCGCAAAGGGTCGGCAGCTGCTCGATGCCGCCGGTTACAACGAAGACAATCAGCTTGAGTTCGAAGCGACGTTCCACGCCGTTGCGGGCGCCTACCTGAACCTCTTCGAGCTTTGCCGCCAGCAGTGGAACACCAACCTCGGCATCCAGGTCAACCACTTCCAGGTCGACCTTGAGACTTGGCTCGGCCGGCTCGTCACCCGCGACTTCAAGGACTCGCTGTTCACCTGGCTGATCGGCGCCGAGATGGACGCGGATGGTCTCGCGTACGGCAAACTGCACAGCGAGAGTCCCGGCAACTTCTACGGCATCTCCGAGCCGGACATCGACGAGTGGTGCATCCAACAGCGCCAGGAGCTCGACGTCGACAAGCGGTCGGAGATCCTCGAGAAGATCAGGGTCCGCGAACTCGAGAACATGTGGCGCATCTTTGCGGTCAACCCGTATCGACTCGCCGGCCGGCGTGGCTACCTGTTCAATGAGATGGACACGTACAACGCCTGGAACCCGGGCTGGGGCGCCACAAACACGGAGCGGATCTGGGAGAACAACCCCGACTTCCCGCGTGCTTAGTCGCAGCAGAAACTAGACGGACCAGCATCCCAAACCAGGCGGTTTGGGATGCTGTGACTGTCACGAACGCAGAGACGGGAGGCGCCACAGCATGTCCGGCTACATCGTCCGTCGGTTGATCGGTGTGGTTGTCGTCGTCTTCCTGCTCTCGGTCATCTCGTTCATGTTGGTCAACGCCTTCCCCGGCAGCACCGCGGAGCGACTGCTGTCGGAGAGTCCTCAGGGTGGTGCGCTGACTCAGGATTTGATTGACCGCTTCAACAGAGAGTTGGGTCTGGATCGGCCGGTCATCGAACGCTACGGCGACTGGCTCTGGAATGCGCTGCAGGGCGATCTTGGCCGCTCCTTTGCGACCTCCGAGAGCGTACTGAACGAACTCAAGATTCGCTTACCGCGCAGTATCGAGCTGGTGATCATCGCCAGCCTGCTCTCCTTCTTGATCGCCATTCCGGTGGGCATCATCTCGGCCGTCAAACAGAACACTCCGGCGGACTACGCGGGTCGCATCTTCACGATTATGGGATTGGCGATCCCGAATTTCCTGTTGGGCATCCTCGTGGTGTCATTTGTGGCCAAGTGGATCGGCGTGTCTCTGGCGACCTTACCGTCGCCGTACATCTGGGATGATCCGATCACCAACCTGGAGGCATTCATCGCGCCCTCATTGGTGCTCGCCGCATCGCTGATGGCGACGTTGATGAGGATGCAACGATCGCAGCTCCTGGAAGTCGTGCATGAAGACTACGTGCGCACGGCGCGAGCCAAGGGCCTATCGGAGCGCGTGGTCGTGATGCGCCACGCCCTGCGCAACTCGTTCATCCCGGTCCTGACGATTTTTGCCAATCAGTTCGCGTTCCTGATCTCAGGGGCAGTGATTGTCGAGTACATCTTCCGCATCAATGGCGTCGGAGCGCTACTCGTGACCTCAATTCGGCGCGCAGACTTCCCCCTTGTAGTTGGAGTCGTGGTCGTGATTGGCTTCGGCGTCGTCCTGATCAATCTCATCACTGATCTCAGCTACGCGTGGATCGACCCGCGGATTCGGTACGGCTAGGAGTAACGAACCATGGCCTCAGCGATCGGTTCCGCGGACGAGATTGTCGAAGCATTGCCAAGCCGGCGAGGTGACCGCCTGCGCCGCCTCGGCCATCTGGCTCGTCAGCGCCCTCTTGGCGCGCTGGGAGCGGTGATCATCTTCGTCCTGATCGTGGCGGCACTGTTCGGTCAGGACATCTCCGCCTACGGCAATACGATCGTGCCCGGGTTCGCCCCCCATCCGGCCGAGAAGGCAGATCCGATCAACAAGCTGCAGGGCCCCACCTGGCCCGACCATATCGCTGGCACCGATGTGATCGGTCGTGATCTCTTCAGCCGCATCATTTACGGCGCACGCACGGCGATGATCATCGGAATCGCCGCGACCGGCATCGGGATCGCGATCGGCACGCTGATTGGAACCGTCTCCGCCTACATCGGCGGGTTTGGCGACCTCTTTATCCAGCGCGTATCCGACTCGATGCAAGCGCTACCTCCACTCGTGTTGATGATGGTGCTGGTGACCATGCTGTCGCCCGGCATTGGGACGGTGGTGTTTGTCATTGTGATCTTCCTGGTACCGGGGACTCAACGCGTCATTCGCGGCACGGTCTTATCGATCAAGGAGTTCACGTACATCGAGGCGGCCCGGGCCGTTGGAGCCACCGCACCGCGCATTGTGCTCCGGCACATCGTTCCCAACATCGTGGCGCCGATCATGGTGCTCGCGACGATCACCATCGGAGGAACGATCCTGGCCGAGGCTGCTCTGTCGTTCCTCGCGCTGGGCGCGAACTCGGCTGAGAATCCGACCTGGGGTTTCGTGCTCTACGAGGCGACGCAGCGTGGAAATCTCACACGTTGGCCCTGGTTGGCCTTGACGCCAGGCGCCGCGATCACGCTCGTTGTCTTCGCATTCAACGTGTTTGGCGATGCGATTCGCGATATTCTCGACCCTCGGCTTCGGGGAACCGGAGCGGGCGCGTAGCGGCGGGGAACCTTTTGGCGGTTCCTGTCGTTTGATCTATCGGAGGGCTGGTCCCCGATTAGGTCGGGGAACCGGTCAGACGGTAGAAACTGTCACCCCGCCCGCCCACCGATGTCCGCATGGGAGACATCGGACAACTCTCCGACTGGCCGCCCTCCAGTTGCCTGTGTTGCGCCCCCGCCGAACGGCGGGGGCGCTTCCCTTTCCGGGGCTTACGCGCCGATTTTGTTGAGCAGGCGGTTGGTGTCGACGACGTGGCGGGTGAGGCCGAGCTTCTCCGGGGCGATGCCCATCGCCAGACCGAGGAGTTGGGGCACGTGGAGGATGGGCAGGTTGAGATTGCGGTCGATCACCTTGGCCGCGTCTGGCTGCTGGGCGTCGAGGTTGAGGTGGCAGAGGGGGCAGGGTGTGACCAGTGCGTCGGCGCCTTTGGACTGCGCTTCGTCGAGGTGAGTGCCGGCCATCGTCAGTGAGTTCTGCTTGTTCATTGTCAGGATCGGGAAGCCGCAGCACTTGGTCATACCGTCGTATGTGACGGTTGTGGCGCCGAGAATCTCGATCAGCTGCTCAAGGCTGTCGCGGCGCGTCGGATGGGCGTCGAACTCCAGCGTGCGTTCGGGGCGGACGAGGTAGCAGCCGTAGAACGGACCGAGGTTGAGCTCCTCCAGAGGTCGTTTGACCATCGAGTTGATCTTGTCGATGCCGACATCCTCGAGCAGGATCCAGAGCAGGTGTCGTGGGTCCACTGAGCCTCGGTACTCAATGCCTTCAGGCGCAAGATGGTGGTTGATGCGAATGCGGTAGTCGACATCGCGGAGCTTCTCAGCGGCGAGCCGATGCACGCCGACGCAGGTCGAGCAGATATCCATCAAGGGCAGGTCCATCTGCTCGGCCATGGCCATGGTGCGAGCGTTGAGTACGTCCTGCAGGTACGGCTCGCCGTCAGAGATGATCCCGGCTCCGGTGCAGGCGGCGGCCTCGAGTTCGACGAGATCCATGCCCAGTTGCTCGGCGACGGCAAGCGTGGAGGTGTACAGCTCGGGCGCGGCGCCCTGTGCCACACAACCGGGCCAGAATGCGTACTTGCTCATGATGGTCCGCTTTCCCGCTTGTGAGCCTCACCCCGCTCCGGTCGACGGCTCGTTGATTCTGTGAAACGGCCTAGTGCCCGCCGATGGCGGTCTCAAATTCGGCGCCGAATGCATCGGCGTCGACATCGTGGTGGTGCTTCTCGGCCTCGACTTCTTCAAAGATGCGTTCGATCTGTTCGCGGCCCTCGGTGTTGGCGCCGTGACGCTGTGCGATCGTCAGCAGCTTGCGTGACTTGAGCAGCCGAATCGCGCCGGGCGTGTAGTCCATCATCTCCTTGTGCGCGGCGAGGTTGCCGGTCAGCAATCTGCCAATGCCAACCGACTGGACCGGCAGCATCATCTCGTCGAGCCGGCCGCGTTTGCGCACGCCCGACATGAAGCCCTTGTGGTGGCGAACGCCGTGGTTGTTGACATGCCCTGCCTCGATCGCCAGCGTGCGCAGTTCCATGATCGCGTCCATCGGCAAGACATCCTTGGGGCAAGCCTGGACGCACATGTAGCAACGGGTGCAATCCCAGATGCCGCCCTGCTCCTCGGAGAGGAACTGGAGACGCTCTTCGCGCTTTGCGTCACGGCTATCCATGACGAAGCGGTAGGCCTTGGCCAGCGCGGCCGGACCGAGGAAGTTCTCGTCGACCGCGGCGACGGTGCAGTCGGAGTAGCAGGCGCCGCAATGGATGCAAGTCGAGGCGTGCGACCAGTGGTCGAACTCTTCGACGTTCTGGCGGTACTCGCGTTCCGGCGGGTCCTGGTCCTCGTAGGGCTCGAGCCAGGTCTCGGCGCGCTCGAACTGGTTGAGGAACTTGTTCACGTCAACGACGAGGTCCTTGATGACGTTCTGGTTGCCCTGCGGGCCGACGCGGATCGGGTCGCCGCGCTCGGCCGCGGCGTCGACCTGGGTCTGACAGGAGAGCATCGACTGACCATTGACTTTCATCGCGCAGGAGCCGCAGATTGCGTGGCGGCAGGACATGCGGAATGAGAGGGTGCCGTCCTGTTCCCACTTGATCGCGTTAAGGCTGTCGAGCACCGTCTGTCCAGGTTGGGTCTCGACGTTGAATGACTCCTCGTAGGACTCCTCGGTGTCGGGGTTGTAGCGCTCGATGATGAACTCTTGCTGGGCCATGGGTCCGCGCCTGTTCGTTGGTGTTCGCTCTTGTTCGAATTCGTTCGCCGTTGGCGCTAGTAGGTTCGCTCCTGGAGCGGGAAGGGCTCGCGGAATTTCGGCTCCATATTGACCGCACAATACTCAAGCCGGGGTCCGTCTTCGCCGTCCTGCGGTCGATAGGCGAGCGTGTGGCGGTGCCAGTTCTCGTCGTCGCGATCGGGGAAGTCTCTGCGGGCGTGTCCGCCGCGCGATTCCTGGCGGGCGATCGCGCCCGTCGTGATCACCTCGGAGTACTCAAGCATGTGACCGAGTTCTATGGCGTCGAGCAGGTCGGTGTTGAAGGTCGAGCCGTGATCGTCGATTGAGACGTTGGCGAAGCGCTCCTGGTAGTCCTTGACCTCGCCGAGGCATTCGCGCAACTCGGCGTCGTCACGGAACACTCCGCACTTATCCATCATCGTGTCGCGCAAATCGGCGCGGATCTGTCCGACTTTCTCCGAACCGGTCGCGGTGAGGAGGCTGTCGACCTCGCCGATGGCGTTGGCCATGTCGCCTTCGTCGATGCTGGTCGGCTCGAGGTGGTGGACGACGTCGAGAATGCCGCGGCCGGCTCGGCGTCCCATGACGACCGCTTCAAGCAGCGAGTTGGTACCGAGCCGGTTTGCTCCGTGGACGGAGACGCAGGAGGCCTCGCCGGCGGCGAAGAAGCCGGTGATTTCGGGGGCGCCGTCGAGGTCCTTGATTCGGACCTGTCCGTTGATGTCGCAGGGGATGCCGCCCATCGAGTAGTGCGCGGTGGGTTGAATCGGGACCGGCGCGTCGAGCGGGTCGATGCCGGCGAAGTCACGAGCGAGGTGCAGCACCGAGGGGAGAGCGTAGCGGATGCGTTCCTCGCCGATTGGGCGCAGGTCCATGAAGACCGAGTCGCGCAGCGCGGTCACGCCGCGGCCGGCTTCGATCTCGGACTGTTCGGCTCGTGCGACGATGTCGCGCGGGGCGAGCTCCATCCGGCCGGGCGCGTAGTTCTCCATGAAGCGGAAGCCGTCGGAATTGACGATGTGGGCACCCTCGCCGCGAGCCGCCTCGGAGAGCAGGATGCCCGAGCCCTGCAGGCCTGTCGGGTGGAACTGGACGAACTCCATGTCCTCCAGGGGGATGCCGGCGCGGTAGGCCATGACGACGCCGTCGCCGGTTGAGGCGAAGGCGTTGGTTGTGACTCGGAACGCGCGGCCGTAACCGCCGGTGCCGAACATCACCGCCTTGGCCGAGATGGCTTCAATCTGGCCCGAGAGGATGTCGTAGGCGACGAGGCCCTGGCAGACGTTGTCCTTCACGACGAGGTCGAGCGCGTACCACTCGGAGTAGACCTTGACTCCCCGGCGAAGGAGCTGCTCGAAGAGCACGGTCAGCACAGCGTGGCCGGTGCGGTCGGCGGCGTAGCAAGCGCGCGGCGCCGTGTGGCCGCCGAAGCGGCGTTGGGCAACGCGGCCTTCGTCGTCGCGGGAGAACGCGCAGCCCATGTGCTCGAGTTCAAAGATGTTCTCCGGGCCCTCGCGGGTGAGTACTTCAGCGGCGTCCTGGTCGACGAGGTAGTCACCGCCCTTGACGGTGTCGAACATGTGCAGGTCCCAGGAGTCCTCGGCAGAGTTGCCCAGCGAGGCGGCGATCCCGCCTTGCGCCGCACCCGAGTGCGAGCGCAACGGATGGACCTTCGAGAGGATCGCCACGTCGAGCGTGGGGTCGGTTGAGACCTCCAGCGCGGCGCGCATACCCGCCAAACCCGAGCCGACAATCAGTACATCATGCTGCAACATCGTGCTATCCCCCGCTATGGATGCAATGCTCAGTTTCGCACCAATCGCCATTCGGTGGTAGTCGCCTGAGCAGCAGGTTCACTCCTGTCCTTGGTAGTGTCGAACGATTTTGCGTCCCAGCGGGCCGACGGCTTCGAGCGCCAGGTACTGCAGGAGGATGACCGACTTGGCGTCAATGATTTCTCCCGAATCGACCAGTTCGATCGCCTCACCGAGCGGCTTCCACTCGACGACCAGTTCTTCGTCCTCATCAGCCTCGAGGGGCGATTCGGTACAATCACGGGCGATAAAACCGTGGAGGAACTCGTCGGCGAACCCGGGGGCGACATAGAAGCCGCGGGCGAAGTCGAGGCGGGCAGGGTCGAGGCCGACCTCTTCACGCAACTCGCGTCGCGCGGTCTGTTCCGGTGATTCTCCGGGATCGACGCGACCTGCAGGAAGCTCCAGTAGCGGCTTCCCCGTCGGATGCCGCCACTGCCGGACGAAGGCGATGTTGCCGTCGTCGCGGAGGGCGAGGATGACGACGGCGTCGGGATGCTCGACCACCTCGCGTCGGGCGCGGCGGCCGTCGGCCATGGCGACCTCGTCCACGCGGACATTGATCCGGGAGCCACTGAAGACCTGCTCGGAGGCCAGCACGGTCTCCTTGAGGGGGTCTGGCATGGCCCTCACCCTAACCCTCTCCCAGAGGGAGAGGGGACAATCTTACGTGTTGAGCCTCGCGCGAAGGTCGATGGTGACGGCGATCTCGTCGCAGGCGTTGTACTTGGGACAACGGAAGCACTCGTTCCAGACCTTGCGCGGGAAGGCGGAGACGCCGGAGATGCGGAATCCCAAGCGCTCGAAGAAGGCGGGTGTGGTGGTCAGGGCGAAGACAGTCTTGAGGCCCATGTCGACCGCCTCGGCGAGGCAGGCGTCGACCACGATGCGTCCGAGGCCCTTGCCCTGGGTTCCCGGATCGACGACCAGCGACTTGATCTCGGCCAGGTCCCGCCACTCGACGTGGAGCGCGCCGGCGGCCAGCAATCGATTGCCGCCTGGGTCCCGCACCACGACGAAGTCGCGGATCGTCTCGTAGATCTCGCCCTCGGTGCGGGGCAGGACATCGCCGGTGGCTTCGAACCAGTACTGAATCAGGCGATGAATCTCCGACGCGTCGCTGACGACAGCCTTCTCGGCTTGCAGGGGTGAATCGAGAGGCACGCGGCGGTCGAGGGTGATGTCCTCGAGGGCGTGGACCTCGGATTCGCGTTGGCGCAGGGTGGCGGCAGGAGTCGGGCCGACGGCTTCGGAGGTCATGATGCGACCGCCGCGTGCAGCAGGTCGGTGGCGCTGGCGCGGTTCGATTCGCTGAGCCCGCCGAGCATCTCCGCCAATTCGACGATGCGAGCCTCTTCAGACAGCATGCGCACGTCCACCGTGGTCCGGTTCGTGTCGGACGATTTCGAGACGGTGATGTGTTGCGCCGCTCGCGCCGCAACCTGGGGTAGATGCGTGATGCAGATCACCTGACGATGCTCTCCCAGGCGAGCGAGACGCTCGCCGATCATGCCGCCGCTGCGTCCGCCGAGTCCGACATCGACTTCGTCGAAGACGATCAGCGGCACGAGATCACTTTCGCCCAACACGGCCTTGATTGCCAATGTCAGGCGCGCCGTCTCACCGCCTGAGGCTACTCGCTGTATTGGACGTGTCGGCGAATCCGGGTTGAAGGCAACATGCAGCTGCACCCGATCGATGCCGGTCTGGTCGAATCCGACCTGCGCTCCGCCAACGCATAGTGACCTGTCCTGGTCCGATGCGGGAATCGGTCCGAAGCTAAACTCGATCCGGGCGTTGGGCAAACGCAGGCTCTCGCACTCGCGAGTTACGGCGGCGGCCAGTTCTCCGGCTGCCTGCCTCCGTCGTTGGCTGAGTTCGGTTACGGCGGCGGTGAGGGCTTCGGCCAATTGCTCTGCCTCTGCCGCGAGGGAGTCGATGTCCGCTGTTTCCTGTTCGAGACGGTTCGCCTCGGCCTCAGCGCGCTCGCCGTGGGCGATCACCTCGGCGACGGTGTCTCCCCAACGGCGCTTCATTTCGGCAATCCGTGAGAGCCGTGATTCGACCTCGCCGAGACGGTTCGGATCGAGTTGCAAGTCGTCCGCATACAGCCTCAGCGAACGTACCGCCTCGGATGCCTGTTCGAGCGCCGACTCCACTGCCTGGGCGATCGGCTCAGCCGAGTGATCGAGCTCGGCGATTCTGCGGGAGGCCGCGAGGGCTTCGCCGAGCGTGTCCTCCTCCAGGGCCATGCGCGCTGCCTCGGCATTGGCGGACAGGGTCTGGGCGTTGACCAATCGGCGATGCGACGCCTGGAGCTGGTCTTCCTCGTCCGGCTGGAGACCGGCGGCTGCAATCTCCGATGCTTCATGACGCAGCAGGGCAATTCTCCTGGCGCGCTCACGCTCGCCGGTTCTCACGTCGCTGAGGTCGCGATCAAGGGTGTTGAGGCGCCGGACCATCGCGCCGATCGCATCGCGCTGGTGATCGACGCCTGCGAAGCGATCCAACAGGCCGAGTTGCTCCGTGGGTCGCAGGAGCGAGAGATGCTCTCGTTGTCCGTGGATGTCGGCGAGCGTGGGCGCCAGTTCTCGCAGGAGACTCGCAGTGGCGGCGCGGTCGTTGACTCGAATGCGTCCGCCGAGACGTTGCGAACCGGCTTGTGGTCGGCTGACGCTGCGGCGCAGAATGAGTTCGCCTTCGAACGGCAGATCTGCATCGGAGAGCATCCGCGCGATGGGACCGTAGGCGTCGGAATCGACGAGATCGAAGACTGCTTCGACCTCTGCGGAATCGGCTCCGAGTCGGATCATCTCCGCATCGGCGGGCGAACCGAGGGCGAAGGCGAGCGCCTGGATGAGAACGCTCTTGCCAGCTCCGGTTTCGCCCGTGATAACGCTGAATCCGCCATCCAACCTGAGGTCCACTCGATCGGCCAGCGCGAAGTCACGCAGATGCAGGCCGATCAGCACCGCCGTACTCCTTCGGTCCCCGCAGATCCAGGTCGTTCTTCGAGCGCATGTTCATCGTAACGGAACGGACGGCCGCCTCAGTCACGAGTCAGGCAGGATCGGCCTTCTTTGCGTCGAATGCTTCTATCCCGGTGCGGGAAACGGCTTCGATCCGACGCTCGTCGAGCCAGGCGAGCCGTTTTCCGAGTTGCGGGAAGAAGGAACGTTCGGCGAAACGGACCAGTCGCGCCAGCGACTCGCTGCGCTGCACGTGGACGCCGCCGCCGGGCTTGAGCGGGTATGGTCGTTGCCCGTCGACCGATAGCGATCCTGGGTGCTCGCGTCCGAGGCGCAGTTCGATCTCGGCGTCGCCGGGCAAGACCATCGGAGCGGCCTGCGCCAAGTGCGGGGCAACGGGAGTGAGGACCACGTTGCGGGCCTGGGGGTGCAGGATCGGCCCACCGGCGGAGAGGGAGTATCCGGTGCTGCCGGTGGCGGAGGCCACGACGACGGCATCGGCCCGCACGACGCCGACCAGGTCTTCGCCGACCCAGACGGCAATGTACGCCGGTTGGCCGAGACTGCCCCTGCCGATCATGACGTCGTTGAGCGCGGTGAGGGTGCTTGGCGCCTCACCGTCGACGCCGACGGGTTGCGCTTCCAGCATCGCGCGATCCTCAACGACGAAGTCGCCATTGAACAGGTCGGGGATGTGCTCGTCCAGCTGCTCGGGAAGCAGCTCAGTCAGGAACGCCTGACGACCTAGATCGACTCCGAGGATGAGACAGTCGAAGCCGGCGCTGGCACGCGCGGCTCGGAGGATGGTGCCGTCGCCGCCCAGACAGATCAGCAGGTCCGTGTGGGCCAGATGTTCGGTCGAACGATCTGGTTCCCACGGCATCGAGGTCCAGACGTCGACCTGATGCGCGCGCAGTTTCGCGGCCAGTTCGTCGGCGGCGTTCCTCGCCTCGTCGAGGCGTGGATGGTAGTAGATGCCGACGCACTGGATGTCGCTCACGGTGTACGCAACCAGACGAACCACTCATGATTGCCCGCCGGACCGACGAGCGGAGACTTGAGGACGCCGCCTGTGCGCCATCCCTGCTCAACTGCCCAGGCGACAACGCTGCTCACTGACCTGCCCTGGGCAAGCCGATCGTTGACAACGCCTCGTTGATCGACATCTTCGGGTGGGGCTTCGAACTGCGGCTTGACCAGCGCGACAACATCGGATTGCGGCGCGACGGCTCGCCCGACGCAGGGCAGGACCTGCCGCAGGCCGATGAAGGAGACGTCAACGGTGGCGAGGTCGGCGGGTCTGGACTGAGACGGCAGATCGCAGATGTGGGTGCGTTCGAGCACCGTCACGCGCGAGTCTCGACGGAGCGCATCGGCGAGTTGGCCGTAGCCGACATCGACCGCGTGTACGTGCAGGGCGCCGCGACGAAGCAGCACGTCGGTGAAACCGCCGGTCGATGCCCCGACATCCAGGCAGACTCGGCCCTGCGTCGGAATTGGCCAGGCGTCGAGGGCGGCGGACAATTTCTCACCGCCGCGTGACGCGTACGGTCGGACGGTGCGGATGCTGAGTTCGGTATCGTCGTCAACCTGCATTCCGGCCTGGGAGTATCGTTTGCCGTCGCCGTGAACACGACCGGACATGATGAGCGCCCGCGCACTCTGCAGGTCTGGGGCTGCGCCTTGTCGTACGAGGAGGTCGTCGACTCGAACTCGACGGGATGTCGTGAGCGCCGACCGGCGTGACATCAGGCGCTTTCCTGGCGTGGAGCCAATCCTCCGTCGCCTCGTCGGCGGATTGCTTCGTACTCGACCGCGAGACCCTGATCGTTGAGCAGCAGCGGTCGTTCCTGACGCCGCACGGTGTCGGCGTTGACGACGCACTTCTTCACTTCCGGCCGTCCCGGCACCTCGAACATGACGTCAAGCAGCAGGTCCTCGACCACGGTGCGTAAGCCACGAGCGCCGGTCGCTTCGGCAATGGCCTGTTCGGCGATCGACTCGAGCGCCTCGGGAGTGAAGCTGAGTTCGACGCCGTCCATGTCGAAGAAGCGCTCGTACTGGCGGACCAGAGCGTTCTTCGGCTCGGTCAGGATTCTCACGAGCGATGCCTGGTCGAGCTGATCGAGATTAACGACGACCGGCAGTCGTCCGACGAACTCGGGAATCAGCCCATACTTCTGCAGGTCGTCGTGGCTGAGGTGATGCAGCAGATGATCGCGATCCTCGGCCGTCCGCGCGGCCGAGCCGAAGCCAATGTTGCGGATGCCGGTCGTGATCCGGCGGTCAATGACGCTGTCGAGGCCCTCGAATGCGCCGCCGCAGATAAAGAGGATCTTGCTGGTATCGATCTGGAGGAATTCCTGGTGCGGATGCTTGCGTCCGCCCTGCGGGGGGACCGATGCGACCGTGCCTTCGATGATCTTGAGCAGCGCCTGCTGCACGCCTTCGCCGGATACGTCCCTCGTGATCGAGGGGTTGTCGGCCTTGCGCGCGATCTTGTCAATTTCGTCGATGTAAATGATGCCCCGTTCGGCTCGCGCGATGTCGAAATCGGCGGCCTGGATCAAGTGGAGCAGGATGTTTTCCACGTCCTCACCGACGTAGCCCGCCTCCGTGAGCGCGGTGGCGTCGGCGATCGAGAAGGGGACGTCGAGGATCCGAGCCAGCGTCGAGGCGAGCAGCGTCTTGCCGGACCCGGTTGGGCCGACGAGGAGGATGTTGCTCTTCTCGAGTTCGACATCGTCGTCCGGGTCGACGACGGTGTTGATGCGCTTGTAGTGATTGTAGACGGCGACGGCGAGGACTCGCTTGGCCTCGTCCTGGCCGACGACATGCTCGCAAAGGCGGTCGTAGATCGCGAGCGGCGGCAGCGTCTGCGGCGGGCTTGAGGCGGCCTTGGGCTCGGGCGGAGTGGAGTTGAGCTGTTCGTCCTGGATGACGGCACGACAGGCCTCGACGCACTCGTTGCAGATGTAGACGCCGCCCGGTCCTGCGACGAGGCGGCGGACCTGGGCCTGGTCCTTCATGCAGAACGAACAGTGGTACTGACTGCGCCCACCACCGTGTGCACTGCTCATCAGCTTCCGCCTCTCTGCTTCGTCTCAGTGCTCCCGCAATGGAGCCCGGTCGAGAGCCGTGTCGAACGACAAGGACAGTCCGGGCAGATACCCCGCTCAGATACTAAGCGCCTGCGGCCGCGGCTGCATCCCCGGCGGCCTCGCTCGAGAGCACGGAGTCGACGAGTCCGTACTCCTGCGCCTGTTCGGAGTCGAGGTAGAAGTCGCGATCGGTGTCGGCCGCGATGCGATCCAGTGGTTGACCGGTGTGTTTGGCCAGAATCTGCCGAATCGTCTCGTTGTTGCGCAAGATTTCGCGAGCGGCGATCTCGATGTCGGATGCCTGACCCCGAGCTCCGCCGAGCGCTTGGTGCATGTGGATCGTGGCGTGCGGCAGCGCGAATCGCTTGCCGTCGGCGCCGGCCGAAAGCAGGACCGTGCCCATCGAGGCCGACATGCCGACGCAGATCGTCGAGACGTCCGCCTTGATCAGCTGCATCGTGTCGTAGATGGCGAGACCGGCCGTGATCACGCCGCCGGGCGAGTTGACGTAGAGCTGGATGTCGCGGTCTGGGTCCTCGCGGTCGAGGTACAGCAACTGGGCGACGATCACGTTCGCGATCTGGTCGTCGATCGGCGTGCCCAGGAAGATGATGCGCTCGCGCAGGAGCAGGGAGTAGATGTCGTAGGCGCGCTCACCGCGGTTAGTCGTCTCGACGACCATCGGGATGATGTCTCTGGGGCGGGTCAGGGAGTTGCTTAAGGGGTGACTCAGGGCCATGAAACCCTCCTTCGCGGATTAAGTGTAGTCACGTTTGGCAGTTGCGCGATTGCGCAGCCAACAGCAGCGGACAGAAATCGCTGGCATATCAGCAGTGATTATTCGTCCTCTTCGGCGGACCCCTCGGCGTCCGACTGCTCGGCGTCCTCGATGTCATTGAGCTCGTCGATTGAAGCCTCATCGTCGGACTCTTCGTCGTCCGATGGCTCGTCCTCGTCCGAGACGCCGGAGGCGTGGTTGGTCAAGGCGATCTGCTGGAGCCGCTCGATGGTCCGCTCGCGTACCAGTCGGGCTTGGACGTTGGCGCGAATGCCTTCGTCTTGCATCATCTGCTCGGCCTGCTCTGGGTCGGTCGTGGGCATGCCGGCGAGCATTTGCTGGAGATCGGCGGTGACCTCGTCGTCCAGCACTTCGATGTCTTCAGCGTCGCTGATGTTCTGCAGGACCAGCGTATTGACAACCCGCTCGTTGGCCTGCGTACGGAAGCTGGCGAGGAGCTGTTCGCCCTGTTCGCCGCCGTCGCGCAGGAAGGTGGCCGGATCCTGGCCCATCTGACGGGCGAAGTCCTGGCGCATCTGCTCGATCTCGTACTCAACCAGCGCGGGCGGATACTCAAGCGTCGCTCGACCGACGACGGCTTTCATCACCTCCTGGCTGAACAGTTCGTCGGCCTGTCGATCGGTCTGTTCGCGCAGACCGCTGTCGACCCGCTCGCGCAAGTCGGCAAAGGTCTCGAACTCTTCCGAGACTTCCATCGCGAAATCGTCGTCTGCTTCGGGAAGTTCCTCGGCCTTGACGTCGTGGATGGTGACGGTGAACGTGACCGTCTTACCGGCGACTTCGTCGTCGTCCCAGTCTTCATCGACGTCGATCGGAATGACGAGTTCGTCGCCGACGGTGACACCGACGAGTTTCTCGCACAGTCCGGGGACGCCAACGACGGCGCCTTCTCGGAGGTGGAACTCGGCGCCGGGCTGATCAAGAATCTGCTCGCCGTCGACTTCGGCGCGGACGTCGGCGGTGACGCGGTCGTTCAGTTCTGGCGCGCGTTCGACGGGTTCGAGCAGCGCGTGCTGGCGGCGGAGTTCGAGTAGACGCTCTTCGAGCATTTCCTCCGAGTACTCGCTCTCGGGCTTGGCGACCGAAATCATTCGGTAGTCGCCCAACTCGACGACGGGCTCCAGCGGGACGGTCGCCGTGAAGGTCACCGGCTCGCGCTCGGTGATCTCAACGCTCGGCTGCGCGACGGGATCGAGTCCTTCCTGCTCCAACGCCTCGGTCAGGGCCTGCGGAATCAACCGCTCGGCCGCTTCCTCAAAGACGGCGTCGGCCCCGAGCGCGCTCTCGACGACACGTCGGGGGGCTTTGCCCTGTCGGAACCCGGGAATGCGAAAGCGCTGTGAGAGTCGGCGAGCGGCCTGGTCGAGCGATTTCTTGACGCGAGCGTCGTCGAGCTCAATCTCGAGCAGCATCTGAGCCTCGGGGATGCGTTCGGCGGTAACTTTCATGGATCAACCTTCATGGCCCAAGCCTAGGAGCATGGCTGCGCCCACGATATCAGCGGAATGGGTTATCGCCCGCGCGGATTGAGCACATCGTTTATCGCATCGCCGAGCAGGTTGAAGGCGAGCATCAACACCAACAGGAACAGCCAGGGGACGGTCATCAACCACGGATACAGCAGGAAGGTTGTGCGGCCGCCGGCATTCTCGACCATGATGCCGAAGGACGGGGTCGGCGGCGTGATGCCGATGCCCAGCCAGGTCAAGACGACCTCCGCGCCGGCGATCTCGCCGAGCGAAGCGCTGATCCCGACGACGAACCACGGCAAGATTCCGGGAAAGAGGTGACGCGCCAGCACACGAGGCGTGCGCGCGCCAATCGTCTCGGCGGCGAGGATGTAGTCGGACTCACGCAGAGCCAACACCTGCGCACGGTAGAACCTCGCGGAGCCTGCCCAGCCGACAAACGACGTCGCGAACACGATGAGCACGTAGTCGTCCACTCCCTGGTCGATCAACCAGTGCATTCCCGTCGCATCTTCAATGGCCCGGAACCACTCCTCCCACTGATCTCGGAAGACCGCGACGACGACGATTAGGAACACCAGGCCCGGCATGGCCAGCATGACATCGCCGACGCGCATGATGATCTGATCGACGAGGCCGCCCCGATACCCGGCCAGCAGCCCCAAGCCAACACCGAGGAACAGGTTGCCGAACACCACGGAAATGACGCTGATGATCAGGGTGGTACGCAGCGAGAACATCGCCCGAGCGAACGTGTCGCGCCCGTTTCGGTCAGTGCCAAACCAGTGGCGTGTTGACGGGCCCTGCAGTGTTTCATCTGCACTCAAGACCAATTCGGTTCGAGCGGGCAGAGCCGTGTCGCTGGTCAGAGGACCGTGTTCGTCGACGACGTCAGGATTGAGTTCCACGATGGTGGCCATCTGGATGCCGAGTCGCTCGGTGAATTCGCCAAGGGTCTCTGGAGAGCCGTCGACTTCGCGGATCGAGCGCCGTTCACTGAGATTCGATTGCGTCGGGTCCTGCAAGCCGATGTCGAGACCAAACGCGTCGAGCATCGTGTAGGCACCGGCGCCGTAGAGCACAGTGATGACGACGATGCAGGCGACGGCGATCTTCTTGCGCAGGATCGCCCGTACGGCGCGCAGCCACGGCGCTTCCGACTGTTCGGGCATGGCCCACTCCGGTTGAGCTTCGGCGCGCAATGTCATGAGAACCGAGCCGTGAACCGGATACGCGGATCGATGAAGATGTACAGCACATCGATCAGCGCGTTGGCAACGATGAAGAGCGTGGCAGTCAACAAGGTGAAGCCGAGAATCACATTGAAGTCGCGTTGGGTGATCGACTGGAACATGAATGCTCCGACGCCGGGGACGCCGTAGATGGTCTCGACGATGATCGAGCCGCCGACGATTGCCACGATCGACAGGCCGAAGATGGTCGAGAGCGGCAACAGCGCGTTGCGCAGGACATGGCCGTAGAGGATGCGGCGCTCCGTCAAGCCCTTGGCTCTGGCCGTTCTGACGTAATCGTCATCGATGGTCGACAGCGCGCTAACGCGAACAAATCTGGCCATACCGCCGAGCGAGGGCAGAGTGAGACAGAGGATCGGGACGAGATATGAGGCCGGATCGCCCGGGGTCCACACGTTGGGGACGTTGAAACCGAAGAACCGGAACACATCGTCGAGGCCGTGAACCAACAGGAGGATGATGAGAATCGTGAAGATCGGTGAGGGAATCGAGTCGAAGACCTTGAGGAAGGCAATGAGGGTCGGATCCTGCCAGCGCCCGCGGTGGACAGCGGCGTACACGCCCATCGGTATCCCGAGTCCGAAGACAATGGCCATGACAATCAGGTTGATTTGCGCCGAGATCCAGATGCGTTCGCCCAGCAGCTCCTGTACCGAGCGCACTGGAGACCGGTAGTAGTACGAGGGTCCCAGGTCGCCGCGAGAAACGACGCCCCACACGTAGCGGCCGAACCGCTCGACATAGGTGCCCTCGAGCCCGAATTCCTCACGAATCTCTTGCGCTCGCTCCGGCTCGATGTCTCGAGCGCCGGCGATGATTTTGACGGGATCACCGGGAGCCGCGTGGGTCAACGCATAGGTCAGCGCCATTACGGCGAACACCAGGATCGGCACCAAGAGCAAGCGCCGGACCAGAATCGGTATCGCGCCTGAGCCCATCACTTACTCCCACTGGCCATGGAGTGGGCGTCGAACAGCGGCGCCGCGATTACTCTTCGATGCTCACAAAGCGGAGGTGGGGGATCACCATGCGAGTTGGCTCGTAGTCCTTCACGTACGGCTTGACAAGTTCGTGCGCCCGTGAGTAGTACAGCGGTATCCAGACTGCTGTTTCAACCAGCTTGTGATCGACCCTGCGATAGATATCAATGCGCAGTTCTTGATCGGAGGAGTAGCGGGCCTCTTCGAGCCACGCGTCGATCTCCTCATCGTCGAGCTGCACATCGTTGCCCAATGACGCGCTGTGGAACTTGTAGTCGAGCACGTTGTGCGGGTCGGGGTAGTCCAGGCTCCAACCGAGTGAGAAGAAGCCGTAGAGACCGCGGTCAATGTCGGAGATGAAGGTGGCGAACTCGACCTGCTGGAGCTGAACTTCGAGATCGAGGTGCCGCCGCCACATATCGAGGATGGCCTCAATGCTGGGACCCGGCGTGGCGCCGGCGCCCGAGATAGTCAGCCGAATGTCATCAAGCTGACCGGTGCCCGCATAGCGGGACGCGGCCAGGTACTCCTGGGCGAGTTCCGGATCGAAAACCAGACCCGGATAGTCGGGATCGTGAGTGGCGAGTCCGGGTGGGACAATCTGGCGCGCCTGCACAAGGAGATCGGACTGGACTTCCTGGGTAATCGTGGTCTTGTCAATCGCGTGCGCCAGGGCGAGTCGGACGTTGGGATCATC
The DNA here is from genome assembly GCA_965208665.1 of Dehalococcoidia bacterium. Lineage (GTDB taxonomy): Bacteria > Chloroflexota > Dehalococcoidia > Bin125 > Bin125 > Bin125. Next base: position 596,364 of record CBDBPH010000002.1, read on the forward strand.
GAACGGCGGCTGCGAGACGTTGAAGGCCAGGTAGAAGATCGACAGTTCTGAGCGGGTCACGTACTCCGCGTTGAGTTCGGAGGAAGGATCCCGCACTCGTTCGATTTCGTTGATACCGACGAAGGCCTGGTCCAGCTCATCGTTTTCGTACTGCTCGACCGTGCCGCCGGCGAAGCGGACGGAGATTTTGCGCACTTTGGCCGGTTCGAGGTGGTAGTCGTCGAAGCGTTCGAGGGTCAGACCCTCACCCAGTTGCCACTCGGTTAGACGGAAGGGGCCGCTGCCGTTCGGGGCCAGCGCCCAGCGTTCAGGATCGGCCTCAACCTGGGCTCGATCGAGTACGTAGGCGGTCGGATAGGTGAGCTTGTAGAGAAAAACCGGAGTCGATTGCAGGATGGTGATGTCCAACGTCTGTTCATCGACCACCTGGATACCGACCACCTCATCCGCTCGTCCGCGGGTGAATTCGCGCGCGCCGACGATGTCGCCGAGGAAGTCGGGAGCCGTGGGCGAGAGGGTTTCCGGGTTCAGATTGCGCTCGAGGCTCCACTTGAAGTCTTCGGCCGTGATTCGCTTGCCGTCGTGGAAGGTCGCGTTATCTCGGATCGTGAAGCGGTAGGTGACGGTGCCGTCGTCATTCTGCGTGGGGCCGGGGACCGACTCGGCCAGGTCGGGCGCGATTCTCAGGTCCCGATCGAGCACAAGCAGTCCGCCAAAGACTTCGACAGCGATCACCGCCGAAGTGACATCGGTGATTTGCGCCGGGTCGAGGTTGATCGGCTCACCGCGGGCGATGCGGAACTCGCCGCGTTCTCTCGGCGCGACCTGCCGGGCCTGCTGCTGCTGATCGGTCCCAACCTGCTGCTGCTGTTCCTGCTGTTGGATCGTGGCCTGGCGCTCGCGACGCTGCTGCGGCTGGTCGACTTGCTGTTGCTGTTCCTCGGTCTGGTCTCGGTCAGCTCGAGCGCTGGACTGTGGTTGTTCTTCCTGTTGCGTCCCGTCATCGCCTGAGCACGCGGCGAACCCGATTGCAACGCTCAGGACTAATGCCGCCAGTAACTTCTTCCAGTTCGAGGAGTCGTACGCCGATCCGACGAATCGTTCCGCCCTACGTATGAATCGCGCCACAGACACGTACCAGTCCTCCGCTTCGATATGTCACCCAGACACCGCTATGTCCTATATCAATCGAAGATTATCACCGAACTCAGGAGGCGGCGGGCGCATCGATCTTCAGATGGAGCTCGTGCAGCTGTTCGTCCGCGATCTCCATCGGAGCGCCGGTCATCGGGTCGGAAGCGGACATCGTCTTCGGGAACGCGATCACCTCGCGAATGTTCTCGGTTCCGGCCAGCAGCATCGCGACGCGGTCGATGCCGAAGGCGAAGCCGCCGTGGGGCGGCGCGCCGTACTCGAACGCGTTAAGCATGTGACCGAATCGCCGTTGCGCCTCTTCGGCGCCGACACCGAGCAGCTCGAACACGCGCATTTGTAGATCGCGCTCGTGGATTCTGATCGAGCCCGAGCCGAGCTCGAATCCGTTGCAAATCGTGTCGTACGCCCGGGCGCGCACGTTGGCCGGGTCGCTGTCGAGCAGATGCGCGTCCTCCGCCTGCGGAGCCGTGAACGGGTGATGCAAGGCGTCCCAGCGCTGCTCATCCTGGTCCCACTCGACGAGCGGGAAGTCGGTGACGAAGCCGAACTGGAGCACCGAATCGTCGACCAGGTCGAGACGTCTGGCAAGGTCGCGTCGAATGCCGTCAAGCACCGTCGAGACCATGCCTGAGTCGCCTGCGGCGAGCAGCACGAGGTCACCGGCCGATGCACCGCAGCGTTCGCCGATCTTGCGTGCGTCGTCGATGCCGATGTGGCGCAACACGGGGGACCGGACATCGTCCTCGGTCGCCGAGGCAGGGTCGGCGCTGAACTGGAGCGAAACCAGTCCCGGCGCGCCCATCGTCTTGGCGAGGTTGGTGAAGCCGTCTACCTCACGGCGAGAGAGGGATGCGCCGCCCGGCATGACAATGCCGCGAACCCGGCCTCCACCGGCGACGGTCGAAGAGAACACGCCGAAGCCGGATGTGGCAGCGATATCGGAACAGTCGGACAGCTCCAGCCCGTAGCGCAGGTCGGGCTTGTCGGAGCCGTACTTCTCCATGGCTTCGTGCCAGGAGAGGCGCGGGAACGGTCGCGGCACCGTGAGGTCGGGCCGCAGCGCCTCGGCGAGGCCGACGAAGAGGTCCTCCAGCAGCGCCAGGATGTCCTCCTCTTCGCAGAATGACCATTCGAGATCGAGCTGGACGAACTCCGGCTGACGGTCAGCGCGCAGGTCTTCGTCGCGGAAGCAGCGGGCGATCTGGAAGTATCGCTCGACGCCGGCAACCATGAGCAACTGCTTGAACTGTTGAGGCGCCTGCGGCAGGGCGTAGAAGGCGCCAGGCGTGAGACGGCTGGGAACGACGTAGTCACGCGCGCCTTCCGGCGTCGCGGCGACCAGGATTGGCGTTTCGACCTCGAGGAACCCGCGGCCCGTCATGAAGTCGCGAATGAACTGGTTGAGACGATGTCGCAGTTCCAGGGAGGCGATCATCGCAGGACGGCGCAAGTCGATGTAGCGGTACTGCATGCGGACCAGCTCGTTGACCTCGTCCTCTTCGCTGACGGAGAAGGGAGGCGTCTTGGCTTGGTTCAACACCTCGACCGAGTTGGCTACGACTTCGATGTCGCCGGTGGCGATGTTCGGGTTGCGCGTTGCTTCCGAGCGCTCGACGACTTCACCGGTCACACGGAGCACGTACTCGCCGCGGACCTCGTTGGCTGCGTTGTAGGCGTCGGGGTGATCGTCCGGGCGGACGACGACCTGGACGATGCCGTCGCGGTCGCGCAAGTCGATGAAGATGAGCTGACCGTGATCTCGGCGTCGGTGGACCCAGCCGGCCAGGGTGACCGACTCGCCCGCGTTCGACGCTCGCAGTGTCCCGCAACCGTGTGTCTTGAGCACCCACGCCTCCCAACGTTTGAACGAATTCACTGTGTCACCAAGTTGGTGCGCGGGCAATCAGCTTTGACACTGACGAAGAGACATACACTCGTGGCGTGAACACCACTCGGCTGGGCTTCTACATACATGTGCCGTTCTGCACGGTGAAGTGCTCGTACTGCGACTTCAGCTCCTACGCGGGCATTGAAGATATGCAGGCAGAGTGGCTCGAAGCCGCGTTGGTCGAAGCGAAGCTGTGGGCGCCTCGGCTTATCGGTCGACAAGTCTCGACCATCTTCATCGGCGGAGGCACACCCAGCGTGCTGTCGGGAGAGTCAGTGGGCCGCCTGCTAGACGAGATTCGTGGACAGATCGACATCGACACAGAAGCCGAAGTCACCCTCGAGGCCAATCCTGAGAGCGTCGAGCCCCAACGCCTGACTGCGTATCGGGAAGCGGGGGTCAATCGCATCTCGATGGGCGTCCAGTCGCTGGATTCGTCGGAGTTAGTGTTCCTCGACCGGATTCACAGCGCTGCGCGCGCCGAGTCAGCGTTCGAGATGATTCGCGCCGCAGGCTTCGACAACGTAAATCTCGATCTGATCTACGGCCTGCCAGGTCAATCGCTCGGGACGTGGCAGTCAACCGTCGAACAGGTCCTGGACTGGAACGGCGACGGTCCCGATCATCTCTCGTGCTATGCGTTGACGGTCGAGGAAGGCACGCCGCTTGCCGCCCGTGTTGCGGCGGGACGAGTCATCGAGGCCGACACCGACCTGGTCGCCGACATCGCCGATTGGACCTCGGAGCGACTCCTGCGGGCCGGTTACGAGCAATACGAGACGTCTAACTATGCGCGCCGCGGCATCCGCTGCGAGCACAACCTGATCTACTGGCGCAACCAGGAGTACGCGGCGATCGGACCCGGGGCGCACGGGTTCGTCGACGGCGTGCGCTACCAGGTCGTGCGGAGCCCGCGAACCTACATCGATCTTCTTCGAGCAACGCAGGAGCTGGAGCATGTGCCAGAAGGCTTGCCGTCACCGGCCATCGTCGAAGCGGAGCGACCAAGCGAGCGGGAGAACCTGATCGACACCTTGACGTCGGGACTGCGGCTCGTGGACGGCGTCGACGAATCGTCTTTGCCGGACGCCTACGAGGTGTTTCGGCCCACGCTCGACTGGGCGGTCGGCAATGGGTTCGCGCAACGAGCCGATGGCCGGCTCTGCCTGACCAGGCGTGGGCACGCCGTGGCGAATGAGATCTTCGTGCGCCTGCTCGACGCTACGCCGGCCTAGTCTTCCGTCAGCTCGTCGATGTCGATGCAGTCGAGCAGAATCTTGCCGAAGTTCTGGTTGTCCTGCATGTAGGCGTGGGCCTCGGCGGCTTTGCTGAGCGGGAAGACGCGGTCGATGACCGGTTTCATGTCGCCGTTGACGATGGCTGGCTCCAGGTGCTGTTGGTAGTCACGCGTGATCTCCGCCCGATCGATGAGCGGGCGCGATCGCATGACCGTGCCGTGGACCTGCAGTCGCTTTTGCATCAGCAGCCCGAGATTCGTCTCGGCCACGGCTCCGCCCATCAGGCCGACCAACACCAGGCGTCCCGAGATGGCGAGCGACTTCAGATTGGCGTCCCAGTAGTCACGACCAATCACGTCGACGATGACATCAACGCCGCGTCCGTCGGTCTGTTCTCGAACGACATCGGCGAAGCTCTGTTCCCGATAGTTGATCGCCAGATCGGCACCGAGTTCACGAGCGCGCTCGCACTTCTCGTCGGAGCCGGCGGTGATCCAGACCTCGGCGCCGATCAGGCGCCCAATCTGGATCGCAGCGATCCCAACGCCGCTGCCGCCCGCGTGGACCAGGAGCCGTTCGCCGGGCAATGTCTGGCCCAGCGTGCGCACCGCGGTGTTGGCAGTGAAGAAGACCTCGGGGATCGAAGCGGCCTCGTGGTAGGTGAGCTCGTCTGGAATTGGCATGGCGAGCGATTCATGGAGGGTGGCCAGTTCGCCGTATCCGCCCCCGCCTGAGAGGCCGTAGACGCGGTCGCCGACGGAGAGGTCGCGCACCCGCGAACCGGCTTCGATCACTTCGCCGGCGAGTTCCAGACCGAGGATCTCCGACGCGCCGTGTTGCGGCGGATAGCCGCCCATGCGCTGCATCATGTCGGCCCGATTGAGCGCCGTGGCGTGGACTCGAATCAGCACTTCTTCATCGCTCGGTCGCGGATCGGGAACGTCCGCCAGGCGGAGCGAATCGGCAGTCTTGCCGGGCGGGTCAACAACGATCGCTTTCATCGCACATATCCTCCGCAGTAAGCATGTCAGCGAGCATGCCGGCACGCATGTCAACAAGGGTCAGGGTAAACGCGTGTATGTGATCGGCACCGCGGGCCACGTGGACCACGGCAAGAGCGCGCTGGTCCAGGCGCTGTCGGGCATCGACCCCGACCGGTGGGCCGAGGAAAAGGCACGAGGGCTGACGATCGACCTCGGCTTCGCCTGGTGCGAACTGCCGTCGGGTCGGGCGGTGAGCATCGTCGACGTTCCCGGTCATGAGCGGTTCATCAAGAACATGCTGGCCGGGGTTGGCGGGATCAATCTCGCGCTGCTCGTGATCGCCGCGGACGAAGGCGTCATGCCGCAGACGCGCGAGCACCTCGACATCCTCGACCTGCTGGACGTTGATCGCGGCATCGTCGCTCTGACGAAGATCGACCTCGTTGACGAAGAATGGATCGCGCTGGTCGAAGAAGAGATCACTGAGCTCCTGGCCGACACCGCACTCGCCGGCTCCGCCATTGCGGCGGTATCGGCGCTGACCGGCGATGGGATCGAGGAACTACGGAACCGTATCGATCACGCGATCGACGATCTACCGCCGATTGCCGACCAGGGACGGCCGCGAATGCCGATCGACCGCTCGTTCTCAATCTCCGGGTTCGGCGCAGTCGTCACGGGGACGCTGCTGGATGGCGAGCTGTCGGTGGGTGATGCCGTTGTGGTCGAGCCCGGTCGGATTGAGTGCCGGGTTCGGGGGTTGCAGTCGCACGAGGAGTCGCTCGATGTCGCCCCGCCCGGGGCTCGCACGGCGGTGAACCTGAGCGGGGTTTCGGCCAACGATCTCGAACGCGGGATGGTGCTGACCTCGCCGGGTTGGCTGGTGCCCACAGGTGCAGTCGACATTCGCTTGCGGGCGGTTGCAGACGCGGTGAGGGCCTTACCTCACAACGCGACTCGCACGCTCCACGTGGGGGCGGACGAGGTGCAAGCCCGGGTGAGGCTGCTGGAGGGCGACTCATTGGCTCCAGGAGAGTCGACCTGGGCGCAACTCCGCCTGGAGCGACCGATTGCGGCGGCACGCGGCGATCACTTCGTACTTCGTTCGGCCGATTCGACCGTGGCCGGCGGACGAATCGTCGACACTCGGCCGCGCCGGCATCATCGCAACGACGCGTCAACGCTCGAAGCGTTGCAACGCTTGCTCGACGGCTCGCCCGACGACACACTGCTGACCGTTCTGCAGCGGATGGAACCGGTCCGTTGGAGTGAACTGCTGGCCAGGAGCGAACTGGCATCGGATGACGCTACCGCGGCGATCGAGCGGCAGATCAGCGATGGCGCAGTCGTCGTCCTCGACGACGCCGGCCTCTCCGAATCCGCAACGTTGATGTCCGAGGCCGGATTGGGAGCGCTTGCGGCGCGGGCCGAAGCAACGGTAGATGATTATGTGAAGCAGTTTCCGCTTCGGGCCGGATTGCCGCGCGAGGACCTGCGTAGTCGCGTCGGTCTGCCGCAACGCGCGTTCACCGTGTTGCAGCAACAGTTGATCGACGACGGCCGGCTGGTTGTCAACGACGGCGCGTTCGACCTGCCGGATCGGCGTGTCGAGCTTTCGCAAGCGCAGCAGTCGCAGGTGGCGGCGCTGCTGCAGCGCTTGAAGGAACAGGGCGTTCGACCGGAGGCCGATTCGCAATCCGATCCGGAACTGCTCGAGTATCTCGAGGCGCAGCATCTGATCGTTCAACTCAAGGGCGGAGTGAACCTGGACCGCTCGGTCTACGACGGTATGGTGGCGGAGACGCGGGCGCTGCTGGAGGAACAGGAGCGGGCGACACTGGCCGATGTGCGCGACCGTCTCGCCACCAGCCGCAAGGTGGCGCAGGCGTTCCTCGAACATCTCGACACCAATCGGATCACGAGGCGGGTGGGCGACGCGCGGGTGCTCAGGCGGGGCTAGACCCGGCGCTCGACGCGTCGGACCACCCGACGCTCTCCGCCGCGACGGAGCAGCCGCGGCAGGGTGCCGTCCTGCCAGAGGTAGACGATCTGGCTGGCTACGGCGATCGAGGAGTACGTGCCGGCGACCGTGCCGATGAACAAGACGACGACGAACGGGCGGATCGTGACCCCGCCGATCAATAGCAGTGCCAGGAGTGCGAGCACGACGGTGATCGACGTGTTCAGGGAGCGGCCCAGCGATTGCGTGATGGCGGCATTGACGACTCGGCGGAAGTCCTCGCGCGGATCGAGGAGCAGGTTTTCGCGGATGCGGTCGAAGACCACGATCGTGTCGTTGACGCTGTACCCAATGATCGCGAGCAACGCCGTGACGAACATCGCATTGACTTCGAGGCCGGCGAGCTGCCCCCCGATTGCGAAGGCGCCCGCGACGATGGTGATGTCGTGCAACAGCGCGACGATGGCCGCGGAGCCGTAGAGGACGGGATTGGGCAGCCGGCGGAAGGCAAGCGAGATGTAGATCAGGATTGCCACTGCCGCGACGGCGAGGGCGACGCCGGCATCACGGGCGATCTCGACCGAGAGCGTTCCCGATACGGACGAGCTTTGCAGGACTTCGATGCGGCCGATCTCGGTTCGCAGCGACTCGTTGATCCGCTGGCGCAGACGCTCGAGATCGCCGTCGGCCGGCTGTTCGACTCTGAGGCGGAAGGCGGAGTCGGCGGTGGCCTGGATTCTGGCGCCTCCCAGACCAACCGTTTCCAGCGCGGCGCGCACTTCATCCTGCGTGACGTCGCCGGGGAACCAGAACTCGCTACGCACTTCGGCCTCATCGACATCGAGAGCGAGGCTGATGCTGCTCGGCAACGAGCCGCTGAGCGTGCTTCCTATGAGGTCAGCCACTGTGAAGGCTTCGTCAAGCGACGGCGGACTTACTGATCCGGTGACCACGAACGAGCCGCCCTCACCCTCGCTGACGCTGAATTCGGTTCCTTCGGGCGTTTCATCAATTGCGTTGAGGGCCTCGCTGACGTCCTCGAGCTCGGTGTCGCCGAGGAAGCGGACCTCCGTCTCGAGACCGCCCGCGAAATCGAGGCCGGCTTCGAACTGCCAAACGGCGAGGCCGATCAACGAGGGCACAATCATGAGCAGCGAGACGATGGCGTAGATGCGGCGGCGGCCGACGAAATCAATCATGCCGTTGCGCCTCCCTCACCGCTGCTCGCCCCGCCGGCTCGTGGCTGGATGGTCATCCGACGCACGCCGAACGGTGTGAGTCCGCGCACCCAACCCGTGCTGACGGCGATGGTCATGAAGCTACGTGTGACGAAGATCACGGTGACGAAGCTGAATCCGGTGCCGACCAGCAACGCCAGTGCGAACGACTTGATCAGATTCTGGTTGAGCGCGTCGGCGAAGAGCCAGAGGATGGCGACGGTGATGATCGTCGAGACGTTGCCGTCTCGGATCGCGGGCCAGGCTCGCGCCCAGGCGGTCTCGACCGCGCCCGACAGGCTGCGTCCGAGGCGCAACTCCTCCTTGAGCCGCTCGAAGATCAGCACGTTGCCGTCGACAGCGAATCCGATCGACAACACCAGGCCGGCGACGCCGGCGAGGGTCAGCGTGATCGGGACGAGCTTGAACGTCGCCATGACGCCGGCGGCGTACACGATCAACGCCAACGCGGCGACGACGCCTGGCACGCGGTAGTAGATCATCATGAAGACGACGATCGCGACGAAGGCGACCACGCCGGCCTGGACGGTGTCGATCACCGAGTCTTCGCCGAGGGTGGCTGCGACCTCGGTGCTTTGCAGGACGCGCAGGTTGATCGGCAGGGCGCCGGCGCGGAGCTGACGCCTGAGCGTCACCGCGTCCTCCTCCGAGAGGCCGTTGATGATCCCGCGTTCGGAAATGACGGCATTGACCGAGGGACTGGAGATTAGCCGCCCGTCGACGAAGATGCCGAGCAGGGCGCGGTTCTCGAACAGTCGGCGCGTGATCTGCTCCATCAGCCGCCCGCCTTCGTCGTCGAATTCGAAGGCCAGCGCCGGGGTTCCGCCCTCATCGAGGGTGCGAGAGATCGAGTCGGCGATCAGATGACGGCCGGTCAGTTGGACCGTCTTGCCCTCGGCATTGATACCGGTCGCGGGCAGCCAGCGGACGCCGTCGCCGATGATCACGTCCTCGTCGGGAGGTGGAATGAAGTAGGGCTCGGCACGACGAACGAAACGGGCGTCCTCGTGCGGCAGGGTCGCGTCCCAGACATCGTGGATGGCGGCGCCGATCGAGAGCCGATCCAGCGGTCTCGGTGGTTGCGGTTGGGCGGCGTCAATGAATCGGAACTCCAGCAGCGCCGTTGATCCGACCAGGTCCGACGCCTCGTCCGCGTCGACGCCGGGAATCTGCGCGTTGATGCGGTCGCCGCCGACGACTGTGACCTCGGCCTCGGAGATGCCGAAGCCATTGACGCGTTCCTCGATCACGCGCTGCGATTCTGCCACCGCCTCTTCCAGCGCGGCGTCATCGACATTGAGCGGCAGGATCAGTTCCGGGATGTTGTCCGGCAGCGGCAGGTCGTACTCGGCGGGCTCGAGCTCTGACAGGGCCGGGTTCAAATCGAGGATGTCATCCAGTTCGATTCCCTCGCGTTCGAGGAACTGGTTGAGCGATTCGCCACGCCGTACGGGCGCCGCTTCACCGGCCACTTCCAGGGTGATCGACACCCCGCCGGCAAGGTCGAGACCGAGGCGGAACTCGTCGCGGGTCCAGTCGCCCACGCTGACGCCGCCGCCCTGAGGCCAGGGAATGAAGCTGGGCAGGTAGCGATCGGGATTGCCGGGCCACGCGGCCGCGATCGCAAAGGCGGTGAGGATGATGATCAGGGCGAAGATGTAGACGTCGCGGAACTTGAATCGTCTGAAGAAGTCCATTGCCTGTGAGGCCGCCGATCAACCGCGTGGCCATCCTGCCGTTGGCGCAGGATCCGACTCCAGTGCTTAGCGCACTCTATCCCGCTTATGTCGGTTCAGCATAGGCAGGCGCATGGTTGCATTCAGCCAGCGCGGACACGGTCTCAGCGGTCGTCGTGGCTGGCGTCATCCGGGTCATCCTCCTCCTCGGCCGCTTCGATCCGTTCCTCCACCGCGCCGGTTCTGGCTCGGACGACCACGTCGTCGTTCAGACGCAGCAGGACAACCATTGGCCCGTCTTCGGGCGTCTCCACGCCCTCGACCTCCGCGATCAACCCCCCGCGTGTGAGCACGGTGTCGCCTACCCGCAGTTCGTTGAGGTCACGCTGACGACGGCGCTCCTCGGAGCGCGTCGGGCGGATGAAGAAGAGGTAGAACAGCGCCACGACCAGCAGCGTGATCAGGATGACTTCGGTCATGCGGCGTTCCTCCCAGCGCCCGTTCGGGCTGGCGTGTAGTTCAAAACGGAGCGTTCTGGAAAAGGTGCGTTATGTCGCCTCAGTACGTGGTTAGGAGAGAATTTTTCTGATGGGCGATCTTCGCGAACAACCAGTGTTTTGCAGGAGATCGTGTGGTCAGGGTGGTCAGCTTTGGAAGGCCTTGGAAGGCCGAACGCGTTCGGGTTTGTTCGGATGTGTTCGGGTGCGGCGCAACCGTTTCGGTCGCTGATCGGGGCTCGGCGAGGCGGTTCGCCGTCTGCGAGGAGCGTCGTCGTGGAAGCGATTCGGGTAGACATGATCGATTTCGTTTGGGCCGACTGTTGTCAGTACAGGCGTACTATGTTAGTGACCGGCAGTCAAGTGGCTCGGAGACAGTGGCTCGGAGACAGTGGCTCGGCCTGCGCGAGGCGGCGGGCCATCTCGCGGGCTTCCTCGACGCTATCGATCTCCCCGACCGCCGCGGCCTCATCGATCTGCGCGCGAATTCGGCCGACGAGCGGACCGGGTTGGAGCCCGGCGGCTTCCATGATGGCGTTGCCATCGAGGATTCGCCCCGCTGGCGCGGCGCGCCTCGGTTGCCAGACGAGGATTCGCGCGACATGCGCGGCGTAGCCGCGCCATCGAGGGAGCAGCGAATGAGCACCGGCCGTGGCGAGCGAGTCGGCCAGGAACAACCAGCAGAGCGGTACTGCCGCTTCGCCAAGCGCGGCGTGGAAGCGGTGCAAGGCGCGATCTGTGGGGGGCTTCCCGGGCGAGTTGACCTGTCCGGGGCGGAGGTGTTGCGTGATCAGGCGCTCGACCCGGCTGATGGTGCGGGACGGCACTCGTAGCTCGGTCAGGCGCTGGCGAGCCATGGCTGCGCCCAGCTCCGAGTGGCCGAAGAAGTGGGTTGAGCCATCGGCGTCGACGGTGCGGGTCTGCGGCTTGCCGATGTCGTGCAGGAGGGTGGCGAGACGCAGGGGCAGCCGCCATTCGTCCAGCGACGCGCGGATGCCGGGCACTTCCAGCAGCGGCTCCAGTTCTCGCCAGATCGCCGACGCTCGCAACCCTCGTGGAGCGAGCGGGCTCGTCAGCCGCACAATCCAGCGCACGGTATCGATCTGGTGCCAGAAGACATCGCGTCGATGGACGGGCCGCTGGTCGACCCCGCGTCCGAGGAACAACTCCGGCACGATTCGGCCGAGCAGTCCGCTCTGTTCGAGACGACGTAGCGCCCAGGGCAGCCGATCGCTCAGCAGGATTCGCCGGAGTTCGTCCCACTGACGTTCGGCGGCCGCGCTCGAGATCAAGTGGGCGTCCCGTTTCATGGCCGTGCGCAGTCGGGCATCGGGGCGCCACCAGCCTTCAGCCTCCAGGCGCACGGCTCGCAGCATCCGCAGCGGATCATCCCTGAGCGCTTCACCGGTGACGAGACGAAGTGAGCGGCGAACGACATCGTCGCGGCCGCCGTACGGATCGAGCAGCGAAGCGTCGAGTTCTCCGGACCGGAAATTGTCGAGGGGTACGGCCATCGCGTTGACGGTGAGGTCCCTGCGCCGCAGGTCGCGCTCGATGTCATCGCCGGGCAGTTCCCACACGTCGATCTGTCCTCCCGGCAGAGGAACACGCCAGATGTCGAAGTGGGCGCTGATCTTGACAGCCGGTGCATCGAGCGCCTCACCGGCTCGATGAGCCCAACCCCTGGCATCGGCGACGGCCAGATCGATGTCGAATCGATCGGTGTCATCGCCCGCGAGCGCATCCCGGACCGCTCCGCCGACCACCCAGACGCCGTCCGCTTCGAGCGCGTTCAGCGCGGCCGGCGGGTCAGTCGTCGTCATCGGTCAAGTCTTCGTCGTCCGCGATCATCTCGTCGAGCGTCCAGAGCTGATCGATTGAGGGCACATGGTCGATGTAGACGCGGCCATTGATGTGGTCGATCTCGTGCTCCAGGCACTGCGCCAGCAGATCGTCTTCAGCCCGCACGCGAATCTCGCGCCCGGAGATGTCCTGCGCCTTGGCCAGTACGCGCGTCGAACGCACCACGCGTCCGCGATAGCCGGGCACGCTGAGACAACCCTCGATCAGTTGGCGCTCGCCGCTGCGCTTGACTACTTCCGGATTGACCATCACGAACGGCCGCTCGCCGGGCATGCCGATCACGACCACACGCAGTCCGATGCCGATCTGCGGCGCTGCAATGCCGACGCCGTGAGCCGCGTTCATCGAGTCGATCATGTCTGCGACCAGGGCTCGCAGAGACCCGTCGAAGTTGCGCACCCGCTTCGCCGGAGTGCGCAGGACGGCAGCGTCTCGCGGCAGCGTGGTGATCGGGTGGACGGCCATTGGCCTCGGGGTTCAGTCCAGCGTGGGATGCGGTTGGCTGAGCTGCTCTGCGGCCCGCTGCTCACGGTCGCGTTTGACGGCGTCGGCGATCTCCGGATCGGAGAGGGCAATGATTCGACCGGCGAGCAGGGCGGCATTGACCGCTCCGGTGCGGCCGATGGCGACGGTCGCGACAGGCACGCCGCGCGGCATCTGGGCCATCGAGAGCAGGGAGTCGAGGCCGTCGGTGGCCCAGCCCTTGACCGGCACGCCGATCACGGGGATCGGCGTCTTGGCAGCGACGGCGCCGGGCAGCGCGGCTGCGCCGCCGGCGGCGGCGATGATCACCTTGATACCTCGACCCTGAGCTTCGGCCGCGTAGTCGGCCGTTTCGTCGGGCGTTCTGTGGGCCGAGAGCACGCGGGCCTCCCAGGAGATGCCCAGCGATTCCAGCGTCGAGGCCGTGTTCTTGATCGTGTCCCAGTCCGAATGCGAACCCATCATCACACCAACCAGCGGTCCATCCGTCATAGGGCCATGTTCCTGTTCTTCGCATGCACTTGTAGCTCAGATCACAAGATACCCCCGTGTAATCTGAGGCTATGACGACAACGACTCAGATTCCCGCCTACGACCCGTCCGAGATTGAACCGCGTTGGCGGGAACGCTGGGAGATCGATGGGCTTTACCGAGTCGACAACGACGACGAGCGACCGCCGTACTACTTCCTCACCATGCTGCCCTACACCAGCGGAGACCTGCATATCGGTCACTGGTACGCGATGGCGCCCTCGGACGTTGCCGCCCGATGGCATCGGATGCAGGGCAAGAACGTGCTCTTCCCACTCGGCTTCGACGCCTTCGGCCTACCGGCGGAGAACGCGGCGATCAACAACAACACCCATCCGAAGAAGTGGACCTACGCCAACGTCGAGAACATGACGGCGCAACTCAAGACGATGGGCGCCTCGTTCGACTGGAAGCGCGAGTTCTCGACCTCCGATCCCGAGTACTACCGCTGGACGCAGTGGTGGTTCCTCAAGCTGTACGAGCACGGTCTGGCGTACCGGGCCGGCGCCGACTGCAACTACTGTCCCCCTTGCGGCACGGTGCTGGCCAACGAGCAGGTGCTGCGCAACGACGAGGGCATCGGAATCTGCGAGCGCTGTGATGCGGTAGTCGAGGCGCGGCAGATGGAACAATGGATGTTCCGGATCACCGACTACGCCGACGAACTGCTCGAATTCGACGGGATCGATTGGCCGGAACCGATCAAGCTGATGCAGCGCAACTGGATCGGACGCTCCGAGGGCGCCGAGATCTCATTCCCGCTGGGACGGGAGGTCAACGGCGAGGACCGGATCACCGTCTTCACGACGCGTCCCGACACGCTCTTCGGTTGCACGTTCATGGTGCTGGCGCCGGAGCATCCGCTGGTCGCCGAACTCACGACCGACGAGCAACGCGCCGATGTCGAGGCCTACGTCGAACAGGCGCGAAGACAGAATGAGATCGAGCGGCAATCGACCACACGCGAGAAGACGGGCGTCTTCACCGGGGCCTACACGAAGCACCCGTTCACCGGCGAGGACATCCAGATATGGATCGCCGACTATGTGCTGCTCAGCTACGGGACGGGCGCGGTGATGGGCGTACCGGCGCACGACGAGCGCGACTTCGCCTTCGCATCGGAGCGCGGCATTCCGATTCCGGTGGTGATCGCGCCGCCCGACTGGGACGGCAACGACCTCGAAGAGGCATACGTCGGCCCCGGCACGATGGTCAACTCGGGACGCTTCGACGGCACCGATTGGCAGGACGGCAAGCTGGCGGTCGCCGATGCGCTGGATGAGATGGACCTCGGCGGGCGCACGGTGTCGTACCGCCTGCGCGACTGGCTGATCTCGCGGCAGCGCTATTGGGGCGCGCCGATCCCGATGGTCTATTGCGAGTCCTGCGGAATCGTTCCCGTACCCGAAGACGAGCTGCCGGTCTTGTTGCCCGACGACGCTGAGTTCCTGCCAACCGGGGCCTCGCCGCTGGAGCGGCACGAGTTGTTCGTCAACACCGATTGCCCCACGTGCGATGAGGCGGCGCGTCGCGAGACCGACACGATGGACACGTTCATGTGCTCCAACTGGTACATGTACCGCTACGTCGATCCGCACAACCACTACGCGCCGATCGACGCCGAGCTGGCCCGACAGTGGCTGCCGATCGACACCTACACGGGCGGCGCCGAGCACGCCGTGATGCATCTGTTCTACGCCCGCTTCTTCGCCAAGGCGGCTCGCGATATGGGCATCCTCAAGATCGATGAGCCCTTCGCGCGGCTGTTCAACCAGGGCACGATTACCAAAGACGGCCACAAGATGTCAAAGTCGCGCGGCAACGTGGTCAACCCGGACGAATGGGTCGGGCGCTACGGCGCCGACACCGTTCGCCTGTACCTGATGTTCCTCGGTCCCTGGGAGGCCGGTGGCGACTGGGACGACAGCGGGATCTCTGGTCAGTGGCGCTGGCTCAACCGCGTCTGGAACCTGGCTCTCGGCGAGGTTCAGACCGGTGGCGGCTCGGGCGATGCGATTCGTCGCGCGACACACGCGATGATCGGCAAGGTTTCACAGGACATCGAGCGCTTCCGCTTCAACACGATGATCGCGGCCATGATGGAGTTCACCAACGAGCTCCAGAGCATCCGCGATCAGGGCCCGGTCGACGCCGATGCCTGGAGTGAGGCGGTCGAATCGCTGATCCTTTGTCTGGCGCCGTCGGCGCCGCACATCAGCGAGGAACTGTGGCAGCGGACGGGCAACTCAGGCTCCGTGCATGAGCAGTCATGGCCGGCCTACGACGAAGCATTGGCTCAGGCCGAGACGATCACCGTGGTCGTGCAGGTCAACGGCAGATTGCGGGAAAAGCTGGCCCTCGCTCGGGGCTCCTCGCAGGAGGACGCCGAGTCGGCGGCGCGCGCGTCCTCGAGGGTGACCGACCAGCTTGAGGGCAAGACTCTGCGCCGAGTGATCTGGGTGCCGGACAAGCTGCTCAACTTCGTCGCGAACTGACCTCCCGCCAAACGAGGGTGGTGCATGGTCCAGCTACATCTGCCGTCCTACGAGGGTCCTCTCGACCTGCTGCTCGAACTGATCGAGTCGCGCAAGCTTGACATCTCCGAACTCTCGCTGGCTCAGGTCGCCGACCAGTACCTGGCGCAGGTCTCGGCGATGACTGCGCCGGACGGCGAACTGACATCCGGCAAGGCGGACGCGTTAGCGGCGTTCATCAGCATCGGTGGGCGGTTGGTGTTGCTCAAGGCAAGGCAATTACTCCCGCCGACCGAGGATCCTGTGGACGCTGAGCAGCTCGACGATGACGCCACCGAGTTGGTGGCGATGGCGCAGGCGTACAAGCGATACCGGGACGGCATCGCCCAGCTCGGCGACCGCGACCGTGAGCGGCTTCGTTCCTACACCCCGATTTCAGCGCCTCCGGTCGATCAGACCCTGCCGCTGGGCATGTCCGACAACGTCACGCTCGAAGCACTGGCCCGAATCGCACAGGAAGCGCTCGATCGCGCCACTGAGCGGGAAGCGCAGGCGGAGATCGCCCACGACGCGGCGATCGAACGAGAGCGGATCACGGTCCGAGACCGCGTGATCGATCTTCGTGCCCGCCTGATGAGCGGGCACGTCGTCTCGTTCCGCGATTGGATTGCCAGCGCGGAGTCGCGGCTGGAACTGATCGTCTCGTTCATGGCCGTGCTCGAGTTGCACAAGTCGCTGGCGATCGAGATTCAGCAGGACACAGATTTCTCCGACATCTTGATCATTGAACTGCCCGACGCCTCTGAGACAGCCTGGGCTGCCGCGGACGCCTCCTCTCTCGACGAGTAAGGCGGTTCGAGGCCTGCCGGCTGGTACGCTGAGTTTCCATTCGGCGGTCAATCGGAGTTGGGAAGGGCGCTAGACGGTGGTCACCGATCTCGCCCGCGAGGAACTGCGCAGAGCCGCTACGGGGCGCCCGACCGCGCTGACGATCGGCGTCTTCGACGGGGTCCACCGAGGCCACCAGGCAGTGCTCAAGCACGTCGCCGAGAGCGCCAGCCGGCACGGGCTCGCCGCGGCGGCGATTACATTCCACCCTCACCCAAAACAGGTGCTCCGGCCCGATCTGACGACCGAATACGTTACGTCGCTGGAGGACCGGCTCGCACTGATCATGCAGACCGGCCTCGATGCCGTTGCGACCGTCTCCTTTACATCGGAGTTTTCGCTGACCGACGCGGGCGACTTCGTCCGCATGCTGGTCGAGGAGTTCCAGCTTGCGCGGCTGATCATCGGCGAGGACTTTGCGCTCGGAAGACAACGCGGCGGCGACCCCGAAACTCTGGCGGAGCTCGGCCGGGAACTCGGGTTCGACGTCGAGGTGATCGAGCTGCTGACCAATGACTCTACCGACAAGGTCTCTTCGACACAGATCCGTGACTCACTGGCTGAGGGTGACGTCGCTCACGTCGCCGAACTGCTCGGCCGTCGATTCTCGTTGCACGGACCCGTGATCGTCGGATTCGAACGAGGACGATCGATTGGCTTCGCCACCGCCAACGTCGCGGTCGGCAACGATCGAGCGATCCCCGCGCCCGGCGTCTACGCCACAATCGCGCATCTGGCGTCCGGACCGACGCCCTCGGTGACCAACATCGGCGTGCGACCGACGTTCGACGATGGCGGCGGATTGTCGATCGAGTGCCACATCATCGACTTCGACGATGACATTTACGGCCAGGACCTGCGGGTAGAGTTTGTGGAACGGCTGCGCGGCGAGCGAAGGTTCGACGGCGTCGAAGCGCTGGTCGAGCAGATCGGTAAGGATCGCGACGCCGCCCGCGATTTGTTGGCTGGCATGTCAATCGGAGCCCAATAGGAACCTAGTAGGAACCTGGCCATGAGTGACGGAGTCCCAACGGACGTTGCGGGGGAGGTTGAGCGCCAGCATGCGCTGATCATGCGCGGTACGGCATACGGCGATGACGCTACCCGCGACGCCATGGGCCGAGAGTTGCGTCAGCGCTTGACCGAGTCGCTGCTCGAAGGTCGCCCGCTGCGCGTCTACCTGGGGGTCGACCCGACCTCGCCCGACTTGCACATTGGCCACTGCGTCACGCTGCGCAAGCTGGCGCTGTTTCAGCAGCTCGGACACCAGTCAATCCTGCTGATCGGCGACTTCACCGGTCTCGTGGGCGATCCGTCGGACAAGGACTCGCTACGTCCGATGCAGGCCGAGGAGACGCTCAACCGCAACGCCGAAACATACCGCGAGCAGGCATTCAAGCTGCTCGATCCGGACACCACCGAGGTCCGCCGCAACAGCGAGTGGCTGGGACAGATGTCGTTCGGCGATGTGATCCACCTGGCCTCGAACTTCACGGTCCAGCAATTCTCCGAGCGCGACACATTCAAGAACCGGATCGACGGCGGCCAGCCCGTCTACGTGCATGAGTTCATGTACGGCCTGATGCAGGGCTACGACGCCGTTGCGCTCGAAGCGGACGTGCAGCTCGGCGGCACCGATCAAACCTTCAACATCATGTGCGGCCGCACCCTCCAGGAACGCCAGGAACAGTCGCCGCAGATCGCCGTGCTCACACCGATCCTGGTCGGCACCGATGGCAAGCAGCGAATGTCCAAGAGCACCGGCAACTACATCGGCATCGACGAGCCGCCCAACACCCAGTACGGCAAGGCAATGTCGATCCCCGACGACGTGATCGTCCGCTTCTTCGACTACGGCACCAACGTTCCGGACGCCGATGTCGATCAGATTGCCGCCGATCTGAACTCGGGCGCCCTCAAGCCAATGGACGCGAAGCGCCGCCTGGCGACGTCCGTTGTCACGGAGTGGCACGGCAACGATGCAGCCCAGGAGGCCGCGGAGCAGTGGACACGGACGTTCTCGCAGCGCAGCGTCCCCGACGACATCCCCGACGCAGCCATCGAGTTTGGCGGCGCGGATGCCGTCGAAGTCGTGCTGCCCGTCCTGCTCCACGACATCGGCGCTGCCGACAGCCGAGGCGCAGCGAAACGCCTCGTGGCACAGGGCGCAGTTCGGATCGACGACGAAGTCGTCAAAGGACAGAGCGCCGAGATTCGCAACGGAGCCGTCCTCCGAGTCGGCCGCCGCAAGTGGTACCGGATCGTGGCAAGCTAGGCATCACTATGGGCATTTTCAGCCAGCGGCTTACAGTCAGCGACCTATCAGGCCAGAACTCTGTTGAGATCGACGCCGTCGTCGATACCGGCGCCTTCTACTCAGTTCTGCCCGGATACATGCTTCGCGAACTGGGCGTCGAGCCGATTGACCGCGTTCCCTTCAGACTGGCCGACAATCGACAGTTGGAGATGGAGATTGGCTATGTCTGGATCACGCTGGGTGATCGACGGCGCATAACGACTGTGGCGTTCGGTAGCGACACCGGACAGCTCCTCCTCGGGGCCTTCACCTTGGAGGGCCTGGAGCTCGCCGTCGATCCAGGTGAGCAGCGGCTGGTTCCCGCCACCATGATCATGTATTGAGTTCCCCACCAACCACTACCCTCCGACCACAACGATCGGAGGCCACAATGACCGTCACCCTCGACTGGCTCGGCTGCGCGACCTTCCGCCTGCAGGTCGACGACACCGTGATCATGCTCGACGCATACATCGACCGCGTGCCGTCGGCACCCGACGTCGGTCTGACGGCCGACGACATCTCCCGCGCCGACGCCGTCCTCGTCGGCCATTCGCACTTCGACCACATCGCCGGAGCCGAGGTCATCGCGGCCAACACCGGAGCGCCGGTGATCGGCTCCAATGAGTCTGCGCGCGTCCTGCTCGACGCCGGTATCTCCGAGGACCAGCTCCTTCGCTCGCAAGGCGGAGAGCGCCACCGGATCTCGAAGGACATCACCGTCGAGGTCTTCCCCAGCCTCCATTCTTGCATCTGGACTCAGGGCTCATGGGACCCGGGCAAGGTGGTGCTGGGCGAGTACGGCCTGACCGAGGAGGAGCGCTGGGGAGGGCGGCGCACGATTGATATCGGAGGCTCGCTCGGCGAACGATCGCAGGATCTCGGGGCAGAGGCCCAGACCCAGATGATCGATCACATGGCGACGTGCCTCGGCTCGAACGACACTGGCGGAGCGCTGGCCTACCTGATTGACACGCCCTACGGCGCCATCTTCTACCACGACACCTCGGGCTGCTGGACAGGCGTCGTCCAGAACATGCGCCCCGATGTCGCCATCGTCGCCATGGCCGGCCGACCCAACATCGACGGCGAACCGATCCAGGGTTCCTTGGCCCAGTTCGTCGGGCGGATGTCCGACATGCTGCGCGCGCCGCGCATCGTCCTCGGCCACCACGACGACTGGATGCCACCCATGACGCACGATATGACCGGCCCCGACTCGCTCGCGCCCGTCAAGAACGAGCTGAACCACGTCGCGCCGCGCTCGGAACTGCTCGACATTCCGCTCGGCGGACGGATTGGCTTGTACTGATGCCCACACGCCAGCCCAAGTTCGGCCTGATCTACGACTTTCGCAATCCGCCGCAGTGGCGCAAACCGTGGGTGCAGTTCTACAACGAGATTCTCGACGAGATCGTTTACGCCGAGCAACTCGGCTACGACCACATCTGGATCACCGAGCACCACTTCATCGACGACGGCTACACGCCGTCCGTCCTGCCGATTGCCGCAGCCATCGCCCGGCTGACCGAGCGCGTTCGGATCGGCACGTGGGTCCTGCTGCTGCCGTTGCACAACGCAATCCGCGTCGCCGAGGACGCCGCCACGGTCGACATCCTCTCCAACGGTCGACTCGACCTCGGCGTTGGACTCGGCTACAAGGTTGAGGAGTTCGAGGGCTTCGGCGTCAACCGTCGGCATCGGGCGAGCATCATGGACGAATCGCTCGAGATCATCACGCGCACCATGGCGGGCGAGTCGGTCACGCTCGACGGTCGCCATTACCAGGTCAAGGACGTACAGGTCACGCCGCCCCCGATCCAGCAGCCGTTCCCGCTCTGGGTCGGCGCTCGCTCCGAGGCTGCCGCCCGACGCGCGGCACGGTTCAAGGCCAACCTGATGATCGTCGCCGACCGCCCCGTCTACGACGCCTGGGCCGACGCGTTGCGTGAGCAGGGCGACGAACCCGCCGACTTCGAAGTCCTGCTATCGGCGGGCGGATACGTCAGCGACGACCCGGAAGCGCTGTGGGAAGAACTCAAGCCGCACCAGCGCTACCTGCGCGACACATACGGCAAGTGGTACAACGACGCCTCGGACCTGGGTGAACAGGACCCGCTCGGCCAGTTCCTACACCACACCGACGAGGACCTGCGGGCCCGCTTTGTCGCCGGCACGCCCGACGAGGTCGCCGCCGCCATCGAGCGCACCCTGGACTGGATTCCCGCCGATCACATCATCACCTCGCCCGTCCCGCCAGGCGCCTCACGCGAGCTGGCGAGGCGAAGCATCGAGCTCTTCGCTCAGGAGGTCATCCCACGATTTCGGTAGTATGGCGATGCAATCCAGAGCAACCTGAGGATGGGGAGGACGAGATGAAGGTCAAGATCGACGAGAGCCTATGCGAAGGCCACGCCAAGTGCATGGAAGCCACCGAAGTGGTGTTCGACGTCCGAGACGACGACCTCTCCCACGTCCTCGTCGACACCGTCCCCGCCGAAGAAGAAGCCAACGTCATGCGAGCCGTCCGGACGTGTCCGCGGGCCGCGATCTCGGTGGAGGACTGACCCCGGTTCGTTGACTCGCTGGGGGATCAGTCCCGTCTTCTATCCCTCGATAGTCGAGTGAAACGCAGGCCCCACTGGCCGCATCGAAGCAGGCGCGTTCTCGGCTAACGGTCCAATGCGATCCATCGCCGCCCGCCCACCACAATCTCAACCGCGACCGGTTCGAAGCCGTCGGGCGCGATGAACACCGGGCGATACACCGAATAGGTGTCCGGCTCGTGGCCGTGGTAGTACGCCGAGCCACTCGTATGCGCGTCAATCACACGTCCGTCCGCGCCGATCAATGAAGCATCCAGACGCGTCGACTGTGGAACCGAAGGCGCAAACTCCACGATGACTCCATGAGTATGGAACCACGGACACTGGACGGGTGCGCCAAACTCCACGACCCGCACGGAGCCAATCGCAATGCGTTTGCGAATCAATGTCTCCGTGATGAGTCCGTGGCCTTCACGTCCGTCGTCTTCGACGCACCTACCGTCGGGCCCCTCATCGTCGTCAGTGGTCGACGGAGGGTCGAAGTCGCTCGACTCTCCGGGTTGCGACGCGATCAGGCGGGCCGGTTCCGCGTCGCCGAGATTGAAGCGCCAAGTCCAGACGTCAGGATCGACATCGCTAGTCTCATAATTGGAGGCGTGCAACTTGCCATCGGCATCCTCGATGCGAACTGAGATGTCTCTGATGTCGAGCAGTTCGGAGAATCGCAGTTTCACCATGTGTGTCGAGGGCCAGTTCGGATCCTTCGGGAGCGCAGGACACGGAGCCCTGACGAAGTCGCTCGCCTGGACTAGCTCAATCCCCGGAGACAAAGACAAAGAGAGATCAGTGTTCGACCGCGGCGATCGCGGGGACCATGGTTCAGCGCACAACGCCGTCGGCTCTTCGTTCGCTCGGTACTCGACGATGAATATCTTTCCCGACCAACCGCAACGACCCGCCCGAGCGCGTACCCCATCGACGACGCTCGTAACGTCGGGGCTCGCGATGCTGACCATGTACACCGCATAGATCACGTCATATCGGATCGAGTCCCGCACATTGCAAATCCAGCCTCCGAAATCCGGCTGCTCTGTACTCAGATAGACCGGATGCGAGAGCAGCGCAACGGATCCGTGAAGCTCGGGTCCTCCGGTTGGCAACTGAACCGGGACACGCTCGCGCCGCAGTCGTTCCAGCACGGTAACTGCCGTTTCGGCGCGTAGCGCCTCGCTCCTTCCTGTCGAAAGAGCAATCACTTCATGCGTACAAGGATCGACGATCGGTGCTCCGGCCCGGTCCCAACCCCATCCATCGTGCTCCAGCAGACGATCAGTGACGTGACTGATCCGCAGGCGCGTCATCGCAAATCGGTCCGCGTCGCCCCAGGGGTAGGCAACAAGGAAAGGGGCAGTCATGTCTGCTTGGTCAGTTGACGATGCGAATCGAACGATCGATCCCCTGTGCAGACCCGCTTGCTCTGCACCGATCACTTCTACCAGCGCCAGGCCATTTCGAGCGTCTGAGGCGACGCGAGCGACCGGTAGGGCGTGCATCCCTTGAGACACGACTCCCCACGGAGTTTCTTCCTCGAACAGCCGATCCGCGGTGATGAACTGATTTCGGCCCACGTAGACTGCGCTGCCGTCTCCGCCAAGAGCCGTCATTTGCCATGCTTGTTCGCCCAGCTCGACCGTCGGCGAGCAGTGTGGCATCTGCGGCACGTCCTCTACTGCCAGGGGGATGCTCCAGCTGAGCAAGTTGAGACGCTGCCAGCCTGTCGTTTGGAAGTTCAGCGGCATCTGCTCGTCCGTTGGACAACTCAGTTCGCTTCCAACGACGCGCAGACACGCGACTACCTCGTTGGACTCGCTGTCGATCCGCACGGCGATCCGGGCGCGTTGTTCAATGTGATTGACGTCGTCGTGCGGGGTGGGAACCGCCGGGGCTTCAATCTCGACGCGGTACTCCTCTCGATTTACCGTCACCTGAAAGGCGGTCGGTTCAAACCCGGGCGACGCTGCGAAATCCTGCCAGAACCCGGTGACGAAGCCATCCCGGGTGTAGTATCCGCGTCCGGGCCACGAACCAAATCCTCTGTTGACCCGCCCACCGATTCCGATCAGATCGGCAGAGAACAACCGGTGATTCAAAGGAGATGAGAAGGAGACTTCCAATCGGTATGTCGCCTGAACGTCGCACCACTCGAACTGTCGTAGCCGCCCCAACGTCACTTCCCCGAACTCTTCGTTCGAGTCATGCAGCACTGTCTCAACCTTCTGGTCAATGGCGCCGTAGTCTCCGGGACATGGCCCTTCGTCATACTCGTTGTCGGGAGCCTGGGCAGCAGGCCGCGGATCCGGACGGTGCTCCAAACCAACCACCCGTATGTAGCCGTACGAGCAAGTGCCGTGCGAGGTGACCCCCCAATCGACAGCAGCCGAACCAGGTCCCGCAATTCCTACTCACCAGGATCCATCAACCCCGACGCAATCAACTCCTTCAGGTGGACGGGGACCGTAATGCCAAATCACAGCGCCGGCGGGAAGTGTGATCTCCGGCACGTGGACCGGCGGCCGCCCGCTCCGCTGACCGTACTCTCCGAGCACACTCCGAAGTGCCTCCCCCGAGTGGGAGAAGTTCCGCCTGCTCGAGCTGGCCCAGAGGACGCCGATCACGTTGCCGCAGGAGTCGAACATCGGACCGCCGCTGTTGCCACCGAAGGACGATGAACTGGTTAGGATCTCGTCCTCCCATACTCGAGTCAGGACTCCGGTTGCCACGGTCAACGCGCCAGCAGACGGGTACCCGACGAGGAACACTGGATTGCCCACATCCGAACGCTCGGGATTGTGCAGATCGACGGCTGGCAGATCGTCTACCTGGCCCGGGTCGAACACTTCCAGCAGCGCCACGTCGTGCTCAGGACTTGAGCCCAACACTTGAGCCGCCACGGCGCGATCACCGTGTGTAAGCGCAACAAACGGCGGCGCGTCGTCGATCACGTGGTGGGCTGTAACGAAGCGTCCGTTGCCTATGTAGAAGCCGCTGCCTCTCGCCCTGGTCGTCTCGACTTTCCAGGTGGCCTCCATCATTCGCTCGAAATCCGGTGTGCAGTCCCCTGCCAACTCGACCTCTTCATGAGCGAGCGTTGGGGGGTAGATCACCCGATCAGGATCAACAAGGACGCGCCAAGAGAACTCGCTGCTCGAAATCCAGCGATCCCTGCTGGCGGTTTCAGGACTCAAGACTCTTGACCGGGGGCAGACAAGCTCTCCTGACTCCGGCCGAAAACAGAGCTCGATTCGCCCGTCCTCGCGGATCTGCGCCACGATCTCACCGCGAACGGGGTACTGCGGACCAACGAGCGCTGACGGCGAGGCCGAGACGCTCGGCCCAAAGTCCGGCTCTTCTGCGGAGACCAGTGAGAGAAGAACTCCGATCGCGGCAAGCGCCGCGCATGTTGCCATCACGATCACGGCAATTCGAACAGTGAGATGACACGTCGACATCGGAGCAGCGGGCATTGGTCTAGGGCACAAGGTATCGCGATCTCCGGCGATTCGGCCGTGGCCGCATCCTCGCCGCGATGATGGCCGGAAGGCCCGCGTCGTCTTCACCCTCGACGGCCAGACCAGGGAAGACAGGGACGACCGCCCCTGGCCCGACTGTCGCCGCCGCCACACAGACGAAATCTCCCGCTCCCACCACCGTCAGGCCGCAGTACACTTGTGCTAAATGATGCCCTCAATGGGAGAATGCCGTGCCGTCAGCGACATCGCCGAAACCCTCGAACAATCCGAGTGTGTTTCTCAGCGCCGCGCCACGCCGCGCTCCGGACAGATTTCAACTGAGCCGAAAAAACCTGAAAGAACCTGAAAGTCGAAATGCCTCGATCTGCAGCAAAACACTGGACTTGCGCTCTCCAGCGACTCCAGAAAAAATTCTGCTGAACACCTGAAAGTGAGGGACCCCAACACCCGATCGTCGAACGAGCCCTGCCCTGGTAATGTTCGACCTCAGCCGAACAGAACCGAACAAAACCGAACAAGGCCGAACGCCAATAGGCGCGATCGCCTGCCCACAGCAGGAAATCGTGCCCAACCCGTCGAAATTCTCTCGCCCACCCGAACACCGCCGCTCGGCCGGCCACTCTCGAGGACTATCGAACCGTCACCACCACCTTGACCGGCTCTCCCTCGGTCACGTTGACGCGCCAGCCCCAGACGTCGGAGTCGGCGAATGAGTAGATGTCTCGACGCGGGATGTAGCGCTTGTCGGCGTCGTTGTAGAGGCGCACCGTCAATCGGTCGAAGTCATGGCGACTGGTGTTGCGCAGCTTGAAGTAGTGGGTCGAGAACCACCTCGTCTGCTCGAGCGTCGATAGTCCCGGACAGTCGTCGCGAGGGAAGCTCGTCGCCAGCAACAACTCGATTCCATCCGGCGCTTCGAGTTCCCACTCCACGTCTGAGACCGGAGACAACGGCCGCCGCGGTTCGATGCAGACCGCTTCCGGCTCCTCGTCGGCCCGGTACTCGACGATGAAGATCTTGTCTCCGAAATCGCAGGTGTCGGGCCGGGCTCCGTCCTTCTCGTAGACCTGCCAGACATCCGGGTTGTCGACCGAGGCCGCATAGACGGCGTAGTGAGTGTCGAATCGCTCCGATGGATGCACATCGCAGATCCTGCCGGAGAACTCCGGTTGGATTGGTCCCGCGTACAACGGCTGCGCGTGAATCGCTGCCGAACCATGAGCGGGAGGTCCATTCTGCGAGTAGACCGGACGCTCGGCGCGACTGCGCATGTCATCGAGCGCCGCCTCAACGGTCTCGGCCCGCAAGAGATCGTCGCCACCAATCGACATCCCAAGCAGTTCGCCACTGCAGAGGTCGATCAGCGGAGCCCCGTGCCGCCTGATGCCCGTCGGTTCGACGCGAATCACTCGCTGCGTAACCCCGGCAACGTCGAGCAGCGTCAGCAGGTGTCGCTCGGCGAGCCCGGAGGGATACGAGAGCAAGTGGGCGTGGCCGCCGATGAGGCCGCCCCCCGTGCTGCCAAACCTGGCCGGAGCGCCCAGATCCGGTGCGTCTTCCGGATCGAACAGCTCGACCAGCGCCAGGTCGTTGCGTTCGTCGAAGGCCACGCGGATCACCGGAAGCGAGATGTCGCCGCGCGACACGACGCCCCAAGGCGCAGTCTCGGGAGCCTGGCGACCGTTGACGAGGAACTGACGCTTGCCGACATGTACCGCCGTCCCGCTGCCGGCCAGCGAGTTGAACTGCCAGGCGTACAGCTCGTCAGGATTGCGATATGCACACGTCGGCGGCGGCTCGGCGACATGCGCAAGCAGGGGAGTGGCCTCGACCGGCAAGTCTGCGGTCCAGCGGACCGGAGCCGAGGCGCGCCAGCGGCCGCTAGCGGACGGATACGCAAGAACCCCGTCGTCGGCGCCACATTCCACGCCGTCGGCGCTGCGCAGACAGGCCCGAACCGTGCCGCTCTCCGCGTCGACTCGTACCACGATGCGGACGGTCTGCTCAACGGCGAGAGCCGCGGTCGCGGTCGACGAATCGGATATCTCAGGCGCGAGCTGGACGAGCCAACGCCGCTCTCCTGCAGCCACGCGGACCGCGACCGGGTCAAACCGGGACGCCGCAGTCCACTCCTGCCAGAGGGATGTAATCAGCCCATCCGGCGCATCGCCCAGCGTCCGGAACGAGCGTGCCGACCAACTGCCGACCTGGAGCGATCCGTCTGAGCCAACGAGCGTCGCCCCGAGCTCGGCGGCGCTGCCGATCGGATCGTCGAAGGCGACGAGCAGCCGATAGCGGAGCAAGCCGGGGCAGTTCGGTCCCAGACCGTGGCTGGTCAGTCTCAGTTCGCCGAACCCCTGCCTGCCCTGGTAGAGCTCGGTCTCCACGAATGCGAGTTCATGCTCAGAGCAGTCGATCAGCGGCTGCGGACCGATTCGCTCCAGCGCCGCGATGTAGGTGCGTCCGTTGTCGAAATCGTCGGGTCCGTCAGCGCCGCAGACACCGACCTGACGCCATCCGGTCCGCTCAAGGTCACTGCGCACCTCTGCCTCGTCCGCCACCGCCGAGACACCAAGCCACCAGTCTCCGTCCAGCTCGGAGCAGTCCACGCCCTGCGGCGGCTCGGCGCCGTAGTGCCAGATCATCCGACCTGCCGCATGCAACGTCGCGGGAACCGATTCGGGCTCTCGCGGCCAGCGCGGCCAGCTCTCGTTGATGCGCCGCAGCGACGTCTGCAGAGCGTGACCGGAGTACGTGTACGCCCACGAGCTGCCGCCCGCCCAGAGCACACCGATGACGTTCCCACAGGCGTCGAACATCGGACCGCCGCTGTTCCCTCCGCGAATCGCGGTGGAGGTCTGGATGTTGTTGTCCCACACCTGGATCACCACTCCGCCGCCGGAGACCGTCAACGCCTCGCCGCCGGGGTAACCGACGAGCATCACGGGCTGGCCGACATCCTCCTGGGTCGGAGAGCGCAACGCCAGGCTCGGCACGTCGGACACCAGCTCGGGCGTCTCCACCGCCAGCAACGCGAGGTCGAGTTCTGGATCGACCCCGAGCACTGCCGCGCCAATCGTTCGATCGCCATGAATCAGCGACACGAACGGGGGTCGACCGTCGATCACATGTTGCGAGGTGATGAAGCGCCCGTTCCCGATATGAAACGCCGTGCCGAACGTCCCGGAAGTCTCGACCTTCCAGGTGGCCGACAACATCCGCTCCACGCTCGGCTGACAGGCCGGTTCGTTCGGTCGGGCCGGCGACGCTGAGACTTTGTAGAGGATGCGATCGAGATCGATCGGTGCCATCCAGGCGATCTCGCCGCTCGGGATCCAGCGATCCGTTGATACGAGGTCGGGATGCAAGAAACGGGCTCGCGGACAGATCACCTGGCCGTCATCGGTCCGCAGGCAGAGTTCAATTCGGCCGTTGTCGTCTACGCGCGAAAGCATCTGGGCGGTCAGCGCGTAGCCCGGGTCGGTCGGCCCGGGACCCTGGGCCCCGGTGATGTCGACGGTCAGATACGCGGCGGTGGATGCGATCACCGCCAGTACTAGAGCAACCAGGGTCCGATTGTTCCGGGTGGAGAACAACATCTCCACCACTGTATGGGACCAGGGAGATTTACTGCGCTCGGTAGCGCACCATCTGTCGCTTGATGCCGCCGACGTGGAGCGACTTCGGAACCATTACCGGTTCGCCCGCCAGCTCCAGATTCGGCAAGATCGGCAGGAGCGCGTGGAAGATCGAGCGCATCTCCCACCGGGCGAGATTCGCGCCCAGGCAGAAGTGCTCGCCGTAGCCGCCGAACGCGAAGTGGTCGTTCGGATCGCGGCGAATGTCGAACTTGTAGGGGTCTGCGAAGACCTCTTCGTCGCGGTTGGCTGACGGGTACCACATCACGATCGAGTCGCCCTTGCGCAGCGTCTTGCCGCGCAGTTCCAGGTCTTCCGTCACCGTGCGTTGGAACTGGATCACGATCGAGGTCCAGCGCAGGATCTCCTCGACCGCCGAGGGAACCAGCTCGGGGTTGGCAACCAGATCGTCGAGCTGATCGCGATGGTCGAGCAGCGCCTTGATGCCGCCGGTGATCGAGTTGCGCGTGGTCTCGTTGCCGGCGCCGATCAGCAAGCGGAAGTACGAGGAGATTTCGCGTGGCGTCAGGTGTTCGCCGCCAACCTCGGCGCGCATCAGGTCGCTGAGCAGGTCGTCGCCGAGCCCACTCGCCTCGCGTTCGCGCACGAGCCCTTCGTTGTAGACATTGAACTCCAGGTTCACCCGACGAATCGTCTGCTCGCGATCTTCGCCCGGCAACCGGAACTCCGGGTCTGCCGCGCCCCCGGCCGTCTCGGTCCAGTGGAAGATCTGGCCCCAGTCGTCCTCCGGCACGCCGGCCATGTCGCAGATCGCCGCGACCGGTAGCAGCGCCGAGACCTCGTGCACTACGTCAAGCGCGCTCGTCTGCCCGCGTTCGGCAAAGTCGGCCACGATCTTGTCCGCAAAACTCGAGATGTAGTTCTCTGACATCTCGGCAAAGTGATCCTCGAGCCGCTTCATCATCCGGGGCGTGAAGTGGTGCGCCACCAAACGCCGATGCTCCCGATGCTCTGGTGGGTCCATAAAGATGAAGTCCGGCGGCTCGCCGGGGTGTCCCCCGTAGCGGTTCGCGTTGACCTCGCGGCCCCGCTCGCTGATTCCGACCGACTCGGTGTCGTTGATCCGCAAGATCTGGGTGTTGGAGAACAGCTCCGGATGCGACGAGATGTAGCGCACATCGGCATGCTTGCTGATCGCCCAGAACGGCTCGAAGTTAGGCCGCTGGTACCAGTACACCGGCGCTTCGCGGCGCAGTATGTCCCACGCCTCCCATGGGTAGCCATGCTCGACGTAAATCGACGTGTCGGTGATGTCCAGCGTGTCCAGCGTCAATGCGGGTCGTTCGGCGGTAACCATTCGAAGCCTCCATGGCGATCTCCGACGGGGAGATCGCCATGAAGATACCCGTTCCGGCGGGCGAATTGCACGCTAT
The DNA here is from genome assembly GCA_965208665.1 of Dehalococcoidia bacterium. Lineage (GTDB taxonomy): Bacteria > Chloroflexota > Dehalococcoidia > Bin125 > Bin125 > Bin125. The sequence continues at coordinate 626,642 of CBDBPH010000002.1, forward strand.
GCAGGGCGGTAACGGACCATCTGACGCTTGATTCCGCCCACGTGCAGGAAGCCAATCACGTGCTCGGGATCGGCGGTGAGCTCGAGCTGCGGCAGGATTGGCCGTAGCGCGTGGAAGATTGAGCGCATCTCCCAGCGGGCAAGATTGGCGCCGAGGCAGAAGTGTTCTCCGTAGCCACCGAAGGCGAAGTGGTCGTTGTCTTCGCGGGTGATGTCGAACCGGTAGGGGTCCTCAAAGACATCCTCGTCGCGGTTCGCGGATGGATACCACAGCACCACCGATTCGCCCTTGCGGATCGTCTGGCCGCGTAGCTCGACGTCCTCCACCGCAGTCCGCTGGAACTGGATCACGATCGAGGTCCAGCGCAGGATTTCCTCCACTGCGGACGGCACCAATGAGGCGTCGTCCACCAGCATCTGCATCTGTTCGGGATGGTCGATCAACGCCTTCACCCCGCCCGAAATTGAGTTCCGAGTCGTCTCATTGCCGGCGGCCAGCAGCAATACGAAGTAGCCGTGGATCTCGCCCGGCGTAAGCTTGCGTCCATCGACCTCAGCACGGAGCAGGTCGCTTAGCAGGTCGTCGCCCAGATTCCGCTTGCGTTCCTCGATCAGGTTGTTGTTGTAATGGAACCACTCGACCGAGATACGCTGGCTGGCCTGGCTGGGTGTCTCACCGGGCAAGCGGTACTCGGGGTCCTCCGCGCCGACGAGCACCTCTGTCCACTCGAAGATCTGATCCCAATCCTCCTCGGGCACGCCGCCCATCGAGCAGATCGCGGCGACGGGAAGTTTGGCCGAGAGTTCGTGGACCACGTCGACCGCGGATGTCGAACCGCGCTCGGCGAAGTCGGCGACGACCTTGTCGGCGAAGTCCGAGACGTAGTTCTCTGCCATGTGGGCGAAGTGATCCTCAAGCATCTTCATCATGCGCGGGGTGAAGTGCCGCGCAACGAGGCTGCGGTGCTGTCGGTGCTCGGGCGGATCCATGTAAATGAAGTCGGGCGGATCGTCGGGGTGTCCACCGGTGCGGTTGGTGCCGGCTTCGCGCTGGCGCTGGGCAGAGGCCAACTTGGACGCCTTGTTCAGGCGCAGCATCTGCGTGTTCGAGAACAGCTCGGGGTGTGACGAGATGAAGCGGATATCAGAGTGTTTTGTGATCGCCCAGAACGGCTCGAAGCCTGGCCGCTGGTACCAGTAGACCGGCGCTTCACGGCGCAGCAGGTCCCATTCTGCCCAGGGATAGCCGACGTCGCGGTAGCGATCCGCGTCGGTGATATCGACGGTGTCGAGTGACAGTGCTGGCGCGTCGGCGATGACCATGGGAGCTCCTCTTCGTCCTGTTGTGCGAAATGCTACGGCAACAACGGGATTAGGCCGGGCGGTGACGCACCATCTGGCGCTTGATCCCACCGACGTGGAGGAAGGAGATCACGTACTCCGGGTCAGCCGCAATCTCGAGTTGCGGCAGCATCGGACGCAGTGCATGGAAGATCGAGCGCATCTCCCAGCGCGCTAGATTCGCGCCCAGGCAGAAGTGCTCGCCGTAGCCGCCAAAGGCGAAATGGTCGTTCTCTTTGCGCGTGATGTCGAACTTGTAGGGATCCTCGAAGATCTCCTCATCCCGATTCGCCGACGGATACCACAACACCACCGACTCACCCTTGCGAATCAGCTGACCGCCCAGCTCGACGTCCTCGACCGCGGTTCGCTGAAACTGGATCACGATCGAGGTCCAACGCAGGATCTCCTCGACCGCCGACGGCACCAGCGACTCGTCCTCGACCAGCATCTGCATCTGCTCCGGATGGTCCAGCAGTGCCTTGACCCCGCCCGTGATCGCATTCCGCGTCGTCTCATTGCCCGCCCCGAGCAGCAGGAAGAAGTAGTTGTGCACCTCGTCCGCGGTGAGCTTGCGACCGTCGACTTCCGCCCGCAGCAGATCGCTCAGCAAATCGTCGCCGAAACCGTTGCGCTGACGCTCGTCGATCAACCCTTGAGTGTGCTGGAACCACTGCCTGACCACACGCTGAGTGGCCTGGAACGAGTTTTCGCCCGGTTCCCAGTACTCGGGATCGTCCTGACCGGCGAACGCCTCCGTCCACTCGAAGATCTTCTCCCAGTCCTCCTCCGGCACCCCGCCCATGTCGCAGATCGCCGCGACCGGCAGCTTGGCCGAGAGTTCATGCACCACGTCCACAGCCGAATCCGCACCCCGTTCGGCAAAGCTCGCCACGACCTTCTCGGCGAAGTCCGAGACGTAGTCGTCCGCCAGCTCCGCAAAGTGGTCCTCCAGCGTCTTCATCACCCGGGGCGTGAAGTGCCGCGCCACGATCCCCCGATGCTGCCGATGCTCCGGAGGATCCATCCAGATGAAGTCCTGAGGATCGGACGGATCGCCTCCGTGCCGATAGGTCTGGAACTCACGCTCGGTCTGCTGTTGATTGAGCTTCTGCGCCGTGTTCAGCCGCAGCATTTGCGAGTTCGAAAACAGCTCAGGATGGGCGCTGATGTAACGAATGTCGGCGTGCTTGGTGATCGCCCAGAACGGTTCGAACTCCGGGCGTTGATACCAGTAGACGGGAGCCTCACGACGGAGCAGATCCCACTCCGCCCACGGGTACCCGTGGTCGCGGTAGCGGTCGGAGTTGGTGATATCGAGGGTGTCGAGCGTGAGTCGCGGTGCGTCGGTGGTCACCATGGCCAGTCCTACCATTCCTGAGTAGCGCAAGGGTAACGAAGTGAGCCTGCCGATAGACTGACTCCGCTTGATAGGAGCGCGGCAATGGCTGACGTGATGCGACCGGACGGCACGACGATCCACTACGAAGTCTTCGGCGAGAGCAACGGCGGCACACCGCTGCTGCTGCTGGCTCCGGGCGGGGTGAACTCGCAGATCGAATTCTGGCAGCGGTCAGTGATCAACCCGATCGAGTCGTTCGCCGACGAGTTCATGGTGATCGGCATGGATCAGCGCCACTGCGGTCGGAGCAAGACCTCGCTCGAACCGTTCAGCTACGACACGGCGATGCTTGATCAGGTGGCGGTGCTGAACGACCTCGGCGTGCCGCGAGCGCACGTGATGGGCGGTTGCATCGGCTGCGCCTATGCGCTGCGCCTCGGCGACCAGGCCCCGGCGCGCGTCGGTGGGCTGATCATGCAGGATCCCGTCGGGCTGGACGAGACCAATTCGCCCGAGACGTTCTACGACATGTTCAACCCCACGATTCGCCTGGCTCGGGCGGAGGGGCTGGAAGCCGTTATCGAGTCAGCCAATCGTGATCCGGTGTTCATGCAAAACAATGAAGCGGGGCCGTTCGCGCAGCGGATCCACGACGATCCGCTGTACGCCGACGCCTTGCGAACGATGCGGCGAGAGGCATACATCGCCCTCGTGGTCGAGTTTCGAGACGGGATGTGGCCAACAGGATCGCCGTACTTCGCCGTGAATGAGGTCGCGGTGCGGCGCACGCACTCGCCAATGCTGGTACTTCCCGGGGCCGATCCGTTCCATCCAACCGGCATCGGTCACAGAATCTGCAATGAAGCGCCCAACGCGCGCTGCCTCGACGTGGACGCTCGCTCGCCGGAGAAGCTGCCCGACACGCTGGAGGCGATCCGTCAGTTCATGCGCGACGTAGGTTAGGGCCGGACCCTCACCCCAGCCCTCTCCCAGAGGGAGAGGGAGTGTTCTGATCCCCTCCCTGCGGGAGAGGGTTAGGGGGACGGCGGCCTCCCGCATACAGTGTTGAGAACGGATCAAATGCAAAGGACCATTCCACATGCAGTACGAGATTCTTCACCGGCCGTCCTACGCCCTGGCACAGATCCAACTGGCCTCAGGTGAACAGCTACAGGCGGAGGCGGGGGCGATGGTCTCGATGTCGGCCAGCGTTTCGATCGAGACCGGGATGCGCGGCGGGCTGCTCGGTGGACTCAAGCGGTCGGTGCTGGGCGGCGAGAGTTTCTTCATCAACACGTTCACGGCCGAGCAGTCGGGCGAGGTCACGATTGCGCCGGGTTTGCCCGGTGACATCCAGGCGATTGAGATGAACGGCAACTCGGTGCTCGTGCAGTCGGGATCATTCCTCGCTGCAACACCCGAGATCGAGGTCGATACGTCCTGGGGCGGCGCGAAGAGCTTCTTCTCGGGCGAGGGTCTGATCCTCCTCCGCTGCACCGGACATGGTCTGTTGTTCCTCTCTAGCTACGGCGCGATCCACCTGAAGGAACTGAACATCGGCGAGGAATACACCGTCGACACGGGCCACATGGTGGCGTTCGACGAATCGGTCAAGCACAGCGTCGGCCGCTCGGGTGGCTGGAAGACGACCCTGTTGTCGGGCGAAGGCCTGGTCTGCAAGCTCGAAGGGCCCGGACGTTTCTACATGCAGACCCGAAGCCAGGACGCCTTCCTGAGCTGGCTGCTGCCGCAGATCCCCAAACAGTAGGACTCGCACCCGGCGGTCGTAGCCTGAGGGCATGGACTGGGTTGAATTCGTCGTCCTGATCGGCGTGGGCATCGCGGTTGGCGTGTACGCCACTGCCGTTGGGGCCGGTGGCGGCTTCCTGTTCGCTCCGGTGCTGCTGACGAGGAACGCTGAAGCCAGTCCGGCGGAGGTCGCGCTCGCTTCGATGTGCCTGGTCCTGGCCACGTCGGGACTGGCAGCCGCGCGATTGGCGCGGGAGAAACGAGTCGACTACCGAGCCGTCGGGATGGCCGCCGCCATCGCGGTACCGGCAGGACTGATCGGTGCGACCGGGACTGCTCAGCTGCCGCGAGAGGCTTTTGCGGGAGGGTTCACGGCGCTCCTCGCGGCGCTGGGCACCTACCTCATCTGGCGACCGACGGGCGATGCCGGAACCGTCGGGCGGCGCGGCTGGCGACGCATGATCCGCGATCGTCGCGGCGAACTGTATCTCTACTGGATTCCCGTCCGTCGCTCGCTAGCCGTGATCGGCGCCACGTCGGTGCTCACATCGCTCGCCGGCATCGGTGGAGGCTTGTTCTTTGCAACGATCACCATTCGCGTGATGCGTATGCCTGCCTGGCTTGGAGTTCCCGCCTCCCACGCGATCGTCACCAGCATCGCGTTCGTCGTAGTCATCTTTCACACGGCAACGCAGCATTTTGGGGATCCGCTCTCCGATGTGCCGCCCCTCTTGATCGGCGCGATCATCGCCAATCCGATCGGGCTCGCGGTCGCCTCCAGGATCAGGGAGTCGTGGCTGTCGCGACTACTCGCGGTCGGGATGCTGCTGGTGGCGGTGCGCGTGGCGTTCGAAGCGTTCTAGTCGACCGGGTCGATGTCGACGGACCAGCCACGCCCCAACTCAATCTGGGCCAGGAGGCGCGCCGGGTCCTCACCTTTGAGCACTACCTGGCGCCGCCATTGACTGCGTCGTCGCGCCGGATTCGCCGGAGCGGGTCCGATCACCTGCGCAACCGCGCCGGGCGTCGTCGCGCGCAATCGAGACAGCTCCATCGCCGTACGCTCGGCTTCCTGGTCGGCTTCGCTCTCGGTGGAGCGCGACACCATCAGGCGGGCCAGACGTCCATACGGCGGATTGTCCAGCCTGGATCGGAGATCCATTTCGGGCCGGTAGAACGCCTCATAGTCGTGCGCAGCCGCGGCGGTGACCGCGAAATGGTCGGGCGAGTACGTCTGGATGATCACGCGACCGCCCAACTCGCCTCGACCGGCTCGACCCGCAACTTGCGAGAGCAGTTGAAAGGTCCGTTCAGACGCGGTGTAGTCGGACTCGCGCAGGGACAGATCGGCGTTGACAACTCCGGCCAAGGTGACGCTGGGGAGATCGAGACCCTTGGCAATCATCTGCGTGCCGATCAGTACTTGCGAGCGACGCTCGGCAAACTCTCGAAGCAACGCTTCGTGCGAGCCCCCCGTCCGTGAGGTGTCGCGGTCCCATCTGGTGATCGACACGTCTCCCCAGCGGCGGCGCACCTCCGACTCCAGTTGCGCTGTACCGAAACTCATCGCACCGATGCGCTGGTCGAAGCATGATGGACACTCCCGCACGGCCTGCTGACGCTGCCCACATTCGTGGCACTGGAGATACGGGCCAGGTCGGTGCAACGTCATCGCTACGGCGCAGCGCTCACACTCGACCGCGTTCCCGCAAGCGCGGCAGACCAGTGCGGCCATTCCTCTGCGGTTGAGGAAGAGCAGGACCTGTTCATCACGTATCAGCGCGTCTGATATCGCGGCATCCAGCGCACGGCTAAACACTGAGCGGATGCCAGCCCTCAACTCCTCTCGCATGTCGACGACATCCACGGTTGGCGGCGGGATGGCGATCGGCGCGTCCGATCCGGCCTGAATCCGTTCGGGCATGGTCACCAGTCGGCTGTTGCCGGCGTGAGCATCGGCCATGGTCACCAGGTCGGGCGTCGCGGAACCGAGCACGGTGACGATGCCCCAGCTTCGGGCGATTTCCTGCGCGACGGTTCGGGCGTGGTATCGCGGTTGCGGATCGACCTGCTTGTATGTCCATTCGTGCTCTTCGTCCAGGATGACGAGTCCCAGGCTGCGCATCGGTCCGAACAGGGCAGAGCGAGCGCCGATCAGGATTCGTTTCTTGCCGGCGTGCACCTGCCGCCACTGCTCGCGCGCATCCCGCGCGGACAATCTTGAATGCCTGACTGCCACCTGACCGGGGAACCGAGCTTCGAAACGGGCGATGGTCTGCGGCGCGAGCGCGATCTCAGGAACGAGTACGACCACACCGTGACCCAGATCGAGCGCGTGCTCTGTGGCGGCCAGATAGACCTCGGTCTTCCCGCTTCCGGTCACGCCGTGGAGGACGAAGGTGTCGCCCCCATCGGCGTCGATGGCTGAGGCGATTTCGCTTGCAGCGAACTGCTGCCGTTCGCTCAGTCGAGGAGCTGGGATCGCTTCGGGGCGTTCAGGTGATTCGGATTCGGCGAGCCGCTGCAGATATCCCATCTGCTCGAGCGCGTCCACGTCCGCCGCGGTCGCGCCGGTCGATCTCCTCGCTTGCGTTTCATCCATGGCGCCCACCTCAAGCGTCCTCATCAGGGCGAGTTGCCTGCGCTCGGCAGCGGTACGACGAAGTGAGTCCGCAGCCGAGTGCGCATCCGGTGGGGGAATGTCGAGACGAATGAGGTCAGATTCGCGAACGGCCATCGATGTGGAAGCGAGCCATCTGTCCAGCGGGCGAGTCCCGCCCAGCACGCGGGCAGCCTCATCGATCGGGAGCGGACCATTGACCAGTCGCAGCAGCAGACTGGCTTGGCGGGAGGGTTTGCTCATCGGCCAGCGCTCGGTGACTTCCCGAAGCCTCCGAAGACTTATGTCGAGTGTTAGTCGCTTCGGAACTCTTGGTTGAGCGGGGATGATCGGCCTGAACGATGCCGGGTTCCGTCTCGGCCTGGCAGGCGTTCCAGGCGGGAGGAAGAGGGCCGCACATTGTGCGATCGGAGCGAGATAGCGATCGCTGATCCAGCTGGCCAGTTCCAGTTGCCGTGTCGTGACGACCGGTTCCGGATCGAGCACGCAATCGATCGGCCGCGGCTCGGCGATTTCCGATTCATCGGTCACCTCGATGACGATTCCCGCGCACCACTGCGTCCGCCAGGGCACCACAACCGACATGCCGCGTCGCAGCGCCATGCCCTCAGGGACGGCATAGGTGAAGCTGCCATGTTGCGGGCTGCCATTGAGGACTGCGACTTCGGCGTAGCGGACAGTCATTTGATGCTCGTGCAGGTGGTAGCGTCCCATTGGAAGGTTGACGAAGAGGAGTGCCCGATGTCCAGCGATGCACCGGATCCGGCGAGCGAGCAGCCGTTCGATGGTATTCGGGTTGTGGAGTTCGGACAGTTTGTGGCCGTGCCATTTGCGGCCCAGCTATTGGCCGAGGGTGGTGCGGAGGTGATCAAGATCGAGTCGCTCGAAGGAGATCCGACACGCCGCCTGGCGCAGCTGGCACCGATGGAGTCTCGCATCTACCTGTCGCGGAACCGCGGTAAACGATCGCTCCCGCTTCATCTGCGGCACGAGGGTGCCGCCGAGATCATCGATGCGCTGCTCCGTCGCGCCGACGTGGCGCTAATGAACTTCCGGCCCGGGCTGGCAGCCCAATTCGGCCTCGATGCTGAAACGCTCCGCGAGAGATTCCCGCGGTTGATCGTTGCGACTGTGACGCCGTTTGGGCGCTACGGACCCGATGCGGGACTCGCCGGGATGGACATCGTGGTCCAGGCGCGCAGTGGTCTGATGGTCGCCAACGGTCGAGAGCACGACGGCCGTCCTCTGAGCGGCGACCCGGTCAGCGCGGATTACATGGCGGCGATGTCGCTGGCCTTTGGAATTGCTTCCGCGCTCTTCCGCCGCGCCAACACCGGACACGGCGCAGAGGTCCACGCTTCTCTCATGCAGGCGGCCATGACGCTGAACAACAATCAAATGCTGCGGGTCGAGTCGGCCGATGGTCCGATCCACAACGAGTCGCGCCAGGAGCTGGCGGACATGCGCTCGCGCGGCGCTCCGTACTCGGAGCAGCGCATGGCGCAACCGTCGGCGCGCGCGCGGATCATGGCCGACATCTACTTCCGCACATACACCACCTCGGACGGCTGGCTTGCTGTGGCGTGTGGCAGCACGCGATTGCGCGCCGCTTTCAGCCTGGCGATCGGGCTGGAGGACGAGTACACCGGCGACGATCCGAATCACCACGCTGAGCACTACGAGCGCCTCCGCGAGGCGGCGGAAGCGATCATGCAATCGCGCACTACCAAGGAGTGGGAGACGCTGCTCGCCGAGGCCGGCGTCCCGGCGTCGAGAGTCCTGATGCCGTTCGAGATTCTCGACGATCCGCAGGCCGCCGCCAACGACATGCTGTACGACCTTGAGCATCCACAGATCGGGCCGGTGCGAATCCTCGCGCCGCCTGTCGCATTGGGCCATGACGGCTTCCAGCAGCCGCCGGCGACAAAGCCGTTTGCCAGCGAGACACGCGAAATCCTCGCTGAGTTGGGATTCGACGAGTCGCAGATCGACAGCCTCGTCGGGTCAGGCGTGACGCGCGACTCGATCTAGCCGGATCGGGTCAATCGGAGAGCTTACGCATTTGTGGGAAGAGGATGACGTCGCGAATGGACTGTGAGTTAGTCAACAGCATGGCCAGCCGGTCCATGCCCATCCCCAGACCTCCGGTCGGCGGCATGCCGTGTTCGAGTGCGACGATGAAGTCTTCATCGAGCAGTTCGGCCTCATCGTCTCCGGCCGCCTTCAGTCGGATTTGCTCTTCAAACCGTGCTCGCTGGTCGACCGGGTCATTGAGTTCCGTGTAGGCGTTGGCCAGTTCCCAGCCTCCGACGAAGAGCTCAAACCGCTCGACCAGGGTGTCGTCGTACTCGGTCCGCTTGGCCAACGGGGAGATTGCCAGTGGATAGTCGAGCAGGAAGGTCGGCTGCTGCAAATGCGGCTCCACGCGTTCTGAGACGAGCTGGTCGAACAGCTTGCCCCAACCCGCGTCGGCCGGGATACCGACGCCGTTCTCGCGGAGCAGGTCCTCCATCAACTCGACGGTTGGGTAGTCGCGGAAATCGACGCCCACATGTTCGCGCACAGCGTCCACCATCGTGATTCGCTCGTACGGCGGCGTCAAGTCGATCCCGCCGTCACGCCATGGCACCCTCGTGGAGCCTGTCACCGCTTCCGAGACGTACGCGAGCGCGGCCTCAACCATCTCGGCGACGCCGTTGTAGTCCGTGTAGGCCTCGTAGCTCTCGAGCATCGTGAACTCGGGGTTCCAACGGTTACCGAAGCCCTCGTTGCGGAAGATCCGGCCGATCTCGTAGACCTTGTCGAAGCCGCCGACGATGAGTCTCTTGAGGTGCAACTCCAGCGCAATCCGAAGCTGGCGTGGTTCGTCGAGAGCATTGAAGTGAGTCAGGAACGGACGCGCTGCGGCTCCGCCGGCTTCAGTCTGGAGAACTTGCGTCTCGACCTCGATGAAGCCGCGATCGTCCATGAAGCGGCGCATCGCGGAGACGATGCGCGACCTCGTGCGCAGCACTTCCTTGGCCTCGTCATTGGCGATCAGGTCCAGGTAACGCTGGCGATAGCGAGTTTCGATGTCCTGCAATCCGTGGTACTTCTCAGGCGGTGGTCGCAGCGCCTTGCTGAGCATGGCGACTGTGTCCGCCTGGACCGAGATCTCTCCGCGCCGGGAACGGATCAGGGGGCCGGTTGCTTCGAGAAAATCCCCGAGGTCAAACCTCTCGAGCAGGGCCCACGCCTCGCCCAGCGATCGCTTGCTGGCGAGGATCTGGATTTGTCCGCTGTCGTCCTCAAGATCAATGAAGGCGATCCGGCCCATGTTTCGGATCGCGGCGATGCGTCCTGCCACGGTGACGGTCGGTCCATCGCTGTCGGGTGATTCAGCCTCGTGTGCGCCGAACAGGTTGATGGCATCGCCGATGGCATGGGTTCGGCGGGTCCGCGGGGGATAGGGATCGATGCCGCTGGCCCGCAGCGAATCTGCCTTGGCCTGGCGCTCGGCCATGATCTCTCGGAGATAGCTGGTGTCAGAAGTTGATTGCTGAGATTCGGTCATCGTGCGTGCGTTCCTCAAGCTGCGGCCTCCTGCCGCTCAGCCGGAGACCGCACATGTCTATGAGATTGCCTTGACCTTGAACTTGCGCACGCCGGTCGGCGTCGCCACTTCCACAGTGTCACCGACCCTGGCGCCGAGCAACGCCCGGCCAACCGGCGACTCATCCGAAAGGAACCCATTCTTGGGGTCGACCTCAGCAGGACCGACGATGCGATAGGTCACATCGGTCCGCTTGGGCGTGGGTCGCACGGTGACGGTCGAACCCACGCGCACGACATCGGAACCCTGGACTTCCTGCTCGTCAATCAACTCCGCGGCTGAGATGACCGCTTCGATCTCGCGAATTCGGCCCTCGATGAAGGCCTGTTCGTTCTTGGTCTCGCTGCCCTCGCCTTCGTCGCGCGCACCGGGCGAATCCTCGCGCGACTGCTGGATCAATTCGGCCGCCTGTCGGCGGCGTTCCTTCAGCGTGACCAGCTCGTTTCGCAAACGCTGCAGACCATCTGCAGTGATGGGAACTGAACGTCGGAGTACCACGAATCCTGCCTGTCCTGTTCAACCTACGCGATTCCTAAGGACTTTATGGCAGGCTACGATAGCAGCCAAGAACGACAGATCAGGCCTGCGCACACAGGCATCCGTGTAACGTGCGTCACATTTTCACAATCTCCCTGATTTCAGCACTAGTCGGCGCCGTATGCGGCGCAGTCGTGGTGGCGACCCTGGGAGGCGGCGATGGCCGTTCGCAGGAGGAGGTGGACGCGGCCATGGAAGCGGTGGTTGAACAAGCCGTGGGCCAGGCCGTCGAACGAGCGATGCAGAATTCCACAGATGAACTGGCAGCACGCATGGAGCGCTCGATTGCGGCCCAGGAGAACAGAATCTCCGAGCTGTATGAACGGGTCGCCGCCTCGGTGGTGATCATCGACGCTGAAGGGCCAGAGCGGACCAACGAGGAAGGTGTGGTCGTCGTTCCTGCCGCGCTGGCGACCGGTTTCGTGCTCGACGACGCCGGTCACATCGTGACTGCGGCCCACGTCCTCGTAGACAAGACCAGCTTCGTCGTCATTTTCCCGAACGGCGACCGTCATTCGGCCCGGCCGCTCGGTGATGATGTGCCGTTCTCTGACGTAGCGGTGCTACGACTCGAGGCACTTGAAGATGTCGAAGAGCTCGTCGTTCCGTCGTTTGGAAGCGCCAGTTCTGTTGCCGCCGGCGAGACCGTGCTGGCGATTGGGAATACGCTTCTGGGCCAGGAGATAGCCGTCAGCGTGGGTATCGTGAGCGATCCCGATACCTCGTTCTTCAGAGAGCGCTACGAACAGGACAATCTGATTCAGACTGATGCGGCGCTCAACCACGGGAACTCCGGCGGAATCCTGGTAGACCTGAACGGTGACATTATCGGGATGACTGCCGTGATTGCCCGAACCACGCACGAAGGCCAGTTTGTGGACGGCGTCGGATTTGCCATCCAGATAGATGCAGTTCTCGATGTTGCACGCGCGATCGCGGAGCAGGGGTTCTACCCGCGGCCCACATTCGGCGTCGTTGATGAACGGCTGCTCACCCCGACCGCAGCGAAGCAACTTGACCTTGAGGTGAGCGAAGGGTCGTTCCTGATTGAACTGAAGCGCCGCGGCGCGTTCGCGCGGGCAGGTATCCGCCCAGGCGATGTACTGCGTGAACTCAACGGAACACCGATCAACGCTGAGTCTCCGTACCTGAACGTTCTGGCCACGCTTGAGCCCAATGTCCCGGTCGTTGTCCACATTCACCGCGAGGGCGAAGAGTATCGCCTGAGCATCACGCCAGACCTCCGGGCGCCGTGACAACGCGCGACGGCGGCGAGTGGCAGCCGCGGCCGGTTCGACGCATCGGCGAGCCTCCTTCGGTGCCGCCTCGGCGGGGCCGCCGCGCGCAGCAGCCCGAACCCACGGCACCGTTCGAGCCGGAACCGGAGCAGCCGCCTGCTCCTGTGCCCAGGCCTTCGCGACGCCTCGGCCCGCCCGGCCAACGCGGAGGCAGAGGCCAGGGCGTCCCGCCGACCGGGGGCCGCGGCATAGGCGTGACGCTGATCTTGATCATCGCTGCGCTTCTCGCAGCGGTGATCATCGTGCTCTTCTTTGAGCCTGGACTGATCGACACCGGGTTCACTTCCGATGAGACGTCCGGGGTCGCGGACGGCGCCGACCCGGACGTGTCGCTTCCCGTGTTGTACGAGGCACGCCTGCTGGAACCCGCGCCGCCGATCCCGGATGTGCTGGGCGCCGCTTCGCCGATCTATGAGTTCCGCTACCCGGAGGGGCGTCAGCCGCCATTCGAGTTCGAGCTTCGGCTAACGACGCCCACACAGGACGCGAGAAATCTCGGCGCCTACACCTGGGATGGAGAGGACTGGATCCGGCTCGGCGACGCGGTGCTGAGTAGCGACCGTGTCTCGGCGCGCATCACCTTGAGCCAGCCGCCGGACAACCTGGCAATTCTGCGCCGACTTCAGTTCCGGGATGTCATTGCGGGGCGATTGCCGCACGGCGAGGAACCGCAGTCCATCCTCGCCGGCTCCCTCACGCTGGTCCATCCCGACGGCTGGCAACCGGGCGGCGACGGGTCCTTGATGGGCAGCGTGAGCTTCTCCGCAACTGCAGTGCCTCAGAACATCTGGCCGACCGTGTTCGCCACCGCGGACCAGGCCGAGTTGGTCAACGACATCCTCGCATCCGACGACTTGCGGCGGCAGCACATCGCCAACATCCAGCATGGGATCAACAGCGGACGATACGACGGTGTCGACATTCACTATCTCAACGTGTCTCCGGCCTTGCGTTCGCAGTTCACCTCGTTCATCAGCGAGCTCGCCGACCGGCTGCACCGGGACGATCGCGGCATTGCCGTGCACATTCCGATCAGCGCCGCCGGGGGCGTGGGAGAGGGCGCCTACGACCTCTCGCAACTGGGCGCATCGGCCGACTTCATCGTGATCGAACCGCCGCTCGATCCGACTCTGTTTCAGGCCGCGATCGAGGCTTCGCTGCCGACGCTGATTGAGCGGATCGAATCGAACAAGCTATTGCTCGCGTTGCGCTCGAATGCGGTGGTCCGCGATTCGACCGGCTTCCGAGAGACAACGCAGCGGGATGCGTTGGGCACGGCTTCCGAACTCAGCGTTCGCGAACCGGGCCCGTACCGACCTGGATCGAGGGTGACGCTCCAGGGCACGTCAATCCTGCTCGACAATCTCGCCGGTGGAATTCGCTGGGACAACGTCAACCGAATTGTGACGTTCACCTATCCCGATCAGACGGGAGCGGCAGTGACGGTCTGGATCCACAACCGCTTCAGCGCGGCGTTCCAGCTGGAGGTGGTCTCAAGGCACGGACTGGGCGGGGTGTACATCAGCAATGCAGCTGCCGACCCGGCCAACGCCAATCTCTGGCCGGCTGTGGCGGCATTCTTCGAGGCTGGGATACCCGACCTTCGGCTGCCCAACGCGATCCTGTTCGACCCAATCTTCAGCGTGGAGGCGGGCGACCTCTCGGGCGCAAGCGGCAGCGGCTGGCAATTCTGGGATCTGCCCACGACGCCTGGAGACTATCGGGCGCAACTCGTTGTCTCCGACGGTGATGTCCGAGTTGGTCACGTGATCACGGTGCCGATTCGAGCCGAGGAGGCGGAGTGATGTCGAGGGCGCAGCCGCGGATCGTCGGAGGGGCGCTCGCGGGTCGACGCTTGCGATCGCCGGCCAACGGCACGCGCCCGGCTACGGCTATCGTTCGCTCCGCCATCTTCGACCGACCTGAGGTACGGGAGCTGGTCGAGGGAGCACGGGTGTTGGACCTCTACGCAGGGGCGGGCTACCTGGGGCTCGAGGCGCTGAGCCGAGGCGCCGAATCGGTCGATTTCGTCGAACGCAATGGCCCGGCCTGCGCCGTGATTCGCCGTAATCTGCAGGAACTGGGATTGACCGAGCTGGCGCGCGTGCACCGCTTGCCCGTGGAGCGCTGTTTCTCGCGGATTGCGCTCGATCCGGACCTGATCTTCGTCGATCCGCCCTATCGAGTCGACGCGAGACCGGTGGTCGAGACACTCGTGCAGCGGGCCAACCTGCCGCCAGGCACGATCGCCGTGTGGAGACGGTTGACGCGGGCGTCCGGTGGAGTTCCCGCGCCGCCCGAGCGGATTGGTGGGCTAGTACGGATTGACCAACGGCGCTATGGTGACGGCGCTGTCGACACGTATCGCGCGGAGGCCCAGTCATGACGATCGCGCTCTATCCCGGCGGATTCGACCCAATCACCAACGGTCATCTGGACATTGTGCAGCGCGCTGCGGGCATGTTCGACGAGGTCGTGATGGCGATCTATCCGCGCTCGAGCGAGACATTCGACGTGGATGAGCGCCTGGCCATGATCGAGGGCGCCACGCAACATTGTCACAACGTCCGCGCGGCCAAGTTCACCGGTCTGGTCGTGAACTTCGCTGATGAGGTGGGAGCCAGCGTGCTTGTCCGCGGTATCCGAGCGGTGACCGGGTTTGAGGCCGAGTTCGATATGGCGCTGATGAACAAGAAGATGGCGCCACATATCGAATCGGTTTTCCTGATGTCCGGCCACGAGCACCTGTTCATCTCGGCCAGTCGGATTCGAGAACTGGCTTCCTTAAGGCAGGTGGTCGATGATCTGGTGCCGCCCAATGTCAATGAGGCGCTGATCAAGCGCTACGGACCGCCTCACTCCTGAACCTGCGCGCGGATCCGCGTGGCTAACCCTGCGGTAGAGTCAACACCAGGGTTGACCGGCCGGGGCGCCAGGCAGGAGTTCATCATCGACCTCCTTGAACTGATTGACCAGATCGAGGCGGCCGTGCTCGACGGGCGACGCAGTCGCTTCGGTTCCGGCTGGACTGTTGATCGTGAACAACTGCTGGACCTGATCGATCGCTTGCGCATGGCGGCGCCTGCATCGGCGGATCAGGCGCAGCGGCTGCTCGAAGAACGTGAACGATTGCTGCAACACACGCAGGAAGAGGCGGCGATTCTCGCGCAACAAGCTCGACAGGATGCGGAGCAGCAGATCTCTGTGCATGAGTTGGTGCAGGCTGCCGAGGCGCGAGCCCAGAGCATTGTCGACCAGGCATACCAGTCGGCGACGGAGGCGACCACCCGAGCCAACCAGGAAGCGGCTGCGATTCGCGGCCAGGCGACCACCGAGGCAGTCTCGCAGGCCCTGGAGGCGGACCGTTACTCGCTGGAGATGCTGCGTCGACTCAGTGACCAGATTCGCACGATGCAGACTTCGGTGACCACCGCGGTGGACCAGCTCGAAGTCAAGGTCCAGCAGAGCGAGCAGTCGCAAGCCGTCGACCAGCGCGACGAGGCCGCTCGCCGCGCGCTGACGAACGAGTTCTAGCGCGGCCTCCAACGGAAGTCACGCGCAACGGCGAATCCGTCATGCCAACTTCCGCCGGAACAACAGCGATAATGCTGTCGTTGTTTGCCTAGCCGGCGACGGCTGCGGCTGCGAGTTGCGGCGGTGGCGCCAACGGGTGGCCGACAGCCTCGCCAACCCGCTCGAGCGAGCGCATAAGCGAGTCGAAGTTCTCGAGCGTCAACGACTGCGGACCGTCCGAAAGCGCGTGGTCCGGGTTCGGATGCACCTCGATCATCAGGCCGTCAGCTCCGACTGCCATTGAAGCACGGGCCATCGGCTCGACGAGGTACCAGTGTCCGGTTCCGTGCGCCGGGTCGCTGACGATCGGCAGGTGACTGAGCCGCTGGACGACCGGAACGGCGGAGAGATCGAGCGTGTTCCGCGTCGCGGTCTCGAACGTGCGAATGCCACGCTCGCAGAGGATCACGTCGCGGTTGCCCTTGGCCATGATGTATTCGGCGGCGAGCAGCCACTCATCGATGGTGGCTGAGAGCCCGCGCTTGAGCATCACCGGCTTGCGGGCCAGGCCGACCTCGTCGAGCAGCATGAAGTTCTGCATATTGCGGGTGCCGATCTGCAGGATGTCGGCGTAGCGGGCCACAAGCTCCACGTCGCGCGCGTCCATGACCTCGGTGATCACCGGCAGACCGGTCTCCTCGCGGGCGGTGGCGAGGTGTTGGAGGCCCTCTTCGCCGAGCCCGCGGAAGGCGTACGGCGAGGTGCGCGGCTTGAACGCACCACCGCGCAGGATCTGCGCACCCGAGGCGGCGACGGCCCGGGCGGTGCCAACCATGTGGTCTTCGTTCTCGATCGAGCAGGGACCGGCCATGACGACCATTGTCCCGTCGCCGATCCTGACGCCGCCCACGTCAATGACGGTGTCTTCCTTCTGGAATTCTCGCCCGGTCAGTTTGTAGGGACGGGAGATGGCGATCACCTCGTCGACGCCACTCATTCGTGACATCTGGGTGCGAATGTCGGGGTCGCCGATCACGCCCACAGCGCCGATCACGACGCGCTCCTTGCCGGGGGACAGGTGGCCTTCGAGGTCAAACTCCTTGAGTCGCGCGAGCACGCCCCGGACCTGTTCGTCGGTCGCGCCCATTCTCATGACAATCAGCATGTCGTTACCTTCTAGCTCACTCGCTGTACGGCTCGGGCTCTCTGAATCTTCTCAGGAGATCCCCGACCGAACGTGGTGATTCTGTGTTAACTGTTAAGTCGGTTCGCAACACCCGCGCGCCGCGCAGATACACGTGCTGGATCTGGTTCTGCCTGAGCGGCGTGTTCACGTGCAACAGAATCCGCAAACAGGAGGGCAACGCACCAGGCACGTGCATCTCATGTCCGCACATCAGGGCGGCGTGACTCCACTTGAACGTGAGTCGGGCCGCGACGGCAGGGAACTCGGCATCGAGGTCCGGAGTGGTCGTGAACCAGACGGAAGCCACCTCGCTTGATTCGATGTCGTTCTGAACGATCATCTCGGCCAGCAGCTCTTCGGTCGCCTCGATGATGTCGACGCGCGTATTGGCGTCGACCGTGGTCGCGCCGCGGATGCCGCGTAATCGCCAGACAGGCTCAGAATCGGGTGTGGCCATCGTCAGGTGCTCAGGAGTTCCATACGTGCGGGTACAGGTCTATGGGTGCTGCAGCGGTGCGATCAGCGATTCGACGAATCTCGTCGGCACGCGATCTAGCGACCGGCCTCAAAGATGCCGGCCGCGGAGATATAGACGCAGTCATCGAACATCGGAACCGTCCAGGTTCGGTTGCTCATCTACTTGTCTCTTCACTCCGGCGGCCGGTGACCACCTCGAGATATCGTTCGACGGCCTGAGCGCGGCCATCAACCGGCGCTGACGCGATCGTCGTGGTCAGCGCTGAACCGATGATAGCAGCGGGTACCAGTTTTCCAACCTCCACGACGTGTTCGCGGCGGCTGATGCCAAATCCGACTGCCAATGGCGTGTCAGTCAGAGCCTGTACGCGGCCGACGAACGCCTTGAAATCGGCGGCTACCTGATCTCGTGCGCCGGTCACGCCAGTCAGGGAGACGAGATAGATGAAGCCTGACGCCCGCTCGGCGACGGCCGCAATTCGCTCGTCGGTGGAGGTGGGCGCGAGCAGGTAGACGAGGGAGATGCCGTGCGCCGCGAACACATCGCGAGCGGTATCCGACTCGTCCACCGGCAGGTCGACGATGATTATGCCGTCGACGCCTGCCTCGGCAGCACGGCTGGCCAACGGTTGCATGGGGTCGCCGATGGCCTCACCAGGATCGAGTGTGTCGTCCGAGCTGGAGGATCCGTAGGACAGGAACGGGTTGAGGTAGCCCATCAGGGTTACTGGAATGTCCGGTGCTGTCTGACGGGCGGTGCGGCAGGCATCAAGGGCGGTCTGGACCGTCGCCCCGGCCGCCAGCGCAACCGTGTACGCATCTTGATGCACCGGACCGTCTGCCAGCGGGTCGGAGAAGGGCACTCCGATTTCAAATCCCGCTGCGCCTCCGCGAATGGCCGCGCGGACCAGGTCGGGCGTCTCCTCGGGAGTGGGGAACCCGGCGGCGAGGAACGGGAACAGCAGCGGACCGTCGCCGCGCGCCGCCGAGGCCGCGAAGGCGTCGTGATATCGCTTGCCGAGGTCGGCCATCGTGTCTCCTCAACCGAGTTGCTGTACCAGCGTCGCCGAGAACCCGATTACGTTGAAGCCCACGTGCGCCATTGAAGCCGCCGTCAGCGATTCGGTGCGCATGTAGACGATCCCAAGTATCACGCCGGCGATCGCGAAAGGGATCAGGCTGCCGAGATCGGCGTGCAAGGCCGAGAACACCGCCGCCGAGATGATGAACGCCGGGATGATCCCCCAGTGAGGCCGTAGGCCGCCCAGCACGAATCCGCGAGCGAACGCCTCCTCATAGATCGGCGCGCAGACAATCACGAGGATGCCGAGCGCGATGATCACCGAGGTATGGATGAACAGCCGATCGTCATCGATGGTCGACTCGGGGTGCAGCGAATCGGCGCCACCAGCGTCAACAATCGCAGTGTAGGCAAAGAGGACCCC
Source organism: Dehalococcoidia bacterium (assembly GCA_965208665.1). Taxonomy (GTDB): domain Bacteria; phylum Chloroflexota; class Dehalococcoidia; order Bin125; family Bin125; genus Bin125. The sequence goes on from CBDBPH010000002.1 coordinate 645,741, forward strand.
GTAAATCAGCAGCAGTCCGCCGATCGCCCAGGCGACGTCGGAGCCTTTGGGACGCCGCCAGGAGATGATTTGCGTCGTCCGGCGCCGGCGCATGATGAGTTTGGGCAGGATCAGCCAGCCGATCAGGCCAGCCGCGCCCTGGCCGATCACGAAGGCGAGCAAGCCGGCCTCGCTGGTCGCCTCGTCGGCATCGTCGATGATGGCGACGACCACGCTGGTGATCACGATCACCACCAACCAGACGAGCGTGCAGAGCAGACCCCAGCCAACGAGCTTGAAGCCCTCCATGCCTCGATCGGGCGGCTGCTCGGCTTGTTCGTCTCCGATGCTGGGGCGCTCGATCATCCGACGCCGTACTCCACGATCAACATCACGGTGGCTCCCAGATTCCAACAGCCATGCGCCAGGGCGGGTGCGGTCAGGTGCTTCGTGCGAAGGTACAGCGCGCCCAGGATCAGACCGAACACGGCGAACGGAATAATGACCCGGAGGTTGAAGTGCACCGCCGAGAAGAGGGCGGCGCTTAACAACAGCGAGGGGATCAGCCACCAGACCCGATTCAGGCCGCCGAGCATGAACCCGCGGAAGAACGTCTCCTCAACGATTGGCGCAACGATCACGGCGCTGGCGGCGAAGATCGCTGCGTGCCACCAGGAGACGAACGCCACGACGTTGGCGTCGTCGGGAAGCGGGACGGGGAGAGCCCAATCCCAACCGGACCAGGGCACGATCTCCCAGTAGACCAGCCAGACTCCGACCATGGCAGCCAGTCCCGCGCAGACCCAGTTGACATCCTGTCGCGTCGGCCGGCGCCAGGCGACGAGCGTGCTGGAGCGATGCCGCCTGAGGATCCAGCGCGGGATTACGACCCAGCAGACGATGATCACGACGCTCACGCCCGCCACAATGACGACGAGCCACCAATCCCAGCTGAGGTGTTCGTCGACGGAGGTTCGACGTAAGAGGACGGCCCAGCCGACAGCAAGCGCGAACGTGAGCGCGGTCAGGAAGAAGACGCGCATGGGCATCCGAATCCGACCCAGAGTTCGCCCCGGAATCGGCTCTGTGGAATCCGGCTCGGGCAGCTCCAACCACGCGCTCGGCGCATACGAGGCCGAGGTCGACTGGGCCGCGGGCTGGGCGACCAGCTTGATCGTCGACTGTTGCTCGGCAGGTCGCGCCATAAGGTCTAGCGCGTCCTGCGGCATCAGGTCTCTCGCGCTTCCAGCGCGTCGCGAACGATTTCGACGTCTTTGTCGCCGCGGCCAGAGAGGCCGATCAGGATCGTCTCGTCGGGACGCATGGTCGGTGCGATTTTGGCCGCGTAGGCGATCGCGTGGGCTGTTTCGAGGGCTGGGATGATGCCTTCGGTCTCGGAGAGGAGTTTGAGCCCATCGAGGGCCTCGTCGTCAGTGACGGAGACGTACTCCGCCCGTTCGGTCAGCATCAGCCAGGCGTGCTCCGGTCCGACGCCGGGGTAGTCGAGACCTGCGGAGATTGAGTGAGCCTCAGTGATCTGGCCGTGGTCGTCCTGGAGCACGTAGGTCCGCGTGCCATGCAGTACGCCCGGCGAACCAGCGGAGAGAGTCGCCGCGTGACGCGCTTCGAGGCCTTCGCCGGCGGCTTCGACGCCAATCAGCCGCACCGGGTCGTCGATCAGCGGGTGGAACAAACCGATCGCGTTGCTTCCACCGCCCACACAGGCAATGGCGACGTCGGGCAGCTTGCCTGTCTTCTCGCGCAACTGATCCTTCGCCTCCCGGCCGATGCAAGACTGGAGTTCGCGCACGATGACGGGGTAGGGGTGCGGTCCGATGGCGCTGCCGATCAGGTAGTGGGTGGTCCGGACGTTGGTGACCCAGTCTCGGATTGATTCGTTGATCGCGTCCTTGAGCGTGCGCGCGCCGGACTTGACAGGAACAACTTCGGCGCCCAGCAGGTTCATGCGGAAGACGTTGAGGGCCTGGCGGCGGACGTCTTCCTCGCCCATGTAGACGACACATTCGATGCCGAAGCGAGCGCAGGCGGTCGCCGTGGCGACGCCGTGCTGTCCAGCGCCGGTCTCAGCGATGATCCTCGGCTTGCCCATCCGGCGAGCCAACAAGACCTGGCCGAGCGCGTTGTTGATCTTGTGCGCGCCGGTGTGGGCGAGGTCTTCTCGCTTGAGCCAGATTTGCGCACCGCCGAGCTGCTCTGAGAGGCGCTCAGCGTGGGTCAATGGGGTCTCTCGACCGACGTAGTCGCGCAACATCCCGTCCAGTACCGAGCGAAACGCCGGGTCAGACCGGGCCTGTTGCCATTCTTCCTCCAACTCAGCCAACGCGGGCATCAGCGTTTCTGGTGCGAACTGTCCGCCGAAGGGACCGAATGCTCCGCTTTCTCTTGTCACGACGGACCCCCACCCTTCGCCGCTGCGATGAACGCGCGGATTTTCTCGCGATCCTTGGTTCCATCGGTTTCGAGGCCGGAGGAAGCATCAACGGCCCAGGGACGGACGGCGCGAACTGCTTCCGCGACGTTGTCGGGGTTGAGGCCGCCGGCCAGCACCAGCGGGCGGTTCGATGCCACCTCGGCTGCGATCGACCAGTCGATGCGCTGTCCCATGCCACCGCCCTGCTTTGACTTGGCGTCGAGCATTGTGATCGTTTGAGGCGCCCTATCCATCTCGCGCAGCACCGATCTCGCATCCATGCCATCGCCCACGTGAACGACGCGCACGACTGGGCGTCGGATTCGCCCCGCCAGGGCCGGATGTTCTCCGCCACTGAGTTGAACCAGGTCAAGATCGACCCACTCCAGTACACGCTCGATCTCTTCGACGGTCTGTCCCGCGAAGACCCCGACCAGCAGCGGCTGATTGGCTGCGTGGCGCTCACGCTCGACCGCCTCGGTAGTCGATTCGACGATCTCGACTCGAGGCCCAAGCTCGCGGCGGACTGCCCGTGCGACCTTGAGGTCGATCCGTCTCGGCGCATCCGCAAAGATCATTCCGATCTCATCGGCTCCGGCTTCGCGCGCCCAGACCGCGTGCTCGACGGCTCTCACCGAACAGACTTTGACGAACGTCATCGGCCCAACAGCTCTCGCGCTTTGGCCTGCGGATCGGCAGCGGAGGACAACGCTTCACCAATCAGGACCGCATTCACGCCGCAATCCTCCATGCGCTTCATGTCGTGCCGCGTGCGAACGCCGCTCGCGGCGACGACCGGGACGGAATCGGGGATGAACCGACGGAGGCGCTCCGTGGTACCCAGGTCCTCTTCAAATGTATGCAGGTTGCGGTTGTTGATCCCAATCGCCCGGGCTCCGGCGTCGAGCGCCATCGAGGTTTCCGTCTCGTCGGTCACTTCGACAAACGCGGTCAGACCGTACTCGTCGCCCGCTCGCGACAGCTCGCTCAGGTCGGCGGCCTCCAGTGTCTTGGCGATCAGCAGGTAGGCGTCCGCTCCCAGCGCTGCCGCTTCGGCAATTTGGTAGGGGTCGATGTGGAACTCCTTGCGCAGCAATGGGGTACCGCTGCCGGCGAGCGCGGCGACGGCCGCGCAGAGGTCGTCGTCCGTTGCGAAAAATGCGGGCGCGGTCAGGACCGACACGGCAACAGCACCGATATCTCGATACGTCCTCGCCAAGTCGGCGGGGACCAGATCAGGCGCGAACAGTCCCTTCGAAGGTGACCCGCGCTTGATCTCGGCCATCAGTCCGACGCCGGGTTGGTTCAGGGCGTGGATGAAGTCGTTGCGGGCCGCTCGCTGACCTGCCCGGCGCTGAAGGTCCTCGATGGGAGTCTGCAGCTTGCGCTGAGCGACCGCGGACCGCGTCTCGGTGACGATGCGTTCGAGCACGGAGGGCATTATGTCGCCTCAGTTGCTTCGGTTGCGGCGACGATCGCCTGCGAGCGCTCGACCCAAAGCTCGAGTTTGCGCAGCGCGCGCTGGTCGTCGATGCATTCCGCTGCTCGGCTGACGCCTTCGGCGAAGGTGGGAACTTCCTCTGCCGCGAGCAGACCGGCGGCGGCGTTGAGGGTGACGAATCCCGTCAAGGCGGATGTCTTACCGCCCAGCACGTTATGCATCATCGAGGCGGATTGCTCAGCCGTCTCGCCGCCGCGAACGGCTGAGAGGGCCACCGGTCGGATCTGGAAGTCCTGCGGCGAAACGGTGAACTCGGTCAACTCATTGCCATCGATCTGCCAGCAGGTGGTCTCGCCCGAGGGGGAGACTTCATCGAGGCCCTCGTGACCGTGGACCACGAGTCCACGTCGGACGCCGAGCCGGCCCAAGGCGGTCGCCATCAGCGGACCAAGCTCGGGGCGGGCGACGCCGATAAGTTGGTGCGTGGCGCGAGCCGGATTGGTCAGCGGACCAAGGATGTTGAAGACGGTTCGGATTCCGATCCGACGCCGGATCGGAGCGACGAAGCGCATCGCCGGATGAAAGGCCTGGGCGAAGAGGAAGCCGAATCCGACCTCGCGAATCAGCTCGGCCGCCCGGTCCGGGCTGACACTGATCTGTCCACCCAGCGCTTCGAGCACGTCGGCGCTGCCGACGCTTGACGACATCGCTCGATTGCCGTGCTTGGCAACGGGTACGCCGCATCCAGCGAGCACGAACGCGGCTGCTGTAGACGAGTTGAATGTGTTCTTGCCCGAGCCGCCGGTCCCGGCGGTGTCGGCCAACCGCGGTAGGTCGGACAGGTTGACGCGGAGCGCGTGCTCGCGCATTGCGCGGGCCAGTCCGACCACCTCATCGACCGACTCGCCTTTCATCCGCAGACCGGTGAGCAGGGCCGAGGCCTGGACTTCATCGGCCTGGCCGGACATCAGCGCATTCATCGCTGCCGATGCTTCGGCGTCGGACAGGCTGCGGCGCTCGTCGATCACCGCCGCCAGCGCCGGTCCCAGGTCAGCGTCAGTCACGGTGGTAGGCATCGGACTGATCGAGGAAGTTCCGCAGGATCGCGTGTCCGGTCTTGGTGCGGATCGACTCTGGGTGGAACTGGACACCCTCGATCGGGAACTCGGTGTGGCGCATACCCATTAGGACCCTGCCACTGCCGTCGACCCGCTCGCACCAGGCGGTCGGCACGATTTCGTCGGGCAGGGTGTCGGGTTCGACGATCAGGGAGTGATAGCGGGTTGCCTCGATCGGGTTGGGCAGGCCGGCGAAGACGCCGGTTCCGTCGTGCTCGATCGACGACACCTTGCCGTGGCGAATCTCGCCGGCCGGCCCGACGGTTGCGCCGTAGGCATCGCCGATGGCCTGGTGTCCCAGACAGACGCCGAGCGTCGGAATCGTGGGGCTGAATCGCTGCAAGATCGGGACGCTGACCCCGGCCTCCTTCGGTGTTTTCGGGCCGGGGGAGATCACGATCCGCCGTGGTTCCAGCGCCTCGACCTCGTCCAGCGTGATCTTGTCGTTGCGATGCACGACGACATCGGCGCCGAGTTCGGAGAGGTACTGGAAGAGGTTGTAGGTGAACGAGTCGTAGTTGTCGATCAGCAACGTATCAACCGCCATCGTTGCCCTCCTCACGCTCGCGAAGGATGCGGCGCATGGTGCGGAAGCCCTCGACGGCGCGCGGGAACCCGCAGTAGGGCGCAGCGGTCGCCATGACGCCTTCGAGTTCGGTTTTGGTGACGCCATGGTTGAGTGCGCCGGGGATGTGGAACTGCAGCTCTTCGGTTTTGTTCAGAGCCACCAGGATTGAGACCACGACCAGCGAGCGATCGCGGCGCGAGAGTTGCGAACGCGACCAGAGGTCGCCGAAGGCGAACTCGAAGGCGAGCTTGCCGACCGGGCCGATTCGCTCCATGCCTGCCAGCGCCTCGGCCGGATCCTGCGCTTCATCGCGTCCGTTCAGCGTGCGCATCACGTCGACAGCGTCTCGGTGGCGTTGGTCGTCATCCTTGTAGTCGGCCGGCGGGATCAGATAGGGCTTGCCGTCGGCCTCGCTCCATATCTTGACCAGCACGTTGATCATCTCGTTGCCGGCCGGGAAACCGGAGTAGCCTGCGATCTGCAGCGCGATCTCGGTCATCTCCTCGCGGGTGACGCCATTGGCCGGACCGAACGAGGCGTGAAACTGGACGGCCTGGAGGCGCTCGAGCGCGCCCAGCATGGCCAACGCGACGACGTTGCGATCGCGCCGCGAGAGTTCGTCGCCCTGCCAGACCTGTCCGAAGATGTAGTCGACCACAAAGCTGCCGAATGCACCGGTTCGTTGCTCGGCGGCGGAGGCGAAGCCGACCGGCTGACCGGTCATTTCAGACAGCAACTCACTGCCTGCCTTACGTCGTTCTGCATGAGTCGTCATGTTCAGTTCCCGTTTCGTCTCGTCCGTCGTTGGCGCGCATTCTAGGTAGACCGCGCATTCCAGGTAGGCAGGTTCAGTCGCGGAGCCGTTGCAGGATGAGTCCGGCGTCGGAGGCGCGCGGCAATCCGCAGAAGGCGGACGCGATCGCGATTACGCCGTCGAGTTCATCCCAGCTACAGCCGAACCGGTGAGCGGTCGAAAGAGCGTCTTCCAGCTGTTGTGTCCGGCCGATTGCGATGTGCATGGCCAGGATGATGAGCGCGCGGTCTCGCTTGGCGAGTGCGTCGCCGGTCCAGATCTCGCCGAGGTTCCAATCAATCATCAGACGTCCGACCGAACCGAACTGCGCCTGCATGTCCGCAGCGATTCTCTGTTCGTCGGTTGGACGATCGGTCAGCAGACGCCAGACGCTTACAGCGTCGCGGCGGCGCTGCTCGTCGTCCTTGGCCATAGCTGGGGCGGGCTGGTACGCCTGTCCCGCGTCCGCCCAGTCTGAGAGCACTCTGGTCAGCGCCAGATTGGCGAAAGGAAAGCCACATTCAACGGCGAGCTGCAGGCAGACCTCGACGATCTCGTCCTGGCTGAGACCGTTTCGTAGCCCGATTGAGGCATTGAAGGCGAATCCGTCGACTTGCATCAGCGCGCCCGCCGTTGCCATCGCGGCCAGGCTGCGGTCCCGGCGTGAGAGCAGGCCATCCTGCCAGATGTCGCCCCAGATGTGATCGACGAGATACGAGCCGAATGGCCCCATCCGCGACTCGATCGTGTCCGCAAAGCCCTCACGCCCGGTCAGTTCTGAGAGGATCGCGTCTCCCGCAGCGCGTCGTTGAGCGTGGGTCCTGTTGGGAATGGATTGCGGCGGCGGCGGATCGGGTTCTGCAAACAGATCATCGAGGGTCGAGTCGGCCTCAAAGTCCCAGCCTGACCGAAGGCGTTCAACCACCGTCGACAGCAACTCGGACTGTTGCTCGGGCAGCTCGGCCACTGCAGCAGGCACATCCCACCATTCCATGGCGTCGAAGGGGTTGGTTTCGTCGTCGGGGGCGCCACCGAGAGACTCTTCGACCGTCACGACGTAGGCGTTGTGCACGGTATGTCGACGGCTCGACGGCTCCTCGCCGTAGACGGTGTGCGCATAGGCGGCTCGGACGCGCTGTCGCAGCAGATGCTCGAAGAGGCGCGGAACGGTGTCATCGGGTTCCTCGTCGAGCGGTGTCACATCGCCAGGCAGCCACCACCGGCCCGGCCAGAGCGCTTCGTGGGCGCGACGGCGCAAGAGCATGACGCGCCCGGCGTCATCGAGCACGACGCCGTAGCCAATGATCAACGATTCGGGCATTAGTAGCCCCGGACTCCGCTGTTGGCCGCCCCGGCGCGCGAGCGTTCCTCCGCTAGGTCAAGGGCGGTGAACATGCCCATCGCCTTGTTGACGGTTTCGTCGAACTCGCTGGTTGGCCGGGAATCGAAAACGATGCCGCCGCCGGCCTGCACCGAGGCGACGCCGTCCTGCATGATGATCGTGCGAATCGTGATCGCGGTTTCCATGTTGCCGCCGAAGCCGAAGTAGCCGAGCGCGCCCGCATAGGGGCCGCGCTGGTCCTCCTCGAGTTCCGAGATGATCTCCATGGCTCGAATCTTGGGCGCGCCGGAGACGGTGCCGGCCGGGAATGTGGCTCGGACGGCATCGAACGATGTCGCACCTTCAGCGAGGTCAGCTTCGACGTGCGAGACCAGGTGCATGACGTGGCTGTAGCGCTCGACATCGAGCTCCTGCGTCACGCGAACGGTGCCCGGCCTGGCGACGCGACCGATGTCGTTGCGGCCGAGGTCGAGCAGCATTACGTGCTCGGCGATCTCTTTCTCGTCGGCGCGGAGTTCGGCCTCGAGCTCCGCATCCTCGTCCTCACTGAAGCCGCGCCGTCGCGTCCCTGCAATCGGATGGGTTGAGACCTTGCCCTCTTCGACAATGACCAGGAGCTCCGGCGAGGTGCCGACGATCTGGTGGTCCTCCATCTCGAGGTAGTAGGTGTAGGGCGAGGGATTCACGGTGCGCAGCGTGCGATAGACGTTGAATGGATGGACAAACGTCTCGCGCGAGAATCGCTGCGAGTAGACGCACTGGATGATGTCGCCTGCGATCACGTAGTCGATGATCTGCTTGACGTCGGAGAAGTAGGCTTCGCGTTCCATGTTGGAGCGGATCGCGCTGGAGTGTCCGAGCGGCTCGGGCGCATCGCCAGGCGGGATCGGCGGTCCGGACTGCAGTCGCTCGACCAGTTCGTTGATGCGGAACTCGGCGGCGCGATAGGCGGACTCGACATCGCCGTCGAGGCGCGCGTGCGTGACGACCTTGATCACGTGCTTGAGGTGGTCGAAGAGCAGCACGGTATCGACGAATTGGAACAGCGCTTCGGGCAATCCATGCGGATCGTGGTCCGCCGGTTGGACTCGCGGCTCGAAATGTCGAATCGACTCGTAGGAGAGGTATCCGACGGCTCCGCCGTGGAACGGCGGCAGATCGGGATTGGGGACGAGGTCGAAGCGGTCCAGTTCGGCTTCGACCTCATTGAGCGGGTCGATGTCGCCGCCGGCGGGCGCGCGGAAGACGCGGTAGGGCTCGGTGCCGATGAACGAGTAGCGGCTGGGCCGCTCGCCGCCTTCGACCGATTCGAGCAAGAAGGAGTAGGACCCGCGCTTCACCTTGAGGAAGGCGGAGACGGGGGTTTCGAGATCAGCGAGGACCTCGCGGTAGATCGCGGCGTAGTTGCCCGCGCGCGACGCGTGCGCATCGGCGGCGAGCTGTTTGAATTCGTCAAGGGTGGGGGTGAGTTCGCCGGTCAACGGCATTGGAACAGGCTCCTGGGTTGGACGCGGCCGTGGCGTTTCCGGCACCGGACGCCGCGTCGGCGGGACGACTTAGTGTCCGCCTCGCCAGGCCCCCTGGCCGCCCGACGTGTGGCAACGCGCAGACGGACGCCGGTGCGTCCCTGTCTGAATCTTGAACCACTTCGCGGACATCTTGGACTCCTGCTCCTCCCAGAATCCTAGGAGAGATACCGGCGATGTCAAACATCGCAAACGACATATGGGGAGCCGCCTATGCGCGCCGGCGCCGCTCCGAATCGATCGCCGCGATCAGCTCTGACGCGGCGTCGTTTTGTCGACCTTCGGCGTTGACGATTGTGACATCGAACCAGCCTGACTCGGCCATCTCCGCTTCGGCCTCGGCCAATCTGATCGCGATTTGACTCTCGCTTTCGGCGCCTCGTCCGCGAATTCGGCGTTCGAGCGCCTCAACGTCGCTCACGGTGAGGAAGACCAGCAGCGGGTCGTCCAACTGCTCCTTGAGCGTTCTCGCTCCCTCGACATCGGTGCGCAGGATTGTGGTTCGACCCTGGGCCAACAAGTCTTCAACCGCCGCTCTCGGCACGCCGCTGCGATGTCCGTAGGACGTGACGTGCTCGAGGAAGGCATCTTCCGCCACCCAACGGTCGAACTCCTCATTGGTCAGGAAGACGTGATGCACGCCTTCGATCTCGCCTGGGCGAGGCGCTCTGGTCTTGGCGGTGGCCACTTTGGCGAGCGATTGGTCAAGCGCCAGCGCCTCGTTGATGATCGTGTCCTTTCCGGCGCCCGAGGGGCCGGAGATTACGACCACAAGCGGCGGCGGTTCAGACGGGGACATGACGCAATCGGTCGAGGTCGCGCCAGAAGGTCGGATAGGAGATGTCAACGGCCGAGGCGCGCCGGATCGTGGTCGGACCCGACTCCGGCTGTGAGGCCATTGCTGCGACCGCGGCAGCCATCGCCAAGCGGTGATCGCCGTGGGAATCGACCGTTGCACCATGTAACTGTCCCCCGACGATCCGCATCCCGTCGGACCAGGCGGCGACGGACACGCCCATTGCCCGCAGCATCTCCGTTGTTGTCGCGATCCGGTCCGATTCCTTGACTCGCAGTTCCGCTGCGTCGTGGATCTCCGTCTCGCCATAGGCCACAGCCGCCGCGACCGCGAGGGTGGGCAGCTCATCCAATGCTCTGACGATCAGATCGCCGTCGATCCTGGTGCAGTGGAGGAAGGAGCCGACAACGGTGATGTCGGCGACCGGCTCGCCCGACATTTCACGCAAGTTGCGCAAATCGACCATCGCACCCATCGAGCGCAGGATGTCGATGACGACTCTGCGCCGCGGATTGATGCCCACGTTGGGTAGGGTGATCCGCGAGCCAGGGATCATCGCGGCCGCGATCATCCAAAAGGCCGCCGCGCTGATGTCACCGGGGACGTCCACGTCTTGGGGTTGCAATTCCGCGCCGGGATTCAGACGAATCGTTCCGCGCTCAGCCTCGATTCCCGCTCCCATCGCGGCCAGCATTCGCTCGGTGTGATCTCGTGACGGACCGGGCTCGACAATGCGGCTTGGCTGGCTGGCACGCAAGGCCGCGAAGATGATGCAGCTTTTGACCTGTGCACTGGCCACCGGAATTGCGCCATCGAATCCGTTCAACCCTGCCTCGGAACCATCGATCCAGAATGGCGCGGTTTCATCGTCGGAGACCGCTGCGCCCATGGAGGCCAGCGGGTCGAGGACGCGCCGCATTGGGCGCTGCCGCAGCGACTCATCGCCGTCGAAGTGACTGCGGAAGGGCAAGCCGGCGGCGACGCCGCTGAGGAGCCGGATCGAGGTACCGCTGTTTCCGCAATCGAGCAGGCCCGGGGCCGGGCGGAATCGGTCCTGACCAGGACTGCGGACGATGACAGTGTCGCCGTGCTCCTCGAACTCCACTCCCCACTGACGCAGACAGGCCATCGTGGAACGACAATCGGCGCTGTCGAGCAGGCCTCGAATTTCTGCCTCGCCCCTGGCGAGCGCGTTGCAAATCAGGGCCCGGTGGGAGATGGACTTGTCACCGGGCACACGCAGTTCGCCGCGCAGCGGGCCGCCCGGGTCGACCGTGATTTCGGACGCCATTGGCTATCTCCGTCCCCAGCGGCGTCCGCGCGCCTCTCGCTCCTTTTCGCGTTCGTCGGTTCGTTTGGTCATCTGGCGGACCTTCTCGTAGAGGCGCGGGCTGATCAGCAGCGCGGCCATCTGCGAGGTGGCGTCGGGGATGTCGGGCTGCGCTCCGGCATCGGGGTCGAGGTCGTCACCGCCGAGGAACTTGGCATGGTTGATCTGCGCGCTGGAGTACTCGCGGAAGACGTCTTCTTCCTCTTCGTCCAGAAGGTTGCGTACGCGGTTGAGTTCGAGGACGTAGCGATCGATCCAGTGCTTGATTTGCTCGCGGTTGGTGACGGCGATCTCCGTGGTCATGCTGGGGTCGCCGGAGTTGAAGGCGGTCATCGTGCGGAAGGTCTCGCCGGCGGCGCGGCCGAAGTCGGGCCAACCGTCGGAGCCGCGGAGCATGGTGAACATCGCGTAGGACGCGACCAGCGGGAGGTGCGAGACGCCGGCCATGACGAAGTCGTGCTCCTCGGGATCGAGGAAGTGAGGCGTGGCGCCGAGTTCGCGGACCATACCGAGCACCGATTTGACCGCGCTGTCGGTAGCGCTGGGCGAGGGACTGACGAACCAGCGTTTGCCCTGGAAGAGGTCGGCGCTGGCGTTGTCGATCCCGAATGCGGACGCGTCGCCGGCCATCGGATGACCGCCGATGAAGGAGACACCACGAGGCAGATGCTGGTCGGCCCAGTCGCCGACCTTGGCCTTGGAGGCTGCGGTATCGGTGACCGCTGCCCCGCGACCCAGACTCGGGGCGATCTCTTCGAGTAGCTCTGAGGTCGCGGCCGGCGGGGTGGCGAGGATGACGAGGCCTGCGCCGTCGACCGCCTCGCGGGGGCTGCCGACAATCTGGTCGACGGCGTCCTGCTTATTGGCGGCGTTTCGCGCGGCTCGCCAGTCGTCGAAGCCGACAATCTCGGTGTCTCGCAGTCTGGCGGCGCGGAGGCCCATGCCGATGGAGCCTCCGATGTAGCCCAGCCCGATAATCGCAATGCGCGCCACGCGCACCTCCTGTTCGCGTCCCGGTGCAGTTGCCGGTCGCTCGCCCGCTGTTGCTCACAGTATCGCAGCGTCGAGCGGCGAACGCCCGTGATAGAGTCGGAACGCACGACGGCGAGTTGGCGACGCGCGGCTCGGGCGGGGCCCACGGGACGATGTTGCGAGTGGACGGGACCTGGTTCAAACGACGCCGTCGGCGGCGGACGCTCATCTGGTTGGGCCTTGGGTTCGTGTTGTTGGTGGGCATTCTGCTGGGCCTGCTGGTGCCACACGCGGCGACGAAGATTGAGATCTGGTCGGGCGCGAGCGCTGCACCGAGCGCGGGGCCGAGCAGTTGTCCGTACAGCGGCGGTGGGCCGCCGTTCGCGTTGCAGTCGTTCGAGGGGCAGGAGTCGCGACAGCTGTATTTGGAGACGCTGCGGCTCGCGGCAGCGGATCGGCTGTTCCCCCTGGACGCGGACTTCCGATTGCCAACGCTGACCGTTGGTGAGCCGCGGCGGGCGGATGCTTCCGCGACGATCCCGGCTCAGCTGCTGTACGCGATCGCCTGGATCGAGAGCAAGATTGCAATGGCTCCGTATGAGGTCAACTGGGGCACGATCGGGCCGCCGTTGCTCTCGCCCGACTGCGGGTACGGGATCATGCAGATCACGAGCACGATCCACAATGACGGCGGGTTGCCGTCGCGCTACGAAGCGTTGGCGGGTTCGCACTTTGCGTACAACATTGCGGCCGGGGCGCGGATCCTGGCCGAGAAGTGGAATGAGGACTACTTCCCGGTCGTGGGTGCGAGCGATCCGAGCTTCATCGAGTCGTGGTACTTCGCGCTGTGGGCGTACAACGGCTGGGCCTGGATTAACCATCCGGGCAACCCGATGTACAACCCGGGGCGCGGAACGTATGATTGCGACGCCGACCGCAGCGATTACTGGGATTACCCGTACCAGGAGCGAGTGCTCGGCTGTGTGATCAACCCGCCGGTGGTTGACGGACGGCGACTGTGGGAACCGCATCCGGTCGTGCTGCCTGACGTGGCGAGATTGATCGCTCCGGGCGGGGCGCTGGATCCGGACGTGTTCTGGCAGACCTTTGACCAGATCCGGGAGCGGATGAGCCTCGAGCTGCCGGCGCAGGCGTACTCGCCGGACCTGGGCATTGTGCAGAGCAGTCCGGACCGAACGGCGCTGTTGGGGACGCCGCTGTTGGATGGTCTGCCCGGCGAACTGGAGCTGAGGTCGAGCGAGCTCACGAACCGCGGCGCCGCGCTGACGATCGCCAATTCGGGCAGTGGGCTGCTGGCCTGGCGGGTGACCAGCACGCCGAGTTGGCTGGATGTGGGCGTCCAGGCCGGGGTAGCGCTGGGGAGCGGCTACGGGTTTACGAACGGGCCGCAGCGATCGGTGATTCCGATCGTGGCGGCGGCGGGCGGCGTGCCGGAGGGGTCGCATCGAGGCCGGATTGTGCTGGAGTTCGACTACCCGGACGGCAGGTCGGTGCGGGAGAGCATCGCCATATCATTGGACAAGCGGGGGGCTGCGTACTACGAGGCGGGCCGCCCGCAAAGCTGACCCCCCGTAGCTCAACCGGACAGAGCGACGGACTTCTAATCCGTAGGCTGGAGGTTCGAGTCCTCCCGGGGGGACCATCGCGCCGTGTGACTTTGGACCGAGATTTGTCGGGTGTTGCCGAGGGCCAGAGGCGCCCGCCGGGCTGGCGGCACCAAGAACGCCCTGTCGGGTGGGCTGCTCAAGTGGCTATTGCGCGATATCGGAGACGACGGTTCAGCGCGTAAGCTGGAAGACACATCTGAAACAGCCTTGAGACCTTACACAAGATCCAGTCTTCATTCTTGCTTCATTTGGCCCATTCTCCACTCTGATTCAACCATCTGAGACCATCCCCCCCCTGAGGAGTCCTCCCTGTCCATGCCTTCAGCATCCGTATCTGCGCGGCCACGGTCGCGCACTCGCAAGCCTCGCCACCCAGCTACGTGCGCGGACTGCGGCGTCTCGACTTCTGTTCCGTTCCGTCCGCGCGGCGACCGTCCGGTGTACTGCACTTCGTGTTACGCGGGTCGGCGCGGCAGCGTGAGGGCAGACCTTCCTTCCGATGCGCCGCGTGCCACACGCCGACGAAGAGACGCGGATGTACCGGCTCCGTCCAAGGACCGGGCCGCGGAGGGGCCAGTCGCGGCGTTCGGCAGGATGGATCTGAGTCGCTCGACCATGTCAGCGCTCGCCGCGATGGACATCTCCGAGCCGACACCGATTCAGCAAGAGACGATTCCACTGCTGCTATCCGGTCGCGACGTGATCGGTCAGGCGCGGACCGGTTCCGGCAAGACCCTGGCGTTCGCGACTCCGATGGTTGAACACTGCGATCCAACGGTTCGCGAGGTTCAGGCGCTGGTGCTCACGCCCACGCGCGAACTGGCGATCCAGGTGGGCAAGGTGACGGACGCAGTGGCGAACGCGCAGGGTCTGCAGACGACGCTGCTCTATGGCGGCCGCTCGGCTCGGCCCGAGGAGGCGGCGATCCGGCGCGGAGCTCAGATCGTTATCGGCACTCCCGGTCGCACCCTGGATCACCTTCGCCAGGGCACGCTGGACCTGCAATCGGTGCGATTTCTGGTCCTCGACGAGGCGGATGAGATGCTCGATCGCGGGTTTGCTCGCGATGTCGAGGCGATTCTCGGGTACACGCCATCCGAGCGTCAGAC
Organism: Dehalococcoidia bacterium; assembly: GCA_965208665.1. Classification (GTDB taxonomy): domain Bacteria; phylum Chloroflexota; class Dehalococcoidia; order Bin125; family Bin125; genus Bin125. Next base: position 660,774 of record CBDBPH010000002.1, read on the forward strand.
GGCGTTGTTCTCTGCGACGCTGCCCGACTGGGTGGCGAAGACCGCCGCCAAACACTTGCGAGCGCCGGCCACCGTGGAGGTCGACGCCGACCTTCAGGGGCTGCCCAGCGTTACGCATCTGGTGTACTCGATCCGGCGGGACCACAAGATCGGCGCGCTGCGTTCGCTGCTGGACCAGCGCAACGGCGAGGCGGTGATCGTCTTCGGCCGGACCAAGCACGGGGTCAGGAAGCTCGCGCGGCAGCTCGATGGGTTTGGCTATCCAGTGGGGGCGCTGCAGGGCAATCTGAGGCAGAACGCACGGGAGCGTGTGATGCGCGACTTCCGCTCGGGCGAGACACCGATCCTGGTCGCCACGAATGTCGCCGCACGTGGCCTCGATATCGAAGGCGTCGGGCAGGTGATCAACTACGACCTGCCCGATTCGCCGCAGCTCTTCACTCACCGGGTCGGCCGAACCGGCCGAATGGGCCGCGATGGCGAAGCGATCACTTTCGTCACGTCGGAGGAAGAGTCCAAGTGGCGAGAGATCGACCGAAGCCTGGGAGTCCGCTTCATCCGGCGACCATGGAACGACGACCCAGAGTTGCAGCAACCCACCCAGCGTCGCTCGCGGGTGAAACGAGTGCGCTAGCGCCTCGGTCCTGACGCAGCTGTGCGGAGTCTGAAGGTTCGAGTCTTCCTCGGGGACCATGCCGCCGATTTATTTTGCGTAGAGTTCCACGAGCTTGTCCAGCGCATCGAGCTCGGCCATGGGATCGCCCGTGGCTTTGGCCTCGTGCACACGCTGGGTGAGGCGGAGCGCTTAGGCTTTGTGTTCGGGGGGCAGGATCGGGTCCGGAGCGGGTTCCGGGCGTCGGAGGGAGTCTGGGCCCCGCATCAAGTGCGGGGCGTCGGACCGAGTGCGGGGTGACGCGGCGGCGCCATTCAGGTTGTCGGACAGCTTTTTTTCTGCGGTTCCATTGGCCACGATTTCCAGTGTTTTGCCGGGGATTGCGGGGCTGAGGCTTTCAAGTTCTTTCAGGTTTGTTCGGTCGGTCTCGGGGTCGGCGAGTTCGTGGTCCGGGTAGGTGGCGGGCTCGGCGTCGAAGTCGGGGTAGGTGAAGGGGCGCGCACTGGCGGTCGCGTGCGGGCGGTGGAGCTGTTTGAGCAGCATGCGGAACTCGCGCTCGGCCTGGGCCAGGCGGCGCGCATGACGCTCCTCGATCCGGTCGAGCTGGTCGGGTGTGATCTGCGCGTCGGGGCCGATGGCGTGTATGGCGTCGGCGATCGGATCGAGGCGGTTGAGCCGCTCGAGACGATGGTCGAGGCGAGCGATCTGTTGCAGGAGCAGGTCGTCGTGGATGTCCTGGGTGAGGGCTGTCCAGTTTTCTTCGAGCGCGCGGAGGTCGGCGTGGACGGTGGCGATGGAGATGGTGAGTTGGTGGGCGATTTGCTCGAGGGTGAGTCCGTCCTGTCGGAGTTGGTGGGCGCGGAAGATGCGCCGGCGTCGTCTGGGTGAGATGTTGGGGGTGTTCATGGTGTCCTCGTCCGCTTCTTCGTCTGCTGATCTTGATACATTAGTTCGATATGGACAGATGTGCCAGGTATTGGGTGTGTCAGAGTTTGCGGAGGGCGATTTGGTTGGGTGGCAAGATGGCCGGATCGGAGGCGTAGGCGATGGCACTCACTCGTGACATCGGGGAGACGGTTCAGGCACGGGCACAGAGGGACCCGGCGTTTCGTCGGGCGTTGCTGCAGGAGGGCATTGAGTGTCTGCTGGGTGGTGATGTGGACACGGGCAAGATCGTGCTGCGCGACTATATCAACGCGACGATTGGCTTTGAGACGCTGGGGTCGCGCACCGAGCGGTCAGCCAAGAGCCTGATGCGGATGTTTGGCCCGTCGGGCAATCCGCAGGCGCGGAACCTGTTTGAGGTGATCGGCTGCTTGCAGCGGCACGAGGGGATTCAGCTGGAGGTGAGGGCGACGGGTTATCGCGGCGCTCCGGGGATGACGGCTGCGGTCGCTGAGTCGGAGGGGGAGGCGGAGTTCGATCCGTAGGTCGGGATTTGAGTCGTCGCGGTGGACCAGGTCTTCGCGCCGTTCGGTCCTACTGTCCGACGCCCAATGGACGGATGTCGTCGATCTGTTCCGCCTCGGCCTGGCGCGCGTGATACAGGTCCCATCGCAGTTGAAGATTCATCCAGAAGTCAGGCGAGGTGCCCAGGAACCTGGACAGCCGCAAGGCCGTGCTCGGCGTGACGCCGCGTCTACCCCGAACGACTTCGTTGACCCGCTGAAAGGGGACATGGATGGCCGTTGCCAGGTCGCGCTGGGTCAGGCCGAGCGGTAGCAGAAACTCTTGCCGCAGCATCTCGCCCGGGTGGGTCGGTCTCCGGTCTGTCGGAATGCGGACCATCTCTTGCCTCCCGGGTTAGTGGTAGTCGGTGATTTCTACCTGGTCCGGACCGGCGTCGGTCCAGCGGAAACAGATGCGGTACTGATCGTTGATGCGAATACTGTGCTGTCCGCTGCGGTCGCCGGCCAACCGCTCCAGCCTGTTGCCAGGAGGCACTGCGAGGTCGGTCAAGACGGCGGCCGAGTCCAGCATGTCCAGCTTCCTCCGGGCTACGCCCCAGACTACGGCGGGGCAGCACCGTCGCGCGCGTCGGGTGTCCCTTCCGTTGAAGACGTCCTCGGCGCCTGCTCCACTGAATGCAACGATCACGATATCACGTTAGCACGGCTACCGTGCTATGCGGCCACTCAGTCTCCATCGAAGTTTCACCGACCGAGAATCGTGGATCCGGATACGGCGGAGTGGGCTGCGGTCCTCCGCGGATGCTTCGGAAGCGGCGGGGCGGTTACTGGGCGTAGACGCCGGCTCCGGGGCCTTCGGCGGTGGCCCAGAACTTTTCTGCGATCTGGTCGATTAGGTCGATGAGTTCCTGGCCCTTGGCGACGTCGTTGGTCTTCTTGGCTTCGCCGGCGACCTTGGTGGCGTTCCACATGAGTTCGTGGATGGAGCCGTCGGCCGCGAGGTGATGGGGCTTGAAGAAGTCGGTCCAGAGGACCCAGAGGTGGTGCTTGACCTCGTCGGCGCGCTGTTCCTTGACGATCGTGCAGCGGGCCTTGAAGTCGTGGTCGTCGGAGTCGTTGTACTTCTCCATGGACTTGAGGACGGACATGGCCTCGATTTTGGCCTGTGCGGGGTCGTAAACGCCGCAGGGGAGGTCGCAGTGGGCGGAGGCGGTCTGGAAGAAGGACATTCGGTGCTCCTCTAGGGATGTTCGCTGGTTTGGTGCAGTTTGAGGCTATCGAGTGGGTTGGTGTCGGGCAACTGGTGGGGTGGCGTGCCCCCCTCTGTCCCTACGGGACATCTCCCCCCGCTTGCGCGGGGGGGGGGGGGGGGAGAGAGGGGAGCCCTCACCCTAACCCTCTCCCAGAGGGAGAGGGAACTGGATCGGCGGTCAGTTGAGGGTGACGACTCCGCAGGCGATGCGGGAGCCGGCGGCGGGGTCGGCTCCGTAGGTGTCGGGACTCTCGTGGACGATGATGGCAGAGCCGTCGCCGTCGAAGAGGGAGGCGGGGCCATCGCCGAGTGTGACGTCGAGCGTGTACTGGTCGGCGTTGGCGGTGCCGTCGGTGTGGGCGTAGATGTTGACGGTGTCGCCGGGGTGGTGGCCATCCTCGTTCAGGATGCCGTGGCCGATGCCGGTGGGGTTGTAGTGGCCGCCAGCGGCGGAGAAGTCGGGTTCGCAGGATCCCGTTTCGTGGATGTGGAATCCGTGCCAGCCCTGGGGTACGGCGGTCAGGCGGGCCTGGATGAGGACGCCGCGCGGACCCTGGGTGAAGGTGACTTCGCCCATCGGCTCGCCGTCCGGGCCGCGCATGGTGGCGGTGGCGGTGAGGCCGACAGCGGCGGGGTCGACGCCTTGGTCGGCTTCGATGTGGATCGTGGTGCTGGAGCGCCAGAGGCCGGGCTCGGAGTCGGCGGCGAGGAATCGTTCCCGGGGGAGGATGCGCTCGCCCCAGGCGCCGTAGGCATCGCCGACCTGCAAGGCGACCTCGGTGCGGCCGTCTCCGGTCTGACGGGCGAGGATGCGGACGTCCATGTGGTCGTCGTCGGAGCTGCCGGCGGTGATGACGGCGGTGAGGATGACGGTGATCAGCGCGGTGAACGCGACGGCGATGAGTGCGAAGCGTTTGCTAGTGATGCTGCGGTGTATGGGCATGGGGCTTCCTTTCGCTGGTGGTGCAAGACATCAAGAGGGAAGATATCGAACGTGCTGGTTTCGAGGCGATTGCCAGGGGTGTGCAGGGAGCCCTCACCCTAGCCCTCTCCCAGAGGGAGAGGGAATCGGAGGGAGCGGGGGGGCAAGGGGTGAGAGCTTAGTCGGCGCGGGTTCGGGCTCGGAGGGCGAGGGCGGCGATGGTGAGGGTGAAGATGCTGAAGCCGGCGAGGGAGACGAAGGCCCAGTGAAGGGCGGGCGGATCCTTGACGCCGACGACCTGGCCGTCCTCGAAGACGGGCCACATGTAGCCCTCCATGACGAGTCCGCGCATGCCCTCCATGATGTAGGTGACGGGGTTGACGGTGGCGATCCACTTGAGCCAGGAGTCGAAGACATCGAGGGGGGCGAAGGCGGGCGCCATGAAGAGCAGGGGGAAGAAGAGCAGGAATCCGGCCTGGGCGGCCTGGGCGTTGCCGGTGCGCATGGCGATGAAGATGCCGATGCCGCTGTAGGCGCCGCCGAAGAGTCCGGCGATGACGAGGATCAGGATGGCGCCGGGGACGCCGGAGGCCATGCCGGAACCGGCGCCGAGGGCGGCGATCAGCATGATGGTGGCGAAGAAGATCGCACGGACGGCGTCGGCCCAGACGCGACCGATGATCAGCGACCAGCGTGAGGCAGGAGTGAGGAGGAGCTTGTCGAAGTAGCCGCGCTCCATGTCGAGGACGATGGCGATGCCGGAGGCGGAGGAGGATCCGGCGACGGCCTGGAGGACGGCGACGGGAAGCTGGAAGGCGAGGTAGTTTTCGACACCGAAGCCACGCTCGGAGAAGTTGGCGATTGCGCCGGTGGAGACGGCGAGGAAGAAGAGCGGGATGAAGATGTTGGTGATCTCGACGCCGGGCTGGCGTACGGACTCGCGGATCGCGCGACCGGCGAGGTAGCGGGCGTCGATGAGAATGCGGATCGGTCCCGACTCACGGGAGGCGGAGGTCTGGGCCGGGCCTGGAGTCTCGACGGCGCTCACGCGGGACCACCCTGAGTTGGCTGGGCCGCAGCGTCGCCGGGCTCGATGCGGTGTCCGGTTGCCTTGAAGAAGACATCATCGAGGGTCGCGCGGGCCAGCCGCAGGCCGCTAAAGGGGAGGTTCTCGTCGTCGAGGGTGCGGACGACGCGGGGCAGGGTGTCGTGGCCGCTCTTGCTATAGACGGCGATGCCTTCGTTGAAATCCCACTGCGCATCCTCGACGTTGGGCAAGGGCAAGAGGGCGCTGACGGCGCGCTGCTGGTCCTGCTCGTCGCCTTCGACCTGGACGTAGATCACGTCGGCGGAGACGGTCGCCTTGAGTCCGTCCGGAGTGCCTTGCTGGACGATTTCACCGGCATCGAGGATGGCGATCTCGTCGCAGAGCTGGTCGGCCTCCTCGAGGTACTGGGTGGTGAGGAAGAAGGTGACGCCGTCCTCGCGGTTGAGTCGCTGGATGTATTCCCACAGGTTTTGCCGCGAGACGGGGTCGAGGCCGGTAGTTGGCTCGTCGAGGAAGATGATCGAGGGCGAATGGACGAGGGCGGAGGCGAGGTCGAGGCGTCGCTGCATACCGCCGGAGTAGCCACCGATCCGGCGGTCGGCGTCCTCGGTCAGGTCGACGACTTCGAGCAGATGCGCGATGCGGTCTTCGATATCGGCGCGCGGCACGTTGTAGAGGCGGGACTGCAGGCGCAGGAGCTCTCGTCCCGTCTGGAGAATGTCGAGCCCGGCTTCCTGCAGGGCGACGCCGACGGCGCGGCGGACCTGGCGGTCCTGGTTCAACACGTCGAATCCGGCGACGCGGGCGCTGCCATCGGTCGGGCGCAGGAGCGTGGTCAGCATGCGCACGGTGGTGGTCTTGCCGCTGCCGTTCTCCCCGAGGAAGCCGAAGATATGGCCGGGCGGCACGGCGAGGTCGATGCCGTTGACGGCATGGATGTCACCGAAGTGCTTGACCAGGCCGTGCGCCTCAATCGCGAGGTCGGCGTTGCGCGCATGTTGGGGCGCGGGAGTGACGATCTGATCGATCAATCGCTCGGCGATGGTCGGAGGTCGGCTGGACATGAACCAGAGCGTATCGGTTCAACGGGCTTGTTCGGGGATTCGAGGCCGTTCTAGAATAAGAACGTGTGTCCTAGAACACATTTCCGAATCAGACGGGCCGGAAGACCGGGATCGGGAAGGCGTCTTCGCCGGCCTGTTCCTCGAACTCGACCTTGACGCGCTGGCCGATGTGGATGTCTGCGGTGGGGTCGTCGACGCCGACGATGGTGCTCATCATGCGGAAGCCCTCGTCGAGGTCGACGTAGGCGACGGCGTATGCGCCGAGCTCCTGGAATCCGGGCATGCGGTTCTGGCGGACGACGGAGTAGGTGTATACGGTGCCGAGGCCGGCCGAGACGTTCCAGGAGAGTTCGCGGTCGCCGGTGACGGTCGAGTGACCGCGGGGGTAGAAGACGACGTTGCCGTCGGAGTCGGTCTGGTAGCGCAGTTCGCCCTCTTTGCAGCCGTCCCAGAAATGCTGGGTGTCGGGCTCGGGGAAGCTGGGTTGTGGTCGGTTGGCCATGTTGGAGTGCCTTTCGTGGGGGAAGAGGGAAAAGAGGACCCTCACCCTAACCCTCTCCCAGAGGGAGAGGGGAACGGATCCGGTTAGTCGGCGGCGAGGATGACGGTGCCGCCGGTGTGGGTTCCTCCGAGGAGTCCTCCGTTGCCGTGGGCGACGGCGAGTTTGGCTCCGTCGACCTGGCTGTTGGACTCACCGCGGAGCTGGCGAACGGATTCGAGCAGGAGGAAGAGTCCACGCATACCGGGGTGGTTGGAGGAGAGGCCTCCGCCGTCGGTGTTGAGGGTGAGGCCGGGCTGATCGAAGGCGAGGTGACCGTCCTCGATGAACTGGCCGACCTCGCCCTTGGCGCAGAAGCCGAGGTCTTCGAGCATCACGGCGACGGTGATGCTGAACGAGTCGTAGATCATGGCGATATCGATCTCGTCGGGCGTGACGCCGGCCTGTCCGTAGGCGGCGGGGGCGCTCTGGGCGCCGGCCGAGGTGGTGATGTCGCCGCCGTTCTCGCGGTACTTGGTGGCTTCGCCGGCGCCGATGATCCAGACCGGCTTCTTCTTGGTGTCCCGCGCGATCTCGGGGGAGACGAAGACGGCCGCGCCGCCGCCGTCGGAGATCATGCAGCACTCGAGCAGGTGCAGCGGGTCGGCGATGACCCGCGATTCGAGCACATCCTCGACGGTGATTTCGTCGACCTTGACGAACTGCAGGTCGGTCATTGCCTTGACCGCCTCGGGATTGCGCATCGCGTGCTTGCGGGTGGCGACGGAGATCTGGGCGAGCTGTTCAGTGGTCGTGCCGTATTCGTGCATGTGCCGGTGGGCGACCATCGCGTAGTTGGCGATCAGCGTCGAGCCGTAGGGCGCTTCCATGTTCTGCTGCCACGAGGCTCCGCCGCGGCCCATGCCGCCGGTGCCGATCGGCACGCGCATCGAGGCGGCGGTGGAGCCGTAGGTGGTGACGGCGACGTTGCAGCGTCCGGCGGCGATGTCTCGCAGCGCGTGCGAGGCGTGGAACTCGTAGGAGGAACCTCCGACCTGGGTGGTATCGAGCAGTCTCGGCTTGATGCCGAGGTAAGCGGCCAGACCGAGTCCGCCGCCGCCTTCGCCGTCGAGCGCGTCGTAGAGTCCGTCGACGTCGCCCCAGTCGAGGCCGGCGTCGTCGAGCGCGCGCTTCATCGACTCGGCCTTGATTTGCATCGACGAGACGCCGGGGGCGACCCGCAAGGGGTATTCGTGGATGCCGGCGATCGCCGCCAGTCGTTCCTGAGCCATGTCACAGCCTTTCCGCGTCAGACAGACGCAAGCGAGAAGTCGTATGGACGCAAGCTCAATCAGGCTAGCGCCGATTCAGGCTCAGGCGTAGCCTGCGAACATGCGCATCGGCCTGATCTCGGACACTCATCTCCCGCAATTGCTGCACTCGATGGACGAACTGGGACCTGAGACGGGGGAGGCGCTGAGCGGTGTCGACCTGATCCTGCACGGTGGCGACATCACCGTCCCGGCAGTGCTGGACTGGTGTGAACAGTTCGCGCCGGTACTGGCGGTGCGGGGCAACAACGACATCTTCGACGATCCGCGCCTGGCAGAGCATCAGTTTCTCGATGTGGAGGGATTCCGCATCGGTCTCGCGCATGAGTTGCGGCCGGAGTCGCGGCCGATTGGCGAGATCCTGGCTGCGTCGCTCGAGGGCGAGTGGGTGGATGTGCTGATCGGCGGAGACACGCATGTCGAGCGGCTGGAGTACCGGGACGATGTGCTGCTGATCAATCCGGGCAGCCCCTCGTTGCCGCACCATCTGTCCACGCGGCTGGGCGCGATGGGCGTGCTGACCGTGACACCGCAGCGGTTGGAGGCGGAGATTGTGGCACTGGGCCCGAGCGAGGGGCATCGCAATCCGAGCCGGCCGCAACACGTTGTGGTTGAATACGGGCAGGTGGCGGAGGCATCGCTGGACGGTCATGCGATTGGACCGGACGAGTTTCTGAAGGCGCCGCACGAGCGGGTCGTTCCCACGGTTGAGTCGAACGGAGCCTGAGATGGATCTGCAACTCCAGGGCAAGCGAGCGCTGGTCACCGGCGGCAGCCGCGGGATCGGCAAGGCGATCGCGCGGGTGTTGATCGAGGAGGGCTGTGAGGTGGCGATCTCGGCTCGCGATCCGGAGCGGCTCGCGTCAGCCGCGGACGAGCTGGGAACAGCGGCCTGGTTCGCGTACGACGCGGCCGAGGACGATTCAGTGGAGTCGATGATTGCGGGCGCGGCCGAGGCGCTGGGCGGACTGGACATCCTGATCAACAACGCGGCCTCGCCGGGCAGCGTGCATGGGCCGATGAAGCTGGCCGATCTGACCGCCGATCACGCGCTGGCGGATTTGCAGGTGAAGGTGCTGGGCTACCTGCGCTGCTCTCGCGCGGCGGCGCCGTACATGCAGGAGCAGGGTTGGGGACGGATCATCAATGTTTCCGGGCTCGCTGCGCGGGGCAGCGGCAACACGGTCGGTTCGATCCGCAACGTCTCAGTGGCGGCGCTGACCAAGAACCTGGCGGACGAGCTGGGGCCGGACGGGATCAATGTGACGGTCGTGCATCCCGGTCTGACGCGGACCGAGGCGACGCCGGAGCGGATCGCTCAGATTGCCGAGTCGGGCGGAATCTCGCTGGCTGAGGCGGAGGCGCGAATGGCGTCGGGCAATTCGGTGCGGACGATCATTGATTCGGACGACATCGCGCACATCGTGGCGTTCCTGGCCTCGCCCAAGTCGATCGCGATTACGGGTGACACGATTGCGGCGGGCGGGGGCGTCGGTCGGGGGATCTACTACTAGGTTTCGGTCACAGAATCCGGTACTGGTGGGGACGGCGGAGAAGTTCGTAGTAGGGGGTGACGGTCCAGCCGGGCGGGTTGATGGCGTCGATTCGCTCCCGGTCTTCATCGGTGATGTCGACATCGGCGGAGCCGAGGTTGTCTTCGAGCTGTTCCATCGTTCTGGGGCCGATGATCGGGCTGGTCACGCCGGGCTGCTGTTCGCACCAGGCGAGCGCGAGCTGGGAGAGGCTCGCGCCCTTCTCCTGGGCGATCGGCGTGAGTCCCTCGATGACGTCGAACACGCCGTCGGTGAGCCGATTCTGCGCCTGTGGAGTCAACGCATAGCGACCATCGGCGGGCAATGGCTCGCCTCGCTGGTAGCGGCCGCTCAGCAGTCCGCCGCCCAAGGGGCCCCAGGGGATGACGGCGATGCCGAAGGTGCGGGCCGTGGGCAGGAGTTCGCTCTCGACCCGGCGGTCGAGCAGGTTGTAGGCGGGCTGCTCGCAGACGACGCGGTTGAGTCCCAACTCCTTCGCGACCCAGAGAGACTCGACCAGTTCCCAGCCACCGAAGTTGCTGGTGCCGATGTAGCGGACCTTGCCGTCGCGGACGAGGTCGTCGAGCGCTCGTAGCGTCTCGTCGATGGGGATGTCGGGCTGCGGGCGGTGGAGCTGGTAGAGGTCGATGTAGTCGGTCTGCAGGCGGCGCAGGCTGGCCTCACACTGCTCGATGATGTGGCGCCGGCTGTTGCCACGGGCGTTAGGGTCCTCGGCGTCCATCTGGCCGTGGACCTTGGTGGCGAGGACGACGTTGTGCCGCTGGCCGTTGCGCTTGAGCGCTTCGCCGGTGATCTCCTCGCTGCGGCCGAGGGCGTAGACGTTGGCCGTATCGAGAAAGTTGATCCCGCCGTCGAGCGCGCGATCGATGATCGCGTAGGACTCCTCGGGCTCGGTGCGTCGGCCGAACATCATGCAGCCGAGGCAGAGGCTGGATACCTGTACGCCGGTGCGTCCGAGTGGTCTGATTTCCATGCTGATCTCCTCAGAACTATTCGACGAGCGCCGCCGCCTTGACCAGGTTACGCATCAGCCGGATCGCCTCGTCGTGGGGGACGCGGCCGACACCGCAACTGGTCGAGACGAGCAGGCGCTCGGGCGGAATCACTTGCGCCAGCTGTTCCGTCTTCTCGCGCAGTTCCGTCACGGGCGCGGGCGCTGACTTGACATCGGCGATGCCGGCGATGATTTGCATGCTCTCGGGCAGCTCGGCCAAGAGGCCGTGCTCCTGCCATTGGCCGGAGTAGGAACACTCGACGTGGACGCGGTCGACGATGCCATCGAGTTGCTGGATGAAGGGGATCAGCGCGCGCAGGTTTTGCACCTCGATCGAGGGCTTGCGGGCGATGTCGCCGAGGCAGAAGTGAATCGTTCTGGTGACGCCCGCGGCGGGCTCCAATGGTTCCTTGACCAGTGAGAGCAGCGAGTGCGTGGACTCGCGCTCGGAGACCAGGTTGATCGCTTCGCCGGGGGCGTCGAGTTGGATTTCCTCGAGTCCGTTGTCGACCATGTCCGCGATCTCATCCTGGACGACCTCGATCAGGTCGTTCAGGTGTCCGGACTCGCTCGCGTCCTGGTCGGTGACGAATCCACCGCCGATGGTCAGGGGCGAAGGCACGGAGGCCTTGTCCAGGCGCGGCTCGATCTCTCGCTCGCGGCGCCAGGCCCTGGCGTGTCCGGTACCGTGCGGCGCGTTGACCTTGCCAATGACCTTGTAGCGGCCGACGCCTTGCTGGCCCCTGGACGTGACTCGCGGCGCGAGGGTCTCCAGGCCGTCGAGGCGGGGCGGGATGTGATGGAGGAAGTCGGGGGCGAAGACCTCGCCGCCCATGATCTGGTCGAGTCCGCAGGCGATCTGCTCGTCCATGGCGATGCGCGCGGCGGTCCCGAGGACGCCGTCGGCTTCGTCGTCGGAGAGTTCGCCGGCGTAGTAGCGCTTGAGCTCGAGACGCTGGCCGAAGGGGATCGGCCAGGAACCGACGACGGTCGTGCGGATGGGCATGGCGGGCTCCTCGGTTGCTCGCTCGATCCTTCTAGTGGGCGTCGGCGTAGACGCGGAAGCCGTAGTCGTTGTAGCGGTAGTTGGGCGAGAGGCTGGATCGGGCGCTGACGCGGGTGAACTTGATCCGGTGCCGCCAGGAGCCGCCTCGGCTGGCCCGGCGCGAACCGACCGCCGGGCCGGTCGGCGCGTTGGAGGGGGAGATCGAGTAGAAGTTGCGGTCGTACCAGTCGGAGCACCACTCGTGCACGTTGTCGGCCATGCAGAAGAGGCCGAAGCGGTTGCGGCAGGCGTCGAACGGGACGTGTGGATGCTCGGCCTGTGCCACCGACTCACGGACTGCCTGGTCCGGCCAACTTGGGGACGGGCTCGGCCAGGCGGCGCCAGTCAGACCTCCGCGTGCGGCGTACTCGCGCTCGGCCTCGGTCGGTAGTCGGAATCGTGTGCCGACCTGGTGCGAGAGCCAGTCGCAGTAGGCGATTGCGTCGTGCCAGGAAATGCCGACTACGGGGGCGTCGGGAATGGAGAAGTGTGGCTGCGACCAGAAGCGCGGGGGCGGGGCGGCGGTCTGCTCGACGAATGCGGCGTACTGATCGTTGCTGACCGGCCGCTCGGCCGCGCGGAATGGCGCGATGCTGACGGGGTGCGCCGGCCGTTCGTCGCGACGCTGATCGTCGGCGCCCATGACGAACGAGCCGCCGGGAATGTGGAGCAGCTGACCGCCCAGTACGTCCACGGCGCCGATCATGGCGCCAGTTTAGCCCGCTGCGGATCCGGGCTCGGCACCCGCGGGCGGCGTCGTGGATGTCGGTGAGCGGAGCGGTAAGGGCATGTGAATGTATTTCATTCAGGTAGTGAATAGATTACATGCTTATGGTGAATGCTTTTCATTCTGGTAGTGAATGGATATCATTCACGGTATGAATGATGTTCTTCTGCCCCGACTGGCTATCGACAGCCTCGATCACCGGCTTCGGGTGATGCCGGTTGCCGTGGTCACGGGTGCTCGCCAGACCGGCAAGAGCACCCTGGTTGAACAGCTCGCCGGCGACGACAGACGCTACATCACGCTTGACGATCTCGACGCGCGCAGCGCCGCACGGGAGGATCCCGAGCTACTGTTGGCCGGCGAGCAGCCGGTCACACTGGACGAGGTCCAGCGAGAACCCGAGCTGATGAACGCGGTCAAGCGCGCCGTCGACCGGCGGCGAAGGCCCGGGCAGTTCCTGCTGACGGGCTCGGCCAACCTGCTGTTGATGCGACGCGTGTCGGAGTCGCTCGCGGGACGCGCCAGCTACCTCAATCTCTGGCCGATGACCCGCCGCGAGCAGCGCGGTCTTGGTCCCGGCGGGATGTGGGAATCGCTGTTGACGACGGACGAGCGGGAGTGGATCGACTTGCTGCGCTCGCAGCCTTGCGAGCCGGCGGATTGGCGCGCGCTGGCACGGCGCGGCGGATTCCCGGTGCCGGCGTTGCAACTGCAGCGAGATCAGGACCGCGCCATCTGGTTCGACGGCTACGTTCGCACGTATCTCGAACGTGACCTGCAGGACATCGCCAACATCTCGGCGCTGCCCGACTTCCGCCGGGTGATGCGAGCGGCCTGTCTGCGGGTGGGGCAGATTCTGAACCAGTCGGACCTGGCCCGCGACATCTCGCTCAGCCAGCCGACCGCTCATCGATATCTCAATCTGCTGGAGACGTCGTACCTGTTCGTGCGGCTGCCGGCGTTCTCGGTCAACCGCACGAAACGGCTGGTCAAGTCGCCCAAGGCGTACTGGAGCGATACCGGGCTGGCGATGCACCTGAGCCAGGAGACGGAACCGCGCGGCGAACATCTGGAGAACATCGTGCTCCATGACCTGCTGGCCTGGCGCGACAGCCGGACTGGCCCGGCCGAACTTTGCTATTGGCGCACCGCGAACGGCGAAGAGGTCGACTTCGTGATCGAGTCCGGGGGACGCGTGCTGCCGGTCGAGGTCAAATCCGGCCCCAGGCCGCGTCTGAACGACCTGAGACACCTGCGCACCTTTCTCGATCAGTACGACGACCTCGCCCGCTGTGGGCTCTTGCTGCACGGCGGCGACTCTCTGGAGTGGATGGCGCCGAACGTGCTCGCCGCGCCGTGGTGGATGGTGATCTGAGCGGTTGTGCGGGGCGGCACGATCGCGGCTCCGTGCTAGCCTGCGCTCGCTCCAGGAGGGTGTCCGGGGGTGCAGCGGAATCGAGGCTTGAGATGGGTTTACTGGACGGTCGGAAGGCGCTGGTGACGGGCTCGAGCCGCGGGATTGGCGCGGACATTGCGCGGGGATTGGCGGCGCACGGGGCGGCGGTGGCGGTTGCGGCGCGGTCGGACGAAGCGTCGCCCGATCCGCGGTTGCCGGGCACGATCCGCACCGTGGCGGAAGAGATTCGTCAGGCCGGCGGACACGCGGTGCCGGTGCGGCTGGACGTGCGCGATCCGGAGTCGATCGTACGCGCGATCGACACCACCGCCTCGGAACTGGGCGGCCTGGACATCCTGATCAACAACGCGGCGGTGTTGGTGCCGGGGACGCTGGAGTCGGTGCAGGACCGGCACATCGACCTGATCTGGCAGCTCGACCTGCGCGGTCCGGTGCTGCTGGCCAAGTACGCGGTCGAGCACATGAAGGCATCGGGCGGCGACATCATCAACATCTCGTCGGGCGCGGCTGACTTCCCGGGTCCGGGTCCCTATGACGATGTGCGGGAGGGCGGTCAGTTCTACGGCATGGTCAAGGCGGGGCTGGAGCGGATCACGCAGGGTTGGGCGATGGAGTTGCAGCAGTATCAGATCGCCTGCAACGTGCTGACGCTGCGCTACCTGATCAAGACGCCCGGACACTGGTACGCGCTGACCTCGCCGGACAATCCGCAGACCGAGTTCGAGTCGGCGGACTGGATGGCGCGGGCCAGCGCCTGGATCTGCAGCCAGCCGTCGACGTACACGGGCAACATCGTGGACGACCGCGAGATGCGCGACGTGCTGGCCGACCTGTAAGACCGGTGAGGGGGAGGCGATGAGCGAGCATGGGCCAGACCTGATCTACGAGAAGTTCGACCACTACGCGGTCCTGACGATGAACCGGCCCCACCGGTTGAACGCGCTGGGCGGCGACCTGCGGCGGCTGATGCGCGAGGCAGTCGACGATCTGGAGTCGGATCCCAACATGCGCGCCGCGATTCTGACGGGGGCGGGTCGGGCGTTCTCGGCCGGTGCGGACCTCAAGGAGATGAACGAGGGCAACCAGCGCCGTCAGGGTCTGCGTAACACGATGGGCTACGAACTGGACGAATCGATGCCATTCGCGCGGGCGCGCAAGCCGTTCATCGCGGCGATCAACGGGCTGTGCATCGCGGGCGGGCTGGAGCGGGCGCTGGATTGCGACATCCGGATTGCGTCGTCGGAGGCGTTCTTCGGCCTGTTCGAGGTCAAGCGGGGAATCATGCCGGGCTACGCGATCCATCACCTGGCGCGGATGCTGCCGATTGGCGACGCGCTCTACATCATGCTGACCGCGGACCGGGTTTCGCCGGAGGACGCGCTGCGGATGGGGCTGATCCGCGAGATCCTGGAACCGGAGGCGCTGATGCCCCGGGCGGTGGAGATCGCGGAGATGATCGCGGCGAACGCGCCGCTGGCGGTGGAGGGCACGAAGTTCATGGCGCAGCAGTGGCGTCAGATGCAGATCGACGAGTCATACCGGGTGGGCCAGTGGGTGAGCCGTACGGTGCTGAACTCGGAGGACGCGAAGGAAGGCCCGAGAGCGTTCGTCGAGAAGCGGCCGCCGAACTGGACCGGGCGTTAAGCTCACATCCGGCAGGCGTTTCTGGTGAGTTTTGCGTGATCGCCTGACTGAATCGTGCACTGTTCGTAGCATCGCTGGGTGTTTCGCCCAACGATCGCGGCCTCAGCGGCGCTGCTGGTGTCGCTTGTGGTCCTCTGGTTGCCAAGGATTTCGGCGCAAACGGATTCGGCGCTGACGGCGAGTTCTGCCAGCGTCGACGGTGTCACGCTCACGATCACGCTGTCGGCCGAGGTTGACACCACCAGTTCGGCCGCCGCCTCGGATTTCACCGTGTCGACCGGCGATTCGACGCTGACGATCGATTCAGCCGGCATCAGTGGCTCCGCGATCACGTTGACCCTCGCCGAGTCGGTCGGCGACCCGGACTGCGACACCGTCGCAATCTCGGTGGGTTACACGAAATCGGACTCGTCGATCACGGCCTCCGGTAGTGAGCTCAGCAACTTCAGCGGCCTCACTGTGAGCAACCAGACGGATCATCCGCCGGCGATCGCATCGCTGGAGACAGATGTGAACGGCGGCAAGGTGCTCGTGACCTTTTGCGAGGCGATCGAGGACATCAGCAACCAATGGTCGAACTTCTCCGCGTTCAGGGTGTTGATCAACGAGCAGGCGCAGGGGATCAACGATCTCGTGACGCCATCCAAGTCGGCCGGTCGCCTCGAGATTCTGCTGAGCCGGAGAGGGGCGATCAAGGAAGGCGACAGCGTCAGCCTCGCCTATGACCAAAGCAAGGCCGACCGCAACTACCCGCTTCGGGATCTGGACCAAGGCAACAAGGTGGTCGAGACGTGGGCAGCGCGATCGGTCACCAACCGGGT
Organism: Dehalococcoidia bacterium; assembly: GCA_965208665.1. GTDB lineage: Bacteria > Chloroflexota > Dehalococcoidia > Bin125 > Bin125 > Bin125. Next base: position 677,092 of record CBDBPH010000002.1, read on the forward strand.
TGACAATCCGCCGACGCTCGAATCGGCGGCGGCGTTGTATGACGTGATCACGCTGACGTTCAGCGAGGCGCTCGACGAGGACAGCGTGCCTGCCAGCGGTGCGTTTGTGATTCGAGGCATTCAGCACGCTCCGAGCGCGCAGCGCGTGGCGATCTCGGAGGACACGGTCAGCCTGACCCTGAGCGGGATCCTGAACAAGCGTGGCTCTGCCGTGTACAGCGTGCGGTACACGGCGCCGTCCGAGTCGCCGCTGCGCCAGGCAGACGGGGCCTATGACGTGGCCAGCGTCACTTCCGCCCTCTTTGACAGCAGCACGCCGTCCACGAAGCCTATCGTTCAGTCCGCGGCCGTCAACGGTGCGACGCTGACGATGACCTTCGACCTGCCGCTCAAGGCGGTCGCGCCGGCGAGCGCGTTCACGATTGGCGGCCTGGAGGGAGCGACGGTCAGCGGCAGTTCGTTCAGCGGCTCGGTGGTGACGCTCACGCTCTCCGCCGCCGTGAACGCAGGTGGCACGATTGTGGTTTCCTACGCCAAGCCCGATTCGCCTCCGAGGATTGAAGGGCGCAACAACAAGGACGCCGAATCGTTTACGGACCAATCGGTGACCAACAACACGGTCGCGCCGAAGCCGGAGTTCCGCAGCGCCGCCGTTTCGGCCGACGGGGCGACGCTGACGATCACGTTCTCGCTCGCGTTGGACGAGTCGGCGGAGAGCCTGCCCGCTGCCTCGACGTTTTCGCTCTCGGGCACGTCCGCGTCGGCTGATGCGGTCAGCATCGACGGCGCGTTGGTTGTCCTTTCGCTGGATCCGCTCGCCGATGTCGGCGAGACGATCACGGTGGGATACACGCCTCCGACCGACGAGACGGCGGCTCGCCTGAAGGCTGCCGGTGACGCGCAGGCAGTGGCTGCGTTCTCGGGCCAGGGGGCGACCAACTACGCGGACGGCAAACCGCGGCCGATCGCTGCGGAGGTCGATGGCGACGGTCTGACGATTTCGTTCGATCGGGATCTGGACGCCAACTCCCTGCCGGCGGCCACGGCGTTCACACTCGCGGGGACCACGGCGAGCGTCGCGAGCCGGTCGATCAATGGCAGCGAACTGACGCTGACGCTCAGCCGGGCAGTCGATCACACCGAAACTCTGAGCCTTTCGTACGCAGCGCCGACGGAATCTGCGCTCAAGCGGGCGGGCAAGGCGATCCTGGTTGATTCGTTCACGATGTCGGAGGTCAGCAACGCGACCGCCGATCCGACTCCGACGTTCAGCTCCGCCTCGATCGATGCGAGCGGGCGGACGCTGACGTTGGTTATGTCGCATCGGTTGCTATCAACGACCGGCGGAATCCCGGCAGCGTCGACATTCGAACTCTCGGGCAGCGCCGCGGCGGCGATCGATTCGGTATCCATAGACGGGTCGAACGTGCTGCTCGGGCTCAGTCCGGCAGCGGATGTCAATGAGACGGTGACGATCAGCTATCAGCCGCCGACCGGTTCGGCGAAACCGGCGTTGCAGAGTGTCGACGGGATGTGGAAGACGGCCGCGTGGAGCGGTAAGTCGGTTTCGAACGGCGCCGACGGGAAGCCGAGGCCGGTCGGCGCGACGGTTGATGCAGACTCGTTGGTGTTGCGCTTCGACCGCGCGTTGGACGAGAACACGAACCCGGCCAACGCGGACTTCAGCGTTAGTCCGGCCGGCATCTCAGTCACCGGGATAGCGATCGACGGCCAGGCGGTGACGCTCGCGCTTTCGAGCGAGGTTGCGCACGACGATGTCGTGACCGTGTCTTACTCCGCAGCGGGGTCGGTCAAGCTGAAGCGCGACGGGCGGGAGATCGTCGTGGCGGCGTTCTCGGGCATTGCCGTGGAGAACATCACGCCGGAACCGCTGGTGCGCTCGGTGGTGGGAGACGGATTGAGCATCCTGGTGACGTTTTCGGTGATGTTGGATGAGAGCTCGAAGCCGGAGGTGACGGCATTTTCGCTGGGCGCCGATCAGCCGTCGGTTTCGAAGGTCGCGATCTCGGGCATGACGGTGACGTTGACGTTGGCGGAGCGGTTAGTGGAAGGGGAGGACTACACGCTCAGCTACACCCATTCGTCGACATCGCCGCTGCAGACATCCGACGGAACAGCGATCACCGAGCTACCGGAGTCGGTGACGAACCGGACCGATGTCGCGCCGACGGTCGCTGCGGTCGGCGGCGATGGCGACACGGTGACGATCACGTTTGACCAGCCGCTCGACGCGATGGGCGCGATCGCAGAGTCGTCGTTCACGTTGACGGGCGCGGTCGAACGAACGGTCAGCGGGACGTCGATCGATGGTCCGACGTTGTCGCTCACGCTGTCGGTCGCGCTCAAGGAGGACGAGGAAGTTTCACTGACCTATACGAAACCGGGGGAGGACGGGATTGTCGACCCGACGGGCAATCGTGCTGAGGGCTTCAGTGCGGCAATCGATAATCGGACGGATACCGCGCCGGTGCCGGTCTCGGGGACGGTGGACGAGGACACGATCGTCATCATTCTTGACCAGGAGTTGGCGGACGATCCTCGGTATGGGGACGATGCAACCTGTCCCTATCCGGCGGAGGATGGCGAGGAGCCGACGAGCTATCCCGTAGGGCACTTCACGCTGACCGGAACGGAGGCGACGATTGACTTCGTCTGCGTGTCGCACGAGGGCCCCGGCGCGCACGGACGGATTGAGATCCAGTTGAGTGAGAGTGTCGAACCCGGTGAAGTGGTCGTCATCACCTACTTCCCGGCGTCGGGCTCCATTCGGATTGAGGATGACGACGCGTCGGGGAATCGGGCCGTGTTCAGGAACTACGAACTCACGAATCTGACCAAAGCGCCGCCCAATTTCGAGGAGGCGACGATCAGCGGATCGCTGCTGACGGTGGTGTTCGATCAGAAGCTGGATGCGGACCTGGAGCCGGAGCCGAGCTGGTTTGCACTTGAGACGGTCGCCGCAGAGGACGGCTCTCGGCGTCCGTGGGGCAGCGACGTGGACATCTCGGTGGAAGCGGCTTCCGTGTCAGAAGAGTCGCTGCTGTTGCAGGTCGCGCCGTCGGTTGGGGAAGACGTTCAGTACACCCTGACCTACTCGGCGCCGGCTGTCGGCGGGCTGGTGGGGGAGTCGGGGAAGGCGGTGACCGGACTCTCAACGGCGGTCTCGGTCGCCAACAACACGGACTACGCGCCGTTTCCGGTCGCGATCAAGACGAACAAGACCGGGACGTTGGTTGAGGTGACGTTCGACCAGCGCTTTCTGCCTCCGCGGTCGAGGGACGAGTCCTGGTATTCGTTTGGCGCAGGAATACGGATCGAGTCCGTCGATTTCCGCGCGTACGAACATGGCAAGCCACAGCTGGGGATTACGCTTGCGGACTCCGCTCCGATTCGTGAAGGAGCTTCCGTTCGGCTGAAGTACACGCCGCCGAAGTCGGGGGGCTTGCGGGACGACGACGGCGGGAACGGAGGCAACGCGGTCGAAGCATTCGATGAGGCGGTGGAGAACCTCGTTGATGTCGCGCCGCTGCTGGAGCGCATCACGGTCAATCGAGGTCTCGTGCGGCTCGAGTTCGATCAGCAGCTCGATCCGAAGCACATTCCTCCGCCGAACTGTGCGTGGCTGGAATTGGAGGGTCTGGAACCTGCCGGTTTCTGCGCGGAGCGGCCGCGGCTGCACTGGTTTCAAGTGGTCGACGAGGCCGAGATTGACCGGACCATCGAATCGGTGCGAATTGACGGCGATGCCGTTGAATTGGTGCTGGGCGAGCCGGTGGGTGCGGGTGAGAGCATCCGAGTGGTGTACGAGCCGCAATCGTACGACAACGGACGCTGGAATCTGCTCGACGTGCCTCGGGAGGAATCGTCGGATCCGAACCTGGTCCTGGCGATCGATCCGACGGCGGCGGCGAACATCACGGCGGCGTCTCCAACCTCTGCCGGATTCGACCGCGCGGAGGCCACCAAGATCGTCCTTGAGTTCGATGGCGAGTTGCCGTCCGGGGCGAGCCTGTCCGCGGACCTGATCGAGGTGACCGTCGACGGTTCGCCGGTCATTGTCGAAGGACTCTCCACGTCGAGTTCAACGTTGACCATCTCGCTGTCGAAGGCGGTTCCAGAGTGTTCGTTGTTGGAGCTTGCCTATGACCCGGGCGAGCGCTCGTGGCTGGACGGCGCCGGACGCAGGATCGAGGCGTTCCAGTTCCCGGTGGGGAACTACATCGACCGATTGCGCGGTTTGAGGTGCGTCAAGTCGGACCTCGGGGCGATCGCGCTGAGCTTCTCGGGGCGGTCGTCAACCCACGATGGAATCGAAGTCCGATGGGCGCTGTCCGTCAACGGGGAGGACCGCGAATTCACAGTGGAGGAGTCGGAGGGCGTCGTCCGCGTCGTGCCGGTCGAGCCAGTCTGCGTCGGGGATCGGGTGGCGATTGTGCAGTCGCGTTCGGACCTGGAGACGGGGCTGTCTGTGGATCGTGTCATCGAACAGGCGGCGCCCTGCGCTATCTCGGCCATCGCGGCGGGCACGAGGCTACAGGTTCTGTTCGATCAACCGCTGAGCCGGTCGTTGCCCGGTACGGGGGACTTCACGATCGACGACGAAGCGGGCGTGGCGGCGGTCGTGGGGATCGAGGGCGCGGTGTTGTCGCTGGAGCTGGCGCCGCCGGGCCTCAGTTCGGAAGCCGGGGCGTTCCTGGTTTACCGCGGCACCTCGCTTCGCGGAGGCGGGTTGACCGTCGGCGCTTTCGGGCTGCCAATCACCGACCAGACGGAGCCGCCTGCGTTGGTGTCGGGCTATGGCGTTGACGACCTGATTGTCCTGCAGTTCGATCAGCCGTTGCTGGCGAGGATGGTGCCCGCCGCTCGGTTTCTTCCGGTGGGACCGGGCCTCGAGGTCACGGTGGAGTCGGTGGAGATCGGTGGGTCGTCGGTCTACCTGGACCTGTCGTCGGGTCTGCGTGACGAGCCTGATCTGTTTGGCGTGGTCTATCTGGCTCGTGAGCGCGGAGGACTGGCCGGTCCAACCGGGAGCCGAGTTCCTGACAGCGTGTTCCTGGTACAGAACTACACGGAGACGCCTCCGAGCGTGTTGAGCGTCGTGGTCGACTCGCGGCGAGCGGTCGTGACCTTCGACCAGCGGGTTGACGGAACAGACGCCAGAGCGAGGGACTTCGTCGTGCTTGCGGGGAGACGCAGGATTGAGGCCACCGGGCTCGAGTGGTCCCAATCGAGCGTGGTAGTTTCGCTGGCGGAACGCGTGACGTCGCTGGATTCGGTTCTGCTGCTCTATCGGCCGGGAGTGGAGGGTGCGGTCCGCGACCTGTCGGAGATTCCGCTGGCCGAGTTTGAGATCTGGGCGGAGAATCGGGCAGATTCGCCGGAACATACGGAGGGGATCGTGGAGGACGCGCGGCTGCGTTCGAGCGCGGGGGGAACGACGTTCGAGCGGGAGCTAGCGCGTGGGTTCGCGTCGAGCGGCGGATTTCGTGTTGTGGCGTTGCCGGGAACGGGGCGGAGCCGCGTTGCGCAGGGCGACGTGCGGGTGTCAATCGATGCCGGCCGGCTGAGCAGTGGAGCGCTCGTGATGCATCTGTCGAGCCTGAGGGATGCCGGCGAAGCCTTGAAGCATTTCGAGCGGGTTCCGGCATGGTGCGGGGGCGACGACGAGTCGGTCACGATCAACGCCTGGTTGGTCGGAGAATCCGATGTGCGTGGTGTGCCGACCGACCACGGCGTCTCGGTGTCGATAGCGGGCCTCGTGGATGGTGGTTGGACGAGCAGGGTGTGCGTGCTTGATCTGATCACGGGGCGGTGGCGCGCCTGGCGGCCCGATGGTGCGATCGCAACGCCTTCGCTGATTCTGGAGCGGGTTGGGAGGCCAGTGCTTAGCTGGGGTCGGTTGCTTCTCGCAGGGTGACCTCGCCTGCGATGAAGGTGCGGTGTTCGCCAGTTGTGGTCTTGACGATCAGTGCGCCGGCGTTGTCCACGCCGACGGCCGTTCCATGGACGGCGTCGCCCGTCGTCAGCGTGACGGTGACCTCCTGGTTCAAGGTGTTCAGCCGCGCGACCCAGACGTTGTGCAGTTCGCTTGTGCCGGCCTGCTGGTAGCGGTTCTCGAAGGCGTTCAACAGGGCGGCGAAGACGGGCTCGCGTTGCTGTCGGGCGTCGAGTTCGATCATCAGGCTGGTGGCGGGACGGTCGATCTGGGTGGCCCAGGGGGCGGGATCGAAGTTGACGTTAAGTCCGATGCCGATCAGGGCGTAGCTGGGTCGGCCGTCGCGCCACTCCGCCTCGATCAGGATGCCGCCCATCTTGCGGTGTTCCATCTGGATGTCGTTGGGCCACTTGATCGTCGGTTCGAGCGGGGTCGTTGCGCGCACGGCGTCGGTCGTGGCGACCGGGCTGACGATGCTGAGGCGTTTGAGTTGTTCGATGTCGGGCCGGACGATCAAGGTGGTATGGATGCTCTGTCCGGGCGGCGAGACCCAGATGCGGCCCTTGGTGCCTCGGCCGGCGGTCTGCTCATCGGCGACGACTACCGTGCCGTGGGGCGCGCCGTCTTCGGCGAGGCGGCGAGCGTCGTCCATGGTGGAGGTGGTCTGGACGAGGTAGTGGAGGTTCTGTCCGATGTCGGAGGTGGTGAGGAGCGAGCGGACGCGGTCGATGTCGAGGCGTTGGTCGGGCGGGAGCAGGTCGTGTTCAGTCATGCGGGCAGGCTAGAGAGTCGGGGGGACGTTAAACGTTACGACCCCGAGCTGGGCGGCCCGGGGTCGTCGTTGTTCGCCCAGGAATCGGGCGACGGTTCTGAAAGCGCTTAGGAGGCGCCCACCTCCACTACGCTGCGTCGTCGATACCTGGGCGAAAGTTGACTATGTCCCAAGTTGCATCACCTCCTTTCCTGCCACGAAGAGTAGCACGGAAGTGAGTGCGTCCTCAATCCCAATCAGAGGGCCGAGGTGACCTCGCGGACGGAGTCTTCGACGATGGTGAGGATTTCGTCGACTTGCCGCTCGGTGGCGACGAGGGGTGGGGCAAGGAGGTAGCCGTCGTTTCGGACACGGCTGATCAGGCCTCGGCTCTGGCAGGCTTTGAGGAGCTTGGCGCCCATGGCGTCTTCGGCGGGGAAGGCTTCGTCGGTCTCGGGGTCCTTGAGGATGTCGAAGCCGCACATGAACCCGAGGCCTCGGACGTTGCCGATGTGTGGGTTCTCGGTGAGGCGTTGGAGGCCGGAGAGGAGCTGGTCGCCGCGGGCGGCGGCGTTCTCGACCAGGTTCTCGTCCTCGAAGATTTGCAGGTTGCGCAGGCCGACAGCGGCTCCGGTGGCGTGGCCGGAGTTGGTGTAGGCGTGCATGAACTTGCCGGGTCCGTCGGTAATCGTCTCGTGAACCTCTTTCGACCAGACGGCGGCGCCCATGGGCACGTAGCCGGAGGTGATCGCCTTGGCGATCGACATCATGTCGGGCTGGACGTCGAAGTGTTCGAGCGCGAACCACTTGCCGGTCCGGCCGAAGCCGGTGATCACTTCGTCCACGACGAGCAGGACCTCGTAGCGGTCGCAGACCTCGCGCAGGCGGGGGAAGTAGTCGTCGGGCGGCGGGTAGACGCCGCCGGCGCCCTGGACCGGTTCCGCGATCACGGCGGCGACGGTGTCGGGGCCTTCCTTCTCGATCGTGGCGACGATGTTGTCGATCATCAGGTTGCCGCTGTCGATCCGGCCGCCGCCGGTGGGGACGGCGTCGGGCGTGGTCGCATTGATGATGTCGGGCACGGGTCGGCCGAACTGCGGCTTGAAGACCTGCATGCCGGTCGCGGCGGTCATGGCGACGGTGTTGCCGTGATAGGCCTCGACGCGGGTGATGATTTTCTGCTTCTCCGGCCGGCCCTTCTGGATCCAATAGAAGCGGGCGGCCTTGACGTTGGTTTCATTGGACTCGGAACCGGAGTTGGTGAAGTAGACCGCCTGCATGTTGTCGTAGGCGAGCTCGATCACCTTCTTCGCCAGACGAATGGCGGGCTCGTTGGTGTAGCCCTCGTAAGAGTTGGAGAATCCCAGCTTGGACATCTGCTCCTTGGCCGCTTCGCCCAGCTCTTCGCGGCCGTGGCCGACGGCCACATTCCAGAGCGCGGCCAGACCGTCGATGTAGCGCCGGCCGTCCGCGCCGTAGATGTAGACGCCCTCTCCCCGCTCGAACATGACCGGCTCCTGATGGAAGTCCGGGTGGAAGAGCGGATGCACCCAGTGATTGAGGTCGTCCGCAACGAGCGCGCGGTATTCGGCGTTGTCCATTGCTTGGCTCCGTCGGATTCGGGACGTCTATGGCGGAAGGGTATGCGCTGGTTGGTTACTGAGATAGGCGCGCAGTGGGCAGACTGTTCAAGAGTTCTCGTGCGACTTCGCGGTCGTCCCAGGGTTCGACCCTGTCGGCATAGATCAGCGTTGGCTCGGCGCCTTTGCCGGCGATCAGCACGAGGTCGTCGGCCTGCGCGAGAGCGATGGCGCGGCTCATGGCCTCGCGGCGGTCGGGGTGCTTGTGAAATGAGTCACCACCTGAATTGACAAAGTGACTGGCAATCTCGTCAACCATCTCGACCGGATCCTCCGAGCGAGGGTTCTCGTTGGTAATCACGGTGTGGTCGGCGTACTGCGCTGCGGCCGCAGCCATGCTCGACTTGCGGATCGGATCACGCTCGCCGGCGACGCCGAAGACGAGGATGAGGCGTCCCCGGACGTGCGGCTTGAGTGTCTGCAGCGCGAGATCGAGTGCGGGTCCGGTGGCGGCGGCGTCGACGATGACGGTGAAGGGCTGGCCTTCGTCTATTGCTTCCATGCGTCCGGGAGTGGGCCGGAGATTGTTCAGGGCGTGCTGCATTGCGACGGGTCCGACGCCGACGCTCCAGGCTGCGCCGACGGCGAGCGCAGCGTTGCCGCGGTTGTAGTCGCCGGGGATGGGAAGTCGCGCGCCCAGCGCTCCGGCCGGGGTGACGACGCGGACGTCGGAACCGCGAGCGTCCTGCGAACCGGCGATGACGCTGACATCGGAGACCGTGTTTGGGGTGGCGGTAGCGATCACTGTCGGTTGGCTGTGGGCGGATTCGATCGCTGAGCGGAGCGGATCTTCGGCTCGCACGACGGCTGCGAGCGAGGTGGGGAGCCCCCCTCTGCCTTCGGCATCTCCCCCCGCGAAGCGGGGGGAGAGAGGAACCTGGTGGTTGTCGAGACTGCGGAACAGTTTGAGTTTGGCGGCGAGGTATTGTTCTCGGGTTTCGTGGAAATCAAGGTGGTCGTCGGAGAGGCCGGTGAAGACGGCGACCTGGGTGTTGAGCTGGTCGGCTCGGTGCAGTTCGAGGGCGTGGGAGCTGATTTCGATGACGACGTGGGTGTCGCCAGCGTCGACCATCTGGGCCAGTTTGGCCTGGATGATGTCGGCTTCTGGCGTGGTCTCGCCGGTCTCGTTGCGGGTCCAGTGGCCGCCGACGTGGAATTCAACTCCATTGAGCAAGCCGGTCTGGTGTCCGGCGGCGGTGAGGATCGCGTGGGTGAGATAGGTGGTGGTGGACTTCCCGTCGGTACCGGTGACGCCGACGACCGCGAGATTGCGAGCCGGGTAGTCGTGGAAGGCGGCGGCGATTTGCGGGAGGGCGGCGCGGGTGTCATCGACGCTGACAATGGCGATGTCGGGATTGGCATCGGCGATCGGCTGCCAGAGTTGGCGTCGGTCGGCCTGGACCAGCAGAGCGGCTGCGCCGTTCGCGATGGCGGACTCGAGGTATTGGTGGCCGTCGACGGTGAACCCGGGGACGGCGACGAAGGCAGCGCCGGGGGTTACGGATCGGGAGTCCTGTGTGACGCCAGATACAGCCACGTCGCCACCGCTGACATTTCGACCGGCCGGGATGATGGACTGAAGGTTGCGCGACATGACTAGCGGTCAGGCTATTGTCTCGCGCGCTTATGTAGGGGCGTCCCTCGTGTTCGCCGGCGTACCGGTAGCAACGAGACTCCGAAGGGCAGCCACTAGGGCTGCCCCTACGGGCTCGCGCACGGCCTCGGGTAGACACTCCGATTGGTTTGTGAGCGCCAGGCCGCCTGTAAGCCGGGTTCTGTACCCGACGCCACGAGTTGTGTCGCGCATCGGGTGGCGATCATCCATCTGGGACGACGGTTACCCGCCGCCTCGTGCGACCTACCCGGAGACGGCCCGGGACGAGCCATTGCCTCCCTATTTGGTCTTGCTCCGGGCGGGGCTTGCTCAGCCGGCCGGTCACCCGACCGCTGGTGCGCCCTTACCGCACCATCTCACCCTTGCCGCCGCTCTTGCCGAAGCGAGAACGGGTAGGCGGTATGTTTCTGTGCGCTTTCCGTCAGGTTGCCCTGCCTGGGAGTTACCCAGCGCCCTGTCCCGCGGAGCCCGGACTTTCCTCGATTCCTGACCCGGTCAGACCTGGTCGGGAACCGCGACCGCCCGGCGGCCTGGCGCCATCTACTGTATCGCGGACAGTCGACGAGCACGGTCAAGAGCGGTCAAGCGCCTCGTTGGCCATCGCGTCGGCGCGCTGGTTGAGGTGGCGACGGACGTGCGTCGGCTGGAACGAATCGAGTTGATCAACAAGGGCATTGAGCTGGTCGAACAGCGGCCTCAGTTGCTTGTTCTTGACCCGATAGCGTCCTTCGAGCTGGCGGACGATCAGTTCGGAGTCGAGCCGGAGTTCGAGCTCGGTCGCGCCGCGTTCGAGTGCCGCCTCGACTGCCGCGATCGCGCCATGGTACTCGGCGACGTTGTTCGTGGCGCGGCCGATGGGATTGCCCCAGGCGTCGAGTTCCGCGCCATCGAGGTCGCAGAGGACAGCACCGTAGGCGGCGGGTCCGGGGTTTCCACGCGAGGCGCCGTCGGCGTAGGCGATGAGGTGCATGTCGGAGAGGTTATCGCCGCGCCGCGAGATGCCCCCCTCTGCCTTCGGCATCTCCCCCCGCTGCGCGGGGGGAGAGGGATCCGGCAAGGAGCCCGATGCTCAGGCCTTGAGCTGGGTGGTGACGGAGTCGTCGAAGACGACGACCCGGTCGACGAGCTGTTCGATCAGGTCTCGCTGTTGGGGGAAGTTGAGGTCGTCCCAGTCGTCTCGGACTCTCTGCAGGCGTAGATCTCGACGGCGGCGGCGGTCCGCTTCCCGGTCCTGGGCGAGCGCCCGGTCCTTGATCTGGGCGAGATCGGCGCTTGCCGCTTCCCATTCGGCGATAATGTCGGCTCCGGCTTCATGCAGCGAGGAAGGCGGCGGATCGCCGGCGGCGGCGTCTTCCAGTAGTTGGGCCAGCTTGCGGTCGATGGCTCGCAGGCGCGACTCGGCCGACGAAACGGCGACAGCGGTTTCGGCGGCGAGCGCGGTGTCGTCTCGGCCGATGTTGAGCACGGCGATCTCTCCGCCCTGTCGTTCGCCGCGGATATGGGCGATCACTTCCTCTTCGAGCTCGTCGGCGCGGCGCGTGTGGTAGCCGCCGACCGACTGGTTGGTGCGCGCCTCGGACTGGTAGTAGCGATAGGTGGCTGCGGCGGTCTCGCCGCTGGCGAGGCGCCATTGTTGGCGTCGGGTGACGCCGATCATGCGAGTCCGGTCTTCGCCGCACCAGACCAGGCCGGCGAGCAGGAAATCGGACGGGTGGCTGATGCCGGGCGCGGTGCGGCGCTCGGCCATCTGGCGCCCGACAGCGGCGAAGTCGGGCTCGGAGACGATCGCGTAGTGGTTCGCCGCGACCGTGACGCCGAATTTGTCGTAGCGGCCGATGTAGACGGGATTGCGCAGCAGGTCGCGGATGCTGACCATGCTCCAGTTGCGTCCACGTCGGGTCCGCAGTCCGTCCTCGTTGAGTCGCTGGGCAATGCGGCGAATGCCGAGTCCATCATGCAGGTAGAGGCTGAAGATTCGTCGCACGACGGGCGCTTCATCGTCATCGATTTCGTAGCGGCCGTCGCCGCCGACGCGATAGCCGTAGGGGGGACGTCCGATCGCCTGTCCCTGACGAGCGCGTTCGTGCATTCGCTCGCGGCGACGCTCGGCGTCGGGGTCGGGATCGCTGTGCAATCGCCAGAGGTCGATCAGGGAGGACTCGTCGACCGGACCGTCATCCAGTGAGACGAGCCGAACTCCCCGAGCGCGCAATTGGAGCACGGTCCGCACCGCGTGGGTGGCGTCGTGGCCGAGATTGCTGAAATTCTGGATGATCACAAAGGTGAAGCCGCGCGCCTCCTCGTTGAGGTGGCGCAGCAGTTGGCGCAGGCCGGGACGCTCGCGACCGGGGGTCGTGTCGGAATCGAGAAACGTTGCGGTCGGCTCGAAGCCGTTGCACTGGCAGTACTCGAGGAAGTTGGCGTTCTGCGCGACCAGTGACGGCTGGACCGAAGCGGCGTCGTCCGCCCGAGACGAGTGAACGCTGGACTGGCTGAGGTATCCGATGGCTCGCACAGGGCGATGCTATGGCGCGAGCAACGGCAGAACCAGAATTCGCTTGATGGCTGTTGACAAGTCGGTGGGAGTCGTTGACAGGACTGGGCGAGCGCGGTTCTGCGTTCAGCCGACGCGGAGCAGACAACCGCAGGAGGGGCACTCGACGGCGCGGGTTCCGCGGCGCGCTCGGGTGACCACGATGGTAGGCAACGTGAGGCGGCATTCGGCGCAGACGCCTCCGGCAACCGTGGCGACCACGCGCGGCCGCCGACGACGGTACTGGTCGTAGGTGTCGAGATCGTCCTGGGTGAGCTTCTCGCGCAGGAGCTCGGCTTGTCGGGCAAACTCGTCGACGCGCTCCTGGGCTTCGTGTCGCTCGCTGTCCAGTTCGGTCTGGCGGGCGTTCCAGACGTCGAGGGCAGCGGTGCGCAGTTGTTGCAGCCAGCCGCTCGCGTCGTGCGCCTGCTCGGCTTCGTAGCTGGCGCGGTTCTCAGCTTCGTTCAGCGGCGGGAGTTGCTGACGCTGTGAATACAGATCGCGCTGGAGTTCCTCCAGCGTGCGATGGTCGGTGATCGAACCGGAATAGAGGCGCTGATCGGTGACTTCGATCCGACGCTGGGCGGTCTGGACGACGGCGTGCGCCTCGCGCACGGCCTGGTCGGCGAGGCGCGCTTCTTCCTCCTGCGCCTCCAGCTCGGCATCGAGCTGACCGATGAACGGCGGGTCGGAGATCTGGTCGAGCACCGCTTGCAGTTCGCGCTTGGCCTGATCCCGCTGGATGTCAACTTCCTGGAGTTGCTGCATCCCTTCAAGGTCCATGAGGGCGGCTCATTTTCGTTGTTGTCGGCGGGACCGGGCGCTGGGGAACTCAGCCAAGGCTCAGTTGCCCGGTGTGTTGAGTGTATGCGCGACGACTGGGATAGCCAATATCGCTGCAACTCGAGGGTGAATCGATCGGTGCCGCTGATAGGCTGGGCGGACCATGACTGCCGAGGGCGGAACCGCCGGTTCCGCGGTCCGACACACGACGTCGCTGCTGTTCAACGTCTCGACCCTGCTGCAGGAACCGATCGGTTCCGTGCGCCGCTACGAGGTGACGAACGCTCGCGGCAACGGGCTGAGTTCGGACGTGAGCGGAGCGCTGAGGCTGCTGCGAACCGACCACTCGATTCTTGCGACGGCGGAACTATCGACGGTGGTCCCGGATCTGTGCGGGGGTTGTCTGTGTGAGATGATGCTGCCGCTTGAATTGTCATTCGACGAGGAATTCTGGCCGCCGGCGGAGATCGGGTCGGACGACTATCTGCAGCCGGCGCAGGAGCAAATCGGGTTTTCTGTAACCGACGGGCAGATGGATTTGTCGGAGGCCGTGCGACAATACGTAGAGATGGGGCGTCCGATGAGCCCCCGCTGCGGCCAGGACTGTCCCGGCCTCGAGAGCGATTCCCCGTCGGAAGCGCCGGTTGATGACCGTTGGTCGGCGCTGGCGGCCCTGCAGCAGAAGTTGAAACAAGAGATCGAACCAGACTGAACCGTCCCGCAACCAAGACGGAGAGAGTGAACCGATGCCACCGCTTCCCAAGCGAAAGTACGCCAAGACTCGACAGCGCCTGCGACGTCAGCACATCCGCGTGCGACGACCCAAACTCGTCATCTGTGCTGAGTGCAACGAAACCCACCAGGCGCATCACATTTGCTGGGCCTGCGGCTCGTACCGCGGACGCAACGTGATTGAGCTGGAGGACTAGCGTGGCCGAGGCCGGCTCGCAAGATGGGCCGAAGACTGCCTGGCTCTTCCCCGGGCAGGGAGCACAAGAAGTCGGCATGGGCCGCGACCTCTTCGATGCGTTCGCGGAGTCGCGCGAGATATTCGAGGAAGCGGACGAGGCGCTGGGGCGCTCGCTGTCGCAGGTGATCTTCGACGGGCCGGATGAGGTTCTGCGGGAGACGGTCAACACGCAGCCGGCGATCCTGGTTGCGTCGCTGGCCGCTTGGCGGGCGGCGACCGTCGCCGGTCACGAGGCGCTGAACGGGGCGCCGGTCTGCACCGCCGGACACAGCATGGGCGAGTACTCGGCGCTGGTCGCGGCGGGCGCGTTGACGGTGTCGGAGGCCGTCCGGCTGGTCGCCAAGCGCGGCGAGTTGATGCAGGCGGCAGGCGAGCAGCATCCGGGCACGCTGGCTGCCGTGCTGGGCATGGACGAGGCGGACGTGCAGGCGGTGTGCGAGGAGACCGGAGCGGAGGTCTGCAACCTCAACGCCACCGGGCAGATCGTGGTGGGCGGGACCGTTCCAGCGGTTGAGGCTGCGGCGGCGCTGGCCGAGGAACGCGGCGCTCGACGGGTGGTGATGCTCAATGTCGGCGGTGCATTCCATTCATCGCTGATGGCCCCGGCAGCGGAAGCGATGGCGCCGATCATCGCCGAGGCTGCGGTATCGGATCCGGTGACGCCGGTGATCGGCAACGTCGACGCCGAACCGCTGGCCACGGCCGAGGCGGTGCGCGCCGATCTGACTGCGCAGATTCGCCGTCCGGTTCGCTGGCGTGACACGGTCTTGCGGATGCAAGCGCTGGGCGTGGAGCAGTACGTCGAGATGGGACCGGGGAAAGTGCTCACCGGGCTGGTGCGCACGACGCTGCGGCCGCTGAAGCTGGAGCAGATGCCGGCGTTGGTCAACATCAGCGATCGGGAGAGCGTTGGCGGATAGCGGGAGCACACCGCGCATCCGGCCGGATGCGGAGGACAACGCTCGGGTTCGGGCATTTTGCGCGCTGTTCGAGGCGGAGTTCGGCGTGATGCCGGCGACGTCCGCTTTGAATCGATCACATCAGGATGTCCCCATGTCGGCGGAGCGAGCAGCGCGCGCCGCGACCCTGGTCGCGGGTGTGATCGAGCGGCGCGATGAACTCGATCTGTTGATCGCGGAGACCGCCGATCGGCTGCCGCTGGATCAGATGGCGCTGGTCGACCTGACGGTTCTGCGCATTGCGCTGTATGAAATGCTCTTCGATAATGGCGCGGTACGCCCGAATACCGCGGTTCGGCAAGCGGTGACGCTGGCGAAGCGATTCGGCGATGATGGAAGTCGGCGTTTCGTCAGCGGCGTATTGGGCGCGGTCACACGGAACCGACTGCAGGCTGGGACTGCGGAATAACCGGAGGTAGCAGGATGGCACTGTTTGATCGAATCAAGGACATTATTGTCGACCAGCTGTCGGCGGACCCGGACGAGGTGAAGCCGGAGGCGTCGTTTGTCGACGACCTGGGGGCCGACTCATTGGACCTCGTCGAATTGATCATGTCGTTTGAGGATGAGTTCCGGGACGAGGTGCCCGACCTGGAGATCTCGGATGAGGACGCTGAGGGGATCGGCACGGTGCAGGACGCGATCGACTTCCTCGTGGAGAAGGGCGTCTCGAACGAATAGCGTTACGGAGAGCGGGCGCGTTCGCCGGGTTGGGTGGCGGCGATGACTCTGTAATCGGGTACGCTGACTGCCGATGAACATCTTCGGCGTTGGAATCCCAGAAATCCTGGTGGTGCTGTTGCTGGCGGCCGTGATCTTCGGTCCCGGCAAGCTGCCGGAGATCGCGGGACAGTTTGGCCGAGCGATCCGCGAGTTGCGTGAGTATGCGCGTGACTTTCGAGACGAGTACCTGACCGATTTCGAGGAAGTGCGCGAAGAGTTCATCGAGCAGCGCTTCGAGCTTGAGCAGATCGATGCCGATATCCGGGCGGATCTGCAGCAGGCAGAAGCCGATGTCCGGGGCGCTGTGCGCGACGCGGAGGAGATGACGGAAGAGGCGATCGAGGCGGCCCGTGACGGTGGATCGACGGCGACGGCATCGAGCGGCGCTGCCACCGCGACGGAGGAGCGCGAGGAGACTCAAGCAGAGGAGCGGCCGGTCCGGAGAACGCGGCGACGGCGCGCCGTCGTCCGACCGCGGCGGGCGGTGGCGGCAGCTTCGGAGGACTTGGCGGAGGACACTGTGGAACCGGCGCGACCTTCGAACGTGATCTCGCTCAATCGGCGCCGCCGCGATGTCGATCAGCCGGACAGTCCCAGCAGCCCAAGCAGCAATGTGCAGTAGCGGCTTCGCCATGCGGGTGGGCTCGCGCAGACAAGTTGGCTGCTGATGGCTACGCGACCGGTCCCCACGCCATCGGATTTGCCGGAGCCGCCCGAACTCGCGGAGTTGGACGTCGTCGCCGAGGAGGCGGGCGATGACTTGCCGCCGGGGATGCCCCCGGGTCCACCCCCCGACGAGCCCGAGGGCGCCGAGCTTACGCTGGGCGAACATCTCATTGAGATCCGCCAGCGGCTGACCGTCGCCGTTCTGACGATGGTGCTGACCACGGTCCTGGCCCTGCTGTTCGCGTCGACGATTCTCGATTACCTGCTGGAGCCGGGACGCCAGGCGCTGCCGGAGTTCCGTCCGATCTACACCGAGCTGCTGGGCTTCATCGGCGCCTACATCAAGATCTCGCTCATGCTTGGTCTGGCCGGCGCGATGCCGGTGATCGTCTATCAGATCTACGCATTCATCCACCCGGGCCTGACGCGCGCGGAGCAGAAGTGGATCATGCCGATCGTGGGCCTGGCGACGATCGCGTTCGCCTGCGGCGGGGCTTTTGCGTTCTTCATCGGCTGGCCGCCGGCGCTGTCGTTCCTGCTCAACTTCGGCCAGGACATCGCCGACCCGCAGGTGCGGATCAACAACTACATCGACATGCTGACGCGGTTCGTGATCTGGACCGGGATTGTGTTCGAGCTGCCGCTGTTCCTGATGGGTCTGGGAGCAATCGGGCTGGTCACGTCGAAACGGCTGATGGGCATGTGGCGCTGGGCGATCATCGGCTCATTCCTGCTGGCGGCGCTGATCACGCCGTCGATCGACCCCGTGACGCAGACGTTCGTCGCGGTGCCGACGCTCGGCCTGTACATCCTCGGCATTGTCCTGGTGAAGCTGGTGGAGAAGCGGACCGTGATCCCGGTCATTGAGTCCGAGCTGGACGATGAGGACGACGACGATGACGAGCCCCGGGGTCAGCCTGCGTGACCCCGGTTGGGCGTAGACTGACGCCGTGGAAGCTCAGGTACTGGAACTACTGAACGCGAAGATCGCGGGTTGCACCGCCTGTCGGCTGCATGAGGGGCGCACGCAGACGGTTCCCGGAAACGGCGATCCGAACGCCGAGCTGATGTTCATTGGCGAAGCGCCAGGCGCGAACGAGGACCAGCAGGGGCTGCCGTTCGTCGGTCGCGCGGGCCAACTGCTCGATGAGCTGCTGGCCGAGATCGGATTCAGCCGACCTGAGGTGTTCGTCGCCAACGTGATCAAGTGTCGGCCGCCGAACAATCGTGACCCGATGCCGGACGAGATCGGCTGCTGCGAGGTGTACCTGCGCGAACAGATCGAGGGCATCCGACCGAAGCTGATCGTGCTGCTGGGGCGCTTCGCGACCCAGTACTTCCTGCCCGAAGCGACGATGGGCGGCGCCCGGGGCCAGCCGTTCCAGGCGGGACCGTGGTTGATCCTGCCGGTCTATCACCCGGCGGCGGCGTTGCGGAACTCCAACCTGTTGCAAACGCTGCGGCAAGACTTCGCCATCATCAGGCCGCTGCTGGACCAGGCGGAGCGGCCGGAGATCGCCGAGGTCCAGATCGGGCACTCGCACGGGCCGGCCAACGAGGATGACGACTCGCAGCGATCGCTGCTTTAACGACCGTTCGATTGAATGAGGTGAGTGTGGCAGGCGAGCAGGAAGTGCCCGAGGGCGCGCTACGCGTCGTGCCCCTGGGTGGGCTGGGCGAAATCGGCCGCAACATGATGGTCTACGAGACGGCCGACGACCTGGTGGTCGTTGACGCCGGTCTGCTGTTTCCGTCCGACGACATGCACGGCGTTGATTACATCATTCCGGACGCTTCATACGTGCTTGAACGTCGAGACAAGCTGCGCGCATACCTGATCACGCATGGACACGAGGATCACATTGGCGCGCTGCGCTTCCTGTTGCCGCAGCTACAAGCGCCGATCTACGCCTCGCCGCTGGCGCTGGGCCTGATTCGGTGGCGACTGGAGGAATCGGGGATCCTCGACGCTCGGATGATCGAGGCAGGGACCGGCTCGTCTTTCGATTTCGGCTCGATTACGGCGGAGTTCTTTCCAGTCGCACACTCGATTCCCGACGCGTATGGGATCGCGCTGCGCACGCCGGCGGGTCTGGTGGTGCATACCGGTGACTTCAAGATCGATCACACGCCGGTGATGTCGGAGCCGACCGACCTGCAACAACTCGCCGCATACGGTCAGGAAGGGGTCCGGCTGCTGTGTTCGGACTCGACCTATGCCGACAAGACCGGCGTGACGCCGTCGGAGACTCTCGTCGGCGAGGCATTGTTGCAGATCCTCTTGACCGCTCCGGGCCGGGTGATCATCGCGACCTTCGCGTCGCAGATTGCGCGGATCCAGCAGATCATTGACGGGGCAGAGGACTCCGACCGGGTGGTCTACGCGACGGGACGCTCGATGGAGAAGAACATCGACATGTCGCGCGACCTTGGCTACGTGCAAGCGGAGGATCGACGCCTGCGACCGATTACGGATCTGGGTTCGGCCCACGACGAGAACACCGTGATCATCTGCACCGGCGCGCAAGGCGAGCCGATGGCGGCGCTCTCGCGGATGGCGACCGGATCGCACCGCGACGTCACGCTGAAGCCGGGCGACACGGTCGTGCTTTCGTCGTCACCGATTCCGGGTAACGAGTCGGCGGTCAACAACACGATCAACAACCTGTACAAGCGAGGCGTGGATGTCGTCTCGGTGGCTTCCGGGCATGAACACGTGCATGTCCGCGGCCATGCGGCGCAGGAGGAGTTGAAGACGGTCATCTCACTAACCAACCCACAGGCGTTCGTGCCGATGCACGGCGAGTTTCGGCACCTGGTCCTGCACGCGAAGCTGGCCGAATCGATGGGCGTGCCGGACGACGAGCGGCATATCCTGCTCGATGGGGACGTCCTGGAACTGACGGCGGAGCGGTCGGCGGTGATCGACCAGGTGGCGGCCGAATATGTGTACGTGGACGGCATGAATGTCGGGGGAGTGGATCGTTCGATCATCCGCGACCGGCAGAAGCTGGCCGGCGACGGGTTCCTGTTGGTGGCGATCCCGGTCGATGAGGAGACCGGGGAGCTCTCGGGCGAGATTGAGGTGGCGGCCCGCGGGTTCGCCGAGATCCGGGCGGCAGCGAACCTGCGGGCAGGCGCGGCGAAGGTCGCCCGTGAGGTGCTCAAGCCGAAACTCAACTCGAACCGGGCTGTCCCGTGGGAGAAGCGGGAGCGGCAGGTCCAGCAGGAGGTCTCGACGTACCTTCGCCGCGAGACGCGGCAACGTCCTATGGTGGTGGTGGTGGCGGTACAGGTCTGATCGGCAGCGTCGGACCCGTTCTGGTGTGGTAAAGCAGATGTATGGCCCAACGAACGGCTAACCGGCCGGCGCTGCCGGACAGGGTTTCGCTCTGGATGGCGTCCAACAAGCGCCTGATGCTGGGCGCGTTGATCGCCGCTGCAGCGACGGCATTCGCGGTGTGGGTGACGATGCCCTCGCTGCCGTTTGAGGCGGAGCGCGAGGTCGTCGTGCACTGGCTCGGCGGTGGCGCTTACCTGCTCGCCGCGGTCGCGGTCGTATCGGGCGTCATGCTCGCTGCTGAGCGCGCGCGGCAGACGGTTCGCCAGGATCGTCGGTTGGTCCGGCAGAGCATGGGACTCGTGGTTGCCGCCGTCGCGGTCTGGGGCATTGCGGGAGCGTTCTCCCCGCAGGCATCGCTGGGTGGGACTTCACTTTCGGACTACGGAGCCGGCGGCCGACTTGGCGGCTGGCTGGACTCGCCGATTGGCTGGGTGTTCATCACGATTGCCCTGGCCGGCTCGTTCGCGCTGCTCTGGCCGTCTGCGGCTCGATCGCTCCTGCGCGCCGGCGTACACGGTGTGCGCGACGGATTCCGCGCTCTTGGTCGGGAGTTCCGCGACCGGGGTCCGGGGGCTCTGGCCGCAATCGGGCGCGGCATGTGGAGCGGTCTTGTCTGGCTCGTACTCCTGATCTGGGGCCTGGTCGTGCGGTGCGGTCGCGAGTTGCGGCTGGCTGTGGGCGTGATCCGCGATCAATGGCGAGAGGCGCGGCACGGGGAACCGACCCTGCCGAATCGGCCGGCGCCGCCTCCAGCTCGAGTGCCAGTCGGTGTTCCTGCGCCAGCTTCGGATGCGGAACCAGCCTGGCCTTCGATGAGCGGGACGGCCGCGCCCAAGGCTGAGGAGATCGCTGCCCCTGCGACACCGACGAAGCGCAAATCGTCATCGGCGCGATCGACGCTGCGTACGCTCGATCGCACTGCTGCGGATGGTTGGCGGCTGCCGCCAATCGCGCTCCTGGACGAGGATCCGGCGGTGACGCTCCGTACGGGCGCTGAAGACCAGGCGCGGATCATCGTCGAGACGCTGGCCTCGTTCGGGGTGGACGCGACGATTACGCAGATCAACGAGGGTCCGGCGATCACCCAGTTCGGGGTCGAGCCGGGCTGGGAGGTCAAGACGCGGCTGACGCCGGCCAGGGACGAGACCGGCGCACCGGTGCTGGACGAGCATGGTCAACAGGTCATGCGGGCCGAAGAGGTTTCGCGGACCAGGGTGCGGGTCAACCGGATCACGCGTCTGGCAGACGACCTGGCGCTCGCCCTGGCGGCGCCGTCGATCCGGATCGAGGCGCCGGTGCCGGGTCAGCCGATCGTCGGCGTCGAGGTACCCAACGCCGACACGCGGATCGTGGCGCTGCGTGGGCTGATCGAATCGGAGGAGTTCGCCGCGATGGCGGCGAAAGGCGGGCTGCCGATCGCGCTGGGTCGAGACGTGACCGGCAATCCGGTAATCGCCGACCTGACGGCGATGCCGCACGTACTGATCGCGGGCGCAACGGGCTCGGGCAAGTCGGTCTGCATCAACACGCTGATCTCCTCGTTGCTGATGCAGAAGTCGCCCGAGGAAGTGCGCCTGATCCTGGTCGACCCCAAGCGGGTGGAACTGAGCAACTATGGCTCAGCGCCGCACCTGGCGTTCTCGCATGTCGTCACGGAGCCGGATGAGGTGGTGTCGGTGCTTGGGGTGGTGGTCGCGGAGATGGACCGACGTTATCGGTTGCTCGAGCAGCATCAGGCGCGCAACATCGTCGCCTACAACTCCCTGGCATCGACGACCAAAGCGATGCCGTACTGGGTCGTGGTGCTGGACGAACTGGCCGACATGATGATGGCCGCCGCGGCTGACGTGGAGGGCCAGCTCGTGCGGCTGGCGCAACTCGCCCGTGCTGTCGGGATTCACCTTGTGATTGCGACACAGCGGCCGTCGGTCGACATCGTGACCGGGCTGATCAAGGCGAACTTCCCAACGCGGATTGCATTCGCGACGACCTCACAGACAGATGCGCGTGTGATTCTCGACCGCGCCGGGGCGGAGAAGCTGATGGGCCGCGGCGACATGCTGTACATGTCGTCCGATTCGATCAAGCCGCGCCGCGTGCAGGGCGCGTTCGTGTCGGACGCGGAGATCGAGCGGTTGTTGGAGTCGTGGAGCAGCCCGAGTCAGGCAGCCGGGGAGCGGGGTTCGCTCGACGAGATGCTCCAGGAGCTGTCGGGGGAGTCGCCAACTGCGGCCGTCGAGGCTGAGGCGCGCGCCACCCAGGCCGAACTGAACACACTGACCAGCACGCTGGAATCAGCGCTCGAATCCGACGCCAGTGACGAGCCGGCGGACGTTGTGGTCGAGTCGGAGCCCTGGCGTGCGCCGAGGGACCGCCCTGGGCCGGACGCGGAGAGCGGGGAGCCGCAGGCGACCGATTCACGCCTGGCCGAAGCGACCGAGCTGGCCAAGGAGTACGAGCGGGTGTCGGCCCAGCTCCTCCAGCGGCGGATGCGGATCGGCCGGCCGCGGGCCGAGCGGCTGATTGAACAACTGGCGGAGGCGGGCGTGATCGAGCAGTCGGAGGGCGGGCGCTCGCGACGAGTGCTTGTTCGATCCGAGCGGCAGGGCTAGAGCGCTACGCGTCAACCGGGGCGGTTTCTGGCTCGCTGAGGACGGTCTCCAGAGCGTCGCTCAACTGGTCCGATGGCTGCGGCTGACGTTCGGAGCGATGACCGCTGCGTTCGGCTTCCCAGTCGAAGAATTCGGGCCAGCGGAACAGGTACATCCGTTCGCGGCGGTCCAGCCCGCGGATCCTTCGCGCTCCCATATCGGTCCAGAACTCGGGTCGGATTTGGCGTCCGACATCATCCTTGAGCGCTTGCGAGACGACGATCGATCCGCCGCGGCCCTTGGCCATGATCCTGGCCGCCATGTTGACGGTTCGTCCGAGGATGTCACCGCCAGGGCGAAGAATGACGTCGCCGCGATGGACGCCCATCCGCAGACTGACCGGCCAGGCGGCGCCGCGCAGGTCGGCGAGGCGAGAGACCTGTTCCTGTACGTGCGCAGCGCAGCGCAGGGCTTGCATCGCGTCGGCGAAGACGATCAGGAATCCGTCGCCTGTGAGCTTGACCTCGAAGCCGGCGTGGCGGTGCAGCTCTTCGCGAACGAGTTCGTTGTGCTCGTCGATGATCATCTCCCACTGCAGATCGCCGAGCCGCTCGGTGAGATGCGTGGAGTCTTCGATGTCGGTGAAGAGCACCGTGGCGGCCTCACCCTGCTGGGGCAGCAGCGATGCGGTGACGGCGCGTCCACAGTTCGGGCAGAACGATGAGCCGGGCGGCGGCTTCTCGCCGCAAAAGGCGCAGGCGCGAACCTCTTCGCCCTCGGGACCACCACCCAACCAGGAGGGCGGCGCGTCGACATTGGCGCGTCGCCAGAGTTCGCGTTCGGGTTCGTCAGCCACCTGTTCACACTCCCGGCGCGCCCGCCACGGCAGGCGCGCCAGATGATAACAGCGCAGGCGCATGCATGTCGGTTTGGGGCGTCGGGTTGACGGTATCAAGTTGCGGCGAGCGCGGCAAAAGCGGCCCACCACCAGATAGCGACGGTTAACGTTGGCGTGACACTGGTTCGCGCCGTTTGAGTGGTCGGCGGCGGCGGCCGTAGGCCTGGTCGCTCCACTGCTGGAGGTCTTCGCCCAGCGCAGCCTGGTCGCGACGGAGCTCGACGATCTGGTCTCGCAGGGCCGCCGCCTTCTCGAACTCGAGGTCGCGCGCGGCCTGCTTCATTCGCGATTCCAGTTCGCTGATCATGCGCGCGATCTGATCAGGGGTCATGTCTTCGGGAATGTTGGCCCCCAGCGCGGCGTCGTAGCCCGGACTGTCCTCGGCGACCATCCGTTGATCGAACTCGTCGCGCACCTGATTGGCGACATCGCTGGCGATATCGCGAATCTCCTTGGTGATGCCGACCGGCGTGATCTCGTGTTGACGGTTGTATTCGTCTTGCGTGGCGCGGCGACGGTGGGTTTCGTCGATCGCGCGGCGCATTGAGTCGGTGATTCGGTCGGCGTAGAGGATGGCGTGCGAGTTCACGTGACGGGCGGCGCGGCCGATGGTCTGGACCAAGGAGATCTCGTTGCGCAGGTACCCTTCCTTGTCGGCATCGAGGATGGCGACGAGCGAAACCTCGGGCAGGTCGAGGCCTTCGCGCAGCAGGTTGATGCCGACGAGGCAATCGAAGACGCCGAGGCGTAGATCGCGCAGCACCTCGACCCGTTGGAAGGCATCCTGCTCGGAGTGCAGGTAGTAGGTGCGGATGCCAACCTCGCGCAGATAGTCGGCGAGGTCTTCGGCCATCTTCTTGGTCAACGTGGTGACAAGCGTGCGTTCGCCCCGTTCGGCGCGGGTTCTGATCTCGCTGACGAGGTCGTCGATCTGGCCGTCGGTGGAACGCACCTCGACCTGGGGATCGAGCAGCCCCGTGGGGCGGATCAGTTGCTCGACAACGTCCGCGGAATGGTTGCGTTCGTAGACAGCCGGCGTGGCTGAGACGAAGACGACCTGGTTGATGTGGCGCTCGAATTCGTCGATGTTGAGCGGCCGGTTGTCGATCGCGGACGGCAGGCGGAAGCCGAAGTCGACCAGGGTCTGCTTGCGCGAGGTGTCGCCGCCGTACATACCGCGCACCTGGGGGATGGTCTGGTGCGATTCATCGATAAAGAGCAGCCAGTCTTCGGGGAAGTAGTCGAGCAGCGTCCAGGGGGTGGAGCCGGCCGCCCGGCGCGCGAGGTGGCGGGAGTAGTTCTCGATCCCGGGGCAGTAGCCGGTCTCGCGCAGGGTTTCGAGGTCGTAGCGGGTGCGTTCTTCGAGCCGTGCGGCTTCGAGGATGCGGTCTTCGCGGCGGAGTTCCTCGAGGCGCTGGGCCAACTCGGACTGAATGTCTTCCACCGCCGCGGCCATGCGTTCGTCGGTGGTGACGAAGTGCTTGGCCGGGTAGATATCGACCCGATCGCGCTCGGCCAAGATCTCGCCGGTCAGCGGGTCGAGCTCAACGATTCGCTCGACCTCGTCGTCCCAGAACTGGACTCGAACCGCGAGATCTTCGTATGAGGGATGGATCGTCAGGGTGTCGCCGCGGATGCGGAACTTGCCGCGAGACAGGGTGAGTTCGTCGCGCTCGTATTGCTGATCAACGAGCCGGCGCAGGATGAGGTTGCGCGAGTACGACTTGCCCATTTCGAGGCTGAGGACCATGCCCTGGTAGTCCTCTGGCTCACCGAGACCGTAGATGCAGGAGACCGAAGCGACGATCAGCACATCGCGGCGCTCGAACAGGGCGCGGGTGGCGGCGTGTCGCAGTTTGTCGATCTCGTCGTTGATGTCCGACTCTTTGGCGATGTAGGTGTCGGAGCGGGGTATGTAGGCCTCGGGCTGGTAGTAGTCGTAGTAGGAGACGAAGTACTCGACCGCGTTGTTGGGGAAGAAGTCACGGAATTCGGTGCAGAGCTGGGCGGCGAGCGTCTTGTTGTGGGCCAGCACGAGCGTTGGACGGTTGAGCTGTGCGACGACATTGGCCATGGTGAAGGTCTTGCCCGAGCCGGTGACACCGAGCAGGGTCTGGGCTCGATGACCGGCTTCGAGTCCGTCGACCAGCCGCTCGATCGCGTAAGGCTGATCGCCGGTGGGGTGATAGTCGGCGCTGAGTTCGAACGGCTTCGAGTTTCGGACGGGGGCGGATACGGTGGTCATGAATGAGATGTTATCGGGATGCCGCCTGGCTAGGAACTCGAACCGACGTGTTCGAGCACGGCGCGCAACAGATCTTCTGTGGACTCGGGCGAGGGAGTATCGGGGGCGCTGAGGATCGCGGCGATCCAGCGGTCGGCGTCGCGTCTGGTGTAGCCCAGGCCGACCAGCGCTTCGGCGGTGTCGTCCGCCACCTCGTCGGTTGGGCGAACCGGACGTCGCGAGCGAGCGTCGAATCCTTCGTCCACCAGCAATGCCTCTTCGACGACCTTGCCCTTGAGGTCGGCGATGATGCGGTCAGCCTGACGGGTGCCGATGCCGGGCAGTTGGGTCAGCGTGCGCCGATCCTCGGCCTCGATCGCCTGGGCAATGGTCGAGACCGACGCGGCCAGCGCCTGTTGCGCCTTGGCCACGCCCATCTGGGGGACACCGATGAGTTTGCGGAAGAAGTCGCGCTCGATCGGACGCAGGAAACCGATCAGGAGCGGGACGGGGGCACGAT
Organism: Dehalococcoidia bacterium; assembly: GCA_965208665.1. Classification (GTDB taxonomy): domain Bacteria; phylum Chloroflexota; class Dehalococcoidia; order Bin125; family Bin125; genus Bin125. The sequence continues at coordinate 703,264 of CBDBPH010000002.1, forward strand.
CGGGCACGTGGTAGTGGGTTAAGAGATCGAGCACGTCGGGCCGGTTGTTCTCCAGCGCCAACCAGACGGCGGTGGGCAGCAACACCTCGTAGACCAATCCACCGGCTTCCGACCCGGTGTCGATCTCGACGCTCTGCCTGTCCTCATGCCAGTCGACGGCGCGACCGCGGATACGCGAGATCACGTGACCTCCACTCGGGAATCGAGCGGGGCCATGAGGTGGTGGCAATAGGCGACGGCCAGCGCATCGGACGCATCGGCGGAGGCATCCAGATCGGTCAGACCGAGCCGCGTGATCAGCGCCTGTCTGACCGCCGATTTTTCAGCGGAACCAAATCCGGCCACCGCCTCTTTGACCGTGCGCGGCGGATACTCATGCACCGGGATTGAGGCGGACGCGGCAGCGATGATCGCTGCCGCCTGCGCTTGTCCCAGCATCACCGCGGTCTTGACGTTTCTGTGGTTGAAGGGACGCTCGACCGCCAAGGAGTCAGGTCCCATGCGCCCTATCAGATCGGTGATTTGATCGTTGATGTGGTGCAGTCGCGAGGCGAGTTCCCCCGGTGGCGGGTGAATCGTTCCCCAGCGCAGGTTTGTTCTGCCGTCGGACGTGATCTCCAGCAAGCCCCAGCCCGTCGCATTGAGGCCGGGGTCGACGCCGAGAATGCGAGCCATGGATCGAGTCTACGCCTCGACGAGCGCGGCGTCGGGGAAGTCGGCGTTGGTGAACACCCGCTGGACGTCGTCGAGGTCTTCGAGCGAGTCGATCAGGCGCATCAGCTTGCCGGCCTGGTCAGTGTCGACAGGGACGGTGTTGGTCGCGCGCATGACGACCTCGGCCGAGGCAATGGGAGCGCCGGCCTCTTCGACGGCGCTGCGAGCGGATTCCAGATCGGCCGGCGCGGTGATGACTTCGACCAGGCCTTCGTCGATGTCCACATCCTCAGCGCCGCCGTCGATCGCGGCGAGCATGATCTCGTCGGGATCGAGCTGCTCGTCGACATCGACCGCAATCACGCCCTTCTGCTCGAACAACCAGGCGACGGCGCCCGACTCGGCGATACCGGTGCCAGCGCGGGTCAGGGTGGCGCGGACCTCGGAGACGGTGCGGTTGCGGTTGTCGGTGAGGGAATCGATCAGCAGCGCCGCGCCGCCGGGTCCGTAGGCTTCGTAGCGGATCTCTTCGAGTTGTGATCCGTCGGCTCCGCCGGAGGCGCGTTCGATCGCACGTTGGATGTTGGCGTTGGGCATGTTGGAACCGCGGGCGCGCTCGACCGCCAGTCGGAGGGCCGAGTTTTCCTCGGGCTTCGGTCCGCCGGCGCGGACGGCGACGGCTATCTCACGTCCGAGCTTGGTGAAGAGCTGTCCGCGCTTGGCGTCGGTGACGCCTTTCTTGCGCTTGATCTGGGCCCATTTGGAATGACCGGCCATGCTCGAACTCCAGTGCGATCAAGTGGCTAAGGTCGGGAAGCTCAGTCTATCGCTCCGTCGAGCAGCGCGGCGGTGTCGCCGATGATCGACGCGGCGTCGGCCAACTGTTGGTGGAAGGTGAGGTCGTTGTGCAAGGGCGTGACCGTCACCGACCCTTCGATGATGGCAGCGACATCGGTGTCGGGAGCGACCTTGGCGTCGGGGCGCAGGACGAGTTGCCGGTGGGTCTTGCCCTGTTCGTCGGTTCGGTCGATGACGCGCGAGGGTGAGACATCGGCGACCCGGACGACGCGGACGCCGGCGAACTCGGATATCGACCGATCGGGGGCGTTGACGTTGAGGAACTGGAGCTGTCCACTCTCGAGCAGGCGGCGGGCGACACGTGCGGCGACAATCGCCGCGTCTCGGAGATGGTCCTCGTCGAATGACCACAACGATGCCGCGACGCTGGGCAGGTTGCGCAGGTAACCCTGCATGGCGGCCATCACGGTTCCGGAGTGGAGGATGTCGCGGCCGACGTTGGGTCCGGGATTGACGCCGGAGACGATCATGTCGATATGTCGCGGGGCGAGGTGGCGGATGCCGTGGAGGACCGCGTCGGTGGGGGTGCCGTTGACCTGCCAGGCGTCGACGCCCTCGAGCTGCGAGTGGGCGCGCTCTGTTTCGAGGTCCTCGCGCAGCGTGACGGCAGCCGACATACCGGACTGATTGAAGGCGGGGGCGACGACCATGACGTCGGCGAAGTCGAGCACGGCCGCGGCGAGATGCCAGAGGCCGGGGGCTTCGATGCCGTCGTCGTTGGTGGCCAGGACGAGGGAACGGTTGGTCATGGCGGGAGCGTATCAGCCGCTCCGCTGGTGGCCGGACGATCGCCATTCCGTGACTGACGGAACGCCGGCCAGCGACTCCGCTTCGAGCACGCTGCGCAGTGTTGCGGTCGCGACGGCTTCGGCGGCCATGGCGCCGGTGAGCGTGAGCATCGCCGGCAGGCCGGTCACGTCGATCTCACCCGTGGCGAGGGTGAAGATCGTGTCGCCGTCGCCGGGAGTGAAGACGGGATTGATCGTCCGCGCGAGGCCGGCGGAGCCCATGATCGCGACCCTCCTGGCTGTCCCCTTGTGCAGTTTGGCGTTGGTCGCGATCACGGCGAGCGTGGTGTTGGCGCCGGGGTCGTCGCCACTGAAGTTTGGGCGCGATTGCTGCAGTTCCTCGAACTCGGCGACCGACCGGTTGAGCAGCGCATCGCTGGATCGAAGCATCTCGCCGGAGTCTTCACCTCTGGCGCCGGCGACCAGCGCTCCGCTGGTCGGATCAATGATGTCGCCGACGGAGTTGGTCGCGACGACAGCGCCGACGATCAGTCCTGATTCATGGACCAGCGAGGCCGAACCGATGCCGCCTTTGATCAGCGTCTCCGGACGGTCCGTCTTGGCGACGGTGCAGCCGGTTCCGACGCCGACCGTGCCCTGCTCGACGGGCCCGCTCGTTGCGGAGGCGGCCGCTGCATGGCCGTCGTCCGAGGTCGGATGCACCGGGCTGCCAATAGGGAGATCGAAGACCACCGCGCCCATCATGATCGGCAGCGGCTGTTGCTCGGGCAACAGCGGCAGGCCGACACCGGCCTCCTGCAGGTAGCGGCGCACGCCGGCGGCGGCGTCCAGGCCGAGCACGCTGCCGCCGGTGAGCAGTACCGCGTGAACGTCCTGGATCGCGTTCTCGGCGACAGCGAGGTCGGTGTCGAGGGTTCCCGGCGCGCCACCAGGTTGGAAGACGCCCGGCCGCGCAGCGCCGCGGGCGAGCACGACGGTGCAACCGGTGGCATTGTCGAGGTCGGTGTAGTGGCCGACCTCGATGCCTGGCACGTCGGTGATGGCGTCGTTCGGTCCGGGCTCAGTCATCGATCACCAGCGGAGGTTTGGGTCGTTTGTCCCAGTGCAGTTGAAACACGTCTGGGCGGGCGTAGTGGCCGGCGGAGTCGACCCAGCGCTTCGATTCGATCGTGCGCTCCAGGTCGATCTCGGCGTAGATGATGGTCTCTTCGTCCGTGACCGGCTCGACCAGGTACTTGCCGCCCGGCGCGATAATCGCGGAGCCGCCTGAGGCGTGCCAGAATGGCTCCTCGGCCAACGGCGTGCCGGCCGGCAGCAGCTCCGATGACATCGTCTCGCGGGCAACAATCACGTAGCAGGCGTTCTCGTAGGCGAGGTGTCGCGTCGCCGCGTCGATGACGGGATGGAGTTGCTCCCAGCCGGGCCAGACCGATGCGTGGACCTGAATGCCGAGCGTCGCGAGCGCGTAGCGGGCCGGCGCCATCTGGTGCTCGTAGCAGATCAGCCCTCCGAGACGGCCGACCTCTGTGTCGTGGACGTCGAGATCCGAGCCGTCGCCGTAGCCCCAGATCAGGCGCTCGGTGAGGGTCGGCACGAGTTTGCGGTGTTTGCCGAGGAGCGAGCCGTCGGGAGCGACGTAAGCGAGCGTGTTGTAGATGGTTCCGGCATGCGGCTCACGCTCGTTGACGCCGATTACGACGTGCGCTTCCGCATCGGCGGCGGCCCGCGCGATTCGATTCCAATCGTCACCGGGGATGGCGATGCTGTGCTTGAAGGTGCGCTGGTAGAGCGTGGTGAAGGCCTGACGGTTGCTCGACTGGCCGTGGTAGTACGGGTAGGAGGGGATCCAGGTCTCGGGGAAGACGATCAGGCTGGCGCCTTCGCGGCCTGCCTCTTCGATCGCCGCGACGGCGTTGTCGACGCCATGCTCGAGGGTCAGCCCGGGCGAACGCTGGACGGCGGCGGCGAGATAGGGCATCGTCAGGTCGTTTCAGCGGGGATCGAGCGACCAGAGGCCGTAGCCGCCGGTGACCGGGACGACGGTACCGGTGATATAGCTGGCGGCGTCGGAGAGCAGGAAGGCGACCGCGCCGGCGACCTCGTCGTCGGCACCGAGGCGGCGCATCGCTGTGTGCGCCTCGACGCGTTCGCGATACCAACCCGGCATCGGCTCGGTCAGCGGCGTGTCGATGAAGGCGGGTGCGACGCAGTTGGCGCGGATCGGCTCCCTGAGCGAGTGCGCCCACTCGGCGGCGAGCGTCTTGGTCATTGCCTCGACCGCGGCTCGGGTCATCGAATAGGCCGCCTGTCGCGGCAGACCGGTTTCCGCGCCGACGCTGGAGATCGTCACAATCGAGCCGCCGCGCTCAGCTTCGATCAGACGAGCGGCGAAGTTGCGCGTGAGGAAAAACGTGCCGCGCTGGTTGATGTTCTGGATGTGGTCGTAGTCGTCGGCGGTGATCCGCTCCCCGCGCTGAAGGATGGGTGAGATCCCGGCCACATTGACCAGACCGGTGAGCGGACCAATCGTCTCTTCGACATCGCCGAGCAGGGACTCGTGGTCGTCGATCGCGGCGACGTCGGCGCGGAACGCCCAGGCCTGACCGCCGTTGTCGCGTATCTCCTGCGCCACCTCTTCGACTTGCGAGACCGTTCGCGCGGTGATCGCCACCTTTGCGCCCATCTGCGCAATCAGCTCGGCGGCGGCGCGCCCGATTCCACGACCGGCGCCCGAGACGAGCACGACCTGACCGTCGAGGCTGAACGGGGACTGGCTCATCGTCGTCGCCTCCGATCCGAACGATCAGGCACGACCGGGTCGCGATTCCTCAAGCGCGATGGTGTCGCGCACGTGAAGATACAACCAGATCAGGTCGCGGGCCGCGGCGGTGATCTTGTCGATGGCGTCGATGAAGACCTCAAGCTGCGGCTCGTGGATCGCGAGCGCGTGCGTGAGCAACACACGACGGCGCTGATTGAGGACGACCAGCGCCACCTGATCGGGGTTCATCGCGCGATCGGGCAGCCAGTCCATCTTGTGCGTGAGCGCCGACGACTGCTTGAGCCCGTCCGCCAGTTCCAGTAGCACGCCTTGATCGACCTTCTGTACACGCTCGATCCCGTCGGAGATCGTGAGCACGGCGCCGGCGAACTGGCGCCAGTCCTGGCGCGGGATCTCGCCGCGAGCCGACTCGACGTCTGCCAGGGTGGGCAGTTGCAGGTCGCGGAGGAGGTCGTCGGCGTTGCGGCCGGCGGTCAGGATTCGAAATGCGGCCACCGAGGGCGCGCTGAGCTTGAAGTTGGTGAACGTCGTCAGCAACGGCTGCTCGTGCCGACGCCGTAGCGCCACGTAGAGGGCCATCAACTCCTGCGCGGCGTTGAGGTATTCCTCCACAATCCGCATCCCGATGACTTTGCGATCATCGGGGTCGGCCAGCGCCTGCGAGCGGAACAGCGCCTCGGCGACGGTGCGGTGCGCCTTGGCCCCGAACTTGGCGTAGTTGTCGAGGAAGGCGGTCTCGATCGCTTCCAGCGACCGATCCCAGCAGGGCGCGCAGACCTGTGTGCGCGGATCGGAGGCCGTCAGGTCGAACTCGTCACCGCACTCTTCGCAGTTCGCGATCGCAATGTCGTGGCGACCGTCAGCGTCGACCCGGTACGGCTGGCGCGGATACGGCTCGGAGGGTTGCTGCCTGCTCATGTCGGCTTGAGGGTATCGCGAGCGCGCCTGGCTCGTGGCGGACGGGTCGACTTGACGGTCCGCGTGCGTTGGCGCACGGGCTGACACTTCGGACAGAAATGGGTCGCACGTCCTCCGACGACGATGCGGCGGATCGTCGCTTCACAGTCGTCGCACGGTTCGTCGGTGCGACGGAAGACGCGGACGAAGTACTGTTGCTCACCCTCCGCGCCGTCCACATCGGTGTAATCGCGGAACGAAGCCCCTCCGTGGGTGACGCCGTCCCGAAGGGTCTGCCGGATGGCGGAGTGCAAGGCGCGGCGCTCGGCCGGTCGCAGGGAACCGGCCGGGGCTTCGGGATTGAGGCGGGAAAGGAAGAGCGCTTCGTCGGCGTAGATGTTGCCGATGCCGGCGATGTTCCGCTGGTCGAGCAATGCCGCCTTGATCGGCTGCTGCCGTCCGCGCAGGGCGTGCCACATCGCCTCGGGCGTGAAGTCGTCCGATAGCGGTTCGGGCCCGAGCTCGGGCAATGCCTCCTCCATTCGGTCGACCAGATCGATGGTGCCGAACTTGCGCACGTCGACGAAGCGCAGCTGATCGCCGCGGTCGAGTTCGAAGACGGCCCGGGTGAACGGTTCCTCGTCGTGTCCGCTCGGGCGAAAGCGGAGGGAACCGGTCATGCGCAGGTGCACGACGATGACCTGCTCGTTGTCGAGGCTGAGGCCGAGGTACTTGCCGCGCCGTACGACCTCGGTGAACGCGCAGCCGCGGAGTTGTGAGTCGATTTCGAGGGCCGAACGGCCCCTTAGGAGGCGCTCGGCCCCGGGCAACAGCTTGAATCCGACGATTTCGCGTCCGGCAATCAGCGGTTGGAGCTGTCGGCGAACGGTCTCGACCTCGGGCAGTTCGGGCATCGGACGCGGTTAGTCCCTGAGCGCGTAGGCATTGGACAGCGTGCGCTGGTCGAACCACTCGCTGCCCTTGCCCTCGGATACCCACTCGTAAAGCGCCGCCTTGAAGATGCCCTCCATCGCAGCGACTGAGGCGAGCGCGATTCCTCCGAGGATGACGCCGACGATGATCGCGCCGACCGGCCAGACGAAGATCAGGACGACGACCGGGATGGCGACTATCAGCATGGCGATCAGGTAGATGAAGAAGAACGAGAAACTCGCGGTCAGTTGTTCGCCCCAGGATTGGCGCAGCAAGCTACCCGACCTCCTGATCGCCCGGAACGGACCGACACGCTCGACCACCAGCACGGGAATCACGAAGAACGTGATGTAGGCCCATGCCGTCTGCAGCAGCGCGACGAGAATCATCGCGACGATCCGCATGACGCCGTGGCTGTTCTCGCGGGCCATACTCTGCAGCGCCTGGAGGATCAGGCCGACGGTACCGGTGATGATCGTCCAGCCGAGGATCGCCAGCCACATGCCGCGCACGGCGCGGATGCCGGACATCACGTTGGGGTCGCCGCCCTCCAGTCGTTCGCGAGCGGCAGCGATCAGCGCGGCATTGCAGAAGATGACCATGTAGAGCGCACCGAAGTAGGCCACCAGGGTGACGATCAGGTCGACGATGTTGAACTCGGTCTCGCCGCTGCCGAGGCGGTCGAACGTGCCCGTCCCGGCGAACACGCCAGCGGCGATCACGCCGACGACAATCGCGCCCAGCGTGCCCATGATCGGGAAGAAGATCAGCTCACGGTCGAGCTGAAGCACCTTCCAGGACAGCTTGGTGATCTGCCAGGTGTTGCCGATCGTGCGAAACATGGTGCGAGTCCTTTCGGTCAGTTGACCTCAAGCGGCTCGAGGTCTCGCCAGTTGGGCGCGCTCTTGACTTCAATTTGTAGCGGAACGACCAGGTTGAGCGAGGCCGGCATGATCTCGTGCAGCAGAGATGCCAACTGGTCAACTTCCTCGTCGGGAACCTCGAAGATCAACTCGTCGTGGACCTGAAGCAGCATGCGTGATCGCAACTCCTGCTTGTGCAACGCCTCGTCGATGTCGATCATGGCCCGCTTCATCACGTCGGCGGCGGTGCCCTGGACGGGCATGTTGACGGCCATGCGCTCGGCGGCGTTGCGACGCTGGAAGTTGCGCGAGTTAATCTCGGGCAGATAGCGGCGGCGCCCCATCAGGGTCTCGGCGAACCCGCGTTCGTGCGTCGTTTCCTTGGTCTCTTCGATCCACTGCGCGACCCGCTCGAAGCGGCCGAAGTAGGCGTCGATGAAGGCCTGCGCGTCTCGACGTTCCATGCCGCTGCGTTGCGACAATCCATGCGCGGAGAGGCCGTAAATCACGCCGAAGTTCATCATCTTGGCGACGCGGCGCATCTCGGGCTGGACGTCGTCGATCGAGACGCCATAGGCGCCCGACGCGGTCGCCGCGTGGATGTCCTCGCCGTTGCGGAAGGCGCCGATCAGGCCGTCATCCTCGGAGAGGTGGGCGAGCACGCGCAATTCGATCTGCGAGTAGTCGGCCGAGACGAAGCTGACCTCGGCGTCGTCAACCAGCTCGTCCCAGGGTTTCGCCACGAAGGCGGCGCGAATCTGGCGTCCCTGCTCTGTGCGGACGGGGATGTTTTGCAGGTTGGGCGATTCGGACGACAGCCGACCCGTGGCGGCGACGGTCTGGTTGTAGTCGGTGTGAATGCGGCCGGTCGAGACGTGGACCTCGTTCGGCAGCGATTCGACGTAGGTGCTGCGCAACTTGGTCAGCTCGCGCCACTGGAGGATGCGATTGACGATTGGGTGAGCGTCAACCAGTCGCTCCATCTGCTGCGCGTCGGTCGAGAAGCCCTGCGAGGTCTTGCGCGTTTTGGGCAGCTCGAGTTGATCGAAGAGCACGCCGCTGAGCTGCTTGGGCGAGCCGATGTTGAACTCGTGCCCGGCGTCCTCGAAGATCTGTGTGGTGACCGAGGCGATCTCGGTGTTGAGCTGCTGGTCGAGGTCGTCGAGGATGCCCGTGTCGAGCGTCACTCCGGCCAGTTCCATCTCGACGAGAATTGGAATGAGCGGCAGTTCGAGTTCGCGATAGAGCGTCTCCAGAACATCGTTCTTGGCCAGTTCCGGCAGCAGGAGGTTCGCCAGGCGCAGTGTGATGTCGGCATCGGCTGCGGCGTACTTGCCCGCCTCTGCGGCTGAGACATCGAGCATCGAGAGCTGGTTCCGTCCCTTACCGATCAGATCCTCGATCGGGGTCATCTGGATGCCGAGCTCGTTCTGGGCGAGCGACTTGAGGCCAATGTGCGATTTGTTCAGCACGAAGGCGGCGACCATCGTGTCGTCGTGCAGCCCGCGCAGGTTGATCCCGTGACGGGCCAGCACCTTGATGTCGAACTTCGCGTTGTGCAGCAGCTTGGGCACCAGCGAGTTCTCGAGCAGCGGACGCAGCGCGGACTTGACCAGCTCGTGGTCGAGCTGGGAATCGTCGTCTCGATGTCCAACCGGGATGTAGCAACCCTGGCCTTCTTCGTCCGAGAGTGCGTAGCCGGCGATCTCGCAGTCGATGGTGTCGGTGGATGAAGTCTCCAGGTCGACCGCCAGGAGCGGCGCCTTCGACCCACGTTCGATCCATTCCTGCAGCTTCGCTTCGTCGGTGACGAGGTCGTAATGCTCGACGGACGGCTGCTGCATCACCGGCGCGACATCATCGTCAAGCCCGGGAATCTGGTCGAGCAACGTGCGGAACTCCAGCTCCTGGAACTTGGCGACGACGGCATCGTGGTCGAAGTCCGTGACATCGGCGGCGGCGACGTCAAGGCTGACCGGCGCATTGTGGCGAATCGTGGCCAGGTCCTTGCTCATGAAGGCGTTGTCGCGGTCGTCGAGCAGCTTCTTCTGCGTGCCGGCGGGCTTGACCTCGTCGATGTGCTCGTAGATCTGCTCAACTGTGCCGTACTGGTTGAGCAGCTTGACCGCACCAACCTTGCCCACACCCTTGACACCGGGAATGTTGTCCGACTTGTCGCCGACCAGCGCCTTGAAGTCGATGATCTGGATTGGGTCGACCTCATACCGCGCACGGACGGTGGCGGGGCCGTCGTAGGCGGTGTACTCGCTCTTGTAGGGGTTGTAGAGGTAGACCGAGATGTCCTCGGTGACGAGTTGGAGGATGTCGCTGTCAAGCGTGCAGATCCACGTGTCGAAGCCCTCGGCCACGGCCTGGTCCGCGAGCGTACCGAGTACGTCGTCGGCCTCGAAGCCGGGTTCCTGGTAGATCGGCACCGAGAATGCCTGGGCGATCTCGCGGCAACGCTCGATCTGTGAGGGCAAATCCTCCGGCATTGGCTCGCGGTGCGCCTTGTAGTTCGGGTCGATGTCACGGCGGAACACGGTCGCATCGTCGACGTCGAAGGCGAAAGCCGCGTGCGTCGGTTCGAGCGTGCGGAAGATGTGCAGCAGCGTCGCGGTGAAGCCTCGGACAGCGCCCGTGGGTTCGCCCGCGATGGTGCGCAGATTGGCTCGCTGCATCGCGAAATATGCCCGGAATATCAGGGCGTAGGCGTCGAAAATGACGATCCGTTTGCGCTGCACGGACGCGTCGGCGGCGGCGTCAGAGAGCGCCGTCATCCGCGATTGTTGTTGTGATTCATCGGTGCTGGTTGACATGCAGCGAGTATAGGTAGCGTCGGATCCATCGAATGGGGATCGCTGGTTGGGCTACGCTGGATCGGCCGACCGAGTCGGTTGAGCTTGGAGAGTGACAGGTGCCGGCAGATCGGATCCTGGTCCGCGGCGCGCGGGAACACAATCTCAAAGACATCGACGTTGAACTGCCGCGCGACCAGCTGGTCGTGATCACGGGTCTCTCCGGCTCGGGCAAGTCGTCGTTGGCCTTCGACACGATCTACGCCGAGGGACAGCGCCGCTACGTCGAGTCGCTCTCGGCCTACGCTCGGCAGTTCCTGGGCCGGATGGAGAAACCCGACGTCGACTACATCGAGGGCCTGTCCCCGGCGATTTCGATCGACCAGAAGACCGGCTCTCGCAACCCCCGCTCGACGGTGGGCACCGTCACGGAGATCTACGACTACCTGCGTCTGCTCTTCGCTCGTGCAGGACGACCGCATTGCCCGATCTGCGGAGATCCCATCGCGCAACAGACGGTCCAGCAGATGGTCGACGCGGTGATGGGCCTCGGCGAGCGCCGGCGACTGATGATCATGGCTCCGGTCGTGCGCGACCGCAAGGGCGAGCACAAGGGTGTGTTCGACGATGCGCGCAATCGTGGCTTCGTTCGAGCCCGCGTCGACGGCGAGGTGATGTCGTTGGACGACGAGATCGAGTTGGAGAAGAACAAGAACCATGCGATCGATGTGATCATCGACCGCATCGCGCTTCCCGCCGACGATGCCGACGACGACGACCGCAACGTCCTCGCCAATCGGATGGCGGAGTCGATCGAGCAGGCACTCGGCCTGGGCGACGGGATCGTGCGGGTACGACCGCTCGATGCCGACGACGACCTGATTTTCTCGGAGCAACTCGCCTGTCCGCGCGACATGTTCGCGCTGGGCGAGATTGAGCCGCGTTCGTTCTCGTTCAACTCACCTCACGGCGCCTGTCCCGATTGCACCGGTCTCGGGATCACGATGCAAGTCGATCCTCTGCTGGTGCTGCCTGACCGATCGAAGTCGCTCGATCAGGGCGCGATTGCGCCGTGGTCGCGGTCGACCACGCACACCGGCTGGCATCGACGCATGCTCGAGTCGGTCTTCGAGAAGTTCGACGCCGAGACCGACACCCCGTTCGATGACTTGCCGGACGAGTTGGTCGAGGCTGTCCTGTACGGGCTGCCCGAGCCGATTGTCGTCGACTTCGTCAATCATCGCGGGCGGCATCGGACATACGAGACCCAGTTCGAGGGCGTCGTCCACAACCTCGATCGCCGCTATCGCGAAACGGACTCGGACTGGTCGCGTACGGAGATCGAGCGGTACATGACCGCCGTGCACTGCTCGGCCTGCGGCGGGGCTCGACTCAAGGCGGAGTCGCTCGCGGTCCAGGTGGACGAGCGCTCGATCGTCGATGTCACGCGTATGTCGGTCTCCGAGGCGTCGCTCTGGGCAAACCGTTTGAGCAGCGAGCACACACCGCTGACTGCACGAGAGATGGCGATCGCCACGCAGATTCTCAAGGAGATCCGCGAACGGTTGACCTTCCTCGTCGATGTCGGGCTGGACTATCTCACGCTGGACCGCGCGGCGGCCACGCTCTCGGGAGGCGAGGCGCAGCGGATTCGGCTGGCAACGCAGATTGGCTCGTCCCTGATGGGCGTGCTCTACGTCTGCGATGAGCCGTCGATCGGTCTGCACCCGCTCGACGATGAGCGATTGATCCGCACGCTCAAGCGGCTGCGCGATCTGGGCAACACCGTGCTGATTGTCGAGCACGATGAGGCGACCATGCGCGCGGCCGACTACATCGTCGACATGGGACCCGGCGCCGGAGAAGCCGGAGGCCGAATCGTCGCGGCCGGTCCACCTTCGACGATCATGGAGTACGACGGTTCGATGACCGGCGACTATCTGAGCGGTCGGCGCAGCATTCCGATGCCATCGCAGCGGCGCCCCGGCAACGGCGACGAGCTGACCGTGCTGGGAGCGTCGGAGCACAATCTGCGCGACATCGACGCCACGTTCCCACTGGGAACGTTCATCTGCGTGACCGGCGTCTCCGGGTCGGGCAAGAGCACGCTGGTCAACGATCTGCTGCACGCCTCGGCCGCGCAACAATTGCACGGCGCGCGGCGGCGTCCGGGTTCAATGCGCGGACTGCAGGGGCTGGATGCGATCGACAAGGTGATCGACATTGACCAGTCGCCGATCGGCCGCACGCCGCGTTCGAATCCGGCGACGTACACCGGCCTGTTCACGCCGGTGCGTGAGCTGTTCGCCTCGGTGCCGGAATCGCGCATGCGTGGCTACAAGCCGGGCCGCTTCTCGTTCAACGTCAAGGGCGGCCGCTGCGAAGCCTGCAAGGGCGACGGCTACAACACGATTGAGATGCAGTTCCTGCCCGACGTGACCGTCCCCTGCGAAGTCTGCCAGGGCGATCGCTACAACCGCGAAGCGTTGGAGATCCGCTACAAGAACCAGACGATCGCCGATGTCCTCAACATGACGGTCGACGAAGCGGCGGCGTTGTTCGACGCCAACCCCACTGTCTCGCGCAAGCTGCGCACCCTGCAGGCGGTCGGCCTGGGATACATCAAGCTCGGCCAGCCGGCGACGACGCTGTCGGGCGGTGAGGCGCAGCGAGTCAAGCTGTCCACGGAACTCTCGAAGCGCTCGACCGGACGGACGCTCTATCTGCTGGACGAACCGACGACCGGCCTCTCCTTCTACGATGTCGAGGCGCTGCTGCAGGTGTTGCAGCAGCTTGTTGACGCGGGCAATACGGTCGTCGTGATCGAGCATCACCTCGACGTGATCAAGAATGCCGACTGGATCATCGACCTCGGACCGCTGGGCGGAGACCGCGGTGGACAAGTGGTGGCGGAGGGCACGCCCGAGGATGTGGCACTCGAGAAGGGCTCCTATACGGGCCAATTCTTGCAGGATGTGTTGGCCCAGCATGGCTGGCGCGCACCCGCCGAGGCAGTGGCCGCATCTTAGGTCTCAGCCCGTCTCTGCCGGAGCGTCCGAGGGATAAAGATCAGTGTTTGCAGCAAACTCAATTCGCTATTGCGAAACAGGGGATGCCGTCCTATAAGTGGGGTAGTCGGGTTTGCGCCGCTGGCGGCGCAACTCAGGACGAGGGACGAGAGGATGGACAGATGACCTACGTGATCGCAGAGCCATGCATTGACGTGAAGGACCAGTCCTGTGTCGAAGTCTGTCCGGTCGACTGCATCCACGCGGATGACGACGACCGCATGCTGTACATCTCACCAGATGAGTGCATCGACTGCGGCGCCTGCGAGCCGGCCTGTCCCGTGACCGCCATCTTCTCCGAGGACGACGTGCCGGACGAGTGGCAGGCGTTCACCGAGATCAACGCCGAGTGGTTCGACGACCCCGACTCCGCCCGTTCCAAGGTCGCCGAACTCGCCCCATAACACCGCCGCCCAGCACGGCCTGGATCAACAACGCTGCCGCCCTGGCCGAACGCCAATTTCCTGGCATTCCGCCCAACCGCGGCAGCGTTCGTGCTGCCACAACAATGAGAGACTATGCGCATTCCCGATGCACGTGACCTGAGAAGCGCTCCAGGTCGGCTGAACGCGGCAATCAACTCCTTCGCACTACCCCAATCATTCGGTCGAAGTGCTTCTCATTCTCGCTTCTGATGAGCGCAAGGATGTCTTCCATTATCGCCGGAGTCTGCGCGAGTTGGGACAGATCTCGCCGCGATTCCCCCATGCCATCGCCGTGAGACTCGAGATTCAGGAACCGCTGAATGGCCGTTTTTTTCGCGGGTTCGAACTCGCAGTTCCCCAGTGTCGAAGCAAAATCACCCTCAGACCCTGGAGACGCGAAGGCGAAGAACGCCTCTAGAAGCCGTCGCGCCAGGTTGGGCATGGCCACGTACTCAGTCAAGCCGCCGTCCGAATCTCCTGTGGCAACCTCATGTACCCGGGCGAACAAGAAGTGATATTCCGTCTTGTACCTATCAAGAAGGGGGTCTAGCCTCTTCAGCGCCCCGCGCCGCCTTTGGTTTGCCGATCTGCAGTCCAGCATGTAGAAGCCGCAGGGCTGATCCCTCCTGTCACGACGTGCGATCCTGTTTTCTGCATCGAACCAGTCTTTAACAAAGCGGAAGCAGCCCCAGTTATGGGTCAGGACAATGAGCTGGCCTACATCCTTCAACCGATCCTTGACGAAACCCATTGCCATGTACAAAGATTGAGCGTCGAGGCTGGACACCGGATCATCGAGTACGACGACTCCCTTTTCCTTGTCAAAGTCTTTGTGCTCCAAGGTCTTGAGGAAGTAAAGGAGCGCAATAGACGACTTCTCTCCGTCGCTTAGACCCTCAGCCGGGTTTCCCGATCGGCTAACTGCATATCCTGTATCGCTCACCTCGAACTGTAACTCGGAGTGGCCAAGGTACGCCGTCAACTCAACGTTCAATTCTGAAGCAGGTCGACGATGTTCGATAATCTCAGTCTCGAGAGCCACGATATCCTCGTTGAGGCGCTTCACCTTGTCCACGCACCCCGCTTCCTTTGATTGTTTGATGACTATTCGGCGCTCATGCCGAGAGAATTCGTGGCTGCTCCTGGACACGTAGTGAAGTTCAAGCCTTCGTCGTGCCTCTTCCTTCTCCTTGTCTTCGTTGGCACATATCCCATTATGTCGCTCGACGATCTTGTTCATCGCCGTGACGGAAACCGACTTAACGTCTTGAATAGGGTGAAGAGGGTCAAGAGGTTCAAACAGATGCGACAATTTTGTGGTCAATGAAGCTACCAGCCGGTCAAGCTCTCCAATGGTCGTCTTCTTCTCCTCTTGGAAGTCTTCAACAGCGGTTTCCCATTCCTGGGTCAGCGCCTCGTGCAATCGAGCGCTGTCAATGACCTTAAGACTCGCAACTCGGGTTCGCTCCGCTTCAATCTCGTGTTTGGCTGCTCGAATCTGGGACTGAAGTTGCAAGAGTGCGTTGTCAAAATGCAGTTTCAGCGATGCGATTCGATCGCTTGGCAGCTTCTGGTCGCAATAGAGGCACTGCTCGGCCCCTCTCGCATCATGCAGCTCTACCCCGCGTTGTACCCAATCAGCGACTTCCGGTTGCGAACGGAGGTCTTCGATGACCTGCGATGTCGCTGTTCTGGCGAGAAGCGAGTTCACCCTTGACACGTGATCTGCTAAGTCGGGCAAGGAGAAGGTCAATACTTGGAGTGTTGACCTGGACGACGCTGTATGAATCGCTCTATCGCTCTTGACAGTTGCTTCGCTCATTGAGAATCGGCTCGGATCTTGGTCCGCCGCGACAAGCTTCGCCGCTTTCTCGTAGTCACGTTTGTCGTAGAGCCGATAGGGGTTGTTACCTTCGGATGTCAGAAGATCCTTGATGTCCTTAGCTCGATTCTTGCAGTGATCATCGCGGTCCTTTTTCGCTAAGCGCAGGCTCTTTGCGGCGTCACGAGCCGCGACGGTCTCAGACTCGATTCTGGTCCTGAGCAGAGCCAACTCTTTCTGTCTCTCCGCGCTCTTCTCTCCCAATGTAAGAATCAATGGGAGATCAGCACCATCGGCGTGAAACACATTGCGGTCAATGAAATCGCGATTGAAGACCCGAACCGCCCGCGCAGCAAGACCAAAGTCCTGGCTGTGGAGGTTTTGACCATCGATGACCAGCGTGGTTTCGAATTTTGGGACTGTCCCCCTACCTAGCTGTTGGAAGAGTCCGCTGATCGTTGACTTGCCAGTCCCGTTCCAGCCGTAGACGAGGTTGTATCGCGAGAAGGGGCTCAAGTCACGTGGCCAAGAAAAGTCGTGCAACACTCCCGGATGGTCCAGCTTGACAATTTTCTCTATCTTCACGCAGCACTCCAACTTCGAGTCGCCAATGGACAGAGGTCCAGTTCGGCACTGGAGTGCAGACAATATTGCGGGCAATCCGAAAATGCAAATATGTGTGTTCAGGTATACATATGCGGGCAGTCAGCCTTACCTGGGCTAGAAGCCGAGACGTTCTCGTAGCGCTTCGACCAGTTCCTCGATCTTGACGCGCACCTGCGCCTGCGTGTCGCGATCTCGGATCGTCACCGCGCCGTCCTCGAGCGACTCGAAGTCGACCGTGACGCAGAGCGGCGTGCCGATCTCGTCCTGGCGGCGGTAGCGACGGCCAATTGACTGCGTGTCGTCGTACTGGGTCGTCCAATGCGGCCGGATGTGGTCCCAGACCTCGCGAGCGAGATTGGCGACCGGCTCCTTCCTTGACAGCGGCAGGACCGCAACCGTGATCGGCGCGACCCGGGGGTGGAAAGCGAGCACGGTGCGATCGTCGCCCTTCTCGTCCGGAGCGACGGTGTAGGCGTCGCAGAGCAAGGCGAGCATGATCCGGTCGACGCCGGCGGCCGGCTCGATCACGTGTGGCACGATGTGCTCGTTCGTCTGCGGGTCGAAGTACTCGAGCCGCTTGCCCGACGACTCGCCGTGCTGGGTGAGGTCGAAGTTGGTCCGGTTGGCGATGCCTTCGAGCTCGTCCCAGCCCCACGGATAGCGGTACTGCAGGTCGGTGGTGCCTGCTGAATAGTGCGACAGCTTTTCGGTCGGATGGACGTCGCGACGGATGTTGGCCGGGTCGATGCCCAGATCGGTGTACCACTGCTCGCGCAGGTCGATCCAGCGTCGGTACCACTCATCGGACTCGTCGGGTGCGACGAAGTACTCCATCTCCATCTGTTCGAACTCGCGGGTGCGAAAGATGAAGTTGCCCAGCGTGATCTCGTTGCGGAACGACTTGCCCTGCTGCGCGATGCCGAACGGCAGTCGCCGTCGCGTCGAGGTGAGGACGTTCTCGAAGTTGATGAAGATGCCCTGCGCGGTCTCCGGTCGCAGGTAGGCCTGGGAGCCCGACCCGGCAACCGGGCCAACCTGGGTACGGAACATCAGGTTGAACTCGCGCGCCTCGGTGAACTTGCCGATGACGCCGCATGTTGGGCATGCAGGACCCTTGAGATGGTCCGCGCGGAAGCGCTCTTTGCACTCAAGGCAGTCGACCATCGGGTCGTGGAAGTTCTGCACGTGGCCCGAGGCCTCCCAGACGCGCGGCGACTGGATGATGGCCGAATCGAGGCCGACCACGTCAGAGCGCTCGCGCACGACCGAGCGCCACCAGAGCTCCTTGACGTTGCGCTTCAGCTCGACGCCCAGCGGTCCGTAGTCGTAGGTCGAGCCGAAGCCGCCGTAGATCTCGGAAGCGGGAAAGACGAAGCCGCGCTGCTTGCAGAGTGATACCAGCGTGTCGAGTGATACCTCGCTGGGTTGGTCGGTCTCCATGGTCATGAACATCGCCTTTCTGGAGGGGCTATCGGCGGTCGTATCGTGGTGACTGATGCCAGCGTATGCGGGAGGTGACTTATGCGGTTCCTGATTGGCCTGTTGCTGGGGCTGCTGATTGGTGCGGTGTTAACGATCCTCGCAACCGGTAACGCCGGACGGGCGCTGCAGCAGCAAATCCGGGAACAGGCAGAGCGGGAGCGGGCGAGCCGCTCGGGCGGCGATGATGGCCGCTGACTCGTAGGGGCAACCCTTGTGGTGGCCGTCTCGCAGGCGCGGTCAATGCCGAAACTGGGCGACCACACCGGTCGCCCCTACGCCGCCGGGGCGGCCCGCCTACAGGAACAATGGCCCGAAGACCACGGCGACGATCGACATCAGCTTGAGCAGGATGTTGAGTGACGGGCCGGAGGTGTCCTTGAACGGGTCTCCGACCGTGTCGCCGACCACTGCGGCTGAGTGAGCGTCGGAGCCCTTGCCGCCGAAGTTGCCCTCTTCGATGTACTTCTTGGCGTTGTCCCAGGCGCCGCCGGCGTTGGCCATCATCAGCGCGAGCATCGCGCCCGCAGCTATCGAGCCAATCAGCAAACCGCCGAGCGCCTCGGCCGAGATCACCGCGCCGACGAAAATCGGCACGACCACCGCGATCAGACCAGGGACGATCATCTCGCGCAGCGCGCCGTCGGTGGAGATGGAGATGGCGCGCTCGTAGTCTGGGTCCTGGGTTCCGTCCATGATGCCCGGCATCTCGCGGAACTGGCGACGAACTTCCTGGACCATGGCCTCGGCGGCGCGTCCCACAGCGCCCATCGAGAGCGCAGAGAAGACGAACGGCATCAGCGCGCCGATCAGCAGGCCGATCAATACCTTGTAGTCGAGCAGGTTGAAGACGGCATTGCCGATATCGCCCCAGACAGTGATCGCGTAAGTCGCGAGCAGGGCGAGGGCTGTGAGAGCCGCCGAGCCGATTGCAAATCCCTTGCCGGTGGCGGCGGTCGTGTTGCCAAGCTGGTCGAGGGCGTCGGTACGCTCCCGCACCTCGGGGTCGAGACCGGCCTGCTCGGCGATGCCGCCGGCGTTGTCCGCGACCGGGCCGTAGGCGTCGGTAGCGAGGGTCACGCCAAGTGGCGCCAGCATGCCGACAGCGGCGAGCGCGATGGCGTAGAACTCGCCGAGTTCGTAGGCAATCACGATCGCGACGACGATGGTGATCAGAGGGATCAGCGTCGACATCATGCCCAGGCTCAGTCCGCCAATGATGATCGGTCCGGTGCCAGATTCGGCCTGCTGGCTGAGGTTGACTGTCGGTGAGTAACGCCTGCCGCCAAGGTTGAATCCCTCCGACGACGTATAGCCCTCGGTCACGGTGCCGATGATCTGGCCGGCAATCAGGCCAACCAGAATGGCGAAGAAGAGATTCCACTTGCTGCCCTCGAGCGAGTCGAGGTCGAGCAAGGCAATGGCAACAATGCCTCCGATGAGTACGAGAGCGGAAGCGCCGAATACGCCGGCGCGCAGCGCCCACAAGAGCCGACCCTGATCCGCCTGTTCGCCGGTGCGGACGAAGAAGGTTCCGATCACCGCGGCGAGGATGCCGATGCCGGCAATCAGCATCGGCAGGACGACGAGTCCGTCGTCCCATTCCAGGCTGATGTTGGCGGCCAACACCGTAGCGGCCAGCGCCATCGTGGCGACCATCGAGCCGACGTAGGACTCGAACAGGTCGGCCCCCATGCCGGCGACATCGCCGACGTTGTCGCCCACGTTGTCGGCGATCGTGGCGGGGTTGCGCGGGTCGTCCTCGGGGATCCCCGCTTCGACCTTGCCAACGAGGTCAGCGCCGACGTCCGCGGCCTTCGTGTAGATGCCGCCGCCGACACGGGCGAACAGCGCAATCGAGGATGCGCCGAAGGCGAAGCCGGCCAGCGGAGCGACGTCCTGCCAGATCAGGTACATGATCACCAGACCGAGCAGGCCCAGTCCAACAACCGTCATGCCCATCACGGTGCCGCTGCCGAACGCGACGCGCAGAGCCGGGTTGAGTCCCTCGCGGGCCTTCGCGGCCGTGCGCACGTTGGCGCGAACGGCGATCAGCATGCCGGCATATCCGGCCGAGGCCGAGAGAATCGCGCCGATGATGTATGAGACCGAAGTCCAGCGATGCGCCGTGCCGTCGAACTTGTCGAGCACGTCGAGGTCGATGAAGATCAACAAGACCACAAAGACGACCGCGACGAATCCGGCCAGGAACGTGTACTCGCGCTTGAGGAACGTCGCGGCGCCGGCCTGGATCGCGCGGGCGATCGTTTTCATCAGGTCGTTGCCTTCGTCCTCGGCAAGCACGTCGCGCACGCGCACTGCCGCAAACAGCAGGGCGAGCACAGCCGCGATGATGGCGAAGATCAGAATTTCCATGCAGGTCCCCTCACGAACAGATCAAACAGGTCAAACCCGTGCGGTATCCGGTAGCGGGCGGAACGGCTGGTCCGCCCGTCGGCAGGCTATCGCGCAGCCCATAACGCGGCAATTGACTGATTTACAGGCCTTCAGGCCAGCCTGGATGCCTAGAGGTCCTTCACCGGATCGGGCAGCTCTCCCTCGCGCGCCGCGTCAATCATCTGCTTGGCCTCGGCCGGCATGTCGACGCCCATCTGATCGAAGCGCTCCTCCGCCCAGCGGCCGATCTGCCTGGGGTCGCGGTAGGCGTCCGGACCCGCGCCGGGACCCGGCGAACCGTATTGCTCCAGGACCTGCGACTCCGTTTTCGGTGTCGCGAACTGCGAGATCACTCGCTCCATCTCCCCCGGTGTACATGTTTCGCAGGCCGGGACCTGGGCACGATCCAGCGAACGATGGAACTGTTCCTGCACGTGGCCGCACTGCCGGCATCGGTACTCGTAGATCGGCACGGGCGCGCTCCTTCGCTGCATCGGCGCGGGGGTCAGACGAGATCGGCAGGCAGCTCAGGAGCGGCGCCCGCGGATTCGCGCCAGGCGGCAACCGACTCGGGATCGTCGGCGTCGACATCGTCGAGCGTGTCGAACCCCGGGAACGACAGCTCGGTCTTGGAGCGGAACCGCGAGAATCGGGTCTGCATGCCGTCTCCCCGACACTCAGGACAGACCGGCGGTGAGTCACCATCGGCCCGCAGCCGACGCTGGAAGACCTCGACGGTCCGCGAGCAATCGGTGCAGTAGTACTCGTAGATCGGCATGGCGTCGGCCTGCGTCTCCGCTTCGCGTCCAGCTTAGTCGCCGACGACGCTCACTCGTCCTCGACCGCGTCCTGGATGTGCGCCGCGACGACGAGTTCGCCGCCGCGATCGGTGGTGACGACGATGACATCGACGCGGATGTCGATCTCGTTCTCGAGCTCGGACATCAGCCCATGCGCGAGACGGCGTAACTGGTGTTGCTTGCGCGGGCCTACCGATTGCGCGGCCTCGACGACGTAGCGAGGGTTGGAGCGGCTGCGCACCTCCACGATCACGCACGTGCCGTACGGATCGGTCGCGATGATGTCGGCCTCGCCCCAGCGCCGTCGGTAGTTTCGTTCGACAATTGTGTATCCCCGCGCTGCCAGATAGTCGGCGGCGCATTGTTCCCCCGCCGCGCCCAGTCGACGCCGGTGGTCAGGATCCGGCGGCATCAAGCGCCCGACCGAGCATCATGCGCGGCTGAAGCAGATCGGCGACGGGGCCGAAGCTGCGGCGATGCTCGGGACATGGCCCGAGCGATTGCAGCGCGGCGAGGTGCCGCACTGATCCGTAGCCCTTATGACGAGCAAATCCGTAGCCCGGGAAACGCTCATCAAGCTCGACCATCCAGCGATCGCGAGCCACCTTGGCGATGATCGAGGCTGCCGCGATTGAAGCCACGGTCGCGTCGCCCTTGACGATCATCTCGGTCAGACAGGACAGCCGCAGATCATCGCGGCCGTCGGCCAGCACCACATCGGGAGGCTGGGCCAGACCGTCGATTGCCCGGCGGCAGGCCAGCCTGAGTGCGTTGGTCATGCCCAGATCGTCGAGTTCGGCAGCGTGGACCCAGCCGAGGCTGCATTGCAGTGAGCCCTCGTAGATCAGCGGTGCCAGTCGCTCGCGTTGTCGCGCGCTGAGCTGCTTGCTGTCCCGCAACTTGGACAGCCAGGACGGCCGGCGATCCAGCGACAATGAGACCGCAGCGGTCACGAGCGGTCCGGCCAACGGCCCGCGACCCACCTCATCGACCCCCACCACGCTGTCGGCGCCGTTGCGCCAATGATGCAACTCACGTCGACGGGTAGGACGTTGTCCGGCCACGCCACGAGGGTAGAGCGCAGCGATATATCGCGAAATTCACGTATTCCTGACGTTGCCTCGCCTGGCATTGCGATATGCTCGAACGTGTCTCGACCTGTTGACGGCGCGGCCTGTCCGCTGGCCCGACGCCGCTATTGAGGGATGCCGATGGGCGGCTCACGGTTCAAGCGCAGCTTTCTGATCTACCTGCTGATCTTCGTGGTCCTGATCATCGTGGTCTTCTCGGTCTTCCCGCGCGGCGGCGGATCAAACGAGATCCCTCTGGCCGGCGGTACCGAGTCGCTGCTCGGCCGCCTCGAGGACCAAACCGGCTCGATCGAGACGATCCGCGTCTCTTCGGACAAGGTCGTGCTCGACTATCGCGACGGCTCGGAATCGTACGAGACCAATGTGCCCGAGACAGGCTTCGACTTCTTCGAATTCCTCTCGCGTGAGGGCATCGATGTCGGCGGACAGGGTTTCCCCGATGTCGAGGTCGGCGGCGGCGGCGGCTTCGGCTCGACAATCGCCAGCGTGTTCATCAACCTCCTGCCTTTCCTCCTGATCTTCGGTCTGATCTTCTTCTTCCTCCGCCAGGCCCAGGGCCAGGGCTCGCAGGCAATGTCGTTCGGCAAGAGCAAGGCGCGCCTGGTCACTGCCAATCGACCCACCGTAACCTTCAACGATGTCGCCGGCTGCGACGAGGCCAAGGAAGAACTCCAGGAGGTCGTCGAGTTTCTCAAGTTCCCCGAGCGCTTCGCCTCGCTCGGCGCAAGGATCCCGCGCGGCTGTCTACTCGTTGGACCGCCGGGCACCGGCAAGACGCTGATCGCCCGCGCCGTCGCCGGTGAGGCCGGCGTGCCCTTCTTCTCGATCTCCGGCTCCGAGTTCGTCGAGATGTTCGTCGGTGTCGGCGCCAGCCGCGTGCGCGACCTGTTTGAACAGGCCAAGCGCAACGCGCCCTGCATCGTCTTCGTCGACGAGATCGACGCCGTCGGACGCCAGCGCGGCGCCGGCGTCGGCGGCTCGCACGACGAGCGTGAGCAGACGCTCAACCAAATCCTGGTCGAGATGGACGGCTTCGACACCAACACCAACGTGATCGTCGTCGCCGCCACCAACCGACCCGACATCCTCGACCCCGCCCTGCTCCGCCCGGGTCGCTTCGACCGCCGCGTCGTGCTCGACGCGCCCGATGTCCGCGGCCGCGTCGCGATCCTCGATGTGCACGTGCGTGGCAAGCCGTTGGCCGAAGAGGTTGACCTGCACACGATCGCCAAGGAGACGCCGGGATTCTCCGGCGCGGAACTCGCGAATCTGCTCAACGAGGCGGCGATCCTCGCAGCCCGGCGACAGAAGAAGCACATCACCCAGGCCGAGGTCGAAGAGGCCGTCGACCGCGTGATGGCCGGCCCGGAACGCAAGTCGCGGCTGTTGGTCGGTCGCGAGAAAGAGATCGTCGCCTTCCACGAGGGCGGCCACGCGCTCGTCGCGTCGCACATCCCCGGTCACGACCCCGTACACAAGGTCACCATCGTGCCGCGCGGTATGGCCGGCGGCTACACCCGTTACCTGCCCGAGTCGGAGCATCGGCTGGCCGGCAAGACCTACTACGAGGGCTTCATGGCTTCGGCGCTCGGCGGGCACGCCGCCGAAGAGATCGTCTTCGGCGAGATGACGACCGGCGCCCACGACGACCTGAGCAAAGTGACCCAGATCGCACGCGCGATGATCACGCAGTGGGGCATGTCCGAACGGCTGGGCGCACGCACCTTCGGCAAGAAGGAGTCAATGGTCTTCCTCGGCCGCGACATCTCCGAGCAGCGTGACTACTCGGAGATGGTGGCGGAGCAAATCGACGAAGAACTGCGCGAGATCATCGATCGCGCTCGCGACCGCGCTCGCACCATCCTGCGCCGCAACCGCGAACAGCTCGACCTGTTGGCGACGCGCTTGATGGAAGTGGAGACGCTCGAGGGCGACGATCTGCGCGCCATCCTCGCCTGGCAACCCGGCGACGCGGTGCCGCAGCCGACGCCGCCACCGCCCGCACCCGACCCGA
The DNA here is from genome assembly GCA_965208665.1 of Dehalococcoidia bacterium. Classification (GTDB taxonomy): domain Bacteria; phylum Chloroflexota; class Dehalococcoidia; order Bin125; family Bin125; genus Bin125. Next base: position 727,500 of record CBDBPH010000002.1, read on the forward strand.
CACCACCGGCTCCGCCCAGCGGAACGACCTCGGAGGAGGAGGAGCGCGAGCCTCTGATGCCGCCCAAGCCCGGACTGGCATGGGGCGGTAACCAGAACAGTTCGGCGCTGGACTGACTCGCCCTGTACAGTGGGCTCTGTTCGCTGATCGCTTGACGGAATTGCCGCGCTGATTAGGCTTGGTAATTCAGGGGTAACGAACCGACCACATCCGAGGCCGATGCGAGAACGCCATGAGCACTGATCCGTCCGACGTGTACGCCGTCATCCGCAGCGGCGGAAAGCAGTACCGGGTCTCGCCCGGACAACGATTGAAGCTTGAGCGGCTCGACGGCGCAGCCGGCGACCGCATTACCTTCAGCGACGTCCTGCTGGTCAGCGGCGGCGGCGAGGTCGCGGTCGGCGCCCCGACCGTCGAGGCGGCCAGCGTCAGCGGCGAAATCGTCGAACAGGGTCGCGGCGCCAAGATCACCGTGTTCAAGTACAAGAACAAGACCCGCTACCGACGCCTGCGCGGCCACCGACAGCTCCATACCGCGGTCCTCGTTGACGAGGTTTCGCTCGGCGATCAGACCTGGACGGCGCCCGTGGCGGACGAACCGGCCGAGCCCGAGATCGAGGAAGCCGAGGCGGTCGCGGAGGAACCAGCGGTCGAGGAGCCGGTCGCCGAAGCGACCGACGAGACCGTGGACGAGGCCGTCACAGAGACTGACGAGGAATCCGCCGAAGACAGCGGCGAGGACACCGAGGAATAGGGGAGCGCCATGGCTCACAAGAAAGGCGTCGGCTCGTCTCGCAACGGCCGCGACAGCAACTCGAAGCGACTCGGCGTGAAACTGTTCGACGGCGAACTCGTGCGCACCGGTGGAATCATCGTGCGCCAGCGGGGTACTCGGATCCACGCGGGAGACCACGTCGGCGTGGGCCGCGATCACACCCTGTTCGCCCTGACCGACGGCACGGTCAAGTTCTCGCCCTACGCCCGGGGTCGGCGCAAGCAGGTCTCCGTCATACCGACGGAGCTCGAGGAGGTGGGCGCGTGAAGGCTGAAATCCACCCCGAGTACGTCGACGCGACGATCACCTGCGGCTGCGGCACCAGTTGGCCGACGCGCGCGACCCAGGCCGACATCCGCATCGAGATCTGCTCGACCTGCCACCCCTTCTTCACCGGCGAGCAGCGCATCGTCGACACGGCTGGCCGCGTCGAACGCTTCCGCCGCCGCTACGGCATCGTCGAAGACGAGAACTAGCGGAAACTAGTCCTCCGACAGGTCGCGATAGAAGCAGGAGCGCTTGCCCGTGTGGCAGGTCGGACCGTGCGGAACCGCGCGGACTAACAGCGCGTCCACGTCGCAGTCCTTGCGAATGTTGACCAGTTCGAGCACGTTGCCGCTGGTCTCGCCCTTGGTCCAGTACTCCTGCCGGCTACGGCTCCAGAACGTGACCAGCCGCTTCTCCAGCGTCATCCGCAGCGAGCGCTCATTCATGTAGCCAAGCATCAGGATCTCGTTCGTCGCGTCGTCCTGGACGATCGCCGCGATCAAGCCGTTGTCGTCGTACTTGAGCTCGGGCACGACCAGTTCGCCGGGGTCAGAGGACGTCGTCATAGTCCGCGTGTTCCATTCGCATGGGGATACCGGCGGCCCGCATCTGCCGCTTGACATCCATGATCGGGTGGGTGCCGAAATGGAAGATCGAGGCGGCCAGGACGGCGTCGGCGTTGCCGTCCGTGATCGCGTCGATCATGTGCTGCGCGTTGCCCGCTCCGCCCGAGGCGATCACCGGCACGCTGACCGCCGCCGAGACGGCCCGGGTCAGCGGAATGTCATAGCCGTCCTGGTGACCGTCGGTGTTCATCGAGGTCAGCATGATCTCGCCCGCTCCGCGCTCGACGACCTCGCCGGCCCATTCGACCGCGTCGATCCCGGTCGGGCGGCGGCCGCCGTGCGTGTAGACCTGCATCGAACCGTCCGACTCCGTGCGCGCGTCGATCGCGACCACGATGCACTGCGAACCGAATCGGTGCGCGCCTTCAGAGATCAGCTCGGGGCGCTCCACGGCTGCGGTGTTGATCGTGATCTTGTCGGCGCCCGACTCCAGCATCAGCATCATGTCCTCGTCGGAGCGCAAGCCGCCGCCCACGGTGAAGGGAATGAACACGCGGTCGGCCGTGCGGCGCACCATATCGACCACGGTATTGCGATCCTCGTGCGAGGCGGTGATGTCGAGGAAGACAAGCTCGTCAATGCCTTCGTGGTCGTAGAGCGTCGCCAGTTCCACCGGATCGCCCGCGTCCCGCAGTTCGACGAACGAAATGCCCTTGACCACGCGGCCGTTGTCGACGTCGAAGCAGCCAATGATTCGCTTGGTCAGCATGATCGTCTCAGCATGATCGAGTCAGCATCTCGTCAGCACGTCCGCTCGCGCATGCCGGCTTCGGCCGCTTCAAATGCGTCCGATAGCCTCAAGCGTCCGTCATACAGCGCGCGCCCGAGCACGACGCCGGCCGCGCCGTTGGCGGCCAGACGGCGAATCTGCATCGGATGCGCGATCCCGCCGGCCGCGATGACCGGCGAGCGAGCCACACCCGCAACACGGCCGAACTCCGCTTCGTCGTGTCCGCCGAGCATGCCGTCGGAGGCGATATCGGTGTAGATGAAGCGGCGCACGCCGAAATCCTCAAGCTGCGCAATCAGTGCCACGGCAGGCAGTTCCGATTCCTCGGTCCAGCCATTGAGCGCCACGCGGCCGCCCCGGGCGTCGACCGAGACGGTCAGGCTCGATCCGCATAAGTTGACCGCGCTGCCGAGGAAGTCGCGGTCGGTCACGGCTGCCGTGCCGACGATGATGCGCGCAACGCCTGCGTCCAGGTAACGCTGCACGGTGTCGAGATCGCGAATCCCGCCGCCGACCTGCAGCGGCGCTCCCAGCGCGGCGATCCGCTCGACGAACTCGGCGTTCGCCGCTCGGCCTTCGCGCGCGCCATCGAGATCGATCACGTGGAGCATCTCGGCGCCCTCGTCGATCCAGCGACGCGCCGGCGCGGTGGGATCGTCGTCGAACACCGTTTCGCGCTCGTAGTCCCCCTGCACCAGCCGCACGCAGCGTCCGCCGCGGATGTCGATCGCGGGCAGGACATCGATCATGTTGGGCGCTGAATCGGTCATGCGCAGGCGTGTTCGCACAGGAAGTTGCGGTAGATGCGGAGCCCGTAGGCGCCGCTCTTCTCGGGGTGGAACTGGGTCGCCGCGAGCCGCCCGCGTTCGACCGCGGCGGTCACGTCGGTCCCGTAGTCGGCGACCGCAACAACCTCATCCGGCTCCGCCATGTCGCAGTAGTAGGAGTGCACGAAGTAAAAGTGGGATCCGTCGGGAATGCCGTCGAACAGCGGCGTCCGACGACGGAGCTCCACCTGATTCCAGCCCATGTGCGGAATCTTGCGACCGGCCGGCAGCCGCACGACGCGGCCCCGGAGCACGTCCAGACAGGCGTGCTCGCCGCCCTCTTCCGAAACCGTCATCAGTGCCTGCAGACCCATGCAGACGCCCAGGAACGGCCGATCGGCGGCGATGTACTCGCGAATCGGCTCGACCAGCGCCCGCTCGCGCAGGTTGCGCATCGTGTCGGCCGCCGCGCCGACCCCGGGCAGGATGACTACGTCGGCCTCGTCCAGCGCCGCCGGCACCGACGCCACCTCCGGCCGGGCCCCGACGCGCTCAACCGCTCTCACCACAGAGCGCAGGTTGCCCGCGCCGTAGTCGAGGATGATGACGTCGAGATCGGCCAGCAGAGGATCGCTCACGGGCTGAGCGTATCAGCGGATCGGCGGGTCTGGCGTTCGTATAGTGAACTCGATGTCAACACAGCCAGGCACCGGCGACGCCGAAGTCATCGTCGCGCGCGACCGCGTCGAGCTGCTGCGCGCCGAGATCCTGCGCCACAATCACCTCTACCACGTGCTCGACGCCCCCGAGATCTCCGACCCGGAGTACGACGAACTCTTTCGCCAACTCAAGCGGCTGGAGACCGACTTCCCCGAGCTCGTCTCGGCCGACAGCCCCACCCAGACCGTCGGCGCGCCGCCGGGACGTACCTTCGCGGTCGTCGAGCATCGGTTGCGGATGCTCTCGCTGGGCAACGCCTTCAACGCCGACGAGCTACGCGCCTGGAACCAGCGCGCCGCCGACCTGCTCGACCGCGAGGAATGGACCTTCGTCAGCGAGCCAAAGATCGACGGGCTGGCCATTGCGCTGGTCTACGAGCGCGGACAGCTCGTCCAGGCCGCGACTCGCGGCGACGGCCGCGCGGGCGAGGATGTGACCGCCAACCTGCGCGCGATCGACGCCGTGCCCAACGATCTCTCGGGTAACCCCCCGCCGCTGTTTGAGGTGCGCGGCGAGGTCTTCATGCCCAAGGCCGGCTTCGACGCGATGAACGCGGACATTGCGGCCGAGAACGACCGCCGCCGCGAAGCAGGCCGCGCCGCGCTCACCCTCTACGCCAACCCGCGCAACGCCGCCGCCGGTTCGGTCCGTCAGAAGGATGCGGCGGTCACCAAAACGCGCCCCCTCAGCATCGGCATCTATCAGCTCGGCTGGTGCGACGACGCCGTCACGCCCGACACGCACTGGGAAACGCTCGCCTGGCTCTCCGAGTTCGGCCTGCCGACCACGCCGGAGGCGGCATATCACGACGGGATTGACGATGCCCTCGCCGCCTGCGAACGCTGGACCCAGCGTCGCGACTCGCAGACCTTCGAGATGGACGGCGTCGTCGTCAAGGTCGACGACCTGGGCCTGCAGGCCGACCTCGGCGTCGTCGGACGCGAGCCGCGCTGGGCGGTCGCCTGGAAGTTCCCGCCGCAGGAGGCGTCTACCGTCGTCGAAGAAATCCTGGTCAACGTCGGACGGACGGGCAGCATCAACCCCTACGCCCGGCTGCGGCCGGTGCGTGTCGGCGGCGTCCAGGTGACCAACGCCACCCTGCACAACCTCGACGACATCCGGCGCAAGGACATCCGCGAGGGCGACACCGTCGTCATCCGCCGCGCCGGCGAGGTCATTCCGCAGGTGGTGCGACCGGTGCTCGAGCGCCGATCGGAGGACTCGGTCGAATGGGAGATGCCGAAAGATTGCCCGGTCTGCGACGCCGAGACGGTGCAAAACGCCGATGACGCCATGCACTATTGCTCGAATCCAAAGTGCCCGGCGATCTTGCAACGCAGTCTCGAACACTTCGCCGGCCGCGGGGCAATGGACATTCGCGGATTGGGCGAAAGGATGATCGGATTGCTCCTTCGCGAGGGAGTCATCAGCGACGCCGCCGATATCTACGCGATCCCCGAACGCCTCGAAGAACTGGCCCGTGTACCCGGACTCGGACAGGTGAAGAAGCGCAAGGGCGAAGACCACTACGAGGTCGGCGACCGCCTCCGCAACCTGGCTGCCGCAATCGAGGGCTCGAAGTCCAGGGGGCTGGCCTACCTGCTGGTCGGGCTCGGCATCCGACACGTCGGCGGCGAGAACGCGTCGCTGTTGGCCGACGAGTTCGGCTCGCTCAACGCCATCCTGCTCGCGCCGGCTGAGGATCTCGCCGCCGTCGACGGGGTCGGGCCGATCATCGCCGAGAGCATCGTCGACTGGGCCCTCGACGGCGAGAACTGGTCCCTGGTGCATCGCCTCCAGGCCGCCGGCGTCGATGACGAGATCCAGCGCAGCGAAGACGAGCCGGCCGAGACGCCGCTGGAGGGTCTGCGCTTCGTCCTGACCGGACGTTTCGCCGCCATGACCCGGCCCGAGGCCGAGGCGCAGCTCAAGTCGCTGGGGGCGGCCGTCGGATCATCCGTCAGCAAGAACACGTCCGCCCTGTTCGCCGGCGAGGCGGCCGGCTCCAAGCGCACAAAGGCCGAGTCGCTCGGCCTGCCGATCTGGGATGAAGACCGCTTGATCGTTGCCCTGGCCGACCCTGCCACGCTGCTCACCTGGTTGACGGAAGCGGAACCTTCGGGCCTCAATTGACGTTCAACTGGTACAGAGATCGAGGGGTTAACGGCTACGCTGGTCAGGGCCGACTCGGCGTGGTCATGCGTGCGTATCGTTGATGAGCGGCCTCGAACGTTCGGCCTCTCTTGGAGCCGAAACCTGAGGAGTCCCGATGGTCTGGTCTCCCTTTGGCTGGCTGGCCCGACGATTCTCGCCCGATGTCGGGATCGATCTGGGCACCGCCAACACCCTCGTCTCCGTACGCGGACGCGGGATCGTCGTCAATGAGCCCTCCGTCGTCGCGATCAATCGGATCGACAACTCCGTCCTCGCGATCGGCAAGCAGGCCAAGACGATGGTCGGGCGCACCCCCGCCCACATCGTGGCCACCCGGCCGCTGCGCGACGGTGTGATCTCCGACTTCGACGTCACCTCGCGCATGCTCAATCACTTCATTCACGAGGCGCTGCAGCGCAGCGGAATCGGCATCGGACGCCCGCGCGTCATGGTCGGCATTCCCGGAGGCGCGACAGAAGTCGAAAAGCGCGCGATCTTCGAAGCCACCCGGTCGGCCGGCGCCCGCGAGGTGCACCTGATCGAGGAGCCGATGGCGGCCGCCATCGGCGCCGGCTTGCCCATCTTCGAATCGACCGGCAGCATCGTCGTCGACATCGGCGGCGGCACGACCGAAGTCGCCGTCTGTTCGATGGGCGGCATGGTCGTCAGCACCTCGACCCGCGTCGCCGGTGACGAGATCGACCAGGCGATCATTACGTATGCCAGACAGGTGCACAACATCCAGATCGGCGAAGCCTCGGCTGAGAAAATCAAGATCGCGGGCGCATCGGCATTCCCGCTGGAAGAGGAACGCGACGTGGTCCTCAGCGGTCGCGACCTCTCGACCTCGATGCCGAAGACCGTGGCGGTGACCACAGTCGAGCTCCGGGACGCGATCTCCAGCGCCGTCTCCTCGATCATGGAAGCGGTGCTCAGGACGATGGAAATCACCCCGGCGGAACTGATCCCCGACATCATGCAGCAGGGCATCGCCCTGGCCGGCGGCGGAGCCTATCTGCCTGGACTCGACCGGCGCATGTCGCAGGAGACCAAGTTCCCGGTCTACAAGGCCGACGCGCCGTTGACTTGCGTCGTGCGGGGCTGCACCGAGGCGCTGACCGAGACCCGCGCGCTGGCCTCCGCGGACGGTCAGGTCCTCGCCGGACGCCGCTGATACGGGGACGGACGATTGGCGGGTTGACGTGCCTCTGATCGGCGCACTCATTCGACTGATAGGCCGGCGGGCACGATGGCTGATTGCCATTGCCGCGCTGGTCGCCGTACTCACGCTGCTCGGCCTCGTCGGATGGGCGGCGACGATCGAGGACACCGCCGCAACAGCACTGAATCCCGTCCAGCGAGCCTTCCGCCAGGCCGGCGAACCGATCTCCAACCTGCTCAACGATGTCGACGACTTCGGCCGTCTGAACACCGAGAATCGCGCGCTGCGCTATCGCATCGAGCAACTCGAGGCCGAGAATGCCAGGCTGCGCGAGGTGCAGAAACAGGTCACCGCGCGCCAGGCCTTGCTCGAAGTTCAGGCCGAGACCGATGCGGTCACCCTCGTGGCCAATGTCTCGACCCGGGACCTGACCGGCTTGCGCACGATCATCGGCATCGATCGCGGCTCCAACGACGGGTTGCGCGTCGGCCTGCCGGTGCTCGCCGCCGGGGGCACGCTGATTGGCCAGGTCATCGATGTCCGCCCGCACACTGCCTTTGTCCGCCTGATCACCGATCCTGACAGCGCGGTTCGCGTCCTCCATCAACCGTCGCGCAGCGAGGTCGTCGCCACCGGCGACACGCTCGGCAACATTGAAGTGCGCATCCCCTGGACGTCCGAGGTCGAGCTCGGCCACCTCTTCGTCACGTCCGGTCTCGACGGTGAGTTGCCGCAAGGGATCCCGGTCGGACGCGTCTCAGCCGCCGAGGGGACAGTCCAGGACGCCTTCCGACATGTCGTGCTCGAACCGATCGCTCCGCTCGATCAACTCGAACAGGTGCTGGTTCAGCTCACCATTCCACCGCCCGATCTGCAAATCCTTGACCCCCACGATGCAGACAGCGAGGGGGGATAGAGCATGAGCACAATCCGCTGGCCGCTGCTGCTGCTGGGACTGTTTGTGCTGGTCGTGTTCCAGACATCGGCCAGTCCCTCGTTCCCGATCTTCGGCGTCGGACCGCAGGTGGTGCTCGTCGTCCTCTGTTGCTGGGCGATGGTCCGTCCGCCGGTCGAGACCCTCGTGTTAATCCCGCTGGCCGGCATCGGACTCGGCCTGCTCGCCTTCCAGGGCATGCCGGAGTCGGTCGCCGCCCTCGCGCCGATTGGCTTCGCCGCCCTCAGCCGACAACTCTGGCGAGAGGCACAGGGCCCACAGCCGCTCGCCCTCGAGTGGGCCGCCACCATCGTCCTCATCGGCATTGCCTCGATCCTGCACTTCACCGCCCATGCGATCGCCGTTGAACTGACCACGACCGGCGTCAACTGGCTCGCCGCCCTGCGCACCGTGATGCTGGGCGGATTGCTCGGGAACATGATCCTCGGCGCCGTCATCTATTGGTTCGTACGCATTCCCACCTCCGGCGCGGGCCCATCGCCGGCGCCGTCCAGATCGGCCGGCTGACCGTGCAACGGCGACCGCGCAAGGGCCAGTCCGAGGGTGTCGCCCACGAGTACTCCCAGCACCTCGCGCACCGCGCAGGGTTTCCCGTGCGCGCCAAGGTCTGGATCCTGGCCGGCTTCATCCTGTTGCTCTTCGGCATCCTGGTTGTCCAGCTCGTCCGCCTCCAGATCCTGCGGCATGACGAGTTTGTCGCACGCGCCGTCAGCAACCGCGTCAGGACCATCGACATCGCCCCGTCGCGAGGTCTGATCTATGACCGAGACGGCAACCTGTTGGTCGAGAACTCTCCCGCCTACCAGATCACCCTGGTCTCGGCCGATATTCCCGACGACGATGTCTCCTACATCGCCCAGGAACTCGCCGACATGTTCGACATCAGCGCCTGGGACGTGGAGCAGCGCATCTGGGACCGAAAGTACTCCAACGATCCATTCCTGCCCCTGCTCATCGCCGAGGATCCGTCGGCGGCGCAAGTGATCGACGTGACCTCGCGCCGCTCGGCGCTTCCCGGCGTGCGCGTCGAGACCGTGTCGATCCGTCGCTACGAGCAGGGCCGACTGCTCGGCCACATTCTCGGTTACGTGGGCAAGATCACCGCCGAAGAGTATGAGGAGTTATCCGACGCCCGCTACCTCTACAGCGATCAAATCGGACGCGCCGGAGTCGAAGCCGCCTACGAGCGCCAACTCCGGGGCAGCGCCGGACGCCAACTCGTCGAGGTCGACGCCGTCGGCAACGTCCTGCGCGCGCTCGACACTCGGCCGCCGACGCCCGGACTGAGCGCCGTCCTGACCATCGACATCGAACTGCAGCAGCGGGTCGAGGACATCCTGCTGGAGCATCAGGGCGCATCGCTGTTCGCCTCAGCCGTGGTGCTTGATGTCCACACCGGCGAGGTGCTCGCGATGGTCTCGGTGCCCAACTACGACGTCAACATCTATGAGGAAGTCACGACCGAAGAGTACCAGGAACTGTTGCACGATCCGGGCCAGCCGCTCACCAATCAGGCCATCCAGGCCCAGTTCCCTCCCGGTTCAATCTTCAAGATCGTCACGGCCGTCGCCGGTCTGGCCGAAGGCGCGATCACGCCGGAAACAGAGATCTACTCGCCCGGCGTGCTCGAGGTCCACAACGAAGTATCGCCCGGCATCATCTACCGCTTCGGCGACACGACCCAGGGCGTCTACAACATTCGAACCGCCCTGGCCGAGTCGTCGAACGTCTTCTTCTACTACGTCGCCGGCGGTGATCCGTACCGCAATCCGGAAAACCCGCCACGCCATCCGGCCGAGCAGGAACGTCTGGATGACCTGGCCGATCAGGGCGTCGTCGCCGGCGACGTCGAGTTCGTCGGCGCCGGCAATGAAGCGGTCGCCAGGTGGGCCAGGGAGTTGGGCTTTGACACCCCGACCGGTATCGACCTGGTCGGCGAGGCGGCCGGGCTGATCACCTCCGCCGAGCAAAAGCTGGAAGCGTTCGGCGAGGAGTGGCGCGATGGCGACACGTACAACATGGCCATCGGCCAGGGGTTCACCACAGTCACCGTGCTGCAGATGGCCGTCGCCACCGCTGCGATCGCCAACGGCGGAACCGTCTACGAGCCGAGAGTCGTGCGCGAGTTGATCGATAGCAACGGCAACGTCGTTCAACCCTGGCAGCCGATCATTCGCCATCAGCTCGATGTCGACCCGGAGATTCTGCGCATCGTTCGCGAGGGCATGGCGCTCTGCACCTTGGCCGGAACATGCCACGACGCACTCGTCGTCATGCCGGAGATGCTCGTCGGCGGCAAAACCGGCACCGCCGAGTACAACCAGACCGGAACGGCGATCTCGGGCGAGGAGGAGGGGCCAACCCACGGCTGGTTCATCGCATTCGCTCCCTTCGACAGGCCCGAGGTGGCGGTCGCGGTGTTCTTCGAGTTCTCCGCCGGCTACCTCGCTGCCGGGGCGGCCGGTGAGATCCTCAGAGCCTGGGCCGAGACCAGCGGCGCGCTTTCGACCGCGATCCCGCCGCCATATGCCAGAGTGGCGCTGACGGAAGAAGAGGATCAGCGGTTGTACGAAGCGATTCGAGCGAGGTCGCGCTGATGGTCGGTCACTCCTGGCGCCACTTCGACCCGTTAATCCTGATCGCTGCGCTCGCGCTGGCGGGCTACGGCGCGCTGGTCATCTATTCGGCCTCCCTGCCGCGCGGCGCCGAGGGCGTGGTCCTCTCCACCGCCGTGCAGCGCCACATCATCTTCGCCCTCGTCGGCGCGCTCATCATGATCGCCACGACACGCGTCGACTACCGGTTGATCGACGCGCTCGGCTGGCTGGCCTACGGCTTCGGCATCGTCGTGCTCGTCGCCGTGCTCTTCCTCGGCTCCGACGAGTTCGGCTCGCGGCGCTGGTTCGACCTCGGATTCACCGTCGTTCAGGCCTCGGAGATCGGCAAACTGATGACGATCATCGGGCTGGGGAAATTTCTGACCGATTATCGCGATCGCCTGCAAGAATTCCGAGTCTTCCTGCTCTCCCTTGGGATCGCGTTCCTCCCCGCTGCGCTCGTCTTCATCGAGCCCGACGCTGGCTCGGCGGTGGTCTTCATGGCGCTCTGGCTGGTCATGACCCTCTTCGCCGGCGCTCCGATCCGTCATTACGCCGCGCTCGCGGCAATCGGCGTGTGCCTGATTCCGGTCGGCCTGGCCGCCGGTGTGCAGGACTACCAGCGCGACCGCATTCGCGCCTTCCTCGATCCCGAGTCCGACCCCCAGGGCGCCGGCTTCAACGTGATCCAGGCCGAAACCTCGGTCGGATCGGGCGGCATCTGGGGACAGGGCCTCACCGAAGGCACGCAGACCCAGCTCGATTTCGTTCGCATTCAGACCACCGACTTCATCTTCAGCGTGCTCAGCGAGGAGCTCGGCTTTGTCGGCGCGATCGCCCTGTTCCTCCTCTTCCTGCTGCTCCTCTTCCGCATGCTGCGCGTGGTCGGCAAAGCCGGCGAGCCCTTAGGCCAGTTGCTCGCCGTCGGCCTGATCACGATCATCGCGATCCAGGTCTTCATCAACGTCGCGATCAACATTCGCCTGATCCCCGTGACCGGCATTCCGCTGCCCTTCATCAGCACCGGCAACTCCTCGTTGTTGGTATTCTTCTTCGGCCTGGGACTGCTACAGAGCGTCCTCGCCTGGCAGGACGACGCCCGCCGCGGTCCAGCGCCTTGACCCTTCCCGCTCCCGCTCGAAAGGCCTGAGTCATGTCGGTCCGACTGTCGATCATCCCCATCCAGATCTCCGATCAGCAGGCCGCGCTCACGTGGTACACCGAGAAGCTCGGCATGGAAAAGATCATGGACGATCCCATGGGGCCCGAACTCCGCTGGATCACGGTCAAGTTGCCCGAGGACGAGGTCCAATTCGTGCTCGCCAACTTCGGAGCGTTCGATCCCGAGGGTGCTCAGCCAGGCTCGACTAGCGGCTACGTCCTCTGGACCGACGACATTGAAGCCACCTACCAGGAATGGTCCGCACGAGGCGTCGAGTTCAGCGAACCGCCAACCCAACAGTTCTGGGGAACCCAGGCCCTCTTCCACGACCCGGACGGAAACGGCTGGGTCCTCGTCCAACGCCCAACCGACGTGTGACGCGATCTTCAGACCATCATGTAGGGGCAGCCCTTGTGGCTGCCTTCGCCGAAGTCTCCTCGGACGCGGAAACCGCAAGGGCGACCACAAGGGTCGCCCCAACGAGTGTCGTTTGAGGGAACCTAGGAAGTGGCGACCGCTTCGCCCTCTTCCTCTTCCTCCTCCGATTCGGAGTCGTCCTTGGCCGCTTCGACCTCGGCCGCGAGCTCTTCGGCTCGGGAGAGACCTTCGATGCGCTCGTAATGCAGCATCTCTTCCTCGACGCCGTTCTCGTTGAGCTCTTTGACCAGGTCCACGCGAATCGTGTCGCCGGCCTCGAAGTCTCCGCGCAGCAGCGCCTCGGACAGCGAGTCCTCAAGCCGCTCCTGGATCACGCGGCGCAACGGTCTCGCCCCGAAGATCGGGTCGTAGCCCTTCTCTCCGAGCCAGTCGCGCGCCGCCTCCGTGACATCAAGATCGACCTGCTTCTCCTGGATCCGCGAGTCGACCTCTTTGAGCATCATGTCGACGATCTCGCGGATGTGAGCGCGGCTCAGCGGGTGGAAGACGAGCGTCGTGTCCACGCGGTTGAGGAACTCGGGCCGGAAGACCCGCTTCATCTCCTGCAGGACCTTGTCCTTCATCTTCTCGTAGCGCTGCTTCTCCGACTGGTCCTCGTCATTGATCGTCGAGAAGCCGATCGCCGACTCGCGCCGGATCAGGTCCGAGCCGACGTTCGAGGTCATGATGATGATCGTGTTGCGGAAGTCCACGCGCCGGCCCTTGGCGTCGGTCAGGTGACCGTCGTCGAAGACCTGCAGCAGCATGTTGAAGACCTCGGGGTGCGCCTTCTCGATCTCGTCCAGCAGGATCAGGCAGTACGACTTGCGCCGCACGGTGTCTGTCAACTGACCGCCGTCGTCGTAGCCGACGTAGCCCGGAGGCGCGCCGACCAGTCGAGCAACCGTGTGCCGCTCCATGAACTCCGACATGTCCAGCCGGACCATGTTGTCGTCCGAGCCGAACATGAAGTCGGCCAGGGCCCGAGCCAGCTCCGTCTTGCCCACCCCGGTCGGGCCGAGGAACATGAACACGCCGATCGGCCGGCGCGGATCCTTGAGTCCCGCGCGTGCCCGGCGCACGGCCTTCGCCAGCGCGACAATCGGCTCTTCCTGGCCGACAATCCGCTCGTGCAGGTCCTCTTCCATCCGCAGCAGACGCTCCGACTCCTCGGAAGCGATCTGGACCAGCGGAATCCCGGTCCACATCGAGACGACCTCAGCGATGTCCTCCGCCAGCACGTCCGTGGAGTCGCGCTCACGCTGCTGGTCGAGGTCCTCCTCGAGTTCGGCAATCCGCTGCGTCAGCTTCAGCTCGCGGTCGCGTAGGTCGGCCGCGTACTCGTACTGCTGCTGATTAATCGCCTGTTCCTTCTCCTTGCGGATCCCCTCAAGCCCGACCGTCGCTTCCTTGAGCGACGGCGGCGTGTACGAACGGCGAATCCTCACGCGCGAGGCCGACTCGTCGATCAGGTCGATCGCCTTGTCCGGCAGCGCCCGGTCGGAGATGTACCGCGCCGACATCTCGGCCGCAGCGACCAGCGCGTCATCGGTAATGACGAGCTTGTGATGCTCCTCGTAGCGATCCTTGATCCCGCGCAGGATGTCGACCGTCTCCTCGACCGTCGGCTCCTCCACCACGATCGGCTGGAACCGGCGCTCGAGCGCCGCATCGCGCTCGATGTGCTTGCGGTAGTCGTCCAGCGTCGTCGCGCCGATCGTCTGCAGCTCGCCCCGTGCCAGCGACGGCTTGAGAATGTTGGCCGCGTCGACCGCGCCTTCCGCCGCCCCAGCGCCGACCAGCATGTGCAGCTCGTCGATGAACAGCACGCAGTTGCCCGCGCCCTTGATCTCTTCAACGACCTTCTTCAACCGCTCCTCGAACTCGCCGCGATACTTCGTGCCCGCGACCAGCGAGCCGATGTCGAGCGTCAGCAGCCGCTTGCCCTGCAGCGTCTCCGGCACGTCGCCCGAGGCGATGTGCTGCGCCAGTCCCTCGACCACCGCCGTCTTGCCAACGCCCGGCTCGCCGATCAGGACCGGATTGTTCTTCGTCCGACGCGAGAGAATCTGTACGACCCGCTGAATCTCCTTCGAACGTCCGATCACGGGATCCAGCGTGCCCGCGCGAGCCGCTGCCGTCAGGTCGAAGCCCAGTTGGTCGATCGTCGGCGTTCGCGTCGCCGAGCGTGAGCCCGAACTGCTGCTCGACCCCGCCCCCGCACCCGCGGTCGCAGGACCGCTCTGCGAGAGAATCCGCGTCGTCTCGGCGCGCACGCGCTCGAGATTGACGCCCAGCGATTCGAGCACACCCGCCGCGATGCCTTCGCCCTCGCGCACGAGTCCGAGCAGTAAGTGCTCGGTGCCGATGTAGTGATGGTTCAGCCGCCGCGCCTCGTCAACCGCCAGCTCGATCACTTTCTTTGCCCGTGGAGTCAGACCGATTTCACCCAGAACCGCGCGGTCGCCTCGTCCGATAATGAACTCGACCGCTGAACGCACCTTTCCCAGTTCGACGCCGAGATTGGAGAGCACCTTCGCCGCAACGCCGTCGCCCTCGCGCACCAGACCGAGCAACAGGTGCTCGGTCCCGATGTAGTTGTGGTTGAAGCGCTGAGCTTCTTCCTGCGCGAGCGTCAGGACGCGGCGAGCGCGTTCCGTGAACTTGTCAAATCGGTCTGCCATGGCAGCCTCCAATGCACGACGCAACTGCCACGCAGCCGCTCGTTGGACAATCCCAGCCTATCAGAGCCTTCGGCGGCCAAAGCCGCCATCGTGACAACTTATCCAACCCGTCCCCGACTCGATCCAGCTTCCGCTCCCCGACTTGATCGGGGACCAGCTCCCCCGCGCCTCTCTGTTCTCCCGCTCCGCCTATGGGGAGATCACGCGTCTCTCTTTTCTCTCCCCGCGCAAGCGGGGGGAGATGTCCCGTAGGGACAGAGGGGGGCATTCCCAATGCGAACCGAAGCCCTACCGTTCGCCGCCGAAGTCCTGCTCCGTCACACCGGCGCGCTCCAGCGCCTCCTGCATCGCCGACACCGCACGCACCGGCTCTGGCGCAGGCTCGGGCTGCGGCTCGTCGGCGGCCCGCGACGGTTCCTCGGTCGGCTCCGGCTCGGGCGGCGCCTCCGGCATCGCCTCCTGCGGGACCCCGAAGCGCTCGGCGACCTCGTCAGGCATGCGGATGATCCCGCCGTCCTGGTTGAACATCCAGCCCAGACGTTCCGCGTCCGTCCGCGCCTGCCGCAGCGACAACCCCAACCGATGTCGATCGCGCTCGATCCGCACGATCTTCGCCGGGATGATGTCGTTCTCGAGCACGACCTCGCGCGGATGCGTAATCCGCCGGTCGGCCAGCTCCGACACATGAACCAGGCCCTCGACCGGGCCCTCAAGCCGCGCAAACGCGCCGAACGTGACCAGCTTCGTCACGACCGACGGCACGATGTCACCGACCTCGAACTTCGCCACCACTTCGTCCCATTGCTCGGGCGCGGCGCGCCGCACCGAGAGGCCAATCTTCTTCGATTCCTTGTCGATCTTGGTGATGTACACGTCGATCGTCTGACCGATCGAGAACATCGCCTCGGGATCGACATCCCGCTCCCAGCTCAACTCCGACAGATGCGCCAGGCCGTCTGCGCCGCCCAGGTCCACGAACACGCCGAACGAGCGGATGCTCGTAATCCGACCCGAGCGGATTTCGCCTTCCTGCAGTTCTTCCAGCAGGCGTTCCTTCTGTTCGGCCCGCCATTCTTGGACCGCGGCGCGTTCCGACAGGATCACCCGGTTGCGGCGCCGGTTGATCTCAATCACCTTGAACCGCAGCGTGCGGCCTTCGTACTCCGAGAGCTGCGCGATCGCCTGCTCGCGGTCACCCGTGATCTCGACAATCTGCGACAGCGGCACGAACGCGTTCACGCCCTCGACGTTGACCAGCAGACCACCCTTGTTCGAGCCGGTCACCCGCGCGTCGAAGACCTCGGCCTCGTCGAACCGGCGCTGCAACTCGTGCCAGCCCTGCTCACCGCGCGCGCGATCGATCGACAGCTCCAGCGAGCCGCCTTCCGACTCCGAATCGGTCACGAACACGTGCACCGCGTCGCCGGTCTTCAGCGCCTCGCGCTCCGTATCGGTCAGCGAGCGCATCTCCTCATAGTGGACAACGCCCTCCGACTTCGCCCCCACGTCGACGATCAACGCCGAGCCCGACCAGTGCACGACGATGCCTTCGACAATGTCGCCGCGTCTGGGGTTCAGTGGCTCCCGACCGGGTTCGGCCAGGAGTTCGTCCATGGTGGTGGGTTCGGATGCCCCCTCTTCTGGTGCCGTCGGGGGCGCGGGGGCGTTCGGGTCAATATCGGTGCTGGGTGTGGTCAAGGGTTGGTGAGTTGGGGAGGTCAATCAGCTCAAGCCAACCGACCGCCCCGGCTCCTTTCTGGGGTTTGCGAAATCGTACCACAGGGCCTCACTCGCTCACTCAGTTCCCCTCTCCCTTCCTGTCCCCTCTCCCCCCGCCGTCAGGTGGGGGGAGATGCCGAAGGCAGAGGGGGGCACCGCAATCCCCATCCCGCCAAAACGAAAAACCGCCCGACACCTCAGCGAGTGTGTCGGGCGGTCATGTCAGAGGAGCGAGCTGGCAATGGCCTATTTTCCGCAAGGGGTTGCCCCCCCAGTATCGTCAGCGCTGCGGCGTTTCACTTCCGTGTTCGGGATGGGAACGGGTGGTCCCACCGCGCTCCAATCACCAGCTCACCCCAGATCGTACCACGCCATACCAATCTGACACGGTTCTTAGCTAACACCTCCGTCCGACACCCGACCACAGGCCGGAGCCAATCACGGCGTAGTCGCTCGCCTCGTCGCTCTCCGCGACATGCCAGCCCAACCGTCCGCCAACCGTTACCATTTGTGAATATTTCATGTAGTAGGGGGAACGGATATGAGCAGAACGTCACGGACACGGCTCCTGGTTCCACTCTCGCTATCTCTCCTAATCGTCGCCCTCCTGATCGCCGGCGCGGCCATCGACCGTCTAACTCAGTCGTCGCTCTTCTCCGATACCGAGGCAGCCAACACCGCAGGCGCCGATACCGAGGTGCGGATCACCGCGACGCCGCGACCCGATGGCTCGATCCGCCTCGGCCTGCAGCAGCAGGATCCCGATGGCGCCTGGAGCGACGTCGAGTACCCCAGGTTCAACATCGTGCCCGCCGACGCTGAGCCCAATCGCCGCCTCCATAGTTCGACCCTCACCGTGTCGACCACGGCCGACGCCTACACCCTCGCCGACGCCTACTACGACCAGGCCCGCCAGATCGTCCAACCAAGCGTGCACTTGCCGTCCAATCCCCGCATCTGGTGCCTGCTACACGAGACCGCGGACAACGACGCCGGCCGCGCCTGGTGCCAGGGATTCACGGACGGGCTGGACGATGAAGCGGTCGAAACGATTCGCTACACCGACCTCCGGACCGGCGTAGGACAGGTCGTCGGCCGGATCTCCGCGGGCGACGTGCCGCATCTGCTGGCCGCCGGCAAAGTCGAGGAATTGTTCGGCCTCTTGGGCGCATTCGCCCAGTTCCCCGGTGGCAGCCCGGCCCCGGTCGCCTTCCCCCTCAACACCATCGATCCGGAGCCGCCCGCCGGCGCCAGCTACTGCGTCATCGGCCACGGCGATAACACGTTCTGGGGCCTCACCTTCGACGCCGCCGTCGCCGGAGCCAGCCACCTGGGCGTCAATCTCCAACATGCTGGCCTGGCGAGCGCCGAGCAACGCGCCGCCCGGATCCGCGAATGCATCGCCGACGAGGTCGAGGCGATCGCCGTCACCCTGGCCGAGACCGAACACGTCGGCGACGCGATTCGCGAGGCCCGCGCCGCCGGCATTCCGGTGGTCACCTTCAACTCCGGAGCGGCCACCGCCCGCTCAGTCGGCTCGATGCTCCATCTCGGTCTCGACGACCGCAAGGCCGGCGAGATCGTCGGAGCGCGGCTGACCGCCGACGGCGTCGAGGGACCCGTGCTCTGCCTGGTCCATGAGCCCCCCAACGTCGGCCTCGCCGAGCGTTGTCAGGGCCTCGACGGCACCTATGGCGAGGTCGAGAACGTATCCCTGGCGGAAGGCTTCGGACCGCTGAGCGAGCGCCTCGCCGTCGGCGATGTTGGCGCCGTCGTCCTCTTGAACGCGGCCGATGTGGAAGCAGTGGCCGGGCTGATTGACGCCTCCGGCCATGCGCCCACCCTCGCGGTCATCGGCTTCGACACCGCACTCGTCTTGCAGATGCTCTCGGGTCGCGTCTCCTTCGCCGTCTGGGACCACGGCACCCTCCAGGGCTACCTCGCCGTCGCCCTCGCCGCCCTCGCCGACACATCCTTCCTCGTCCCCGACCTCGTCTTCAACGGAGCCCAACTCCTCATCGAACCCTCAATCCTCACCGCCGAAGACATGACCCGCCTCCTCACCCAATCCGGCGGCTAGCGACCCTACGGTCGCGTGATTCGACGACAGCAGCACCCGCCGGAGGCAGCGCCAATCAGTGCCGCCGGCCTCCTGGGGATGCGTTGAACCGCCTCGGCAATGGAGAACGACACGCGAGCGAAGATCAGCCGACTGCGAATCCGCGACGTAGCGCTGTTCGTCGTGGTGGCAGGTGCAGTTGCCGTAACCACGGTCTGCGGCGCCCAGGAGATCGGGTTGGAAGGCGAACAGGCAGGAGCACGGTCCGAATCGAGCGAGGCCGAACAGACTCAGCCGCAATCGAGTCAGCAGCAGGAGCAGTCGGCAGATCCGCTGACCCTGACCCTGACCGGTCCGAGCAGCTGCCAGACAACCCGCGGCCACTCCTACGTCGCCGTTGAGTCTGTCTATGACGATGAGGGCAACTTTGTCCGCACAGACCGCAAGTTCACCTCCCATCGCGGTGTGAAAGAGTTCGCGGTCTCATGGACGGTCGGTGGCGGGACCGCGCCTTTCACGCTGACCATCGACGGAGCGTCAGAGGATCGATCGGGATCGTTCACTGGCGCAAGCGGCCTGGGCAAGGTGTTCTGTGCCAACACCTCGGTGGGATCATTCGTTGACGAGTTCGGCCAACGGGTCTTTCGCGCTGTCCCGATGATCGACTCAGGCTTGAAGACGGTCCGCGCGGTCGTGACCGATGCGAATGGGCGGACCGCCGAGGCCTCGATCGAGGTCTATGTGATCCTGCGTGTGGACGGCACCCTGGACGAGCACGAGAAGCCACAAGTTCTGCGGCGCGGTCAGACGTACCGGGTGGCCGGCCACTTGATCACTGCCCCGGCCACGCATGACATTTTCGTTGCCGGCACCGCTGAGCCCGAGTGCCCAGAGGACCTCCCCGAGGACGAGCGCTGCGAAGAAGAGTGGGGCTTCGGGATCGTCGGGCTGGATGCCGGCGTGAATCTCTACCTGAGCGATTTCGCCGAAGCGAGTCGGTGGCCTGAGTCGGACGGAGCGGTTGGCGCCGACGACTCGGACGCCGCTTTGGTCGACAGCCTGCTGGATGAACTAGTTGAATCGGTGGGCGTCCCTCCGGGGAATAGTGGAGGTGCGCCTTGAGACGGCCCCACCCTCGAGCGTCTCACGCGGCTGAGCGAAGCCAGCCTGTTCGGTTCGGCCTCAGCCACAATCTCACCAACATCAACCTCCGACTTCGCTGGCGCTACCGCCCGTCTACACCCAACCGTCACCTCCGACACACCCACCTCGACATCGAACATCCGTCCGACTACAATCACCCGACAACTCGAATCCGGAGCGCCCGACATGGCCCACTCCCAACTCAGAAGCCCAATCCGGAACCACCTGGACCGCTCAGGAATCACCGGGAATCACCCTGGCCGAACCCGCTCTCACCGAGACGAATCTGGACAAATCTGGACTGAACTGGACAGATCTGGACACAAAATGCCACAAAACCTAGCCCAGAACAGGCAAAACTGTCCAATTGCCCCGAATTTCGCCCCAAACAGCCCTACGGCTCAATCAACCCGCAGACCGCCCCTGCCGGATCGCGAATCACCGCAAACCGGCCATCGCCTAGCTCCCGCGGCCCATCGACGATCTCGCCGCCCAGCTCCGTCACCCGTGCCACGCTGGAATCGAGGTCCTCAACGTTGATGTAGACCATCCACACCGGAGGAATGTTGGCGTTCACCCCGCGCGCGTGGCAGACCCCGCCGACCGCCGATTCGCCGTCCGGGCTCATCATCACGTAGTCGTCGTACTCGCCCATGCTCAGCGGTTGCGACTGCCAACCGGCAACCGCGCTGTAGAAGTCACGAACCTCGTCGGCGTTGCCAACGGTCAGGTCTTGCCAGCCGATCCGCCCGGGGCGAGTGTCGGGAGCCTCGTCGTTCATCTCGTTGACCTCCAACTGCCGGGGCTGGTGGAGCCGAGGGGATTCGAACCCCTGACCTCCGCCGTGCAAGGGCGGCGCTCTCCCAACTGAGCTACGGCCCCGGGATCCTCAGCCTAGCGCCCCGCCATGCTTCCTCTCCCCGCCCTTGGCGGGAGGAGATGCCGAAGGCGGAGGGGGGCTCCCATATTCGTTAGCCTGTGTTTGACAGCTCTCAGCCTGCGCCTCGAAAGGGAACCGACGGTGTCCATCTCTGACGAATTCATGGATCTGCCCGGCCGCCTCATCGTCGTCGAAGGCATCGACGGCTCCGGCAAGAGCACCCAGCTCGACCTGTTGCACAAGTGGCTGCGCAGCGAGGGCTACGTCACCGTCTTCACCGAATGGAACTCCTCCCCCATCGTCCGCGACACGACCAAGCGCGGCAAGCGCAAGCAACTGCTCACGCCCATGTCGTTCAGCCTCATCCACGCCGCCGACTTCGCCAGCCGCACCCACGAACAGATCCTGCCCGCCCTCCAGGCCGGCGTCATCGTCCTCGCCGACCGCTACATCTACACCGCCTTTGCCCGCGACGCCGCCCGAGGGGTCAACCGCAAGTGGGTGCGCGACCTCTACTCCTTCGCCCCGCCGCCCGACCTCGCCCTCTACTTCCACGTCTCGCTTGAGGAGTCGATCCGTCGGATCGGCGCAGCGCGCGCCGAGATCAAGTTCTACGAAGCCGGCATGGATCTCGGACTCTCGGAAGACGTCAGCGAGTCCTTCCGCCTCTTCCAGGGACGCATCCTGCAGGAATACGACACGCTCTGCGATGAATACGACATCACCCGCGTCGACGCTCACCAGTCGCTGGTCAGCCAACAGGTGCTCGTCCGCGATCTCGTCGAGCCCCTGCTCAAAGACATGCCTCAGCGCGAGGTCTCGAATGTCCCCACGCATCTCCAGACCGGCTACGTCTCGCTCGCGGCCGGCGGTGGCTCGTGACCGAGGTCCGCTTCTACGGCGAGCCGCCGCCCGGCATCGAACAGGACTGGCTGCCCGGCCGCCTGATCGCGATTGAGGGCACCGACGGCGTCGGCCGCTCGACCATCATTTCGATCCTCAAGGACTACCTAGAAGCCAACGGCTGGGGCGTCGTCGACAGCGGACTGCGCCGCTCGCCGCTCGTCGGTCCGGGCATCGACCAGGCCAAGGAAGGCCACACACTCGACCCGATCACCCTCAACCTGTTCTACGCCACCGACTTCTGGGACCGATTCGAGCGGATCATGCTGCCCGCCCTGCAGGCAGGCATGGTGGTACTGGCCGACCGCTACATTTTCTCCCTGATGGCCCGCGCCATCGTCCGCGGCGCAGCCCGCGAATGGCTCGAGCAGATCTACGGCTTCGCGCTGATCCCCGATCAGACGATCTATCTCGACATCGACGCCGAGGACCTGGTCCTGCGTATCCTCGAGCGTGGATTCGACTTCTGGGAATCGGGCGGCGACTACCTGCACGACCGCAGCATCTACGACGGATTCATGCAGCACCAGCGTGAGCAACTGCACGAAATGTCGCGGATGGCCGACCGCTACGGCTGGGACGTGGTCGACGCCCGCGGCACGATCGAGGAAGTCTTCGAGCACGTGCGCCGAGCCGTCATGCCCACGGTCGAGAGCATGTCGCGGCCCTGATCGAACCCGCTGCCGGGCCGGGCCTGAGTGTATGCTGAGTCAGCTATCGCGCCGAGGTAGCTCAGTTGGTAGAGCACACGACTGAAAATCGTGGTGTCGGCAGTTCGACTCTGCCCCTCGGCACCAAGCCCCGATCCGTCTACCGCAACGCATCCGCCAGGTACTCAACCACATGGCGCGGCTCAACGTCGGTGAAGTGACCGATCTGCTGACGGCACGAGACCCCCGTGATCGCCACCGGCGTGCCCGCCGCTTCCCGAAGCGCCGGGAACAGCTTGAGATCGCCCATCTTGCGCGAGATCTCGTAGTGCTCCGCCTCGAACCCGAACGAGCCGGCCATCCCGCAACATCCACTCTCGATGGCCGTCGGTTCGTACCCCGCTCGGCGTAGAACGTCGAGTGTCTGATCGAAGCCGACCAGCGCCTTCTGATGACAGTGCGCGTGCAGCATCAGCTCGCCGCGCCGACCCACGAAGATCTCCGCGGATTCCTCCCGCTCCAGCTCCGAGGCCAACCACTCATCGAGCAGCAGTGCCTGCGACGCCACCGTCGTGGCGTCCTCACTCCGCAGGAGCAACGGATACTCGTCCCGCAGAGTCAGCAGACAGGATGGTTCGGTCCCCACGATCGGTGTCCCCGACTCGGCATGGTCCAGCAGCGCCGAGACGTTCCGCTGCGCCAGTTCACGAGCATCGTCGAGCAGACCCTTCGAGATCGACGGCCGTCCGCAACACGCCCGGTTCTCGACTCGAATCACCCCGTAGCCAAGCGCCTCAATGATCCGCGTCGCCGCAATCCCGACCTCCGGGTGAACGAAGTTGGTGAACGTGTCATCGAACAGGACGACATCGCCCTTCGTCTGGCCCTCAGCGGCACGCCCTCTGAACCAATGCTCAAACGTCCGCCCTGCCAGCCTGGGAACGGGCCGCCGACCATGAACGCCCAACCGCTGTAGAGCCATCCTGGCCGGTGCGGTTGACGCCATCAGATTCGCCAGCCGTGGCGAAAGGGATCCCAGCCGCAGCAGCGTCGCGATACTGGCGAAGGCGCGATCGCGCAGCGGCACGCCATAGTCTCGGTGTCGGTGCGCAAGCACTTCGTACTTGATCTTCGCCAGGTCGACACCCGACGGACACTCGGCCTTACAGGCCTTGCATTCGACACACAGGTCAAGCGCCCCGTGCAACCGATCTCCCGAAAGCTCCTCCAATGCCATCGCACCGTTCAACACCTGTCGCAGCAGGTTGGCGCGACCACGCGTCGAGTGCTCTTCATCCTGAGTCACCATGAAGGACGGACACATGCCGCCGTCGAACTTGCGGCAGGCTCCCTGTCCGTTGCACATCTCTGCCGCGCGCGCCAGTCCGCCCTCTGATGAGAAGTCGAGCCATCCCGGTGGCTCGTGGTTGATCGTCTCCGGGCTCAGCCGCAGATTGTCGCGGAACGGCGGCGTGTCGATGATCTTCCCCGGATTGAGCATGCCCTCCGGGTCGAAGATCTGCTTCGCCTCGCGGAAGGCATCAACCAACCTGGGGCCGTACATCTTCTCCATGAACGCGCCGCGCACGATCCCGTCGCCGTGCTCGCCCGAGAGCGAGCCGCCGAATTCCACCACCAAATCGGCAATCTCCGACGCCAGCGCTTCAGTCTGGTCGAGTCCGACCGGGTCCTTGACATTGACGACAGGTCGGATGTGTAGGCATCCGGCGGCCGCGTGGCCGTAGTAGCCCGCGCGTAGTCCCTTCGCGCGAACGGCTGCGTCGAAGCGGGCCACGAATTCAGGCAAACGCTCAGGGGGTACCGCGGTGTCCTCAACGAACGCGGCCGGTTTCGGATCGCCGTGCATCGACATCAGCAGCCCCAGGCCGGCTTGCCGCATCTGCCACATCCGAGCCTGGGCGGCCGAGTCCGTCTCCGTCACGAACGCGTAGCCCATACGTCGCGATTCCAGCTCCGAGTGGATCGCCCGCAGTTGCTCATCGAGCTCCGCGTCCGTGTCTGCGAAGCACTCGATCAGCAGGATCGCCCCGGGATTCCCCACCACGAACTCCGCCAGCGGCGCGTAACCCACGCTTGAACGGCAACGCTCGATGATGATCTCATCGACCAGTTCGATCGCGGCCGGAGAGTGCGAGTTCGCCGCCACCGTCGCCTCTGCCGCCTCGATCAACGTGTGAAAATGCGCAGCCAGAATGCCGCGCTTAGCGGGCAGCACCGCAAGTTGGACAGTCGCCTCCGTCACGACGGCCAATGTGCCCTCGGAGCCGACGACCATCTCAGTCAGGTTCACTCCGTCGGGATCGAGCAACGTCTCCAGGTTGTACCCCGAAACCCGGCGAGGAATGTCAGGGAAGCGCTCCGCGATCTCCCCACGCTCCCGATCCGCTAACTCCCGCAGTTCTCGATAGAGACGACCTTCTCGTCCGCCCGCGTCAATCAGCGCGCGCAGCCGTCGCTCGTCAACCTGGTCAAAGCTGAGCTGCTCGCCGTCCGACAGGATCACGTCCATCGATTCGACGACATCAACCGTCTTGCCATACAAGCCACTGTGCGTGCCGCAGGAGTTGTTGCCGATCCCGCCGCCAATCGTCGCCCGATTCGCCGTCGAGGGGTCGATCGGATAGTGCAAGCCGAACCGACGCGCCGCCTTGTTGAGCTCGGAAAGTACAAGTCCCGGCTGCACCCTCGCGACTCTGCGGTCCGGGTCGATGTCCAGGACCGAATGCATGTGCCGGGTGAAATCAAGCACCACCGCGTGATTCACGCCCTGTCCGGCCAGGCTGGTCCCGCCGCCGCGAGGCAACACCGGTACTCCGTGCGAACGGGCAACATCGACCGCAGCCGCCGCATCCTCCGGCGTACGCGGGAAGACGACCGCCACAGGTTCCATCTCGTACAGCGACGCGTCGGTCGCGTAGAGCAGCCGCGACGGTCGGTCGACGAGGACATCGGCGGAGTCCTCGATCGCCCCGCGCAGGTCGTCGGCCAGCGCGCTCAGCGCGTTGGGGCCGTTATTGAGCATGGCTCGCGCCCGCCTGACCGTGTTGAATCCCGAAGGCGTGCGACCCTCGATCACGGTCCTCAGCGGCGCGTTGGATGTCATGTCGGCAGGCTACCGGCTAGCCGGTAGGCGGCTTCGGATGGGTCGTCCGCCGCCAGGATTGCGCTGCGTACAGCGACGCCCCAGGCGCCGGCTTCGAGCGCTTGCGGCGCCGTCTCCGTCGTCATCCCTCCGATGGCGTAACAGGCGACGTTGCCCAGTAGGTCTCGCATATCACGAAGGTGTGTCAAGCCGGCTCCTGCTCGACCGGGGTGGGAATCCGTCGCAAAGATCGTGCCAACAATTGCATAGTCAACGTCATCGGCCAGCGCAGTGTGGGTCTCCGATTCGTCGTGGACTGACCGGCCAAACAGCGTGTATTGCCCGCCAGGAGTCTCGGCCGCGGCGGGCAGATGCAAGCCGATCTCCAGCGCCTGCGCGAGGTCCGGCCGATTGTTGACGATCAAACCCGTCTGCGGCGGAACCCGACGCTGGACCGCTCGGATCAACGCGATCAGGTCCGCATCCGACAGCTCCCGTTCGCGGAACTGCACCATCAGCCGCCCGCCGACGCCGTGAGCCGCGCGGACGATGACATCGGGCAATGGGCGCCCATTCGTCCCCTGCTGGTCGGCGATCAGCATCAATCGGTGCAGGATCATGACTCGCGCCTGAGGAAGTGCCAAGGGATCGTCCGCCGCTCAACCAGCACCACGCCGAGAAACAGCAGGTAGCTCAGCACCGCGACAACGAAGATGGCCCCGAACACCAGATCCGTGCGGAACGACAATCGCGACTGTTCGAGGAAGATGCCCAGACCGTCCGTCGCGCCGGCCAGTTCGCCGAAAATCGCTCCGAGCACCGCGTAGATCGCCGCAATCCGAAGACCGGTGAACAGATCCGGCAACGCCGCCGGAATCTTCACGTAGCGATACATCTGCCAACGAGACGCTCCGAACGTGCGCATCAGGTTGATTGTCGGGCGCTCGGTGGCCGCGAGGCCGGCCGCGAAGCCGAGCACGATCGGCACGAAGGTGAAGAGTCCGATCACGATGATCTTGGGAGTCACGCCAAAGCCGAACCAGACAATCATCAACGGTGCGACCACCGGAATCGGGATCGTCTGCGATGCCACGATGATCGGGTACAGCGCTCTTCGAACCGGCGTGGAGAGGTCCAGCAGCAGCCCGAGCACCAGTGCGCAAACGATGCTGATCGCGAACCCGGCCGCCACCTCCGACATCGTGACCAGGGAGTGCTCCCAGATCGAACCCGCCGATTCGACGCTCTCGCGAACGATGCGGATCGGCCCGGGAAGCGTTTGCGGACGGATATCGGAGAGCCAGACGTAGGTCTGCCAGCCGGCCAGGACGACCAGGATCAGGCCCAGCGGCGCAGCGACGCTGACGGCCAGCTCGCGCCGAAGCGGTCGGCCGTTCACGCGACCACTTCCTCTGTCTCCGTCTCATGCCTCAGGTAGTCGATTAGCCGGTGAGCCGCCTCGGTCTCCGCTGCGCGAGCAGTTCTCGGCCGAGGCAGGTCAACCTCGAGGACTCTGGTGATCGTTCCAGGTCGCGGCGACATCACGTAGACGCGGTCCGACAGCGCCACCGCCTCGTGCGGATCGTGCGTCACCAACAGCGCCGAACCGCCAATCCGATTCCAGGTCTCCGCCAGCCACGACTGCAGCTGCCCTCGCGTGATCGCGTCAAGCGCGCCGAACGGCTCATCCAGCAATAGGAAGGATCGATCGAGCAGATAGGTGCGCAGAAAACTCGCCCGCTGTCTCATCCCGCCTGACAATTCGTGCGGCCGTCGATGCTCAAATCCCGCCAGCCCAAACTGAGGCAACAGTTCGGCGGCACGTTGCCGCGCGTGGCGCTTGTCGACGCCCTGCACTTCGAGCCCCAGCGACACGTTCTCCAACACCGTCCGCCAGGGGAACAGCATGTCCTCCTGCGGCATGTAGCCGAAGCGCGCCAGCCGTTCGTCAGCCGACGGCGTCCCGCCGTCAACGAGGATCCGCCCCGAGTCATGCTCATCGAGCCCCGCTATCAGATTGAGCAGCGTCGTCTTGCCGCAGCCCGACGGACCGACCAAGGCAGCGAACTCGCCATCGGCGACCGTCAGCGACACATCCACGAGCGCGTCGACGGCGAGTTCACCGGAGCCGTAACGCTTTCCGACGCCTGCAATCTCCAGCATCGAACGACGCTACTCTCGCGCCGCCTCGATGATTTCGGTATCGAAATGCGCCGACCAATCCGGCTCGGAGGAGAGCGGATCGCCGTTCTCGTCGGTCAGCAGACCGTTTTCGTACAACCAGCCGGGATAGCCCGACCACTGCGTCAGCGTCTGCGATCCCCAGCGCCCGTCCGAAGCGAGATAGTATTCGTCCGCCAACAGCCGCGCCGAGGCGTAGACAAGCTCCGGATCCGGGAAGGCGTCCTCGCCGGCGGACTCAATCAACAGGCGTCCGGCATCGTCCGGTTCCTCAACCGCGAACTCGTACCCGCGCAGAGTCGCGCGCATGAACCGGATCAGTGCATCCTCCTTCTCGTCCAACGTTTCGCCCGACGTAACCAGCAGGACGGCGGGACGGTCGGGCACGCCGAAGTCAGCGTGACGCCAGGTTCGGTACTCGATTCCCTGCCGATCCCAGTCGAGGCCTTCCCAGGTGACAAAGATCTCAACGGCATGAACGCGTCCCGCGAGCAGAGCGTCGTACGCCCCGGTGTCGAGCACCACCAGCTCGGCCGTACCCTCGCCGCCGTCGGCCTGGATCACCGTGCGCCACTGAGGCAACTCATACGGCAATCCCCAACCGGCGTAAAGCTTGCCGTCCATGTCTCGCAACCGCTCAATCGGTCCGTCTTCGAGCACGGCGATCTCCGTCGGACTCTTCTGCAGCACTGCGGCGATGCTGACAACGTCGAGTCCTTGCGCCCGCGAAAACGGCACGACCGTGGCGAACGAAAACGCGACATCCGCCACACCCTCGGCGACCAGCAGATCGCCATTCGTGCCGCTAAACGGCAGGATCTCAACCACGATGCCCTCTTCCTCGTACCAACCCTGGGCCTGAGCGACATAGAGTCCCGTGTGGTTCGTGTTCGGAGTCCAGTCAAGCTGGACGCGGATCAGATCCGGCTCATCCTCACCACATGCGGTCAGCAGGAGGGTCAGCGCCAGCAGCAGCGCGGCAAGAACCGCAGCGACCGCCCGGATTGGCGCCCTCACCCGGATTCACCGTTCACCCACGCTGAATCGAAGAAATGGTACTCGAGCTCCATTGCCGTCCGGAACTTGATCGCCTCGGTCGCAGAGTCTTCGCCATGCTCGTCGAGCATGCCCATGATGATGTCGACTTTTTCCTGGTAACCAACCCCGGCGTACATATTGATCCAGAAGGCGTATCGCTCGTCATAGGGCTGATCGGCGAGCCGAGTGCCGAGCCATCCATAGAGCTTGGCGCAAGGGGCCATGGCGGCGAGATGCTCGCCGATAGTGCCCAGCGAAGCGGTCGCCAGGAGGAAGTCGGTGTACTCGCGAGCGGCGGGCAGGGGCTGCACGTCCTCCAGCGAGACGCCAAGCTCGGGAGCGGTCTTCTCGTGCAACGTGCCCTCGGTCAGGATGCCGGAGAGCAGCGATCCGAACTGACGCCGCGTCTCCCAGTCCTGCGCGCGGACTGCGCCCCAGGCGTAGGAGCGTGCGTAAGCGTCGAGGTAGAAATGATCCTGCTGCGCGAATAGGCCGTAGCGCGACTCGGACAACGAGCCGTCGGCCAATCCGACGATGAACGGATGCTCCAGGCACGCCTCCGCGAGGTCGCGGTTGTCGTCCCAGAGCCGTTGCGAGAGGGGCGGGTTGGACACGGTCAAACTCCTTCTCCAGTGAGTTCTCGAAATGGTTTGTCTCTCATGAGGTCTCGAGCGGTGAGATCTTCCCCTCGGACGGCGATGATGCCTCCGCGTAGAACTTGCGCGGCATCCGGCCGGCGAGAAAGGCGTCGCGCCCGGCTCGGGCTGCCGCATTCATCGCTCGGGCCATTTGCACCGGATTGCGCGAGCGCGCGACCGCTGTGTTCATCAGCACGGCGTCGCAGCCGAGCTCGAAGGCGATCGCGACATCGGACGCCGTCCCGACGCCGGCGTCGACGATCACAGGCACGGTGGCGCGCTCCTTGATCAACTGGATGTTGTGCGGATTGCGAATGCCCAGGCCGGAACCGATCGGCGCGCCGAGCGGCATCACAGCCGAGCAGCCGACATCCTCCAGTTTCCGAGCCGTCACCGGATCGTCGTTGGTGTAGGGCAAGACCTGGAATCCGCGCCGGACCAGTTCCTGCGCGCCCTCCAGCAGCCCTTCGGTGTCGGGCAGCAACGTCTCCTCGTCGGCGATCACCTCCAGCTTGACCAATGACACGCCCAACGCCTCGCGGGCAAGTTCGGCAGTCAAGATCGCGTCGGGCGCGGTAAAACAGCCCGCGGTGTTCGGCAGCAGACCATAGCCGCGCTCGGTCAGCAATGTGTAGAGATTCGTCGGATCGGAGCCGTCGGCGGAGCCGACATTGACGCGCCGCAGTGCGACGGTGACGAGCTCGGTGCCCGACGCCTCGAGTGACGCGAGCAACGTCTCTTGCGATGGATATCGCGCGGTCCCCAGGATGATCCGTGAGTGCATCTCCCGGCCCGCGAGGGTCCAGCTGTCGACGGTGGATTGTTCGGCCACGGTGCTCATCGATCCGCCTATCCGCCCTGCTTAGCGCCGACGATGTCGATCCGGTCGCCGTCGCCGATATTGGTCTGCCCCCACTCGCTGCGCGGGACGACCGACATATTGAGCGCGACGGCAATGCCCTGCTGTTCCGGGTCGTACCCAAGCTCACAGAGGGCATCGGTCAACTGACGACTCGCCAGCGTGACAACGTCTCCGTTGAGCGTCACCTCCAGCGTCGCGTGGGGCTGTGTCACAATGCCGCCTCCATGTTCACCTCAGCCTGCTTCAGCCGCTCCAGACCATAGGGCCTCAGTACCTCCGGCACCGCACCCGACTCCATCGCTTCAGCCAGCCAATGCGCCGTTGCCGGCGCCAGCAGGATGCCGTGCTGGAAGTGGCCCGTCGCGATCCACAGTCCCCGACGATCGGCCGGTCCGATAACCGGCATGTGGTCGGCCACGGCTGGGCGCAGCCCGACGCTGTGTTCCTCCAGCTCGAGCTCGCGAATCCGCGGGATCAGACCAGCGGCACGGTCAAGCAGTTCTTCGCGCGCCTTGACGGTGGCCGTGAGATCCCAGCCGGCTTCCGGTTCCTTCGTTGACGCGACGATCAGTTCGCCGTCGCGGCGCTGGGCGAGACTGACATTGGATGTGCGAATCACCCGGTCGATGATCCGGGGCCCTCGCAGACGCAAGAGTTGACCCTTGACCGGCCCGACGCCGGTCCGAGCCAGCGGCGTCGTTTCTCCGCTCGCTGTCGCAACGATCTCATCGCACCACGGTCCGGCCGTGATCAGCACCTCGTGTGCCTGGATCGATTCGACGTCCGCTGAATCTCCTCCGCCCAACCGCACGTTCCACGCTCCCGCGTCCTCGTCGTAGTCACCGCCCACCGCTCCCCTATCGGACTGCAGGCCGACTCTGACATACCTGATCCCACGCCCTAGCGCCGTCAACAGCCGACGAGGGTCGATCTGGACATCTTCGTCAACCAGCAATCCGCTCAGCAGATCCCCCGGGAGTTCCGGCTCGATGTTGAAGATCTCGCTCGATGCAAGTCGCTGTGAGCGCAGCCCCCGGCTCCGCCGTTCCTCGTGCAGCGCTTGCAACTGCGCGTCCTCGTCGGCGCTTCTCGCCACCCACAGGGTGCCGTCCGTTCGGTAGCCGGCACTCCTGCGGCCGATCGATTCGAC
The DNA here is from genome assembly GCA_965208665.1 of Dehalococcoidia bacterium. GTDB lineage: Bacteria > Chloroflexota > Dehalococcoidia > Bin125 > Bin125 > Bin125. The sequence goes on from CBDBPH010000002.1 coordinate 758,842, forward strand.
CTTCGCCACGAACTGCGGGTACCGACGCAAACTGTCGAGCTTGAGCGGGAAGATCGCCTCGTCGTCGCCGACCGGCAACGTCGCGGTGCCCAGCAGTCCCGCGGCAACGCGACTGGCCTGTCGGCCCGGCTGGGCCCGCTCGATCAGCGTCACCTTGCGACCGCGTCGGGCCAGCTCGAACGCGCACGTGAGTCCGATAACCCCGCCGCCAATGATCGCCACATCCCAGACCCGCTGCTCGCTCATCCGGCCGCCTCCTGCTGCCGCTCGGGGAGCAGGCGATCGATGCCGAATGGCTCCACCTGTGCCGAGACACGTCCGGTCGTCATCAGTTCGGCGACGAAATGCGCCGTGCTCGGCGCGAGCAAGACGCCGCCTCGATAGTGCCCGCCGGCGATGAAGATGCCCTCCGTATTCGTCGGGCCGATCACCGGCTGGTGATCGGTGACCGCTGGCCGCAATCCCACGTCGATCTCGCTGACGTGGAGGTCGTAGAGACCTGGCAGGATCTCGAAGGCGTAGCGCAACAAGTCCAGCGTGCCGCCGGCGGTCGGCTGCATGTCGAAGCCCTGTTCCTCCTCTGTCGCCCCCAGCAGTAGCTCACCACCGGCGCGCGGCACGATGTAGACATCGCTGTTGCGCAGCACGCGGTTCACCAGCGGCTGTCCCTTGAGGTGGACAATCTGCCCCTTGATCGGCCGCATGCCGATCTGCGGCAGCGGGGTAATCAATCCCTCTTCCAGCCAGACGCCCGCAGCCAGCAACACCTGGTCGGCGCGCAAGATCGACTTCTCATCCCGCTCTTGCAGCGTCAACACATTCCGTCCGCCCACCCGCTCAACCGACCTGGCACCCGTCTGCTCCAACAGTTCCACCCCAACGCTCCGGCATGCCGCCGCCAGTGCTGGGACCAGCTTGCGGCTGTTGACCTGGTGGTCGGTCTCGACCAACAATCCACCGATAATCCGCGGTGACAGGTACGGCTCTATCGCGCGAGTCTCGCGACCGGTCAGACGTTTGGCCGGCAGACCGCGGTCTTCCTGGATCTGGCAGAGATGATCAAGCTCCAATTCATCGTCCCGATGCCGCGAGACCCAGAGTGTGCCTTCGTCTCGGTATTCGCATGACAGCCCACCGGCGGATTCGACATCGGCGATGAACTGCGGGTAGCGGCGCAGACTGTCGAGCTGCAGCTCGACCAGCTCAGGCGGAGTCAACTCCACTTCGAACGACGGCGTCAGCATCCCCGCCGCGACGGTCGACGCGCCGAAGCCCACCTCTTCCCGCTCCAGCACAGTCACCGACCTTCCGCGCCGCGCGAGCTCGAACGCGCACGAGAGGCCAATCACGCCGCCGCCGACAATGGCAACCTCGGCTGATCGCCGGTCTCGGGTCATGCCAGCACCCGCTCAATCTCGTTCGCAAACTCTCGGCAGGACGCCTGCGGGTCGTCCCGGCACACAATCGCCGACAGCACCGCCACGCCATACGCCCCGGCCGCGAGCACGTCACCAACCCGATCTGCGGTGATGCTACCGATGCCAATCACCGGCTTGTCGACGGCAGCGCAAATCTCCCCAAACCGCTCCAGACCCAACATCGGCGCCGCCCGATCGCCCTTCGACGTCGTCCCGAACACGGGCCCGACGCCCAGATAGTCGACCGGTTGCTTGGCCACCTTGACCGCTTCTTCGACCGTGTTCGCGGTGCCGCCGATGATCGCATCGGGCCCAAGTATCTGGCGAGCCACATAGGGCGGTAGGTCTTCCCGACCGAGATGAACGGCGGTGGCGCCGACTGCAGCGGCGACATCTGCCCGGTCGTCGATCAGCAGCGTCGTGCCGAACTCTCGGCAGGCGAGGCTCATCAACACGGCGACGCGCATCATCTCCTTCGTCGACACGTGGCGTTTTTCGCGGTACTGGACGACATCTGCGCCACCCGCGGCCGCAGACGCGGCGAGTTCGACGTGACTGAACCGGTCCTGCAGCACCTCGTCCGTGATCACATGCAGTCGCCCGATCCGCTTCTGCTCAGTCATCGCGCGTCATCCAGAAGTGATCGGTCGGTCCGACGCCCTGACCAATATCAAGCCCGCCGCGAATCGCCTCCGTCACGTAGTCCTTCGCGTTGCCGATCGCCTCATGCAGTACTTCGCCTTGAGCCAACCGCGCAGCAATCGCCGAGGCATACGTGCAGCCGGTGCCATGCGTGTGGCGCTGGTCGATCCATTCGCCGGTGAACACGTCTGTCGAGTCCTTTGTGACCAGCACGTCGGTCGCGGGCGCGCCCTCGAGGTGCCCGCCCTTGACCAGCGCCGCCGACGCCCCGGCCTCAACCAGCATCTCGCCGGCCTGCTGAGCATCGTCGACCGTCCTGAGCGACAGCCCGGTCAGTGCTTCGGCCTCGTGGACGTTCGGCGTAATCACCGTTGCGAGCGGCAACAATCGTTCGCGCAGCGTCGATGCCGCGTCCTCTGCCAGCAGCGCGAACCCAGTCTTCGAGATCATCACGGGATCAACCACGACGAACGGCGCGCGGCGATGCTCCAGCTCCGAGGCCACCAACTCAATCATCTCCGAGCCGCCCAGCATGCCCGTCTTCACCCCCGCCACATCGAGATCGTCGAAGACGGATGCGATCTGTTCCCGCACCGCATCGAGCGCAAGCGGCCAGGCGCCCTGCACACCAAGCGTGTTCTGTGCCGTTACTGCCGTGATCACCGTGGCGGCGTAGGCGCCATTGGCTGTGATCGACTTCAGGTCGGCCTGGATGCCCGCTCCGGCCGACGAGTCAGATCCGGCAATGGAGAGAACGACGCGCACGATCAGCCCTCACTGGGGGCGGTCGGTCGACGCTTGGGTGGGCCTGAAGGGTCTTGCGCTCCCTGCGCCGGCATTACCCGGATCAGGTTCGGCGGGTGTGTTCTCAGGCCCAGGCCACGTCACTCGACGGTCGGACCACCCCGGCTTGTCTCTCCCTGGAGATTAACACATCTACGCGTCGGCTCCGCCGTTCCCCGCGCGTCCAGTCCGGATAATCTGCGGCGACCACTGGAAGATGCGAACAGTGAGCCTCGCGCCGAACGCCTGAATGCCTCCCACCGAAATCACCCCATAGCTGCTCACGCCCCCGAACGCGATCAACCCGACAGAATTGAATCCACCCACCGCGACCAATCCAATCGAGTTCGCCCCACCGATCGCGATCAGCCCGATGGCATTCCAGCCACCGATCGCGATCACGCCAATCCCGTTCGCCGTACCTACGGCGAAGATCCCGATCTCCGAGGTCGGCACATCGTCCAGGATGCCCCACTGCGTCAGACCAAACAGGACAACGAACCCGGCCGCCATCACCATCGCCCAGAGGAACGAGATCCCCTGAGCAGCCTGTTGGGTGTGCTGGACCGCTTCGGTTTCCGCTGCGTGCGACATGACAATGACCGATCCGTTTCTCGCGTTCCGCAAGGTTAACGAACGAGGCCGCCCCCGCTCGATGAGGGGGCGGCCTCGTTGTTTCCGAACGGAAGAGGCGCTTAGTCGGAAGTGAGCACCAGGGTCCCGGTCGTCGAGAGCGTCCCGCCGGTGCCGTTGACGACACAGCTTCGAGCGCTGGTCTGCTTGCCCGGGTCGCCCGAGAAACCGTCGTCCTCGGCGGTGCCCGAGAGCTGGCGGTACGCCTCGACCAGGAGTTGCATCCCGTACATGCCCGAGTGGTTGAAGCTCAGACCGCCGCCGTTGGTGTTAATCGGCAGCCGACCACCGGGAGCGGCGTGTCGGTCCTTCCACAGTGAGGGGCCTTCGCCCGGACGGGCCAGACCCAGCATTTCGGCAGTCATCCCGGCCGTGACGGTGAATGAGTCGTAGATCATGGCCATTTCCATGTCCTCGGGTCCCATTCCCGCCATCCGGTAGGCCGCAGACGCAGAACGACCGGCCGAAGTCTCGGTGAAGTCGTGCATCTCGAGCATGTTCCAGTGGGAGATGCTCTCACCGGCGCCGGCAATCCAGACCGGCGGGGTCTTGGACGTGCTGGCGATCTCCGGTCCCGCGATCAGCACCGCCCCGCCGTGGTCGGTGACCAGACAGACATCGAGCAGCTTGATCGGCCAGGAGATGGCGCGTGAATTCATCACGGTGTCGACCGTGATCGGCCCGCCAAATGTGTGGCCGCGCTTGCCGCCGCCCCATTCGCCCTGCTCCAGAGCGGGAAGGTCCCCTTCGCCGGCCTTGCGGTACATGACCGCACGCGGGTTCAGGGTGGCCCATTCGCGGGTAACGACCGCGATCTCAGCGAAGTCTTCCTGCGTGGTGCCGTAACGGTGCATGTGCCGATTCATCGCGTGCGAGTAACCGGTCGGCGCGCCGCCCAGACCATAGGCAGAGGTGTGCTGCGTCCCCGGATCCCACGGGTCGCCGCCGCCGAACGGGCGACCGGTGCCCTTGCCGCCCGTGAACCGCTGGCTGAATCCCATCTCGCCGTGCGAGACCAGCGCCACGTTGATCACGCCGGCGTGAATCGCGGCCAGCGCGTGATGCACGTGCATCTCGAACGAGCAGCCGCCGACTGAGGTGGTGTCGATGTACTTGGGATGCAAGCCGAGGTACTCGGCGAGCTGCGGCGACCATCCGGCCGAGAAGATCCCGTCGATCGCGGGGATCGGAATGCCGGTCATCTCGCAGACGTTGTGGATCGCTTCGATGTGCAGGGTCAGCGACGACTTGGGCGTCGCCGGGTAACCGATGTCGTTCGCTTCGGCAGCGCCGATGATCGCAGCGGCCTTTGATGCTTCACCAGGCATAGTGTGCTCCTGTGTGCTTCTGAGTGATGTCTCTGGTGCGCCTAAACCGGCCGCCAGAAGGGGATGTGGATGTCCTCAGACGCCTCTTCGAACTCGATCTGAACGGCGCCGCCGATCTCGATCGAGTCGGGGTCGTTCGGGTCAACGCCCTTGAGCACGGTCAGCATCCGGTCGCCCTCGGCGAGGTCGATGTAAGCGGTCACGTACGGGACTTCGTCGCCCCACCCGCGCGCCACGAGGCCGCGGTTGTGCTGGACGGCGAAGGTGTGGATCGTGCCCCGGCCGGTGCCCTCGATCCAGTCGATGTTCATCGAGTGGCAGAATGGGCAGATCACCCGCGGGTACCAGTGCACTCGGTTGCAGTCGGAACAGCGGGGCAGCATCAGCTTCCCCGCTTTGGCCCCGTCCCAGAATGGCTGTGAGACCGGATCGGGACTCGGAATCGGCTTGGTGTACTCAGCCACCGCGCTCCCCTCTCAACAATCGCTTGTATGGGCCGCACCGCAACGCGCGGAGCGTGCATGACATGACAACGTGATTTCGTTCACGCAGCCCGCAGTGTACCAGCGAGCCTCTCAGATCCGAACCCCGCACGGCTTTGTGATGCGGGCGGACCAATCTCTCGGCTGCTCATTCACGCGCGGCACGCGCTACCCGGACCGAAAGATGGTGCGGTGCGGGGTCAAGCGAGAGTGCGGCGTCAACCACCCTCGCGACTACCCAGCCGACTGCGTCCGCGGACCACTCCGGCAGCGACACCTCAATGGCCGTATCGGTGCCGGCCCACACGAACGGCCAGTGAGCGCTCGCGGTCGGGTAGCCGTCTCGAGAGTTGACGAGCCGTTCAAACCGCAGCGGCAGATTCGGGGACGGATGGATGACATCGAAGACATCTCTGACAAGCCGATCGACCACTTGACCGGTTGTCATCGTCACCAAGGCGCGCACTGGACCTAAGGCCCCGACAGTGAACCAGGCGAGGGCTGATAACAGATCGGTTGCGTACCGTGGATTTCTAGGCGGAATGTCCTCTGAGACAACGCGGTGCGCGATCAGCTCATAGGCCGACACCTCAGCCTCACCGAACCAGCGCAGGGAATCATCCACGCAGCGAATCAGCGGCGGGATAGCCAACGCTGGATCGACAGGCGTGCCGGTCTCCGGAACAGCCGCAAAGCCTGCCGCTGAAGGTAGGCCGCGCGGCAGATCGAATCCCGCCGGGGGAAAATCGGGGATGTCGAGCTCTTCACGGCAATGGACATCAAGTCCTACCTGGACCCAACCTATCTGAGGGCCGTCATCCTGACTGAGTTCGGCGTCATTCATCCCCCATAGGAGAGGCACATCGGGACCAGCAGAGGAACCAATCCGGCTCCAGCCCATAAGCTCCGAGCGCGCCAGGAAGACGCTGTACAAGTCTTCCTCGCCGTCCCACGGTGACTGTCCTGGCCTGAAGAGGTGGCGCCCGAAGGCGGTGACAATCAACGTTCCCGACATATCAGGCGCCCTCTCGCCGTTGTGCCAACGGAGTCCGTCAGACTGGGTTGCACCAGAGATTCTTGTGTGGGGTCGTGTACTTGTACCACGAATCCCATTGGCCGACCAAGTCGACATCGGCAACCGCGAGCCATTCGACGAACACCGTCGCAGAGCGACAGCACTCTCCGGTCTCCGCACTCCGCGGTCACTCAGAATCGCGCTCCAGTAACGGCACATCCACGGACGAATACCGTCCTCACGTCGGCGATAGCGGCGCCGTTCGTGCCGGGCACGAACAAGGGGCGACCGCGACGGTCGCCCCTGCTCGTTGCGCTGACGCGCGGAGGTCGGTGTTGGCTCAGCGAGCCCGGAAAAACGACTCGTTGAACATGCTGTAGACCGGCGAGAGCGAGTCCGCGACCGCTCGGCCGGGGCGCAGCTGTCGGATTCGCTTGACTCGGTCCACCACCTGCTTTCGCTGCCGGCGGCGCTCCTGCTCCTGCTGGGCCTCCCACCGGCGCCGAGCCACCTCGCGCATCTGCGTCTCAGTGGCGACCCGTTCGGCAGCGGAACTCGGAGCGAAGGGATTGGGTTCGGGCGGGACAATCATCAGGTCACACTCCATGCTGCGAGGGCGGTTGAGCGGCGTCACGGCGACGCTATTCTTCGCCTCCAATTCCGACGCTATGTCGAATAGACGGACCCGGCGTCGACGCTGTGTCAGCGCACGATTAACCCGCTCACGCCGAATACTTCGCTTGACAAGCAGGCGTCACACTGGCGGTACCCTGCCACACAGTCCAGCAAACGAAGCACTCCAGGAGCCAGTCATGCTCAAGCAGTTCGCCGTCCCGGAAGAGATCGCCGTCCGTGTCCCAGGCGACGCGATGCGCAGCGCAGTGCACGAAATCTTCACAGCTTGCGGCATGCCCGACGACGACGCGACCCGTAGCACCGACACGCTGCTCTACGCCGACCTGCGCGGCATCGACTCGCACGGTGTGTCCAACATGCTGCGCTTTTACGTCGACGGCCTGCAGTCGGGCGAGATCAACTCGACGCCGAACTGGACGATCGAGCGCGATGCGCCGGCCGCCGCGACGATCGACTGCGATCGCGGCCTGGGACTGACGGTCGGTCCGCAGGCGATGGAACTCGCGATCGAGAAGGCCCGCAACCAGGGCGTCGCCACGGTCGTCTGCAACAACGGCCGCCACTTCGGCGCCGCCGCCTACCACGCGGCGATGGCGATCGAGCACGACATGATCGGCCTCTCAATGACCGTCGGCGGCCTGCTGGTCGCGCCAACCCACGGCGCGCAGGCCATGGTCGGCCTCAACCCGATGAGCATCGCCGCGCCCGCCAACGAGGAAGCGCCGTTCATCTTCGACGCCTCGATGTCGTCCGTGGCTGGCAACAAAATCCGCCTGGCGCAGCGACTCGGCGAAGACCTGCTCCCGGGCTGGGTCGCGACCGCCGACGGCACGCCCATGATGGAGTCCGGACAGACGCCGGACGAATTCCTCATGCTGCCGCTCGGCGGCACCCGCGAGATCGGCTCGCACAAGGGCTACTCATTGGCCGTGATGATCGACATCCTCAGCGGGATCATGGCCAACGCCGGATCAGCGCTCTTCCGCTTCAACGGTGTCGGTCACCACTTCACTGTCTTCAACATCGCCTCATTCACCGACGTCGACGAGTTCAAAGGCCACATGGACGAGTACCTCAGGGCGCTCCGCGAGACGCCGACTGCTCCGGGCGAGGAACGCGTCATCTATGCCGGACTCGAGGAACACGAAGCGGAGATCGACCGCTCCGAGCGCGGCATTCCCTATCACCCCGAGGTGATCGAGTGGTTCCGCTCAGCGTTCGGCGACCTCGGAATCCGCGACCACTTCGCCGGAATCGCCTGATTCGGACCGGCCTCGCTCCAGCGCGAACTCGCGCATGGCCCGGCTGACGGTGCTGAAGGTCCAGATCATCAGAACCGCGCCGAGCCCCCAGCCGAGCGGCAGCCGGATCAACGCATAGGTCTCGGCGCTGACCTGGTCGAGCACCCACCAGCGCAGCACGCCCGACAGCGCGATGTATAGCCCCCAGACGATCGTCAGTCGAGTCCAGACGCGATGATCGGCGGGCAACTGCTCGCGGATGGCCGGGAACACCTCGCGGATCACGGCGCTGACGATCGGCCGACCGATGAACACGCTGACCAGAAAGACGCCGCCGAGCACGAAGTTGTCGACGAAGTCACGCGCCCAGTAGACCTTGCCGTCCGCCTCGATCAGTCCCCAAACCCCGAAACCCACATTGAAGCAGACGCTGAACACCATCAGCCAGCGCACGACCGTGATCTGCGGACGCAAACGTCGCTGAACGACGTAGACCACGAGCCCCACGATCACCGCCGCCGCGATCGCCGCGCGAACGCCGATCACCGCATCGAACAGCAGATACGCCGCCGTCGGACCGACCCCCAGCACCGCCACAGGATCAACCTGCGGAATCCGCTCTACTTTCTGCACCCACTCCGGCAGCTCCGCCTCAGGATTCTCAGGATCGCGCTTCATGCTGCTCCTGATTCCCCGTCTCCCGCCGCCTCCAGCGGGGGGAGATGCCGCAGGCAGAGGGGGGCACGCCTCGACAGGCCTTACGCGCCCTCGCTAGTGCTTCCAGAGGGGCGAAGCGACGTTCAGCGAAACATCGGCAGCCGACTCGCAAACCGCCTTGATCGTCACCGTCTGCACGACCTCCGCCTCCGGCGATGAGCGCGCGTGCTGGTCGGGGTACCAGTTGACCTCTGCAATGCCCCACTCGTCCGAGTCCACGGTGCGCTCGCGACCGCCGGCCGAAGCCAGCGTCCCGGGGCCATCTTCGATCGTGAACGCCACCGGCGCGCCGGCCAGCGAACCTTCGCGGCTGCTGATCGACGCCGACACCATCCGGTAACCGACCTCACCGCGGTCGGCCATGCGCACGCTCACTTCAATCGTGTCTTCCGGCATCGCCCCACTCCTGAACTTGTTCAATGGCCTCAGCCTACCAGCGACTGGAGTCGCTCCGGCTGTGCCGGCGAACGGCCCCTCAACCTTCCCCGTTCGCTCCGAGCGACGGGACGGAAACTCCCTCTCCCTCTGGGAGAGGGCTGGGGTGAGGGTCCGGCGAGGGCTTGGACAGGAGCCAATACGGCTCGCATCCGATATCGTTCGAGGTGCCCGACCCATAACTCACCGGAGCCTGCCCATGGTCCGCATGGACGACCTGCACCCCGACATGGCGAACAACCTGCTCAATCTGCCCCTGCCGGAGATCGAGCCCCAGCCCTGGATTACGCCGAAACCGCTTGCCGAGTCGACTGTGGCGATCGTCACCACCGCCGGACTCCACCCCTCCGGTGACCGACCCTTCAATCCGGGCTCCAATGAGTACCGCCTCATCCCGGGCGACATCGACTACGCCGACCTGCGCATGTCCCATCTCTCCGTCAACTTCGACCGTTCGGGCTTTCAGCAGGACATCAACACCGTCTTCCCGCTCGAACGGCTGCGCGAGCTCGAAGCGAAAGGCCTGGTCGGCGGAATCAGCCGCTACCACTACTCGTTCATGGGCGCCCAGGCCGACCCGACCAACCTCGAATCGACCGGCGAGGACATCGGGCGTTTGCTCGCACAGGACGGCGTCGATGCCGCCTTCCTCACCCCCGTTTGACCGTTCTGCACGCGCTCCGTGTGTGCGCTCAGCCACTACATCGAACGCGGCAGCAACGGCCGCGTCGCCACCACCGGGATCTCGCTGATTCGCCGACATCCCGAGGGCATGAAACCACCGCGTTCGCTCTGGGTACCGTTCCCCCTGGGCCGACCACTCGGCTCGCCGGACCATCCCGACTTCCAGCGCGACGTCCTGCTCACCGCACTCCAACTGCTGGAAACAGCAACTGAGCCCACGATCGCCGACTATCCGCACGACGCGCCGATCACCGGCGACGACCCCTGGGCCTGCGCGATCATGGTGACGCCGCCGGAGCCCGCCGACGAGACCGAAGCGCTGCGCGATCAGCTGGTCGAAGAGATCCGCCAGCTCGCGCCCTGGCATCGCGAGTCGATCAACCGCCGCGGCCGCACCACCGTCGGGATCAGCGGAGCGACCGTCGAGCAGATGGAAGATCTCGCCGTGCTGTTGGCCGATTTCGCCACCGGCGCAGAGCCGACCGACGGGGAGATCGACTGGAATCATCCGATGCCGGCTCGACTCAAGTTCGCCTCCGACGACCTGCGAGCCTTCTACCACGAGTCCGCAACAGCCCAGCCCGGCGCCGCCTACCCAACCGACGCCGACCTCAACGACTGGCTCTTCAACCGAACCCTGCTCGGCACCGTCCTGCGCCAGATCGTCGGACGAATGCGGGCAAGCGAAGACCGTCGAGTATCCGGCATGGTCATCGGCATGATCCCCGCAGGCTTCGCCCGCGCCCGCTAGCGCGCTGGACGCAGAGGATCATCCTCGTCGAACGGATCGGTAAATCGCACCCCCACCTCCGACAGATCACCCTGCAGATCATCTCCGCCCGGTGGGAACCCGAACGACAGCCAACTGATGATCGCCGTGAACGCGCTCAGCGCCTCGCGCTCCGAGAACGCGCAGTGACCCGCCCGACGGACCGCCTGCACCACGAGGTTTCGCTCCCAGCCTGACTCTTGCAGCATCCGCTGGTAGTCGCGATCCAGATGAATCGGCGTGAACAGGTCGCCCGTCGTCTTCATTGCCAGCATCGGCACCCGCAGCTCACCAGTGGGAATCCCAACACCCGGATCGTGTCGCCGGTCAGGCGCAGAGGCAAAGCGAATCACGTCTTCGTTGAGTGCTTGCAGATCAATCCCTGCGGAAGCATCAGCCGAGTAAATGTGCTCGCGAGTGTCCGCCGGAGGCAGATCGTCGGACACCAGGACGACTTCCCCCGGAGCCAACCCACTCGAGCCAACCAAGTCGGGCCACATCGTCACGCCCAGGCCGAACGCAATGTTCCACTGTTGACGCAGCCCCTCGTCGAATCCCCAACGCTCGCCGCCGGTGAAGTCCTTGACCAGGGCCGCGAACTGCTCGCCCAACGCCGTCAAACGCAGCCCATCATCATCCGACGTGCCCAGCGCGCTCGCCCACGCGAGCATGCCCGGCACATCGATCTGCTGAGGCGCATCACCGATCAACCAGTGCGCCAGCGCGTGCCAGGCGACCGTATAGTCGACCACCCAGACATTGCCCATCGCCGGACAGAATGCGAGCGCGGCAGTGACGTCCTCGGGAAACTCCTGCGCCATCAGTTGCGCCGTCGCGCCGCCCATCGATCCGCCCGCGATGTACGTACGTCGCGGCAAACGGGCAATCTCTGCCACCCGATCCTTGACCCGCAACAGGTCGTCCACGCCCACGCCGGGCACATACCCGTTGACCCGATAGGTCGAGGTCGCCCAGCCGTATCCCTGCCCGATGATCACGTCGCGGGCAGGGATGTCGTCGAACGTCAGACGGCGACTGAAGCCGGTCCCCTCGTCGTTGAGACCGCGAAACCCGTGCGCCCAGAGCACGAGCTCGCCGTTCCACTCCTCCGGCAACTCGACCCGGTATCCGGCGCCCTCGATCGCACCGAAGTCCACGCGAGCGCCAGCCACAGGATCGAATGCCGGATCCTCCAGCTCATGGTCCCCCGTCGGCACGTCCGGCACGAGCAACCGTCGCTCGGCCAGAGGCTCGGGCTGCCCCACCCGCGCGGACTGCGAGGGCTGCCGGGACTGCCGTACCTGCTGCGGCGGCGCAGACTGTTCCTGTTGCTGAACCTGAATCGCTTGCGAACGTTCGGTGACCGCCTGCTCGTCCCCTGGTTGGGGCGTTTCCTGCTGCTCCGGCTGCAAGACCTGCTGCGCCGACGGTTCTGCTTGAGCCCCTTCAGCCCGTTCGACTTGCTGCTTGACGGATACGCCCTGCGCCTCAGGTTGCGGCGTCGATTCCTCCTCGCCGCAACCCACCAGCGCCAGCGCGGCCGCCCCGCTGCCGGCCGCTCCGAATCGTTTGAGCAAGTCGCGGCGGCTCAGTGTCATGCGCAATTGCCCAAGCATCAGGTCGCAGCTATGTTCGGTATCGACGGTATCCGACATCCCTCCCCTCGACCCAAGCGACTGGCGAACATGAACATCCACGAATATCAGGCCAAGCAACTGTTCAAGGCCCGCGGCGTCCCCGTACCCGACGGTGGCCCCGCCACGACCGAGCGCGAGGCGCGCGCCCTGCTCAAAGAACACGGCCCCGATGTCATCGTCAAGGCCCAGGTGCATGCCGGCGGGCGAGGCAAGGGACGCGTGGTCAAGCGCGACCGCACGAGCCGCACCTACAACGATCTGCGCCGCGACCCTGAACGCCACGAGGGCCAGATCGTCGGCCGCCGACGCGGCGGAGTCCGACTTGCCAGTGGCGTCGAGGAGGCGCTCAGGGAGTTCCGTCCGCTCATGGACAAGGACAGCCGCCTCGTCAGCGTCCAGACCGGTGCGGAAGGCGTACCGATCTCGGCCGTGCTGATCGAACAGCAGACCTCCATCGCCAAGGAGTACTACTTCTCAATCCAGGTCGACGGCACCAACGGACAGCCGCTGATTGTCGCCTCGGCCGAGGGCGGACAATCGATCGAGGAAGTCAACCGCACCGACCCCGGCGCCGTCCTGCGTGTGCCGGTCGACCCGGTTGAAGGCTTTCCCGCCTTCCGCGGCCGTTCCCTGGCCAACCAGCTCGGCCTGCCGTCGTCCGCCGTTCGCGCCGCCGGCGACATGTTCGCCAACCTCTACCGCGTCTTCACCGAGATGGATGCTTCACTGGTTGAGGTCAATCCTTTCGTGCTCACATCCGAGGGCACCGTCATGGCAATCGACGGCAAGGTCGGACTCGACGACAACGCCTCCTTCCGACACGGCGGGTACGAGGCCTGGCGCGACCGCTCGCAGGAGAACCCAACCGAGATCGAGGCCGAAGAAGCCAACATCGGCTCCTACATCAAGCTCGACGGCAACATCGGCTGCGTCGTCAACGGTGCCGGCCTGGCCATGGCCACGATGGACACGCTCAAACTGCACGGCGGCGAACCCGCCAACTTCCTCGACATCGGCACCGTCAACCGCAAGGACCGCGTGATCGAGGCGCTGCGCATCATCGTCAACGACCCCGACGTGAAAACCATCTTCATCAACATCTTCGGCGGACTCGCGCGCGTCGACATCGTCGCCGAGGGCGTCGTCGACGCGGTCAACGAACTCAACATTCAACAGCCGCTCGTCGTCAGACTGAACGGTTCAAATGTCGAGGAAGGCCGCCGAGTCCTGCACGACTCCGGCATCGCCGTCGAAACCGCCGACGAGTTGGGCGACGCCGCCGCGCTGGCGGTCGAGGCCGCAAAGTCCGGCCGACGCCGCAGCCGCTCGAACAACTAGACGCGAACCGCAAACCGAGCCCAACAACTCCCAACCAGGAACCGCATGAGCATTCTCCTCAACAACCGCACTCGACTGATGATTCAGGGCCTCGGCAACGAGGGTCAGAACCAGATCCGCCGCTCGCTCGACTACGGCACCACGGTCGTCGCCGGCGTTCACCCGGGATTTCGCGGCGGCGAGAGCTTCAGCCACGGCAACGACAGCTTCCCCGTCTTCCCAACCGTCGCCGAAGCCGTCGAACAGACCCAGGCCAACTGCTCCATCATCTACGTGCCCGCTCCCGGTGCGGCTGACGCCATCCTCGAAAACATCGCCGCGGAAATCCCGCTGATCGTCTGCATCACCGAAGGCGTCCCCGTACACGACATGATCCGTGTCCGCACCGCGCTGGCCGGTTCGAAGAGTCGGCTGATCGGCCCCAACTGCCCCGGCATCATCCAGCCTGCGTCGAAGTGCCGCGTCGGCATCCACCCACCCGACGTATTCATGCCTGGCAACGTCGGCGTCGTCTCTCGCTCCGGAACGCTCGTCTACGAAGCGGTGGACCAGCTCACCCGCGCCGGCATCGGTCAGTCGACCTGCGTCGGTGTTGGCGGCGACCCGATCATCGGCGAGCAGCAGCAGGCCATCCTGCGCCGCTTCAACAGCGATCCCGACACCGACGCAGTTGTGCTCATCGGCGAGATCGGCGGGCTGGCCGAACAGGCCGCGGCCGCCTACATCAAGCGCAGCATGAACAAGCCGGTCGTCGCCTTCATCGCCGGCGCCACCGCCCCTCCGGGACGGCGCATGGGACACGCGGGCGCAATCATCGAAGGCGAGGCTGGAACCGCCGAGGCCAAGATCGCCGCGCTCGAGGCCGCCGGCGCCGTCATCTCCCGCAGCCCGGCAGAGATCGGTTCGACCATGCGCCGCGTGCTCGAGGAAGCGGGCAAGTACCAGCCGCCCGGCGTGTCCGAGTAGCCCGTCAGCCGTTCGGGGATGACGACATGAGCGACGGTCCACTCAGCCCGAAGCAGCAGGGACAGATCGCAACCCTCGCGGGTTTCATCGCCCCGCTCATCGGCATCCTGCTGATGGTGATCCTCAGCCTCGTCGTCGATGTCATCGTCGGAATCATCGTCGGAGCCGTCGCGGTGATCGTCCTCGTCCCGGTCACCCAGCGAATCCTCAAACGCCGCTCCAAGAACCTGTAGGGGCAGCCCTTGTGGCTGCCCGTCTCCAGCAACGCTCGTTCACAACAGAACGGGCAGCCACAAGGGCTGCCCCTACAACAATGCTGCTCGTTCCCGCGACCTACTGCCCGACGAGCCTAGTCGTCATCCTGTTCCTCCTCCTCGTCCTCCGGCGGCCAGCACTCATCATCCGGGTCGGCTCCGGGCGCAAGATTGCGCAACTCCTTACCCTCGATCCGCAGCGGGTTCTCCAGGAACTGAATAACCTCCGACACCGCGTCAGAGCCGATCTCCTCGTCATCAAGAATCTCCGTGCCGTGCAGGTCAGTCTCGTAGACCACCAGCCGAACCGGATCGCCTGCCCGCTTGAAGTAGTTGTTCGACTGCCAGTACGAGCACTGATTGCGCGCCCCGACCATGTACAGCTTCGGTACCCGAATGTTGGCGACGTTGGCCAGACCGTCGAGTCGGTCGAAGCCGTCCTCGTACACCCGGTCCGAGTCCTTCGGCGCCTTGTTCGGGAAGATGTTCGGGCTCGATATCGCGCTCACCGCGGTGAACTCATCGCGATACGCCGCGACCTGCATCAGGCTCGTGCCGCCCATGCTCACGCCGATGCCGAAGATCTTCTCCGCGCCCTCCTCGACGGCGTAGTCGATTGCCGCCTCCCATTCGAGGTAGATCTCAGGCACGTCCTCGATCTGCCGGTCGCTATACACGCAGGGCGTGTCGCCGTGACAACGAAAATCCCAGCGCAGCACGCGGTAGCCCTCAGCGACCAGCCGCGCCGCAAGCTTGTCCCAGATCCCGCGATCGGTCGGATTCGTGTTCTTGGTCCGGTACATGTGACCCAGCAGCACCCAGTCGTCCCCGTCTCCGTTCACCTCGGCGACGAATCGCGCCCCGTCCGCCGAGCGCAGCACGAACGGATCGTTCTGATCGCTCTTCGTCGCCAGTGCCAGCGGCACCGCAATGGCGAGCGCCACGGCGATCGCGCCAAGCGCTCCGAGGATCGGCATCCAGCGATTCGAAAGCAGTCGCAAGACCTGGTCCCGATCGGGAACGCGCGGCGCCGGGACTCTGTTGCCGAACAGCCCCTGCAAGCGTTCCCGCATCGTCAATCCGCCGTTCCTGCCCCGCGTGCTCTGCAGTCCTCAGCGCAGCATATGGCCCTTCCGCTGCTAATCTCGGAGGTGGAGGGTTCGCATAGTGGCCTAGTGCGCCCGCCTGCTAAGCGGGTTCGGGGGAAACTCCGTCGAGGGTTCGAATCCCTCACCCTCCGCCACTTGATCGGGTGAGACATCTATGCCCCAGTACCACATCTGGACCGTCGGTTGCCAGGTCAACACCGCCGATTCCGCCAAGCTCGCGGCCGGCCTCAGACGTCTCGGCATGGACCCGACCGACCAACCGCGAGACGCCGATCTGATCGTCCTCAACACCTGCGCCGTGCGTCAGCATGCCGAGGACAAGGCACAGGCCAAGCTGGGCTCGCTCAAACACCTCAAGCGCGCCAACCCCGACTTGCGCATCGCCGTCATGGGCTGCATGGTCGGACCACACACCGCCCGCGGCGACGACGCGATCGTCAAGCGCTTCCCCTTCGTCGACACCTGGGCCCAACCGCAGCGGTTCGACCAGGTCGTCAACCTGCTTGACCTCCCCGGCATGCCCGAGAGCGAAGACGACGGCGGAGAGTTCTGGCCGGCCGGTTGGACCGATGTGTTTCCCAATGAGACCCGCCCCACCGCATTCGTCCCCGTCATCGAGGGCTGCGACAAGTTCTGCACCTACTGCATCGTCCCGCTCCGTCGTGGCCGCGAGCGCTCACGACCAATCGACGAAATCGCCCGCGAAGTCGAAGCGCACACCCAGCGCGGCGTGCGCGAGGTCACCCTGCTCGGCCAGACCGTCGAGGCCTTCGGCAAGGACCAACCGCCGGTCGATATCAACACCGAACACGCCGACCTCTCAGACCTCATGCGCACGATCCACGATCTGCCCAACCTCACGCGCATCCGCCAACTCACCAGCTACCCGCCCGACATGACCGACCGCATCCTCGAAGGCATGGCTGAACTGCCCAAGGTCTGCGAGGCCTTCTCCCTGCCGGTGCAGGCCGGCTCCGACGATGTGCTGACCAACATGCGCCGCGGCTACAGCGTCGCCCAGTTCCGCAACCGCGTCGACAAGGTGCGTTCGCTCTGGCCCGATGTCAGCATTTCCACTGACGTCATCGTCGGCTTCCCCGGCGAAACCGAGTCCGACTTCCAGGACACCTACGACCTGCTCGAAGAACTCCGCTTCGACAAGGTCCACGTCGCCGCCTACAGCCCCAGAACCGGCACCTACGCCCAGCGCCACCAGCCCGACGACATTCCCCACGAAGTCAAGATGGAGCGCCTCCACCGCGTCGAGGATCTACAGCGCCAGATCTCGTTCGAGATCAACAACCGCTACCTGCTCACCGACGTCGAAGTCCTCCTCGAATCGACCAAGCCCTCCGATCTCGAAGGCATGGAACGCCACACCGGCCGAACCCGAACCATGAAGCTGGTCCATTTCGACGCGCCGATCGGCGAGCATCGGGTCGGAGACATGCTCACCGTCTCCATCACGCGGGTCGGCGCATGGAGCCTGCAGGGCCAGCCCGCCTGAGACCTCCCGACGACGAAGCGCGACACCATGACCATCGAGTCGGCACCAGCACCCGAAGCAGCGGCCGTCGAAGCGCGCCGACCTTCGGTCGCCGTGCTGGTCGTCATCTTCACCGTCGTCGACGGCGCGCTGCAGGTGCTGTTGATCGAGCGCTCGGGCCCGCCGTCGGAGGGTCATTGGGCGATTCCCGGCGGCGCGCTCCAACATGGCGAGTCACTGGACCAGGCTGCGGTCCGCAAGCTCGCCCAAGAGACCGGCGTCACCGATGTCTTCCTCGAACAGCTCTACACCTTCGGTGACCTCGATCCGGCATCCGGCGACGGCAGCGTCGGCGTCGCCTGGTTCGCCCTCGTCGATCCTGCTCGCGTCCGCCTGGCCCAGCGCACGGCCTGGCGTCTGGCCTGGTGGGCTCTCGACGACATCCCGCCGCTCGCATTCGACAACGAGCGCGTGATCGACGTCGCCCGAGATCGACTGATCAACAAGCTGCAATACACCAACGCGGCCTACTCGCTACTGCCCGAACACTTCACCATGCGCGAACTGCAGGAGGTATACGAAGCAATTCTCGGCCGCCCGCTCGATAAGCGAAACTTCCGCCGACGGCTCCTGGCAACCGACTTCATCGCGGCCACGTCGGAAAAGCGCGCCGACGGACGCCATCGTCCGGCTCGCCTCTATCGATTCACAACTCGAAGCTGAAATCGGCGCCAGCCTAACGTTATGTTGAGGCGCCATTGCTCCACGTTTCGCTAAACCCGCTCTTGACAACACCCATCCAGATTTGCAACACTATTCCCGATTGATAGTGTCAAGCTGACACTAAGTGACCGGTCTGAGAGCCCAACATGACTGAAGCCACCGTCGTCGAGACCGACTTCGTCCCGGAGATTCTCCCGCCCAACCTGCCCGACGAAGCCTGCGAAACCGACATCGCCACCATCCCGCTCGTCTCCGAGCCGCACCTACGCGACTGGCAGCCGGAGATTCCGCAGGACTACCTGCAACTCTCCGGCGACGAACTGCGCGAGCGCATCCGAGCCGCGCGGGCCGAGCTCGGCGATCGCCTGCTGATCCTCGGTCACCACTATCAGCGCGACGACATCATCGAGTTCGCCGATTTCCGCGGCGACTCGTTCAAGCTCGCCCAACAGGCCGCCGAGAACTCCGAGGCCGACTACATCGTCTTCTGCGGCGTCCACTTCATGGCCGAAAGCGCCGACATCCTCACCACGCCCCAACAGACCGTGGTCCTCCCCAATCTCGCCGCAGGCTGTTCGATGGCCGACATGGCCCAGCCCGAAGATGTCTACGACGCCTGGGACGACCTGGGCGAAGTCGTCGACACCGACCGCGTCATTCCGATCACCTATATGAACTCCGCCGCCTCGCTCAAGTCGTTTGTAGGCAAGAACGGCGGCGCGGTCTGCACCTCTTCAAACGCCACCGCGGTACTCGAATGGGCCTTCGAGCAGGGTGACCAGGTCCTCTTCTTCCCCGACCAACACCTCGGTCGCAACACCGGCAAGCGGCTCGGCATCGACCCGAAGACCCAGACCGCCGTCTGGAGTCCGCGCAAGGTCAACGGCGGCTTGACAGAGGATCGAATCGAGCAGAGCAAAATCCTCCTCTGGCAGGGACACTGCTCCGTCCACATCCGCTTCCGCGTCGACCAGATCGAACGCGCCCGCCAGGAGCACCCCGGCGTGCGCGTCGTGGTCCATCCCGAGTGCACCCAGCAGGTCGTCGACGCCGCCGACGCCGACGGTTCTACCGAGTTCATCATCAACTACGTGCGCAATGGCCCGCCCGGCGTCTATGCCGTCGGCACCGAAATCAACCTCGTCCACCGCCTCAACGAAGAGGTCGCCCACGAAGGCAAAACCGCCTTCTGCCTCGACCCCGTCGTCTGCCCCTGCGCCACGATGTACCGCATCCATCCCGCCTACTTGGCTTGGGTGACCGAAGCATTGGTTGAGGGACGGGTCGTCAATCCGATCGCCGTCGACGACGACACACGCAAATGGGCCCGCGTCGCGCTCGATCGCATGCTGGCCATCACCTAATCCGCATATGCGTGTCCCCAATCACGTTCTGGTCATCGGCAGCGGACTGGCCGGCATCAACGCCGCACTCCTGGCGTCCGAGTTCGCCAACGTCACCCTGATCAGCAAGTCCTCCCTCGACGAGACCAATACTCAGCGAGCCCAGGGCGGCATCGCCGCCGCGATCACCTTGCTCGACGATCCCGAAATCCACGCCGTAGACACAATCCGGGCCGGCGCGGGACTCTGCGATCCGGCAGCCGTCAGAACCCTCACGAGCGAGGCCAGACGGGCGATCGATCGACTGGTCGGCCTCGGGGTGAAGTTCGATCATCGAACCGACGGCCACCCCGCCCTGGCCGCAGAGGGCGCGCACTCGGTTCCTCGAGTGCTCCACGCCGGCGGCGACCGAACCGGTTTGCATATCCAGAACGCATTGGTCCAGAGACTTCAGGCAGCCGACGTGGACGTCCGAACCGAGCTGACCGTCTCCGACCTCGCTATCGACGCCGGCCGCTGCGTCGGCGCGGTCACGGACCAACACGAGACGTTGCAGGCCGACGCGGTCATGCTGGCGACCGGCGGCGCGGGCGCTCTCTACCGAACCACCACCAATCCCGCCAACGCCACCGCCGACGGCGTGGGCCTCGCTGCTCGTGCGGGCGCAGTCTTGCGCGATCTGGAGTTCGTCCAGTTTCATCCCACCGCGCTGGTCGGCGACGACAGCGCCTTCCTGATCTCCGAAGCGCTTCGCGGGGAAGGCGCCATGCTCCTGGACGCCAATGGCGGGCGGTTCATGCCTGCCGTCCATCCGGACGCTGAGCTCGCTCCCCGCTCGGTGGTGGCCCGAGCAATCACCGAGTCCATGCGCTCCCTCGGCTCCGATCATGTCTGGTTGGACATCTCACACTTGGACGCCGATTACCTGCGTGACCGGTTCCCGGGCGTTTACCGTGGCGCGCTTGAGCGGGGACACGACATCACCGCCCGCCCGATTCCCGTCGCGCCGGCCGCTCACTATCACATGGGCGGCGTCTACACCGACCTCGATGGCCGCACCACCGTCCCCGGGCTCTACGCAGCGGGTGAGTGCGCCTCGACTGGCGCACACGGAGCGAACCGCGTGGCGTCCAACTCATTGCTCGAGGCCGCCGTGTTCTCGGCCCGAACCGTGGATGCGCTCTGCGACGAACCAGGTCCGGCGTCGCCGCCGATCGGCGATATCCGCTCCCTGAGACTGCATCCGCAGTGCAGCGCTCCCACATTCGAGGCACTTCGCGCCACGATGAACGAGCTTGTCGGGATCACCCGCGATGCCGATGGCCTGCACACCGCGCTGTCCCATTTCGACGAATGGGCGGGAACAGGCTCGACCGATCCCTCTCTGGCGCTCGCCACGTTGAGCGCCCGGCTGATCACCGAAGCCGCGCTCCAACGAACCGAGTCCCGCGGCTCCCACATCCGGCTCGACTATCCCCATGTCGATCCCGCCTGGCAACGAAGCAGTCTCTGGCAACTGGCTCGAGAATGACCGCGCTTGACCTCAACGTCGTGCAGCGCCTCGTCGACGCCTCGCTCGCCGAGGACCGCGCCGACCTTGATGTCACCACCGGATCGCTGAGTCGATACATCGACTGGCGGCAGGGCAATGCGCAGCTCACCGCGCGCGCCGAGGGCACCATCTGCGGCCTCGATTTCGCCCTCGCCGCCTTCGCCGCGCTCGACCCTGATGTCCGCTTCCTTCCGGAAGTCAGCGACGGCGACCAGGTCTCCGCCGGCCAGACCGTCGCCGTGGTCGGCGGTCAACTCGACCCGCTCCTGCGTGCCGAGCGGACCGCGCTCAACTGGCTCCAACGGTTAAGCGGCGCCGCGACGATCACTGCTCGCGCCGTCGCCGCGGCCGGCACGCGCACCAAGATCCTCGACACCCGCAAGACCACCCCGGGCCTGCGAGCCGCCGAACGCTACGCAGTCCGTTGCGGCGGAGGCCTCAATCACCGCGACTCGCTCGCCTCCGGCGTGCTCATCAAGGACAACCACATCGCCGCGGTCCGCCTCGCCGGAGCAACCCTCGGCGATGCCGTGCGCGCCGCAATCGCCCACGTCGGACCGGCGACCGGAGTCGAAGTCGAAGTCACCAACCTCGACGAGGCCCGCGAGGCGCTCGACGCCGGAGCGAGCGCGCTCCTGCTCGACAACTTCGCGCTCGACGACCTACCCCCCGCCGTCGAAGTCGCGCGCGTCTACAACGCCAGGACCGAAGCCAGCGGTGGAATCACCATCGAGCAAATCCCCGACATCGCCCGAGCCGGAGTCGACTTCATCTCCCTCGGAGCACTAACCCACTCCGCCCCCGCCCTCGACATCGCCCTGGACATCGAAGCCGACTAAGACCCCCGCCCCACTTCGCTTAGCGAGCGGTTCTGCGCTGTGTGAAGAACCGCGCGCCGACCAACAAAGTCGGCCCCGCGCAGGCGGGGCCCTGCCGCGGACGAACGCACCACCGCTACCAGACACCAAACACGGCCAACCTGCACGGTCCCCTTCTCCCCCCGCGTAAGCGGGGGGAGATGCCGAAGGCAGAGGGGGGCACCCTCCACACTTGCGTTTACCGTGACCGGCTCTACCTATTCGCCGCCGGTGTCAACGAACGTCACCCTCGCCGCGGGCGCTCCAGGTCAGCCGAGTCAATCACGATCGTGAACGGCCCGTCGTTGACCAGCTCCACCGACATCATCGCGCCGAAGACGCCCGTTTCAACCGCAACTCCGTGCCTTCGCAACGCCTCCGCGAAGTAATCGCACAGCGGCTCCGCTACCTCAGGACGCGCTGCGGCCGTGAACCCGGGTCGTCGACCCTTGCGCACATCGGCATGCAGCGTGAACTGGCTGACGACCAGCGCAGAGCCGCCGATATCGCGCAGGCTCTCGTTGAACCGACCCTCGACATCGGAGAAGATCCGCAGACCCGCAACCTTGGCGGTCAATGCGTCGGCCTGCGACTCCGTGTCACCGTCGGCCACGCCGACCAGGATGAGTAATCCGGGACCGATCGCTCCGACGACATCGGCGCCAACGGTCACCGAGGCGCGCGTGACGCGCTGAACCACAACCCTCATCGGGCAATCTCTGGCTTGCGATCCTGCTTGAGAACGCTGGCGCCGCTACTCGGCCGTTGCGGCCGAAGTCTCACGCTCGCTGGAATCGGTCCCGTCCGACGACTCCATGTCGCCTTCGGAGCCGTCGCCGCCCTCATCCGCCCGATCCTCGTCGCGGCGCGACTTCCAGTTGCTCTTCCTGCTGTCGGTCGAGTACCAGCCCGAGCCCTTGAAGACGATCGCCGGGGCGCTCGGAATGCGCTGCAGCGTGTGCTTGCACTCCGTGCACGGTTGTTGCGCCGGAGCACTCCAGCCTTCCAGCTTCTCGACCGTGTGGCCGCACTCGAAACACTCATACACGTAGCGGGGCACGTACTTCCTCCGCGAAGAACAGCAGACAACACCACGTAAGCTATCACGAAGCACTCCTTCAGTGCGCGTAGCCGAAGCACACGCCTATACTCGATCCACAGACCCGCCATATGGGGCGGCTTCGGCGTGAGTGAACGCCTGAATCATCTGAGGAGCGGGATGACGTCAACGATCTCAATGCGCGACCTGCTGGAGGCCGGAGTCCATTTCGGCCACCAGACCGGACGCTGGAATCCAAAAATGGCGCCCTACATCTACGGCGCGCGCAACGGGGTCCACATCCTCGACCTCGCCCAGACCGTCACCCGACTCCAGGATGCCACCGGGTTCGTCCAGGAACTCTCCTCCTCCGGCCAACAGATCCTCTTCGTCGGCACCAAGCGACAGGCGCAGGACGTCATTCGCAACGAGGCCGACCGCGCCAACATGCCCTACGTCGTCACACGCTGGCTGGGCGGCACGCTGACCAACTTCCAGACCATTCGACAGCGCGTCGACTACATGATCGAACTCGAACGCCGTGAAGAAGCAGGCCAACTCGACCTGCTGCCCAAGAAGGAAGCGCTCAAGCTGCGTGACAAGCTCACCCGGCTGCATCGCTACCTGCGCGGCCTGCGTGACATGACCTCGCTCCCCGGCGCGCTGTTCGTGGTCGACGTGCCCCGCGAGCACATCGCGATCGCCGAAGCACGCCGCCTGCAGATCCCGATCATCGCCGTCTGCGACACCAACTCCGATCCGAACTTGACCGACTTCCCCATCCCGTCCAACGACGACGCGATTCGCGCCGTGAGACTGCTCACCTCCCAGATCGCCGACGCCTGCCAGGCCGGCGGCATGTTGCGGCAGAGCGCCGTCGAGGGCGACGACACCTACGAGGATGTCGCAGCTGCGGAGCCCGTCCCAGCGGACTGACCGGCCCGTCACATTGGCCCATCAACCACTGCCCGACCGAACATTTGAGGAGCAACCAACGTGCCCGTAACGATTGATCAGATCAAGGAGCTTCGCGCTGAGACTGGCGCAGGCGTCATGGATTGCCGCCAGGCCTTGACCGAAGCCGACGGCGACATCGAACAGGCGCGCCTGGTGCTGCGCGAGAAGGGCATCGCCACCGCGAGCAAACGAGCCGACCGCGCCACCGGCCAGGGACTCATTCACAGCTACATCCACGGCGGCCGAATCGGCGTACTCGTCGACCTCCGCTGCGAGACCGATTTCGTCGCCAAGACGGAACCGTTCAAAGACCTCGCTCACGACATCGCCATGCAGATCGCATCGATGAATCCAGCCGCCGTTTCGTCGGACAACCTCCCCGACGACGCCGACCCCGACGCGGTCGCGCTGCTCGACCAGGAGTTCATCAAGGACCCGTCCCAGACCATCGCCGACCGCATCAACGACGTCATCGCCTCAATCGGAGAACGCATCGAAGTCGCCCGCTTCACCCGCTACGAGATCGGCGAGTAGCAACGACCAACCGTCAAGCCAACCCTCACGCGGCGGGACGACGGGAGCGCGAAATGGCGGGCACACCCCGAGTCGTCCTCAAAGTCTCCGGCGAGTCGCTGCAGGGCCAGCGCGACTCCGGCATCGACTCCGCCTCGCTCAACGACATCGCACGCCAGATCGTCGAGTGCCGCAACCGCGGCGTCGAAATCGGCGTGGTCGTCGGCGGTGGCAATCTCTTCCGCGGCCGGCTGGCGAGCCAGCTTGGCATGGCCGAAGCCACCGCGCACTACGCCGGCATGCTCGCCACCATCATCAATGGACTCGCCCTCCAGGACGCCATCGAGGCCGCCGGCGGCGAGGTGCGCACCATGTCCGCGCTGCAGGTCCGGCAGGTCTCCGAGATCTTCATCCGCCGACGAGCCCTCCGACACCTCGAGAAGGGTCGCATCGTGCTCTGCGTCGGCGGCACCGGCAATCCCTACGTGACCACCGACACCGCCGCCGCACTGCGCGGGATCGAGCTCGACGCCGACCAGCTCCTGATGGGCAAGCACGGCACCGACGGCGTGTACACCGCCGATCCGGCCACCCATCCCGACGCCCGACGCTACGCCCACCTCAACTATCGCGAGGCCCTGCAGCAGAATCTCGGCGTCCTCATGGATGCCTCGGCCCTCGCGCTCTGCGAGGAGCATTCGCTACCCATCGTCGTATTCAACATCGAGGCTCCTGACGCTATCGTGAGCACTGTGATCGACGGTCCCAATCTGGAGCAGGCCGGCACCCGCGTCGATCACGGAGACACGCTGCTCGCCGGTTGACCACGACTCCGGCGCTCACCTCCGGCATCTGGTCCCGGCGCACAGTCAGGAGCACGACATGTCCGACAACGAGCTCCTTGACCTCGCCTTCGACGACGCCGATTCACGCATGACGGGCGCAGTCAGCGCCCTCGAGCGCGACCTCATGGCCATCCGCACCGGCCGCGCCCACACCTCGCTCGTCGACCAGATGCGCATCGACTACTACGGCACCACGATGGCCTTGAACCAGTTGGCCACGATCTCCACCCCAGAGGCCCGCCTCATCGCCATCCAGCCCTGGGACCGCAACGCATTCGATCCGATCACCAAGGCCATTCAGCAATCCGACATCGGCATCAATCCCCAGTCCGACGGCATCCTGATTCGCCTCGCTCTGCCCGAACTCACCGAGGAGCGCCGGCGCGACCTGGTCAAGGTCGTCCACCAGAAGACCGAGTCCGCCCGCGTGGCCATCCGCAACGTGAGACGCCACATCCACGACGACCTCCGACACATGCAGCGCGACGGCGACCTCTCCCAGGACGAAGAACGCCGGGCCGAAACACAACTCGACAATCTGACCGGCCAATTCATCGCTAAAGTTGATGCTGCGGGCAGTCAGAAGGAGCGAGAGCTCCTCGAGGTCTAGTACGTGTCAACCCCACTCGTTTCCACTGTCTCCGCACCCGCCCGACCGACCACAATTCCAGCCGCAGCCAACGGCGTCCGCGGGCGTCCGCCTGCAGAGGTCCCGAACCACGTCGCCGTGATCATGGACGGCAACGGTCGCTGGGCCGCCCAACGCGGGCTCCGACCCACCGACGGTCATCGCGCCGGCACCGAGAACATCCGCGCCGCGATCGAAGCCTTCGCCGAACGCGGCGTCCGCTGCCTCACCCTCTTCGCCTTCTCAACCGAAAACTGGAAGCGTCCCCGACCCGAGGTCCGCGGCCTCATGCGCATCCTCTCCTCGACCATCGACCGCGAAGTCAAGCCCCTGCACGATGCCGGAGTCAAGCTCCGTTACATCGGTCGCCTCGACGCCCTCGATGCCCGCCTGCGGCGAAAAATCGACGACGCCATCACCCTCACCCGACACAACGACCGCATGACCGTCTGCGTCGCCTTCAACTACGGCTCGCGAGCCGAGCTGGTCGACGCCGTCCGTCGAATCGTCGCTGACGGCGTTCGGCCCGACGAAATCACCGAGCGCATGCTCTCCGACTACCTCTACACCCGAGAACTCCCCGATCCCGATCTGATCATCCGCACGGGCGGCGACCAGCGCGTCTCCAACTTCCTCCTCTGGCAGGCCGCGTACGCCGAGTACGTCTTCTCCGACACCTTCTGGCCCGATTTCTGCGAACAAGACGTAGACCGCGCCCTAGAGGCATACGCGAAGCGAACCAGAAACTTCGGCGGACGTCCCGCCAATGGCGAATAGCGCATCTCGTCGCGAACGGCTAATGGCCGGAGGCCTCGGACTCCGACTCGCCAGCGCCGCCGTCGGCATGCCGATCATCATCGCCGCCATCCTGGTCGGCGTCCCATTGTTCGCTGCCATCGTCGCGCTCAGCGTTGCGATCGCGCTCGGCGAGATCGCCGTGATTGTCGGCATCAACCCTCGAAGCGCATTGTTCCTGGTTGCCGACGCAGCTGTCGCAGCCATGATCGGGGCCGCTGCCCACCCGAGCCTTCCGGTGCTCACGCCACTCACATTCGGAGTCCTCGCGGTTGCGGCAGTCGCAACCATCGACGCCGTACGAACCGTGCCGACTCCCGACCCAGCTCGGCTGAAGACCATTGTGCGGAATGCTCTGACGATGGTCGGCGGCATGCTTTACCTCGGAGTGCCTGGAGCGACGTTCGTCTTCGTCCGCTCCGCTGAGCAAGGAGATCGCTGGGTCCTGCTCGCAATGCTCGCCATCATGTCCGCCGATGCCGCCGCCTATGCCGGCGGACGCCTGCTCGGCCGACACCCGCTGGCCCCCTCCGTCTCGCCCAACAAAACCCTCGAGGGCGCGCTGTTCGGCTGGCTCGGCGGATTCGGCGCGACCATCGCCCTCGACCAGATCCTCAACCTCGACGTCGAAATCTGGCCGCTCGTCCTGCTTGCCCTGGTCTTGCCCGTCATCTCCCAGCTCGGCGACCTCGTCGAATCGCTTTTCAAGCGCGCGATGGACGTCAAGGACTCATCCAACCTGATCCCCGGTCACGGCGGCGTGCTCGACCGGCTCGACTCACTCCTCTTCGGTCTGCCCGTCGTATATTTCTTCTTGCAATGGACGACCTGAACGCCAAACCCATCAATCTCGTCCTGCTCGGCTCAACCGGCAGTATCGGCCGCCAGACGCTCGATGTCGTCCGCGCCATGCCCGACCGATTCAACATCCTCGGCCTGGCCGCCGGACGCAACCTCGACGCCCTGGAATCACAGGCCCACGAATTCGAGCCGAAGTACATCTGGGCCGCCTCCAACGACGACGCCAGGCTGACCCGAATCGCTCGCGAGAGCGGCGCAGCCGTCACGCCAATGGATGAAATGGCCGCCGATCCCGATGGTGATGTGCTCGTCGTCGGTACGGCCGGACGCGCGGGACTGGAGCCCACCCTGACCTCGCTCGAACGCGGCGGCGCGGTGGCCCTGGCCAACAAGGAAGTCGTCGTCATGGCCGGCCAACTCGTCCGCGACGCCGTCGACCGCGGCGGAGGCCAGCTCCGCCCCGTCGATTCCGAGCACTCCGCCATCTGGCAATGCCTCTGGGGCGAGGAGGACCACGAAATCCGCCGCATCCTGCTCACCGCCTCCGGCGGCGCGCTGCGTCATCTCCCCGCCGACCAGCTCGCCGACGTCACGCCCGAGCAGGCGCTCAACCATCCCACCTGGAACATGGGCGACAAAATCACCATCGACAGCGCCACGCTGATGAACAAGGGCATGGAGACGATCGAGGCCAAGTGGCTCTTCGACGTCCCCTACGAGCGCGTGGAGATCGTCCAGCACGCCGAGTCGATCGTCCACTCGCTGGTCGAGTTCGGCGACGGCTCGGTCAAGGCCCAGCTCGGATATCCCGACATGAAGCTGCCGATCCAGCTCGCCCTTTCCTGGCCCCAGCGACTCGAACCCACGGTCGAACCCCTCGACCTCGCCGCAGTCGGCACGCTCAACTTCTCCCTACCCGATCTCAACCGCTATCCCTGCCTCAAGCTCGCCCAACAGGCCGGTCGAGCCGGCGGAACCTACCCCGCGGTCATGGCCGCCGCCGACGAAGTCGCCGTCGAGGCATTCCTCGAGCGCCGAATCGCCTTCACCGAGATCGCCGACTACGTCAACCAGACAATGGACGCCCACCGCAACACCAACACCCCCAACATCGAAGCCATCGACGCCGCCGACGCCTGGGCCCGAGGCTTCGCCACCGGCCGAATCGCCGCCGCCGTCTAACCGCCCCCGCCGTCCCCGTACTCTCGGTTCCCACTCTCCCCCCCGCGTGAGCGGGGGGAGATGCCGCAGGCAGAGGGGGGCACACACCCCCAAACCGCTCCTTCCCGCCACGGAAGACCTGCGCCCAGTCCCCAACCCAATCGCCCCGCCAGGCAAGACGGCAGCCGCCGTCTGATCCCCTCCGGTCCCCTCTCCCTTTGGGAGAGGGCTAGGGTGAGGGTCCCCTCCGCTAGTACGCTGAATCCATGGTCCTGATCGACACGATCCTCCCCTTCATCGGCGTGCTGCTCGGACTCGTCGTCCTGCACGAACTGGGACACTTCGTCGCCGCCAAGCTCGCCGGCGTCCGCGTCGAAGAGTTCGGCGTCGGCCTGCCGCCCAGGATCGGCAAGGGCTGGCAATTCGGCGAGACCCTCTACTCCTTCAACTGGCTGCCGATCGGCGGCTTCGTCCGACTCACCGGCGAGGAGGCTTCGGGCCTACTGATCACCGATGTCGAGAAGGGCTCGCGCATGTCCGAGCACTTCGTCGCCGGCGATCGAATCATCAAGGTCAACGGCAAGCGCGTCGTCAGCCCCGATCAGTTCCTCGACCGCATCTTCCGTACCCACGCCGAACCGAAGCTGGTCTTCACCTACGACCACACAGAGACCGACGGCCGCAAGACCTCTTGGACGCTCACGACCACACCCACGGATGAAGAGAACGACGACCGACGACCGGCCCGAAACCTCCGCACGACACCGGAGCAGCGGGCCGAGTTCATCAACGACAGTGGCGAGGCCACGATCTTCGGGATCACCGTCGGCATCGACCCCCGCTCGTTGGGCGCCAAGTCGAGGTTGACGCGGATCATCATCCTCGCGGCCGGCGCGCTCGTCAACGCGATCCTGCCGATCATCCTGTTCGCCGTCGGCGCGCTCATCCCCGACAACATCTCCGCAGGACCTGCGATCGTGACAAGCACGATCGAGCATGCGCCGGCGCACCAGGCCGGGATTCGCGCGGGGGACCGCATCATCGCGGTCGACGGCGAGCCAATCCAGAACGCGAGCGATCTATCCCGCGCGATCCAACTGAATCTAGGCGAAACGCTGCGCTTCACGGTCGAACGGCCGCAGCAGCAATCGCTGACCAGCAGCCGCGCAACCGGGGAAGCGGAGGTCTTCGACGTCTCCGTCCACGCCAGGCTGGCGCCCAAACCGCTCACCCACATCGTCCAACCCGGCGACTCCGTCCACGACATCGCCGAAAGGCTCGGAGTCTCGTCAGCCTCGGTAATCGCCGGATGGGGCATCGAAACGCATGAACTCCAGCAGGGTCTCGATCTCCAGTTGCCGGGCGGCGTCCTCTACACCACCCAGCAAGACGACACGATGCTCAGCATCGCCATCGAGGAACAGGTCCGCATGGCCGCCATCTACGCCGCCCTGGATATCGATCCGCTTCATCCCCCGCCCGGCATCGAAATCGAGGTTCCCCAGGGCGCCACCGGGATCAGCATCGCCAACGGATCGTTGCTCGTCGCCCGTGAGAACCCGTCGGTTGGTGAGTCGATCGCCGCTGGCTGGACGCAGACCCGCGACACATTCATCCTCGTCCGCAACCGCATCCGCTCCTGGATCGCCGGTGGCGAGGCAATCGAACTGTCCGGGCCGGTCGGAATCGCGCGCGTCACCGGCGAGGTTGTCGACCGCGCCGGTTGGTCGCGCCTGATCGAGCTCGCCGCGCTGATTTCGCTCAACCTCGCCATCATCAACATCCTGCCCCTGCCCATGCTCGACGGCGGACGAATCATGTTCGTCCTCATCGAGATCGCCCGGCGCGGCAAGAAGATCAGCCCGGAGCGTGAAGGCCTCGTTCACATGGCCGGCTTCGCCGCCCTGCTGGTCTTCATCGTCGTCATCAGCTACTTCGACATCATCAAGGCCGTCTCCGGCGAACCCGCGATCCCCTGACGCGCTCAGGCGCCCCTCCGACAACTCCGACACAACAACAGAACATACATACGTATATGATCAGCGATCACCATTTCCAGAAAGGAAGAACACATGAACCATGTAACAGCCGTCGACCCGCAGGCCGTCATGAAACAACTCCATCGCAACGCCTACCGGGGACCCGAGTACGTCCGCATTCGCGCCGGTCGTATCCTCACCCGAATCTTCGGGCCCATCTGGAAAGACTGGCCCGTCCGACCCCCGCACCTGCCCGAGGCCGCGCTCACCCAGGAACAGCGCGAGTGGTTCCATCTCCATCCCACCGAACCCCTCCCCGCCGTCCCGACCGATTCCGAAAGCCCCGCCCTCGAGGACACCGCCGAGGACGACGACGACCACTGGTAATCGCTTCTTCTTTTCTGTTGTCTCCGCGATTTTTTCGCGCTCAGGCGTGCGAATCACGTCCGCCCTGTCCCTACCGTGCCCGCTTCATCTCCTCCCCACACCACGCCCCAATGTCGCCCCCGTTACACTGTTCCCATTCCCGATCCACGCCCTGAGTCAAAGGAGCACGCATGGCGTTTGAGACCTTCATTGACGCCGACACCCACATCACCGAACCCGCCGACCTCTGGACCTCCCGTGTCTCCTCCAAGTGGGGCGACAAGGTCCTGCACGTCAAGCAGGACGACAAGGGAATCAACTCCTGGTTCGTCGCCGATGAAAAGGTGGCGGCCGCGCCCTCCGGCGTCTTCGCCGGTTGGAAGGGCAAGTTCCCCAGCTCGCCGCCAACCTACGAAGAGGCCCACCCCGCATCGTTCGACGTCCACGAGCGACTCAAGCTCATGGACGAGACCGGCGTCTACGCCCAGGTCCTCTACCCCAACGTCGCCGGCTTCGCCTCCCAGCGCTTCCTCTCGCTCAAGGACCCCGAGCTGATGCTCGAGTGCGTCCGCGCCTGGAACGACTTCCAGATCGACTGGATCTCGGTCGCGCCCGAGCGCTTCGTGGCCAACATCTCCATCCCGTTCTGGGACGTCGAGGCCTCCGTCAAGGAGATCGAACGCGTCGCGCCCAAGGGGATGCGCGGCATCCTCTTCACCGGTGACCCGCAGTCGCACGGCGAGCCGTTCCTCGGCGACCACCACTGGGACCCGATCTGGAACGTCGCCTCCGACGCCGGCCTGCCAATCTCCTTCCACATCGGCTCCGGCGACTTCACCGACGGCTTCACGCCCGAGCGTCTCGCCGTCGACGGCCCCGAGGTCACCTACGCCCGCACCTCCACCGTCCTCTTCATGGCCAACGGCCTGCAGATGACCGACCTGCTCCTATCCGGCGTGCTGCCGCGCTTCCCCGACCTCAAGTTCATCTCGGTCGAGTCCGGCATCGGTTGGGTACCGTTCTGCCTCGAAAGCTGCGACTACCACTTCATCGCCGCCGACGTGCGCAAGGCGCGGCCCGAGTTCGAGATGATGCCCTCGGACTACTTCCGCCGCCAGGTCTACGCCTGCTACTGGTTCGAGAAGGTTGCCCCGCGCAAGCTGATCGATGACATCGGCGCAGACAACATCCTCTTCGAGACCGACTTCCCGCACCCCACCTGCCTCTACGGCAACGTGCAGGAAACGATCGAGGATGGCCTTGAAGGCCAACCCGAAGAGGTCCGCCGCAAGATCCTCTGGGAGAACTCGGCCAAGCTCTACAACATCGACATCCCCGAGGTCATGCCTGCCGGCCTCGCCGCCGCAGCCGCCGCCGGCGGCGGTGGCTAGGAGCCCCAACTCGAACCCTCTCCCGGGGGGAGAGGGAGCTTCTTCGGTCCCATTCTGATCCCCTCTCCCTCTGGGAGAGGGCTAGGGTGAGGGCCGCTCCAACCGGGAGAAACATGGACATCAACGGCAAAGTCGCAGTCGTCACCGGATCGTCCTCGGGCGTCGGCGAGGCAACCGCGAAGCTCCTCGCCTCGCTGGGCGCATCGGTCGTCGTCAACTACTTCCGCGGCGCCGACGCCGGACAACGGGTCGTGGATGAGATCCAGGCCGCAGGCGGCTCCGCCATCGCCGTCCAGGCCGACGCCCGCGCCGACGCCGACTGCCGCAAGCTCATCCAGGCCGCGATCGACGAGTTCGGCCACCTCGAAATCCTCGTCAACAACGCCGGCATGACCCACTTCATCGCCCACGACGATCTCGAAGCCGTCACCGACGATGTCTGGGACGACATCATCGGCGCGAACCTGCGCGGCGTCTTCAACTGCACCCGCGCCGCTGCGCCGCACATGAAAGCCGCCGGCGAAGGCGCGGTCGTCAACGTCAGCAGTGTCGCCGGCGCTGGAGGCGGCGGCTCCTGCATCCCCTACGCCGCGAGCAAAGCCGGCGTCAACGTGATAACCAAGTCGCTCGCCAGAGTGCTCGGCCCGGAAATCCGAATCAACACCATCGCCCCGGGCTTCATCGAAGGACGCTGGCTCAGAGGCGGACTGGGAGAGAACACCTACGAAGCCGGCCGCAAGCGCCTCGGAGAAACCGCCCCACTCAGAGGCGTCGCCACACCCGAGACCTGCGCCGACGCGATCGTCGCACTGATCGAACGAAACGTCTTCGTCACCGGCCAAACCATCACCGTCGACGGCGGCGCAACGCTGTAGGAGTGGAGCGGCCTAACGCGCCCTGTACGTCACCGGCAGCCGCTTGATCCCGCCGATCAGGCCAGACGACAGCCGCTCGACCTCGCCATTCAGCTCGAACTGCTCGAGCCGCTGAACCACATGTCGGAAGATTGAGCGCATCTCCAACCTTGCCAAGTTCGCGCCCAGGCAGAAGTGCTCGCCGAATCCTCCGAACGCGAGGTGGTCGTTGGGCGAGCGCCCGATGTCAAACGCACCCGGGTCCTCGAACACGTCCGCGTCGCGGTTGGCCGAGGGGTACCACATCGCCAGCGTCTCGCCCGCCTTCATCGGCACGCCGCGCACCTCGGTGTCCCGGGTCACCGTCCGTGCGAAGTGCACCACCGGCGATGTCCAGCGCAACATCTCCTCGACCGCGCTGTCCAGCAACTCAGGCTGATCCCGTAGCCGCTCGAACTGCTCGGGATGCTCAATCAACGCCTGCATCCCGCCCGACGTGGCGTTCCGCGTCGTCTCGTTCCCGGCCAGGATCAGCAGGACGGCATAGGAGATGATCTGATGTTCGGGCATCGGCTCGCCATCGATCTCGGCCTGGACCAGCGCGGTCATCACGCTCTCATCGGGCTCCCGGCGCTTGCGCTCGATGTGGCCCATGAAGTAGCCCTGTAGCCCGCGCATCCCCGACTGCCACGTCTCCCGGCGCGTCCGGCCTTGCTGGTACTCGGGATCTTCGGAGCCCAGGAACTCATTCGTCCAGTGGAAGAGGTCGTCCCACGAATCGCGGTCGACGGCCAGCAGCTCGCAGATCGCTGCGAGCGGCATGCGCGCCGCGACATCGCGGACAAAGTCGGCCTCTCGCCTGTCGGTGAGCTGGTCGACGATGTGCGCTGCGGCATCGTCAACGACGTCTTCGGCTATCTCGTCAATCCGATCCTCCAGCAGACGCATGCCGCGAGGCGCAAAGCGACGGCTGGTCGCGTTGCGGTACTTCCCGTGCTCGGGCGGATCCATGTTGATCAGGTTGGGGACCGTCAGTGAGGGGTCGTTCGCGCCGCCGTCGCCCGAGCCGGCCTCGCGGATGACCAGCCGTTGGCTGCTGATGAACGTGTCCGGATCGCGCGAGATCTGCTGGATGTCGTCGTACTTGGTGATCGCCCAGAACGGCGTCACGCCCGGTCGGTCGTACCAGTAGACCGGCGCCTCACGTCGCAGCAGCGCCCATTCCTCCCACGGGTAGCCACGCTCCCCATAGAGCTCGGGCGTCACGAGGTCGATCTGTTCGAGTCCGCTCGCCGTCGTAGTCATGAGCGTCCCCCTCTGTCGCCAGCCATCGCGTCGGTATCCTCTTGCTGAGCGTATCAATCCGAAACAGGGACGTGCGCGATGTGTCGAGGAGTGCAATGAGCGACAAACGATCACTACTGGGCGTCTACGAGGGTTACACGGAGCAAGTCGCCGACGGCTACGAACGTGAGTCGCACCATCTCCCAATGCGTGATGGCTGCCGCATTGCGATCGATGTGTTGCATCCAACCAGCAACGGCGAGCGGCTGCACGGTGCGACGCCGACGGTGCTCCACACGACCCCGTACCGGCGCTCCTTCGAGATCTCAGGCAGTGCCGGCACCGCGGCTCGCTATGCCGAGGAGCTACGAAGCATGGAGCCGGGCGAACTGGTCACGCAATACGAGGAACGCCCGATCGCCCGCGACCTGATCCACCACGGATACCACTTCGTCTCCGTGGACATTCGCGGTACCGGCGCATCGTTCGGCACGGAATACGGCGATTCCTGGCTGGCCGGGCACGACATCGCGACCGTGATCGACTGGATCTGCGAGCAACCATGGTCGTCGGGGCGCGTGGGGATGGTCGGCATCTCGTACGAGGGCATGATGCAGTTCTTCACCGCTGCGCACCGGCCTGAAGGACTCAAGTGCATCGCGCCGCAGTATCCGGGATTGCCGCACTGCTATGTCGACGGCGGGCTGGCAATCAGCAGCTTCGCCCGAGTCTGGGAGCGGTTGCACAAGGGGATGTCGGAGAACGAGCCGGCCGCGCCGGTCGATGGCCCCGATGGCGGACGGCTACGCGAGGAAGCGGAATCACAGCGTTCGCCGGATCGCTACCGCTGGGTCGAGACCTTCTCCGAGATGGATCCGCGCGATGTCACCCGAATGTCCTCCTTCGATGGACTCCTGCGCAGGCGGCCACGTCCGGACGTGGGGCTGGGAGAAGTCGCGAGCGGCTGGTTCGACTCCTGCGACCTCATCAACGCGAGCGGCGTGCCGACCTACATCGTCACCGGATGGTGGGATCTGACCTTCCCCGGCTACCTGATCGACGCGTTCAATCGCCTCGACGTGCCCAAGAAGCTGATCGTCGGTCCCTGGAATCATGGCCAGGGAGGGGATCCCGAGTTGCTGCGCTGGTTCGACTACTGGCTCAAGGACGTCGACAACGGCGTGATGGACGAGCCGCCCGTTCACTATGCGGCCAGCGACCCATCCGGCGCGACCATCTGGAAGTCCGCGCCCCGCCTGCCGCTGCCGGAATCACAGGACCGCAACGGTTGGCTCACGCTGGACGGCCGGGTCTCGGAGTCGCAACCGCAGGAATCCGGCTCACTCGACTACGAAGTCAACCATGAAGTGAGCCTGGGCGAGATGACGCGCCACAGCTACTACATCGACGATCTGTACATCAACACCACCGACCTCAATGCGAGGGCGGAGCAGTGTCTGACGTTCACGACCGAACCGCTCGAGTCGGACATTGAGATCACGGGTTGGCCAGCCGTCCAGCTCGAACTCTCAACAACATCGGATCGCGGCGCCATCGAGGTCACACTTGAACAGCTTGGCGAGGACGGCTCCGTTGCCTACCTTTCGGAGGGGTTCCTCAACTTCGCCCACCGCCGAGTGCAGGCCGATCCCGGCGGCCACGAAGGACCGGTCTGGCACAGTTGGAGCAAGGCCGACTTGGCACCCGTCGATCCGGGCGAGCTCATGGACATTCAGGTCGAGATGTATCCAATCTCCAGCATCGTCCGTGCCGGCGACCGCCTTCGGCTGACCATCGCTGCAGCCGACGCCGACAATCTGGTCGTGCCCACGCAAGGCGACGAGGCGACCTTGTCGATCACCGTCGGAGGCGAGCGAGCCGCAAGGCTCATCCTGCCGATTGTGAATGAATCGGTGATCCCGACGGCGGAAGTCGTCGAAGGAGGCTTCGACGGCGGATCGGGCGGCTTCGCCTTTCGTCGCCCGACCGATTCGCCGTTGGCCAGATAGATCGGCTTGACTACTCGCCGACAAACGCCGGCGGGCGGCGCTCAAAGAGGGCACGGATTCCCTCTCTTGCGTCGTTGGAGCTTCTGGCGGCGGCGACGAGTTCATCCACGTCCTCGTGCGGGATGTGATCGCGGAAGTCCATCTCGCGGACGATGAGCGCCTTCATCGCCCTCAGGCTGAGCGGCGCATTCTTGCTCAGCCGGTCAATGACCGCATCGGCAGCCTCCTCCAACTCCTCCGCGTTGGCCACCCTCGCGATCACTCCCCACTCGTGCATCCTCCACGCAGGAATGCGATCGCCGAGCAGGAGGATTTCGCGCGTCGCCACGGGACCCGCGACCTCCAGCAGCTTCTTGGCCAGGAACCAGGACGGAGCCAGGCCGATCTGCGCCAGCGACATGCCGAACTTCGCATCGATGCTGGCGACAACGAAGTCGCAATGCAGCGCCAGCTCGTTGCCGCCCGCAATCGCGTCGCCCTGGACGACGGCAACAACCGGCAATGGCCAGTGCTGAATCGCATCGAGCATCTGTTCGATCGAGACATCGCCGCCGGGCAGACCCTCCTCCCGCTCACGCAAGTCGAGCCCAGCGCAGAACACCGGACCGTTCGCGCGGATCACCGCCACTCGTTCCTCCGCTGACGGCTCGCCGTCGAAGGCGGCGTGCAACTCGGTCAGCATCTCGCTGTTCAGGGCGTTGCGCTTCTCCGGTCGATTGAGCGTCACGGTCCGAACGGCGCCGCCCCTTGCTACCTCGATGATCTCGCTCATCGCACACTCCTAGTCTGCTGCGACATCCGAGTCAGGCTAGCCGCTGCTTCCGCGACCCAACAGGTCGCGGGCCATGATGATGCGCTGGACTTCGGACGGACCCTCGCCAATGCGGCGGATTCGCATTTCCCGATACCAGCGCTCGAGCGGCAGATCCTTGGTCACGCCGATCCCGCCGTGAATCTGGATGGCGCGATCGACGACGCGGCTGGCCCCCTCGGTTGAGGTGAGCTTGGCCATCGCCGCTTCAAAGCGGAATGGCTCGTCTTGTTCCGCTTTCTCGGCGGCGGCGAGGTACATCATCCGGCCCGTGCGGATGTCAATCTCGTTATCGACGATCATCCATTGGATCGCCTGGCGAGAAGCCAGAGCCGCGCCGAACGTCTCTCGCTGTTGCGAGTAGGAAATGGCCATCTCCTGTGCCGCAACCGCGACACCGACGCAGGTCGCCGAATAGGGAATCCGCTGACGCGTCAGATTGTTGTTGGCCAACGCAAATCCGCCGCCTTCCTCTCCCACGAGGTTGGCCGCAGGCACGCGGACATCATCGAACGACAGCTCCGTCCCATAATTGGCCGAACGCAACGTGTGTACAACTCGCCGCACTTCGAAGCCGGGTGAGTCGGTGTCGACGAGGAATGCCGAGATCCCGCGGCGCCCTTTCTCGGGATCCGTGCGAGCAAAAACCAGGCCGAAATCAGCACGGTCGGCGCCCGAGCTGAACAGCTTCGAACCGTTGAGGATCCAGTCGTCGCCGTCCTTGACCGCTTTTGTCTGAATTGCACGGGCCGGATCGGATCCGCCGGACGGTTCAGTCAGCCCGAAAAAGGCGCGCTTCTCATCCCGCAGCATCGGATAGAGATAGCGGTCCTTTTGCTCGTCTGAAGCGGAGTAGAGCTGGGCCAGCCCGGCAGAGCCGAACGCCCCGTAGCACGGCAGGTACAGCCCAGCCCGGTGCTGCGACATCTCCTCAGCGACCAGTCCGCGCGTGGTTAGCGGCAAACCGGGCCCACCATAATCTTCGGGCACGTCGATGTGATAGAGACCCATCTGCTGGACGATGCCCTTGAGTCGGTCCAATTCACCCGGCGGCAGTTCGACGGCGTCGGGATCCAGGTCTCGCTCCAGCGGTTGCACTTCTTCGCGGACAAAGCGTTTCACGGCCTGCGTGATCATCCGCTGTTCTTCCGACATCAGCGTTTCCATCCGATTCCTCCTCAGCCGCTCGAGCGCTGGATGGACTGCGAGCGACGCAACCGTCCGAGTTGCGGTGTGTCGCGCCAATCTCCGGCCGTATGGGCCGGCGGCCACTCGATGCCTTCGTCGCGCTGGAATTGCATCAGCATCTCCAGCCTCCTGGTCGTGTACTGCTGATTCGCCTCCCAGCGAAACTGGGCCGCCCGTTCGCGCAGCACGGCGTTCGGATCGTCGCCGCCGAAGTGAAACGCAATTCGAGTGCGCAGACCGAACGGCTCACGGCCACCCGCCTGTCCGATGTAGAGCAGGTTGCCCTCGGTATCGGCGATTTCATAGACGCCGACGACCGCTGGTATCGCGCGGATCGCCTCCTGCGTCGGCTGCACCCAGGGTTTGCGGATGGGCATCAAGACCTCGCTCTCACGGCGCAGTTAGCGCGGACGCAGCCGGTCGCTCGCGGCTCCCGAGTCGATCAATTGCACGATGCGCTCTTCCGAGTATTCCAGGATTTCGCGCATGACGGACACCGTATCGGCAGCGAACAA
Source organism: Dehalococcoidia bacterium (assembly GCA_965208665.1). GTDB lineage: Bacteria > Chloroflexota > Dehalococcoidia > Bin125 > Bin125 > Bin125. The sequence continues at coordinate 798,026 of CBDBPH010000002.1, forward strand.
GGGAGCTGCGTTCCTGGGCGGCGACGGCGTCCCGGACAGGCGAAATGCGGCCTGCGGCGCCGGCGACAGGCCGACCTGCGAATGCATCAGCCCGCCGACCGACCCCCTCGACAACACTTGCTCGTCGCGCAACAAGGATCGAGCGCCCATCACCGGAGACGCCGGTACGCCTGCCCGTTGAAGTCGGTCGGACAGCTCCGACGGTTCGTACGAAGATGTCCACTCGCACAGCAGTTCATCGAGCACCGCGCGGTTTCGCCAGCGGCGAAGACCCGTAGCGAAACGACGGTCAGTGGAGACAGCATCGCTTCGCCAGACCGTGAGTAGCGCCTCCCACTCCGCGTCGTCGCGGCAGGTGATGGCGATCCATGAATCCGGGTCGTCGAGCAACGGTAGCGCCGGATAGACACCGTGCGGCGCGGCGGACGAGTGCTCGTTGCCGAGCCGTGTCGGTTCGCGACCGGAAAGCTGTTGTCCGACCATCGCGTCGCCGATCAGTTGCAGCTCTCCTTCAAGCATGGCCAGTTCGACGGTCTGCCCACCGACGCGGCATCGAGCCATCAGCGCCGCCACGGTCGACAGCGCCGCGCTGAGTCCCGCGTTCTGATCGCAGTAGAAGTTGCCCGGCTTGAGCGGGGAGCCGTCGGCATAGCCGGTCAGCCACGACAGGCCGCTCATCGCATCGATACCCGGGCCGTACGAGATCCGGTCGCGCCACGGGCCGGACTTGCCGAACGCGGGCATGGACACGTAGATGATCTGCGGATTGCGTCTGCTCAACTCGTCCCACTCGAGCCCGAAGTTGCCCATCACTCGGGGCGAGTAGTTCTCCAGCACGACGTCGGACCGCTCGACCAGGTCAAGAAGTACCTCGCGGCCGGCGTTGGTGGTCAGGTCGAGCGCCATCGAGCGTTTGCTGTTCGCCAGCTCGTTCTGTCGCGGCTCACGGTTCCAGGGTTCGTCAGGACCTTCTCCACGATGCGGCAGCACCGAAGCGGGATGAGCCGGGCGAGCCCACGGGGTCTCGATCCTGATGACTTCCGCGCCCAATGCGCCGAGCAAAATGGTCGCGGTTGGCCCCGCAACTGCCGTCGTCAAATCGAGGACCCGGATTCCCTCCAGTGGACGGCAGTTCGAGCGCGGATACGGGATCAGTTGAGGCTCAGGCAACACCGGCGCGCCTCCAGCGAACCCGCTCGACCGGCGACCCAAGCGTCGCGTTGGCCTCCCCTAACACCGGAGCTCTGCCGTCCAGCCACTTGGAGCGGCCGAATCGGACCACGGGGCCAGGTGCCAGGTACCCGCCGCCGCGCGGATGCAATGTCGCCTGCCAGAATCCTCTCGACTCATGGTGCCCGTCGATATCAGCCATCACCTCCGACGGCGCCAGGACTTCGGTGAAGGGAATCCTCATCTCCTGCGCTCGCCTCACCACCTCGCGCCGAGGGGTCTCGATCAGCATCGGCTCCATGAGCGCGTCGACCTCGTCGGCGCGGCCCATCAGTTTCGCCAGCAAGTCAGGCTCCGCCAATCGTGGTTCGTCGAAGAGCACTGCCATTGCATCGGGATAGCGATTGTTGCAGTGCGCATGCACCCAGCCGTCGGCGCAGGGGCGAATCGTCGAGGGATATAGGTGTCCCGGGCCGAACCCAACGAGTCGAGCCCCGTTGCGCACCGGGTCGCGGTCGAAAAACCAGGCGTGTTGATAGCTGCCACCCAGTAGGAAGGCAACCGCCTCGCAGATAGCGGTATCGACGTGCTGTCCGCCCTGGTCCGCGTGTATGGCGGAGAGAACGCCGAGGGCCGCATGTAGTCCGGCCTGCAGATGACCCTGCTCGCCCCAGGCCTTGACCGGTTCGCGATCGGGCTCGCCACCAATCCGCAGGTATCCGCCCGCGGCGTAGAGCGTGAGCTCCGACCCGAACCACTCTGACTTGGGCCCTGCCGTTCCATAGGCAGTGATCGTGCAAACCTGAAGATCAGGATGTTCACTGCGGATGCCCGCCGGATCCAGCTTGAGGTGCCCCCAATGGCGCCGATCGACGTCGACGATCAGGACATCGGACTCGGACAGCATCTGGTGTAACAATCGACGGCCGGCAGCGCTGGCGACCTCAAGTCGAACGGAGCCCTTTCGCCGGTTCAGATGGAGATGCGTCGCGCCGCCCTCAATGTCGGGGCGGTCATCGCGAAACGGTCCGCTGCGTCTCAGCGGAGTGCCCGATGCCGGCTCGACCATTGTTACGGTCGCGCCGAAGCCCGCCAACAATCGACCGCAGTATGCGCCAGCAGGCGTCTCGGTTAGCTCGACGACCTTGATTCCGTGCAATGGCCCTGCGTCGGGAGGGGGTTCTCGGTCGGTCACCGAGGCAGGATACCGCCGCACCCGCGTTACCCTGCCCGACACACCGTACCCACCAGTCATCCAGGAGCAGACCATGACGGATGTTGGCTTTATCGGCGTTGGCATGATCGGCAATCCCATGTGCGCGAACGTGATCAAGGGCGGTCATCGAGTCGTCGTCCACGACCTGGTCGAGGAGCACGCGGCGAACCTGATCGAACTCGGCGCTGTGTGGGCCGATTCCCCCGCCGAAGTCGCGTCCCAGAGCGAGGTCGTACTGACCTCGCTGCCGGGGCCGCCCGAGGTGACGGCGGTGCTGCGCGGTGCAGACGGCATTCTCGCGGGCGCTGAGCCGGGACTGGTCTGCTTCGACCTCTCGACCAACCTGCCCTCGACGGTCAAGCTGCTGGCTGAGCGTGCCGAAGAGCAGGGCGTGATCTTCCACGATTCCCCTGTCTCCAACGGCGTTCAGGGGGCAATCGATGCGACGCTGGCAGTCATGGTCGGCGGCGACGAGGCATCGTTCGAGCGGTACAAGCCGGTGCTGGAGTGCATCGGCAACAACGTGTTCCACATGGGCGAGTTGGGTATGGGTGCCCTGACCAAGATCATCAACAACATGGTCGGCATCACATCGATGCAGGTGCTGATCGAGGCGACCGTGATCGCAGAAGCCGCCGGACTCGACCCTCATCGCGCGCACGAGGTGATGAGCGTCGCGTCGGCGCAGCACTATGTGGGCAACATGCCGGCCCTACTTGAACGTGAGTTCGACGACCCCTCCTTCTTCCTCAAGTGGGCGGCCAAGGATGTCTCGCTGGCAGTGCAGGTCGCACGGGAGACCGGCATCCCTGCTCCGATCGCATCGGCGGCCAGCGACATGCTGATGCGAGCCAAGAATCGCGGTCACGACATGAAGGCGGTCACCGCGACGCTGCTGTCGGCCGAGGAAGACGCCGGCGTTTCTCAATAGGCCCGCGGTGCCTCTGCCGACCAAAGGTTGACGTACACTGAGCCCATGGCGATCGCAACCGGCACGGCAGTTGGCGGGCAGGCAACGGCACGGCGGGTCGTCTTCCTCCACGCTGCAGCATTCGTGCTCGGTTTCAGCGTCGTGTTCGTCGCATTGGGTGCCCTGCTCGGAGCCTTGGGTTCCGCCTTCCAGAACGAGCTGATCTGGTTCCAGCGCGTCGCCGGCGCGATGCTGGTCGTACTTGGCCTGCATTTGGCCGAGGTGATCACGATCCCCTTTCTCTATCGAAGCTTCCAGGTCGGAGCTCCGGGCGGTTCGGCGGCAGAGGTGCCGGCGGAGGGAGCATCCAGAGCTCGTGCCGCCGCTGATTACGGACGCTCGCTCGTCGTAGGCGTGGCATTTTCCGTCGGCTGGACGCCATGCGTCGGACCGATCCTGGCCGGCATCCTCGTGCTCGCGCTCGACTCCGCCTCGCTCTTCCAGGCTGTGATTCTGCTCATCTGCTATGCGGCCGGACTCGGGATCCCATTCCTGCTGGTCGGGGCCACCTTCGGCGCCTCGACTAAATTCCTGCGCAAACTCAACCGCTGGATGCCGTTGATCGGCGTTGTCTCGGGTGTGCTGCTGGTCTTTGTCGGTATGTTGATCGCGCTGGATCGCGTCGTCGTGCTAAACGAAGCGCTGGGCAGCTTCGGTGTGGACATCGTCGCCGGGTCGGACGGCTCTTCGACCGAGATGCTGGATCTCAACGCCGGCTCGGCCGCGATCGCCTTCGTCGGCGGATTCGTAAGCTTCATCAGCCCCTGTGTCTTGCCGCTCGTCCCGATCTACCTCGGCCACTTGGCCGGAATCGGCTCCGAGCAGACGATGCGATCCGCTTAGAACTCCGTCTCAAACTTCCGCGTTGTTCGCACATCGACGAACCACCGATTCCGCTTGCGCTCCTGAAGTCGGTTCCCCATCAATGCGACGGCGGAGGGTTCACCGGCCAGCGTCAAGCGATCGTGCAGGAAGATCGTCGTGTCGCCTGCTGCGACGCTGGATTCACCTTCGCGCATGACGACCAGCACGCGGACATCACCTTCAAAGTCGATTTCGTGGAGCGCCCGTCCATCAAACTCGCTATTGAGCATCTCGACTTCGATCAGTCCCGACTCGGGGTCGCTCCGGGCCGCGTGCAATCCGGGCCGCAACACCGCTTCCTCGAGGGCCAGAGCTGTGACATCGGACAGCGAGTACGTCTCGATGCCCAGCTGCTCGAGGTGCGCATCGTGCTCCGAGACCCAGGTCACCACCCTGAGCGTGGGATGAATGCGACGCATCGACTGGGTGTAGTCGGCAACATACGCGGTGCGCTCCTCATCGACGATCACGGCGACTTCGGTCTGCAGCAGTCGAACGCTGATCAAGGTCAGCGCGTCGAGCGGATCTCCGACGACGCTCTCTATCCCCTTCGGTCGCCATCGCTCCGCCGCATTCGGATCACGATCGAGGACGATCACGCGTCGACCGCCGGCCATGAGCCGGTCGGCCAGGGTCGTGGCGAGATTGCCACCGCCGACGATCAGCGTGTGACCGTCTTCCTGTTCAGGCGCTCGACCGGCAATAGTCGAGAACATCAGCGGCGCGAGTACGGTCGTGAGCAAGGCCATGACCAAGAGGGCGCCGTGTAGACCTTCGTCAATCACCCCGAGGTCGGCCGCGATTGCTCCGGCCGCCAGGACCAGAGACAGATTGGCGCTCAACAGCGACCCCCCCGCGAGACCCGAGCGTATGCCCCACGCAGGGACCAGCCCCAGTAGCGACGGCGCCAGTTTCGCTCCGAACGCCACCAACAGCAGTACCGGCACCAAGATCAACGATTCCGCGGAATCGAACACAGCGCCCAGGTCGAGCGTCGCGCCAGCGTGGATAAAGAAGATGGGCACAAAGAACCCATAGCCCAGCGCATCCAGCTTCCCGCGGAGCGACGAGCCGTGGCGCGGTGACACAACCGTGACGGCGAGACCCGCGACGAACGCGCCCAGCACCATCTCAGTCCCCGCAACCTGGGACAGCGCCACAAAGACGACGAGCAAGGCCAGCGACGCGCGAATCTTGAGCTGCGAGGAAGTCTGTGCCAGTTCATGCATGGTTCGGGGAATGATCGGGAAACGTCCGCTGCCGTACCTGGAGAGCCAGACCATCAGCACCAGTGCAGCGGGCACGGCAAGGATCAGGAAGATTTTCCAGCTAATCCCCTCGCGCTCGAGCGCCGCTACCACACCGACGCCGACGATCGCGAGGAACTCGAGCAGGAACCCGCCGACCAGCAGCGACTGTCCCATACGACCGAGATCGGGGCGGTCTTTCAGCACCGGAACCACGACGCCGACTGCAGTTGCGATCAGGATGAAGAGCAGCATGGGAATCTGGTTGGACTCGATCAGCCCGACCTGCCGCATCAGGTGCAATGCGATGAACGTGAAGGCGACCACCATGCCGAGCAACACCGCGCCCGAGATCAACGGGTGGCGAAGTGCGACTTTGGGCACAAACCAGCGTTTGCCCGGTGATTGGCCGAGCAAACTGAGGTTGATCTCCAGGCCGGAGAGGAACATCAGATAGGCGAAGCCGAACAGTGCAAGGAATGTGAGCCAGACGTGGTCTCGGTTGATGATGCCGAGCAGCGGCTCGCCGAAGATGATCCCAACCAGGACTTCGCCAACCACCGCCGGAACCAGGCCGCCGGTCAGCCGCCAGGCGACGAACGGCACCAGGACCGCCATCACGCTGACTAGTAGGAGCGGCGTGAAATCTACCGATTCTTCCACAAATTCCTCACGCCCGCCGAAGCCTACACGTACTCCGCCAAAAACTGTAATGAGATTCTATTGAAGTCCTCGGCGGCGCTGATGTTGACGGCGTGCGTAGCCGACACTCGCTCGACCCGGAAGTTGGCGGCGTTGGTCTCGACCCACTCGCGGGCGGGCGTGAATGCCTCCTCGCGGTCGCCGGCGATCAACAGGGTGTGGACCGGATTGGTCGGCAATCGATGCCGGAGCGGCGTGTGCGGAGACGTATACATCATGGTTCGAGCGATGCCCGCCGGCGTGCTGAGCAGCATGGCGTCATCGAACTCGGCGCGATGTGCCGGATCGAAGGCTCGCGCTCGCCGAGGATTGAGTGGATGCCGCATGACCGCGTCGATTCCGCCGTCGATCATCACCTGCGCGCGCTCGCGGGCGGCCTCCGGATTGCGAATTCGTTCGAGTTCGCCGAAGGCTGAATGGGAGTTGGTGACGACATGCGCGATCACTTCGTCCGGCTGTGACATGGCGTAGTTAAGCGTCAGAGCGGCGCCCAACGACTGACCGACGACAAACCAACGCTCGGCCTCAACCAGTTCGCGGAGCGCGCTGAATCGCTCGGAGTATCTATCCGGGTGGTACGCAGCCTCTTCCTGCGGAGCAGGGGACGACCCGTGTCCGAAGAGTTCAACCGTGACACTGCGGAATCCGGCGTCGTGGAAGGCCGGGAGGTTGAGGAGCCAGTGCGCGCGACAGGTGAGAATGCCGTGGACGAACAACACGGGCCGTCCATCGGACGGCCCGTCGATGACGTAGTTCAGCCCGATCTCGGATGTGTTCACGGCGCGGCGGTGCGTAGTAGTCCGGAACTCGGGTCGCGTTAGTCGCTGCCGGCGGTAGCACCCTGGACCAGTGCGTCAGGATCGAGGGCCTTGAGCAGGGGATCCTGGGTAGCCAGACCGAGGATGCCGAATGTCTCGCCGATGCGGTTGAAGCCGTGTTCGTGCAGTCGATGCAGGTAGTCGTGGTACTGCTTTTCGCGCAGCTTGCGCAATTCTTCGACCCCGGCATCGAGCCGTTCAACGCCGTCGGCGTAGAGCACGGCCAACGCTTCTCGCTCCAGCGGCGATTGCGCCATCTCCGAGGCCAGGCCCGCCTCGGCCTTGACAAGGAAGATCGGCAGTTCCATCTCGGCGCGCTCGGCGTAGCGGTGGTACCACTCCAGGTGCTTCAGACCGTATTCGAGGTGGCGCTTGCTGTCGCCGGCGAGCCGGGCGAAGAGATCGCGGTCGAAGTCCGAGCGGGCCCAGTCGGTGGCGCACTCAAATGCGGTCAGTTCATAGGACTTGTAGACCACATTCAGCGCGACGATCATGTCGGTGAATGTCAGCGCGCTGTACCAGGCCTCGGAGACGTCCGAAAGGGGCGCCTTGCCGATGACTCCCGACCCGTGCAATGCGCGCTTGCGCAGAGACTCGACCTTGCGGCCGGCGTCATAGACCTGTGTCGCGAGGAACAGCTTGACCTCGTGAAAGCCGTACGAGATATCTTCCAGCCACTTGGAGATGACCTTCTGCTCGGCAATGCCGTAGGTCGAGTAGATGGCGCAGAGCTGGCCGGTCGCACGCTCGACCTCAGGTGACAGTTCCTCGCGGTTCTCCCAGTCGAGGTCGGTGGCCGGAATCCAGCGGTCGCGGATTGCGTCTTCGTAGAGGTCGGCGACGCCGTCGGCCCAGACTTCGGTGCGCTCGTAGATGGCGTAACCGGCGGGCATGTACATACCGGGCACCGGGCGGGTGCCTCGAGGCAGGTCGTTGCGGTAGTTCCAAACGTCGGGAACATGACCGTAGGAGCCGATGTCGACATCGCTGAGGCGCATGCCATCGTCCGAGGGCGTGGGCTTGAGGCCGGTCTCTCCGCCGTCCTCGAACATGATGAACTGAGCCCTCGCGTACGGGTGGTCCGGATTGCTTTCCACGAACTCCAGCCATTTGCTGACGCGATCCGGTTCGATCGAGATGTTGAGCACATTGTCGATCTGATGACTGAGCGCGACCGATTGCTCGACCCGCTCGATCAGTTCGGCGGACCAACCGCGGACCTGAGCGCGCATTTTTTGGGCGGGAGAGAGTGTCGGCATCAGATGTTCCCGTGTTTTTCAGCGTTTGCGGCTTTTTGAGGGCTCAAGATTGTCCGAAACTGTCCAGATCCGTCCAGATTTGTCCAGATGGTGGCAGTGTCGGAGCGAGTGAATCCGGCGCAATCCAGAGCAGTCCGGGCTAGACCGTGATCAACTCGCGCATGGCGGGGGCCATCCGGTCGATCCGGTCTCCGAGGCCGACCACCTGGAGACGGTGGTAGTACTCGTTGATCTGCTTCCGGCGCATCAGCAGGAGCAGGTTGTAACCCTCGTCAATGTGCTCGATACCGCCACCGGCCAGTACGGCGAGAGCTTCGCCCGTGATCGGGTTGGTCGTCAGCCCGGCCTGGGTGTTCTGGACGGTTTCGTTGGCGTCGAGGTAGTGATGCAGTTCCTCCTTGCGCCAGGGCTGGGTCTCGACGGTGTACTTGGTGTGTGTGACACCAAACGCGAGGTGGCGCGATTCGTCCTGAGCGGACAGGCGGAACATGCGCTTTTCGGCCTCATTCTGGCCGATCAGCTCGCCCATGCGGAAGAGCGACTGGACCAGGCCCTCGGCGAAGAGGTGGAGGACCGCGGTCATCTCGGTGAAGTCGTCGATCGACAGCAGTCCAACGGCGCCGAAGCCCGCGGGTGACATACCGCCGCCATTGACGAGCACGCGCTTGCGGAAGACATCGAGGTGACGTGCCTCGTCCATGAGCTGGGTGCCGAGGAAGAGCTGCGACTCGAAGAAGTCTGGGTGGACCGTCTCAAGGAAACGGCCGGGAACGTCGCCGGCGATGAACTCGACCTGGGTGAGGAAGGTGCACAACGTACACATCGCCTTTTCGATGTCGTCGGGCTGGTCGCCGATCGTGTCCCAGGGGATGTCGCGGGCCGAGGACCACTGACGCTGCAGGGCTTCCTCGTACAGCAGCATCGCGGACTCGGACCAGACGTCGCCCTTCTCGCGGTACTGTCGCGCGTGCGCGTTGGAGCGCGGATCGGGCTCAATCCCCCTGGGCGCGAACGACCTCCGGTCCGCCTCGTCGACAGCGTCGACGCCGGCCATGCGCTGGTTGATTGACTGCAGGGTGATGCCCTTGCGGCCGACGTTGATGTCGAAATCGTCGTCGATCTCCAGATTCAACCAGTCGAGGTCGAGGCCGGGGTTCTCAATCGCGGTGACCATATTGCGTTCCTGTCATGCGCCCGTCGCCGTGAATCAGATTCAGCGTATCAGGGGGAGGGGGCTGGTTGACCGCTGCTTCGGCTGTCGGAAAGTATTCGGAGTACGGCAAGCGCGCTCTGTTACTCCGTGACATCTCCGTCTCCGATCGAGTCGGAGCCGGTCTCCGCCGCAGGCACAAGACGCAGACTGTGAGGCGCCTCACTGCGCGGCGAGGGGGTCGAAGTTCGCACGTAGGAAGTTGACCAGGTCCCAGCGCTCCTGATCTGACAACTGGGGCGACCATCCGGGCATTCCCGTACCGCGAATGCCGTCGGTGATCCAGGCGTAGAGCACGCCGTCGGGATGGAACGGGACATGAATAGTGAAGTTGGCCGGTGGGGCCGGCAACGAGTCGGCGAGGGGACCGTCGCCCGCGCCGGCGTCTCCGTGGCAGGAAACGCAGTTGGCGGCAAACAGCGCCGAGCCCCGTTCAACGGACTCTGCCGACAACGCAACCGGATTGGCCAACGTTCGCCCGGGCTCAACATGCAGCCCTGTCAGTAAGACGACCGCCACGATCAAGCCCAGCACTGCGCCGACGAACGCGCCGTCCGCGACGCGAGGCCCGAAGCGCTCCCTGAGGTTGGGCCTATTGATCCAGGCCAGCCCACCGATGATGAGCGCCCAGAGCGCGCCGACTCCGTTCCAGTCCATCTGGGTCAAGGGGAGAGCGAGCGCGCCACCACGATCGGCGGCGAATGGCGATGCCTGGTAGCCGGACTCCACGCTCGTCCCCACTGCCGCCAGAAGATCGTCGCCTGAAGCCCGGCGCAGTTCCATTTCGACTGTCCACTCGCCCGGCAATCCGAAGTAGGCCCCTTCGAGCTGGAAGCGACCCTCCCCGATTGGTGTTGTCCTGACAGTTACCGGACCGACGGCAGCATCCTGATAGCGGAAGCGCAGCAGCAGATCTTCCACGGGATTGTTCGACGGCGCGTCGACTGTCGCCGTCCAGCTGTTGAATCCGACCAGATTGGGCGAGATCTCGAGCGACACCACGACGTCGCCGCGAGCGACCGTTTCTACGACCGTGTTGTCCTTTTGCTCAATCTCGGGTTGGGCGCTGGCTGGCGAGGGCAACTGGGTCAGCACAGCGGAGACGACGATCACCACCAGTCCCAGGACCGCTTCGATGCGCATCACCCGGCGGAAGCGGCGGGCCAGATCCTCGTCCTGCCCATCGGCGTCGGCGTCACGAGGACGCAGAAGGAATGCGTTTGTGGCGGCAGCGGAGAACAGCGCCAGGAGCACGGCGATCTTGGCGATGAAGACCAGGCCCCAGTCCGTGTCGATGAGCCCGTCGACGTTGGGGATCTGAATCAGCGCCGAAAGCAATCCGGCGGCGAACAGCACGGGAACCGACGCAGCCGCCACGATCGAGAAACGCCTGACCGCTTCAACCCGTGCCCCGGGCCTGTCTCTCAGGGCCAGGATCAGGCTCGCCAGACCGCCGATCCAGACCGCGACCAGCGAGAGATGCAGGGCATCGAACAGCGTTCCCCAGATCCAGCCGGAGCCGATCGCTGCGCCATGCGAGACGGCCGAGGTCGACGCCAGCCAGGCCAACGCCAACAACGCCAACAGACGAAGCAACGTTCGATGATCGACGATTCGAGGCCATATCAGTCGAACGCTGAGCGCCAGCGCCGCCAGGAGGAGCGCGTACCAGCGCTGCTGCAGCCAGAGACCGTTGCGCGAGTCGAACAATACGTCGCCGAGGAATCCGATATCGCCCAGGCGCAGCGCTCCGGCGATCGATTCATAGGCCGTCCCGGCAATCGCGACCACGAGCGTTCCGGCCATGAGCGGAAGCAGCGTTGGCAGCGGCGACGGTCGCAACAGCCAACTGATCAGCACCGCGCCGACAAACAGCACCAGCGCGGCGAGCCCGATCGCTTTCACCGCCGCGTCGGCTGCGACGGGAGGGCCGGGACGATCGAGATCGATCGCAATGCCGCTGCCAGATGGCGCGGAGCCGTCCTCGTTCAGCACCGAGAAGACATAGGAGCCGGTCCAGGTGTGACCGTCGACCTCGGACAACGTTTGCCACACGACCGTGTAGACGCCGGGCTCGAGTCTGAGCACGCGGACGCCCATCTGGGTCGGAACTTCGTCCGAGAACTCCGTCTCGCCGATATCGCGCCGCTGTGCCGCGCTGTCGAGCACCTGGACCGAACTGTGGGTGCGCTGCAACTGTTCGGTCATGAACAGCGTCACCCTGGTCGGCGACTCGCGCAGTGAGGCGTTGACGGGAGGGTCGGCGCGAGCCAGCAGCGCGTGCGCGTCGACGCTTTGCGGCCAGAGCAATACTGCGAGTACGGCGGCCAGGCCGAGGAGCACGGCCACGGTGCGTTTCATTGCGCGGCGTCCGGCAACTCGAAGACCGACTCGCGAATGGTCTGCCACTCCTGCTCGGCGATACTGCCGGTCCAGTCGATGCTGCCATGGAACTCGCCGGGAGCGATCGCGTAGGGGGGGTCCCTGGGCGCGGCCTCAACCAGGTACATGCCGAATGCGCCCATGATCAGCACGTGTCGGCCGTCATCAGAGATGGCGAAGTCGGGCTGATCTTCGCCGATCGCGGCAAGTTGAGTCAGAACACCGGTCGTGAGTTGGTAGCTCCAGATGTCCTCCGGCCCGTTGAGTCCAATCACCCGTGTGGAGACCTGCGGCAGGAACTGCCCGCCGGAGAACACAACGGATTCGCCGTCGGGAGCGAACCGAGGCAGCCGAACCGGTATCGGCGGCCACTCGCGTTCCGGGTCGAGGACGACCTCCGCCCCACTGGACAGGTCTCGCACGACGAGGTGCGGATCGCCGCTGTAGGGAGTGTTGACGAAGACGAGGCGCGAGCCATCGGGCGATATGTCGGCATCACGGGCGTCTTCGCGCAGGACTTCCGCCTCCCGGCGCTGCAGATCGAGGCGGACGATGCGGATTGTGAGTTCGCCCGGCTCGTGGGTGAAGATCAGGGACTGGCCGTCGGGCGTCCAGCGCGGAGTCCAGATGAACTCCGCCTGCCTGGCATGCCGCACGACGATCTCCTGTTGGGGATTATCCAGGCTCGCAACGGCGAGGTCGGTGCCGATCGAGGTGCCCTCGGCGTTAGTGAGCTGGAAGACCACATAGGCGACACGCGTGCCGTCGGGCGAAATCGCCGGTTGAAGCAACTGTTGATCCTGTCCGGCCTGAATCAGTGGGCGTGCGCCCTGATCGTCCTGGATCCAGAGGTCGACACCGACGGTGAAGACCAATAAACCGGAAACCGGAATCCGGGATTCTCCGTCTCCCAGGCCGGGCGAATCGTTGCCGCAGGCGACAATCGCCCATGCGCCAAGCAGCAACGCCAACCAGCGCAGGAGGAGCGTCATCGCCGCGCTCGTCCACGTCCGAGATGGAAGCCGAGCGAACCGACCAGAATCAACGCCGCCACGAGGCCAACGACCAGCCAGATGATTGGACCGACTCCGAGGCTGGCGTTGTCCGAGGACTCCGAACGGACGACCGTTGGAGTCCGTTGTGGCGTCGCCTCCTGTTCGCGGACACTCTCTGCGTCGTCTCCGGGATAGACGATCAGCAACTCCGCGGCGTTCCGGCGGTCCTCCTGTTCTTCGGTTGGAGTCGGGCTTCGTCCGAGGTAGAACGGATACGACCCGGAGTCGGAGTCGCCGTCCTCTGCCGAGAGATTGGTCCATGACACGACGTAGCGGCCCGGTTCCAACTGTTCATCGACGGAAGCCGTCATCACGTGCCGGTCTTTGTTGTCGATCCGCGGTTCACCAAGGCGGACCTCGGCTCCGCCGTCCAGGTGAGTCAGCGTGATGCCGTTCGCGCCCTCACGGCGAAAGAGTTCCTGGGTGAACCGAATGCGAATCTCACTCGGTGGTTCGCTGAGCACTGTTGCAAACTCCGGGCTTGACGACTCGTACGCGGCATGCGCCGACGCATCGGACCAGACGAGCCAGAAGATCGTCGCGCCCAGCGCGAGCGCAACCAGCAGATGCCACTTACTCGCCGTGACCACCGTGTCCACCGTGTTCGCCGTCATCGTGCGTCGGAGGTTCCAGGCCAGCCAATTGCGGGACGGCCGGCAGGGATTCGTTGCCCAGCCATGCTTCCAGCGTGGCCTCAAACGTATGCGCCAGCGCATGGACGATCTTCGACGGCTCGGCCGCTGCGTGGGCGTCGTCGTTGCGGAATGCGGCCACCAGTGAAGCGAGCCACTCGCTGTACTGCTCGACGTGGTCGCTCAACTCGAGCGGCCAATCGACCCAGTCCAGCACTTCGCGGGCCCGGTTTGCCCAGATCACCGCGTCGGCTGGAATCCGATGCTCGTCGCGGATGATTTGATCCAGATGGTGATAGCGCAATGGATCGAGCGGCTCGAGCGCTGCAAGGATTTGCGCTCGCTGAGCGGCGTCTTGCGCTCGCGCTGCCTCGACTTCGATGTCGTCGATGTCGTTGACGTTCGGCATACTGCAGGCGCTGATTACGGCGGCCAATACGCCCAGAACCACGAGAGAAAAAAGAGTCTTCACAACACCACCTTCTCACTGCGCGAACGTGCGCGCATGCTCAGCCTCGACAGATGATCAGGAGACCTGTGGCGTGGGCGGAGGCCGAATGGTGTCGCGGGACGAGTCAACAGGCGATCCTGGCGGTCTGAAATCGAGTTCAGGGAACAGTGCGAGGCTGCGTTCGTCGGCCTGGAGCGCCACGCCAATGTCCACCGAGTTGGCCGGCGCGGGCGGGAGTAGCTGGGCGGCTTCGTAAGTGGCCAGGATCGACGCGCTCTCCGCGCCAATGGTGCAATTGTCAAGGGCGGTCTCGGTGACGACCACGCCCTCAAATCCGGCCTGCTCAACGGCGGCGACAGAGTCAACGTCTGATGCCGCAGCACGGAGTAGCACCGCGATCGCAACAGCGCACGTCAAGGCGGTGAGTGGCAGGAGTCGGCGCCTCATCTAGACTCAGTCTATTCGCCGGCCGCCCCGGCGGGTGGCGTGAATGACGTGGCTGCCAACTGAATGCGAGACGCACCGTGTATCTGGCCATGAACCGCTTCAGTGTCAATGTCGAACGCGAAGCCGAGTGGGAAGAAATCTGGAGGAATCGCGAGACCTATCTGCAGGAGGTACCCGGATTCGTCCAGTTCATGCTGCTGCGAGGAGCGGAACCGGGCGACTACATCTCGTATTCAGTGTGGGAAGATCAGGCCGCATTCCATGCCTGGACGCAGTCGGAGGCGTTCCGCAGAGGTCACGCCCAGGGGACCGTGGCCGGCGTGCTGATGGGCCCGCCGCAGTTGGGTCTGTACGAACCGGTGATCAACGAGACGGCGACCAGCAGAGAGCTGATCGACACGGCGCCGGATCCCAATCGTCGAGGTCCGCGGCACTAAATCCGCATCACGAGATCCCTCCTGAGGGAGGTCCTGGCTATCAGAAGCTAGCAACCCTCGGTGATAGCCTGTGTCTGCCTGTGAAATTTTTCCCGCACGTCCGACCTGACGGCGCTGTGGGCTGAGAGGAATCACACATGGGAATGCTTGATGGCCGGGTGGCGATTGTCACCGGCGCGGGTCGTGGGATCGGGGCCGAGACGGCCAAGCTATTCGCCTCCGAGGGCGCAAAGGTCGTGGTCAACGACCTCGGCGGCGCGGTCGACGGCAGCGGTGCGGCCGCGGCACCGGCCGATGAGGTTGTCGCCGCCATCCGCGACGCCGGCGGCGAAGCGGTCGCCAACTATTCGTCGGTGGCCGACTACGACGCTGCCGAAGGCATCGTCAAGGCGGCGCTGGACAACTTCGGCGATCTCGACATCGTGGTCAACACGGCGGGCATCCTGCGTGACCGCATGGTCTTCAACATGACCGAGGCGGAGTGGGACGCCGTGCTCGACGTTCACCTCAAGGGTCACTTCAACCTCACCAAGTACGCGTCGATCCACTGGCGCTCCGAACGCAAGGGCCACTACCGACTGATCAACTTCTCCTCGGTTTCCGGCATCTTCGGCGCGCCCGGACAGCCTAACTACGCGGCGGCCAAGATGGGCATCGTCGGCTTCACCTACAGCTGCGCGAACGCCTTGGGCCGCTACGGCGCGACCGCCAACGCGATCTCGCCGGGCGCCTCGACACGCATGACCGACACCGTGCCGGAGGAACGACGCCGCGCCGGCAGCAACATCGGCGACTCGGAAGAGGAAGACCCGCAGCGGTCACCGGCCAACGTCGCTGTGCCGCTGGTCTACATCGCTTCCGAGCAGTCCGACTGGCTGAACGGCCAGATCGTCGGCGCCTCGGGCTATGAGCTGCAGCTCTTCAACAAGCCCGCCGTAATCCGCCAGGTGCGCGGAACCGAGCGCTGGACGACCGAGGGCGCAGCCCAGCAGATCGAAGAACTATTCAAGCCGGCCGTCGGCGGCGGCGGTTTCTACGGCTAGTCGACTCCGAGAGGGAAAGACATCATGGGAATGCTTGACAATCGCGTCGCGATCGTGACCGGCGCAGGTCGTGGAATCGGTGCTGAAGTCTCCAAGCTGTTCGCCGCGAATGGCGCCAGCGTAGTCGTCAATGACCTGGGCGGCGCGGTCGACGGTACGGGCGGCGAATCGGGACCGGCGGACGAAACCGTCGCGACGATTCGCGACGCCGGCGGCAACGCCGTCGCCAACTACACCTCGGTCGCCGACTATGACGGTGCAGAGGGCATCATCCAGCAGGCGCTGGACGAGTTTGGTCGCCTGGACATTCTGGTCAACGTGGCCGGCAACCTGCGCGACCGGATGGTCTTCAACATGACCGAAGAGGAATGGGACGCGGTCGTGGCGGTGCACATGAAGGGCACCTTCAACACGACCAAGTACGCCTCAATCTACTGGCGCGCCAACCGCGAGGGCCACTACCGGCTGATCAACTTCACCTCCGGTTCCGGCCTGCACGGCGCGCCCGGTCAGCCCAACTACGCCGCCGCCAAGCTCGGCATCGTCGGCTTCACCTATAGCTGTGCGAACGCGCTGGGACGCTACGGGGTCACCTCGAACGCAATCGGGCCGGGCGCCTCAACCAGAATGACCGACACCGTGCCGACGGATCGACGCTCACGCGGATTCGATGAGGACTCGGAGACCACGGTTGACCCGCGCCGCTCTCCCGCCAACGTCGCCGTGCCGATCGTCTACATGGCCTCCGAGGCCTCGGACTGGCTCAACGGCCAGGTGATCCAGGCGATGGGCTTCGACATCGGTCTCTACAACCAGTACGAGATCATTCGCAACCTCTCCAGCAACGAACGCTGGACGGTGGAACGGGCCGGCGAAGAGATCGAGCGAGTCTTCAAGCCTGCCATCGAGGGCAGCCGCCTGTTTGGCTAATCCTCCTGCCCCGGTTCACATAAGCTGACGGCGGGCCTTCGGGTCCGCCGTTTTGCGTTCCACTTGCCAGGACGATCCCATGACCGACGATCTCATGATTCGCGCCGCCGTCAATGCCGACATACCCCAACTGGCCGACCTCTACAACCACTACATCCTGACCAGCGCGGCCACCTTCGACACCGAGCCGCACACCGTCGAAGCGAAGCGCGAGTGGTTCTCAAAGTACTCGGATTCAGGGCCATACCGCGTGATGGTCGCGGTCGAACCTGACGGCAAGATCGTCGGGCACTCGTATTCAAGCGCGCTCTATCCGAAGGCCGCCTACGACAGCAGCGTCGCCACGAGCGTGTACCTGTTGCCAGGCGAAGTCGGACGGGGCGTCGGCACCCGGCTCTGGTACGCGCTCTACGACGAACTGGCCAAAGTCGAAGAGCTGCACCAGCTCTTCGCCCTGATCACCCTGCCCAACGACGCATCAATCGCGATGACGGAAAAGGTCGGCTACACACTCTCCGGTGTGTGGAAGGAATGCGGGCGCAAGTTCGACCAGTACTGGGATGTGGGCATCTGGCAACGCCCGATGCGTCTCGCGGAGTAGCATTCGCTGCACTGGAGGTGACCGATGGAGCACCAGCCCGACGCGTATCCGGCACGGCTAGAGATCGACTACCCGGAATCGCGTGACCGACTCAGCACCCTGCTGCGCATCCCCTTAGCCATCCCGATTGTCATCCTCTCCTATCTGATGCCGGTGGCTCCCCTTCTGGCTATCAGCCTTGCAGTCGAGGGCTTCATCGACGACTCAGGCTCAGGCTGGTTCGCTGCCGCGTTCTTCCTGCCCCTCGTATTGATGCTCCTCTTCCGCAAGAAGTACCCGCGCTGGTGGTTCGACTTCCTGGTCAACCTGAGCCGCTTCCAGTTCCGCGTCTCTGCGTACATCAGCTTGCTGACGGACCAGTATCCGTCGACGGATGAGGAGCAGAGCGTGCACCTGGAGCTGGACTACCCTGATGCCGATCAACTCAACCAGTTCCTGCCGATCGTCAAGTGGCTCTTGCTGATTCCGCACTACATTGTGCTCGTCATCCTCGGCGTCCTGGCATTCCTGGCAACGATCGCCGCCTGGTTCTCGATCCTGATCACGGGCAAGCATCCGAGACCGCTGTTCGACTTCGCCGTCGGAGTTGGCCGCTACTGGCTACGGGTCGACGCATATGGTTTCCTGCTGATCACCGACCGCTACCCGCCGTTTAGGCTGAGTGCATAGACGACGACGCTAGCTGGAGGAACCGACGATGAGCGACCGTATCGGCATGGGCCTGGCTAACTTCCCTTTCTCCGATGTCGCCACGATGTGGCGTTGGATCGACCTGTGCGAAGAACACGAGGTCGACTCGATCTGGCAGACCGATCGACTGATCTCGCGTGAAC
The DNA here is from genome assembly GCA_965208665.1 of Dehalococcoidia bacterium. Classification (GTDB taxonomy): domain Bacteria; phylum Chloroflexota; class Dehalococcoidia; order Bin125; family Bin125; genus Bin125. Next base: position 816,293 of record CBDBPH010000002.1, read on the forward strand.
CGATTCTGGAGTCGATGACCTTCATGGCGGCGCTGGCGGCCCGCACCGAGAAGCTCAAGTTCGGCATGAATGTCGTGGTCGTCGGCTTCCGTGATCCATTGGTTTTGGCCAAGCAGTGCGCCACCATTGACTTCCTCTCCAATGGTCGGATGCTGCCCGCCTTCGGCGTCGGGGGCGGATTCGCACCCGAGTGGAACGTCACCCATCGTGAGCTCCGGGGGCGCGCGCCTATCGCCGACGAAATGCTGGACATCATCAACGGACTGTGGAACGAGGAGTCGTTCACCTACCACGGTGAACACTTCACCTACGACAACGCCACCATTTCGCCGCGTCCGGTGCAAGACCCGCTGCCGCTCTGGATCGGCGGTCACAGCAAGGCCGCGATCCGCCGCACCGCGCGGATCGGGACCGGCTGGGTCGCCGGGATCCAGTCGGCGCACGAAGTCGGGCCGATCATCCAGCAGATCCGTGCCGCGCTGGCGGAGGCCGGACGCACGGACTACGAGCCCGATCACTTTGGCGCTGGGTTCGGCTACCACTTCGGCTCGTGGGACGACGAAGACGTCCAAATGACCATCAAGGGAATCAAGGCGCGACTCCCCGAGGTCAATCCCGACACCTACTTCGCGGTCGGTGACGCCGACGAGATTCTGAAGCGAGTGAACGCGTACCGAGCCGCCGGCGTGAGCAAGTTCATCATGCGTCCGATGGCTCGCGGCGACGACGCGATCATGTATCAGTCACAGCGTCTCTTCGACGAGGTGCTGCCCGTCGTCCACGCCTGACCGCAGTCAGCGTCTAGGGATAGGACGGCAGCGGCAGGTTCGGGAATGCCCGCTTCACGCTCTTGACCGCCGCGCGCTTTGCGGTGGCGGCGACGCTCTGTGCCCGCTTCAGGTCCGACGCGGAGCTGGGTAACACCTCGGCGTCGCCGGCAACCAGTGGGTCGCTCCAGGCGCGCAGCTTTGACATCGTGATCGGGCCTTCAACACGGTCGCAGAAGCGTGTGAATGGTCGCCAGCCCGCGTCTGTGCGCCTGGGTTTGGTGTAGACCGCTCGGCCGGCCGCAATGCACAGAGCGACTCCGCCGGCGACGTCCCAGATCCGCGAACCGTCAAACAGCGCCATCTGCACTGAACCCTCTGCGGCGAGGGCCAGTTCAGTCGCCGTGCTGCCGAAGGTCCGGGCAATGCCGAATCGGCGGCCCGCAGGACCGGTCACGCCGCCGGTCCCGGCTGGCACGGTGCTCAATCGAGAGGCCGCCTGCAACGCCGGGGCGCCGCAATCGACTTCCTCGCCGTTGAACATCAGACCACCCCCGGCTCGCGCGTGGTAGACACCGGGAGTGAGAAACCGATTGGACGGTAGCCACATCGCACCCGCAATCGGCGTGCCTCGGTGGAGAATCCCAATCGAGCAGGCGAACATGCCGATTCCGTTGATGAAGTTCGAGGTGCCATCGAGCGGATCGATGATCCAGACGATGTCCGCATCGACTGGACCGCCGTTCTCCCGCTCCTCGCCGAGCACACCGTGCTCCGGGAAATTGTCGTGCACGTCAGCCCGAATGAGGTCTTCGATCGCGTGATCTACCTCTGTGACTGGATCGTGAGCGTTCTGACCCTTGAATGAGATTTCTATTGTCGCGTGGAAGCGATCCATGAGGATGTCGCCGCCGCGCTGAGCGAGCCCACGTGCTGCGTGGGCGAGTTCGTCCAGGTCGCTCGGCGGTAAATCGGATAAGTCCGATGAATCCGTAGAGCCCGAATGTTGAGTCATTTGATTCCTGTTCAACGGCTACCCTTTGAAATGCTAACCGCAACGCGGGTGAACGGAGTGTTCAGATGGCTAACCACGGGTCAACAACCGAGAACACAATCCGTCGCTCGAGTGGCCCCGGCCGGGCGACCGTGGAGACCGGAACGGCCAGAGCATCCGCAGCGGTGGCATTCGAAGCGGAGTGGGAGTCTGCCTGCGAGTCGGCCTTGCGGGGTATGGACCTCACCACGTCACCGGATCTGCTACTGGTCTTCATCGACTCGCGCTACGCCGAGCACTATGCCGAGGTCATCCAGCGGTTGAGAGAATCAACCGGTGCTCGCCACCTGATTGGCGCATCGGGACAGAGCGTGATCGGCTCTTCACTGGAAGCCGAGGAGGGGTCCGCCATCGCCATCCTCGGATTCTCGCTGCCGGGAGCCGAGTTCAAACCGCTGGCGATCGACCCGGAGTCGATGACGGATGACGTCTTCGAACCAATCCAGGACGGTCCTGAAGTCTGGTTGATGTTCAGCAATCCGTTCACTGTGATGACCGACCGGCTCGTCGGACATTTGCAGCAGTTGCGTCCTGAGATCGTGCTGCTCGGCGGCATGGCTTCTTCTCATCGGCAGCAAGACGGCTGCGGCGTGTTCATCGACGATCAGGCACTGAAGAGCGGCGCGGTGATGATGGGACTCACGGGGGTCTCGGTGCGTCCGATCGTTGCGCAGGGCGCGGAGCCGCTGGGTCAACCGTGGATCGTGACCGATTGCGAGAACAACACCGTGAAGACGCTGGGCTCGCGTCCTGCGCTCGAGGTGTTGCAAGAAACGCTGTTGGAACTTGACGACGAGACACGAGACCGAGCGGCGCGAAACCTGCTGGTTGGCCTTGCGATGAACGAGTACAAGGAGACCCACGAGCGTGGTGACTTCCTGATCCGCAACGTGATGGGCGCCGACCGTGAGTCAGGAATCGTGGCGATCAATGCGATCCCGCGGGTCGGGCAGACCTTCCAGTTCCAGTTCCGCGACGCACAGGCCGCCGATGACGATCTACGCACCCGCCTCACCGACCTCCGAGACGCCCTCGAGCCCGAGGAAGAGGTCGTCGGAGCGCTGCTCTGTTCCTGCAACGGACGCGGCCGAGGTCTGTTCGGAGAGCCCGATCACGACGCCGCCGCCCTCTCGGAGATCTTCGGCCCGGTGCCGACCGCCGGATTCTTCTGTAATGGAGAGATCGGGCCCGTCGGGGGCGAAAACTATCTCCACGGCTTCACCGCATCGATCGCAGTGCTGACGTCTGGACAGTAGCGGCATTAGCCGCCGCTGATTTGCGGAACAATCGCGATTTCTGCGCCCTCAGGCACTTTCGTGATCAGGCCCGTTGAGACCACGTCTCCATTGATCGCCAGCGAGATGCCTCGCCCGATCTTGCCTTCGTTGACGAGGCGGTCGGCGAGTTCCGGGTAGCGTGGCGCGAGGTCTCTGATGACAGCGCGGATGTTGTGACCCTCAGCCGTCAGTACCGGCTCGCCGTCGGTGAGTGTCCTGAGCGGCTGAGGGATCAGGACCGTGACCATGAGTGCCCTCACCCAATCCCTCTCCTAACGGGAGAGGGATTGGGGGTTAGACGGCTCAGTCCCCCGACGGCAGCGTCGCGTCGAGGATGGCGCGTGGCGACATCGGCAGCTCGTTCATGTGCACACCGATCGCGTTGGCAATCGCCGCCCGCACGGCCGGCGCCGGCGGGATAATCGGCACCTCGCCGACTCCGCGCACACCAAACGGGTGGCCCGGATTCGGGACCTCGACGATGTTCGTCTCGATCATCGGCAGGTCGAGCGCGGTCGGCATCCGGTAGTCGAGCAAACTGGCGTTCTTCAGATCGCCGGACTCGTCGTAGTAGTACTCCTCGTTCAGCGCCATACCGACGCCCTGGGCGACGCCGCCCTGCATCTGTCCCTCGACGTATGCCGGGTGGATCGCCGTGCCGGCATCCTGGACCGCGGTGTAGCGAAGAATGTCAACCTTGCCAGTGTCGGGGTCGACCTCGACATCGACGATGTGTGTCGCGAACGCAGGTCCGCTCGAGGTCTTGTTCACGTCCGCGCGGCCGACAATGTGGCCACCCGAGGTGACCAGTTGGCCGGCGAGCTCCTTGAAGCTGAACTGCTGGTCGTTGCCGTCTTCGTCGCTTGGACCGCGGATGATGGCGTCGTCGCCGTATGTGACGTCGGCTGCGTCGCACTCCCAGATCTGCGCGGCGCGCTCCTCCATCTGGCGGCGAATGTCCATCGCGCACTCGTAGGCGGCCCAACCGCCAGCGAACGTCGTTCGGCTGCCGCCGGTGACCTGTGTGTAGCCGACCGAGTTGGTGTCGACCACGTGCGGGCGCACTTCCTCGGCCGAGATACCGAGCGTCTCGGCGAGCTGCATCGCGATCGAAGCGCGGGTACCGCCGATGTCGGTCGAACCGAGCACCAGCGGAACCGTGCCGTCGCCGTTGACCTGCGCATAAGCCGAGGACTCGAAGCCGATGTTGAACCAGAAGCCCTGGGCGATGCCGCGCCCGCGGTTCGGTCCCTGAAGCTCCGACTGCCAGTGGGGCGATTCCTGTGCGGCCTCGAGGCACTCAACGTTGCCGATGATGCCGTAAGTGAAACCGTCGGCCCGCTGCGCACCCTCGACGCAGGCGTTCTGCAGCCGCATCTCGAGCGGATCGAGGCCCAACTCTTCCGCGAGCTCGTTCAGCACCGACTCGGTGGCGAACTCCGACTGTGGAGCGCCGGGAGCCCGGTAGGCGGCCGTCTTCGGCTTGTTGACGACGACGTCGTACCCGTCAATCCGCTGGTTGGGAATGTCGTAGGGAGCAAGCGCGCACATCGCACCGGCGCCGACGGGCGAGCCCGGGTAGGCCCCTGCCTCGAAGGCGAGATGCACATCGGCGGCCGTGATCGTGCCGTCGCGCTTGGCGCCCATCCGCACCCGCATGTAGGTACCCGAGGTCGGACCGGTCGCGAGAAGCACCTCTTCGCGGTTCATGGTCAGCTTGACCGGTCGGCCGGTCTTCTGTGAGAGCAGCGCCGCCAACGGCTCCAGGTAAATCGGAATCTTGCCGCCGAAGCCGCCGCCGATCTCCATCGGCGTGACCTTCACCTGAGACGGCGAAAGCTGCAGAAGCGGTGCAACCGAGTCGCGAACCACGAAAGCGCCCTGCGTCGAGGTCCAGACGTCAAGCGTGCCGTCGGCGCGGTAGTAGGCGGTGCCGTTGTGCGGCTCGATGTAGCCCTGGTGGGCCATTGAGGTTTCGAACTCGCGCTCCAGGACCACATCAGCGTCGGCGAAGCCGGCGTCGAGGTCGCCCTTGGTGAACTGGAGGTGCGACGCCGTGTTGCTGGGGTTGTCGCTCTTGGAGCCGTCCATCGCGGCCGTGTGCAGGCCGTCGTGAAGCAGCGGCGAGCCGTCCACCATGGCGTCGCGGACGTCGAGCACCGGCGTGAGCAGCTCGTACTCGACCTCGATCAACTCAAGCGCGTCCTCAGCGATGTGGTGGTCGGCGGCGGCCACCGCAGCGACCGCGTGTCCCTTGTAGAGCACCTTGTCCGACGCGATGACGTTGTCCAGCACCCACTTCAGGTTCGCCGTGCCTTCACCGGTGTCGATCTCCTCGTCGCCCGCGCGGGGGAAGTCGGCATTGGTGATCACGGCCTGCACGCCGTCCAGTGCCTCCGCCTTGGACGTGTCAATGCTGACAATCCGGGCGTGTGCGTGCGGGCTGCGCAAGACTCGACCGGCGAGCATCCCCGGCAGATTCAGGTCGGCGCCGTATTGCGCGGCGCCGGTGACCTTGTCGACACCGTCATGGCGAATCGGACGGGTGCCAATGACGTTGTACTTCTCGGTTTCTTTCGACTGAGCGGTGACCATGCCAGTTTTCCCTTCTGTCAGCGTGAGATCAGCGTGACGGGTGTGGTTAGACGATGCTCTGTCCAGCGGCCTGCTGGACGGCCTTGATGATCTTGTCGTAGCCGGTGCAACGGCAGAGGTTGCCGGCCAGCCAGTAGCGAATCTCGTGTTCGCTCGGATCGGGATTTTGCTCGAGAAGCGCCTCGGCGGCTACGAGGAAGCCGGGCGTGCAGATACCGCACTGCAGCGCGGCCTGCTCGAGGAATGCGTTCTGCAGCGGCGAGAGCTGGTCGCCATCGGCCAGCCCCTCGACCGTGCGAATCTCGGAGCCTTCGCACTCGGCGGCCATGACGAGGCAGCTGTTGACAATTCGGCCGTCCATGTTGACGCAGCAGGCGCCGCAGTTGCCGTTGTTGCAGCCTTCTTTTGCGCCGGTCAGACCGATCCGGTCACGCAGCGCTTCGAGCAGCGAGTCGCGCTCGTTCGCCAGGAACACCTGCTGTTCCCCGTTGATCGTGCAGTTGACGACGATGTGTTCGGTTGCCATGAAGTACCTGTCCTTTGTCGTTGATTCAATCTTGCTCGATCAGCCGGCCCGCTCGGCAGCCTGCCGAATGGTCCGCTCGGTCAGCACGCCGGCGAGGTGGACCCGCTGGCGGATGCTGCCGCGCATGTCGGTGATTGGATTGGCGGCCGCGCTGGACGCCGCCGCGGCAGCCGCGATCGACTCTTCGCTCAGCGGCTGACCAACGATCGCGTCAGCGGCTCCACCGACGAGCAGCGGTGTCGGCGCGATCGCTCCGACCGACACGCGCGCCCAGGTCACATTGCCGTCACCGTCGAGGCGCACCGCCGAGGCCGCATTGGCCACCGCGATGTCCATCTCGTTGCGAGGGATGAAGCGCAGGAAGCGTGCGCCCGACCGCTCGCCCGGTGCCGGGAAGTGAAGCTTGACCACGAACTCGCCGTCGCCCAGCACGTTCTGTCCGGGACCGGTGCAGAAGTCCTCCACGGCCACGGTGCGCCGACCATTCGTTCCCGCAATCTCCACCTGGCCCTCGAGGACGATCAGCGAAGGGATGCCGTCCGCCGCCGGCGATGAGTTGCACAGGTTCCCGCCGAGCGACGCACGACCCTGGATGGCCGTGCCGCCGATCAGCGAGCACGAGTCCACCAGAACCGGGTACTTCTCAGTGATCGTGTCGTCGCCGTAGATCTCGTAGCAAGGAGTGGCTGCACCGATGGTCAGGCTGCCATCTGCGCCGTGCTCGATGCCGACCACCTCAGGAATGTGCTTGATGTCGACGAACAGATCGATGTCGCGCGTGCGCTCTCTCGCCTGGACGATCACGTCGGTGCCGCCTGCCAGCGGGCGTGCGCCATCGCCGCCGTCCTGCAGCAGGCTGACTGCCTCTTCCACGCTCTCGGCGCGGGCATATTTCACCGCTTGCACGTAGTCCGCCTCCTCATAATCAGCGCCCAAAGGCGCTCGCTCTCGATCATTGGAACGATGCCACCGCCGCGCTTCGGCACGATAGCCCGCACGGCGGCTAGCCGTGCAAAGTGTAACGCACCAGCGAACGGGCAAGAAACGTCAGAAGCGCGGTCTCACAGCCCGCAGCACTGCGAAGCCCAGCACCGCAGCCACGATCGATGCCGCAAAGATCCCAATCTTCGCGCCCTCAAGCAGTTCGGTCTGTCCCGCCTCAAAGCTGAGGTTGGCGATGAAGATTGCAACCGTGAAGCCGATCCCGGCCAGGAGCGCCGCTCCGCCGAGGTGCGACCACTGCAACTGAGCGGGCTTGAACGCAATCCCCAGCCGGATCGCAAGCGCTGATGCGCCGACGATGCCGAAGAACTTGCCGATCAGAAGCCCCAGGAATATGCCCCAGGCGATGTTCGACCCCAGGGCAGCGTCGATGCTCTCACCGGTGATGTGAATTCCCGCGTTGGCCAGGGCGAAGAGCGGGACAACGACAAACGCCGAGATCGGCGCAATGTCTTCCTCCAGGCGCTCAAGCGGGCTCACTCCCTCGCGGGCAACGTGCTCGATGTTGCGCAACGCTTCGTGAGAGTCGTGCTCGCGGACAGCCGGGTCGGGGTCTTCCTGTACGTATCGCAGGCGTTGTAGCAGGTAGTCGATCCGCCGGGTGATGCCTCTGTCGCCGTAGAGCGCGTCGGCTGGAACGATCAGGCCCAGCATCACTCCTGCCAGCGTCGCATGCACACCGGCCTCCCAGAGCGTGAGCCAGAGGAAGACCCCACCGATCGCGTGTATGCCGATGTGGCGGAATCCCGCGCGCTTGAGCAACAGCAGGAAGGCGATCGCCCCAACCATGCCCAGGATCCACTCAACCTGGATCGAGTCGGAGTAGAAGATCGCAATGATCAGGATCCCGCCTACATCGTCGGCCACGGCAAGCGTGAGCAAAAACACCTTCAACTGGACCGGGACGCCTTTGCCGACAAGAGCCAGGACGCCCAGGGCAAACGCGATGTCGGTGGCGACCGGGATGCCCCAGCCGGAACTGCCCTCCCCGCCCGCGTTCAGCGCTGCGTAGAGCGCCGCAGGAACCAGCATCCCGCCCAGCGCGGCGAAGATCGGCAGTGCCGCCTGGCGTGGATCGCGCAGCTCGCCGTGGGTCACTTCGCGCTTGATCTCGGCGCCCACGACCAGGAAGAAGACCACCATCAGCACGTCGTTGACGACATGCTGCAACGACTGGTCAAACGACCAGATACCCAGATCCAGCGTGATATGGGAATGCCAGAACGAGTCGTACGAGCCGATGTCGAGATTGGCCCAGATCAGCGCGATTGCCGCCGCAATGACCAGTACGATGCCGCCCGCCGCCTCGACCTCCATGAACCGCAACGTCGTCTGCACAACGATCCGTCGGAACGGATCATTGCCCTCGCGCCAGCGTGGGCGGAAGAGATCAGCCATGCCGCGCCTGCGACTTCACCGGTCGGATCCTCTTCGCTTCGAGTGAGTCGACGTCAACCGAACGCAGCCTACCGCGCTCCACGCCTAGATTCCGATCAGATGCTGAAGTAGCGAGCCTCGGGGTGGTGCACGATCAACGCCGAGGTCGATTGTTCCGGATGCATCTGGAACTCTTCGCTCAGCCTGACGCCAATCCGTTCTGGCCGGAGCAACTGCCAGAGCAACGCCTGATCTTCCAGATTGGGACACGCGGGATAACCGAATGAATAACGGGCGCCCTGATAGTTGGTCTTGAACAGCTCCTCCGGCGTCGCACCGTCCAAGCCGCCGATGTTCAGCTCCTGCCGAATCCGGCGGTGCCAGTACTCGGCCAGCGCCTCCGCAATCTCGACGCCAAACCCGTGCCAGTAGAGGTAGTCCTGGTAACGATTGTCCGCATACAGCTCCTGAGCGTAATCACCAACGCGCGAACCCATCGTCACGACGTGGAAGCCGATGACATCCATCTCGCCCGAGTCGACAGAGCGGAAGTAATCGGCCAGGCAGTGTCCCTGTTTGCCCTGCTGTCGAGGGAATGTGAACCGGGCGGCCTCAGTCCGCGAATCGTCCGGCTCGTAGACGATGAGGTCGTCGCCCTCGGATTGCGCCGGGAAGTAGCCGTAGACGACCGCTGGTTCCAGCACGCCGTCGCGCAGCGCCTGTTGCTGGATTTCCGAGAGCGCCAGTTCGGCCCGAGCCGCGGTCTCCGCGTCGCGGCCCTTGAACCCCCACTGACCGCGCAACAAGGCCGTGCGATTGATGTACGGGAACACATCGGTTAGCGGCAGCCCGCGCACGACGCGAGATCCATGAAACGGAGCAACCGGAATCGTGGCGGCTAGCGTAAGCGCCGGGCGAGTTGCAGTAGCCGTCGCACTCGACGCTCTCGCTGTCGGAGCCGGCGCCGGTTGGACCGGGGCAGCGTTCAACTCGACGCCGTCGCTCAGCGCGTTCATGATTCGCAGACCGTCGAAGGCATCCTGGCCGTAGAACACGTCGCCGTGGAACGTATTTCTCAGGTCCCACTCGACGTACTTCCGCGTGAGTGCCGCGCCGCCGAGCAAGACAGGCCAACGACCCGACAGCTCGCGTCGGTTCAACTCCTCAAGGTCCTCCTTCATCACCAGCGTCGACTTGACCAGCAAACCGGAGAGCCCAATCGCATCGGCGTTGTGCTCGAGCGCCGCTTCGATCACATTCGCGATCGGCTGTTTGATCCCCAGATTGATCGTCGTGAAGCCGTTGTTCGAGAGGATGATCTCGACCAGGTTCTTACCAATGTCATGCACGTCGCCGCGTACCGTGGCCAGCACGATCGAGCCCTTGCTCGTCGATTCCAGCCGATCCATGTGCGGCTCGAGATACGCCACGGCTTTCTTCATCGTCTCAGCCGACTGCAGCACAAACGGGAGCTGCATGTCCCCGGCGCCGAACAGGTCGCCGACCTCCTGCATGGCAGGCAGGAGCAGATCGTTGATGATCGGAATCGCCTCCCGCCGCACGAGCGCCTCCTCCAGATCGTGCTCGAGGCCTTCGCGCTGTCCGTCCACGATGCGTCGATGCAGGCGCTCTTCCAGCGGGAGGTCCGACAGGCTTTCACGCTGTTGTGTCGTCGCCTGTTGGTCCTCGAACAGCGCCATGAAGGCGGGCAGAGGATCGACCGGACCGTCCGGGCCCTCGGTCCACTCGTCCAGGATCAACCGGCGAGCGGCCGCAAGTTGCTCCTCTGGAATCCGGTTGATCGGCAAGATTTGCGCCGCATGCACAATGGCGGCCTTGAGCCCGCGCTCGACGGCGTCGTGCAGGAAAACCGAGTTCAACACTTGACGCGCAGCCGGATTCAGTCCGAAAGAAATGTTGGAAACGCCGAGAATGGTCTGCGCTCGCGGAAACTCCTGCGTGATCGCCTCTACGGCGTTAAGCGTCTCCAGACCGTCGCGGCGCAGATCCTCCTGCCCGGTGCTGACCGGAAGCGTCAACGCGTCGAAGAACAGATCCTCAGGCGCGAGTCCGTAGTCCTCAATAGCGATCCGATACAGCCGCCGAGCGATCTCGAGCTTGCGCTCGCAGGTGCGGGCCTGGCCTTCCTCGTCGATCACCAGGGCCACCACTCCGGCGCCGAAGCGGATGGCCGAAGAGAGCGTCTGATCGAGCCGTTTGCCGCCGTCCTCAAGGTTGATCGAGTTGACGATCGCCTTGCCGCCGAGTTGCTTGAGACCCGCTTCCAGCACGGCCGGCTCCGTCGAGTCGAGCATGAGCGGCAACGTCGACAGCCCGCGGGCGCGGCGCACGAGTTCCGCCATGTCCGGCGTGCCGTCGCGGCCGACGAAGTCAACGCAGACATCGGCGATGTGCGCGCCCTCCGAGGCCTGGTCGCGGATGACGTTCGCCATCTGCTCCCACTCTTCATTCTGCAGGAGGCGCTTGAAGCGCCGCGAACCGTTGGCGTTGGCTCGCTCGCCGACAATCATGAACGACGCATCCTGCCGGTACGGGGTGGAGACGAATAGCGACGCCGCCGATGCTTCAGGCTCGGGATGCCGCTTCGCCGCCCGCATCCCATTCATGGCCTCGCGCATCGCGCGGACGTGATCGGGCGTCGTGCCGCAGCAGCCGCCGACGATGCCGACGCCGTACTCGCTGACGAACGTGCGATGCGCGTCCGCCAGTTCGGACGGCTGCAGGTCGTAGATCATCTGCCCGTCTTCAGTGCGCGGCAGACCCGCGTTGGGTGAACACAACAGAGTCGTCTGGGCGTTCCCGGCGAGGTATCGCAGCGGTTCGTGCATCAGATCGGGCCCGGTCGCACAATTCAGCCCGATCCCGTCCAAACCCAGCGCCGACAACGCCGTGAATGCAGCGCCGATCTCGCTGCCCACCAGCATCTGGCCGGTGGTCTCAATCGTTACCGTCGCGTACAGCGGGCTATTGCTCTTGAACTCTGCCAACGCATCCTTACATGCGAGGATCGCGGCCTTGCCCTGGAGCAAGTCATAAACCGTCTCGACCAGCAGCGCATCAACGCCACCCTCAAGCAGGCCCCGTGCCTGCTCCAGGTAGGCGGCGTGCAACTCGTCGAACCCAACATGTCCAAGCGACGGCAGCTTGGTCCCCGGACCCAGGGAGCCGAGCACGAACCGCGGGCGATCCGATGTCGAGAACCGGTCTGCGACCTCGAGGGCGATTCTTGCGGACTCGCGGTTAATCTCTCGCGTGCGCTCGGCGAGGTCGTACTCACCAAGCGTGATCGACGAGCCGCCGAAGGTGTTGGTCAGGACTGCGTCCGCGCCGGCCTCGAGATACGACTCGTGCAGCGATGCGACCGCGTCGGGGCGCGAGACGTTCAGCACCTCATTGCAACCCTCGAGTCCGTCGAAGTCAGACAGTGAGAGGTCGAGCAACTGCAGGCCGGTACCCGTCGCTCCATCGAGCACGATCACTCGCTCAGCAGCAGCCGCGCGCAAGTCAGGACGTTGCATCCGTTGATCGTATCCAGCAAACGAAGGCCCGGCAGTATCCCGCGAACAGTCCGTCTCGGCGAGTGACCTATCCGCGGATACGACGTCGCAGTGCGCCGCCGATGCCCGCTCTTGACGCCTCCAGCTCCGACTCTAGCTGCTGCGCCTGCTTCTGCAGGCGCTCGTTCTCGCGGCTCAGCCGGTTGCGCTCCTGGCGAAACTCCTCGTGTCGCGCGTTGAGTGTCGATTCCAGCTCCGACGCCTTGTTCTCCGCTTCGGTCTGAGCGGCGGACGCCGCGGCCAGCGAGGATGACGCTTCCTTCGCGGCCTGCTCGTAAAACGTCGATTTCTCGGTCAGCGCCTGCTGCTCGCTCCGCAATCGATCGCGTTCCTGCTCTGCCGACTCCGCCCGCGCCTGAAGCTCCGCGACTTGCGCAGTGGCGACTTCAGTGGATGATCTGGCGGACTCTGCCGTCTGTCGTAGAGATTCCAGCTCGCTCTTCACGTCGCGCAGCTCGTTGCGCAACGGCTCGAGCTCCTCACCGGACTTCGACAACCGGTCGGCGAGCCGATCGAGATGCGCGCGAAGTTCGCGCGACTGTTTCTCCGCTCGCTTGGCGCGATCTTCGAGAGAGTTGGCACGCTCGACGGCCGCCTTGCGGCCCGCCTCGGCACGCTCCGCCCGAGCTCGCTCGACTCGAACTGGGTCCGCCATGTGTCGACCTACGACCCGGCGCGCACGGCCTCGATCGCCGTCGTCCAGCGGTCATCCAGCGTGGAATCGTTGACGGTCGCCAACACGTAATCGCCGAACGCCGCCGTGGTCGCGCCTGTGTCGCGGCCGGTCATCACGAGTTCCTTCTCGTACTGGCCACACAGGTCCATCGCTTTGTCGAGCTTGCCGCCGAGTTCGGGGAAGCCGATGTGCGAAAGCATCATCGCACCGGCGCGCAGCATCGAGGATGGATCGGCGTAAATGTCGCGTCCCTCGCGCACCATGCGCGGCGCCGAGCCGTGGATCGCCTCGAACATCGCCGTCTTGGTGCCGATGTTGCCCGCGCCCGCAGTGCCGACACCGCCCTGGAACTCGGCCGCCTCGTCGGTGAGGATGTCGCCATACAGGTTCGGTAGGGCGAAAACCTGGAAGTTGGTGCGACGCTTGGGGTCGACCAGCTTCGCCGTCATGATGTCGATGTACCAGCCCTCCCACTCGATCCCTTCGTAGTCCTCTGCCACCTTCCGCGCAGCGTCGAGGAATGCCCCATCTGTCGTCTTGACCACGTTGGCCTTGGTCACGATCGTGACCGAATCCTTGCCGTTGCTCTGGGCATAGTCAAACGCAGCCCGAATGATCCGCTCCGAACCCGGGTTGGAGAGGATCTTGAAGTCGATGTTCAGGTCGCCCAGCGAAAAGCCCTCGGAACCCACCGCGTACAGGTCCTCGGTGTTTTCGCGGAAGAAAGTCCAGTCGATGCCCTCCGCCGGCACGCGAACCGGCCGCACGTTGGCGTACAGATCGAGCACCTTGCGCATCGCCACGTTGGCTGACTCGATGTTGGGCCAGCCGTCGCCCTGTTCCGGCGTCGTGGTCGGCCCCTTGAGCGTGACATCGCACTCGTGGATTTCTTTGAGCACGCCCTCCGGAATCGCGGCCATCTCTTCGGCACGGCGCTCAATCGTGAGACCGTCAATCGTGCGGAACGTGACTCGGCCAGACGCGACCTGGTCCTCAAGCAGCGCTTCCAGCACCCGTTGTGATTCATGAGCGATCGATGGGCCAATACCGTCGCCGCCCAGCACGCCGATCTCAATGTGATCGAGTGTCGTGAAGTCGGTTGGCTCGCCCTCTGCCTTGATCGCGTCCACCCGTATCTGTTGAGCTTCGAGCAGTTCACCAAAGCGCTGCTTGGCCTGCTCGATCGAGCCAATGTTCGGCATGTTCTTTCTCCTCGGCGAAACAACCGCGTCGCAGTTCCTCCGGCAGTCTACCTGCTGCACCGATCCGGGTTGAGCCCGATTCGCGGGGACGACATTACGTTGAGAGCCCCAGCTCGCGCAGGAATGCGTCGGCATTGGGTTCCCTCCCGAGGAAGCGAACGATCAGCCGATCGGCATCCGCGGTGCCGCCCGGCTCGAGGATATGTTGGCGGTATTCCGCGCCCACGCGCGAGACGGACGCGCCCGGCGCTTCGAAGCGAGTGAACATGTCGTCGCCAAAGACGCGCGACCAGAGATAGCCGTAGTAGCCCGCGTCGTAACCGAAGAGATGCCCGAACCCGGCCTGGAAATGCGTGTCTTCGGGGAACGGGAAACCCGTGATCGGATGCAGCTCCCGGGCGATCTCGTCGGTGCTGCGATCTGACTCTGAGTGATACGCAAGATCAAGCCGCGAGAAGTACACCTGGCGCAGCGTCGCGATCGCAGACGACGTGTGTTTCGCCTCGATCATCCGGTTGATCAGCGAAGTCGGCAATGGGTCGCCGGTCTCGTAATGGCGACTGAAGCTGCTCAGCATGTCCGGCTGCCAGCACCAGTGCTCCAGCATCTGCGAGGGCGCTTCGACGAAATCGCGCTCGACCCGCGTTCCGCTGAACCGCGTGTAGCGCGAAGTCGTCAGCGTCTGGTGCAGGATGTGCCCGAACTCGTGGAACAGCGTCACGACCTCCGTGTGCCGCAGCAGCGAGGGCGACGATTCCGTCGGCTTGGTGAAGTTGGCGACGATCGCTGAAATGGGTCGCTGGTATCCATCTCCGGCCAGCCGCCGTCCGCCGCGCAGCGTGAACGCCGCCGCGTGACCGAACTTTCCCGGCCGCGGATACAGGTCCATGTAGAACCGCGCGAGCGCCTCGCCGCTGCTGGGGTCAACGATGTCAAACGGCTGCGCATCCTCGTCCCAGGACGAGTCAGCCACGTCAGGACGCCTGACGAACTTGACCCCGACCAGTTCCTCATAGATGCGGAACATGCCGTCCAACACCGCGTCGAGCGGGAAATAGGCCGCCACTTCAAACGGATCGACCTGGTATTGCTCCTGGACAACCTGGTTTGTGTAGTAGCGCCAGTCGGAGATGCCGACCTCTCCCGTCATCCCCGTGCGGCGCTCCTGCTGCTCGCTCAGGCGCGTCAGATCGCTTGCCAGCTTCGACTGCAGCCGCTCTTCCAGATCCTCAAGGAACTCAAGCACGGCGTCGGATTGCTTGGCCATCTTGATCTCGAGCGCGTACGCCGCCCAGGACTCGAAGCCGAGCAGCTTCGCCATCGAGGAGCGAACACCCAGCGCCTCCTCGAGGATCTCGATGTTGCCGTCGGCTGCCTTGTTGTGATTCTTATGGAAGAGCTCCCGGCGGCGCTCACCGTCGTGAGCGGCGTCGAGGAACGGATGCAGCTCCGGATAGTCAAGTCCCACCTGGTAGTGAATCGCGCCATCGACTTCAACCGTTTGCAGTCGCTCGATGTACCCATCAGGAAGACCGTCAAGCTCTTCGCGGCTGACCTCGATATGGTCCTCGTAATCGTCGATGTTCTTGCGGAACTGGATCCCCAAACCGACCAGACGTTCCTGCAACGACTGCAGTTCGTCGCGCGTTTCCTTGTCAAGGTTGAGCCCGTTGCGCCGATAGTCCCGCAACGCAAACTCCAGCAACCGACGCGCATCGTCCGGCAATGCCTCAAGTTCGGCCCGAGCGGCATACGCCTTCAGCGCCCGGTCAATGTCCTCTCGAAATCCAAGCCCGGCCGCGAACACACTCAACCGCTCTTCTTGCCCATGCGCGACGTCCCGCAACTCCTTGTCGGCCGATACCTGTGAGAGAAAGCCGTACCGACCCGAAGCCTGCATGAATACGTCGCTGATCTCGTCCAGCGGCAGCACCGTGTTCTCGAAGCTGCGCCGTCCGTCCGGCACCGACACCAACTCGTCGGCCAGCCGCTCGACGGTCCGCATCGCTTCGTCGACGCCACTCTCGATGTCCTTGGCGGTCGTCGCGGCCCAATTCGGTGTCTCGATCGTCATCGGCGTTCTCCTGTCGGGGCTACGGTATCCGCAGTTGCAGCTTCTGCGTATGATCGTGCGAGCGTGGAGCCCCGCTCCGCCGCCTCATATGTAGTCGCAAGGGCGCCAAATGACCGACCTTACTCACTCCCAGATCACCCTCTCCACCGGAATCAACATGCACATCGCCGAGGCCGGTGAGGGCCCGGCAGTGGTCTTCTGCCACGGCTTCCCCGAGCTCTGGTACTCCTGGCGACACCAACTGCCGGTGGTCGCCGAGGCCGGCTTCCGCGCGATCGCACCGGACATGCGCGGATACGGCGAGACCGACGCGCCTCCCAACGCAGACGACTACACCCAGGAGCTCATCTGCGCGGACATGGTCGCGCTGCTCGACGCGCTCGCCATTGACGATGCGGTCTTCGTCGGCCACGACTGGGGCGGGGCCGTCGTCTGGAACATGGCCCAGCACCACTCGACGCGGTGCAGCGCCGTCGCCGGAATCAACACGCCGGCCGGTCGCCGACCGCCAATCAATCCACTCGACGCGATGAAGATGGATCCGGGCCGCTTCGATTATCAGCTCTACT
Organism: Dehalococcoidia bacterium; assembly: GCA_965208665.1. Classification (GTDB taxonomy): domain Bacteria; phylum Chloroflexota; class Dehalococcoidia; order Bin125; family Bin125; genus Bin125. The sequence goes on from CBDBPH010000002.1 coordinate 832,990, forward strand.
TCCAGGACGAGGGCGTGGCCGAAGCCGAACTCGCGGGCAACGTGCGCCGCACCATGACTCTGATGTTGCGCACGTCCAAGCCCGAAGACCGTCTCGACGTGATCGGCATGACCTCGGGCGTCCGCGCCCGCGGCGGCCTGTTGGTTGGTCTGCCAGACGACGCGGAACGCTCGATCATGCTGACCGAGGAGGATCTCGACACCTTTGTCAGCGCCTTCGAGCAAACCGGATTCCGCGGCGGACTCAACTGGTACCGCAACCACGGCCGCAACTGGGAATGGGGCGCCGCCGTTGACGGCAACGACATCACTCAACCGGCGCTGATGGTCACGGCGGGCAAAGACGGCGTCCTCCTGCCCTCCATGACCGAGGGCATGGAAGACTGGATCCCAAACCTCAGCCGGGGCCACATCGAGAACTGCGGCCATTGGACCCAGCAGGAAGAACCGGAAGAGCTCAACCGCATCCTCGTCGACTGGTTGAAGACACTCTGATTCCTCAACTCCCCTCAACTCAAGAGGGGGAGCGCTCCCAGCCGAACCCCTCGTGCTGATGCTCCTCGAGCCCGGGATTGATGATCTCGGCGATGATCTCAAGCGTCTCGACAACACGCGGACCCGGGCGATTGACGTACTGGTTGCCGTCGATCAGCGCAACACGACCCTGTTGGACAGCACGTAGCGCTCGCCAATCCTCACGGGCGTTCAGCAGCGCCGCGTCCTCGCGCGTTCGCGCGAGGTCATAGCCGCACGGCGAGATGATGATGACATCCGGATCGGCCGCAGCCAGCTCCGACATCTCGAAATGCAACGACGGGCCTCGCGGAGATCCGATCACCGGCTCACCGCCCGCGCGTGCGACCAGTTCCATCGTCCAATGGCCCGCGGTCATCAAAGGATCGGCCCACTCGACGACCGCGACCCGAGGTGCCCCTGAAGTTCTGGGCACCTCATCGATCCGCTGCTGAAGTTCCGCAACGAGAGCGCGACCTCGCGAGCCGATGCCCAGTGCGTCCGCGGTGCGCTGGATGTCGTCCCAGATGTCGGCAAGAGAGTTGGGCGCCAAGGGAATCAGCCTGGTATCGAACCCGGTGAGCTGCTCCACAGCCCGCTCCACGTCCCGCAAGCTGACCGCGCAGACCTCACACTGCGTCTGCGTCACGATGTGCGTCGGCGCGAGCTGCTGCAGCATTTCCATGTCGATCGCGTAGACGCCCAGAGCATCCTCGGCTTGAGCTTCGACCGCGAGCTCCCGCACCTGTCGGTCGATCTCCCCGCTTGTCGCGGCGGGGATGAACCTGGTGCTGGTCAGCACGGGTAGATGCTGAATCTCGGCGGGAAAGTCGCACTCGTGGGAGCGCCCGACGAGATCGTCGCCGGCGCCGAGCGCGCAGACGATCTCTGTCGCGCTGGGCAGCAGTGAGGCGATCCGCGGCATGGTCGATTCCTAGTCGGCGAGCGGTTCGATGTCTCGGCTTTGGCCGCTGTTCCACGATTCCCATACGGCGTCGGTGAAACGCATGTAGCGGACCCCGTCGGCGAAGTTGGTCAGCTGAACAGGAGCGCCGTCTCGGACAGAGCTAATGAAGTCTGCCTCCACCTGCCAGTCGTGCGCGGTTCCCGGGTCGGGTTGGATCGATTCGACGTCCTCGCCGTGCTTGCCCCACTCGCCGGTGTCGCCGAAGCGCCAGTGCAGCCGGCCCTCGGAGCCGTAGATATCGATGCTCGGCGGCTGCGGCGCGCCCTCGGTTACGGCGCTCACCCGGTAGGTACAGCGCGCCCCGTTGGCCATGTCGGCGAAGATGCCCAGGCTGTCCGGGATCACGATGTTGTAGCGCTCGCCGGTCTCCTCATCGACACGCGCAGGCACGAAGGTTCTCGCATGAGCGGTCACGCGCGTCGTATCGCCCAGCCAACGCTGGATCGTCTCGTTGAAGATGCCGAGCTGCATCATGTTATGTCCGGAATAGTCGCTTCGGTGCCGCCAGTGCAGCGGTCCGGAGTCATCCAGGCCCGAGCCGTTGAGCAAGGTCAGGTGCACTTCGAGAATGTTGCCCAGCGAGCCATCTTCGCAGAGACGCTTGATCGTCTTGCCCAGGCGGAAGTCGAACGGTGCAGGCACGAGCTGCGCGACGAGGTCGGGATGTTGCCGGCTGATCGCGAGCATCGCCTCGGCCTCGGTCGCGTTCGACGCCATGCGCGCCTCGCAGAGGACGTGCTTGCCCGCTTCCAGCGCCGCGCGCGTGTAGTCGAGATGCATGTACGGCCATGTCCCAATGCTGACCGCGTCAACATCCGGATCGGCGAGCAGTTCCTCGACCGAGTCCGAGACCCTGGGAATGTCCCATTCCGATGCGACGCGTTCGCTCGACGCACGCGAGCGGTTGACCACATTGACGACCTCAACGTCGTCGATTTCGCGAAACCCAGGGATGTGACGCAGCTTCTGATTGCCGCCCGCTCCGATCAGTCCGATGCCGAATGCCATGGCCGATTCCTCCCGCTGCGATGTACTTACTGGCTTGTCGTTAGGGTTCGTGAACTCTGGCTCAGGGTAGTCGGGGGCTGCCCTATGCTGCCTGCAGACCCCCAATAGATTCCCAACCAAGGAGTACACGAGATGCCGACAGCCGACGAACTGCGAGCCGGAATTGACGGAGCGCGGGCAGCCCTGCGCGTGGCGATCCAGACATCTGGCGACGCCTGGGAAACGCCCAAGGGCACGGGCGACGACGGTGAGGCCGGTTGGTCGCCGCGACAGACCGCCGAGCATGTGATTCCGGCCGAGATGATGTTCGCCACCGGCGTTTGCGCCGCCTGCGGCTACGACGGCCCGGACAACCCGCTGACCAGCACCGAGTTCCCCACCGCCGACGACGCGCTGGCCGCGCTGGACGCCATTGCCGAAGCGGCGAACAGCAAGATCAGGCACGTCCAGGACGAAGAGCTGGGCAAGTCCCAGGGCGGCGAGGGCATGGCCGCGGTACCGGTGGCCGGACTGATGGCCATGAACACCTGGCACCTGGCCGACCACGCCGCGCAGATCAGCCGCCCGGCCTTCTAGTCGCGAGAGCGAGCCTCGCCATGTTGCGCACTCTGACGCTGACCGTTGCAGTCATCGCCGCCGTCCTGCTGGGTGGCGCGGCGATGGCCGCCGGCGGCGAGGGCGGCGGCGGGCTACACGCCGGACAGATCGTGGCAATCGTGATCGGCATCGCGGCCGCCGCCATCCTGCTCGGACTCTCGGCCGCCTACATCCTGCCCAAGCCGCCCAAGTTCTGAGCGGGCCCTCACCCTAACCCTCTCCCTCCGGGAGAGGGGATCGGAGGGCTGGTACTCCCTCGCCCCATGGGAGAGGGCAGGGGTGAGGGTTCTGATGCCCGAGCAACCCGCCGATCCACCCTTCGAAGACGCCCACTTCCGCCGCGCCGACGAGTCCGACGACGCCAACTTCTACGTCCAGCCGCGCCTCGTCGCCCACATCGACGACGCCGCGATCTGTGCGCTGCGCGAGCACTACTCGAAGTTCCTGCCCAAACAGGGCCGCCTGCTCGACCTGATGTCGTCGTGGATCTCGCACTATCCCGACGACCTGGAGTCGGAGCGGGTGGCCGGGCTGGGCATGAACGCCGAGGAGATGGCCGCGAATCCGCAGCTCACCGAGTGGGTCGTCCACGACCTCAACGCCGACCCGATCCTGCCCTACGGAGACGACGAGTTCGACGTCGTCACGATCGCGGTCTCGGTCCAATATCTGACCCGCCCGCTGGAAGTCTTCCAGGAGATCGGCCGAGTCCTCCGCCCGGGCGGAGGCTGCATCGTCTCATTCTCGAACCGCTGCTTCCCGACCAAGGCGGTCTGGCTCTGGCAAGGAATGGGAGACGACGGCCACGTCCAGCTCGTCGGAGCCTACTTCCACTACTCCGACGCCTTCGACCCTCCCCAATGGCACGACATCTCCCCAGCCAAAGGCCAGAGCGACCCAATGTACGTCGTCCAATCGCGCACACCTCAAGCCTGATCGAAGTCGCGCTTGTCAATCTCCAGGTCACGCAGGATGGCCGCGATCGTGCCAGGTCCCAAGTCCTTCGACCCCTAGTTCGGGACGGTCGTCTCCTCGTCATTGGCTGCGTTCACCCAGATCTCGTGCGACCCTCCGCCTTGCCGGTCGAACTCGCAACCGAGCCGCCGCAGCTTACGCGTCAACTCCCGGTACTTCACACCGCAACGACGAACTCCCCAGCCGAGACGATCTCCGGCGGGAGTGGTTTGCCCCGCTCCTGGTACGACTCGATGAACGCCTCCGCGACGCCTTCGATGTTGTGGAGCGCCTCCTCGGCGGTCTCACCCCATGCACGACAGCCTGGCAAGATCGGTACTTCGGCCAGGTACATGTCCTCTGTGTCGTACGACGGTTCTCGCATCGTGTAGGGCAAGCGGTACTGCTTCGACATCTCTTCGCCGCTCCTCCAACCGCGAACGCAACGACCTCAAGATATCGCGCCTCCGGAGAGAGCGTTGAACGCGGTAGGGAATCGAAGCCCTAGCGGAACTCGGGGATCACGGTCTCGGCGAACATCTGGGCTGGCTCGATGGTGTCTCGGCCGAAGAACTCGATCATGAACATGTCGCAGCCGCGCTCCATGTGGCGGTTGATTCGTTCCTTGATCATGGCCGGAGTTCCGGTCAGGGCCATGTCTCCGGCCGGGTTGCCCATGTGACCACCGAAGATCTTCTGGGCTCGCTCGACCATCGGCTGGACCTTGGCGTCGTCGTCGACGATCGTGACCAGGCACTGCTGCGAGACGCGGATCTCCGAGGGGTCGCGGCCGAGGCGCTCGGCGTGGCCGTGGAGCACCGAGACCTTGTGCTCGAGGTCGTCCTGGGCGCCGGCCGAGTTGTTCCAGATGTCGGCGTACTGCGCGGCGATCCGCATGGTCACTTTCTCGCCGCCGCCGCCGACCAGGATCGGCATGTCGCGCGGGGGCTTGGGCTGGGTGACGAGGTTCTCGGTGTGGAAGAACTCGCCCTCGAAGGAGAACTCGTCCTGGTCGGCGTCGAACATGCCCTTGAAGATCTGCAGGCCCTCTTCGAGCTGGCGCAGACGGTCGCGGGTCGAGGCGAAGGGCATGCCGAAGTCGGAGAACTCGCGCGCCATCCAGCCGGAGCCGAAGCCGGGGATGATGCGTCCGCCCGCGATGTTGTCGACGGTGGCGATCATCTTGCCGGTGTGGGCCGGGTTGCGCATGCCGACCGGCGTGACGAGCGTGCCGATTTCCGGCTTCTCGGTCACGGCGGCGATGCCGGCAGCGAGGGTCCAAGCCTCGAGCATCGGGATCGCCGGCGACTGCGGACCGTAGAGATGGTCGTTGACCCAGAGCGAGTCGAAGCCCATCTCCTCAAAGGCCGACGCCGCGCGCTGCGTCTCCTGCCAGGTGCGCTTGATCTGCGGAACCATGACGCCGAAGTGGGGGCTGTTGGTCATTGGGGGGAGTCCTCTCGGAGAGTTCGCGATTTCCCGGCAGGGTAGCGCAGGGTCAGTTGCAGACGGACGCAGGATCCTGGGGCAGGCGGAACTCGATCCCGGTGACGTCGGAGCGGGTGATGTTGAAGGAGCGGCGTTCGCTCTTGGCTCCGCTCTTGCCATTGCCGGCGTAGTAGATTTCGCATCCGTCGACAGTGACCGACATGTCGTAGACCCCCGGACCGGGAACCGCGAAGGAGAACGTCCCGTCCTCGGCCGGCCAATCAGCGCCTCTGCCGGATTCGCCGCTGGCCCCGACCCAGTTATCCGTCCTCGGAGTGCCGTCGGCGTTGAGAAGGCTGCCGGAGATGCGCAACGTGCACATGTTGGGGTGCAGTCGGAACAACAGGCCAGACACATCGTGCTCCGTCACGTCGATCGTTTTTCGTTCACGCCCGATCCCTGTAGCCCCATCATTCCCGTAGTACAAGAAACACCCGTTGAACCAGGTTTCCAGGCCATAAACTCCCGCGTCCGTCAACGCAACGCTGAACCTGCCCGTTGGATCGGTTCGGGCCATGGCGCGATGGTCATCGGCAACGGCGTTGATGTCGACGTTCTTGATCCCCTCGCCATTCGAATCGAGCAACCATCCAGTGATCCTGGTGCACGGATCATCTTCGGCCTGGAATCGAATGCCTGCCATGTCCCGGCTTGTCACCTCGAGCGTCCCGGCCTGATCCTCGGTCCAGCCTGGAACATCCGCGTTCCAATAGAGACGGCATCCGCCGAGGTCGGCAGAGAGTTGGTAGGGGCCGGGCTCGGTCGCAACGAATGTGAACGAGCCGTCGACTTCGGTTCTGATCGAGGTCCCGCTTCCATCTCTCTGGGCCCGTACTTCGATGCCCGCCAGCGGCTGATTGTCCGGCCCGGAGAGCACCCCGGCGATGCGCCAGCGGCATTGATCGGCGTCGACGGTGATCGCGATCGGTTCAGGTTGACTGCTGCCGATTTCGATCAGGCTGGCCTCGTCATCGGACGGCCTCGCCGCATCGCTGCTCTCCGACCACCAGAACTGGCAGTTCCAGTAGTCGTCCCCCAGTTCGACCCAGACACGGTAGTCGGCCCGTCTGCGGACGAAGAGTTCGAAGGTTCCTTCTTCACTCGACCTCGCTCGACGATCCCAACCGGCCGGATAACCGTCCTGGTACTCCCTGGCCTCCAGGGAGGCGCCCACCCGCGGCGTGCCGTCCGAGTTGACGATCGTCCCCGCCAGCGCGAACTCGTTGCCCGCGGGCCGGCGTTTGGCGCTGCCGCGGCGCTTGGTCATCAGCGCCTCAAATTCGTCGTAGGACTCTTCCAGAGTCAGTCCGAAGGCAGCCGCGAAGGCGCTGCGCACGGTGGGCCGGGTTTCCCAGCGGCCACCGGGCCCGGCTCTACCCGGAGCCAGGACACGATAGAAGTCGAGCGCGGCGCTCTTGCCGGCCCGGTCGATCAGCAAATCGGCGGCCACCAGGCCGAACGAGTACTGCCAGGTATCGTTGGCCGACTCAATCTCCTCAAGCGGCGGACCCTTCGAAGCCAGGTTGAGCGCGTCGATCAGCCTCCTGCTGAGCGGGTAGCCGTTCCGATCCTGGGTCGCGAGATCACTGTCGAACCAGTTGGCGGAGCCTTCGAGCAGCCAGTTCAAATCAATGTCGCTGGCGCCCATCAGCTGGAACTGCAACGCATGAATGTACTCGTGGAGGACCACGTAGCGACCAAAGTGGTAGCGCCCGCTGCGGGGACCCTCCCACGTGCTGCTCTTGAGATAGAACGCATCTTGATCACTGCTGTACCAACCACCAGCCCGTTGCCAGAAGTTCCGGAACGACTCCCATTCCCATGGGTGACCCAGTTCGGTGGTCTTGTCATGCGCCGACTTCGCATCGCCGGCCACGACAACAACGAGCGAGGACGGGTCGGCCTGCACACCGAGTTCAGTCGCGCTGTACTCGAGCGTCGCCGCCAGATCGCGCTCAATCAGCCGGCGCACGCCATGATCGACGTTCCCGGCGTAATGAATCTCGGGCATGACGAACGTCGGTTGGAGCCAGTTGACATCGCGGTTGACCCGGACCTCGAGCGCATCGCCCCGCTGAACCGCCGGCCAATCGTCCATGGATTCCGGCACAGAGGGGTCGTAGATCAGATCGCCGGAGCGGATGGAGAGCAGCGAACCACCAATACCCCTCGCGACGTCTGCGATGGATGAGTCGTCCCGACCGGCCCAGGCCGACCAGTTGACGCCGCTGCGCAGCCTGACCACCCCGCTCGCCGGACGCACCGACCGTTCCCAATCGATCGAGTCGGCACCCCCGACTCGCAGGACGTACCCACGCCCAGGCTCCAGGATCCGCAGCGTCCAGTAACGCCGAGGCAGTTGAGGCGCTGCGATTTCGTACCGACCCGAATCCGCGTCCCACGAGTAGACAAGCCCGACCTGAGGCAACCGGGCGAACAGATCCTCAGCCGACATGCGCTCGGCAACCCAGCCGATTCGGTTATCTCCAGGCAGCAGCGTCGTGGTGACCGACTCCGCCAGGGACGATTCTCCGTCGTCCGCCAACGCAGTCGTTAGCGCAGCAGCGCACAGGACTGCAAACAGACAGCCAAGAGCAAGAACCAGAAGCCGCCGCATCCAACGGAGTTTAGTGCGCGCCGACCGCTTCCTCGCTGAACTGCGCCGCCTCGGTCGAGCCCGAGAGCGCCGTCGTCGCCGCGTCGCCGCCAGTGACGGTGAGCAGGACCTCGTCGAAGTAGGACGTGCCCGCTTCGCGCTGGTGCTTGGTCGCCGTGTAGCCGTAAGCCTCGGCCTCGAACTCACCCTCCTGCAGCTCGACGTAGGCAGCCATGCCGCGATCGCGGTAGCCCGAGGCGAGGTTGAAGGTGTGGTAGTTGATCCCGTGCCAGCCGGCCAGCGTGATGAACTGGAAGCGGTAGCCCATCTCCGCCAGTTGCTCCTGGAAGTTCGCGATCGTGGCGTCGTCGAGGTGACGCTTCCAGTTGAACGACGGCGAGCAGTTGTAGGCGAGCATCTTGTTCGGGTACTCGGCGTGCAGCGCCTGCGCGAAGTCGCGCGCCTCGCCGATGTCCGGCACCGAGGTCTCGCACCAGATCAGGTCGGCGTGCGGCGCGAAGGCGAGGCCTCGGGCGATGGCGGAGTCGATCCCGCCGGTGACCGAGAAGTAGCCCTCGGCAGTGCGCTCGCCGGTCGTGAACTCGCGGTCGCGCTCGTCGATGTCGGTCGTCAGCAGCGTGGCCGAGAGGGAATCGGTACGGGCCATCAGGACGGTCGGGACGTCCATGACGTCGGCCGCGAGTCGCGCTGCCTGAAGCGTGCGAACGTGCTGCGCGGTCGGGACGAGCACTTTGCCGCCCATGTGGCCGCACTTCTTCTCGGCCGCGAGCTGGTCCTCGTAGTGGACCCCGCCGGCGCCGGCCTCGATCATGTTGCGCATCAGCTCGAAGGCGTGAATCGGTCCGCCGAAGCCAGCCTCGGCGTCGGCGACGATCGGCAGGTAGTAGTCGACGCTGGCGCGACCCTCCAGCCGGTCGACCTGGTCGGCGCGCATCAACGCGTTGTTGAGCCGCTTGACCAGCGAAGGCACGCTGTTGACCGGGTACAGCGACTGGTCCGGGTAGGTGTGACCCGACGTGTTGGCGTCAGCCGCGACCTGCCAGCCGGAGACATAAATCGACTGCAGGCCCGCCTTGGCCATCTGCACCGCCTGCGCGCCGGTGACCGCGCCGAACGTGCGGACAAAGTCGGTGTCCTGCATTGCGTTCCAGAGCCGCTCCGCGCCGTTTCGGGCGAGCGCAGACTCGGGCAGCAACGAGGGGCGAAGCTTGAGTACGTCGGCGGCCGTATAGTTCCGCTGCACTCCAGCCCAGCGCGGATTGGTCGCCCACTCGTGCTCGAGTGCGGCGGCCGCGCGTTCGTGGGCGCTACCCGTCCCGTTCGTGCCGTTCGTCGTCATCAGGGATCCTCCGTGGCTGTCCGTGTCCGAACCTTTGCGTCGGGTCACTTCATCGGCGGATGGCGTCCGCCGTTATGCCTGCAGTTGCTGATTGCCCACTCTCGCCCGATTCATGCTGAGCGTCTAGTCGAGGTACTCATACGCGGGCAGGGTGAGGAATTCGGTGAACTCCTCGTTGAGAATCAGTTGGTCGAGAATCTCGACAGCGTCGCCGTAGCGCGATTCGCTCGCGCCCCCCAGCGAATCGAGCTCCTCGTCGCGCAGCGATTCATAGAGCTCCGCCGTGATCGCCCGGCCGTCGTCGAGTTCTGCGTTGTGGCGGATCCACTGCCAGATCTGGCCGCGAGAGATCTCCGCCGTAGCCGCGTCTTCCATCAGGTTGTTGATGCCCGCCGCGCCGACTCCGTTGAGCCAGCTGTTGATGTACTGCAGCGCCACCGAGATGTTCGCTCTCAGACCAACCTCTGAGACCGTGCCGCCGGATTCGTCCAGCGAGACCAACTCGCCGGCGCTGACATCAACGTCCTCGCGCATCCGCTCGCGCTGGTTGCGGGCACCGTCGAGGTTCTTCTCGAAGATGTCGCGGGCGACCGATACCAGGTCCGGGTGCGCGACCCAGGTGCCGTCGAAGCCGTCAGTCGATTCGCGCTCCTTGTCGGCGCGAACGCCGGTCAGCGCGATCTCATTGATTTCCGGGTCGCGGCGCGACGGGATGAATGCGGCCATGCCGCCCATTGCGTGCGCGCCGCGCTTGTGGCAGGTGCGCACCAGCAACTCGGTGTAGGCGCGCATGAACGGAGTGGTCATGGTCACCTGCACGCGGTCGGGAAGCGTGAACGTCGGCTGCGACTTGAAGCGCTTGACCGCCGAGAAGATGTAATCCCAGCGCCCGGCGTTGAGTCCCGCCGAGTGGTCGCGCAGCTCGTAGAGGATCTCCTCCATCTCGAACGCGGCCGGCAGCGTCTCGATCAGCACCGTCGCGCGGATGCTGCCCTGCGGCACGCCGAGGTCGTCCTGCGCCTTGACGAAGGCGTCGTTCCAGAGACGCGCCTCGAGGTGTGACTCCAGCTTGGGCAAGTAGAAGTACGGACCCGTCCCGCGCGCGACGCGCTCGGCGGCGTTGTGGAACATGTAGATGCCGAAGTCGAACAGCGAGGCCGAGATTGGCTCGCCGTCCACAAGCACGTGCTTCTCGTCCAGGTGCCAGCCGCGCGGCCGAATCAGCAGGGTCGCGATCTTCTCGTTCAGGGTCCGTACAGACCCGTCCGGGTTCTCGAAGGTGATTTCGCGGCGGACGGCGTCGCGTGCGTTGATCTGCCCGTTGACGATGTTGTCCCAGGTCGGCGAGAGTGCGTCCTCGAAGTCGGCCATGAACGCATCGGCGCCGGAGTTGAGGGCGCCGATCATCATCTTCCGGTCGACCGGCCCCGTGATCTCGGCCCAACGCTGCTGCAGGTCCTCCGGCGTCGGGGCAACCTGCCAGGAGCCAAACCGGACCTCCTCCTTGTCGGAGAGGAAGTCGGGCAGCGCGCCGTTGTCAAACTCCACCTGCCGCTCGTCGCGGCGCTTGAGCAGTTCCTTGCGCCGTGCGTCGAACGCACGATGCAGGCCCGCGATGAACGCGAGCGCATCCTCGGTCAAAATGGACTCGTACCCCTCCTGGAGGGATCCGACGACTTCCACGCCGTCGGGGGTGCTGATGTCAGTAGCCTGGGTCATCTCTGTGCTCTGTCCTTGCTCGCGGTCTGGTGCCGCCCGGTCGAGTTCGTTGGCCCCACACGACTTCGCACGACGAAGGTGGATGCCGCTCGCAAGTATCGTTTGTGAACGTTGGATTAAGGTACGGAACATCTAGGTTTCGTCAATAGTTCCCGCACATCACGATAGACAACTTTGATACCGCAAGTAACCCAGTCGATACAAGCCACCCATCTCTGGCCGCTTCCCCGACCGTATCGGCATCCCGCAGATCCGCCCAGTTCCGGCTTGACTTCCGTGGTAGAACATCGTACACATGTCCTTCTGAGAGGCGCGGAATGACGAACTACGTACAAGCGGACATCCCTATGCCTGGTTCCGTTCCGTTCCCGTACCTGAATCTCGCCCACAGTTCCTCCTGCCGTACCCCTTCCCCGGCGAGACCCGCCCGCAGATCCCCTTCTGGTCCCCTCTCCCGGCGGGAGAGGGCTAGGGTGAGGGCCCTGCACCGGCCAAGTCAACCCGAACAGACTCGAACAACATCGAACGAACCAACACGCCCCAAGGCGCACCGAGGCTAACCAGGACTGACCAAAACTGACCGCCCTCAACCGCCAGTCCCCTGCAAAACACTGGAGATCCTGCCTGATCGACCTCAGAGAAAATTCCTTGCTGACCACCCGAACGCCGAGGATCATTTCTCTCACCGAACACAACCGGCAAACCGCTGGGCGGGGGCGTATTCTGAGAAATCGACAAGCAACGAGGAGCGACACCGATGACGACAACGAATGAGCAGCCGGTCAAGAACCGTGTCGGCAACTTCAACGTCGGCGGCATCAACCACCTGGCCCTCGTCTGTCGCGACATGCAGCAGACTGTGGACTTCTACCAGGGTGTGCTCGGCTTCCCCCTGGTCAAGACGATCGAGCTGCCCGGCGAAATGGGCCAGCACTTTTTCTTCGACATTGGCAATGGCGACTGTCTCGCCTTCTTCAACTTCCCCGATGCCCCCGAACCGGCGCCAGGCGTCGCCTCGCCGGACCCAAACACATTCTTCGACCCCTCGGCCGAACTCGTGACAGCGATCGCATCAATGAACCACGTGGCGTTCGATGTCGACCCCGACGAGATCGAAGCAATGCGCGATCAGCTGATCGAGGCCGGCATCCGCTGCACACCCATTCTCAACCACGACGACTCCCCGAGGGGCATTGCTCGCGAGAATCACGAGGGCGTCTTCGTGCGCTCGGTCTACTTCTACGACCCCGACGGGATCATGCTCGAGTTGGCCGCCTGGACCCGAGCGTTGCGGCCCGACGACGTCCGTCATGCGCCGGCCCGGGCAGCGAGCGCAGCGGCGGTACTGGCGGACTGACCGCCAACATCTGAGGCCGGACCGAGTTCGACTCAGTCGCCCGCGCTACATCAAATCTGTCACTGGTAGACGCCGCCGCTTCCCGAGTGGCGGCGGACGCATGTTCGGCGTACAGCGCATTGCACTTTCGCTTGACGCGGGAACAAATCCGTGTCCATTTCCGTACTGTCGTTAAGCGCGCTGGTTCGTCGGTGCACGGAGCATCGGGCGGGCGCGGTAGCACTGAATGAAAGGGGGATCGGATGACGTTCGAGCAACGACTCGACCACGATGGCGCCGACATTGAGGCGCTGATCGAGGAGCAAAACGAGGTGAGTGGCGATGAGCGACACACCGCACCGGAGGTGACCAAAGACAAGGTGATTCCCCTGATCGGCTTCGACATCTCCGGCACCCGCGCGCCGACCAAGGACACCGCCGCCGCCTGGCGACGGCGGATGAGCGACGCGCCACGGCCAACCGTACGATTCGCAAGCGGAGCGCCGCACTGGAACTTCGCCGACGAACCGCAGGAGGAAGCGCCGCCGGCGCCAACTCGCAAGCGCCGACGCCGCCGCGCAGACGACCCGGACGCGGACGCCGACATCGATGCGACACGCGCCTACTTCAACGAGATCGGCCGTCGGCCGCTGCTGACGGCCGAGCAGGAACAGGAACTTGGCGCGGCGATTGAGCGGGCCCGCTGGATCGACGCCGTCGAGCACGGTCTGGAAGAGCAACTCGGGCACGCTCCGCGGCCAATGCAGGTCTGGACAGAACTGCTGCGCCAGTTGCAGGAGCTCCGAGGCGTCGTCGAAATCGCCGCTCGCGGTCTCTACCTGCATGCGCTGCCGTTCGACGAACTGATCGGCCACGAGCGATTCCGCGAAGCGGTTGACGGCAAGATCGAACCGCAATTCGCGGCTCAGCTCAGCGCCGAGTGCGGCCTCGAGCAGGAGTACGTCAGCGACCTGGTGATCGCCGTGTCCGTGGTCAGCTCGATCGTGACCCCGCGCATGTTCCGCCGTTCCGCCTCAATCCTGCAGTGGCACTTCGACCAGGAGGACCTGCCCCAGGACGCGGAGGCGCGGCTCGCCGCTGACGCTGGGCTCGCTCGTCGAGCCGAGCGCCGGCTGACCGAGACCAAGTGGGACGGCTACGACGCAGAGCGGACGATGTACATCTCCAACCTGCGCCTCGTCGTTTCGGTCTCGAAGAAGTACCAGAAGAAGGGCTTGCACCTGCTCGACCTCATCCAGGAAGGCAACGTCGGTCTGTTCCGCGCCGTCGAGAAGTTCGACTACCGCCGCGGCAACAAGTTCTCGACCTACGCAACCTGGTGGATTCGGCAGTCTGTGACCCGCTCTCTAGCCGACACCGCCAACCTGATCCGCGTGCCGGTCCATACCTCCGAGCTGATCAACAAGCTCAAGCGCGCCGAGCGCCGCCTGCGGCAGGAGTTCCAGTCGCAGCCCACCGACGCCGATCTCGCGCTGGAAATGGACGAAACCGAAGATCGCATCCGCACCCTGCGGCGCATCTCGATGACCCCGGCCTCGCTGGACAAGAGCGTCTCCGATGAGGACGACGACTCCGACCTGACCCGCTTCCTCGCCGACGAGGACGCGCCATCGCCGGAGGACGAGGTCCTGCGCAAAGCCCTGACCGGACTCACCCGCGAAGCGCTCAGCCGCCTCGAGCCGCGTGAGGCCGCCGTCCTGGCCATGCGCTTCGGCATCGAGGACGGAAACGAGTACACGCTCGAGCAGGTCGGCAAACGCTTCGGCCTAACCCGAGAGCGGATCCGCCAGATCCAGAGCAAGGCTTATCGCGAGCTGCGCAAGGATCCCGAACTGCGACAGCTCCGCGAACGCTAATCGAGCCTCCGGCCGGTCTCGCAGAGGCCGGCCGGGTGGCCGCTAAGCTGGATTCGGCCAGCGGGGGTAGCTCAGGGGTAGAGCTCCTGCCTTCCAAGCAGGTGGCCGCGGGTTCGAATCCCGTCCCCCGCTCCATTTGCGCAAACACGCCGCAATATCTGTAGGGGCGCCCCTTGTGGGCGCCCTTCTTCTTCCTACTGCAGCGGCAGCAAGATCTCCGTGTGCCACTTCGATTGGTCCGGCTCGGCTTCCGGATCTGTGATGTAGCGCTCGATCGGCCCGGAGATCGGAGCTCGACCGAGTTCCTGGACAAACGACCAGATCGCCTCGTGAGTCCGGCCGAGCTCCTCGTAAGGGCCGAAGTGGTCTGCCTTGACCGCGTCGCAGGCCGGCAGTTCCAGCAGCTCGATCGGTTCCGCCGGCTCGACCCCATCGCCGATCTCGATTCCCGCCGACAGCTCCATCTGGTTCTCATCCATGGAGTGATAGACGGCCGACACATGACCCATGTCGGTCACGCCCTGCTCCGTCAATGCGGCATAGACGGCCGGGAAGATGCGCGCGAACGTCGCCGGCAACTCCTCCGTCGAGGCGTTCGCGTGCATCACGGCCATTCGGCGAGCCGGCAACTGAACAACTTCCGGCATCATGCCCTCCATTCGTCTCCGCTGGTCAACCCGAATGCTACGTCAACGGCAGCCAGATTTCGGTATGCCACTTCGATTGGTCAGGTTCGGCGTCGGGCATCGTCAGGTAACGCTCGACCACCATCCCGCTCGGTGTTCGACCGAGCCCGGCGAGTTCGGACTCGAGCCGCGCCTGCGTTCGGCGAAAGTCGTCGAAGAGGTACGGGCCGAAGTGATCAATCATTCCAGCCTCACAGCCGCCCAATTCAAGTGTCGCCAACGGTTCGACCGGCTCAAACTCATCGGCCACTTCCATCCCCGCCGACAGCACCAGTTCGTCCTCGCCGATCGAGTGATACACCGCGATCACCTCGCCAAACTCCGGCGGCCCCTGCTCCTGCCCCTGCCCCTGCCCCTGCCCTTGCAAAGCATCCCAGACTGCCGGGTACATCTGGGCGAAGGCGGATACCAACTCCGACCGCGTCGTCACCGCGTGCAACACCGCCGAGCGACGGCCCGGCATCCAGCGAATCAGCGACATCGAACCACCCGCAGCTCCGTCACGATGATGTCCACCCGCTGATCGTGGGCAGAGAGCGGTAGCGAGTCGACCAGCTGCATCTCGTAGGCCAGTCCGACGATCGGAGCCGAAACCTGGGCCAGGAACCGGTCATAGTATCCGCCGCCCATACCCAGACGTCCGCCCGTCGGAGTGAACGCCACGCCCGGCGCGACAATCAAGCCCGCTGCATCCGGATCCACGGGAGCTGCGAGAGCGGGATCCGGTTCGCGGAGGCCAAACGTAGACTCAATCAAATCCGACAGCTCGGCGATCTCGTGATTCGCAAGTTGGCCATGTGCCCGCACCCGAGGACAGATCACGCGTTTGCGCTCGCTCAGGGAACGAACGATGAACTCGTCAGTGCGAACCTCACCCGGCAACGAACTCGCATAGCAATGAACGACATCAGCGCGCAGATACTCGTCCAACGAGCCGAGGCGGGCAGCGAGCGCCGCCGACCAACCGTCTACGAGCTCCGGTATGAGCGCGGCGCGGCTCTGCCGAAACTCGCGTCGCAACTCGGACTTGGACATCTAATCGGCCGCGGATGTTAGGGCAATCCCGCTCCGCCGACATCAACGTCGAATGCGCGGATTCGACCGCGCCGCGGATCGCCTGGTTGCGGGTTCGACGTCGGCGCTTCGAGCGAGAACAGGGTCTTGCGCTCGGCGCCGCCGAGCATGCACGCGTAGACGCCCATATCGGGCACTTCAATCCGCTCCAGAACCTCGCCGCCCTCGGCGACCCGCACCAGCGCGCCGGGGTTGGTCGGAACAGCGACCCAAATCGCACCGTCCGAGTCGAGGGCGATGCCGTCGGGCGGGAAGCCCAGATCGGCCCAGACGCGCTGGTTGGACAACGAACCGTCGTCTGCGATATCGAACGCCGTTAGCCGCTGACCCCAGCTCTCGCCGACCACGAGCGTCTCCCCGTCAGGAGTGATCACCGTGCCATTGGGAAACTGCAGACCGTCGGCCACGACGGACGATTCGCCGTCCGGTGTGACCATCACCATCGTGGTCGCTCGAGGCGCCGACCCGTCCGTGATGTCGAAGCCGAAGTTGCCGATGTACGAGTTACCGGCCGCGTCGGTCACCATGTCGTTGCAGTGGTACGGAGCTTGGTCGGAGATATCCGCTACTTCCCACAACCCGTCGGGATCGAGGCGAAGCAGCTTGCGATCGGTCATCGAAACGATCAACAACCGCCCGTCCGGCAGGAAGCCCAGGCCGGACGGTTGATTCGGCACCTCAACGATGGTCTCGCGTTCGCCGTCGGGCGTGACGGCGACCACCTCGTGAGCGTGCATGTCCGAGAACCAGAGCCGGCCCTCATACCATCGCGGCCCCTCCGGGAAGACCAACCCATCCAGCACTAACCGTCCTTCGCGCGCCATTGCTCTGCTCCAGTTTGCACTCGGCTCAGGCCAAGATAAGCCTCAACCGTTCGGATACACATCCAGCAACTCGAACCTCGGGCCGTCCTTGCAGCAGAGCTTGACGCCCCGTTTCGTGAACACGGCGCAGCCGTAGCAGATGCCCGTTCCGCAAGCCATCTCGGTTTCCATCAGAATCTGCACCGGCCGGTTCATGCCGTCGCGGCGGACGATCGGCGACATCGCCCGGAACATGGGGACCGGGCCGCAGGCGAACGATTGATCGGCCCAGGAGAGGTACTCGGCGAACAAATCGGTGACGAACCCCTCCGTGCCCATCGAACCGTCCTCCGTTGAAACCTGGTACTCGACCTGGGGTGGCAGCAGCTCGGCCGGATAGACGCCGTCGGCGCTGCGCGCCCCGAAACAGAGCACGATTGACCGCGAGCGAGACGATTGTTCCGACTCAGCGTCGGCCAGCGCCACCAACGGCGCGATGCCGACACCGCCACCGACCAGCAGCAGGTTTGAAGCCGATCGTCGCACGTCGAACCCGCGACCGAGCGGTCCTGTCATCCATACCTGTTGACCGGGTGGTGTCAGAGCCATCTGCTCGGTCACCCGACCAATCACGGTGTACAGCAGCGCGAACTGGCGATCTGGTTCACGCGGCGAGGCATGGCGGAAGCGGTAGTAGGAGAACGCGCGCGGCAGAAGCGGATCGAGCGTCCCCTGTCCCGAGCCGGGATCGACCATCACGAACTGCCCGGGCTGCGCATGTTGCGTCAACGACGGGGCGTCGTACCAGGTGACGAACGTACCCGGATAGATTTCCTCGGTCTCAATCACGCGGGCGGCTGCACGACGCACCGGTCTGGCTTCCGAACTCCCTAGACCCGGCCGGCGGCGTAGTCGGGCAGAGGAGCGATGTTGTAGTCGGCGCCGCCCTCGAGCATCGCGCCGACCGCGTGGTGAGCCGTGTCGATCGACGTGAAGCAGGGAATCCGCTGCTCGGCCGCGGCGCGGCGGATATGGAAGCCGTCGCGGATGTTGCTGCTGATCTGCTCCGGCGTGTTGATCACCATGTCGATCTGACCCGAGCGGATCAGGTCGATCACGTCCGGATCGCCGCCGACCTCACGCTTCGGCGCTTCGTGAACCTCATAGCCCAGACCTCGGATCAGGTTGGCTGTGCCGACGGTCGCGTGAAGCTCATACCCAGCCTCGCCCAGTTCGCGAATCAGGCGCATCGCGCCCGGCTTGTCCTGGTCGGCGATGCTGAGCAGCGCTCGACCCCGAGGCGGAACCGCCATGCCGGCGGCGATCAGCGCTTTGTTCAGCGCCTTGTCGTAGTCCACATCGACGCCCATCACTTCGCCGGTCGACTTCATCTCTGGTCCGAGGTGCGTATCGACGCCGGACAGCTTCGACATCGAGAACACGGGCGCCTTGACCGCAACCAGCGGGGTCGCCGGCCAGAGGCCTCCGGAATAGCCCTGTTCCGCCAGGCTCTGACCCAACATCGCCCGCACTGCGACCTCGACCATTGGGACGCCGGTGATCTTGCTCAAGAACGGAACCGTGCGGCTGGCGCGCGGATTCACCTCGAGCACGAAGACGTCGCCATCGCGGCCCTCAGACTCGCGCATGATGACGTACTGAATGTTCATCAAGCCCGCGACGCCGAGACCAATGCCGATCTGACGCGTGTACTCAATGAGCGTCTCCACTTCCCGGGGGCGCAGGTTCGGGGCGGGATAGACCGCCATCGAGTCGCCCGAATGGACACCGGCCCGCTCGATGTGTTCCATGATTCCCGGAATCAGCACGGCATCGTCGTCGGGTCCGCCGCAAATCGCGTCAACCTCCACCTCGATGCCCGCCAGGTACTTGTCGATCAGGATTGGCTTGCCCGGAGCGGCGGCCTGCGCCTGCGTGACGTAGCGCGCGAGGTCGCCGACCGCTTGCACAATCTCCATTGCTCGACCGCCCAGCACGTATGACGGCCGGACCAGCACCGGGTAGCCGATCGCGTCGGCCGCCAGCACTGCCTCGTCAACGCTGCTCACGGCCGTGCCTGGCGGTTGCGGAATGCCGAGATCGGCCAGGAACCGCTCGAACTGCTTGCGATCCTCGGCCAGGTCAATCACGTCGGCCTGTGAGCCGAGGATCGGACGTGCCGCTTTGGTCAACGGCCCGGCGAGATTGATCGCGGTCTGGCCTCCGAATTGCAGGATTGACGCGACCTCGCCGTTTGCCCGACCGCTCCCGTTCAGCGAACCATCTTCGTTCTCGAGGATGTCGCGCACCGCCTCCTCGTCGAGCGGTTCGAAGTAGAGCCGGTCCGACGTGTCGAAGTCGGTCGAGACGGTCTCGGGATTGCTGTTCGCCATCACCGCGCCCCAGCCGGCCGCTCGCAGTGCCTGGGCCGCTTTGACCGAGGCATAGTCAAACTCGATCCCCTGGCCAATCCGAATCGGTCCTGATCCCACTACCAACGCGCGCTTGCCGACTCCGGGCTCAGCCTCGTTCTCATCCTCGTAGGTCGAATAGAAGTAAGGCGTGACGGCGTCGAACTCGGCGGCGCAGGTGTCGACCATCTTGTAGACCGGCGCAATCCCCCAGCTCAGACGCTGCTCTCGCACGCGCTCGTCGACGCTGCCAGCCAGGTTCGCGATCTGTTCATCGGCGAAGCCCATCCGCTTCGCCCGGCGCATCAACGTCGGCGTCAGCGGCTCGGCGAGTAGCCGCCGTTCCATTCGGACAATCGCTTCCAGCCGCTCGAGGAACCACGGATCTACTCCCGAACGGCGAGCAATCTCCTCGATCGACACATCGGCGCGCACCGCGGCCAACAGATGCCAGAGTCGGATGTCCGTTGGCGTCTCAGCTGCGAGCGTTGGCTCGTCCTCAGCCGCCGCGTCTTCCCAGAGCACCGAACGCCCGCCAACCTCCAGCGAACGCACTGCCTTTTGCAGCGCCGCCTCGAAGGTACGGTCGATGGCCATCACTTCGCCGGTCGCCTTCATTTGCGTACCGAGCACGCGATCGCCTGCCTCAAACTTGTCGAACGGCCAGCGCGGAATCTTGACAACGCAATAGTCAAGCGCCGGCTCGAACGCGGCCTGCGTTCGTCCGGTGACCTGGTTGGCAATCTCGTCCAGGCGCTTACCCGCTGCAATCTTGGCGGCGACTCGAGCGATGGGGTATCCGGTTGCCTTCGACGCCAGCGCCGACGAGCGGCTGACGCGAGGATTGACTTCGATCACGTAGTAGGGCAGGGGCTCATCGTGCGGTACTCCGACGCCGCCGCCTTCGCGCATCGACTCCGGTGGCCAGGGCACGACATCCTGTCGCGGGGCCAGCGCCAGTTGCACGTTGCAGCCGCCTTCGATGCCCAGCGAGCGGATGATGTTCAGCGAAGCCGAACGCAGCATCTGATAGTCCTTGTCGGACAACGTCTGCGACGGCGCGACCACGATCGAATCGCCGGTGTGGACGCCCATCGGATCGAGATTCTCCATGTTGCAGATCGTGATGCACGTGTCGGCGCCGTCACGCATCACCTCGTACTCGACCTCTTTCCAACCAAGCAGCGAGCGCTCGATCAGGATCTGCGTGATCGGTGAAGCATCCAGGCCGGTCTGCACGACCCGCTCAAACTCCTCCATCGTTCGCACGAACCCACCGCCCGTGCCGCCCAGCGTGTAGGCGGGTCTGATTGCGACCGGCAGACCGATGTCTTCCAACGCTTCCCGAGCCTCTGCGAGCGAATGGACCACCGCCGAGGGCGGTGTTGGTTCGCCGATCTCGCGCATGGCCGTACGAAACAGTTCGCGGTCTTCAGCGCGACGGATCGCGTCGAGTGGGGTCCCCAGCAGCCTGACATTGAACTCATCAAGCACGCCGGCTTCGTGCAGGTCAACCGCGAGATTCAGGCCGACCTGTCCACCCAGCGTCGGCAACAGGCCCTCGGGCCGCTCGCGTTCAATGATTCTGCGCAACACCGGCACCGTCAGCGGTTCGATGTAGACCTCGTCCGCAACGCCTTCGTCGGTCATGATCGTGGCCGGGTTGGAATTGACGAGGATCGAGCGCACGCCCTCCTCGGTCATCGCCTTGCACGCCTGGGTGCCGGCGTAGTCGAACTCGGCCGCCTGACCGATCACGATCGGGCCGCTGCCGATGATCAGAACGGATTCAGGTTTCTTCACGTTCGCCGCATCCCTGTGATTCGCCCGACTCCGGACTCTCCGAAACAGCGGGAGGACCCGCCGCCCGACCAATCAGACCCAGCCCCAGACCGAGCGGCAACGCCACGAATGGTCCCAGCAGCCAGAGTTCGCATTGGCCGCCGATGAGGTCGACGATGCAGCACAGCGCGAGAGTCAGCGTGGCCGCAGCGACGATGCCGCTCAACACGGCGCCGAGGACCAGCCAACGACGGAGCTTCAATCGCCTGTCCCATCACAGCGGTAGCTCGAATCGTGATTCGGGATTGATCAGCGGCGCGAGTGCGCCGATCGCGCTAAGAAACGAGAGTGCCGCCTCGTTGTTGTCCGGCACCGAGCCGACGATACGACGGAAATCCTGCTCACGGGCGTGCGAGAGCAGGTATTCGGCCAGCACTGTTCCGATTCCGCGACGCCGCCACTCCGAGCGCATCCACACCCCGAGCGTTGCCGTCTCAGGTTGGCGTGTGTTGTAGTCGAGCGCGCCGAATCCGATCACCGCTCCGTGTTCCACCGCCACATAGATTGCTCCGCTGTCGCCCAGCCGACGCCGCCACATCGACACCTCCTCCTCGCTCCAGGGTCGGTCGAAAACGACTGGATTGGGCCCTTCCACAACGTCGCGGATCACATCTGAGATCTCTCTCGCGTCACCTTCGGTGGCCAACCGATAATCGGGCTCGGCGCCTTCGTCGGGGGCGGTGGAAAGCGTCATGTCAATCTCCCTGAACGCCGCTCACTGATTCGATCAGGCTGAGGAAGCGGTCGAAGAGGTGTCCGTTGTCCAGTGGACCGGGTGATGCCTCTGCGTGGTACTGAATCGAGAACACCGGCTCGCTGCGATGCGCCAATCCCTCGACTGTCTGGTCGTGCAGGTTGACGTGCGTGACCTCGACATCGGAATCCAGCCCGTTCGGATCGACGGCGTAGCCGTGATTCTGGGCGGTGATGGCGATCCGTCCAGTCGCAACCTCCTGCACCGGATGGTTGCCGCCGCGGTGTCCGAACTTGAGCTTGAATGTCTCCGCGCCGAACGCTCGACCCAGTACCTGGTGGCCCATGCAGATCCCCATGATCGGCAGCTTGCCGACTAACGAGGTGGCCGTCCGCACTTGCAGCTCCCTGAGCTGAGGATCGCCCGGTCCCGGCGACAGCAGCACGCCATGTGGATTGACTGAAAGGATGTCGTCGACGCTCGCCGACGGCGGCATCGCCGTCACGCGGCAACCGCGGCGTCTCAGGTTTCGCAGGATGTTGTACTTCAAGCCTTCGTCGAGTACGACGACGTGCGGTCCTGGCTCCCCGCCGCCATTCGACAGCGCGTGCGGCCTGCCATCTCGCCAGCTATAGGGCTCCGCTACGCCGACATCGATGAAGTCTTGTGTGTCGTAGTCGGGTACCTCTGCCAGCTGGCGCTTCGCCGCATCGACCTCAGACGACGGAACGATCATCCCCATCATTACGCCGGTATGCCGGATGCGGCGGGTAATCGCCCGCGTGTCGATGCCGGCAATCCCGGGAATCCCGGCGGCCGCAAGGTAGTCGTGCAGCCGCATCCCGCCGCGTGGATGAGACGGTGAGTCGCATTCCGATCGCACGACGAGTCCGCGCACCTGGATCTGACGGGATTCGTCGATTGGCGGATCGACGCCGTAGTTGCCGATCAGCGGGTAGGTCAGCACGAGGATCTGACCCGCGTAGGACGGGTCGGTCAGCATTTCCTGGTAGCCCGTCATCGAGGTGTTGAAGACGACCTCGCCCCACGTGTCGGTCGCGGCGCCGAGCACTGTGCCACGGAATACGGCTCCGTCGGCCAGGACCAGCGCCGCCTCCAAATGCTCGGACATTACTGCTCCCGACCGTCCCAGACGATGCGTCCCTGTGAAATCGTCAGGGTCACCATGCCGGTCAACGTGTGCCCCGCGAGGGGCGTGTTCTTACCCATTGACGCCCAAGACTCTGGCTCAACGCGAGTGACCGTGTCGGTCGACAACAGCGTCAGGTCGGCTGGAGCGCCGACCTGCAGCGTGCCCAAGCCGCGCAACTCGCCCTGATCCAGGTTCCAGGCGCGTACCGGACCGATTGTGAGCCGCTCGATTGCGTCGGTCAACGACAGGCGACCCGCCTCAACCAGCGAGTTCACCACGCCCCAGGCCGACTCAAGCCCTGAGATGCCAAACGCCGCCGCGTCGAATTCGCATTGCTTGTCCATGGCCGCGTGCGGCGCATGGTCGGTCGCGACCGCATCAACGACGCCGGCGGCCAGGGCATCGATGCACGCCTGGACGTCCGCTTCAGTCCGCAACGGTGGATTGACCTTGGCATTGGTGTCGTAGCGCAAGTCTTCGCTGCTGCCGGCGACGACATCGTGGGTCAGCCAGAGGTGGTGAGGAGTGACTTCGGCCGTCACGTGCAGCCCGCGCGCCCGCGCCTCGGCGATCGCGTGCAGCGACGGCTCGGTCGAGATGTGGCAGGCGTGGAACTGCGCGCCCGACGCTTCAGCAAGGGCAATGTCGCGCTGGACGATTGAAAGCTCGGCCGCCGCGGGCTGACCCAGCAACCCCAGCCGTGCCGACACTGCGCCGTCGTGCATGACGCCACCCTGAGCGATCGCTGGGTCTTCGCAATGCTCGGCCAGTGGAATGCCGATATCTGAGAGATACTCAAACGCCCGCCGAGCGAGCGAGTTGTCCGCCACCGCGTCGCCATCATCGGAGACCGCCACTGCTCCTGCCTCTCGCAGAGCGTCGAACTCGGTCAATTCCCGTCCCTCACGACCCTTGCTCACGGCGCCGATCGGCAAGACGCGGCAATCGGCGTTCTCCGCGCGCTGCACGATGCCGTCGATGATCGCCGCCGTGTCCATCGCCGGCTCGGTGTTCGGCATCGCGCAGATCGTCGTGAAGCCGCCGCGCGCCGCCGCCCGTCCGCCTGACTCGATCGTCTCCTTGTGTTCCTGTCCGGGCTCTCGCAGATGCGTGTGCAGATCGACGAAGCCGGGCGACACAATCAGCCCCGACGCCGCAACTCGCTGTGCGCCGTTTGGCGAGGCGATGTCCGCGCCGATCTCTGCTATCCGGCCGTCGACGATCAACACATCCAGGTGCTCGTTGAGGTCGGATGCAGGGTCGACAATGCGGCCGCCGTGGATCAGGATGCTGGTCATGCGCCGCCTCGAATCAACAGAAAGAGAATCGCCATCCGAACTGCCAATCCAGCCGAGACCTGCGCCTCGATTCGGCTCCGTGGGCTATGCGCCACGTCGACCGAGATTTCCACACCTTCGTTCATCGGACCCGGATGCATCACGATCGCTTCAGGCGACGCTTCCGCGATGCGCTCAGTAGTGAGTTGATAACGGCGCGCGTATTCAGCGGATGAGGGCAACAGTCTGCCGCGCAGGCGCTCGTTCTGAATCCGCAGCGCCATCACCGCGTCGGCGCCGACGATCGCCTGGTCCAGGTCGGACTCGACCCGGACGGCGGGGAGCGCCAGCGGGTGTTCTCGCTCGGAAGCACCGTTGCTGAGCGCCGACGGTAGCAATGGGCGCGGAGCGACCAGCGTGACTTCGGCGCCGAGCGTCGTCAAGGACCAGAGGTTCGAGCGCGCCACCCGCGAGTGCAGGATGTCCCCGACGATGACGACCTTGCGGCCGGAGAGGTCGCCGAACTCCTTGATCAGCACATAGGCATCGAGCAGCGCCTGGGTCGGATGCGCATGCTGACCGTCGCCGGCGTTGACGATGTGACCATCAATCGTCCTGGCTGCCAGCCAGGGAGCGCCCGAGGCGTGGTGACGCATGACGACCGCGTCGGCGCCCACCGCAGAGAGCGTGTTCAAGGTCTCAACCAGCGACTCACCCTTCTCGACCGACGAGCCTGAACCGGACACGTTGATCACGTCAGCCCCGAGAATCTTGCCGGCCAGCTCGAACGACGACCGCGTCCGCGTCGACGCTTCATAGAAAAGATTGAAGATCGTGACCCCACGCAGAGCCGGCGTCCGCGCCACGTTGCGCTGCAACACCTCCGCCATCGCGTCGGCTGTGCTCAGGATGCGCATGATCTCTTCTCTGGAGAGCACATCGACATCCAGCAAGTGCCGATGTCGCCAGTCGGTGACCGCTTCGACCAACGGCGTTCGCGCTTCGGTATCTGTTCGTTCATTGCTGCCTGGCGACGACAGTGAGGCTGCCGAATCGGCGACGTGTTCAGCGACCACGTGACAGCCTTTCTACAAAGACCCCGACGCAGTCCTCGCCGTCGGACTCCAGCAGTGAGACACGAACGTCGTCACCTCGTTGGGTGGGGATGTTCTTGCCGACGTAATCGGCGCGGATTGGCAGCTCACGATGACCACGGTCGATAAGCACGGCCAGCTCAATCACCGCCGGTCGTCCGTAGTGGATGAGCGCGTCAAGCGCGGCGCGGATCGAGCGTCCCGTGTACAGCACGTCATCGACGAGCACAATGACCGCTCCATCGATGTCTTCGGGGATGCGCGAAGGCTGCATCCGCGCATGCGGTCGTTGAGCCAGATCGTCGCGATACAGCGAGATGTCGATGGCCCCAACCGCGATCCGACGACCGTCGATGCCTTCGATCCTCACTGCGAGGCGTTCGGCGAGGGGGACGCCGCGCGTGCGCATGCCGACCAGCATCAGCGGCTCGGGATCTGGGTGGCGTTCGACCACTTCATGGGCGATTCGCGTGATCGCCCGATTCATCGCTGCCGCATCCATCGAGGTCAACATCAGCCGGCCTCCAGACGCAAAAGAACCAGCGACTTGCGCTGGTTCTGCAGCTCGTGCCCGCGTACCTCAGGAGTGGGATAAGGCTTCAGCGTCATCTCGTTGACCTTGCCGGCCTCGCGGGACCGAATTAAAGTTCAACTGGCGTTCCACCGAGCCTACAGCGCTCCAAGCGGCCCCACTATCACCCGCGATACCATCCCACACGCTCCACCGTCCGGCTGTGGAGCGTGGATTGTCAGACCGCGTCCTCAGCACGACGCTGCAGGTCGGGTGGCAGCAGGTTGGGAATGCCGTCCTCGATCGGATAGCGGAAATTGATTCGTTCGGAGACCAGTGCGCCTTCGAGCACGTTGCCGTTCTCGTCTTCCCGCGTCACCTCCAGCTTGAGCGGATCGCGGGTCACCGGGCAGACCAGCTGGTCGACCAGTTCTCGTCTCATTCGCCACCCCGCATTCACCGTTGGTGCGCATATCGAGCGCGGCGGGCATACTGCAATACTGTACGCCAACGCGTACGAATGACCTTCAAGATCTCCCGCGAAGCGAACCACACTGCACCGGGTGAAGAGAGCGGAGTTAGCAACCATGGCCGATGTCAAGTCGCCGATGGCCGGCACCATTTTCGAGTTGATCGCTGCGGTCGGTGATGAGGTCGAAGAAGGTGATGAGCTCGTCATCCTCGAGTCGATGAAGATGGAAATCCCGGTCGAGGCGCCCAGCAACGGCACGGTCGCCGAAATCCACATCGCCCAGGGCGATCAGGTCCAGGAAGGTGACGTGCTCGTCACACTCAGCGGCTAGACGGATCAACTTGCGAAGCCGACGGCGCCCACGATGTTCCAGCGCGTTCTGATCGCCAACCGCGGCGAGATCGCCGCCCGCGTCTCGCGCACCTGTCGCCGGCTTGGGATCGAGTCGCACGCGGTCTACTCCGTCGCCGATGCCGACGCGCTCCACGTCCGCGAGGCGGACGGCGCCACCCACATCGGCGCAGCACCGGTGGCGGAGTCCTACATCAACGTCGACGCCGTGCTTGACGCCGCCGTCGAGGCCGGCTGCGATGCGGTTCACCCGGGCTACGGGCTGCTCTCGGAGAACGGCCACTTCGCGCAGGCCTGCGAAGAGCGCGGGATCACCTTCATCGGACCCGCTCCGGCGCACATGGAGTTGATGGGCAACAAGAATCAGGCGCGCGC
The DNA here is from genome assembly GCA_965208665.1 of Dehalococcoidia bacterium. GTDB lineage: Bacteria > Chloroflexota > Dehalococcoidia > Bin125 > Bin125 > Bin125. The sequence goes on from CBDBPH010000002.1 coordinate 860,147, forward strand.
CACGATGCGCGATCTCGGCATGCCGGTCATCCCGGGTTCCGCCGCGACCGTTGACGACGACGACGCGGAACAGGTCGCGGAGCAGGTCGGCTACCCGCTGCTAATCAAGGCTTCCTACGGCGGTGGCGGAATCGGTATGGCAACAGTCAAGCGGCCGAATCAGTTCAGCCGCTCCTTGCGCCGTGCCCGTTCGTCAGCCTTACGGGCGTTCGGCTCCGACGAGGTCTATCTCGAGCGACTGCTGGTCGAGCCGCATCACATCGAGCTGCAGGTGTTCGGCGATGGTCTGGGCAACGCCGCCATCCTCGGCGATCGCGAATGCAGCGTCCAACGCCGGCACCAGAAGGTGATCGAGGAGGCCCCAGCGCCCGCACCGCATTTGACCGCCGAGCTGCGAGACCGGCTCTACAGCCAAGTGCGAGGCGCGGTGGCCGGGCTCAACTACCGCAATGCCGGCACGGTCGAGTGTCTACTCGACGCATCCGGCGAGATCTTCTTTCTCGAGATGAACACTCGGCTCCAGGTCGAGCACCCCGTCACTGAGATGGTGACCGGGCTCGATCTGGTTGAGTGGCAACTGCGGATCGCCTCCGGCGAGCCGCTCAGCGAGTTGCCTGGCTACGGCGATCCGCCTCCCATCTCCGGCCACGCGATCGAGACTCGCATCTACGCGGAGGACCCCGAAACCCTGCTGCCCAGCCCAGGCTCAATCGACATCCTCGAGGTACCCGAGCAGCCCTGGCTACGGCTCGATGCCGGTGTCGCCTCCGGTGACGAGGTCTCACACTTCTATGACCCGCTGATGGCGAAGCTGATCGTCTTCGGCGAGGACCGACCGCAAGCACTCACCCGGCTACGCATGGCCCTGGATGGCTCGCGAATCGAAGGACTGAAGCACAACATCCCCTTCCTCCAGCGAGTCCTCGACGCTCAGCCGTTCATCGACGGGAACTATGACGTCACTCTGACCGACGCCCTGCTCAAGTCGTAGTCCACTCGACCGCCAACCGAAGAGAACGCACATGAAACTCGGCATCTTCAACATGGGCACCGGCGTCTCCGATCCGGCTTCGCTGCGAACGATCGCCGAAGCCGCGGAGGCCTCCGGTCTGGAGTCGCTCTGGTGCGGAGAGCACGTCGTCCTACCCAAGCCGCGCGTCGCCCCCTCGCCTGCCGATCCCGAGCACCATTTCCTTCACCCCTCTGTGGTGCTCAGCTATCTCGCCGCCTGCACCACAACCCTGATGCTCGGCACCGGAATCGTCCTGATCGCGCAGCGCAACTCGCTCGTCCTGGCCAAGGAGTTCGCATCGGTCGACGTGCTCTCCAACGGGCGCGTCATCCTCGGCATTGGCGCGGGCTATCTGCAGCCGGAGTTCGACGCGCTCGGCGCACCGTTCCGCGAGCGCGGTCGCCGCACCGACGAAGCGATCGACGCCATGCGAGCCCTATGGAACAACGAAGACCCGAGCCTCGACGGCCAGTTCTGGCAGTTCGCCGGCATCGACGCCCACCCGCGTCCTACCAACCCTGGCGGAGTCCCGATCCACGTCGGCGGGCACTCCGATGCCGCGCTCAAGCGCGCCGCTCAGCGAGGCCAGGGCTGGTACGGCTGGATGCAGGATCCTGAGCAGACCGCCGATTATGTCCGCCGCATGAACGAGCTGTCCGAACAGGTCGGCAGACCGGAGGAGTTGGGTGAACTGGAAATCACGATCACGCCCCCGGCCCGTCTGACCGCCGAGGCGATCGAGCAATACGCCGAGGCGGGCGCGCACCGGCTCGTCTCGCTGGCCACGCCCAACGAGCGCAGCATGCTCCACGCGGTCGACCACCTGAGTTCGCTGGCGGGTTGATCACTCGCCCAGATACATCAACGCGCTCTCCGACACCCGCTCGACGTCAAACCATGAGTACCAGGGCGGCTCGTCGCCGATCTCGGACCAGATCTTGTGGATCACTGCCAGTTTGTACATCTGGTGCAGCATCCAGTAGCGCAGGTCGTGGACGTCACGGCCCGAGCGCTCGAAGGCGGGCGCTGCAAGTGGATGATCTTCCGGCGGCGCGTTGAGGCCCTTGAGCGAGGCGAGCGCCGTGATCAGTCCCCAGTCCGAGAGCGGGTCGCCGAGTTGAGCCTGCTCCCAGTCGACCACGCCCGCGATCGAACCGTCCTCGGCCACGAGGTAGTTGAACACGTTGATGTCTCCGTGGCAGAGCCGCGGCTCAGGACTGTCGGGCAGGTGTTGGTTGAGTGCTGCGGTGAGGTCCGCAATGAGATGGTCGTGTTGGCAGTTGAACGCAATGGCCCGGGCGCGAACCGCGTCGAGGTCCCGCAGCGCCGCCTCGTGGCCAGCCGCCGGAGGGTCGAGGAACTCCAGCCCGTGGCGCTGCCAATCCAGCGCGTGGATCGACTCAACCATCGAGCGATAGTTGTCCACGACCTCGGGCGTCATCGGGACCATGCCCATATGCGGATGGTCGAGCCAGGACATGACCACGTACGGCGCGCCAAGCGGCGAGTCCCGGCCGCAGGTGCCCAACACCTGCGGGACCGGAATCGGCGATGACTCCAGGCAACGGATGACTTCAGACTCTCGCAGAACGTCATAGGGCTGGAAGATCCCCTGCCGACGCTCCAGACGAAGCACGACGGGCTCATCGGCATCACGCCCGAAGCGCCAGGTCAGATTCGAGACGCCGCCGTCAAGTCGTTCGGCCGAAACCGCCGGTCCACCGACGCCGCAGGCCAGCAGCGCCTTGGTCGCCAACGATGGCGTCAGTTCGGTGTCCATCGGTTCAGCCAGTCTGAGAGATCGAGTACGTCACCCGCGCCTTGGCGATCAGCTTGCCCTGATCGCTGAACAGGTCGACATCGCCGACGGCCAGCGTGCGACCCTTCTTGATCACGTTCGACTCGACCCGCACCTTCTTGCCGACCGCCGGTCGCAGATAGGAAATGTTCAACTCCGACGTGCCCTGCATCTGCTCTCCGGCCCGACACGTCGAGAGCACCGCCGCGACCACACCGATGTCAGCCAGCGAGGCCAGCACGCCGCCATGCACGCCACCGCGCGCGCCGCCTGCCGTGTGCCGAGTGATCGGCATCTCCAGCACCGTGCGACCGCGCGAGATCTCCGTGAACTGCTCGCCGAAGATGGAGTTGGTACCGTAGCGAGACTTGATCTCAGGAAGCGGGACCAGCCACTGGATGTCGTCAGCCATGCCGAAAGTCTAGAGGCAGCCCCGACAGGCCCTACTGCGACAGCAACCGCTCCGTCGGCTCGGCATACTCGTGGGCGATGTGATCGATACCCCAACCGTGCACGACGGTGAGCGCGCCTGTCGCCGAGGAGCGCTTGTAGAGCTGATGCAGCGTCCAGTACTGCAGGTCTTCCTCGTCGCGGCCATAGCTGGCGAGGGTGTCGCTCATGACCTGGCGTGCGCCCTCCGAGAGGTCGAGATTGCCCAGCAGGTCCTCAACCTGGAGACGACCCCAGTCCGACAGCGGATCGCCCAGTTGCGCCTGCTCCCAGTCGAGCACGGCGCCGACCTCCGCTGGGTCGCCCGGGCGCAGGATGAAGTTGCCGAAGTTCACATCGCCATGCACGAGCATCGGCGGCGGACTGTTGGGGCGTCGTCCCTCGAGCGCCTCGCGCAGTCGGCGGATATGAGGCTGGTCGTAGACACCGAACGACTGCAGCCGCTGAGCGATCTCCTCGCGTTCGCGCATCGCCGGGCCCGATTCGGGCGGCAGCGCCAGACAGTCGAGCCCGGCGTCGCGCCAGTCGAGCGTGTGAATCCGGAGCAGCGTTTCGCAGTAGGCGCGGGCGGCGTCGGTCCGCATTTGCCCTTGGTTCATCACCTCTCCGTCGACCCACTCGACGACCAGGCAGCCTCGGCGCTGCGCTGCCGAGGGATCGAGAGCGGAGCTCATGCCGAGAACGGTCGGCACGGGGATACCGGCTTGCCTGAGTTGTTGGAGCAGCCGCGCCTCGGAGGGCAGGTCGTAGGGCGGCAGGATGCCGCGTTGCGGCTCTATTCTGACAGCGACCGGGGCTTCACCTGCTCGCTCAACGCGGAAGCTGATGTGCGACTTGCCACTGAGCCGCCGGACCGACGAGACCGTGCCTTCGACACCGCATGCCGAAAGCGCCGCCTGGACTAGCTGAATCTCGTCGCCCACCGCAGCCACCGCCACCCAGCCCCGTCGGGCCCGACCGTCTAGCCCTGGCGCTGCTTGTTGCGCGGGTTCCGCTTGTTGATGATGTAGACGCGTCCCTTGCGACGGACGATCTGGTCGTCGCGGGAGCGTTTCTTGACCGACGCTCTGACCTTCATGGGGGCTCCGATTGCTGCTCTGGCAAGGATCGTACCACGCGAGCCATGGCGCTCCCGTCGGCGAGTCTGTTGCAGACGCATCACCGACTTGGCGCTATCCTCAGATCGACGGCTCAGGAAGACTTCATCTGCTTATGCCCTTGAGCAACGCTCAGGCTGCCGACCCCACCGCACCGTTGCTCGACCGCTACGAGGAAGTTGAAGCGCTCGCCGAGCAGATCCGCTCGCACGGCGTGATGGGGCTCGACACGGAGTTCATCTCCGAGCGCACCTACCATCCACAACTCGCCCTCCTCCAGGTGTCGACGCCGGACGGCATCTACCTGATCGACCCGCTGTCTGAGCACATCCAAAAGGCGCCTGACCAGCCGATCTGGAATCTGATGGCCGACCCCGAGGTCACAACCGTCGTGCATGCGCACGACCAGGAATCGCGATTCTGCCTGCAGCGCACGGGCCGGGCGCCGGGCAACCTGTTCGACGTGCAGCTCGCCGCGGCGTTCAACGGCTTCTACTACCCGATCGCCTATGACCGGCTGGTCAGCGGCGTGTTGCGACGCTCGCTCGGATCCTCCCAATCGCGGACGAACTGGCTGCGGCGTCCGCTGACCTCGGCGCAGATGCGCTACGCCGCAGATGATGTGCGCCACCTCCTGCCGTTGCGCGAGGCCTTCACTTCACGCATGACCGACGACGACGATCGACGTCTGCTCTGGCTGCAGGAAGAGACGAACCAGAGGCTCGACAGGCTCTCGGAGCGGGAGACCGACCGCTGGCGTCGGCTGTCCGGCGCGAACAAACTCTCGCCGCGCTCGCTGGCGGCGCTGCGCGAACTCTCCGCCTGGCGCGAGTCGACGGCGCAGCGGCAGGACATGCCCTTCCGCCGGGTCGCCTCGGACGACCTGCTGGTCTCGCTGGCCGCGACGCGGCCCGCCTCCGAGTCCGAACTCGCGTCGATTCGGGGGATCGGCAAACTGAGCGCGGGCTACCGGGAACAGGTACTGCGGGCCGTCTGGACGGCGAACGAACTGCCGGAGGACGAGCTGCCGGCCCGCTCCGCGACGCAACGGAACGGCAAGCCCTCGCGCATGGTGCTGCTGTTCCTCGAGTCGGTGCTGGCGGCAGCCTGCGCCGAGCACGAAATCGACCCCGCCCTGGTCGGCAGCAGCTCGCAGCTTCGAGCGCTGATCGCCTGGAACGAAGCCGGCCGCGCGGCCGAACTCACGCCGCTGCTGCTCAAGGGTTGGCGAGGCGAAGTCTGCGCAGAACCGCTGCTCGACGCCCTCGAAGGCCGCCTCAGCCTCAGGATCAGCGACCCGCTCTCGGCGAATCCCCTAGCGGTTGGCGGACTGCCGACGCCGAGCTAGGCGCGATTCGGGCTCCGCGGTGCGAGAATTTCGGGGGTTTTCTTCGGATCTCCAGTGCTGGGCTGAGGATCGTGCGTTCTGGCGTCCAGCGCAGTCCAGATTTGTCCAGATTCGTCCAGATCTGGCTAGTTTTGTCTGGTTCTGGGCAGGAAAAGTGCGGCTGAGAGCAGGAATGTGCCGATTAGCGCCTGGATGTCGTCGGAGCGTTGGGGTGGCTTGCTGGTCTCGGTCGTTCATATGTTCTCATGATACCTGATTTCGGCCGGCGTGGGCCATCGGACCGGATGCGCGCACTTGGAGTGCGTCGGTGACGTCAGTGGCGGGATGATCGACCTGCGGCCCCGCGCTAAGATGGCTGAGGCGATGCCCGGTAGCTCAATTGGTAGAGCGGGCGGCTGTTAACCGCTAGGTTGCGGGTTCAAGTCCTGCCCGGGCAGCCATTCTTGGCACGCCACACCTCTGCGCGGCCGCTCTGCTCACGTTCACGGCGCCTTCCACTCAAGCTAGAGACCATCACCAACAAAACGAAATCCCCACTGCTCCGAGAACAACCGCATGCCAACTGATGATTCACCAGCGTCAACAGCCCTCGCAGCACCATCGATCTCCATCACGTCCGTCAAGTTCTCGAACGGCGAGGTGATTCAACTAGAACCGAATGACATCGTCGTCTTCGTCGGACCCAACAACGCCGGTAAGACGCGAGCGTTGCGGGACATCGAGACTCTGCTCTCAGGACAGCAAAGTCAGGACGGTCAAGTCATCGTCGACGTGCAGTACTCCCCCTCCGACCATGATGCAGATGCAGTGCTAGCAACGATACAGGAAAACTCCCGGACACGAAGGCAGCAGTTCTACTCACCAGTACTTCAAGGCTTTGGTTACAACATTCAATCAGATTACGTACAACACAGGTGGCCCAGCCAACTCACGGAACTCGTCGGATACTTCGTACGACGAATCGACACCGATTCCCGGCTATCAGGCAGTAACGAAGCTCCACAGTTCGCCGCGCGCACGGACCCAGCAACCCATCCGATCCATCTGCTCTACAACAGCAGTTCGCTGGAGGAGGAAGTCAGCAATCGGTTCCACACTGCATTTGGAGAGGACCTGGTAGTGGACAGGAAGGGCGGCCGCGTATTGCCACTTCGCGTTGGTGCCCGTCCCGATCTCGCTCCAGGCGAACAGTCTCATCAAGACTCCTATGACGAGCGATTCATTGACTCAACGAAAGAACTGCAAGAACAGGGCGATGGTATGAGAGCTTTTGCAACAATGCTCTTGAACCTCTTCGCAACCAAGACCGCGTCCGTATTCCTCCTAGATGAACCTGAAGCGTTTCTGCATCCGCCGCAAGCACGATACATAGGCAGGCTCATAGCCAGAAGCGCTCCGTCTTACAACCAACAGTTCGTGGCTACCCACAGCTCACACGTCCTCGAGGGCCTCCTTGACGCTGATGAGACAACTCGACTACGTGTCATCCGTATCGATCGACACGGCAGCTCGAATACGCCTCACGAATTGAACAAGGAAGTAGCACGAGAGCTTACCGATGATCCACTGCTGCGACAGTCATCTGCCATCTCGGGGGTCTTCCACAGGAGGGTCATCATATGCGAAGGCGTTGCCGATTGCATGTTCTACAGGGCGATCCTGGACCTCCATGAGATTCGTGGAAAGACGGAGCCCGATGTCCTGTTTCTCTCCGCCAATGGTAAGCAACGCCTTCACAGCCTGGCAGCGTCGATGGTGGGACTGGGAGTACCAACCGATGTCATCGCTGACATCGACATTCTGGACAACCAAGAGATCGCCAAGAGAACTTACGAGTCCTTAGGAGGCAAGTGGGATTCCGTAGCGCCGCATTTTGTCGCAATCCAAAAGGCGATCAACCGCAGAGACCAGCCGCTCTCTGTTGAGCAGATGCAAGCGAAGGTCAGAGAGATAGCGGAACGTTCCCCCGACGACTTCGCGAACACAAAGTCAATGAAGAGGAAGATCGAAAACGCATTCAAGGAGGTTAGTCCGTGGGGTCGGATACAAGAGGGAGGCGAAACCGCGATTCCTAGGGAGGCTCAGCTTGCCTATTCCAAACTAAGGGCTTCGCTCGAATCAGTTGGACTTTGGCTAGTACCTGAAGGAGAGCTGGAAGGATTCTACAGGAACTGTACCGAGGAGGGACCAGCCTGGGTCCAAGGAGTTCTATCTCGAGATCATTGGCAGCGCGATCCCGATCTGGGCCGTGCAAAGGCATTCATGTCTACGATCTGGAGAAGCCGAGACTAGGTGCTAGTCACTTACAAGCGCACAAGATCGTTTAGGCTTCCACTAGTCAAGTTGGCTGCCGAGCCAGGATTCGAACCTGAACTGAGGGTTCCAAAGACCCTAGTGCTACCGTTACACTACTCGGCAATGTTCGGTGTGCCTGGTACCGAGGGCCGGACTCGAACCGGCACGGGCTTTACGCCCAATGGTTTTTGAGACCATCGCGTCTACCATTCCGCCACCTCGGCACGCATTGACCAGACTATCAGGACTCACGGGCTACGTTGCGGACGGCATCGCCGTCCTCGCGGTGGGCCTGAATCGGATTCAACTTGCGGAACCGGACCAGGCGGATGCGGCGGCGGTCGGACTCGGCGACCGTCCAGCGGTAGCCGTGCAGGTCGATTGACTCCTCGGCCTGGGGGATGCGGCGGAAGCGTTGCAGCAGCATGCCGGCGACCGTTTCCGCCTCCTCGTCCGAGAAGTCGAGCTCGAGCTCCGCGCCCAGATCGGTCAGGCCGCGGCGGCCCTCGACGAACTGCTCGCCGGCGATGCTCACCGGGACCGGCTCCGAGGCCGCCCGCGTCTCGCTGCGGATGTTGCCCACGACCAGCTCGAGGATGTCCTCCAGCGTGACCAGGCCAGTGGTCGCGCCGAACTCGTCGATTAAGAGCATCAGGTGCTGACCGGTGGTCTGCATTTGCGTGAGCACACGCTGGACCGAGGCGCGCTCCGATTCGACCGGCGCATCGCGCATCACCTCGCGGACGCGGCGGTCGCGATTGCCGCGACCCAGCTCGGCCACGACGTCGGATCCGTGGAGGTAGCCGATGTAGTCGTCGGCCGAGCGGTAGCGGACCGGCAGACGCAGGAACCCGGCATCGCCGAAGGTGCGGCCCGCCTCTTCGAGCGTCGCGGCCGAGTCGATCGATCGGACCTGCGGGCGCGGGGTCATGATTCGGCGCACCTGGGTCTCGCCGAGGCGCAGCGCACCGAGCAGGACCGAGGTGTCCTGACCCTCGAGCTCGCCTTCCTCGCGAGCCTGGACGATCGCGGTGCGCAGCTCACCGAGGGAGAGCGCCGAATGCGCCTCCTCCTCACCGCCGACAATCCGCAGCCAGATGCGCGAGGTCCAGTCGAGCGCGACCACGGCCGGCGCGGTCAGCCGCGCCCACCAGCTCAGCGGCAGCGAGTAGTAGCGCGCCACGGCCAGGTTGTGGTGCAACGCGACCGACTTGGGACCGATTTCGCCGAAGATCACAAGCAGGATCGTCACGGCCACGGTGGCCACGACGATGCTGAGCCCGCCGCTTCCGCCGACCAGATCCTGCGCGATCACCGCGCCGACGGTCGCGGCGCCCGTGTTGACCAGGTTGTTGCCGACCAGAATCGAGGCGAGCAGCCGGCGGGGTTCGCGCAGCAAGGCGGCGGCGCGGTCGGCGCCGGGCAGGCGTCGACGACGCTCGTGCTCGAGCCGCACGCCCTCGATCGACAGATATGCCGTCTCGGAACTGGAGAAAAACGCCGACAGCGCCAGCAGGCCTGCCAGCAACACGAAATACTCAATCACGAACGGACTCCCTGCACGTTCCGTCACACAACGGACAGTGCTGCCCCCGATACCGCCGGGGGCTATGAATCCCTACGCTACTCTTCTGTCATGGTCGCACCGATAGAAGAACTCAGCATCAGCAATGCGGCGGACATCCTGAATGTTGACGCCGACGCTCTGCTCGACGAAATCCGCAACGCCGCAGCCGAAGCCGAGCGACCCTCGGCGCGGGATTGAACGATTCCCGGACCGGCGCTCAGTGTGAGCGTCTTCGTCAACGGCACGCTCGCGGTCTGTGAACGGGACAAGCCCGGCTCCGACGACTGGCGCGTTCACTTCAAGTGATCGATGTCATGAGACCTCGCTATCAGTCGGTCGTGTTCGACCTCGACGGCACGCTAGCGGACACCGAGCCGCTGGTTGTCGGCTGCATGCTGGAGACGATCAACGCGCACGGCCATCCCGTGGACGAGACACTACTGCTCAAGTACATCGGCCCACCGCTCCCGATAATGCTGCACAACATGCTGGGCCTCAATCTCGAGCAGGCCCAGCCGATCTACATGGACTATCTCCGCCGCTACGAAGAGTCGTACATGCCGCGCACTCGGCCACTGCCGGGCGCAGAAATGCTGCTGGACGCGCTGCGCGACGCTGAGGTGCCGCTCGCCCTGGTCACGAACAAGCGAGAAGACGCCGGCCGCAAGACAGTCGAACTGCTCGACTGGACCGATCGATTCCAGACCATCATCGGCGCCGATACCGCCAGCGATCCAAAACCGCACGCCGCTCCGCTGCTGCACGCGCTTGATGTCCTGGACGGGAACGCGGAGACGGCCGTGATCGTCGGCGACACGGAGTCGGACATGGGAGCGGGGCGAAACGCCGGTTTCGCCGGTGTGATTGGGATCGTCGGAGTGCGCGACGACGAGTATCTGCGTCGGTTCGGCGCGACGCATACGGTCGAGAATCTGGCTGGAGTGCGGGACCTGCTATTCGAAGCCTGATCGCCCCGATTGACGACCCTATTGGTTGAAGACCGGTTCTCGCTTTTCGAGGAATGCCGTCACTGCCTCCGAGTGCGAAGGCAAGCGCCGCGACTCACGGTCCCGGGCGCCTTCTCGCTCCATGACGCGATTGAGATCGGGTTCGGTGACGTTGTCGTTGAGCAGAGTCTTGATCTTGCGTACGACCGCTGTGGGGTTGTTGGCGTACTCCTCCGCCTTGGCCAGCGCGGTGGCGAACAGGTCTTCCTTCGGAACCACTGCCGAGACCAGTCCGATCCGGTACGCCTCCTCGGCGGGGACCATGCGGCCCGAAAGGCAGATGTCGGTCGCGTGACCGAGGCCAACCAGCTGGGCCAGCAGGCGCGTCGAGCCGAGTTCCGGCACCAGTCCGACCTTGACGAAGCGAATCGAGAGCTTCGTGTCCTCGGCGGCGTAGCGAACGTCGGCGGGCAGCGCGAGCGTCAGACCCACGCCGACCGCGTAGCCGTGGATCGCAGCGATCACGGGCTTGGACTCACGAATCAGCTGGGTCCAGTTGGTGCCCACCCGCATCCCACGATCTCGGTTCTGCGCCTCAGGATCGTCTGCCAGACGTTGGTTGAAGCCCTGAAGGTCGGCGCCGGCGCAGAATGCTCGGCCCTCGCCGGCGATGACGATGGCTCCGACACCGTCGTCGGCGTTCCAGGCGTCAATCTGGTCGCTCATCTCGCCGGCCATCTGATCGGTCCAGGCGTTCAGCTTCTCGGGACGGTTGAGCCGGATGACTCCGACGCGGCCGATCGTCTCGGTCAGGATCTGTTCGTAGGCCATCGATACACACCATTCAGCTCTCTGTGTGGGTTTGGGGCAAGTCTATCGCCCGGCCTCGTCCTTCTCCGACGCGGCGAACGCCTACCCTGCGATGGTGAGTACCACGCCCAGCCTCAACGGGATTGACGAGCGGCCGCGCTGGCGGCGCAACGTGCGGCTCTATCCGTGGTTCTACTTCTTCCACAATCTGCAGTTCTTCCTGCCGATCTGGATCGTGTTTGCACTCGATGAAGTCGGCCTGACCTTTGCCCAACTCACCGCTATTGGCCCGGCGTTCTACGTAATCACCTCCTTCGGTCAGGCGCCCGCCGGGGCGATTGCCGACCGCTTCGGCCGTGTCCGCGTGATGCGCGCCGCGGTGGCCATCTACATCGTCTTCATCATTTGGTTCGCGTTTTCCGCCTCCTTCTGGCAGGCGGCGGTGGCCTGGAGCCTATGGGGGCTGTCCATGGTCATGCTGACCGGAACCGACAGCGCCTTCCTGCACGACTCCCTCCAGGCTCTGGGACGCTCGCGCGACTTCGAGCGCCAGGCGGGACGCGCCTTCGCTGTGCGCTCGTTCGCGATGGTGGCTGCGACCTTCATCGGAGGGGTGTTCGCCGGCCTGTTGGGCATGCAGGCGACGGTGATCGTCTGCAGCATCGGCAGCGGCCTGGCCCTCCTGATCGCGTTCGGCTTCCGCGAGCCGCCCAGCCGCGAGCACGGCAGCGGTGTGCAGGCGCTGTCGTACATGAGCCTGATGAAGGAGACGCTGCGGTTGGCCGGCAAGACGCCGACGATCCGCTACTCACTGATATTCAGCGCCATTCTCGTCGCCGCCTTGGTACCCGAGTTCTATCTGATTCAGCCGTTCCTCCGGGAGCAGGGCGTCGACGTTGGTTGGCTCTTCACCGCGCTGCAAGCCCCGCCCCACATCGCGACCGTCATCGCCGCTGCTCTCGCCTTCTGGCTCGCCGTTCGCCTGGGTATTGTGCGGACGCTGTCGTCGATGCCGTTCTGGGTCGTCGGCGTCTATGTCGGTATCGCCCTCTGGAACGAACTCGGCGCGATCGCACTATTCGCGGTTCTGGGCTTCGCGCGCGGCGCGCAGATGCCGCTGATGGAGGGCTACCTCAACCGTCGCATCCCCTCCCACCTCCGAGCCACGGCGCTCTCGCTGAATCACATGGGCTGGGCGCTGATCATGTTGCCCTTCCTCCCGATCTTCGGGCAATTCGTTGAGGCCAACACGATGCCAACCATCTTCTTCGGCTTGGCCGGGTTCTTCGGGCCGCTGCTGCTGATCATCATGATCCTCTGGGTCCGCGCCGACCGACAGGAGCGCGGACGACTGAGGTTGCCGCAGGCAATTCCGGCGCTGCTGCGGGAGGTCCTGTGGAAGCCGCAACAGCAACCGTCGCAGGCGAATCGACCGATCGACATCGACTAGCTTAAGGAGACATTGAAAATGTCAGGCAAGCGCGCAGACAAGCCTCAACTCCGGTTCGTGGCTGACTACTTGCTCTCGTACTGCACTGGCGCTGTGCCACCACCCGTAGACATCGATGGACACGCATCAAAGAGGGTCTCTAGAGAACATGGATTCTGGACGTACACATTTGGCACGCCCGGATTTGACGAGTTGAATCGCGTCGTAGCTCGTCTGCACCGGGAATTTGCTCCGAGGCAAGAACTCTCAGTAAAGACTCTTCAAGAGAGTCTCTATGGAGCTATCTACATAGTTGCCGACGGCATCCGGCAAAACGCAAGTGAAGAGACCGCACATATCGACAAGGCGGTTGAGCATGTCAGGACCGTGCTGACGGCTCCGCTCCGGGAGTATGAATGCTGGCTTGAAGTCGCAGGCCTTGAGCGCGCATCCCTGCCGTTGACTTTTGGGGAAACCTCCTTCTCTCATCTGCGCTCCACCAAGAGAGATCCGTCAAGATTAAGTCTCCACAAACTCCGTTCCACTCTCCCTCGTGCCACGCTGACCAATCTACAGCAGTCCTTAGGGCACGCATTTGTTGGCACAAGCGTAGGTATCTGCTGCACACAAGCGCGTGACAAAACTGCTGCGATCGAACAAGCGGAGGAAACAATTCGGGCATCGATCGAGTGTTTAAACTTCTTCTCTGACGTGGCGGAACCAGGGCGGGCGCGCATTTCGCTCCCGAATGAAAGGACTTCGGCCACCGAATCCTCCCGGCTACTGGCAGGAAAGGATCATCACATGGTCGAGAGATCGTGGCAACTACACTCGCCTAGTAGCTTGTCGATCGAGGAATGGCAATCGCCCGGCACTCCCCTCGGTGAAGCCGCCGCCTTCGTAGAGCGCCTGCTGTGCAAGCGTGATCCGAACCCTGTAGAGAACCTCCTGTTGAGCGCAGTTCGCTGGGCTGGAAGAGCCGCAGCCACCGCCTCTCCTCAAGACGCATTCCTCTTCTCAGCGATAGCGCTGGAGTGTGTAACGATACCCTCAAGCAGTGACGAACTAACATATCGCCTATCGCACAGAGTTGCTCTCCTACTCCACAATTGTTACGAAGAGCGCGTAGTCGTATCAAAGGAACTTAGGGACTTGTACAAGGTGCGATCGAAGATTGTTCATGACGGTGATTTTCCGGCCTCCATCGAGCTTCGCCATAAGATGCGAGACATCGTTATCCGGACGATCATTCGAATGCTCAACGACTCGCGCGTGAGGGAATCGGTACGGCGCGAGGAACTTGATGCCTACTTCGAAGAGTTGGCGCTATCTTAGCAAGTCAATGGCTCAACCGAAGGCCCGATAGCGTGAGATAGCGATGGGATCTGATTGTGGCACACCGACTCGTCGGCAAATCTGCCATCGTCACCGGCGCGGGATCACGCGCAGACGGGATTGGCAACGGACGCGCGACCGCCATCCTCTTCGCCCGCGAGGGCGCCGACTTGCTTCTCGTAGACCGCGATGAGGCGGCCGTCCAGGCGACGCTCGACATGATTCGTGGCGAAGGCAACGACGCCGCAATCGCGGTTGCCGACGTCACGTCGACCGAGGATTGCGCCCGGATCGTCGCCGATGCGGTCAGCCGGTATGGCAAGCTCGATGTGTTGCACAACAATGTCGGCATCGGCGGTCGGGGCACGGTCGAGCAGGTCTCCGAGGTCGAGTGGGAGCACGTCCAGCGGGTGAATGTGACCTCGATGATGCTGACCTGCAAGCACGCTGTCCCGGCGTTGCGCGAGAACGGAGGCGGGGCGATCACCAATGTGTCGTCGATCGCGGCGTTGCGACCCCGAGGTCTCACGGCCTACAGCGTGAGCAAGGCAGCCGTGGCGACGCTCACGCAGGCGCTGGCCGTCGACCATGGGCGCGACGGGATCCGCGCCAACTGCATCATGCCCGGTCCGGTCTACACGCCGATGGTCTACGCGGCGGGCATGTCCGACGAACTGCGCGAGCGCCGCAAGAACGCGAGTCTGCTTCAGCAGGAAGGTGAGCCCTGGGACATCGGCTGGGCCGCGGTCTTCCTGGCGAGCGACGAAGCCAAGTACGTCACCGGCGTGATCCTCCCGGTTGACGGTGGCGTCACGGTGCGCGGTCCGGACCGATAGCTATTCCTCGACCGACTCCTGCTCGCTGATCTCGGTGTCGGTTGGAAGCTCATAGACAGCGGCGTCGCCTGCGTCCTCGCCGGCCTCGGTGTCGGCCAGCCATGCGCCCACGACGGCGGTCGTCCCGTAGATCTCCGCAACCCAGCCGAACTCCGCTCGCTCGCCGCCTTCGACGGCGTTGACCGGGCCGAGCACGCCGACCTCCACCCATTGATCGTCAATCAGCTCGAACACATAGGCGGCGCCGCTGCGGTAGGTGCCGGACTCTGGATGCGCGCGATGCGGCGCACCAATCACCATGCGATCGTCCCTGATGTCGACCGAATAGCCGAACCAGTCGCCGGGTTGCATGTCTGACGCCTCGAGCTTGGCGTGGAAGTTCCAGAGGTTGTCGAGCTTCCAGACATAGGTGGCGCCGGCGCTCCAGTACGGATCGTCGTGGTCGTACGCGCCGGAGACCAACCACGGCATTTGCAGCGACACCTGCGAGCCCAGGGAGTCACCGGCAATCCCATCCGACGCGACCAGCCTGCCGGCGAAATTCCACTCGTCGTCGTAGAAGTGCCAGACGTAGACAGCGCCTGCGTCCTCGGCAATCGTGTCGTCGCCGGGCGCGCCGACAACGAGCACGCCGTCCTGGAGCGCGATGTCGCGGCCGAACATCATTCGTTCGCTCGGTTCGCTGGGCTGGAAGTACGCCTCGGCCCGCCAGAGTCCCTTGTGCTGTTTGAACGTCGTGACCGAACCTGTCTGCTCGCCGAATAGCGGATCCTCCCACGCCGACACGGCAATCCGATCTCCGGAGATCGCCACGCTCCAACCGAATGATGCGCCCGCAGTGGGGACTCGGGGAAGCAGGGTGCCGGTCCGCACCCATTCGCCATTGAGCTTCTCGTAGACGTACGCCACGCCGGAGTCATCGATCCGGCTGCCGTCCTCGCGCAATCCGTCTTCGTATGGAGCGCCGATCACGAGACGGCCACTGTCCATCGCCAGCCAGCGGCCGAACCAGCCCAGCGGATCCGGATATTCCGGTAGGAGATACGCGGTCTCGACCCATTGGCCGCCGATGCGTTCGAAGATGAACACGGCGCCGGTGTCCTCGCCCATCACATCGTGATACGGAGCCCCGACGGCGATGATGTCTCCCTCGATGGCCGCCGACCACCCGTATTCGTCACGCTCGGCCGCCACGCTCGGCGTCAGCGAGATGCCTTCTGCCAGCCATTTGCGCACCGGCGCCACCGGGCGGGCCGGTCCGTTGTCCTGGGCTTCCTGCTCAGCTTCTCCGTAGGCGTCGGATGATCCGTAGCCCTGCGTCTGCTGTTGCGGTTGCGCCTGTTCGCGATCCATCGCTTGCGCGGCGGACCGCTGGGAGTCCTGTTCCGCTTGCTGCTGCTCGGATACCCCGGCATTCTGCGACTGGCTCGATGCCGCGTCTGGTTCAGGTTGTGCAGGAGCCGATTGGTCCGCCTGCTGCTGCTGCGCGGCCGCGTCCGCTTCCTGGCCTTGTGAAGCGAGTGTTTCTGACTGATCGTCGGAATCGGTGCAAGCGGCGAGTGTGGAGAGCAAGAGCGCGGCTACCAGCCACACAGTCATCAACGCCCCGCTCAACACCCGCTGAGGGGACAGCATCAGACCAAGCAACATATGAATGAACCTGCCGTTCAGGGATCTAATCGCCCCACTGCGTTCATGCCCAAGAACGCGGCGCGCCCCGCACTACCCGTCAGCCTATCCGCGATCTCGATTGCAGGGTTAACGCCGGTAGACAGGTGGCCGCTTTTCGCGGAACGCCGCCTGAGCCTCGGCGGCGTCCGGACCGGACATCGTCGTTTCCTCCATCGAGAGCGAAAGCGGCAGCACGAGGTTGGACACGTGCTTGATCCACTTGTTGATCGGCACTTTCGAAGCCGAGATCGCTCCGAGCGGGCCGTTGGAGAGACGTTCCGCCAGCGCAATGGCGGTCGACAGCAGCTCGTCGTCCTCGACGACGTCCTGGACCAGTCCCAGCTCCCTGGCCTGTTCGGCCCGGATGTGCTCACCGGTCATCAGGAAGTACTTTGCTCGGGCCGGCCCGACCAGCATCGGCCAGATCACACCACCGCCGTCGCCGGCGCCGATGCCCATGTTGACATGCGTGTCGCCGAGCACGCCCGAGCGCCCGATGTAGACCACGTCGGCCATCAGCGCGACGGTCGCGCCCAATCCAAGCGCGTAACCGTTGACCGCGCAAATCACGGGCTTCTCGCAGTCGAGCCAGTTGTCGACGATCAGCCGCGCCTCGTTCATGCGGTTCAGGTAGTGGCCGCCCATCGGCTCGTCGCGATCGGCGGAGAAGTCGCCGCCGGCGCAGAAGGCTCGTCCCGCGCCGGTGAGGACGAGCGCCCGGACCTCGTGATCGCGGTTGGCGTCAACGGGCAACGAAGCAAGCTCACGATGCATCGCCGAGTTGACGGCGTTCAGCTTCTCGGGCCGATTCAATGTCGCGATGGTGACACCGTCGGAGTGCTTGTCGATGTCGATGGTCGTGTAGCTGTCGGGATTCAGGGTCATCTGGGTCTCCAACTCAACTCAGCAATCGAGCTGTGCGGCCATGTCGTGGAAGTCGGTGGCGACGATGTCGAACGAGGGGTCGGGGGTCAGGTCGACGGGGAAGTTGGGGCCCGCTTCATCCGGTCTGGGCACGAACGCGGTTCTCATACCGGTCTTGGCGGCGGCGAGCAGGTCTCCCTGGTGGGCCGCGACCATCATCACCTCGTGTGACTCGCAGCCCAGGAGCTCGGCCGCTCGCCGGTAGCACTGTGGCTCGGGCTTGAACGCTCCGGTGATCTCCGCGGAAAGGACGCAGTCCCAGGGGAGGCCGCCGAACTTGGCCATGTTGACCAGCAGGTCGACGTTGCCGTTGGAGAGCGTCGAGACGACGAAGCGCGAGCGCAGGCGTTGCAAGCCGCCCGGCGAATCGATCCACGGATGCAGACGATGCCAGGCCCGATTCAGATCCTCCACCTCGGCATCCGCAGCCTCGATGCCCAGTTCTTCCAGCAGGATCTTCAACATGCGCAGGTGCAGTTGATCGGCCGTCTGAAACGGGAGCTCGCCGTCGCGGACGAGGCGCATCCCACCGGCGTAGCCTTCGCGCCGCCAGCGATCGGTGAACATCCCTGCGTCGGCCTCAACGCCGTGTCGCTTCAGGAACGCGGCCACTTCGGCCGAGACGGAGGAGCGCCAGTCGACCACGGTGCCGAAGACATCGAAGGTCAGGGCGCGGACGTCGCTGCGGTCGGTCATGGGAGTCGTCACCTTGGCCCTCTCCCAGTGGGAGAGGGGATTAGAGGATCTGGCTGAGGAACAGCTTGGTCCGTTCCTCGCGCGGGTTGGTGAAGAAGTGCTCGGGCGTGCCCTGCTCGACCAGCGCGCCCTCGTCGAAGAAGACGAGCCGATCGGCGACTTCGCGGGCGAAGCCCATTTCGTGGGTCACCACGATCATCGTCATGCCCGACTCGGCCAACTCCTGCATCACGTCGAGCACTTCCTTAATCATTTCGGGGTCGAGCGCTGAGGTCGGCTCGTCGAACAGCATGATCTTCGGCTGCATCGCCAGCGCTCGGGCGATCGCGACGCGCTGCTGCTGTCCTCCGGAGAGCTGGGAGGGGAACTTGTCGGCCTGCTCGGGAATGCCGACGCGCTCGAGCAACTGCATGGCCAGCGCCTCGGCCTCGAGCTTCGGCATATGCCGCACTTTCTGCGGTCCCAGCGTGATGTTGCTCAGCACCGACAGGTGAGGGAAGAGGTTGAACTGCTGGAAGACCATCCCGACTTCGGAGCGAATCGCCGCCATCGCGCGAACGTCCTCGTTCATCTCGATGCCGTCGATCACGATGCGTCCGGCGTCGTGCTCCTCCAACCGGTTGAGGCAGCGGATATAGGTCGACTTGCCGGACCCCGACGGCCCGAGGATCACGACAATCTCGTGCTCCTTGATTCGCAGCGAGACATCGTCCAGCGCCTGGAAATCACCGAACCACTTGTCGACGTGCTCGGTGATGATGATGTCCTTCGACCCTGCCAGACGCGGCGAGTAGACTTCGCCTTCGCCGTTGGCAGCCGGTTCGGCGACGACCGCCTCCTTGGGTCCCGCGGACTCGGCGATGATGTCCACCGGCGATAGATCGTCTGTCATCTCAAGCTCCTCTTCGACCTCCAGATGAGGCTAGCGTTCGCCGATCCCCTGTGCGCGCTCGAGCCGCTGCGAGACCCTCGACATCATGAACGCGACGACCCAGAACACGACCGCGACGAAGACGTAGGCCTCGATCCGGTCGGGGATGAACTCGGACTGCGCGATCGCCGAGTCGGCGTTGCCTTTGAGCTCCCTCAACGTCAGGATGATCGTGACGAGGGTCGTGTCCTTCCAGATCGCGATCGCCTGGCCGACGATCGGCGGAATGGAAATCCTCAGTGCCTGGGGCAGGATGATTAGCTGCATCGATTGCAGCTTGGTCAGGCCGACGGCCTGGGCCGCTTCGTACTGACCGCTGGGCAGCGCCTGCAAACCGCCGCGGATGTACTCCGCCATGTAGGCGCCCGTGAACACGGCGAGCACGACCATCGTGTTGATGATCAGGTTGTCGCCGATGACGTCGGTGAGGATGAAGAGCGCCACGAACAGCCAACCCAACAGCGGCGCTCCGCGCACGATCTCGATGTATGCGGTGCAGGTCCACTTGATCGTGCGCATCGTTGACGCGCGGCCGAGCGCGAGCGGGATCGCCACCACCAGGCCGCCAACAATTCCAACGGGAGCGAGAATCAGGTTGAGGACGAACCCGTCGAACTGACGCGTGTTGGCGCCGCCGGCCGCCATCAGGATGACCAGCACGATCGGAAGCGACAAGGCCAGCAATCCGCCGACAATGCGCTGTTGCCAAGCGCGGCCAGTCGACGTTTCGCGGGGCATCCAGATGGTCAGGTAGTAGCCGACGTACAGCAGGCCGATCGCCACCAGGAACCAGATTGACGACCAGATCGACGCGCCGCCGTGGGCCATCAGGAAGATCACGAACGCGCCGGTCAGCACGACGAACAGCGTGTCTCGCCGGCCCAGGCTCGACCAGGTGCCGTAGGCGAGGCCAATCAGGAACATGACGACCGCGATACTGGTCCACAGCCGCCAGGCTTCCTCGCGCGGGAACGAACCGGCGAAGAGCAGCCAGCGGTTGGCGGTAATCACGTTCCAGTTCGCGTCGAAGAAGACGAACCAGATCACCCCGGCAACCAGAACACCCATGATTCCGGCGGAGACGAGGGTGAGCAGCGTGCCGCCGGGTGACGGGAAGAGGTTGCGGCGTATCCACTCACGGGCGCGGACGGACCAGGGCCGGCGGGCGCGTTCACGGTGCGGCGGCAGGACGATCCGACGCTGACCAGGAGGCGGTGGGAGCGGCGCTTGCTCGGGGCGGGGGATGGGCGGTAGCTCAGACATCGATTCGCCTCACAACCGATGCGAGGTGACGCGTGCATTGAGCACGTTCATCACGGCCGAGATTGCGAATGAAATCAGCATGTAGGTGACGATGATGATGAAGAACATCTCCAGCGCGTGACCGGCCTTGTTCTGCACCACCGTGGCAACCCGGAACAGGTCGTCGTACAGCACTGCGTAGGCCAGCGATGAGTTCTTGTTCACGTTGAGGTACTGGTTGGTGACCGAGGGGATCATCTGACGCAGCGCCTGCGGCAGGATGATCAGTGAGAGCCGCTGATAGCCGGACAGTCCGATCGAGTTGGCCGCCTCGGTCTGCCCGCGCGGCAGCGCCTGGATGCTGGCGCGCACGATCTCGGCGATGAACGCGCCGGTGTAGGCCGTCAGACCGAGCACCAGCGCGGCAAACTCGGGCTTGACGACCATGCCTTCGGCGTACTGCGTGCCCTCAATGATCGGCCGGTCGATCGAGACGACGACGCCGAGGAGGAGGAACGAGATCAGCGCTGCGCCGGCGAAGATCGAGAAGGCCCAGCGGTTGGCGTAATGAGGCTGACCGGTCTCGCGCTCGAGTTCCTGCCGGGCGGCGCGGATTCGCATCGCCACGAGTCCGGCCAGGACCAGTGCGATCACCCAGACGCCGACAAACCAGTCCGGAACGCCCCAGAGGCCGCCCGATGGCACTGGCCAGGGGATCGCGATGCCGCGGTTGGAGAGGAAGAAGAAGTCGCCGACGTTGACCACGTTCTGGATGATGGGCGCGCCGACGAGCAGAATGGCGTACCAGAGGACGACCTGAACGAGCAGCGGCGTGTTGCGGAAGATCTCGACGAAGAGCATCGCCATCTTCGAGACGAGGAAGTTGGACGACAGCCGCGCAACACCGACGATGACGCCGACGATCGTTGAGAGGAAGATCGCGACCAGTACCGCGCGAAGCGACGCCCAGACCCCGACGAGGTACATCGTCAGACGTGAGTTGGTGACGCCGTCTACGTCAATCAGCCACTGCGAGCCAACGGCGAAGCCGGCCGGGTCGCTGAGGAATCCGAAGCCGAACTCGCGTAGGTCGAGCGAGGTGTAGACATACCAGGCGACGATCGCCGTGGCGGCGACGTAGATCGCCTGCTGGAGCACATTGCGGAACCCGCGCCGGTAGAACAGCGGCACCTCAGTCGAGGATCCGGTCGGTCCTCCAGGAGGCGTGGACGACGTAGGCGCTTGTGCCGACATACCGTTCCGTTCGCTTCACGTTTTCGCCACTTTTGGCGAAGCGCGGTTCCGCCACAGGTTAACCGAGATGCCGTATCGAATGGCTCAACTCACCGGCGTCACCGGATTGTCTCCGAATTGCGGGATCGGAAAGGGGCCGTCCTTTCGGACGGCCCCTTTGCACTACGTGCCGAGTGTTGCCGGTTTAGCGGTACGGCAGCGCGTAGAGGATGCCACCGGTGCCGACAGGACAGTTGCTCTTGTCCTCGGAGGCCAGGGCGTTCAGCGAGCAGGCTCGCGGTACCGCGTCGCCGACGTTGTTGGCGTAGATTTCGCCGTAGTTGCCGACTTCAGCGATTGCGCGCTGGATGAACTGTGCGCCAACCGACTCGAAGCCAAGCGTCGAGACTTCACCGCCCTCGAAGGAGACCCCGAGCAAGCGCGCGATAGCGGTGTTCGGCGGGTTCGAGGCCATAGCGGCGACGTTGGCCTGGGTGATGCCCATCTCTTCAGCACCGATCAGACCGTGAACGACCCAGTTGACGATGTCTTTCCACTCGGAGTCGTAGTCGCGGACGCCAGGAGCGAGCGGCTCCTTGGAGATCAGCTCACCGAGGATGACAAAGTCGCTGGCGTTGTCGAGCACGCCGATGCGGGATGCGAGGTTGGACTGGTCGGCGGTCCAGACGTCGCAGCGGCCGGCGAGGAACGCGTCCTGCGTTTCCTGGTCGGAACCGCCCAGCGGCGTGTAGCTCAGGCCGAGGTCGGTGAAGTGGTCGGCGAGGTTCTGCTCAGTAGTCGTACCGGACTGGACGCAGATCGTAGCGCCGCCCATGTCGGCGGTGGACCCAATGCCCGAGCCGGCGTGGACTGCGAATCCCTGACCGGTGTAGAACGTGGTCTGTGCGAAGTCGACGGCAAGTTCGCGGTCGCGCGACGCGGTGATCGTGGTCGTTCTGATCAGAACGTCGATGTTGCCGTTGGCGAGCAGCTCGAAGCGCGTCGAGGCGTCGGAGGCGTCAACCAGCTCGAGGTCGACTTCCATCGCAGCGGCGATCGCCTTACAGAAGTCAACATCGAAGCCGACGACCGTGCCATCCGGCTCGCGGAATCCGAAGAGCGGCTGCGTTTGCTTAACGCCGCACAAGAGCACACCGCGGTCCTTGACCAGCTGTACCGTGTTTTCTCGCGGCTCGCCGGAGACCTGCGCCGGCTGATCCTGCTGTTGCTGCTGCTGTTGCTGCTGAGGCTGAGCAGCCTGCGGTTGCTCCTGCTGTTGTTGCATCTGCTGGACCTGCTGGTCCTGCGCCTGCGCCTGCTGATCTTCCTCGTCGGATGTACAGGCGCCGATTACTGCGCCAGCGATGAGTGCGGCGCCGGCGAAGAGCAATGCGCTCGTCAGCCTGCGCCCTTTCAGTGTTGGAAATCTCATAGCTATGGCCATTCCTTTCAACGCCTGCTACGTGCCGTCGTTCGGCATATCGGTACTAATCGCGGAGTATACACAGGTATGAGCACGGACATGACACACACCTGCACTCCGATGATCGCGGATTCAGCCAGTTACCGCTTGGACTCCGGCACCTCGAAGTTAAACAACCGGGCGGCGTTCAACCCCAGGATCTTGGCACGTGCCTCGTCCGTGAGATCGCCCATCGTGCGCTCGATCGCCGCCGCCGAATGCGGCCACGAGCCCTCGTGATGCGGATAATCGTTGGCCCAGAGCAGGTTGTCGATCAGGTCATACTTGCGGGCCAGGTCGATGCCCGGACCGTCGTCCTGGAACGAACCGAAGCAATGTCCGCGGTAGTAGTCCGAGGGCAGGCCCTCGAGCTTGGGGAAGGCCCACATGTGGTGCTTGTGGTACGCCTCGTCCATCGCCGTCAACGCCCATGGAATCCAGCCGATCCCGGCCTCAATCGTTCCCGCTCGCAAACCGGGGAAGCGCTGGAAGACACCCGACGCGCACATGTTGATCACCGGTTCCATCGTCATCGCCAACGAGTGGAACACATAGTTCGTCACTGCGCCGCCGTTGCCGCGCGCGCCGCGCGGGTCGCGTCCGGTGGAGACGTGGAACGTGATCGGCAAGCCGGTTTCCTCGACCGCCGCCCAGAGCGGGTCAAACTCGGGCAGGTTGTAGTTGCGGGAATCCTCGCCGGTCGGTCCCCAGACCGGCTTGGCCGGGAAAGAGAAACCGCGGAAGCCGCGCTCGGCCGAGCGGTAGATCTCCGTGATCGCACCGGGAATGTCGCCGGTCGCGACCGAGGCCAGCGGCGACGAGCGGTCGTAGGTGGCGCCGAACGTGTCCCAGGCCCAGTCGTTCCAGGCGCGGCACATGGCGTTGGCGAAGACCGGATCCGACGTCGCCCACATTGAGAGTCCCTTGTTGGGGAAGATGATCTCTGCGTCGACACCGTCGCGGTCCATGTCGCGGACGCGCTCTTCCGGGAACGCGTTGCCGTGCTTGTCGCGGACCAGGTCTTCGCCGGCCAGCTTGAGGTCGCGGATCTTGGTCGGGCGGTGACCTTCGGTCACCTGCCAGCGGACGCCGTGCTCGTCAACCTCGATGCGCGGGAGCCGGTGCCGGTACTGCTCATCGACGCGGCGTTCCCACAGGTCGACCGGCTCATGCACGTGGCAGTCGGCCGAGACCATGAAGTATTTGTTCGGGTCGCCAGGCCGGGCCGTGCGGGTCCAGCCCTCAACCCCCGGGGTCACCGTGCGGTGTTCGGGGATCTCATATCCAACCGGGTCGGCCGAAGCTCGTTCAGCGGTAACCATGCGCAGTTCCTTCCAGGCAGGGTCAAGCAGTGCCTTCACTCGATAGTCATCCCGAGTCTAACTGACCCATTGAAGGCGAGAACTCTGGCGACCACGCCGCGCACCGCTGGGCTGGCCGACGATGCGCGTGCAGGGCGGCCGTTCGTAACGGGTTCTTGATGTTCGATCTCACGAGAGTGTTGAGAAGGGCGGCCTCAAATCGGCAAGATCCGGACGCGGCTTCGGTGAGTGTCAACCACAACCAAGGCTCCTGCGATCAAGTCGGCCTCGTGTTGCTCAAGCGCTGCGATGACTGGACCTTCCATGGCCGGGGGTAGCGCATCTTCATTGCGAACTTGCAGGACGCTCGGGCCTTTGTCGTGCGAGAGCGCCAGCATCGTCCCAAAGTCCAGGTCGTGAGTGAACACAATGAGTTGTCGTGCGGCTGCCCAGTCCATGATCTCCTTGTCGCTGGCTCTTGGATCGCCGACATCGGACCAGTGCATCGCCTGCCAGCCGTACTGTTGGAGCACGGGAACCCATTGGGGCGACAGGTTCATATCGGAGCAGACTCGGCCTCATGACGCGGAGAGGGGCGCCTCCCGCTCCTCCAGCCGCCACGCGGCGTAGGCCAGAGATTGGTCGATGTCCTCAGATTCCAGATATGGGTACGCCTCAAGGATTTCGGATGCTGAGCGGCCAGCTGCCAAAAGACCGACAACAGTTCCCACGGTGACCCGCATCCCGCGGATGCAGGCTTTGCCGCCCATACCTGATGGGTCCACGGTGATACGGTCCATTGATTTCATGACTGTCACCCCTCCGGTGGCACCCAAGCTTCAGAGGATCAGTGTACTTAGCGCTGTTGCAGGACTAAGCCGGCTGAAGTCACCTCCTGCCACCCTCTGCCCCCCCGAGAGCGAGAGGCGAAGGGCTGCGAGTGTTCCAGGCGATCAGCTATTGATCCAAGAGGTCCAACCGCGAATGCGGACCCGGGTGGTCGTAATCGAGCGAGATCGTCTCGATCAGGCCGGTGTCGGGCAGTGGCAGGTCGATGTACTCCGGGTCGAGGCCTTCGGACGGCCAAAACCGTAACCGGACGCCGACAGCTTCGTCGGGCGGTTCGTGGGTGGTCTCGGCACTGCCGCGCCCGGAGTGGAACCAGTCACCCTCGGTTTCGCCATCGCCGACCAGCCAAGAGCCGAACCACGGCATCGGCTGGCCAAAGTCCGAGGTCTGTTCGTGCCAGACGATTCGGAGTTGAGACATGGCCTATGTATCCGTGAAGTTCGGGCGGCGCTTCTCAGAGAACGCTTTGGGACCCTCAATCGAGTCGTTCATGCCCTGCAGGTTCTGCTCGATCGCGGCACCGAACTGCTGGGCCATCAGCGGTTCCATGTAGTAACCGCGATACAGCGCCTGCTTCATGTTGCGCACCGCGCGCGGCGCGAGGTAGAGCATCCGCCGGGCGTAGGCGAGCGCCGTCTCCAGCAGCATCTCCTGCGGCACGACGCGCTGGACCCATCCGAGCTGATAGCAGCGTTCTGCGTCGTACTGCGTGTCGCCCCAGAGCGTGAGTTCCATCGCCGAGCCCAGGCCGATCTGCCGCGTCAAGGGAACCATCCAGCCGGCGCCGCCCATGTTCCAGCGCGCCTCGGCGATTCCGACTTTCGCCTCCTCGGACATGATGCGGATGTCGCACTGCATCGCGAACATGAATCCGCCCGCCACTGCCCAGCCGTTGATCGCGGCGATCGTCGGTTTCCACAGGTTGAGCGCCTCCGACAGCGGCACAGCGCTCTTGCGCCGATCCGGCACATGCACCGGCGACGGTCGGCCTTCGCGCTCGGCTTCGCGGGTCACCGCCGTGTTGATCAGATCGGCGCCGGCGCAAAATGCGCGGCCGGCGCCGGTGAGCACCGCGCAGCGCGCGTTCGGATCGTCGCGGTACTCGACGAAGGCGTCGTACAGCGCTTCGCCCAGACCGTCGCCGATCGAGTTCAACCGGTGCGGCCGATTCAGCGTGATCAGGTAGATCCCGCCGTCATCCAGCTTCTCCACCTTCACCACCGGACCGAATGTCTCCTGAGGCGTCGAGCGATTGTGTTTCGCCGGGTCGTAGGTCTCGTACTGTTGCTCGGCCATCGTTCTATTCCCAGGACGCCGGAGGAATCTGTGTCCACCAGAGCGGTGTTGATCGGCATCCGCACGATAATCTACCGCTCGTACATCAACGAACGCTCGGAGCCATCCACTCATGACGACGGCAACAGGCCTCGGTAGCGGTCAGTCGCCAATCGACGTGACGGATTGGGTTGCGTCACAGGAAGCCGCGCCCAGGATCGCGTACGGCAGCGACGCAAACCGGGTCGAGCGTGTCCACGGTCTACCGATTATCCACTTCAATCGCGGCAGTGAGTTGTCGCTCGGCCACGACCGTTTCCGACTGCTCCAGCTCCACTGGCACACTCCGGCCGAACACGCGATTGCGGCAGCGGAATTCGATGCCGAGCTTCATTTCGTCCACATCGGTCCGCACGACGAACTGCTCGTGGTCGGCGTCGTCTACCGACTCGGCGACAGCGACGAGGGACTGCAACGGATCATCGATCAGACGCTGGCTGCCGCTGAGGAGGATGGTGCCGTCCCGTCACTCTCGGCTGCCGACCACGCGCCCCAATCGGACGGCTTCTATCACTACACGGGCTCACTCACCGCAGCGCCGTTCAGCGAACCGGTCCAGTGGTATCTGGCCCGCACGACCGGGACGCTTTCACACCGCCAGTTCGATCAACTCCAGTCACTGACCGGTGGCCCCAACGCCCGCCCTCTGCAGGACCGGAACGAGCGAACCATCCTCTGCGTCGGTTGCGCTGGCTAGCGAGTCGCCAGCGTTACCATCGAGCCATCTCTGGTCTCTAGCGCGGACGACAATCATGCCTCCTCAGGTCACGACTTCTCTCGGCAAACTCCAGGGCTCGCAGGATGACGGTTGCGTTGTCTTCCGCGGCGTGCCCTTCGCCCAGCCTCCGGTCGGTGAGCTCCGCTGGCGGCCTCCCGAGCCGTTCGAGCCCTGGGACGGCATCCGTGACGCAACCGAATTCTCGGCATCGGCGATGCAGCGGCAGGTAGCCGGCGACATCGGAGACCTGATCGGAATTCCCGCGCAGACCCAGTCCGAGGACTGCCTCTATCTCAATGTCTGGACGCCCGCCTGCGACGATCGCAAGCGCCCCGTGATGGTCTGGATTCACGGCGGAGGCAACACGGTTGGATCAGGTACCCAGCCACGGATTGACGGTCGCAAACTCGCCATGACCGGCGATGTCGTCGTCGTGACCCTGAACTACCGTCTCGGTGTCCTGGGCTGGATGCACGCGCCAATCCTCGGCGCCTACGGCAACGAGGGGCTGCTCGACCAGACCGCAGCGCTGTTCTGGGTCCGACGCGAGATCGAGGCCTTCGGCGGCGACCCGCACAACGTGACGGTCTTCGGACAGTCGGCGGGCGGGTTCGACATTGCCCATCTGATGGCCATGCCTGCCGCGACCGGCGCATTCGACAAGGCCATTCCGATGAGCGGCTCGCTGATCGACACGATCACCAAGGTCGAGGCGCGCGCCGTGGCAGAGCGATTCTTGATGCGGTTCGGCGGCTGGGAAGCTCCGGAGCGAATGCGCGGCGTCAGTGCAGAGGACCTGCTCGACTACCAGGCCGAGCTGACCGGCGGTGGATTCGGAGGGGCGAGGTTCGGTCCTGTTGCCGACGGCTACTCGCTCGGTCTCGACGCCGAAGCACGGATCGGCGCGGGCATTCAGACCAGCGGCATGCCGCTGATGATCGGTCACACCAGGGACGAGTTCAACCTGTTCACAGCGGCTGCCCAGGCCGAACGCGAAATGACCGACAACGACCTCCTCGCCGCGTCCACCGCTCCATTTGGCGGAATGCGCGCCGCCGAGGGCATCGACCGCTATCAGCGGGCGCGCGACGCACGCGGAGAACCGACGGACAACCACTCGGTCTGGAACGCGATCATGACCGACTCGATGTTCCGCATCCCGGCGGTCCGAACGGCCGAGGCGCAGGGTCGGCACACCAACGGCGTCTGGAGCTACCGCTTCGACTACCCCTCGCCTGCTCACGACGGCAAGCTGGGCAGTTGCCATTCGCTCGACATCCCCTTCATCTGGGGAACCTACGAGGCCGAGAACATGAAGCGCTTCTGCGGTGACGCATCGCCGGAGCTGGCCGCGTTGTCGGAAACGATGATGCAGACCTATCTCGCGTTCGCCAGAACGGGAAACCCCAACAACGATCACCTACCGGATTGGCCGACCTACAACCCTGACGACCGCGCAGTGATGACGTTCAACCATTCCTGCGAAGTCGTCAACGCCCCAGGCGACGACGAGCGACACTTCTGGGCCTCGTTGGCTCCGCGCGAGCTGTCCAGGGTCGGCGGATAAACTCAAATCAACACCGGAAAGGCTGTTCAACCATGAAGATCGAAACCGGATTTGGCGGCGGTTGGCTCGGCGGCATCGCGGAGCAAGTGAAGGCGCTCGAGGCACGCGGCTTTGACTCCATCGTCGTACCCGAGACCAAGCACAACTCGCTCTTCCATATGATGCTCGCGGCGGAGCACACTGAGCGAGTCGAGATCTCCTCCTCGGTCACGATCGCGTTCCCGCGCACGCCGATGATCATGGCCCAGGCCGCCTGGGACATGCAGGAACTGTCCAAGGGCCGGATCAACCTTGGACTCGGCAGCCAGGTCAAAGGCCACAACGTGCGCCGCTTTGGCGGATCCTGGTCGCCGCCGGCGAAGCGCATGGAGGACTACATCAACATGATGCGCGCCGTCTGGCACTCCTGGCAGACCGGCGAGCGTCCCGAGTACATCTCCGACAACTACACCTACACGCTGATGACGCCGATGTTCGATCCGGGTCCGATCCCCTACGACCCACCCAAGATCTCGCTGGCCAATGTCGGTCCGCTGATGGCCCAGGTCGCCGGCGCTTGCGCCGACGGTCTCCGCCCGCACGGGTTCATGACCCACAAGGTGATGATGGAAACCGTCATTCCCAACGTGGAGAAGGGCGCCAGGCGAGCCGGTCGCACGCTCGATGACATCGACCTCGGCGTCGGTGGATTCATGGCCTTCGGCGAGACGGAGTCGGAAGTTGAGCAATCGATCGACGGCCTGCGCCGCGCGATTTCCTTCTACGGCTCGACCCGCTCGTACCATCACATCTTCGAAGCGCATGGTTTCGACTCGCTGGGCATGCAGTTGCACGAACTCTCGCTCAAGGGCGAGTGGGACAAGATGGCCGATGCGGTCAACTTCGAGGTCGCGGCGGAAATGGCTCACGCCACCACCTGGGACGACCTGCCCAAGTACGTCAACAACAACCTGAGCTACGCCAGCCGGATCGGCCTGGGTCAGTACGTCCGCCAGCAAGAAGAAGGCCGCAGCAGCTTCGGCTACCCCGGTTCCCGAGACGGTCACGCGCCGCCAACCCTGACCGACGAGCGTCTGACATGGCTGATGGACGAGCTTCGCCCCTTGGGCGCTAATCCGATAGTGGATTGAGTGGTCGGAGCTCCCCCTCTGGGGGAGCTGCCGCGTAGCGGCTGAGGGGGCCCGTCTGCTGCGACTCAACCTCAGTGAGGGAGCCCCCTCCGTCACTTCGTGACACCTCCCCACGAAGGGGGAGGGCTGAAGGATGCACATGGCCGACCCATACCAACTGCTCATCGACGACCTCGTCGCCGAACAGCAGTATCTCGACGCCCAACTCGCCGACCTTTCTGACGAGGCCTGGCAGAACAACACGCCCTGTCGTGGCTGGATGGTCCGCGATGTCATCTCGCACCTGGCCGAGGTCGATGAGTCGGCCACGAATGTCGCGAGCGGCGCCTCACGCTCCATGTCCGGCGGCGAGCGCTCTGAAGACGGCACTCGCTCCGCCCTGCAAGACAGCTCGCGCCATATGACTCGCGTGCAGCTCGTCGATTGGTGGCGGGCGGCGAGAGATCGCGTGGAAGTCGCGCTACGTGCTCGCGACGGACGCGACCGGCTGCCCTGGGCGGGGCCGCCGATGAGCGCCCGCTCGTTCGCCACCGCTCGGCTGATGGAGTGCTGGTCGCACGGTCTCGATGCGCTCGATGGCGCCGGCATCGAGCCGGTCCACTCCGATCGGCTGCAGCACATCGCCCATCTCGGCTTCATCACGCGGAATTTCGCCTACCAGACGCGCGGCATGGAGCCGAACACCGAGCCGCTGAGAGTTGAACTGGTTCTGCCGTCCGGCGCAGGCTGGTCGCGCGGTGATGGAGATGCGCCGAACCAGATTTCGGGGACGGCCGTGGACTTCTGCCGGGTCGCGACCCAGCGGATTCACTACCAGGACACCGACCTCCACTACACGCCGGGAGCGGCGGAAGAGTTCCTTCAGGTCGCGCAAGCATTCGCCGGCCCACCGGGCGAAGGTCGACCGCAACGCAGTTGACATCCGCTTGTGCACAAAACCCAGCCGATCATCGACTCGCAGGCTGCATAGAATGTTTGTGCGCATAAGATGGCTCAACCTACGCGTTGAGGGGTAGAACGGCGATTCCCGGGTGACCGACCGCCTCGTTGCATCCGACCATCTTCCCTTACCACGGCTAACCAAACCTGACCATGCTGACTACCCGGGATCGGGCGATCTTCAGCACTGTGCGGCCTCGGAACCCGTTTTCTTCGCAGCGGGCCCAGGAGAAAAAGTTCGCCTGACCACTCGCCGCGACCAACCATCCGCTGGTCGGCTGCGCCGTAATCCGATGCCGAGTTAGCCTGCCGCAGATGCTGTCTCCATATCGAGTCATCGATCTGAGCGACGAACGCGGCGTACTCGCCGGTCAGATGCTCGCCGACCTGGGCGCCGACGTGATTCAGGTCGAGCCGCCGGGCGGCTCCTCCGGACGTGGTGTGGCCCCATTTTTCGCCGACCGTCCCAACGAGTCCATCTACTGGGCTGCGTACACGCGCGGCAAACGCGGCATCACCTGCGATCTGGAGCAATCGCGCGGACGCGAGCTACTGCTTCGGCTCGTGGAAACCGCGGATTTCCTCATCGAGTCGTCCGATGTCGGCGCCATGGCCGAGTTGGGTCTCGACTACGACGCACTCTGCAAGCGATTCCCGAGACTGATCTACACCTCGATCTCCGCCTTCGGTCAAACCGGGCCGAAGTCGCAATACGTCGGCTCCGACCTCGCAATCTGGGCGGCGGGCACACCGCTCCTGATG
The DNA here is from genome assembly GCA_965208665.1 of Dehalococcoidia bacterium. Classification (GTDB taxonomy): domain Bacteria; phylum Chloroflexota; class Dehalococcoidia; order Bin125; family Bin125; genus Bin125. The sequence continues at coordinate 891,831 of CBDBPH010000002.1, forward strand.
AGCGGCGACGACGATCGGGCTCCGGTGCGAATCTCCCAGCCTCAAGCCTGGGGGCACGCGTCGGGCGATGCAGCCGGCGGCTCGATGCTGGCCTTGCACGCTCGGCACCAGACCGGGCGCGGACAACACGTCGACATCTCGGCGCAGGTGTCAGCGGCCCAGGCGACGCTGGCACAGGTGCTCGCCCACCAACTCGGTGCAGAAGATCCGGAACGATACGGCGGTGGTGTCAAGATCCGCGGACAGGCGATCCGCGGAACCGCCGACGTGGCCGACGGCTACATCGTGCTGCTGATGGGACCAGGACCGGCGGTCGGCCATTTCGCCAACCACGCCGTCAAGTGGCTGGTCGACATCGGCGCGGCGGAACCGGAGTTGGCGGACGAGAACTTCGTCACCTACGCCGATCGTGCCGCGACAGGCAAGGCCGACCCGGCGCTCTTTCCCCGCATTCAGGACATCATGCGCGAGGCTGTCGCCACGCGCACCAAGCAGGAGATGCTCGACATCTCGATCGAGTACGACTTGCTGCTGGCGCCCGTGCTCGACATCGTCGACCTCGGCAACAGCCCACAGCTCGATCATCGCGGCTTCTGGCAGGAGATTGAGCACGCCGATGGCCGGCGCGTTGTGTATCCCGGACCGCCGCTGAACATCCTTGTCGATGGCAAGCAGCAGGGCATATGCCAACGTCCGCCGCCGGAACTCGGGCAGCACAACGCTGAGGTGTTTGGTGAACTGGGGCTGAGCTCGGTCGAGCTCGACCGCCTGAGTTCGGAGGGCACAATATGACCCTTCCCGATGGCAGCGGACCGTTGGCCGGAGTGAAGATTCTCGACCTGAGTTGGATCGTGGCCGGACCAACCGTCGGTCGGGCGATGGCCGACTACGGCGCGACGGTGATCCGCGTCGAATCGCCCACCCGGGTCGACACAGCCCGAGTCGTCGGACCGTTCCACGGCGACGAGCCCGGCGTGGAACACTCGGGGTTGTACGGCAATGTCAATGCCGGCAAGTGGGGCCTGACGCTTGACCTGCGTGTGCCGGAAGGGCAGGACATCTTCAGGCGGCTCGCTGTCTGGGCCGACATCGTCTGCGAATCATTCACCGCGGGCGTGCTCGGGCGCTGGCACCTCGACTATCGGCACCTGCGCGAACTCAAGCGCGAGCTGATCATGCTCAGCAGCACGCTGCTCGGTCAGAACGGTCCTTACAACCAGGTCAGCGGGTTCGGCAGTCAGGGAGCTGGCATGGCCGGCATCCAGAATCTGGCCGGCTGGCCGGACCGCGCGCCGGCCGGGCCGTTCGGTCCGTACACGGACTATCCCGCTCCGCGCTTCGCTCTCACCGCGCTTCTCGCCGCACTCGACCACCGCAACCGGACCGGCGAAGGCGTTTTCATCGATCAGGCCCAGGCCGAAGGCAGCATGCAACTACTCGCTCCCGCACTGATTGACTACAAGAATGGCGGACCGGCGCTCCAGCGACGAGGCAACGACGATCCGCAGATGTGTCCCCACGGCGTCTATCCCTGCCTCGTACCCGACGGTCGCGAAGAGTCCTGGGTCGCGATCGCCGTCGCGTCGGACGAACAGTGGGCGAGGTTGGCCGAAATCATGGGCGCCGACGAATCGAAAACACTCGATCAGCGACGAGCAAATCAACCGCAGATCGACTCGGCGCTCAGCGAGTGGACATCGGGCCTCTCGGCCGCCGAGATCGAGCAGACGCTGCAGGCCGCCGGCATCTCAGCCCATCGCCTCGCAACCACCGAGGACGCCGCCAACGACCCGCAGCTCTCCCATCGCAATCACTTCCTACGCCTGTCGCATTCCCTGCACGGAGAGACGGTCGTAGAGGGTCCCCGCTACATCCTCACCGAAACCCCAATCCAGCCCGCGCGCCCTGCCCCGATGTACGGCGAGCACAATGAGTTGATCCTCAAGGATCTGCTGGGTTTCAGCGACGCCGAAATCGGTGAACTGGCCGCGTCCGGAGCATTGAGTTAGAGGTCAGCCGACATCCACTCGGCGACGCGTTCGCCGATCATCATGCAGGTGAAGTTGGTGTTGGCCCGCACGATCGTTGGCATGATGCTGGCGTCGGCAACGCGAAGGCCCTCGACGCCATGCACCCGGCCTTCCGTGTCCACCACCGCGCCGGTCGAGCTGTCGGGACCCATCGCACACGTGCAGGTCGGGTGCGCCATGCTCGTCGTGGCCTGGTGAATCCACTCGTCCAGAAGATCATCATCGTCGATCGTCTGCTGATCCAGGTCGAACGCCCCGCTGTGATACTGCGCCAGCGCCGGCGTCTGCGCGAGTTGCCAGGCGATCCGGGTTCCTTCGCGCAAGCGCTCGCGGTCGGCTTCGTCCTCGTCGAACCTCAGATCAATCAACGGATGATCGCGGTAGTCGGCGCTTGCGAGCGTGACTGAGCCATAGGAGTTTGGCAACTGTATGCCGGGCGCGATACCGAAGACCCACTGCGCTTCTTCGCCCTCCGCTCCCTTCCACGCGCCGAACCATGAGCCCGGCTCGCGCAGCACGTGGCCGAGCAGGTACACCTGCATGTCGTTGAACTCGCCCGTCGCTGACGTGTAGCGGAGCAGCGTCTGAATGATTGGACTCTGAGGATCAACCGCCCCCAGCGTGGGACGCAGCATCAACGGCGTCATGGCATGATCCATGAGGTGTTTGCCCACGCCCGGAAGGTTGACCTCGGACGGAATGCCCAGCTCTGCCAGTTCCTCTGCCGGACCGACGCCTGAACGCAGCAGTATGGCCGGACTCATGAGCGCTCCCGCCGAAAGCACGATCTGGCGAGTATCGACCCGCTGCAACTCGCCATCACATTCAACTGATAGTCCGACCGCACAGCCATCCTCGAACAGCACACGGTCGACCAGGCAGCCACCTCTGACCGTCAGATTCAGCCTGTTGCGGGCCCGCGAGAGGTAGCCCATGTTGGCTGACCAGCGTGTGCGCAATTCGGGCCCGTCGCGGTTCATCGCGGCGGTCGAGATTCCGGTGCTCTGGGGATCGTTCTGGTCATTCGTTTCGTCGAACCCAAGCGCGACGCAGGCGTCGTAGAAGCCTCGCTGGAGTTGATCGATCTCGTCCAGCGCCCAGCGGCGAACCGGGATTGGGCCGTTGTGACCATGAAAGTCCCCGCCTTGGTCCTTGTCGTCCTCGATGCCTCGGAAGAAGGGCAGACAATGCTCCCACGACCATCGCTCGTCGCCCGTCATCTCGGCCCAGGTGTCGTAGTCGGCTGGTGCTCCGCGAATTGCTACGCCCGTGTTGACCGCCGATGATCCTCCGACCAGCTTGCCCCGGGGCATTGGCTGATCCCGGTCGGGAACGAACGTCGCGTTCAGCCCCCAGTCGTGCCGTTCCACGGACGGCTCGTGAATGCTGCTGATATCGAACGGAAGCTCTTCCAGCGTCCAATAGTCGGGTCCTGCGTCAAGCAGCAGCACCGATCTCGACCGGTCCTCGCTCAGCCGGCTCGCCAGCACCGCGCCCGATGATCCCGCTCCCACAATGACGACGTCGTATTCCATCGGTTCTCTCCTCAACCGCGAGGTCGAGGCTAGAACATTTGCAAGCGGGCCGGCGATCCGACACGGAATCGAAGCCCGCCGCGGCTCGATTGGAAGGCTCCGACATTCGCGGACATGGCGCTCCGGCGCACAGCGCCGATTACCCCTCCGCCGACATCCATTCGGCGACGCGTTCGCCCATCATCATGCAGGTGAAATTCGTGTTCGCTCGCACGAGCGTCGGCATGATTGAGCCGTCCACGACCCTCAGATTTTCGACTCCGTAGACTCGGCCTTCGCTATCGACGACTGCGCCGTCCGATGGATCCGGGCCCATCGGGCAGGTGCAGGTCGGGTGCGCCATGCTGGTTGCCGTCGCGTGGATCCACTCGTCCAGCTTCTGGTCGTCGTCGATGGTTTCCTGATCGATGTCGATCGCGCCCTGATGGAACGACGCCATCTCTTCGGATTGGGCGAGACTCCAGGCGAGCCTTGCGCCTTCACGCAGGCGAACCCGATCTCCCTCATGCTCGTCAAACTTCAGGTCAATCTGAGGGTGCTCCGTGTAGTCCGCGCTCTGCAACGTCACCGAGCCGTACGAGTTCGGCAGCTGCACGCCGGGCGCAATGCCGAAGACCCAGCTCGCCTCCGCCTCCCGCTCGTCCCCGCCGACCCACGCTCCGAACCGGGCCTCGGGGCCGATCAGGATGTGACCCAGCAGATAGACCTGCATGTCGTTGAACTCACCTGTCGCCGAGGTATAGCGCAAGAGCGTCTGCGCAAGCGGTCGGTCGGGATCAACCGTTCCTGGCGTCGGCCAGAAGAGCATCGGCGTCATCGGGTGATCCATCAGGTGCTTGCCGACGCCGGGCAGGTCGACGACCGACGGGATGCCTAACTGCGCCAGCTCCCCGGCCGGCCCGATGCCGCTGCGCAGGAGAATTGCGGGACTCATGATCGCCCCCGCGCAGAGCACGATCTGCTTGCCTCGGACCTCCTGCAGTTCGCCGTCACATTCGACAGCGAGACCGACGGCGCGACCTTCCTCGAAGAGGACTCGATCGACCAAACAGTGTCCCCGCACGGTCAAATTGAGCCGGTTCCGAGCCTGGGAGAGAAAGCCGAGATTGGCGGACCACCGGGTCATCCGGCCGGGGCCGTCGCGGTTCATCGCGAGCGGTGAGATACCGGTCGATTCGGGATCGTTCTGATCATTGGTCTGCTCGAAGCCGTGCGCAACGCAGGCATCGTAGAAGCCGCGCTGGACCGGCTCTATCTCGTCCAGGGCCCAGCGGCGCACGGGAATCGGGCCGCCCTGACCGTGAAAGTCACCGCCCTCGTCCTTATCGTCCTCGATCCCGCGAAAGTAGGGCAGACACTCCGACCAGGCCCAGCGACCGTCGCCGGTCATCTCCGCCCAAACGTCGTAGTCGCCGGGCGCCCCACGAATCGCGACGCCAGTGTTGACGGCCGAAGAACCGCCGACCAGCTTCCCGCGAGGCAGCGGAGCATCGCGTCCCGGAACGAACGTCGCATCAAAGCCCCAGTCGTGTCGCACGACTGAGGGTTCGTGGATGCTGTTGATGTCGGACGGAAGAGCGTCGAGCGATGCGTAGTCCGGTCCGGCGTCGAGCAACAGCACCGATCGTGAGCGGTCCTCGCTCAACCGGGTCGCCATGACCGCGCCCGACGATCCGGCCCCCGCAATGATGACGTCGTATTCCATCCGGCTCCCCTTCACTCGAGTTGCTCAGTTGCGAGCCTGAGGGTAGGACATCGACGGCTGCGGCTGGTCAACGTCCGGCGGGTCGTCTGGCAGTCTCGGTCGCGTGGCTAATGCCAACCACGCCAGACCGCTCGCCGTCCCGATGCCGGCCACAAGGAACGGCAGCGCCCAGCCGTCGCTGACATCTCGCAGCGCGCCGGTCAGCAGGCTGCCTCCCGCCGAGTAGATCATCATCACCACCGAGGCCCAGCCCATGATCTGTCCGATGTTTGCGGGGCCGAAGTAGTCGGCGCGCAGCGTATTGATGTTTGGACCGCGACCGCCCCACGCGGTCCAGTGCAGGATTGCGCCGAGGATGATCATCGGGAACGAATCGGCAATCGCGAGCACGGCCGCGGCCGCGGCGTGTCCGGCCAGGCACATCGCGATGATCACGCGTTTCGAGATGACGTCGCCCGCGTAGCCACCGACCAGCTGGGCAGCGATTTGACAGACCGTGCCGATCACGATGGCGATCGCCGCGTGGCCCGGACCCAATCCGTCAATTTCGCCGACTCGGAGCACGAAGAATCCACTCACCGCCGCAACCATCAGCAGCGGCGATCCGTGGGCGAACGCAAGCGCCCAGAACGAGCGCGTTCGCAGCGCTTCACGGGTCGTGAAGTCGCGGCGCTGTTGAACCGGCGCCGGCGGCGCGTCGGGCCTCGCGACCGTTGCGGCGCGCGCCGGCTCGGGCAGTTCTCCCCGATCTGACGGCCTGACAATCAGCGTTGCGATCAGTTGGCCGGCGACGAACAGCAAAACTCCCGAGCCGATTGAGGTGGCGCGCCAGCCGACGCCGTCGATCAGAAATGAGATCAGCGGCGCGGTGAAGCTGCCGATGGCCAGCCCAGTCATTAGATACCCCATGGCGCGAGCGCGAGTGCGCTGGAACCAGTGCACAACGGCGACGGTGAGCGTCATGAACCCGCCGACGCCCGCCCCGATCGAAACGATGAAGTAGAAGATGAAGAACGTGGCCTGGTTGTTGATGAACCCGAACAGGATCAAGCCCAGCGCGGTAGAAGCAATGCCGAAGCGCATCATCAAACGCGGGCCGAAGCGGTCGATCGCCCAGCCCTGGAGCGGTCCCAGCGCGCCAGCTTCGATCCGCGTCATCGCCAGCGCGATGCCGAAGAGCGTGGCCGACCACATGAACTCGTCCTGCAGCGCGGCGACGTAAAACCCGGTGGCGTGCATGACCAGCCCGCCGAGGAGGATCTGAACAACGATCCCGCCGGAAACGATGTACCAACCAAAGAAGACGCGACCGGTGGCGAAGCGACGCAGCACTCAGATCAACGTAGCGTGCGCTCGATTAGACGCCCCCGGGGCGGTTTGGACGAGACACAGCGATGAGTTGCGCGGAACCCGGCGTCAGTTGTCGCGCTGCAGCCACAGCGCGGGCAAGTCGCGGCTGTGTCGCCATTGCTACCCAGAGCAATCCCGAGCCGGCCCCAACGCCGACGACGAGGAAACCCAGCATGAAGTCGCCGGTCACATCGCGCAGCGTGCCGACAATGATTGAGCCGGCCACCATGAACAGCATCATCACGGTCGAGGACCAGCCCATGATCTGTCCAAAGGCGGACGTGCCGAAGTAGTCGGCGCGCAATGCCGTGATCAATGGTCCTCGTGCGCCCCAGGCCAGACCGTTGACGACCGAGCAGAGCATCACCAACAGGTAGCTGTCGGCGATCCCGAGCAGTACGCCTGCCGCGCCGTGACCGACCATGCAGAAGAGCAGGATCAGGCGCTTGGAGATCACGTCGCCCAGATATCCCATCGTCAACTGACCGACGAGCTGGCAGGCAGACATCACGAGCCAGGCCAAGCCGGCGTCAGCAGCCGAGAGGCCTTCAATCTCCTGCACGCGAGTCGCGAAGTAGACCATCATGCCCGATACGACCATCAGCGGTGCGCCGTGAGCCAGAGAAAGAGCCCAGAACGAACGCGTGCGCAACGCCTCGCGAGCCGTGAAGTCGCGATGACGGTAGGAACTCGCCGACCTGACGGCGGGTGATCCTGCTGATTGCGAGCCCGCCTTCGCCGGAGCCGGGCCGCCGTCGGGCTCCATGCCCAGCTCTCGTGGATGCCGAACAAAGAGTGAGGAGAGCGCAAGTCCCACGACCAACAGCACGGCACCGGTTCCGAGGGCCGTCCAGCGCCAGCCGACCACGTCGATCAGCACGCCGACGACGGGCGCGAAGAATCCGCCCAGGCCGAAGCCCATCGCCATGAATCCCAGCGCGCGCGAACGCAGCCGTTCGAACCAGGTCACCGTGACAACCGAAATCGTCATGAACCCGCCGACTGAGGCGCCGATCGAGATGAGGAAGTAGAAGCCAATAAAACTGCCTTCGTCCCACAATCTGCTGAACGCAACCATGCCAACGGCAGTGAAGGCGACGCCCCAGCGGATCATCGTCTTGGGACTGAAGCGGTCGATCAGCCAACCCTGGATCGGCCCCAGGACACCGCTTTCAACCCGTGTCAACGTGAACGCGAAGGCGAACAGCGAAGCGGACCAGAGATACTCGGCCTTCAGCTCGGCCACGTAGAAACTGAACGAGTGAAAGACCAGGCCGCCAATCAGCATGTTGATCACCATGCCGGCGGCGACGATGTACCAACCGAAGAAGAGGGTTCGCGGGTTCAGGCGCGAGCGCATTGACCCAGTATCAGGTATCCCGCTGCGACTATCGTTCGATGCTTGAGCGCTGCGTGGCGGAACGGGCGGGAGGGTTCACGGCCGGCCGGTTTGGTCGGAACATGGCGATCGGCTGTGCACTGCTCAGCGGTCCACTGGCGGACACGACGCGGACGCCGGGAAGCCGTGGCCGACCCGACATCCCCACCCAGAGCACTCCAGTCAAGGCTCCGACGCCGAGCACCACGAAGGGCACGGTGTAACTTCCCGTCGCATCGAACAGCACACCGGAGAGGAATCCGCCGATGGTCATGAAGGTCGACATCACAATCGAGGACCACCCCATGATCTTGCCGAAGTTGGACGCGCCGAAATAGTCGGCGCGCAGACCGGTGATCAGTGGCGCGCGCGATCCCCAGGCCAGGCCGTTGATGATCGCTGCCAGCATGACCATCTCGAACGAGGTCGCGAAGGCCAGCATCACCGCCGCGCCGGCGTGGCCGACCATGGCGGGCAGCAGCAGCATTCGTTTGGAGAACCGATCCCCGAGGTATCCCATGCCGAGCTGTCCGACGAACTGCGCGACATTCATCGCCGTGTATGCAGCGCTGGCGTGCACGACCGTGAGGCCCTCGATCTCGATTACCAATGAGGCGAAGTGGACGAAGACCCCGGAAACCACCAGTAGTGGCGCGCCGTGGGCCAGCGCGAGTCCCCAGAACGCCTTCGTCCGCATCGCCTCGCGCGCGGTGAAGTCGCGATGGCGGAATTCATTGCCTTGGGTCAACAACTGCGACGACGTCCCCGGCTCTGGCGCCTGTTCGCCGTCCTTCATCAGACCCTTGTCCTCAGGTCGGCGGACGAAAAGCGTGGCCAGGAGTTGACCGACGACGAACAGGACGACGGCCGAGATGATCGCGGTCCAACGCCAGCCAATGCCTTCGATCAGCCCACTCACGACCGGCGTCATGAAGCCGCCCAGGGCGAATCCGGTCGACATGAAGCCCAGCGCCCGGGAGCGTTTGCGCTCGAACCAGGTCACGACCGCGACAGACACGGTCATGAAGCCGCCAACCGACGCTCCGATGGCGACAATGAAATAGAACCCGATAAACGTCGCCTGGCTATTGAGTTGCGAGAACGCCAGCAGGCCGATGAACGTCGAGAGGATGCCGAAGCGCATCATGGTCTGGGGACCGAAGCGGTCGATCAGCCAGCCTTGCACTGGTCCCAGCACGCCCGATTCGATGCGTGTGATCATGAAGGCGACGCCGAAGAGCGTCGCCGACCACATGAACTCGTTCTTCAATTCGGCCACGTAGAAGTTGAAAGAATGCATGACCAGGCCGCCGGACAGCATGTTGATCACGATGCCGCCGGCGACGATGTACCAGCCGTAGAAGATGTTGCGGTTGGATCCGAAGAGCGCGGTCAGCACGCGGAGTCTTCCTCCTGAAGCCTCCTATGCCTGCTGAGCGCCGTCCGCCGGGCGATGGCGCGCTGTCGGTCGGCTCGAATCGGAACAGGTGACCGACGGTCACTGTATCTGCCAGCGACTTGATGGTCTGCGCTCTGGCATACTGCCTGCCGATCGCATAGCCCACTGGACCGCAGCCACCGCTGCCTGGAAAGGAACCCAACGATGGCAACTCAGACCGGAAATCGCGCCGATGTCGATGCGCTGGCCCAGCAGCTCTCCAACTGGGGTCGCTGGGGACCCGAGGATGAGCGCGGCGCGTTGAACTTCATCACCCCCGAGGTCTCGGCCGCGGCGGCCGCGTTGGTTTCTGAAGGCGTAACGCTCAGCTGCGCACTCGAGCTGGCCAAGACGCCCGCCGCCGATAATCCGACGCCGGTGACGCACTTCATGACCGGTGCAGGTGATGTCAGCGGTCAGGCTGCAATTCGCGGCCTTGAAGCCACCGGCGATGGGTTCATGATCTCGCCGCACGGCATGGCCAACACCCACATCGACGCGCTCTGCCACATCCTTGACAACGGCAAGATGTACAACGGGTTCCCTGCGTCGGATGTGCTCTCGACCGGCGCGGCGAAGAACTCGATCATGGCGCTCGAACAGGGCATCTCGACGCGCGGCGTGCTGCTCGACATCGCCAGGCTGAAGGGTGTTGACTGGTTGGAACTGGGCGAGGGCATCTCAGTTGCCGACCTTGAAGCTGCTGAAGCAGCCCAGGGAGTCACCGTGCGCTCCGGCGACATCCTGCTCGTGCGCACCGGACGCGACTCTCGCCGAGAGGCGGAAGGAGCTTGGCCACCGTTCAGTGGAATGGCTGGTCTGCTGATGGAGACGCTGCCCTGGATCCGAGAACGCGAAGTAGCGATCCTCGGTTGTGACGGCGTCTCCGACGTGGTGCCCTCGAACATCGAGGACTCGCCACTACCGATTCACCACATCATCATCACCTACATGGGCGTCCACTTGATCGACAACGCCAGGTTGGGGCCGCTCGGAGACGCATGCGCCGAGCGCAATCGTTGGGAGTTCTTGCTCACGATCGCCCCGCTGCGGCTGGTCGGGGGGACCGCCTCGCCGATCAATCCGATTGCCATGTTCTAGTTCTCAGTCTGTAGGAGCTCACCAATGCCCGACGCACGACCACTCCGCGGCGCCGTCGTCCTCGATCTGTCGGACGAGCCAGTGATCAGCGCCGGTCGCTACCTGGCCGACCTCGGCGCTCGGGTGGTGCGCGTTGAGTCAGCAAACGGTGATCGGATTCGCCGGACTGGACCGTGGGTCGATGGCGAAGCCGGTAACGAACGAGCGCTTCGGCATCTGCTCTACAACCAGGGCAAGCAGTCGCTCGCGCTCGACCTCGATGCCACTGAGTCCTGGGAGATCATCGAACGGCTCGCCTCGGGAGCGGATGTCGTCATCGCTCCACTGGAGAAGTCTCCGATGGCAGCGCGGTTCATCCAGGGCCTGCATGGGTCGGCGCAGCGCAACGATGGGCCGTCGGTGATCGATCTCGTCTTTCGCCGCAACGATCCGTCGGAGCAGGTAACCGACCTGATCGCGATGGCGGCCGGCAGCCAACTCGTCTGCAACGGGTTCCCCGACATCGCGCCCGACTATCCCGCCGGAAAGCTGGGCTACAAGCAGTCGTCCAACCTGGCGGTCGCGGCGGCGGTGGCGTCGATCTATCAGCGCGCGCGAGGCGGACCGGCAGTCTCATCGACGATTTCGTTGCAGGAGGCGGTCATCTCGACGATCATCCAGGCCGCGAACCCGAATCTGTACAACTGGCACGGGATGGTCGCCGAGCGTACCGGGACTGGCGGCCTGCGCTACCCGATTGTGGGCCGCGGCCCAGGCTCGTTCGAGGAGGGCGATTTCGAAGACGGACAGATCGTCTTCATCGACACGCCGGGTGTGACGTACCAGACGGGCGACGGACTCTGGGTGACGTACATGCAGTCACCGACGAATCTGACCTGGAAGGCCTTCCCCGAGTGGTACGCCGAGGTCACCGGCGACGACACACTGCTCAAGGATCCCTGGCCCGAGCCGGCCTACCGCATCACGCACATGGAGGAGATGCAGCAGTTCGCCAAACGCTTCTGCGCGGTGCAAGAGCGCGATGCCCTGATCGAACGGGGACAGCGAAACTCGGACCTGGCGCTGCCGGTTCAGACCGGCCTCGACATCGCAGCCGACGAGCATCTGCACGAGCGCGGCTTCTTCCCCCAGGTGGAGCATCCTGTACTTGGCCGCTCGTTGCCGCTGCCACGAACCCCCTACCGATCGACCGGTCTCGATGTCACTCCATGCCCCGCCCCCGGACTCGGTGAGCACTCCGCCGATGTCCTACGAGAACTCGCGGGGTGCTCGGACGCCGAGATTCGGTCGCTGATTGACCTCGGGATCGTCAACGGTGAATCACCAGCGGGCGATGTTTCACATGCCGCGTCTGTCCGGTCTCGAATCCAGCTCGAACCGCGCCGTGCTACCCGACTGCCGCTCGAAGGTGTGCGCGTGCTCGACTTCTGCTGGATGGCGGCCGGGCCGCTGATCACCGAGATGCTGGCCAATCTGGGCGCCGATGTGATCAAGATCGAGTCGGCATCCGGCATCGACACAGTGCGCGAGTTCTCGCATCCACCCAAGGGCTTCACCATCGACACTGGTGCCTTCTTCAACGACACCAACACCGACAAGCGTTCGTTGACCCTGAATCTGCATCACCCAAAGACGAAAGAACTCATCCTGGAAATGCTGCCGCATTTCGACTTGGTTACAAACAACTTCGCGCCGGGCGCGATGGAGAAGTTCCACCTGACCTACGACGAATTGCGCGAGCACAAACCAGACTTGATCTATGCATCGTTCCCGGTCATGGGCACCTTCGGGCCGAAGAAGGCGTATCGCGGAATCGGCAATGGTGTGACCGCGCTCTCGGGCGTTGCCGGACACACCGGACGCCCCGACCGCGCCCCGATTGGCATCGGCACGCTCCACACCGACTTCACCCTGGCGCCGATTGCGTCGTCTCTCCTGATCGCAGCGCTGATTCATCGGGAACGAACCGGTGAGGGCCAACAGATTGAGATCGCGCAATACGAGGCAGCCGCCCACCTGCTCGACCACGAGTTGATGGACGCGCTGATCAACGGCAACGACACACCGAGGATTGGGAATCGCTCCACCGAGTATTGCCCCCATGGGCTGTTCCCGGCCTCGGGCGAAGACTCCTGGCTAGCCGTCGCCGTCCGAAACCGACATGAGTGGCGAGCACTATGCGATCTGATTGGGCGCGATGATCTCGCGCAGCGCGAGGACCTGCTCACGCTCGACGGCCGCAAGGCGAACGAGGACGAGCTCGAAGCCGCGCTCTCCGAGTGGTCAGCGCAGCAGGAAGTCTGGGAAGCGTCCACGATGTTGCAGAGCCGAGGCATTCCGGCTTCGCCGGCAGAAACAGCGGCCGACCTGGCCGTCCACGACGCGGGCGCCGACGACCTGTTCTTCCGCTACGACCGCGGTGAGGTGTCGTTCATCACCCAGCATCAGCCGTTCACCTGGAACGGCGAGCGCTTGGGCACACGACCATCGCCTGGCCTCGGCGAGCACTCCGAAGCGATCCTCAAGGGAGAGTTCGGCGTCGATGACGAGCGGTACGTCGAACTGCTGATCGAGCAAGTGATCTATTGATCGCCTGGTTCGCTCAGAGCACCTCTCGTCCGCGTTCGCCGGTGCGAACGCGGACCGCCTCCTCGACGTCCGTGACAAAGATCTTCCCGTCGCCGGTGTTGTCGGTGCGGGCGCCGGCGATGATCGCATCAATCGCCGGCTCCACGTTGAAGTCCGAGATCACGGTGATGATCTTCACCTTGGGAATCATGTCGACGGTGTAGAACTGTCCGCCGCGGCCGGCCTGCACAACGCCGCCCTGGTAGCCGTGCCCGGCGACCCGTTCGACGTGCAGACCGGTGATGCCCGCGTCGATCAGCTGACGCTTAACCGGTTCCAGCGCTTCCGGCCGGATGATTGCTTCGATCTTTTTCATGACAGCAACCTCTTCAGCGCTTCTGTTCCGCTGGGAATTTCCTCGTCGATCGTGTCGCTGGCGTCCCAACCGAATCCGATTTCATCGTATTCGTATGCTGCCTCGTTGTGTTCGCTGCGATCGAGCCCGATCATCTCGTCGGTCTCGCTCACACGTAGCGCCATGAACTTCTGGATGACCCAGAAGATGGCAGCCGAGAGGACGAACGACCAGGCGAGCGCCGCGACGATTCCGACGATCTGCCGCCAGAGCAGGTCGGCGCTGCCGCCGATCGCCCCGTCAACGCCGCCGATCTCTGCGACGGCGAAGAGTCCCGTAGCGAACGCTCCCCACATGCCGCAGACGCCGTGCACGGCAAACACGTCCAGCGTGTCGTCCATGTCACGCCAGTTATGCAGCGCCCGTATTGCGAAGAATCCGAGAACTGCGCCCACGACGCCGATGCAGAGCGCGGGGAAGAAGTTGAGGTAGCCGTCGGTCGCCGGCCACTGCCCGACGAACCCGGCCGCGGGCGTGATCGCGACCAAACCAGCCACGGCGCCGGTCGCCGCACCGATGATCGATGGGTGACCGGTGTACCTCCAGGAAAGCAGCGTCCAGGCGACGAGTCCGCCGGCCGCGGAAATCTGCGTCTGCACGAACGCGTTGACCGCGCCGCCGTCGGCCGCGAGGGCTGAGCCGGCGTTGAAGCCGAACCAGCCGAACCAGAGCAGACCGGCGCCGATCACGACCTTCGATACGTCGTGCGGTCGCGTTTCCGCGACTGAGTCGCGGCGGCGTCCGACAAACAGCGCGCCGGCCAGAGCAGCGGCGCCGGCGTTAATGTGCACCACCGTGCCACCGGCGAAGTCGGCCGCGCCCAGGTCGAGCAGCCAACCACCCTCAGCCCAGACCCAGTGGCAGAGCGGGGCGTAAACGATCGTGATCCACGCGACGGTGAACACCAACAGCGCCTTGAACGAGATTCGCTCGACGAAGGCGCCGGTGATCAGCGCCGGCGTGATGATCGCGAACATCAGCTGGAATGCCATGAACAGCAGACCGTCGCCTTCGAGCCCTCTCAGGCCGAAGACGGTGAGATTGCCGACAAAGCCGCCGATGTCCGTGCCGAAGGCCAGCGAGTAGCCCCAGAGCACCCAGACCACCGTTGCAACGCCGATCATGACGAAGGATTGCATGATCGTCGCCGCGGCCGACTTGGTACGAACCAACCCCGAATAGAAGAAGGCGAGGCCCGGCGTCATCAACAGCACGAGTGCCGCCGATGTCAACAACCAGGCAGTGTTTCCGGAATCCATACGCAACCCCTATTTCCGGGCGCAGTTGACATAGAGAGGCTAGATCAACGGTGACGCGCCTGTCCGCAGTACCAGTGCGCGTAGTGTCGCCGAGCGGCGCCTGCTGCTGGTTACAGGCGTATGAATTCGCCGTCCGGATCGGTGATAGCCTCGTGCTGATGGTTGACTCCGACCCACTTCCGCTCTCTGGAGAGGTGGCCCTCGTGACCGGCGCGTCGCGAGGGATCGGTCGAGCCATCGCGCTCGAGCTGGCCGCGCAGGGCGCAGACATCGGCGTCAACTACACCTCTTCGGCCGAAGCAGCCCACGAGGTAGCCCGCCAGATCAAAGACCTGGGCCGCGGCGCATATGTCGCGCAGGCCGACATCTCCGACTCCGATGCCGTCGCCGCGATGACCAAGGCAGTCACCGCGGATCTCGGCGCGCCGACGATCCTGATTAACAATGCCGGGATCACCAGAGACACGCTGGCGATGCGGATGAAATCGGCCGACTGGGACGCCGTGGTCGGCACCAACCTGACCGGCTCGTTTCTGACCACGCAGTCGGTCCTGCGGGGAATGCTGCGTGCGCGCAAGGGTCGAATCATCACGATTGGATCAGTGATCGGCACGGTCGGCAACGCCGGCCAGGCAAACTATGCCGCCGCGAAAGCCGGCCTTGCGGGAATGACCCGCTCACTGGCTCATGAACTGGGCTCGCGCGGCATCACAGTGAATCTTGTCGCACCCGGGTTTATCCAGACCGACATCACCGCCGATCTCTCCGAGGACGTGATCAGCGGCGTAATGCAGCGAATTCCGCTCGATCGACTGGGCGAACCGACCGATGTCGCGCCGCTGGTCGCATTTCTCGCGGGACCCGGCGGCGCCTACATTACGGGACAGGTGATCCACGTCGATGGCGGGATGGTGATGGGCTGATGGCCTCTACAAGCGGCGATTCGATTCATTCACGCACACGTATTGTTCGCCAGGCCGCAGAGCGTTCCGATTATGGACCAATCCAGGCTACAGAGTCGATAGAATTATCCACCACCGATCCAAACCGGCGTCGCACGACCGACGCGGTTGGATGGCAGGAGCCGAGATGGAAACGCTGACCCAATCAGAGGAAGCTGCGGATGAACCACCAAGTGGTGAACATCCGGCGCTGACGGATGACGACTACGCCCTCCTCTTCCCCGGACAGGGATCGCAAACCATTGGCATGGCGAGCAAGGTACTCAGCGTTTACCCGGGCGCTGAGCAATGGTTCACGCGCGCCAACGAGGTCCTGGATTATGACCTCTTCCAGTTGATCGAGCATGGGCCGACCGAGCGGTTGAACGAAACCACTCACTCGCAACCGGCAATCTTCGTTGCCTCGGTCGCCTGGCTTGAGGCATTGAGGACGAAGTGGGAGCGCGCCGGGCGGCCGCTGACGCCCGCCCTGGTCTCCGGTCACAGCATGGGACAGATCACGGCGATGCTCTCCGCGAGGGCCGTTGACTTTGACGAAGCGCTGAACCTGGTCCGGCAGCGGGCCGAGATCATGCACGCCGCCGACAACTTGCGGCCCGGCGGTATGGCTTCGATCATCGGATTGCGCGATCGCGTCCTGAAGCGGTTGGTCGGCGAGGCCTCGGACGAAGGCACGCTGGTCGTGGCCAACGACAACTGCCCCGGCCAAACCGTCGTCTCCGGCGATGAGGCGCCGTTGCGCAAAGTGATGCGCCTCGCCGACGAACAGGGCGCGAGGCGCGTGGTGCGTCTGCCCATCTCGATCGCCTCGCACTCACCGCTGATGGCCGGCGCGCAGGCGCACTTCTCCGAGGCCGTCAACGCCATTCACTGGCGCGACCCGGTCGTGCCGGTGGTCAGCAACATCTCCGGCAGCCTGATGCACACCGGTGAACAACTCGGCCACGAACTGTCCGAGGCGTTGACCGCTCCAGTGCAATGGCAGAAGGCGGTCAAGACGATGGCGGGGCAGGGATCGACTCTGTTCGTCGAGGCCGGGCCCGGCGATGTGCTCTCGAAACTGGTCCGACGCATCTCCCGCACTTCCTGGACGTTCCCCCTCTCCGACGACGACCACGGCCTCTCGAAGCGCGACTACCCGGACAAGAGCGACGGGATCCCCAAGTAGTGGCCCCGAACGAGTCCTCGACTGCGCGCCGGGTCGTCATTACCGGCGTCGGTGCCGTCACACCCGTCGGCAACGACATGCCGACCACGTGGCGCAACCTGATCGAGGGTCAGAGCGGGGTCGGTCGAATCCAGCGGTTCGACCCGGACGACTGGGGCGTGAAAACGCCGGTCGCCGCTGAAGTCAGGGACTGGGATCCTGAACCGCTGTTGCCGGACGCTAAGGCGTTGCGCCACATGGACCTCAACACGCAATACGGCATGGTCGCCGGGCTGGAGGCCCTGTCCGACTCAGGCCTGCAGATCAACGAGGACAACCAGCACCGCGTCGGGATCATCTTCGGTTCCGGCGGCGGCGGCATGGAACTCGTTACCCGCTGGCAGGACACGCTGGTCCATCGGGGCGCGCGCCGCGTCTCTCCGTTCGCAATGCCAAACCTGATCGCTGATGCCGCTTCCGGACACCTCTCCATCGCGACGGGCGCAGCCGGGCCCAACTACTCGCCGACCTCCGCCTGTGCAACAGGCGCCAACGCGGTCGCTGACGGGTTGCTGCATATCAAGGCCGGGCGCGCAGACGCACTGCTGGTTGGAGGCTCGGAAGCAATCATCCTCCCGCTCTTCCACATCTGCTTCGAGCGCATGGGCGTGCTCGCGACGCCGGCCGAGCCGTTGACGGCGTCCTGCGCCCCCTACGACCTGCATCGCAACGGCTTCGTCCCCGGCGAAGGCGCGGCTGCGATGATGATTGAGAATCTGGACCACGCCCTCGATCGCGGCGCGCCGATCTACGCCGAGGTCATCGGTGGTGGTTCGGCCAATGACGCTCACGACATCGCACAGCCGGAGCCGCATGGACGCGGACTGATGGTCAGCGTCCAACAGGCGATGCAGGAGTCGGAGATTGACCCGGACAGCGTCGGTTATGTTTCTACACACGGCACGGCGACCCGACTCGGAGATCAAGTCGAGGTGACCGCGATCAAGCGGATGTTCGGAGCGCATGCCGACGAGTTGGCGATATCGTCGATCAAACCCGCCACGGGTCACATGATGGGCGCGTCGGGCGCACTGGAAGTGATCGTTTCCGCCATGGTGCTGAAGGAAGGCCTTGCTCCGCCGACACTCAACTACGAGACGCCGGATCCGGAGTTGAACATCGACGTGATCCCCAACGAGGCGCGTGAACTGAAGACGGAAGCCGCGCTCTCGTTCTCGGTCGGATTGGGCGGGCACAATGCCGCCGTCCTGTTGAAGCGTTTCGACGAGTGAGCGCACGTACCCGAGTAACCGAACGTCCGCCCGAAGAGCGCATCGTGATTACGGGAATCGGTCCGGTGACCCCGATCGGTGTGGGAGTCAACGCATTCTGGGCGTCGCTGACACAGGGCCGTTCAGGTGCCCGTCGGGTGCCTGATCTGGTTGATGCGGGGCTCAAGGTGCAGATCGCCGCCGACATTCCCGACTTCGATCCGTCCGACTACATGGAAACAAAGTCCGCGCGCCGAATGGCGCGATTTGCACAACTCGCCGTCGCTGCTTCCCGGCTCGCCGTTGAAGACGCGGGGCTGGACCTGACTGCGCACGATCCCGAGCGCGTCGCCGCCGTGATCAACACAGGCGGCGGAGGCGTGACGACGATCTCCCAACAGACCGAAGTCCTGAACAGCAAGGGGCCGGGACGGGTCTCGGCGATGTTCGTCCCGATGATGGCCGGCAACATGGCCTCCTGCCAGGTCTCGATCCAGCTCGGCCTGCGCGGACCGGCGTTGACCTCATTGGCCGCCTGCGCAGCCAGCATCTACGCCTTCATTGACGGCCGACAGCTGTTGCTCGGCGGCGAGGCCGACCTGGCGCTGACCGGCGGAACTGAATCGAATGTCTCGGCGCTCGGCATCTCGGGGCTGGCCAACATGCAGGCGCTATCACGTCGCAACGACGATCCCGAAGCCGCATCTCGACCGTTCGACAAAGACCGTGATGGCTTTGTCTTCGGCGAGGGCGCCGTGGTCTGCGTCACCGAGTCGCTCGCCTGTGCACGCGAACGCGGCGCGCGAATCTATGCCGAGGTGTTGGGCGGCGGTCGGACGGCTGATGCGTATCACATCACGGCGCCCGACCCGGACGGCGACGGCGCAGCCCGCGCGATGTCGACGGCGCTGCGTAACTCGGGACTAAACCCTGAAGAGATCGGCTACATCTGTGCGCACGGCACCTCGACTCCCCTCAACGACGCGATCGAGACACGCGCGATCCGAACTGTGTTCGGCGATCACGCCGACCATCTCGCGGTTTCCTCGGTCAAGTCGATGACCGGCCACTTGATGGGTGCCGCCGGCGCGCTGTCCGGCGCCGCGACGGCGCTGGCGATCTACCACGGCGTGTTGCCGCCGACGATCAACCACGAGACGCCCGATCCCGATTGCGACCTCGATTATGTCCCCAACGAGGCGCGCGATTGTGGCCTGAATGTCGCCCTCGTCAATGGCTTCGGCTTCGGTGGACAAAACGGGGTAGTGGCGCTCTCGCGGATTGAGAACTGAGCGCGTACCCTCCAACTACGACCACGCCGACATCTGACAGCCCGCTGTTCAGTGTGACGGGATTCGCCATATGTCCGACGACACCAGCCTGTTCGACCGCGTTGCGACTCTCGTCGCCGACCAACTCCGTCAACCGCTGGACAACATCACGGCGGACGCGCACCTGATCGATGACCTCGACGCGGACTCGCTCGACATCGTGGACCTGACCATCGCCGTCGAGGAGGAGTTCTCGACCGACGACATCCAGCTCGAGATTCCCGAAGAGGACGCCGCGGAAATTCGCTCCGTGCAGGATTTGATCGATTACCTCACGAACGCCGGCATCAGATAGTCATGCCCCTGCGTCGCATCACCGCGAGCGCAGGAGGCGCGATCAACCCATCCGCATCCGATCTTGCATCCGAAGCGATCCGCCTTCCGGCCGGTCAGCGCGCGCTCAATCGCCAGACCAACACGGCGACAGCACTGATCGTTGCCGAAGGGGAAGTCGCGATCGGCACCCTGGACGACAACGCCACCCTCAAGGCAGGTGAGGGTGTTCTGCTCGAGCCAGATTCGCCGTACTCGCTGATCGCGGAGGCCGATTCCCTGGCGTTGCTCTTCTCGGTGCCGACGGACGGCTCTGACGCCTAGCTCGCTGCGAGCACTTTCTCGGGCTGCCAGGTGGCTGCGCTGAGTTCGTCCTGACGGAGCACAGCGGCCACCTCGTTGTCGGCGGTGAGCGCGAGGGCTCGATCCCAGCCGTCGACAGGGGCATGTCGGATTTTCTGTCCCCGCTTGATGCGCTGCAACTGCTCGCCTTGCAGGTGAAAGTGGGGCCAGTCCGGGAACAGCTCGGCCGGCGACTCCGACATCGCCCAGATGTCGCCTGCTTCGGCCGCGGCCGCCAGCGCTTCCGGCGTATGACCATCGCTCGCTAGCCGATCGCCGATCCTTGTCCGGCGCATCTCGACCACGTGCGCGCCGCAACCAAGCACCTCCCCGAAGTCGCGCGCGATCGCCCGGACGTACGTTCCGGTGCTGACCGACATCGCGAGGCGGACGAGCGGCAGATCAATGTCCGTCACTCGCAGCTCGTGGATCGTGACGGCGCGGGCATCGATCTCGACATGCTCGCCGGCCCGAGCCGAACGATACGCGGCAACGCCGCCGCGCTTTACCGCGCTGAATTGGGGCGGTACTTGTTCGATCTCACCCCGGAATCGTCCCAACACTTCGTCAATCTCCTGCGCGGTCAGTGAAGGTACCTCGGCCGTCGCAATCACCTGGCCATCGCTGTCATCTGTGTCGGTGGCCTGACCGAGCAGGACCGCAGCCTCGTACGACTTGCGGTACGGCGCGAGGTATTCGTTGAGTCGGGTTGCAGCGCCGACGAAGATCGGCAGTAGCCCGCTCGCCAGCGGATCGAGCGTGCCTCCGTGGCCGACCCGACGCAACCCGGTCCAGCGCCGGAGGTCCCGCACGATGTCGTGCGAAGTCGGGCCAGTCGGCTTGTCCACGAGAAAGACAGCACCCGGGTGATGAGCTTCCTTGCGCCGCCGACTCATGAGTCGCGTCCGCTGCCGCGAAGTGCGCGAATGCGCTCCTGGACCTCGGCGGACCCGGCGATCCGAGGATCGAGTTCGAACGTCGGCCAGGGCACGCGCTTCAGATGCAGGCGTCTTCGGATCGTGCGATGAACGAACGGAGCCGCACGACCAAGGGCATCGATCGCATCGGCGGCGCTCCGTGCCTGCGCTTCTGCAGCTGTGCTGGGCTCCGACATCACGGAGACATACACCCGGGCGTTGCGCAGATCCCGAGAGGCGCGAACCTCAGTGACACTGAGCAACGCCACGTCGAGCCGTGGGTCCTTGAGTTCGCGCGCCACCACCTCGGCGATCGTGTCGCGCAGCAGATCGTTGACGCGCTCCATGCGGTCAACGCCGCCCGCGTCACGGGTCGCCCCGAACGGTCGCGTGTTGCGTGCCATCTGCGCTACCTGGATTAGCGCGCGACGTTGCGGATCTCGCCCCCCTGGACGATCCGCGACTGCGTTTCGATGTGGAAGAACTCGAGCTGGTCACCCGCTTCGAAGCCGTCGTAGCGCGCCAGCGCCACCCCAAACTCCTGCCCGGCGTCGACCTCCTGCACTGAGTCCTGGAATCGTCGCAGGCTTGAGATGTGAGACTCCGCGATCTGCTCTCCACCGCGGTAGACATGCACCTGCGCGTCGCTGCGGATCGAACCATCGAGCGAGCGGCAGCCGGCAATGTTGCCGAGGCCGCGAATGGGGAAGACCTGCAGCACCTCTGCGTGTCCGTCGACGACCTGCATCTGGACCGGCTCCAGCAGGCCGCTAATCGCCGCCTCGACCTCTTCGATCACGTCATAGATGATCGAGTAGGTGCGAATCTCGACACCTTCCTGTTCGGCCAGCCGCTCCGCGCCGGGCTCGACAGGCGTGCTAAACGCAATCACCAGCCCTTCCGATGCGAGTGCCAGATTGACATCCGCGACGGAAACCGGACCGGCCGCCGCGTGGATGACCTTGACCGCGACTTCCTCGTTCGAGAGTTGCTCGAGCGAATCGCGCAATGCCTCGACCGAGCCCACGACGTCGGTCTTGACGATCAGGTTGAGCGCGGATACGTCTCCCCGGGAAATCTCGCCGAAAAGCGCGTCGAGCGTGGCCGAGTGCTGGACCTGCGCATCCCGAGCCTCGCGCTCCCGCCGCGCCCGCTCGTAGACGCGCTTCGCCTCGCGGTCGCTCGCGGCGACACGGAACGGATCACCGGCATCGGCGACATCATGCAGCCCCAGGACGACGACCGGAGTCGACGGGCCGGCCTCGCGGATGCGCTTGCCGACGAAGTCCGTCATCGCCTTGATTCGTCCCCAGGTCTGCCCAACCAACACCGGGTCCCCCTGGCGCAGCGTTCCCTTTTGCACCAGCAACGTCGTTCGCGGTCCCTGCCGTCGATCAAGCTCGGCCTCTAGCACAACGCCCGCCGCCCGGCGATCCGGATTGGCGGAGAACTCTGAAATGTCCGCGACCAGCAGCAGCGTGTCGAGCAGATCGGTCATGCCGTCACCGCGCGTCGCCGAGACCGGCACCAGCGGGACGTCCCCGCCGTATTCCTCGATCTGCACGCCGACATCGGCAAGTGCCGCCTTGACTCGGTCGGGGTTGATGTTGTCGAGGTCCATCTTGTTCAGGGCCACGACATACGGCACACCTGCGGCGTGGATGTGATCAATCGCTTCCCGCGTCTGGGGCATCACGCCGTCATTGGCAGCCACGACCAGAATGGCGATATCGGTCGCATGCGCGCCGCGCGCGCGCATCTCGGTGAATGCCGCGTGGCCGGGCGTATCGATGAAGGTGAGCAACCGATCCTTGGCGGTTGCCTGATACGCCCCGACCTGCTGCGTGATGCCTCCAGCCTCGCCTTCGGCGACGTTTGCGTCACGGATGTAGTCGAGCAATGACGTCTTGCCATGGTCAACGTGGCCGAGCACCGCTACAACCGGCGGACGATCACGCAGGCTGGCGGGATCCTCGTCCTCTTCCTCGGGCGCGCCGAGAATATCGATCGTCGACGGCGCTTCCACTTCTTCGACGACATCGCCGGCCTCTTCAGGATCGAAGCCGCGATCCATCGCCACGATCGCCGCCGTGCCGTAATCGAGCGTCTTTGACACGTCAGCCATGATGCCGTTCGTCATCAGTGTTTTGATGATGGCGACGGGCGTCTCGTTGAGCAGGTCAGCGAGTTCCCGCACGGTCAGTGTGCGCGGAATCGAGACCGTGTTCTCGGCCGGTGTCTGGCCTAGGGGTTGTCGAATGGTCTGTTGTGTCGCCATGGGATTCTCCGATTATTCAGGGTATGTCAGTCGCGCTCGTGACGGCAGTCGCTTGCGAACGCTGCTCCCAATAGAGCGCTGCGGCCCCTTGATGGCACTGACGAAGCAAGGGCGGACATTGGATTCCTTCGCGCTGCGCGGGGCTGGAACCCGCGTTCTCGACAGACGGGAGGGAGATTCGAGCAGCGAGGCCTAGAATTCTTCCTCGTACTCCATGTACTCGGCGTACGGATCCTCTTCAAGACCCTCGTCGGTTTCGTGGTACCGCGGTCGCCGACGACGACGATCGCGTTGCTGCTGTTGTTCTTCCTCGCGGCGGAGCAAATCCTCGCCGAAGCGAATCTGTCCGTCGTCGCGAGCTGCCGGCGCAAGCTCCGTGGCTTGCAGGACCGGTTCGAGTTCCGGCTCTTCCTCGACGACCTCAGGCTGTGCCTGCGGTTGCGGCGCTGGACTCGCGACCTCAACTGGCGGCGGAGGTGGAGGCGCCGCAACCGGTGGTTCGACTCGTGGCTCAACTTGCGGCGCGACGCGGACCGGCTCCGGCTCAACCACCGGCTCGGGCTCGATCGCAATCTCCTCCTGGGGAGCAAATGGGCCGCGACCTTCCTGCTGTAGACGTTCAGCCACTGTCTGAGGCTTGATGTCGATCCGGAATCCGGTAAGGCGGGCGGCCAGGCGCGCGTTTTGCCCCTCGCGACCGATCGCGAGGCTGAGCTGCATGTCGGGCACGGCGCACTCGGCGGTGTTGGTCTCTTGGTCGATGCGCACCGCGAGAATCTGGGCAGGGCTGAGTGCATGCTCGACAAACCGTCGCGGATCCCGATCCCATTGGATCACATCGACGCGCTCGCCGTGCAGCTCGTTGACGATGTTCTGGATCCGCATCGCGCGCATCCCGATGCAACTGCCGACCGGGTCGACCCCGGATTGGCGCGACCAAACCGCAATCTTGGTGCGGTGTCCGGGCTCGCGGGCGACGCCTCGAATCTCGACAACACCTCGCATGATCTCGGGTACTTCAAGTTCGAACAGGCGGCGTACGAACTCCGGCCGTGAACGCGAGACCACGATCTGCGGTCCCTTGTTCGCGCGCAGGACCTCCACCATGATCGCCTTGACCCGCTGACCCGTGCGGTACCGCTCCATCCGCACCTGCTCTTGTGCGGGCATCACCGTCTCGGTGTGGTCGCTCAGCTCGACGATCACCTGGTGCGGCTCAACCCGCTGCACATCGCCGCTCACGATGCCGCCTTCTTCGCCCGAGTACTTCGAGAACACCGCTTCGCGTTCGGCCTCGCGCAGTGCTTGCAAGACGACCTGCTTCGCGGTTTGCGCCTCGATCCTCCCGCCCACGTTGTCGACATCGTGCTTCTCCCGCAGCGTCGAGCCGATGCTCACGCTCGGGTCGCTGAGCCGCGCGCGCTCGAGTTCGATCTGTAGGTCCGGGTCGGCGATATCTTCCTCAATCTCGACGACCTCGCGCTCCGACCAGACCTCCATGCTGCCGTCGTATCGGTCGATCCTGACGATCACGTTGCCGGGCAACTCGTAGCGGCGCTTGACCGCGGCGGCCATGCCGCGTTCGACCGCGTGGAAGATCACCTCGTCATCGAGATTCTTGTCGGAGTGGAGCTGCTTGATGGCAAGCAGGAAGTCAGTTTTCATGCGGCCGTCTTCTTGTTTGGAGACCCTGCGGAACGCTGTGCGATGTGATCCGTGCGTGTCGCGCAGGATCAGACAGGGCAGCCCGACCCCCACCCGACATCCACAATCTGACTATACACGGCTGTTCGGTCGCGAACGGCGTACGTATCAAGTGGGTGTCAGCCGTCGAGCGACGCCAACGCCTCCTGCGCGGCCATAACGGCGTCGCCGATTGAAACGGATGAAGACTCTGCCGCTCGCCGCAGTTTGAGCTCAATCTGACCCTGCTTGAGCCCCCGAGCGCCAATCGTGATTCGCAACGGCGCCCCCATGAGATCGGCGTCGTTGAACTTCACCCCCGCACGTTCATCACGGTCGTCGGTCAGCACGTGGAGACCTAACTGCGCGAGCTCCGCCTCGATCGAAGCAAGCGCCGCGACGACATCGTCGCTCCCACCAAGCGGGACGATGTGCACGTCGTAGGGAGCGATGCTTCGCGGCCAGATGATGCCCAGTTCGTCGTGGTTGGCCTGCACCGCGGCAGCCATCAGGCGTTCTACGCCAATCCCGTAACAGCCCATGATCGGCGTGCGTCGTTCGCCGTCGGTGTCGAGGAATGTGGCCTCCATCGGCTCGGCGTAGCGCGTGCCGAGCTTGAAGATGTGGCCCAGCTCGATGCCGCGTTTCATTTCCAAAGCGTCGTCACATTCGGTGCACGTATCTCCCGGCTGGGCCATACCGATGTCGGCCACTGTCGCCGCCGTCCAGTCGCGGCCGTAGGTGACGTTGCGCGCGTGCATCCCAACGCGATTCGCCCCAGCCACCAGACCACCCACATCGACGACGCTGGGGTCGGCGATGACCCGTGCCGGATCGACCCCAATGGGAGACGCATAGCCTGCGACCCAACCGGCCTCTTCCACTTCCTCCGGCAGCAGCGGCCGGGCCTCAAGCGCGTCCAGCGCATTGATCAACTTGAGCTCGTTGACCTCCAGATCGCCCCGAATGACCGCGAACGTCGGTTCGCCGTCAACCAGAAAGAAGGCTGCCTTGGCGGTCGATTGCTCGGGAATGCCAAGGAAGCTGGCCAGGCCTGCAATCGTTGTGACGCCCGGCGTTTCGACTTCCTCCAGTTCGCCAGCCGTCCCGGCCGCCTGGCGGGGTCTGAATTCGGCCCGCTCTTGATTGGCGGCATAGCCGCAACACGAACAGAGGATGATGTTGTCCTCGCCGATCTCCGTCAGGAAAATGAACTCCTCCGACTGTTTGCCACCGATCGCCCCGGAATCGGCCTGCACCGCGACCACCGGCACGCCGCAGCGTTCGAAGACGTTGTAGTAGGCCTGGCGCATCGCGTTGTAGTTGAGCTGAAATGCGTCATCGTCAACATCGAACGTGTAGGCGTCCTTCATGATGAACTCGCGCACGCGGACCAGGCCGCCCCGCGGCCGCGGTTCATCACGGAACTTGGTTTGCATCTGAAACACGCTCTGGGGTAAGTCGCGGTAGGACTGCACCACCTTGCGAAAGAGGTCTGTCACGGACTCCTCATGTGTCGGCGCCAGGACCATCGTGCGTTCGCGGCGATCCTTGAGATTGAATAGCACCGGACCGTACGAGTCGGCCCGACCCGACTCCTCCCACAACTCTCGCGGCTGGATGGCCGGCATACGCATTTCCTGCGAACCGGCCGCCTGCATCTCCTCGCGGATGATCTGCTCGATCTTCAGCAGCGTGGTCCAGGCCGGCGGCAGGAAGGAGTACACACCGGCGGCAAGCTGGATGATTAGGCCGCTGCGCAACAGCAGTTGGTGGTTGGCCGAGTCGGCGTCGGCCGGCGCTTCACGCAGCGTGCGACCGAACAGCGCGGACATTCGTGTGACGGGCATTTCAGGAATCCCAGTATCGACCTGACATTGCAGCGACGATATCAGCGATCACGACGAGCCAACCGAGAGAAGCGCTCTCCGAGATCGAAGGCGTCCCATACCTGAAAGCTGAGCCAGCCCGCAAACCCTGAGCAAATCAGTGCGCTGATCATCGACACGCCGATGCCGACCTGATTGTCGAGCCCGGCCAGTGGCACGACGGCGCCGCCGCCGATACCGCCCAGCAGCGCGAAGGGTGCCGCCCAGATTGCTCCCCGGGCTCGTCGGGGCAGGCTGAGCGCGATCCAACTCAACATGGACAGCAGCGACCATGCGGCCGCGAACAAGATCAGGAAGATCACGCTAACGAGCACGTATCAACGGTACGATGCACATGATCGGCTGAGGAGAGGCGGAATCGATGCCGGAAACGATTCAGCTCACCGGCGACCTGCGCCGCAACCCGACCCGCGCCGTGCAAGTGGGCG
The DNA here is from genome assembly GCA_965208665.1 of Dehalococcoidia bacterium. Lineage (GTDB taxonomy): Bacteria > Chloroflexota > Dehalococcoidia > Bin125 > Bin125 > Bin125. The sequence continues at coordinate 919,131 of CBDBPH010000002.1, forward strand.
ACGTCACGATCGGCGGCGGCAATCCCATCGTCGTGCAATCAATGGCGGCCACGAGGACGCAAGACATCGAAGCGACCGTCCGCCAGGTGAAGCTGCTCGAAGCCGCCGGGGCCGACCTGGTCCGCGTCGCCGTCGACTCGCGCAAGGACGTTGAAGCGCTGGCCGCCGTGCGCGAACAGACGGAGGCTCCGCTCTCGGTTGACCTGCAGGAGAACTATCGGCTCTGCACCCAGGTAGCCCCGTACGTCGACAAGATTCGCTACAACCCCGGTCATCTGCACCACCACGAGAAGTCGAAGTCGGTCCGCGACAAGGTCTCCTTCATCGCCGGAACTGCAGCCGAGCATGACTGCGCTATCCGCGTCGGGGTGAATTGCGGATCGATCGATCCCCGGATGCTGGAGCGCTATCCCGACGATCACGTCTCAGCGATCGTCGCCTCAGCTAGCGAACACTGCGGACTGCTGGATGAACTCGGCTTCGACCGCTATGTCGTCTCGCTCAAGGACTCCGACTGGAAGCAGGTGGTCGAGGTCAACGAGAAGTTCGCTGCCGAACGCCCTGACGTGCCGCTGCACCTGGGTGTCACTGAGGCGGGAATGCCTCCGGAGGGCGTCATCAAGACGCGGGTGGCGTTCGAACAGCTCGTCACCCAAGGTATCGGCGACACCGTCCGCGTTTCGCTGACGGTCCCGTTCGACGACAAGGGCATGGAGATCGATGTCGCGCGCGGGATCCTCTCAGACATCGCGGCCGGCCGGTTCCGTTCCGTGCCCCCGAAGTTCGACGAGGGCCTGAACATCATCTCCTGCCCGTCTTGCTCACGGGTCGAAAACGAGAAGTTCGTTGACCTCGCGCAGGACGTCAAGGCGATGACCGAGTACGCCTCGGATTACGACGTCACCATCGCCGTGATGGGCTGCCGAGTGAACGGTCCCGGTGAAACCGACGACGCCGACCTCGGCCTCTGGTGCGGCCCGCTGGCCGTCAACCTGAAGCGAGGCGAGGAGTCACTGGGACACTATCCGTACGACGAGATCCTGCCTCGGCTGAAGCAGGAGTTGGACGCGATCATCGCCGTCAAGGGTTGACCATGCCGGCCCTCATCCGCCGAACGCTTCGCCGTCGAAGCGATCGATGGTGGAAAACCCGTCGACCGGACCTCGCTTCAACCTCGTCAGTTGCTTGACCGGCTTGCCGATCGGCAGGAATGCGGCGATCGCGTAATGATCGGGCAGACCAAGAATCGGCTTGAGATCCCGTTCATTGGCGATCGGAATCGTGGTCAGGGTACCGCCGAAGCCCTCATTGCGCGCCATCAGCAAGATGCTCCAGACGAACGGGTAGATCGAACCGCCCGAAATCACGCCGACCCGGTCCAGTTCTTTGTCGACCGAAGCGACGACGCCGAGGTCGACGCAGATCGCCAGCAGCACAGGTGCCTCGACGTACGGGTCCATCAGTCTTCTCGGCGTAGGCAGACTGGCCGCCGATTCGTCGGTGACGGAGGAGGGAAACGCGGCGTTCCAGGGGCCCTCGCCGGCCTGCTGCATCGCCATGTAGCGCTTGGCCGGTCGCTCGGCGGCTTGCGCGATCGCCGCACGAGTCTCCGGGTCGCGGACAACGATCACGTGCCAGCCCTGCCGGTTACCGCCCGAGGGCGCGAACCGCGCATGCTCGAGCATGCGCTCGATCGCGTCGTCCGGGACCGGATCGTCCGTGAACTGGCGCGCGGCAAACGTGGTGCGGATGACCTCTGTGATCTCCATGGCGGCTCCTACAGTGTGTTAACTCCGGAGCGAAGTCTACGTGAGCATCGTCGAAGCAATCGTCCTCGCCATCATCCAGGGACTGACCGAGTTCCTGCCGATTTCCTCGAGCGGCCACCTGGTACTGGCGCGATGGCTGTTCGGCTGGGACGATCCGGGACTCGACTTCGATGTAGCCGTGCACGTCGGAACGTTGGCCGCCATCCTCTTCGCCTTTCGCCGCGAGGTCTGGCGCGTTCTCACAGGACTGCGAACAGACGAGGGCACAGTCGAGGGACTGAGGCCGCGACGCCTGCTCTGGTTGGGCATCATCGGGACGATTCCGATCGTGATCGTCGGCGGGTTACTCTACGAGACCCTGCAAGACGAACTGCGTAACGCGACGACAGCCGGCGCGTTCCTGATTGTGACCGGAGCCATGGTTGTCGGCGCGGAGTGGCGCCTGCGTCGATCCGGCGAGCGTGCCTCGCTGAAAGTGCTCGGCGAGCGCCGTTCCCTGGCAATCGGTATCACGCAATGCCTGGCGATCTTGCCGGGTATCTCACGCTCAGGGATGTGCATGGTCGCGGCCATGGCGCTGGGCCAGAGCCGCGAAGCGGCCGCCCGCTGGGCGTTGTGGCTGTCGATGCCTGCCCTGACCGGTGCAGGAGTACTGGCGGTCGCAGCGCTAATCGACGACCGCGGGTCCGTTGACACCGCCGCCCTGATTGTGGGGGCGCTCGTCTCCTTCGCAACCGCGCTGCTCGCCATCAAAGCATTGCTCTGGCTCGTCCGCGGCCGCTCGCTGAACCCCTTCGCCGCCTATTGCCTCGTTGCCGGTCTGGCCGCGTTGATCGCGCGCGCAGCTGGCGCCTAAGGGCGTACCCCGTACAGCGGCTTCGATTCCAACTCGTGCGGCAATACCTTGTAGGCGCGCTCCACGAACTGCTGGAGGTAGCTGCGAGTCTTCCGTGGGTCGATGATCTCCTCGATGCCGAATGTTTCGGCGGTCAGGAACACGTTGCGCAGCTGGCGCAGATCGGCCTCGATTTCTTCGCGCTTGGCTTCGGGATCCGGTGCGTTCGCGATCTCGCGGCGGTAAGCGGCGTCGACGCCGCCCTCGATCGGAATCGAGCCCCACTCGCCCGATGGCCAGCCGAGGCGGTAGTTGAGCCGCCGGGGATTTCCTGTGGCCATTCCGGCCATGCCGTAGCACTTGCGGATCACGATCGTCAGTTGCGGCACGGTGGCCTGCAGGCCGACCCAGACCGCCCGCATGCCGGAGCGCAGCGTACCTTCGCGTTCGGCCTGCTCGCCGATCATGAAGCCGGGCACGTCGACCAGGTACACGATCGGGATGTGGAAGTAGTTGCACAACTCGAGGAAGTGCGTCTGCTTGTCTGAGCCGTCACGGTCGAGCGCGCCGCCGTTCTTGAGCGGATTGTTCGCGACGATGCCGATCGGCAGACCATCGACTCTGGCCAGCACAGTGATCACCGAGTTGCCCCAGTGCGGCTTGACCTCGAAGTAGTCGCCGCCGTCGACCACGGAGCGGATCAGCTTGTACATCGAGTACGGCCGTCTCGTGTTGCGCGGGACCAGGTCGATCAGCTTCTCGCCCGCGCCCTCGGGCGCATCGATCGCCGGAGCGGCGGGCGGCAATTCGTTCACGTTGTCGGGCAGGTAGGAGAGCATCGTGCGGATCTGATCGAAGGCGTCAAGCTCGTCCTCGGCCTCGTTGTCGATGCAACCCGAGGTGTGGACGTGGACTTGCGAACCGCCCAGTGACTCATTGGTCACCTCGTGACCGATGCCCCGTCTTACGACCGGGGGCCCTGCGGCGAACATCGCCGAGCGGCCCCGAGTCATGACGCTCCAGTGGACCATCAGCGCCCGCCCGGCGGGACCGCCGGCAATCGCACCGAGCACGCCAGCCAGCACCGGCACATTGCGCATTGCCTCGATCGAGGTGACGAAGTTGGTGCCTCCGTTGGGCAGGTAGGTCGTGCCCATCTTCTTGGTCGCACCGACATTCGCACCGGCGCCGTCGATCAGCAGGATCAAGGGCACGCGGTACTCAACTGCCAGATCCTCGCAAAAGCCACCCAAGCCGCCTTTGGACCGCTGCATCGGAAAGAGCGCCGACCCGCCCTGGATCGTGAAGTCCTCCCCGCCAATCGCGACCGTGCGGCCGTCGATCTTGCCCAGGCCCATGACGTACGAGGCCGGGGTGAAGTCGACCAGCTCGCCCTCGTCATACTCGCCGAGTCCGGCCAACGCGCCGACCTCGTGGAACGAGCCCCGATCGAGCAGCCCGTCGATCCGCTCGCGGACGGTCAGGCGGCCGAGGCGATGCTGACGATCGATCCGGTCGGCGGTGCCGCCGCGATTGGACAGCTCCGTCCGCCGACGCAGTTCCTCAACCTCAGGTTCCCAGACCATGATTCGCTCCAGACCTTCACATACGCTGGGCTGAGTCTACGTCGCAAGGTGCGGCGAACCGAAGGTGCCATCGTCATGCCAGGATTCCGCAACCGCCTCCACGAGCAGCTCGCCAGACGCACCGCCAGGGACGCATTTCGCAAGGCGGGGCCAGAGGCGACCGAGGTGACCGTGCGCTGCGACGTGACGGATGTCACCTTCACGTCTACCGACGAAGACGACCTGTGCGCGCAGCTCGAGGCGCACTACAAGTCCGCTGAATACCGCCGCGCCACGAACGTCACGATTGAGAAGCAGCGCGCACTCCGCGAACAGCGGTGACTGGGTACCGAGCGGCATCTACCCTGCCCGCAGGATGGGAGCGGGTGAGATGACCACGGCGCTTGACGGACTGCGAGTGCTCGACATTTCCGAGGGGCTGGCTGCGCCGTTTGCGGCCAAGCTGTTGGGCGACCTCGGCGCAGACGTGATCAAGCTGGAGCCGGCCGAGGGCGACTCCGCCCGACGACGCGGTCCGTTCGCGGGTTCTGAGGACATCGAGGCCTCGGCGCCGTTCCTGTATGCCAACACGTCCAAGCGCAGCATGGTCATCGACCCTGCCAGCCCGGACGATCTGGTACTCAGAGCACAACTAATCGAGTGGGCCGACGTGGTGATCTCGCATGAGACCGAGCCGAATCTTGCAGCCCGCGGACTCGGATACGGCCAGCTCGCCGCACGGAGTCCTGAAATCATCTTGACGACGGTGACTGGTTTCGGCTCCGATGGCCCGTACGCCGGCTGGCAGTGGAACCATCTCACGGCCGGCGCGCTGGGCGGATTCACGTATCTCTGCGGTCGCGAGGATCGGGAGCCACTGCAGCTCGGGGCTTCGGTCACTGAGACGCTGACCGGCGCATATGCCGCCGTTGCCACACTGATCGCGGTCTATGCGGCACAGGAACATGGACGCGGCGACCACGTTGACGTCTCGGTGATCGAAACCGCCGTGAACGCAGCCCTGCTGCCCGTCCAGCGCTACGACTACACCGGAAGCAGCGGCGCGCGACGCGCCGACATCGGCCCGTCGCCCTCATTCATTCTGCCAACCTCGGACGGCTACGTCGGCGCCAACGTGCTAACCCAGGCCCAGTGGGAAATGCTCTGCCAGTTCTTCGGCAAGGCCGAGTTCATCGAGGACCCGCTGTTCGCAGACGGCTGGGCGCGAATGGAGAACTCCCGAGACCTGGCGACGCAGTTGGCCGAACAGACCCGGCCCCGCACCGCCGAGGATGTCTTTCACGACGCCCAGACCTGGCGCATTCCCTTCGGCCTGATCCCGACCATGTCCGACGTCATGAACCTGCTGCCGCATCGCGAGCGTGAGTTCTTCCTTGATTTCGACCATCCTCGTGCCGGTCGCGTGCGCATGCCCGGGATTCCCTGGATGTTCGGCGAAGAACGGCCTGTTGGCACCCGTACTCCACTCCTCGGCGAGCACACGGAGGACGTTCGGTCGGCAATGCGCGGCGGGCCCTCACCCCAACCGTCTCCCGGAGTGACAGAGGTCCGGGATGCGAGCGATAGGTTCGAAGTCCCCTCTCCCCTCGGGGGAGAGGGTCAGGGTGAGGGGGCCCAACGCCCTCTCGAGGGCCTCCGCGTCATCGACCTCTCGATGTTCATGTCGGGCCCCATGACCTCGCTGGTCTTCGCCGACGGTGGGGCGGATGTGATCAAGGTCGAGTCGGTGCAACGGATCGACGGCTGGCGCGCCGGCGGGGCAACGGACGACTTCTGGTGGGAGTGGGCGCCCCAGTTCAACTGGGTGAATCGGAACAAGCACGGCATCACGCTGAACCTGACCGACCAGCGCGGCTCCGACACAATCCGACACATGGTCAAGGACGCCGACATCCTCGTCGAGAACTACACCCCGCGCGTGATGGGCAACTTCGGCCTCTCCTACGTGGAGCTGCACGAGATCAATCCGGAACTGATCATGATCTCGATGCCCGGCTTCGGACTAACCGGCACGTGGTCCCACTACACCGCGTTCGCAAACACCACCGAGCAGATGTCCGGACTGCCGCACCTGACCGGCTACGCCGACGACCAACCGATCTTCAGCGGCACGACCGGCGGCGATCCACTGGCTGGAGTGATGGGCGCGCTGGCATTGCTCTCGGCGCTGGAGCGGCGCCGTCGGTTGAATGCACGAGGCGAGCCGGGCGGCTGCCACATCGATTTGTCGCAGACCGAGACCGCCACCTCGTTCACCGGCGAAGCGGTGACGGCCTATTCGATCTCAGGTGAAGATCCCGGTCGGCGCGGCAACCACCACCCGAAGATTGCGCCCCACAACACCTATCCCTGTCGCGACAATCAATGGATCGCAATCGCTTGCGAGACCGACGCGCAGTTCGCCGACCTCGCCCGGCTCATGGGTCGGGACGATTGGCTCGAGATGGCATCGGACTTCGTCCACCGCGACGCTGCGCGAGAGGCGATCGACGCGGCGATCGGTGAATGGACCCACGACCGCGATGCGCGTCAGCTCATGCGCGAGCTGCAAGGCCTGCGGATACCAGCTGGAGCGGTCTACGAGGGCAAGGAACTTTTGGAGGATCAGCACCTGCAGGTGCGCGACTTCTTCATCACACAGCACCACACCTACGCAGGCGCCCGGCGCTATCCGCTGCAGCCTTACCGCTTCGCCAACTGGGCCGGCCCGGAGGTCGATCGACCATCGCCAACCCTCGGTCGGGATACCCGCGAGGTGTTGGCCCGTCTGACGACATTGACTGAAGCAGAGGTCGATCAGATGGAAGCCGACGACGTGATCGGCACGATTCCACTAGCTGCTCGCGGCGACTGAGACGCAACACTATCCATCCTTGGCCGAGACATTGGCCCTGAGGCAGTTGTCGATGTCTTCCTGTAACGGCGTGCCGAAGAACCGTGAGAGATCGAAGGTAACCGGCTCCACTTCGGAGTCGAGCAACTCGATTGTCAAGCTCTTGGCTGATCGTAACTGCTCGTACCAAACGGCGTCATCCAGATCCGCACTCGCGGATTTTTCTCGACCTTCCAAATGATGAATGTCAATACGCTTCAGATACACGTCCTCTGCCACAGACGGTTGATCGTCAACGGTCATCAGCAGGGTGCCGCGATTCCGTTCCTCCCAGGGCAAGTTGCTAATCGAGATCCAGCGCACTTCTTCGTCAATGCAACCTACTGCTAACTCGACTCCGTCCCATGCGGCGCCCCGGCTGGCAATCGCAAGCGACACATGCGTCAATTTTGGCGCGTTGGTCTGCTCGGTCGTTCCGTATGCAAAGACCTCCCCCTGCTGGCGGTTGCGGATCGCGGGTGTCGTGGCCTTGTCTGGGGTAGGGGTCGTTACGGAAACGGAGGCGGGAGCGCCGTTGTCCTCCTGGATAGGAATTTCGTCGTGGCATGCGGCAAGACTGAGAGCTAGGAGCAGCGCGGCGATGGCTGTGAAGGCGGGTACCGCTCTCTTTGTTCTTCTGACTTCACGCATGTGGCCGATGGTACCCTTTCGGCAATTCTCAACCGACGGATCTAGAGGAACTCTCATGCGACTGGCAAGCTTTTCCTTCGAGGACACCCCGCGTGTCGGCGTGGTCGTCGACGATGAAATCGTCGACCTCTACCTCGCCGAGCCCGAGGCGCCGACCGACATGTGCGAGTTCCTCGCCCTAGGCGAAGAGGGCCGCGTGATGGCCGAGTTCGCCGTGGAGCGGGGCGGCAATCGGCGGCCGCTGTCCGATGTCGATCTACTCGCGCCGGTGCCGAATCCGCGGAAGTTCCTCGCCGTCGGACTCAACTACGGCGACCACATCGCCGAGACCGGCGCTCAGAAGCCGAGCATGCCGACCATATTCACCAAGCAGGTGAGCTGTGTGCAGCGTCCGGGCGGCGGCGTACACATTCCGCTCGCCTCCAAGAACGTCGACTACGAAGGCGAGCTCGGGATCGTGATCGGCGAGACCTGCCGCCACGTCTCGGCCGATGAGGCCGAGTCGGTGATCGCCGGCTACACAGTCGTCAACGACGTCTCGGTGCGCGACTTCCAGCGTCACACGCCGCAGTTCACGATGGGCAAGTCGTTCGACACGCACGGTCCGGTCGGACCGGTGATCGTCACCGGCGACGAGCTCGGCAATCCGCACGTGCTCGACATCCAGACCCGTGTCAACGGCGAGCTGCGCCAGGACTCAAACACCAAGCACCTCATCTTCAACTGCTACGACATCGTCGAGTACGTCACCCAGGCGATGACCCTCGAACCGGGCGACATCATCGCGACGGGCACGCCCTCAGGCGTCGCCGCCGCAATGACCCCACCGCGCTGGCTAGTCGCCGGGGACACCGTCAGCATCACCATCTCCGGTATCGGGACACTCCAAAACACCTGCGTCCCCGAGCCCGAGGCGTCGCACGACGACGATCATCACTAGAGCAGACAAGACGATCTTCCACAAGGGAGACCTGCGCGAGGGTCCCATTTCCGGTCCCCTCTCCCTGAGGGAGAGGGTTAGGGTGAGGGCCCCGCGATGCCGAAGGCTGGCTAAAGCCAATACCTTGCGCCAAGCAGTTAGCAACAGTCGGACGGTCACCCCTGGCCTTTCCCAGCGGGGGACCGAGCTAGCTCCACCCACAACTCGGCGGCCTACGCGCGACTCTCCAAAGGGAGGGGTCTTGAAGTACTACTACTCCGCCAACGCCTCCGCGACCGGCGGCCACATCCGAGCCAGCGCAGGCGTGCTTCCCGGCGGCGTCGGACGCGCGCTGTAGAAGCGGTCTTCGGGCCTCGTGTAGAGCTGGACCAACGTCGGGCCCTCGGCCGCGAGCAGTTCGTCGATGGCCGAATCGAACTCCTCCGCGTCTCCGAACGAGGCCGTCTGCGCGTAGCCGGCGCCATCCGCCATCCGGGCGAAGTCGACCTGTTGTTGTGAGGGCAGCGGCTGAGAGCCGCTCGTCTCGTAGACGCCGTTGTGGATCACGATGTGCAGCAGATTGGAGGGCGCAGCGCCGGCGATCGTGCCAAGCGAACCGAGTTGCATCATCAGCGACCCATCGCCGTCGATCACCCAGACATCGCGATCAGGTTGCGACAGCGCAACGCCGAGGCCCAGAGTCGACGCGCCGCCCATGAATCCGATGCAGGCGAGATTGAGGTCGTGCGGCGATTTCTGCCGCCAGGCTCCGTTGGCGGTCATCGTGCCAACGACGACCTGTTCCTCGCGGCGACGGGCCAGGACGTCCAGAGCCGCGTCGAGGGACATGCGCTGAACTGCGGAGTTGTCGGTCATGATGTCGTCGTTCCTACCAGCAACGCGACGGGCCCGTTGCGTTCCGACGCCTCGTCGAAGGCCTCCGCGATGTGATGCAGGTCGTCTGGTCCATCGAGGAGGTGCGACGGAATGTCCAGCGTTTCGAGCAGCGGCCGGCAAAGCCGCACCATCGAAGAGCCGTCTTGCTCCGGCTCCAACTCCGGATCGCGGCCCAGCAATCCAATCAGCAGCACGATCGGGAAGTGCCCGTCCAGCGCGACCCCGCGCAGGTTGTTGACCGACGCGTAGAGCCCCGCGTGCTGAATCTGCATCATCGGTCGGCGACCGCCGATGATCAGACCGGCGGAGACGGCAACAGCCTCATCCTCGGTCGAGCAGTGAATCGTGCGGATCTCCTCATCGTCCATCAGCAGGTCGAGCACCGTACGCTGATGCGTGTCGGGCACCAGGACCACGTCCTGCACGCCCGCTCCACGGATCGCCGCGAGCAACTGATCCGCCGGTATTGACTGCGCCGTCATAGGCTGCCTCCAACAACTCAGCGACTTCACAACCAGCGCTGAGTCGAACGCCATGAATGATACCGACGCCCCCACTGATCAGACAGAGGACCCGGCAGACGATCAGACCGGCGAGCTGCCGCACGAGAATCCCAATCGACCCCGCGAGTATCACGGTGCGCGCACCGTGATCGCCGGCGCCGGAGTCGTGATCGCGGTTGCCGCCGCGCTCTGGCTGACGCTGCTCCAGCCGTCCAATGGCGGCGGCGAGGGCGTCGTTGATCTGCCCATGTGGCTCCCGACTGAGGGCCGAGAGATCGGCTCCGACATCGGCGACCTCGCTCCGGACTTCGATCTGGAAACGGTCGACGCTGGCCGCTTCCGGCTCTCGGACTGGCGCGGACAGCCTGTCTTGATCAACTTCTGGGCCTCCTGGTGCGGACCCTGCCGCCGCGAAGTTCCGGCCCTCATCCGGGCGCTTGAGGAACATGGGTCGACGGGCTTCACGGTCGTCGGGGTCAACATCGAGGAATCCACATCGGTCGCGCAGAACTTCGTCAGCGAGTTCGGCATCGAATACGCCGTGCCGATGGACTTCGATGGCGCCGTCTTCCGCGCCTACGGCGGAGGCGGACCGAGCGGCCCCCCGCGTTCCTTTTTCATCGATCCAAACGGCGTAATCGTGCGCATCTGGACGGGCCAGGCCCCAGACGAGATCGTCGCGGAGCACACCCGCGAGTTCGCGGAGACGTACGGGACCAATCGGATCGGACAACTTCCCGGCTTGAAGTCGCCGCCGCCGGTCGAGGATGACGAAGACTTGGCCGTGGGAGCCACGGTCGGCGAGCTCGCACCCGACATGCTGCTCTCGCCGAAACTCGATCCCGATGCACGCTGGCTGCTCAGCGCGCAGCGGGGCAGGACCATCACCCTTGCCATCGTGCCCCCCGGCTGCATGCGCTGCGGACGAGCCGTCGGAGTCGAGGAGGACGCGACTGAGGGCTCAGTCATCCTGCTTGGCAGTTCGGACGATGACCAGGAAACAGAGCGGTTGGAACTGGACTGGTCGCCCGATATCGGTCGGCTCTTTGCCCCCCAGGGCGACCTACAGTTGATTCAGATAGACGAGCGCGGTGTGATCGTCAGCATTTCAGGAATGCTCGAATAGACGACAGCGAGGTCACCAATGGCCCAGTTCCGCACGATCATCAAGCACGGGTTCGAAGAGGTCGCCCATTGGCGCGACTCGGAAGCGGGGATCGAGGCGATCTGCGCGATTCACTCGACCGCCCTTGGTCCCGCAATCGGTGGAACGCGCTGGCAGCCGTATCCAGACGCCGACGCGGCATTTGAAGATGTCCTGCGCCTCTCAGAAGCGATGACGCTGAAGTCATCGGCCGCAAAACTCCCCTTCGGCGGCGGCAAGGCCGTCGTCATTGGCGACCCCGAGAACAAGACCGAGGCCCAACTGCGCAGCTACGCCGACTTTGTCAACGAATTCGAGGGGCGCTATCTGACCACCACCGACGTCGGAACCACCACCGAAGAAATCGATCAGCTCTCACAGTGGACTCCGCACATCGTGGGAGCGTCGCCCGCGCTGGGAGGCTCAGGCGACACCTCGGCCCTGACAGCAGTCACGGTGCTCAACGGGATCTACGCCACACTCGACGCGCTCGACGGCGACCCGAGTCCCGCCGGCAAGACCATCGTGGTCGTCGGCGTCGGCAAGGTCGGTTCGAAGGTCGCGCGTTCACTCGCCGACGACGGCGCTCGCGTCCGGGTCGCCGACATCCGCGCGATCGCTGCCGCTGCACTGGCCGCGGAAATCGGCGCGACCACGATCTCAGTCGACGAGGCCTACGTCGTGCCCTGCGACGTGCTTTCGCCCAATGCGCTGGGCGGAGTTTTCGGCGAGGAAACGATTCCCGCCCTGCAATGCCGGGCCATCTGCGGGGGCGCCAACAATCAACTGGTCCGCGACCCCGATGACGCCGCCCTGCTCGCCGAGCGAGGCATCCTCTACGCGCCGGACTACGTGGTCAACTCCGGTGGAGTGATCTCGGTTGCGCAGGAGGTCGCCGGTTGGAGCTACGAGCAGGCCGTTGAGCACGCCGAAGGCGTTTTCGAGACCACCCGCGAGATCTTCGAGCTGGCCGAACGCCGCAAGATCACCACAGCCGAAGCCGCCCGACACTTCGCCCTCTCGCAGATTCCGATGCCTGCTTCCTGACCTCTCGCTCCAACTGACCCGATACCATGCAGGTGAACCACCCGGAGCAACCTGCAGGAGCCTCTCATGTCACTCACCGTGCATGGCATTCCCGTCATCGACATCGACTCGCACTACACCGAGCCGCCCGACCTCTGGACCTCGCGCGCACCGGCCAAGTACAAGGACGCCGTCCCCCACATCGTGCTCAACGATGAGGGACAGCAGCGTTGGCAGGTGCTCGACGACATCGACTTCGGCCCGCCCGGCTTCACCGTCGTACGCGACGACGGCTCCAAGGAGTACGGCAAGATCTCCCTCGAGAGTTTCGAGCAGATGTCGAAGGCCGCGACAGAGCCCAAGGCGCGCCTGAAGCTCCTCGACGACCTCGGCATCGCCCAGCAGATCGTCTATCCCAACGTGGCCGGCTTCGGTTCGCAGAACTTCGTCAAGATCGACGACCACGAGCTGCGCAACATCTGCTGCACGGTCTACAACGACGCGATCGCCGAATTCCAGGCCGAAGGCGAAGGCCGCCTCTACCCGCAGGGCCTGGTCCCCTTCTGGGACATCCCCGCCGCCGTCGACGAACTACAGCGAATCAAGGACCTCGGCATGACCGGGATCACAATGTGCGACACGCCGGAAGCCTTCGGCCTGCCCCACCTCGGCGACGCCGCCTGGGATCCGTTCTGGGACGCCTGCCAGGACATGGAAATGCCGGTCAACTTCCACATCGGCGCCGGCGCCGGCGTGGCCGACAAGCTGCTCTGGCCCGGTTACGGTCCGCAGCGCCAACTCGCCCTGATCTCGATCAGCCTGTTCATCACCAACTTCAAGGTGATCATGAACCTGATCTTCTCCGGCCTCTGCGAGCGCTACCCCAACATCAACTTCGTCTCCGTCGAGTCCGGCATCGGCTGGGTGCCATTCCTCCTTGAAGCAATGGACTACCAGTTCGAGGAGACCGTCCCGACCGAGCGCGAAGGCCTCACGATGAAGCCGTCGGAGTACTTCCGCCGCCAGATCTTCGCCTCGTTCTGGTTCGAGGATTTCGGTCCGCGCGCCACAATCTCCGCAATCGGCGAAGACAATGTGATGTTCGAGACCGACTTCCCTCACCCCACCTGCCTCTACCCGAGAGCGCAGGAGCACATCACCGAGGTCCTCACCGACCTCGACGAGGGCATCCGCGAGAAGGTGCTGCGCACCACGGCAGAACGCATCTACCACCTGCCCCCCGCACCGGCCTCAATCTACGAAAGCGCCGCCGCCGGCGGATAGGCGCGAAGAGCCCCCCTTGAAGAGACCGTGTAGGGGCGGCCCTTGTGGCCGCCCTTTCACATACCTCCTCGGAAGCCGGCCTGCCCCGACGGCGTAAGAACAGAACCTGGGAGACGGAGGTCTTTAGATGCCCGGCAGACTCGAAGGAAAAGTTGCGATCGTCACCGGAGGCGGCGCAGGAATGGGCGCGGCCGAATGCCGACTCTTTGCCCGCGAGGGTGCCGCAGTTGTGATCGTCGACCTGTACGAAGAGGGCGGTCGCGAGGTTCAAGACCAAATCCGTTCCGCCGGAGGCGTCGCCAACTTCGCCAGGATGGACGTCACCGCTGAAGAGGAGTGGAATGCGCTGCTGACCTCAACCCGGGAGGCGCACGGCGGCCGACTCGATGTACTGGTCAACAACGCCGGGCTCTCGTCGACGTCAGTGGACGATCCCAACTCGACCGAGGGCTGGCACCAGATCATGAACGTCAACGCCACCGGCGTGTACCTGGGCACCAAGCTGGGCGCGGCGGCGATGCTCGCGGCAGGCAACGGCGGCTCAATCGTCAACATCTCCTCGATCTACGGCTTCGTCGGCTCCGAGGCGGGTCACCCGGCCTATCACGCCTCCAAGGCCGCCGTACGGAACTTTTCCAAGGCCATGGCCGTCCGACTCGGGCCCCAGGCCATTCGCGTGAACACGGTCCACCCCGGCTTCATGCCGCCCATGCGCTCGAGCACCGGTATGTCCGAGGAGATGCGCGCTCGCCTCGTGCGGGCGATTCCGTTGGGTCGAACCGGCGAGGTCGATGAGGTGGCCAATGGCGTGCTGTTCCTCGCATCGGACGAGTCGTCCTACGTGACCGGCGCGGAACTGAAGATCGATGGAGGCTTCCTCGCGCGCTGACAAGCCGTCAACCCCACCGCGGTGTTTGTTGACATATCAGGGCGCCCTTGAGAAAGTGACCATAGCGCCAGGCCACTGAGAGGCGTTCGTTAGACGAGCGCAAAATCGGTCAGCGCGCTTGGATGGCTGGGGGCAGCCTGCAAATGCCGCGATAAACTGTTGTCAAGTAACTCCCACCACGGCGGGTGCGGGGCAAGGAGGAGCCGGGAATGCGAACCATCTCGTCTGACGGAGCAGCAACACGCTGGATGATCCGTCTTGCTCTGGTGACCGCTCTGCTGGCGTTGCTCGTCTCGCTGACTCCAGCGCTTGACGCCCAGGAACGGCCGCCGGGACCGCAGGTCTTCTTTGGCAAAGACGCCGCCGCCTACGCCGGATCGGAGATTAAGGTCTTCAATCAGGCCGGCGTCGAGATCAGCTCGGGCGGAGAAGGAACCGGCATCATCGGCAACGACGGAAACTGGTGGGTGCAGATCAGCCTGGACGATGCCACGAGGGCCAAGCTGCGGATCGTGTCTGCCTCCGGTGACCGCGAAACCGAACTGCTGGATTTGATCGAGTTCGACCTCAAGGAGATCTCCATTCGAGACTTCTCGCCCGTGTCCACATCACCGAGTCAGCCGTCGCAGGCCGCGATTTGCGGCGCGCCAAAGGACTCCTCATCGACAAACCTGGCAGGGCCCGGTGAAACGCTCTCCGTGCGCATCATTGCCCGGCGAGCGCCCGACGGCCGTATCGAATTCGGTATGCGCGGCCCGGACGGCGAAGACATCCTGCCGCGCGCTCGCTTCTTCCCGGCCGACGGTCCCGGCCACAGTCGCTACCTGCGAAGCACGCCCATCGACTTCGGCGGGGGATTCGTAGGTCGGATCATCGCCTGTCATTTCGAAGCGGACGGCCGCACCGAGTTCGGCTTCCGCGTTGAGGGCTACGACGACATCTTCCCGCGAGCCCGGTTCTTCCCGGCATCACCAGATCCCGATCACAACCGCTTCCTGCGCAGTTCGGTGATCGAAATCGGCATGCCCAGATAAACCGAGCGATCTAAGTCAACATTCGACCGCCCACTCCTCATCGAGTGGGCGGTCTGCTGCCCCTCACCAGATTCGCTTCTGCGACGCGGGGCGCGCAGCAGGGTTGTTTGACGGCGTGATCAGACGCGCCACCCGGCGCACCAGCGCCTCCAGCGGCAACCGTCGCTTCGCCGGCAGGCGCAGCATCAGGCAGAGAATCGCCGATGCGGCCCAGAGTCCGGCACATCCGTAGAAGGCAGCCACATACGAACCGAGCGAGTCGTACATGAAGGCCACGACCACTGGCGTCAGCGCGCTGATCCCCATGGCGACCGGGAATCCTACGCTGCGCACGGCGCCCAGATAACGACGGCCGAAGTACTCAGCCCAGAACATGTCCTGAATCGGAATATTGCCTCCGATCCCCGCTCCCATTAGCGCCAACGTCCCAGCTATCAGAGCCCAGTTGCCTGTCGGACCGGCGTTGATCACGAGTACGAAGCCCACCGCTCCGAGCGCGAACGAGATGAATCCGACAACCCGGGTATCCCATCGATCCAACGCCCACCCCCATGGCGGCTTGGTCAGCATCGACATCAGCGAGAACGCCCCCACCGCGAGCGGAGCCGTGGTCGCACTCAGCCCGTGTTCGCGCAGGAAGAACACGCCGTGAAGCAGAATCGCAAAGATGCCCACCACCGAGATGCCGAAGATCAACACGATCAGATAGAAACTGCGCGACCGCAGCGCCTCGTGTCGAGTCAGCGAAGTCGTCTCATCGTGCTCAGCGAGGCGTATCTGTTCCGGAGTCAGCTGCGTAGGGCCGCCGTCCGGGAGCATCCCATAATCCTCCGGTCGGCGCCTCATCAACAGTGCCGCCGGAATGAATATCACTGCGTAACAGATTGCGAGCACGACCCACGCCGTCCGCCAGCCAAACGGCTCAATCAACAGCGCCGCCGCGAACGACGGCCAGACCAGCCCCGCCATCGACACACCCATGGACGTCCAGCCCAATGCCTGTCCCCGCTTGACCACGAACCACTTCGAAACCGCAATCGAGACCACCAGGAAACCCGACACCGACGCCGCCGTCACCAGCAACACCCCCCGCACGAGCACGTACTGCCAGTACTCGTCGACCTGGCTCATCAACACGAGCGCGGGGATGCAAACCACTGCTGCCGACAGCATGATTGGCCGTGCGCCGAATCGGTCAACGCGCGGACCCAGAATGAATCCAATCACCATCAGAATCAGTTGACCGATGGTGTCGGCGGCAAAGAACTGAGTCCGCGTCCAACCGAACTCTTCAACCATCTCCGGCGCAAAGACGGCCGCGACCGAAGTTTGCACGCCCACGGCGACAAACTGGGCAACAAACGCCGCCGCCACAATGACCCAGCCATAAAACACCGGCCGACCGAACAGGGTCATGAGCGGCTTCGGAGTTCAACGAACCGCTTCGCCGTGTGGGGCCGGCTCATTCCTGGGGAATCTCGATGCCGAGCGCGTCGAACATGCGCTGCATGCTCTCGCCAAACTCGTCCTGACTTGGGCGACCCAGCGTCAGACCTCCGTCGACGACCAGCGCGTGACCGGTCACGAAGGTCGAGTCGTCGCTCGACAGCCAGAGCGCGGCGTGCGCGATGTCGGAGGGACGGCCCGAGCGCTGGATCGGCTGCGCCTGTCCCATCACCTCGGCCATCGCCTCAACCGTCTTGTCGGCGTCCTCTGATGACAGACCCAGCGACTTGCCGAAGATCGGCGTGGCGATCCCCCCAGGACAAATGCAGTTGACGCGAATATCGTGCTCGCCCAGCTCGTACGCGGCGACCTTCGTCAGGTGCACGACCGCGCCTTTGGCGACGCTGTAGATCGCCGGTCCGTTGCCGGCGCTCACACCCGCAATGCTCGCGGTGCTGACGATCGAGCCGCCGTCGCCCTGCGCGATCATCGCCCGGGCGGAATGCTTGATCCCGAAGAACACCCCCTTGAGCAGGCCGCCCATCGTGAGCTCGTACTCATCCTCCTCAACCTCGGTCACGCCGCCGAGCGCTCCCGCGTATCCGGCATTGTTGAAAATCGCGTCAATCCGCCCATAGCGGTCGATCGCATGGGCCACAGCGCCCTGAACGTCTGCCTCCGCAGCAACATCCGCGTGCACGTAGGTGGTGTTGCCGCCAATCGACTCGACCAGCGCCTGACCGCGTTCGTCCTGGATATCGGCCACGACAACCCGCCCGCCTTCTTCCGCGAACAGCCGCACCGAGCCCTCGCCGATGCCGCTCGCGCCGCCCGTGATCACCGCCACTTTGCCGTCGATCCGTCCTGCCATGATGCTCTCTCCGCCCCGTGTCGTTCCTTCGTGTGTGCGTAGGATACGCACGGTTCCAGCTTTGGCGACTCCCTAGACTGCGCAAGCCGCAGGGCAACGGAGCAGGAGCAGAGACATGGTTGACCGACTGAAGGACAAAGTCGCGCTGATCACCGGCGGATCGCGCGGTCAGGGCGCGGCGGAGGCAGACTTGTTCGCCGCCGAGGGTGCCCGGGTCGTCATCGCCGATGTACTCGACGCCGACGGCGCCGAAACAGCCGCAAAGATCGGCGATGCAGCCACATATCACCACCTCGATGTCACCGACGAAGCCGCCTGGCACGCCCTGGTCGCCGAAATCGTCGAGCAGCACGGCAAACTCGACGTGTTGGTCAACAACGCCGGCATCTACCGCAACGCGTCAATCGTCGAGATGACGATGGAGATGTACCGCCAGGTAATCGACATCAATCAGATCGGCGTCTGGCTGGGAATGAAGGCCGTCGGTCCGCAGATGATCGCCCAGGAGTCGGGCTCGGTGGTCAACATCTCCTCCACCGCCGGATTCCGAGGCGGCGGTGGATCAATCGCCTACACCGCCAGCAAGTTCGCCGTCCGCGGCATGACAAAGGTCGCCGCCCGCGAGTGGGGTCGTTACAACATCCGCGTCAACAGCATCCACCCGGGCCCAATCGACACGATGATGCTCCACCAGGTTCCCGGCTTCGACGCCGACAGTGACCGCTTCCTCCGAAACACACCGCTGAGAAGGGCCGCCGACCCCTCCGAGGTCGCCTACCTCGCCCTCTACCTCGCCTCCGACGAGTCCAGCTTCAGCACCGGAGCCGAGTTCATCGTCGACGGCGGCGGCCTCGCCTGATCCTTCCGGTCAGGCCAGTAATTGCCGAGCCAGGTCGGCGAAGTCCGTCGCGTTGACCGTGAACGACGGGTCCGGCGACATGTCGGGATCGTTGCCCTCGCCGCGCTCCGTCGCGACCGGCACATACGCCGTCGGCATCCCGGCGCGAGCGGCCGCCTGCAGGTCGCCTTTGTGCGCCGCGCACATCAACACCTCCGAGATGTCCAGACCCAGGTACTTCGCTGACGCGTGGTAGGCCTCCGGTTCCGGCTTGTAGTGACCCAGGAACTCGCAGCTCAGAATCCCGTCCCAACTGATCCCGTTGTGCTTGCTGCAGTCAACCGCGATCGCCCAGGACATCACGGTCAGCACCGTCACCTTGTAGCGAGAGCGCAGCGCCTCCAGGCACTCGGCCGAACCCGGCCAGGCGTTCATTCGGTGCCAGACCTGGTTCAGTTCGTCGCGTTCGCTCGGGCTCAGCTTGAGCTGCGGGTGCGCCTCCATCACCTCGTCGAGCACCCGACGATGCAGCTGGTCGGCATTGAGCCAGGGCAGATCGCCGCGACGCACCAGCTGCAGTCGCTTGAACATCGTGAACCGCCACATGTTCGTGAACGCCGCCACATCAAGCTCGGCGCCCTGCGCCTCCGCGATCGCCGACACCTCACCCTTGATCGTGTGATGCCAGTCGAAGATCGTCCCGCCGATGTCCCAGGCCAGCGCCTTCACATTGCTCAGATCGGTCATATCTAGCTCCTGTTCTGCTTCATCCATCGCTTAGCGCGTCGAGCGTAACCGCCCTCGCACCTTGGGCAGAATCTCACGCGCGACGCGAACGGTGTAGCCATCATCAGAGTCGTCCGGAGCCGGAGGATTCGGAATCGGATGCAGCACCACGTGCTCAAACTCGATCCCGTACGACGCCGCTTCGGTCAGCACACCTACGATTTGCCCCGTGACATCGTCCGCCGTGCCCCGCAGACAGAACGCATCGACGTGAGCCTCGCTCAGGAAATCGACAGCTCGCCCCGCCTTGAGCAGGTCCGGATCGTGATGAAAGTCCGGCCATACGCCCGACCGAGCCTTGAGCGCCTCAGGATCCGGACCATCCCAGCTCAGACCCGACGGCCCAAACAGCATCGGAGAGTACTCGTAGTACCCCGCCGCCATCGCCTTGCCCATGATCAGGGCTTCGTCCGGGTCGTCAACCAGCACCGTGTGGAAGATGATGCCGAGCGGAATCGATAGCGGATCCCGACCAGCATCCTCGGCGCCCGTGCGAATCCTGCGCACCGTCTCGGCAATCGTGGCCTGATGCGTCCCAACCCGCATGAAGACGCCGTCGGCGATCCGCCCGCCCATCTCCAGCGTGCGCGGTCCGCCCGCCGTCAACCAGACCGGCACCGGTCGATGAAACGGCAGATACGACGGTCGCTCCGCCCCAACCTCAACTTCCTCGCCCGCGAGCAATCGACGCATCAAGACAATCGCGTCCTCCATCTCGGCCACACGCGCCGGTCGCAGACCGCTGAGCCGCACCGCCGTGTCGCCGGCGCCGAACCCCAGCGCGACCCGGCCCGGCGCCAGCTCGTCGATCGTCGCAATCGACGACGCCGTCACCGACGGATGCCGCGTGATCGGATTGACCAGCAACGTGCCCAGATGGATCGATTCCGTCGCCTGCGCCGCTGCCGCCAGCAGCACATAGGTGTCCCGCCTCCTCAGCTGCGAGTCCGGCAACCAGGCGCAGTCCCAGCCAAGCGACTCAAGCCGCGCAACATCAACCGCGAACCGCGCAGGAGACTCCGCGTCCTGCCGGTTGATGCCGAACTTGGGTATGCGCACTACCCGCTACACCGAGGTCAACACCTGACCCGTCGTCACGCCGGTCGGTTCGCCGTCGCGCATCGTGATGCCGCCGTTGACAATCGACATGTGGTAGCCCCGGGCCTTCTGCACGAGGCGGCGCTGACCAGCCGGCAGATCGTGTTCGACGGTCGGCCGCTCGGGACCGACCGTGTCGAGGTCGAACAGGATCATGTCGGCCTTGTAGCCGCGACGCAGCAGACCGCGGTCGGGCAGCTCCCAGGCCGTCGCCATGTCCCAGGTCAGGTACTTGACACCCTGCTCAAGCGTGACCTCGCCCGAGTTACGCACCCAATGCGAGAGCACGTGCGTTTGCAGCGACGAGTCCATGATCTGCGAGACGTGCGCGCCGCCGTCCGAGAAGGTCACCAGCGAACGCGGCTCGCGCATGATCTCCAGCACCGTGTCCTGGTTCTCGTTGGCCAGCGGCACCATGTACAGCGTGTCCAGCGCTTGCTCGACGCCGACGTCGATCATCGTCTTGACCGGGTCTTCCTCGCGTTCTCGGGCGACTTCGCCCAGGCGGCGGTTCGGGGTGCCGTCGACATGGTCGAGGATGAATACCCAGTCCCAGTCCGATGGCTTGCGCGCCTGCGCCGGCATCACCCGCGAGAAGTCCTCCTCCTCGGTGTTGGCGATATGCACGAGCTGCTCCACGACATCGGGGTCCTGCAGCAGCGTCATCTGCTCGTCCAGCGGCAGCTTGCGGATGTCGCGCCACATCGACAGCCGGTCAAACGGCATCTCCGTGCGCCACGACCAGTTGGTGCAGAGCTCGCGCGAGTGCGCCTGACCAAACATCCGGCCGCCCTCGCCCGCCGCCTCCTGGGCCCGATCGAAGAACCGCTTCCAGGTGCCCGGCTCGGCCCGGCGGCTGTGCAGCGCCGGGAAGAACATCGGCCGGCCCGACTCGATCGCCAGGTCGCGGAAGCGCCGCTCGTAGTGGTTCGGATCGTCGGGATCCTGACCCATGGTCGGCTCGCCGCTGATCTCTACCACGCCGCGATTTATCTCGCTGAGCGCCATCACCAGCTGCTTCACCTCGTCCCAACTCGCCAGCCGCGACGGCACCGGCGCGCCCTCACGCGTCTTGTGCGCCGGTGAGCGAGTGGTCGAGAGTCCCATCCCCCCGGCCTGCACGCCCTCCTTGAGGATCTCGGCCATCTGACCAATCTCCTCGTCCGAAGCCGGGTCGGTGAAAGCGCGATCGCGCATCACGTACGTGCGCAGCGCCGTGTGGCCCACGTAGCCGCCGTAGTTGATCCCCTTGGGCTTGTCCTGCAGGAACTGCATGAACTCGGGGAAGGTCTGCCAGGTCCAATCGACTCCCACCCGCTGCGCGGCGGCCGGGATGTCCTCGACCGCCTCCAGCGTGCGCATCAGGATGTCCTGGTCGTCCGGATGACAGGGCGCCAGCGTGAACCCGCAGTTGCCCATGATCACCGAGGTCACGCCGTGGTAGCAGCTCGAGGTGCCGTACGGATCCCAGGAAATCTGCGCGTCGAAGTGCGTGTGCCCGTCGATGAAGCCGGGCGAGACGATCAGCCCGCGAGCATCGACCTCTTCCTTGCCCTTCTCCGGAATCCGCCCAATCGACGCGATCCGGTCGCCCTCAATCGCAATATCCGCCTGGTACCGGGGAGCCCCGGAACCATCCACAATGGTCCCGCCCCGGATCACGATGTCGTACGTCATGCTCAACTCAATCCATCGAACGCTCAGGTTCCACCCATGCTAACCAATCGCCGTCCCCCGACCTGATCGGGGACCAGCCCCACCCTCCCCCTTCGCTCTCTCGCCCGTTGCGATCGCCGCGGTCCTCTCCCCCCGCGCAGCGGGGGGGAGATGTCACGGAGTGACAGAGTGGGGCACGCACTAGGCTCACGCGGGTACCTTTGGTATCGGAGCACGCCCCGACCACGGGTCGTCAAACTTCGTGGAGCCGCCCCATGGTCAACCGCTCACCACTGATCCTCCCACCCGGCGCCGTTCCGACTACACCGCCGCCCACTCCTTCCGGCCCGCCGTTCGACCGCAACTTCTTCGAGTCCGTCCTGCCCAGCGCGATCCAGTCCTACTGTTCCCAGGTCTCGTGCACGATGCCGCTGGTCCAGCTCTTCACCGCCGACGGCGCCCGCCACTACATCCGGGCCATCTCCGGCGTCACCGACCAGTGGGTCGCCCTGCACACCCAGGAAGAACTCAATGAGCAGCCGGTCCAGGTCTTCATCCCCTACGCCACCGTCATCCGAGTCGAAATCCACCCCGACCTCAGCCCCGACCTCCGCCGCTTCGGCTTCCTCACCGACGCGACGCCGACCACAGGCCAACTCCCAGCCGCAGAAGCCGAGCCGCCCGCCTAACGACGCGTCAGATCGTGGGTCGACCGTCAAACCCGTCGTCCCCGCGCTCCTCTGTCGTCCCCGCGAAGGCGGGGACCCATGCAGACAGTGGACGGTGCACCGACCCCCGCCTCAACTGAACTCACCGAACCGACGCCCGAGACGCTGTCGCCAAGACCTACGACTGGCGCCGCGACGACGTTCTGCTCCCGCTCCCGCAGATGAACGACGATCCCGTCCGAGAGCAGTTGGACGACGCCGCCACCGCCTTCCTGGACTTGGACGCAGAGTGGGTCGCATAGGCTCGTCGCGCTCTGCCAGAGGAACCGCGAGTGACGATCCAACGGTTTATCCCTAAGCAGCTAATCGCGTCCTGCGACAGCATAGATAAGTCGGACAAAACTCAAATAGCGCGAGATCGGCTACACAGGTCTTGTATCGATGGAGTTGTGGATTCCTTCTCTCCCAACCGCGACGTCTGACACCGTGACGTGGTATGATTGGGTCATCATAAGGAGGGACGCACATGAGCGACACCGTAACGGCGACCACGCAGATTCCGGCTTACGCGAGTTACGTTTCGTTTCGGAACTTCCTCGACTGGCTCAAGGAAATGGACCATGTACCGGAACAGATCGATCGGAGCTTGTGGGGCACGAAATTCAATGGAGCGACCGGATCGGCTCTGATGTCTAGCTGTCGATTCTTGGGATTGCTGGTCGAGGAGCGTCCAACCCCAAGACTCCACGAGATGGTGGCTGCTGACAACACAACCAGAAAGCGCTTGATCGAGCAGATGGTACGGACATCCTACGGCGACGACGTCGTTGATCGCCTTCCAGGAATGACGCCCAAACTGCTTGACGACCACTTGAAGAACCTCGGGGCGACTGACGCCACGCTCCGTAAAGCTGCGAGCTTCTTCATCAATGCCTTGAAGGCAACCGACGTGAGTGTGCCCGCTGCTATCGCGAAGAAGGCGCGGAATCGCCGGCCAGGCGCGCGCAGACGCGGCGGGGGTCAGAAGGAGACAGCCGATCCGGCAGGGGAAGCCGGTGAACTTCCGGCCCCTGAGGCAGCCCCTGTCTTTGAAGGAAACAACCTAAGAACCATTCGGCTAGGAGAGGGTGTTGAGGCTGACCTGAGGGTCCGTGGGGACATACTCACCTTGCCGAACAGGTTGCAGGTCTTGGCCTGGCTGCAGTCAGTGCTTGAGCAATTCGACAAGGGTCAAGCCGAGTTGGACGAGAGCGAGGAGTTCGAAGAAACGTGAGTACGTGGCAATGAAGGTGCGGAGCCCGTGACCGAACTGGTAACGGGGCTCCGCACCTGACGATTGGGGCGAGACATGGGGTCCAGTGCGGCCTGTCAAGCGTGCTCTGGGGGGTTCGAATCCCCCTCGCTCCACCACTATCGTATCACCACAAACAGCAGGCTCACCGCATAAGCTGCCGTCCTCGCGTTGGGGTCGCGACGAGCTTCCGGTGCACGTGAGGATTGCCGAGGGTCGGTAGAGCGACTTCGATATCGCCGGCGAAGTGTGGCCCGCCCAAGTCCGCCAAGCCCGCTCGTAGGAACCCTCCGTCACCAAACGACGCTTCGGAACCTGACCAAGTAGCCGTTTCAACACCCGCCATCGCACATCAGTGCTAAGATGAAGTCATGAAGTGGCTCAAACGCGAACCGAAGCGGTACGAACCCGTCGAACTGGTCCGCCTCATCACGACCAACGATGAGCGATCCATGCTGCTCACGACTTCACCGTTGCGCGTGTTCGCAGGCAATCCGTCAGTCAGGTATGAGCCAACGAGTCAGCGCCGCCCTGTAGCCATTGATCCTGAGGTCGCGCAGGGCGAACGCAGTGGTCCCGGAGCGTTTTGGCCCGCAGGGAGTGTTTCTACTGCTAACAATCTCCCCTGGCCTCGGCCCATCATTATCCCCGCTGATCTCGTCCCCCGTGACTTTGACGACAACGATGAGGACGGGCCCTCGGGTCTAGGCAAGAAGTACGCTCAGCAGTCCGCCGAGAGCTTCTTTCCGATGCGTGTCGGCGACGGAGAAGCTGATCGCTTCAACGAGGAGCTTTGGTCGAGGCCGATCTACCGCCTTCGCTGCCACATATGGTCGTTCTGGCAGAAGCACCTCAAAGACTGGTGGTTCTTCATCCGCTATCCACTCGCCTTCGGCGCGGCGCTCGCCTACGCAATTGCAACCGTCGTCCACCTAGCCCGCTCACACCCCTAGCCATGAATGACCGTCAAGACAACCCAGCGCCGACTAAAGCCGCCCATGGCCGACCATTCACCGTCCAAAACCGACCAAAATTGACCACTTTTGACCACCCCAAACGCACAATCCCCAGCGCTCAACTGCACTTCCGCCGAAACACGCGCCAGATTCTTTTTTCTCCCCGACCACGCCCGGGCGAACCACGCTCCACAACCGGCCGACCAACCGCCGTCCAAGACCGACCAGAACTGACCAAACCTGACCACCCTGACCGCACGATCTCCAGCGCTCAGCAGTACTTCCGCCAAAACACGCCCGAGAATTTTTTCGTTACTGACCACCCGACCGAGAGAAGCACTCGACCCCCAGCCGACCGTTCGCCAGGCCTCGTACGCGATCAATCACAATCGAACGGATCCGAACGTGGCCGAACGCCCGAACGCAGCATGTTCAGCGCTCAGCGGCACTTCCGCCGAAACATGCCCGATAGTCTCTGCCCCCGAACGCTCTGAACAGGCGCAGGCAACCTACAGCGAGTGGTCCTCGTGAGGCGTGACCATGATCTTGCAGTGCTCCTCTGGATCGCCGAGCGTTTCGAAGGCTCCGGCAACTCCGTCGAGGCCGACCCTTCCCGTCACGATCGGACCTGGCTGAATGCCGCCATCCGTGATCGCGCCGAGCGTCTCTGCGTACTCCCGCGGCGTGTAGCCGAGCACGAACTGGAGTTGAATCTCCTTCTCGATCCCGGCCATCGGGACGATCGTGTCCTCCTGCATGCAGACCCCGACGATCACCAGCCGCCCGCCCCTGGCCGGAGCCTCGCGCATCAGCAGCGCGATCGTGCCCTGCACGCCGATCGCGTCGAACATCACGACTTCGCCCCCGGGCGTGTACCCGCGCTGCTCCAGGGCCGACATCGGCGGCGTCTCGCGCGGGTCGACCACAACATCGGCGCCCATGATCCCGGCCAGCTCTCGGCGGCGCGGCGAGAAGTCAGAGGCGACAATCGTGCCAGCACCCTCGTTGCGCAGGCTGGCAATCGTGGCCAACCCGACCGGCCCGCAGCCGTAGACCACCGTCGGCTCGCCGCCGCTCAGCTTGCCCATCCGCACCGCGTGCATGCCGACCGCCATCGGCTCGGTCGTCGCCGCGTGCTCGGTCGCCACGCTGTCCGCGACCGGCAGCAGCATCGACGCGTCCAGCACCATGTATTCGCTGTACCCGCCCGGGTAGTCGTTGCTGTATGCCCCTCGGCTCGGTACCGAAGTCACACGGTCGCCGATTCCGACCGGCCCGCTGGTGTTCGGCCCGTATGCCACAACCTCGCAGCAAAACTCGTGCCCCATGATGATGTCGCGGCTCAGGTCGGGCGCGAAGCGTCCGTTGCCGGAGCCCGTCGAGCCCTTGACGATGTCTGGACCAAACCGGACGAAGTGCAGGTCGGAGCCGCAGATGCCGCAGGCCAGCACCTTCACCAGCGCTTCGCCCTCAGCCGGCTCAGGCTGCGGGACGTCGGCGATTCGAAGTTGTCCATTCCGTGATGCGACTGCGCGCATGGCAAGCTCCTCTCCAGGTCTTCCCCGACGAGATCGGGGACCAGACTGTCCAGATCGGGCGCAGGCTAGCCGCTAGCCTGCGCCTCAGTTGAGGGATGGAAGAGGAACCGCGACATGGCCGATTTCGACGCACTGCAGCGCGCCTACCGCGCGACCGACGGCTGGGTCCACCTGACCATCACGACCGACGACGAGTGGCAGCGGCTACGCGACACCCTGGGCGAGGCGGCGCTGGCCGACCACATGTGGGACCACCACGAGCGTCACCCCGCCGACGGCGAGGCTTACCGGCCGGAGTTCCAGCTCCAGGTAGAGGACGATCCCCGTTTCGCCACCGCGCAATCGCGACGCGAACACGCGGCCGAACTCTCCACCGTGATCACCGAAGCGCTACGCAACCGCACGCAGAAGGAATGGGTCGACCTCTTCGAAGCCCGCCAAGTCCCTCACGAGATACGCACACCTGCCGGAACCCGCTGAACAGGACAGCGCATGACCACCTTCAAGCCGTTCACCGAAGAACTCGCCGAAGTGAAACTCCGCGAGCTGCTGATCTACCTGTGCGAGCGCCGGATCACGGCCCGCTCGTTCGGCACCAGCCAGCTCAACACGCTGCTCTGTCTGAGCGACTTCCTCCACTACCGCCGCCACGGAGAATCGATCACCGGCGCCGAGTACGTCGTCGCCGAACACGGGCCCTGGCTGGTCAAGTTCGAGCTGCACCTCGATCCGCTGATCGACGACGGCAAAATCGTCATCCAGTCCTCGGATCTGGGCGGATACACGCAATACCGGCCCATGGCCCTGGCCAGCGCCGACCTGTTCGGCTTCAACGGAGCAGAAATCGCCACCGCCGAGCAAGTCCTGCGCGCCACCGAAGACCAGAGCGCATCAGAACTCGGCGACCTCGCCCACTCCCTCACCCGCTGGCGAAACGGCAACCTGGGCGATCCGTTGCCCTACGAACTGGCGCTGGACGACCAGTCGGGCTGACCGGCTACTCCGCCTCTTCGTTGAGCCAGGACATCATCCCGCGCAGTTCGGCCCCCACCTCTTCGCTCGGGTGACTCGCCGCTCGAGCCCGGAGTTTGTCGAAGCCGGGGCGGCCGGTCTGGTTCTCCATGATCCATTCGCGGGCGAAGGTACCGTCCTGGATGTCGCTGAGGATCTGCTGCATCCGCGCTTTGACCGACTCGTCGATGATCCGCGTGCCGCGAGTCAAGTCGCCATACTCGGCCGTGTCGGACACCGAGTAGCGCATGTTGGCGAAGCCGCCCTCGTAGATCAGGTCGACGATCAGCTTGACCTCGTGGATCGTCTCAAAATAGGCGGATTCTGGCTGGTAACCCGCCTCGACCAGCGTTTCGAATCCAGCCTGCATCAGCGCGGTGATGCCGCCGCAGAGCACCGACTGCTCGCCAAAGAGGTCGGTCTCGGTCTCTTCGAGGAACGTCGTCTCCAGCACGCCGGCGCGCGTCCCACCGATGCCCTTGGCGTAGGCGAGCGCGACCTCCTTGGCCGTCTCGGAGGCGTCCTGGTGGATAGCCAGCAACGCCGGTACGCCGCCACCCTCTTCAAACACCCGGCGGACCAGGTGGCCGGGACCCTTGGGCGCGATCATCGTCACGTCGACCTCAGGCGGCGGCATCACCTGGTTGAAGTGAATCGCGAAGCCATGGGCGAACATCAGCGTCTTGCCCTCGGTCATCGTCGGCGCGATGTGTTGGTCATAGATCGACTTCTGCACATGGTCAGGAGTCAGGACCATCACGATGTCCGCCGCGGCCGCCGCGTCGGCGACCGTATCGACCTGCAGCCCGGAATCCTGCACCTTGGTCCAGCTGCGTGAACCGGGATACAGGCCAACGATGACGTCGCAGCCCGAGTCGCGCAGGTTCAGCGCATGCGCGTGTCCCTGGGAGCCAAAGCCAATCACGGCAATCTTCTTGTCCTTGATCAGGTCAAGGTCGGCGTCGGCGTCGTAAAACATCTGGGCGGGCATACCGGTCTCCTGCAGGTTGGGGTTGAGTTCGCTGTTCTCGCCTGAGTGTAGGCGTGGGTTTGCTTTCAGCCGGTTCCGGCTAGTCGCTGGCGAAGGGCAACGCGCCTTCTGGACGCCGGCCGAGCATGGCGCGAATCGCCGCAGCGGCCTGTTGCGAGTCCGAGATCGCCGGCGGCTTGGTCGTCTCGGTCCCGCGGACCATGGCCACCCGACCGGTGCGCACCATCTCAAGGATGCCGAACTGCTCGAACATCTTGACGGCGGCGTCGACCTTGCCTTCGTCGCCGAGCACCTGCACGATCAACGCATCCGCATCGACGTCAACGACATCGGCCCGGAACATCTCAACCATGTCTAGCACTTCGCGCCGATTGAAGTTGGACGCGGAAACTTTGATTAACGCCAGTTCGCGGTCGACCATCGGCGCGTAGGTGATGTCCTGCACCGAGACCACGTCGATCAGCTTGAACAACTGTCGGCAAACCTGATCCACCTGATGGTCGTCGCCGTCGACGACGATCGTCATGCGGCTCAGCCCCGGTTCCTCGCAGTGACCGACAGTCAGCGATTCGATATTGAAACCGCGCCGTCGGAACAGCGATGCGACCCGGGCCAGAACGCCAGGACGGTCCTCAACGTGCGCGACAATTGTGTTGCGGGAAGCCATTCAGAGCATCTCCTCTGTCTCGCTCAAACTTGCTCTAGAGGTCGTCAGCCGACTCGATGGTTTCCGAGAGCGCAGCACCGGCCGGCACCATCGGCCAGACGTTCTCCTCACGCTCAAGCTGGAAGTCGATTACGACCGGTCCGTCGTACCCCTCAAGGTCGCGGAAGACCTGCATCGCTTCGGCTCGCGTCGTAGCGCGGACGCCGCGTACGCCGTACGCCTCGGCCAGCTTGACGAAGTCCGGCTGCCCCAGGTCGACCGAGTGGTAGTTGTTGGCGTAGAACAGTTCCTGCCACTGGCGGACCATGCCCAGAAAGCCGTTGTTGAAGATCGCGAAGCGGACCGGCAGGTTGTGGTCGGCGACCGTCTGCAGTTCCTGCGAAGTCATCTGGAAGCCACCGTCGCCGCAGATAGACCAGATTGGTTCACGCTGCGCGAACTGTGCGCCCATCGCGGCCGGCACCTCGTAGCCCATCGTGCCAAGACCGCCGGATGTGACCCATTGACGCTGCTTCGTGTACGGGTAGTACTGCGCGGCCCACATCTGGTGCTGACCGACACCGGTCACGATCGTCGATTGCCCCTCCGTCGCCTCGGCCAGCGCCTGCACCAGCCACGGACCGCCGAGCGAGGTGCCCTCCTCGACGTAGTCGGTCGGGTGCTGCGCCATGATCTGGTCGATCTCGCTGAGCCACTCTGAATGCGAGTTCCGTTCGATCTGCGGCAGCAACCGGGCGAGCGTTTCCTTGACGTCGCCGTTGACCGGGGCGTGCGTCTTGAAGTTCTTGCCGATTTCTGCCGGGTCGATATCAATATGAACGATCTTGGCAGTCGGGTTGAAATCGCTGAAGCGGCCCATCGCGCGGTCATCGAAACGCATCCCGATGCCGATCACGACATCGGCGCGGTCAGCGGCCATGTTGGCGTAAAAGTGACCGTGCATGCCGAGAAACCCGTATGAGAGCTCGTGGTCCTCGGGCATGCCCGAGATCCCCAGCAACGTGGTCAGCACCGGGGTGTCCGAGCGCTCGGCGAACTCGACCAGCTCTGCCTGCGCCTCCGACTGCACGACCCCGTGGCCGGCGATGATGATCGGCCGCTTGGCCGAATTGATCGTCTCGGAGGCCTTGATGACCTCCTCCTCGCGAGGCACGTCCATGATCGGATAGCCGCGCAGCGAGACGCCCTGCGGATAACCATCCCACTCGGCCTCCTCGATGAATACGTCCTTGGGTATGTCGACCAGCACGGGACCCTTGCGGCCGGTCGAGGCGATGTGGAACGCCTCCTTGACCGCCGGCGCAATCTCGGAAGCGCGCATCAGCAAGTAGTTGTGCTTCGTGATCGGCAGCGTGATGCCGGTGATATCGGCCTCCTGGAAGCCGTCGCGGCCAATCAGGTCGCGAGCGACGTTGCCGGTCAGCACGACCATCGGCACCGAATCCATATACGCGGTGGTGATACCGGTGACAAGGTTGGTCGCCCCGGGGCCGGAGGTCGCCAGGCAGACACCCGTGCGGCCGGCGACGCGGGCATAGCCGTCGGCAGCGTGCGCGGCGGCCTGCTCATGGCGGACGAGCACGTGCTTGATGTCGGGGTACTCACCGAGCGTGTTGTACAGCGGCAGCACGACGCCGCCGGGGTAGCCGAAGAAGACCTCGACTCCCTCCGCGCGCAGACATTCCATCAGGATTCGGGCGCCGGTCAAACGCATGGCGTTCTCCTCAGCCATCGCCCGACATCGTGGCCGGGCGCTCTGGACTCATTCGTGTCGTTGGTTGTTGCTTGTGTCGAATCGGCGATTCCGAGGTGGCGGCGCTGGTTCCGTACTCGTCGCCTGAGCGCCGGTCACTCAAGCGCGGAACGCGCGGCCGCCCGCTACAGCGACATGTACCCACCGTGCTCGTCCCGCCGTGGGACGGGTCGGGAGCCAAACGCGGGCGAGGCGTTCGTCTTCACACGCGGAGAGTGGCGCGCACACTGTCATGATTGCCCTGAATGTACTAGCTCAGGCAGATTACGTCTGTTACCCCAGCGATCACGTTCTCGCCTTGGCGGCCTCGATCACCTGCTGCTCGTAGGCCTGCTCGACCTCGGGATAGTCGTAGTAGCGCTCGCGCAGCAGCCGATTGATCTCACGGGAGGGAAAGAACCGTCGCGCCCACTCGGTGTCCTCCGCCAGATCCAGCGGCTCGCCGGCGTTAGCCATGACGACCATCTCATACCGGCGGCTGCCAACCTCCACCTCGTCCTGCAACTCCCTCGCGGTCATCTGCACCCGCGTGTGCTGCGACCACTCGACAATCGGCACCTGCCACGTGTCTTCCACCACGCTGCGAATCGTCTGGGTCAGAGCCGAGCGGCGGGCGTCCTGATCGAGTTCGGGATCCAGCGGCTCCGGTCGCGGTTCGATGTCGAACTCAAGGATCGGCAGCACCCAGGGCTGATGCCGATCGCCATGGCGAACGACGAGACAGCGATCGCCGCGCATAACGACGAGGAAAATGCGCTCGACCAGGTCCGGCTCCGGCAGCTCGTCGGTGCTGTCTCGATACTGCAAGTACACGTCGTCGACGAGCTTCTCCTGCCGCCAGATCTTGCGTCGCGGCTTGGGAAGATGCTTCATCATCTCGGCGGGATCCATGTCCATCCCTGGACCGCCGCCGAGCGGGTGTTCGCCAAATGCCATGTTCGTGTCCTCGTGCGCTCTTTCGCTCTGCTTCGTTAGTCGCTGCCGACAACTTCCAGTGACTCCGCGATCGCGTGCGGCTCTTCAGAGCTCCACAGATTGCGACCCCGTTCTCCGGCGTTCAATCGACCGACGCCCGGGAACGGATTGTGTACAGCGACCAGCAATGATCGGTTCTTGATCGCGTCTGCGATCAGCCGTTTCTTGGTCTCCAGGTTGATCAGCGGCAACACGTCAAAGGCTGACAGCCACGCGACCCGCTCCAGTTGCACCTGGTGCTGGATCATGTCGCCCAGATAGATGGCGGACTCGCCTCCGTTGGCGATCACCACCGAGGCATGCTCTGCCGTGTGGCCCGGCGTTTCAATCACAGTGATATCGGATGTCACCTGCGTCTCGCCGTCGATGAACTCGATCTGCCCCGCCGCCTCCACCGGAGACAGGTTCTCGGGCAGGTAAGTCGCCCGGGTGCGCTCGTTGGGGTGCATCGCATCTTCCCACTCGCCGCGCTGGATGTAGAAGCGGGCATTGGGAAAGGTGACGGCCAGCTCCCCGTCGCCATTGGCAACCGTGTTCCAACCGGTGTGATCGTTGTGCAGGTGCGTGTTGATCACAATGTCTACATCGGCCGGCTGGACACCGTTGCGAGCCAGATCATCGATCAGCTTGCCGTGGTCCGGCTCCCAGCCGCGGCGTCGGGTCTGTTCAAAATCCTTGTTGCCCTGACCCGTCTCGATCAGCACGGTCTTGCCGTCCGACTCCAGTAGCAGGCAGTTCAACGCCAGCGGGATCTGGTTCAGTTCGTTCGTCTCGCCGGTCACGCGCTGCCACATGATCTTGGGCACGAGCCCAAACACTGCCCCGGCGTCGAGCCAGATCACGCCGTCGGAGAGCACGCGAACCTCGCGCGATCCGACCCGATAGATTGGCGTAGCACTCATGGCGTGACGTTATCACGCGATGGCAGGTTGATTCAGTGCCGCCTGCCTGACGACTGGAGCTGCCAATGTCCGATGTAGCGACGCTCGATGTCGAGCCGTTTCGCCGAGGGTTTCGAGGGCTCCTCCCGGAACATCTTGGTGTTCGCCTGGTGTCGGTAGAGCCTGAACTGGTTGTCGCCGAGATAGATGTCGAGCGGCATCTCTGCACCGCACCCGGACTGATGCACGGCGGGACGATCATGGCCTTCGCCGACACCCTCGGCGCAGTCGGAACGAGCGCGAACCTGCCGCCCGGCGCCGGCACCACGACGATCGAGTCCAAGACCAACTTCTTCCGCGGCGGCATCGAGGGAACCACACTGCGAGGCGAGTGCCGGCCAATGCACCGAGGCCGCCGAACCCAGGTCTGGCAGACAACGATTCTCAATCCGGAGGGCAAGCTCGTCGCCCAGGTGACGCAGACACAGATGGTGCTCTAACTCCGTTTGCGCTTGGGGCGATACGCTGACCCCTCTCGCATCGATCCGTCGGACAGGAGCAGCACGTGCGGTACCGCAAGATGGGTGGAACCGGCCTTCGCGTCTCCGAAATTTGTCTGGGGACCATGACGTTCGGCTCGAGGACCGAGATGGACGAGGCGCATCGCATTCTCGATACCGCCTTCGACGCTGGCGTGACCTTCCTCGACACCTCCGACGCGTACCCGGCAGGCAACACGAATATCGGCGGAACCGAGGAGATCATCGGCAAGTGGCTGGCCGGACGTCCGCGCGACCAGGTGATTGTCGCGACCAAGTGCTTCGTGCCGACCGGGCCCATGCCGCACCAACGCGGCAACTCCAGGCAGCACATCCTCTCGGCGGTCGACGATTCGCTGCGTCGGCTGGGCACCGACTACATCGATCTGTATCAGCTGCACGGACCCGATCCATCGACGCCAATCGAGGAGACGATGCACGCCCTCGACGATCTCGTGCGCTGGGGCAAGGTGCGGTACGTGGGAGCGTCGAACTTTCGCGCCTGGCAGCTCGGACTGGCGCTCGGCGCGTCGGACAAGGCCGGGATTGTGCGATTCGTCTGCGATCAGCCGCGCTACAACATTCTCTGGCGCGACATCGAGAGCGATCTACTTCCGCTCTGTCGCGAACAGGGCGTCGGCGTGATCTGTTTCAACCCGCTCGCAGGCGGCTTCCTGACCGGCCGCTACCGAGATATGTCCGAACTGCAGGGAGACAATTGGTTCACGAACAGCAGGACCTCGCAGCTCTACCAGGGCCGCTACTGGGATGACATCCAGCGCGAGCAGGTCGCGCGGTTGCAGGACTACTTCGCCGAGCGCGACCAGAGCATCACGCACGCCGCCATCTCCTGGGTGCTGGCGCAAGACGGCATCACGTCGGCCATTGTGGGAGCATCTCGGGCCGAGCAGATCGAGGATTCGCTGCGTTACGCAGAGGTGCAACTGACGGCGGAAGACCTCGAGTTCTGCGATCAGCCCTGGTACCAGATTCCACGGCCAAGCGACCCCGCCGTGGCTATCCGCTAGCTAGAACCAATAGTCCTCATGCCAGGTGTTGCGTTCACGCCTGAACGCCACAAGCCCCGCGTGTATCGTGGCGGGTAATGCGTTTGCACTGACCTCACTTGCACCAACCACTCTGGGAGCGCGCGATGTCCGGCACTGAAATGGCCTACCTCGAGGGCGAAGTGATGCCCTTGTCTGAGGCCAAGATCAGCATCATGACCCATGCCCTGCACTACGGAACCGCCGTATTCGAGGGCATCCGCGCCAACTGGAACGCTGAGCACGAACAGCTCTACCTCTTCCGCATGCGCGAGCATTACGAGCGCCTGCGGAAGTCGGCACACGCCCTGATGATGGACCTGCCGTTGTCGGACGACGAACTCTGCGACATCACCGTCGACCTCGTTCGGCGCAGCGGTTTCAAGCAGGACGTCTACGTGCGACCGATGGTCTACAAGTCGGCCGAGGCGCTCGGCGTGCGCCTGCACGGCGTGGCCGACGACTTTCTCTGCTTCCTCATCCCGTGGGGCGCCTACCTCGACACGACTGGCGGCGTGCATGTTGTGACCTCCTCCTGGCGTCGAACCGAGGACCAGTCGATTCCCGTGCGCGCCAAAGTCACCGGCGCGTACATCAACTCGGCGCTGGCCAAGACCGAGGCCGAGACCGCCGGCTTCGACGAAGCAATCATGCTCAACGAGGACGGCCATGTCTCCGAGGGTTCGGGCGAGAACATCTTCATCGTCAACGACGGAGTGATCTATACGCCGCCCAGCAACGACAACATCCTCGTCGGGATCACCCGCAACACGGTGATGGAGCTGGCTGAGCAGGAACTCGGGATCCCTACCGTCGAACGAACGCTCGATCGCTCCGAGTTGTGGCTGGCCGACGAAGTGTTCATGACCGGTACCGCGGCGCATGTCACGCCAATCGCGTCGGTCGACCGACGGATGATCAACGGCGGCGAAACCGGTCCAATCACGGCCCAACTGGAACGGCTCTACTTCGACGCGATCATCGGCAGCCGCGACGCCTACTCACATTGGCTGACGCCCATTTACACGAGTAGCTAGTCCGGGAGCGCCGCCCGAGGAATCGACATGCCCGAGGCGGTCACCCTGATCCTCGCCTACCTGTTGGGCTCAATTCCGGTCTCGTGGCTCGTCTTTCGCTGGCGCACCGGACAGGACCTGCGCAAGGTCGGTGACGGCAACGTCGGCGCCGCCAATGCGGCACGTGAAGGGGCCGGCCACGTCTTCGGCGCAGTAATCATCGTGATCGACATCGGCAAAGGACTACTTGCCGTCTCGATCGCGCGTTGGTGGGGACTGGAGTTGGGGTGGTGGATGGCGGCCGGCGGGATCGTGATGGTCGGCCACATGTGGCCGCTGTTCCTGCGCTTCAACGGCGGTCGCGCTGCCGCGACGGGTCTCGGCGCGGCCGGAGCGTTCATGCCTTGGCAGTTCGGCATCACCTTCGTCGTCGGTGGACTGACCTATCTGGTCACGAGGATCGCCGAACTTGGCATCCTCCTCGTCGCCGCACCCCTACCGTTACTCGCGATCGCCTTGGGCGAGCCGATTGAAACGATCATCTTTTGCTTCGCCGCGCCGATCTCGGCCGGAGTCAAGACAGCGTGGGACAAATGGCGAGAAGCTGGGACGTCATAGTCGTCGGCGCCGGCCCAGGCGGATCGACCGCAGCACTCGACCTGGCCCAGGCAGGCGCCGATGTCCTGCTGCTTGATCGAGCCGACTTTCCTCGCGACAAGCCCTGCGGCGGCGGCGTCCTCGTGTCAGCGCTCAACCTGTTGCCCTATTCGCTCGATCCCGTTTCCGAGCAGACGATCATGTCCTTTCGCGTCCGTTACAAGCGCTCCTGGGAGTTTGAACATCGCTATCACCAGCCCCTGGCGATCATGACCCAACGCTCCCGACTCGACGCGTTCATGGTCGAGCAGGCGGTTGGCGTCGGCGCAGAGTTCCGCGACGGATCGGCCGTACGTGGCGTGGACGACGGCACGATCACCTTGGCCAACGGCGACGTACATGAGGCCTCGGTCATCGTCGCCTCCGACGGCGCCAACGGCATCGTCAGACGCGCGCTCGGCCTGCCGAGCCTGCGCGGCGCCGTGGCGCTGGAAGGCAACGCGTCGCGCCTCGATCAGCCCGCGGGAGAGCGCTGGAGCGATGCGGTTGGGCTCGAACTCGGCTCAATGCCGGGTGGATATGGCTGGGTGTTCCCCAAGGCTGATCATTGCAACGTCGGGTTGGGCGGTGTTCCGGCGGCGGCGGCGGCGTTGCGTGAAGAACTCTCGTTGTACGCCGACGTCGAGTCGTTTGACGCCGGCAGCCTGACCGAGCTGCGCGGACATCACCTGCCGCTTCGGGATCCGAATAGTGCGCTGGTCTCCGGCCGTGTCGCCTTCGTGGGAGACGCAGCCGGACTGGTCGACCCGCTATCGGGCGAAGGCATCGGTAACGCCATCCGCAGCGCGCAGTTAGCTGCAGAAGCGACCCTGGCCTGTCTGTCTGGCGACGCTGACGACCTGTCTGTGTATCAACGCTCGATCGAAGCGGAGATCGAGCCCGAGCTCCGAGTCGCCCGACAGCTTCAGGCGCTGTTCCACCAATGCCCGTGGCCGTACGTGCAGCTTCTGCGCCGCTCGGACCGCTTCTGGACCGCCTTCTGCCGGATCGTCCGCGGCGAATCGAGTTACACGTCGTTCCAGGGTCGGTTAGGACCGGCGAAGATCTTGGTCGATGCGGCAGCAGAAATTGCGGAACGTCGCGGGCGAAGAGCCGCAGCATGGCAGACCACTTCCTGAGTCAGCCCTCGATCTCGCGAGCCGTCTCCAGCGCCTCTTCCCAGGTCGCCTGCTTCCGTATGAGCCCCTGGTAGCGACGCAACATCCTCGGCCAGCCGACCGCGACGACACCAGTGAGGTAGCCCCGCAGTCCGTAGATTGCGGCGAATCGATTCGACTCCAGCGTCCCATGGACGATTCGAAACTCGTCGCGCGGCGACGTGATGCCCGAGGCCATGATGCTGAGACCGTGCTGGTCCGACCAAAAGTACGGCACGGGTGCAAACGCCTCCAACCTGTTGCCGCGGCTTTCGAGTAGCAGATTCCGCGCGGCAGCCATGCCCTGCTCGACGGCGTTCGTCCAGTGCTCGATCCGCATCGTGCGCTGCGGCTCGCCGTAGCGAAAGTGCATGAACAACTCGTTCGGCCAGCGCGCGACATCTCCTGCCGCGTAGATCATCGGCGCCGCGCGGCAGTACTGGTCGCAAATCACCCCGTCGCCGACGGTCAGGCCTGAACCCTCCAGCCAATCGACATTCGGTCTCACGCCAATCCCTACAACGACCATATCCGCTTCGATCGTCGAGCCATCCTCGAGCTCAGCCGCCTCGACTCGGCCACTGCCGATCATGTCCGACACCCTCGCGTCGAATCGCATCCGCACACCCGCCTGCGCATGTAGCTCACGCGCCCAGGTGGCGAGCTGTCCACCGAGCGGCCCGATCATCGGCGCAGAGAGCGCTTCGACCATGGTCACGTCGAGGCCCCGCGTTCGAGCCGACGAGGCCACTTCCGCTCCGATGAATCCGGCACCGATCACGACAACGCGGCCGCCGCGCTCAAGGCCGCCGCGTATCCGCAACGCGTCGGCCTGGCTGCGCAACGTATGCACTCCCTCCAATTCCTGTCCGAATGGAAGCGCCAGTGGACGCGCGCCCGTCGCGATGATCAAGCCATCAAACGTCACCTCTAGACCGTCGTCGAGCCGAACGACGCGATCGGCAACGTCGAGAGCAGCGGCCGTGCGTCCGAGAAGCAGCTCGAAATCCAGTTTCACCAGCTCGTCTCCCGAGCGCAGCGGCAGTCGGTCAACATCCCATTCGCCGGTCAGGAGCTGTTTGGAAAGCGGCGGTCGATCGTAGGGAGCCTCAGTTTCCTCGCCGATCAGCGTGATCCGACCATCGAATCCCTCCTCGCGCAACGCCTCGCCAGCCGTCAGGCCTGCCAGCGATGCGCCCACGATCACCACTCGTTCCATGGCCAGAGGCTATCGCGGCGTGTATCTGGTTTCGCTTGTGAAATGCTTCGCTATGATGCTTTCGAACACCATCGCAAGTCCCCAACCACATGACTGGAGAACCAAATGGGCAAGCTGGACGGCAAAATCGCCATCGTCACTGGAGCCAGCCGCGGTATTGGCGCGGCCATCGCTGAGTGCTTCGCGGCCGAGGGTGCGAAGGTCATCGCGACCGCTCGCACCGTGCAGGAGGGCACGCACCCGCTGCCCGGTTCGTTGGAGATGACGATCAAAAACATCCGTGATGCGGGCGGCGAGGCCACCGCTGTGGCCGGCAACGTCTCCGAGTACGAAGAGTGCGCCGGCATCGTGCAGTCCTGCATCGACACCTACGGCCAGCCCGATGTGCTGGTCAACAACGCCGCGCTCACGTACTTCATCCCGGTCAAGGACTTCCCGGTTCGACGTTGGCTGCGTTCGACAGCCGTCAACTTCCACGGCCCCTTCTACATGAGCCAGCTCTGTCTGAACGAAGGCGGCATGATTGAGCGCGGCTCCGGCGCGATCGTCAATGTCTCCTCGGCTGCGGCAATCGGACCGGGCCGAGGACCGTACGAGGGCGACGGTGGCGGCGGAACGCTCTACGGCGCCGAGAAGGCGGCGTTGGAGCGCTTCACACAGGGTCTGGCCTCCGAGGTTCACCAGTACGGCATCTCTGTGACCTGCTACAGCCCCTCGCAGATCGTCCCGACTCCGGGCGTCGTCTTCCACAAGCTGATGGAAGGCCGCGACCCGAACGACGCCGAGAGCGTGGAGATCATGGCCCAGGCGGCGCTGTTGCTCGCCACCGAGCCGCTGGACAAAGTCTCCGGCCGCGTCACCTATTCCCAGGAAATCCTCAAGGAGTTCGGCTGGGACATGGGCGGCAAGGATCCGGCCGGCACCGGTGTCACCTCGCCGGGTTCGGGCTACTCTCAGATCTAGGCGTCGCCAGATCACAATCACTGCCTCAGGCGGTCTAGTAGGGCACAGCCGTGGCCTCCGCCGATGTTGAACGTGTAGAGCGCTGGTTCCGCGACGGCGACCTACTGCATCCGTTTGAGGGCGACGCCCCGCCCTCGACGGTCGACCTCGCCCGCGCAATCGCATCGATTGGCGGCGTGCCGCTATCGCCTCAAGACACCAGAGCCGCTGAACTCGCTGAGCGAATCGGTCGTGACCGACCCCTGCTCTTCGTCCTCGTCGATGGACTCGGCTGCGTCTTCGATGAGCTGGCAAGGCCGGGGGGGCTGCTGGCGGGTGCCGAAGGAATCCAGCTGCGTTCCGTCTTTCCTTCGACCACAGCCGCGGCATTGACCACACTGGCCACGGGCGCATGGCCGTGTCAGCACGGAGTCCCGGCCTGGTACACGCACCTGCACCACAACAATCTGACCGCCACCATCCTGCCCTTCGTCGAGCGAGACTCGGAGCGCAAGCTCCAGGAGTTTGGGATTCGACCGAGCGAAGCGTTCGCCTATCCCTCGCTGATGGCTTCGATGCAGGGTCGTCTGCGCACCTACCACCCGCGCGCGATCTCCAACAGCGAATTCACGACCTATCTGCGTGGGTCTGCTCCGACTGACCCATACGACAGCCTGCGCGACGCGGCCGCAAGCGTGGTCGCTCGGATCGTGGAGCAGGACGAACCCGGCATTCACTACCTGTACCTGCCGATGGTCGACTCCGCCTCACATCGAGATGGACCTCACGCATCCGGCACGCTGCGAGCGCTGGAAAAGGTTGACCGCGCGCTCGGAGCGATCTCGGAGCAGCTGGACGGACGCGCTCGCATCGCGATCAGCGCCGACCACGGGGAACTGCATGTCTCGGCCGCCGAAAAGTCCCTGTTCCTGCCCGACGACGAGATCATCGACGAACTGCATACGCCGCCGCACGGCGAACCACGCGTGCCCATGTTCTGCGTACGTTCCGGGCGCGAGGACGCCTTCGCCGGGCAGTTCCGCGAACGCTGGGGCCGCAACTGGGCCCTGCTGACGCTGGAAGAGGCCGAGGAGCTGCAGCTCTTCGGCCCCATGCCGCTGAGCAATCTGGCGGCGGAACGAATCGGCAGCCACATCGCCGTCTCGGCGGATCGCAACATCCTGGTCTACGGCGAGGCAGGCAATCGCGTCTCAGCCTTGAACGGCTACCACGCCGGCCTACGCTCCGAGGAGATGGAGATTCCTCTGCTGCTGGCCTGAATCTGCTCCGTCATACGCCCCTTGACGAGGGAACGACCGGAGTGATTCGCGCTCGGTTCTAGTCGTCGAACTCCATGATCGCGCGACCGAAGATCTCGCCCTGCTCGAGTGCCGCCGTCGCTTCGTTGATCTGGCCGATCTTGAATCGCTCGGTGACCATGGCGTCGAGGTCGAGCGCGCCGTCCTCTGCCCAGGCCAGGAACATCGGGAAGTCGCGGTCCGGTCGGCAGCTACCGCCGATCGAGCCGATGTACTTCTTCTCGTTGATCAGCAGACCCATCATGTCCTGCTGAGAGAACTCGGCTCCCGACTGGTGGGGCACCCCGACCAGAACGGCGGTACCGCCGCTCTCGGCGCCCAGGATGCCGGGACGCACCGCGCGCATGATCTGTTCCATCGTCACCTGGCGGCCAATGCAGTCAAACGCAAAATCGACGCCGGAAATCGGCTCACCGAAACTCGTGGTGATGCCAGCGGGCCCCGCGGTCAACTCCTTGATTTGCTCGATCGCGTCGCCCTTGCCCGCATTGACGCCGTGCGTGGCGCCAAACCGCTTGGCGAACTCCAGCTTCTCCTCGTCCAGGTCAACGGCGATGATTGGATCGGCCTTGACCACCGATGCCGCCACAACCGCGGAGAGTCCCACCCCGCCGACGCCGAAGATGGCCACGCTGTCGCCCTCGCGGACAGCGGCGGTGTTGTAGACAGCCCCGGAGCCGGTCAGCACCGCACAGCCGATGATTGAGGTCACGTCGCGGCGCGTGTTTTGCGGGACCTTGACGATGTACTTCTCATCCGCGATTGTCGTGTCGCACCAGGTGAACACGTTGCGCGTCGTCGCCGTGCGGCCGTTGGGGCGCTCGACCACAATGGTGTCGACGTCCCGGATGGCGGTCTCCGCGTTGCGCGGTACCCAGGTGACAAACACGATGTCGCCTACCTGGACATTGGTCACCTGCGAGCCGACCTTGATCACTTCACCCGTCGCCTCGTGACCGAGAATCTGGTCGCCGTCGCGTGGGTTGTGCATCTGGTGCAACTGCGAATGGCAGATTCCCGAAGCGAACTGCCGGACTACGACCTGGAAATCGGTCGGGTCGGGAAGGTCAACACGTTCGACGGCCAGGGGCTCGTCGGCTTCCGGGAGAAATACGACGCGTGCGGGAGTCGGCATTCTAGGTTCCTAACGATTGCTCTGTCATTGTCTAGGGGATTCTAGTCTGCCCTCAGGGAAGCGGCATGGAGATCATCACCAGACGCGGTCCACGACGCGCGGACCCGGCCGAGTTTCAAGAGTTACGAGCCAGGTACTCGTCGACGTTGGTCGACCTCGGAACCGGCGATGGCGCATGGCCCCGCCGCTTTGCCCGCGAGTACGGCAACGTCCTGGCGATCGGCGTTGATCCTGACCGCAACGCCCTGCGAGAAGCAGCCAAACTCTCCGAGCGCAAGCCCGCCAGGGGCGGTGCGCCCAACGCGCTCTATGTTGCGGCCAGCGCGGAATCGCTCCCCGTCGAGCTGCAAGGCGCAGCCGACTGGATCACGATCTACTTCCCCTGGGCCGCGCTCCTGCGCATGACTTTGACGGGAGACCAACAGATCGTGGACATCGTCCACACTCTCGCCGCGCCAAGAGCCCGGCTGAGCATCGTCCTCAACGCAGACGCCGCACCTGACGGCTTCAAGAACCCCGACCCGAGCGCGGTGAGAAAGTCCCTGGCAGGCCCGCTGGGATCCGCAGGCTTTCGAATCACGCGATCAGAATGGCTGGATGCCGCCGCCGCACCACCGACCACTTGGGGCGGCCGCCTCGTCAAAGGCAGCGGCCGTGCACTGGTTGCGCTGGATGCCTCGCGTTAGCCCTTCCGACCCACATGCAGCGCCACCGCACCCATCGATAAGCGCCGATACGTCACATCGTCCAGCCCCGCCGATTCCAGCATTTCCGATAGCTCGTCGGCTGTTGGATAGCCCGAAAGCGAGTCCGGCAAGTATCGATACGCCGATCGATCGCGCGACAACAGGCCCGCAATCCTCGTCACACCTTGCTCGAATCCAAGCCTCAGCATGTTCCCCCAGGGGGTCTCCGGTGGATGGGTGATGTCGAGGCCGATCAGCCGACCTCCAGGCTTCAGCACGCGCGCCATCTCCGCGAATGACCCCGCCAGATCAGGCAGATTTCGCATGACGAACGCTGAAGCGACGATGTCAAACGACTCGTCAGCGAACGGCAAGTGCGACGCGTCGCCCTGCAGCCAGTCGATACCATCTTGCCCGAATTTCTCCTCTGCTCGGACAAGCATGGCCGCCGAAATGTCTGCCCCGATCACTCTTGCGGCGCCGCGTCGGCGGAACTCCGCGCTGAGATCGCCGGTACCTGCTCCAAGGTCGAGAACCACCGCATGCTGTGGCTGTGAAGCCTCCACCGCCAGCGTTCGCCAGCGTCCGTCGCGGCCGGCGGTCATCAGCCGATTCATTTGGTCGTAGTGCGGAACCAGGCGGCTGAACATCTCCCCAATCGTTCGCGTCCGCTCCCGTGCCGTGACCTGATCAGCCATGCTGATACAGTACAGAAACCGACCCGCGCGTCGGATTTATTTTGCCCCGGAACGGCCAATGACCACGACCGAACCACGACAGGCGAGAGCGATCGAGCGCCGCGAGCACTTGCTCGACGCGGCCGCCACGGTCTTCGCCCGGCGCGGCTACGCCAACGCACAGATGGACGAAATCGCCGCCGCCGCCGACACGTCGAAGGGCGGACTCTATTTCCACTTCCCGACCAAGGAGGCCCTGATCGCCGCGGTGATCGGGCGAGCTGGCGACATCTTGCGGCGACGCGTGACTCGGGCGATGACGGCGGCAGGAGCGGATCCCGTCGCTCGCGCGGACGCAGCTCTATCGACGCTGGTCGGTACGCTTTCGGCTCATCGGTCGCTCGCGCGAGTGCTCGCGGCTGAGACGCTGGGCGACTCCGCCGTCGCTCGAGAGCGCGTGGCCGCGATCGAGGACGAGTACGTCGAGATCATTGCGGAGGAGTTGCGCAACGCCCTCGCCCTCGGACGTCTCACCCGACTCGACGCGCCGCTCGATCCTGATTTGACCGCCCGTGCCTGGGTTGGCATGGTTCGCGCCACGCTCTCCGCCTGGGCCGCCGGACGAGTTGCGGCGCCGCTCGACGACATCTATCCCGAACTTCGACGCCTGCTCTTGCGTAGCGCCGGCGTCCCGATCGAATCACAAGCAAGCACAGACTCAATGAAGGAGTAGCGCGCTATGTCCCGACCCACCGTCACTGTCGAACGCACCGGCCTCCCCGATTGGAAACGCTCCGGCGACTACGGCGACATCTACTACGACGTGGCCGAGGGCATCGCCAAGATCACGATCGCGCGACCGGAAGTACGCAACGCCTTCCGGCCCAAGACGCTGTTCGAACTGCTGGACGCCTTCAAGCGCGCCCACGAGGACATGTCGGTTGGCGTGATCATCCTGACCGGCGAGGGCAAGGAAGCGTTCTGCTCGGGCGGCGACCAGCGTATCCGCGGCGACGGCGGTTATGTCGGCGACGACGGCGTGCCGAGGCTCAATGTGCTCGACCTGCACCGCTACATGCGCTCGATCCCGAAGCCCGTGATTGCGATGGTCGCCGGATACGCGATCGGCGGAGGCAACGTGCTCGCCACCGTTTGCGACTTGACGTACGCCGCCGACAACGCCTGGTTCGGCCAGACCGGACCAAAGGTC
Source organism: Dehalococcoidia bacterium (assembly GCA_965208665.1). GTDB lineage: Bacteria > Chloroflexota > Dehalococcoidia > Bin125 > Bin125 > Bin125. The sequence continues at coordinate 963,548 of CBDBPH010000002.1, forward strand.
GGTTCGTTCGACGCCGGCTACGGCACCATGCTGCTGGCGCGCCTCGTCGGACACAAGAAAGCTGCCGAGATCTGGATGCAGTGCCGCCAGTACAGTGGCGCCGAGGCCGTCGAGATGGGCCTCGCCTGTGACGTGTTCCCGGTCGACGACCTGGAGCTTGAAGTTATCAATCGCTGCCGCGAGATCCTCTGCATGTCGCCGACCGCGCTGCGATTCATCAAGCGGGCCCTGGTCGCCGACACGGACGGTCTCTCCGGCATGCAGATGTTCGCCGGCGACTCGACCCTGCTCTACTACCTCTCCGAGGAAGCCAAGGAAGGCAAGAACGCTTTCCTCGAAAAGCGAAAGCCCGACTTCTCCAAGTACCCACGCTTCCCCTAATGGCGGCCGGCGCGCCTCCGGTTCCCAGCAAACGGCGAGCCTGGCTGCTCGCCGTCCGCCCGCCGACACTGCCGGCCGCGGTTTCGCCCGTCCTCGCCGGAACTGGAATTGCAGCCGTCGATGGCGACTTCGATGTAGGCCGCTTCTTGCTCGCCATGATTGGCGCGATCTTCATTCAGATCGTCGTGAACTTCGCCAACGACGTCTCCGACTTCCGTCGCGGCGCCGACACGCCGGATCGTCTTGGCCCGCCGCGCGCCGTGGCGCAGGGTTGGCTCTCGCAGCGCGAGATGACCATCGGAATCTCCCTGGCGACGGCCGCCGCCTTGATCGTGGGCATTGTGCTCATCCTGATAGTCGGCTGGCCCATCCTGGTAATCGGCGGGGCGTCGCTGATCGCTGCAGTGACATACACCGGCGGACCGCTGCCATACGGCTATCGAGGACTGGGCGACCCCATCTGCTTCCTCTTCTTCGGTTTCGTCGCCGTCATGGGAGCGGGTTACGTCCAAATCGAAGCCCTGACCTGGGAGTTGGCAGCCGCCTCAGTGCCGGTCGGTTGCATGGTCACCGCGATTCTGGTCGTCAACAACCTGCGTGACATTCACACGGACCAGGCGAGCAACAAGCTCACACTCGCCGTCCTGATCGGCGAGCGCAACACCCGTCTCGAGTACGCGCTTTTGACCATCGGCGCCTTCGTCGGCATCGCCGTGTTCGCCGCAGTCGGGTTGCTGCCCTACTACTGCCTCATCGCCTTCGCCGCGCTGCCGCCAGCGATCTGGCTCGTCCGCGAGATCATCAATGGCCGCTCGGGCGCCTCGCTCAATCCGATGCTGAAGCGTACGGCGCAGCTGCACCTGCTGGTCGGCGCGCTAATCGGCATGGGCGGGGTCCTGGCTACCTTGTGATTGGAGGCGTGATCGATGCCGATCTACAAGCTCGACGCCGCGCAGACGCTGCTCACTGACATCGACACCGCCTGGCAGTTCTTCTCCGACCCGAACAACCTGGCCGTGATCACACCGCCCGAGATGCGTTTTCAAATCACCGGCGAGCCGCCCTCGGCGATTCACGCCGGTCTGATCATCACCTATCGGCTGTCCCCATTGCCGATTCTGCCGCTGCGCGTTGCCTGGGCGACCGAGATCGCGCAGGTCAACGCCCCGTACTACTTCGCTGACGATCAGATCGCTGGTCCGTACGCGCTCTGGCATCACCAGCACCACTTCCAGGAGGTCGAGAACGGCGTCCTCGCGTCGGACCAGGTTCACTGGTCGCTGCCGCTCGACCCGATCTCCGCGCCTGTGGCCAACCTCGCTGTGGTCCCACAACTGCGCCACATCTTCCGCTTTCGCGCGAAGAAGCTCCGAGAGCTGTTTGGCAGCCTGGATCTCGACGCGCCAATACTCCGCATCCGCGCCCTCTGACCCTGTCCTCCATCTGATCGCGACGCTCCCAAATCCCTAGCATTTGACGCACACGCTTGAGTGCGAGGGAAGATATGTCTGAGCGACAGAACTATTGGCAGCGCATGCGGCGCAGAAGGCTGAGTCGGCGCTCGCTGTTGCGAGCCTCATCTCGCGCCGGGATCGGCGCGGCCGGTCTTGCCCTCGTCGGTTGTGGGGACGACGATGACGACCAGCAGGCCGTCACCGCCGCCCAGCAGCAACAGCAAGCCCAGCAACAAGCTGCTCAGCAGCAAGCCATGCAGCAACAACAGCAGCAGGCCATGCAACAACAGCAGGATCAGCAGGCTGACCAGCAAGCGGCGCAGGCCGATCAGCAGGAAACGGCGCAACAGGCGCAGGCTGAGCAGGAGCAGCAACAGCAGGCGGCCGCTGACACGTCGGGTCTAACCCGCGGCGGCACGCTCCGATTCTCCTCTCCGGCGGCCACCCACGACTATTTCGACCCGCACCGCGGCGTCTTCGGTCCCACCCAGTTCTGGATGGGCTTCTACATGAACTACCTGATCCGCTGGCGCAACAAGGAGAAGGGAATCATGGAAAGCGATATCGCCTCGCTTCCCGAGATTCCTGACGACACGACCTACATCTTCTCCGTCGACCAGGGCGCCCGGTTCTGGGACCGGTTCCCGACCGAAGGCGGACGCCAGGTCACGGCCGAGGACATCCGCTTTAACGCCCAACGGCAGATCGACTCGGTTGACGCCGACGGCGTGGAAGACACGTCGTTCCTCACAGCGAGCAAGTATCAGCAAACCGAATCATTGGAAGTCGTCGACGAAGCGACAATCAAGTTCACTACGGCCGAGGCCGACTCAACCTATCTGGGAGCGCACCTGAGCCCGTTCTCCTGGATCACCTCGCCTGAGGCGATCATCGAGTTTGGCAACCGCTGGCGCGACGAGCAGACCAATGTTGAGCTGTCGTCAGGCACTGGGGCCTACATCCCGCTGGATTACGATCCAGACCTCGGAATCAACCTCGATGCCAATCCGGACTACTGGAAGAACGGCGACGACGGTGGCCCGTTGCCCTACCTCGACCGAATCGAGTTCACCAACCTGCTCGATGCGACGGCGGTAGACGCCGCATATCGCGGCAAGGGGATCGACATCGGTGGATTCCCACTCTCGAGCCTGCAGGTCGAGGGTATCCTCAACGACTTCCCAGACCACAATGCGTTCGATGTCCCGTTCGGATTCACCATTCAGATTCGCTACAACTTCAACCCAGATTGGCCCGGTGAGGACGGGCTCGGCAACCCCTGGACTGACCGCCGCCTTGCCTACGCCTTCCACGTCGCGACCGACCGCTACCTCCTGATCGACGCCGTCTACCTGGGTTCGGCCAAGATCAGCGCGATCGCCCAGGCCCCGTGGTTTAACCAGGCCTGGACCGTTCCGCCTGAGGAACTGGCGACCTGGCCCGGCTACCGACCCGACCGCGGCGCCGACATCCAGATGGCCAACGAGCTACTGGACGCCGCGGGCATCGACCGCGACGAGCGAACGTTCTACTGGATCACGCCGGACGTCTGGGAACAGACCTACCCGGGCATCACCGAGACCGTCCGCTCGATGTACGAGCAGGCGCTCGGCGTCACCTTGTCAATGGACATCCAGCCCTACACGGTCATCCTGCAGCGACTACTTGAGGGCACGCACCCCGGCCAGACACCGGCCTGGACCAACCCGCCCCAGGACCTCGACCCCACCGGTGAATGGAACATCACCCACGTCGCGGGCGGCAGCTCAAACTTCTCCCAGTACGACTACCCGCCGGCAGAGGAGATGATCAAGGGCATGCGCAGCGAGCTCGACGTCGACAAGCGCAAGGAAACGGCATCCGAGCTGCTCCGCATCTTCCTCGGCGTCCACCCCGATCACGGTGTTGAGGGCATGACTGGTCAGCCTTCCGTGATGAACTCGATCGCGCCACAGGTTGAATGGCCGTATGTCCACAACTCCCCCGATGTCTACCAGTTCGCCCACGCGTCACACCGCTACGACGACACCTGGCTCGACACGACCCATCCCGATTACTCCGCCTAGGGGCCGGCGCTCGATCAGATTGACACTGAGGCTTGACCTTCAATACCTTGCCCCAGAGACCGCCCGCTGAACGGGCGATGCCGTGATGTCGGAACTGAATGGAGCTGGTTGTGAAGTTTGAATTTTTCCACCTGATGCCCTATCGGGATCTGCCGCCCGACTTCGCCGAGACCAACAACTCGGTCTGGGTCGACGTTGACTCCAAACTCTTCGACCCGGCCAAGGCGCACGAAATGTACAACGACGGCCTGGACGAGCTTGAGGCGGCCGCCGCTGCCGGTTACGACGGCATCTGCATCAACGAGCACCACCAGAACGCCTACGGCCTGATGCCGTCGCCCAACCTGATGGCCGCCAACCTCTGTCGGCGGACCAAGGATGTTGCGATCGTCGTACTTGGCAACTCGATTGCGCTCTACAACCCGCCGACCCGGGTGGCCGAAGAATTCGCGATGCTCGACTGCATCTCGGGCGGCCGCCTCGTCGCCGGCTTCCCCGTCGGCACGCCGATGGACGACTGCTTCTGCTACGGCGCCAACCCATCGCACCTGCGCGACAAGTACTACGAAGCCGCGGATGTAATCACGCAGGCATGGACCCGGCCCGAGATGTTCTCGTACAACGGCCGCTACAACCAGCTGCGCTACATCAACATCTGGCCGCGCCCAATTCAGCAGCCGCACCCGCCCGTCTGGATTCCCGGCGGCGGGTCAGTCGAAACCTGGGAATGGTGCGCCGAGAACAACTACGTCTACTGCTACCTCTCCTACGGCGGCTACAAGTCCGGGCAGAAGAACGTCGACGGATTCTGGCGCACCATGCAGCAGCGCGAGAAGCCGCTCAACCCGTACCACGCCGGATTCCTCCAGCTCGTCGCCGTCGGCGAGACCGAGCAGGAAGTCGCCGACAAGTTCGGACCGCACGCGGAGTACTTCTACAACAAGATGCTCCACATCGACCCGCGCTACGCCGACCCACCCGGCTACCGCACCGTCCGCACGATTGAGCAAGGCTTCACCCGCAGCCAGGGCCTCAAGCCCGTATTCGGCGACTCCAAGAAGTTCGAGGGTGAGAAAACCGCCGAGAAGATGATCGAGTCCAAGGCCAACTCGGAGATCACCTGGAACGACCTGATCCGCGAAGGCAACATCGTCGCCGGCACGCCAAGCCAGGTTACCGAGCAGCTGGAGGAAGTCATCCGCACGCTTCACGTCGGACACCTGATGATCCTCAACCAGTTCGGCTCGATTCCCAAGGAACTGGCCATCCCCAACATCGAGATGACCGCCCAGCAGGTGCTGCCCAACCTCAAGCACATCTGGGACGACGAGGGCTGGGAAGACCACTGGTGGCCCCAGGGCATGGAGACGGGACAAGCCGACCCCGCGCCGCTCGCCTTCTAGCCGGCCTCAACCCGGACAACGTTCCGTCCACGAAGGGCGGCGCCAAGGCGCCGCCCTTCGTCATATCATCGAACCACGATGACGGAACTGCTCCTCGCCAGACGCCTCGCCCTGTCGGCATTGCTGGCCCTACCAATGCTGGTCGGGGTGGCAACGCTCGACGCGCACGGTGACGACGGCGGAGAAACGGTTCGGGTCATTGCCCGACTGCACGCAACTGGGCAAATCGAGTTTGGCCTGCGCACATCGGACGGTAACCAGTTCCCCAGACTACGATTTTTCCCAACAACCGTGACCCACGAGAACTGGCTGCGCAGTTCGCTCATCGAACTCTCGGACGGTACGGACGTCAGAATCATTGCCCGCCGTATGGGAGAGACGCGGGTCGAGTTTGGGATCCGGATCGACGAGCCGCGCCAGGATTTCCTCCCCACCCGACGCTTCTTCCCCCGTTCCGCCACCGTAGGCCGCTGGCTTTCCAGCACACCGGTCCTGCTTCCCGCACCGGAGACCGACGCCGATCAATCTGACCCGGTACCCGAAACGCCGGCGTCTGAACCGGATGAACCAGAGCCACCGCAAGATGACTCCGACGATTCCACAACCGATCAGCCGGATGAGGGCGCTGGCGTCGAGCGAATCAGCGGCGGACCCCGTGACGGACTGATCGTCGAGGGCAACGTCGTCGGAGACCCCGACGCACCGGTGCTGATCGTCGAATACGGCGATCCGTTTTGACCGAACTGCCGCCGTATCGCGACTCAGGTTGAGCCGCGTCTGATCGAGGAGTACGTGCGGACGGGCATCGCCCGGTTCCAGTTCGTCAACATCGCCTACCTCGGGGCGATCTCCGAGCGCGTGGGCTACGCGATGGTCTGCGCCACCGAGCAGAGCGGCGCGGCTTTCTGGCGCTTCCACGATCGATTCCTGGTCGAAAACAGCCGTGCCGCTTCGCAGCAGCAACTCATCGACTACGCGGGTGACATCGGCCTTGATGTCGAGGCCTTCACCCAGTGCTACGACGATCCTGCAACTCGCGCGGCTCACAACCAGATCGTGCGTGACGCTCGGGCGATCGGGATCACGTACGGCCCGCGAATCAGGGTCAACGGAGCCGCTGCGGGCACTTCGTTCGCGGCGATCATGCAGGCCGTGGAAGCCGCGACTCCATAGTTCGGCGGTACCCTGACCGCATGAAACCCAAGATCAGCATCGTCACACTCGGCGTCGCCGACCTCGATACCTCGGTCCGCTTCTACCGCGACGGACTCGGGCTCCCCGCGCCTAGCTACAACGACGGCGACGACATCTGCTTCCTCGAACTCGAGGGGACCTGGCTCTCGCTCTATCGCCGAGACCAGTTCCTAGACGAAGCCAACGTCCCCTTCGCCGATCCCGCGGCCGGCGCCCCGACCGTCACGCTCGCGCACAACCTCGCTTCGCCCGAAGCCGTCGATACCGCAATGCAAGAGGCGCTCGACGCCGGCGCAACGCTCGTCAAGCAACCCGAAGAGGTCTTCTGGGGCGGATACAGCGGTTACTTCGCCGACCCCGACGGCTACCTCTGGGAACTCGCTCACAACCCCTTCACGGATCTGACCTGACCATGCCAGAGGTCACCTCGCTCAGCGCAGTCACGCTGGCCACCGACGACATGGCGGCCGCCACGACCTTCTATGAGGCGCTGGGATTCGAAAAGATCTACGGCGGACCGCACGCCGGATTCACTTCCTACCGAGCTGGCGAGAGCTATCTCAACCTGATCGCGGCCGAGACCGGTTCAGGCTTCTGGGGACGGGCCATCTTTTACGTCGACGACGTCGACGCATTCCACGCCAACGCCATCAACGCTGGCCTCACGCCCGAGTTCGAACCCCGAGACGCCCCCTGGCGGGAGCGCTACTTCCACATCGTCGATCCCGACGGCCACGAGATCTCATTCGCCAAGCCGCTAAAGGCCGACTGAACGCGGCGCCTATTCCCCCACCTCAAGCGACCGACCGGCGGTCAACCCGCCGTCAATGACGAACTCGGCGCCGGTGCTGTAGGTCGCGTCGGCGGCGATGAACAGCATCATCTTGCCCACCTCGTCGACTCGGCCGAAGCGCGGGATCGAAATCCGAACCGGTATGTCGCCGTCCGGCCTGCGCGGTGTGTCCTCATTCGTGGTCATCAGCGTGTCGATTGGACCGGGATGAACCGAGTTGACGCGAATGTTGTACGGCCCCAGTTCCAGTGCCGCAACCTTCGTCAGGCCCCGAACCGCGAATTTCGACGCGACGTAGGCGCTGGAATCGGGGTAGCCTTCCAGACCGGCCGTCGACGACGTGTTGATGATGCAACCGCCACCGGCCTCGCGCATCGGCTTGATCGCCGCTCGGATGCCCAGCCAGACGCCGACCTGGTTGATCTTGATGGTCTCTAGGTACTCCTGCGCGGTCGTGTCCTCGATCGACCCGTTGCGCAGAATGGCGGCATTGTTGATCAGGATGCTCAGCTTGCCGAACTGCTCCGTCGTCGCATCGACCATCTCCGCCCAGCTCGACTGGTCCGAGACATCCAGCTTGCGGAAAATCGCCTGCCCCCCCGTGTCGTTGATGCTCTCGGCGACGCGGTTGCCATCCTCCTCCAGCACATCGCCGATTGCGATCGCCGCGCCCTCGCGCGCAAACAGGCGCGCCTGGTATTCACCCTGACCTCGTGCGCCGCCTGAAATCAGTGCGACCTGTCCATCGAGCTTGCCCATGTTGGTTCTCTCAATCCAGTTTCGTCATTCCGCCACATCCCGCAGCAGCGCGGACGTGGCAACCTGAGCTAGTCCCGCGGCCGCGCGACCATTGTTCCGGCTGTGACGCCACCGTCGATCACGAACTCTGCCCCGGTGCTGTACGTCGCGTCGGCGGCGATGAATAGCATCATCGTCGCGACCTCGTCGACGTGCCCCACTCGCGGGATCGGTGCAGTCCTGGCAATGTCGAAGTCGTCGTCGTCAGTCCGTTGGATCTGCGGATCGCGAATCATTGGCGTATCGATCGGTCCCGGATGCACTGAATTCACGCGAATGTTGTACGGCGCCAACTCCAGCGCCGCCACCTTCGTCATCCCGCGAACCGCGAACTTCGACGAAACGTAGGCTCCCAGGCCCGAGTAGCCCTCAAGCCCTGCCGTGGAGGACGTGTTGATGATCGAGCCGCCGCCGGCTTCCTTAAGCGCCGGAATCGCCGCCTTCATACCCAGCCAAACGCCGAGTTGGTTGACCAGGATCACGTCGAGATATTCCTGCAGGGTGGAATCTTCGATCAGGTTCACCCTGGCGATGCCGGCGTTGTTGATCACGATGTCGAGACGGCCAAACTGCGACACTGTCTCGTCGATCATCGATTGCCAACTGGACGCCTCGGTCACGTCCAGCTTCTGGAACATGGCCTGACCGCCGGTGTCGCTGATGCTCTCGGCCACACGCTGGCCGTCTTCTTCAAGCACATCGCCAAGTGCGACGGCCGCGCCCTCCCGGGCGAACAATCGCGCCTGAGCCTCTCCCTGCCCCCTGGCGCCACCGGAAATCAGTGCCACCTGTCCATCGAGCTTTCCCATCTCGTACCTCCTCCGTCAGATTCCGTCGTTTCCTACAACTTGCTCTTCCAGACCGATGACCGATCTCCGCCATGCGGAGCAAGGTTAGCTACTCGTTGACCGGGATCGCCCGGCCCGACATGTGACCACCGTCGATCTGAAATTCGGCGCCTGTACTGTACGTGGCGTCAGCGGCGATGAACAGCATCATCTTGGCCACCTCCTCGGGCAGACCAGCGCGCGCGATTGGGCTGGTCACCGAAATCTCCCCGTCGGGACTGCCACCAATCCTGGGATCTCGCACCATCGGCGTATCGATCTGCCCGGGATGAACCGAATTGACGCGAATGTTGTACGGCGCCAGTTCCAGCGCCGCCACTTTGGTGATCCCTCGCACGGCGAACTTCGAGGAGACGTAGCCGCCGAGGCCGGCATACCCCTCGTATCCGGCGGTCGACGACACATTGACGATGCAGCCGCCACCCGCCTCGCGCATCGGCTCGATCGCGGCCCGGATGCCCAACCAGACGCCAACCTGGTTGATGTCGATGACCTCGAGATACTCCTCGAGCGTCGAGTCTTCAATCGTCCCCGCGCGCAGTATGCCGGCGTTGTTGATCAGAATGTTGAGACCGCCGAACCGTTCCACGGTTTGAGCGACAATCTCGGACCAGCCCGCCTGCTCGGTGACGTCCAGTTGGTGGAACATCGCCTCGCCACCGGTGTCGATGATGCTCTCCGCGACTTGCCGTCCTTCTGCTTCCAACACATCGCCAAGCACCACCGCCGCGCCCTCCCGCGCAAACAGTCGAGCCTGCGCCTCACCCTGTCCGCGAGCCGCGCCCGAGATGAGCGCCACCTGTCCGTCCAGTTTGCCCATCTCAATCGCTCCTCAATCTACTCGCCGCGATCCTGCAGGCGCGTGACTGACCACCCGGCGGTCATCCCACCGTCGATCACAAACTCCGACCCTGTGCTGTACGTGGCATCGGCCGCGATGAACAGCATCATCGCGGCAACCTCATCCACATGTCCGACCCGAGGAATTGGCGCATCAGACGACGTATCGTCAGCCTCGCGTGTCGCAATCCGCGGATCGCGAATCATCGGCGTGTCGATCGGGCCAGGATGGACGGAGTTCACTCGAATGTTGTACTGGCCCAGCTCCTGCGCCGCGACCTTGGTCAGGCCGCGCACAGCGAACTTGGACGACACGTAGGCGCCTAGCCCCGCGCTCCCAAGAAGTCCAGCGATCGACGACGTGTTGATGATGCAGCCGCCGCCTGCAGCCTTGAGCGCGGGTATGGCCGCCTGAATACCCAGCCACACCCCAACCTGATTGATGCGGATGACCTCGAGGTACTCCTCGAGCGACGATTCCTCAATCAGCTTGATCCGCGCGATGCCTGCGTTGTTGATCACGATGTCGAGCCGTCCGTATTGCTCGACAACGGAATCAACCGTTGCTCTCCACTGGCTCTGCTCGGTCACATCGAGATGGTGGTAGACAGCGTCGCCGTCCGTGTCGTTGATGCTGGCCGCAACGAGTTCGCCTTCGGCATCGAGTACATCACCTAGGGCCACGCTGGCGCCTTCACGAGCAAACAGTCGTGCCTGCGCTTCGCCCTGACCTCGAGCTCCGCCCGAGATCAGTGCCACCTGTCCGTCGAGCTTGCCCATCAACTGCCTCCTGACCGTCCTACGGGGTGCCGGCGCTTCGGTCAGACCGACTTGATCTCTCTTCGGGTGCTCATGCCGAACGGTTCGACTTCGTTGGTCTCGAGATTGAACCGGTAGCGCCACTGACGCAGCAGATCGAGCCCGTACACGTGAATCGCCAGCGTCTTGCCCTCTCTGATCTCAACCGAGTGGATGTCGGCCGGCGGCTCAGCGATCACCGTCGTCGTGCCGGTCGGCACCCGGGTCGGATCCAGCTCCTCCAACTCCGCGTACCACGGCGTCGTACCGTCGTCGACGCGCTGGTAGTTGCGATTGAACTCCACGCCCGAGATCACGCCTTCCATCGCCCAGCCGTTGTGGTTGTGCACCGGCGCGCTCGAGTCGGGCTGCCACACCGTGCACATGATGGTCAGGTTGTCGGCGCGATGGATCACGAAGCCCTTGTCGGGGTCCGCGTCATCGTTGTCGCGCAGGTCAAGCAAACAATCCTGGCGCTGGATGATCCGCTCCAGCGGCTCCGCGATCTGCGCGATTTGCCGCTCGGCAGAGTCGCCGCGGTCGGCAACCCGCTGGGCCTCCTTGACGAAATCCTGCAGGGTGTATGTCCCGGTCGTCATCAATCGAGCCCTTCACTCAGCGGCGTACGTTGGCGTCGAGTATAGGTCTGCCAAATCTCTCAGGGAGCATGTCGGTTAGCCTGCCTTGACCGACGGACTGGACGAGCGGAGCAGGGCGATGCATCGCGACCGCGCTGAATTCGGGCTCTTCTTCCAACTTCCCCAGGCCGACGGCCAGGACGTTCCTCAGCGATACCGCGACACGATTGCTCAGATTGTCCACGGCGATCGGATCGGCTGGGACGCCGCCTGGCTGGCCGAAATGCACTTCGTTCGCGAGTTCTCAGTCTTGCCGTCGCCCATGGTCACCATGGCGGCCGCGGCGGCACAGACCGACAGCATTCGCCTTGGAACTGGCGTCACCCTGCTACCGCTCGTCGACCCGATCCGGGCCGCCGAAGACGCCGCGACGCTTGACATCATCTCCGGCGGCCGCTTGGAGTACGGCATCGGGCGAGGCGCCATCAGCGAGCATTTCGCCGGGTTCAACGTCAGCATCGGCGATCGCGCGATCCGCTTCAACGAGGCGCTGACCGTGATCCAGCAGGCCTGGTCGGACCAAGCGGTGAACTTCGAGGGAGAGCATTTCAGTTACCGCGATGTCCAGGTCGTGCCCAAACCGATCCAGCGGCCCGGCCCCCCGCTGAGAATGGCCGCCAATAGCGACGAGTCCTTTGCCCGCGCAGCCAATGAGGGCTGGCGCGTCTTCGCCAGTCCAATCACCGCCTTCAATGAAGAACTCGACAGTCGCTTCACGATGTACCACGGCGCGCGGCCGCACGCTCCAGCGACCGACGCCGGCCTCCTCCTCCCGGTCCACGTCCATGAGTCCTCCGAGACAGCGAAGGCCGAAGCCCGGGGCAGCCTGATGAGCTACATGCAGGTCGTCACTGATACCGGATTGCGCGGTTGGCTCCGGCGCGGCGGCGACCCGGACGATCTCCCCCCGCTGCTCGCACGGAACCGCAACGCGAGCTACGAGGAGATCCTCGATTCGATGTGCGCCATCGGCAACCCCGACGAAGTCACCGAGAAGCTGTCAGGACTGGGCGCGCGCTACGGCACCGGACACTTCCTGACCTGGTGCAACGCCGGCGGCGTCATCCCTCACGAACGGGTCACTCGATCGATGAGCCTGTTTATGCAGGAATGCGCGCCAAACATTATGGTCTGACCACCTCGGCGTCGGGCAGCCTCGCGAGCATCACGTCGACTGCCTCGGGATTCTCGTCAATCAGCAGATAGCGTCGGTCAAGCCCGGCCGCAGCCGCGCCCACCGTGCCGCTGCCCGCAAACGGATCCACGACCAACTGCCCGGGATCGCTGGACGCGCGCATAACTCGTTCCGCCAGTGCGACCGGTTTCTGCGTCGGATATCCGGTCCGCTCCCTGGCGTTCGTACCAACGATCGTCTGCCACCAGACATCGGTCGGTAGTTTGCCCCGCTCCGCCTTCTCCTTCCCCACCAGTCCGGGCGCCAGGTACGGGATTCGATCAATTGCATCCCGGTTGAAAATGTACCGCTCTCGATCCTTGACGTAGACAAGGATGTTGTCGTGCTTGGCTGGCCAGCGACGCTTCGGGCGGCCACCGTAGTCGTAGGCCCAGATGATCTCGTTGAGGAAACAGTCGCGGCCGAAGATGTTGTCGAGCAGCACCTTCACGTAGTGCACCTCGCGCGCGTCGAGATGCAGATACAGGCTCCCGTCCGAGCGCAAAACCCGCCAAATCTCGGCGAGCCTCGGCGTCAGGAACTCGAGGTACTCCTCAAACGCATCGGCATAGGACAAGGATCCGCCCGCCGTGCTGCGATACCGTCGCCCGCCGAATCCAATCCGGTCGCCGTCCTCGTCCCGAGTCGTATGGACCCGCTGATAGGCGCGAACGTTGCCCGTGTTGAACGGAGGGTCTGTGTAGACAAGCTGCGCGCTCTCTGAAGGCAACGCTCGAAGAACAGGCAGATTGTCGCCCTCAACAATCCGTCCGGTCGGTTCCAGGCTCACGCTTCAGGCAACTCGCGTGGCAGGCTCGAGGTGTCCGGCTCGGCCTCGCCGCGCCGCTCCTCCTCGTCTCGCCGCTCGGCCTCTTCCTCGCGCTTGATCCGCCGCTCGGCCTCCGCCTCTTCGAGCTCCCGGCCAATTCCCTCTTCGATCATCTGCTCGACCGGCCGCTGCTCGACAGTAGCATCAAAACCGTCGTCCATGATGCTATAGCTTCGCCCTCCGAGATACATCAACGGCTTGTACTCATCATCATCCAACGACCACATGCCGGTATTGAAGTCAAATCCGTCGGTATCGGCCTGCGCCGAGACGACCTTACCGATGAACAACGTATGATCGCCCATCGTGTAGAAGTCATGCAACGTACATTCGATCCAACCGATACAACCCTCGAGCAAGGGCGAGTCAATCTCCTTGCCCTTAAACGTCGGAACGCGTGACGCCTCCAGCTTGTCCCCGATCGTGTTCGAGACCATCCCCAGCCATTGCGTGTGATTGAGCAACACCTTGGAAGGGATGTTGATCGCGAACTCCTCGCCGAACTTGATCATGTCGTGCGTCCGCCGCGAGGGATGCACCGCAATCCCAATCAGTGGAGGGTTGACGGAGACCGGCATCGACCACGCAATCGGCGCGGCATTTCCCACGCCGCGCCAGTTCGTACTGACGATCGCCACTGGCGATCCACCCAGCAGCCGCCGGGCGTCATCCTCGAGCATCCGTTTGCGAACCATGGCCAAAGTCTAGCCCTCACTTGAGATACGATGCGGTGAACGGGCCCGGATGGAGACGCACGATGGTTGACTTCCACGACAACAACGAAGAAGCCGCATTTCGCACAGAGGTGAAGTCGTTCATCCAGAACGAGTTCCAGCCGCGACGCAACCAGATGCGCGAAGAAGCGCGCTCAGCGCAGCCCTTCGACCGACCGCCGACTCAGCGCGAGTGGGAGAGGGAACTAGCCAACCGCGGCTGGATCGCCCCCGCCTGGCCGGAACAGTACGGCGGCGCCGGCCTCTCTGTGATGAAGCAGTTCATCTTCAACGAAGAAATGGCCGAAGCCCGAGCCCCGCGGCCCGGCGGCATCGCAATCGGCATGGCCGGCCCCACGATTATCACGATCGGCACAGAGGAGCAGCAAGAAGAGCACTTGCCTCCAATCCTCAGCGGCGACACAATCTGGTGCCAGGGCTACTCAGAGCCCGGCTCCGGCTCCGACCTCGCCTCACTCCAGACCCGCGCGGTCAAGGACGGCGACGATTTCGTCGTCAACGGTCAGAAGATCTGGACCTCGGGCGCGCACAAGTCGGACTGGATGATCCTCCTCGCCCGCACCGACCCCGACGCCCCCAAGCACAAGGGCATCACCTACTTCGTGCTCGACATGCATTCCCCAGGCGTCTCGACGCGCCCGCTGGTCAACATGGCCGGCACCCACGAGTTCAATGAGGTGTTCTTCGAGGACGTGCGCATCCCACAGCGCAACGTGCTGGGTGAGGTCAACCGCGGATGGTACGGCGCGGTGACCACGCTCGACTTCGAGCGTTCCAGTATCGGCTCGGCCGTCGGCATGCAGCAGGCGGTCGAAGATATCGTCCGTTTTGCCAAGGAGAACCGCGGCACAGGACTCTCCTCGGTCGACAAGCGCAACACCCAGCTCGCTCTGACCGACCGCTACATCGAGACACAGACGGCCCGCATGATCTCCTACCGGATCGTCTCGATGCAGAACCAGGGCCTGATCCCGAATCACGAGGCGTCAATGGCCAAGCTGTTCGCCATGGAGCTGAACCAGCGCATCCAGAGCACCGCAATCAAGGTGCTCGGTCTGCACGGCCAACTGCAGGGCAAACAAGCGCCGCGGCGCGGGCGTCACTCGTACGGGTTCATTCGTTCGATCGCCAACACGATCGAGGGCGGCACCTCCGAGATCCAGCGCAACATCATCGCCACGCGTGGCCTTGGCTTGCCTCGCGGCTAACGCTGGCGCTCGGAATCTCAATGTAGGGGCGACCCTTGTGGTCGCCCTTGCTGTACCGCAGGCGGCTCGTGTGTTTCCGAAGGGCAGCCGCAGGAGCTGAGCCTAATCGTTCAACACGACATCGGCGCCGAGATCGTCAGGCCGAGTCTGCGTCGGCCGATTGAACCAGGCGCACAAACCAAACAACACTCGTCTCGGCTCTCCGCAGGCGATTCGCACGCTCGCAGATTGCCAGGCGGCGCTGAGATAGATGCCGCCCCGACGCTGACCCGGCACCCGGCGCTGAAAAGTCAGACCGTCCGCCTCTCGCGAGTCGTGGATCATCAGCCGCGCCCCATCAATATGATCCGAGATCGCCGACGCTGTCGATGCCGCAGCTTCATCGTCGCCACGCGTCGCAATGATCCAAGTGCGTTGACTCCGCGGCAAGGCAGCCTCGTGCAGCCGCGCCGTAATCGCCTGCGCCAGACGCGCGGCGACATCTGTCGCTAGGCGGTCGGACACGGCGATAGCTACGTCGTCGCCTTGTCCGATAGACAGAGTCCGGAGGCGGTCGGACGGAGTCATTGCGGCTCCACGATCCACTGCACGATACGCGCGCCCGGGTCGCTCTGATCGTCGATTCGCAAGAAGGGCAGACCCGTGCATTGGTCCAATACGGGAGTTGGTCCGGCCGCCACGATAATCACGCCAGACCAACCGTCTCCCAGTTCGCCGTCGCAAAGGGCGGAGATCGGCGAGCCGCTGAATCCAGCCACGTAGCTGTCGCGGGGCGTGACGAACTCAGCGGCAAGGCCCGCCAACTCGGTCAGTTGATCGCGATCCACAAGATGGCTGACGGGGATCACGGCCAGTCCGTGGCTGTCGACGTAGTCGAGCACGCCGAGCGCCTGGGTCGCGGACCAGACGTGTCGATCGTCGTCGGGCAGTACGACGATGAGAATCACCGAGTCACGCGGCTGCGTCGGGACGATGAGCGCGGCCGGCGGCTCTTCGCGAATACGCAGAACGGTATGGTCGCGGGCCAGTTCGCGCGTGGCTGCTTCGAAGGTAGGCGCCGAAGTGCCGAAGAGGAAGAGGTATATCAATGCCCCGACGATCGCGACCAACGGAACACCGAGGCCGACAACTCCCAGTTTGCGCAGCATGACTGGCTAGCTCGTCCGCGACTCATCGAACAGCCACCGCAAGAGTCGGTCAGGCCAGTCCTCTTGGAAATCAGGGAAGTGGTCGGCGCCTTCGAGGGTCCACAGCTCAATGGTGATTCCCTCGGCGCACCCCTCGCGGATCCTCTGTACTGACGTCTCGGCCCCGCCAATGGCCATCTCAAGATCGACGTTCGGCAGCGCAACAGCCGAATCAAGGTTGCATCCGGCTCGTTCCGCCCAACGCGTCACGAGTTCGACCGCGCCCGGATAACCGCCCTCGTACTCGAGCGTGCCTTCGTATGGGATCTGCATGTCCTGCGTTCCATGAATCTGCAGAACTGACACCGGTGATGCCTCGGCACATTGCTCGGGATCGCCGAACGACGATCCAGCCAGGCTGGCAATGGCGACCAGTCCCGCCAGCCCGTCGCAGGCGACCCGATAGGACATGAATCCTCCGTTGGAGTAGCCCACGACGTACACGCCGGAAATCTCGATGATCTCACCCGCTTCAGCGACCAGTTCGTTGATCCAGCCGGTGTCGTCGACGTCGCTGCCGTAGAAGTTGCAGCAGCCGTCGGTAGCGTTCCAGAACGCATAGCCACTGGAGTCGATCGTTCCCTGCGGGGCAATCAGAGCAAAGCCGTACTCAGTAATCCGAGCTGACAGACCGAAGTACCAATCCTGCCCGTCCGAGTCGCCACCGTAGCCGTGCAGCGACAGGACCAGCGGCATCGGCTCATCGCGGCGATCGGCCGGCAGTAACAACTGAGCAGTCCGTTCACCGCCAATCGTTCGCTCCTCGACCTCTGCGCTTGCCGAGTCCTCCGCCAGGACATCAAGGCCATATCGCTCAAGGATCCACTTCAGGATTCCGGGCGTGAAGTCGGTCCCCCAGACCAGTGGAATGTGGCCGCCGCCCTCAATCGTCCATAGCTCCATCACCGTCCCGTCGGCGCAGCCTTCAGCGAAGCGAACGATCGATGTCTCGGCGCCGTCGACCGCCGTGTCCGTGTCAATCCGCTGCGGGAACTTCGCGTCATCGATATCGCAACCGGCGCGTTCCGCCCATCGCAGAACCGAATCCTTCGCGCCCGGTACCGGCTGACGATCCGGGTTTGGGTGATCCGGCAGGCGCCCGCCCCCATAAAGAACGCTGGCGTCTTTGGTGCCATGAATCTGCAGCACCGACAACGGCGTCGGAACCCGGCAATCCTCGGAGTCCGCGAACGCCCCACCGGCAAGGCTCACGATCGCACTCAGGCCAGGCACCTCCTCGCAGGCCAGCCGATAGGCCATGAACCCACCGTTCGAGTGGCCGACGGCGAAGACCTGATCGAACGTGGCGTGCGCCCGCGCCTCTTCGATCAGCGCCTTGATGTACCCAACATCGCCAGGTTCAGCGCCAAAGATGTCGCAACACTCCGGAGTGGCATTCCAGAACCGGTTGCCAATCTGATCGGTCGTCCCATCCGGCAGCAACAGGCCGAACCCGCCCTCATCAACCCGCTCCGAGAACTGGAAGTACTGATCCGCCTGCTGAGAGAAGCTACTGTAGCCGTGCAGCAACACAATCAGCGGCCGCGGCGCCGCTAAATCCACCTCTTGCGGTAGCAGAAGGGTTGCCGGCCGGCCTCCACCAACGACAACCTTGATCGGCCCCTGGGGCGGCGGTTGTTGAACCTGCTGCTGAGTCTGTTCCCCTGTCTCCTCCTCCTGCTGCGATTGCTCCTCAACAGCTTGGGCGGACCGCGCTTGCTCCGACTGTTCTTGTGTCGATTGCTTGGATCGTTGTTCAACCGCCGTCGGAGTCGGCTCGGCCCGCTCCGCCTGCTCCAATCGCGCCGTCTCTCCATCCTGCCGCCTCACATCCTCCTGCTGCTCGATTGAAGTCGGCGAGGACTGTTCAGGTTCCACCTGATCGGTCGCCTCGTCGTCGCCACAGCCGGCAGCGATCAGGGCGACAACGAGTACACCAACAAGCAGCGTGACGGTTCGGCGCATGATGGTCAGCGTATCCGCAGCCCGCCATCGAGCGCCCTCTCCGACTGTTAGCCTTGCCGCGCATTCGACTCTCGCTTGTGGCAGCGGATTGGAGCCCACCGATGCGACGCGCCGCCTGGAATACCGACCGATCACTCAGCGTCCACGACGATCCAACCCGCGCGCCCGGCGAGGGTGAAGTGCGCGTACAGGTCGTCAACGCCGGCATCTGCGGCTCCGATCTGCACTGGTATCGCGGAGATTTCGCACCAACCTCAATGCGCACGCCCGGACACGAGATCGGCGGCATCGTGTCCGCCGTTGGCGCTGGCGTCGACCACGTGCAGGAGGGCGATGTCGTCGGTGTCGAGCCGCTGCTGCGCTGCGGCAACTGCGGATACTGCGTTTCAGGACACTACAACCAGTGCCAGGTTGCCGGCGGACTCATCGGCATCGCCGTCGACGGCGGCATGGCCCAGGACGTATTCGCCCCGTCGCCCGCCGTCTTCAAGGCGCCGCCCAACGTCGACGGTGAAGTGGCCGCCATGGCAGAGCCGCTCGCCTGCGGCGTACACGGCTACAACATGGCCACGCTCGGTCAAGGCGAAACCGTGCTCGTCATCGGCGCAGGAACCATCGGACTCACCGCCCAGCTCGCCGCCCAGGCCGCCGGAGCCAACGTCATCGTCCTCGCCCGACATCCGCACCAGCAGGAAGCCGCCCGATATCTCGGCGCAGCCGAGGTCATCGGCGAAGACGAAGCCGGACAACAACGACTCAAAGAACTCACCGACGACGACGCTATCGACGTCGTCGCCGAGTGCGTCGGCGGACACGCCGACACCATCCGCCAGTCCGTCGACGTCGTCCGCCGCCTCGGCCGAGTCATCATCCTCGGTGTGTTCGCGATCGACAACGCCGGATTCAACCCGCTCACCCTGCTCGGCAAAGAGATCACCATGGTCGGAGCCGTCACCTACGGCGCACTCGGCGGCCGAGCTCCCGACTACCAGCAGGCGCTCGAGGTCCTCGCCGGCTGCACCGAAGAAGCCCGCTCGCTGATCACCCACCGATACACTCTCGAAAACGTCAACGAGGCCTTCGACACCGCGCTCGACAAAAGCTCGAAGTCAATCAAGGTCCACATCACGCCCAACGCGTGAACCCGTCTAGAAGCCGGTCTAGAAGATCGCCAACGGATTCGCCGGACTCCCCGTCCCGCCAATAATCCTGAGCGGACTCAGCACAAACTGAAACTCGTGTCGGCCATAGAGGTCGGCGGCTGCCGCGACATCCTCGAGCTGCATGTTGTCCATCAGCCACAGACCCATGTGCACGATGCCGACCGCGTGAATCGGGATACGCAGCCCCTCGTAGCCCGACGGATTCACGTCCGTCGCCGTATCCGCGCCAATCACCGCCGCGCCACGCTCGTGCAGCCAGGGCAGACTGGCCACATGCCAACCAGGAAACCCCGTCTCAAGTAGCGGCTCGCGCCCCACCTCACGCTTGCGCCTGCCGTAGCCGGTCCGCAGCAGGACGGCGTCACCCTCACGCACGCGAACGCCCTGGCGCTGTTCGGCCGCTTCCAGATCCTCCGGGAAGACGCCTTCGCCCGGCTCCATCCAGTCGACTCCCTTCGCCGCCGCCACATCGAGCAGCACGCCGCGGGTCACAATCCCGTCCCGTAACTCGGTGATCGGCAGGTCTGTCGCCCCGCCCCCCGAGTTCACCAGATGCGCCGGCTTCCCGTTGTACATCTGGCCGTCCCAGAAGATGTGGCACAGACCATCCAGGTGCGTGATCGCGTAGCCGTGATAGACGAGCCCGAAGAACTCGAGCGCGCCGCTCATCCGCGACACCCCGGACTCGGCGATCGCCGCCGCCGATTCGCCGGTCGACACCATGAATCGCTGCGGCGTCCCCATTGCGTGGTCCGGCTCGTGAGTGTTCTCGATATCCCAGGCGCACGAGACCGATACACCCTCGGTCACCAGCCCCGCGGCCGCCCTGCGTACCTCGGGCGTGACATAGTTCAGCGTCCCAAGCTGATCATCGTCGCCCCAGCGACCCCAGTTGGAGAGCGAGTCCATCATCGCAATCACTTCAGCTTCAGTCGGAATGTTCGGCATCGGAGTGTCCTCTCTAGGTCATCGAGTCAGGTCGGTTGACGCCGACAGGCTACCCGCTGGCTGACGTGCTAGCGTTGCCTGCGGAAACGCGACCGACCACCCAGGACAAGGACCGCAACCATGACCGACACCCCAATCGGCGGATGGACCGAGCCGCAATTCGACGCAGTCAAGGACGCCTTCGCAACGAACTTCGCCGAGCACGGCGAGGTCGGCGCTGCCGTCTCCGTCTACCTCAACGGCGAACCCGTCGTCGACCTCTGGGGCGGCTGGTACGACACCGACCGCGAGCGAGCGTGGGATCGCAACACGCTCGTCAACGTCTTCTCGACCACCAAGGGCCTCGCCGCCTTCTGCGCCCACCGATTGGCCGAGGAAGGCCGCCTCGACTTCGACGCGCCGGTCTCCGAGTACTGGCCCGAGTTCGCCCAGGCCGGCAAGGGCGAAATGCCCGTCCGCTGGTTGATGTCGCACCGCGCCGGCATGGCCGCCGTCCGACGTCCGCTCGTCATGGAAGACCTCTTCAACTGGGACACCATGTGCGAAGCCCTCGCCGAGCAGGAACCCTGGTGGACACCCGGCGAGCAGCACGGCTATCACGCCCTCACCTACGGCTGGCTGGTGGGCGAAGTCGTCAGGCGGATCGACGGACGCTCGATTGGCCGGTACTGGTGGGATGAGTTCGCCGCGCCGCTTGGTCTCGACGCGCACATCGGCACCGGACCCGAGTTCGACGGCCGCATCTCCACCCTCATCAACGCCCCGGTCGACCCGGACGCGCCGAACCTGGTCGAGATGCTCGGCGAAGACAGCGTCGGCGCCGCCGCCTTCTCCAATCCGCCCATCGCCGGACCAGACGAAGACAACATCACCGCCAGCCGCGGCTGGCGCGGCGCCGAGATTCCCGCCGCCAACGGCCACGCCACGGCGCGCTCGCTCGCCCGCCTCTACGGAGGCGCAGCCAACGGCGGCCAGATCGACGGCATCCACATCATCAACCCGGAGACGCTGGACAACGCGATCGTCGAGCAGTCCAGGGGGCCCGACACCTGCCTCATGATCCCCACCCGCTTCGGTCTCGGCTTCATGCTGACCGGTGAGTTCATGCCGCTCGGCCCCAACCCCAGAGCCTTCGGTCACCCCGGCGCCGGTGGCTCCCTCGGCTACGGCGACATCGACGCCAACATCGGCTTCGGCTACACCATGAACCAGATGCAAAACAACCTCAGTGGAGACCCCCGAGTCAACGGCCTCATCGACGCCGTCTACTCCTCCCTGTAGGCGAGACGCCAGTTCAGTCCGGTAACTCCGGTCCCCGGTCCCAAGGGTGATGCCGAAGGCAGAGGGACCACCAATCACCGCAACACTCTGATCAGTGGAAGTTACACGTCGGTGTCTAGGTTGCCGTCGTCCGCCGACGCAACCCGGATGAGACGCGCAGCATCGGGATTCTCAACCTCGAATCTGGTGCGCTCCTCCGCATGCGCTCGAACGCACAGTTGCAGTTGCCGCACCCGCTGGGTGCGTGCCGGTTCCTCCGCGTCGTCCGGTAGCTCCTTAAACGCTCGTTCCTCAGCCCCCGCTTGGTCAATCTCCTCCAATCCAACCTCGAGATCCTCGCCATTCACCGGAGCACGAACAAGGCACCCCCAACGCTCCACGTTGACGACGGCGATCGTTGGCTCACCCTCCATGTCGAACCAGAGAATCCCATATCCCTTGTACGTGCCCATTTGCTGGTAATGCAGACGTTCTATCGCCTGAATGTCACTGCACGTGTCGTCGAACATTCGCAAGTGAAGCTGTGAGTGAACTTCATCCGGCCAAGTGCCAGTGAAGACAACAATTCCCCGACCGTCACCGATCGCGACGAGCGCAGCATCAATCGCGTCCAGTAGTTGCGGCAGCTCGGTACTCTGCGCCTCAAGAGTTAAGGACAGTTCTTCAATCTCGTTGACCATCTCGACAGATAGACGCTTCTCGAGTACATACACGAGCCTCTCGTCGTCACACTCCGCGTAGTGCGCCGAGGGTATGACGTCACCGACAAACGACCACCGTGGAAGTAGCCAGCTATGACCGAGTCGGCCTTCGTCTCGCCATTCATCCTCACCCACCCGCCGCACCCTCCCTGCTTGCTCGAAGAGCGCCTCAAGAACGCGATCACTCAGCCGCCACAACCGGAGGTTTACCAAGAATCTCGACACGCGCCCTTGGTCGAGAGGTGCAGATAGGTGGATGTCCTCCGTCTCTCGTACCTCCGCAGCCTTGGCGGTGGCAAGACGTGCGGAGAACTGTTCAACCACCTCTTCGCTACGATCAGGACCGATCCCAGCAACTTCGAGCAGAATCTCCTGATGTCTGTCCCATGCCTGGATGAATCGGTCGGCATATCCTCGCAGCGACGGCAATGACGCTCTTGACTCGGACGCCAAGAGATTCAGCAGTAGCGGCAACATGACGAAATCTTCCGACGCGCGCCAGAATCTTGTTTCGCCATCTCGATCATCGTCGCCGAGCTCCCATAGGGACCATTGCTCTCGCAGTGCGTGTTCTCGCTCGTAAGCCGCCGGAACGTATCTCTCAGCCAAGGCGAACTGCCCGATGAGGTCATCGATCGGTTCGAGATACGCAGCAATCTCCACTAACTCCCCTCGTTCCTTTAGTGCAATCGACCGCCCTGCAAGGGCAAGCAACGCCAGTACTGCAGACTCGAAGAGTGTGAGAGGACCCGTATGGTCAGATCCATAGAACGCTCGCCTGGAACGACGCTTCTCTTCGTTGAACAGCCCCTCGCCGAACTCTGAGAGCATCTTGCGAAAGGCCATGGAATCGCCGGCCCTCAGTAGCATGTCACCGTACGCTTGGAGGAATCCAAGGAGCCTAATCCCATAGGGTTCTGCCAACTGACCGATTGCAAACTCAGGCCGCTGCCGCAGTGTCCAAAATGCAGCCGTCTTCAAGCTCACCCATTCGTGCGCCGCGTGTCTCCGTGATTCGCCGGCAGCGGCAGCTGCCTCGTAACCAGCTAACCCCGACATTAGGCCCAACTCAAGAAGCTCTCCCGAACGTCGCCTGAGACCATTCGACAGCAACCAATACTCGAGCGACCACAACTCGCCCACGAACTCCCTGCCAGGCCGTGCATACGCCGCCTGCCAAAGGTGGTACAGCCGGTCACGTAGGGCATCGAGCGGAAACCAGTACCCAAACTGGGGCTGGCCTGGTGGGGAAAAGTCTAGTGTACTTCGTTCAATCTGATCTGCCGAGTTTCCAACAAGGGCCGTGAGCCGCTGCATCGCTCCAGCAAAACGAGCTGCCTGCTGACTCAGCAACGCATCGTCAACTTCCGAAAAGAGACGCTCAGTTGTCGTCAATTTCACTGGCGCATGACGTTGCATCAACATCGCGATCGCTTCGGAAGGTGTGAAGTCGTCGATCGTCCGGTCGTCGTTGACGATGTTATCTATGAAGGTCGCGACTCTCCTCCGTCTGTCACGATCGTTCGCGCGGAATCGAAACCCAATGATGCCCGTCGGCCGCAGAACGCCCACCGTTCTAGTCACAGTGGTGAGCAGAGCAAGACCAACAGCACCTGTCAAGACGTATGCACACAGCAAGAGATTCCTGCTCTGAGCGTCTTGCGGGACAACGCTGAAGTCGACGATTGCCATCGTCGTCAAGGTCGTAAGCAGCGCCGAGATCGCGAAGGTGAAGGTCGGCCTTATCCACGCGGCCTTCAGCATGATCTCGTACACGGTGTCATCCCGATCCTCCTGGCGTCGGGCTAACTCCACTGCGAGCACCAACGCGATGAGCGAGAGGCCGGTGACCGCTCCCTGAACGGCGGCTACCGTGCCAATCGATGCTTCGCTTCGTAAAGAAGAGACAACATCCGGCATCCGGACTAGAACGCCGAGAACCACGAATGGCACCACAAACGCCAAAATCTCTCGCCACCACTCCCACACCTTGCGAACTACTGCGACCGACAGCCGCTTGAGCAAGTAAGCGAGGTGTTCCACCACGGTGTGAACCCACTCACCACCGGTCGCGCGCCAAGTGGCGAACGCAGCAATCACATTCATCGACCCGTACGAGAGATCATCACCGACGATTTCCTCCCGAGGCGACCAACCATCGAGCACTCCTGATCTTCATTGACAGCTTATCGACACAGCAACCCTCGACACACGCGCCCTCACCGACGAGCAGCACGCCGAGGCCAAGCGCCAGTTCGACCTTCTCAGCGACGAGTGATTCCTCCCCTTCGACCAGATCGACGAAGACCCGGCCCGAGCCAAGCTCGATCGTGCCATCCTCGTCGATGTCCTCGGCCTGCCCGAGTCGCTGGTCGCGCCCGACGGCCCCATCGACCTCATCCGCCGAAAACTCGCCCGAGAACCCCAGATCCACGGCGGCAAGAAATCCCGCGTCGTCTTCACCGACGAGGCCGAGAAGTCCGTCCCCCGCACCGATCGCTCCTGAGCCCCTGCTTCGTCGGATCCCCTCTCCCCGAGGGAGAGGCCTAGAGCCTGCCCCCGCGAAGGCGGGGGGTGAGGGCCCTCCGACTGTCGCCGCCGCCACACAGCCGCGACTCCGATGCTCCCAGCACCATCGGCGCGTAGTACACTTGTGCTAACGCATGCCCCCAACCGGAGAACGCCGTGCCGTCCGCGACATCGCCGAAACCCTCCAACAATCCGAGTCTTTTTCTCAGCGCCGAGCCCCGCCGCCCTCGCCACAAACCTCAACAGAACCGAAAAAACCTGAAAGAACCTGAAGGTCGAAACGCCACGATCTCCAGCAAAACACTGCACTTGCGCGCCGCAGCGACCCCAGAAAAAAATCTTCTGAAACCCTGAAAATGAGCGAACCTGACACTCGATCGTCGAGCGAACCCTGCCTCGCGAGCGCCATACCTCAGCCAAACGGAACCGAACAAAACCGAACAAAACCGAACAAAACCGAACGCGAACAAGCACGATCTCCCGTCCACAGCAGGAAACGCTCGCCAGGCGTTCGAATTTCTTCCCTGTCCGAACGGGCCTCGCCCACCGCCCGCCGGAATCGCCGCTACACGCTCGCCAGACCCTCGGCGATCACGCCGTCATCCGCCAGTCGCGATATCTCGGACGTGCTCATCCCCAGCAGTTCGCCCAGCACGTAGTGGTTGTCCTCCCCGTAGCACGGCGCGCCCCGATCGATCGGGCCGCCCATGAACGGAGGTGTCTGACTCCACTTCACCGGCACTTCCTTGGTCGGCCACGCCCCCATTTCCGAATGCTCGACCTCGGTCAACCAGTTCAGGTGAGCGAGCTGCGGGTCGACTTCGAGCCGATCCTGCGCGTCCTGGCAAACCCCTGCAGCCACTCCGGCCTCTTGCAGGTGCTGCATTAGCTCCCAGCGATCGTGCTGGCGGGTCCACTCCATCATCCGCTCGTCCAGCTCATCCTGATGGGCGAGACGGTCGGCAAGGCTGGCGAACCGGTCGGCGGTGGCCCACTCGGGATCGCCCATCACCCGGCGTAGCGCTTGCCAGTCCGATTCGTCGAAACACGCGATCGCCACCCAGCGGTCGTTGGATTCGATGTCGTCGCGGCAGCGGTATGCCCCGTGCGGCGCCGCCGGTTTGTAGGGCGATCGGTTGCCGTAACGCTGCCAGACCGTCCCGTTCGCCGACCACTCCAGCACCGAGGTCCCGTTCAGGTAGATCCCCGCGTCGACCTGCGAGGAATCAATCCACTGACCCTTGCCGGTCCGGTCTCGGTAATACAGCGCCGCCATCATCGCGTTGGCCAGGTTGTACGCGCCAAACCAGTCCAGATAGCTGTAGCCCCAGCCCGCCGGCGCATACGGCTCCGGCAGACCCGACAGTTCGGACACGCCGGCGAACGACGCCGCAATCGGACCCACCGTCCGGTAGCGCCCGTACACGCCAACCTGTCCCATGCCCGACTGCGACAGGTAGATGATGTCCGGCTTGATCTCCTTCATCACCTCATAGCCGAGCCCCCAGCGCTCCATCACACCCGGCGAGAACCCCTCGGCCACGATGTCGCTCACCGCGACAAGCTGTTTGGCTATCTCGAGACCGCGCGGGTCGCGCAAGTTCAGCGACAATCCGCGGTGGCCGGCATGGAAGTCATTGAACTGCCCCGACCGGTTGATCGTCGAGTTGTCCGGCGGCAGCGGCGCGTCGTTGACATCCAACACCTGTCGAGCGGCCTTCCCGCCCTGCGGGAACTGAGCCATACCGACCCGCAGGTCCATGTTCTGGTGCCACTCGACCTTGATGTCCTCCGCACCCAGCGCCGAAAGGAATCGAGGAGCACCACCCGAGGCGAGCCACCAGGTGAAGTCAAGAATCCGAACACCGTCCAGCGGAAACGGCGTCCCCCACCGGGAAAGCGCCTGGGGCGTGGTTCCCTGCCCCCGAACACGGACCCGCTCCGCGCCCTGGGGCGCTGCCGCGGCGGATCCCCGTTCGGCCAACTCTGCCTGAATCTCCTCATTGTGCTGCCCAAGCAGTGGTGCCCGAGGCCCCACCCTCCACGACGTCTCCGACGACACCCACTTGCTCGAGGTGTAGACAAACTCGGCGTCATGTTCAGGGTGCTCAACCTTGGCGAAGCTGCCGCGCTCCCACCAATGAGGGTCAAGGACGTTCTCATGCGGCTTGCGCAGCGGAGCCCACAGATGCCCCAGATCCTGCGCTTCACGCCACGGCACGTCTTCGAAACGGAACTTCCGGATCAGCCGCTGCGAGACCTCCTGCAAGTGGGCCGCAGTCTCACCCCGGGAGCGGGCATTGGCCCCGCCACCCTCTGGAGGCACGTCGTTCAGGTCGGCGGCCATGTCATAGCTGCCGAGGAAGTCGATCAACGACTGCGAGCGTCCGCGCGGCAACGCCATCACCCAGCGCCCATCCTTGGTCGGGCCGATCATCGGCAGCGGCGAGACCTCCTCCATCGCGTGTCGGCAGGTCTGGCGATAGAACCGTGCCCGCCGATAGACCCAGCTCATCAGGTCAAGTTCCGTGTTCTTCGCGACGGCGTCGTGGACCGACGTGTGCAGCGTCTGAGCGCGTCCCGAGCGGCCGCGATCGATCAGCGCGCCGATGGCGTTCATCACCGTCAACTCGCCGGCGATGTGGTAGGCCTGCCACATCTGAGGTGCGATCGGCGGCGTGTCATAGGTGCCGTCGGGCTGCGGGTCATAGCCGCAGTTCATCATCGGCCCGCCGAGCGCGAGATGGACCAGATCCGACCCTCGATAGTCGGCCCACGGGCCCGTGTCCCCGAACGGCGACATCCGTGCGATCACGATGTCCGGGTGAGCCTCGCGGATGACGCCTTCGTTGGGGCCATGCCGCTCGATGTCGAGCCTGGGTCGAGCGTCCAGGAACAGGTCAGCCGTGCGAAGAAGTGCGAGTAGCGCGGCGCGGTCATCCTCGGCGGTCATATCAAGGGTGAGCGATCGTTTGCCGATGCTGTAGTGCCACCAGAACAGGGAACGCTCAGGTCCTCGCTGGTCCTCATAGAACGGCCCGATGTTTCGAGTCGAGCAACCATCAGGCGGCTCCACCTTGATCACGTCGGCGCCCAGCCCGGCCAGCAACTTGCCGGCGTAGGCGGAAACCTCATAACCGATTTCAACTACACGAACCCCGTCAAGAAGATGTTCATCATTGGTCATGGGGTGATCCTGCACCGTCCCATCTCAGAGGATGATATGTGCAGTTCGCGCGATGCTCGAAAGGGATTACGCCCGGGGTAGACCCAGACCGCGCGTCGCGATCACGTTGCGCTGGACTTCGGACGTTCCGCCGCGGATGGTCGCCGGGACCATGCCCACGTAGTTCCTCGTGAATGTGCTGGCGGGAGGTGAATCGCTCCAGTGTTGGGCGTGGAGCCCGAAGACCTTAGTGGCGGTCAGCGCGAGTCGTTGACTCAGCTCGGACGCGAACAGCTTGGCCGTCGATGCTTCGTAATTCGGCACCAGGCCGGCCGACTGCATTGAGATGATGCGGAAGCTGAACTGGTACAGCGCCTCGGTCTCGACGTAGCGGTCGACGATCTCTTGACGCAGCTCGGGAGTGACGCGCTCACGCGCGCCCTGGTCATCGTTCTTGATATGGGTAATCAGCTGGTGCAACTGGCGACGAGCGGCGACCGCACCGCCGATGTTGGAGCGTTCGAAGTCGAGCAGCGTCATGCCGACGTACCAGCCGCGATTGAGCTCGCCCACCAGATTGCTTGCCGGTATGCGGACATCTTCGAAGAACACTTCGTTGAAGTAGTGGTCGCCGTTGATGTTGATCAACGGTCGGACCGTGATGCCGGGGGTCCTGATGTCGTCGATCATCACGAACGAGATACCACGATGCTTGGGCGCGTCCGGATCGGTGCGGACGAGCGCGAACATCGCGTCCGCGGTGTGCGCGGCCGAGGTCCAGATCTTCTGCCCGTTGATGATGAAGTCGTCGCCGTCTCGGACCGCTCGGGTCGTCAGCGAGGCGAGGTCGGAGCCCGAGCCTGGCTCGCTGTAGCCCTGAGCCCACGTCACCGCTCCGCCAAGGATCGGTGGAAGGTACTTCTCTTTCTGCTCATCCGAGCCGTGCACGATCAGCGTCGGGCCAAGCATGTGCACACCGGACCCGCCCACGGCGGGCGCGCCGGCTTCTGCGACCTCCTGATTGAAGATGAACTGTTCCATCGCAGTCAAACCACCGCCGCCGTACTCGGCAGGCCAATGCGGTGCGACCCAGTGACGCTCGGCGAGCGCCACGTGCCAGTCGACCGCTGCTTGCAGTGCGACCGGATCATCCGACTTGCGATCGTTCTCCCATGCGCGTTCCGGCATCGCACCGCGTGCCGCGAAGTCGCGGTAACGCTGTGGCAGCCGCTCGCCAATCAGCGTCGAAACTTCACTGCGAAAGGCGGCCTGCTCGGGTGTGTCGCGCCAATCCATGGCGGCCTCCAGTGCCGATTCGTGATAGTTGGGAGGTCGGCGCCTACAGTCCTGGCACCGCCAGCGCGACGGCGGCCTGGATCTCGTCGAGCGTCCGGTTAACGCTCATGCCGATCAGGTCCATTCTGGCCAGCTGCTCAATCCGCGCTTCGACACGGTCGAGGTATTCGCGCGGCAGCAGCAACTCAAGCAGTCGGCTCGCACGGGCGAGTCCGATCAGGGCAACCGTCTCCGGGTCGGGGATCTCATCAGAGAGCAACGTGTCAATCAGCTTGCGCTGCACGTCGCGGACGACCTGCGGATCGATCGGTGGAAACTTCTCCGACTTGAGGACGATCAGGCGGCGCCCGGCCTCGCGCTGGATAATCTGGCGGTCCGTCAGGTCTTCGATGATCTGCTGACGCAGGACCAGCGCGTAGCGCGCGATCTCCGAGATCCAGTAAGAGATTGGCTGGTTCGGCGGACCCGAGTTGATCTGATGCAGCACGCTATCGAGCAACGGGTTGCCGGTCGCGTCGGCCGAGATGATGAACAGGCGATTGGGGTCGGTGTCGATCCGATTCAGAAATGACAGGTCGAGCAACGAAGCACCGGCGATCGCATAGTCCAGCCGGCCATCATAGGGTCGGTCAAGCACACCGTCCTCGCCGAGTCCCAACAACACGATCTGGTCGCTGATCGATAATTCTGCCATTACTGTCCCCTTTGTCTTTGGAGCCGACTAAGCAACGCATCGGTAGGAACCGGCGTTACTTATAGGGCAATCCTAACGGACACCCTGCGGCGGCTCTGTCGCGCGCTGACTAGTAGGCGCCCAGGGCAATAGGACCGGCGAAGATACGTCAACCATCTAGCGGCTGCCCCGCAACCGCGGGTCGAGCACGTCGCGTAAGGCATCGCCCAAAACGTTGAAGCCGAACACGAGCGAGGTCAAGGCGAGGCCGGCCCAGAGCGATGTCCAGGGCGAGTAGACAATGAACTGGCGGCCATCGGCGATCATCTTGCCCCACGAGACGTCGAGCGTGCCCAGGCCCAAGAAGCTGAGCGCCGCTTCCGCCAGAATGAACGCACCGATCGTGATCGAGAAAATCACAATCAGCGGCGCAAAGAGATTGGGCAGAATGTGAAAGACCATGATTCGGATTGATGATGCGCCAATCGTTCGAGCCGCCTCAACGTACGGCATCTCGCGAATTTGAATGACGCTTCCGCGCACAATTCGGTTAGTAGGCGCGATGCCGAGCACCGACAGTGCGAGCGTCACCCACAGCGCAGAGGGATCAGTCAATGATGCGATCAGTAGAAGGAACACAATCGGCGGGTACGACTGAATCGCGTCCATGACGCGGTTCACCGTCAGGTCGACGGTCCCGCCCAGAGAACCAGCGACCAATCCGATGATTGTGCCGACGCCGACGCCAATCAACGTTGCGAAGAATCCGATGTACAGCGAAAGCCGCGCGCCCTCGGTCACCCGGGAAAAGAGATCGTGACCCGCCCGGTCGGTGCCAAGCCAGTGCTTGCCCGAAGGTCCCTGCAGTGAGGCAGCGGTCAGCGGGTTGTCGGTGCCAGTGGCGAGCAGCGCATCGATGTCGTGAATGGTCCCGCTACGAATCTCGATTTGTTCTTCGTCGATTAATCTCTCCAGCAGGGTCCCGGCCTCAATGTGCTGGAGTGCGTAGTCGACCATCTCGTTCGCGACGCCCTGGTCGATAGCGGCCGAACCGTAGATCTCGGGGTCGGAAACCAGCCCGCGTAGCTCCGCATCCGAGACATCCGCGGCCAAGCCTTCTAAGGCATTGGCGAGCTTGTCATCCGCGTAGCTCACCGAGGCGATCTCGAACACGTCTCGGGAGTCGTAGCGGCCTATTCCCATCCAGCCGCCTCCATCGCCAACGGTGCCGACTGCGATGACGCTCCAGAGGAAGACCAGCAGTACGCCGGCCGCGCCAAGCCGCTTTTGACTCATGAAGTCGGCGAACCAGCGGAGACCGCCGCGGAGTCCACCGGACTCGTCAACCCTGAGACCCTGGGACGCCGCGAATTCCTCAAGGGCTCCCGCGTCAGCCGATGGTTCGCTCATGGTGACGTCCCAGCCGAGCTATGCATAGCGGATGCGCGGATCAATGAGCGCGTAGCTGATGTCGATGATGATGTTGACAATAATCACGAACAGTGCGAGGAAGAAGACCATCGTCGCAATCACCGGAGTGTCGGCCTGGTAGATGCGCTGCAGCAGAGCCAGGCCGACACCGGGAATGTTGAACAAGACCTCGAGGATGATGTTGCCGCCAACCAGAGCAGCAACTTGCAGTCCGAACACGCTGAGTACCGGTACCAACGCATTGCGGAAGGCGTGTCGCCGAATGACCTGTCGTTCGCGCAGCCCTTTCGACCATGCGGTGCGCACGTAGTCCTGGCGCAACACCTCAAGCAGCTCTGAGCGGGTGATGCGCATAAGTCCGGCTCCGGCGGCAATCCCGCCGGCCACCGCCGGGATCGTATAGAGGGCGAAGAATCCCGGTACCGAGGTAAAGATGCTTCGCGCCTCCTCCTCAGCCAGCGGAATCGACCATAAGCCGCCTTCGAAGAGAGAACCCGGCGACACGACGAAGATCAGCATGGTCGCGACCCAGAAGGAGGGCGCCGCAAGAGCGAAAATGGCAAAGCCGCGCAACAGGTAGTCCGGCAGTCGGTCCTGACGCATCGCCGAGAACACGCCGACCGGCAGTGCGACAACGATGGCCACGATCAAGGCGTACACATTGAGGTGGAGCGTGCGCGGGAGCGTGCGCAGGAAGATATCCATCGATGGTTCGTTCGTCTGGAAGGACGGTCGGAACCTGAGCCGGATCGTGTCCCAGATGAACTCCACGTATTGAATCCCGAGCGGCTTGTCCAGCCCGAGTCGATGCTTGACCGACGACTCAGTGATTTCCCGAGTCGGCGCGATGATGGTCGATCCCGGCAGCAACGGCGTGTTTGCTGTCAGTTCGCCGTCCGGATTGGACGGCGTGCCGACCAGGTTGACATTGAGGTAGTCCTCGGGTCGAACCCGGTTGACCTGAGCGAGTTCCGTGATTGTCGTACTGTCCCGCAGTTTCAGGTTGCTCCCGGCGGGAGCGAACGGCTCCCCGGCGAACGTCGGGAAGTCGACTGCTGGGTTGCGCTCCATCAGCAAGGCGATGCCCTGGTCAACGTCTTCTGGAAGCGCCAGCCGCTCCTGGCGGGCGATCACGGACAACAACTGGCCATCGATGATGATGATGCTGGAGCCGGGAATCAGCTCGCTGTCTCGATTCAGCCGTGGATTCAGAGCAAGAATCTCGTCCGGCGCGACCCCGTAGAAGAGCGCCAGGGAGTCGACGCTGTCACCAGCCACCACACGATGCAGCGTTCGCTCAATCTCTATCTCGCCGATGATATCTGCGGGCTGCGTCGTCGCTCCGGAGGCTTCGAGATTCGAGAGCTTGATGGTGACGTAGTCACCCGGCAGCAGATTCACGCCCAAGAAGAGCATCGAAATCACCAACCACAGGGTCGGTATCACCAGCAAGAGGCGGCGAATCAGATACTTCTGCATCTAGCGCTCCAGCCTCAACAAGCGGCGGTGGGCGGCAGTGCTCTGCAGCAGCCGCGGGGTTCCGCTCTCAGGTTGAGCGAAACCCCGCGGCCGTGTTGCATCGAATCCCGGCGGCCTACGCCTGGAACTGCGGGTGATTCGTGTCGAGCCAGGTCTCGTCGTGGTTGTGCGAGTCGTGTGCGAACTGCCAAGTGTCCTCGTCGCGGTTGACGTAGGGCCACCAGATCGTTGGCACAACACCGTTCATGACGCCGAACCAGCTGAAGATGCCGTCCAGACCGTGATCGCTGTTCGGGTAGCCGCCGCCCTCGTCCACGCCGAGTCCGATCCGCTGCACGTTGCGCGCCATGTCGCGACGCTTCTCGGTGTCGAGCGTGACCGTCATCTCGTCGATGATGTCTTCGACCGGCGAGTAGTTGTACTGCGTCACATTGGAGGCGCCACCAACCTTGAGCGCGAGCCCGAACTGGGCCGTCGGGTCGAGGTCGGCCGGTGGGTTGGTCCACGTCGGAGCACGGCCGGGGAAGGTCTTGTTGTCGAACCGGTCCTGCATCACCGTGTAGGGCTGCAGATCGAGCTCGACGTTGAAACCAACGGCCTCGCGATACATGTTGCGGGTGGTCTCGGAGATGCCCGGGTAGGTGCTCTCCCAAAGGTCTGGGATGTAGATCGTGACGGTGCGGTCGGTGTCGAAGCCGGAGGCGTCAATCAGCTCGCGACAGAGCTGGATGTCGGCCTCGCGGTCGATCCGGTAGCCGGGGAACGTGCGAAGCTCGTCCGCCGGGATCGTCCAATAGGTCGAGAACCAGGGGCAGTAGTGCGTGCCGGAGGGCTTGGCCGCACCGAGATATACGGCGTCGATCAGCAGGTCGCGGTCCACCGCGACGTGCATCGCGTAGGCGAAGCGACGGTCGAGATAGGGGTTACCCTGTCCGTCTGAACCTTCCCACCCCGGTTCGTACGTACCCGTGACGGTGACGATCGTGTATCCGAATGCGCCTTCAGCAAGCGGATGGTCGGGGAAGTCGCTGGTCAACTCTTCAACCTGGACCGAGGACAGCGGGAATCCGCCGATATCGATCTGTTGCCCGCGGTAGGCGGCGTCGACCGCCGTCGGGTCGGTCAGGTTGACGAAATCCACGGCGTCCGGATAGGGCAACTGCTGGCCGTCGGCGCCATTCTTCCAGTAGTTCGGATTTCGTTCGAGGTAGATGCCAATGTCGGGGTCGTAGCTGATCGGAATGAACGGACCCGAGCCGGAAGAGAGCTCGACGTTGGCCGTTTCATCACGCCAGCGGCTGCCGAACTCCTGGATGCCTTCGGGCGACGTAATCCAGGAGAATGGCCGCAGGATCGTGCCACCCAGATAGGTGGAGTCGGGACCGTCAGTCTTGGCGATAAAGGTCTGCTCGTCCGGAGCTTCCTTGGACACCGTCTTTCGGAAGGCGTCCTGACCGCGGAAACGAGCATCGGGGTTGCCGTCGGCGTCGAGTGCGGCGATCTGGCGATCGAAGTTGATGTCGACGTCCTGAGCCGTGACCATTCGGCCACCCTCGGTCGGGTACTGATCCCACCAGCTCGCACCTCTATCGATGTTGAAGATGTACGTCTCGCCGTCGGGCTGCTCCGGGAGGGAGGAGATGTCCGACTCCACGGTCCCTTGCTCTTTGTTCGCCCAACGGATGAGGTAGTTCATGTAGAACCCCATCCAGTAGGTGGTGGGACCAAAGACGCCGCGGTGCGGGTCGAAGAAATCGTGGGTCGCGGCCGGCGTCGAGAACTTCAGCGTGCCGCCGTACGTGCGTAGCGGAGCCCCGGCCTGCTGCTGTTGTTGTTGCTGCTGCTGGGCCTGGGCGACAGTCTGCTGTTCCTGCTGCTCAGCCTGCTGAGCAGCCTGGTCGGCCTGTTGATCTTGCTGCTCCTGCTGCATGGCCTGCTGCTGTTGCTGCATCGCCTGCTGCTGTTGCTGCATCGCCTGCTGTTGCTGTTGCTGCTGTTGCCGCGTCTGAGCGACGGCCTGTCCGTCGTCGTCATCGTCGCCGCAGCCGACCAGCGCTAGACCGGCCGCGCCAACGCCGGCTCGCCCTGATGCTCTCAAGAGGGCACGTCGACTCAAACGATTGCGCTGCATGCGCTGCCAATAGTTGCGATCGCTCATCGGTCTCACTCCTTTTCAGCGCTTCTGGGGACGCGCCGATAGTTGGACAATTCTAGCCCAACCGATGCGTACTGTCGCATTCGCTCAACCCGGTCAGCCCTGCGACCAGATAGAAACACTGCGACGCGTCGAGAGTCGGCCTAGCGGGTTCCTCGAAGGCGGGGATCAAAGACGTCCCGTAGCGCGTCTCCCAAGACGTTGAAGCCGAAGACCAGGCTGGTCAGTGCGAGACCGGCGAAGAGCGATGTCCACGGAGACTGGACGATGAACTGGCGTCCGTCTGCGATCATCTTGCCCCAGGAAACGTCGAGGGTGCCCAGACCGAGGAAGCTGAGCGCCGCCTCGGCGAGAATGAACGCGCCGATCGTGATCGAGAAAATCACGATCAACGGGGCGACAATGTTGGGCAGGATATGCAGCATCATGATCCGCGCGTTGGTCGCGCCGACGGTGCGGGCTGCTTCGACGAATGGCATCTCGCGAAGCGCGATCACGGCGCCGCGCACAATTCGCTGCACGGGTGCGATCGCCAGTACAGAGAGCGCCAGCGTCACCCAGATCGCCGAGGGCTCGGTGACCGAGCGCAGGAGCAGCAGCAGCACAATCGGTGGGAACGAGAGCAGCGCGTCTACCAGACGGCTGATCGCCAGGTCGATGTTGCCGCCCAGGCCGCCCGCGACCAGACCGAGAGCCGTACCGGCAACGACGCCAATCAGTGTCGCGAAGAATCCGATGTAGAGGGACAGCCGCGCGCCTTCGGTCACCCGCGAGAACAAGTCGTGCCCGGCGCGGTCGGTGCCGAACCAATGCTTGGTCGATGGGCCCTGGAGCGAGGCGGTCGTCAATGGCGTGTTGGTTCCCGTCGCCAGCAGATCGTCGACATCTGTGATTGTGCCGTTGGCGATCTCGATCTGTGCCGGATCGATCTCCTCCGACAGGTGAGTCAGCACCGTGCCGGTGGCAATCAGGCCTTCGACGTAGGCGAGCATGTCGTCCAGCACACCGGACTCCCGGGCGAGTTCTCCGTAGACCTCCGGGGCGAGCAACAGTTCCCGCAGCCGTGCATCGGAGATGTCGGCCGGCTCACCGTCCAGGGCGTTGGCCATCTTGTCGTCGGCGAAGCTGGAGTTGGCGATCTTGAAGACGTCCTGCGAGTCGTAGCGCCCGATTCCGAGCCAACCGCCGCCGGAACCGACGGTGCCGACCGCGATGACCGACCAGACCACGACCAGCACGAGACCTGCGGCGCCCAGCGGTTTGGTCCTGAAGAACGAAATCAGCGCCCTGGTGACCAGTTGGAGCGTGGTGCGTTCTTCAACGCGCAGACCCTGAGCCTGCGCGAACTCTTCCAGTTCTGTGGCGGTCGTCTGACGTTCGTCGCTCATAATGCGTCTCCCGCTCGACCCGGTTAGGTGTATCGAATACGCGGGTCGATCACCGCGTACGAGATGTCGATGATGATGTTGACGACGATGATGAAGAGCGCGAAGAAGAAGACCATCGTCTGCACGACCGGCAGGTCGGCCTGGTTGATCCGCTGGATCAGCAGCAGACCGATGCCTGGGATATTGAAGAGCAACTCAAGGATGATGTTGCCTCCGACGAGCGCGGCGACCTGCAAGCCGAGCACGCTCATCACATTGACCAATGCGTTGCGCATCGCGTGTCGTCGGATCACCGTGCGCTCGCGCAGGCCCTTGGACCAGGCAGTGCGCACGTAGTCCTGACGTAACACCTCAAGCAGCTCGGACCTGGTGATCCGCATCAGGCCCGCACCCGCCGCAATCCCTCCGGCGACCGCCGGAATCGAATAGAGCGCCAGCGCGCCGGTGAAGGAGGTAAAGACCGAGCGCGCCTCCTCGGACGTCAGCGGAATCGACCAGATGCCGCTCTCCGAGATACCGCCGGGTGTGACGACGAAGATCAGCATCGTTGCAATCCAGAACGAGGGCGCCGCCAGTGCCAGGATGGCAAAACCGCGCAGTGCGTAGTCGAGCGGACGGTCCTGCCGCATGGCCGAGAGAATCCCGACCGGCAACGCGATGATCAACGCCACAATCAAGGAGTAAACGTTGAGGTGCAACGTGCGCGGCAGCGCGCGCAGGAAGATGTCGAGCGAACCCTCCTGGGTCTGGAACGAAGGACGGAATTTGAGCCGCACCGTCTCCCAGAGGAAATCGATGTACTGCGTGCCCAGCGGCTTGTCGATCCCAAGCCGATGCCGGATGTTGGCCTCGGTAATCTTGGTCGTCGGTGTGACGATCTTGTCCGACGGGATCAGGATCTCCTTGCCGGCCTCGAGTGGTTCAGCGGCATCGACACCGCGATTCGCCTCCGTCAAGTCATCGAGGTTGCGCCCGAAGGCGACCGCAATCCGTTCGAGCGTGTCGCCCTCCTCCGCGAACACCAGCGTGGTTGGAACCAACTGGGTATCAGCAGTCAGGCTGCCGTCGGGATTGCTCGGGCTCCCGGTCGGATTGACGGCCAGGATGTCGCCCGCCTCAATCCGGTTGACGTGCGCCAACTCCTCCAACGTGAGGCTTGTGCGGATCGTCAGGAGTGTTCCGGCCTCCGCGTATGGTTTGCCCTGATACAAGGGAAAGTCGGTATCAGGATTGCGATCGATCAGCAACTGAACGCCCTGCTGGGCTTCTTCAGGCAGTGATACTTTCTCCGCGACCGCGATCGTCTCGAGCAACCGGCCTGGAATCAGCGCAACTCTGGTGCCCGGCCGTAAGTCAGCTGAGGTATCGAGGTCGGGATTCGTCGCCAGGAGCTCCGAAACCGTCGTGTTGTTCTCCGCGGCAATCGACTCGAGAGTGTCGCCGGAGATCACGCGATGCAACGTCTCCTCGACCTCGATGAAGCCAGTGATTTCAGATTCACGTTGCTCGGCACCCTGGTTCTCCAGGTTCGAGAGCTTGCGGGTGACGAAGTCGCCCGGCAGGGCACGAAGCGCAAGGAAGAGCAGCGAAACAACCAACCACAGCGTCGGGATCACCAGGAGTATGCGCTGGAGGAGGTATCGCTGCATCGCTGCTCCCGATCAGTTGACTACAAGCGCCACTGAGGTTCGTGCGAAGGTGCACATTAGGCGGGATAATCCGGGTGGTTCACGTCGAGCCATGCGTCGTCGTAACGGTGCGACGCGTGGGCGAACTGCAATGTATCGTCGGGGCGCTGCACGTATGGCCACCAGAGCGCCGGCGAGATGCCGTTCATCACGGCCGGAGCGAATCCCAGACCCTCGACGCCGTAATCCGGATGAGTGCCCAGCAAGATCCGCTGCGCCTCGAAGGCCATGTCGCGGCGCTGTTCGTTGTCCAGTGTGACACGCATCTCGTTGGCGATATCCGTCATCGGCTGGAAGTCGTAGGACAGGTTGTTGGTCGCTCCGCCCGGCGTGAGGTTCTGCAGGTACGACGTCGTCGGATCGAGGTCGTCCGGCGGATTGGTCCACTGCGGGCCGCCACCCGGGTAGGTCTTCGATACCCAGCGCTGCAACAGCACGGTGTAGGGCTGGATGTTGAACTCGATCTCGATCCCCAGCGCCTCCTCGTACATGTTCTTCTCGGTCTCGAGGATGCCCTGGTACGTCTGCTCCCAGATGTCGGGCGCGTAGAGGATCATCTTGCGATCCTTGTCGTAGCCCGATGCGTCGAGAGCCGCGCGGGCATCGGCGATGTCGGCATCGCGGTCGGGCCGATAGCCCGGTGTCGAGAGCAGCTCCTCTTCGGGGATCGCCCAGTACTTGTTGAACCAGGGCGTGTGCTCTTGACCGCTTGGCTTGCCCGAGCCGAGGTAGACCGCGTCGATCATCAGGTAGCGGTCAACGGCCAGGTGTAGCGCGTAGCAGAAGCGGCGATCGAGGTAGGGATTGCCCAGGCCGTCCTCGCCCGGCCAGTCCGGGTTGTAGTTGAAGATGCCGGTAATGATCGTGAATCCGAAGGCGATCTGACCTTGCGGATGATCGGGGAAGTCGTTGCCGATCGATTCCGCTTGCAAGGTCGACAGCGGGAACCCGCCGACGTCGATTTCCCCGTTGCGATACGCGGTCTCAACAACAGTCGGATCGTCGATGCTCTCGATGCCGATGCCGTCCATGTACGGAAGCGGCTGGCCGTCGGCGCCGGTCTTCCAGTAGCCATCGTTGCGGACCATGTCCAGACCGATGTCGGGGTCGTACGTTTGTGGAATGTAGGGTCCGGTTCCGGAAGACAGCTCAACGTTGGTCGCCTCATCGCGCCAACGGTCGCCGAACTCGGAGATCGCTTCCGGTGACGTGATCCATGAGAAGGGCCGCAACACTGGGCTGCCGAGATAGGTCGCGTCGATGCCATCTGTTTTGGCGATGAACGTGATTTCGTCGGGTGTCTCCATCGAGGCGGTCTTGCGGAAGGCCGAAGCGCCGAGGAAGGTGCTGTCTTCCGCGCCGGTCGCGTCTGCGGCGTCGATCTGGCGCTCGAAGTTGACTTCGATGTCCTGTGCGGTCACGAGGCGGCCGCCTTCGGTCGGGTATTGATCCCAGAACCGCGCGCCGCGGTCAACGGAGAAAATGTAGGTCTCCGCATCAGGAGTTTCGGGCAGCGAAGCGATATCGCTCTCGATGATGCCTTGCTCCTTGTTGCGCCAGCGGATGAGGTAGTTCATGTAGAACCCCATCCAGAACTGAGTCGGCCCGAACACGGCTCGATGCGGATCGAAGTAGTCGTGGGTGCGGGCGGGACTCGAGAAGCGCAACGTGCCGCCGCGGGTGATGTTCGACACCGCCGCCTGCTGCTGTTGGTCGGCCTCGTCGGCCGTCTGCTCTTGCTGATCCGCCTGCTGCGCCGTTTGAGCCGCGGCTTCCTCCTCCTGCGTTTGCTGGCCCTGTTGCGCCGACTGCTGCTGCATCGCCTGCTGTTGTTGTTGCTGCGCAGCCTGCTGCTGCATCGCCTGCTGCTGTTGTTGCCTGGTTTGCGCGACGCTGTCCTCATCGTCGTCGCCACCGCAGCCAATCAACGCCAGACCGGCGGCGCCCACTCCCGCCC
Organism: Dehalococcoidia bacterium; assembly: GCA_965208665.1. GTDB lineage: Bacteria > Chloroflexota > Dehalococcoidia > Bin125 > Bin125 > Bin125. The sequence continues at coordinate 1,003,713 of CBDBPH010000002.1, forward strand.
GACCGGACGCTCGCAGCAGAGCGCGCCGGCTCATCCGATTCCGCCTCATGCGTTGCCAGTAGTTGCGTTCAGTCATCTCAGGCTCCATCAAGTCAGACACGCGTCGCACGCGGTTGCGACTTGGCAGAGTGTAAGCGAATTGACGTTGCTGGTGTCGAATCCGCAACAGACGAGAGCGGCATCGCCCGGCGCCGACCCCACATTCGCGGCCGCGCCGGGCGATCTCTGGTCTACGCCGGGTAGTCCTCGTGGGCGGTGTCGAGCCACAGCTCCTCGACGATCTTGTGGCCCTGGTGGGCGAACTGGTAACCGTCGGGGATCACGTGGTACCACGGCCAAGACGCCTCATTCGAGACCGGGTTCATCACACCCAGACCCGGTGAGAGCGACTCCCAGCCGTAGTCGGGGTGGATGCCAAGCTGGAGTTGGACCATTTCCTCGGCCAGCACACCCTTTGCCTCGATGTCGAGCGTGATTTTCATCTCCTCTGCGATCTCGGTCACGCGCGGATTCTCGTAGCTGTAGAAGTTCGCCGATCCGCCCGGCACGCGGCCGTTGAGCCAGTAGCTGGTCGGATCGAGGTCGGACGGCGGGTTGGTCCAGCAGGGAATCTGGCCGGTTGAGGTGCCGTCGACCAGGCGCTGCAGCAAGATCGTGTACGGGTCGATGCTGATTTCGATGCCGACGCCGAGCGCCGACTCGTACATGTTCTTCGCCGTCTCGACGATGCCGGGATAGCGCGTCTCCCAAACATCGGGCGCGAACAGATAGATCGAACGACCGGTGTCGCGGAAGCCGCTCGCGTCCATCAGTTCGTTCGCCTCCTGCAGGTCCTTCTCGTGGTCGGCCCGGAAGCCCGGGATCTCCGTCATCTCCTCCTGGCTCGGCGACCAGAATGTCGAGAACCAGGGAATCTCCTCCAGCACCGACGGCTTGGCCGAGCCCAGGTAGACGGTGTCGATCATCAGGTAGCGGTCCGTAGCCAGGTGGTAGGCCGCGGCCACGCGGCGATCCAACCAGGGGTTGCCCTCGCCGTCCTCGCCGGGCCAGTCGGGGTTGTAGTTGGTCCGGATCATGATCGTGAACCCGCCGCCGACCGTGTTGCGTTGCATCTGTGGAAAGTCGTTGAGCAGCGACTCCACCCGACTGATGTTCAGCCAGGCGCCGTCCAGCTCCTTCGAGCGGACCGCGGTCTCAATCGCGGTCTCATCGAAGAGGTTGTAGTACTCCATCTTGTCCACATACGGCAGCTGCTGGCCCCAGGCATCATCCTTCCAGTAGTTCGGGTTGCGGTTGGCGACAAACACCTCGGTCGGCTCATAGCTCTCGGCGATGAACGGACCCGATCCGGCCACCCGCAGCGTGGTCGGGTCGTCGCGCCAGACATCCGATTCGGTGCCCCACTCGCGGATACCCTCCGGTGCGGCCATCCAGCCGAACGGTCGCAGGAAGGTGGCCGACAGGTAGGTAGAATCGACGCCGTCCGAGGTCGTGCGCAGAGTTGCTTCGTCCACCGCTTCGGCGCTAGTGATCTTGCGCCAGCTCGAGAGGCCCAGGAACGAGCCGTCTTCGGCGCCGGTCGAGTCAACACCGGCCGTGTTGCGGTCCACGTTGACCACAATGTCTTCGGCGGTGATGTTGCGCCCGCCCTCGGTCGGATACGCGTCATGCCACGCCGCCCGCGGATTGATCGTGAAGACGTACGTCGTCGGGTCGGGGATCTCCGGTATGGCGGCGATATCCGCCTCGATCTCCGACTTTTCCTTGTTCTTCCAGCGGATCAGGTTGTTGTAGAGCATCGAGTGCATGAACTGGGTCGGCCCGAACACGCCGCGGTGCGGATCCCAGTAGTCGTGCGTCTCAATCGTTGACGCCCGGCGCATCGTGCCGCCATACGTCGGTATTCCACTTTCGGGAACCTCGGCCGCCGCCTGTTGCTGTTGCTGCTGCTCGCCGGCGTCGGCAACCGACTGCTGTTCCTGTTGATCAGCCTGTTGCGCCGCCTGATCGGCAGCCAGCTCCTGCTGTTGCTGTTGCATGGCCTGCTGCTGTTGCTGCTGCTGGCCCTGCTGCTCCATCGCCTGCTGTTGTTGCTGCCGCTGCTGTCGAACCTGGGCGACACCGTCGTCATCGTCATCGTCACCGCAACCGACCAGCGCGAGGCCGGTGGCCCCTACGCCGGCCCGCCCCGAAGCGCGCAAGAGGGCACGCCGGCTCATTCGATTGCGCCGCATGCGTTGCCAGTAGTTTCGCTCGCTCATCTGCCCGCTCCTTTGCTCATGGTGTCGGCAGGAGATTGGCGAAGTGTAATCGCGGTTACACCGTACGCACCAGCGATACGACCGAATGTCGAAATATCCGTGGAGCAGAACGAGCAGGCGGCCCGCGATGGATTCTCATCGCGGGCCGCCGCCGGCTGGGCCAAGTGCAGGACTAGGCCGGGTAGTCGGGGTGGTTCACGTCGATCCAGGTCTCGTCGTAGCGATGGCTGGCGTGAGCGAACTGCAACGTGTCCTCGCTGTGATGCACGAACGGCCACCAGAGCACCGGCGAGATGCCGTTCATCACGCCGGGGATCGTGGTGATTCCGTCCAGGCCGTGATCGGGGTGAGTACCGAGCAGCAGACGCTGGGCGTCTTGCGCCATCTCCCAACGCTCTTCGCGGTCGAGGGTGACGCGCATCTTGTACGCGATCTCGGCCATCGGCGGGTAGTCGTAAGACAGTGTGTTCACCGACCCTTCCGGGGTGAAGAAGTCGTTGTAAGGCGCAGTCGGGTCGAGTTCGGCGGGCGGGTTGCCCCACTGCGGGCCGCTGCCGGGGTACGTGCCGTCGACGAAGCGCTGCAGGATGACGGTGTAGGGCTGCACGTCGAACTCGACATCGAGGTCGAGCGCGTTCTTGTACATGCCGACTTCGGTTTCGAGTACGCCGGGATAGGATGCTTCCCATAGGTCGGGCGCGATCATGCGCAGGCCGCGGCTCTTGTCGTAGCCGGAGGCTTCAAGCAGTGCCCGCGCTTCGGCGATGTCGGTGTCGCGGTCGGGGCGGAAGCCGGGCGTTTGCAGCAGTTCTTCCTCCGGAAGCGCCCAGTACGAGCTGTACCACGGGGTGTCGTGCAGACCGGTCGGCTTGCCTGAACCGAGGTAGACCGTGTCGATCATCAGGTACGGGTCAACGGCCATGCCGAGCGCCTTGGCGAAGCGTCGGTCGACCCAGGGGTTGCCGAGGCCGTCCTCACCGGGCCAGTCGGGGTTGTAGTTGACCAGCGTGATGATTGTGAAGCCGAAGGCGATTTGTCCGTAGTTGTGGTCGGGGAAGTCTTCGGCGATGCCGTCGGCTTGCAGCGTGGTGAGCGGGAAGCGCCCGTTGAGGATTTCTTTGCTGCGGTAGGCGGCGTCGACTGTGGTCGGGTCCTCCATATTGGCCAGCGTGACCTCGTCGTAGTAGGGCAGCGGCTGGCCGTCAACGCCCATTTTCCAGTAGTTGGGGTTACGCGACATGCCGATCCCGATGTCGGGGTCATAGCTGTGGGGGATGAAGGGGCCGGTGCCGCTGGACAGTTCGAGGTTGCCGGCTTCGTCGCGCCAGCGGTCGCCGAATTCAGAAATCGCTTCGGGCGAGGTGATCCAACTGAAGGGCCGCAGCGGGACACCGAGCCAAGTGGCGTCGGGGCCGTCGGTCTTGGCGATCCAAGTCTCGTCGTCCGGCACGTCCATCGAGGCGGTGCGGCGGAATGCGCCAGCGGAGAGGTAGGTGCCGTCGTCGGCGCCAGTGGCGTCCTTGGCCTCGATCTGGCGTTCGTAGTTGACGCGGATATCTTCGGAGGTCACCAACCGACCGCCTTCGGTCGGATATTGGTCCCAGAAGCGCGCGCCCTGATCGATCTTGAAGATGTAGGTCTCGTCGTCGGGGATTTCGGGCAACGAGGCGATGTCGGGCTCGGCGATGTCCTGTTCCTTGTTGCGGTAGCGGATGAGGTAGTTCATGTAGAACCCCATCCAGAACTGCGTAGGACCGAACACCCCGCGGCCGGGATCGAAGTAGTCGTGCGTTGCGGCCGGGGTCGAGAAAGTCAGGTTGCCGCCGCGCACAATCTCCGCGATCGCAGCTTGCTGTTGCTCCTCGGCATCGGCAGCCGACTGCTCCTGTTGCTCTGCCTGCCCAGCCTGCGACTCCGCAGCCGCGTCCTGTTGCTCCTGACCACCCTGCTGTTGCATGGCTTGCTGCTGTTGGGCTTGCCCGCCCTGTTGCTGCATGGCCTGTTGTTGCTGTTGCTGTTGCGCGGTCGCCTGCGCGGCCGACTGCTGGCCGTCGTCGTCATCGTCGCCGCAGCCGACCAGGGCCAATCCCGCTGCGCCGACGCCGGCCCGACCGGAGGCTCGCAACAAGGCGCGCCGGCTCATCTGCTTGCGCCGCATTCGCTGCCAGTAGTTTCGCTCTGTCATGGAACCTCTCCTCGTGTTCGACTCGACCAGCTTCCAACTGCAGAATGCTAGGGATTTTGAAACGGCCTCGTCACCGCACAGCACCGAATGCCTAGGTAGGGTAATCGGGATGGGTGATGTCGAGCCAGGTGTCGTCGTGACGGTGCGAGTCGTGGGCGAACTGGAGCGAGTCCTCACCGCGGTGGACGAACGGCCACCAGACCGATGGGGCGATCCCGTTCATCACGCCCGGAGTCGGCGAGATGCCCTCGAGACCATGGTCGGGATGCGTTCCAAGGGCGATCCGTTGCGCGTCGTGCGCCAGGGCGCGGCGAAGCTGGTGGTCGATCGTGGTCCGCATTCGCATCACGATCTCTGCCATCGGCTCGTAGTCGTAGTGGAAGTAGTTCCAGCTGCCGCCGGGGATGAAGCGGTTGTGGTAGGCGGTCGTCGGATCGAGCTCCATCGGCGCATTGGTCCACTGCGGGCCGGAACCGGGGTAGCTGCCGTCGATCATGCGCTGGAGGATGACTGGGAACGGCTCCATCTGAAACTGCACGTCGAGGCCGAGGGCTTCGGTGTACATGGCGCGCTCGGTCTCGAGCACGCCCGGATAGGTGACCTCCCAGAACTCGGGCGCGATCAGCTTGACAGGGCGCTCGACGTCATAGCCGGATGCATCGAGCAGTGCTCGAGCTTCCTTGATGTCGGTTTCTCGGTCCGGGCGGAAACCGGGAACCGTCAGAAGTTCTTCCTCGGGAATCGCCCAATAGCTGTTGTACCAGGGCGTGTCCTCCTGGCCTGTGGGTTTGGCGGAACCGAGATAGACCGTGTCGATCATCAGGTAGCGATCGACGGCCACATGCATGGACTGGCAGAAGCGCCGATCGAGGTAGGGATTGCCCAGTCCGTCCCAGCCCGGCCAGTCTCGGTTGAAGTTGAACCAGCCGGTGATGATCGGATAGCCGAAGGGCACGCTGCCGGTCGGATGGTCGGGGAAGTCGGACGAGATCGACTCCACCTGGATCGAGGTGAGCGGAAAGCCGCCAATCGAGATTTCGCGGCCGCGATAGGCCGTTTCGATCGCGGTTGGATCCTGCATGCTGGCGAACGTGACCTCATCGAAGTACGGGAGCGGCAGACCGTCGACACCGGCTTTCCAGAAGCTCGGATTGCGTTCGAGTTCGATCCCGATATCAGGGTCGTAGGAGCGCGGGATCGTCATGCCGGTCCCGCTGGACAGCTCGATGTTGGTTGGATCGTCTCGCCAGCGGTCGCCGAACGCCGCGATCGCTTCGGGCGATGTGATCCAGCCGAACGGTCCCAGGGGAACACCCAACCAGGTGGCGTCGGGACCGTCGGTGCGGGCGATGAAGGTCAGGTCGTCGGGCGTATCCATCGAGCGCGTTTTCGCGTAGGAATCCCGATGCGGGAAGGTTCCGTCCTCGGCGCCGGTCGCGTCTCGGCCTTCGATGTGGCGCTGGAAGTTGACGCGAATGTCCTCCGACGTGACGGTTCGGCTGCCTTCGGTGGGGAACCGGTCCCAGAAGCGCGCGCCCTGATCCACACGGAACAGATAGGTCTCTTCATCGGGTGTCTCCGGCAGGCTGCATATGTCGGGCTCCATGATCGCCTGCGCCTTGTTGCGCCAGCGAATCACGTTGTTCATGTAGAACCCCATCCAGTACTGGGTAGTGCCGAACACGGCCCGATGGGGATCGAAGTAGTCGTGCGCGTGGGCGGGAGTGGAGAGGCGGAGGTCACCGCCGCGCACCACCTGGGTCACCGCAACCTGTTCCTGCTGCTGGACAGGCTGCTGATCCTGCTCCAGAGACTCCTGTTGTGTTGCCGAAGCCTGTTGCTGGCGCTCGACCTGCTCGGCCTGCTGTTCCGCCTGGTCTTGCTGCTGTTGCGGGGACGGGCCGTCGGGCTGTCGAACTCGGGGGCGCGGGGCGGCGGCCTGCTGAGCCTGGGACTCGACGACGACAACCGCATCGTCGTCGTCATCGTCTCCGCAACCGACCAGCGCGACACCGGCGACGCCTACACCCGCACGGACGGCGGCTCGAAGCAGCGCACGGCGGCGCAGGCGTTTCGCGTTGAGCCGCTGCCAATAGTTGCGCTCGTCCATCGCCTGCTCCGCTAGCAAGTTGCGCGAGTATAGGAATTCCACCGGGCGTCTCCTGTTTGCTCGGATACGGCGACCGGCGAGCGGATTACCCTGAGCGCATGAGTCAGCAACGCCCACAGGCCCCACCCGACCCGAACGCGATGATTTCTCAGTTGCGCCAGCAGGTTCTTGACGGGTGGGAGAAGGGCGCCGACTTCTTCGATGAGCGCTGGGGCGATCGGGGAGATGAATTCCACCACGATGTCTTCGCGCCGGCCGCTGAGCGGATGCTCGGTCTTGAGCGGGGCGCCAAGGTGATCGAGTTCGCTTGCGGTAACGGCGCGTTCGCGCGTCGGCTCGGACGTGCCGGGATGACCGTGCTGGCTACCGATCTCTCGCCGTCGCTGATTGCCCACGCCGAGCGGCGCACCGAGACCATCTCCGATCAGGCGGTGGATGTCACGTACCAGACCGTCGATGCGACGGACGAGCGGGCCATCCTCAACTGCGGCGGGCCGTTCGATGCGGCCGTCTGCATCATGGGCGTGATGTCGATGCCGCTGCTGCGCCCCATGTTCGGCGGGGCCTGGCGCGTACTCCGACCGCGCGGGGCTTTCGTGGTGGTCACGCTGCATCCCGGGTACGCCACTGCCGGCTACAAGTTGGCCAAGGCCGAGGAGGAGGGCGAGCCGCACGGTCTGACGATCACCCGCTACCTCTCGCGGTATGTCACCCACGGCAGGACCAACACCGCGCAGAAGGAGCCGCAGATTTACTTCCACCGATCGATGAGCGAACTGCTGGCCGACGCGTTTGCCTCGGGCCTGGTGCTCGACGGGATGGAGGAGCTGGCCGCTCCGCAGCAACCGATCGAGGAAGCCAAGTTGATGTGGAACTTCCTGGCTGAGATCCCGATGGCGGTCGCGCTGCGTTTCCGCCGGGTCTGATCGGAGGCACGAGATGATGGTGATCGGCCTGGGCGAGATTGTGGTGGTGGCACTGATTCGGCCATTGCGCTTCCTGCTCGGCGGCGAACGCACACCGCTCGGTCGCGGGATCCTTCGGTTCGAGAACTGGATCCTGCGCCATCTCCACGTGATGGGTGCGGAATCTCGCATGCGTTACGAGTTGGAGATGCACGGCCAGGCATCGAGCTTTCTGGCCGAAGGCATGACCGACCACTCCAAGGCGATGCCGAGCGTCGGCAGCACGCTCGAACGAGTCCGTGACGAGACCGGCGCCAACCTTGAGGCGCGCCAGAGGTCGACGAGGCTGCAAGGCCAATCGGAGCTGCGGCGCGGCCAGCGACAGGTGGAATCAAGCGGCGGAGACCGTTCCGATGACATTCACGAGGCGCTGCTGCAAGCACAGCGTCGCCGGAATCAACAGGTCGAGCGCGAGCGCCGGCATAAACTCCGTCGACAGCGTTAGCCCGAGCGGTCCCACTTGAAGGTGAGGATCGAGAGGCCGAGGCCGGCGACGATCCAGACGCCCAGCACGATTGCGGCCAGTTCGAGCTGCCAGCTCATTCCGGGTTCGGCAAACTTGTAGGCGTCGGGCAGGAAGACGGAGCGCAGGCCCTGGGCCAGCCAGCGCAGGGGGAAGACCCCGGCGACCCACTGGAGCCAGGTCGGCAACGACGCGAGGGTGAAGAACACCCCCGAGATGAACTGCAAGATGATGAACGGCGCCTGAATCACCGCGGGAGCGGCGTTGGCGGACGGAATGATTTTGGTAATCGCTATCCCGAGTACACAGCCGGCCGGGACGCCGAGCAGGATGATCCAGGTCAAGGTCAGCCAGCCCCCGGCGTCGGGCAGTTCGATGCCGTAGGCGAACACCCCGAGGATGATCATGATCACGAGTTGCAGGATCGTGTAGGCCAGCGCCGTCCCGACCAGGCCCATGAAGAACGAGGCCCGGGGCAACGGCGTGGCTGCGAGTTGCTTGAGCGTGCCGTCGAACTGTTGGATCGATAGCGACGTGCCGAGCAGGTTGAACGACGTGCCGAAGATCGCGACGGCGACGATTCCGGCGACGAAGTACTGGCTGAACTTGACGACCGGGACGTGCCCCTCGGCCTCGGGTGGAATGCCGATCTCGAAGGTCAAGAGGGAAGAGAAGATGACCAGGAACATGATCGGGAAGGCGACCACGAAGAACAGCGCGGCCGGCTGGCGATAGATCGTCTTCAGGTTGAGCAACATGTAGAAGAAGCCGAGGCGCAGCGTGCGCGCGATGTCTGCGGTATTCATCTCGGCTCCGCCGGATCGAGCACTTGACTGTCGTCGACCAGTTCGAGGTACATCTCTTCCAGGTCGGGTCGCTCGACTTGCAGCTCGGGCAGCTCATCAATGCCGCGATTGCGGGCCCAATCAATCAGGCGAGCCAGATGCACTGTCGGCGTTTGCGTGGGCAAGGACAGACGTCCATCAGGGCCGGCGCGCACGGACTTCCACTCGTCCAGCAGGTCGGAAAGGTCGAGGCCGATGGGCGGTTGCCATGAGATGCGGGTGTCGGTCGCCATTTCGCGACGTAGCTCGGCGATGTCGCCCTCGAAGATGATCCGGCCGTCCTTGATCAAGCCGATCCGCTGAGCGAGGTGCTCCGCCTCATCGAGATAATGGGTGGTCAGGATCACGGTGGCGCCACGCTCAGTCAGCCCGCGTACCACTTCCCACGCCTGGCGCCTGGCTGTCGCGTCGAAGCCGGTCGTCGGCTCGTCGAGGAAGATCAGGTCCGGGTTGCCGATCACGCTGGTGGCCAGATCGAGCCGTCGCTTCTGTCCGCCCGAGAGCTTCGAGCCACGCCGATCCGCATGCTCGGTCAAACCGACGAGCTCCAGGGCTTCGTCCGTGTCCATGGGGTGGTCATAGAGCCGGGCCGAGAAGCTGAGCATTTCGCGGGGCGTGAGGCCTTCCATCGGGGTGCTGCGCTGGAGCACGATCCCGACGCGTCGATTGAGTTCGCCTCGCTGGCGCTGGGGGTCAAAGCCGAGCACCGCGACATCGCCGGCATCTCGTTGGCGATAGCCCTCGAGGATTTCGATCAGGGTGGTCTTGCCGGCTCCGTTGGGGCCGAGCAACGCGTAGACCTGACCGGCTTCGATCTCCAGATCGACGGCGTCGACCGCGGTGACGGAGCCGTAGCGCTTGGTGACGCCATTGATGCTGATTATGGGAGGCATAGGCGTCAGGCTACGCGACCGCCCTGTGCGGAATCGTCCGGGTTGGCGGCGCGCGGGTTGTTTGGGAGAGCGGGAGTTTCGCTGGCCGATTGGTGGTTAGCTAGAGTTTTTTCTCCCGCGATGCGGAGAGGAATACCCAGCGTTTTACCGGAGATCGGGCGGTCAGGGTGGTCAGTTCTGGTTAGTTTTGGAAGGCTCTGGTAGGCCCGAGGCGTTCGGATCTGTTCGATTCCGTTCGCACTCGTTCGCACCCGTTTTGCCGCATTTGTCGGCGATTCGGTGTTCGGGCGAGGGGCGGTTTCGGCGGACGGCTGGTGGTTAGCCAGAAAAAGTTCCTGTGCGGCCGGAACAGGAACAGCCAGTGTTTTACGGGAGATCGGGCGGTCAGGGTGGTCAGTTTTGGTCAGTCTGGGAAGGCTTTGGACAGTCATTGTTGTTCGGGCTTGTTCGGTTCCGTTCGATCGCGTTCGGGTTGCTTTCCTCGCTGGACGTCGGGAAAAACGGGTCGGATCGTGTGCGAACGCGCGGACGTGTTGGCCGGACGTGAGACGGCTCCCTTCCAGCCGACGAGGGCACGCACAAATGTACTGTGTTGTCTGGGGGATGGCAATCGGACGATCGGGATGTCTGTTGTGTAGGCCGCACCGCCGAGAGAGCGTGATGCGAGGATTGGGGGTCGTCGTGATTCGGTCAGTGGCGGGATTGCTCACGGAGTTGCTGGATGGATTCCCGCCTGCGCGGGAATGACGGAGATTGGATTGTGCGGAAGCCTCCAACCGAGCGAACTGGGCAAGCCCTAGACTTGGCGGAGCCTGGGAACCCATCGGGAGAGGCGGAACGCGCTATGACTTCCATCAATCAGGACAAACTGCACGAGCTATTCGATTATGTCGAGGGCATCGTCGACGACGGTAAGGTGCCCGCCGCGCAGATTGCGATTGGCCATGAAGGGGAGCTGGCCGGTATGCGGACGTTCGGCGCGGCTCACCAGGGCACATCGGTCGGGCCGGCTGGGGACGACACGCTGTTTTGCATGTTCTCGTCGACCAAGGCGATCGTCGGGATCGGCGTGTGGAAGCTGCTGGACGAGGGGATGCTGGACCTGGACGAGCGCGTGGTCGACATCATCCCCGGCTGGTGCGCCGAGGGCAACGGCGAGGCGTCGTTTGCCGACGTGACGGTGCGCAACGTGATGCTGCACACCGGCGGATTCCCGCACGCACCGATGAATCCTCGGCTGTGGGAAGACCGCGAGGCGCGGCTGCGTCGGATGATGGGCTGGCGGCTGAACTGGACGCCGGACACGCAGTGGGAATACCACGCGACGTCGGCCCACTGGGTGCTGGCCGAGATCATTGAGCAGAAGACGGGCGAGGACTTCCGCGACTGGCTACGCGGCAACCTGCTCGACCCGATGGGCATGGACAACCTGTTCGTCGGCCTGCCGAACGAGGAGCACGAGCGGGCGGCCTCGATCGTCTACACGGAGGAACCGCTGCCGGTCGACGGCGGCGAGGTGTTCCCGCAAACGATCCTGCATTTCAACCTCGCCTCGCAGCGGCGAGCGGGATGTCCGGGTGGCGGCGCGTTTGCCAACGCAGCGGATGTGGCGATGTTCTACCAGCAGGTGATCAACACGGCGGACGACGGGCCGCTGAGCAGGAGCGCCGTGGAGCTCGGGACGACCGTGATGACCAATCCCGACCGCCACACCGATCCAACGAGCGGCATCCACGTCAACCGCGCCTTGACCGTGGTCGTTGCGGGCGACGACGGCCTCACGGCCGAACGTGGTTTCGGCCGCGGCGCGTCGCCGAGCGCGTTCGGGCACGCCGGCGCCGGCGGTCAGATCGCCTGGGGCGATCCGGAGACGGGGCTGTCGGTCGGATTCCTGACGAACGGTTTCCAGCAGGACGAGAACGTCTACGAACGCACGCACACGATCGGCACGATGGCCGCCGCCTGCGTGGAGTAGGGGTTCGGCTACTCGGACTCGGTTCCCGGCAGCAACGGCCCCTCCGAGATCGCAGGGAACGCACGGGTGACGGCGAGCGCGGCGTCGGTATCGGCGAAGGTCAGACGCTGAATTGTCGTCCAGTCATCTGACGCCCAGCGTTCGCGCAGCCGGTCGCCCTCCGAGAGTCTGCGGCAGACCACATCGATCAGGTGATCGAGCAAGTCATCGAGCCAGCGGAACATGCCCAGCATCGACGCATCGATCGCCTCGGCAGCGGCGATGGTCTGGTTGGCCGAGGCCTTGAGCGCGGTGAGCTTCTGGTCGGAGTCGGCGCGTGCGAAGTTGGGATGGTTGGTGATGATGTAGAGGTTGGGGTCGTTCGCGAGCGGCAGCGCCGAGAAATCGGACTCGCTCCCGATGGCCGGCGCGGCGAGCGTCTCCGCCCAAGCGGGTAGATGACCCGCGGGGACCACGATTTCAGCCAGCGTCGGATCGACATCCGTCAACGGACGTTGCGCCAGACGTCTCAGACTGCCGCGGGCTCCGAGCAACGGCGCTCCGACGTCGCCGTAACACGAGGGAATCACCGTGGCGACATGGTCGAGCAGTTGGGCGATGTAGCGGGCCACAAGATCGACACGAAGCGGCGTCAGCTCGACAAGCTCCCGCGTCAGTTCCTCCTCAATCGCTCCGACGGTTCGATTCTTGAGGTCTTCAAGCGGAACCTGCATCGCCTGGAGCGCCAACACGAGTTTGGGACCGAGCTGACGCAGCCGCACCGCGGCGTCCGTGAGCGCGTCGTCCGGCTCGAGATACGCCATCGCCTCGGACGGCCATAACCCGATGCCGAAGCGAATGTCGGGATTCGGCAACCTCGAGACATCGCGCTCGCGTCCCGCGGCGACGAATGTCCCTCTGGCAGGCATGTAGATGCCGTGCCGCTGGGGGACCGTTGCGGCGTCGGCCTCAGTAGCCGGCATGTCGATCGACGGTGTCGCGGAGCGGTTCGTTGTTGATGAAGCGACGCAGATTCTCGGCGAAGCGGTGGGCGGCCTTGCCGAAGTAGTTGGGTTGGAGGCCGCTGTTGTGGGGCGTGATGAACAGACTCGGGACGCTCCACAGCGAGTGTCCGTCGGGCAGCGGCTCGGGTGATGTCACGTCGGTGTAGGAGGCTCGCAAGCGTCCGCTATCGAGGGCGGCGACCTGCGCGTCCCAGTCGACGACTTCGCCGCGAGCGATGTTGATCAAGGCGGCTCCGGGCTTCATCGCGGCCAATTCGCGCTCGCCGATGAGGTGATGGGTGTCTTGGGTCAGTGGGACGGCGAGCACGACGTAGTCGGACTCGCTGAGGACATCGTTGAGGCGTTCGGGTGGCCATACGTAGGCCACCGATTCGGGCGCGCCGGACGGGGGTGTGCCGTCGCCGGAGGCACGACGCCGAATGCCGACGACGCGCGCGCCGAAGGCGTCGCAGAAGCGCGCGATCTCGGATCCGATTGCGCCGTAGCCGATGATTCCGACGGTGGCACCTTCGAGTGTCTGAGGATCGGAACGAGCCCAGGTGCCCTGTCGATGCGCTTCGATCAGGCGGATCATGCGCTTGGCATCCATGAGCATGAAGGCGAGCACCCACTCGCCGATCACGCGGGCTGCGAGACCGGGCATCTTGGTGATCACCACGTCCTCGCCGATCGGCCGGTCGAGGATCTGATTGACGCCAGCCGAGGCGAGCGCGATCCATTCGAGCGCCGACGCCTGGGCGGCCAAGTCTCCGCTGAAGAACGTGAACCAGATCCGGTCGCGTTGCTGGATCTCGGCGCCTTCTTCGATCGCCGCTCTGAGGTCGATCTGCGGATGACCTGGTTCGCGCATATGGCGGGCCAGATTCTGAGAGACGCTGTGGATCTCGATCCGCGAATCGACCGCTCGAATCACATCCAGCGCCGAATCCGGCACCTGCAAGAAATTAGCGATATGAATGGTGTCCATGACCTCAGAATACGTCCTCTACCGATAAGCTGGCCGCATGCCGGATTCACAGCCAACACTTCGACTGACCTGCGACGACGCGGAATCGACGCGTGCGGTCGGCGCCGCCGTTGGCCGTTTCGCGCCAGCGGGTACGGTCGTTCTCCTGCAAGGCGACCTCGGCGCGGGCAAGACGGTCTTCGCCCAGGGCGTGGGACGAGGACTCGGGGCGCCGACGGTCGTCAACTCGCCGACCTTCGTGCTTGTCAACGAGCATCTGGGCGGCCGCCTACCGCTGCGTCACGCGGACCTGTACAGGCTTGACGACCTCGACCTGATTGCCGAACTTGGCCTTGATCAGGCGGCGATCGGCGGAATCCTGCTGGTCGAATGGCCGGAGCGAGGCGAAGGCGTCCTGCCTTCGGATCACTTGCATGTGCAGATTGTGCCGCTCGAGGACAATGTCTCCGAAGACGCCCTTGACGCCTCTCCGCGGGGACTGCTGCTGACGGCCTCCGGCGAGCAGGCTGAGCTATTGCTCAACAGCCTGACCGAACAGCTCGCTCCGGTTCCTGCCTGATGGAGCTCTCAATCGACACGGTCGGCGAGCAGTCGGGCGTCGCGGTGAGCGAGCAGGGACGCGTGCTGACCGAGATCAGCTGGCACTCGGGACGTCGGCACACGCCGTCGTTGACGCCGATGATCGACCTCGTCTGCCGGCAAACCGGAAACGCCGAGATCGTCAAGCGGGAACTGGAAGCGGTGTTCGTGGATGTCGGCCCGGGCGCCTACGGCGGCATCCGCTCCGGGATGGCCGCCGCGGAGGGGCTGGCTGTCGCGCTCGACCTCCAATGCGTCGGTGTCGGCAGGCTTGAGATCGAGGCGTATCAGCATGCCTCGAGCGGGCTGGCGGCCGCCATCCACCGCGCGTCGCGGACGACGTGGGCCTGGCAAATCTTCTGGGGTCCGCTCGACCGCTGGCGTGCACTTGAACCGCCGAAGACGGGAGCCACGTACGAACTGCAACGCGCGCTGGCCGACGCCAAGCGATTTGCCGGTCGGGCGGGCGTCATCTGCGGCGAGCCCGACCGTCTCGAGGATGAAGCATCGCAATCGCTACAGGACGAGGGCTGGATGCTGTCGCCGCCCTGCTTGAATACTCGACGTGCCGGGATCCTGGCGGAACTCGGCTGGAGACGGCTACAAAACGGTCACGGCGTTCCGCCGGCTGCACTCGAACCGCTCTATCTGCGCGAGCCGGCGATCGGTCCTCAGCCATCCCAACAGCCACCTCAATAGCTCTGGAGCACTCGATGTCCACTGAACGCACCCTGGTCCTGGTCAAGCCCGACGGTGTCCAGCGCGGACTGATCGGACAGGTCCTCGGACGACTCGAAGGTCGGGGGCTGAAACTGATCGGGCTCAAGCTGATGCAAATGGACGAAGCGCTGGCCAACCAGCATTACTCCGAGCACGTGGAGAAGCCGTTTTTTCCCGGTTTGCGCAACTTCATTACCTCGGGACCGCTTGTGGCGGCGGCCTTTGAGGGGTCGAACGCCGTGCAGCTCGTGCGCAACACGATGGGGGCGACGAATCCTCTTGATGCGACACCGGGCAGCATCCGCGCCGACTTCGGCGTCGATCTGGGGCGGAACGTGATCCACGGTTCCGACTCACCGGAGTCGGGAGAACGCGAGCTGGCGCTCTTCTTCGCACCGTCGGAGCTGGTCAGCTGGAACCGTGACGTCGAGGGCTGGATTCACGAATAGCTCGGCGCAGGAGCCGGGCGGCCGGCGCTACTCGACTCGCAACAGCGTGTCGGCCTGCGACCAGAGTCCGTCGAGGTCGTAGTAGTCGCGGGTTTCGCGGTCGAAGATATGGACCACAACCGAGCCGTAATCGCAGAGCAGCCAGCCGCCCTCGGCGGTGCCCTCGCGTCGCGGGAAGTCGGCGTCGGGGACGTGCCGGAGCGCATCCTCGAGCGCGCCGAACTGCCGCCTCGACGTCGCCGACGCGATGACGAAGTAGTCGGCGAGGTCGGTGTGAGCGGCAACGTCGAGCAGCACGATCGCCTCGGCCTGGCGATCGTCGAGTTGTTCGACGATTGCGCGGGCGAGCCGCTCGGCATCTTCCTTGGTCGTACGAATTGGCCGCGACGCGGATAGGCTGAGATCCGTTGCGGAGGTCGTCACGTGGTCAATGGTAGCGCCCATGGCTGAGCGAGTTGTCGTCGGTATGAGCGGCGGGGTGGACTCGTCGGTCGCGGCCGCGTTGCTGGTCGAGCAGGGCTATGACGTGATCGGGATCACGATGCGTCTCTGGACGGAGGCGCGGCCCGAGGACTACACCGGCCGCAGCCAGTGTTGCGCGATTGAGGACATCGGCGACGCCCGGCGTGTCGCTCAGCGCCTCGGCATTCCGCACTACACGCTCAACCTGGAGCGGCCGTTCCGTCGGTTCGTCGTGGACCAGTTCATCGACGAGTACGCCAATGGTCGGACGCCCAATCCCTGTCTGAACTGCAACACGTTCATCAAGTTCGACGCGTTTCTGGAGCGGGCGAAGGCCCTGGGGGCGGACTGGATAGCGACCGGCCACTACGCGAGAACCGCAACCGGGGCGAACGGGCGTCCGCAGCTGTTGCGCGGAGCCGACAGCGAGAAGGATCAGTCCTACTTCCTCTACACGCTTACCCCGGATGCGCTGGCGATGACCCGGTTCCCGGTCGGTGATTTGCAGAAGTCGGAGGTGAGGGCCGTCGCCGAGCGGCACCGACTTGCCATCGCGGACAAGCCCGAGAGCGCCGACATCTGCTTCGTTCCCGGCGGCGACTACCGAGCCGTGGTTGCGACGAAGGTCGCCGACCGGCCGGGGCTGATGCTCGACACCGAAGGCCGCGAGGTTGGTCGACACCACGGCGTCCAGCACTTCACGATTGGTCAGCGCAAGGGTCTGCAGATTGGCGGCGGAGGAGAGCGGCGGTTCGTGACCGCGATCGATGCGGTGACGAACGTCGTCACGATCGGCAGCTCCGAGGATCTGCTGGTCGATCGGATCGAGCTGTCGGATGTTCGCTGGCTGTCCCGGCCCGTCGACCGGTTCCTGGTGCAGTTGCGCTACCGCTCTGCGCCGATCTCGGCTCGCCTGAATGGCAGCCAGCTCCTACTCGACGAGCCCGCTCAGGCGGTGGCATCCGGGCAGGCTGCCGTCTTCTACGACGGCGACCGCGTGCTCGGCGGCGGCACGGTGGAATCGACGGCGTAGGTTACGCTCAGGTCATGCCGCTGAGCACGATCACGGACATCAGGGACATCGTCATCATCGTCGCCGGCCTGCTCAGCGTGATCGCGCTGGTCGTGATGATCCTGGCCACGATTATCGTCGGCTTCCTTTCATTCCGCCTGCTCCGCGCCGCCCGCAAAACGTTCCAGGAAGGCGTGCCGCCGCTGCTCGAAAGCGCGCAGGAAACGGTCAAGTCGGTCAAGGGAACGGCCGAATACCTGGGCGACTCCGCCGCCGAGCCCGTGATCCGCGCCTACGCCACCGCGTCTAGGATTCAGAGGATGTTCGACGTCCTGAGCGGCAACTTCCGCCAGAAAGACAACTGAGATGGGCTTCTGGCGGGGGCTGAGGTGGGGCCTGTTCTTCGGGGTGATCGCCGCCCTGGTTGGACGGGTGATGAGCGGCGATGACAACAAAGAGAACTGGGAACAGGCTAAGGTCGCCGGAGATATCGCCGCGGCCCGGGCCGAGGCGGAGCAGCGCGAGAAGTTCGATCGGACTCGTCGGGGTGGGGAGTCAGAATAGACACGACCCGATGTCGGAGGATCGGCCATGATTCCCGCGGAGGAGACGTTTGAGGGCACTTTCCCGTTTGAGCCTCACTTTTCGGCGGCTCCGGGGTTTCGGATGCACTATGTGGATGAGGGCGAGGGGGAGCCTCTGGTCCTGTTGCATGGCGAGCCGACGTGGGGGTATCTGTATCGCAACTTCATTCCGGCTCTGGCTGAGAGTCACCGGGTGATCGTTCCCGACCACATGGGGTTCGGCAAGAGTGAGACGCCTCAGGACCGGGTCTACACACTCAGGACCCATGTCGAGAATCTGACCGCCCTGATCGACGAGCTGGATCTGCATGACATCACGTTTGTCGTGCAGGACTGGGGCGGGATGATCTCATCGGCTTACACCGTTCGGCACCTGGACCGGGTCAAGCGATTCTGCGTGATGAACACCAACATCGGCGGGGTCGGCCCTCGCGCCGCGAACCGTCCGCTGTCGCGATGGTTCCAATGGATTGGCAAGCATTACGAGGCGGGCACGCTCGACGAGGCACTTGGACACCTGGGTAGCAACGTGCTGAGCGTGATGAAGATCATCGGCTTCGAGAACATGTGCGTGGTCGACGACACGTGGATCAGGGCATATTCGTCGCCGTTCCCCGACCAGGCGTCCTGCATTGGCGCGATCAACTTTCCCCTCGACATCTACCTCCGTCGAACCCGCGACTACGTCATGGAGACGGCGCACCTCATTCCGGAGCTGTCGTCCAAGCCGGCCATGATGGTCGAAGGCATGAGAGATCAAGCGGGCGTACCCGAGTACGCGATTGGCGTCTTCCGCGACATGTATCCCGATGCGCCGATCACGATGCTGCCCAATGCCGGTCACTACTGCCAGGAAGACGCGCCGGAGATCATCGTTCCCTTAATCCAACAGTTCCTCAAGCTGACCTGAGAGGACCATCCATGATTCCAGCCGAAGAGACGTTCGACGGCACGTTCCCGTTCGAGCCGCATTTCACTGACGCGCCGGGATTCCGCATGCACTACGTCGACGAGGGCGAGGGCGAGCCGGTGATCCTGCTCCACGGCGAACCGACGTGGGGGTACCTGTACCGCAATTTCATTCCCGGCCTGTCGGAGACGAATCGTGTGATTGTTCCCGACCACATGGGCTTCGGCAAGAGCGAGACGCCGCAGGATCGGGAGTACACGCTGCGGACGCATGTCGGCAATCTGGCGGCGCTGATCGAGGAGCTCGACCTGTACGACATCACCTTCGTCATGCAGGACTGGGGCGGTCCGATGGGTTCGCAGTACGCGGTGCGCCATCTCGACCGGGTGAAGCGCATGTGCGTGTTGAACACGGTCATTCCGGGTTCGCGGCGGGAGCCTCCGAACGCGCCGGTGATGCCCTGGTTCCAGTGGATCGGCAAGCACCACGAGGCCGGCACGTTGCAGGAGACGCTTGGCCACCTCGGCAGCAATGTGCTCAGCGTGATGAAGATTATCGGGTTCGAGAACTCGGAGGCGGTCGACGACGCATGGATCCGTGCCTATTCGGCGCCGTTCCCGGACAAGGAATCTTGCATCGGCGCGATTGAGTTCCCGCTCGACGCCTATCTGGGACGCATTCGAGAGTTTGTGTTTGAGGAGATCGCCAACGTTCCAGAGCTGGCGTCATTGCCGGCGATGATGGTCGAGGGGATGCAGGATCACGCCATCGATCCCGAGCGGGCCATCGGCGGATTCCAGGCGCTGTATCCGGACGCGCCTGTCACGGTGCTGCCCGATGCCGGTCACTTCTGCCAGGAAGACGCGCCCGAGATCATCGTGCCGTTGATCCGGCAGTTCCTCAGGTTGACGAAGTAGTCGGGGTTCGTAGCTGGCGGAGAGGGTGGGATTCGAACCCACGAGGGCCTTGCAGCCCTACACGCTTTCCAGGCGTGCCTGATCGTCCACTCCAGCACCTCTCCGGGGACGTTGGCCGTGATCAAGATCTGGCGGAGAGGGTGGGATTCGAACCCACGAGGCACGTCGCCGCACCTACCGATTTTCGAGATCGGCTCCTTCGGCCACTCGGACACCTCTCCAATTTGAGTATACGCAGCGGCCTTGTCAGAGCCGTCGTGCGACTGACAATAGGCTGTATCCCGTGTGGCGTAATTGACCGGTTGTTCGTGCCGCTATTCCTTCGTCGGGAGACCCCGTGACCCAGCCAAACTCTGATGCCAGAACCATCTCCGAACTGCTCGCTCCGTTGGACGGTGACGCCTCCGCGCTGGGCTCGCCGGGTCGACCCGATCTGAGCTTCAACGGCCTTCGGGACCAGATTGCCAGGACCGGCGAGCAGCTCAACAGCTTCGGACTTGGACGCGAGGACGGCGTCGCGATCGTGCTGCCCAACGGCGCGGAGATGGCGGCGGCGTTTCTCGGCGTCGCCAATGCCGCGACCGCCGCGCCGCTCAATCCCGGGTACCGCGCAGAGGAGTTTGAGTTTTACCTGGATGACCTCGATGCGAAGGCCGTTGTGGTCCAGGACGGCGTCGACTCGCCCGTCCGCGAGGTCGCGCTGAAGTCGAACATTCCGCTGGTAGAGCTTCATCCGCAGTCAGAGGGGCCGGCTGGAGTCTTCAGCCTGTCGGCCGAGATCAGCGGGGCCGCTGAGCTCCCTGGCGAAGCCGGACCGGATGATGTCGGGCTCGTCCTGCACACTTCGGGCACGACATCGCGGCCCAAGATTGTGCCGCTGCGCCAGCGCAACCTGACCGCGACTGCGCACAACATTCGCAACACGCTCGATCTGACCGCAGAGGACCGTTGCCTCAACATCATGCCGCTGTTTCACATTCACGGAGTGATGGCCGGGATACTCGCTAGCGTTGGCTCCGGAGGAAGTACCTGGTGTTCGCCGGGGTTCAATGCGATGCAAGTATTCGGCTGGCTTAAGGAGGCGAAGCCGTCCTGGTACACGGCCGTGCCGACGATGCACCAACTTATCCTGACGCGTGCATCGCGCAACGCTGAGATCCTGGCCGAGACCGATCTTCGCCTGATCCGCTCGTCATCGTCCTCGCTCCCGCCGACCGTGATGGCCGAACTTGAGGACACCTTCGGTGCGCCTGTGATCGAGTCTTACGGCATGACCGAGGCGGCACACCAGATGAGCTCGAATCCGCTGCC
Organism: Dehalococcoidia bacterium; assembly: GCA_965208665.1. Taxonomy (GTDB): domain Bacteria; phylum Chloroflexota; class Dehalococcoidia; order Bin125; family Bin125; genus Bin125. The sequence goes on from CBDBPH010000002.1 coordinate 1,024,325, forward strand.
TCCGCTGGAGCGCAAGCCGGGCAGCGTTGGGCTGCCGGCCGGCCCGGAGATCGCGATTATGGACGAAGACGGTGCGCTGCTCGCCATGGGGCAGCGCGGGGAGGTCGTGATTCGCGGGGACAACGTCACCGACGGCTACCGCAACAATCCTGAGGCCAACGCCACCGCGTACACCCGAGGCTGGTTCCGCACCGGCGATCAGGGCGTGCTCGACGATGACGGCTACCTGACCATCACGGGTCGGCTGAAGGAGATCATCAATCGGGGCGGTGAGAAGATTTCACCGCGTGAGGTCGACGAGGCGCTACTCCAGCATCCCGCAGTAGCACAGGCCGTGACGTTCGCGATGCCCCATGACCGGCTCGGCGAGGAGGTCGCGGCGGCCGTTGTCCTGCGTGACGGTGAGGACTCGGATGAACGGGCGATCCGCCGGTTCGTCGGCGAGCGGGTCGCCGACTTCAAGACGCCGCGCCGTGTCGTGATTCTCGACGAGATCCCCAAGGGAGCGACCGGCAAAGTCCAGCGCATCGGTCTTGCGGAGAAGCTGGGTCTGACGAAGTAACGACTGCTACGACTTCGAGTCGATGCTCTTGAGCAGGTCCCTGATCTCCACAAGCAGCTCGTTGTCGCTGGATGCGGCCGTTGACGTTGCCGACGCTGGCGCGCCGCCATCCTGCAGGATCTCGCGCTGACGCAGGACGGCGTCGCGGAAGGCCGCCGCGTCGACCACTCCGATGAGATTGCCTTCCGAGCCCGTCGTCCCCGACTGACCGGCCGTCTCGACCTTCAAGCCCTGGATGCCGCTGAACCGCATTAGCGGATCGTCGTGCAAGCGCACGTCCGTGATCCGGTCGAGCGGAATGGTGCTGTCGCTACGGAAGTAGACACCTCGGGTGAGCTCCAGTGAGCTCGGGGTCAGGCGCGCGCTGAAGCGGTCGTACGCGCGGGGCAGATAGGAGATGCTCCAGAGCAGCCAGAACGGGATCAGCGGGATTCCCGCCACCGTGACGACCAGCAGCAGACTGACGGCCAAACGTCCGTAGCCCATGACGCGCCGGTCAAACTCCGCCTCGAGCAAGATTTCATCGCGTGAAGAGGTCATCGTTCTCGTTCCAGAACAGTTGGTGTCGAATGACGCTGGCTGCAACGATAAACGAGGAACGTGCGACCAAGGGCGAAGGAGCGGGTAATGGAATTCGGCATCCATCTGGTGCAGCAAAACGTCACGATCGGTGAGTGCCGCGAACTCTGGCGTTGGGCCGACACCGCCGGGTTCACCTGGGTCGACGTCTCCGACCATTTCTACGAGTCCCCGATGACCGAGAAGCGCGGACCATACCTCGAATGCCTGGCTTCGCTGGCCGCGCTCGCCGCCGACACCGAATGGGTCCGCGTCGGGACCTGCGTTTTGGCGATGGACTATCGACATCCTGCGGTTCTGGCCAACGCGTTGGCGACGATCGACCACCTTGCGGATGGTCGACTGGATGTGGGTCTCGGAGCCGGCTGGAATGTGCGGGAGTACTCGGCGTACGGCATTCCGTTCGAGCGGATCGGGAAGCGGCTCGATCGGCTGGAGGAAGGCATCCAGGTGCTGCGCGGCCTGTGGGAGCAGCCGGAGGCCAACTTCGCCGGAGCGCATTACCGCCTGACTGACGCGCTCTGCGAACCGAAGCCGTTGCAGCGGCGCGTGCCAATCTGGATCGGCGGCGTCGGTGAGAAGCGGACGCTGCAACTCGTCGCCCGCTACGCCGACGGCTGGAATGCGCCCTACCTGACCGTCGAGGACTGGCAACGATTGTCCGGTGTACTCGACGAATGGTGCGAGCGTGTGGGGCGCGACCCGGCGGAGATTCAGCGCGATGTCAACCTGTCGTTCCATCTGGCGGCCACGGAAGCGGATCGGCCCAAGGCCGTCGCCCACTTCGAGGAGGTCTTCGGTCCCGCCGGGGACGCGTTCCGCCAACGCGGCGCCATTCTGGGCACTCCCTCGGAGGCTCTGGACATCCTCGGGCCCTATGCCGAAGCCGGTGTCGATCGTGTGAACATCACGTTGAGACCGCCCTGGGATTGGGCTGCTCTGCGAGCGTTCGCAGACGAGGTGATCCCCTCCTTCTCTGACAGCTAGTCCCGAGCGTGGCCAGGCCATTTTTCGCGCTGCGTCTAATGGCCTGATCGGGCGCCGCGATAAACTGCCAGCGGACCTTGTCCGACCGAGTGTCCGACTGAGAGGCTGAGCATGCCCGTAGACCAGACGCGCGAATCGTGGAAGCCGGGACAGGACTGGCTGGGCGCGATCGAGGAAATCAACTACATCAAGGAACTGGGCCGCGAGATGGGCGGCGAGTACGGCGTCGCCCGACAGCACCGCGGCGGCCGCTACACGATCCGCGAGCGGATCGACAAGTTCCTCGATGCCGACTCGTTCTTCGAGGCCGGCCCGCTGGTCGGCGGCTACGAGTACGACGAGAACGGCGACTTGCGCGACTTCACGCCCGGCGCGTTCGTCATGGGTATGGGCCAGATCGATGGCCGAAACATCGTGATCGGTGGGGACGACTTCACCATTTCCGGCGGCTCGCCGCACAACGTGTCCAAGGGCGCGTCGCAGTTTGCCACTCCGCTGGCGTCGCAGTACGGCCTGCCGTACGTCCAGCTGATTGAAGGCGTCGGCCACAGCGCCAAGCGGGACGAGGAAGAGGGCCGCATGGCCCTCCCCGGCGGCCAGACCTGGTGGCGGCACATCAACCTGCTGAACAAGGTGCCGGTCGCCTCGGGGATCATGGGCTCGGTCGCGGGCGCGCCGGCCGCCTTCGCGCTGCTCTCGCACTTCACCGTGATGATCAAGGGCCAGTCCCAGATCTTTCCCTCCGGCCCGCCGGTGGTACGGCGCGCGATAGGTGAGACTTTCAACAAGGAGGAACTCGGCGGCTCGAAGGTTCACGTCTACCAGAGCGGCCAGGTCGACAACGAAGCCGAGGACGAAGAGGACGCCTTCGACCAAATCAAGAAGTTCCTCTCCTACCTGCCCGACACCACCAGCGACGTCACCGAGCGCGTGCACAACGGCGACGACCCGAACCGGCGGGTGGAGGAGCTGCTGCGGATCATTCCCGAGAACCGCAAGCGGGGCTACAACCCGCGCAAGCTGGTCAAGCTGGTCGTCGATAACGGCGAGTTCTTCGAGATGCGACCGCACTGGGGCGGCGCGATCATCACCGGCTTCGCCCGGGTCGGCGGCTATGCCGTCGGCGTCGTGGCCAGCGATCCGTACGTCATGGCCGGCGCGATGAACGGCGATGCGGCCGACAAGTTCACCCACTTCGTCGACCTCTGCGACGGCTTCAATCTACCGATGCTGATCTTCCTTGACATGCCCGGATTCATGCTCGGATCGCAGGCCGAACTCAACCAGACCATGCGTCGCGGTACTCGCGCCCTGATCGCGGCCTACGAGGCCGACGTGCCCAAGGTCGAATTCAACATCCGCAAGAGCTACGGCGTCGCCGCCGACGCGCCCAACAGCATGGGCGAGCCGGCGGGGGTCAACATGCGCTTCGGCTGGCCTGCGGGCGAATGGGGCGGGATCCCGATCGAGGGCGGGGTCGCCGCTGCCTACCGGCGCGAGATCGAGTCGGCGGAGAATCCCGAGGCGCATCGCGAGATGATCGAGAACCGCCTGCTCAGGCTTCGGAGTCCGATGAAAGCGGCGCACAACTTCGACGTGATCGACCTGATCGATCCGAGGGACACCCGCCGAATCGCCTTCCGTTTCATCGACGCGGCACAACCGATGCTCAAGCGACTGGCGCAGCGCCCGAAGCGGATCATCCGGCCGTAACGCTCCCTCGACGATTCCGGCCGGCCAGGTCAACAGAGGACCTTATATGTCTGAACAGTTCGAAGACTTCCAGGGCAAGGTCGGACTGACCATTGACGACTCGGAACCATGGTGGCCGCTGCTGCCCGAGCATGAGTACGGGGCGCGGCCCAATGTGTTGATCATCCTGTTCGACGACATGGGATTCGCCCACCTCAACTGCTACGGCTCGACGATTGACACGCCCAACATCAACCGCCTGGCGGCGCAAGGTCTGCGCTACTCCAACTTCCACGTCACGCCACTGTGTTCGCCGACCCGCGCGTCGTTGATGACCGGTCGCAACCACCACGCGGTCGGCATGCGCACGATCGCCAACTACCACGACACCGGATTCACCAACATGCGCGCGTCAGTGTCACGTCATTCGGCGACGCTAGCCGAGATCCTCCAGGCTCGCGGCTATGCGACGTACATGGTGGGCAAGTGGCACCTCAGCCCGGCCGAAGAGAACGGTCCGGCCGGTCCGTACGACAACTGGCCGCTGCAGCGCGGATTCGATCGCTACTACGGCTTCCTCGCTGGCGCGACCGATCAGTTCTATCCGGAACTCACGCACGATAACCACCACATCCTCCCTCCGAGAGCGCCGGAAGAGGGGTACCACGTCACGGAGGACATGGTCGACCAGGGCATCTCGTTCCTGAGGGACAAACAGTCGCATCGGCCGGAGCAGCCGTTCTTCATGTACTTTGCCCTCGGCGCTGTCCACGAGCCGCACCAGTCGCCGCCCGAATACGTCGAGAAGTACCGCGGCCGGTTCGACGCCGGCTGGGATGAGGTGCGTCAGGAATGGTTCGAACGGCAACTGGCCAGCGGGATCATCCCGCCGGACACCGAGCTAGCGGCGCGAAATCCCGGCGTCAAACGATGGGAGGACCTGTCGGACAACGGCCGGCGCTTCGCGGCGCGGCTGTTTGAAGCGTTCGCTGGCTTCCTCGATCACACCGATGCGCAACTCGGGCGGCTGCTCGAGCACCTGGAAGAGTCGGGGCAGCTCGACAACACCATCGTGGTCCTGACGTCGGACAACGGCGCGTCGGGCATGGGCGGGCCGATGGGCATGCTCAGCATCGTGGCCGGAGGCAACGGGATCGCGACCAACGAGGGTGAGCTGCTGGCGCGCGGCGCGGGCGAACCGCACTCGGCGGCCGAGGCCGAGCGCCTGGAGGCGTGGCAGTCGCGGCTGGACGATATCGGCGGACCGCGCAGCTGGACCGACGTTCCCTGGGGTTGGGCTCAGGTCGCCAACACACCGCTGCGCTGGTACAAGAGCGACGCCTACGGGGGCGGTGTTCGTGTGCCGCTGATTGTTCGTTGGCCCGAACGCGTCCCCCAGGGACAGATTCGCGACCAATTCCACTACGTCACGGACATCGTGCCGACCGTCCTCGATGTCCTGGGCGAGTCAGCGCCGGATACCTACAAAGGTCTCGCTCAGATGCCGGTCCACGGCGAGAGCATGGCCTACACCTTCGACGAACCGGATGCAGCGTCCCACAAGGGCGTGCAGCACTTCGAGATGCGGGGTCACCGCGCGATCTGGATGGACGGCTGGAAGGCGGTCACTCGACACTTCCGCGGCACGCCGTACGAGGACGACGAATGGGAACTGTTCAATCTCGCCGACGACTTCTCGGAGACGAACAACCTGGCCGAGCACGAACCGGAGCTCCTGCGTCGGATGATCGACCGTTGGTGGATCGAGGCGGGGCGCTACAACGTGCTGCCGCTGGACGACCGGAGCCCGGCCGGCGGACCGAGCCAACGCCCGGGCAATCCGCACGATGGTCTGCACTACCGCTACTACCCACCGACCGCTCACCTGCACGGACGAGTCTCGCCGATGCTCCAACTCGGCGACTGGACGATCACGGTCGAAGTCGAACGAACCAGTGCGGACGACGAAGGTGTGCTCTTCGCGCACGGCAGCATGGCCGGCGGAGTGTCGATCTATATCCAGAACAACCGACTCTGCCTCGACTACAACTCGCGAGAAGACGTGACGTCCGGCCGCAGCGATTCGGAGATTCCGCTGGGACGCTTGACGCTGGCGGCGGCGATGTCATCTGGTTCGGACAAGACCGGAGTGGTGACGCTGTCGGTTGACGGAGTGAATGTGGGCAGTGTCGAGATTCCGGACACCAGCGGCATCGCCGTGCGAGGGGGAGCCGATCTGGGAGCAGATCAGTACTCGCCGGTTTCAGACAGCTACGCGGCGCCGTTCAGGTTCTCCGGGACGATCCACGTGGTCGATGTGAAGATTGAACCGAAGGTTACGTTGCCGAGGGCGATGTCGGCGGAGGAGGCGTCGGAGGCGGGTTAGGCCGGGTCGCTCCGCAAATTCATCCCGGGAAGCACTACTGACGACAGCGCCCCCGTTCACGTGAACGGGGGCGCTGTGGTTCCGGCCGTTTGTCCTGATCAGCCTCGACCGTGGCGGAGGAGCTTGCCGGGAGTCGCACCTGTCTCCTGGCCGTCTTGCATCGTGACCTCGCCGTTGACGAGGATCCACTTGTAGCCGTGGGGCTTCTGGACTCGGCGCCATTCGCCTCCGGGGAAGTCGTAGACGATCTCGCCCTGGAACTCGGGATCGAGCTTCAGGCCGTCGAGGTCGTAGACCACCACGTCTGCCGGGGCGCCCTCGACCAGCGATCCTCGGTTGGTGAAGCCACCCGCTCGAGCCGGCAGGTAGGAGAGCCGGTAGTGCGCTTCCTCGAGCGTCACCTTGCCGGTGTCGCGCACCATCCACATGAGGAAATCGGTGGGGTACGAGCCGGCTGTGAGGAACTTGGTGTGCGCGCCGCCGTCGGAGACACCCGGAATCGTGTACGGCGATTCCATGATCTCGGCCATGTGATCCTCGTTGGCGTTCGTGACCTCGGTGAGGAACTCTGCCTTGAGGTCGGTGGCCAGGGCCAGGTCGAGCATGGCGTCGATCGGGTGCTTGCCCATCTTCTCGCCGACCTGGGCGAGGGTCAGGCCGACGTACTCCTCGAGCTCCGGCTTGGCCTCGAGATGCTGGATCATGACCTTCTCGATCGAGCCGCCGATGGCCTGGGTCTGGCCGAGCTTTTCGATCGCGTCATCCATCTCGTCCTTGAGCCGCTGCCGGACATCGGGGTCAGCGAACTTCTGCATCTTCTCTTCGATCGTGCCGGTCGTGGCGTAGTTCCAGGCCGGCGAGGAGTCGTAGAGGTTCCAGTCTTCGAGCGTGTAGGCAAACGCCGAGCGAATCGTGAACGCCTGACCGAAGATGCGCTCGCCGCGGTCGTTGCACTCGTGCAGCCACTTGAGCGACTTCGCGTGCGCGTCCGGGCGCTGGGCGCTGGGCGCGATCACGTTGTGCAGGATCGGCCGGCCGGAAACCTCGGCCAGTTTGGCTTCAAAGGCGAGGTCCGACTTGATGTCGCCGGTCGCCTGGGTGATCTGGATGAAGCCTTCATCGCGGTCGCGCAGGACCTCGGCCAATGCCAGGCACTCGTTGTCCGACATGATGTCGGTCACCATCGGCGTGCCGTCGTAGTCGGCCTGGACCGAGTTCTCACCCAGCCGCTGTGTTGACCAGCCGCAGGCGCCGGCGTCCATGGCTTCATGCAGCAGACGCTGCATCTCGGCGATCTCGTCGTCCGTCGCGCGGCGGCTCTTGGCTGCCTCGAGGCCCATGACCCAGATCATGAGCGGAGCGATCGGCATGTAGGACAGGCAGTTCACGCCCTTGGGAATGCGGTCGAGCGTGTCCAGCCACTCGGGGAAGGAGATCCAGTCCCAGAGCATGCCTTCCTTCATCGAGTCGAACGGGATCGCCTCGGTGCGGGACATGGTCAGCATGGCGCGGTCGCGTTCCTCGGTGCGCACGGGCGCGAAGCCGAAGCCACAATTGCCGAGCACCACCGAGGTGACGCCATGCCAGCCTGAGATCGTGCAGTACGGATCCCACTGGATCTGCGCGTCGTAGTGGGTGTGCAGGTCGACGAATCCGGGCGCGACGATCATGCCTTCGGCGTCGAGTAGCTGGTCGGCGTCGGCCGGATCCATCTTGCCGCCTACCTGGGCGACGACGCCGTCCTTGATCCCGACATCGGCGACAAATCGGGGGACGCGGGTCCCGTCCACGACCGTTCCGCCGCGAATGAGTACGTCAAATTTCGCCATCTCAGTCTCCTTGTGCTGCTGGTTCCCGTTTCAGGTGATTGTGAGCGATTAACCGCGACCGTGTCGCAGCAGCTTGCCCGGGGTGCTGCCGGTCGATTCGCCGTCCTGGAAGGTGACTTCGCCATTGACCAGGATCCAGCGGTAGCCGTCGGGTCGTTGCACGCGGCGCCACTCTCCGCCAGGGAAGTCGTAGACGATTTCGCCCGTCCACTCCGGTGTGATGTTGAGTCCGTCGAGGTCGTAGACGACGACATCGGCCGGTGCGCCCTCGACCAGGGTGCCGCGGTCGCGGAAACCGGCCGCGCGAGCGGGCAGGTAGCTGAGGCGGTAGTGGGCTTCCTCCAGCGAAAGCTGGCCGGTGTCGCGAACCAGCCACATGAGGAAGTCGGTGGGGTAGGAGCCAGCGGTCAGGAACTTGGTGTGGGCGCCGCCGTCGGAGACGCCGGGGATGCAGTACGGCGAGGTGATCATTTCCGCCGTCCACTCGTCGTTCTGCTCGCGCATCGGCGTGAGGAACTCGGCCTGCAAGTCGGTTTCGAGGGCGAGGTCGAGCATCGCGTGGACCGGATGGTAGCTGCGGATCTCGGCCACTTGACCTACGGTCATGCCGACGAATTCCTCGAGCTCATCCTGGTGGGCCAGATCCTGAATCAGCAGCTCTTCGATCGGTCCGCCGAGCGCCTGGGTCTGGCCGAGCTTCTTGACCGCCTCGTCGATCTCGTCGATGATTCGTTCCCGCACCTCGGGATCGGCCATCTTGGCCTTGCGCTCATCGCGGGTGCCGGTCGTGGCGTAGTTCCAGGCCGGCGAGGAGTCGTAGAGATTCCAGTCCTCGAGCGTGAAGGTGAAGGCAGCGCGGATCGTGGCGGCCTGCCCGAAGATCCGCTCGCCGCGGGCGTTGCACTCTTCCAGCCATTTCATCCGGTTGCGATGCAGGTCGGGATTCTTCGGGTTGACCGCGATCAAGTTGTGCAGGATCGGTCGCTTCGCCGCGGCTGCGAGCTCCGACTGGAACTCCAGGTCCTTGTCCAGGTCGCCTGTGAACTGAGTGATCTGGATGAAGCCCTCGTCGCGTTCTGCCAGGACTTCTGCCAGCGCGAGGCACTCGCTGTCCGACATGATGTCGGTCACCATCGGCGTGCCGTCGTAGTCGGCCTGGACCGAGTTTTCGCCGAGCCGCTGGGTTGACCAGCCGCAGGCGCCCGCGTCCATCGCCTCATTGAGCAGACGCTTCATCTCGTCGATCTCGTCGTCGTTGGCTCGTCGCGACTTCGCCGCCTCAAGTCCCATCACCCAAGTCATCAGCGGTGCGAGGGGCATGTAGGAGAGACAATTGACGCCCTTGGGGATGCGGTCGAGCGTGTCGAGGAACTCGGGGAACGTGACCCAGTCCCAGATCATCCCTTCCTTCATCGAGTCAAACGGGATCGCCTCGGTGCGCGACATGGTCAACATCGCGCGATCGCGCTCCTCAACACGGACGGGCGCGAAGCCAAAGCCGCAGTTGCCGAGGACGACCGACGTGACGCCGTGCCAGCCGGAGATCGTGCAGTACGGGTCCCACTGAATCTGCGCGTCGTAGTGGGTGTGCAGGTCGACGAAGCCAGGCGCGACGATCAGGCCGTCGGCGTCCAACACCTGGTCGGCGTCGATGGCGTCCATCTTGCCGCCAATCTGGGCGACGACACCATCCTTGATCCCGACATCAGCGACAAATCGGGGGACACTGGTTCCGTCGACGACGGTGCCGCCGCGGATGAGTACGTCGAACTTTGCCATGGGAGTCTCCAAGCGATCCAGACCAAGCGCATACGCGCAAGCTGCGGTTGCTCGGAGGATAGGGAAATTGTCTGGAGGGCGTCGTTGAATCTGCAGCGGGCCCACGACCGTCGCGACCGCGACGCACCACCACCTCGTCTGTCCCCTATAGTACTGAGCATGAAGCGATGTGTGCTTGGGGGAGTTGAACCGCGGGCTGTTGCCCGCGGGGTGCTCGGGGCCTGATGAGGGGCCGCCGGTCGGTGGCCACGTCTCCGTCTTCTTCCGTTCCTTGTTCCCACCACAGGAGTTCCCGCCATGGCTGACCGAGTCCGAATCTTTGATACCACCCTGCGCGACGGCGAACAGGCCGCCGGCGTCTCGTTCTCTGCCGAAGAGAAGCTGCAGATCGCCAAGCTGCTCGAGCGCATGGGCGTCGACTGCATCGAGGCCGGCTTCGCCGCTGCCTCACCGGCCGACTTCGACGCCGTGAACCGCATCGCGCGCGAAGTACGCGGAACGCAGATCGCGTCGCTCTGCCGCGCTGTGCCTAACGACGTCGACCAGGGCTGGGAGGCGATCCGCGATGCGGAGAATCCGCGCATTCACGTGTTCCTCTCCTCGTCCGACATCCACATCGCCCACCAGTTGCGCAAGGACCGGGAGACAGTCCTGCAACAGGCCCGCGAGATGGTTGCCCGCGCCAAGCAATACACCAGCGACGTCGAGTTCTCGCCAATGGACGCGACACGGTCTGACGTCGACTTCGTCCGTCGCATGTTGCGCGAGGTGATCGAGGCCGGCGCTACTACAATCAACATCCCCGACACCGTGGGCTACGCGATCCCGGACGAGTTCGCGCGCTTCATCCAGGGCATCCTCGAAGACGTGCCGGGCGCCGACAACGTCGTGGTCTCTGTGCACTGCCACAACGACTTGGGCCTTTCGACGGCCAACTCGCTGGCGGCCGTCGGCGCCGGCGCGCGACAGGTGGAATGCACGATCAATGGACTCGGCGAGCGCGCCGGCAACACCTCGCTCGAAGAAACGGTGATGGCGATTCGCACGCGGGCCGACCACCTCGGCGTCGAGATCGGCGTTGACCCGCAATACCTGGTTCCTGCCTCGCGCATGGTCCAAGAGTTCGCGGGCATGCACGTGCAGCCGAACAAGGCGATCGTGGGACTCAACGCGTTCCGCCACCAGTCGGGGATCCACCAGGACGGCGTGGTCAAGATGCGCGAGACCTACGAGATCATGGACCCTAAAGAGGTCGGCTGGGTCGAGGGCTCGCAGTTTGTGCTCTCCAAGCTCTCCGGCCGCGCGGGATTCCGCTCGCGGCTGGAAGACCTCGGCTACGAACTGGACGCCGACGAGTTGAAGGCCGCGTTCGACCGCTTCCAGCAACTCGCCGACCGCAAGACGGTGGTTGACGACCGCGACCTCGAAGCGATCGTGATGGACCGACTCGGTCAACCGACCGAGGGCTGGCAGCTTGTCTCAATCGATATCTCCGCCGGCACGACTTCGACGCCGTCGGCGACGGTTTCGCTGCGCTCGCCGGACGGCGAGGAATGCAGCGGCACCAAGACCGGTACGGGTCCCGTGGACGCGATCTACCAGACGATCCGCGAGCTGACCGGCGTCGCCGATGAGTTGGAGGAGTACAGCGTCTCAAGCATCACCGAGGGTCTGGACGCCCAGGGTGACGTCACGATTCGCATCCTGATCGACGGCGCCACACACACGGGCCGCGCTGCGGATCAGGACATCCTCGTCGCGTCTGCTCGGGCCTACCTGAACGCGATCAACCGTCACGTCGGGGGAGCGACCGGCGCGACGGCCGCGGCGACGCAAGAACGGACGCCGTAGCTCTCGGACACTCGACGCCGAAATCGACCGCTGAGGAGACACCCATGGCCGGACGTACCGTTGCCCAAAAGATCTGGGAAGAGCACCTGATCCGCAGCGCGGAAGGTCAACCTGACCTGCTGTACATCGACCTGCACCTCGTGCACGAGGTGACGTCGCCGCAGGCGTTCGAAGGTCTGCGCCTGAGTGGTCGGAAGGTGCGTCGCCCCGATCTGACCCTGGCCACACAGGACCACAACGTCCCGACCGACACGCGGATCGAGCCGTATGCCGATCCGCTCTCGCAACAGCAGGTCGAGTCGCTGCGGGCCAACTGCGAGGAGTTCGGCGTGCCGCTCTACGACACGCTCGACCCGCGCCAGGGCATCGTCCACATCATTGGCCCCGAGCAGGGATTGACCCAGCCGGGACTCACCATCGTATGCGGCGACAGCCACACTTCGACACACGGCGCGCTGGGAGCGCTGGCCTTCGGGATCGGTACGTCCGAGGTTGAGCACGTGCTCGCTACGCAGACGCTGCCGCAGGCGCCGCTCAAGCAGATGTCGGTTGAAGTCAGCGGTGAGTTGCCAGACGGCTGCTCCGCCAAAGACGTGATCTTGACCATCCTCAACACGATCGGCACCGGCGGCGGCGTGGGCCACGTGATCGAATATCGAGGCGACGTGATCCGGAATCTGTCGATGGATGGCCGGATGACAGTCTGCAACATGACGATCGAAGGCGGCGCTCGCGCCGGTCTCGTCGCGCCGGACGCGACGACGATCGACTACGTCCGCGGGCGGCCTCACGCTCCCCAGGACGAGGATTGGGACGCAGCCGTCGAGCGCTGGGGCGAACTGGTTACCGACGACGACGCGGTGTTCGACAAGGAAGTCGTGATCGACGGCGCGGAGATCGCGCCGTTCGTGACCTGGGGCACCAATCCCGCGCAGAGCGCACCGGTCACGGGATCGATTCCCGACCCGGCGAGTCTGGCGACCGCGTCGGCTCAGGAATCGGCGGAGCGGGCGTTGGCCTATCAGGGCTTGACCGCCGGTACGGCAATCTCCGACATTGCGATCGACCGCGTGTTCATTGGCTCCTGCACAAACGGGCGAATCGAAGACCTGCGCGCGGCGGCCGCTGCGATCTCCGGTGGCCACGTCGCCGAAGGCGTCAATGCGATGGTCGTGCCCGGCTCAGGGTTGGTGAAGGTGCAGGCCGAGGAAGAGGGTCTTGCAGACATCTTCCGCGACGCCGGCTTCGAGTGGCGCGACGCCGGCTGCTCGATGTGCCTCGGTATGAACCCCGACATCCTCAGCCCGCAAGAGCGCTGCGCCTCGACGAGCAATCGGAACTTCGAGGGCCGTCAAGGTCCCGGTGGCCGGACGCACCTGGTCAGCCCGGCCATGGCGGCTGCTGCAGCGGTCGCGGGTCACTTTGTCGACGTGCGCAGCCTCTAGTCACGATTCTCAGCGCCAGAGGGCGAGTTCTTCGTCTCGTTCGGCGGTAACGGTGCGAACGTCGGGGCCGAAGACCATCGTGTAGGGCCGATCGGCTCGGTACTGCGGCCAACCCGGAAGCGCGTTCGTGGTGGGATTGCCGCTGCGGGCGAAGTTCGTCCAGGCGTCGATCATGAAGCCGCTGAGCTGGTCGACCTGTGGATCGTCGCCGACGAAGTCACGCATCAGGTCGTTCGTCCCCCAGATGAGGGGCACATCGAGCGCGTGCGGCGCGCCGAGGCGGCCCTCGAACATCGGCGATTGCTGCTCGACCAGGTAGGAGTACGTTCCAGCCGGCACGGCAGCATGGGTGTCGAGCAGACGGCGGGTAGAGCCTCGGTACTGGCGGTCGGTCATAACCGCGTTGTAGATAGCGAGCGGGTCGGTCGGCTCGCCGCGCTGGATTCGGAGGTTTCGATAGGTCTCGAAGCAGTCGCCGGCTCGTTCGCTGCCGCCGACCAATGGCGCTAACAGATCTAACGCGCGTTCCTCATTCAGATCGGTCAGGCCGGACATCGCTGCGAGCAGCGTGAACTCGTTGCGCATTGTGCCGGCGAGCAGGTCGACGTTTGCGCTACGGCCATGTCGAACGGCGTCAATCGGGAGAGCGTCGAGGAATTCGTCCTCAATCACGGCGTTGAAGATCCCGTGCAGTCCGGCGGCGGGATTGACAGCCGGATCTGCTCCTGCGAGTGCAACCTGCGCTTGCAACAAGTCGTCAACCGGGAGCCGACGCAGGTCGGCGGCCGAGGGTTGATCGAGTCCTAACTCGCGGTAGTAGAAGGGCAGCATCTCGTCGACTGATTCGCGCGAATGGAGCCGATCAGCAGCGCCGCTCTGGATGATGGCGTGATGAACGAGACCTTCCGCGAGAGGCGACGCGAGCAGAATGCCGACCGCGATGCCGCCGGCCGACTCGCCGAAGATTGTCACATTCGAGGGGTCCCCGCCAAAGGCGGCGATTTCGTCCCGAACCCATTGCAAGGCGGCGAGCATGTCGTGGAAGCCGAAGTTGCCCTCTGTCTCATCGCCGTCGGCGAGCCTTGGATCTGGCAGGTAGCCGAGCACGCCGAGGCGGTAGTTGATCGTGATGATCACCACATCACCGCGTGAGGCAAGCGGCGCGCCGTCGTAGGCAGGCGACGATCCGGAACCGCTGAACAGGCCACCACCGTGAATCCAGACCATGACCGGGCGGCGTGCGTCGTCGAGACCGGGCGTCCAGACATTGAGATAGAGGCAGTCCTCCGACATCCGCTCCTGGCTGTGTCCCATGATCCCGGCGAACGGTCCGGCCGCTGGCCGCGACGGCTGTATCGAGATCGGCCCGAACTCAATGGCGTCGCGGACGCCGTCCCAAGGCTCAACCGGCTGCGGCCGACGCCAGCGCAGCTCGCCGACCGGCGGCTGAGCGAAGGGCACGCCCCGGAAGACGTGATTTCCGTCTTCGAGCTGCCCTCGCAGCGCTCCCAGCTGGGTGTGGGCAGTCGTCATTTTCGACGACATGATTGGCTCCTACTCGAGTAGATCTGTGCTCCAGATTTTCCGCTCGGTTTCGCGGTCCTCACGGATCGTCTTGACGTCTGGGCCAAGTACCATCGTGTAGCGCTGATCGGCACGGTACTCCGGCCAGCCCGGGAGTGCGTTGGTGGTCGGATTGCCGCTGCGGGCGAAGTTGATCCAGGCGTCCATGGCGAAGCCGGAGAGTTGGTCGGTCTGTGGGTCGTCGCCGATGAACGGTCGCATCCGGTCCCCGGTGCCCCAGACGAACGGGATGTCGATCGCGTGCGGTGCGCGCAGCCGGCCATCCATCGCGGGCGACTGCTGGTTGAACATGTATCCGTACGTCTTTCCCGACCCGTCGAGGGTGCTGTGCGCATCGAGCAATCGGTCGGACGGGATGCGGAAGACGTAGTCGGTCATCACCGAGTCGTAGACGGTGAGCGGGTCCGAGGCGGCTCCTCGGGCGGCCCGCGCGTCGCGGTAGTGGTCGTAGAGCTGGTTGGCGACTTCGGCGTCGCCGGCGGTCACGGCCAACGCGCCGCGAGCACTCGCCTCGTCCATTTCGTTGGCGCCTTGCAGTGCGGCCAGCAGCGTCCACTCGTCCTCGATCGTGCCGCAGAGCAGGTCGACATCCTTGCTGCGCCCGTTGCGGACAGCCTCGATCGGCAGGGTCTCGAGGAACCCGCCTTCTACGACCGGCGAGAAGGCCATCAGGTAGCGACCGGTCAGAGCGTTGGTATCTGGGTCGGCCGCGAGCGCGTTTTGCGCATCAAGCATGTCCTGGGCGGGAATGCTGCGCAGGGAATCGGAATCGTCGGGGCTGACCTCAAGAACCGCGCAGTAGCGGCGGCATACCTCTTCAGCGATGTCGGTGGGCAATGAGTGATGCGCGGCGCCTGACTGCGGGATCGCGCGGTGAAACAGTCCCTCGGCTTCGGCTGCGCCCATGAGCACACCGACGCTCATGCCGCCGGCAGATTCGCCGAAGATGGTGACATTGTTGGGGTCGCCGCCGAACTCGCTGATGTGGTCGCGGACCCAGCGCAGCGCAGCGACCTGGTCCTTCATGCCGTAGTTGCCGCTCTGCGGGTCGTCGCCGTCGGTCAGGGCCTGGTTGTAGAGGTAGCCAAGCGCGCCAAGGCGGTAGTTGATCGTGACGACGACGACGTCTCCGCGTCGGGCGAGGTGCTGGCCGTCATAGATAGGCGTGGCGCCCGAGCCGCCGGCAAATCCGCCGCCGTGGATCCAGAACATGACGGGGCGTTTGGCGTCGTCCAGTCCGGGCGTCCAGATGTTGAGCGAGAGGCAGTCCTCGTCGACCGGCATCTCCCAAGCGCCGAGCAGTTCGAGCCCCTGGATGAAGGTCTGCATCGAGCCGGGTCCGACCTCGTTGGCTTCGCGGATCCCGCCCCACGGCTCCGGAGGGCGCGGGGCGCGGAAGCGCAGGTCGCCAACCGGCGGCGCGGCGAATGGAATGCCGCGAAAGACGTGGAGATCGTGCTCGGTTTGTCCTTGCAGGCGGCCGTACCTGGTGTTGACGATGGGAGGCATTGGCTGGTCCTTTCCCGACGTTTGGCGACGCTGTTTGGATTGGCGATAGCCTGCGCGGGCAGGCTGGCAGTCATGATAAGGCGGGTCGATATGGCAATCGGACAGGTCGGGCTGGGTCTGGATTTCTCGCTGGGGATGACGTTCGAGGACCAGCAAACACTGGCGCGGGAGGCGGCGGATCTGGGCTATCAGTCGCTCTGGACGCCTGAGGGCGCCGGCTTGGACTCGTTCCACCTCTGCGCGCTGCGCAATCGGGCCAGCGGGCTGGCGACCGGAATCGGCGTCTGTCCGATCGCCTACCGCTCGCCGGTCGCGCTCGCGATGTCGGCGGGGACCGTGTCGGCGATGAGCGGCGGCAACTTCTCGTTGGGGATCGGCTCAGGCGGCATCTACCGGGCCGATACGCGCCGGCAGCTCGGTCTGCCCCGACGGTCGACGCTCGGAGTGATGCGCGAGTACACGGCCGCAGTGAAAGGGCTGCTGGCAGGCGAATCCGTCACGATCGACGGCGAGTCATTCCAGTACGACGGCGTGCAACTTGGATTTAGGCCGCCGCAGACACCGGTATTGGTCGGCGCGTTGGGACCGAAGATGATCCAGCTCGGTGCTGAGGTCGGCGACGGTGCGGTGCTCAACTGGTGCGATCCGGAGCGGGTGAGCTGGAGCCGCGACCGGCTCAATGAAGGCGCCGCCCGCGCAGGCAAGGGCCCCGAGGATGTGCAACTGGTTGAATACATCCGCATCTGCGTCGACGAGGATGTCGAGGTCGCGCGAACGTCGTACGCCAAGTCGATGCTCGGCTACGCGCTGGGGCAGGACGTGCCGACGGAGCGGTTGCGCAAGTTCGCGTATCGAGCGCACTTCGAGCGGATGGGCTTTACGGACGAGTTGGCATCGCTGGACGACATGCGGCGCAGCGGCGCGTCGGCGGATGAGGTGGCCGCTGCGGCGTCGGAGGAACTGCTAACGAGGGTTGGGTACTACGGCAACGCATCGGGGGCCAGGGCCGCCTTCGAAGCGCTTGCGGATGGTCTGGATACGGCGATCGTGCGTGTCGTCGCGGCGAAGCCGGGATTGGACTCGGTGCGGTCGGTGATGCGAGCCTGCGCGCCCCGCAGTTAACCACCACCGCGTGACAGCACAGACAGGGACTTGACGGCGTTGTCGACCAGCGCGGGATGCGTGCCTCGCGGCAGGTAGTAGGCAATCTGGATGACGGCGATCGACAGCGCCCAGGCGCGACCGCGATCCCAGGTGTGTTGGTCGACTTCCGCGGCGTCCCGCAGGACGTCGCGAGCCTCGGGTGTGGCCCAACCCCAGGCGACATGCAAGTCGGCGGCTGGATCGCCGATACCGGCCATGCCCCAGTCGATCACGGCACTCAACCGGCCGTCGAGCGCAAGCATGTTGCCCGCATGGAGATCGAAGTGGCACCAGCGCGGTGGTTGCTCGTAGCCGGGGATCCGCAGCGCGTCATCCCAGACGCGCTCCAGCCGAGGGAAGTCGAGCAGGTTATCGAGCTGAGACATTGCGGTCATGTCACGCAGCCCACTGCGCGTGAGGTGGTCTCGCGCGCAGAGCGGGAGTCCTCGCCCGCCGGTCTCGGGTCCACTTCGCGGAGCGTCGGACACATCGATCCGGCGTAGCGCGACCAGGAACTGTCCGAGCACTGTTGCGGCGTCGACGGGGTTGGCCAGACGATTTGGAGACGCTTCCCGGCCATCGATCCAGTCCATGATCGACCAAGGCCAGGGATAACTGGCCGCGGGCCGACCCTGGCCCAGGATGCGGGGGATGCGCAGCGGTAGGTGGGACGCGAGCCGAGGCAGCCAGATTTGCTCCTTGGTGACGCTCGGCACCGCGCGAGCGATCTGCGGCAGGCGAACGCACATGTCACCGCCCAGGCGGTACAAGGTGTTGTCCGTACCGTCAGACGGAACCGCCCGCAGCGGCAACTCCGCCCACTGCGGAAACTGCTCCGCCAGGAGCCGGCGGACGAGGGCGCGATCGATCGACTGACCGCTCACGGCGTGGTTCTGGGACGGCTATAGGACGCGGTCAGGCGCAGGCCTCGTCGTCGAGCGACCAGCGGTTGTACTCGGGGTCGGGCTGATCGGCGAGGGCGGCTCGGGCGTCGAGCCACATCTGTCGCCACCTGGCGGCGTCGTGGAGCACCGCGTCGGGATCTCGCTGGCTGCGAGCGATGAAGCCGGGGAAGGCTTCGCGGCCGGTCGGCTGACCGGGCGGATGGTAGCGAAGGTCGAAGCTCCAGCGGATGCGGTCGCTGAGGTTGGGCAGCGCTGCATGAATCGTCTTGCGATGCAGGAACAGGCAACCGCCGGCAGGCAGCGGAACGGCTCGCGCGGTGTCTTCGCCGGGCAGGATCGTGGACGGAATGTTCAGGCCCTGCACACCGCCGCAGTGCGTCAGTACTTCGCCGCGGTGCGAGCCTGGGATGACCTGTAGACAGCCGTTCTCGACGTCGGTGTCCATCAGCGGGAACCAGACGGTGAGCATGTCGGTGTCGTCGGCGGAGGCGTTGACAACGCCCGAATCCTGGTGCCACGGGGTCGCGCCGTAGATCACATTGCCGTCGGCGTCTCGCGGCGCGATCGACTCGGGCACCTTGACCCGCACGTGCTGCACCGGATTGGAGTAGATCTCGGGCCCGATGAAGCATTCGACTGTGTCGAGCAGGCTCGGATTGGTCAACGCGTCGAAGACTGCCGGGCCGGCCCAGAAGGGCGTGTCGGCCTTGATCCCCTTTTGCGGCAGCGAGAAATCGAAGTACTGCGCGTGGACCTTCTGCGACTCGACGTAGACCTTCGAGACTCGCTCGCCGAACGGCAGGCCGGCATAGGCGTCGGCGATCACGCCTTCAGCCTGGAGGTCATGGGCGAGAACATCTAGCACATCGGCGTACTCGTCCATCACGGGATCGATCACTTCCTGCGGATCGAAGACCTCGTCGACGGCGAGGAACCCGAAGGTTTCGAAGTGGTCGAGCTGTTCGGCGGTCAGGGTCGGCATGGGCGCTCTCTGGACGTTCGCTGGCGTTCGGCGGTGTTCGTGCTTATCCGAAGCTTAACGGCTCCGAGCGGGGTGACGGACGTGATGTCCGGCCCCGCTCGGAGTGGTTCCGTCCTGGTGGACGGGTTAGGTCTTGAGCTTCTGGATCGCGGTCAGGCTCCCCTCGCCACGGAGCTCGGCGGGACCGACCGGCCAGTTGATGTTGGCCGCCGTGGCCGACGCTGAGGAGACCTCGGTCAGGAAGATCCACGAGAAGTTGTCGTAGAACGTGACGTAGAAGTCTTCGAGCAACGCAGCCCGGTCGCCCGGATCCATCGCCTGGTTCTGCGCGATGTACAGCTCCTGGATCTCGGTCTCGGGGTAAACGGAGACGGCGTAGAAGCCTTCCTCGTTGATCTCGGAGCCGATCACTGTCTCGGGCTCGGCGATGCTGTTGGTGAAGAACCAGAACAGGCCGGGCTTCGAGAACGTGCGCACTTCGGCGAAGTACTCGCTGGAGAGATACTCGACGATCTTTGTGCGGATACCCACTGCCTCGAGATCTTCCTGAATGACCAGTGCCATGGTCGGCACGATGACCTGGAAGTCGGTCACGATGTGCAGGTCGACGTCGATGCCGTCCGGGTAGCCGGCTTCGGCCAAGAGTGCCTTGGCGCGCTCGGGGTCGTACCCGTGATAGCGCGACTCGAGTGCGTCCTTGGGGAAGCCGATGGTGCCCTTGTAGGGACCGTAGGACGGCTGCTCAGAGCCGGTCAGCAGACCCTCAATGATCGCCTCGCGGTTGATAGCCAGGTTGGCCGCCTCGCGCACGCGAATGTCGAGGAACGGGTTGGGCACGCCGTCAACCTCGGCCACCGACTCATGAGTGTTGAACATGATGTGGTGGGTTGGATTGCCGGCCGGCCCGTAGAGGATCTTGAAGTTCTCGTTGTCCTCGTAGGGGACGACGATGTCGGTCGGCAGGTTGTAGGCGACATCGACTTCGCCGGCCTCGATGCCCGCGAGCTGAGCCAGCGGCTCGGGACGGATCTTGACGTCGAGGTCCTTGAACCAGGGCAATCGCGGCAGGACCAGGCCATCGCGGCCGCGGCGGTACTGGTCGTTTCGAGTCCAGTTGAAGCCCACATCAGGCGTGTGCGACTGGAAGACGAACGGACCGGTGCCCATGGCCTGCTCGGTGTCGACGTATCCGTCCCCATGCTCTTCGACAAACGCCTTGGACATGTGGCGCACTGCGCCGGACATGATCGAACCGGCCAGCGAGGCGTTGGGCGCCGGCGTCTCGACGCGGAAGGTGAAATCGTCAACGACGCTGTAGCTGGAGAAGTTCCCGGTGCCGAATGTCCCCCGTGCGGTGCCCCATCCATTCGGATGATCGCTCGTCTCGCCGCCTGAGTGGTACTCGGCGTCAGACGCCACACGCTGGAAGTTGAACTCCAGGTCGTGCGCGGTGTACTGCGAACCGTCGTGGAAGAACGCGTCGTCGGTGACGGACATGATCAGGTTGGTGGGGTCGACGATTTCGATTCCGGCGACGAGGTTGGGCTCCAGCGCGGCGGTCTCCGGGTGGTTGGACATGCCGGACTCGAAGGTGCAAGCGCCGTTGATGTAGTTGGTTTGCGAGCCGGAACGCTGCGGGTCGAGGCCGGCCGTGTAGCGCGAGGTGGCGACATAGAGCGTCGCCTCGGTGTCGATCTCAGGCTCTTCCGCCTGCACGTCCTGCTCGGCCTGGTCGCGCTCGATGGCCTCGGCCGTGCCTTCCTGGGCCTGCTCCTGCTGCTGGACCTGTTGGGCCTGCTGCTCAGCCTGCTGCTCGGCCTGCTCCTGCTGCATGGCCTGCTGCTGCTGTTGCTGCTGCTGCGGCTGCTCCGCCGCGGGTTGCGGCTGTTCCTGCTGCTGCTGCGGTTGCGCTTGGGCGACCGCCGGCTGCTGGTCGTCGTCATCGTCATCGCCACAGCCGACCAGTGCGAGGCCCGCTGCTCCAACCCCGGCGCGCGAGCTTGCGCGCAGCAGGGCCCGGCGCGACAGGCGCCGGTGACTCATTCGATTCCAGTAGTTTCGCTTGTGCATCTTCGCTCCTTCACAATGCGAAGCACACGGACTCGCCGTCCGCGCACGTTTGGCAAAGCTTAGGCCATCACGAACTATCCGGTCTACGGCTTATGTCGTAAGACCAGCATCGACGACCCCGAGGCGGAGACCACTCTCAGTTCTTCTGACCGTGTGTCACGCGGGCGGCTGCGAGCGGAACTCGGGCGCGATTTCCCTCGTTCCGCTCGAACTGAGGCGAGCTGCTAGGCGATCTTCAGCTTCTGGATCTTGGACAGCGTGCCCTCGCCGCGCAACTCTGCTGGTCCGACCGGCCAGTTGATGTGCGCGGCGGTGATCGATGCCGCTGAGATCTCGGTCAAGAAGAGCCACGAGTAGTTGTCGTAGAACAACGTGTAGAGCTGCTCGATCAGATCCGCGCGCTCGGCCGGCACCATCGCCTGCTTCTGGGCGAGATACAGCTCGTGAATTTCCGTTTCTGGGTAGACCGACACCGAGTAGAAGCCGGTCTCGCTGATCTCGGCGCCAATCACCGACTCCGGCTCGGCCGACGCATTGCTGAAGAAGTAGAACATGCCCGGCTTCGAGAATGTCCGCACTTCGGCGAAGTACTCCGAGCTGAGGTACTCGATGATCGTGGTGCGGATGCCCACGGCTTCCAGATCCTGCTGCACGATGAGCGCCATGGTCGGGACGATCACCTGGAAGTCGGTCACGATGTGCAGATCGACGTCAATCCCGTCCGGGTAACCGGCCTCGGCCAGCAACTGCTTGGCTCGCTCGGGATCGTACGGGTGCTGGCGGGCTCGCAGCGCGTCCCCGGGGAAGCCGATGGTCCCCTTGTAGACGCCGTAGGACGGCTCCTCAACGCCGGTCAGCAGACCTTCGATGATCGCCTGGCGGTTGATCGCGATGTTGGCGGCCTCGCGCACACGGATATCGAGGAAGGGGTTGGGGACACCGTCGACCTCGTCCACCGCGTCATGTGTGTTGAACATGATGTTGTGCGTCGGGTTGCCGGACGGCCCGTAGAGCACCTTGAAGTTGGGATCGCCGTCGTACGGCGCGACCACATCGGTGGGCAGGTTGTACGCGGCGTCAAGCTCGCCGGCTTCGATACCGGCGATCTGCGCGAGCGGCTCGGGCCGGAGCCGAACGTGCAGGTCCTTGTACCAGGCCAGGCGCGGCCCGGCCAGCGCGTCGCGATCCTTGTGATAACCCTCGTAGCGGGTGTAGTTGAAACCGACGTCGGGCAGGTGCTCCTGGAACACGAACGGCCCGGTACCGACGGCCTCGACCGTGTCCACGTACTCGTCGCCGTTGGCTTCGACGAACTCCTTGGAGTGCTGCACCACGGCGCCACCGGTGATCGATGCGACCAGCGACGCATTCGGCGCCGGGGTCTCGACGGCAATGGAATAGTCGTCGATCAGGTTGTAGCTGGAGAAGTTCTCGGTGCCGAAGGTCTGGCGAGCCGAACCCCAGCCGTTCGGGTGATCGCTGGTCTCGCCGCCCTGGTGATACTCCGCCGCCGATGAGACGCGCTCCCAGTTGAACTGCAGGTCGTGCGCCGTGTACGGCGTGCCGGAGTGGAAGTTGATCCCTTGTGCGACATGGAAGATCAGATTCGTCGGATCGATCAGCTCGACGGTCTCGACCAGATTCGGCTCCAAGGCTGCCGTCTCGGGGTGATTGTTCATCGCGGAGTCGAACACCGTGGACGAGTTGACGTAGTTCGTCTGCGATCCGGAACGCTGGCCGTCGAGTCCGGCGGTGTAGCGACCGGTGGCCAGGTTGAGTGTCGCGTCGAGGTCGATTTCGGGCTCGGCCGCTTCGACGTCTTGCTGCGCCTCTTCCCGCTCGATCGCCTCAACCGTGCCCTGCTGGGCTTGCTGTTCCTGCTGCTCGACCTGTTCGGCCTGCTGCTCAGCCTGCTGTTCGGCCTGCTCCTGCTGCATGGCCTGCTGTTGTTGCTGCTGCTGTTGCGGTTGTTCGGCAGCAGGCTGGGGCTGCTCTTGCTGTTGCTCCTGAGGTTGCGCCTGGACGACGGTCTGCTGCGCGTCGTCATCGTCGTCGCCGCAACCGACCAGCGCAATGCCGGCCGCGCCAACACCGGCGCGGGCCGAGGCACGCAACAGAGTTCGACGCGACAGCCGTCGATGCCCCATCCGTCTCCAATAGTTCCGTGTTGACATCGTTGGTCTCCAAACCTGACGGGTGCGTCCCGCCAAAGATTGGCTTGGATCTTAGGAAGTCCCCGGCGTCGTATTGGTACCCGTGATGACGTTCCGTTACGTCAACCAAGGTTGCGCAGGCGTGGATCGAGCAAGTCGCGCAGCCAGTCGCCGACGAGGTTGCCGCTCAGCGCGACGAGCATGAGGGCGAGACCGGGCATCCACATCACCCACCAGGCCTGCGTGAGATAGTTGCGCGCCTCGGTGATCATCCGGCCCCAGGTCGCCTGTTCCACAGGCGCGCCAACGCCGAGGAAGCTGAGTGACGCCTCGGCCACGATCACGACGGGCACCTGCAGGGTCATGATCACGACGATCGTATTGAAGACGTTGGGTAGCAACTGTTTGCGCATAATCCAGAAGCTGGTGCCGCCGGCAGCCAGCGAGGCGATCACGAACTCGCGTTCCTTGAGCGAGAGCACCTCGGCGCGAACCAGACGCGCATATCCGGCCCATGTCCAGAACAGGAGGATCAGCACGACGTTCCAAATCGATGCGCCGAGGGCAGCGCCGAGCAGGACAGCGAAGACGATGGCAGGCAGCGCAAGCTGGACGTCGACGTAGCGCATCAGCGCCTGACCCAGTTTGCCGCTGCGCCAGCCGGCGATCACCCCGACCGTGCTACCGAAGAGCGCCGCGCCGGGAACAACGATCGCGACCACAATCAGCGAAATGCGCGCTCCATGGACGATGCGCGTCCAGATGTCGCGGCCGATGTGATCGGTCCCCAGCAAGCTCTCGCTCGTGCCGCCATCGAACACTGGGCGGGCCAGCTTGTTGAGCACATTGGTGTCGCCCGGGTCCCCGGGAGCGATGATGTCCGCGAAGATTCCGAAGACGAAGAAGATGAGCATGATCGTCAGCGGAGGTACGAGCAGCAGTGAACGTCTGATGCGACGCGGTCGGCGTATTCGCCACCTGCGTCGCGTGTCAATCGCGGCGTCCGCAACTCGCTCGCTCATGACTAGAGCTCCGCCGCCTGGATCCGCGGGTCAATGAATCGGTATGAGATATCGACCAGCAGGTTGCCCATGGCGATCGACAGGGCGATCACGGCGACGCCGGCTTGCACCGTGGGGAAGTCATCCTTGAGGATCGACTCAATCATCAGTCGACCCAGTCCCGGCCACGAGAACACGACCTCGATGATCACCGACCCGGCGATCAAGGTGCCGAGCTCCAGGCCAAGGATGGTCGCGACCGGAATCATGGCGTGACGCAAGGCGTGGCGAACGATTACGGTTCGCTCGTTCAGTCCCTTGGCCCGTGCTGTGCGGATGAAATCCGTGTTCATCACGTCGATCATGCCCGAGCGGGTCAGCCGCATGAAGCCGGCGGCCGATAGCAATCCCAGCGATACGGCAGGAAGCACCAGGGCGCGGAAGCCCTCCGATCCGGCGGTAGGGAACCAGTCCACTCGGACAGCCAAGAAGAAGATCAGCATCAAACCCAGCCAGAAGCTCGGCGTCGCCTGACCGAAGACCGCGATCAGGCGTGCGAGCCAGTCATACGGTGAACCGCGGGTGAGCGCGGCCAGGATCCCGAGCGGAATGCCTAAGCCGATGGCGACCACCAGCCCAGCCGCGGTGAGCTTGA
The DNA here is from genome assembly GCA_965208665.1 of Dehalococcoidia bacterium. Lineage (GTDB taxonomy): Bacteria > Chloroflexota > Dehalococcoidia > Bin125 > Bin125 > Bin125. The sequence continues at coordinate 1,049,437 of CBDBPH010000002.1, forward strand.
CGGTGGGCAGGATCTTGTCGGCGACGATATCGATGGCAGAACCGGCCCGAATGAAGGAATAGCCCAGATCGCCCTGCACGGCATCCTTCAGGAAAATCCCGTACTGGGTGTAGAGCGGCTTGTCAATGCCCAGGCGCTCGCGGACCTTCTCGTAGTCGGCCTCAGTCGTATCGAAGGGAGGCAGCAGCGCGGCCTCGGGGTTGCCGAAGATTCTCGCGACGACAAACACGATGGTGACCACGACCCAGATAACGAAGATCGTCTGAATAAAGCGGATCAGCAGCAGGCTGATGAATTGCATCACTCACTCCGCGGCGCACGGTCAGGCAAGCGTCGCTGTACGCGGCATTCTAGCCAGACGATGTCTGTGTGTGCAGCCCTACCAGCTATCGATGTAGGGCCGGCGGCCTTCGCGGATTGGTTCGGAGTTGGGCACGGCGTCGAGCAGGCGCAGGATCCACTGGCGCGTCTCGGCCGGGTCGATCACGTCGTCCGATTCGAGCACGGTTGCGGCGTTAAAGGCGTTGCCGCGTTCGTAGGCGTCGGCGACCATCTCCTCGTAGACGCGGGTACGCTCTTCGAGGTCCTCAATCTGCTCGAGCTGCGCTCGCGCGCCGAGTTTCACCCCAGCCTCGAGGTTCATGCCGCCATACTCGGAGGTCGGCCAGCCGACGTTGAACAGGCCGGCCTCGGTACTCCCAGCGAGCATCGCCAGACCTCCGAGTCCGTAACACTTGCGCAGCGTGATCGTCATCTTGGGCGTGGTCAGGTTGGCCAGCGAGACGAAGACTCGATGGCAGTGGCGGACGAGGGCGGTCTTCTCGACCTCCGGACCGACCATCATCCCCGGCGTATCAACCAGCGTCAGCAGCGGGATGTTCCAGCAGTCGCAGATCTGCGCGAAGCGAGCCAACTTGTCCGAGCCGTCACTATCGACCGCGCCACCGAGATGCATGTTGTTGTTGGCAATCACGCCAACCGGCCGACCTTCAATCCGAATCAGCGCCGTAACGACGCCGATGCCGAATTCCGGTCGTAGCTCGAGCACGGAGTCGTGGTCGGCCAACAGATCGATGACGTTGCGTACGTCGTAGGTGCGCAGCCGGTTCTCGGGGATGGCATGGCGCAGCAGTCGCTGGTCGGGCGCACTCCATTCCTGGAGCCGTCCCTGGAAGTAGGAGAGGTACTTCTTCACGGCGGCCATCGCTTCTTCCTCGTCCTTGACGAAGATGTCAACGACGCCGTTCGGCACCTGCTGCGACATCGGGCCGAGTTCCTCGGGCAGGAACAGTCCAAGCCCGCCTCCTTCGATCACGGCGGGCCCGCCCATGGCGATGTTGGAGCCTTCGGTTGCGACGATGATGTCGCACATGCCCAGCATGGAGGCGTTGCCGGCGAAACAACGACCGGCAGTGATCGAGACCATGGGCACCTTCCCCGAGAGCTCAGCGAGCCGCTCGAACGTGCGAACCGCACGCGCCGCGACACGGGTGAAGGCCCAATCGGAGTCGCCCGAGCGACCGCCTGCGCCTTCGGCAATGAAGACCAACGGAGTCAGCAGGCGATGCGCGGTCTCAACCATGCGGTCCGTTTTCTCATGGCCGCGGCCACCTTGTGTGCCGGCCCAGACCGTTTCGTCGTAGGAGATGATCGCCGTGCTGGCAACATCGTTCTCAAACAGGTCCGCGTTGACCGTACCAATCCCGCAGATCAGGCCGTCGGCCGGCGAGACCACTCGCAGCTCTTCCCACGACCGCTTGCGCCGCTGCGCTGCGACACCGAGCGGCATGTACTCGTTCCAGGTCCCGCCCTCGACGAGCTGGGAGATGTTCTCGCGCGCGGTTCGCTTGCCCTTGGCGTGACGCCTAGCGACCGGGCCTGGCCGAGCATCGTCGAGCAATGCCTCGTGCAGGTCGATGTTTTGCTGTAGGTCGGGGCGGATGTAATCCAGGTCAATGTCACCCGAACCGCCATCGACGGCAGGGCCGACGTCGGCCGGCTCGACGAACACAAGCGGGTGGCCCTCCCAGATGATGTCTCCGATCGAGACGGTGATCTCCTGGACGATTCCGCCGATATCGGCGGAAAGCACGTGCTCCATCTTCATCGCGTTCATGATGATCACGTCCTGGCCGGCGACGACGCTGTCGCCTTCGCCAACGAGGATCTCGATGATCGTGCCCTGGATCGGGGCGCGCAGCGGCTCGGTGCCCGGCGGTCCGATAATCTCCGGCGCCGGGAAGCCGGCCCGATCCTCTTCCAGCCCACGGTTGACATCGAGCGACGCTGCCCCCGCGCCCTGGCGGAAGAAGTCGAGTGCGGCCAGGGGGTCAGTGACCTGGTTCTCGACCTGGGCGCCGGCCCAGGCCGACTGTCCGCCGGCGGACGCCCCATTCTCCGATGTGGCGGCCAGTTCGCCGATCCGCTCGTCGATCCAGCGGGTGTGGACGTTGCCCGCGATGAATTCCGGATGACTCAGGATGTTGCGCAGGAACCCGATGTTCGAGTCCGGTCCTTCGAGTTGGAACTCGTCCAGCGCCCGCTGAGCTCGACGGACTGCGTCACCGAAATGGTTGCTCGGATGTCTCGTGACCACCTTGGCGATCAGGGAATCGAAGTTCGGATTGGCGGCGTATCCGGCGTAGCCGTAGGTGTCGACGCGCACTCCCGGACCAGCGGGCGGACGGAAGGTCCGCAACGCACCAGCAGCGGGTCGCACGTCGCCGTCCTCGCGCATTCGCTCCAGGTTGACTCGGGACTGGATCGCAAAGCCGCGCAACGCTGGAGGAGCGTCCATGCCCAGGTCGGCCAGCGTCGCGCCTTCCGCAATGCGAAGCTGGCACTCGACGAGATCAAGTCCCGCGACCTCTTCGGTCACGGTGTGTTCGACCTGCAGCCGTGCATTGGCCTCGATGAAGGCGAAGTCGTCGTTGGTGTCCGCGTCGACGAGAAACTCGAACGTGCCGAGATTGGAATACCCGCCGGCCTCAGCCAGTTCTACAGCAGCCGCTGTGATTCGCTCGCGCAGATCGTCGCTCAACGTCGGCGATGGCGCGATCTCGATCAGCTTCTGGTAGCGACGCTGAATCGTGCACTCGCGCTCCCCGACATGGGTCACGGCGCCGTGCTGGTCACCAACAATCTGAACCTCGATGTGTCGCGCCCGCGGAATGAAGCGCTCGACGAAGAGCGCCCCGTTGCCGAATGCCGCCTGAGCCTCGCGCGTGCAGCGCTCGAAGGCTTCTTCGATCTCGGATGATTCGTTGATCGCGCGCATCCCACGCCCGCCACCGCCGCCGATCGCTTTAATCACCATTGGTCGTCCGCCGAGCTGCTCGAAGAAGGCGCGAGCCCCATCGAGGTCGACTGCGTGGTCGGTGCCGGTCAAGACCGGGACGCTGCGAGCTCCGGCGAGCGTGCGAGCGCGCGCCTTGTCTCCGAACAGCGCCAGTGCGGCCGGAGACGGTCCAACGAACGTGATTCCTGCTTCTTCGCAGGCGCGAGCGAAGTCCGCGTTCTCGGCGAGGAAGCCGTAGCCCGGATGGATCGCGTCGCAGTCGTGCTCTTGCGCGCGTTCGATGATCTGTGCGATGTCGAGATACGCCGCCGGTCCAATCCCCTCCAGTGCGATGACGGTCTCCGCGTGTCGAACGTGGTCGGACGCGCCATCGTCGGAGGAGTGGATCGCCGCTGTGGCCACTCCGCGTTCGGTTGCAGTACGCAGGATGCGAACGGCGATTTCACCACGGTTGGCGACGAGAAGGCGTTGAATGGGCATGGTCAGACCCTACGAACTGTGCAATGCCGGGAAGGGAGAAACGTGGACATCAGCCGCTGGCTACGGCGTCGGCGATCAGGTTGCCCAGCGCTTCGGTACTGAGCGCATCCTCGCCTTCGCCAGCGAGATCGGCCGAGCGGTGGCCTGCAGCGAGGATGTCAGTGACAGCACCCTCGATCGCTGATGCTTCTCGCTCAAGGCCGAGCGAGTAGCGCAGCATCAGGGCGGCGCTGAGGATCATGGCCATCGGATTGGCGATGCCCTGTCCGGCGATGTCGGGCGCCGTGCCATGTATGGGTTCGTAGAGCCCCAGGGTCGAGCCGGCTTCCGAAGCGCCAAGCGAGGCCGAGGGCAGCATGCCCATCGAGCCGGCCAGCATCGACGCTTCATCGGTCAGGATGTCGCCGAACAGGTTCTCGGTGACGATCACGTCGAAGTACGACGGGTGGCGAATCAGGTCCATGGCGCAGGCGTCGACGAGACGATGCTCCAGCGTGACGTCCGGATAGTCCTTCGCGACTTCGTCGGCGATTTCTCGCCACATGCGCGACGTGTCGAGGATGTTGGCCTTGTCGACCGACGTCAGCAGCTTGCGTCGCGACCGAGCAGTCTCAAAGCCGAGCCGGACAATGCGCTCGACCTCGTGCTCGGAGTAGGCGAGCGTATCGACCGCCTTCCGCTGTCCGCCTTCCTCCCATCGACGCTGCGGCTCTCCGAAGTAGATGCCGCCCGTCAGTTCACGCAGCACGACCATGTCGACGGCCTCGACCGTCTCACGCTTGAGCGGAGTGGCGTTGGCGAGGATCGGCAGCATTTTGACCGGGCGGATGTTGGCGAACAGGCCGAGTCCCTTGCGCAGGCCGAGGATCGCCTGTTCCGGTCTGACCGAGGCCTTGGGGTCGTCCCACTTGGGCCCGCCCACGGCGCCAAACAAGACCGCGTCCTGGGCCTGACACATCGCCAACGTCTCGTTGCGCAACGCAACGCCGTGCGCGTCGATCGACGCGCCGCCGACCAGGTCCTCGCTGTATTCGAAGGAGTGATCGAATCGGCCCCCGACGGCGTCGAGCACGCGGACCGCCTGCCCTATGACTTCGGCGCCGATGCCGTCGCCAGGCAGAAGCGCAATCCTGAAATGGGCCATACGTGTGGGTTCCTAGTCGTCGGTTGGGCGCTCACCCGGAGCGCGTTCGGGAGAGACTCAACAGCCCGGCGCGCCGTAGTCGCCGCAGCAAGTCTGTCGCTCCGTCAGCCTATTCCACCAAATGGCGAGCACGCCGGTGACCAGACCCAGGCCTTGACGACCATCGGCGCGCAGGTTCGCAATCGCGTCCCGGAAAGACGGTGTCGGGGGCTTACACATCGGATCTCTTTCAGTCGCTTCTACTCAACCGCGGAAGTCTGAGAATTCTGAGCCTTCATCGCAGCCAATCTTCAGCGCTCACCGCGGTAGCGCCGACCACCGAACTAGTGATGGTCATGTCCGTGGCCATGATCGTGGCCGTGGTGATGGTCATGGTCTTCAGACTCCATGCGCTCGGCCCGAGCGCGCTCACCGGACACTCAACAGCCCGGGTCGCCGTAGTTGCCGCAGCAATTGTCGACATTCCGCAACTTGATCAGATTGTTCTTGATCAAACCGTAGATGGCATGACGCCTACCGATCGACCGGCGCAGGTTCGTAATGGTGTCGCCAATCGTCGGCCTTGGATGCTTGGGCATGTGGTGTTTCTGTCAAATGGACCTGTTCCTTGATTGGAAACAGGATAGGGAGCACAGGCGGGCTCGGCGCCAGACTCTCGTCAGGTCGACGATCCAGTCCTCAGCCACATCCTCCCTGCTGGGAGAATCAAGGCTCCCTGGGGTTCGAACTCCGAGGCGCCTGTGCCGTGAGTTGGTCCTAGACGGTCACCGGCTTCGTCGCGGGGCGGTTGGATTCGAACTCCGAGATCAGTTCGTCGTGCTCAAGCGTCAGAGAGATGTCATCGAGGCCGTTGAGCAGGCAGTGCTTGACGAACGGAGCGATATCGAAGGAGCGCACCCAGCCGCCCGGCGCGGTGACGGTCTGGTCTTCGAGGCTGACCGTAATCGGCGTGTTTGACTCCGACTCGACCATGCGCATGAGTTCCTCGACATCCGGTTGCGGCAACTGGATCGTGAGCAATCCCATCTTGGCCGAATTGTTGCGGAAGATGTCGGCGAAGCCGGGTGCGATCACCGCTTTGACCCCCATCCCCTGGATCGCCCAGACTGCATGCTCGCGAGAGGAGCCGCAGCCAAAGTTCGGGCCGGCGAGCATCACGCTGGCGCCCTGATACTGCGGTTGGTTGGTGACGAAGTCAGGATCTTTGGCCCAGGCCTCGAACGCGAACGGACCGTAGCCCGTCCGTTCAATCCGCTTGAGGTACTTGGCCGGAATGATCTGGTCGGTGTCGACATCGGCGCGGTCGAGCGGCAATCCGGTGCCGCTGAAGGTCGTGACGGGATCCATGGACTGCTCCAATCAGTTTGGGGGATGCCCCCCTCTGCCTTCGGCATCTCCCCCCCGCTGCGCGGGGGGAGAAAAGGATTAGGCGAAGAACTCTTTGAGCGCGGCTTCAGTCTGGTCGGGCAGCTCTTCGGGCAGGAAGTGGCCGCAGGGCAGGCCGATGCCGGTCACGTTCGTCGCCCAACGATGCCACGTCGCCATGAATCTCCCCCGACGGTTGGGCTGGCGAGCCGCGCCCCAGATGACGAACAGCGGGCAGGTGATCTGTTTGCCCTCGGAGCGGTCTTCGCGGTCGAGGCGCAGGTCGAAGCGGGCGCCTGAGCGGTAATCCTCGCACCAGCTGCGGACCGTTTCCGGATCGTTGGCAGCGGCGAGGTACTCTGCCATCGCGGCCTCGGTGAAGACGGTTTGATCGTCCTCGCCCGCCCAGCTGCCCAGCATCCGCTTGAGGAAGAAGTCCGGAGCGCCGTTGATCAGGGTTTCAGGCAAGGGCGCGGGTTGGGCGAGGAAGTACCAGTGGAATCCGCCCAAGCCGCCGGCGATGCCCATCTGCTCGAACTGTTCGGCCGTAGGGATGATGTCGAGCAGTGAGAGTCGCTCGACGCGCTCGGGATGATCCAGCGCGAGCCGATAGGACACGCGCCCACCGCGATCGTGTCCGGCGAGCGAGAAGGTGTCGAAGCCGAGGTCGGTCATCAGATCGACCATGTAGGCGGCCATGGCGCGCTTCGAGTATGCCTCGCCCCCGCCATCGCCAGGCGGAGAATCGCTGGCGCCGTAGCCCAACAAATCGGCGACCACGACGGTGTGATGCTCAGCCAGGCCGGGCGCGATCTTGTGCCACATGGCGCCGGTCTGCGGATAGCCGTGAAGCAGCAACAGCGGCGATCCTGAGCCACCCACGCGGGCGAAGATCGGGCCGGTCTTGTGCTCACGGAAGCCGGGAAACAGGGTTTCGGTGTCGGGCATCGATACGTCCTGTTCGTTAGAGGGCAACGGTGCCGCTAATCGCCGGCTGCATCGGGTCGCAGATGTAGCGAATCTTCGGCAGCGTGATGTTGGCGGTCGTGTAGCTGGCGACGATTGGATACACAGGCCGCAAATCGGGCGCGTCCCAGAAGTTGCTGTCGAAGGCATCAATCTGGGCGGCGCCTCGGTCGGCGCGGCTGACCTCGAAATCGGGATCGACCTGGACCAGCCAGGGTTTCGTTTCGCCGTCGCGTTCGACGTTCGCGATGTGCATGCCGGCCGTATAGAGCAGGTCGCCGTTGCCGATCGGGACCGGGTCGACGAGCTGTGCCGAGAGCACGGCCACATTGCCGTCGTTGACCTCGATCGATTGGCGGTCGTAACGCTCGCGCAGGACCGGTTCGCCGACGGTGATCGGAAATCCCCAGCGTTCTTCCAGAGCGGTTGCCGCTTCGCCTTCGGTGCAAACAGCGCGGGTCGGAAGTCCGCGCGGGCGAACGGCAGCGCGGCAACCCACGCGCACGGAGGCCAACGTGAACGCGCCTAACGGACCATCATCGGCGCGTAGCCCGATTACATGCATCGTGGGCGGAATCGTCGGGTGCAGCGCCGGAGGCAGCAAATCCGCCATCACAGCGTCATCGATTTCGTAGATGACTTGCAGCACCTTGACGTTCGGCAGGGTCAGCGCCTCGGTGTCGAGATTCGACATCGTTGGCGCGTATTGGGTCAGTTGACCAGGGTCGGCATTGCCATTGATTGGCATTAGCGGCCTTTCTCTGCGACGTGTCGCACCACGAGGGTGTCGGCGAGGCTAGTCGCCGCCGGCAGCGGCGGTCGCGGCGAGCTCACGCGGCTCGGAGGTAGTGGCCGGCTTGTCGTCGGCGAAGTGCGGCATCACCTGTTCGCCGAAGAGACGGAGGCTGTCGAGCACCTGCTCCTGCGGAATCGTCTCGAGCGCGTTGAGCAGGAAGTTGATCTGGTCGACGCCGCAGGATTCCCACTTTTTGATTTCTTCGACCAGCCGGTCGGGGTTGCCGATGCAGACGCCCTCCGGGGCTGACACGCCCTCGCCCGGATTCTGCGCAGCCTGCTGACGGGTCGCCGCGAGCAGGCCGGGGTTCGGGTAGCTGCGGGTCGGATGGACTTCACGCACCGGCAGGAGCTGAGCAGCGAGGTAGCCGAACGAGCCGGTCAGGCGGCTGCCGGTCTTGATCCCCGTCTCGTTGTCGGGGTGGCAGTAGAGGAAGTTCACCGTGGCGACGCGCTCATTGACGAACAGTCCGGCCGGCTCGCAGTCGCGGATTCGGGTGCGATAGCGGTCGACCTTCTCTTCCTGCTCGGCGAAACCGCCGAAGGTCAGACCGAGCGAGCCCATACCGCGCTCGGCCGCGTCAATCTCGGTGCCCGGCGAGGAGACGGCAACCCACATCGGCGGGTGCGGCTTCTGGTAGGGCTTGGGCAGCACGGCGCGGGTCGGCATACGGAAGGCGCGGCCTTCGTAGCCGTAGCGCTCGTTGGTCCACATCTGTGGAATCGTGCGGGTGTACTCGTCCCAGGTTTCCTTGGTCTCGTCCGGGTTGGCGTCCATGCCGCCCAGCTCGGTCCAGGTCGCGGAGCGTCCCGTGCCAAACTCCAGGCGTCCGTCGGAGAGGATGTCGAGCACCGCGGCGCGCTCGGCGGCGCGGATCGGGTGGTTGAATTGCGGCACGCAGACGACGATCCCGTGTCCGACGCGGATCTGCTTGGTCTGCATCGCGCAGGCGGTGAGGAAGAGCTCCGGCGCCGAGCAATGCGAGTACTCCTCGAGGAAGTGGTGCTCGACGGCCCAAACCGAATGGAATCCCATTTCATCGGCGACCCGCACCTGCTCCAGGCAGCGGTGATAGACCTCATGCTCGATGTCGTTTTCCCAGGGTCGGGGAACGGAGATCTCGTAGAAGATGCCGAATTTCATGGCGTTTGTCCTCGCTGGCGCTGGCTCAAGAGCGATGGTAGCGGACGGGGTCTGCGTGTCCGATCTGCTCGCTGCCGACCCGGGATGGGCACGGAACCGTGGAAATTCCGGCTTGATTGGGCGGAAACGGCGCTGTGGGCTGGGAATTCGGGCGACTTTTGTCCGAATCTGTCCAGATTTGTCCAGATCTGGCTAGATGACGCTCGATTTGGTGAGTGGTAGTCCGGGTGTGACCGAGTGATTCTGGGGAAGTCCAAGTGATGTGCGCGGTCATGGTTGGTTCCTCCGGACGTGCGGGTGGCTGTCGAGCGCAGCCGATTGTATACGAACACATATGCGGTTGGGATGGCGCAATGGATCAGAGTGTCAGGGGAGACAGACTGGGGCGAGCGCTTTTCTTGCGCCATGGTTCTCGAGGATTTGCACGAGCTGATTGAGACGCTGCAGGGGCGGATTGCGGAGCATGGATCGGCGTTGCAGCAGAGCGAGGCGCTGACTCGCTATGCGCTGATTGATCCGTTGCTGCGGGGCTTGGGTTGGGACACGGGCGATCCGTCGCAGGTGCTGCCGGAGTTCAGATCCGGTCGAGGTTCGGCGGACTATGCCCTGTTGGGCAGCGACGGCAAACCTGACGTCATCATCGAGGCGAAACGCCTCGGTCGCGGTCTGAAAGATGCGGTTGAACAAGTAATCAACTATTGCACCCGCGAGGGCTATGAGTCTTTTGCAGTGACTGACGGTCAACGTTGGGAGCTGTACGAGACGCGCCGCCGTGGAGACATTGAAGAGAAGTTGGTAGTGCGACTCAATCTTGGCGACGCGCCGGCGAAGACCTGCCTAGATGCGCTGGCTTTGTGGAGACCGAGCGTGATTGCCGGAATCATCGCGGCCGGTGCAACTTCAGTAGTCCACTCTCCGCAAGTAACTCGGAAGTCAGCAAAACAGGTTCCGGAGCCAACGACCCAGAACTCTCCCGGAGTCTGGCTCAAACTGTCAGAACTCGTTGGCGAAAAGGGAATGAAACCTCGGGAATTGCGCTTCCCTACTGGAACCACACAACAAATTGGCACTTGGGCAGAGGCGATCGAGCAGATCACGCAGTGGCTGTTCGACGAAGGATATCTGTCTGACTATCAGCAGCCGATCAGCAGAAAAAAGGGAACTCGCTACATTCTGTCGCGCGAGGCTAGGCACCCAAATGGGACCCAGTTCAAGAACGCTCACCAAGCGGGTCCATTTTATGTCGAGACGAACTTCAATGTGCCCGACCAAGTGGAGAACATCCAGCTACTTATTGAGCGGATAGGACAGCATCCGGCCGACTTCGCGGTGAGGTTGCAGTAGATACTGTCTGGGCGGTGGCTGAGCAGAGGGGGCGAGATTCCCGCGGCAAGCGCGGGAATGACGGGAGTGGGGGCGACGTGGAGGCCTCGGTCGTGAGGGGGTCGGGGCAGCGTTGCAGGGCTCGATCCGGGTGGTCTCGCGGTGAGACTGCGATAGGCAGCGGCGGGCCCTCACCCTAGCCCTCTCCCTCGGGGAGAGGGGACGGGAACAGGGACTGGGGAGGGCTAGGTGCGCTGGCCGAACTCTCGGCTGGTGTCGACGACGGCGATGGCGGCGATTCCTTCTTCGGAGGACATGACCTTGACTCCCTTGGAGGAGCGGCCGACCTGACGGATCTGCTGGATCTCGGTGCGCAGGATCTTGCCTCCAGCCGAAATGACAACCAGTTCTTCATCGCCGCGGACGACCGCCATGCCAACGACCGGACCCGTTTCGTCGGAGACCTTGTGCCCGATCATTCCCTTGCCGCCGCGTCCCTTCGTCGCGTACTCAGACTCGGGGGTGCGCTTGCCGAAGCCGACGGCCGTGACGGTCAGGACTTCGGTATCGGGATCGACCGTCTGTAGACCAATGAGGTCGCCGCCGGCAGGGATGTTGATGCCGCGGACTCCACCGCTGATGCGCGAGGCTTCGCGCAGAGAATCGATGGCGAAGCGCACGCTGCGACCATCGGAGCCGGTGACGATCACATCGTCGCCGCTGTGGGCAAACGTGGCCTCGACGAGTTCGTCGTCGTCGCGCAGGTTGAAGGCCAACAGGCCGCTGCGACGGACGTTCATGAAGTTCCGCAGCTCGGTCTTTTTCACATAGCCCTGGCGCGTGCCGAGGATGATGTAGTCGTCCTCGAACGACTCCACCGGAATGATCGTGGTCACGTGCTCGTCGAGCTGGAGGTCGACGACGTTGCGCACCGGCAGACCGCGCCACTCTCGAGAGCGCGCTTCGACCTCGTGGGCCTGCAGGCCGTAGACACGACCGCGCGAGGTGAACATCAGCAGGTGGTCGTGGGTGTCGCAGGCGATCAGGCGGTGCGGCGCTTCGACCGAGGTCGTCCCGTTCTTGCGCTCGATCCCCTTGACGCCCTTGCCGCCACGGCGCTGCGAACGGAACGCGTCGACCGGCTGTCGCTTGATGTAACCGTGACGCGTGAGCGTGACGACCGACGACTGGTGCGGCACGAGGTCGGCCGGGCTGAAGTTGTCAACCGACCGCTCGATCACGCGCGACTTGCGATCCTCGCCGTAGGTCTCGACCAGCTCGTCCATGTCCTCCGCGATCAGGCCGTCAATCAGCTTCGGGTTGGCGAGCAGACTCTCGAGGTATTCGATCGTCTCGGTCAGGTCGTCGTACTCGTCCTGCAGCTTGGCGCGTTCGAGCTGCGCCAGACGCCGAAGTTGCATCTCCAGCACGGCCTGCGCCTGTCGCTGCGACAGATCGAACGGATTTTCCTGCAGGCGGTCTCGCGCCGCCTCGGCCGATTCCGCCGCGCGAATCGCGGCAATAATCGCGTCAATTTCGTCAATCGCCTTGAGCAGGCCCTCGACGATGTGATGGCGTTCCTTCGCCTTCTCGAGTTCGAACTCGGTGCGCTTGGTGATGATGTTGCGGCGGTGCCGAATGTACTCCCGCAGCAGTTGATACAGGGTGAGCGTTCGCGGTTGGTTGTCGACCAGAGCCACGAAGTTGCCGTTGTACTGGGTTTGCAGTGCGGTCGACTTGTACAACTGCGCCAAAATCGTCTGGTAGTGGCCGTCGCGAGTCAGCTCCACCACCAGCCGCATCCCGTGACGGTCCGACTCATCGCGCAGGTCGCGGATGCCTTCGATCTTCTTGTCGCGGACCTGCGCGGCTATCTGCTCGATGATCCGCACCTTGTTGGTCTGGTACGGAATTTCGGTGAACACGATCTGCATCCGGTTGCCGGTCGAGGTTTCCTCGAGATGCTGCTGGGCTCGGACAGTGAATCCACCGCGACCTGTTCCGTAGAGCCGGCGCAGGTCTTCGCGATTCTCCCCGGCGAAGATATTGGCGGCCGTGGGGAAGTCCGGACCCTGGATGTGCTGAAGGATGTCCTCCAGCGTGGCGTCCTCGTTCTCAAGGATGGTCTTGACCGCCCCGGCGAGTTCGGCCAGGTTGTGCGGCGGGATGTCGCAGGCCATGGCGACGGCGATGCCGGTGGCCCCGTTGAGGAGCAGATTGGGGGCGCGGCCGGGCAGTACGGTTGGCTCGTTCAGGGACTCATCAAAGTTGGGTACGAAGTCGACCGTGTTCTTGTCGAGGTCGGCAAGCATCTCTTCAGCGATACGCGAGAGCCGCGCTTCCGTATAACGCATCGCGGCGGGCGGATCATTATCAATTGATCCGAAGTTACCCTGACCATCAACTAACGGATGACGCAAGGAAAAGTCTTGCGCCATACGTACCATCGCGTCATATACGGGTTGATCAGAGTGTGGATGATACTTACCAAGTACTTCGCCGACGATACGTGCAGACTTGCGATGCGGTTGATTGGCCCGCATGCCCAAGTCGTCCATTGCATAGAGAATGCGGCGCTGCACAGGTTTGAGGCCGTCGCGCGCATCCGGCAACGCTCGGGAAACGATGACGCTCATCGCGTAGTCGAGATACGATGAACTCATCTCCTCGACGAGGGTACGCGTGGGCTGCTTTGGCGCTGTTTGCTCTGTAACCAAGCGGGGGCTCCGAGGGCTGTTTCTATTGCCTCACTCTAGCACAATTCGGCCATATCGTTCTGCTCATTTTGCCGACGTTCAAGGTCGCGCGGAACTACCTGCCAACCCGCTGGAACGGGGTTCGGACGGACTGCGGAGTTGTCAATATCCAGCTTGAATTGTTGAACTCGCTGCTGGCCGTACACGTCCAGCCAGATCGGTGCTTCGCCGTCGCTCAGCAGCGAGTCGAACCACCATGCGTAGAGCTGCGCCGGGACCCGCCAGTGAGAGGCGATTCTGACCCTGGATGCCAGGTCGCGACCGCCGGCCAGGGCGTACCGAGGGCCCTCGGTGGACGAGATGATGTCGAGCTGTGCCGGGGTCAGCCACTGTATCCAGGTCAGACAGACGGCGCCCGGCCGAGCAGCGAGGCTGACCGGCACGTAGCCCTTGCTGGACCGCACGGGGCAAAACGCCACATCGAAGTCGCTGAGCAGCGCCGGGATCAGCGGAATGCCATGCAGGTCGGCTTCGGTGCCGGCCAGCTTGTCCGAGAGCTGGCGCGGGTAGCCGTTGCTGCCCACGGCGAGCAGCGCAGTCCGCCCCCGTGTATCCATCCTTGACGTCAACGGGAAGCATTGGCCCGCTCGATACAGCAGGGGATATCGATTCCAACGATTCCTCGCGTCCGGATAGAGCTCCGGCACCTCGGACAGGCTGGGCCAGGTGCGAACGTCGACAGGCGTCGTCATGCAGACACGGTACCCGCGCCGACTGTCGCTAGCCGGATTCGCAACTAGGCTCAGGAACATCAGGATGAAGAGGAGGCCGGATCCATGATGAGATATCGAAAGCTGGGGCGAACGGGGCTGATGGTCTCGGAGATCGGCTTGGGCGGCGGCGGGATCGGGCACGTCTGGGGCGAGACGACGGACGAAGAGATCGGCGAAACCATCGCACTGGCGATGCGCGAGGGGATCAATTTCTACGATGTCGCACCGTCATACGGCAACGGCGCCGCCGAGCGAAACCTGGGCCGGGCGTTGCTCGAAGCCCCGGAACACCGCGGCGAGCAGATGCTGGTCGCGACCAAGGTATCCCTGAGCGAGGACGATCTTGCCGACATCCCCGCTGCCGTCGAGCGCGGCATTCACGAATCGCTGGAGCGACTGCGCCGAGCGCGCGTCGATGTCTTCCAGTTGCATAACACGATCACGCCAGAGCGCGGCGTGTACCGTCGGTCGGTCACGGTCGCCGATGCGATGCTCGCGGTCGAAACGCTGCACCGTCTCAAGCAGGACGACCTGACGCGATTCGTGGGCATCACCGGCATGGGCGTCGCGAGTTCGGTGCGCGAAGTCGTGCAGGCCGGTGAACTCGACACGGTCCAGTGCTACTACAACCTGCTGAACGACTCGAACGCCCGGCCCCTGCCGCCAGGATCGTCGCTGCATGATCACGGGCAACTGCTGTCGCTGGCAGCGGAGTTGGGGATCGGCGTGATCGGCATTCGCAACCTGGCCGCCGGGTCGCTGACCGATTCCCTCGATCGGCCGGTCGAGGATGACACGCTGGTCGCGCTGGACTACCGCCGTGCAGAGTCTCTGCGCTTCCTCGGGGAGGAAGGCGTCCCGTTGTCGCAATGGGCCGCCCGCCATGCGCTTGAGCAGCCGACGATCTCAACGGTCGTGCCGGGAGTGAAGAATGCGGTGGAGTTGTCCGACCAGATAGCAGCCGTGGACCTGCCGCCGCTGTCAGACGAGCAATTGGCTCGAATCGACGGACTGCGTGAGAATGATTTTGGCGTCCGAGAACCGGCTGACCACGTGTTGTGACGAGAACTGTCCGGCGGGGCGTCGCTTCAGCGGATTCGAGCCAAAGTCGGCCTCGGTTGTAGCCTGATTGGAAACATCGGAAGAGCGATTCGTGAACGAACTCGAGATCCCGGACATCGTCATCCGGCGCCTGCCGCTCTATGCCCGCGAACTGGGCCTGCTCGCCGGTGAGGACCGCGACTTCATCTCCTCCCAAGAGTTGGGCAGGCGGCTCGGTGTCACGCCGGCGCAGATTCGCAAGGATCTGTCGTACTTCGGACGGTTCGGCAAGCGTGGCCGCGGTTATGAGGTACTCGGCTTGCGCGAGCGATTGCGCAGCATTCTGGGCCTGAACGGACGAGTCAAGGAGATGGTCCTCGTCGGCGTGGGCCAGTTGGGACGCGCGGTGCTCGGCTATGGCGGCTTCACCCGGGGCGGCTTCGAGGTCGTGCGCGTGTTTGACTCCGACCCGCAGCAGATAGGCCGAAAGATCGACAACCATCGTGTCGCCGACGTAGCAACCCTCCCGCGATACCTCGAACGCACGCGTGTGTCGATGGGCATCGTCGCTGTGCCGGCTGACGCCGCGCCGACCGTGATCAACACACTCGTTGATGGCGGGGTGCGCGCGATCCTCAGTTACGCCCCGGTCTCGATGAGCGTGCCCCACGGGGTGCGATTGCGCCAGATTGACCCGGTGATGGAGCTCGAGAGCATGGCCTACTACCTCGAGGAGCCGTTCGACGGCTATGTCGAAGACCACCAGGCCGATGCGGTCGCGAACTGAGAACGTATCTGGCTGACGACGCGACTCAGCGGGCGTCCGCTCCACTGAGCACGCTCTCCTGGGCAATCAGATTCGGTCCGACGATGTCGAGGTTGTCGAGCGCTTCGGCGGCGCCGAGCGCGACCGCGTCCTCGGCGTTGTCGGCGATTGTGACCGGTATGCCGATCTGTTCGGCGAGGTAGACGTCGATCCCCTGCAGCCGAGCGGCTGCGCCGGTCAACAGCATGCCTCGATCAATGATGTCGGCGGTCAGCTCGGGTGGAGTGCGCTCCAGGGTGCTACGGGTGACTTCGACAAAGGTCTCAAGGACCTGCTGCACCGAGGGAACCAGTTCATTCGCCGTAATCGCAACGCTGCGGGGCATGCCGCTGGATTGATCACGGCCTCTGACCTCAGCGCGGATGGGGTCGTCGATCGGGATTGCGGAGGCGGTCGAGAACTTCAGCTCCTCGGCGGTCGGCTCACCGATCACGAGGCTGTGACGACGTTTGACGTGCTCGGCAATCACTTCAGTGACCACTTGTCCGCCAACCCGGGCCGACTCCCAGACGACGACCCCGTACATGGACAGCACGGCTGCTTCAGAACGTCCGGCGCCGAGGTTGCCGATCAATGCGCCTCGCGCGTCGCCCATCGGAACGCCCGCGCCGATGGCGGCGGCGAGAGGATTGGCGATCAGGTGGGCCGGGCGCCGCCCGCCTGCCTGTTCGGCAGCGTCGCGGACGGCGCGCTGCTCCACGTTGGTGACGCCGGCAGGGGTGGCGATCATGACCTCGGGCCGGACCAGGTTGAAGCGGCCCACGACGAGCGACATGTAATAGCGCAGCAGCGCCTCGACGATGCGGTAGTCGTCAATCACGCCCTCACGCATCGGGTTAATCACGGAAAGGGTTTCCGGCGCGCGTCCGACCATGTTGGCGGCATCGGAGCCGGCCGCCAGCACGGCGTTTTCCTGTGCAGAAAGGGTCACGACGGTTGGTTCGTCGATGACAATGCGGCCGCCGCGTCCGGGGACGGCGATGCGAAGTCGGGAGGTGCCGAGATCGATACCGAGTCGTTTCGTGAAGAGCATGATCTCCGATTGATTCAATCGACGAAGTCAGCGTATCCGGAAGGTCAGTGTATCGGCGGATCAGACACGCTCAATGTCCGCACCGAGTGCGGCAAGCTGGGCCGGCAGGTCCGCGTAGCCGCGCGCGAGATGCCGCATCCCGTAGACGCGACTCTCACCCTCGGCGGCGAACGCGGCCACGATCAGGGCAGCGGTCGCGCGAATGTCGGTCCCGCGGACGACGGCTCCCGACAGGGCTGCCGGCCCGTTGATCGCCGAGACTGAGCCGCCGGCGACGATGTTCGCTCCGAGCTTACGCAGCTCATTGAGGTGCTGCATGCGGTTCTCGAATACTCGTTCATGGACCATCGACGTGCCGGCGGCCCCGGTCAGCAGGGCGGTGATCGGCGCCTGCAGATCCGTCGCGAAGCCGGGGTAGGGAAGCGCTTGCACGTTCGTCGCGGTCAGAGTGGCTCCCGCATTGACGGTCAGCTCGAGTTCGTCATCTCCGCGTCGAACATCGACCCCAATCTCAGCGAACTTCGAGAGCAGGGCTTCGAGGTGAGACGGGCTCACCCCGGTCAGGCGCACGTCTCCCCGCGTGGCGGCGGCGGCAATCATCAGCGTGCCGGTTTCGATCCGATCGGGTATCAGCTCATGGACGACGCCGCTTAGCCGCTCGACACCGTCGACCGTGATCGTGTGGTGTCCCGCGCCCGAGATCCGCGCGCCCATGGCGTTGAGCATGTCAGCCAGACAACCGATCTCCGGCTCCATCGCGGCGTTGACGATCCGCGTCCGGCCGCTGGCCAGGACGGCGGCGAGCAACAGGTTTTCCGTGCCGAGCACGCTGGGGTAGTCGAGAACGATCGTCGCGCCGCGTAAGCCCTCGGGAGCATGCGCGATTGTCCGCCCGCCGACCGAATCGACCTGCGCGCCGAAGGCGCGGAATCCGGCCAAGTGGACATCGAGCGGTCGTGCGCCGATCACGTCGCCACCGGGCGCGCCGCAACTGGCCTCACCGGCTCGCGCGAGCAGCGGGCCCATGACCAGGAACGACGCTCGCAACGAAGCCGCCAGCTCGTCCGGCGGAGAACCGGCGCAGACGCCCAAGGGCCGAACCACGACCTCGTTTCCCCCGAACTCCGCTTCGACGCCGAGCGTCGTGAGGATTTCGATCAACCTGTGGACATCCTCGATGTCCGGAACGCGCGTGATCCGGGAGGGCTCGTCAGACAGCAGCGCTGCGGCCAGACACGGGAGCGCGGCGTTCTTGGCCCCGTTGACGCGGATTTCACCGGTCAGGCGGCGATGCCCTGCAATTCGAATATATGCTTCGGCGCCGGCGCTCATATTGAGACTGTAGCCGTCCCTCAGGAGCGCGAGGACCCTACCCGGTTGGGCGGCTCATCTCACGACCGCCGCCGCCTCGGCGCCGGCGATGCTCCAGGACGCGCAGTCGCTGCAACGAGCGGGCAAGCGCCGCCTGGGCGCGAGCGCGGTCGGCATCGGTGGCCTGTTCGAGGCGTTCAAGCGCGCGCTGTCGCGCCGCTTCCGCTCGTTCGGCATCGATTTCACCACCGTGTTCGGCCGCATCGGCGAGCACGGTGACCTCGTCCGAATGCACCTCAAGGAATCCACCGCCGATGTAGAACTCTTCCACGTCATTGCCGGTCTTGACCCGAAGCTCGCCGGGCACGAGCGACGTAATCAGCGGGGCGTGGTGCGGCAGAATGCCGAGTTCGCCGAGCGCGCCGGGCGCGATGACCTCGTCGACACCCTCCTGCCGCAGGAGTCGGCGTTCGCCGGTGATGATCTCGAGCGTGAGCGGCATGGTGGCGTCCCCTCAGACGTCGTCGGTCCAGACCTAGGCAGCGGTCTCGGCGGCGATCTGCGCGCCCTTCTCGACCGCCTGCTCGATCGTGCCGACGTTGAAGAAGGCCTGCTCCGGCAGTCCGTCGTGCGTGCCGTCGAGGATTTCCTTGAAGCCGCGCACGGTGTCGCGGACCGAGACGTATTCGCCGGTCAGGCCCGTGAACTGCTCGGCGACGAAGAACGGCTGGGTCAGGTAGCGCTGGATCCGTCGCGCACGGGCGACGGTCTGCTTGTCCTCCTCCGACAGCTCGTCCACACCGAGGATGGCGATGATGTCCTGCAGGTCCTTGAAGCGCTGCAACACGCGCTGGACTTCGCGGGCGACGTCGTAGTGTTCCTGTCCGACGATCTTCGGGTCGAGCGCACGGCTGAACGAAGTCAGTGGGTCGACCGCGGGGTAGAAGCCTTGCGAAGCGATGGCGCGCTCGAGCGCCACAACCGCGTCGAGGTGGCCGAACGTCGTCGCCACACCCGGGTCGGTGTAGTCGTCCGCCGGTACGTAGATCGCCTGGAACGAAGTAATCGATCCCTTGTTGGTCGAGGTAATGCGCTCTTCCAGCTCGCCCATCTCGGTCGAGAGGGTCGGCTGATAGCCGACGGCCGACGGCATCCGGCCGAGCAACGCGGAGACTTCCTGTCCGGCCAGCGTGTAGCGGTAGATGTTGTCGATGAACAGCAGCACATCCTGGCCCTGCTCGTCGCGGAAGTGCTCCGCGAAGGTCAGGCCGGTCAGCGCGACCCGCAGGCGCACCCCAGGCGGCTCGTTCATCTGACCAAAGACCAGCACGGTCTTGTCCAGCACGCCGGATTCGCGCATCTCGTGCCAGAGGTCGTTGCCCTCGCGCGAGCGCTCGCCCACGCCGGCGAACACCGAGTAGCCGCCGTGCTCGGTGGCGATGTTGCGGATCAGTTCCTGGATAACGACGGTCTTGCCGACCCCGGCGCCGCCGTAGGCGCCAATCTTGCCGCCGCGTGTGAACGGACAGATCAGGTCGACGACCTTGATCCCGGTCTCGAGGATGGTCGTCTCGGCGGCCTGTTCCTCGAAGGTTGGGGGAGTGCGGTGGATCGGGGAGCGGACGCCCCCGTCCGGCATGTCGCCCAGACCATCGAGCGGCTCACCCAGGACGTTGAAAAGCCGTCCCAGCGCAATCTCGCCGACGGGAACCGCAATCGGCTGACCGAGGTCGGCGGCGTTGTCGCCGCGCTTCATGCCGTCGGTCGAGTCCATGGCCAGACAACGAGCGCGGTTGTTGCCGAGGTGCTGCTGGACCTCGGTCACGACCTCGGTACCACTGCCCATTGTGATGGTCACGCCGCTGAACAGCGCGGGCAGGCTGTCGGGCGGAAACTCGACATCAACGACGGTGCCGATCACCTGGACTACTGAGCCATCAGCCATCTTGTGCTCCCATCTGCAGGCTCTCTAGACCGCGCCCACCATATTGGTGGACAGGCCGGACAGCCATGTGAGTTTGAATTCTGTCAGATCGTCGACCTGCCAGTCGGAGGCCAGGTCGAGGTCGGCGGTCAGTTCGCTGCGGACCAGCACCACTTTCATCCCGGCGGCGCGGGCCGACTCGACGCCAGCGGGCGCATCCTCGACGGCGATGCAATCCGCTGGTTCGAAGCTCAACTTCTCCGCAGCCTTGAGATAGATCTCAGGCGACGGCTTGCCCATCGAGACTTCATCGCCGGCGGTCGTCTGTTCGAAGTACTCGCGCAGCCCGGCGCCGGTGAGCGCTGCGTCCACCCACACTCGGTGCGAGGAGCTGGCCACCGCAATCGGCACGCCCGCGTCGCGCAGTTGCTCGACTAGCTCACGCGCTCCGCGAATCAGCGGCGCGCCGGCCAGATACTCGGCCAGCACGTCGGTGTTGTAGCGAGCTTCAAACTGGTCAAACGGCATCGTAATCGGGTAGCGCTCGCAGAGATCGTCCCAGGTGCTGGTCAGCGTCGTACCCAGGTAGCGGAAATAGTCGTCCAGCGGAAAGTCGACGCCCTGTTCCTCGAGGATCAGCCGAACCGCCTCGTAGTGCAGCGGCTCGGAGTCCAGCAGGACGCCGTCCATGTCGAAAATCACCGCCGTCGACTGTTGCACCATGAGCTAGCCCTTGAGCGCCTCGACGCCGCCGGTAATGTCGAGCAGTTCGGACGTGATCTGCTCCTGGCGGGCCTTGTTGTACACGAGCGTGAGGTCGGAGATCATGTCGTTCGCCGCATCGGTGGCGTTGCGCATTGCGACCATGCGGGCCGACTGCTCGGACGCGGCTGCTTCAAGCACGGCCTGGTAGACGAGCAGGTCGACGTAGCGCGGCAGCAGGTCGGCGAGCACCTCCTGCGGGGACGGCTCGAAGATGTACTGCGTCTCGCCCGACGTCTCCTCCTCGCTGGCCGGTGGTTCGACCGGGAGGATCGGCACCGTGACCGGAACCTGGCTCACGGTGTTGACGAACGAGGCGTAGACCAGCAACACCTGGTCGACATGACCCTCGGTGTAGTCGTCGATCGCGATGCGGGAGATCGGCTGCGTCTCGGCCAGGCCGGGGTAGTCGCCGAGTTCCTGGAAGCTGGCGCGGAAGTTGATTCCGAAGCGCTGGAAGTAGTCGCCGCCCTTGCGGCCGACCGGGATCATAGAGATATCACCGGAGCCGCCGGCCTCGGGGCCGAGCACGATCTCGCCAGTGTGTCGTTCAAGGTTGGCGATCAGGCCGCCGCACAGCCCGCGGTCGGGCGTGATCAGGATGACCGCGGTCTCGTTGATCTCGCGGCGCTCGAGCAGCGGATGCGCGGTGTCGGGGTCGCCGGCCACGCCGGAGAGGTGCCCAAGCACGGCCTGCATCTTCTCGGCGTAGGGACGGGCCTGGAGCGCTCGGTCCTGCGCGCGGCGCATCTTCGATGCAGCCACGAGCTGGATCGCGTTCGTGATCTTGGCCGTGTTCTCGACTGAGCGGATGCGCCGTCGGATTTCTCGGGTATTGGCCATCGACCCTTACTACTCTCAGTTGTTCGCTGTCGCGCCCGCAGTCCTCGGTTTCGGACCTAGAAGGGCACGGTGTCCTTGAACGTCTGCAGGGCGGAGGAGAGCGATGCCTGGTCGTCGTCGGACAGTTGACCCGAATCGGCAATTCCGCCGAGCAGGTCGCGGTGCGACGTGTTGAGGTAGTCACTCGCGCCATTGGCGAAGTCGTTGACCTTGTTGACCGGTACATCGTCGAGGATGCCCGCGTTGGCCGCGTAGAGCAACGCGACCTGGGTCGACATCGCCAGCGGTTGCTGCTCGGGCTGGACCAGCAGCGCCGAGAGGCGCTGTCCACGCTCGAGCTGGCGGCGCGTCGCGGCGTCGAGGTCGGACGTACCGAACTGCGCGAAGGCCTGTAGCTCGCGGAACTGCGCCATGTCGATGCGCAGCTGACCGGCAACCGAGCGCATCGCACGCTTCTGAGCAGATCCGCCCACGCGCGAAACCGAGATGCCGGCGTTCACGGCCGGTCGCTGACCGGCGTTGAACAGGTCGGACTCGAGGAAAATCTGGCCATCAGTGATCGAGATCACGTTGGTCGGGATGTAGGCCGAGACGTCGCCGGCCTGCGTCTCGATGATCGGCAGCGCCGTGATCGAACCGCCGCCGTACTCGTCGGACAGCTTGGCCGCGCGCTCGAGCAGGCGCGAATGGAGGTAGAAGACGTCGCCCGGGTAGGCCTCGCGCCCCGGAGGCCGCCGAAGCAGGAGCGAAATCTGGCGGTATGCCCAGGCGTGCTTCGACAGGTCGTCGTAGATGATCAGGGCGTCCTGGCCGCGCTCCATGAAGTACTCGGCCATCGCAACGCCGGAGTACGGCGCAAGGTATTGCTGTGCCGCGGACTCTGCGGACGCGGCGTTGACCACGATCGTGTGGTCCATCGCGCCGTGCTCCTCGAGCGTGGCGACGACGTTGGTCACCTTGGCCTGCTTCTGGCCAATGGCGACGTAGATGCAGATCAGGTCCTCGCCCTTCTGGTTGATGATCGTGTCGATCGCGATCGACGACTTGCCGGTCTGGCGGTCGCCGATGATCAGCTCGCGCTGACCACGGCCGATCGGAATCTGCGAATCAATCGCGAGGATGCCGGTTTGCACCGGTGTGTCGACCGAGGCGCGTGTCACCACGTTCGGCGCAATCCGCTCGACCGGACGACTCTCTGCCGCAGCAATCGGTCCCTTGCCGTCGATCGGCTCGCCGAGCGCGTTGACGACGCGGCCGATGAGCTGCTCGCCGACGGGAACCTCGGCGACGGTGCCGGTGGAGCGAACCTCGTCGCCCTCCTCGATCACGCGGTACTCGCCCATGATCACGGCGCCGACGATTTCCTCTTCGAGGTTCAGCGCCATGCCCATGACGGGATCGGAGCCGTCCTTGGGTCGAAACTCCAGCAGCTCGCCCGAGAGCGCGCCGGCGAGGCCGTAGACGCGGGCAATGCCGTCGCCGGCTTCGACGACGGTGCCGACCTCGGCCGAGACGACCTGGCTCTCGAAGCCTTCGATCTGCTGCCGAATGATGGCGGCGACTTCTTCTGGTCGGACAGCCATGATGCTGACTCCTTCGGTGTGATTAACCCTGCGCGAGTGATCGGCGCATGCTGGACAGCCGAGTGCGCACGGACCCGTCGATGATGCGGTCGCCAATCTGGACGACGGCGCCGCCGATGATCTGACTGTCGACCGTTTCGCTGAGCGACACAGACTCGGCGTCGGTGTAACGGCGGACCGCCGCTTCAACCGCGGCGCGCCCGTCGTCCGACAGCGGCACGGCGGTCGTCACAGTGGCCTCAGCGACGCCGCGGACGCTGTTCAAGCGCTCGCGGAACGCGTCGATGATCTGCGGCGCCAGGTTGGCCCGGCGCTTGCGGACAAGCAGTTTGGCGAAGTTGCGCGCGTTGCTCTGCAGATCGGGCATCGCGTTGTCGAGTACCTGTTCCTTCTCGTCCTGCGAAACGCGGGTCGAAATCAGGAAGGCGTAGACCGTCGGCTCGCTGAAGAGCTGCGCGATATCGCCCAGATCATCCAGCCAACGATCGTGCGACGCCGTGTCGTGCGCAATGCCGAAGACGGCGTCGGCGTATCGTCGCGCGGCGGGATCGCTCTGCGGCACGCTGGACTCCTAGTTCTGCTGTCCGTTAGACGATTCGGCCAGCACGTCCGCGATCAGACGCTGGTGATCATCGGCATCGAGCGACTGCTCAATGACCCGCTCGGCCGCCGCAATCGCCATGCCGGCGAATTCGTTGCGCAACTGCTGGACCGCCTGATCGCGTTCCTGCTCGATCTCCGAGCGAGCGCGCTCGATGAGTTGTTCGGCCTGCTCGACTGCGTTCTCGCGCGCTTCCGATTCGATCCGCTGCGCCAGCTCCTGGGCCTGCGCGACGAGGCGCTGCGCCTCCTCGCGACCCTGCTGGATCTCGGCTCGAGCTTCGGCGCGCGATTCCTCGGCGGCTTCCTGCGCACGTTCAGAGGCTGTCAGGCCTTCCTCGATGCGCTTGCGGCGCTCATCGAGCACGCGCCCCAGCGGCTTGTAGAGCAGGATGAACAGCAGCGCAAACAGGATGCCGAAACTGACGAAATGCGTAATCAGTCCGGCGAGGTTGAGACCGAGTGCGTCCATACCGTCCTGCCAATCAGTCTGTGCGGTCTACCGATCCCGCTGGTCCTGCCAGCCGGCGCCGCGCGCCCATGATGCGTGCGGCGCCGCTTGGATCGGTTGTGCCATCCGGTCGGTCCAAGCTAGAAGACGAATCCGACCATGACGGCGACGACCAACGAATAAATCGCGATCGCCTCGGTGAACGCGATACCGAGGATCATGTTGGTCTGGATCACGGGGGCGGCGTCGGGGTTGCGTCCCAGAGCCTCAAGTGCGCGGCCGGCGAGCATGCCGATACCGAGCGCGGGCCCGATGGCGCCGAGGCCCATGGCCAGGGCGGCGCCGATGTACTTCAACCCGTCGTCGCCGATCTGTGCAATCAGTTCCATTCCGTGTCCTCTCCGAGCGGTCCTCCGCGACCGCGCTGCACGCTTGGTTGATTCAGGCGAATGCCCAACCGGTCGCCCGGCGAGCGGGTCCGCCGTCGTTCCTTAGTGTTCGGCCGCCTCGTCGTGGTGCTCGTCGTGATCGCCGACCGCGGTCGAAGCGAACACGAGCGTCAGCATGGCAAAGACGAACGCCTGGATGAAGCCAACGAATACCTCGAGACCGAAGAACACCGTCGGCACCACGAAGGCGACCAGGAACATAGAGATAAACAGCACCACCTCGCCGGCAAAGATGTTGCCGAACAGACGGAACGTGAACGAGATCACGCGTCCGACCTCGGAGACGATTTCAAGGACTCCGACGAACACCCCCATCGGTCCCTTGACGATCGCGTGCGAGCCGACGCCGATGTACTTCCCGAAATTGGCTCCGACCCCCACCCCGCGCACGCCGAAGTACTGCACCGCGAGGAACGACCAGAGCGCCAGCGCCAGCGGCAGGTTCACGTCCGAAGCCAGGGCCCGGAAGATCGGGAAGATGTGGCCGACGGTGCCGGTGGTCTCGCCGGTCTCCTCGTCGACGTAGCCCTTCTCCTCCATCCGCAGGATGAAGCCGAGGTGCGCCGTGTTCACTGTGGTCGGCACGATCGCCGGCTCGAAGTCGCCGATCGCGGTTTCGCACTCGATCAGGCAGAGCTGCGCAACGCTGCCGTCCGCGCCGGCCTCGATGACCAGCGGCTCGGCGAACGCGTCATAGGAGAAGTCGCGACTCTCGGCGAAGAGGGTACGCGGGGGAATGATCTTGAAGCCGTCGCCCGAGAGAATCGGTCCGGTCGCCTTGACCAGCTCGGCGTCCCCGGCCACGATCGGCAGGTTGAAGACCATCGCGTACTCGAGCTCGTGGTGGCCCTCGTCGTGGATACCGGCCGACTCCAGCCGCGACTCGATCTCATGCACGAGATCTGCGCCGTCAGTGCCGTAGGGGATCGGGTTCGTCCAGAACTCGCTACGAACGGCGAACTCGGTGTCGGTAAGGTGGTGCTTGCGGATCTTGTGGATAATCTCGTCCGACTTGTCCTGCTTGTCGACTTTGAAGGGGATCGGCTCGAAAAAGGCGTTGCCGAATGCATCGTTGATCGCATCGATCTCGCCGTCGGAGAGAGACCGCTCGCCGTGCTCCAGATCTTCGACCACTTCCATCACCGAGACTTCCATCTCGTGCAGATAGTGATAGCGGTAGTTCTCGACCGGCCCGATCACGTTGTTCCACGGGAACAGCGCGAACCAGTTGCCGATCAGCAGGAAGATGAAGATCGTGAAGACGAAGGGGAAGAATTTCTTGCCGTTGCGCTCGCCGCCGACCTGCTGGGAGATGTTGAGGAAGGCCTCGTAGATCGCCTCGACCAAGTTCTGGAAGCCGGACGGAACCAGCGCCTCTTCCACGTTCTTCGTCCGCCGCCAGACGACGAACGCCGCGATGCCGAGCAGCACGATCACCACCCAGGCCGACAGGATCGTATTGGTGATCTCGTAGGAGCCGATCGAGACGACGGGTTCGGCGGCCAGGGCGATGACCGGCGCGGGAGCGCGGACGACGAAGAAGCCAAACACCGCGAACGCGAGCACCGCGAAGATGATCAGGCGTCTTCGGCTCACGCGCGCTCCTCCTCATCCTGTTCGTCGTCGGCCGGCGCGTCGTCGTTCGGAGGGCGCCGCTCTGCTTGTCGTTGCCGCGCTTGAGCGGCGAATAAATCTTGCAACATCCGATAGCCGCCCCAGCCGGCCGTTGCCAGACCGAGGGCAAGCCCGACGAGCGTGAGCGCGAATCCCGTGCCCAACTCGTCGTCCAGCAGGACTCCGCCGACAACGCCCAGCACGATGCACGTGGCCACGTACCAGCCGATGCCCATGAGTTGCATGGCCGGCGGCCACTGTCTCATGGAGGACTCCCCTGCTGGAGGTAAACCTCCTTGGCGGAAGCAATGTGAAGGCTATCACAGGCTCCACTTGCGACAAGACGCCGCTGCCCCGCCCTGACCCAATCCCAGAGCCCGCAGACGTTGTGTAGTGCGGATTACTCGAAGTCGTCCATGTCGAGCGACTCGATGAAATCGCGGAAGGCTGACATCTTCTCCAGCTCCTCCGGTTTGACCGGCTCGGGCCGGCCCTCCTCGTCGGTGGAGATGAGCCCTTCGTCGTCGAGCAGCACCCCGGCCTGATCAATCACCTCGTCCTCAACGAATATCGGCGCCTCGGCGCGGACCGCGAGCGCAATAGCATCCGACGGCCGCGAATCTATCTCCACCTGCTCGTTGTTCACGTCCAGGAACACCCGCGCGTAGTACGTGTCGTTGCGGACCTCGGTCACCACCACCCGCGACACGCTGGCCCCGAGCTCCTGCATCACGTTCGTCATCAGATCGTGCGTCATCGGTCGCTGCACCGAGACGTTCTGCAGACGAATCGCGATCGCGTCGGCCTCAGCCGCGCCGATGTAGATCGTCAGGTAGCGGTCAGCGTCCTTCTCCTTGAGCACGACCACACGGTTGTAGTTCATCAGGGAGACGCGAAGCGCTTCGATCGTGACTTCTTTCATGTCGCGTTCCCCCTTCTACCTGCGCCGCTTCCGAACGGTGCGCCCCATGCCGTGTCAGATTAGCGTAGGCCGAGCGCGCTTCGATCCAATCGTTCGCGCGCTGGCAACTGATCAGTCGGTGGACAGTTCCGGCCGAGGGCCCGTCGGCCCTCCGCGGCCGAGCCAGAGCGACGCCAGCGTTATCACGAATAAGCCCGCGCCGAGCAGGAACAGACCCTGCCGAACGCCGGCCGCGTCGGACACGCCGCCGACCAGCAGCAATGCCAGCATCGAGACCGCGTTGGCCAACATCATCTGCGCCGAGAACAACCGGCCGCGCATCTCCGGTGGGGAGCGCTCCTGGAGCAGCGTCTGCGCAGGCGCGTTCACCATCGCGTACGCGAGACCCAGCGGGAACGCCATGATCAGCGTCGCGGCGAGCAACCAATCCTGGGTCGAGCCGGTCGAGCGGAGGAAATCCAGGACCCCGAAGACCGTAACGATCACGGTGATCACTGCCAGTCCGAACGACGCCATGATGTTCATCGGAATGCGCTTGCCGATCCGCGGAACGAACACCAGCGCCAGCAGCGCCCCGAGTCCCGTCGGCCAGAAGACGTACACCGCGTCCTCTTCCGCGCGGCCCAGTACGTCGTGCACGAACTGCGGAACCAGCACCGCAAACATGAACAGCATCATCACGCCCGAGATCAGTTGAATCAGCGCGAGCGCGGTCAGCCGGTCGCGCCAGACCAGATCGCCCGCCGAGCGAATGTCGTGCAGCGTCGTGGCGAAAGCGGCTCGGATCTGCCCGAAGTCCTCCGAAACGCGGTGCCGGCCGCGGTCGAATGGCGGCAGCGACGGCAGAAACGCGAGCAGTAGAGCCGAACAGATCAGGGCCACCGCGCTAACGATGTACGACGCGTCGTAGCCGATCACCTTGAGCATGATCGGCGCCAGAATGACGAGCCCGATCAACTGCGTCGACATGGTCGTGAACTGAAACGCCGAGTTCGCCGAAAGAAGCTGCTGCCGCGCGACAAACCGGGGCAACGCCGCGGCGCCCGCTGGTACCGCGAACTGCCCGGCCAGTGCAGTGCCAAACGCGACGGCATAGACCGCGCCGACCGAAACATTGTCCGCCAGAAGCAGCAGCGCCGTGAGGCCGGCGCGAACGATGACGGCGACGATCATGACGCGCCGCTTGTCGAGCCGATCCAACAACACCCCCGCGACCGCCCCGGTCACCACTGGTGGCGCGGCCAGACAGATCACCAAGAGCGTTGAGGCGAACGGCGAACCGGTCTGTTCGAGCACCCAGATCAGCAGCACGAACTGGATCGCCGAGTTGATCGTCAGCTGAATGCCGGTCCCGGACCACAACGCCAGAAACGGCCGGTTGCGGAACAGCGGACCGACCGGCGGCTCGGGTGTCGTGCCCGAATCGGCGTCCGCGTCAACGCTCACCGTGACGCGCTGACTGGATTGGCCGCGTTGGCTGAGGCGCGCAAATCGGCTGCGGCGCTTCGGATGTCGTCCGAAGACCCGGCATAGATCACCGAGCGCGAGGCCGAAACCAGCAACCCGCGCCCGCGCGCGTCGACACCGGCCGCGACCGAGGCCTCCAGATCGCCGCCCTGTGCGCCGATCCCCGGTAGCAAAATCGGTATGTCAGGACAGCGCGTCCGGACGTCGGCCAACTCCTTCGGCCACGTCGCACCGACCACCAGTCCGAGATTCAGATGATGCGACTCGCCCCACTCACGCGCCCGATCGGCGACGGCAAGATAGAGCGGTCCGCGATCGGCCATCGACAGCGATTGCAGGTCGGACGCGCCGGGGTTGGACGTGCGGCAGAGGGCGAACGCGCCACGTTCAGGACGCTGCAGGAACGGCGCGACGGCATCACCGCCCAGATAGGGATTAATCGTCACCGCATCGGCGTCGAACCAGTCAAACGCGCTGCAGGCGTACGCCTCGGCCGTGTTGCCGATGTCGTTGCGCTTGGCGTCCAGAATGACTATCGCATCCGGCGCGAGCCTACGGACCGTCGCGATTGTGTCCTTGAGCGC
Organism: Dehalococcoidia bacterium; assembly: GCA_965208665.1. Taxonomy (GTDB): domain Bacteria; phylum Chloroflexota; class Dehalococcoidia; order Bin125; family Bin125; genus Bin125. The sequence goes on from CBDBPH010000002.1 coordinate 1,078,831, forward strand.
CTGCCAGCCGACATCTCCGGCCGCCTCGTAGAAGGCCGATTGCGGCTTGAACGCACAGACGAGGTCGGCCGTGGCTTCGATCACCCGCGTATTGAACCGGAGAATCTCATCCGGCGAGGTACGCGAAGGCTGGGGATCGAGCCCAACGCAGATCAGGGAGTTGGCGGCGTCCATCGCTGCGACGAGACGGTCGGCAAATGGTGAAGTCGCCATGCTGCAAGGGTATCTCCGACCGGGGTCGGTCGTAGGCTGCAACGATGTCAGATGGTGAAGTTGGCCAACCTCCCGTGGTGGACGTCTACATTCAGCCTCCACCGGCCCACGCGCTGAACGGTGCGGCCGCCATCGTTCTCGACATCTTCCGCGCCACCACCGTCCACGCCGCTCTGTTCTCGGGCGGTGCCTCCGCCGTCTACCCGGTTGAGGACTTCGCCGCCGGTGTCGCGCTCCGCGCCTCGCTCCCGGGCAGCCGATTGATCGGCGAAGTCGGAGCGCTGCCCCCTCCCGAAGCCGATTTCGGCAACTCGCCCACCGAGTTCGACGCGATGGACGTCACCGACTGGACGGTCGTACATGTGACCAGCAACGGTACCCGAGCCCTGGTTGGCGCGCTGGAGGCCGACCTTGTCCTGTCCGGTTGTCTGCGCAACAGGTCGGCCGCCATCAGTCACGTGTTCGCGCAGCAACCACAGCGCGTCGCGATCGTCTGTAGCGGCGACCACGGCGGTACCGCGCCGTCGGTCGAAGACTCGTTCGCGGCCGGAGCCTATGTCAGCGCGATCAAGCGCATCACTCCCGATGCAGTCCTCAAGGGCGGCGCTCGGCTGGCGCTCAAGCTCTATCACGCCTACGCGCGCTCGCCCTCGCGCGCCTTCGCCGATTCTCCGCACGGCGACCACCTGCAGAAGCTGGGATTCCAGGCCGACTTCAAGTACGCCGGCGATGTCGACGCAGATTCGACCGTGATCGTGCTTGGCGCGGACGAGTCAGGACGGCCCGTCCTTGAGCGCGTCCCAGCTTTGCTGCATTGAGTTCAGCTCAGCCTGGCTCGGCTGCCGTCCGCCGTAGCGGAAGCTGCTGAACGCTCGCGATATCCGCTTCGGAGTCGGACTCTTGTAGACCCGCTCCAGCGCGTCCGCGAACTGCAGCGGCGTACGATGAATCGCCCGGATCTGACCCTTCGTCTCGGCATGCTCGAGGACATCGAAGTACAACTCTGCAATCGGCGCGTCGAGCTCGTGCTCCTCCTTCGTCCGCCGGAAGCGCGCCCCCAGGCCGCGCAAGGCGGACATGAGGTCGCCCTTGACATCCGCCTCGGACCAGAGCGACTCGCGCAGTTCTTCGGTCTCCGACTGCCGCCTGAGGAATCGGCGGAAGAAGTAGAAGGCCAGCACCGCGAACACCACCACGGCGACAATGCCGCCGAACACGCGTGAAACCACGATCCCCGCTGTCGGATCCGCCTCTTCGGTCGCTTCTTCCGCCTCCAACTCCCTTCCGATGCCGCCCTCGGTAACTTCATTGGGAGGCACGATGTTCTCTGGATTGATCCACTCCCTCACTTGCTCGACCAGCCAGAACAGCGGCCAGAGGATGTAGGAGATGGCGGTGATGATCGCGCGCAATACGACCCCCAGGACGTTGAGCACCGGCTCGACCGCCCCGGACCCGGCGATCAGTCCGACCAACCCGGTCACCAGCAAGAGGAAGATCGCGACACCGAGCACCAGCGCGAGCAGCGTCGCCGCGACCGAGGCCCCCGTTTGCGCAACGCCCAGCCCCTGCACCTGATCCGAGTTGGCGGCGTTCTTCAACGCAATCGTGATCAGTCCCGTCACTACCCAGACGATCGCCAGCGTGCGGACGTGATCCTCGATCCCGGCGTTGTCGGCGAGCGGAAACGAGCCGACCAACACGAACAGACCGAACAGCGCGTAGTTGGAGAAGGAACGATCCATCAACGTGCTGCTACCCAGCGCGACCCCGCGGAACCAGATCGGGATCAGTAACAGCGCAGCAAACAGTTGGTCGATCTCACCCGCGATCACCGTGCCGTCCTCGAGCACGACCTGTTCACGCCAGACCAGGCTGGACGGCCGACCCAGTTCCAGCACCCACGACATGTTCCAGATCCGCGCGTCCTCGGACAGGTCGACGGAGCCGATGATTTGCAGCGCAATCAGTGTGACCCCGAGGCCCCACCAGAAGCGCTGCTTCATGCTCAGATCGCGGCTGCCGAGCCACCGAGAGACCAGGAAACCCAGAGCCAGGGTCCCGCCGACCGCCCAGACCGAGAGCGTTTCCCCGGCGTCGTACGCGATCAGCCGCGGGATCAGCTTGGCCAGAAGGATCAGCAGGACAGCCTCGCCTATCAGCAGCGAGATCGTGTACGCCCACTCCACCCGCTCGCGGGAGGCGCCGCGTGTCAAGGCCGGAGCGGCAGCGCTCACGACTGACGGTCCGGTCGGGACCAGGGGCTATCTGGCTGTGCCGCTCTCGAAGGCACCGACGAGGGCACGGACGAGACCGCGGTAGCAGCCGGTTCCGGTTCTTGTTCGAGGCCGTTGTCGGCATCGTCTCCGCCGACGAACGTGGGCAGATCGACATCCTCGACGGCGTCCGGTGGTCGCGCGGTCGCGTACAGGCGGTCGGTCCGAGCCCATGGCCCCGCTTCCCCGATCTGCTCGTAGTGCAAGCCCTCCAGCGCGCTGCGAATGTCGTAGACGGGCGAATCGGCGAACCTCGCAGGTGGATCCTCGATCCCGACGTAGATCAGTCCGATCTGTGCGCCGTGTCGCTTGAGCCGCAAGAGCGACGACTCCAACGCCGGCGTCAAGACGGCTGTCACCAGCGCCAGCGTCGAGCCGTAGGTCAGCCGCTCCTCGCTCAGCATCCGCTCGATCCTGACCAGGGTGAACACGTCCGCCATCGCGAGCGCTTCGAGAATCTTGGTCATCTGCCCGGGCGACCTCGACGCCGGCACCCGAATCGCCGTGTCGTGCCCCGGCCAGGTGCAGTTGGCCAACAGCCCGACCGGCACCCGGTCGTCGGCAAAGTCGCTGGCTAGCGATGCCGCGACCGAGACAGCGCGCTCGAAGATGTCTCCGAAGTAGCCTTGCCACGCATGCGGCAGTGTGGACACGTTGAGCGCGACCATCGCGATCAGATCGCTTGACGGGTCGTAGACGCGCGATTGCAGTTCCTGCCGTCGCGCCGTCGCCTTCCAGTCCACACGCTTCAACGGGTCGCCCGGGCGATAGTCGCGTATGGTCTGCAAGCGAGTCGGGTCTTCAAAGAGACGCTGCCCGCCGCGTTGGTCCCCCTGCGGTCGCATCCTGGGCAAGCCCAGACGCTCGAGCGCGATCACCTCCGGGTACACCCAGAGCGTGTGCTCAGTGTCGTCGGTGCGCTCGCGTCGGTAGACACCAAACAGGTCGCCAGACTTGAGGTCGATCCGTGCGAGCTGGAAGTGCCCGCGCGTGATCAGTGGAATATCGAATGACCAGGTCAGACGCTCGTACCAGCGCATCGACGTGCTGCGAACGACGACCCCTTCCTGCGGCGCCGACTCGTGCAATCTGCTGAACTTCTGGTTGGACGGTTCGAGAATCTCCGGCAGGTTGATCCGAACCTGCAGCGCCGTGAGCGGAACGATCTTGCGGTTCTCCAGCCGCAGCGTCAGGCGCAGCGTCTCGCCGACGAAAGCGTGCGTCTGCGAGATCTCAACCTTCGAGATCAGTCGTTCGAGGGCGTACCGGGTCCAGACCCAGGCGGCCCAACCCGCGACCAGCACGGTCGCAGCGACCAATGAAACGATGATCTCTCCCACGGCGATACCGAGCAGCACGACGATCACCGTGATCGGCGCCCAGATGGCGCGCAAGATCCGGTTGTCGTGGCGGAAGCCCCATTTGCCCGACGCGATCTGTCGTTCTTTGTCGTCGCGCCGCGTTTCCGCCTCCATCTCGGCAAGCAAACCGCCGCCGAGTCCGGCGCCGCCCAACATCGACATGCTGGACTCCCTCGGTGCTGTGTTCGGCGCTAGCTGCCGGCGGCCGCGGCTTCGATCGGCACCGGCACGCGGCTGAGCATCTGCTCAAGCAGCGATTCCGGCGTCGACGAGCGCAGACGGGCGTCGGCCGAGAGCATCAACCGGTGCGGCAGCACGACGCGTGCCATCTCCTGCACGTCGTCGGGCAGGACGAAATCGCGTCCACGGATCGCAGCTAGTGCTCGCGTCGTGCGCAGTAGCGCCAGCGACGCCCGCGGCGATGCGCCGAGCTCGAACGCCTTCTCTTCTCTGGATGCCTGCACGATCGACACGATGTAGCCGCGAACGGCTTCACTGACCCGAACCTGCTCGACCGTCTTGACCATCTCGCGGAGGCGCTCCGATTCCACCACCGGATTGAGTTCCTCCAGCGGCTGAGCCCGCTCGAACCGAAGCAGAATCGCGTCCTCTTCGGCAGCGTCCGGATAACCCATCCGTAGACGCAGCAGGAAGCGGTCAAGCTGCGCCTCAGGGAGTGGGAACGTGCCCTCAAGCTCGACCGGATTCTGCGTCGCGATCACGAGGAACGGACGCGGCATCGCCATCGTCTCGCCCTCGACGGTGAGCTGACGCTCTTCCATAGCCTCCAGCAACGCAGCCTGGGTCCGTGGCGAAGCGCGGTTGATCTCATCGGCCAGCACGAGCTGAGCCAGGAGTGGCCCCGCCCGGAACTCGAACTCGCCTGACTTCTGGTTGTAGATGTTTACGCCGGTCACATCCGACGGCAGCAGGTCGGGCGTGAACTGGATTCGGCGGAAGCTGCAGCCGATCGAGCGCGCAAACGACTTGGCCAGCATCGTCTTGCCCAGACCGGGCACGTCGTCAAGCAGGATGTGACCCTCCGAGAGGATCGCCGCCAGCGTGTGGTCCAAGACCTGCTCGCGGCCCACGATCACGCGGCCCACGTTCTCGCGCACGCGAGCCGCCGTCTCGGCAACGTCGGAAAGGCTCGGAGGCAACCCGGAAGTAGTCACCAGGGCAGCGTATCAGCAGACTTTTGGCGGCCCGCATGTCCGTGGCGAGTACTATCTGACCGACGCAGGCAGCACGAACACCCTGAGCGGAATGGGGGGCAATATGCGGGCGGAAATCATCAGCATCGGCACCGAAATCCTGATGGGCGAGATCCTCGACACGAACGCCAACTTCATGGCCCAGCGCCTGCCGTCGATGGGCATCGACCTCTACTTCATGCACCAGATCGGCGACAACAAGGAACGCCTCGTCGAACTGATCCAGACCGCCAGGCGCCGCTCCGATGTTGTGATCCTGACCGGCGGTCTCGGACCGACCGAGGACGACATCACCCGCGACTCGATCGCCGAGTCCGTCGGCGAAGAAGCCTACGTCGTCCCCGAACTCGAATCGCACCTGCGCAACTTCTTTGAGCGCCGCGGCGGACGCATGCCCGAGCAGAACGTCAAACAAGCGACGATCATCCCGTCCGGCGAATCGATCCCCAACCCGCGCGGCACCGCCCCCGGTTGGTGGGTGGAGAAGGACGGCGCGATCATCGTCGCGATGCCCGGACCGCCCGCCGAGATGACCGGCATGTGGGCCAATGACGTCGCGCCGCGACTCAAGGCCCGCTCCGACGGTACAGTTCTGATCTCACGGACCCTCAAGACCACCGGCCTCGGTGAGTCGATGCTCGACGAACTACTCGGCGACCTGCGCTTCGCCGAGGATCCAACCGTCGGCGTCTATCACAAGGCAGACGGTGTCCATGTGCGGCTCGCCTCCAAGGCGATGTACGAGGACATCGCCCGGGACCGAATCAAGCCCGTCGAGGAGCAAATCCGCTCCATGCTCGGCGAGGCGATCTGGGGCGCCGATGACGACACCTTCCAGGAAGCGGTCGGCGCGTTGCTCAAGGACCGCAGCCTCTCGATCGCCGTGATGGAGTCTTGCACCGGCGGCCTGCTCGCCAGCACGATCACCGACGTGCCCGGAGCCAGCAGCTATTTCCGCGGCGGCCTAGTCTCCTACACCGCCGAAGCCAAGATCCAGTACGGCGTCGACGCCGCCGTGATCGACGAGCACGGCGTGGTCTCCAACGAGACCGCCGCCGCCATGGCCGGCGCCGTGCGCCGCCAATTCGGTGCCGACATCGGCGTCGGCATCACCGGAGTCGCCGGCCCGGAACCGCACGGGGGCCAACCGGTGGGAGCAATCTGCCTCGGCATCGAGACGCAGAGCGAGAGCTACGCGACGGGCTACACCTTCGCCCAGACCCGCGCCGCCATCAAAGCCCGAGCTGTCACCTCCGCCCTAACCCTCATCCGCCGTGCCACCCTCGGCGAGCTGATGACCGGCTCCTCCGGCGTCTACCGGCGGCTGTAACGAGTCAGACCAGCCGAATCGCCAACCGCCCGTCCAACTCCTCCTCCACCGCCTCACCGCTGACCACGAGCACGTCAATGTGACCGGTAACTTCCGCCAGAGCCTGCCAGAGCCGCCGATCCGGCAGCCGACTGAACATCGTCATCAGCAACTCGTAAGGTGTCCGCGGACCCTCCGCAAGCATCTCTCGCAACTGGCCCTGCCGCTTCCGATGATGCCGCCGCACCCGCTCGATCTCATCACCCACCTGATCCGAGGGCTCGCGGTGTCCCGGATACAGATACTCGATATCGAGCGCCTCAACCCGATCGAGCGAGTCGGCGAAGGCCGGCAGGCTGCGGAAGCGCTCGGGCGGCTGGGCCGAGATGTCCCAGTGCCAGCCAGGGTTGGAGTTCAGCCCCGGAATCACCTGATCGCCGCTGAACAGCGCTCCGGTGTCGGGCTCGAAGAAGACGCAGTTGCCCGGCGTGTGCCCCGGCGCCGAGACCAGCACGATCTGCCGATCGCCGAGCCGGATCTCGGCGCCATCCGACAGCTCCTCATCAGCTCGGAAGGGCGTGCCGCGGATCAAACCCGGCCAGCGCTCTCTCCTGACACCGCCACCGGTGTTGTCGCCGGACCGATACGCCCGGCGCATCCGCTCGCGCGCCTCGATGAAGCCGCTGATCCGCTCCTCCGGCACTCCGACCCGGCGCATGTGATCGAACACATACTGCGTCTGGTAACCGATGATGTTGCGCCCGTGCAGGAACGACTGCGCCTCCAACTCCGAGGCGACGACCGGTACGCCCTCGGCCTGCCAGCGGAACGCCAGCCCGCAATGGTCGATGTGCGCGTGCGTAATCGCGACGTACTGGACGTCGCCGATCTGCAGCCCCGCCGCGTCGAGCTGGGCCGCGAGCGCATCCCACGCCCCGTCGTAATCGGGTCCGGCATCGATCATGATGATGCCGTCCGATGTCGGCAGCGCGTAGGCCCAGTTATCCCCCAGCGCAATCGGCAGAACGCCGTGCTCCGTGATCATCGAGTCCGACACGCGGTCAGGCCTGCGGCCGGTCGGTCTGCTCGTGTTGTTCGGACTGTTGCGATGATTCTTCTTCTTCTGGATCGGCGCTCCGCGTCGTCGCCTCGAGGCCAGGAATGTTCTTGATGCTGCCGACGATGTCAATGCCGGTCAGCGACTCAATGACCTCGGGCACCTGCGCAACCGTGCGGGTGATGTCGCGGGTCAGACTGCTGGCCCCGGTGCCTCCACCGTCGCCGCCGCCAAACATGACGATCCGGTCGGTCCGGGAGAGCGGTTGGGCGACGGCCTCGGCGACGGCCGGCAAGGTCTCGAGTACTTGTTGAACGACCGCAGCCTCGCCGTACTGTTTCCAGGCTTCCGCCTTGAGTTGCATGGCTGCCGCTTCTGCAGCACCCTTGGCTTCGATCGCTTCGGCCTCGGCCTGACCGGTGAGCCGAATCACTTCGGCTTGCGCCTCGCCTTGCAGACGGGTGGCGTCGGCATCCGCAGCAGCTTCCGCCACCACTGCATTGCGATTGCCCTCGGCGATGGTTTCCAGTCGGTAACGCTCGGCCTCGGCTGGCTTGCGCACCGTCGCTTCGAGTTCGCGCTCGCGCCGTTGGATCTCCTGCTGCTGCAGTTCGATCTGCTTGGCCCGCTCGACGACTTCGATTTCCACCTCCTCGCGACGAATCTCCTGCTGTGTCTTGGCGCGCTGCAGTTCGTCGGCGAGCTCGGCTTCCGCCTGGCGGGCGTTGACCTCCTGGTCGTAGGCGGCCTTCTGCACGTTGTAGCCACGCTCCGACTCGGCAATCCGCGTCTCGGCTTCAAACGTCGCCGCTTCCTGCTCTCGCTTGGCCTCCGCCGAGCGAATCCCGGCGTCACGTTCCGCCTCCGCCTGGCCAATCGTTGCATCGCGTCGAACCTCGGCCGTACGGCGCACGCCCAGCGCGTCGAGATAGCCACCCGGGTCCTTGATGTCGCGAATCGTGAACGAGACGATTTCCAGGCCCATCCCGGCAAGGTCGGGCGAGGCGACGGTCCGCACCTGCGACGCGAATTTCTCCCGGTCTCGGTAGATCTCCTCCACCGTCAGGGTTCCCAGAATCGCGCGCTGGTGTCCCTCGAGCGTCTGCAACGGGACGTCCTGCACTTCAAGCTCCGTTTTGCCCAGGAACTGTTGTGCCGCTGTGCGGATCGCCTCTTCCGACCGCGCCACTTTGACCTGTGCGACGCCGTCGACCGAGACGGCGACGCCCTCGCCGGTGTACACGTTCTCGGTCTTGACATGCAGCGTCATCACGCTCAGCGGCAGCCGCTGCGATCGATGAAAGATCGGAATAACCAGGGTGCGTCCTCCGACGACGACCTTGGGCTGGTCCCCGCCTCCGGACCGAACCAGGGCCTCGTTGGGCCCAACGGTCTGTATGACTCCCATGTCAGTGTTCCCTTCGTTGTCTGATTATGTGTGCCAGCGAGTATCGCGCTATGCGATCTCGCCACGAGCGGCTCGTCAACTCCGCCGACGCCTGTCCCGGTTCGACGACCTTGAGCACGCCGCCGGCGTAGACGCCGGTGACGACGATTGACTCGCCTGCTCCGATGTCTTCGCCCTCGGTCATCGCTGTGAACTGCTCGCCGCCAACGAGGATTTCACCGCTCGGATTGAGGATATCGACGACCGTGCCCGACTGAGCGATCAGGCGACGTTCACGCTCAGGGATGAACGCCTCGGACTTACCCCCGCCTCGGCCCAGGATCCAGAAGACGCTGATGACGGACACCGTCACAGCTCCGAATAGCCCCAGCACCCACCGAGAGATCTCCAGCGGATCGTCCAGCGCGGTTGGTTCCGGGAAGATCTCACCGAAGAGCAGGAAGCCAGCAAGGACCCAGCAAATGACGGCTCCGATCCCGGCCCAGCCGAATCCGTCGAGTTGCGACTCCACCAGCAACAGCACGATGCCGGCCACGAGCAGCAGGACGCCGGTGAAGTTGACCGGCAGCAGCCCGATTCCGGCGAAACCGAGGACCAGTCCAAGCACTCCGAGAACGCCGGGACCAAAGTTGCCCGGATCGCGGATCTCGTAGATCACGCCGTACGTACCCAGCAGGATCAGCGCATAGGTCACATTGGGGTTGGTGAGGATGTCAAGGAACCGCTCGACCAGGGACCGTCCAAGTTCGTCGATCTGAGCGCCCGCGGTGCGCAGCGTGCGCGTCCCCGCCGTGGTCTCAACCGATGCGCCGTCGATCTTGTTGAGCAGTGAGTCCAGATCGACCACCACGTGGTCGATCACATCGAGAGCGAGCGCCTCGTGGGCGGTGTAGGCCTTGGCCTCGAGCACCGTCCGCTCAATCGCGTCGTAGTTGCGGCCTCGCACGCCGGCGATGCTGCGAATCAATGCGGTGATGTCTTCGTCGACCTTCTTGCGCAGCGTCGACGGCAGATCTTCACCCATTCCGGTAACCGGCGCGGCCGCGCCGATGTTCGTCGCCGGCGCCATGGCCGCAACATGAGTGGCGATCGTCACGATCGTCCCGGCCGAGGCCGCCTGCGCGCCCGACGGCCAGACGTACGCGACAGTTGGGACCGGCGAGTTCAATAACTGTTCGGCCAGATTGCGCATCGAACTGATCAGGCCGCCAGGAGTATCGATGCGAATGACCAGCGCCTCTGCACCGCGTGATTCGGCCTGGCCGATCACCCGCGAGAGATAGCGCTCGGTGATCGGCTCGATCGGTCCGTCAATATCCATGACCAGGACCATGGGCGGTTCATCGTCCTGGGCAACGGAGTCATGCGGCAGCAACAGGGCCAGCGTGCCGAGTAGGACAACTGCCCACAGCCAGCGCACTATCCACCGTCCGTTCGTCAGCCGGTCTCAGCCCGGATCGCATCGTGGACGATCCCAAGCTGCTCGATCATGGCGTCGATCGAACGGGCTCCCGCAACAAAGATGCCGGTCACATTGACCGCGGCCCATCCGAAACCGGCCTCCTGCGCCCCCGCGGCGACCGCGGCGACATCGGCAGGCTGGGCCCAGAAATCGCGGGTTGAGGGATCGCCGGCGCGCGGTGGCATCGCGAGCTGGCACTGGAATCCGAGCGCATCAGGATCGCGTCCGGCTTTCTCCGCCTCGCTCTTGACCACGCCGATTGCTTCGACCGCTTCGTCGCCGAGCACTCCAGTGGCCATCCAGCCGTCTCCAAGCCGGCCGGTGCGCCGCAGGGCGGCCTTCGACACCCCACCGATCCAGACGGGGATGTCTCGACCTTCGACGATCTGCAGCGGCTTCGGTTCCATCGCCATCGCCTTGGAGACGAAGTGATCGCCCTCGAAGTCGATTGAGGAGTCGGTCCAGCATGCCTTCATCAAGGCAATCGCTTCGTCCATCGCGGCCCCGCGGGTGTGGTAGTCCATGCCCAGGGCTTCGTACTCCGAATCCTGCCAGCCAACGCCGACACCGACTCGGACCCGTCCACCGGAGAGGGTGTCGAGCGTGCTGAACTGCTTGGCGACCAGGACCGGCTGCCGCTGCGGGAGGACAAGCACTTCGGTCCCCAGGCCTACACGCTCCGTCACGGCGGCGACGTAACCAAGCGTGATCAACGCCTCGAGAATCGGCATGTTCGACGGATACGGTCCCGACTCCCGGCCGGCCTGGGGATGACCCATCACGACGTGGTCGAACATGTCAATCTCGTCGTAGCCGATCTCTTCGATCGCCTGGGCCAGTCGCGAGATCTCGGCCGGTCCGTTGCGGTGAACGACGGAGGGGAAGTCAACGGTCAGCTTCATCTGAACAGCTCCCGCGGTTCTAATGCAAAAGGCATCGGCGACGGGACGGTTGAGCCCGTCGTCCGGCGATTATGCTAACCGTGACCACAAGTCACCCAGAGCACCCTTCCAGAGCATCGGAGAACGCCATGGCGGAAATCACGATCAACGCGAACGGACCGATCCTGATCTCGACCGAGGAACTGACCCTGAAAGCGAACGACGGCTCCACCATCCCCAATCCCAAGGGAACGATGGTCGCCCTCTGCCGCTGCGGTCAGTCGGACATGAAGCCCTTCTGCGACGGTTCGCACAAGGCCTGCGGCTTCGAGCACAACCCCTCGACGGCCTAGTCCTCGAAGACCTACTTACCTGCTAACGATCGCACCCTGTAGGGGCGACGCTCGTGGTCGCCCTGTTCGCGTGCTACTACGCACCGAATCCGGGGGCGACCACGAGGGTCGCCCCTACGCTGTTAGGTGACCCCAACTCAACTCATCGATCCCGAGCCCGGCCATGTCTCCCAACCTCGTCTTCAACTGGCTGAACGAAGCCGTAATCGGCATCGAGGTCTGGCAGTTCATCGGGCTCGGTGTGATGGCGGTCATCATCGTCGTCCTGCGATTCGCGATCATCCTCGCGCTGAATCAGGCCATCACCAGGCGCACCGCGCCGGAACGGCACGAGTTCTGGCAGTTCGAGCTCAAGCGCATGCAGCGTCCGCTCCTGCTGCTGCTCGGCGCGGTCACGCTCGCCATCGGCTTCCCCGTCCTCGACTTCGATCCCGACGTCGAGAACGTCGTCGAGATCTTCTCCAACTTCGCCTCGACCTTCGCCGGCGTCTTGGTTGGCTTCCGCCTGGTCGACGCCGCGGCGGACTACTGGCGCGAGATGGCAGCCGAAACGGACTCCAAGCTCGACGATCAACTGGTCCCCCTCGCGCGTACGGCAGGCAAGATCTTTGTCGGCGCGATCGGCGCCGTGTTCATCCTCCAGAACCTCGACGTCAACATCACGTCACTGATCGCCGGGCTCGGTCTCGGCGGACTCGCCGTCGCGCTCGCCGCGCAGGACACACTCAAGAACCTGCTCGGCGGCGCCACCATCCTCGCCGACAAACCGTTCCAGGTCGGCGACTGGGTCATTCTCGACGACATTGAAGGAACGGTTGAGCAGGTCGGCTTCCGCTCCACCCGGATTCGCACCTTCGCCGACTCGCTGATCACCGTCCCCAACGCCCGCATGACCGACACCGCCGTCAACAACATGGGCCAGCGCACCTGGCGCCGGTACTACACCACCGTCGGCGTCGCTTATCACACCGATCCGGACCGCATCCAGGCCTTCGTTGAAGGCATCAGGGCGACCGTGCGCTCGAATCCAAAGATGCGCCACGACTACTACATCGTCGAACTGCACAGCTTCGGCGACTCGGCGCTGAACATCATGGTCTACACCTTCATCGGCGCGTCGAACTGGAACGAAGAGCTGCGCACCCGGCACGTCTTCAACCTTGACATCATCCGCCTGGCCAACGATCTGCAGGTCGAGTTCGCTTTCCCCACGCAAACCCTCCACCTCGCAGCCGCGTCGACGGTGCCCAGGAGATCCCCAACCTGCGCTCGCGCGAGAGCCTGGCCGAGACAGTCGACGACTTCGCTCCCGACGGCGAGTCCGGGCAGCGCACCGACGACCCGATCACCAGGGGCTACGACAACGGCTGAGACTCAACCGTTGCGTCATCACCATTACCAAAGAGCGCACGACGATCTTCCTAGCCTCGCCGTGGCGGACCAGCTCCGCCGACCGAGGAGGCGCGGATCATGCTCGAACTGGCAGTCTTTCACAACGGCGCGGCGGACCTGCCGCTGACCACGACCCACGAAGGCGTGGTGGTCAACGACGGAGACCTCGAAGAGGTCCACGAGTCCGGCCGCCGGATCATCGCCAACCAGGTGCGGCAGGGCGTGCTGGCCGATCAGCTCGGCTTCAACTACTGGTTCATGACCGAGCACCACTTCCAACCCGAGGGCGCGGAGCTCTCACCCGCCCCGCTGCAGACCGAAACCGCGATCGCCGCCCTCACATCGCGGATTCGCCTGGGCCAGATGGCCAACATCCTGCCCTGGTGGCACCCGATCCGCGTGGCCGAGTCCGCGGCGATGCTCGATGTGATGTCCGGCGGACGACTCGAGTTTGGCGTCGGACGCGGCTATCAGCCGCGCGAGGCGGAGGTCCTCGGTGGAGCCATGGGCGCAACGATCCAGGACCAGGAGCGCAACCGCTCCTACTTCGAAGAGGCCTACGAGATCATCATGAAGGCCTGGACCGAGCCGTCATTCTCCTACCACGGCGAGTTCTACCGCGTCCCACCCTCTTACACCAAGTGGAACCACAAGCAGACGATCGCCTACTTCGAGCAGGAGCGCACCAAGCACCCGGTCGATGATGTGCTCAACCTGGGGCCGCCCGACATGTACTCGATGGGCAGCCCGGTGCTCGCCTCCACGACCACGCTGCGCGAGATCTCCGTGATTCCACAGCCCGCCCAGAAGCCGCATCCGCAGGTCTGGCAGCCGGTGACCTCACCACGCTCGATCGGCTGGGCTGCCGAGCGCGGCGTTAACTGTTTCACCGTGCCGGAGCCCACGTCGCGGCTCGTCGGCAACGTCGAGCGCTACTACGCCGATGCCGAGGCTGCCGGCTGGCCGGACCGACTCGACCGCGGCCCCTTCAAGTTCGGCTGGGATTCCGAGAAGAAACGCGGCTACGGCTGCTGCCGCTACATCCACCTGCTCGATCCGAACGATCCCGAGGCCGACATGGAGCGCTTCAAGCTCGGCCTCGAGCTGCAGTGGGACTACTACGGCCCGTTCGGCTTCGCTGCGGTGCTCGCCGATGCCGACGAAGAGCCCTACCCGCTCGACATGCGTGTCACCGCCGACCTGTTGATCGACAAACAGGTCGCGATCGTCGGCACGCCCGATCAGGTGGTCGAGCAGATCATGGCCGTCAAGGAGGGCGTCGGCTACGAGGACTTCCTCTTCGCCACCTGGTTCGAGATCGGCGGCTACTCGCACGAAGAGGTCGAACAGCAGATGCGCTGGTTCGCCTCCGACTGCATGCCGCAACTCGCCGACGCCTGCGGCGGGATGGTCGTCAATCCACCGGCCAACGCCGTCGCACCGGAGATCGCCGCCGCCGCAGCCGGCGAATGACCCTGCGGCCCTGCACAGCGATTGCACCACAACTGATCACACAGATCCTGGAAAGGAAATCGACATGGGAATCAAGATTCACGGCATGCGACTGGGCGGCTTCCCCGTTCCCCTGGAAATGCTGTTCGACACTGGCGGCGCGCGCACTACCCAGCGGCTCGACGACGGCGACATCGTCAACGGGCTCTACCAGTGCCCCTCGCTGTCCTACATCATCGAGCACCCCGACGCCGGACTGATCGCCTTCGAGACGGGCGTATCAACCAACTGGAGCGAAGAGTGGCTCTCGGATTGGACCGACCTCGTCGACCTCTCCGGGATCACCCCCGAGGTCTGCGTCGAGGAGCAGCTCAAGACCAGGGGCTGGGGCCCGGAAGACATCGGACATGTCATCCAGGGTCACCTGCACGCCGACCACGCCGGCGGCCTGCGCGTGTTCGAAGAGGCCGGCGCGAAGATAGTCGTACACGAGGATGAGTGGCGTTACTGCGTCAGTAACATCACCGACGCCGACGCGTTCTTCATCCGCGCCGACTGGAACTTCGTCTCCCGCGCGCCACAGATGTTGGTCTACGGAGATCAGGAGATCTTCGAGGACGTCTGGACGATCTCGCTGCCCGGCCACACGCCCGGCCAGATGGGACTGCTGGTCAGGCTCGACTCGACCGGTTGGGTCTTCCTGACCTCGGACGCCATGTACTTCCACGACACGATCGGCGAACCGAACGCGACTTCGGTGGTCAACATGCTGCCCGAGGACTGGAACAACTCGATCGCCAAGATCGCCCAGATCGCGGCCGATCGAGACGCCTACGTCCTTCCCGGCCACGACCTTGTCGGCTCCCAGTACACCGAAGGCGTCGTCGAAGCCAAGCGAATCGACTTCACCCCAGGCTCTGTCTACGAGTAGTCGGCAGCGTCCTCCTCCGCTTGCCTGGTTCTCCCGCCGCTGCGCGGGGCCGCAAGGGATCACGTACCTACGAGTACGCTGCCCTGATACAGACCCAGCTAGAGGAGCCCCACGATGAAGAACATGCGCATCGGCGTGCACATCGCCCTGCAGAACATCCAGATGATGAACGCCCCGGCGCTGATCGACGGCATCGTCGCTGCCGACCGCGACGGACTCGACACCGCCTGGCTGACCGTCGGTGGTCCCGCGCCCGATCCGTTCGCCGTGTTCGTCGGCGCCGCCCTATCGGGTGCCGAGCGGATCACATTCGGCACCTCGATCGTGCCCACCTACCCGCGCCACCCGATCTCCATGGTCCAGGGCGCGGCCAGCGTCGACCAGATGGCCCCGGGCCGCATGATCCTCGGCCTCGGACCCTCGCACAAGCCGGCCATCGAAGGCACCTGGGGCATGCCCTTCCACAAGCCGCTCTCGCACCTGCGCGAGTACGTGAGCATCTGCCGGGCAATGCTCGAAGACGGCGAGGTCAACCACGAGGGCGAACTGATCACGGCCCGAGCCCAACTGCCCGGCGGTCCGACCCAGGTGCAGACGATGATCTCCGCCCTGCGCGAGAAGGCCTGGTCCCTCAGCGGCGAAATCACCGCCGGCGGCATCTCCTGGATGTCGCCGTTGCCCTACATCCGCGACGTCGCATTGCCCGCCCAGCAGGCCGGCGCCGACCTCGCCGGCCGTGACCGCCCGCAGATGGTCGTCCACACGCCGATCATCCTCAGCGAGGACACCGAGGCCATTCACGCCGCCGCCCGCCGTCAGTTCGGCTTCTACCAGCGCCTGCCCTACTACTCGCAGATGCTCCAGGACGCCGGTTACGACGAAGCCTCCGGAACCGACTTCACCGACCGCATGGCCGACGCCCTGATCATCAGCGGCTCAGAGTCCGAGGTCGGAGATCGAGTCCGCGCCATGCACGACGACTTCGGAGTCGACGAAATGCTCGCCGCCATCGTCGTCCTCGTTGACGACGCCGAATCCCACATCAACCGAACCCGAGCCTTCCTCGGAGAGCTAGCCCAGGCCGACTAAGTCGCCCGCGGCTTCTGACCCTCCATCAACACGACGGGGGCGACTCGGGCGGCGAAGAGCGGGCTGATCGCCGGGCTGGGCGCGGTTCTTGGCTCCGACTGGGCTGGCTGAAGCTCCGGCTCGGGCGGCCGCTCGCCGCCGAAGCCTGCGATCGAATAGGCCGCGGTACCCGGCTCCGGCGGGATTCGCCGGGTCCGCGCTCTCGACAACGCCATCAGGATCGTCCCCGCGACGACCACCAGACCCACGATGTAGAGCGTCTCCCGACCGCCGATTGCGTCCGCCACGATTCCCCAGACCGGCGCCAGGATGCCCTGCAGGCCAAAGGCCATGAACACCCAACTGACGACGCGACCGAAGTACTCGGGACGGGTGTTGGACATCATGATCGTCTGATTGAGCAGCATCACGGCGGAGCGCGCTCCGCCGGCGACGGCCGAGACGATCAGCAGCACCCCGTAGACAGGCGCCCAGGCCGTCAGCCAGATCCCGCCGGCCAGCGCCAGGGCAGAAAGGAAGAGCAATGGCCAGGGCCAGCGCCGGCTGCCGACCACCCCGGCCAGCATCAGGTTGATTGGCAGGGCCGTCAGGCCCCAGATCGTGCCGACAATCAGGGCCTCGTTCTCAGGCCGGCCGAACTCCTGATCGAGCAGACCGGGAATCAGCGTCTGCAGCGCGAAGCCGGTGACCACGATCATCGTCCAGAACAGCCACAGGCTGCGCAGGTTCGGTCGGCTGGTGATGTACTTCAAGCCGGCCGCCATCTCGCTGGCTATCGCCTTACGTTCCTCGGGCGGTGTAGCCCGGCCGCTGCCGCTGATCATCAGCGTCAGCGGGATCACAATCACGAACGGCACCGCCACGAGCATGTACAGGATTCCGGAGTTGAGGCCCATCGAGACGACGAGGGCCGCGGCCAGCGCCGGACCGATGACGGCGGCGATATTGATCGACATGTTCTGCAGCGCGACCGCGTTCGGCAGCAGTCGATGCGGGACCAGCTCGACCACCCAGGACTGTCGCGCCGGGCCCATCAACGAGAACGTCCCGCCCATCAGGAAGGTCGAGCCGAACAGCAGCGGAATCGTGATGCTGTCGCTGACGATCAGGACGCCGGTCGCGACGATGATCACGCAGGGGATGATTTGGCTGCCGAGTACCAACGGTTTCTTCTTGTACCGGTCCGCGATCACACCGCCGAACGGTCCCAACGCCAGTTGCGCCACCATCCCCGCCTGGGCGAAGCCGGAAGCGGCATAGGAGCCGGTGATCTCGTAGGCCACGATCGGCACCAGGTAAAACGTGGTCATGAAGGCCGTCGTGGCCATCAGTGACCCGATCCAGAGCAGCCGGTAGTCCCGCACCGCGAGCGAGGCAAAGGTGTCCCGAAGTCGATTCATTAGCCTCAGGCTAAACGCCCCTGGCCGAATCGCCGCCGGAAACAGCGACTCTTGGCTTCTGTCCCTCCATCAGCACAACCGGCGCAAGCTGAGCCGCGAACAGCGGACTGTAGGCCGGGCTCGGAGCGGTCCTCGGTCCAGGTTCCGGCTGCGCATTCGCCACCGATGCAGCGGGCGTACCCACCTCGAGCGGCAGCCGCCGCGTCGTGATCCAGCCGAAGAACATCAACGCCGTCGCTCCGACGACAATCAATCCGACCAGAAACAGCGTCTCGCGGCCGCCGATGATGTCGGCGATGATTCCCCAGCCCGGCGCCGTGATCGACTGCAGCCCGAACGCCATCAGCACGTACGCCATCACTCGCCCGAAGTACTCGGGCTTTGTGTTGGACATCATGATCGCCTGGTTGACCAGCATCACACCGGAACGTCCCGCCCCAGCCACAGCGCTCAGGATCAGCACGAGACCATAGGTCGGCGCCCAGGCGACGACCCACAAGCCGACCGCCATCAGGACCGCCGTCCCCAGCAACAGCGGCCAGGCCAGCCGTCCGCCGACCAGACCTGCGAGAGGAACATTGATCGCGAGCGCCGAGACGCCAAAGATTGCGTTGATCAGGACCGCTTCATCCGGTGAACGAGAGAACTCCTGGTCGAGAATCCCTGGCATCAACGTCTGGATGGCAAACCCGCAGATCACAATCACGAGCCAGAAGATCCACAGAATGCGCAGCCGCGGATTGCGGCGGAGGTAGTGGAAGCCGTCGGCCAGTTCGCGCCGTGGCGATCGCCGTTCGACGACCTTGGGTCTCGTCCAGGGAAGGAGGTGGTTGAGCGGAACCACGATCAGGAAGACCAGCGAGATCCCCAGGTAAACGCCGCCCGCGTTGACGCTGAACGCGACCACCGCCACCGAGGCCAGCGTCGGCCCCAGCACCTGCGCGATGTTGATCCCCATCTGCTGCAACGCGACCGCGTTGGGCACAAGCCGTCCGGGGACGAGCTCCGCCACCCACGACTGACGCGCCGGACCTGTGAGTGCGAAGGTCGCTCCACTGAGCAACGTTGAGGCGAACAGCAATGGAATCGTGATCAGGTCGGTGGCGATCAGCACCCCGGTCCCGGCGATCACGAACAGCGTTGAGTACTGACCGATGAGGACAATCGGCTTCTTCGGAAAACGGTCCGCGACCACGCCACCGAGCGGCGTCAGGAACAGCATCCCCACGCCGTTGCCCATCGCGGCAAAGCCCGACGCCGCGTAGGAACCGGTCAGCTGGTAGGCGACGATCGGCACCAGCACGAACGTCGTCATGAACGCCGTCGTCGCCAGCGTCGAAGCGATCCACTGGCGTCGGAAATTGGGCACCGCAAGCGCCGCGAAGGTGACCCTCAGGTTGTTCATCGGCCGAGGCTAATCGCCGCCCGGGACGGTCGTTACTCGCCGTTTCTGCCCGCCCATCCGCGCGACCGGGGCAAGTTTCGCAGCAAACGCCGGGCTCGGCGCCGATCGAGGCGAGCCCTGAGTCGGCCCCGCTGCCGCGAGAGCGGCTGGTGTTCCCACCTGGAGCGGCATCCGTCGAGTGCGCCGCCAGGCAACGCTCAGCAGGACGGTCGTGGCGAGCACGATCATCCCGACCAGGAACATCGTTTCGCGGTCACCGAGCCCGTCGGCGCTGATGCCCCAAATCGGGCCGAGCAGCGACTGCGCGGCGAACCCGAGGACCACGAACGACATCACGCGCCCGAAGAACTCGGGGCGCGTGTTCGTCATGATCAGCGCCTGGTTGACCAGCAGGACCCCCGTTGAAGCAATGCCGACGAGGATCGCCAGCAGCATCATGGCGAAGAACGAAGGCGCCAGCCCGGCGAAGAAGAACACCAACGCCAACAGCAACCCGAACCCGATCAGCAGCGGCCAGGCGCGCCGTCCCGTGACCATCCCGGCCAACGGCACGTTGGCGATCAACGAGACCACGCCCACGATCAGATACAGCAGAAAGATGTCGCTGGCCGGGACGCCGAAGTTGCGCTCGATGTAGCCCGGCAGCAGGACCTGCGCCGCGAAGCGGCAGATCGAGACCACCATCCAGAAGGCCCAGAGGATGCGCAGCCGCGGGCTGCCCATCAAGTACGTGAAGCCGGAGCCCAGTTCGCGGACAATCGAGCGCCGCTCCGACGGGGCACTGGCTCGGGAGGTCGGTAACCACGTAGTCAGCGGCAGCGCGACGAGAAAGAACCCTGCGACCAGAAAGTAGATCTGGCCCGAACCAAAAGCGAACGCGATCAGCAACACCGAGCCCAGCATTGGCCCCAGCACCAGCGCCAGATTCTGCGCCACTTGCATCAACCCCACCCCGCTGCCCATTAGCGGACGCGGAATCAGCTCGCCCATCCACGCCTGCCGCGCCGGTCCCATCAGGGCGAAACCGACGCCCATCAGCAAGCTCGACACGAACAGCATCCAGATCGTGATCAACCCGGTGACCACCAGCACACCCGTCGCGACGATCAACAGGCCGGGAACGATCTGGCCAATGATGACTAGTGGTTTCTTGGCATAGCGGTCGGCGATCGCGCCGCCAATCGGCCCCAGCAACAGCATCGAGACGCCGCTGCCCATCTGCGCAATTCCCGACGCGGCGTAAGACTCTGTGATCTCGTACGCCACGATCGGCACCAGCAGGAAGCTGGTCATGAACGCGGTGGTCGAGAAGAGCGTTCCGCCCCAGAGCAAGCGGAAGTTACGCGCGCCGAACGCGGCGAACGTGCCCCGCATCAGTCGCCGCCGGCCGCGAATCTGGTCAGGTCGTCCATGCCGGGCGAAGGTTTCTGCGCCTCCATCAGCACGACCGGCGCCACCTGGGCCGCAAAAGCGGGAACCGGCTGTCGCCGCACTCGTGGACTCGACGCCCGCGCCCGCTCGGGCTCCTGATCGGCGGCCGCCGTCCCGATCTCGAGCGGCAGGTGCCGCGTCCGCAGCCAACCGAACGTCGTAAACACGGTCGCGATCAGCGCCACCACCCCGACCGCCATCAGCGCCTCCCGACCGCCCAGCCACTCAGCCAACCCGCCCCAGACCGGAGCCATCACCGACTGCATCCCGTAACCCAGCATGATGAACGACATCACCCGGCCGAAATACTCGGCCCGCGAGTTCGTCATCATCAGCGACATGTTGATCAACATCACCCCCGACGTCGCCGCGCCGACGGGCAGAGCTAGCAGGATCAACATTTCGAACGTGGGCGCGATCGCGAACGCCCACAGCGTCACCGACGAGGCCAGCCCAAAGATCAGCAGCAGCGGCCACGCAAACCGGCCGCTCATCAGCCCCGCCAGCGGAATGCTGATCAGGACCGAGGAAATCCCGAACGGCAGGAAGACGATGAACGCCTCCTGCGCCGTGCGCCCGAACTCGCGGTCCATGATCCCGGGCGTCAGCGCGTTCACCGAGAACCCGCAAACGACGATCACCATCCAGTACATCCACAGCAGCCGCAGCCGACGGTTGGAGCGCAGATACGCAAACCCGTGGATCAGGTCGCCCATCGCCGTCCGCCGCGGCTGATCGCCCTGCTGGTGCGGCGGCCTGGTCCGCGGCAGCATCGTCGTCAGCGGCACGACGATCAGGAACAGCCCAGCCACCGACAGATACAACGCGCCCGACGACACGCCGAAGAACACCGCGATCGAGCCCAGCATCGGCCCGAGCACGCGCGCCATGTTCTGCGACATCTGCTGCAGCGCCACCCCGTTGCCCAGCAGACGGCGCGGAATCAACTCGCCCAGCCAGGCCTGACGCGCCGGACCCATCAGCGCGAAGCCGAACCCCATCATCAGCGTGGCGAGGAACAGCAGCGGGATCGTGATCACGCCTGTCACGATCATGATCCCCGTCCCCACGATCAGCAGGGCCGGGAAAATCTGTCCCGCGAGCACCAGCGGCTTCTTCGGATACCGATCCGCAATCACACCGCCCAGCGGTCCCAGGAAGAACATCGACAGCCCGCTGCCCATCTGCGCCAGGGTCGACAGCGCGTATGAGCCGGTGATCTCGTACCCCACGATCGGCACCAACAGGAACGTCGTCATGAACGCGGTCGTCGAGAGCAGCGATCCACCCCACAGCAGGCGGTAGTTGCGGTGCCCAAAGGACTCGAAGGCGCCGCCCAAACGGCCGGACGGTCGGTTCATTGCCGAACCTTCTGTGGATCCATCAGCGCGACCGGAGCGAGCTGTGCGGCGAAGGCCGGTTGCCCCTCGACACCGTTCGCGGACTCCGACGCCGGCGCTGGACGTTGCACTGACGTCCCCACGCGACGACCCATACTGGC
Organism: Dehalococcoidia bacterium; assembly: GCA_965208665.1. Classification (GTDB taxonomy): domain Bacteria; phylum Chloroflexota; class Dehalococcoidia; order Bin125; family Bin125; genus Bin125. The sequence continues at coordinate 1,100,966 of CBDBPH010000002.1, forward strand.
CGCGGCCGTCCCCGCCTCGAGCGGTAGATTCCGCGTCCGCAGCCACCCGACGAACATGAACGCCGTCGCTCCGGCCGCGATCACGCCGATCAACGCCATCGTCTCAGGCCCGCCGACCGCGTCGGCAATCCCGCCCCAGACCGGACCGAACAGCGCCTGGAATCCGAAGGCCATCATCGCAAACGACATCACCCGGCCGAAGTAGGCCGGCTTGGTGTTGCCCATCATCAGCGACTGGTTGACCAGCATCGTCCCCGACCGGCCGGTGCCGATGAATGCCCCCAGAATCAGGAACGCGCCGTAGCTCGGCGCAATCGCCACCAGCCAGAAGCCCACGGCCATGACCAGGCCCATGATCATCAGCAGCGGCCAGGCCCAGCGCCCCGAAACCGCCCCCGCGAGCACCACGTTGATCACCAGGGATGAGACACCGAAGATCAGGAACGTGGGACCAACATCGGTGGGCGCTCTCCCGAACTCCTGCGCCAGGATGCCGGGCAGCAACGTCTGAAAGCCCCAACCGCAGGCGACCATCAGCGAGAAGTAGAACCACAGGTGTCGCAGCCGTGGATTGCCGCGCAGATAGCGGAACCCTTCGAGCAGTTCGACTCGCATCGAGCGGCGCTGATCAACAGGTGTGGCAGGTCCCTCGGTCCGGATCGACGCCGTCATTGGCAACACGAACGCGAAGAACGACGCCACGACCAGGAACAGAATTCCCGTGTTGCGTCCCTCGAGCACCATGAAGGCTGCGAAGACCGCGATCAGCGTCGGCCCAAGCACCTGCCCGGTATTCATTGACATCTGCTGCAGCGCGACCGCATTGGGCAGTAGCCGGCGCGGCACGATGAACCCGGTCCAGGCCTGACGCGCCGGACCCATCAGCGCGAATCCCGCGCCCATCACCAGCGTCGCCACGACCAGCAGCGGCACACTAATGTGATCCGTCACAATCAGCGTGCCCAGCGCGCCGAGCAGAATGCCCGGCATCGCTTGCCCCGCCACCACCAACGGTTTCTTCCGATACCGGTCCGCGATCACCCCGCCGATCGGCCCCAGCAACGTCTGCGAGATGCCCGAGCCCAGCATCGCGATACCGGCTGCCGTATAGCTCCCCGTCAACTCATACGCGACCGATGGAATCAACGAGAACGACGTCATGAACGCCGTCACCGACAACAGCGATCCGCCCCACATGTAGCGAAAATCGCGCACGACAAAGGCCGCGAACGTCTGCCGGAGCTGTCTCATACGTCGTGTACCGCCAGGCGAGTAGCGAGCAACCGCATCCTCACTTCGACCTCAGTCAGGCTACGACTCAAGAACCCTTCGCGCTACGCGAAATATCTCCAACCCCGCCGCACCCTCCGTCACCCACTACGCATACCACGCTCCGATGCCCCGCACTCGATGCGGGGCCCACACGCCCCGCCCCCGCATCAAGTGCGGGGCAGGCTTTCGTGGGGGCAGGCTCTGGCCCTCACGCTGGGGGAGAGGGGACTGTTCGGATGGGAATGGGAGAGTGTGGACTAGGCGGCGGGTGGGTGGGCGGCCCTGGCCAGGAGGGCGTCTCTTCTTTCTACCAGGCGGAGGGCTCGTTGGCGTTGAGGGTGGTCGGGGCTGTGTTGCGGGTAGTCGTTGAGCCAATCCCGGTGGCGGAGGACCTGCTGGAGCTGGCGTTCGATGTGGTCGAGAGCGCGTTGGAGTTCGGGTGGGCGTGAATTTTGTTCGGGATCGTCCGATTTGCCGATGGGGGCTGGGTTTGGGGCGGATTCCTGTTCGGCTGTGTTCGGTTTTGTTCGGCTGTGTTCGGTTGGCGTGTGGGGAGTGCCCCCCTCTGCCTTCGGCATCTCTCCCCGCGGAGCGGGGGGAGAGGGGACGTGAGACGCCTCCTCTGGTACGGGAGCACCGGAATTCAGTTCGTCCGTGCTTTGTTCCGTTGGGGTGGGTTCGGGGATGTAGGCGAGGGGGACATCGGGATTGGGGCGGCCAGCGACCCGGTTGTCGTCGGGCGGTTGCTGGCTCTGGGCTTCCTCTTCGGGGGTGGGTGCGTGGAAGCGTTCGCGCACGGAGTAGCGGTTGCCGTATCGGTCAACGGCGACGCCGCCGTGGTTGAGTTGGCGGGTGCGGTGTTCTTCGTCGCTGCGAAACCGGGCCATCGAGGCGAGCAGTAGACGTAGCTCACGGAGGTCGGCCGGGCTCTGGTCATTCTGCGCGCCAGCAGGGTCGCCGAGGTGGATCAGGTGGTTGACGATCTGGTCGGCAGCGAGTTCGCGGACGAGGTCGAGGCGGAAGAGTTCGTAGTCGCGGACGTAGCCGTGGGCGGTGGAGACGGAGCAGTTCATGCGATGGCCGATTTGGCGGATGGTGAGTCCCTGCATGCGGAGCTGTTGGGCCTCGAGGATTCGTGCTCGACGGGCCGGGTTTGGGAAGTTGGGAAAGGCCATGGACATGTGCTCCTAAGTTGGGACTGAATGATTCCTGTCATCGTATATGTGTTCTATGTATTTGTCAGGCGGATGTGTGTCGTGGATGACGTGACCGAAGAGGGGGAAGCTGGCGGGACTGCCGTCGCCGATTCGCTTCCGGGCACCTTCCTCACGCGGACGCCCAATCGCAACTCATCCCCCGCATAGCGCGCAGAGCAGGGATTCGTTACCCTGTCAACGGTTTCGTGCGAACCGGGTTGGTTCGTGCGCTCACAGAGCTTGAGTGAAGAAGGAGATAACCCATGGCTAATGTTCCTGGCGCGGAAAACGGCGAAGCGGCGGAAGCGGCCGATCCCTTCGCCGATCGCGAATGGAGCCCCGACGAAGTCGCGTATAACGGCAAGATCGTCAACGTCCACCTGGGCGACGGCAGCGTCGAGCGGGAAGACATTCCGGAGCAGATGTACAAGGACTACCTCGGCGGCTACGGCATCGGCGCGCGCCTGCTGTTCGACCGCATCCCCGCCGGCGCCGACCCGCTCGGCCCGGACAACGTCCTCGGCCTGATGCCCGGTCTGCTCACCGGTACGCCGATCTTCGGCAACCGCTTCCAGGCCGTCTGCAAGTCACCCTCCACCGGCGGCTGGGGCGACGCCAACTGCGGCGGCGACTTTGGTCCCTACCTGAAGTTCGCCGGCTGGGACGGCATCCTCTTCTACGGCCAGGCCGACAACCCCGTCTACATCCTCATCGACGGCGACGACGTCTCGATCGAGGACGCCTCGGAGTACTGGGGTCAGGGCGCGATTGAGGTCGAAAACGCCTTCAAAGAGAAGTACGGCAAGAAGACCTCGGTGGCCTGCATTGGCCCCTCTGGCGAGCAGCTCTCCTACCTCGCCGGCATCTGCAACGAGCACGGCCGACTCGCCGCCCGCTCCGGCGTCGGCGCCGTCATGGGCTCGAAGAAGGTCAAGGCCGTCGTCGTTCGCGCCGGCGGCACGCCGCGGGAGAACATGCTCGGCCGCGACACCGGCGTCCGCGAACTCGCCCGCCAGTCCCGCAACGAGTTCATCGCGCCGCTGCGCGACTTCTTCGCCGGCTTCGGTACCACCGGCATCAGCACGGGTTCCGCGCACAGCGGCGACTCGCCCGTCCGCAACTGGGGCGGCGTCGGCGTCGACGTGCTGCCCGAGGTCGAGGAAATGTCGGGCATGATGTTCAACGCGAACCGCATGACCCACGCCGAACTCGAAATCGACCCCGAGACCGGCATGCCCCCGATCGACCCCAACCACTCGCCCGCGCCGCGCGCGGTCGACGTCAACGGCAAGGCGGTCCGTCACAAGAGCTACGGCTGCTGGCGCTGCCCGATGGCCTGTGGCGCCGAGTCAATCGAATCGCCGCACGGTACGGTCGCGCCCGGCTTTGCCGAGGCCGAGCACGAGAAGGGCGTCTTCAAGTACCCGGTCGACACCCACCGCGCCGAGTACGAGACCGTCGCCTCCTTCGGCACCATGAACCTGACCTGCAACATCGACATGCTGCAGGCCGCCAACCACTGGTGCAACGAGTACGGCCTCGACACGATCGGCGCCGGCACCACGATCTCCTTCGCCATCGAGTGCTTCGAGAACGGTCTGATCGACCTTGAGGACACCGGCGGCGTGGAGCTCACCTGGAGCAACGACGACGGCATCATGGAGATGCTGCACCTGCTCGGCAAGCGCGAAGGCTTCGGTGACCTGCTCGCCGACGGCATGCAGGTTGCGGCGGCGAAGATCGACGAGAAGAACGGCGACAGCCGCGCTCAGGAGTTCCGCACCGACGTCGGCGGCCAGGAGCTGCCGATGCACGACTCGAAGCTCCAGCCGGAGTACTGGACGACCTACAAGCTCGACCCGACCCCGGCCCGGCACACGCAGTACGAGGGCAACTCGCGCTTCGGCGGTCCGGAGTACCCGGCCGCGCCGCGCGACTTCAAGGACTACAACAACCGCGGCGAGCACCACAAGGGCGCCTCGGAGTACATGCACATCACGAACTCGACCGGCATGTGCCAGTTCATCATGATGGCCGCTCCGACCGACCGCTTCCCGCAGTGGATCAACGCCGTCACCGGCTGGGACCTCAGCGGTGAGGATCTGCAGCTCGCCGGCGAGCGCATCTCCAACCTGCGCATGGCCTTCACCGTTCGCGAGGGCGACAACCCGCGCGAGCGCTTCGCGCCGCCGCGCCTCTGGGGCGGCGAGGGCACCGTGCAGAAGACCGGCCCCTTGGCCGATGTCATCCTCGACATCGAAACCCTCGAGACCGACTTCCTCAACGCCTGCGACTGGGACACCGAGACCTGTCTCCCCAGCCGCGAAAAGCTCGAGTCGATCGGCCTCGCCGACGTCGCCGACGCGCTCTCCGTCTAGCGACGAAGTCCGCGAACCAACCAGAGAGGGCGGACTCCGGTCCGCCCTCTCTGATCTCCCTCTCCCTGAAAAAGGCGCGGGGAGTTCAGTGAACCTCCCTCTCCCTTTGGGAGAGGGCTGGGGTGAGGGCCACCACCCGTGCGCGACCGACTCAAGGGCTACGCCTCACGCCTCCTCATCATCCCCCTCGCCGGAATCGTCTTCGGCGCCGCCCTGGGAGCCGGCTTCCAATGGGGCGGACCCGACAAGCAGGAGGTCGTGCGCGTCTTCGAGACCTCGCAACAGGGTCGGATCAAAAGCGACGGCTCGCCCACCGGCGATCTGAACGGCTTCGTCACCGAACGTTCCGGCAACAACTGGATCGTCAGGGTTGGCGACACCCTGCATACGATCCGCTTCCGCGACGACTCGGTGATCGAAGCAATGATCCCGATCTGGACGGACGGCGTCCAGCCCGGTGATTACGTGATCGTGGGCGGTACGGACGACAACGTCAACACCTTCATCACCACCGGCATCGTGATCATCCCCGCCGCTCAGGCAATCTCCGGCGATGCGGTCGCCGACAGAATTCTCTCGGACGCAGCCGAATGAGGCGCACCATCGTCGGTTGGTTGCTCGTCCTGGGAGCATTGGCCGGAGCCGGCATCGGCGGCTGGTTCGTCGGTACCGACGTCGTCGCGCCGCAGCCCTCCGAGGAAGACATCGTGGTCGCCGAGAACGTCGTTGCCGGACGGCTGCAGATCGACATCGACGAGGCGGCTCATCCCAACACGGGGCTGGTCCTGGGCGCCAGCGGCCTGAGCCCCTTCGGCAACCAGGAAGGACTGCAGGGTCGCCAGGTGCTGACCGGTCGCATCATCTCCGTCTCCGGAGGCAAGCTGATCATCGACTCACCCACCGGCCGCGCAGAAATCCGATTGACCGACGAAACGAGCTTCCTCCTGCGCATGGAGCTGGTCGACCCGTCAGCCATCGGCTCCGGCGCAGCGGTCACCATCGTCCTCGACGAAGACGGCGAAACGGCCCTCTCCGCAATCGCCCTACCGGCCGAGTCCCGCCCAACCCTCAACACACCGGATGGGCCCTCACCCTGACCCTCTCCCTCAGGGAGAGGGGACCAGAATGGGATTGCGCACAGGTCTCCTTTGGGAGCGTGCTAGGGCGAGGGTCCGGCACTCGCGCGCCGTTCGATCTCCGATCGCGCTGCCTCCAGCAGTTCCTCGCGCTCCGCGATCTCACCCTCGATCACGATGTGATCCTCGCCCGGTCCGTCGAGATACCAGCGCACGTTGCCCATCGTCTCGACCCGACGCACACTGCGCAGCTCGTCCCACGCGATCGTCTCCTGCTCAAGTCCCGAGTGCAGCGACGTGACGCCTGCTTTATGGACGACGATCGCCGTGGTCTGACGCTGCCACGTGATGAACACGACGGGCAACATCGCGCCCGTCACCACGAGGAAGAAGATCGCCGCACCACCGGCCTCCGTGCTGCCCGTCGCCAGCCAGACGATCCCGGCGACAATCACCGCCAGCAGCGGGAACACAAACGTCGCGTTGTTGTACCACGAAGCCTGGTACGTGTGCGTGCTGCGCACTCCGGGGTAGCGCAGCAATGCCTCAGCGTCCTTACGCCGCAGCTCATCCGCGCCGGCAGGGACGTGGTTGGTCTCCGACATCGCACCACCGAGCGAGGAACCTAGGCGTGCTCGAGGATCGCGGCGGCCGACGTCATCGCACAGGTACCCGGGTTCTCTTCGGTCTGGAACGCCTTGACCACGCCGCCCTCGACCAACATGGCGAAGCGGGTGCAGCGGAACCCGAGGCCGAGACCCGACAGGTCAAGCCCGATGTCCATCGCCCGGGTGATATCCCCCGAACCGTCGGCCAGCATCACAATGTGGTCGGCGCCGTGCGCGGCATTCCAGGCCTGGAGCACGAAGATGTCGTTGGTCGACATGCAGATCGTCTGCTCGATCCCAGCCGCCGCAAGCTGGTCGGCCGAGGCGGCAAAGGTCGGCAGGTGATCGTTGGTGCACGTCGGAGTGAACGCCCCGGGCACGCCGAAGATCACGGTCTTCTTGTCGCCCACCAGCTCGCGAATATTGGCCGGTCCCGGCCGCCCGTCGGTCATGGCGGTTCCGTTGACATCGGGCAGAGAATCTCCAGCAGCGATCGGCATGTTGCTCTCCTCAGAGTGAAGTGTTTGTGGTCGCACTGCGCAGCCTAATGGCAGCTTGTCCCACGGCTCCGGACACAGACCTAGACTGCGCGCACACGACAGCTTGATGTCAAGGAGCACGAGCGATGGCAATCGATCGACTTGAAGGACGCGTTGCGTTGATCACTGGCGCCGGATCGGGAATCGGCCGTGCGTCTGCGCTGCGCATGGCATCCGAGGGGGCGGCCGTGATGTGCGCAGACATCAACGCCGAGGGCGCGCAGACGACGGCCGCGCAGATCGCTGAACACGGCGGACGCTCGGCGACGATGGAACTCGACGTCACCTCCGAGGACGCTGTCAAGGATGCGCTCTCACAGACCGTGCAGGTCCTCGGCGGCCTTGATGTGTTGTTCAACAACGCCGGTATCGGCGGCAGCCAGTACGGCTGGGACCGGACCATCGACGTCAACCTCAGCGGCGTCTACTACGGGACCTTCCACGGCGCAGCGATGTTAGCCGAGCGCGGCGGCGGATCGATCATCAACACGGCATCGATTGCCGGATTGAATGGGCTGCTCAGCAGTCCATCGATACGTGACCTCGACCTCGAGGTCGAAGAGGGTGCGGGCGCGTACGTGGCAGCCAAGCACGGTGTGGTTGGAATCACCCGGCAGTTCGCCGTCACCTACGGCCCTCGCGGCGTACGCGTCAACGCCGTCTGTCCGGGCTACATTCACACGCCGATGACGGCGCAGATCAAGGATATGGAAGGGGCCGAGGAGTTCCTCGCCTCCCTGCATCCCCTGGGTCGCCTTGGCCAGCCCGAAGAGATTGCGGCAGCCGCGGCATTCCTCGCCTCCGACGACGCCAGCTTCGTCAATGGCATCGCGCTGCCGGTCGACGGCGGCTACACCGCGCGCTAGGAGACCAGCATGGCGATCGCAAACATCAACGGCGTCGACCTCTACTACGAGGACACGGGCATCGGCGACCCGATCATCTTTCAGCACGGCTACACCGCCTCGCACGACGGCTGGGGACCGGTGATCGAGCGGATGAGCGCGACCTATCGCTGCATCGCGATGGACTGTCGCGGCGCCGGCGACTCCGCCCATCCAGCGGACGGCTACACGATCGAGCAGCTCGCGACCGATGTCGTCGGGATGGCCGACTACCACGGCTTCGAGCGCTTCCACTACGCCGGCCAGAGCATGGGCGGGCTCATCGGGTTTGAGCTTGGAATCTCGCATGCTGACCGGCTCTTGAGCCTGTCGCTTTCGGCGCCCGCGCCGGCGGACGGGATCCAGATGCCGCAATCGGCTCGCGACACGATGCGCGAGCGCTGGGCGAACCAGGAACGCGACCTGCTCATCCGCACGACGCTGGCCGGCGTCCCGCGCGAGTCCGCGCATGGCGCTGTGGCCGCCCAGGTCGACCGCATGCTGTCGGTCTCCGAGGGTCACTACGACGGCTGCTGGGACGCGATGGTCAGCTATCACAAGGGAGACCGGCTGGGCGAGATCCAGACGCCGACGCTGATCCTCGCCGGCGCAGCCGACTCACTGCTGGCGCCCAACCTCAAAGATTTCGCCCGCCTCGGCAATGGCACCCTGCACGTGTTCAGCCGCGTCGGACACGGCGTTCCGCGCGAGGTTCCGTCGGCCTACTCGAGGGTCGTGACCGACTTCCTCGAGCACGGCGTGGTCAATGCGCAGACGGTTGCCCAGGCAGTCGCGGAGGCTGCCACGGATTGACGGCAGGGACGCAGTGACTCCTCGGATCTTCGCTGTCGACCGTGAGTCATGAACCTGCGGTTCTACATCGATCCGCAGACTGGCAGGCCTCACATTCATGGGCACGCAGTTGAGGAGCATGAGGTTGAGGAAGTGTTACGCTCGCCCCGAGAGGACCGCCCGGGGCGGCAGGACTCAAGAATCGCCATCGGCCAAACCCACGGCGGTCGCTTTCTCCGGGTGATTTACACACGTGACACGGATCCGAGCGGAGTGTTCGTGATTACCGCTTACGAGTTGAAGGGCAAACCGCTGAGCGCCTTTCGGCGGCGAAGCCGAAGGAAGCGGCGATGACACAGAGCAACAACGCGCTGCCTCCCGGATGGGATGAGTCCAGGGTGCAGGATGTTCTCGCGCATTACGAATCACAGACTGACGACGAGGCGGTCGCGGAGGACGAGGCGGCATTCATGGATTCGTCATACACGGTCATGTTGATCCCCTGCGATCTCGTCCCTGCTGTGCAAACGTTGCTCGCGGAGGCTGACAGACCCTAGGGCGCGATATGCCCGAGCCGATTGGCAGTGCAGTAATCGTCGGTGGTGGAAGCGCGGGGTTTCTCGCCGCCCTGACGTTCCGGCGCATGCTGCCGCAGATCAAGCTGACCGTCGTTCACTCCCCCGATATCCCGATCATCGGCGTCGGGGAATCAACCACACCCGCCGTCCCGCTCCACCTGCACGAACACCTGGGCATCGACCGCAACGAGTTCCACAAGGAAGTGCGGCCGAGCTGGAAGCTGGGCCTGCGCTTCGAGTGGGGCGCGAAGGACGTGCCGCATTTCAACTACACCTTCGACAAGTACCTCGACCAGAGGGTTGAAGGACTCTCCAGGTGGAACGCGTTCTACTGCCTGCACGACATGCGCGACGCGAGCACGTTCAACGCGATCATGGACCGCGACCGGTCGCCGGCGAACATTCGCAACGGCCGCCTCTCGCTCGACCCGCGAGCAACCTACCACATTCCCAATGCCTCATTCATCGACTACCTGGAGCGCAAGTCCTTGGCCTCGGGAGCGGAGCTGATCGCCGACCAGGTCGTGCATGTCGAGCGGAATGAGTCCGGGGGCGTCAAGTCGCTGAAGCTGGCTGGCGGTCGTGAGCTCGAGGCGGACCTGTTCGTCGATTGCTCCGGCTTCGGCTCGCTGCTGCTCGGCCAGACCTTGGAGGAGCCGTACATCTCCTACCGCGACGTGCTCTATTGCGACCGAGCCGTCGTCGGCTCGTGGTCGCGCGCCGACTTCCCCGACGACGACACGATTCGGCCCTACACGACGATGACGACGATGAAGCACGGCTGGTGCTGGCGAATCGATTTTGAGGATCAGGTCACACGGGGCTACGTCTATTCGTCGCAGTTCTGCTCGGAGGAGGAAGCGGAGTTCGAGCTGCGCGCGCTGCAGCCGCAACTCGCCGGCGCGGACCTGCGCCTGCTCAAGTTCCCCTCGGGGCGGCGAGAGCGCTACATCGTCGAGAATGTCGTCGCGGTCGGCAACGCCTCGGGCTTTGTCGAGCCGCTGGAGGCGACCTCGCTGCATTTGATCATCGAGCAGATCTACAACCTCGCCTGGGCGCTGACCGATTCGGATCGCATCCTCACCGACTCGTTGCGCTACCTGCTCAACGAGCGCTTCGCCTCAACCTGGGACGATGTGCGCGACTTCCTCGCGTTGCACTACAGGTTCAACGAGCACCAGGACCCGCCGTTCTGGCGTCACTGTCGGGCGGAGTCGCCGCTCGGGCAGATCCAGGACATGGTCGACTGCTACGCGGAGGTCGGCCCCTCACGGCTGCTGGCGCGTCTGACCTCGAACGCGACCATCTTCGGCTACAGCGGCTACGCCTCGATGCTGCTCGGTCTGGGAGTACCGACAGCACTCAAGCCGAAGCTGACGCGCCGGGAGCGTGAGCGCTGGGAGCAATATCGAAAGTCGAACGCCGTCGCCGCCTCGCAGACGCTGCAGATGAGGCAGGCACTGAATCGGGCGTATCGCGGCTAAGAGTGCTCGTTTCGGAACGCGCGGCTCGCCGACCCCTTGGAGCGGGGTCGACCTGTCAATCAGCTTCAGCAGTGACAAGCGTTGCGATGTTGGCCAACAGCCATGCGGATGCCGCGCACAACTGCAACCAATCTCCACCGGACTCGACGCCGGAGATCAGCATGCTGCTGATCCAGAACACGCTGGCAGCGGTCTGCCCGAGCCATTTGACGCTGCGCGCCTTTGCCAGTCGGCTCCGCCCCACAGCGGTTCCAACCGCGCCCTTGTCGACCGCCCTCAACATGCGCACTCTTGGCCGCAGCAGGAGAGGTCGTCGAGATACATGCCCCACTTGCGGTACTCTTCGAGCTCTTCTGCGGGCAGGCCCAGGGACGTCGCAATCGCCTTGGCGACGACGGCGAAGCGTTGTCGATACTTGAAAATGAAGCAGAACACGTGATTGTTGTGGCGCACTTCGGGTCCGCAGAGGAAGATGCCGGGCACGATCGTCGATTCGTCGTCTTCGCTGAGCAACAGGGAGCCGTCTTCGCGTTGCTCGAACAGATCCGCGACGAGCTTGGTGCTGCCCTCGAATCCGGCTGCCAAGAGCGGCGGCTCGGACGTTTGGAAGCGTTGCCCGTCCTCCGTCATGACTTCATAACTGTCGCCGACTCGCGTGACGGATCCAACGGGCGTGTTTGGGTATAGCTCGACCTGCTGTACAAACGGACGCTCACGCATCCGCTCGACCGTGAAGGGCGACAGCGCGATGCTGGGATCGGAACTCTCGCTCTCCCACGGGCTTTCAACGTCGAAGACGCGCACTCGCTTGTCGACATAGGCCAGGTGGTACGCCGCGTCGATGCCGCTTTCGTAGCCGCCGACGATGATGATGTCGTCGCCCTCGATATCGTCATAGCTGGCGATGGTCGCGGTGTGGCGGCAGAGATGGCTGCCCGCGAACCCGCTGAGGAACGGATACTGGAACTCGCCAGCGGCCCAGATGAGGTGCTTGGCGCGCACGACCCCATCTGAGGTATCGACGCGGAAGCCGTGGTGGGCCCGCTTCACCGAGCGCACATCAGTGTGTTCGCGGACAGGGACCTCGAAGAAGTGCGCGACGGCGCGCAAATACTTGGCGTACTCCTGACCGGTGGGATGCTCGACCTCCAGGCTGTACGCAGGGGAGGTGCCCATCGCGATCGAGTTGAGGTCGAGCATGCCGATCGAGTTGGTGGTGTAGGAGGGTGTGATGAAGCGAGTCTCGGCCGGCCATGCGTCGAAGGATGAGGCGACCGTGTTGCGTTCGAGGACGACCACGTCCTGGATGCCGGCGTGTCCCAGCGTGACTGCCACACCCACGCCTGCGGCGCCGGCGCCGACGACAACGACATCGTGGATGTTTTCTGTGCCCGTGCGGGTCATTTGGAGAGAACGATCTAGGCGGACTCTGTGCTCTCGGCGGCCCGTCCGCAAGGCCATCAGAACCGCCTGGAGGGAAACTGGCGGTCTTCACGCGCTCTTGGACCTTGTTCGGCCTCCCGCCCAGTCGGATCGAACCCTAGCCCGGGACACGCCGATGCGCTGTCGCCCGCGAAACAGTTTCCGTCCCATATGTAGCCGAGCGTAGCGACCCGCGGTCGCTGTTCAGGCTGAGGCCGCGCACGCAGCCGAGCATTGCAAGCGCGACCTGCGATCGCCATACCGCTCTGAACAAGGCAGCCGGCCTCTTCTGGGCGGTGCGGAGAGCGAGTCTATCGATGAGTGAACGAAACTACTGGCAGCGGATGCGGCGTCGGTCGATGAGCCGGCGCTCTCTGCTGAAGGCGTCGGCGCGGGCCGGTGTAGGCGCAGCGGGGCTAGCCCTGGTCGGTTGCGGCGGCGACGACGATGACGACGACGATCAGCCCGCAGCTGCGCAGGCTCAGCAGCAGGAACAGCAGCAACAGCGGGCGATGCAGCAGGACCAGGCTGAGCAGCAGGCCGAACAACAGGCCATGCAGCAGGACGAGCAGGAGCAGCAGGCTGCTGTCGCTCAGGCCGAACAGCAGCAACAACAACAGCAGGCCGCACAGGCGACCGGCGGACCGCGGCGCGGCGGCACGCTGCAGCACAGCTGGTTCGAGGACCCGCAGGGCGGCTTCGACCCGCACATCGGCATCACCGGCGGCGACGCGCTAGGCTACTGGGTCCACATTTGCGACCGGTTGCTCGGCTTCGATGATCAGGCCCGCGTGATCCCGATGCTCGCCTCGAACATTGAGATTCCCGACGATGTCACATACCTGTTTACGATGCGTCCCGGCGCGATCTTCCAGGACGGCGCGCCGGTTGACGCTAATGCCGTGCAGCTCAACATGGAGCGGATTCGCGACGTCAAGGACCTCGCCGGCGGCACGCGCAACCGCGGCGGCATCCAGTACGCCGACTTCTTCGAAGCGACCGATGACGCCACCTGGAAGCTGGTCAATGGCGAGCCATTCGGCCCGACGCTGGCCTTCTTCCAGCAGTTCCCCGGTACGGGCCTGTTGATCTCGCCGGAGCACTTCGACACGGCCGTCACCAATCCGGTCGGCGCAGGCCACCTGAAGCACGTCGTGCACGAACCCGGCGAACGCTGGGTCGGCGAACGCTGGGACGGCTACTGGGACAACGACAACGTCCATCTGGACGGCTTCGTGCAGAACATCATTCCAGACCAGAACACGGCCTGGAACGCCTTCCTCAACGGCGACATCGACATCGATGCACCGACGGGCGGCGTCAACTCAGACCTGCAGGCCGAGCTCGAGGCCGACGGCATGAAGGTCATCCGCGGCACGGCCCAGACCTGGACTCAGACCTGGTTCAACCTCAACCCGAACGCTCCGTCCGACGGTCTGCCCTTCAACGCTTTCCGCGATCCGCGCATGCGCCACGCCTACAACCGGGCCCTTGATCGTCAGGCGATCAACGAGGTCGCCTGGGAAGGGCTCGGAGCGCCCTCGCGCGCGCCGGTCTCGGTCGAGAGCTGGGCGCTGGCCAAGGACGCGAACTACTACCCCGGCCACGACCTCCAGGTAGCCCACGAACTGATGGACGCCGCCGGCTACGGCGACGGAATCGAGGGCATCCACCTCAGCTACATCGCCGAGTTCCAGACGGTCGTGACCGAGCCGGTCAACTCGCAGATGCGCAACGTCGGAATGGAGATGGAGTACATCAAGGGAACCGAGGCGGAGATCATCCCGCGCCTCCTGGCGACCCAGGACTGGACGATCGGGACGCTTTCTTGGGAGTCGCCGTTCGATCCCGACCCGGTCCTGCGTCCCTCCTTTGAAGGTCTGCAGAACTGGATGTATGGATCGCCGGAAGGCGGCCCGCGCACGGGCCGAGCCAGCACGGCGGACTATCCCAACGACCAGGTGCTGGCCAACCTCAACGCTACCGAGCAGTTGGTCTGGGATGCCGCGGTTCCGGCCAGCCAGGATGACCGGGTGCCGCTATATGAGAAGGTCTGGGAGGCCGAAGAGGAACACATGTGGTTCCCCTATATCGCCCAGTGGCCGGCCAACTGGGTGGCCCAGCCGCACGTCGAGAACTTCGAGATCATCCCCTTCTTCGGCTTCCCCAAGGGAATGAGCTTCAAGGGCATCTGGTTCAACAACGTCTGATTGGGGAGGTATCAAGGAGGGCGACCACAAGGGTCGCCCCTACGCATTCATGTAGGGGCAGCCCTTGTGGCTGCCCTCTCCGCGCTGGCTTCACAGGACGTTGTGGTGAGGCACTAGTCGCCGATGCTGCGCTACGTCACGACGCGAATCGTCTCCTCGCTGTTCGTCCTCTGGGTGATCAGCGTGTTGGTCTTCGCACTGATGAACATCCTGCCCGGCGACCCGGCCGCCGGCATCCTCGGCGTGGAAGCGACGCCGGAGCTGATCGAAGCAACCAAACGTCGGCTCGGACTCGACAAACCACTGCCGGAGCGCTACGGCCGATGGATCTGGAACGCCCTGCAAGGCGATCTGGGCACCTCGCTGATCGGCGAAGTCTCGATTAATCAGTACTTCGAGCGCCGCGTCCCGGCGACGATGCAGTTAGGCATCCTCAGCCTGATTGTCGTGATCTCGATCGCGATTCCGGTCGGTGTGTTGTCCGCACTGCGCCCGGGGTCGAAGAAGGAGGTCGGCGCCAGCACGCTGATGATTGTCGGTAACTCGATCCCCGAGTTCCTGACCGGGATCGCGCTGGTGATCGTCCTCGGCCTGGAGTTCGGTTGGTTCCCCATATTCGGCTATGTGCCGTTCTGGGAGGATCCTGCCGAGAACATGAAACACATGGCGTTGCCAGTGATCGCCGTGTCGTTGACTGCGACCACGCTGCTCATGCGCCAGACGCGCTCCGCGATGATCAACGTGCTGACCGACGACTACATCCGCACGGCGCGGGCGAAGGGCCTGCGCGAGCGCATCGTGATCGTGCGACACGGCCTGCGCAACGCGCTGATCCCAATCGTCACGGTGTTCGGCTTCCAGGCCGGCCTGATCTTCTCGGGCGCGGTGATCACCGAAACGGTCTTTTCCATTCCCGGCATGGGCCGGCTGTTCGTCGAGGCCGTGGTCCAGGAGCGCGATTACGCCGTCACTCAGAATGTGACGATGTTCTTTGCCGTCTCTGTGATCCTGGTCAATCTGCTGGTTGATCTCTCCTATCCGCTGTTTGACCCGCGCATCCGCATGGGAGCGGAGGCGAGCGAATGACGGCGATCGTCGAGACCCCCGGAGCGCCGCAAGGGCTACTGCAGCGGGTCCGCAACCTAGGCTTCTTCCAGGAGGCGGCGCCAATCGTCCGGGTCTTCGTCCGCAACCGGCCGGCGGTCGTCGGCGCCTTCCTGCTCTTCGGATTCGGTATCTGCGCCGCCTTCGCGCCGCTGATCGCACCTGCCGACCCGCTGACCACGAACCTGAGGCTCGAATCGGTCTTCCAGCCGCCGAGCTGGGATCACATCTTCGGCACCGACGCGCAGGGCCGCGACGTGCTGAGCCGCACCTTGTACGGAGCGCGGATCGCCTGGCAGATCGTCCTCGCCGCGATTGGCGTCGCGATCGTGCTCGGCGTGCCGCTGGGACTGATCTCCGGCTACATCGGCGGCAAGCTGGATGAACTGGTGATCATGCGCCTGGTCGACGCAATGATGGCGATGCCGGGCCTCATCCTGATCCTCGCTGTCACTGGGGCGCTGGGACCGTCGATCACCAACTCGATGATTGTGATCGGCATCGTCTGGTCGCCGGGCTACGCTCGGCTGACGCGCGGAATCATCGTGTCCATTCGCAACGACGTCTATGTCGATGCGGCCCGGGCGCTGGGCGCCTCGCCATGGCGGATCATGTGGCGACACCTGTTGCCGAACGCGGTCGCACCGATCATGGTCCTGGCGTCGCTCTCGGCCGCCGGGATCATCCTGGTCGAGGCCGGGCTCAGCTTCATCGGCGCTGGCGTCCAGCCGCCGACGCCCGCCTGGGGCGGGATGGTCTCGGAGGCCTACAAGACCCTGATCCGCAGAAACGGCTGGCCGATGATCGGCCCCGCCGCCGCGATCATCCTGATGGTGATCGCCTTCAACTTCGTCGGAGACGGCATCCGCGACGCCTTCGATCCGAGGCTGCGCAACGTCCGCTGACCAGAGTTGCAAACGCAACCCCAGCTGGGCATACTCCCTGCAATCGCCAGGCATTCAGGGCGGTCGGAAGGATCGGGTTCGAATGAGCGACCGAAACTATTGGCAACGGATCAAGAAACGACAGTTCAGCAGGCGGTCCCTGCTACGAGCCTCAACCCGTGCGGGTATTGGTGCGGCTGGACTGATGCTGATCGGTTGCGGCGACGATGACGACGATGGTCAGCAGGCGGCTCCCGCCGCGGCTCAGGCGCAACAGCAGCAGCAGCAACAACAGCAAGCGATGCAGCAGCAGGCTCAAGAGGAGCCTGAGCAGCAGGCGATGCAGCAGCAACAGGAGCAACAAGCCGCTGTTGCGCAAGCGCAACAGGCCGACGACGGCCCGAACCGCGGCGGCAGAATGATCATGGGCGACCTGCATTCCTTCGAGGATGATGTGACGCTGCCCTACGCGATCGGCGACGGCCGCTCCACTCAGCCGCCGGACGCCGGGGTCTGGGACTGGCTGATGCAGCGCGGGGACACACTCGACCCGGAACCTCGGCTCGCAGAGTCGTGGGAGCAAAACGGTGACGCCACCGCCACAATCGTCAAGCTGCGCCCCGGCCTCGAGTTCCACAACGGCAAGCCGCTCAATGCGGAGGCGGTCAAACTCAGCTACGAGGCGATGAACTGGGAGGACACGCCGAACAGTCAGGTGCGGGCGCTGGCAGCCGCATACCTTGAATCGATCGACGTGATCGACGACATCACCATTCAGTTCAATCACGCCAACTGGCCAGGGCCGGTGATCTACGACCTGATCACGTTTGCGCCGATTGCCGACGCTGACACAATTCCCGCCCTGGCTGCGATGGAGGAGATCAACGGCAGCGGTCCGTTCAAGTTCGACTTCGACCAGTGGGAGCCCGGTGCCAAGTGGGTAGGTGTACCGCACGAGAATGGCTACCTGACGCCATACCTCGACTCGATCGAATATCGCACTATCGCGGATGAGGACACACAGGTGCTGGCCCTCGAAAGCGGTGAACTCGACGTAACCCATATTCCCGCCACGCAATTCGCGCGCCTGGGCGCATTGGACCACATCAGCACATCTGTCTTCCCGCCACTCGGGTACTGGGTGGTTGGGCCGACAGGGACGGGACTCGGCGGCGGTCATCCGGCGAACGACGACCCGCGCTTCCGCCTGGCGCTGCAAAAGGCGATCGACCGTGAGCGCCTGCATGAGGACATTTTCGAAGGCATCTATCCCATCTCCAACCAGATGTGGCTGCCGACTTCTCCGGCCTATGACCCACAGTACGATGTCGTCCACTATGACCCTGAAGGGGCCATAGCGCTGTTGGAGGAGGCTGGTCTCGTCGGCACGAAGATAGGCATCCACTTCTTCGAGGGCCAGGTCCCCAGCGGCGCCCCCGAAATCGTTCAGGCGAACTTCCAGGCCATCGGAGTCGACGCCACGCTCGAAGTGATCGACCGGGCACTCTGGATCGAGTACTTCTTGTCCGGCACGATGCCCGGCCTCTACATGGCCAGCACCGGTTTCTTCTGGATGAACCCCGAAACGCTGCCGAACATGAACTACCAATTCCGCAAGGACAACGCACTAGCCTTCGGGAACGGCACCGGTCCGGATCACGCGGAGTACAACTCCATCGTCGAAGGCTTCGCGTCACAGCCGACGGCCGCCGAGCGTCAAGAGCTATTCGACCGCTGGAACAAGCTCTATTCCGAAGCTCCATGGTTGCTCCCGTACTCCGGCTTGGGCCACACTGCGGCGTACAACAACACCCGCGTGGGCGGGTTCCGGTACGCGCAGGCATCGGCGAAGTTGCACAAGGAAGACCTCTGGCTCATCACGTAGCCGACACGCATAAGATGGACAGTTCGAGGGGCAGTGCCCGGTAACAGCCGAGCACTGCCCCGCTGAAGGCAACCGCGTGATGGTAGGGAACCATGGCGCGGTAAGCCTCTGGTCCCGCTTGATTCGGTATGGTCAGCCTTCAGAGGAGCGTCGTGCATGGGTTCGTTCCTAGTCCGCCGCTTCACACAAGGCGTGTTGACGGTGGTGCTGGCCAGCATCCTGGTCTTCCTCGTCATGCGCTTGATTCCAGGCGACCCGGCACTGCTGTTGGTTGGAACGGATGCGAGTCCCGAAGACGTTGAGCGGGTCCGAGAGCAGCTCGGGCTGAACGAACCGCTGATCGAGCAATACGTCGATTGGTTGACCGGCGCGCTGCAGGCGGATTTCGGACCCTCGATTAGCAAGGGCACAGAAGTGGGCGCGCTGATGCAGGGCGCACTCCTCCCAAGTGCAGAACTCGCGGTGGCCGGCTACGTGTTTGCGCTGGCGTTCGGTATCCCACTCGGGATCGTCGCCGGATTGAAGCCAGGTGGGCCAGGAGACTATGCCGCAACTGGCTTCACCATGTTCACCCTGGGCATCCCAAATTTTGTGCTTGGGATCTTGCTGATCTGGGTGCTCGCTGTCTTGTTGGGCTGGTTACCGATCACTGGACGAGTGGCGATCAATGAGGACTTCTTTGAGGCGCTCAAATTCCTCGTCATGCCGATGATCGCCGTCGGGGCAGGGACGGCTGCGGTACTTGCCCGATTCGTGCGCGCCTCGATTATGGAAACCCTGAACCAGGACTACGTCCGCACGGCCCGGGCAAAGGGGTTGCGTGAGCGGACAGTCGTGCTGCGGCATGCGATGCGTAATGCGCTGATCCCTGTGATCACCGTCGCTGCACTACAGATCGGCTTCCTGATCTCAGGCGCGGTGATCGTTGAGGTCGTCTTTGCGCGACCTGGCTTCGGCTCGCTGATCATTGCGGCCGTGATTGGCAGGGACTATCAACTCATTCAGGGCATGCTCGTTGTGCTGGTCGCGGTATTCGTTGTAGTCAACAGCCTGGCTGATGTCGCTTACGGGCTCGCTGATCCCCGGATTCGAGTGAGCTGATGGCCACGCTGCAGACTCCGGAGCCTCTCTTCCGTCGCGAGGCGATTGGCGCTCGGGTCCTGAACTGGCGACAACAGTCGCAGTGGTTCGATGTCGGCTACCGCGTCGCCCGCGAGCGGCGCGGGCAGATCGCCATTGTGATCCTCGGTGTGCTTCTGGTCTGCGCCCTGTTTGCGCCGCAGATCGCTCCGTACGAATACGCGGAGCAATTCCGCGGCGCCAAGCTCTTGTCGCCGTCCTGGACTCATCTTTTCGGTACGGATGAGATCAGCCGAGACCTGTTCAGCCGAATGATCCACGGGGTCCGCATCTCACTCTTCGTCAGCGCCGGCGCCGTCGCGATCGGGATGCCGATCGGCGTCGCCATCGGTTACGCGGCGGGCTACTTCGGCCGCTGGGCGGACGGAATCTCGATGCGTTTCATCGACACGATGCTGGCGTTCCCAGGGATTCTCACGGCGCTCGTCGTATTGGCGGTGCTCGGGACCGGCACGCGGGAGGTGGCGATCACGCTCGGGATTACCGCGATCCCGATCTTCGCGAGACTGGCTCGCGGGCAGATGTTGCAGGAGAAAGAGCGCGACTACGTAATGGCGGCGCGAACCCTGGGGGCTGGGCCGATTCGAATCATCATGCGCCACGTGTCGATCAACACCTTGCCGCCGTTGATGATCCAGGCCGCCCTCTACATGGCATTTGCGGTGATCGCGGAGGCGTCGCTGAGCTTCCTCGGGCTGGGTGCGGCACCCCCGACACCGACAATCGGGTTGATCCTGAACGGGGCGAGGGGGTACCTCACGCTGGGCGCGTGGTGGTACATCATCGCGCCGATTACAGCGCTCGCGCTGATGCTGATTGCGCTGAACTTCCTCGCCGACGCGATCCTCGAGGCGACCAGCCCCTACGTGCGCAACAAGTAGCCGGCGCTAGTCGAACGTGATGACGAAGCGGCCCCGGTGGCCTCCCTGTTTGAAGAGGCGGTGTGTTTCGGAGGCTTGCTCGGCCGGGTAGGTCGAGTTGACCCTCAGCGTGACCTGGCCGTCCTCGACCTGTTGACGGAGGGTGTCGAGCAGGTCGGCCCGGCGGTCGTAGCTGAAGACCATGGTGACGTGAAACGTGATGTCGCGCTCCGGCTCACCACGCCAGCCGCGGACGCTGGCGTACTGGCCACCGTCCTTGATCGCCCCGACGGCGAGCTCGTTTTGGACGGCCCCGTCGGCGAGGCCGTCAACGCCCTCAGGCTTCACCTTACGGATCTGCTCGGAGATGTCGTCACCGCGCGGGACGATGATATCTGCGCCGAGTTCCTTGACGAGCTGGACGTCCTTCTCCGCAGCGTCGCCGATCACGGTCAGTCCGTCAGCCTTGGCCAGCTCGATCATGTAGCCGCCGTAGCAACCCGCCGCGCCGGTCACGGCGAGCGTCTGGCCGGGCTGCAGATTCATCTGGTCGAGTGACTGCCGGGCGGTCAGCGCGTTCATCGGCAGCGTCGAGGCTTCAGCGTGGTTCGAGCCTGCCGGTGCGCGTGTCACCGCGTCGGCCTTGAGCACGATGCTCTCTCGGTAGGCGCCGTGACTGCCGCGCGGGATGACCATGGCCATGACCGCGTCGCCGACCTGCAGGTCGGTCTCGGTGTCGGGTCCGACCTCGTCGATCACGCCGGCCGCATCCATGCCGGGGATGTAGGGCGGCGGACCGGACTCGCGCAGCGCGTCGGCGCGGGCGCCACCGCGGACAAAGGTGTCGGTCGGATTGACGGTGGCGGCATGCACGCGCAGTCGCACCTCGCCAGGTCCGGCATGGACCTCCGGTAACTCCACAACTTGCAGCGCCTCGGGGCCGCCGAATTCGATCACTCCTACGCCGCGCATGGGATGCTCCTTCACTGTCGAGAAATCCAGTGCGGCCAGACTAGCCGAGCGAGGGATGCGGTCAGAAACGGTTGCCGCTGGAGACAGCGGACGCCATACTGTCGCAATGCGCGTGCCGCAGAAGCCGGTCGCCATGGAAGCGAGACACGATGAACGAGAAGAACTACTGGCAGCGACTTCGAAAACAGCAGCTCAGCCGGCGTCGACTGTTGAGGGCTGGAGGTCGAGCCGGACTCGGCGCCGCCGGTCTGGCACTGATCGGCTGCGGCGACGACGACGACAGACAGCAGGCGGCCGCCCAGCAACGGCAGCAGCAACAACAACAGCAGGCGATGGCCCAGCAGCAACAGGACCAGCCGCAGGCTGCTCAACAGGATCAACCTGAACAGCAGCAGCAGGCCATGGCCCAGCAGCAAGACCATCAGCACGATCAGCAACAGCAACATCAGCATGACCAACGGCAGCAGACCGTATCGGCGCCGGCCGACGACGCGCGTCGCGGCGGCGTCCTGCGCATTGGCTCCGACATCGGTCTCTCGACCTATCGCGCCCCATACCTCTCGTCATCAGCGCACATTCCGCTGTACATCCCCTTCTGGGACACCCTGACCAAGTACTCGCCGGACGGCCTCGACCCTCAGCCGCATCTGGCCGAGAGCTGGGAGCTGAACGACGATCAGACCGCGCTGCAGATCAAGCTGCGCCCGGGTCTCGAGTTCCACAACGGCAAACCGCTCAACGCCACTGAGGTCAAGCGCAGCCTGGAAGCGATGGACGACGAAGGCGTCGCCAACAACCAGGTCAAGGGCATCATGACCAAGTACGTTTCCTCCGTCGACGTGATCGACGAGGTGACCCTACAGCTCAACCTGGCCTGGGGCGGCACGCTGGTCTACGACGTGCTCAACTACGCCCAGATCCATGATGTCGACGACATCCCCAACCTGGACGGCTACACGTCGCTGAACGGCTCAGGTCCGTTCAAGTTCGACCCCTCCTCCTACCAGGTCGACCAGTACGCGGCGGGCGAGCGGTTCGAGAACTTCTATGACCCGGCGCTGCTCGACGGCATCGAGCAGTACCAGTTCCCCGACGCGACGGCGATGTCGTTGGCGCTGGGCGCGGGCGAGATTGACCTGACCAACCGTCTGCCCAAGCCCGACTACGAACGATTCAACTCCGACCCCGATTTCACCGTTGTGGTCGCCCCGCCGACCCTCGCGATCTGGGTGCTGGGCATGGTGATCCCGAATGAGAACGGCGGTCACCCGGCCTTCGCCGATCCGAAGGTGCGGCAGGCGCTCTATCGCTGCATTGATCGAGAGCGCGTCGCCAACGAGACCTTCGAGGGTCTGGCACTGCCGAAGAACATCCTCTGGCCACCGTTCTCGCCGGGCTACGACGAGGCCCGCGACCGCGACTACTTCGATCCCGAGGAAGCAGCCAGGCTGCTCGAAGAGGCCGGCTACGGACCGGGAGAACTGACGATCGAGCTCGGGCACGGCGGCGGCGAGGCCAACGAGATCGCTCAGGTGATCCAGGCCGGGGCAGCCGAAGCGGGCATCAACCTCAACATCCAGCTCTACGAGCCGGCAGTTGCCCGCGACCGCTTCCTGAACGCCAAGCACGAGTCATACCTCTCGTCATACGCCTTCTTTGCCCTGCACCCGCAGACGTTGCCGGTGATGAACTTCCAGATGCGGATTCCCAACTCATGCGCCTACGGTCCGGACTACTACCAGGCGTTGATCGACAGCTTCGGCACCGCCGATTCCGACGCGCGCCGCAACGAGCTGCTTGAGGAATTCAACACGCTCCTCGACGACGAGCCGTGGATCGCGCCGATCGTCACCCGCAGCGACATCTGGGCCTGGTCGAGCAAGTTCACCGGGATCGAATTCGACGTGCTCAGCATCCCCTCAATGCAGCGGATTCACCAGGTCTAGCAAGGGCAGCCAGACCGTAGGCCAGCCGCTTGCAGCGCTGATCCGAGATCGGCATACTCTCACCAATCTGCTGTCGCGTGGCAGCAGATTGGTGAGAGCAAGCGTCTGAATGGCCAAGCGGCACTGACTCGGGAGGCGGTTGACCGTGGGACGGTACCTCGTTCGCCGCTTCCTCGAGGGTTTGCTGGTCGTCTTTCTGGCCAGCATCGTCATCTTCCTGATCATCCGCCTGATTCCCGGCGATCCGGCACAGCAGCTCGCCGGCGAAGACGCCACGCCCGAGGACATCGAGCGCATCCGCGAGCAGTTGGGTCTCAATGACCCAATCCTCAGTCAATACGGCAACTGGATCAGTGGCGTCGTCCAGCTCGACTTCGGGAAGTCGTTCACCAAGCGCGTACCGGTTCGCGACCTGATCGCACAATCGTTCCCACCAACGATCGAGCTGGCGGTCGCCGCCTACATTTTCGCACTCGGAATCGGAGTGCCATTAGGCGTGGCGGCGGCGGTGTGGGCCAAGAAACCGCCCGACTACGGCGCCAGCGTGTTCAATCTGTTCACGCTCGGCATCCCCAACTTCGTGCTGGGCATCCTGTTGTTGTGGATTTTCGCGGTGGAGCTTAACCTCTTCCCGGTCTCAGGCCGGGTCAGCGTGTTCGAGGATTTCGTCGCCGGCGTGCATCGTCTCGTCCTGCCGACGATCGCCGCCGGTTCGGTGATTGCCGCCGTGCTCGCGCGCTTTGTCCGTACATCCGTGGCCGAGGCGCTCGCTCAGGACTACGTCCGCACCGCGCACGCGAAAGGACTGGAAGGGCGCAAGGTGGTGATCAACCACGCCCTGCGCAACGCATTGATCCCGATCGTGACCATCGCAGCGCTGCAGATCGGCAACCTCCTCGCCGGCGCCATCGTGGTCGAGATCGTGTTCACACGTCCCGGATTCGGATTCCTGATCATCGACGGGATCAACGGACGCGACTACCTGCTGATCCAGGCGATGCTGGCAATCCTCGTATTCCTCTTCGTCGCGGCCAACACGATCGCCGACATCACCTACGGGTATCTCGATCCTCGTATTCGCGTCTCCGGATTGGCGGGCTGAACTATGGCCCAAAGCCGGACCGAGTCGCAATACGCTCCACTCGAGCAAACCTGGCTGCGACGCATGCGCGATCAGTCGCTGACCGTCGATGCGTTCTATCGCACGGTTACAAATCCGCAAGGCGCGATCGGCGCGGCTGTGTTCGGGCTCTTGATTTTCGTGGCGATTTTCGCCGACCTGTTGGCCCCGTTCGGTGAGGCGGAGCAGATCCGCGGCTCGCGATTGCTCGCACCCTCCGGGGAGTACTGGTTCGGCACGGACGATCTGTCTCGCGATATCTTCAGCCGAATCCTGTTTGGCCTCAGGATCTCGCTGTACGTCTCGGTCGCCGGTGTGGTCGGCGGCGGACTGGTCGGCACGTTCATTGGATTCGTCTCTGGCTACGCAGGTGGCTGGCTCGAAGCCATTTTGATGCGGATCGTCGATACATTGCTCGCCTTCCCCTTCCTGCTGCTCGGTATCGCGGTCCTGGCGATTCTCGGGACCGGTACCTCCCAGGTGGCGTTGGCGTTGGGTATCGCGAACATCCCGGTGTTCGCGCGGATTGCCAGAGCGCAGCTGCTGACCGAAAAGGAACGGGACTATGTCCTGGCCGCTCGCTGCCTCGGGGCGTCGCCGCCGCGGATCATCATGCGGCACATTGCCACGAACGCCTTGCCTCCGTTGCTGGTGCAAGCGGCGCTGGCGATGGCCTTCGCCGTGATCGCTGAGGCGACGCTCAGCTTCCTCGGGCTCGGCGCGTCGCCCCCGACGCCCACGCTGGGCATCATCCTCAGCGACGGCCGCCGCTGGCTGTTCGCCGGCAACTGGTGGTTCGTGCTCTTCCCGACCCTGGGCCTCTCCATGATCCTGCTCTCGCTCAACTTCCTGGCCGACTCTGTGGTCGAGGCGATCGACCCGCACCGGCGCCACCGCTGACTCGTAGCCTGCATCCACAGCGTGCCACCGCGACGCCGATCGCGATTCGTTAGCTTCGGGCTAAAGGATGGTACGGCTCGCGACGACGGGCCGTGGGTCCGAGGGGAGACCGACTATGGGAAGCAGGCACTGGAGCAAGATTTGTACGCAGCGGCTGAGTCGCCGCAGCGTATTGAGGGCGAGTGCCCGCGCCGGCGTTGGCGCAGCCGGCCTGGCCCTGGTTGGCTGCGGCGGAGATGATGACGACGATGCTCAGCCACAGGCGGTCGCTCAACAGGAGCAGCAACAAGAGCAGGCCATGCAGCAGGAGGCGCAGCAGCAAGCGCAGCAACAGGAGCAACCAGAGGCTCAGCAACAGCAGGCCATGCAGGAGGATCAACAGCAACAGGCCGTTGCGCAGCAAGAACAACAGCAGCAGCAAGAACAACCGGCCGTCCAACAGCAGCAACAGGAGCAACAACAGGAACAGGTTGCCGCCGAGCCGGAGCCTGCCGGCCCGCCGCAGGGTGGCACGTTGCGTCTGGGAATCGTCTACTCGCCGGCGAACTATTCCGCTCCATACTCGGGTGACATCGCCTTCGGCCCGGCGATCTGGGAAACCCTGACCAAGTACGGCGCCGATGGTCTGATTCCCGAGCCGCACCTGGCCGAGAGTTGGGAGTTCAACGACGACCAGACGATCCTGACGATCACCCTGCGCCCAGGGTTGACGTTCCACGACGGCAAGCCGCTCACGGCGGATGAGGTGAAGAAGAGCCTGGAGCGGATGGATGACGAGGACGTGGCCAACAGCCAGGTCAAGAGCATCTTCAACAAGTACGTGAGCGCAGTGACGGCCATTGACGAGACCACCCTGCAGCTCGACCTGGCCTGGCCGGGTGAGGCGATCTTCGATGCGCTGCACTTTGCCAACATCCATGACGCGGATGCGATCCCCGGTCTCGAGGGCTACACCCAGGTCAACGCCAGCGGCGCCTTCAAGTTCGATACTGACTCCTACGAGGTAGACGTCTACGCCCGCGGCCACCGCTTTGAGGATTCTTACGATCCGGCTGCGCTAGACGCGGTCGAGTGGCAAACCTTCCAGGACGCCGAATCGATGGCCCTGGCGCTGCAGGCCGGTGAGCTCGATATGGTCTACGACTTGCCCAAGTCGTGGCACGCGAACTTCGCCGAAGACGCCGGCTTCCAGGTCGAACTGGCCCCGCCGACCAGTTTGCAGTGGGTGCTGGGCATGGTCGGGACCGGGCGCGATGGCGGCCACGAGATCATGGACGACCCGAAGGTGCGTCGCGCGATGTACCGGGTGATCGACCGCAAGCGGATCACGGCCGAGATCTTCGAGGGCCTGTCCGAAGAGAAGAACGTGCTCTGGCCGGAGTTCTCTCCGGGCTACGACGAATCGCTGGACCGCGACTACTTCGATATCGACGAGGCCAGAGCGCTGATCACCGAAGC
Organism: Dehalococcoidia bacterium; assembly: GCA_965208665.1. Classification (GTDB taxonomy): domain Bacteria; phylum Chloroflexota; class Dehalococcoidia; order Bin125; family Bin125; genus Bin125. The sequence continues at coordinate 1,127,674 of CBDBPH010000002.1, forward strand.
GGGCTACGCCGACGGAACACCCACCCTCAAGATCGCTTGCATCGGGTTCCAGCAGGAAGCACTGGATATGGCGCAAATCATCCAGCAGGACGCAGCCGCGGCGGGGATCAACGTCGAGCCCGAGGCGATGGAGTTCTCAACCTGGCTGGAGCGCTTCCTGGCCGGAACGCACGAGGGGCTCTATATGGCCCTCTTCTCGTTCTTTGCGATGCACCCGCAAACCTTGCCCGTCATGAACTACCAGATGAGGATCCCCAACTCCTGCGCCTACGACTCTCCCGAGTACCAGGCGATGATCGACGGTTGGCCGACCGCGGACAGCGAGGACAAGCGGCAGGCGCTGCTCGACGAGTTCAACAGAATCCTCGATCAGGAACCCTGGGTCGCGCCGATCTGCACGACGGTCTCGATCTGGGCTTCCCAGTCGAATGTGAAGGGGTTCTGGCAGGACGTGGTCGGCCGACCGCGGCTGCAGGACGTCTACTTTGACGACGCGTAGCGCTTGACCGGCCACTCGAGAGCTACTGTCGAGCCATGAGCCGTCGCTGACGTTCGGCCTGGGCATGGAATGCGGCCTCGCCCTCGTAGGGCGTGACCTCGATATCGACGCTGTGGATCTGGCCCTCGAATTCAAAGGGCGGATCGTAGTTGTCGCCGACTGGCGAGCGGCGGTCGGCGCCGATGTCGAACTCGCCGTGGGCGAAGAGGATTCGTCTCTGCAACACGGCGACCTTGCCGGTCGCGACTGTCTCGCCATCGATTGTCAGCGTCACCTCCCCCGGACCCTGGTGTGACTCGCTCTGCAGCGACACGCCCAGGACGAACTCTCCCGCCGGGAGCGGCACATCGGACTTGATCCGGGCCCAGTCTTCATAGGCGTGATAGTCGAAGTGCAGCCGGTTGTCCTTGATGTAGCAGGTGACGCCGGTCAGGATCGATCCGCGATTGAAGATCACGCCCTGCTGCTCGGTCGAGGTCCTGGAGATAGACGCCTCAAGCGTCCAGCTGCCGAGATCGATCGCAGGCGAGGTTTCGACCGGCATGTGCGTGATCGGCGGCGTGTAGCGATAGTGGAGACCGGCGTGCGGCGCGCCGGGGAGCTGTGAGGGTTGATTAATCTCAATCGTGCGGTCGTCGAGCGGCAGGACACCGTGCTTGCCCGCCTCGATCCACCAGCGGTCGATGAGTTCCCGGAGCTTCTCCGGCTCCTCCTCGGCGAGGTTGTTGGTCTCGGAGAAGTCCTCCTCGACGTGGTAGAGCTCCCACTCGTCGTCGGACCATTCGGTTCCGCGACGGTGCCAGGTGACGGCTTTCCAGCCGTCGACCCAGATGCCGCGGTGGCCGAACATTTCGAAGTACTGCGCCTCCTTCGGCGTATCCGCCTCGGCATCCGAGAGTGCGTAACTGAAGCTCGTCCCGGCGATCGGAAGCTGTGTGGATCCGCGGACTGAGGAGGGCGGCTCAACACCAAGGGTTTCCAGTACCGTCGGCAACACGTCGGTGACGTGGTGGAACTGAGTTCGGATTGTGCCAGCTTCGTCGATCCGCTCCGGCCAGTGGACGATCAGCGGCACGCGCACCCCTCCGCCGTGGGTGTTCTGCTTGTACCAGCGCAGCGGCGTATTGCCGGCCTGGGCCCAGCCCCAGGGATAGTTCGAGTCGGAACGCGGCCCACCGATGTCGTGTAGGCGCGATTGAAGCTCGTCCAGGTCTTCCCTCGGTCCGAAGAGTCGCGGCTCATCCGAGACTCCCTGCGGTCCGCCTTCCTGCGAGGCGCCGTTGTCGGCCAACAGCATGACGATGGTGTTATCCAGCTGTCCGGAGGACTCGAGGTAGTTGAACAAGCGACCGAGCTGCTCGTCGGTGTGCTCGAGGAAGCCGGCAAAGGCCTCCTGCAGGGCGACCGCGAAGTTACGGGCGTTCTCGGGCATGTCGTCCCACGCCTCGACGCCCCGGTTGCGCGGAGCGAGTTGAGTGCCCTCGGGCACGATCCCCATCTCCTGCTGGCGCGCGAACCACTCCTCGCGGATCGCATCCCAGCCGACGTTGAACTTGCCTCGGTAACGCTCAATGAACTCCTGCGGTGCCTGGTGCGGCGCGTGAGTCGCTCCCAGAGCGAAGTAGAGGAAGAAGGGTTGGCCGGGGTAAACCGACTGATGGTCGCGCAGGAATCCGGTGGCGTGATCAACGAGATCTTCGGTCAGGTGATATCCCTCTTCAGGTCGGCGCGGCGGATCGATCAAGTGGTTGTCGTAGCAGAGTTCCGGATAGAACTGATCGGTCTCGCCTGAGAGGAACCCGTAGAAGCGATCAAAGCCTCGTTGTAGCGGCCAGTTGTCGAATGGCCCCGCCTGACCCATCGCGTCGACCGGACAGAGGTGCCATTTGCCGATCGCAAAGGTTGCGTAGTTCTGATCGGAAAGGATCTCAGCCATCGTCGCTGCGCTGCGCGGGATCTGGCCGCGCATGTTGGGGTATCCCGGATCGAACTGGGTCACGGAGCGCATGCCTACCGTGTGATGGTTGCGTCCGGTCAACAGTGAGGCGCGCGTCGGCGAGCAGAGCGGCGTGACGTGGAAGTTGGTGAAGCGCAGACCGTTGGCGGCCAGCCGGTTGATGTTCGGCGTGGCAATCGTCGAGCCATAGCAGTTGAGGTGGGCGAAACCCAGATCGTCGAAGAGGATGATCAGCACATTGGGCCGATCCTGGGGCGCTGTTGGCAGCTCCGGCCACCACGGTTCCGAGTCTCGGAAGGTTCGGCCGATCTTGCCGCCAAAGTCTTCGTGCGTGGTCATACCATTCCTCCGTTAGTCGATCGCTCGAACGCAGCGGAAGCCCGTGTTGCTTGTTGCGCTATCAGGAGTGAGCGCCATGCGGGCCGCCGTGCGATAACGCAGACAATAGCTCTCATGACACATGAAACTGCCGCCCTTGAGCACCTTCAGGTCGCCGTCTGGCGGACCGGCCGGATTGACGGACAGCGCGGGATCGTGGAACACATCGAACCAGTCGCCGCACCACTCCCACACGTTGCCGGTGGTGTTGAACAGGCCAAGTCCGTTGGGCGGATACTCGTCGACCGGACATGTCGCGTACCAACCGTCCTCAAGAGCGTTCTCGGTCGGGAAGACGCCCTGCCAGACGTTCATCCGGTGCTCGCCGCCCGGCGTCAGCTCGTCGCCCCAGGGATAGGGCTGGGATTCGAGTACGCCGCGCGCGGCGCGCTCCCATTGGGCCTCGCTGGGAAGTGACTTGCCGGCCCACTCGGCGTACGCGACCGCGTCGTTCCAACTGATGTGTACGACCGGATGATCAAGCCGTTCGTCAATGCCCGTTTCCGGTCCTTGTGGAAATCGCCACGACGCACCCTCAACTTGCCGCCACCAGGGCGCGTCGGCCGCGCCGCGAGTCGGCGGAAAGTCATCGGGCAGCAGCCCGGCGAAGACAAAGGACCATCCGATCAGCTCGGACTCCGTCCGGTGGCCGGTCGAATCGACGAAGTCGGCGAAGTCGGCGTTGGAGACTGCGCAGGTATCGATCTGATAGGCGGACAGTTTGATCTCTCGCAACGGTCCCTCCCCGTCTCCCGGATAGGAGAGAGCGTCAACCGAACCCATCGTGAAGGCTCCGGCGGGTATCTCCGCCATCCAGCCAAAATTCCTCGCTCGGGAGCGGGGAGGCGCCCGGTAGGGGCGGAGGGGTACCTGCGGCGCCCCCCCGCGATCACGACGTGACATCTCCCCCTGCTCGCGGGGGGAGAAATCATCTCGAGTTGGCGCGCAACAACTGCACATCGCGTCGGTCGATCTACTGCTGAGCCATGAGCAGCTTGAAGGCGTTCCGGGCAGCTTCGTAAGCGGCGCCGGACTTGGGGTACGGGGTGACTTCCAGCGTCAACTCGTGGATCGTGCCGTCAAACTCGAAAGGCGGCTCGTAGGAGTCGGAAACCGGAGATTTGCGGTCCGAGCCAATATCTGCACCCCCGCGACCGCCGAATCCGCCACGGACGAGGAACGGAACGTCGCCTTCGGCCACGCGCTCCCCGTTGAGTCGGATCGTGACGTGACCGGGCGCGGAGGGGGCTTCACCATCCATGCTCATGCCGATCGTGCAGCGGCCATCAGGGAGTTCGGTGTCGGAGACAATCTGCGTGACCTCGGTGAAGGCGTTGTAGTCCACCCGGAGGCGGTTGTCCTTGATGTAGAAGCTGATCCCGCCCATGACCGATCCACGGGCGAAGATCACGCCGTCGCCGAGTCCGTCACGCTCGATGTCCGCCTCAAGCGTCCACGAACCCATCCCGACCGCGGGCGCAATCTCGCCGGGCAGGTGCGAGACCGGCGGCGTGTAGCGGTACTTGAGACCGTTGTGCGGGCCGCCCGGTCGCTGCGTCGGTCCGCCGAGTTGGAAGCTGCGGTCGTCGAGCGGGAGTACGCCGTAGCGCCCGGCCTCGACCCACCAGCGGTCGACCAGCTCGCGCAACTTCTCCGGATTCTCGGTGGCCAGATTGTTTGACTCGGAGAAGTCCTCGGCGACGTGGTAGAGCTCCCACTCGTCGTCGCCCCAGGGATCGTTCTTCTGGTGCCGCGTGACGGCCTTCCAACCGTCGACCCAGATACCGCGGTGGCCCAGCATCTCGAAGTACTGCGCCTCCTTGGCCGTGTCGGCGCTGGCGTCGTTGAAGGCGTAGGCGAAGCTGGTGCCGCTGACCGGCATCTGACGATGCCCGGCGTACTCCTCCGGCGCAGTCGCCTGGACGGACTCGAGCACCGTCGGCAGCACGTCGCTGACGTGATGGAACTGCCGGCGGAAGCTGCCGGTGTCCGTGATCCGGTCGGGCCAGTGAACGATCAGCGGGACGCGCACGCCGCCGCCATGGGTGTTCTGCTTGTACCACTTGAGCGGCGTGTTGCCGGCCTGGGACCAGCCCCACGGATAGTTGGGCGAGCTGCGCGGACCGCCGATCTCGTGCAGGCGCGACTGTGCCTCGTCGACGTCGTCCAGCAGCGGCTGGCCGTAGCGGGCGGTATCGGAGACGCCCTGTGGTCCGCCCTCCTGGCTGGCGCCGTTGTCGGCCATCAGCATCAGGATGGTGTTGTCGAGCTGGCCCGAGTCGTCGAGGTACGAGATCAGGCGGCCAATCTGCTCGTCGGTGTGGGTCAGGAAGCCCGCGAACGCCTCCTGGAAGGCGGCGAGGAATCGCTTCATGTTGGGCGAGAAATCGTCCCAGGGCTTGACGCCGGGATTGCGCGGAGCGAGCTCGGTTCCCTCGGGGATCACGCCCAGCTCCAGCTGTCGCGCGAACCACTCCTTGCGCACCTCGTCCCAGCCCTGGTCGAACTCGCCCCGGTAGCGCTCGATGTACTCAGCCGGCGCCTGGTGCGGTGAGTGCGTCGCGCCCAGCGCGAAGTAGAGGAAGAACGGTTGCCCCGGATAGACCGACTGATGATCGCGCAGGAATCCGGTCGCCTGGTCGACGATGTCCTCGGTGAAGTGGTAACCGTCTTCCGGCGTGCGAGGCGGATCGATCAGATGGTTGTCGTAGCACAGATCGGGATAGAACTGATCGGTCTCGCCCGAGAGAAAGCCGTAGTAGCGATCGAAGCCGCGCTGGAGCGGCCAGTCGTGAAATGGTCCGGCCTGTGAACAGGTCTCGGAGGGATTCAGGTGCCACTTGCCGACGGCAAACGTCGCGTAGTTCTCGTCGCGCAGCATCTCCGCCATCGTGGCGGCGTTGCGGCTGACCGCTCCGCGCATGTTCGGATAACCCGGGTCGTAGCTCGAGATCGATCGCATTCCGACCGCGTGGTGGTTGCGGCCAGTCAGCAACGAGGCCCGCGTCGGCGAGCAGAGCGCGGTGACGTGAAAGTTGGTGAAGCGCAGGCCGTTTGCAGCCAGACCGTCGATATTCGGCGTCGCGATCGTTGAGCCATAACAGCCCAGATGCGAGAAGCCGGTGTCATCGAACAGGATGATGACTACGTTAGGCCGGTCCTGCGGAGCTGTCGGCAGCTCCGGCCACCAGGGCTCCGACTCGCGGAAGGTACGGCCAATCACTCCACCGAAATCTTCTTGCTGATTCATCGCCATCTCCTGTTGTCCAACCTGTGTCGAGGCTCGCCGCTCAAGATAGTGAAGGATCCGCTTCTGTTGATGCGTCGAACGGTTAGATCGGTAGGCTTCGCTTAGCACCAGGTTTGGGCGACGGAATAGTCCGAAGGGGGCGGCCATGGACGACCGACCGGACGGCATTTTCGCAGGAGTGCGTGTGCTCGAGTTCGGCCTGTTCGTCGCCGGTCCATATGCCGGCGAGCTGCTGGCTCACGGTGGCGCGGACGTAATCAAGATCGAGCCGACCACCGGCGACGCCACGCGATGGAACAGCACGATCGTCCATGGCGAGGGTCGCCACTACATCATCAAAGCGCGAGGCAAACGCGGCGTACCCATCAACCTGCGCCACCCTGACGGCCTCGCGATTGTTCACGATCTCGCGCTGCGAAGCGACGTCATCATTTCCAACATGCGGCCGGGCGCACTGAAACGCCTGAGCCTCGACTACGAGTCGCTCAGCGCGGAGAACGAGCGAATCGTCGTGGCCGAGATCTCCGCCATGGGCGAGGAAGGGCCCTACGGGATGCATCTCGGCGCCGATTTCCAGGCCGCCGCCGCGTCGGGCCTCGCAATGTCGACCGCCAGCTTTGAGGGCGACGAGCCTCGCGTGCTCGACGCGTACCTGTGTGACTTCCATGCCGGCACGCTGCTCTCCTTCGGCATTGCCGGCGCGCTGTATCGGCGCGAGTTCACGGGCAAGGGGCAGCACGTCCGCACGTCGTTATACCAGGCCGGGCTGTCGCTCCAGACGGCGACGGCCAACCTGTTTGATGCTGTCGACGGTTGGAAGCGGGAGTTCGCAGACTGGATGCAGGAAGAGCGACCACACCCGAGACTCGCGTCACAGAGTCGGCGTGAACAGACCGCGCTAATCGTCGGCGGCCTGTACGAAACACGCGATGGGCACTGGATCACTCTTGGCGCCGGACAGCTGGCATTCAGGCGACTGCTTGACGTGCTCGGTATCGAAGACCCGAGCGCGCATGATCCGGACTGGGAGATGCCCGATGACCCTCGCGACCACTTTGCTTCGCTCCGGCAGCGGATCCGTGCCATTGCGCTCCAGCACGACGGCGAAGAGATGCGTGAACGAATGCAAGCCGCGGGCGTCCCATGCGCGCTGCTGAGTTCCCTCGAAGAAGCGTTGCTCAGCGAGCATGCGCAGGCCAACGACTACGTACACAGCTTCGACCACCCAGCCGTTGGTCCCGTCGTGATGCCGCAAGCCCCCGTCAAATTCAGCAGAGACGCATACCGAGCGGCAGAACAGACGCCCGCCTTTGGTGAGCACTTGCGCGACGTGATGGGCGAACTTGGCTACGACGACGCGGCAATCGAGAAACTGATCGAGAGCGGTGCGATCGCGGAGGAGCTGACCTAGGCCCCGCGCAGGCGTGGGTCGAAAATGTCTCGGACGGAGTCGCCCACAAGGTTGAAGCCAAGCACCGCGATCGTCATCGCGACGCCCGGGAAGATGCTCAGGTGCGGGTGTTTCCAGTTGGTGCGAGCTTCGGTCAGCATTCGCCCCCAGGACGGGTCGGGCGGTGGGACTCCGAGGCCGAGGAATGACAGTGCGCCCTCGAACAGGATCGCGCCGCCGAGGATTGCGGTCACATAAATCAGGAGCGGCGGTCCCATGTTGGGTAGCACGTGGCGCCAGAGGATGCGGTAGGGAGACGCGCCGATCAACTGTGCGGCTTCGACGTATTGCTCGGCCAGAGTGGCGAGTGTGCTGGCGCGCACGATACGGACCATGCTCACAGCGAACAGAATGCCCATACCCAGGGCCACCGATTGCCAACCGCGGCCAATCACCTGCGACAGCAGGAGCAGCAGCACAAGCCCGGGGAATGCGAGCAGCATGTCGATAATCCGCTGCAGGAAAAGATCGACCGCGCCCTTGGCGTACGCGGAGACCATGCCGAGCACCAGCGCGGCACCGACGCCAATCGCCATTGCCCCAAGCGCCAGCGACATCGAGAGTCGCGCCCCGGCAATCACACGGGCCAGGTAGTCGCGCCCGAGCCGATCAGTTCCGAACCAGTGCTCGCCACTGGGGCCGACCAGGATGTCGGCGGAAATGCTCTCCGCATCACCGGCGATCAGAGGCCCAACGGCAGCGAGGAAGATCACGATCAGGACGATGATGAATCCGAATGCGCCCAGTGGATGTTGCCGCAGGAGCCGACGCGCGCGGACACCGAGCGGGGGCTTCTCGGGTATCCCGTATACGTCGAAGACAACCGCGCCAGGCTCTGCAGTGCTCACTGGAACCGAATCCTTGGATCAAACATGCCGTAGCTGAGGTCAACCAGAAGGTTGACCATGATGAACGCCGCACCGAAGATCAGCATCCAGACCTGCACCACGGGCAGGTCGTTGTTGAGCAGCGATTGCACCAGATAGCGTCCCATGCCGGGGATGGCGAAGATCTGCTCGACGATCACCGCGCCGGCAACACCGTTGGCGAAGACGAGGCCGATCAAGGTGATCAGCGGAATCATCGCGTTACGCAGGGCGTGGCGCAGAACCACGACATAGCCGGTCAGTCCCTTGGCGTACGCGGTCCTGACGTAGTCCTGGCGCAGCACCTCAAGCATCTCGGAACGCGCGACGCGGCCCAGGACTGCGGCTCCGGCTAGCGCGGCAATCGCAGCGGGCACGATCATCTGGACGATATTTGTGGCGGGTTCCTCCCAGAGCTGGACATAGGGAACGGGAGGCGCATACCCCCAGAGCACCAGCGGAACGATGATGACCAACGTGGCGAGCCAGAAATTCGGCACGGCGAGAAAGAGGATCGTGACGAAACGAATCCCATAGTCGTCCGTCCGGTTTTGGCGTACAGCCGACCACACCCCCGTTCCAATACCTAGCGGGATGTAGATGAGCAGGGTCAGAACGAGTAGCTCAACCGTTACCGGCATCCGCCGGCGGAAGTTGTCGAGGATGTCTTCCTTGGTCAACCAGGAGGTGCCGAAGTCGCCGCTAAACACCTGTCCGATCCAGGTGACGTATTGCTCGTGGACCGGTTTGTCGAGGCCGAAGTGCGCTTCCAGCTTGGCTCGATCATCCGCGTTGGCGGTTCCGGGGAAACCAGCCGCCAGGCGCGCGTCAATGACCGATCCCGGCACCAGCCGAATCAAGCCGAAGACGAAGATCGACAGCAGGATCACCGTGATCGGCAAGAGCATCAAGCGGCGAAAGATGTAGTTGCGCATTGACCTTCGTTCGCGCTGCGGTCAGCGCCTCCCTCTGCCTTGGGCATCTCCCCCGCGACGCGGGGGAAAGTGAATCGGGAGTTACCTAGGACTGAGCGCCCTCAGGAATTTCGTCGAACCACATGCCCCATAGGACCGCGTTGGACGCGGTCGGCCCTGGCGTCGGTCGGAATCCCCTCATGTAGGAGCGGAACGCGACCGTGACCGTGCTCCAGGACCAATACAGACGCGGATTCCACTCTTGCAGCAGGCGGTCCTGCGCCTCGTCGTAAACTGCCTTGCGCTCTTCCACGTCGAAGAGGGAACGGCCCTTCTCGACCAAGGCGTCGAACTCAGGATCGGAGAAGTTCCCGTAGTTTTGACCGCCGGTGGTATGTAGGTCGTTGTAGAGCAGATCCGGGTCGGAGGCGCCCTGCTGACCGAGCATGATCATCGTGAACTCTCGGTTCTGACGCGCGGCGAGGGCATCCGTGGTGGTCAACTCGTTGATCCCCACCGTGATACCGACCTCGGCGAGATTCTGCTGAAGCACGACGGCGTAGTCCGTCGCGCTCGGCGCCCAGATGTCCATCGGCGGGAACCCATTCAGATCAACGCCGGATGCGTCCAGCAAGGCCCGAGACTCGGCGAGGTCTTCCTGGCGGAGATCGCCGGAGCGGTAACCGGGTAGCTGGCGCAACTCGTCCTCGGTGCGACCGTAGGGCTGAATTGCAACGGCGATCGGTCCGCCGATCACGAGTCCGCCCAAGGACAGCGCGATTAGTTGCTCGCGATCGGCAGCCAGGTGGACAGCCGTGCGCACGCGCGGGTCGGTGTAGGGCTCGACCTCGCAGTGGATGTGCGTGGCCATGCCGAACGTGACCGGGTTCGGCACGCCGATCACCTCGTCCTCGCCCAACTCGTCGCGCGCTGCCTCGAGATCGGTCAGGGAACCGGTCCACTGGCGGTCGAGGAAGTCAATCTGGCCGTCAACGAAGGCGGCGACGCGCAAGGCCGCGTCGGGGAGAGCGATGCCCTTGTATCCGTCGAAGTATGGCTGGCCTTCCTTGTAGTAGTTCGGATGCCCGGCCAGGATCAGTTCAACCTCCGGCTCGCGGGACACCCCCATCATCCCGCCGGTGCCGATCTGCGCTTCGAAGTCAGTGGAGATCCCTTCATCGCCGAACGCCTCAACCGCGTCTCGCGAGACCATCAGCATGTTGTCTTCGGCGATCGCGGTGAGAATCGGCGAAAACACCTCCCCCGCCTGCACGTGCATGGTGAGTTGATCAGTCGCTTCGAATTTGTCGACGATCGAGAATCTGTCTTTGAAGACGAACTCGGGATTGTCGAAACCGAAGCGTTCGAGTCCGAACGCCGCGTCCTCTGCGGTGAACTGACGACCGTCAAGCGGCGGCTTGGGATGCCAGTAGACATTCGGCTTGATTGTGTAGACGAAGTTGAGTTCATCGATCACCTCGGGCAGCTCGGCCATGGCCGAGGTGAGGACGAACCCTTCGTCGAGGTAGTTGATCCAGTCGTAGATCTGATGGACGCCTGCGTAGGTACCGCCATGGATCACGATCGCCGGGTCGAAGATGCCGCCGTCCGACATCGAGATGCGTACCGTGCCGCCATGCTTTGGCCCGTCGGGGTCTGCTGCCTGAGCCTGCGCCTGAGCGACAGCTTGCTGCTGGGCCTGCTGTTCTTCCGCAGTCTGGGTCTGGGCCTGCTGCTGCATTGCTTGTTGTTCGGCCTGCTGCTCGACCTGCGCCGCCTGCTGCTGTTGTTGCTGCTGTTGAACGGCAGCTGCGGCCGGCTGATCGTCGTCGTCATCATCGCCACAGCCGACCAGCGCCAGCCCCGCCGCGCCAACGCCGGCCCTAGCGCTCGCCTTCAACAGTCCACGCCGAGACATCCGGTTTCGGCGCATTCTGGTCCAATAGTTTCGCTCGGTCATGGCGTTTCCTCTCCCAAAGGCTCCGCCCCGGTGCGGGGGGCGGAGCCCTGGTATCAAGTGCGCGTAGTATGCCGATCCGCGATCAGGCTTTCAACCGACCGACCGACTCGCCGCCTAGATCGTCCGAGTATCGTCGAACCAGCACTCGTTCATGACTTGATTGGTTGGCGTGATACCGGGCGTGGGCCGGAACCCTTGCAGCCAGGGACGGTGACCGACGGTCGGCAAGCTCCAGTGCCACCACAGACGCGGCGCGTGCTCTTCGAGCAATTTGGTCTGGATCTCGTCGTAGATTGCCTTGCGGTTCTCGGTGCCGAACGTCGTGCGGCCCTTGACCAGCATCTCGTCGATCTCCGGGTCGGAGAACTCGCCATAGTTCTGCCCGGCCCCGGTGTGGAGGTCGTTGTAGAGCAGGTCGGGGTCGGCGGCGGCCTGCTGGCCGAGCGTGATCATCGAGAACTCGTGGTTCTGGCGGGCGGCCAGGCAGTCGTTGGTGGTTTGCTCCAGGATCTCAACCTCGTAGCCGATCTCGCGGAAGTTCTGCTGCAGTACCTGGCCCTGGTCGGAAGCCCAGTCCCAGACCTCCATCGGAGGAACCGTCGACGGATCGTAGCCGCTTGCCTCGAGCAGCTTGCGGCCCTCAGCCAAGTCTTCTTCGCGTTCGGCATCGGTGCGGTAGCCCGGCCACTGCGACAGTTCGTCGATGCCCCAGCCGTAGGGAGCGATCGTCTCGGCGACCGGTCCGCCAATGGTGCCGGCACCCAGGGTGGTGGCGATAATCGCCGGCCGGTTGACCGCATGGTGAAGCGCCAGGCGCACCCGGGGGTCGGTGTAGGGCTCACGGTTGACATGAATGTGGGTCGCCAGACCGAAGGCGACGGGGTTGGGTACCGCGACGATCGAGTCTTCACCCGCTTCGGCGCGGATCGTTTCGATGTCTCTCAACTCGCCGTACCACTGCAGGTGGTGGAAGTCGAGGTTGCCGGCGATGTATTGCGCGATCCTATTCGCGTCGTCGAGACCCCAGATGATGTTGTAACCGTCGAAGTAGGGCAGTTTGCCGCCGTCATGGGACGGGCGGTAGTAGTTGGGATTGCGTTTGAGCACGGTCTCGACATCGGGCTCGCGCGAGTCCAGCATCATCGAGCCCGTGCCGACGACGAGATCGGGATTGCTAGAGACTTCGGCATCGCCGAACTGGTCGACGATGTCGCGCGCGACCATCAGCGCGCCGGTTTCGGACATTGCCACCAACAGTGGCGCGAACGGCTCAGAGGCAGTGACGTGCATCGTCAACTGGTCGACCGCCGTGAAACTATCGACCAGCACATATCGGTCCTTGTAGACGAACTCCGGGTTGTCCTGGCCAAACCGCTCGTAGCCGAACACCGCGTCCTCCGCGGTGAACTGACGGCCGTTCAGCGGCGGCAGGTCCTGCCAATAGACATCGGGCTTGATCTGGTAGATGAAGTTGAGTTCGTCGACGATTTCCGGCAATTCGGCCATCGCGTCGGTGATCTCGTTGCCTGCATCCATGTAGTTGATGAAATCGAAGCACTGGAAGATCGACGCATCCGTGCCCCCGTGGATCGTCACGGCTGGATCAAACAGACCGCCATCTTCTCCCCAGATTTGGACCATGCCGCCGTACGTTGGCCCGCCAGCCGCCTGGGCCTGCGCCTGCGCGACGGCCTCCTGCTGTTCCTGTTGCTCATCGGCCGTGGCAGTTTGCTGCTGCTGTTGCATTGCCTGCTGCTCGGCTTGTTGTTCAGGCTGTTCCTCAGGCTGGGCCTGAACCTGGGCGGCTGCCTGCTGCCCATCGTCGTCGTCATCACCGCAGCCCACCAGTGCCAGCCCGGCCGCGCCAACGCCGGCGCGTGCGCTCGCCTTCAGCAGTCCACGTCGGGACATCCGATTCCGGTGCATCCTGGTCCAGTAGTTTCGCTCTGCCATGGGAGGTACCTTCCGTCTGTGCCGAGCACCTGATAGGGCACGGCCATTTGCATGGGCGCAGTATGGCGATTCGCCAAACTAATTTCAACGATTCAGGGCGAGGCGACCTTGCTGAACTGCTTCGACGGCATCGTCCCCAGCATCGGCGCCCACCCGGGCTCGGGATGCGGCGGATGTGCCGCAAGCCAATCCTCATCGATCGAGGCGCCCAGACCCGGCGCTTCGGGCACCGAATAGAAGCCGTCTACATGTGCCGGGAGTTCACCGATACAGGCGTCCTGGAACCAGGGGCGCATCCCGCCTTCATGGATCTTGAAGTTGGGGATCGAGGCATCGACGTGCAGCGCGGCCAGGACTTCCATTGGGCCGTGGATGGCGTGCGGCTGGACACCGACGTACTGCGCCTCAGCCAGCGCGGCGATCCGCTTCATCTGGCCGATCCCGCCGGTCTGGATCATGTCCGGCTGGATCATCGCCACGATCTGCCGCTGTAAGAGGTCGAAGTACGTGAATGGGCTGTAGATCCGCTCACCGGTCGCGATGGGGATGTTGGTCCCGCGGGCGACCTGTTCCATCGCATCGATGTTCTCGAAGGGCACCGGCTCCTCGTACACGAAGGGTCGATACTGTTCCATTTCGTTGCCGATCCGAATCGCTTCCGCCGGCGTCAAGCGACCATGGACCTCGACCAGCAATTCGACCTCGAAGCCAACCGCATCGCGCACTGCGGCGAGCGTGTCGATCGCCTTCTTCTCCGCCTCGTAGGAAATGAACAGGCCGCGATGGTCGAACGGGTCGCCCTTGAGCGCAGTGAAGCCGCGCTCCAGTTGGCTCAGGGCGAACTCGGCCGCGCTCTCCGGCGAGGGCCCATCCCAGCGGCCGTAGGTCCAGATCTTGTCGCGCATCTTGCCGCCCAGCAGTTCGTAGACGGGCACACCCAGGGCCTTGCCCTTGATGTCGTAGAGCGCCATCTCGATTCCGGCCTGGGCGCTGTTCTGGATCGGACCTCCGCGCGTGAAGTAGCGGTGGTGGAGCGTCTGCCAGAGCTCCTCGATCCGAAACGGATCCTCGCCGGCGATCATCCCGCCGTATTCCTCGACCAAGGAGGCCACGGCAATCGGCCCGCAGGTTGCGTCGCCCCAGCCGGTGATGCCCTCGTCGGTCTCGACCTTGACGAACACATAGTTCCACGGCGGGAAGTTGAACATCGGGTGCGCGGTGGTGCCCGGCGAGGCGGGGATGGCGCTAATGTTGGTGATTTTCACGGATTGGTCCCTCTACGAATCGCTGTTTGAGCGAGGCTAGCGCCCGACCGACACGGCGGCTGTGCTACTTCAGCGCCTCGGCAAGGGCGAATCGCTCGATCTCTGCATCGCTGTAGCCGAGCACTTTGCTCAGGACTTCGTAGGTGTCCTCTCCAAGCAGGCGCACCCGTTGCAGCTTGCATGGAGCATCCGACAATCGGAACGAGGCTTGCGGCGCCCGATAGCTGCCAAGTGCGGGGTGGTCCAAGCGCTGGTAGAAGTTGCGGTGACGCAACTGCGGGTCGTGCTCGAGCAAGTCTTCTCCGGTCTGGACGACGCCGGCTGGGATGCCGAGGCCCTGGAGGTGTTTCATCACCTCGTACGCGTCTCGCTGGCTTGTCCATTCCTCGACCAGGCGATCGAGGTCGTCCTCGTTTGCCTTCCGACCCTCGAGGGTGGCGAATCTACGGTAGGCAGCGAGATCGGGCGCTTCCATCGCGCTGCACAGGCGTTGCCACTGCTCGTCGCTATTGACCGCAATGACGCACCAGCGGTCGCCGGTGCAGCGATAGGCGCCGTGCGGAGCAGCGTCGGCCTGTCGGTTGGCGTTCCGATTCGCGACGCGGCCGTTGACGGCGTAGTCAAGGATCGAGGGCGTCAGCCAGTGGACTGCGGCTTCATACTGTGAGACATCGAAAAACTGTCCTTCGCCGGTGCGACGGCGGTGATCGAGCGCGGACAGTAACAGCGGGATGTTGAAGCGCGGCGCGATGAAGTCGGTGTAGGCGCTGAGGTATCCGGGCTCGTCCTCGGGCCAGCCGGTCAGCTCGTTGAATCCGGCCAGCGCAGCGTAGTGTCCGCCGCCACCCTTGCCGTGAGCGTGCGGGCCGTCCTGGCCCTGTCCGCTGCTGCTCAGCACGATCACGTCCGGGTTCAGTTCGCGCAGGGTCTCGTGTCCCAGGCCCATGCGGTTCATGGCGCCGGCGGAGAAGTTATCGAAGACGATGTCGGCCCACTTGACGAGTCGCCGGGCGATCGCCGTTCCTTCCTCTGTCCCAAGGTCGACATTGACGGATCTTCCGCCGGTGCGGACCTGTGCGTAATCACCGCAGCGTTCCGGGTCGGGCACGTCATCCTGAAATGGGCCGACGATTCGCAGCGCGTCGAGTCGCGCCGTGCTCTCCACGTGAACGACATCAGCGCCGAAGTCGGAGAACGCCTTAATCGTCTGCGGTCCGACCATGAACCAACCAAAGTCGGCGACCTTGATGCCGGCCAGCGGCTTGCTCGGCGAAGCGCCGTCGACGACGCCGTTGGACGGCAAGGGCGTGTTCCCGAGTTCGGCGAACACCTCATCGTTGTGTTGACCCAGGGCCGGCGCAGCATGGGTCTGTGCTGGCACAGGACGATCACCCCTGGCGATTGCGCCGGGTAAGCGAATCTTGCGTCCCAGCTCGGGATGCTGGATGTCACGCCAGAATTCTCGGGCCTGCAGCTGGGCGTTGGCGAGCGTATCGGCAGATGTCGCAGACGGGTAGAGCAGAAAGTTGTGTCGCGTTGCCGCTTCGTACAACTCCTGCTTGGTTCGATCGACAAACAGCTCGGCAAACAGCCGGTCGAACGGTTCCCAGTCAGCCGCCGACATCTCGTCGAGCGGCAGATTGTCCCAATCGACCGATTGCAGCTCGCGCCCTTCGCCAATCTCGTCAAGCCAGGCGAACAACCCGGTCAATCGCTGGCTGGCGCCCGGTCCGGCAGCGCACAGCCAGATCACGTAGCCATCGCGGCATCGCCACGTCCACGGCAGGTCGGCTCCCCCGACGGTCGGGCGCTCGTCCCGAGCGAGATTGCGGCGGGTCATATCCCAGCTACCGCTGATCTGGTACAAGCCTCTTGCGGTTGCTTCCTGGATCGAGAGATCCACGTGCTGACCACAACCGGTACGGCCGCGTTGCGTCAACGCAATCAATGCGCCAATCACCGCGTCTCCTCCGGCGTGAAGGAAGGACTGGCAGTCGTCGCTGATGTGCGCGGGAGGGCGCGACGATTCACCGGTAATGGACATGTTGCCGCTCATGGCCCAGGAGACGATGTCAGTCGCGCGGTAGTCGCGATACGGGCCGGTCTGCCCGAAGGGTGAGATCGAAACGAGGATCAGCCCGGGGTTCGCTTCGCTGAGCGCGTCGTACCCGAGACCGAGCTCGTCCATGCGACCTGGCGAGAAGGACTCCAGCACGATGTCGGCCGATTGCGCCAACTGGAGAAACAGGCGTTGTCCCGCCACGTCGGACAGATCGATCGTGACGCTGCGCTTGTTCGTGTTCCAGGCGAGCCAGCGGAGACTGCGGTCCGGCCCCGGAACGTCGTCGACAAAGGGTCCTCGCTCTCGAGCCGGGTCGCCTTGTGGCGGCTCGACCTTGATCACATCGGCGCCGAGGTCGGCTAGCAACTTCCCGGCGAAGTGCCCGAGCTCATTCGTCAGATCAAGCACTCGATAGGGAGAGAGCATCTCCGATTGATCGTTCACACAACAGCCTCCGTGACAAATCTAGCAACTGACCGACTCCGGTTCGCCTGCGGGGGAAGCCAGGACACCGTGGAAATTCGAATGAAGATCACAGTGATCGGGACGCTCGTCGTCGATCCAGTCCGGCCCGTCAGTCGGCCGGCGGCACGGGGTCGATCGGCGTCGGCATCGGACTTGCAGCCTCGATCAGTTCGGCGGCGTCGAGGCAGAGGTCTTCGCGCCAACGATCGGCGTACACCTGCACGCCGGTCGGGAGACCGTCCGCGACGCCGGTGGCGAGCGCGACTGCGGGCAGGCCCAGCACGTTGGCCGGGCTGATGAAGTGCGCGGTGCCAAGCGTCGTGTCGATACCGGTTTCGGGATCCAGATCCGAGTCGATCGGCCACGGCAAGCAGGTCCAGGTGGGCCCGATGGCGACGGGGTACGCGCCGAAGAACTCAGACCACACGCGGCTCAGCCGCGACCGCTCTGAATGCACGACGGAGTTGGACAGCGGCGCCGAGGCGGTGCGCTCGCTGATCTGTCGATGGAGGGCGGCGAGCTGCGGTGTGACCAGCGACTCCTGCTCCTGCAGCGCTTGCTCGTCCATGTCGGCGGCGATGACGTAGGCCCACACCTCGTTGATCCGGTCCAATTCGGGTGGCTCGACCTCTTCCACGCCCCAGCCGTCGGCAGCGAGCACTGCTCCGGCACGGCGGATCTCGGCGACCGTCGCGCTGGGGAGATCGAATCCGGCGATATCGGTGACCAGCGCTGCTCTTCGCGCCGCCGGTGGAGGACCTTCGAGCGGGGCGTCAACGGAGCGCGGGTCGCGAACGTCGCGGCCGGCGAGCACCGAGAGGCCGAAGCGCAGATCGGCGACAGAGCGCGCCATCGGGCCTTCGACCAGCATCGCCTGCACAGCCATGCCGGCGTCAACGCCCATCGAGAGGACGCAGGGGATGCGTCCGGCCGAGGGCTTGAGCGAGGTAATGCCGCAGCAATAGGCGGGGTTGCGCAGCGAGCCGAGAATGTCGTTGCCGAGTCCGATCGGCGACATGCCGGTGGCCAGCGCTGCGGCCTCGCCTCCGCTCGAGCCGCCGGGAGTCAGCGCGGGGTTCCAGGGATTGAAGGTGCGGCCGCGCAGTGGGTTATCGGTATCGAGGCGGCCACCCATCTCGGGAAGATTGGTGCGTGCGAGGGGGATCGCCCCGGCGCGCTTCATCCGTTCGACGACAGGCGCGTCGCTCGGAGGCATGGCGTCGGCGAGTGCGGGAACGCCCTGCGTGGTTGGCGAGCCGACGCAGTCGATGTTCTCCTTGATCGTGAATGGGACGCCGTGCAGCGGGCCCGAGCCTTCGCTACGGTCTGCGGCGTCGGCCCCGGCCAGCGCGGTTTCGGCGAGCACGAGTGTGACAGCGTTGACCTGGCCGTTGACCTCGGCGATGCGGTCGAGGTGGGCCTCGACCACTTCGCGGCTGGAGACCTCACGGTCGCGAATCAGCGCGGCCAGCTCGACGGCGGTGCGTTTCCAGAGGGCGTCAGGCATGGGCTTCTCCTGGTGGTCGGCGGGCAAATTCTAGCGCGGCGGTCAAAGCAGCCGCGAGCGTAGACTCGCGAGTGACGATCAACGGTTCGCGCGGTGCTTTCGCAGGATCGCGGGCTCTGGTCGAGCAGGCGCCGCATTTCTGCCGGCGCCGAAATGGAGACAAGTGAATGACGAAGATTCGAGAGATCGAGACGTTTGTGGTCGACGCCGGCTGGAGGCCCTGGCAGTTCGTCGCAGTCCGCACCGACGACGGCTTGACCGGCTATGGCGAAATCTCGGACGGTCGCACGCCGTACGGCATTGTCGGCACGATCAACGACCTGGAGCCGGTCCTGATCGGCGCCGACCCGCTCGCGGTCGAGGCCCGCTACTGGGATATGTATCGCTTGGCGCGGCAATCACCAGGCGGCGTCGTCGCCAAAGCGATCGCCGGCGTCGAGCTGGCGCTCTGGGACATTAAAGGCAAGGCGCTGGGCGTGCCGGTCTACTCGCTCTTCGGCGGCCCGACGCGCGAGCGGCAGTTGATTTACTGGTCGCACTGCGGCAGCTCGCGGGCGAGCAACTATCACCGAATCAAGTGGCACAACGGCGACGATTGGGTGGTCGGCGCGCCGCCGGTACGGACGATGGACGACGTCACGGCGATGGGCGCGGAGGTCCGGGAAAAGGGCTTCCACGCGCTCAAGACCAACATCCTCTTCCCGGGTGATCCGTCCCGCAACTTCGGGCTGCAGCAGGAGGTCGAGAACATCGACAGCAACACCACACCGGCGGTGCTGCGGCACGTGCCCGAGTACATCGGCGCGCTCAAGGCGGGCGCGGGGCCGGATGTGCAGATCGCGCTGGACATCAACTTCAACTGCACGCCGCTGGCCGCGCGGCAAATCTGCCAGTCGATTGAGCACCTCGAGATGATGTGGGTCGAGATCGACATCTACGACCCTGAAGCGCTGGCCGACGTGCGGAGTCAAACGACAGTGCCCGTCACGTCGGGCGAGAACCTCTACACGGTCCGCGACTACCTGCCCTTTTTCCAGCACCGCTCGATGGACAACGTGATGATCGACGTGTGTTGGCAAGGCTTCTCGCGCTCGCGCGACGTGGCGCTGCTGGCCGAGAGCTATGAGCTCAACGTCGCGCCGCACAACTACTACTCACACCTCGGCAGCATGCATTCCGTCCACCTCTGCGCGACGGTGCCCAACGTGCGGATTATGGAGATCGACATCGACGACGTGCCCTGGAAGGACGACATGACCGGCGGTCCGATCGAGATCGTCGATGGACATCTCGAACTGCCAACGAAGCCCGGCTGGGGCGTCGACCTGAACGAGGACCTGGCGAGAGAGAAAGTCTGGGACAAGGGGCGAGGCCCCGGGTTCTCGGCGGACCTGCGTCTGCGCTAACCGACACACAAGGGAGCGTTCATGAAGATCACCGAAATCGAGACCTTCGTTGTCGACGCCGGCTGGCGGCCCTGGCAGTTCGTCGCTGTGCGCACGTCCGAGGGCATTACCGGCTACGGCGAGATGTCGGACGGGCGCAATCCCTATGGAATCGTCGGCACGATCGAGGACATGCTGCCGATCCTGATCGGAAGCGATCCGTTGGCGGTCGAGGCTCGCTACTGGGACATGTACCGGCTGGCGCGGCAGTCGCCGGGCGGGATTGCTGCGAAAGCGATTGCGGGCGTCGAGTTGGCGCTCTGGGACATCAAGGGCAAGGCGCTGGGCGTGCCCGTCTATTCGCTCTTCGGCGGTCCGACGCGCGAGCGCCAAATGATCTACTGGTCGCACTGCGGGTCGTCACGGGCTCGCAGCTACGACCAGATCCTCTGGGACAACGGCTCGGAATGGGTCGTTGGCGCGCCCCCGCTGCGCACGATGGAGGACGTCACGGCGCTGGGCGAAGAGGTCAGAGGCAAGGGTTTCCATGCGCTCAAGACCAACATCGTCTTCCCCGGCGATCCGACCGGGGTCTACGGACCGGGCTGGGGCGGCGTCGGCAACATCGACCGCAACGCCGTACCTGCACTGCTGCGCCACATTCCCGAGTACATCGGAGCGCTGAAGAGAGGCGCCGGCCCCGACGTGCAGATCGCGCTCGACCTCAACTTCAACTGCACGCCGCTGGTCGCGCGACAGATCTGCCAGGCACTCGAACACCTGGAGATGATGTGGGTCGAGATCGACATGTACGAACCCGAGGCGCTGGCTGACGTCCGTCGTCAGACGACGGTACCGATTACCTCGGGCGAGAACCTCTACACGATCCGCGACTACCGGCCGTACTTCGATCACCGCTCCATGGACAACGTGATGATCGACGTCCCCTGGCAGGGCTTCGCCCGCTCACGCGATGTCGCCCTGCTGGCTGAGAGCTACGAACTCAACTGCGCCCCGCACAACTACTACTCGCACCTCGCCACGATGCACGCGCTGCATCTCTGCGCGACCGTCCCCAACGTGCGGATCATGGAGATCGACATCGACGACGTCCCCTGGAAGGACGACCTCGCAGGAGGCCCCTTGAACGTCGTCGACGGTCACCTGGAACTGCCAACCAAACCCGGCTGGGGCATCGACTTCGACGAAGACGTCGCCCGCAAGAAGGTCTGGGAAAAGGGCCGCGGCCCAGGGTTCACGTCCAATCGACGTTAGGGGGGTCCGACTCCGGTACGCTCACATCATGCGAGGAGGCTGAGCCATGAGTCAGGACGAGGCAGGCACCCTGCATTTGACGGCGGTCATTCGGTATGAGGATGGCGGGTACGTCTCCGTCTGCCCGGAATTGAGCGTGGCCAGTCAGGGCGACACCGTCGAAGAGGCGAAAGCGATGCTTCAGGAAGCCATGGAGCTTGTCCTGGAGGACGCCGAGCCTGGTGAGTACGACTACCTGGTTGGCGGCCGATCGCAGATTCTTCCTCTGACCGTGTCTGGTCTACCGGTGCCTGTGACCGCTGGCGAAGCCAGTGGACCTGCATCACCGCTGACGGTCCACGTTGGCTAGGCTGCGGGATCTTTCCGGTCGTCTGGTTGCCACAATCCTCCGTCGCCACGGATTCGTAGATGTCCGCCAGAAAGGCAGCCACCTGCAGATGCGCGGAGTTGTAGAAGGCAGGCGAGTGATCGTCACGGTTCCGCAGCATCGTCGGCTCAAGATCGGCACGCTGCTGGCCATCATCAGGCGCTCCGGCATTCCGCGCAGCGAGTTTGAGTAGCGCATTCCGCCCGCTCTTGCCTATCCTCTGACGAAACCCATGGCACATCGGAAGTTTCGAGCATGCATGACATCGTGATCCGCAACGGACGCATTATTGACGGGACGGGCGCTGCCGAGTTTGTCGGCGACATTGCGATCGACGGTGACCGCATCACCGCCGTCGTCCGCGATGGTGAGGGCCTCGTTGGTGAAGGTCGTCGAGAGATCGACGCCTCCGGCAAGCTCGTCACCCCGGGCTGGATCGACATCCACACGCACATGGACGCCCAGGTCTCCTGGGACCCGTACATGACGCCTTCTTGCTACAACGGCGTCACCACCGTGGTGATGGGCAACTGCGGCGTCGGCTTTGCGCCGGTCCGCGAAGACGACCGCGAGTGGTTGATGGACCTGATGGACGCCGTCGAGGACATCCCCGCGACCGCCATGGCCGCCGGGATTACCTGGGAGTGGGAATCCTTCCCGGAGTACCTTGACGCGATCGACGACAAACCCCGGGTGATGGACATCGCCGCGCAGTTCCCGCACTGCGCCCTGCGCACCTACGTGATGGGTCCGCGCGGCGCCGACGACGTGCAACCCTCCGACGACGAGCTGGCGCACATGCGGCGTCTGGTGCGGGAAGGCATCGAAGCCGGCGCGGTCGGATTCTCCTCCAACCGACTGCTGGCTCACCGAACCAAGGACGGCGAGCTGATTCCTGGCACCCTGGCGCAGTATCCGGAGCTTGAAGCCGTGGCCGAGGGCATCGAGCAGGGTGGGGGCGGCGTCTTCCAGCTCGTTGGCCCGTTCGAGCGCGAGTGGGTCGAGGATATGGCGCTGACCCACGGCCTGACCATCACCTATCTGTCCGGCGAAGGCTCAGTCACAAATGGAGCCGGCTGGAAGGAAGGGCTCGAGAGCGTCGAAGAGGCGACCGAGCGCGGCGTGCGGATCTTCCCCCAGATCCGCGGCCGCGGCACGACCCTGCTGATGAACCTCGAAGGTTCAATCCACCCATACACCCTCAACTACGCCTACCGCGACCTCGTCGAACGTCTGCCGCTGGCCGAGCGCCTGGAGAAAATGCGCGACCCGGAGATTAAGGCGCAGATCCTGGGCAGTGATTGGGATCTGACCAACGACGTGCGCAACAACGCCGAAAGCGCCGAGGACCACCCCTTCCTGGTCGATACCACCCCAGGCAACCTGTTGCCCGGGCTGCTGGAACTGGTGCTCGGTTCTCCCGAGACGGTGTACGTGCTGGGCGACCCGCCGGTCTACGAGCCCGAGTACGACCGTTCGGTCGCCGCTCACGCAGAACGCGAAGGCCTGACCGCCGACGAGGCCTTCTACGACCTGATGACCGCGGGCGACGGCTCGACGTTGCTGCTGGTCTACCTCGAGGGGTACTCGCAGGGCAACTTCGACTATCAGCGCGAGCTGATGATGCACCCGCTGACCCGCAACGGCCTCTCCGACGCCGGCGCGCACGTGGCGGCCGTCTCCGACGCACACATGGTCTCGTGGAATCTGGCCTATTGGGGCCGTGACCGAGCCCGAGGCGATCGCGTGCCGCTGGAGACGATCGTGCACAAGCAGTCGGGGGCCAACGCCGACCTCTACCGCTTGCGCGACCGGGGCGAATTGGTCGCCGGTAAGCGCGCCGACGTCAACGTGATCGACATGGACCGTCTCGACACCGACGCGCCGCAGATGGTCTACGACCTGCCCGAGAACGCGAAGCGCTTCATGCAGCGTCCGACAGGCTACGTAGCCACGATCTGCGCCGGCGAGGTCGTGCTCGAGGACGACGAGCTGACCGGGGCGCTGCCGGGCAAGCTGGTCCGAGGTCCGCAAACGGCATAGGCCGCTGCTCGACCTGCACACCTCTCAGTCAAGGGGTTCCTTCCGGCTCCGGAAGGAACCCCTTGATCGTTGCAATCGCAGTTTGTAGTAGGCATACTCCCAGAAATTCGCGTCGCGCGAATCAGGTGGCGTGCAATCGACGACGCCTCCGAGCTGGCAGGTTGGAGTGGAAAGGTTGGATTGAGCGAGTCCCGACCGCTGCCACCGAACGAGAGAACCAGCACCAAGCTAGAGAGACGGACTGATGACCGAACGAAACTACTGGCAGCGAATGCGCCGTTCACGGATGAGCCGGCGTGCGCTCTTACGCGCCTCGGGACGGGCGGGGGTCGGCGCGGCTGGCCTTGCCCTGGTCGGCTGTGGAGATGACGACGATGACGACGGGGCCGTAGCCCAGGTCCAGCAACAGCAACAGCAGCAGGACCAACCGGCTGCTCAGGCCCAGCAGGCCGAGCAGCAACAGCAGCAGGCCATGCAGCAACAGCAGGAGCAACAGCAACAGCAAGCCGAGACGCAGGCGCAGCAGGCCGAGCAGCAAGAGCAGCAGCAGGCCATGCAGCAGCAACAACAGCAGCAGCAAGAAGCCGTCGACCTGTCGCGAGAGGGTGAGACCGACTGGGAACGCACCGTGACGGTGGCCGTCCCAAACGCCGTCGGCGGCCTCGACGTGCAGGCGCCGGGCAACTACACCCTCAAGTGGAATGGTCCGCTGCACTTCGATCAGCTCCTCCAGTACGACCTCGTCACCCGAGAGATCGTGCCGCACGTGGGCAACTTTGAATGGATCGAGGACTTCACCGCTCTGCTCTGGCATGTCAATCCTGGACACGCGTGGCACGACGGAACGCCGCTGACGGCCGAGGACATCAAGTTCTCGATTGAGCGAGCCGGCGGTGAGGCCGCGTACAACGACGGCGGGACCTATGAGACAGGGATCGCGTACATCATCTCGGCCGTAAACGGCACGGCAGAAGTGATCGACGACTCGACTCTGCGACTACCCGTCAATACCGACGTCACCGCTCCGGGCAGCGTGGGCACGACGATGCCACTCGTGCCGAAGCACAGAATCGAAGAACTGGGCGACGAGGGCTACAACCGCGACGGATTGGCCAGCGGGCCGTTCATCCTGGACAACTTCGAGCCCGACATCGAAGTGCGCAGCATCCGCAACGACAACTACCCGATCGGCTACGAGAACCTGAACCGGAAGCACCGTGCTTGGGCCAAGGAAATCGTGCAGTCTGTGCGGCCCGAACCCGTCGCACGGCTCGCCGCACTTCAAGCGGGCGAGGCCGACGTGACTCCGTCGCTCGAGTGGGAGCTTGTGCAGGACTTCGTCGACGAGCCGGGATATGAGGTGCTCTTCGACCCCGGCTGCTGCCCGCACACGATCTTCCCCAACACCCTGGTGCCGATGTTCGAGGACGGCTCGAACGCCTACCGCGACATCCGCGTGCGCCAGGCGATGAACCACGCCGTCGACGTCGAGACGATCTACACGACGCTCGCGACGGGCCGCGAGCAGCGGGCCTACGGCATTGGCACACGGCAGCTCGGCGGGATGCAGCCCGAGCAATCGGGTCCGCTGACGATGGAGTACGACCCCGAGAAGTCGGTTGCGCTCCTGGACGCCGCTGGATACCCCGAGGGGTTCGAATCGGACTTCTACGGAACAGCCGGTTTCTTCGCCTGGACCGACCAGATCGCGCTCTCGGTGCAGCAGTACCTCGATGTGGTGGGGATTCGCACCAACCTCCAGCTCGACCCGCTGCCTGACTTCCGCGCTCGCATGGCCCAGCGCGACGTGCCGGGTCTGCACTACTACTTCACCAACCAGTCACCGGATCCGTTCCAGGTGATTAATGCGGAAGTAGCGGAAGGCGGCACACTTTCGGTTGCCGAGTACCCGGGCTCAGGTATCCAGGAGCTGGTCGAAGCCCAGCGCTCCGAGTTCGACCCGGAGAAACGAAAGCAGTATCTCAACGAGTTGGCCCAACTGATCTACACCAACGCGTCGTGGCTCTTCCTCTTCGAGACCGTCGGCACTGGCCTCATGACGGACACGCTCGAATGGGACATGAAAGGCAATTCCCGAGACTACGGCGGTCTCTGGGGCATTCGACCGCTCGTGACCTAAGCTCGACCTCTCCCTGCAGGAGGGCCAAACATGGGTGCGCAGAGCATCTCGGCGATCCTCGTTTCGCGCCTCCTGCAGGGGATACTGGTCGTGTTCCTGGTCGTCTCAATCGTGTTCCTGGTGTCGCGGCTGGCGCGTAACCCGGTTGAGTACCTGACCACCGATGAAACCACAGCGGAAGAGAAGGAGCTGCTCAAGGAGCAGCTCGGTCTCAGCGGTCCGATTGGCATCCAGTACGTCAACTTCCTGATCGACGCAGTGCAGCTCGACCTGGGCAATTCGTTCATCAGCGCCCGGCCGGCGTTGAGTGAGGTCGGCAGCCGCGCGTCGAAAACCTTACAACTGGGCGCCGCCGCCCTGATCTTCTCGATGGTCCTCGGGATCCCGTTGGGGATCATCGCGGCGCTCAGACGAGCGTCGCCAACGGACTGGTTGGCACGGCTCCTGGCCGTGCTCGGCCAAGCCACGCCCAACTTCTGGTTGGGCTTGATGCTGATCTTTTTCTTCTCCGTTCAGCTTGATCTCATGCCGACGGGGGGCAGCGGCGGTATCGAACACCTCGTCTTGCCGACGATCACACTGGGTCTCCTGTCCTCGGCCATCTCGATGCGTCTGACTCGCTCAGGCATGATCGACGTGATGAACACTGATTTCGTCCGCACCGCGCGGGCCAAGGGACTGCGCGAGTCGACGATTATCTGGCGTCACGCCCTGCGGCACGCCCTGTTGCCGGTCGCAACCATCCTCGGCATCCAGGTCGGATATCTGATCGCAGGCACGATCATCGTTGAGCAGGTCTTCGCCTGGCCGGGGATCGGCCGGTTGATGCTGCACACGATCACGGTGGGCGACTTCCCGGTCCTGATTGCCGCCATCCTCGTGATCTCGACCAGCATCGTCGCTGCGAACATCCTGGTCGACCTGTCTTATCCAATCATTGATCCGCGCATCAGGGCGGGGGCTCGCTAATGACGAGCCAGGCGGCCGCGCCTGCCGCCGACACGATTCGCCGCAGCTTCCGCATCGGAGTCTCATGGCAGCGCCTG
The DNA here is from genome assembly GCA_965208665.1 of Dehalococcoidia bacterium. Classification (GTDB taxonomy): domain Bacteria; phylum Chloroflexota; class Dehalococcoidia; order Bin125; family Bin125; genus Bin125. Next base: position 1,154,456 of record CBDBPH010000002.1, read on the forward strand.
CTGTTGCTCAGCCCGGCACTGATCATCCTTGGCATCTTCCTGGTCGCTGGGATCTTTGCCGACCTGTTGGCGGCGTACGACCCGGAAGAGATCGTCCTGATCCGGCGCCTCACCCCACCGGCGCTTCAGGAAGGTGGCACTTGGGCGCATCCGCTCGGCACCGACAACCTGGGGCGAGACATCCTCTCGCGGGTCATGCATGGCGCTCGGGTATCTCTGCTGGTCGTCGTGACGTGTATTCCCGCTTCAGCGCTGATCGGGACGCTGATAGGCCTGCTCGCCGGCTGGCGCGTTGGCTGGTGGGATCGACTGCTGATGCGCCTCGTAGACATGCAGTTGGCGCTGCCGGCGCTGCTGTTCGCGTTGCTGATTTCCGTGGTCTTCGGCCGCAGCCTGCTCAACGTGATCGTCATCATCATCATCTTCAGCTGGTCCGGGTACGCCCGGCTCGTTAGGGCCGACGTGCTCTCGCTGCGCGAGCAAGAGTTCGTCGTTGCCGCCAGGGCCAGCGGCGCTACCGATCGGCGCATCCTCTTCCGCCATGTGTTGCCGAACATTGTCAACACGATCGTGATCATGGCGACGCTGGATGTGCCGGCTGTGATCCTGATCGAAGCCGCGCTCAGCTTCCTCAACATCGGCGTCGCGCCGGGGACACCCTCGTGGGGCGCGATGATTTCCGAAGGACGCAACTTCATGACGATTGCCTGGTGGCCGATCTGGATGCCGGGCATCGCCATCCTGTTGGTCTCACTGACCGGCAACCTGATGGGTGACTGGTTACGCGACACACTCGATCCTCGCTTACGCAACGTTCGTTGACCGGCAGAACGCCAACCCGCGATAGCATCGAAACGCCGCCTCGATTCATTCAAGGAGCGCTTCGATGACCAGGATCACCGCCGTTCGCTCGCGCATGCTTCGGATCCCGCTCGACAACCCGACATCGTTCTCCAATCGCACCGTCTATCACCGCGACCATCCGGTGGTCGAGGTGGAGTGCGACGACGGACATGCCGGCATCGGGTTCTGCTATGCGGGCAACTCCAATGGTCAGTTGGTCACCTCAGCGATCGACAACCTGTTCGCTCCACTGCTGATCGGCCAGGATCCGTTCCGCGTCGAAGGTCTTTGGGCGGAGATGTACCAGGAATCGTTGTTGCACGGGCGCGCCGGCTCGACGATCCGCGCGCTCTCGATGCTGGACATCGCGCTCTGGGATCACAACGCCAAAGCGGCGGGTCTGCCGCTCTACAAGCTGCTGGGCGGCTACTACGAGGACACCGTTCCGGCCTACGCGTCGGGCGGCTACTATCTCGCCGGCAAGGGCCACGAAGGGCTGCAGCAGGAGCTGCTTGGCTACGTCGAGATGGGCTTCGACGCCGTCAAGATCAAGGTCGGTCGACTCTCGGTGCGCGAGGAAGCCGCGCGGATGCAAGCGGCCCGCGAAGCGGTCGGACCTGACGTCCACATCATGCTCGATGCCAACAACGCCTGGTCGAACCTCGAGGATGCGCTGCGCTACATGGCCGCGTACGAGCCGTCCAACCCGTATTGGATGGAGGAGCCGTTCTCGCCCGACGCCATCGGTCTACACGCGAAACTGGCCCAGCGAACCGGAGTGCCGGTGGCGACCGGCGAGATCGAAGTCGGCCGCTGGCGCTTCAAGGACCTGATGGACCAGGACGCCGCGATGATCCTCCAGCCCGACGCGGCAGTGCTCGGCGGAGTGACTGAGTTCCGCCGAATCGCCAACACGGCAGCGTCATATGGCGTCTCGATCTGCCCGCACTGGTTTCACGATCTGCATCGCCACCTGGTCGCAGCGTCGCCGAACGCGACCTACGTCGAGTTCTTCCCTGACGACCAAGTGCACAACTTCCGCAACGTGATCGATCGGCAGACCGAAGTCCGCGACGGCCGTCTGGTCTTGCCCGATACACCAGGTCTGGGCTTCGAGTTCTTGCCCGAGGCGCTGGAGCGATACTCGGTAGGTGACTGAGACGCTACGAAGCGACCACGACACCATTCGTGATTGCCGGCTCTCCTAGGTGATTGCGCATTTCGTAGAAGACGATCACCCGATCGCCTTCGTCACGGACTTCCAGCGCGTCGACGGTGACATCTTTGCCCGGAATGACCATGCCTCGGAACTGACCGGCGAAACGGGTGAGCCGGGTTGGGTCTCCGTCCAGGCTTCGGTTGATCACCTCGCGCAGCGCGATCAGGATGTTGGCGGAGCCGTGCAGGATGATGTCGGGCAGGCCCGCAGCCAGGGCGACCTTGCGCTCGGTGTGGATTGGATTCCAGATGTCGGCGCACTCGGTGTAAACATGCGGCGCCTGCGGGTCGATCGGAAAGGTCGTAGACCAGACCGGGTCGCCACTGTCAGATGAGCGTTGAGGCAGCGGAGGCGCGGATGCGATCTCGGTGTCGTCACCGTCGAGCTCAGCGCCCCGCGTGATGCCGCCGGTGTCCATGATCGCGATGGTCTCGCCCTGGCTGTCGCGGAACGTGAACCGCTGCGCGCTGAGCACGCCAGGCTTGACCTGTTTGACGGCGACGCTCTGTCCCTGGCTGGTAATCACATCGCCCTCGCGGGCGTGGCGGTCGAACTGGACGTCGACCCAGGCGTGCACCCCGCGTCGGACCAACTCCAATGGATACTCGACGTCCGGCGTGAATCGGCTGTTCCACTGCCAGCTAAAGACCATGCCGGGATGCGCAATCAATCCGCCTGGTCGGTCGTCCTCGAAGTAGACGGGATTGAAGTCGTCGACGCCGCCCGCGAAAGCGGTGATCGAGCGGGCGGTGACCTCGAACGACTTGGCGATGGTGTAGCGGCCCACGTCGGCGGGCATGCGGAGATCGTTCGGGGATGTGGTCGTGGTCATACTCTTGGCCTCTGCGTGGACTCTGTCTTGTGCTCGTATCGATCCCAGTGCATGACTTCGTCCAGTGGCCGCCGGCGGATGGGGCCAAAGTTTCCGGTCGGCCAACCGAGCGGGACCAAAACCATGGGCACGATGTGATCGGGGAGATTCAGCACTTCTTGCGCTTTCTCGCGACCGCCGCCGAAGAACGCGAGCGTGGTCGGCACGCTGCCGACTTCAAGCGCGCGCGCCGCGAGCAACAGGTTTTGCACCGCGCCCCAGACCTCTGTCGCAGCCGCTGCGCCCACAGCGAACGTGTCAGTCGGATTGACCACCGTGTCGGCGCAGGCGATCACGATCGCCGGTACCTCGTGCATGTGGTTCATCTGGTGCTCGACCGCAGCGAGGAATCGCTCGCGACGGCCCTGATCGACGTGCGGGTTGGCGGCCTCACGGTTGTTTTCCAGATATCGCGACACGCCGGCGCGATTGAGGTCGGCAAGCTGCTGCTTGATCTCGGGGTCGCGCACGACCACCCAATGCCGGGCCTGACGATTCGAGCCGCTCGGACCGAGATGAGCCGCTTCGATCAACTGGACCAGAACGTCTTCCGGGATCGGGTCGGGCTTGTAGCGCCGCATCGCGCGGGCGGTCTGGATGACATCGAAGAATTCCATGCTGTTACTCCAGTTCGCTCAGTCGCCGTATGAGATCAGTTCGACGAGGTTGCCGTCGGGATCGCGGGTGTAGACGCTGACCCCCTCGGCGGTTCCGGTAGCTCGGCCACCGATTCGTGAGCCGGGACCCTCAATCACTTCGCAACCGGCCGCTTCGATCGCCGCCGAGGCGGTCTCGGGCGTGCCGTCCCAGACGAAGCAGAAATCTCCGCAGCCGGGCTCGGCGGTCGGACCGCGCAGGTCGAACTCAGGGTTCTGCCACAGCTTCGGGTCGTGGACGTTGATCTTCTGGTCGCCGCAAGCGATGGCGAAAGCGGGAAAGTCACCCGCACGCCACTCTGCTTCATGCAAGATTGTGAATCCGAGCGCGCGATAGAAGCGCAGCAACCCCTCAGGATCGCCAGCCGGGATTGCGACGTGGTCCATTCCAGTGACCGCCATCTTGCCACCTTCCCTACAACGCATCGATTGTTCCGCTGAGCGAAGACTAACCCCATCCGCTGTTATCCTTTCGTCGCCTGTACGCAGATTCCCAACCATTCAATCAACATCAGGAGTGGCCATGCCCGATATCTCCGCCGAAGACACGTTCGCGCGCAAGCGTTTGACCATTGGCGAGACCACGATGGCATACGTCGATGAGGGCGATCCGGATGGCGACCCGATCATCTTCCTGCACGGCAATCCCACCTCCTCCTACCTGTGGCGCAACATCATGCCGCACGTGTTCGAGTCGGGTCGCTGCCTGGCGCCGGACCTGATCGGGATGGGCGTCTCCGGCTCGTCGCCATCCGGCTCGTACCGATTCGTTGATCACGCCGCGTGGGTCGACGCCTGGATCGATGGCATGGACCTCGGCGACAACCTGACGTTCGTAATCCACGACTGGGGTTCGGCGCTGGGCTTCCACTGGGCGAACCGCCATCGCGACCGGGTCAAGGGCCTGGTCTACATGGAGGCAATTGTCCGGCCGGTGACCTGGGACGAATGGCCCGAGGCCGCGGCGCGCATCTTCCAGGGGATGCGCTCGGAAGCCGGCGAGTCGATGGTGCTGGAGAAGAACGTCTTCGTCGAGCGGATCCTCCCGGGCAGTGTGCTGCGCGGGCTGACCGACGAAGAGATGGGGGTCTACCGACTGCCGTACCTGGAGGAAGGTGAGTCACGCCGACCGACGCTCACCTGGCCTCGGGAGATTCCCATTGACGGCGAGCCCGAGGATGTTGCCGAGATCGCTCAGAGCTACGCCGACTTCCTCGCCTCGGAGGAATCGGCCCACATCGCGAAGCTGTTCGTCAATGCCGAGCCGGGCGCCATTCTGCAGGGCGCGCAGCGAGAGTTCTGCCGCACATGGCCCAACCAGACCGAGGTCACCGTCGCCGGCAATCACTTCGTCCAGGAAGATTCGCCGCATGAGATTGGTGCAGCGATCCGGGACTGGTACGCCGCCATCTAAGACCGAACAGCGAGCTAGGACACGACACAATGGCAGAGATCACGGACGCCGAAGCGGCGCATGCCGAGTTGGATCAGGCGCGCGAGGAGTTCCGCGAGCTCGTCAACGGACTGTCCAGCGAGGAATGGAACCAGAGGAGCAACAACGCCGCTTGGACGAATGGCCAGCTCTGCTGGCATATCGCCTTCACCGCAAGTGGTGGCACGCTGAGGGTGGCACGACTGCGCCAAAACAAGGATATGAAGCCGTCCGGTCCGCTGATGGCGGTCCTCAACGTACTCAGCCTGTGGTTAGTGCGCATCCGCTCGCGCGGCGCGACGCCCGATTCGGTGCTGGCCTTCTTCGAGGAGCGCTTGGCGGCAACACGCGGGATGATCGATACCGTCGCCGACGACGAGTGGGGCAACGGCGGCGTGTTTCTGGGCGAGCCGATGACCGTGGGTAACTCGTTCAGATTCCTGCGCCAACACGTCAGTGAGCACGCGGGGGAGATGCGGCGCAACTAGGCCGCCGGCGCAGAGATTGCGCTGAGTGCGGCCGAGAACCTGGAGCGCGATCCGCCGATGGCCGCAACGAATAGGACTGAACCATGTCAGAGATTACGAACGCCGACGAGGCACGCACCGCGCTCGAACAAGCGCGCACGGAGTATCGAGAGCTGGTCCTCGGGATTTCCGAACAGGAGTGGAATCGGCAGAGCAACAACGCAGGCTGGACGAACGGTCAGCTCTGCTGGCACATCGCCTTCGGAGTTGGTGCCGGCGGGCAGTCGCTCTCCAGGTTGCGCAAGAACAAGGGCATGAACCCGCCCGCTCCGCTGATGGCCGTGATCAACTTCGCCAGCCTGTGGTTCGTTCGCATCCGTTCGCGCGGCGCCACCCCGGAATCGGTGCTCGCGTTTTTCGACGAGGGCCAAGCCAAAATGCAAGGTCTGGCCGACGGAATCGGCGATGACGAGTGGGGAAACGGCGGCGTGGTGCTCGGTCAGGAGACCACGGTCGGCGGAGTCTTTGCGTTCCCGAGCCAGCACATCAGTGAACATGCGGGCGAGATGCGGCGCGACTAGACCGCAAGCACGCTGATGGCTCTGAGTTCGGCAGAAATCCTCAAGCGTTACCCGCCGCTTCGCGACATGGAGGCGGTCGCGCTCTTCCAGGAGCTCGGCTACCGCTTCACCGATGCCGGCGACGGTTGGTGCGAGATCACCCTGACCGCCTCACCCAAGACGCACAATCTTTACGGGATCGTGCACGGAGGCGTCTGGTTGCTGGTCGCCGACTCGGCGATGGGCGGAGCCCTTGGCACGATCCAGGCCGAAGGCGAACGGGTAATCACGGCGCAGTCCGAGTTCCGCTGGTTGCGCGGGCTTGATGGCGACATCATCCGTGCGCGGGCAGAAGTGATCCGGCGAGGACGGACACTGAGCCACTGCTCGGTCGACCTGTACGACAATCAGGGCCGGCATATCGGACACGGCAACGGCACCTATGTGTTGCTTCCGCCTGAATGAGCGCTTAGGGGGTAGCTACGGATTGAAGCTCTACCCTGTGGCTCCATCGACTCGTTGAGTGTTGAAAGCATGTGTTGGCATGGCCGGACGACTTGAGGGCAAGGTCGCATTGATCACCGGAGGAGCTCGTGGTCAGGGCGCGGCCGAGGCGACACTGTTCGCTGAAGAGGGCGCGACCGTTGTGATTACCGACGTCCTCGACTCGGACGGCCACTCTACGGCAGCGACAAGCCGCAGCATTCGCTATCTGCATCACGACGTGAGCAACGAGGACGAATGGATCGCAGTCGTCCAGGATGTGATCGAGGATTACGGCAAGATCGACGTCTTGATCAACAATGCAGGGATCTTCCGCTACGGCTCGATCGCCGCCACATCGCTGGCGGAGTACCGCCAAGTGATCGACGTGAACCAGGTCGGAGTCTTCCTCGGCCTGAAGCACGTTGGTCCGGTGATGGCAGCAGCCGGGTCAGGCTCGATCGTCAACATCTCATCCGTCGCGGGCATGCGCGGTCCGGCGACGATGGTCGCCTACACGGCGAGCAAGTGGGCGGTCCGCGGGATGACCAAAGTGGCGATGAACGAATTCGCTCCGTCCGGAGTCCGGGTCAACTCGGTCCATCCGGGACTGATTGAAACGCCCATGCTCGAGCACCATCCGATGATCGAGGGAGGTCAAGGAGACGCGTTAATCCGCCGTGTGCCCTACGGCCGGCTCGCGGAGGCGGACGAGGTTGCGCGCCTTGCGTTGTTCCTCGCCTCGGACGACTCCGAATACATGAACGGTGTCGAGTTCATCATCGACGGTGGCATGACCCAGGGGTTCTGATCGGTCACCGTTCACGGCACAGAACACGCTCGCTCGGTTACCCGAAACATTCATGCGCGATGTCTCCCGCTGAGTGAACCCCCTGCTCCCTTCGGCATCGCCCCTCGGAAGCAAGAGAACCGAGGATTGAAGCTCTACCCTAAGGCTCCGACGAATCGATGAACTGCGGAAGGACGTGTCTGCATGGCCGGGAGACTCGAGGGTAAGACGGCGTTGATAACTGGCGGCGCACGGGGTCAGGGCGCGGCTGAGGCGCAATTGTTCGCCGACGAAGGCGCGACGGTCGTGATTACCGACGTGCTGGATGCCGACGGTGAGGCGACAGCAGCGACCAGCGACAGCATCCGCTACCTACACCACGATGTGACAAGCGAGGACGAGTGGACTGCGGTGGTCCAGGATGTGCTTGAGGACTACGGCAAGATTGACACGTTGATTAACAACGCCGGAATCTACCGTCAGGCGCCAATCGGCACTTTGTCGGTTGAGATGTACATGGAGGTCATCAACATCAATCAGGTCGGAGTGTTTCTTGGCCTGAAGCATGTGGGGCCCGCCATGTGTGAAGCGGGCTCGGGCTCAATCATCAACATCTCGTCGATTGCCGGAATGCGCGGCGGTGCCGGTTCGCTGGCCTATTCAGCGTCGAAATGGGCGGTGCGGGGCATGACCAAGGTCGCCATGAGCGAGTTCGCGCCATCGGGGGTACGCGTCAACTCGATTCATCCCGGCTTGATTGAGACACCGATGCTGCACCAACTCCCGGCCATCGAGCAAGGTCTCACAGAACAACTCGTGCGCAGGATTCCATATGGACGGATAGCCGAGGCTGTGGAGGTTGCCAAGCTCGCGCTCTTCCTCGCTTCGGATGACTCCGAGTACATGAACGGTGTCGAGTTCATCATCGACGGCGGCATGACCCAAGGGATCTGATCGCGCAAGGCTGACCACAACATGAGTGCCCCCTCGGTCCAGTACACCCTCACCGACGACGATGTCGCCATCGCCTGGGTCGAACGCGGCGTGGGCAAGCCGTTGGTCGTTTCGACCGGACCGATGCTCCCGCTCAACGTCGGCTGGGAGCCTGGCGGACTCTGGGATCGGCTGTCGCAGTCATTCCGTGTGATTCGTTTCGATCCGCGCGGTTGCGGTCTGTCGGAGCGGGACGGCGTCTTCGGTTCGTTCCACGACGAAGCGATGGACCTGGCGGCCGTCGTCAGTGAGCTGGGCGAGCCGCGCGTCGCGTTGATGGGCTACTACATCGGCACGCCTGCCGCCGTGATCGCGATGTTGAACGAGCCGGAACGCTACACACACATGGTGTTGCACTTGCCGATCCCGATGGTCGGCAATCAGATCCTGCCCAGTACAGCGTCCGCTTCACCCCAGGACGAATACAGCGAACTCATGGACGGCACGATCGGCAACCTCCTTCGACTCGGCTGGCAGTATCACGAGGAGTCGGCAAGACGTGCGCTGCTGACGATCATCGCGCCGACGGCCGACGAAGCCACACTGAGAAGCCTCTCGGAACTGATGCATCACTACCCCTCGATGAATCGGCTCTTCGGTCTCATTCCGGAGATGCGCAGCCTCAATCTGCGTGACGAACTGCGAAGCGTCGAGGTGCCGACACTGATTTCGATCCCGCCCGAGGGCGACGGCTTCGAAGACTCGAATGCTTCATTCGGACGAGACTGGGCGCGGCGAATCCGCGGCGCGCGGCTTCTGGTTGGGCGAGACGACACTTCAGTGCTTGTGAACGGGGCCCTGACAATCAACCAACTGGCTGAGGCGATGGAGGAGTTCATCGGTCTCGATCTGCAGTCACAGACCTCAGGCCAGGCGACGCGGACCGTGTTGTTCACCGACATTGAAGGGTCGACATCAATGGTCGATCGACTCGGCGATGACGAGGCACGCACCATCACGCGCGAGATCGAACAGCTCACACACACTGCGATTCGTGACCATCAGGGCGTTCAGGTCAAGACAATGGGCGACGGAGTCCTGGCCTGGTTCGGCGCCGCGTCGGCGGGCGTCGAGGCAGCCGTGCAGATCCAGAGTCAACTGGCCAACCACGAGCGTTACAGCGATGTCTACGTTCGGATCGGACTCAGCGCCGGCGAGCCGATCGCCGAGTCCGACGACCTCTACGGCACCACGGTCAACCAGGCCGCGCGCATCATGTCCATGGCACAGGGCGGCGAAATCCTCGTCTCCGACCTCGTCCGCGGTCTGTTGCAGGGGCGGCGGTACCGCTTCGAGGATCGCGGAGTCCATCAGCTCCGCGGCTTCAGTGAATCGATCCAGCTGTTCAGGGTCGAGTGGCAATCCAGCGACGGCGGCGATAGTGCCCTGGAAGGGACAACCCGATGACCGAGATGACCAAGCGTGAGCGCGTACGGGCAGCAGTATCTGGCAAGCCGGTCGACCGGGCGCCTGCGTCCCTCTGGGGACACGATTTCCTGCGCGAGTGGAGCAACGACGAGCTGGTCGGCGCGACCTGCGAGCAGTACGAAGCCTACGACTGGGACTTCGTCAAGATCAATCCGCGCTGGTCGATGTTCCCCGAAGCCTGGGGCGCCGTCTATCAGCCTCCGGTCGAGCAGACCAATCAGACCATGATCAGTCCCGCCCTCGCAGAACTCGACGAACTCCACGACGTCGTCTCGGTCCACGCCGAGCGCGGCGTGTTCGGCGAACACATCGAGTCGACCCGCCTGGTCGTCGAGCGAACCAGGGGCGAAGTTGATGTAGTCCAGACGGTGTTCTCGCCGATGGCCACGGTGGGCCTCATGTTCGGCCATCCACGAGCCTTCAAGCAGGCTGCGGCAGAGGCGCCCGCTGCCGTACACGGCGCGATCGCGCGAGTGACGGAAACGATCATCAACTACAGCCGCGCGAATCTGAATGCGGGCGCATCAGGGGTGTTCTACGCACCGCTGCAGTGGGCCAGCTATGCCAACTCGACGACCGATTTCTACCGGGAGTTCGGCCGGCCCTATGACCTGCAGGTGCTCGACGCGATTCGCGACGCCGAGTTCAACATCCTTCACGTCTGCTTTAGAAACAACATGCTGAACGAACTGCTCGACTACCCGGTGCACGCCTTCAACTGGGACGACCGCGACGAGACCAACGCCAGCCTGTCTGATGTCTGGTCCCAGACCGACAAGGCGGTTATGGGTGGCGTTTGCAGAAGCGGCCTGGGAGAGCTCGGCCCCGCAGAGATTCAGACGCAAGCCTCGGAGGCGGCCGGCGTAGGCAACACACGGGTGTTCGTCACCGGGGGCTGCTCAATCCCGCCGCACACGACTCACGAGAATCGCGCAGCAGTCGCGGCCGGCGCTCGCGCCAACTAGCGAGCGTCGACCAGCGGACTGACCTCCCGCTCACTGGTCTCGGGACCATTGCGCGAAACAATTCGTGATCCAGGGCGCCGCGACACAGGCTCCCGCCGCAATGCCCACGGTGAACAGCAGCCAGGGCCAGTAGATCTCCTGGGTGCCCCACGGATCCGCTCCGATACCCGAGGCATTGGCTCCGTACTCAAGCCACCAGCAGAGGAAGACGTACAACGCCAGCGCGACATTCAATGGACTCACGACCGGGCCGCCAAAGCCGCGTCCCACGATCCAACGGCTGAGCAGGGCCAGGAACGTGAGCGCCGCACCCCAGGTGAGGGCCGGCTCGGGGACACTGGCCTGACTGTGCCACATCCCCACATGCAGCCCGAACGAGAACAGCGCGAAGATAAGCCACCAGGCGGCGAGCGGATTGATCACATAGGGCGCAACCACGCGAGCACTCAACAGAGTGCCGCAAAACAGCAGCGAGAACGGCCAGTAAATCGGCTCTGCCGCGAATGTTTCGCCGAGGCTGGTAAAGCTGATGAGGACCTCCCCGACAATCACGCCGGCTACGCCGAGCACCAGCGTCAGATTCTCCGCCTCAAGGAGGTCGCCGCGTAACGGGCGTAGTGTCAACGCCCGTGAGATGAACACCAGCGAAATGATCATCGCTGCCCAACCCGCTGATAGCGCGGGGCCCGCACCGCTGACTTCGAGCAACGTCTCGAGCAGAAACACCAGGACAGCCGCGATGATCACCATCCGTGAACCGGTGTCGTTCCAGCACGCCAACGCACGTTCGGTCGGTCTCATCGTCGATGCTCCCTGTTCGTCGCCCGGTCGTGTTCGTCTCAAGCGTTCCGATCCGGCAATCGCTCAACCGCGGAGGCTACCGCAGCGCACCCCGCGGCCAGACCGGTGTTGACCAGGATCCAGGGCCAGTAGAGGTCCTCGGCCAGCCAGTCCACGCCGACGCCGCTCTCGTGTAGCCCGAACTCCATCCACCAGTCGAGGAAAACGAACAGCACCAACGCGACGTTGAGCGGGCTCACGATCGGTCCGTCGATGCCCTTGCCGGCGATCCAGCGTGCAATGAACGCGAACACCGCCAGCGCGCCGGCCCAGGTCCAGGCCGGTGAGGGGTAGCTGACATCGGCCTGCCATATCGCCAGATTCAACCAGAACTGCAGGAACGAGAAGACCAGCACCCAGATGAACAGCGGTCGATTCGCGTAGGGCGCCAGGATTCGCGCGGCGACGACCGTAAGGATCAACATCAGCGAGAACGGCCAGAAGATTGGCTCTGCCGCGAAGCTCGCCGAGACCGATGAGTAGGACAGGATGTACTCGCACATCACCAAGCCGAGCACGCTGAGCAGAGCCGTCATGTTCTCCACGTCGGTCAGGGTTCCGCGGAGCGGTCTCATCGTCAGTACGCGACCGACCACGACGGCCGTGAGCAGTTCCGCACCCCACCAGATCGACGCCTGATCGACGTTGGCCAGCTCGCCGATCGTCTCTAGCAGGAAGATGAGCAGCGATGTCAGGATGACAAACCGCCAACCGGTGTCATCCCAGATACTGCGCAACGATCCGACTGGGTCACTCATGAATCGCTCGTGATGAGGCATAGCCATCTCCTATCGGAAGCGGTGCTCATTGATGCGAACGTAGGGCTTTGGAATCGGCCATGCCGTACGTTGCAGGCAACCTAGAACACACACGGCGAGGATGAGTATGGGAGCACTCGATGGCAAGGTTGCGTTGATTACAGGTGCGGCATCTGGGATTGGACTCGCGACCGCTCAGGTCTTCGCGGAAGCGGGTGCGCGCGTTGCGATGTTTGATCGCAACGCCGACCTCGTCAATGAAACCGCGCGCGAGTTGGGTTCCAGCGCCCTCGCCATCAACGGCGACGTGACCAGCGAAGAGGATGTCGAAAGAGTGGTTGCGGCCTGCGTCGACCGTTTCGGGCGCCTCGACATCGGGTTCAACAACGCCGGCATCGCCGGCGCCGCGCCCATTCACGAACAGGAGCTGGGCCACTTCCAGCAAGTCATTGACGTCTGTCTGACGGGTGTGTTCCTCTGCCTCAAGCACCAGTCGAAGCGATTGATCGACCAGGGCGAGGGTGGCTCGTTGATCAACACTGCCAGCATCAACGCGACCCAGGCGAGCAAGGGTTTGAGCGCCTATTGCTCAGCGAAGGCGGGGGTCGCCATGCTGACCAAGGTCTCGGCCCTGGAACTCGGAGAGCATGGCATCCGTGTCAACGCGATCGGTCCTGGCCACACTCGGACTCCGATGACGGAGCGAGCGCGCGATGTCGAAGGGTTCGACGAGGCCATGATCGGCGCCACACCTCTCGGCCGGCTCGGAGAACCTGGCGACATCGCGCAGATGGCGCTGTATCTGGGCAGCGACGCCAGTCCATGGGTGTCGGGACAGCTCTTCTACGTCGATGGAGGGATCACGGTGAACGAGCTACCACCGGGTTTCAACATGCTGGAATCATCGTTGAGACGCCCGGCTCCGCCTAGCTGAACGAATCCAGTCATACCCGAATGGAGCAACCGATGGGACAACTCGACGGCAAGGCTGCACTGATCACCGGCGCGGCTTCAGGAATCGGACTGGCAGCGGCGAAACGCTTCGCTGAAGAAGGAGCGCACGTCGCGCTGGCAGATCGCAATGCGGACGGCGCCGCCGAGGCAGCGCGAGAAATCGGCTCACAGGCGATTGCCGTCACCGCCGATGTCACGGACGAGGACGATGTCGCCGGCATGGTTATGTCCTGCGTTGACCGCTTCGGCAGGTTGGATATTGCCTTCAACAACGCCGGCATCGGCGGCTGGTCGCCGATCCAGGACTATCCACTGGACCAGTTCCAGCGCGTGATCGACGTCTGCCTGACCGGCGTCTTCCTTTGCATCAAGCACGAGTCCAAGCATTTGATCGAGCAGGGCTCGGGCGGCTCAATCATCAATACCGCTTCGTTGAACAGCATCCAGGCGACCGAGGGGTTGTCGGCCTACTGCTCGGCCAAGGCGGGCGTGGCGATGCTGACCAAGGTCTCGGCGCTCGAGCTGGGACGACACAACATCCGCGTGAACAGCATCGGACCCGGCCTGATCAGGACGCCGTTGACCGAAGGCCTGCGCGATGTGCCCGGACTGGAAGACGCCTTCGCCGCGGAAGCTCCGCTGGGACGAGTGGGCGAACCGGAAGATGTAGCCCAGCTAGCGCTCTGGCTCGCCTCCGATGCGTCGTCGTTGATGACGGGACAGACCGTACAGCTCAACGGCGGCGCCGACATCAACAAGTACCCGCCGCTGTTCGAGTTTCTGGGCCAACAGCCGCTGTAGCTCGTAGACTGCCTGCCGACTGAGCGCTTCGAGACACGGAGTGGGAGCTGATCATGCGCGAATTTGCCGGCAAGACGGCGGTGGTTACCGGAGCGGCGAGCGGGATGGGTCTGGCATTCGCCCGGCGCTTCGCCGCCGAGGGCATGAACGTGGTCCTCGCCGACATCGAAGAGGATGCGCTCAACGCCCAGATAACCCGGCTCGAACAGGAAGAGCGCAACGTACTTGGCGTAATCGTCAACACGATGCGTCGCGAGGCGCTGGAGAATCTGCGCGTGCAGACGATCGAGCGCTTCGGCAACGTTCACATCCTCGTCAACAACGCCGGTGTCGCCGGCGGCGATGATGCTGGCTTCTCAGCCGACGGTTCGATTCGGGGCTCGTGGGACGTGCCCGACGCCACCTGGGAATGGATCATGGGCGTCAACTTCTGGGGCGTCCTCTACGGCATCCAGGTCTTCGTCCCGCACATGCTGGAGCACGGCGAAGAGGGACACATTGTCAACACGGCCTCCCTGGCCGGACTGATGCCCGGCGGCAGCGCGTACAGCGTGTCGAAGCATGGGGTGCTGACGCTGACCGAGGGTCTCTACAACCAGTTCCGGGCGATGGGCGCCAATCTGAGCGCGTCGGTGCTTTGTCCGGGCTTCGTCAACACCAAGATCGGCCTCGCCGACCGCAATCGGCCAGCAGAGCTTGGGGGAACCTCTGAGAGATCGCCAGAGTTGCAGGATGCCATCTCCGCCATGCTCGGCGGCGGCATGGACCCCGACCGCGTCGCCGACATCGTGTTCGATTCGATCGTCGAACAGCGCTGCTACATCCTGCCGCATCCCGCCTGGGACGATGTCGTCCGCGGCCGGGTCGACCACATCCTCGCCAGGGGCGCGCCGTTCACCGTCGACATGGAGGAGTTGATGCGCCGCAGAGCAGCCGGCGAAGAAGTCTGATCATCTAATCAATTGAAAGGGTCGAAACGATGCGTGAGTTTTCAGGCAAGACGGCAGTAGTTACAGGAGGCGCCAGCGGGATCGGTCTGGCGATGGTCGAGCGCTTCGCGTCGGAGGGAATGAACGTTGTGCTCGCCGACATCCAGGAGGATGCGCTCAACGCACAGGTCCAGCACCTGGAGCAGGAAGAACGCTCGGTGATGGGCATCGTCGTCAACACGATGCAGCGTGAATCACTCCAGCGCGCTCGCGACGAGGTGATCCAGCGCTTCGGCAACATCCACATCCTCTGCAACAACGCGGGAGTGCTCAGTCGCGAGGATGCGAACAACCTCGGCGAGAGTCCGCTCAACATATGGGACGTCGAGGACAGCGTCTGGGAGTGGGTCATGGGGGTGAACTTCTGGGGCGTGCTGAACGGCATCAAGGTGTTCCTGCCCCACATGATCGGGCACGGCGAAGACGGACACGTGGTCAACACTGCCTCGCTCGCAGGGCTGATACCGGGCGGCAGCGCATACAGCGTCTCCAAACACGGCGTGCTCACCCTGACTGAGGGCCTGCATCAGAATCTGGCGCGGATTGATTCCAAGATCGGTGCTTCCGTGCTCTGCCCGGGCACGGTCAGCACGAAGATCATGATCGCCGACCGCAACCGGCCCGATGAGTTCGGCGGAGCGGCCGACCTATCGGACGAAGAGTCCGTCGCCGCGAGCGCCTTCCTGGCCGACTCAATGGATCCGTCCAATGTGGCGGAGCAAGTCTTCCAGTCGATCGTGGAGGAGCGTTGCTACATCCTGCCGCATCCGGCCTGGGATGACTTCGTACGCCAGCGGGTGGAGAACATCATCGCTCGTGAGACGCCCGTCGAACTCGATCTCGAGGACATGTTGCAGCGTCGCACAGCGGGCGAGCATCTCTAGCGGCCGCGCTTAGACTGCGCGAACAATCGGCACAAGATCAGGTGTCCGGAGAGGACCGACCATGCGCGAATTCGTGGGCAAGACAGCGGTGATCACTGGAGGAGCAAGCGGCATGGGCTACGCCTTCGCCGAGCGCTTCGCCTCCGAGGGCATGAACGTCGTCCTCGGCGACATCGAGACCGACGCGCTCAACGCGGCGGTGACACGGCTCGAACAGCAGGAACGCAACGTCCTCGGCGTCGAGGTCAACACCATGCGCCGCGAGACGCTTGAGAACCTGCGCGACCAGGCGGTCGACCGCTTCGGCAAGATCCACGTGCTCTGCAACAACGCCGGTGTGACCTCACGTGAGGACGCAGGCATCGGCGCCTTCCCGGTCTGGGAAGTCCCCGATTCGACCTGGGACTGGGTCATGGGCGTCAACTTCTGGGGCGTGCTCTACGGAGTGCAGGTGTTCGTGCCCCACATGCTCGAACACGGCGAGACCGGGCACATCGTCAACACGTCGTCGGTCATGGGACTGGTCCCGAGCGGTTCGGCCTATGGCGTCGCCAAGCACGGCGTGTTGACCCTGACCGAGGGCCTCTGGCACCACCTGCGGGCGGCCGACTCCAACGTCTCCGCGTCCGTACTCTGCCCCGGTTTCGTCAACACGCAGATCACTGAGGCCGAGCGCAACCGTCCAGCGGAGTTCGGCGAAACGATCGAGGGAACCGCGGAGCAGCGTGCGTTTTTCGGGCAGTTACTCGGTGAGGGCATGGAACCGTCCGATGTCGCGGAACTGGTCTGGCAGGCCATGGTCGATGACCGGCTCTACATCCTGCCTCACGAGGGTTGGCGAGAGATCGTCCGCGGACGCGTCGAAGCCATCCTCGATGGCGGGGAACCAATCGAACTCGATTTCCAGGACATGATGCAGCGTCGAGCACGCGGAGAGATCGTCTAACGGAGCGGCAACATGCGCGATTTCAGCAATGGCACTGCAGTCGTCACCGGCGCCGCCTCGGGGATGGGCTACGCCTTCGCCGAGCGCTTCGCCGCCGAGGGCATGAACGTCGTCCTCGCCGACATCGAGGCTGATGCCCTCAACGCCGCCGTCACCCGGCTCGAGCAGCAGGAACGGAACGTCATCGGCGTCGAGGTCAACACAATGCGTCGTGAGACGCTCGAGAGCGCCCGCGACCAGGCGATCGACCGCTTCGGCAACATCCATGTGCTCTGCAACAATGCCGGCGTGACCTCGCGCCGCGATGGCGGCCTGGGCGCTGGCGTCGGCGCCGTCCCCGTCTGGGAAGTCCCCGATTCGACCTGGGACTGGGTCATGGGTGTCAACTTCTCGGGCGTCCTCTACGGGCTCCAGGTCTTCGTCCCGCACATGCTTGAACACGGCGAGACGGGACACATCGTCAACACCGCCTCGCTCGCCGGACTGATCCCGGGAGCCTCCGCCTACAGCGTGTCCAAGCACGGCGTCCTGACCCTGACCGAGGGTCTCTGGCACCACCTGCGAGCCGCCGACGCCAACACGTCCGCATCGGTGCTCTGTCCCGGCTTCGTCAACACCCAGATCAACGAGGCAGAACGCAATCGCCCCAGCGAGTTTGGCCAGTCGATCGAGGCCAATGAAACGCAGCGCGCCGCCTCTCGCGTCTTCTTGGGCGGTGGCATGGACCCGTCCGATGTGGCCGAGCTCGTCTGGCAGGCCATGGTCAACGATCAGCTCTACATCCTCCCGCACGACGGTTGGAGAGACATCGTCCGCGGCCGGGTCGAGGCCATACTCGAGGGCAGCCAACCGGTCGAGGTCGACTTTCAGAAGATGATGGAACGCCGCGCCCAGGGCGAGCTGGTCTAGAACAGGATCAAAATGCGCGACTTCAGCGACCGCACGGCCGTCGTCACCGGCGCCGCCTCCGGAATGGGATACGCCTTCGCGGATCGCTTCGCCGCCGAGGGCATGAATGTCGTCCTCGCCGACATCGAGACTGATGCGCTCAAGGCGGCGGTTATGCGACTGGAGCAAGAGGAGCGCAACGTCGTCGGGATCGAAGTCAACACGATGCAGCGCGAGTCGATCGAGTCGCTGCGGGACCAGGCGATCGATCGCTTCGGCAACATTCACGTGCTCTGCAACAACGCCGGCGTGACCAGCAGCGAGGACGGAGGATCCCGCAACCTGTGGGAGATCCCTGACTCGACCTGGGACTGGGTGCTGGGCGTCAACTTCTACGGCGTGCTCTACGGCATCCAGACGTTCCTGCCGCACATGATCGGGCACGACGAGCCTGGGCACGTGGTCAGTACGTCATCGGTGGGCGGCATCATCGCCGGCTCCGGCGCCTACAGCGTGTCCAAGCACGGCGTGCTGTCGATCAGCGAGGGCCTCTACCTCGATCTACGTGCGAGTGATTCGAATGTTTCGGCGAGCGTGCTTTGTCCAGGACTGGTCAACACCAACCTGATCAACGCCGAGCGCAATCGGCCCGATCAGTTCGGCGGGCCTGCCGAGCCCGCAGATGAAGGCTTCGCCGCCGAGATGAACTGGCAGGACGCGATGGATCCGAGCAACGTCGCCTCGCTCGTCTGGGACGCCATCGTCAACGACACCTTCTACATCCTGCCGCATCCCGGCTTTGACGAGATCGTCAAGGACCGGGTCGAGCGAATCCTCTCCCGAGGGGCCCCGGCGCAACTCGACTATGCCGATTTGGCCCGGCGACGCGAGGCAGGCGAACTGGTCTAGCTGAGGCCCCGACTACTCGTCCTCGCCGGAGGCGAGCTGCGCCGCGAACTCTTTGCGGCCCACTCGCTCTTTCTCCGTCTTGGCGAGGATCGTCTCGGGAATCCAGAAGGGCAGATGTTCGTCGGCGCGGCTGGGGGCGAGCAGGTCGTCCAGGTCCATGACCAATTCGCGTCGGTCGTACTTGGTCTGCTCGTGGCCTTCCCACAACGGCAGCATGGCGATCGCGTCGAAGGGGCAAACCTCCACGCAAATGTTGCAGCGCATGCAGCGGCCGAAATCGATGTAGAAGTCGTCAATCACCGACTTGTGGTTGCTCTTGCCGGCGGCGCTGGCCGGGTTCTTCATCAGGGTCGTGGTCATGCAGTCGACCGGGCAAGCCGCGGCGCACTTACCGCACCCGGTGCAGTTCGGCTCTTCCAGCTGGTGATTCCAGATCAGATACGGGAACGTCCGCGCCCGCTTCGGAAGCTGCTTCTTCTCGAACGGGTAGTGCACCGTGACCGGCCCGCGGCCGACTACCTTGGCGCCCCGACCCATGACCTTCAACACACCGCGCATGGCCCGCTCCCTGTGCTAACCCGCTACCGCCTCAGGATAGCGCACCATCTCATCTCCTCAGAGCGACATCTCCGGCACAATTGGCGGAATCAACAGTGGCGCGCCGGTCCACGCAGCCACCTCGTCGGTCGAGATTCCGGGTGCCGTCTCGCGCAACGCCAGCCCCGCATCCGTCACATCGATCACTGCCAGGTCGGTGATGATCACATCCACACAGCGTTCCGCCGTCAGCGGGTATTCGCAGACATCCACGATGCGAGGCTCGCCCTCGCGAGTTACGTGCGCCATCGCGATGATCAGCCGACGCGCTCCGACCGCCAGGTCCATCGCCCCGCCTACGCTTCCCCCGCCGCGCGCCGGCACGTACCAGTTGGCCAGGTCGCCCCGCGCCGAGACCTGCAGACCGCCCAGGATCGCCGCGTCGATGTGGCCGCCGCGGATCATCGCGAACGAGTCGGCGGTGTCGAAGAAGCTCGCGCCCGGCACCAGATCGACCGGCTGTCCGCCCGCGTTGATCAGATCCGAGTCGAAATCCGACTCGGAGATGCCCGAGTAGCCGAGAATGCCGTTCTCAGCCTGGAAGAGGATGTCGTCTGCGGGCTCGACGAATCCGGCCACCAGCGTCGGCAGACCGATGCCCAGGTTGACCACCGAGCCGGGCTCAAGCTCGCGCGCGGCTCGCAGCGCGATCAGTTCCCGGCTGAGGTCCGTCGGTGGTCGCTGGGACACCATATTCAGCCGTCCCAGCGCACCGGAACCGGATCGCATTGGACCAGGCGGTCAACGTAGATGCCCGGCGTCCCGATCTGCTCGGGCGTGATCTGGCCCGCTTCTACGATCTCCTCGACTTCCGCAATCACCAGGTCGGCCGCTGTCGCCATCACCGGATTGAAATTCAGTCCCGCCAAGCGATACTGCAGGTTGCCCTGACGGTCGCCGCGCCAGGCTTTGATCAGCGCCGCATCGCCCCGCAGCGGGCGCTCCAGCAGCCAGCGCTCTCCGTCCAGCTCCAGTACCTCCTTGCCCTCGGCTATCGTCGTGCCCAGACCGGTCTTGGTCAGCACCCCGCCGAGACCGGCCCCGCCCGCTCTCAGACGTTCGATCAGGGTTCCCTGCGGCACCAGTTCCAGCTCCGCTTCGCCCGCGCGGTATTGGGCCTCGAAGCGCGACGATCGCGTCCCCGACGCCCGGATTGCAAACGTCGCGATCACCTTGGCCAGTTGACGATGCTCGCAAAGTTCGTCCAGCAGGTCGCCTAACCCGATGTTGTTGGCCACCGCGGTCAGACCGGTTTGACCGGTCCGCGTCAACCCAAGAATCAGATTCGACGGCGTCCCGGCGGAAACAAACCCGCCGACCAGGATCGTCGCGCCGTCGGGGATGTCTGAGACGGCTGCGTCGGGCGTGTCGAAGACCTCGGCCTGCATGCGCCGATCCTACCGCCAGTGTCTCATCAGATATCTTGCACACAGCTGTGGTTGCCTACGCAGCTATGCCAGAAGGAGCACCTCAATGCCAGCGCCACTCGAAGGAATTCGCGTCGTTGACTTCACCCGATATCAGAACGGCCCCCACGCGACGGCAATGCTGGCCGACATGGGCGCCGACGTGCTCAAGGTCGAGATGCCCGGCAACGGCGACCCGGGCCGACAGCTCGGCATGGGCGCCGACGGATTCTGCTCCTACTTCGAGGCACTCAACCGGGGCAAACGCTCGATGACGCTCGACCTGCGCGCGGAGGGCGCGATCGAGGTCGTGCACAAGCTGATTGAAGATGCCGACGTCCTCACCGAGAACTTCCGACCTGGCTATCTCGACTCCATCGGCCTCGGCTACGACGACCTCAAGCAGGTCAATCCAAAGCTCATCTACGCAACCAACTCCGGCTTCGGACCCGAGGGCGAATGGGCAACACGCGGCTCATTCGATGTCGTCGCGCAGGGCATGTCGGGCGCGATGATCGCGCTCGGCGGCGGCCCAGGTGAGCGGCCAATCACCGCGCCCTGGGGTCTCGCGGATCAGACCGGCTCGCTGCTGTTCGCATACGGAATCGTAACAGCGCTCTTCGCGCGGTCGCAGCACGGCGTCGGCCAGAAGATTGATGTGTCCCAGCTCGGCGCGATGCTCACCCTCCAGGCGCTCTCGCTGCAGGCCTACTTGCACAGCGACTACCAGCCGATCCTCAAGCCGGGTCGCTCGTTCTCCGCCACGTTTAGCTGGTACCAGGCGGGCGACGGCAAGTGGTTCACTATGGGTCTGCTCGATCCAAAGAGCTGGGCCCCACTCTGCGAAGCGCTGGAGCGTCCGGATCTGCTCAACGACGAGCGTTCCACGGACCCCTTCCAGCGCCGCGACAACGAAGATTGGCTGCGCACGGAGCTTGAGCAAACGTTTGCAAAACGCACCCGCGATGAGTGGCTGTCGCGATTGATTGGCGCGCGGATTCCCTGCGGACCAGTCTACGACTACGAGGAAGTCGCCAACGACCAGCACTTCTGGCTCAACGGCTACCTGCAGGAGGCAGCCCATCCGCACTTCGAGCACAACCGGGTGGTCGGCATCCCGGTCAGCTTCAGCGAGACCAAGACCCAGGTGCAATCGTCGGCGCCCGAGCTGGGTCAGGACACCGAGCTGGAACTGCTCAACCTGGGCTACGACTGGCCCGACATCGAGCGCTTGCACGACAGCGGTGTGACCGCGGTCAAACGCCAGGGTTCGGCAGCAGCCGGCGACTAGCCGTCCAGCAGATTCGACAGGCTTGAGTTCCAGACATCGGCCGCGTCGTGAAGCGGCAGATTAAGTTCGCCAATCCTCATCCGATCGCCACCTACCGACCCCAACCTCACAGCACCTGCCCCGAGCCTCGCAGCAATCCCCACCAGGTCCGACCCTGATTCCGGGGCCGCACTGACGATCGCCCGGGCGCCAGCTTCACCGAACAGTGTCGCGTCGAGCCGGCCGCTGAACTCCGCCTCAACTTGCACTCCGATCTCTCCGGCAATGGCTGATTCCGCAATCGCAACGGCGAGGCCACCGTCGGAGCAGTCGTGGGCGGACTTGAGCAGGCCGGACTCAGCCAGCTCGACGAGTACGTCGATCAACGCAACCTCGGTCTCGAGGTCAACCTCGATTGGTCCGGCCGATTTGCCATGCAACACGGACAGGTACTCGCTGCCACCGAGTGTTGAAGTGTCCTGTTCAAGACTCCCGCCGAGCAGCCAGATCTCGTCGCCCTCGTCCTGGAAGGCCATCCGCACGGCCTTGGTCACATCCGAGACGATACCCAGCATGCCTACTACCGGCGTTGGTGTGACCGGTCCGTCCTCCGACTCGTTGTAGAGACTCGCATTGCCCGAAACCACCGGCGTCCCGAAGGCACGGCAAGCGTCGGCCATTCCTCGAATCGACTCCCGAAGCTGGTAGTAGATCGATGCGCGCTCCGGGTTGGCGAAGTTGAGGCAGTCGGTCACGGCGATCGGTCGAGCTCCAGTGCAGGCAATATTGCGCGCTGCCTCGGCAACCGCGCGAGCGGAACCGCCATACGGATCGAGTTCGACGGCCCGGCCGGGACCGTCCGTGCAGACTGCGAGCCCCTGCTTGACACCGCGAATACGCAGCACTGCCGCGTCAGAACCCGGCAACACCACGGTGTTGGTGCCAACCATGTGGTCGTACTGCCGATAGACCCAGCGCTTGGAAGCGATGTTGGGCGAGGCGAGCAGCTTGAGTAGTGCGTCGTTCGCGGCCGACGGGTCCAGATCGGGAATCGAACCAGGATCCCAGCGGGACCGAGCTTCAGCGTCAGGGTCGCGCTCCGCATCGGGCGTGTAGGCCGGCGCCCCGGTGAGCAACGACACAGGCGCAGCGGCGACTTCACGCTCACCGTCGAAAACGCGCGCGATACCGTCGTCGGTCACCTCGCCGATCACTTCGGCGTGCAGATCCCAGTGCTCGAACCAGTCCTCAACGTCGGAGACGTGGGCTGGCTTGACTGCGGCAATCATGCGCTCCTGCGACTCGGAGAGCATCACTTCGTATTCCGTCATGCCCGATTCGCGGCGGGGCACATGCTGGGTCTGGATGCGGATTCCGGCGTTGGCGCGTTCGGCCATCTCGACCGTCGAGGACGTGATCCCTGCCGCGCCGCAGTCCTGCAGACCTTCCAGCCAATCGCGGTGCTCTCGGACGAGTCCAACGCAGGCGTCCATCAAAGACTTCTCCAGAAATGGATTGCCGACTTGCACCGCGGGCCGGCGTTCGGCGGACGATTCGTCCAGCTCGACCGAGGCGAACGTCGCACCGTGCAAACCGTCGCGACCGGTGTCGGCGCCGACAATCATGAGCTGCGTCCCCGGCGGACCGGCGGTCGCCGATATCAACCCGCCACGACGGGCAATTCCTAGACACATCGCATTGACCAGCGGATTGCCGCTGTAGGCGTCGCCGACGACGAGCTCTCCGCCAACAGTTGGGATGCCGAGGCAATTCCCATATCCGCCGATACCGGCGACCACCCCCACGCACAGGCGTCGGTTGCGCCGATCCTCCAGTGGTCCGAAGCGCAGCGAGTCGAGCAACGCGATCGGTTGTGCACCCATCGCGAAGATGTCACGCACGATGCCGCCGACACCGGTCGCGGCGCCCTCATATGGTTCAATCGCAGACGGGTGATTGTGAGATTCGATCTTCATCACCGCGACCCAGCCGTCGCCAATGTCGATGGCGCCGGCGTTCTCGTCGCCCAGCTTCGTCAGAATGCGCTCGTCATCGGTTGGGAAGTGATGGAACAGGGGACGCGAGTGCTTGTAGCCGCAGTGCTCGCTCCACAGCGCTCCAATCATGCCCAGTTCGACATCCGACGGCGCACGGCCGAGCATGTCGCAGGCGCGCTCGTACTCGTCCCGGCTGAGCGCGATTTGCGCCAGCACATCGGCATCCACTTCGGCCGGCGGCGCGTCTGCGGGTGCCGGATAGCTGGCCACGTCAGCCCCAGCGCTCGATGATCGATCGCCAGATATGGTTGCCGTCGGTCCCGCCCAGCAACGAATCGGAGGCACGCTCCGGATGCGGCATCATGCCGAGCACATTGCCCATCGGGTTCATGATGCCGGCGATATCGCGCAACGAGCCATTGGGATTCTCGCCGGAATAGCGAAAGATGACGCGACCGGCATCCTCAAGCTCGTCAAGGACTGCGGGAGGTGCGAAGTACTGGCCCTCGCCGTGAGATATCGGTAGCTCGACAATCTGCCCGGTCCGACAACTGTTGGTGAAACCGGTATCCGCGCGCTCGACCGTCAACTCTTGCGGCTGACAGCGGAACTGCAGCGAAGCGTTGCGCTGCAGAACTCCTGGGAGCAGCCCGGCCTCACAGAGAATCTGGAAGCCGTTGCATGAGCCGAAGATCGGCCTGCCCGTCACCGAGAACCGTTCCAGCGCGGACATGACCGGCGAGAAGCGTGCGATGGCCCCGCAGCGTAGATGGTCGCCGTAGGAGAAGCCGCCCGGAAGGATGACGCCGTCGTAATCCTCGAGCGAGGCCTCCTTATGCCAGACGCGTTCGGCCGTCTGACCCAGGTCTTCCAGCGCGTAGACGCAGTCCCAGTCGCTCCAGGTGCCTGGGAAGACGAGCACGGCGAATCGCATCTCCCCGATGCTATCCCGCGCACTCGTTACGTCCAGTTGCGGCAGACCCAGAAGCAGAGCTAGAGCGCCGGATTGGCCGGCGATTCTTCACGCGGCCCCTCGCGCGGAGTAGCGCGCAGCTCCGACTCGGCAGCGGGCGGATACTCAATCCGCTGATGATGCACACCAACCAGTGTGTGCTTGAAACTCGCCGAGATCTGACGCAGCTCGTTCAATGTCAGATCACAGTGATCAAGCTGCCGCTCCCTCAGGCGTTCGTCGAACACGCCGTCAACCAGCATGCCGATCCTGTCCGCTTCATGCTCTCCGCTGGCCCGCACGACCGCTTCGCAACTATCGGCAAGCATCACGATCGCGGTCTCGCGCGTCTGCGGCGGCGGGCCGGGATAGGTGTAATCGCGAGGATCGACTCGCGGATCGGACATCGCCGCCTTGCGATAGAAGAACGCAACCCGACGCGAGCCGTGGTGCTCCAGGATGAAGTCCCGAATCCGCGGCGGCAGCCGATCGCGACGAGCGAGGTCCTCGCCGGCCGTGACGTGCTGAATGATCAGGCGCGCGCTCTCGCTGGGTTCGAGCGCGTCGTGTGGATTCGTCCCTTCCTGGTTCTCGATGAACATGGCCGGACGATTGAGTTTGCCAATGTCGTGGTAGTACGCACCAACACGCACCAACAGCGGGTCGGCCCCGATCTGAGCGGCAGCGCGTTCGGACATCGTCGCAACGAGCAGGGAATGATGGAATGTACCCGGCGCCTCTTCCTGCAGTCGCCGAAGCAGCGGACGCTGCAACTGGGCCAACTCGAGCAGGCGCATGGGCGTCGTTATGCCGAACAGCGCGCCCAGCAGCGAAAATGCCCCAATCGTGATTACCGCTACCAGTGCGGCCGTAACCAGCGCAGCGAGCGCCAGCCAGCCGAGCTGGTCGCTGGCTCGCTGAGCATCGAAGAGCCAGATCGCAGCGCCGGCGAGGAATCCGGCCGCGCCCGCGGCCAGCCCGGCCAGTCCGTACTGCGCCAGCGCCTGCGCTCGAGTGGCGGCAAACACACCTCCCAGGGAACTGGCCAGGAAGAACACCAGTGGTCGCAGGGCCTGTGCGCCTCCGGGAACGACGCCGTAGTCGGGCAGCACGATCGCGGCCACGCCGGCCAACAACGAGATCAGCACCCCGGTGGTGATGCCGAGGCCCGTGCTCAGCAACGCCGCTACCAACACCGGTCCGGCCGCCAGGGGCAACATCAGATCCAGTGACTCGTCGACTCCGCCGGGCAGCGCGAACTCGAACCAGGCTCGGGCGGCAGCAACTGAAAAGAGAATCAGCATCGCGAGCAGGATGATCCGTCGATCGCTCGCGGCTTGCACGGGTCGCCAGACCATCAGGTAGAGACTGAACACTGCCGAAGCGCTAATCGCGAAGATCACGATCGCACCAAGCGACTCGACCTCGATTCCCGCTGAGCGAGGGGTCAGATGAGCCAAGGCCTCCGCAGCCGCGTCGTCCACCACTGCGCCGCGGGCGACGATGAGTTCACCCTCGGCCACGGTCCTCGGCACGCCGGCGACCGAACGAGCAGCGCGAACTCGGGCCAGCTCTGTCAGGGCCGAGGACTCAATCATCGTCGGCCGCAGATATGCGCTGACGAGCGACGCGACCAGAGTCGTCTCGGTCAGGCTGAGGTCCGGGTCGATCCGCTCATGCAGCCCAAGCCTCGCCTCGTCCAACCCTTCCTCATAGAGCCGCTCTTGCAGCAGCGACTCAAGCACCACCGGCGCTTCGCGCTCGATGTTGGCAAACTGCGGATCCGAGACCGCCAGCAGGAACGTTTCCTCACGCTGCAGCAGCTTTGAGCCCGGGACGACGATGGGTTCTGCCTGCCTGACGTCCTGCGATTCTTCACCCGACTCCTCAGCAGGCTCCGATTCAACCGCGACAGGTGCACTCCGCGCCCGGCGCTCCAGTATCACTGCGTCGAAGTACAGACGTAGAGCCTCGAGCTGCGCCGGCCGAATATCGGGATCGAACTCAAACTGGGTGTCGACTTCGGAACGGGCGACGTCCTGCGCCTCTGCCGTCAGCGACTCGCTGATGAACGACGTTTCCTCGGTCGCGACGATGTCGCGGTCGGCGACGGTCCCCAGGGCCGGAAAGTCCTGTTCAGGCCGAAACGGAGTCAGGGCGAGGACAATCCCGATGGCCAGGGCAACCCCGAAGACGCCGACTCGCCAGGGGGTGAAATACGATTGCTGGCTCATTACAGGATCATTGGAGCATGGTCGCGACCGTATGACGCGGAGAACGGCCCCGCGCCCACCGCTGTAGCAATAGTACAGGTCTCGTTACGTCACCTAGAGTCGCGTCCGAACCATGTCGGAGTTTCGGATTACTCCGATTCTGCCGCTTCGGCCAGTAGCTCGCCGACCACCGCATTGACCAGCGATCCGTCGGCTTGGCCACGAAGATCCTTCATCAACATCCCCATCACCTTGCCGCGATCGCCCGGACCGGCCGCGCCCACTTCCGCAATCACCGACCGCGCACGCAGTTCGACTTCATCCCTGGAGAGCTGCTGCGGGAGATAGGCCTCAATGATGGAGATCTCGACGCGCTCGTTCTCGGCCAAGTCCTCTCGACCACCTTGCGTGAACTGCTCAATCGACTCGCGACGTTGTTTCACTTGTCGCTGGAGAATGGCGAGGATGTCACTCTCGGCGAGTTCCGTGCCGCGCTTCTCGATCTCGGCATTCTTGATCGCCGCCTCAACCATGCGAATCGTGTTGCGGCGCGGCACATCCTTTGCCCGCATCGCGTCGCGAAGGTCGGAACGTAGCTGATCTCTTACGCCGGCCATGGCTCTACGTCATTCAGGCGCGCCTCAACTGGCGCGCGGCTCTAACCGCTGCTCGCGCGCTCTAATCGGCCGACGGCAACACCTTCGGCTGCATCAGCTCCATCTCGCGCTCATCGACTTTCAGGTCGCACTCGCCCGGCTTAATGCAAAGCACCTCAATGCCTGACTCTTCGTCCCGGTACCGCTTGCCCAGTTGAACTGCCATCTGACCTACTCCCCCACTCGCTCGGTGGTCTGTCTGCTGGCCGACTGCCAGTGGCGCAGCTACTTCTTCTCTTCGAGCGGCGTGTCACCGCACTTGAGCTCTGCGTCACCGCCGCGCGTCACGATAAACTCCGCGCCGCAGCTCGGACAGAAGTAACGCTTGCCGGTCTGTGCTGCTGCCATCCTGACTCTCCTGACCCCGCCGGTCGGCTGGCGAGGATTTGCTTGCAACGCCGAACTTGGAATACAGGTCAGCGTACCAGTGACGATCGATTCAACATGCGCGCGACGGCGACCATCCGACTCAGCTTATGACGACCCGCTGTGGCTGCTCAACCAGTCCGCGAGATCCGCTGAGGTCTGGCCGCACGTGTTCGAGGTGACCTGGGTCGCTGGTGTGGGCACTGGCAGGCCGGCGGCGAACCGCTCCTCGGCCGTCACCAGGTTCTGCTCGGCCGCACGATAGTCGCTCGCGATCTTGAGCCAGGCACGGTTGATCGCGACTTCCTGTTGCACGCCTGAAGCCGCGCTGAAGGCCGACCGCGCGTCGGCAATCGAAGCCGAATCGTCCGATGTCCGAATGGTTACGACGGCCAGCACCAGAGCGGTATAACCCTTCTCGTACGCGGCCAACGCATCCTGCGCTTCCTGCTGACCCTCTCCGGCCTCCTCCGCTGCCGCGACGGCTTCACGCAGGCTCGATAGCTCAGCATCGTCAGCTTCTGTTCGGGCAACTGCGCCTTCGGCTGCCTGAACATCCGCGAACCATCCCGACGCCTTCAGCGTCGTTTCTGCGGCATCCAGGGCGATGTGCAGATTGCCAATCGTTACCTCGTCCAGGTGGACAGCGTGCTCCACGGCCCTCTCCCAGGCGTTTCCGGCGTTGGTCGTGATCAGCGTGACAAGGTTGTCGATCTTGAAGCCGTCGAGCGAGCCACCCTGATCGATGCTCCACGGCGGCATCGGGGTCCCGTTGCGTCCGCAGGTGATCGT
Organism: Dehalococcoidia bacterium; assembly: GCA_965208665.1. Lineage (GTDB taxonomy): Bacteria > Chloroflexota > Dehalococcoidia > Bin125 > Bin125 > Bin125. The sequence continues at coordinate 1,183,381 of CBDBPH010000002.1, forward strand.
GTAGCGGTACTCGGTCTGCAGATTCTGGAGCTGTCCTTGGTTGTCGGTCAGGAAGGCGTATGTGTTGTTCGGCGTATTCAGTGCCGGCCCGACCAGAGACGCGTCTGACTCGGAGCCGCGGCCGTCGTTGCCGTGGCACTCGCGGCAGTTGTTGGCGAACGTCCAGGCCGCCCGCTCGGCGTCCTTGGTCAGGATCTCCGAGCGAGCCTCGGTGCGGCGCCCGTTGTCGAACCACGTGTAGGCGCCCAGCGAAGCCACCGACAGCACCAGCAGGATCACCATGGCGAGAATCTGCTTCTCGGTGTTCTGTCCGCTCATCGTCCTCTATTCCCCGTGTTTGCCGACTGGCCGATTGCTCGACAGGCGCCTGGCCAGCTGGTTAGCCGTAGGACGTGGTGCGCTGAGGATTGTCCTCACCGCCCTTTTTGATGTTGCCGGTGTTGACCGTCAGTGAGCCATCGCTGTTGACGGTGATTTCCATCGTGTCCATTGGGCGCGGCGCCGGCCCGAAGACCCGAATGCCGCCCTTGGTATACGTCGATCCGTGACACGGGCAGCGGAACCATCCTGTCACCCCCTCAAACGGGAACCCCGCTCGCCAGGGGATGGTGCAGCCGAGATGGGGGCACTTCCACCACAGGGCTAGCAGTCCCTCATCGCCTTCGAGCCCGAAGCCCGCGTGCGTGCCATCGCCGGCGCGCAGATGGGTCAGGTAAAACTTCCCGATCTGGATTGGCGCAGGGTCGGAGCCCACATCCGGGACCGCGCCGGCAGCCACGCTAATCCGACCGCCGAAGCCCGTCACGCCGCGCGGCCAGAAGTTCGATAGGAATGCCCCCAGGCCGCCGGTCAACCCGAAGGTGAAGAAACCCCAGAACGACACGCGAAGAAGCTGGCGCCGGGTGACCTGACCCTGGCGAGCGCGTCGCCGCTGGGCTCGGGTGACCATCGCGCGTGCGCCTTCGCCCCCGGGCACAACACCAGCACGCGACTCGGCCCGGAGATGCGGAGCGCGCTGCGGCCGCGAACCACCGGACGGCTCAGCCGGCGCGGGCACGCGGCGCTGCTGTCCGCCTTCGCCCGTCTGTTGTGTGTTGCCGTTGGCCACCGCTTACTCCTCCAGCACCACGATGTCCCAGGGCGGCTTGAGGTCCTGTCCCTGGCCGCGGAAGGCAGTACCGACAATCGTCGTCGTCAGGTAGACGCCGATGAAGGCCGAGAAGATGAGCAGAGCGATGTCGCGCCGAGTTTGGATCCAGCCGAGCATCTTGCAGAACAGCACGAACGCGATCGGCAGGCCGACCATCGTCGCGACCGGGATGATCTGCTGGGAGAGGAAGGACGGGAAATTGAGGTTTAGCAGCCACGGATCGGTCGTCGTCCCCGGAATGCCCAGAGGGATGGCCCGCCAATCCTCAAACATCGTGAATCCGCCGATGGTAAACCCTATCGATTCCCACGGAATGCCTGTATCGAAGCCGCGCAGGTTGCGGAACCAGTCGAGCCCGCCCGGCCACGAGAAATCGCTGTTCAGGCCCAGGCCGCGGATGATGTTTTCCGTCCACACGACGTGCAACGAACCGTCCCAGATGATCAGCAGGCTCGTGATCAGCGTCGCGGCGGTGAACCCAAAGACAGTCAGCCGACCCGCGAACTTCGTCCCGAACCAAACTCCCTGACCTTCCGTGTCGCGGTCCCAGTACGGGATCGCAGCCAGCAGGACGAGGGCAATCGTGGGCACGATCACGCCGGCCCAGGCGGGTTCCATATGCAGTAGGAGTTCCTGCAGGTTGAGGAAGTACCACGGAGCCTTGGATGGGTTCGGCGTCGTGTCCGGGTCAGCGCGGTTGAGCAACGGCGCGTTGACCATCGCCGAGAGCACCATCAGCGCAATCGAGAAGATCAGTGCAGAGATGAACTCGATGAAGACGAGGTCCGGCCAGACCAGGACTTCCTGTTCCCGCTCACGGCGCGGTCGGATGCGGATCGCTGCAGCGGCGCGGCTGACCATTAAGTCTGTCCTCCCCCGCTACAGCGGCCGTGCGAGGCCGCCGTCGCGACGGACCCGCCAGAAGTGCACGGCCATGAAGATCGAGATCACCAACGGCAATCCAATCACGTGCAGTGTGTAGAACCGAATCAGCGCGTTCGGGCCTACGGAGAAACCACCAAGCAGGAGGAACTTCGATTCGTCGCCCAGGACCGGCGCCGAGCCGACCATCGTCGTGCCGACGGTGATCGCCCAGAACGCCAGCTGGTCCCACGGCAGCAGGTAGCCGGTAAAGGAGAGCAGCAACGTCAGGATGAAGAGCACCACGCCCACGACCCAATTGAACTCGCGGGGCGGCTTGTAGGCGCCGGTGTAGAAGACGCGCATCATGTGCAGCAGCACGAGGATGATCATCGCATGCGCCATCCAGCGGTGCATGTTGCGCAACAGCTGCCCGAAGCGGACATTCGCCTCAAGCTCCTGGATGTCCTGATAGGCGCGCTCGATCGATGGCACGTAATAGAACATCAAGAGCACGCCGGTCACGGTCAGACCCAGGAACATGAAGAAGGACAGGCCGCCCAGGCAATAGGTATGGGTGATCTTGACGTGCGTGCGGTGAATTCGCGTCGGATGCAGGTGGAGGAAGACGTTGGTGGCAACGGCCAACATCTGATTACGCGGCGTATTGGGGTAGCCCGTCCGGAAGATCGACTGCCAGACGTAATTCTTGAAGATCAGATCGTAGATCAGGTCGTTGAACGACTTGCGCGGCGCGCGTTCAAGATTCGCCATGGCCGATTAGCGCTCCCACCAGCGTCCGAGAATCACGAGCGCACCGAAGCAGAAGAGCATTGTCAACCCGACCAGCGGGAGCTCCATGATCTCGGAACGGAATGGAATCGTCACGAGGGCGGCTGTCAGCAGGTCCACCAGCTACCTCTTCCCACGATTATCCCGCGCGCCCCATCGGGGCGCGCTCAAGAAATGTAAGCCCGCAGGGAATTCTGGTCAAGATCGCGGCCCCGCTCTGGCTGCTGTCGGGCAAGTCCTGTCGGTCTACTCAGACCACCCTGCCTGCCCGCATTATCGCAACTCGACTTGATACAGACGAGTCACCCGGGAGCACCTCGCCGATTCTCGATGCGTCCTCGATTTCATCCACCATCGTGGCGGCGTCCTCCGCAGCGACCACAACAGCCATGCCGAGGCCCATGTTGAAGACTCGGTACATCTCCGCCGTGGATAGCTCAGCCCGACGGCGGATCAACTCGAAAACCGGTGGCTCCGCCCAGCAGGACGAATCGAGCAAGACACGGACATCATCGGGGAGCACGCGCTCGATGTTCCCAGCGATTCCGCCACCAGTGATGTGCGCAATGCCCTTAATCCGGTGCAAACAGCCGCGCAGCGCCGGCCAGTAGGAGATATGCGGGCGCAGCAGGGCGTCGGCCAGCGCCTCGTTCAGATCAGGCTCGTAGCGGTCAAGCCGGGCCTGACGGTCTGTCCAGGATCCGTCTTCCGGTCGCAGCCCGAACACCTGACGGGCCAGCGAGTAACCGTTGGTATGCAGTCCGTTGCTCGGTAGTCCCAGCAACACGTCGCCCGACGCGATCGACGCGCCGGTGATCTCCCGACCCCGTTCGACTACACCGACGATCGTGCCGGCCAGGTCGAAATGCCCGGCGGGATACAGGTCAGGCATATCGGCCGTCTCACCGCCGAGTAGCGCAATCCCGCTCTCCCGGCAGGCGGCGGCGACACCCGAAACAACGGCGACCTTGTCGTCCTCCGACAGTTCGTTCGCCGCGAGGTAGTCGAGGAAGAAGAGCGGCGCCGCTCCCACACAGAGAATGTCGTTAATGCAGTGGTTGACCAGGTCGTGGCCGACGCCTTCGAGGCGTCCGGCCAGGCTCGCCAGCATGACCTTGGTTCCGACGCCGTCGGTCGATGCGGCCAGCACGGGCCGTTCGTACCCGGACAGTTCGAACAGGCCGCTGAACGCGCCCACATCGCCCAGTTGCTCAGGGCGTGTCGCTGAATGCGCCAGATCGCGGTATCGGGGGATCAGCCGATCATTGGCATCCACGTCGACGCCGACGGCCGCGTAAGCGGATGCGCTCTGCTCGATTCGCTCGGTCTGGGACATCGCTCAGCGGCGCTCCGGCGCGAGCGCAACCCGTGTTTCGTCCGAGCGGCCGTTCCGAGGTGGCGTAGCGCCGTTCCCATTGCCGTTCACGCGCGGAGGGGCAGCAGTGACCAGAGGAACCGCCAACGTGTCGATCTCGAAATCAGTCTGGACCGATACCGGGTAGTCGCCGTTGAAACAGGCCAGGCAGGTGGTTTTCCCCAGCGACAGGGCGCGCTGCAGACCCTCCTGGCTCAGGTAGCCAAGCGAATCCGCGCCCAGGTGTTGGCGAATCTCTTCGACTGACTGCCGCGCCGCGATCAGTTCCTGCCGTGTCGCCATGTCGACGCCGAAGTGACAGGGATGGCGGATCGGCGGAGCAGCGATGCGCATATGGATCTCCGCCGCGCCCGCTTCACGCAACAGCTTCACGATCCGTGGCGTCGTCGTGCCGCGGACGATCGTGTCGTCTACGACGACCACACGCCGGCCGGCCAACACCGAGGGCATCGGGTTGTACTTCAGATGCGCGCCCAGGTCGCGCAGACGCTGGTCAGGGGAGATAAACGTGCGCCCCACATAGCGGTTCTTGACCAGACCCTCCGAGTAGGGAATCCCCGACTCGGACGAGTAACCGATCGCGTGCGCCGTCGCCGAGTCGGGTACGCCAATCACGATGTCCCCGTCCGCCGGTTGTTCGCGCGCCAGCTCGACGCCCAGCTGCGTCCGCGATTGCCATGCCGCCTGACCATCGAGGATCGAGTCAGGTCGCGCGAAGTAGATGTGCTCGAACACGCAGCCGGCCGGCTGGGCGGGGAAGATCGCCTGGTACGAGCGCATGCCGCGATCGTCGATCGTGATCAGCTCACCCGGCCTGACTTCGCGCAGCAGTGTCGCGCCGAGTTGGTCAAGCGCACAGGTCTCCGACGCCACCACGTAGCGGCCGCCGACCTCTCCGATGCACAGCGGCCGGACGCCATATGGATCGCGAGCGGCCATCAGCCGATCGGGGGTCAGTAAGACCAATGAGTACGCCACTTCGATATGCCGCATCAGCGCACTGAAGCGCGTCTCCCAGACCTCGTCGATCTCCTCCTCGTCGTCGCCGAAGAGCAGCAGGTACTTGGCCAGCACCTCGGTGTCTGTCGAGGTTTCGAAGGTGGCCCCGTTCTCACTCAGCTCGACCCGGACCTGAGCCGCGTTGACGACGTTGCCGTTGTGCGCGATCGCCATCTGCTCGCCTGTCAAAGGATCGTCAAGCAGGATTGGCTGCGCGTTGCGAAATCGGCTGGCGCCGGTCGTGGAGTAGCGCGTGTGCCCAATGGCGGCGATGCCTTCCAGCTCTGCCGCGCTCTCTTCGTCGAATACCTGGGCGACCAGACCCATGCCGGTCTTGACCGTGAGCCTGCGGCCGTCGGTAGTGCAAATCCCGGCGCTCTCCTGCCCGCGATGCTGCAGCGTGTGGATGCCATAGAACGTTTCGACCGCGACATCCACCTCGGGCGCCCAGATGCCGAACACGCCGCATGCCTCGCGCGGGCGGTCGTCAATCGCGCGTACCGGGATGTCGGGATGCGGCGGTTCTGGATCCGAGTCGGCAATCGGCTGCTGCACGCGCAGGCCTCGCGTTAGTCGATACCGTGGTGTGTCTGCACGTTAACGCACCTGATCCGTCGGTACCAGACGCCGATGTTCAACCATGAGGCATCTGTCCTCGATGGCACGTAGGCCGGCGGCTCGCGCCTGATTCAGACCATCGGGATTGACGATCCCGAGCTGCAGCCAGACCGTGCGCACGCCCCCCGACCACGCGGCGATCGCGTCGGCAATCGGTCGGTCGGTGTCGACCGAGCGTCGGAACACGTTGACCGTGTCGATTTCGAGGCCCGGCAGCGCCTGCCGCGCATCCTCAAGCGAGGCGTAAACGTGCTCGCCCAGGATCTCCGTCCCCGCCGCAGCCGGATTGATTGGGATGATCCGATATCCGTGCCGCTGCATGTACGCGCTCACGCGATGAGAATCGCGCTCCGCATTCGGAGAGAGTCCAATCACCGCAATCGTTGCCATGTCGGAGAGCGAAGCCCGGACATCGGCGTCGATCCGCGCTTGCCAACCAGATACGGTGTCGGTCATCAGTGCTCCTACCAGATCGGCCCGCGGATCGGCGCTTCCGTCAGCGCCGAAAACGCCTCTGCGACTTCGAAGATTTGCTGTAGTCCCTCTTCCTCGTGCTGGCGTGGCGTCGAGACGGATCCGAGCACGTGTCTCGTACCGCTCTTCTTGACCAGGACCAGTTGCCACTGCGCGAACTCCTCGGCCGGAATCGTCCCGCCCGCGCGGGCGATCTCGCGGCCCTCGTCTTCCACCAGCAGCTCGCGGATCTTCCAGAACGGGATCAGTTCGTTCGTCCCAATCCCGAGTCCCAGGAATCGTTGCTTCATCGAAACGTTTTGACCGCCGCGATCGGCGACGATATTGGCGCCCATCAGGGCGTACACCAACGAGATCCCGGACAGCGGCAGGAGCACCACGGCGAAGAGCAGCAGGATGCCCATCAGCCAGAACGGGAACGAGTCGACCGACGCTCCCATCAGTACCAGCAGGCCCGCGGTCAGAGCTACGCCAAACAAGGGCACAATCACAGCCGACCGTGGCGGCCGAACCTCGATTCGCTCCGGCGTAATCGTCACTACGCGACGGTGCAGAATCAGCACCCGAGCGGCGAGCGGTTCGGCGATAGCGTCTGGACGATCCAGCAGCCGCTCTTCGACATCGTCGAGCCCGTCGTCGACGTCAGCCAACTGGGTCGAGTGGGTTGATTCGGTCGATTCCGTGGTCACAACGCAAGCCTATCAACGGCGATATGCTCGCTGCATGGCCCCGATGGACCGAACCCGTCTGACCGGTCTCACCCTGATGATCGCCGCTGCGTTTCAGGCGATCTGGTTCCTGGCGGGCGTCCGCCGCCGCAGCTACGCCGCCGTCGCCATCCCCGCCGCCGCAATCACGTTGACCGCGGCCGTCTTGCTCTTCTGGGTTGGCTGGACAACCTACGAACTCGAAGACGACCTCGAGGGTCTCAACTTCGTCCCCGAGCCGCTCGACGACATCTAGTCGTCTCGCGGGGCTGCCCAACCCGGACCCTCGATCCTCCGTAGGTCATTCTGATCGACCGTCGTTAACAGCTCCCCGACCAGCGATCCGTCGGGCAATGTCAATCCTGGCGCCAGATCCGCAAGCGGCCGCAAGACGAATCCGCGCTGGTTCATGTGGGGATGCGGAACCCTGAGCCGAGGCTCATCAATCACCTTGCTTCCATAGAGCAGGATGTCAATGTCAATCAGACGTGGACCCCAGTGCTGTTCGCGCACGCGGCCCAGTTCATTCTCGATCGCCTGCACGGCATCCAGGAGCTCAACCGGCCCAAGTGACGTTCGACCGCGCGCGACCGCGTTGAGAAATGCCGCCTGTTCAGTCACACCCCAGGCCGCCGACTCGTAGAGGGAAGAGACCGCAACATCGTCCAAGACATGGCGAATCCCCTCCACGGCAGAGCGCATCATCGCCCGCCGATCGCCCATGTTCCCGCCGAGGCCGAGGAAGACGCTCGTCATTGGCGCACGATGTCGTCGGCCATCCGCACAACCCGGGTCATCTCGGCGACGTCGTGGACGCGCACCAGATCCGCCCCGTTGGCGACGGCCAGCGCCGTCACGGCAGCCGAACCTTCGAGCCGTTGCTCAACGCCCCAGCCGAATTGCTCCCCCGTCATCCGCTTGCGTGACATCCCAACCATGATCGGACGTCGCAACACCCGCAATTCCGACAGCCGCCGAAGAATCTCAGCGTTCTCGACCAGTTCCCAGCCAAAACCGAAACCGGGATCCAGGATGACCCGCTCTTGCGAGACCCCGTGCCGGGTCGCGATGTCCAGCGATTCGCGAAATCCATCCAGCGTGGCCGCAACGGGATCGGTCGCAGCGGGTCGGAGGCGCTGATTGTGCATGGCGAGAACCCAGGCGTCACGAGCAGCAGCGACATCGGCCAGCGCGGGATCGCCCTGCAGACCGTTCGTGTCGTTAAGTATGGTCGCCCCCGCCTCGAACGCGTCCAGCGCCACCTCTGGCTTGGTCGTGTCGATCGAGATCGGCGTCACGTGCAAACGCGCCGCTGCGCGCTCCACGACTCGAACCACGCGCTCCCGCTCAACCTCCGTGCTCACCGGCTGGAATCCGGGGCGAGTCGACTCTCCACCGATGTCGATGATGTCCGCGCCGTCGAGCACCATCTGCTCGGCCACGGCGACCGCTCCCTCAACATCGACGATCCCGTCCCCGGCAAACGAATCAGGTGTGACGTTGAGAATCCCGACTATCAGCGTCCGCGAACCCCACGGAAACGCATCCAGCTCCACTACAGTCCCTTCACAACGTTGACTCCCGCACTCTCGGCCTGCCGTCAACCTCGATCATCTCCAACAGCTTCCGCTCGGCGTCACCCCCGGAGATCACCAACTCAATCTCCGACGCCTTCACCGTATCCGGTTCGTCGCCGTCGTCGATCCGCCACGCGCGCACCGACGGCGGCTCGTCGGCCAGTGAGACCAGCACCCAGTACGGCCACTCCGTCGCGCCCTTATGCAGCCGAGCGATGTTCAGATCGGTCGGCGAGGGCCGCGCCTCCGAGGCCACGTGCGAGTGATAGATCACCAGCAGGTCACCGTCGACATCGTCAATCGCGTTGTACAGATGCAGCAACTGCTGCGCAGGAATATTGAATCGCCAGGGCGAGGCCTGATCGTTGGTCGCCCGCCAGAGTGTCATGGCGCCATCGGACCCGCGCCCGATCACCCCGCAGCATTCGTTTGGCAAGTCCTCGCGCGAGTGGGCGACCATCTCGTCGATCAGGACCTGCGGCAACTCCAGGCTCATGTTCCTGCCGCCTCCCGCTGCTCTTGCCAGAATGTCCGCTCCGTCTGTGGATGAGGAATCTCCGCGCCCCAGGTGTCCCAGCCGTGGACATCGGCGTCTCGCGCGAATAGCTCGAGCTTACGTTGGCGTGGGAACATCTCCTCGATCCGGCGCCGCACCTCGACCGGCTTGCGCGAATGCTCCTCGCGCCGTTCCGACACCAGTTGTCGAACGTTACGCGCGCCGCGTGGAGCAGGAATCCGGCCACGCTTGAAGACCAGACAAAGCTCGCACTGCGACATCGTGTAGAACCCCGGATTGACCCGCTGCTTGTCCCAGACGAACGCCACGGTGGCCCACGCGAAACCCCAGGCCTTCCCCAGCTCGATCGCCTGATCCAGATGCGGCGACGTTGCCCACATGAACAGCAGCGAATCGTCCGCAGCAATCGACTGGACCTCGAGCGCGATTAAGTCCTGTAGCTGCACCGTCTCATAGTGCCGAATCGCCCCACCCGAGTCGCCGCTGCCCGGCCCGGCATGCTGGAGTTGGCCCTTGTAGTCCCAGGGCGGGTCGGCATAGATGACGCCGTAGCGCTCGTCGCCGTCCGGCGTGGGCAACGGAGGGAACTCGACCGGCACCGCTACGCCTCGGGAACCCACTCGCGCAGCTCACCGTCATCATGACAGGCCCCGGGCTGCAACGTCATCTGCAGATACGGACGACTCGTCGACGGAGGGACCAGATGGTCCAGCCAGTGGACACGCTCCGATTCGGGAATCAGCGAGCCGATATCGCCGAATCGCAGGTGGATAACGGTGTCCCCCTCGACGATGCCGAAGTCGATCACCGCCTTGCCCGGTTGCATCAGCCGGCCGACCGTGTCGGTGCGCAGGATCTTCGCGCCGCTGTCCGTGTAGCGGCGTAGGACCAAAGGAGAGAAATGGACCGGCAGCGCAGATGCATCGCCCGAACTCACGGCTCGGGCGACGGTGCGCTTCCAGACCTGATCGACCTCGGCCATTACGCCGATGGATTGTCGATCGGCACGCCAACCACGGAGCCGTACTCGGTCCAGGAGCCGTCGTAGTTCGTCGTGTGGTCGATGCCCAGCAGGTAACGCAGCGCGAACCAGCTATGCGACGAGCGCTCGCCGATCCGGCAGTAGGCGATCACCGACTGGTCACCGGTGATGCCCTGCGCCTGGTAGATATCGCTGAGCTCGTCGGCCGACTTGAACGTGCCGTCCTCGGCCACGGCGGTCGCCCAGGGGATGTTCGACGCGCCGGGCACGTGACCCTTGCGCTGCGCGGTCTCGGGCAGTCCCGGAGGCGCCATGATCACCCCGTTGAACTCGTCCGGCGAGCGAACGTCGACCAGTTGTCCGCCGGCCTCAACGTGCGCCAGCACGTCGCTCAGACGGGCGCGCAGCGTCTCATCGCGCTCGGCGACGGCGATACTGCCCGATCCGGCCGAAGGTCCGTCGGTCGTGGTCGCACGACCTTCGGCCAGCCACTTGACTCGGCCGCCGTCCATCAACGCGGTGTTCGTGACGCCGTACAGCTCCAGCATCCACAGCGCGTACGCCGCGAACCAGTTGTTGTTGTCGCCGAACAGCACGATCTGCGAGTCATCGTTCGCGCCGGCGCTGCGTAGCAGGTCGGTGATCACCTCGCGGGATGCGACATCGCGCGAAACCTGGTCCTGCAACTGCGAAGTCCAGTTCCACGCCACCGCTCCCGGCGGGTGCCCCTCGTCGTACGCCGAAGTGTCGACATCGACCTCGATCAGAACCACGTTCGGATCATCCAAGTTGTTGGCGACCCAGTCGGTCGAGACGAGCTTCTCGGGGTGTGCATAGTCAGCCATGTTGCTGTCCTTTCTTCGGACCCTGGTGGCTCACCACCAGATTTTGCCTTCGATTTCCTCGTCGCCGGCGATGTCGTCGTATTCGCGGTTCCAGAGGCCGGTGGAGAGGTACTTCCACCCGCCGTCGGCGAGCAGGACCACGATGTTGCCCGAGTCGAGCCGCTCTGCGGCTCGCTGCGCCGCGCGAATTGCAGCGCCGCACGAGATACCCGCGAAGATGCCTTCCTCTTCGAGTAGCCGTTTGACGACTGCGAAGGACGTGCGGGAGTCGACCATGATGCGGGCGTCAAGCACCGACTCGTCCAGGACCGGCGGGATGTAGCCCTCATCGAGCGAGCGCAGCCCCTGCACCAGATCGCCGGGATGCGGCGCAGCCGCGACGATCTTGATCTCCGGGTTCTGCTCCTTGAGATACCGGCCAACGCCGGTCAGCGTGCCGCCTGTGCCGAGACCGGCGACGAAGTGTGTGATCTCGGGGCAGTCGCGGTAGATCTCCGGGCCCGTCGTCTCGTAGTGCGCGCCCGGATTGGCCGCGTTCTCGTACTGCATCGGCATGAACACCGACGGATCCGCCTCGTACATTTCCTTGGCCATGCGCACCGCGCCGTTCGAGCCGGTCTCTCCCGGCGAGAGCACGACCTCGGCGCCGAAAAAGGAAAGCAGATCGCGCCGCTCGACCGAGACCGACTCCGGCATGACGCAACGCACCGGATGACCCGTCAGCCGGCCCATTAGCGCGATCGACAGTCCGGTGTTGCCGGATGTCGGTTCAAGGATCGTCTGGCCAGGTCGAAGCGAGCCGTCGGCGTGCGCAGCGTCGATCATCGCCCTCGCGATCCGGTCCTTGACCGAACCGGTTGGATTCTGGCCTTCCAGCTTCACCCAGATCGCCACATCAGGATTCGGCGACATCCGCTGCAGTCGGACCAGCGGTGTGTCGCCGATCGTGTCCAGCAAGGACTGATAGCGGGCGGGCGCGGCCGTGACCATCAGGTTGCGCCGCCAGCGAGCGCCGGCAAGATCGCGAGCACATCGCCATCGGACAGCGACGTGTCCATGCCGTCAAGGAAGCGAATGTCCTCGTCGTTCAGGTAGATGTTGACGAAACGGCGCAGTTCGCCGTCTTCCATCAGTTGCTCGCCGATCCCCGGATATGAAGTCTCCAGCGTGGTTAGCAACTCGCCAATGTTGGCGGACTCGAGTCGCACTTTCTTCTCGCCGTCGGTGAACTTCTGCAGCATCGACGGGACCCGAACTTCTACAGCCATGCGGTGATACCTCTCGCTCATGAGCGGGGGAGATGAATGCAACCTAGCCTCCGGCGGCGACTGCGGGACCCTCGTGGAACGGCGAGCCGCAGAACTCTTCGTAGTCGATCAGTTTGGTCACCGTCGGCGCGTCCCCGCAGAGCGGGCAGCCCGGATCTCGACGAATCTTCACAGTGCGGAAGTCCATCGCCAGCGCGTCGTACAGCAGCAACCGATTCTTGAGCGGTTCCCCCTGCTCGAGCAGCACTTTGATCGCCTCAGTCGCCTGGATCGCGCCGACCGTCCCCGGCAGCACACCGAGCACGCCGGCCTCGGAGCAGGACGGAACCATGCCCGGCGGCGGCGGCGATGGGTACAGGCAGCGGTAGCATCCCTCGCCCGGGAAAAACGTGGTGACTTGACCCTCGAACAGGAAGATCGAGCCGTCCACCAGGACCTTCTCCGCCAGGAACGCGGCGTCGTTGACCAGGTAGCGGGTGGCGAAGTTGTCCGCCCCGTTGATGATTACGTCGTACTCCGGGATGATCTCCATCGCGTTGTCCGAGGTCAGCGGCGAAGTGTGGGTGATCACGTTGACGTTCGGATTCATGTCAAGAATCCGGTCCTTGGCCGAGTCGACCTTCAGCCGTCCGATGTCGGACGTGCCGTGGATGATCTGGCGTTGCAGGTTGGACCGATCAACCACGTCGAAATCGACAATCCCGATCGTGCCGACCCCGGCCGCGGCCAGGTACACCAGCACGGGAGATCCCAGGCCGCCGGCGCCGACTGCGAGAATCTTGCCGTCGATCAGCTTGCGCTGACCAAGCGGGCCGACCTGGTCCATGATCAGGTGCCGCGAGTAGCGCTCAACCATCTCCGGCGTCATCACGGTTGGTGCTGGGCCGGCACCGCCCGCGATCGCGGGAATCACTGCCAGTTCGTCCCCGTCCGCGACCGGCGTTTCGGGCCCGTTCAACGATGTGATCTCGTGATTGTTCACGTAGACGTTGACGTGTTCGAGCAGTTCCTGCTCGCCGTCGAAAACCATCTCGCCGAAGCCCGGGAAGCGCTGATCAAGGTCGCGCAGTACTCCGTTGACGTCGATGCCCTCGGCGTCGACAAAGGTGCGGTTCCCGGTGATCTTCCGAAACGGAGTCGGAATGTAGACCTTCACGCTCATGACTCGTCCTCTCAGCTCGCTCTTAGCTGTCAGAGAGCGGCATCGACAGATACCGTTCGCCTGTGTCGCAGATCGTCGTCACGACCCGACAATCGGGACCGAGACGTTCGGCGACGATGTTCGCCGCGTACACGTTCGCGCCCGATGAAACGCCGCACAAGATCCCCTCTTCGCGCGTCAACCGAAGCATCATCTGCTCGGCATCACGATCCGAGACGCCAATCACCTCGTCGTAGATCTCGCGGTTCAGGACGCCGGGCACGAACGATGCGCCGATGCCCTGAATGGCATGGACCGAGAACTTGCCGCCCTGCAGTACCGGCGACCGCTCCGGTTCCACCGCAGTCACCGCCAGGCTCGGCTGACGATCCCGCAGCACTTCGCCGACCCCGGTGATCGTGCCGCCGGTTCCTACGCCGGTCACGAACGCGTGCAGACGCTCGCCGTCTGGCATCTCGCGACCTTCCAGCGCAGACCAGATTTCCAGGGCCGTGGTCCGTCGGTGGATCTCCGGATTGGACAGATTCTGGAATTGCTGCGGCATGAAGTAACCGTCATCCGAGGCCAACTCCTCCGCCGCATACACCGCCCCGGTCATCCCTTCGATCGCTGGCGTCAGCACCACCTCCGCGCCGAAACGCTCCAACAGTCGTCGCCGCTCGTGTGACATGTCCTCGGGCATGGTCAGAATCAGTCGATAGCCCTTGACCGCCGCAACCAATGCCAGCCCAACGCCGGTGTTCCCCGATGTCGGTTCGACGATCACGTCACCCGGCCGCAACGCGCCGCTGCACTCTGCATCGTCGACCATCGACTTCGCGATCCGGTCCTTGACCGAACCGCCCGGATTGAGGGACTCCAGCTTCGCCACCACCTCGGCTCCGCCATCAGGCACGACCCGATGCAGTCGGACCATCGGTGTGGCGCCGATCAGTTCAAGCACGGAGTTTGCCAACTGCGGTCGAGTCAGGCTCAAGGTGGATTCGTCTCGTAGGGATTGCGCTAGATCTGGTACCGTCCGCCGCTCGGCGCCCCCAGCTGGGCCGTTTCCGCTGCCAGGTCGGCGATCGTGCGGTCGGCCAGAGTGTTCAAAATGGCGGCACGCACGTCGTCCCAGAGGCGGACTTGCGCGGCCGCCCCGGTACAGCGCTCCGAGGCTCGCCCGTTCTGCGCGCCGCGTTCCAGGCAGGCCGCCAGCGTGAGCGGGCCTTCGAGCGCCTGAACGACACGATCAAGTCGAATCTCCTCGGCCGGCAACGCCAGTTGGTGTCCCCCTTGGGATCCGCGCGCCGAGGAGATGAACCCCGCCGCGCGCAAGCGTCCCAGTACCTGACCGGCCAGCGAGCCCGGAATGCCCTGTCGTTCCGCGATCTCCGCCGACGGAATCGGCGCGCCGTCATCGTGCTGCGCCAGATCGACCAGGGCGCGAATGCCATAATCGCTCGTGGAAGACAGCTTCATCATCGGGAACACGATTCTCAGGTACCGCATCTCAGACGATGCGGATAATCTTGACTGAAATAGTAACATTTCTCGTCGGCCAACCGAGCCGCCCGCCCGCCTCACCTCCCGGAGCCCGCGCATGACCACCTCCAGCAGTGCAATCGACGCGACACAGATCGAGGCCGACTCCCAGCGACTGGCCGATTCACATCCGGCCGACATCGTCGCCGAGGCGCTCGCCCGCTTCGACAACATCACCATCTCATTCAGCGGGGCCGAAGATGTGGTGCTCGTCGACTTCGCCGCTCGCGAAGCACAGAGACTGGGCCGATCGTTCAACGTCTTCACGCTCGACACCGGCCGACTGCATCCCGAAACGCTCGAATTCATCCAGCAGGTGCGCGAGCACTACGACGTGCCGATCGAGGCCTACTATCCCAACGCTGAGGCCGTCCAGGCGTTGGTCCGCGAGAAGGGTCTGTTCAGCTTCCGCACCGACGGGCACCAGGAGTGCTGCGGAATCCGCAAGGTCGAGCCGCTTGGACGCGCGCTGGCCCATGTCGACGCCTACATCACCGGACAGCGCAAGGACCAGTCGCCGGGCACGCGCGCCGAGATTCCGGTCGTCCAACTTGATCCCGGGTTCGGTCGAGAGGACGATCCTCTGGTCAAGTTCAATCCGCTGGCCAACTGGTCGTCCACTCAGGTCTGGCAGCACATCATGGCCTATGGCGTGCCCTACAACCCGCTCCACGACCAGGGTTTCAAGTCGATCGGCTGCGCCCCGTGCACCCGAGCCACCCATCCCGGCGAGCACGAGCGAGCCGGCCGCTGGTGGTGGGAAGAGGCCACGCAAAAGGAGTGCGGCCTGCACTCGATCAATCTCGAGCAGTAGCCGCCAGAATCGCATCGACCAGATCGCCCGCCCGGATCGGCGCCTCGGCCAGGACTCGTCCATCGGCCGTCGCCACGACCGGCACCGCATCCCCAAACTCGCCTTCTTGCTCCGACCATTCGAACAGCATCGCCACCGAGAGCGAAGCCATCAGTTCCCGCGCCCGCTCGCAGGCGTCGCAATCAGACCTCACCCAGAGGATCAGCTCCACTCCATCAGCCACGGCCGAGACCTCCGCGTCGGCTGCCGCGGTGCGTTTGCCGCTCCGTCGTAACGCCGGTCGGCACCGGTGCCTGCTGATGTCGCCGCAAGTGCAGCGCCATCCAGACCGCGGCGATGGCCGTGATGATCGCCAGCAGTTGCGGCACGCTCAGCGCACCGGCGAGCGCCGCCTCGTCGGTCCGCAGCAACGACAGCGAGCCGCGCACAACCGCGTAGGCGAAGACGTAGAACGTGAATCCCCAACCGGCGCCGACCCCCAGCCGACGCAGCAAGAACAGCCCACCGAGGATCATGAAGTCCAGAATCGGCTCGTAGCCCCCCGCGACCGGGTGCACCGCGACCGGCGCCTCATCGACCAACCCGCGAGATCCGCGGTACCACTCATCGACTCCGGGCGAAGACCAGGGCCCGTCGGTCAGCGGATGCGTGTAGCGAAAGGCCCACGGCAGATCGGAGGCGTTGGCGAAGTGCTCGCCGTTGATCGTGTCGCCAAACCTACCCACCGCCTGCCCCAGGATCATTCCCGGCGCAGCGACGTCCAACGCCACCCACTTGGGAAAGTTCGGCTTGAAGAACGTCACAAACAGAAAGCCGCCCAACACGCCGCCGATCATCGCGCCGTAAATCGAGATCCCACCGTCGGTCAGGGCGAATATGTCGCCGACGGAGCCGATCTGGTCAGTGTGTTCCAGCACCCAAAGCAGCCGTGCGCCGACGATCCCCGAGAGCACCGAGACCACAGCGATCGACATCGCATCGTCCTCGGAGATGCGCGCGCGACGCGCCAGACGCACCGCCAACCACACCCCCAGCGCGATCCCGACTGCCGTGAACAGTCCGTGCCACGTGAGCTCGAATCCGCCGGTGTCGACCAACACCGGATTGATATTGATGTTGATGATCCCGACCAGCTCAATCATCGTCACCACTCCCGTCATCACCTTGAGCGTAGTCGCCGCCGAACATACCGCGACCACCAAAGCGGCGGCGCGGTTTGCCCTGCTGGTCTTCACCGGATGCGAGCCGTTCCAGTTCAGATGTCAGGTCAACGCCGTGTCCGGCCTGTCCCGCCAGTTGGATGCGATCCGCCGTCACTCGTGCCCAGACCCGGCGCCGCGGCATGAAAAAGGTCGTGCTCATCCCGACAATCCCGAGTCCGATCCCCACCCAGAACGCCGTCCCGCCCGGATCGCGGCGCACGTTGAGCCCGGTGAACTCGCGCGGGCCGGCGAACTGGTAGCGCATCCCGCCGTGCACGATCTCCTGCCCCTCGTCCAGCTCGATCCGGCCCGCAGCGCCGCCCAAACCCAGCACCATCCGTGCCGGCCGTCCTACCTGTCCGCCCGCCGACGACGTATTCGTCGACCCTTCCGCCAGCCGCACGCTCTCTCCACCGAGCGCGTTGAACTGCTCCGCCGTCCGCGCCTGTCCGAATCGCTCCAACGCGATCAGCGCATCACCCGCCGCCCCGGGGATATCCGACGCCACCTCAAAGAACACGGACTCCGCGCCTAGCCAGGTCAGGTCGATCGCCCCGACTCGTCGCGTCTCATTGATCGCGAGCGAGCCCTGGAGCCCTTCGTCTGGCTCAGCGCCGAGATAGGTCAGGCTCATACCATTGCTCAGCTCGATCGAACCGCCCGTCGACAGCGCACCACGATCGGACTCTCGACTTGGCGAGTAGTAAAAGAACCCCTCGCCCGTTTCTCCGTCTCGAAATCCCACGTAAAGCAACTCGTCCTCGCCGACCGCCAGCGCGGTCAATCGAGCCTCGCCCTCCTCCTGATCGAGCGACACCACACCCTCGAACGCCCGCTCGCCATTTATCGACAAGAGCACTCGAGGTCCCGTCGGCGCTTCCATTCCGACGCCGAGGTCGGCCAATGTCAACCCCGCAGCGTCCTGCGGTGTCTGGATCACGCGGTACCAGAACTCGAAGTCGACCTCCGTCGGGATCAGCACGATCGCCAGGGATCGGACCGCGTCGAGCGGCGCCAGGCTGTAACCCGAGACCCGCTCATCACCCCCCGATCCGGCAACTTCGTCCACAACCTGATGCTGCAGCGAAATCACCTCTTCCGACACCACCGCGCCACCGCGTTCAACCCGAATTCTTGGTCCGACGATCTGCCCGTCAAGGAAGTGCGTCTCCGCGTAGAGCAACTGGCCCGACGCATGATCGAACACGCGCAACTCCGCGCCATGCTCCCAGTACGCCGCCTGGTGGACTCGGTAGCCCGCCGCGTGGACGGGCCCGTTGACGGTCACCTCTCCGCCGCCGACCTCTCGGCCGGCCTCTGCCACTCGGACGATGCTGCGGAAATCCAACGCCTGACCGTCGTCGGCAAACCGCGCGATCGCATCGTCAACGACGATCTGCACCTGCGCACGATCGTCTCCCGGCGGGAAGAGAATGTGAGACTCGCCCTCGGCCACCCAGAACTGATACTCCTCGCCTGCGAACTTGGTCACCAGTGTCGCGCCGAGCAGCAGCAGCAAGGCCAGGTGAGTTGCGAAGGTGGCCAGTTGCGCCCAGCCGTAACGATCGGCGAAGAGCATCACTTCGCCGTCGCCGGACTCGACCTCCTCGACCCGATAGCGCGCGGCGCGTAGCCGGGCTACCAGCTGATCGCGAGCTGAGCCCTGTTCCTCGTCCTCACCAATCGCGGCTGACGCCCGGTGTCGCGCCCGCTCGAAATAGGCCGCGTTCACCCGCTTCGGCGGCCGCCGAACGGTACGCCAGATCGGCGGCGCGCGGCTGACCGTACAGACCGAGATCGCCAGCGCGACCAGCGCCACCACCGCGTACCAGTAGGGCTGCTTGTACAGGTTGAAGACGCCGCCGTTGGTCTCGTAGAACCAGGGGAACTCCGCCAACACATCGGTGAACCAGCCCCAGGTCGGGCGCTGAGCCTCGATGTGTTCCTCGACCTGCTCCGGAATGTCTGCCAACTGCGGCGGAACCTGGGGAATGATCACGCCGACGGCCGAGAACAACGCGGCCGCAAGAATCAAGCCAATCGCCCACTTGACCGACGTCAACCGACGCCAGATCCACCAGGCAGGGTCGGGCCACGCATCTCGCCGCATGAGTCTCAGCGTATCGGCGGCTGCTTCAATCCCGACCCCGTCAACGGCACCAGCACTCGCTCATCCTCGGCCAGCATCCCGCGCTCCAGCAGACGCCGCAGCGCCGCCAACGGCACCGCCGATGTCGGCTCCACGAACAGGCCGCGCTGCGAGATCGTTGTCCGCGCCAGCTCGATCTCCAACTCCGACACGACGCCGGCGGCTCCACCCGTCTCCCGCACAGCCTCCAGCATCTGCGCCAGACGCGGCGGCTGCGCGACCGCGATGCCGTCGGCCATGGTTGGCTGCGGTTCGCGGGGCTCATGGTTGCGGAAGGCGGAAGCCAGTGGGCTGACATTCATCGCCTGGATCGCGTACAACCGCGGCATCCGTTCGATCCGACCCAGTTGTACGAATTCCCGGAATCCACGATGCAGGCCGATCAGCAATGAACCATTGCCGACCGGCAACACGATCGCGTCGGGCAGCCCGTGCTCGGCGATCTCCTCGGCGGCCGACTTCATGCCCTCGCAGAAATATGGACTCTGGTTGTGCGAGAGGTAGGGAATGCCCCGTTCCTGGGCATACTGCTCAGCGGCCGCGGCGACGGCCTCACGGTCACCGTCGACGGAGTGAATGTTGCCGCCGACGGCGATGATTTGCGCTTTCTTGGTCTCCGAAGCATCGGCTGGGACGAAAATCTCGGCCGACATCCGGGCCGCGGCGGCGTACGCGGCGAGCGCAGCGCCGGCATTGCCAGATGAGTCCTCGACGAATGCGGACGCGCCGCCGCTCCAGGCTGCCGAGACCAGCATCGCCGCCCCGCGATCCTTGAACGAACCCGTCGGCGAGAGGAACTCGAGCTTCAGCTCCAACCGCAGGCGCAGCGCGTCAGGCCAGTCGAAGCTGATTGTCGGCGTATCTCCTTGCCCCAGCGGCAACGGGGTGAGCGGCAGGCGGATGCCGCCCTCCGGCAGCCGCGGATAGTCGATCTCGTAGAGGCCGCCGCAACTCTCGCAGGAGAGCTCCAACGAGGCCGGCGCCAGGGAGACACAACCGAGACAACTCAGGTGGTGTCGCACGACGGGCATCAGGCGAAGAACTCTCTGATGTCGTCGATCAGCAGGTCAGGCACCTCCATCGCCGGGAAGTGCCCGCCCTCGCGGAACTCCGTCCACTGGACCACGTTGAAGGCGCGCTCACACCACGACCTGGGCGGCAGCGGCGTGCCTCGCTTGAGCTTGACGAAGCCGGCAGGCACATCCGTGCGCGCTCCCTCACGCAATCGCACCTGACCGCCGATTTCCGCCTCAACCTCCGCCGGCGGCCGCATCGCCTCGTGGTAGATCCGCATTGCCGACGACTGCGTCCGCGTGAACCAGTAAATCGCCACGGTCGCCAGCAGCTCGTCCTTCGAAAAGCGTCGATACAGGTCGCCGCCTCGCGGCTGCTCGTCTTCCCGCATGATGTCGGCCAGGATCCACCACTTGTCGACGATCCAGGCCAGCAGACCGACCGGCGAATCCTCAAGGTGAAACGCCATCGTCTGGAACTTGGTGCCATGAATGCCGCGATGCGCAGCGTCGTCGCGGACGTACGGTTCCTGCTCATCGACGAAGAACCGTTGCTCCACCTCACTCTGTGGAGCAGCCGCTGATCCGCCCGGAGCCAGCGCGGCCATCGTCATGTGGATGCGGGGGATCCGGTCGGCATGCCGTAGCGCGAGCTGTCCGCCGATGGCCGCGCCCCAATCCCCACCGTGGTACAGGAACTCGTCATAGCCCAGCCGCGACATCAGCTCGACCCACATGTCGGCAATCGCCGCCGGACCCAACCCGCCCTGTCGCGGAATGTCCGACCAGCCGTAGCCGGGCAACGACGGCGCGATCACATGGAACGCAGGAGCGTTTGGATTCGCCGGTTCGGCCAACTCGTCGATGATCTTGTGGAAGTCGTAGACCGTCGAAGGCCAGCCATGCTGGATCATCAGCGGTCGCGCGTCGCGTCGCGGACTGCGCCGATGAATGAAGTGAATCCCCAGCGACTCGCCATTCCAGGCGGTCAGCGACGCCTTGAATTGGGGAAACCCGTTGAGCAGCGACTCAATCGAACGCCAGTCGAACTCGTCCGTCCAGTAGTCGACAAGATCTTGCGTGAAAGCAAGGTCGATGCCGTACAGCCAGTCAGATCCGGGAACCTCACTCAACCAGCGCGCGTCGCGCAGGCGCCGTCGAAGCTCGCTGATCTCGGACTCAGGGACGGCGATTTTGTACGGCTCCACCGTTGCCTCCCTCTGCCTATGAACAATCGATGCCGCCGCGCACGCACGGGCGACCACAAGGGTCGCCCGTACAGAGAGTTGTAGGGGCAGGCCTTGTCCCTGCCCGCGCGCGATGCACAATTCCCCGCTTAACTCCCCGCTTAACGAAGAGGCCGGAAGAAGTCCCGAATGTCCTGCACCAACAGATCCGGCTCCTCCAGCGCGGCGAAGTGACCGCCCTTCTCATGCTCCGACCACTGGGTGATGTTGTAACCCGGCTCGCACCAGCTGCGCGGCGCAGTGATGATTTCCTTGGGGAAGATCGAGAAACCGGTCGGCGTCTCGAGTCGGCCCGGCAGGAAGTTCTCGGCCTGGTTCTGGCGCATCTCGTAGTAGTAGCGGGTCGACGAGTTGATCGTCTGGCCGAACCAGTAGATCGAGATGTTGGTCAGGATCTCATCCTTGGTGAAGCGCTTCTCGATATCGCCGTCGCAGTCCGACCACGACCGCCACTTCTCCGTGATCCAGGCGGCCAGCCCGGCCGGCGAATCGGTCAGCCCGTATGCCAGCGTCTGCGGCTTGGTCCCCTGGATCGCCTGGTAACCCGTCTCCTGGGCCTGCCAGTGCGCCATCTGCGCCGCGACCTCTCGTTCCCGGTCGGTCCATTCCTCTTGCGGCTTGTCCTGCGGCGGACGACCGATTGGCATGTTGATCTGCGCGCCGACGCAGTTGTCCGGGTGCTGGTAGGCGACCTGTGCGGTCACAATCGCGCCCCAGTCGCCGCCCTGCGCTCCGTACTGCTCGTAGCCGAGCTGCTCCATCAGCGCGCCCCAGAGCAGCGCGGTCCGCTTCTGACCGAAGCCGCCCGACGTCGGGATCTGCGAGAACCCATAGCCGGGGATCGACGGCGCGACCACGGTGAAGGCGTCGGCCGGGTCGCCACCGTGCGACGCCGGATCGGTCAAGGGCCCGAGGATCTTGACCACCTCGTAGAACGTGCCCGGCCAACCGTGAGTGAACACCAACGGCAGCGGGTTCGGTCCGTTGCCTTCCTGGTGCACGTAGTGAACCGTGTAGTCCTCGACGCCGTCTGCAGACACCTGCGTCGTGAACTGCGGGATGCGATTGAGATACGTCTCCTGGACGCGCCAGTCATAGCCGGTGCGCCAGTATTCACAGAGCTCCTGCATGTAAGCCAGGTTCGAGCCGTACTGCCAGCCGGAATCGCTCACTTCCGAGGGCCAACGGGTCTGCGCCAACCGGCGCTTGAGGTCGCGGATATCGGTGTCGGACACATCGATCTTGAATGGTTCGGGCATGTTCGTAATCCTCTCGCCGAATGCGAGTCTGCGTACAAAATGATCCGCGCGCAGTATCGCACGAGCCCGACGGCACGCTCAGCTTGCCAGGCGAATCAACAAACGCCCCCCGCCAACTCCCCTTCCCTCCTGGAGAGAGCCTGCCCCTCGAAGGCGGGGGCTGGGGTGAGGCTCCGGTTGGGATGAGGGGACCGTAGGGCTCTGGCTCCCTCTCCCGCTGGGAGAGCGCCAGCCCCCGCGACGGCGGGGGCTGGGGGTGAGAGTCCGTCTAGTCGTTGGGCCTGGCCGCGCGCGTATGCGACCACTCCGCCTCGCCAGCCTGGTTCATGGCCCAGCCGTTGGCGGTCTTGGCGCGGACTTGCACCTCGTAGCGCGTGCCCGCGGTGAGATCCTCGATCTCGTAACTCCTGGGATTCCAGCACATGTTGTGGGAGCACATGCGGCGCGTCGATCGGGGGAAGAGCTCGTCGCTCGTGGTCCAGGCGGTGGTTCCCGACTCCCGGTGACGTACCTCGTAGGCGTACGCCGGCGAGGCGCTGTCGGGCTCCTCCCACTCGACGATCAGCGACTCGCTCTCCCCGGGCGTCACCGTGACATGCACCGGGATGGCCGTGTCGGTCTGATCGGCCGCCAGGGTGACGGTGACGATCTCCGAGGTGAAGCCCAGTATGGGCGTGTCGGTGGTCATCGGGTCGTCGTCGTCGCCGTCGGCGCGGCCCTGGACGCGGACCTGCCAGGTGCCGTTTGTCAGCCCGGTAAAGGTATGCGAGCTGTCGGTCGCCGCCTTCTGGACACCGCTCGTCGGCCAGGCGGCCCAGGTCTTGTCCGCGTTCTGCTTGCGGTGCTCGACAAACCAGGCGTCAAGGCTGCCGACGATACCCGAAGTGCTGGCGCCATGCCAGGCGACCACCAGCTTGCCGTTCCCGCCGGACGCGGCCACCTGGGGCGCCCCCGGCCCGGCGGTATCGCCTTCATAGTCCGACGACTGCACCACCGCGCCATCAAGCGTGTACGACGCCCTGATTGAGACCTCGCCTTCAGCTTCCGGGGAGACCAGGCTGCCGGGCGGGCAATTGATTTCACCGGATTCGCCGTCGTCTTCGTAATTGCAGACCGTGTTCTGGTCGATGTTCTTGTTGGTCTGGGCTTCGATCCACACGCGGCCAAGCAGACCCGACGGGCCGGTGCCGAACCAGATCTGGGTCGGCTCGAACCAGGTCCTGACGGCCGGCGTCCAGACCGACCAGGCGGTGGTGGCGGTCGAGGCGGGTTGGCTGCTCAGGTGAGTTTTGGCGCCGACGCGCGCCGACCAGTAGAAGTCGCGAGTCAGGTTGGTGAGGCGGTGGAATGTCTCAGAAGCGTCTGGGGTCTCGGTACTCTTGAAGCCGGCGCATTCCGTCGCGACCCTGGCGTTGGGACATGGCTGGTACTCCACGACAAGATTGACCAACGTCCGTCCCGTCGGCGCAGTGTAGGCATTCCACAAGACGACCATGTTGCCGTGATTGTTGGCCAGCGTGCGCACGCCCGTGGGGCTGTTCGCGTCGGCGGTCGCCGAGGGATCCTGGGCGTTGAGCGTGATGCTCTGGGTGCTGGTCGTGTACTCGCTGTCGGAGGCGTCGTACGCGCGGATGCGGAAGTCGTAGCTGACGTAGGGCTCCAGCAGGTCGTAGGCGATGAAATCAGGCTGGCCGGCGTCGGACTGCGTGCTGATAAGCGACCAGGGGAATCGGCCGTAGCTGTACCAGTAGTCGTCCACGGAGCGTTTGAACTCGAAGCTGAACATCTGGCGAGTCACACAGCCGGTGCCGTTGACGCTGGTGATCTTGCCGCTCACGGCGTTGAAGGCGTACGGCTTGACCGCCAGCGAAATGCAGGCGTCCGGCACGTTGTTCGCTTCCATCGTCACGAGGTCTTCGGATGCGCCGTCGGCGTACTCGACCCGGACGGCGAAGGTGTAATCGCCCGGTGTGAGGCCGCGCATGGTGTGCGAGCGGGCTTCGGGGTCGGGAATGGTGGCATCGAGGCTGAGGCCCGCCGCCTCGTTGGCGGCGCTGACGACGAAGCCGGTCACCTCGCAGGCGTCGGACATGTCGCTGGGCAGGGTCCAGGAGACGACCGCTCCCTGGCCGATGGTCAGGGCCGAGACGGAGGACGGCGCGACCGGGTCGCAGGCGTGCGCCTGTTGCCAGTCGACCTGGTGAGCGCTGTCATGCGTCAGGCCCTGGTGCACGAGCAAGGCGGCGCTGCCCGACCCGGCGGCCGCAATCGTCCCGCCGTTGAGCTTGAGGGTGTTGGCCAGCACGGCGACGCCGCCGGTGGAGAGGTTGGGTTCAACGACGGTGTGGGCGAAGGTCAGCGCATTGGAACCGGAGCCGGCCTGGTAGGCAGCCCACCTGGTTCCCCAGTCGGCCGGGTCCATGTCGATGGCGATCTGCGGCGTCCCACTGACCGTCACGGGTTCGCTGAACGCGACCGACACCTCGATCACGTCGCCTTTGGTATAGGTGTCGTCGTCGCCCGGGTCGGAGGTGATCGCGACGGCGAGCACGGTCGGCGCGGAGGCCTGCCAGTTGACCTTGTGGTTGGCGTCGTGGGCGAGTCCGGCGTGCGCGCGCTGCACATCGGTGGTGGAGGAGACCGAGCGGATCGTGCCGCCGTTGAGCTTGAGGCTGTTGGCGAGCACGGCGACGCCCCTGGTCGAGATGTTGGGTGCGACAACGGTGTGGGCGAAGGTCAGCGCGGTGGAACCGCTGCCGGCGGAGTACCAGGCGCGCTTGACGCCGTAGCTGGGGTCCATCTTAATGTCCACCCTCGGCGTCCCGCTGACGTTGACCGCCTCGCTGAAGGTCAGCGTCACCTGGATCGCGTCGCCCTTGCGATAATTGTCGTCGTCGCCCGGATCGGAGGTGATGGCGACGCCGGTCACGGTGGGGGCGGTTGCCTGCCAGTTGACCCTGTGATTGGGGTCATGGGGGAGTCCGGCGTGTGAGAGCGCGGCGGCCGCTCCGGCGGAGGCAGAGGTGATCGAGCCGCCGTTGAGCGTCAACGAATCGGCGAGCACGGCGACGCCCTGGGTGGAGATGTTGGGTTCGACGACCTGGTGCGCGAAGGTCAGCTGGGTCGATCCGCTGCCGCTCGAGTAGGCGGCCGGCTTGGTTCCCCAGTCGGCCGGATCCATGTCGATCGAGACTTGCGGCGTGCCGGAGACGTTGACGGCTTCGCTGAAGGTGAGGGTGACGCGGACGTGGTGTCCAAGGGCATAGGTCTGGTCGGGTCCGGCTTTGGAGCTGATGGCGACTGAGGTGACGGTCGGCGCGGTCTGACCTTGCACGGCCGAACTGCCGACCAGTAGGGCGAGGAAGACGAGTAAGACGAAGCCCGTGTGCGCGAGGGCCGTCCGGCCCGCGAGCCCATACGCTCGATAAAGCTTGAGATCAACGCGCACGTGTACCTCGTCTCCCCGCGGATCGGATGTTCATGACCCAGGACTGTATCGAATGATCTGGATTGTTTCCTCACTATTGGAACACCGTTAACGACAATTTTGTGAAGTTGTGTGTCATTTGGATTTCCTTGAGTTCACATCGACACGCCGGACACGCATACGTCAGCGAAGCGACGGCGAAGAACCGCAGCACGTCTTCACGCAGCCCCGAGCCGGATATCGGATGCCGAAGAGGGAGACGATGAGGAAAGACGAATCGCCAGCGGCGCAGGGAGATTAGCGCAACGGTCGGAAAAACTCGCGGATGTCCCCGACCAGCAGCTCCGGCTCCTCCATCGCGGCGAAGTGTCCACCGCGATCATGCACCGACCACTGCTGCACGTTGTACTCCGCCTCGACCCAGTGCCGCGGCGGCCCGAAGATTTCCTTTGGGAAGACCGAGAATCCGGCCGGCGTCTCCAGCCGACCCGGCAGAGAGTTCGCCTGATCGTGCTGTCGGCGTTCGTAGTAGTAGCGCGTGGCCGAGTTCATCGTCCTGGTAAACCAGTAAATCGAGATGTTGGTCAGGATCTCGTCCTTGCTGAATCGCGTCTCAATGTCGCCGTCGCAGTCCGACCACGACCGCCACTTCTCCACAACCCAGGCCGCCAAACCCGCCGGAGAATCCGTCAATCCATACGACAACGTCTGCGGCCGAGTCCCCTGGATCCACTGGTAGGCCGCCTCCTGCGACAGCCACTCCCGCATCCGAGCGACAAACGCACGCTCCTCGTCGCTCCACGCCTCCTCGGGATGGTCCGCCGGCGCCGGACTGTTCGGCATGTTGATCTGCGCGCCAATGCAATGCTCCGAGTCTTCATACGCGGTCAGCGCCGAGACCCGCGCGCCAATGTCGCCGCCCTGCGCTCCATAACGCTCAAAGCCAAGCTCCGACATCAACGCCACCCACATCCGAGCCGCCCGCATATGCCCGAACCCGCCACTGCTGGGTATCTCCGAAAAGCCGTATCCGGGCAGCGACGGAGCGACAACCGTAAACGCATCAGCCGGATCGCCACCATGCGCACCGGGATCGGTGAGCGGCCCCAGGATCTTCGAAACCTCAACGAACGATCCCGGCCAGCCATGAGTGAAGACGAGCGGCAGCGGATCCGGCCCAACGCCCTCCTGCAGCACGAAATGAACGCTGTAATCCTCGACCCCGTCCGCCGACACCTGCGTCGTGAACTGAGGCATCCGGTTCAGTCGAGCCTGCTGGGCCGCCCAGTCAAACTCCGTCCGCCAGTACTCGCAAAGCTCCTGGATGTAACCCAGGTTCGACCCGTACTGCCAACCTGAGTCCGCCACCTCCGACGGCCACCGAGTCTGCGCCAGCCGACGCCTCAGGTCCCTGACCTCTGCGTCCGGAATGTCAATCGTGTACGGCTCAGGCATAACAATCCCTCCGCCAGCCGGCCTGCGCGCCCAGACTAGAGGGACGGAACCCTAGCTCTCGACCACGTCTCCGGCGACCGGGTCGATGCGCACGCCCTTGGCCTCGACCCAGGCGAGCGCGCGGTCGATCTCATCGTGGTCGCCATCGAGCTCCAAAACCACCCAGCCGAAGTCATGCTCGACATCGGCCATCCGGATATTGGTCACCACGTCAAACTCATGCCCGACGAGATAGATCACCGGTTCCTTGACCGCGTCGCCCTCGAACGTGAAGCGGACTCGTCGGGTCGCCATCGCTAACCTCCCACGCCAACGGCCTGCGGTGCCTCGGCAAAGGCGTCCTCGAACGATTGCAGCGTACCTTCGACCGGAATCGGCTGCGTCACGTGCTCAACGACCGCGTCCGCCGTCTTCAGCCCGCCGCCGGTGATGAACGCCACCGTCGTCTCGTCCGGGTCCACCTGCCCGGTCTCGATCGCCTGGCGCAACCCGGCGATCGTCACCCCGCCGGCAGTCTCGGCGAAGACGCCTTCGCACTCGGCCAGCATTCGAATCCCTTCGACGACCTCCGGATCCGTCACCGCCGTCGAGCCGCCGTCAGTGCGCTTCATCGTCTTCAGCGCGTAGTAGCCGTCGGCCGGATTGCCGATCGCCAGCGACTTGGCAATCGTGTTCGGCTTGACCGGTCGGATGTTGGTCGTCTCGTTGCGCCACGCCGTCGTAATCGGCGAGCAGCCCTCGGCCTGCGCCCCGATCATCCGCACCGGCGTCTCCTCGATCAGTCCATACTGCTGGAACTCCTGGAACCCCTTATGGATCTTTGTGAACAGCGACCCCGACGCCATCGGCGCAATCACCTGCCGCGGTGCGCGCCAGCCAAGCTGCTCCGCCACCTCATACGCCAGCGTGCGCGAACCTTCGGCGTAGTACGGACGCACATTAATGTTGACGAACGCCCACTGTCGGTTGTCGGCCAGCTCCGAGCAGAGCCGGTTCACATCGTCATAGGAGCCATTGACCGACACGATCGTCGGGTTGTAGACAGCCGATCCCAGCACCTTCCCCGCTTCCAGATCGTGCGGGATGAAGACAATCGCCTCCATCCCCGCTCTGGCCGCATGGGCCGAGACCGAGTTGGCCAGGTTGCCGGTCGAGGCACAGGCCAGTGTCTTGAAGCCCATCTGCTTGGCACGCGAAGAGGCCACCGCCACCACGCGGTCCTTGAACGACCAGGACGGATTACAGGTGTCGTTCTTGATCCATAGCTCCCGCATACCAAGCCGGTCGGCGAGTCGATCTGCCTTGAGCAGCGGAGTCCAGCCGACGTTCAGGTCGACGATGAAGTCCTCGTCCACCGGCAACAGGTCGATGTAGCGCCAGATTGAGCGCGGTCCAGACTCGATTCGCTCTCGCGAGATCTTCGACTGAATCCCGTCGTGGTCGTAGGCGACCTCCAGCGGCCCGAAGCAGAAGTCACAGACGTGGAGAGCTTCGAGCGGGAACTCGCGGTCACACTCACGACAGTCGAGGCAGGTGGCATATGTCATGGTCGGTTGGGGCTTTCGCTAGCAGGGGACAGGCGGCGGAGCGGGAACGTGTCGGTCCTTACCCGCCGCGCCTGTTCCAGGAGGCGCTAGCGAGGCAGGACCACGGGCATCGCCATGCGGCCCAGCATCATCACGTCAGCAGTCACACGCGTCGTCATCAACGAAATCCTACAACAGGCCGACCGCTCAGTCCCAGACCCGCGACATATCGATTACAAGCCCGCTACAAACGTCCCCTCCCGACAGCTCCGCTGGATCGTCCAACTCGTCCACATCGCCGTTCGCCCGATAGATCCAGACCTTCCGCTCAAAGGGATCGATCAGCCACCCGAGCCGCACACCGCCCTCGATCCACTCCACCATCTTCTCCTGTTGCTGCCGAATCGATTGACCCGGCGACCGAACCTCAACAACAAGATCGCCGACGATATCGAACTTCTGTCTCCACGGTCTTGGTGCAGTCGGCTTCTGTTTCGGTGACACCCACGAACAATCAGGTCGCTTGCGGAAGCCACTTGGTAGGTCATATGCGGCAGCGCTTTCGAGTACCATGCCGCCCCCGCCGGCGCGAACCCACAGTTCAATCTGAAACACCAACTGTGCTGCTACGAACGAACCTTCGTTGGAGACTATGGCGACTCGCAACTCCCTGTTCGGGGTCAGTTCAATCCGGACGTGGCGATTCTCCTGGCGCAGCCACTCCCACCACTCCTCAGTGAGCTCGAAGTCCTCCGGCAAGGGGATGCGCAACTGACCGTCGATCTCGTCAGGGATCGCCGGCGACCAGCCGTAGACGGCTGTCGCTTCGCTGACTTCGGTCATGACGACTCCAGCCGGACTCAGCCGTAGCGCTCCTCGAGCCACGGATCGCCGTGCATGTGGTAACCGTACATTTCCCAGAATCCCGGCGCGTCCCGATTCATGAACTCCAGACCGCCCACCCACTTCGCCGACTTCCAGAAATACAGCGAGGGAATCACCGCCCGAACCGGCCCGCCGTGCATTGCGTCCAACGGACGCCCGTCGTGCGCGATCGCCAGCATCGCATGATCGTCCGCGCGGATATCGGCCATCGGCACGTTCGACGTGTATCCGCCGTAGCAGTGGAACATGATGTGTGTCGCCGAATCTTTGACACCCAATGCCTCGAACAGGTCCGAGAGCAGAACACCGTCCCAGGTGTTGTCGTAGCGCGACCAGTGCGTCACGCAATGAATGTCGTTCTTCTTCTCCGAGACGCCGATCTCGGCGAACTGCTCGTACGACAGAATCCGCTCCCGCTCGACCTCACCCCACACCTGCAGATTCCAGTCCTTCGTCTCGACCACTGGCGTGCCGCCGTACGTCAACACCGGCCACTCGCGGATCAGACGCTGGCCCGGTGGCAGCCGATCGTGCCCCGTCTCCTTGCGCCGACGCTGAAGCTCCGAAAACGGCACGCCGGCCAGAATCTCGCTCACAAGCCTGCTCCCCCAGATCTCCATCGTGCGGCGCACGACCCGTCCAGATTATCCGAATCCCTGGAGCGCGAGTGTAATCTCGACGTATGGCCGACTTTCAGCCGGTGGCGCAAGACGAACCAACGCTCGAACCTGTGCCCGAGCCACCCCGTCCCGAGCCACCCAGGCGCCGCCGCTCACATCGCCGCTTCATGCTGTTGGCCGCCCTCGTCGTCATCTTCGACCAGATCACCAAGGTCATCCTGCGCGAGACACTGGAACTCGGCGACCGCGAGTGGCTGGCCGAGTTCTTCGCCTTCTCCCACATCGCCAACGACGGCGGCGCATTCGGCGTGTTCGGAGGACAGAACACCGTGCTTGCCGTCTCGGCCGTCGTCGCGATCGGCGTGGTCGCGATCTACTACTTCTTCCCACCGATGGACCACTGGCTCATTCGCAGTGGCCTCGCCCTGATCCTCGGCGGCGCCATCGGCAACCTGCTCGACCGTATCTACCAGGGACACGTCACCGACTTCATCGACTTCATCCACTTCCCAGCCTTCAACGTCGCCGATGCGGCGATCAACGTCGGCGTCGCCGCCATCGTCATAGCGTTGCTGTTCAGCGACTTCCTCAAACGCAACCCTCGTTCGCCATGACCGACCCCTCGACACCTGCGCTCGAATTGATGGCCGATCAGGACGGCGAGCGGCTCGACCAGTTCCTCGCGCGGCGACTCGACGGGGCCTCTCGCACCCAGGCCAGACAGCTCATCGACGATGGCCTCGTCCGCATTGACGGCTCCCTCGAGCGGCCGGCCTACAAACTGCGATTCGGCGAACTCGTCGCCATCTTTCCGCGCGACGCCGGACCGGTCGAAGCACCGGCCGAGGTAGAGCTTGCGGTCGTCTACGAAGACGACGATCTCGCCGTCATCGACAAGCCGGCGAGCCTCACCGTCCATCCCGCCCCCGGAGAGACGCAGCCGACGCTGATCGGCGCAATCCTCCATCGCTGGCCAGAAGTCTCCAGGATCAGCGACCACGATCAGGACGCCGACCCACTTCGGCCCGGGCTCGTCCACCGGCTCGACCGCGACACCACCGGCCTGCTGACGATCGCCAAGAACGCCCCCGCGCTTCGCTCGCTCCGCAACCAGCTACGCAACCGATCCATGGACAAGCGATATCTCGCTGTTGTCGTCGGCGCGCCTGACCCGCCCGCCGGACTGATCGACGCCCCCATTGGCCGCGACCCCGCAGACCCCCGCCGCATGGCGATCCTTGACCGTGCTCGTCCGTCGCAGACCGGTTACGAGACCGTCGAGCGATTCGCCGATGCCGCCCTCCTCGAGTGCAAGCTGATCACAGGACGCACCCACCAGATCCGCGTCCATCTCTCCGCGATAGGACATCCGATCGCCGGCGACACGATGTATGGCCTGCCCACGCCGCTGATCGGTCGCCAGGCGCTACACGCTGCCAGGCTGACGATCCGCCACCCGGCGACCAAACAACCGCTGACCCTGGAGGCCGACCCTCCGGCCGACTTCCGCAGCCTGCTCGGCCATCTGCGCGAAGGCGAACTGCTGCTCGGCGACCAACCGTCGCCGAGAGCAGAGCGAGGCTCGGCGGACAGCACAAACCGACGGTCACGGTCGGTAAAATCCAATCGCCGCCGCCGCACGCAGCGCATCCGCTAGCGTCTCCTGCGCAACACCACGCCCTCCTCGGCGAGCCCGAAATCGACTACAGTTAGAACATATGCGCACTGTGAACCGAGAAGCGGCAGTCATGCTCCAGCGGACAACTCCGTCGCGTTCACGCGTGCGCCGCCCACCGCCAACCCTGTTCCGGTCAGATCCGAACGGATCCGAACAGATCCGAACAAATCCGAACGCATCTCGACACCCAGCCGGTCTGAACAACGCTGAAAACCACCGAAAAAGCCTGAAAGAACCTGAAAGCTTCAGACACGCGATCTCCCGCAAAACACTGGGATTTCGACCCACAACCATCACGAAAAAAAAACTGCCACGAAGACTGAACCTCCGTCAGCCGTCATCGCCTGGTCGGCCTGCGCGTCCCCGTCAGCCTGAACACGCTGCCGCGCTCGCTCTCCGTCGACAGAACCGTCGCCCAGCCGACAAAACCACACCGAAACTGACCAAAACTGTCCACCCGCAGGATGCGATCGCCTGTAAAACACGGGAGATCCGCCAATCCTGCCCCCCCAGAAATAGTTTCCCCGAAATACCATCCACTCGGGAGTCCCAACCATGAGTGTCCGCGTTCGCTACGGTCCTTCACCAACCGGCGAGCCGCACGTCGGCAATATCCGCACGGCTCTGTTCGACTGGCTGCTCGCCCGACGTTTCGGCGGTCAATTCATCGTCCGCATCGAGGACACCGACCAGTCGCGCGCCGTCGAGGGTGCCGAACAGCTCATCCTCGACGCGCTCACCTGGCTCGGTATGGACTGGGACGAAGGCCCCGATGTCGGCGGACCGTACGCTCCCTATCGGCAATCAGAGCGCTTGCCGTTGTACGTCGAAGCCGCGCAACGACTGATCGACGAGGACAAGGCGTATCGCTGCGTTTGCAGCGCTGAGCGCCTCGATGCCTTGCGTAAGTCCCAGCAGAAGGCCAAGCAGCCGCCTGGCTACGACCGCCGCTGCCGCGGGCAGAACCGATCCGCCGACGAACCGCATGTCGTCCGTCTCACCATGCCCCTGACCGGCGAAACGATCGTCAACGACTATCTGCGCGGCCAAGTCTCGTTCCAGAACGCCTTGCTCGACGATCACGTGCTGCTCAAGCGCGACGGCTTCCCGACCTACCACCTCGCCTCCGTCGTCGACGACCACCACATGCAGATCACCCACGTCATCCGCGGCGAGGAGTGGCTCTCCTCTGCCCCTCGGCACGTCCAGACCTACGCCGCGCTCGGTTGGCAGGAACCGGCCTGGGTCCACATCCCCATCATTCGCGGTCCGGACAAGGGCAAGCTCTCCAAGCGGCACGGCGCCACATCAATCCGCCAGTACGCCGAGGAAGGCTTCCTGCCCGAGGCGCTACTCAACTTCCTCGCCTTGCTCGGCTGGTCCCGCGACGAGACCACCACGATCATGTCCTGCGAAGAGATCACCGAAGCCTTCGACCTCGACGGTCTTGGCCTCGCCTCGGCCATGTTCGACATCGAGCGCCTGCGCGAAATGAATGCCCGCTACATCCGTGACCTCGAACCCGCCGACTTCCTGCGCCGCGGTCGGTCGTACCTCGAGTCCCGAGTCGCATGCTCCATCGACGACGAGGCGCTGGACCGCCTGCTGCCCATTGCGCCCGCGATCCAGGAGCGGGTCAAGCTCATGCCTGAGTTCGCCGACTACACCGACTTTTTCTTCACCGAAGGCCCACTCGAATACGCCAACGCCGACCTCATGGGTCGTGCCTACAAGAACAAGCCCTGGGCCGCTCTGGAGTCGGTCGAGGCGTCGCTCAAGGCCCTGCGCCACGTCGAAGAGTCCGATTGGACCACTCCCAGGCTCGAGACCGCGCTTCGAAACCTCGCCACAGCGCGGGGTGAGAAGCCCGGTGCCCTCTTCACACCCATCCGGGTCGCCACCACCGGCAAGCGAATTGCCCCGCCGCTCTTTGAAACGCTGGAAACACTCGGCCAGGATCTAACGGTCGAGCGCCTCAATGCCGCAGCCGAACGCCTCGCCAGACCCGACGATTAGAGTGATAAGCTGAGGCTCCGTTGGGGATTGGTCTAGTGGTAGGACGGCTGACTCTGGATCAGTTAGCGGGGGTTCGAATCCTCCATCCCCAGCCAACCAACATCGTCCAACTGCGTGGGGCATTCGTCTAGCGGCCAAGGACACCGCCCTCTCAAGGCGGAGATCAGGGGTTCGAATCCCCTATGCCCTACCACCCTGATGTCAAGTATTCGGCTCTGCTTTGGTGACTTTCCTTGAGCCGGCACTTGCCTGAGGCCGCGGGCCAGCGTCGCTGCTCTCGGGATCTCCAGCAATCGCGGACCCCTCCACGCTCGCAGCTCAGACGGCGGAGCATCTACCCGTTGCCTGTCCCGGGGCTGAGTCGTCGTCGCCCGTCGACACCTGCGCGAAACGTGGTTGCGCTCAACGTCATCTCGGTTCGCGCGACGCGCGACGAACCGCGGTCGCGAGCGATGTCTCGTTGAGCTGATCGAGCGCGACATAGTCACCGCCGAGTTCCTCGGCCAGGCGTCTGGCCATCCCGAGTCGCACGTAACCTTCCTCGGCGTCGATCACCAGCGTGCGCACACCGAGCGAGCGGAAGCGTTGCGCCGCCTCAATCGTCGCCTGCGAAGGTCCGAGCGCCCCGCGGGAGGCGTTGGCGCGTCCATCGCTGACGAGGACGAGAAGGGGAATCAGATTGGCGCCGCTGTCTTGTTCGGCGATGACGAGCTC
Source organism: Dehalococcoidia bacterium (assembly GCA_965208665.1). Classification (GTDB taxonomy): domain Bacteria; phylum Chloroflexota; class Dehalococcoidia; order Bin125; family Bin125; genus Bin125. The sequence goes on from CBDBPH010000002.1 coordinate 1,218,237, forward strand.
GGCCGCGCGATCGATGCCGGCCCAGAGCGGCGTCCGACCTCCAGTCGGCAGCTCCGCCAGCCGCCGATGAGCCAACTCGACACTGCGGGTCGGTGGTAGGGCCAGAGTCGCACCAGCGCCCCGCACACTGATCAGCGCAACCCGGTCTCGGCTCTGGTACGCGTCTATCAGGAGCGAGAAGACCGCGCCTTTAGTAGTCTCCATGCGACGCCGCGCACCCATCGATCCGCTGGCATCGAGGACGAAGACAACCAGTGCAGCTGTCTTCGTCTCTCGCTCCTTGACGCGTACGTCGGATGGTCGGATCTCGAATGCGGTAGCGCCGCGCTCATGCTGCCTGGGGGCGGCGTTCAGCACCGTTGCCGCAACGTCGAGGTCGGCGATGGCCCCATCGGGCCGGCGCGCGCCGATCCGTCGTCCGTTTCTCCCCTCGCTGAGCGCGGTCGCGCGCCGTCCGGACGCGTTGCGTGGTCTAGCGTCTCGAGGCGGCGCACTGGGCGGCTGGATGGGGACAGATGCCCCGATTTCAGCGTGACGGTCGGCGGCCGGCGGGCTGCCAGCTTGCTCGCTCTCCGAGGACGGTTCGGGTTCCGGCGCTGGGGCCGGCTTGGCTTCCGCTTCGGGCTGTGCTGCCGCCTCGCCCGAAAGCGGACTGCCCGACTCTCCCTCGCTGCGGTCTTCCTCGAATGAAGCGAGCATGTCGTTGAGGCGTTCCGAGTCGAGTTTCGGCTGCTCAAAGGGCGTTCTCCGCAACCGATGCGCCAGCGCTAACTCGGCGGCCTCCGCGATATCCGAAATCGCAACTTCTTCACGCTCATCCCAGGCGGCAATCGTGCTTGCGGTTCGATGGATCACGATGTCGGCGCGAAGTCCGTCAACGCCATGCTCGCTGCACACGTGCGCGATGGCCTCACGCACTGCGTCCGGGACGACAACTTGCGACAGCCTCGCCTGTGCGAGAAGGATGCGCCGCCGAAGCCGGCGGTCCTGCTCCTGCCACGATTCGATGAAGGCCAAGGGATCGGATTCGAACGCGATCCGGCGCTTGACGACCTCGATCCGTTCCGAGGTGCTGAACTCGGCGTCGGCTTCGACCATCAGCCCGAAGCGGTCCAGCAATTGCGGACGCAGCTCGCCTTCCTCCGGGTTCATGGTGCCGACGAGGATGAAGCCCGCGGGATGGCTGATTGAGAGGCCGTCGCGCTCGACGAAGTTGCGGCCCATGGCGGCGGCATCGAGCAGCACGTCGACCAGGTGATCGGTGAGCAGGTTGACCTCGTCCACATAGAGGATGCCTCGGTGCGCTGCGGCCAGGATCCCCGGTTCAAACGCCTGCTCGCCTGACTGAAGCGCCCGCTCGAGGTCGAGCGAGCCGATCAGCCGATCCTCGGACGCGCCGACCGGCAACTCTACGATGCGAACGCGACGTTCGACAACATCAGCAGGCTGATCCGGTTGCGCACAGTAGAGACAGGTCGCCAGCTCGTCAACGGGATGGCATGAATACGGGCAACCCTGGACGACATCAATTGATGGCAGCACGCCCGCCAGAGCGCGTACGGCGGTCGACTTCGCCGTTCCCTTGTTGCCGCGGATCAGCGCCCCGCCGATGCGAGGATTCACCGCGTTCAGCAGCAGCGCGCGTTTCATCCGCTCCTGGGCGACGATGGCGCTGAACGGGAAACGCGGCTCCGAGATGTGCTGCACTCAGACCTCGATTCCAGCGCCCGAGGCTGGAACAGGTTCGCCGCGGCCTTCGATATCTCCTTCAGCTTCGAGCAGCGCGGACTCGATCGCTGTCTGAGTGTTGGGCTCGGGCGACTCCCACAGGCCGCGCTGGATCGCCTCCAGCAGACGCTCGGCGATCTCTTTTCTTGCCCACGGATTGCTTGCGGCGAAGAAATCGGCCATCGATTCGTCCAGTAGGTAGCGCTGCGTGAGTTGCTCGTACTGCCAGTCGTGCACCACATGTGCCGTCGCGTCGTAGCCGAAGATGTAGTCGACGGTTGCGGCGACCTCCAGCGCGCCCTTGTAACCGTGACGCTTCATCGCGTCGATCCACTTGGGGTTGACCACGCGCGAGCGGAAGACGCGGTTCGCTTCCTCCTGGAGTGAGCGGACTCGCGGCTGATCGGGATCCTGCGTGTCGCCGAAGTAGCGCTGCGGGTTGCGGCCGGTCAGCGAGCGGATCGTAGCGATCATCCCGCCGTGGAACTGCATGTAGTCGTCGGAGTCGAAGATGTCGTGCTCGCGGTTGTCCTGGTTCTTGACCGCGATTGAGACGGTGGAGAGCGCGCTGCGGAATGCGGAGCGGGCGTCCGCACCAAACACATCACGGGTGTAGGCGTGCCCGCCCCAGTTCACGTACGTCTCTGCGAGGTCGGCGTCGTCGCGCCAGTTGCGTTCGTCGAGGAGCTGCAGAATGCCGGCCCCATAGGTGCCTGGAGGACTCCCAAAGATGCGATACCCCGCGTCGCGCCAAGCGTTCGGCTCGCTCAGGCCTTCCGAGCGCAACTGTGCGGCCTGATCCAGGCGATTCGAGCGAACGAAGTTGTCATCGGGCGATTCCTCGAGATTGGAGACGCGCTCGACCGCCTCGTCGATCATGGCGATCGCATGGGGGAACGCGTCGCGGAAGAACCCGGAGATGCGGCAGACCACATCGATCCGCGGGCGGCCAAGTTCGGCGAGTGGGATCACTTCGATGCCGGTGACGCGGCGGCTCTCGGGTTGCCAGACCGGCCGGACGCCGAGTAGGGCCAGCACCTGGGCGATGTCGTCACCCGAGGTGCGCATCGCCGACGTACCCCAGATCGAAATACCGACTGACCGCGGCGGCTCGCCCTGTTCGCGGATGTGCCGGTCGATCAGGCCCTGGGCCAGATCCTGTCCCACCTGCCAGGCGGTCGCGCTGGGGATCGAGCGTGGATCGACTGCGTAGAAGTTGCGGCCGGTGGGGAGCACGTGCGCCATACCGCGAGTGGGCGCGCCGCTGGGTCCCGAGGGGACGTAGCGGCCCTCCAGCGCCGAGAGGATGTGCAGCATCTCCTCGTCGGTGCGATGCAGGGCGGGTACGAGCCTGTCGCACACGAACGTCAGTGTCTCTCGAACACTCCGCAAGCCGGTCTGGTCTGTCGCACGCGGCAGCGAATCGGCCACGCAGTCGTCGAGCTGGGCCGAGTCGAACTCGACCCGGTCCAGGGCGCGCAGCACCATCCGGGCCATCTCCTGCACTGCCCCCAGAGCAGTCGCGTTGGACTCCACGGGGACGCCGCTGTCCGCATTGAGCGCGTCAAGAGATCCGACAGGCCGCTGTCCGGGCGCTCGCAACGCCGCCGGTACATCGAGGCCGTACGCCGCGCCGATGCCAACACGCAGGCTGGGAACGGCGCCGTTCGCCAGGCGCACCAGCATCAGCAACGTGTCGATCAACTGCTCGCCGCTCGGCGGACGGCCGAGCACGTGCAGACCGTCACGGATTGGAGCGGTACCGAGTTCGTGGAGGTAGGCGTGGACCGCCTCGACCAGGTGCGCGAACTCGTTGCCGGAGAGATCGGAGATGGAGTATGGAACCCCATCTTCGTGCGTGGTTGGATCCCAGTCGTGCGTGTGGTCCTCGGCGTTGTCAGCATTGAGCAGCGCGCCCAGATCCTTGTCCAGGTCAGCGTCCTGCAACACCGCCCAGATTTGCTGCTGCAGCAGCGGGAGTTTGTCGGGATCGGTGCGTTCGAGCAGGTAGTACTCGTCGACCAGGCGGCCGAGCTGGTCCAGCTCGCCGTAGGTGTCGGCGGTGGTCATCGGCGGCGGCAGGTGATCGACGATCGTGGCGTGAGCTCGCCGCTTCGCTGCCGCGCCTTCGCCAGGGTCGTCGACGATGAACGGATAAACCAGAGGCAGGCTGCCAAGGAAGGCGTCCGGGTAGCACTCTTCGGAGAGGCCGACGCCCTTGCCGGGCAGCCACTCGAGTGAGCCGTGTTTGCCCAGGTGGACGACGGCGTCCGCGCCGAATCCGCCGGCGGACTCGGGCTCGGCAAGCCAGCGATACATCGCGTGGTACGGATAGGGAGGAGCGAGGTCTGCCCGATGCATGATCGCGGTCTTGTCCATGCCGTATCCGCGCGGTGGCTGGACGGCAACCAAGACGTTGCCGAAGCGCAATCCGGCGAGCGCGAGCATTCCCGTGTCGTCCACGTAATGCTCGCCGGGAGGGATTCCCCATTGCTCGCGCATTTCGTCCGCCCGACGGGCCGGCAACTGGCCAAACCAGACGTCGTACCGACCAGCAGACACGCGGGCAACTGCGCCTCGAAGTTGCTCCTCCGTGAGCAGGTCGCGGTCGTAATGGCCGCGCTCGACGATCAACGCCATCATGGCGTCGGGGTCCGCAGGTAGTTCATCAACTTCATAGCCTGCGTCGCGCAACCGCCTGAGCAGTTCCAACAACGACGCGGGAGAGTCAAGTCCTACAGCGTTCGCAATGCGCGCGGCCTTGGCATTGTGGTTCGTCAGCACGACGGCGATTCGCTTCTCGGCCGGAGGCGTGCGCCGCAGCGCTGCAAGTCGCGCCGCCAGCTCCATCAGGCGCTTGGCTCGATCCGCTTCCGTGACGCGGCGCGTGAGCCGCTGGCCGTCGAGTCCGCTGCCTTCCTCCTTGAACGCAACCGGAACGCCGATAATGCGCCCGTCGAGTTCCGGAATCGCGACGTTCATCGCCACGTCGAGCGGAGGCAGGCCGCTCTCGGACTCGCGCCAACGATCGGCCGAAATGCCCGCATTGACCGCCTGGATCTGGGGCACATCCATGCGGCGCAGGACATCCGTCGCCCACTCGTCCTCCGTACGCTGCTCGGGAGCGGACGCTCCCATGGCGAATGACATGGTGTGCACCACAGCGTCGACGATTAGCGACCCGTCATCATCGAAGAAGTACGAGCAGGCATCGGGCAGATTGAGGCCGTCCTCACCGACTGATCCATCCTTCAGCGAGTAGGCGAACACCGGCAACACATTGAGGCCCGCAGCCTCGCCGGCCTCGACCAGCGCGTCGATGAAGTCGGTGTCACCGGCGAGCCAGTACGAGCGGTAAAACGTGAGTCCCACAGTGGGCTTTGCCGGATCGGAGATGGCGAACCAGTCATCGAGATCGTCGCCGGTGATGCGCCGATGGTAGATGCCGGTACGAGGCTGCTCCGCTGGCGGGTCGTATCCGATCCCGGTGGCCAGCAGGTGGTCGCTCAGGAAGTAGAGGCACTGACGGAAGTTCTCGAGACCGCCAAGCTGTAGGTACGCTTTCGCCTCGTGTGCGATCGCCACGCCAGTGTTCGAGTAGGCGGTCAGCTCAGGATCCAGATCGTCGGTGGCGGGCATCGCGATGAGCCATTGGGATTCACGATCGATTGTCGCGGCCAGGCGCCGGAATCCTGGCAGTCCTGCCGCTCCGCCGTAGATCTTGACGAGCACGACCTCGGCCGACGGCACCACGGACTCGAAGAACGCTGTCGCCTCCGCCTCGTCCTGAAGGTGGGAGACGTTGATCACCTGGACTGGAGGCAACTGCTCGTCGAGGCCGCCGGAGACGGCGGAAGCCATCAACAAGTCGGTATCGGCGTGAGTCAGCACGAGGATGCCCTCTCGGTGAGCGGCGACCTCGTCATGCACGGGCGGAGGCGCTACCGGCTCTACCAACTTGCCGTCCGTGCGAACGGCTGAGAACGCAACGTCTCGCAGAGCCGCTGGCGGCGGCAGCCAGCGCTCTTCGGTGATCAGCGTGTCGATGTAGTCGTATAGATCGACGATCCGTTGCTCCGTGTTCATCGAGTGGAAGAAGGTGGTCGTGCCTTCGAACAGGAGCATGCAGACGTTGGCGAGCGGGCAGGGCCCGAGGCAACCGGCCATGTTGAGGTGCACCTGGTTGCGGATGCGTCGGCGTTCCCACTCCTCGTGGTACAGGTCGAAATGGCCTTCCGGCTTGCCCTCCTCCTCACGTCCGCAGCAGCAGCCGAACCGACAGACGAAGAGCTGTCCCATCTGCCGGTTGACGTTGACCATCTTGCCGTCGGCGCGGGTGACGAGATTGCGGGCCCTACGGGGTCGTCGTGCGTTCTCAGCGTCGCGGACGCGCGCCTCGGTGTCGCCGGGAAGTTCCTGGGTGCCCACTGATGCGCTCCCTCCGTCGAGGGGGAGGAAGTGAGCAGGCCCGAACCCGGCCGACTCGCCCTCTCCCGTGCCGCGCGGGCTGGACGTCACGTTGCTTGTCGGCGACCTGGCTGACCACCGCTTTCGGGCGGATCACAGTTGCGGGACAGCGCCGGATTCGCACCGGCTTCGCGACTTTACAGCAGCCAACAGGCTACTACGGACTGCCATTCGTTCATCGCGCACAATGCACGAATCGCGGCCAACCAGGTGGAGGCGGGCCTCGCCTTCGCCTTGACAGGCCGAGGTTACGAGTCTTCTATAGGAGCATGGAACACGAGGATTGTGAGGTCGCTCCACCGCCTATCGTCCGAGGCGAGGGACGCGAGCGTTCGCCTCGTGATGCGTTCGTCTGGCAGTGAGAGGCGTTCCAGCACCTGCACATCCATGTCGGCACGCACGCCGGCTTCGATCAAACGGCGTGCGATTGCGGCAGGCATCAGGTCGAACGGGCGAGGCAAGACGATCAAGTTCCGGCTTCCCTCTCGCAGCGCTGCGACCAGCGTGTCCATTCCTGCCTCGTGACCGTCGCGCACGTGGAGGGTGATGAACAGCGACGCCTCCATGGCGAGCCCGAAACGGGCGCACGCGATTTGCACGGAGCTGATTCCTGGAATCGGCTCGATCTCGGCTCTGTCGCGGATCCGCGCGAGGAGTTCGCCGGCGGAGAAGTTGAGGTCTCCCCAGACACAGAGCACGCATCGCTTACCCGCCCCAGCGTGGCTCGCCAACTCATCCAGCACCAGATCCTGGTCCCGGTAGCTCATGGCCAGCGCTGTGCCATGAATCCAGCGACCAACCGGCTCAAGCACGGTCGCGAACCCGGCGACGTAGTCGGCCGCTTCAATCGCTGCCCGCGCCTTCAAGGTGAGCAGCTCGGGGTCTCCGGGTCCTACTCCAACCACGGCAATCGTTGCCACCGCTTCGCCTCTCCAGGTTTGCTACCGACGCCCGCTGCCGCCTACTCCGCCAGGCTGAACGACTCAGCCGGCGGATCTGGAAAGTCCTCAGGCCAGAGCAGCCTCGCCAGGTCTTCTGCCCCCCGAATGTTCCAGTAGGAGAGCGTCGTGAAGTGCTTACTCACCACTACATGTACGGCTCCGCTCTTGACCGCGGGAACTTCGGCCAACGCCTCGTTGTCGAGCAGGCTCTGGCGAAACTCCTCGGCCCCGAACTCGAGCGGCTGGGCAATGATGACGATCTCGGGTGCCATCGCAATCACGCCTTCGAGACTGGTCGTCTGGATGCCGGCAATGCCTGCCGTCTCCGCCGCGTTAACGCCGCCGGCGGCGACGATCACGCCGCCCTCGGTCGAGTTCCCGCCGGCGACCCAGAGCGAGTCCGAGTACCGGGTCAAGGCCAGCACGCTGGGCCGAGGCGATTTCGCGCTGGTTACCGCGATCAAGGACTGATAGCGCGCCTGGACCTCAGCGGCGAACTCCAGGGCGCGTTCCTCCTCGCCAAAGATGTAGCCCATCAGCAGAATGTTGTTGATTCGCGCTTCAGGGCTCTGAATCAGCTCCGTCTGGATGACGGGAATGCCAGCCCGCTGCAGCGCATCGACGGCTTCCACCGGGAAGAACGGGCTCGTGACCACGACATCGGGAGATTGCGCAATAATCACTTCCGGATCACGCGTGATCTCAGCTTTCTCTTGCACCAGCGCTGCGACGTTTGAGTAGGTGGCGTTTTTGGTCGATGAGCCGACAGCGACCAGGCGATCGTTGGGCACCAACGCCAGCGCCATCTCATCGTGCCCGACCGACGCGGTGATGATCCGCATCGGCTTGGCCGGGATGCTGACGACGCCGTTCAGGCCCTCGACCTCGCGCGGCCAGCCGGAGTTGCTCGGATCGACGATGCCCCGCACACCTTGGAGCGTGCTCGATTTTGCCGGTGAGGGTTGCGTCTGTTCGGTCGTCGCCTCCTCTTCGGCCTGCTTCTGAGACTCGGCTTGCTGCGGTGGAGCGGCCTGTTCCGACTCTTGAGACTCTGCCTGGCGGTTCTGAGTTTGCTCAGTCTGGGCGACGGCGGCGTCCGCCTCTGGTTGTTGTTCACTGCCGGTCGGCGACTGCTCGGAAGGCGCAGCCTCTTGCTGAGCTTGCGCTTGGTCCTGAACCGGCTGTGCTTCGGTCTGGGCGGCGAGAGGTTGCGGCTCAGGCTGTGCCTGTTGCGGTTCGTCCGATGAACAAGCCACCAAGATCAAACCAGCGACCACTACCGCCAGCCATCCGACCCAACGCGACGATGATGCAGACATGCCCAACTCCTTCGGCTCCGCCGGAGGGTTGAGGTTCGACCTAACCGGAGCATGCGCCCGGAGATCGAGGGACCTCTCTGAAGCGGAGAGTTGTCACCTCTCGTCCAGGCAGGTCTCCTGGCTTGCGGGAGGAGGTCCTGGCCGAGCCCTTCCCATCGACGCGTGGGCGGTCGACAGTAGGCGTCAGCTCTCCATTCTGCTCACTCGAGTGAGCCCCGCTTACAGTGGCGCTACCGCGTCGGAATCTCACCGACTTCCCTATTCTCCCAGGACGGGCACCTGGACGAATGCTGCTGCGAATGAGCCTAACACCGGCCCTTGCCGCGTGACCCTATTGCTGACTCTTGGAGCCGCGGAGGAACCAACGACGCCAAATCGCGAATCGAGCCCTACAGGTTTACCAACCAGACAAAAGGTCGCAGTCCAGTCACTGTTGGCCTACCAACCGGCACCATACTGCGAACTCCTTCGCCTAGTTCCACGTCAGCGATATCCTCTCCTCGGAGAGGGCTGTCGTGCGGCGTAGGAATCGTGTAGTGAATCACCGCCCGGCCCGGCCGGACCGGATCGAGTAGTCTCGCATCGCACATACGTGAGGCACTGATGTGCAGCGCGACAGGAATCGGCCATGCTCACGGCGTGCGGTGCTCCGAAGGCCGTGAGCCGAAGCCGTTGGTCGCGCTGGCGCGGAGTTCATCGTCTGCCACGACGAACACCATGAATCAACAGTGACGCCAGCGCCACGTGGAACCGGAACCGCATCCGCTGGTCCGGATCGCTGTTCGATTCCGCGCTAGATCGAGATACGCAGCCATGCCAACGGAGAAACTCAACGGGATCGAACTGCACTACCAAGAGTATGGAGACGGTCCTCCGGTCCTCTTTTTGCACGGAGCCGGAGGGGGAACGCAACTCGCCTGGTTTCAGCAGATCCCCCATTTCAGCAGACACCATCGCTGCATCGTGATCGATCACCGTGGCTTTGGCTCCTCGACCGATCCGGATCGAGAGGGGCCGACGCGGTTCGTCGACGACTTGGAAGCGCTGCTGGACCGGTTGAACATCGAGAGCACGGCATTGATCGCGCAGTCGATGGGAGGGTGGACTGCGCTCGGCTTCGCCGTTCGCAATCCCAGCCGCGTATCCGCGCTTGTGATGTGCGACTGCGTCGGAGATCTGGACTGGCCCGAGTTGCACAGCGTGATCGAGGAGCATGACGAACGGACCCGCGGCATCCCAGGGCTCGACCGGGCCTATGCGGAGGACTATCCCGATCGCGAACCAGCGATGGCGCTCCTGATGCGAATACGGCTCAACACGGAGAACTTCCCCCTACCAGAGTGGATGTCCTTTAACCTGACCGAGTCTCGTTCCAACATGAGGTACATGCCAACGGGCATTCGCATTGGAACCGACGATCTCGAGGCACTCACGGTGCCGACTATGTTCCTGGTCGGGGACCAAGACAGGATTGTCTATCCGGAGGCGGTCCGGATGGTACATGAACACCTTCCGGGTTCTGAATACGTCGAAATCGAAGGCTGCGGCCATTCTGTGTATTGGGAGCGGCCGGAAACTTTCAATCACGTTGTGGGTGAGTTCCTGAAACGGCATCTGTTGAGTTGAGCCCATTGGCCAACCCTTGTGGCCGACACCTTCGTCGCCATCGACGCGCTGGAGCTGCTTGAGCAGATGCGGAAGGCCGTCGAACTCGCATCCCGGACATTCTGCGGGCCCAGTCGGCCGCCTGAGTCTCAGCGGCTTCCCCGCAGCCGTGGGTCGAGCACGTCGCGCAAGCGGTCGCCCATGAAATTCGCCGCCAGGACGAACAGCATGATCAACACTCCAGGCAGGATCGTCGGCCACAAGCTGCGGCGAGTAACCGCGAAACCCTCCGAGATCATGTTGCCCCAGGTGGCCGCCGGCGGTTGTGCTCCGAAGCCGAGGAAGCTGAGCGCCGCCTCGGCCAGAACCGCCACCCCGACCAGCAGCGTGCCCTGGACGATCAATGGTTGCACCGTGTTGGGCAGAATATGACGCACCACGATGCGTAAATCCGAAACCCCCAGCGCGCGCGCGGCCAGCACAAACTCCGGCTCCTTGAGTGACAACGTCAATGCCCGCAACAGACGGGCGAAGACCGGCCAACTCGCTAGTCCAATTGCCAGCATCACATTCCCCACGCCCGTGCCCGCGATCGCCACAATGGCGAGAACCAGAATCAACGGTGGAAACGAGATCCAGGTGTCGGCGAGGCGCATGAGCAGTGCGTCGATCCAGCCGCCGAAGTAGCCGGCGCTTAGCCCGATCGGCAGCGCCACGGCCGCCGCGATCGCGACCACAATTAATCCCACGGTGACCGAGACACGGCTGCCGTACATCGCGCGACTCAGGATGTCGCGTCCCAGCTCGTCGGTGCCAAGCAGGTGGGTCCAGGACGGCGCTTGCAGACTAGCCCGGAGGTTCTGCTCTTTCTCGCCAAACGGAGCGAGCGTCGGACCAAAGATGGCGACCAACCGGATGAACGTCGCCACCTTGGCCTTTGGGTCGCGGAGGAACTCTGCAACCGCGCTGGGCATCCGCAGCCGGCGTATCGGCGGTGCAGCGACGGGGGTGCGTTCTCGCTCGATCATTGGTATCGAATCCGCGGGTCGAGATAGGCGTAGGCCACGTCGGTGAGCAGATTGGCAAAGACCACGGCGATAGTGACGAGCATGACGATGCCCTGCAGCAGCCTGAAGTCGTGATTGAGCGTGGCGTCGAACGCAAGCCGCCCCAGTCCCGGCATGGCGAAGAGCCGCTCGATGATCACGCTGCCGCCGAACAGCGCCCCGATCTGCAGACCCATGATGGTGACAATCGGCAGCATCGCGTTCTGCGAACCTCGCCTCTGTTCTACTGTCAGACGGGCGATAGCAACGCTCCACTGACGGCGCACGCCCCAGGCAGATCGCACAACGACCATGACTCCATCGATCTACTCGGAGTGGTGGGCCAATCTGGCGCTCGATGTCGGCGTGATCATGTTGGCGTTCGCTCTGGATCAGCTGCTGCCCGAGCCGGCAGCTCGATTTCATCCGGTCGTCTGGATGGGGCGGATGATCAGCGGCCTTGAACGCTTTGCGCCCCAACGACCCGCTTCGGCATTGCTGTTTGGCTTTGCCGGTGTCGTCCTCACTGTGGGAGCCTGGGGGGCAATCTCCTGGCTGTCGATGCTCGGCCTGGCTGAGTTGGGCGGCGCTGCCTACCTGCTAGGCGGCGCCGTCCTGCTTCGCACGAGCTTCACCGTTCGAGGACTGGTCGTGGCCGGGGAGTCAACCCGGCAGGCGCTCGAGGACGATGACCTGCAGACGGCGCGAACGCGGTTACGGAGCCTGGTAAGCCGCGACCGCGCGGCCCTGAGCCCACCGCTTGTCGCTGCGTCGGCGATCGAGTCGGTGGCGGAGAACACCACGGACAGCTACATCGCGCCCTGGTTGGCATTCTCAGTTCTTGGCGTGCCACTCGCCGTCGCATACCGGGCGGCCAATACGCTGGACAGCATGTGGGGAAAGCGTGGCCGGTACGAGCATCTCGGCAAGTCCGCCGCGCGCCTGGACGACCTGATCAATCTCATTCCGGCCAGACTCAGTGCGGTCTTGATGTTGCTCAGCGGAGCGTTGTTCCGGCTATCGATTCGCCAAGGCTGGGAGGTGATGCTCCGCGACCGGCGCTCTACCGAGAGTCCCAATGCCGGTTGGACGATGTCAGCAATAGCGGGCCTGCTCGGTCGTCGGTTGGAGAAGCCGGACCACTACGACCTCGGCGCAGAGTTTCCGCGGCCAGAGGCCAGCGACATTGCTCGCGGCAATCGAGTCGCCCGAGGGACCGCTCTGCTTGGCGTCGTTCTGGCACTGGGAGTCCTCACCCTCAGACACTGGGTGGCGACATGAGAACCGTTCACGGAGGCCTCGACACGTCCGAATTGCGCGAGCTGGGGCTCGAGCCTGAAGCCGTAACCGACTTCAGTTCGAACATCAATCCGCTGGGAACCGCGGAACGAGTGCGGCAGGCGGCTGCCGACGCTGATCTGTCCGCCTATCCGGACCGCGACTGCCTGGTCTTGCGAGAAGCGCTGGCGGAGCGGCTCGGTGTCGGAAGGGACCATCTGCTGGTCGGTAACGGCTCCACGGAGCTGATTCATCTACTCGCGCGGGCCCGACTCCGCGAAGGAGCAGCCTGCCTGATCTTCGAGCCGACCTTCGGCGAGTACGAGGCGGCCGCCGCTCTCGCCGGCGCGATCATCCGGCGCGTTGCCGCTCAGGAAGCTGACGATTTCTGTTGGTCGATCGAATCGGCCGAGCGAATCATCAGGCGGTTGCGGCCCGACCTCGTCTTCCTCTGCAACCCCAACAACCCGACCGGCCTCTACCTCGACCGCGAGCAAGTGGAACGAATTCAGACTGCAATCGGGCCTGGCTCCCTGCTCGTTCTCGACGACGCGTACGTGTCGCTCACGGAAGAACGATGGGATTCAGTCCAGCTATTGGATACTGGAAACGTTGTCATTCTGCACTCGATGACAAAGGAGCACGCTCTCGCCGGCGCGAGGCTTGGCTACATGGCTGCGAAGCCAGAGCTGATTGAGGACGTCCGCCGGTTGCAGCCCGCCTGGAGCGTTAACGCCGTGGCCCTCTCTGCCGGGCTGGCTGCGCTTGAGGACGAGCAGCACATCGAAGCGGCGCGACAAGTCATCCAGACGGCGAAGGCGTACCTCGACAGCCAGTTCACTGCGATGGGGCTGGAGTTCACGCCCTCAGCGACGAACTTCTTGCTTGCTAGGGTCGGCGACGCGCGAAACGTGCGGGCCGATCTGCTTCGCCGCGGCTTTGCCGTCCGAGACTGCGCCTCATTCGGATTGCCCGAACACATTCGCATCGCCGTGCGCCGACGGGAGGAATGCGAGCAGTTGGTCAGTGCGCTGCGACAGGTGCTAGGCCGATGACCGATTTCGCCAAGGTCATCATGGTCCAGGGGACCTCGTCGCACGCCGGTAAGTCGATCCTCGCGACCGCGCTATGTCGCATCTTCACACAGGACGGCTACCAGGTCGCGCCGTTCAAGGCGCAGAACATGTCGCTCAATTCCTTCGTCACGCCCGACGGCGGCGAAATCGGCCGCTCACAGGCGGTCCAGGCAGCCGCGGCGATGGTCGCGCCGCGAGTCGAGATGAACCCGGTTCTGCTCAAGCCGGAGGCGGAGGCGCGATCGCAGGTGGTCGTGATGGGCAAGCCTCAAGCGCGGAGGTCTGCCCGCGAGTACTACGAACTGAAGCAGCAGCTCTGGCCGGCCATCACGTCGGCGCTGGATTCGCTGCGCCGCGACTTCGACATCGTCGTGATTGAGGGAGCGGGCAGTCCGGCCGAGATCAACCTGAAGCAGCACGACATCGTCAACATGCGGGTCGCTCGGTACGCCGCGTCGCCCGTGCTGATGGTCGGTGACATCGATCGTGGTGGTGTCTTCGCCCAGATTGTCGGCACGATGGTTCTCCTTGAACCGGAAGAGCGAGCACTGGTCACCGGGCACGTGATCAACAAGTTCCGAGGCGATCCCTCGCTGCTCACCTCGGGGCTGCACCTGCTGGAGGAACACACCGGCGCGCCCGCCCTGGGCGTGCTGCCCTACTACTTCGACATCCACATTCCCGAGGAAGATTCGCTGGGCCTCCAGCCCGGCAGCCTGAGCGACCTAGACACGCTCGTCGACATCGCCGTAATGCGCCTGCCGCACATCGCCAACTTCGACGACTTCGATCCGCTCCGTCATGAGCGCGGCGTGCGAGTCCGCTTCGTACGAGCGATTGAAGACTTCGGCCAACCGGATCTGATCGTGATACCGGGGAGCAAGACGACCGTGGATGACCTCGACTGGCTTAGGACGCAAGGCCTCGCAGGTAAGATCGCCGCCGCTCACGAGGCAGGCACGCCGGTGATTGGTATCTGCGCCGGATTTCAGATGCTCGGACGCGAACTCCGTGACCCGGACGGCGTCGAATCCGATCGGGCGGTCTCAAGCGGTCTTGGCCTGTTACCCACATCAACGACCTTCCGCGCCGAGAAGGTCACCGACCAGGTCTCGGCGCGCGTCACGGATGCTCGCGGCCTGCTCGGCGGCTGCGCGGGAGCGGCGCTCACCGGATACGAAATCCACATGGGCATAGCGACCGAGAAGACGCCAGTCAGCCCGTTTGCCATTCGGTCGCGTTCGGGCCTTGGCACCAACGCGCCTGACGGCGCCTTGGATGACGATGGCATGACCCTCGGCACCTACATGCACGGCCTGTTCCACAATCGCGTCGTGAGGCGCTCGGTGCTGGACTTCGCCGCCAGCCGCAAAGGCATCACGCTGGCGCCGGCCAACGACGACCGCGATCTCAATGAGGAATACGACAAGCTGGCCACCCTCGTGCGGACGCACCTGGACATGGACCACATTCGGCGCGCGATGGATCTTCCCGGGTAAGCAGCTGCCGCCAGCTCCTCGCCCCCTGCTAGCAGCTCCTATTCAGCCAGACTGAACGACTCCGCTGGCGGGTCGGGGAAGTCGTCGGGCCACAGCAGCCGGGCCAGATCCTCCGCCCCCCTGATGTTCCAGTAGGAGAGCGTCGTGAAGTGTTTGCTCTCGACCACATGCACGGCGCCGTCTCGGATCGCGGGGACCTCGGCCAGCGCTTCGTTGTCGAGCAAACTCTGGCGAAACTCCTCCGCGCCAAACTCGATCGGTTGGGCAATGATGATGATCTCGGGCGCCATCGCGATCACGCCCTCAAGGCTGGTGGTCTGGTTGCCCTGGATGCCGGCGACTTCGGCCGCGTTGACCCCGCCCGCCGCAATGATCACGCCTCCTTCGGTCGAGTTGCCGCCGGCGACCCAGAGGGTGTCGGAGTACTGAGTCAGCGCCAGCACGCTCGGCTGAGGAGACCTCGAGCTCGTGATCGAGATGAGCGCTTCATAGCGCCCCTGCACCTCGTCGGCGAACTCGAAGGCGCGCTCCTCTTCGCCGAAGATGTAGCCCATCAGCAGGATGCTGTTGATGCGCGCTTCGGGACTCTGGATCAGCTCAGTCTGGATCACGGCGATTCCTACCCGCTCAAGCGCATCAATGGCTTCAACTGGGAAGAACGGGCTGGTCACGACAACGTCCGGCGACTGCGCGATGATCACTTCAGGATCTCGCGAGATCTCAGGTTTGTCCTGTACGAGTGCCGCCACATTCGAGTATGTGGAATTCTTGGTCGCCGATCCGACCGCGACCAATCGGTCGTTGGGCACCAGCGCCAGTGTCATCTCATCGTGTCCGACCGAGGCGGTGATGATCCGCATCGGTTTGGCCGGAATGCTGACGATGCCATTCAGCCCCTCGACCTGGCGCGGCCAGCCGCTGTTGCTCGAGTCGACCACGCCACGCACACCTTCGAGTGTTCTTGCGGTTGCCTGGCCGGATTGCGCCTGCTGCGCGACGGATTCCTGCTCGACCTGTGTTTGAGCTTCAGCCTGTTGCTCTTCCGCAGCCTGCTCAGATGCTTGAACTTGGGCCTGTTGTTGCTCGGCAGACTCGGCCTGGGCGGCGGCCTCCCGCTGTCGTTGCTGTTCAGCCTGCGCTTGCGGCTGTTCGGCCGTCTCAACCTCCTCTTCAGCCTCCCCCGCAACCTGCGCCTGCTCCTGAGCTTGCTGTTGCTCGGTCTGCGCGGCGACGGGTTGCGGTTCAGGCTGATCCTGCTGCGGTTCGTCTGACGTACACGCGACCAGGACCAGGCCAATGACCAGGACCGCCAGCCAGCCAACCCAACGCGATGATGCCAACATCCCCAACTCCTTTCGATGGCCGCTCGATACGTTCGAGCGGACCGACCGTCGCTCGTTCCGCAGCCGGACAAGGTGTGGAGTGGAGTGGAGTTGCCAACAGCCGCGTGCTCCGGGTTGGACACTCGGGATCAACGGCAACAAAGAACCCTCCAACGGCTCCGCCGGAGGGTTGTTGATCGACCTGACCGGACGATGCGCCCGGAGATCGAGGGACCTCTCTGAAGCGGAGAGTTGTCACCTCTCGCCCAGGCAGGTCTCCTGGCTTGCGGGTGGAGGTCTGAGCCGAGCCCTTCCCATCGACGCGTGATCGGCCGACAGTGGGCGTCAACTCTCCAGTCTGCTCACTCGTTCGAGCGAACCCCGCTTACAGTGGCGCTACCGCGTCGGAATCTCACCGACTTCCCTATTCTCCCGGGACGGGCACCTGGACGAATACTGCTGCGCCTGAGCGTAGCACCGACCCTCAGAGAGCCACAGTCAATCCAGTGCTTCGACGCCTCCGCCGATCAGCCGTTGTCGATGAACCTTGCGCAGGCCCCGCAGCCGCAGTCGTGCCTGCGCAGCGGCCCACTCAACCCGTTCCGCGTCCTCATCGAACAACAAGCCAGCGACGGTTCCGCTGTGCGCGACATTGACCCCGACTGCGCCCGCCGCATCGGCCAATGCGAAGACTTGCGGCAACTCTGGCTTGGCCAGCACATCCTGATAGGTCGACGCGCTCAGGCTGGCTCCCCGGCCGATGAGCTCGGTGTCGGCAGTCGCAACACCCGCCTCGATCAACGACAACGATTCACGAAAGCTCTCTGAACGCAGGCGAAGTGTCTCGGTCCGGTCGATCGAATTGAACGCAACCGTGTCCAATCCTTGATCAAACTCCAGCACCAGGATGCTCATCGGAGGCGGATCGCCAATGCTTCGTCTCACCTGACCTTGAACATGGTCGAACAGCGCAATTCCGGGCAACATCGTTCCGTCGCTCGGTTCAATCATCAGCGCGATATCGGCTTCCAGCTCCGCGTCCGTCGCTCGGCCGAGCGCGGCGCCGGTCGCTGCTACCGACGCGACGATATCGGCGGTGCTGCTGGCCATTCCCTTGCCTCTCGGGATAGGACTATCAAGGCTCAAGTCCACATCGAGACCGTCGAGCCCGAACCGGTCGAGCGTCAGGGCCACTGCCTGAACCGCCTTCGGGCAGTGGCGCGGGCCGCAGATCCTTCCGGTGCCCTCGCGCACGACAACGGTCGCGGCGGAATAGAGGTCGATCGGACACGTCACCATGACGTGCGAGTCACCAAGCAGCCCCTGGGCGAGCTCACCACATGAGGCCGGACCCCGCGCGACGCCTCTCATCCCGGAATTCACGCGAGCAGCTTAGCGGCCATTGACACGCGTGCTGACCCTTCGCACTGTTCAGGATCCATCCACTCGAAGTCGCGGACTCACAACTGCAGGTCTACCGACCACACAAGGTTCGCTGTACAGTCCCGCTCGGCCTCCCCCTGCTTCCGATAGGGGATGCGTGATGGAGCGGTCCGACCCTGCGACTCCGGCCGGTTCAGCGTCCGGTCGTGGCGCGCACCGGTCAGGCATTGCCCTCGACCTGCACCGTCACGATGTCAACGCCGTGAAACTTCTGGTGTCGCACGGCTGATGCGTGGTACCAGAGCAGCCGCAGCGAGAGATCATCGGCCGTCGGAACCGGGGCTTCGTCTGTCAGATAGGCGAGCTGGTCCTCGATGTTCTCCTGCCGTGTGGTGGCGACGAATTCCAGTTCAACCATCCCGGTCTGGGGCCGGGCGACGATGACCAGCCGGGGCCGTTCGGGCTGCGCGCCGCTGTTGTCTTCCTGACCGAGCAGGGTGGCCAGCGTCTCTTCGCCAGCGGAGCGCAGACGGAGCGTGGAGGCATCGTCCCAGCCCAGCCTGATCGCCAGCGCGGCGAGGAAGTCGTCGATCGCCGGCAGCGAAGCCATGTCCAGCGTCACTTCGAGACGCGAGCGACGCGACCCCATCGCCTCGAGCAGCAGCGTCATCACGATGGAGACGATTGCGCCGATCGTCACCCCGTTCCCGAGCAGTCCGCCCAACTCGTCACCGAACAGATCGCTCATGAGCGGGTGTCCGTGTAGACCCAGGCCCAACGCGCTCGCGAGGGCCACGACCAGCACGCGTCGTGGATCGAGGCCATCACGCAGGATCGTCTGCCAGCCGCTCACGAAGAGCATGCCCATTGCGAGCATGAGGAAGGCGCCGACCACCGGACCAGGAATCGTCAGCAGGATTGCGGCAAACTTGGAGAAGAACGCCAGAAACACGATGACGATCGCCACGCCAATCCCGACGCGGCGGGCGGCGACGCCGGTCAGGTTGATCAACTGAAGGCTGTACGAGGAATTGGCCATTGGCGGGAGCGTGGTCGATAGACCTGCGAGCAGCATCCCGATGCCGTTGACGCTGACAATGCCCTGGATCTGGCGGAAATCGATCGCCCGCGGTCGTCGCCTCGAGCCTTGCTGAATCACGACCCCGTCGCTGATCGTCTTGAGTCCCAAGACGAGGGTCAGAATCGCGAACGACGGCAGCAGGGCCCAAAACTCGCGGCCCGGCGACAGTTCGAACCTCAACTCCGGCAACGCCGGGACGCCGAACCAGGAGGCGTTGGCGATCCGGTCGCCGTCGAGCACCCCAAACGCGGCAGCGGCGGCGCAGCCGATCGCCAAGCTGATGAATGGCGCTACCAAACGCCAGCGTCCCTTCGCCCGGAGGGTCACGTAGACAGAGGCAAGCAAGGTCACGACCGTGATCACGGCCCCGGCGCTCGCCGGTGCGTCGGCTGGCAAGTCCTGGACGCTATCGAATGCAATCGGCAGGACACTGACTGCGATCAGCATCGTGACCGTGCCTGAGACCACCGGCGTGACGATCCGGCGCAGTGCAGGCAACCACCGAGCCAGCGCAATCTGAACCAGACTGCAGATGACCAGCAGACTGGCGAGGGTCTCCGGTCCACTCGCCGAGACTGCCGACACCGCGATCGCAATGAACATCGCCGCCGGCCAGGTGAGCACGATGTGCCCGGCGCCGAAACGGCGAAACTGGAACACTTGCAGAGCCGTAACAGCAGCGCAGACCACCATCGCGGCAAAGACGCCCCAAGTCAGATACGTGTCGTTGAGCCCCGAGGCGCGGAATGCGATCACCACGTTGAGCACGGTCGGCGCCATCACGAGGACGGCGCCCTGAAATCCAACCGTCAGAGCGACCGTTGGCGGACACGCCTCCTCCGGCTCGTATTGAATGGACTCTTCAGTGCTGCGGGAAGTCATCTGGCGAGAAGCCTACGGCGTGCAGGCCCCTCAGCCTCTCCGCCAGCAACATTGCCTACGCTTGTGACCGGGAGAACTCGCTTGCGAACTCGGGACAACAGATTGGCCTTGACATGGACGCAACGGAAGAATCGCTCTTCAGTCTCGAAGGAAAATCGGCGTTGATCGTCGGCGGCGGTGAGGGCATCAGTCTGAGCACCGCCCGGCTGCTGGCCCAGGCCGGCTGCGGCGTCGCCGTGGCCGACATCGACGCTGGGCGGGCCATTCACGTTGCGGCGGAGGTCGATCTGCTTGGCCAGCCGTCCGTCTCCCTTGCCGCCGACATGCTTGACGACGTGCAAGCAGCCACCGTCTTCGAACGCGCGGAACAAGAACTCGGAGGCATCGACCTGCTGATCACGATCATCGGCCAGGGATCGTTCAATCCGATCACCGAGATGACGACGGCGCAGTGGGACCGCGATCACCGGATGAATCTGCGCTACTTCTTCATCAATGCCCAACTGGTCGCCCGGTCGATCATCGCGCGCGGCGCGCCGGGCAGCATCGTCTGCATCTCCTCGGTCGAAGGGATGCAGTCGGCGCCCAATCACGCGTCCTACGGCGCGGCCAAGGCCGGCCTGATCAACCTCGTGCGCAGCATGGCGGTCGAGCTGGCACCGCACAACATTCGCGTCAACTCGGTCGCGCCGGGCAGCATCGCAACGCCCCGGATTCCGGCGTCGCCCGAACGGGTGAAGCGAACGGCGGAGGGACTGATTCCCTTCAAGCGGCTGGGTACGACGGACGAAGTCGCCAATGCGGTGGTGTTCCTGCTCTCCGACATGGCCAGCTACATCACCGGACACACCCTGCTGGTCGACGGCGGCTGGATGGCGGCCAACACCATTGGCGTGCCTCCGATTCCAGAGGGAGGGGTGCTCGACGCCCGGAAGCGGCCGACCTGGTCGGGTCTCGGTCGCGAGGGCGAGATGAAGCAACAGATGAGGGCCGGCTAGCGGGCTAGTGCGAGGGCGAACCGAGGTAGCTGGAACGGAACTTGACGCCCCAGTGGCCGTCCTGGTTGGTCACAATCCAGAGCGTGTCGAACTTGTGATAGGCGCTGCCGTCCGCGCGACAGCGATGGTTGACCAGCGCGCAATGCGCCTTGTCCGGACCCTGTTGCACCACTTCGATCGAGACCGTGTCCGTGTGATCCCAGCCCTCGGCCTCGAGCTGCGCCTGCCCCCGGCGGCTGATCTCAGCGAATTCTTCGGGAGTCTCAATCGTGGTGAAGACCCCGCTCCAGAGCCGCACGTGCGGATAGTTGAGCGCGGCGGCAAGCCGCTCGTGGTCCTGCGCGTTGAACGCGTCTTGGAACGCATCCACCGCTGCTCTCGCGTGGTCAGTGATGTCGGACATGTGGGCCTCCTGCGCAGATCGCGGCGCGTGGCAGTTGCGTCGCAGGACAACGGTAGTCTGCAGTCGAACGATCGAGATACCACGAGGAGATGATTCGATGGCTGTACCTGCGCTCGACATTGAGGCATACCTGGACGCCGAGCATCTGGCGGTGCTCGAGGCTATGCCGCTGCGCCTCGAGCTGTCCGACATCCCAGCCACGCGCGCCAGCCTGGCTGAGCTCGGCGCGGCGCTGCTGGCCGCCCCCATGCCCGACGGCGTCACCGTCGAGGATCACACGGCCCCAGGGCCGGAGGGCGCGCCGCACGTGATGGTCCGCACTTACCGTCCTGCCTCGCTGCCCGCCAATGCCCCAGCGTTGTACTGGATCCACGGCGGCGGCATGGTCCTCGGCGATGTGGCGATGAACGACCCGTATTGCGCGGGCGTCGCCGACCAACTGAATGTGCTGGTTGCCTCCGTCGAGTACCGGCTGGCACCCGAGCATCCATTTCCTGCCCCGATTGAGGACTGCTACGCCGGGCTGCGCTGGTTCGCGTCGGCAGCCGACGAACTCGGCATCGACAGCACCAGGATCGCAATTGGCGGCGGCAGCGCCGGAGGCGGTCTGGCAGCCGGTCTGGCGCTCGTAGCACGCGACCGTGGCGAGGTCGAAGTGTGCTTCCAGCTGCTGGTCTTTCCAATGTTGGACGACCGCAACGCGACACGCAGCAGTCACGCGATCGCGGATGCTCGTGTCTGGAACCGAGCCGCGAACCTCGCAGGATGGAACGCGTACCTCGAGGGGAATGCCGGCGGCGACGATGTCTCTCCGTACGCCGCGCCGGCCCGAGCCACCGATCTGGCTGGACTGCCGCCCGCCTACATCAACGTCGGGACGCTCGATCTATTCCTCGACGAGGACATCGCGTACGCCCAGGCGCTGCTGGCCGCCAATGTGCCAACTGAGCTGCGCGTCTACCCTGGCGCATTTCATGGCTCAAATGCAATGGTTCCGCACGCCGAGATCTCCCGCCGCTGGAACAGCGACGAACTCTCTGCGCTCGACCGCGCGCTCAACAGAGCGCGCTAGTCTCGCTCCGGCCGAACGTTAACCAAGAATCTCAAGCGAAAGTACGCCCCATGGATTGCGGAACGTTCCTGCTGCTCCAACCTCCGGGAGCTCAAGACCACGCTGAGGTGTTCGACCGGGCAACGGAGATGGCCCAGACCGCTGACCGCCTGGGATTCGACAGCATCTGGTGCGCCGAGCATCATTTCTCGACCTACGGTTATCTCTCGCGTCCGCTGATGTTCGCGCAGCACCTGGCGGCCCATACCGAACGCATTCGCGTCGGCTCCGCTGTCGTGGTGCTGCCGCTGCATCATCCGCTCGTCGTCGCCGAGGAGATCGCCACCGCCGATGTGCTCAGCGGCGGTCGGCTGGATGTCGGACTGGGGCGGGGCTATCAGCGCTACGAGTTCGATCGGCTCGGGCACACGCTCGATGAGAGCCGCGAGCGTTTCGATGAGTCAGTCGACATCCTGATCAAGGCGTTTGCCGGCGAACCGTTCGCACACGAAGGCAAGTACTACTGCTTCGACGAGACCAGCATCTTCCCGATGCCGATTCAGCGGCCGCATCCACCCTTCTGGGTGGTCGGACAGAGCCATGAGTCGATTGCAGCGATTGGCGAACGCGGCTTCAACTTGGTCTCCGGCGGCTTTGGCATCCCCATAGAGCGGTTGGCCGAGTTCCGCGAGACGTTCGATCGCGCCATTACCGATCCCGAGCAGCGCCAGTCAGTGCGGGTGAGCACCCAGCGCCCCGTCTACGTCACACACGACGAATCCGAACTTCCAGACATCGTCGAACAGGCACGATGGAACATGCGCGTGACCCTGAGCCTGCGCCAGGGCTTGGCGCGCGTCGAGCACGGCCACGCGGTCGCGATTCCGATGGAAACGGAGCCGAGTGCCGAAGCGTTGCTCGATCGCTACTTCGTGATGGGCACGCCCGACACCTGCATCGCCAAGATCAAGCAGCTCCGCGAAGTCATGGGCACCGACCACTTCAATGCCAACTTCTGGTTCGGCGACCTCTCCCAGGAACAGGTGCTGGGATCGATGCAGCTCTTCGCCGACGAGGTGCTGCCGGTGATGAAGTCCGGAGTAATCTAGGCGCCGCCGGTCACGTCGATCGTCACACCGGTGACGAAGTCCGCGTGCGAGGACGCAAGGAAGCAGACGACGTTCGCCTGGTCGATAGGCTCCGCGATGCGGCGCAGGGGGGTCGCTGCGACCACCTGCTCCTTCAACTCGGACGGACGGTTCTCCCAGTGTTTGCGAATGCGCTCCGTCAGCGTGGCTGAGGGTGCGATCGCGTTGACATTGATGCCCGCTGGGCCGACCTCGAGGGCGAGCTTGGTCGTGAAGGCGATGATGCCGCCCTTGGCCGCCGAATAGGCAGTCGAACTCGTCGCGCTCTTGCCTCGCCCGGCGATCGAGGCGAAGTTGACGATCTTGCCGCCGCCCTGCCGGGTCATGTGTGGAACGACAGCGTGGCAGAAGAGGAAGGTCCCACTGAGGTTGAAGTCCAGCAGGCGCTGCCACTCCTCCATCGTCAGCTCGTCAACGGTCGCGCCCGCGTCGGCAATGATCGTTGAGCCACCCACGCCGTTGATCAGGATGTCGATCCGGCCGTAGCGGTCCACGACGTCGGCGACGACGTCCTCAACCTCCTCCTGCGCGAGCGCATTCGCGCAATAGGCCTGGTGCTCGCCTCCGCCGGCCGCAGCGAACGCCTGCATCGCGTCATCGAGCACGTCTCGATCGTTGTCGACAGCGGCGATCGTCCCACCCTCGGCGGCGATGATCTCCGCGCTGGCGCGGCAGATCCCGTTGCCTGCCCCGCTGATCAGTGCCACCTTGCCGCGAAAACGCGCGAATGAGTTGTCGGCCATGCTGGTCACCTCGGTCATTCTCGTACCCGACCTCAATGGAGTCGGCGCTAGCCCTCGAGGATGAGCTGGGTCAGCTCCTCTGGTGTGCTGAGCATTGGGTAGTGGCCGGTGTCGAGCTCGTGCCAGCGTGCGTTCAGATGCTCGGCGCAGCGGCGCTGGTGTGCCTCGCCCGGATTTGGCGCCTGACGACACCAGATCACGCAGGCATCCCAGGCCTGATCCCAGAACGAATCGAGTTCGACCGGCCGGTTGAACGCTGCCGCCGGGTGCGGCCCGAACCGATCGGCCCCCCATTGAGCCATCTCGGCGTCCATGCTTGCACTCAAAGATTCGAGCATTGACCCGGGCGCGGGTCCGGTCGAGACCGCGTGAGGGTCGACGACCGCGCCCGAGACGATATTGCGGATAGTTTCGCCGTTGTACAAAGCGAGCGCGTCGGCGAAGACGACGCGTTGGACCCGCTCACTCGCGATCTCGGCGACCCTGCACAGCACCATCCCGCCGGACGATGTGCCCACCAGCACGACATCATTGAGGTCCTCGTAGCGCATCAACTCGGCGATCTCGTCGGCTTGCGTCTCCGTCGTGATGCCGGGACGCACCTGGGACGAGCGCTCGGCGCAGCCGTCGAGTGACGGGGCATAGACACGGAAGCCGGCATCACGCAGCCGATTCGCCACAGGCGCCCAGATCCAACCACCCTGATATGCCCCGTGGATCAGTACGAATGTCGCCATGCCGTCGTTCCTTCCCGCCATTCCGAACCTAGCGCGCAATGTAGCTTGCTGAGGACTCCGCCCGCGCGAGCAAAGGATCGCTGACCATGAGTACGCAACGCATCGCCGTCATTCCTGGCGACGGGATCGGCAAGGAAGTCGTGCCCGAAGGCATTCGCGTGCTTGAGCAAGCCGCGACAAAGTTCGAACTCGATCTCGAGTTTGACCACTTCGACTTCGCCTCTTGGGACTACTACGAGCAACACGGACAAATGCTGCCGGACGACTGGCGGGATCAGATCGGTGGGCACGACGCGATCCTCTTCGGCGCGGTCGGCTGGCCCGAGAAGATTCCCGATCACATCTCGCTCTGGGGCTCGCTGCTGCAGTTCCGACGGGAATTCGACCAGTACATCAACCTGCGCCCCGCGCGGCTGATGCCGGGCATCGTGGCGCCGGTCGTGAGGCGCGACGGCAGTCCGCGGGAACCCGGCGAGATCGACATGTACATCGTGCGCGAGAACACGGAGGGTGAATACTCCAGCATCGGCGGCCGGATCTTCTCCGGCACCGAACGAGAAATGGTGATGCAGGAAACGGTGATGACCCGCGTTGGTGTCGATCGTGTGCTCAGGTACGCCTTCGAGCTGGCGCAATCACGACCCAGACAGCACCTGACCAGCGCAACGAAATCGAATGGCATCGCGATCACGATGCCGTTCTGGGACGAGCGTGTGAAGGCAATGGCCGAGGACTACCCCGAGGTCGAGGTCGACAGGTTCCACATCGACATCCTCACGGCGCACTTCGTGCAACGGCCCGACTTCTTCGATGTTGTGGTCGCCAGCAACTTGTTCGGCGACATCCTCAGCGATCTCGGACCGGCCTGCACCGGAACCATCGGGATCGCGCCGAGCGCCAACCTCAATCCAGATGGCGCTTTCCCTTCGTTGTTCGAACCTGTGCATGGCTCCGCGCCCGACATCGCCGGTCAGGGTATCGCCAATCCGATCGGTCAAGTCTGGTGCGGCGCAATGATGCTCGACTTCCTCGGCCATCGGCGCGCGCATGACGCGATCGTGAGCGCAATCGAGACGGTGCTTGAGCCGGGAAGTGGCGCGCCGCGGACCCGGGACATTGGCGGTAGCGCCTCGACCGCTGACATGGGATCAGGCATCGCCGAGGCGCTGTAGCGTTCCGGCGCTGCACGAGTCTTCCGTTTCTAGTCGAGAATCGCCGCCGGCCGTCCTTCGCTCTCAATTGCCTCTCGCACGCGGCGGCGCTCGATCGCCTCGACTCGCTTGGGGAAGCGAACGAACAGGGCGAGCGGCGCGATCGCGATCACAACGATCCCGAGGTACAGCAGCGCGTCCTGCATCGCAACGCCCTCGGCGCGCAGTAGGAAGCCCGCTGCGACGGCGCCTGCATTGCCGCCAGCTCCGACGATCCCGGCTACGGCGCCGAGTGCCTTCTTGTTGACGAAGGGGACCACGCCGAACGTCGCGCCTTCGGACATCTGCACGAAGATGCTGAACACAATCAGCATGGGGATGGCCAGGATCAGCACATCCATGCGTGAGAACGCCACCAGTGCCAGGCCTTCGAGCAGCAACACCCCGCCCATAAACATGGTGCGGCCGCGCAGTCCCATCTTGATCCCAAACTTGTCCGAGCAGATGCCGCCCGTCGTCCGAGCAAAGATGTTCATCAGCCCGAACAGCGAGGCGATCACGCCCGCGAGCACGATGTCGAGACCGAACCGATCCTGGAAGTAGAGCGAGGCCATGCCGTTGATCGTCAGCTCAATCCCGAAGCAGGCGCCGTAGA
This sequence comes from Dehalococcoidia bacterium, assembly GCA_965208665.1. Lineage (GTDB taxonomy): Bacteria > Chloroflexota > Dehalococcoidia > Bin125 > Bin125 > Bin125. The sequence goes on from CBDBPH010000002.1 coordinate 1,244,750, forward strand.
TCACGAACAGCATCCAGACGCGTGGGTCCCGCGACGCCTTGGCGAACGCGCCCGGCTGATTCTGCTTGCTTACCTTGCCCTGCGCGCGCAGGTCTTTGAAGTCGCCCTCCGGCACGTCCTGGGTGAAGCGGTAGTAGACCAATCCCATTAGGAACAGCGCGACGCCCGGTATGACCATCGCGATCCGCCAACCCGCGACCTCGTTGGCGACGAAGAAGAGCACGCCGGTCATCACCAGCGGCATCAGGAGTTGGGTGACGCCGCCGCCGAGGTTGCCCCAGCCGGCCGTCGTCGCATTGGCGGTGCCGACTACGTTGGGTGCGAACATCACTGACGTGTGGTACTGAGTGATGACAAACGAGGCGCCGATCACGCCGATCAGCAGGCGGAAGATCATGAACGTCTCGAAGTTCTGCGAGAGCCCGATCAACATCACCGGGATCGATCCCACAATCAGCAGTCCGGTATACGTCCGGCGCGGTCCGAGGCGGTCCAGGATCCAGCCAATCGCGACGCGCGCGAAGATGGTGATGAAGACCGACGCGATCAGTGAGCTGAAAATCTGGGAGTTCGTCAGGTTGAGGTCCTCACGCACCTCGCCAAGCAAGGGCGCAATCCCGAACCAGCCGAAGAAGCAGAGGAAGAACGCCAGCCAGGTGAGGTGAAAGGTCCGCATGTGCGGGGCGGCAAAGCTCTTCAGCCTGATCGAGGTCGCTTTGCCGCTCAGCTCATTCGTGTTCAACGCGCACCTCCGTCAGCGATCGCTCCGGTACAACAACACCGACGCTATGCAGGCGCGGTTACGCGCTGGTTGCACCATGTTTCGTCTGAATGACACGGACGTTGCCGTTGAGTGTCGTGTCAACTGAGCGACGGGAAGAGAGAACTGCGACGGACTACTCGGCAGCGACCGGCTCGACGCGGACCGCGGCGAACTTCAGCTCGGGCTGCTTCGAGCGAGGGTCGACCGCTTCGCTGGCCGAGGCGTTGGACGAGCCGTTGTCGGCCCACAGAGATCCCCAGTGGAACGGCGCGAAGACGGAGCCGGCCCGGATCGCTTGACTCACCCGCGCGGTCACTTCGAACTCGCCTCGACGAGAGCTGACGCGCACTCGATCGCGGTCGCGAATGCCAAGGCCGACGGCGTCCGATGGATTGACCTCGAGGAACGGCTGTCGCTCCGACTTCTTCAACTTGGCCGAGTGGCCGGTGCGGGTCATCGTGTGCCACTGATCCTTGACCCGACCGGTGATCAGCGCGAAGGGATAGTCGTCATCAACCGACTCGGCCGGCGGCGTCCATTGCGGGACGTGCATCCGCGCCCGCCCGTCCGAAGTTTCGAACTGGCCGTCCTCGAACAGGCGTCGACCGTCCTCGGGCGGGCCGGACCGCGCCGTCGAGGGATAGGGCCACTGGATCCCTGCGCGGTGCTGGGCCAGCAACGGATAGGAGATGCCGGTGATGTCCATATCGCGGCCGCGGGACAGCTCGCGGTACTCGTAGAAGATCTCCTCCAGGCCGTCGTAATCGAATGCCTCGCCGTAACCCAGCGCCTGCGCCATCAGACAGATGATCTGCCAGTCGGGCAGCGCTTCGCCCGGCGGTCTAGTGACCTGTTCCAGCAAGCAGATGCGGCGCTCGGAGTTGGTCATCGTGCCGGCCCGCTCCGACCACTGAGCGGCCGGCAGCAAAACATCGGCGACCTGCGTCGTTTCAGTCGGGTAGTACGCGTCCTGCACAATCACCGTCTCGGCCCGCTCAAAAGCCTCGCGCACTCGGTCGCTGTTGGGCAATGAGGCGACCGGGTTCGTCGCCGCCACCCAGACCACCTTGATCTCGCCGCGCTCCAGCCGCTCAATCATTTCGATCGCAGTGACACCCGGTCGATCGGAGATGCTTCCCGGCGGAATGCCCCATGCCTGCTCGATCTCGGCCCGATGCTCCGGGTTCGCGACCAACCGGTGTCCGGGCAGCGTCGTCGCGAGACCGCCCTGCTCGCGTCCGCCCATCGCGTTGGGTTGACCGGTGAGCGACATCGGGCCGGCGCCCGGCTTGCCGATGTTGCCGGTCGCCAGTGAGAGATTGATCAGCGCGAGATTCTTGTCAACTCCCGACGTCGACTGATTGGCGCCCATCGTCCAGAACGTCAGCATCGGTCCATTGTGGGCGATGATCCGCGCCGCTTCGAGAATGTCGCCGGCATCGAGGCCGGTCACCTCGACCGCCCGCTCAGCCGACCAGCCCTCGAGCGATTCCTCGACCTGCTCCCAGCCGGAAGTGTGATTGCGGAGATATGTGTGGTCGAGTCCACCCGCAAGCCGGACTTCAAACAGCAGCGATTGAAGCAGCGCGACATCCGTCCCTGGTCGGAGGGCGAGGTGGAGGTCGGCAATCTCCGTAGTCCTGGTCGCCCTCGGATCGACCACGATCACTTTGACCTGGCCTTTGGCCGATCGCTTTCTCGCCCGGATGCGCTCAAACAGGATTGGGTGGCAGGCCTCCATATTGGCCCCAACGATCAGGAACGTGTTGGCCTGTTCGATATCGGCATAGCCGGCTGGTGGCGCGTCGGACCCAAACGTCATGTTGTAGGCAGTGACGGCCGAGGCCATACAAAGCCTCGAGTTGGTGTCCTGGTTGTTGGTCCCGATGTAGCCCTTGGCCAGCTTGCCGAAGAGGTAGTAGTCCTCCGTGACCAGCTGCCCAGAGCCGTACATCATGACGCTGTCCGGCCCGTGCTCATCGACAGCGCGACGAATGGCGCCGGCGGCTCGTTCGATCGCTTCCTCCCACGTGGTGCGGCGCGGCTCACTCCCTTTCACGTCGCGCACGTGAGGATGAAGCAGCCGGGCCTCTTCAACGAAGATGTCGGGCAACAACGCCGCTTTGGCGCAGAGCTTGCCTTGATTGACGGGGTGATCCTCATCGCCCCGAACAACCGAGACGACGCCGTTCCGCGTCTGCACTTTCAGACCGCAGCCGACGCCGCAATAGCAGCAGATGGAGCGCTTCCATCCATCACGACGAAGCAGGGAGGGTCGAGCCATTCGATGCTCAATCCGCGAGCACCGACTCGGGTCGGTCAATCAGGGCGCCGGTTCCTCGAACGGCGCGAATCTGTTCCGCGACCGCCTCTGGTAGGTCAACGGTGGGGACCGCCGGCGCGGTCACGTCCGCCAGCGATGGATCATCGCCCAGTCGGCCGCCGGTGAAGATGTCGGCAACGTCGATGATCTCGCCATCGACTCGCTTGCGTCCTCCCAACAGTCCCACCTCGCCGGCCCGATGCTGCCCGCAGGCGTGGGGACAGGCCGACATCTGGATGCGAACCGGCGCGGCGTCGGGCGCGATTTCATAGCGCTCTTCCAGTGCTGCCGCCAGCTTCGTTGCCTCGCCCTTGCTGTCGATCAGTGCAAACGCGCAGAAGTCGTTACCGGTGCAGCTGACCATCGCTCGGATGAACGGCGACGGCGTCGGCGAGTACGTCTGCAGCAGAGGCTCCTGCAACAGCGAGTCGATCTGTTCGCTCGGCACATTGGGGATCAGCACGTTCTGCTGGACCGTCAGTCGCAGTTCGGCCGTCCCGTATTCCCTGGCCAGCCGACCGAACTCGATCAGCGCATCACCCGTGATCCTGCCGACCGGCACCAGGCATCCAACGGTGCACCGGTCAGGATCTCGTTGATTGGTGAAGCCGATATGGTCTCCCCCGTGTCTCGTTGTCAACGACTCTCCAGCCCGCGCAAGCGACCGGCCATGCTGTGCCTCGACGGCGACTCGGAATCGCTCCATGCCCCACTCGCGCAACAGCCACTTGAGCCGCGACTGTTTGCGCTTCTCCCGCAGCCCGTGGTCGCGGAACACCTCGAGAATGCTAACCGCCAACTCGACCGCGTCGTCGACGCCGACGAAGGCGTCCAGCGGCCGCGCGTACTCCGGCGTCATGCCGCCGAGCGCCCCGCCGACGAGCACGTTGAAGCCGATCTCACCATCGCGCTGGGCCGGCACAAACGACAGATCGTGGACCTGGGCGTGGCCGCAATCCTCACGGCAGCCGGTAACCGAGAGATTGAACTTGCGCGGCAGATTGGAGAATCGTTTGCTGCCGATGATCGCCTGTTGCATCCGGGTCGCCAGGACGCGGGTGTCGATCACTTCGTCTTCGGTCAGACCGGACAGCGGACAACTGACGACGTTGCGCACGTTGTCCATGCCCGACTGCTGCATCGTGAGTCCGGCCGCCGACAGCCGCTGCAGCACCCAGGGCGCGTCGGCGATCGTGATCCAGCGCAGCTGGATGTTCATCCGCGATGTAATGTCGGCTTGGCCGCGCCCGACCGCGTTGGAGATCTCACCGATTGCGGTGATCTGCTCAGCGTTGAGCACGCCGCCGGGAATCCGCATACGCAGCATGAAGTGGCCCGGTGTGCGCTTGCGGTGGAACAGGCCGTACCACTTCAACCGCTCGAAGTCCTCCGCCGGAATCTGCGGATCCTCGCCGGCCGCGGCCAGCGCGGCGTAGCGATGCAGGTCGGGAAGGACGTCGAGGCCGTCCTTGGCCGTCTTGAGTACTTCGATCTTGTTGACCGGCATGGCCCCGCTCCTGTCTCAGCCACCGTATGAGTGGCCGATTGCAGGCAGGTTGCCTTCAATGAACAGCATATGAACGCTGACCCGAGGTGTAGCGAGCGTTGCTTGCGAACGATCGAGTTAGCGAAGGTTGCGCAACCGCGGATCGAGCGCGTCGCGCAGCCAGTCGCCCATCAGGTTGCCGGTCAGGGAGATGATCAGCAAGGTCAGCCCGGGCAGCCAGATTGGCCACCAGGCGACGTTCATCGTGTCGCGGCCCTCGGTGATCATCCGACCCCAAGATGACGTTCCGGGCGGAACGCCGACGCTGAGGAAGCTGAGCGCGGCCTCGGCCAGGACGACCAGCGCGACCTCCAGCGTCATCACGATCACGATGGTGTTGAGCACGTTAGGCAAGAGGTGCTTGCGCATAATCCACCACGGTGCGGCGCCGACCGATCGCGAAGCCGTAACGAAGTCACGCTCGCGCAGGGAGAGCACGTCGGCACGAACCAGACGCGAATATGACGGCCAGGTCCAGAACAACAGGATGACGATCACATTGGTCAGGCTGGGACCGACGAGGCTGGCCATGAGCACGGCAAACAGGATCGCCGGCAGGGCCAGCTGCAGGTCGACCACGCGCATCAGAATCTGGCCGGTCATACCGCCGACCCAGCCAGAGACCAATCCGATCAAGGTGCCGAACAGCGCTGCGCCCGGGACGACGATTCCGACGACGATCAACGACACGCGCGCGCCGTGCAGCAAGCGGCTGTAGATGTCTCGCCCGAGCTCGTCGGTCCCCAGGGGATGAGCCCAGGTGCCGCCGTCGAAGACAGGCGGCGCCAGGCGTGCGTCGAGGTCGATGAACTCGGGATCGTGAGTCTGCAGCAACTCAGCGAACACTCCGGCCACGATCACGACCAGCGCGATCAGGGCGGGAACAGACAGCCCGATGTATCGCCGCCAGCGAATCCGTCGACGCCGCATCCCCGGCTGGAATTCGACCGCGTCCGCGGTGCCGGCTGCCATCAGGCCGCCCCTGCCCGAATCCGCGGGTCGATGAAGCGGTACGAGACATCCACGAAGAGATTGACCAGCGCAATCGACGCGGCCAGCACGATGATCGATGCCTGCACCATGGGGAAGTCGTTCTTGAGGATCGAGTCAATGATCAATCGTCCGACGCCGGGCCAGGCGAAGACCATCTCGATGATCACCGTGCCGCCGATCAGTCGGCCAAGCGAGAGACCGAGCATCGTCACGACCGGCAGCAGCGCGTGACGCACACCGTGGCGCCAGATCACGGTCCGCTCGCTGAGACCCTTGGCCCTCGCCGTGCGGACGAAATCGGTGTCCATCACCTCGATCATCCCGGAGCGGGTCAAGCGCATGATCGCGACGAGCTCGAACAGACCCAGCGCGATCGCGGGCAGGATGAGCGAGCGAAAGCCCTCCTTAGCACCGCCCGTCGGGAACCAGCCGAGCTGCACGGAGAAGAAGAAAATCATCATCAGCCCGAGCCAGAAGCTCGGCGTGGCCTGGCCGATGACGGCGACGAACCGCGCCAGCCAATCGACGGTGGTTCCCCGCCTGAGCGCGGCGATGATCCCCAATGGCACCGCCAGCGCAAGAGCGAAGACCACGCCCGCCACGCCCAGCTTGACGGTATTGAGCGCTCGATCACCGATTGCGTCCAGCGTCGATGTGCCGCCACCGCGCCAGGAAGTTCCGAAATCGCCCTGTGCGAGGTCGAGCAGGAAGTTGCCGTACTGCACGTGGAGGGCGTGGTTGAGGCCCAACAGCTCGCGGAATCGCTCCTTATCCTCCGGTGTCGTCGTCAAGGGCGGCAGCATGGTCTCTTCGGGATTGCCGACGGTGCGCGAGACGACGAAGACGATAGTCACGACCAGGAGCGTGACGAAGATCGCCTGAACCAGCCGGATGATGAGGTAGCTCCAGAACTGCATTGCTCAGTCAGCCGCCCCGGAACTCGTCATTGCCGCGCTGCGCAGCAACCTACCCCGCACTTGATGCGGGGGGAATCTCGCCGTGTGCTGAACCGCCATCCGCGCTCGACTCGGCGAGATACCCGCAGCCCGCCCCGCACTTGATGCGGGGGCAAGCGCGGGTATGTCGAATCGAATCACTCAGCTCAGGTCTTGATCTTCTGGATCGAGAAGGTCGTCAGGAAGTTGAGGTTTCCTACCCGGCCTCCCTTCGGGTAGTTGACGTCGGCTCGGGTGACCACGGTGTCGGGCGGCTCAACGATGAAGATGAAGGTCGCCTGACGGGTGTGTTCGAGCAGCAGCTCGGAGATGAGCTCCAGCCGGCGCTCGGGGTCCTGCTCCACCCGCTGTGCGAGGTAGAGCTCCTGCAAGCGCGGATCCTGAGGCGGGGAGATGGTGAAGAAGCCATCGGCGCCGCCGCAGCATTCCCACATCGAGCCGATGTCCGGGACGGCATTGGCGTAGAACCAGTACAGGCCCCAGGGGGCCGCATCCCTGCCCGAGGAGTACTGCGGAGTGAAGTACTCAGAGCCCAGCGTCGGCACCGGCGTGACGCGAATGCCAATCTGAGCGAGGTCCTGGGACGCCACCAGCACCAGATCGGCGACCACATCGCCGCCCCAGTCGGGCGTGTAGTAGAGCGGCACATCGATCCCGTCCTCATAGCCTGCCTCGGCCATGAGCTGCTTCGCCTTTTCGACGTTGTAGTCGAATTCCACCTCCGCTTTCTGCTCCGGGCTGGGATAGCCGGGCACGCCGCTGTAGACGAGCATCGACATTTCGCCCACGCCGAGGAACAGGTTGTCGATGATCGCGCGGCGGTTGATCGCATGGTTGGCGGCCTGGCGCACGCGGATATCGAGGAAGGGATTGGGATCGCCGTCGGGCGTGGTCTGCTGCCAGAGGTTGGGGTAGATGTTGTGCACCGACCAGCCGGCGCCTGGCTGATACTGCACGGTGTAGTTGGGATCGTCGATGTAGGGCTTGGCCGCATTGACGCCGACGCCCTCGGAGATCACGTCAATCTCGCCCGCTTCGAGGCCGGCGAGGCGCGACTGCAATTCAGGCCGAACCAGGCCGATCAACCTCCTGTGGTGGGGCACGTGCGAGACACGCACTGGGTAATCGATTGGGTTGTAGTGATCGTCGAAGCGCTCGAAGATGAAGTTCTCGTCGTCGGTGTGGCCGACGAAGCGGTAGGGGCCCGTGCCCATCGGCTCCTGGTCCAGCGCGAGATCGCCGCGACCCTCGGTGTCCGCCTGCGAGTGGATCGTCACCTCGCCAGAGCCGTCCATGTTGACGGTCAGGAAGCCGGCATCGGGCGCCGGCAGCTCGATCGACCAGGTGCGGTCGTCGGGCGCTTCATTGCGGACCCAGTTGAGCGCGCTTCGGGCCGGGTAGGCGGGCACCCAGCCGCCGGGGTGATCCGAGGTTTCGCCGCCGTTGTGATACTCGGCCAGACCACCCATGCGGTCGTAGCTGAAGACCATGTCCCCGGCGACCAGGGTGGAGCCGTCGTGGAACTTGGCCGGGATGATGTCGAGCCGCAGGGTGACGGCGTCGATCCACTCCGGCGTCGCCAGGCCGGCATACATGGAGTTGTCGCGCGGATCGCGATCGAGCGGACCGCTGTAGACGGCGCCGTGGCTGATGTAGTTCTGCGCGCTGCCGGTTCGGTGATGGTCAAGCCCGCCGGAGTCGGAAGGCACGGCGATCACCACTTCCGCGTCCAGATCGACCTGGTCGAGCGGCAGCGGCATGGACCAATCTGTCTCAAGTTCTTCAGCGCCTTCTTGGATCTCTTCCGCCACCTCTTCCTGCTGCGTGGCGGCCTGGGCCTGCTGCTCGGCCTGTTGCTGCTGCATGGCCTGCTGCTGTTGTTGCTGCTGAGCCTGCTGCTGCATGGCCTGCTGCTGATCTTGCTGGTCAGCCTGTTGCTGCATCGCCTGCTGCTGCTGTTGGTCCTGCTGCTGCGCCTGAGCAACGGTCTGCTGACCGTCGTCATCGTCATCCCCACAGCCGACCAGCGCCAGACCGGTCGCGCCCACGCCAGCGCGAGCCGAAGCCCGTAGCAGCGTCCGCCTGCTGAGTTGTCGGCGCTTCATCCGTTGCCAATAGTTTCGGTCGCTCACTTGAACCCGTTCCTTCCAACCGCTCAGAATGCCTAGCGATTGCAGGGAGTATGCCTCGCCAAGGATTGGTTTGCAACTCTGGTCAGCGGATGTTGCGCAGGCGCGGATCCATGGCGGCGTGCGGTCGAGTTGGGTGGTCAGGGTGGTTGGGTTTGGTCAGAGCTGGTAAGTGGGTTATGTCGCGTGGGGTTGCCGATTCCCTGTGTTTTGCTGGGTTTCGTGATCGGTGGTAGGTGGTCAGGGGAGAAATTTCCCTGGGGCGCCGGGAAACGAAAAAACGGGTTCGGGTGTCCAGATTTGTCTAGATCTGTCCAGATCGGTCCAGATGGGGCTCGATTTTGACAGGTTTCGTCCAGGCGAGTCTGGGTGAGTTCAGGAGTGTGCAGGTTTGGGGCTGGGCGTTGACGGGGCATGTGGAGTGCCTCCCGGCTAAGTGAGCGCATATGTTCTGAGTGTACACGAATCGAGAGAGTCTGGGGAGCATTGCCGGTAGCGCAATATCCTGAGGCCATGCCTCACCAGACCGAGCCCACTGTCAACGTCGAACTAGGCAATCTGCTTCAGGGCATGATGGGGACCTGTCTCGTGCGCTCCGAGCACACCGGCCTGATCGTTGAGCAGCACGGCGCCCAGATCGACAACCTGATTACCGCCGTCGGACGTTCGCCGGTTGTGGTCGAGGCCGAGTTCATGCCGAGTACCGGCGAAGCCGACGCGATGGGCCGGCTGGGCAAGCACATCGTCGATCAACCACGACCCGTCGAAGCCGCCATCGCGCTACGCTATCCGGTCGAGCTCAAGACAGCCGAAGACCTCGAATCAGCGCTGAGAGAGGCGAAGTTCTCCTATTGCGTGCTCTACGACGAACGCGACGACGATGACAACCAGCTTCGGTTCCCAGAGTCCGGCTGGCTCGAAGGCGGGCTTGACGACCTTGCCGACCTGATCCGCCTCGTCTCCGTCCCCGAGAAGGCGGTCAACGATGCCGCCGACTCGCTGCAAGCCGGCATTAGGCAGGCCGCCGTTGTTCTCGACGGGATGGCCGAGACGCAGCCGCATGTGGTTCGCTCGGTGGCGGACATGTTAGGCATGCGCAACGTGCCGCAGACGCGGCGCATGGCCTGCGCGATTATCGCCAACGCGCTCATCTTCCACGAGCGGATTGCCGGGATGCACGAGGGCATCAACCCGCTCCTGCAGGTCTGCGGCCCCGACGTTGCCAATCCGCAGATCAAGACCCTGACCGCCTGGGACGCGATTCTGAAGATCAACTATTTCCCCATCTTCGCGATCGCCCGCGATCTGCTGCGCCAGTTCCCGTCCGGAGCCGCGAAGCAGATTCTCGATCAGCTGCGCGACACCGCGCAGGAGGTCGACGCCGCCGGGGTCGACAATGCCCGCGACCTGACAGGCCGCATCTTCCAGCGGCTGATTTCCGACCGCAAGTACCTGGCCACCTTCTACACGCGGCCCGCTTCGGCGGCGCTGCTCGCGCGTCTGGCGGTGGCCAAACTCAAGGGGATCGACTGGTCGGACCCCGAAGCGGTCGCGCGGCTGCGTGTGGGCGACTTCGCCTGCGGCACCGGAGCGTTGCTCTCGGCGGTCTACGAGCAGATCGGAGCGCGCCATGAGCGCGCCGGCGGCGATCCAGCGGAACTACACGCGGTCATGGTCGAAGACACGCTCTACGGCTGCGACGTGATGCCTTCAGCGGTGCACATTACGAGCGCTACGCTTTCGGGCGCATACCCCAACATCGGCTATAGCCAATCTCGCATCTACGCGCTCCGATACGGGCGCCAACAGGACGGTAGCGTCAAAGTCGGTTCCCTGGTGCTACTCCAGTCGTCGCGTGAGCCGTCCATGCTGAACACCAGTGATCCCGACCTACGCGCCGGCAGTACCGGCGAGCTGACCGCCGAGCAGGTCACGGTCGAGATTCAGGACGGCGGGTTTGATCTCGTGATCATGAATCCGCCGTTCACCAGCAATACGAAGCACTTCGACGCTGAAGACGGTGTGCTCAACGCGGCATTCGCAGCGTTCGATACGTCAGAAGCAGATCAGGCCGATATGGCCAAGGAACTCAAGAAACTCGCCAGGGGCACCGCATACCACGGCCACGCCGGTCAGGGCTCCGCCTTCGCATCCGTCGCAGATCGCAAACTCAAACCGGGCGGGGTGATCGCGCTGGTGCTGCCGTTCACGGCCATCAACGGCTCCTCATGGAAGAAGTTCAGGGACCTGATCGCGAACGAGTACGAGGACTTGTCAATCGTGAGTATCGCGGCCAACGGCGACGATATGTCCTTCTCGTCAGATACCGGCATGGCGGAGTGCCTCGTCATCGGCCGAAAACGAGCGCCAGGGCAGTTTCCTCCGAAGCGATCGGAGTTTGTTTCCCTTCGGCGGCGTCCTGATGGAGTCTCCGAAGCCCATGTAGTCGCAAGTGGCGTCATCGGCGCGAGCGCTATACGCAAGATTGAAGATGGCCCCTTTGGAGGCACCCGTCTCTCGGCAGGAGATCAGCTTGTCGGCGAGGTTTTGAGCGCTCCCATCGACAACACCGACAGCGGCTGGGGCGCCGCGCGGATCAAGGACTACACACTGGCGCAAGTCGGCGCCTCTCTTGCCAAAGGAGAACTTTGGCTTCCTGCGCAGCAGTCAGCCATCGAATTCGCCATCGCAGAACTGAGCGATGTCGGAGAACGGGGTGTCGACTCACAACTGCTCATCAGCGCAGCGCACAAGGGTCCCTTCGACAAAGTCGCACCAAGCACGACAGCAACATATCCGGCGCTCTGGAATCACAACGCGGAACGGGAGTCTCGGATGCTGTGCGTCGCTGACTCCAGCATGGTTGTCAAGCAAGGCATGGAAGATCGAGCCGCGGAACTTTGGCAAACCGCCGGACGTGCGCACGTGAATCGTGACTTCACCTTTGGTTCCCAAGCCTTGGCTGTGGCGTTCACGGAGCATGAGTCGCTAGGTGGACGCGTTTGGCCCAATGTGACCTTCGAAGACTCGCGCTTCGAATACGCCATGACAATCTGGGGCAACAGCACCTTGGGATTGCTGATGTACTGGTGGTACTCCAGTCGTCAACAATCCAGCAAGGCAACCCTCACCATCAAGATGTTCGGATCACTTCCCATCCTCGATCTTCGAGAACTCGATGACGATCAACACCGGACCGCCGAGGACATCTTCAATGACTTCCGCGACCGAGAGCTCCAACCCGCATATCTCGCCGACGCCGATCCCAACCGTGCTCTGCTCGACCGCCGCCTGATCTGCGACATGCTCGACTTCGACGAGTCGGTCTACGAGGGCGTCCGCCGGCTCGCCGCGAAGTGGTGCGCCGAACCGTCGGTGCATGGGGGTAAGGCTCGGCCGCCTGGGTCGGTGCTGGTGATATGAGCAGCAATCGAGATTCGGCATGCCGGAGGGGATTCGCTGATGCCAGGTGACGTCGTAATCGAGAACGTTGACACAGAGGGCGTGACAAGGCCCGTCACCGTGTTCGTCGAGAGAATGGCTGACTTCATCGGTGGGGCCTTTGAGCCTTACCAGATTGTGCGAGTCGAGAAGGCTAAGGCCAAGGCAGCTAAAGTTCGCGCGGAATCAGAGATCGAGATCGCCGAGCTTCGAGACCGCGCGTTCAACCGCCTCGTTGAAGAGCAGATCCGGAAGCAGCAGAACTTGGAAGCTATTCGGGACAAGGCAATCCCTCTCATCGGCGACAGCGCCACGCCAGAGAGGATGGACCACGACTGGATCGCCAACACCGTTGAGAAGTCTCAGAACGTCTCCGACGAACAGATGCAGGAGATGTGGGCTCGCATCCTCGCCGGCGAGGCGAACAATCCAGGGACGTTCTCGCGGAAGACGATCAACATACTGGCGGATATGGACAAAGATGACGCCGAATTGTTTTCGACTCTCTGCGGTTTTTTGTGGAGACTCGACGGTCAGTGGACGGAGTACGTGTTTCCGGATGATGAGTTTTTCCAACAGAAGGGTATCAATGTCTTGGCGATCGGCGACGTGGAGTCACTGGGCCTCGTCCACGTGTCGCCAACGGGATTCCGCACACCAGATCTGCCGCAGGAGGTCGTTGCCTCATACTTTGGGAAGTCGGCACAGCTAACGCTTCTAAAGTCGACAGGAAACTCTCTGCTCGGAGGATACGTGATGTTCAACGGAGCTGGACGGCAGCTTGAGACAATCTGCGAACGAGAGGAGGTTGATGGCTTGTTTGAGTTCATGTGTGACAAATGGGAAAAAGATCCGAACATAGAATCAGTCAGAGTGCTCGGCGAAGATGCCGAGTGAGCACAATGCGAGAGTGCCTACTCGGGGGCGAGATTCCCGATCCGGGTCGGGAATGACGGGATGGGGCGCCGCCCCCTCACCCCCCCGCATCAAGTGCGGGGCAGGCTGCGGCAGTTCCCTCAGGCCTGCGCGGGGACAGGCTCTGCGAGGGGGAGCGGAAGAAGGCGGGTCCCCGCTCAGAGGCGGGGAAGGAATGTCAGCCTGGGGCATCGACGAGGGGGATGATGTCGTTGAGGTTGGTGGTGGCTCGGGCGGTGTCGAGGTCGGCGATGCGCTGGAGGTTGAGCCAGAACTCGGGGGTGGTTCCGAGGGCTTTGCCGATCCGGAGGGCGGTGTCGGCGGTGATGGCGCGGCGGCAGTGGACGATGTCGCTGATGCGGACCTGGGGCACGCCGATGGTCTTGGCGAGTCGGTACTGGGTGATGTCCAGCTCTTCCAGAAACTCGGCGAGGTGTTCTCCGGGGTGAATGGGTTGAGGCTCTCTGGATGGCATGTGGGCCAGTGTATGCAGGAGGCGGGACTCCCGATCGGAGTGGGGAGTGACGGAACGGGTTGGGGTGCTTTGGGCGGGCCCCCTCCGTCGCCGCAGAGGGGCCCTCACCCTAACCCTCTCCCTCAGGGAGAGGGGATCGGAAGGAGGGAGGGGGAGGTTTAGGCGACGGGCGGGAGGCCTTCGGATTCGCGGACTTCGTTGATGGTTTCGAGGACTCTCTGGTCGAAGGGGGCGTATTCGATTTCGAACTCTTCGACGAGGCGGGAGTTGTCCATCAGGTAGAGGCCGGAGGCGTCGTGGCCTCCTTCTTGCTGGTCGAAGGTGATCTCGGCGTCGGGGAGGAACTGGCGGACGGCGGCGGCGAGGTCGGCCATGCTGGTTGGGTGGCCTCCGGAGTTGTAGATGGCGTGGGCGGTCTGCTCGGCGAGGGTGACGCGGACGAAGACTTCGGCGATGTCCTCGACGTGCAGGGGCAGGGTCATCGTGTCGGCGTGGGGGAAGCGGACCGGCTGGTCGCGGGCGGGCAGGACCTGGCATTGGACGTGGTTCATGGAGCCGCGCACCTTGTCGGGTCCGGTGATGTTGGCCGGGCGGATGCCGGTGATGGCCATGTCGTAGGCGCGGTTGTACCAGTCGGCCTGGTGCTCGTTGAAGCGCTTGGAGACGGAGTAGATGCCGCGGCCGAGGCAGAGGTCGTCCTCGGTGACCATCTTGTCGCCGTGCAGCCGCTGGGGTCCGTACACGGCGAGCGAGCTGGCGTAGACGACGCGGCGGATGTCGAGCAGGCGGGCGGCCTCGAAGCAGTTGTCCATGCCGAGGATGTTGATCTTGACCTGCGGATGGGGGTCGGCCTCGGAGGCGCCGAGGATGTAGGCGAGGTTGATGACGCGGTCGGGTTTGGCCGCGACGAGCGCCTCGACGACGTCGCCCATCACGGTGATGTCGCCGTGGATGATCTCGACTTTGTCGCGCAGCGGGTCGAGGACCGGCGCGTTGGGGTTGATGTCCATGCAGTGGACTTCGTGTCCATGCTCGACCAGGCGTCGCATGACTCGCGGTCCGATGAATCCACTACCGCCGAGGACTGAGACTCGCATACTGCGCTCACTTTCTTCCGGCTCCCTCTCCCTGCGGGAGAGGGTTGGCGTGAGGGCCCTGTGCCTCCGCCGACCCTCACCCTAGCCCTCTCCCGGAGGGAGAGGGGACCGGAGGGGGAGAGGGAAACTACGCGCCGTTCGCGGATTCGTGGGCGAGGGCTTCGGTGGCGGCGTCTTCGACGATGGTTCCCTTGAAGAAGTTGGGGTTGCTGTGCGCGTAGAGGCGGATCTGGTTGGTGAAGGCGAAGTCTCGGAAGTCTTCGGGGCTGATGATGCCGTTCTCGACCGGTTCGTAGGCTTCGGCGACGGCCTCGGACATGTCGGGCACGTCCCAGTGGCCGAGGTCGGTGCTCATGAAGGCGCGGATCTTGGCGCCGAAGGGGTTGACCTGGTCGTTGAAGGCCCAGGCTGTGATTGGATCGTCGGCCTCGCAGCCGAAGTAGAAGGAGGGCACGAAGCGGTCGTAGAAGTCCTCGGCGCGCTCGATGTTCATCTCGCTGAAGTTGTCGCGCAGGCGCTCCTCGATGTCGGGCGCGGTCATGCCCAGGGTGCGGGGCAGGTTGTCGAGCTTGCCTTCGGTCAGCTCGCCGCCGTAGCGGGTGAACAGGTCCTGGGCGAGTTCGATGTCGAGGTTGGAAGGATCGAGATGGTGGAGCTGGTCGGGTCCGCGCTTCTCCCAGCGGGCGATGATGTCGGCGTAGATGCGGGCGCCGTGGGCGACGCCGCCCTCGAGCAGGGCGACGCGCAGTTCGGGGAAGCGGGTCGTGACGCCGCCCATCAGCAGCGACTTGCAGAGCACCTCGCCGGCGGCGGCGAAGTGGCCGATGTGGTTGTACATGTAGTTCGAGATCGAGGCGCGATCGATGAAGCCCATGCCGGAGGAGTGCGAGGCGACGGCGAAGCCGAGATCGAGGCAGCGCTGCCAGAATGGGTCGTAGTCGTACTCGCTGTCGATCGCGAAGGAGTCCAGCCAGGTCACCTGATTGGCGAGTTCCGGGTACTTCTCGGCGACCGCCGGCACGGGGCGGCGGACGAAGGCCGGCATCTGCGCGACCTTGAGTCCCAGCGAGTGGGCGTGCTCCAGCTCGGCGATGCCTTCCTCGGGCGTGTGCAGCGGGATCACAGCTGCAACGGTCATGCGGTCGGAGAATCCACCGTACTGTTCGGCCGTGAACTCGTTGAAGGCGCGGCAGACGGCCTGACGGACTTCGTCGTCCTGCATGTGGGGGAAGCCGAGGCCGATGGTGGGGTAGAGCACGACGTAGTCCATGCCGACCTCGTCCATGCGCTCGTGCAGCAGGCTGGGTAGCATGGCGGTGGCGCGGTCCAGCGTGTTCTCGGTGGGCAGGGCCCACCAGGGCGGGACGGTCACCCGCTCGGCCCGGCGCTCGTCCCAGCTCATCGCGGCCCAGCGTCGGCTGACACTGGAGTCGCGGTAGCGCTTGACGATGTCGGAACCGCCAACGTCCTTGAGGTAGTCGAAGAAGGTGGGCATGAACTCGACGATGTGGGAGTCGCCGTCGATGATTGGATGGTCGAGGCGTGCACGGACTGCGGCGGAGGACGATTCAGTGGTCGTGGTCATCTTCTGGTCTCCGGCTTTATCGATGTGTGCAAGAGGATAGACAGTCGACCGACGCTTCGCGTTACCCGTGGGCACGTGCCGACAGCGAATCACGCGATGCTCGAACGCACCCATGAAACACGACGCGTTTAGAGTGTTCGCAGCAAAGCAAGTGTGGTTTCGAAAGCAAGATTGGATTCTCAACATGACCGACTACAAGACCGGAGACCGATACCAGCAAGGTGTCGAGGTGATGGAGCGGATCAGCATGAATCCCGCCCGCATGGACGCCATCGCCGAGGCCAATGGAGCCGTCGGACCCGATGTCGCGCGAATGCTGGGCGAGTTCTGCTTCGGTGACGTCTGGACACACGGCCCGCTCGACGATCGCAGCAAGCGGATCATCACGCTGGCCACGATCTCCGCGCTGGGTCGTGAACGGAAGCTTCGTGGCCAAATCGCCAACGCTCTGGCGCAGGGCTTCACACGAGAAGAGATCCAGAGCATCTTCGTGCATCAGGTTGCCTACGGAGGATTCCCCATGGGCCTGTCCGGGTTGGAGGTCGCGGCGGAGGTTTTTGCCGCGCTCGATGCAGAGGAGGACGACGAATAGCCGGCCGTCAGCGTCCTGATGCGTGAAGCGAAATGGGAGCACCAGGCATGAAGCTTGGACTGATGACGGGGTTCAACTCGCCACACGAGATCGTCCCGCAAGCTCAGTGGGCCGAAGCCCAGGGGTTCGAGACGATCTGGGTTCCGGAAGGTCGCCTGACCCGCAACTCGGTCGTGCAGATGACGCTGGCCGCGGCAAACACCGAGCGGATCAAGGTCGGCAGCGGGATCCTTCCCTTCCGCACCCGCAGCGTCGCGCTCCTCGGGATGACGGCTCGAACGCTCGACGATCTGGCGCCGGGCCGGATCAAGCTCGGTCTTGGAGCGTGGTGGGAACCACTCGCCAGCCGCAACGGGCTACATACAGCCAAGCCTCGGACCGCGATGAAAGAAATCGTCCTCGCGCTTAAGGATTTGCTGGCGGGCAAGTCGGTGACTGTTCAGGGCGAGTACGTGAACGTGGAGGACATCAGGTTCGACACGCCCGAAGACGACGACAGTCCCTCGTACCCGGTCCCGATCTACGTCGGCGCGGTCGGGCCTCGCATGATGGAACTGGTCGGTGAGGTCGCAGACGGAGTATTGATGGACTTCCTCGTACCGCCCGAACATACAGCGCGGTCAGTTGAGCACATCAGGAACGGTGCAGACCGCGTCGGCCGCTCGATTGATGAGATCGATCGTCCGCAGTTGCTCGGTGTGGCCATTGACGACGACCACCCGCAGGCTGCGGTCGAAGCCTGCAAGATGTTTCTCACCCAGTACATCGGCCAGCAGCCGCATATCACCGAGAGCTCCGGCGCAACGCCTGAACAGATCGCCGGCGTGAAGAGTGTGATGGGCTGGCCTGCCACTCAGGAGCAAATCCGAGAAGCGACGCAGTTCGTGCCGGACGACTTGGTCCGAAGTGTCTGCGCCTGCGGCACGACAGCGGAGACGATCGAGCGCATCGAGGCCTTTGTCGCGACCGGCTGCACCGAGCCCGTGCTCACTCCGCTGGCCAACGCCGACAGCACGATCGAAAAGGTCGCACGAGCGGTTCGGCGCGACGGCTGAACGTGCTTACGATTGTGCTAGCTTGAGTGCCCGCGCCGGGGCTCAAGGAACTATCTCCGTCCTTCCGAGCCCCCGGGGGAATTGAGTCCTGCCGCGAGCGTTGAACCGACGCCAGAGCAGGGGTTGGAGACGGAACATGACTGACGATCAGGCACGCATTGACGCCGGCGCGATCGCATTCGCCATGCGCTATCGCGACGACATTGCGGGCGACGAGGGACTCTGTATTGAGGTCCGCGCTGATGTCGACGGTGAGGACACCGAACTGCTTCGCTTCGACTGTTTCCGGGTCGCGCCGCACTACCACTACGGACCCGAGGCGGACGATGAGCGTCTGATGCTCGATCTGACCGCCGCTGGAGATTCGCTCGACTGGACGCTGAACTGTTTCGAGCGCGGGCGGCTTGGGGCCATGATCGAACGCGCGGGTTATCCGGGCGTCGCTAACGCGCTCGACGCGGAACAGGTTGCCGGGATCATGCCGAGCGTCGTCAGCACTGCGCGCGAGATCGTCGGTTCGCGCGAGTCCTAATCGTCCGCTGTCTGGAGCGCGTCGAGCACGACCTGCCCTCTGGGTGACAGCTCGTATCCAACCTCGAGGCTGATCGTCAGGCCGAGCGCTTTGAGCTTGCGGACATCGGCCTTGAACTTTGCGGTCTCCCGTCCCTGATCGGCGGCCAAGTCGGCCGCTCGTCGGCCCGGCTCGTCGGCGATCGCCTCAAGCGCGGCCCGCGTCCACGGTCCGTGACGGGCGCGGCTGTCCATCTTGGTCAGGCGCTCAGCAATTGCCGTAACCTCGGCCTCTTCCAGGTTCGAGTCGGCCGCGAGGACCTTGCGCGGATCGGCCTGTTCACCCAGACATCGGAAGGCCACGCGATAGAGCGGCGCATTCGCGTCGCCCGATTTGCGCTGATTGCGGAGAATCGCGTCGAGCGCCGCCTCGGCCGAGTCGTGACCGGCGGCTTGCGCATCTTCGAGCGAAATCGCCGTCGGCTCGATCTGATCCACCGACGTGACCTCGATTACGTGCTCACCAACTCGGTAACGGCCGCCTTCACGAGCCTGCGGTTGTCGCCAGCGGCGAAACGTCAGGGTCAGCTCTCCGCGAGCAATGGCTTCTTTGTCGGGTTGACGAAACTGCATGAGTCGTTCAGCCGAGGCCCTTGTTGGGGTTGATCAGGTACTTCTCGCCCGTCGCGCGCTTGTTGTAGACCGCGATGTGGTCGAGATCCAGCGCCTCGGCGAGCGAGACTTCTGCCGTGTAGTAACTCGCGAACGTGGTTGTCACTTCGTCGGCGACGCGTTGTCGTAGACGCTCGGTCGCTTCGGGACCGATGCGCTCCAGGAAGGGCGTCAGCAGCCAGCCGCCGAGACCCCAGGCCAACCCGTAGGTGCGATGCAAGACTGTCGGTGAGGTGTCGAGCCCGCCGTAGATGTAGACCTGCTTGTGCACGTTGGAGCCGTAGCGGTTGAAGCCCGGGTTCTTGGCCTTGGCGGCGGTTTCCATGCAGTTCAGGAGTTGGTTCGCCAGCGGACCGCCCCCTGTTGCGTCGAACGCCAGCGTGGCGCCGGTGTCGGTCAGCGCCGCTGTCAGATCGTCCTCAAACGAATCAGCGCTGGTGTCGCACACGTACTTCGCCCCGATTCCCTGGAGCAGCTCGATGTGCTCCGGCCGTCGGACGACGTTGACCAGATCGATCCCTTCGTCGTTGCAGACCTTCTGCAGCATCTGTCCCAGATTGGAAGCCGCAGCCGTATGCACGATCGCCGTGTGACCCTCGAGCCGCATCGTTTCGACCATGCCCAGCACGGTCAGCGGGTTGACGAAGCAGGATGCGCCCTGCTCTGCCGTCGTGCCCTCATGCAACTCGAGGCATTGAGCCACGTTGATGACGCGGTACTGCGAGTACATCTCGCGAGCGATCGCGGCCACGGTCTTGCCCAGCAGCGCCTGCGCCGCCTCGCCGGAACCGGCCTCGACGACCACGCCCGCGCCCTCGTTGCCGGCCGGCAATGATTGATCGAAGCGATCGGCCTGCGAAGCCAGTGCGGCAGGGGGAATTGGCGCCGTGACCACGGGAGCCTCTGCGGTACCTGCGGTCTGAGCCTGGCTTATGTCGGCCGGACCGATCAACAGCCCGAGGTCGGACGGATTGATCGGCGAGGCCTCGACTCGCACTACGACTTCGTTGGGGCCGGGATCGGGAATCTCGATATCGGCGAGCGAGAGTTCGAGTTGACCGTCGCTGCTGACCCTGGAGCGAATCTGCCGTGACATTCGTGGCATGGAACACTTCGTTCTGACTTGACCCGGAGAGCGCGCTTTGTGCTCGTCGCTCAGCGTATCCGAGAGGCTCGTCGCCTCCGCTCAGGACCGCTCTAGCATGCCTGCATGCCAGCCCTTGCCGCGAGCGTCTCCTGGATGTTCCAAGAAGCATCGTTGCTGGATCGGTTCGCGCTCGCCGCGCAGATCGGCTTTAAGGCAGTGGAAATCCAGGCGCCCTATTCCGAGCCGGCCGCCCTCCTGGCCGAGCGAATCCACGAAGCGAACCTCGAAGCCGTGCTGATCAACACGCCCGTCGCCTTGGCCGCGGTCCCTGGAGGAGAGCCGGCGTTCCGTTCCGGAATGAGGAAGGCGCTCGACTATGCGACCGTGCTCGGCTGCCGGCAGATTCACTGCCTGGCCGGTCGCACTGACGATCCGGCAGCCGATTCGACGTTCGTCGATAACGTGCGTTGGGCGGCCGACCAGGCGGCGGCACACGATGTCCGCATCCTGCTGGAGCCGCTCAACACGGTCGACAACCCCGGCTACTTTCTGACCGGCAGCGCGCAGGCTCGTCGGATCATCGACCAGGTCGAGCGTGAGAACGTGCGCCTGCAGTGCGACTTCTATCACCTCCAGATCATGGAAGGTCATCTGGCAGAGACGCTCGCCGGCCAATTCGACGTGATCGGTCACGTGCAGATCAGCGGCGTCCCCGGCCGCAACGAGCCGGATGACCGCCAGGAGATCAACTACCCATTCCTGCTTTCGATGATCGACGAGCTCGGTTTCGAGGGCTGGGTCGGTTGCGAGTACCGGCCGCGCGCCGGAACGCTCGAGGGACTGGGTTGGGCGCAGCCGTACGGACTGATGAATCCTGAGGACTCTGCTGAAGGGATGGAAACATGACGGGGAACACCACTCGAGTGGCGCTGATCACGGGCGGCGGTTCGGGGATCGGGCGGTCGTCGGCGTTGGCACTGCTGCGCGACGGTTGGACGGTCGTCCTGACCGGCAGACGCATGGAGCGTCTCGAGGAGACCCAGCAAATGGCCGGAGATGACGCTGAGCAGACGCTCGCCGTCGTGAGCGACGTCTCGGACCCGGACTCGATCGCGGCATTGTTCGCTCGTGTCCGCGAGGAGTACGGGCGGCTGGACCTGCTGTTCAACAACGCCGGCAGCGGCGCGCCACCTCTGCCGCTGGAAGATCTGACGCTGGAGCAGTGGCAGCAAGTGGTCGACCTCAATCTGACCGGCGCGTTTCTGTGCACGCAGGAGGCGTTCCGGATCATGAAGGACCAGGACCCGCGCGGCGGGCGCATCATCAACAACGGCTCAATCTCGGCCGACCGACCGCGGCCCAACTCTTCGCCTTATACCGCGACCAAGCATGCACTCACCGGATTGACCAAGGCAGTGGCGCTGGACGGTCGCAAGTACGACATCGCCTGCGGACAGATCGATATCGGTAACGCCCTGACCGATATGACGGGCGGAATGGGCCGAGGCGTGCCACAGCCGAATGGCGAACGAATGCAGGAGCCGACCTTCGACGTCGAGCACGTGGCGGATGCGATCGTCTACATGGCCGGTTTGCCGCTCGACGCCAATGTCCCGTTCATCACCGTGATGGCCACGAAGATGCCGCTCTTCGGGCGCGGCTAGTGCATCACCAGTCCACCGTCGACGTTGTACGCCTGACCGGTGATGTTGCGCGCGCCCGGTCCGGCCAGGAAGCGCGCCATCGCCCCGATGTCGTCGGGTGAGTTGGCTCTGCCGATGGGGATGCGAGCGTCACGGGCTTGCTCAAGCTCGGCCACGCTCACGCCCAAACTCTCAGCCCGAGATTGCATGTTGTTGATCGACAGTTCGGTCACGGTGACGCCGGGACAGATCGCGTTGACGTTGATGTTGTGCCGGGCCAACTGATCGGCGGCGATCATGGTCATCGAGATCACCGCCCCCTTGCTGGCGGCATAGGCAGCGTTTGACGTGCCTGAATAGCCTTTCCCTGCGATCGATGCGATGTTGATGATCCGGCCCCCGTCGCCGTGGTCGATCATCTCCTGCGCGGCGCGCTGCATGCAGAAGAACACACCCTTGGCGTTGATGCGATGGATCCGGTCCCAGTCCGCTTCCTCTACCTCCATCACGTCCAGGAATCGGGTAACGCCGGCGTTGTTGACGATGATGTCAATCCGGCCGAAGGCGTCCCTGGCTTGACCGATCATCCGCTCGATCTCCGCGAGCGCCCCGACATCTGCGTGGATGGCCAGGCTCTCCCCTCCGCTCTCGGCAATCACGGCGCTGGTGTCCTGCACAGTCTCGGCATTGATATCGGCCGCTGCCACCGATGCGCCAGCCTCCGCCAGGTGGATGGCAATCGCCCGGCCAATCCCCTGGCCCGCGCCGGTCACGACTGCAATTTTGCCCTCAAGCTCCATCGGACACGCCTTCCTGGATCAAGTCCTTGCAACCCGGAGTTCGCGGGGCAGGCCAGCGATCACTGGATGTTGCGCAACTGAGGATCCAGATAATCGCGCAGCCAGTCACCCAGCAGATTGCCGACCAACGCGACGATCATGATCGTGATGCCCGGGAATCCCGTCAGCCAGAATCTGATCTTGAGCAGGTCTCGGCCTTCGGCCACCATCTTGCCCCAGGAAATCGTCTCGGGACCTGCGCCGGCGCCAAGGAACGAAAGCGATGCCTCGGCGATGATCACCGTCGAGACATTCAGGGTCGCGAGAATCACAACCGAGTTGACCACGTTGGGCAACAGATGCTGCAACATGACCCGGAAGTCGCTCGCGCCAAGCGTCCGTGCGGCAACCACAAACTCACGTTCCCGCAAACTGAGCACCTCTGCCCGCACGAGGCGGGCATACGGCGCCCAGAGGAACACAATCAGGATGACTACCACGTTTCGCAATGACGGCCCCAGCATCGCGGCGATGAGCAGGGCAAACAGCAGCGCCGGAAACGCCAGCTGCACCTCCACCAGCCGCATGGAAAAGGAATCGAATGCACCGCGACGCCAGCCGGCAAGGAGGCCAACGGCCGTGCCGAGCACGAGTGAGCCCGGAATCACCGTGGCAATCACGAGCAATGATGTTTGACTCCCCTTGATCAGGCGGCTGAACGTGTCACGGCCCAGCCCGTCGGTCCCGAGAATGTGTTCGTATGACCCGTCCTCCTGCCAGACCGGACCCCGCAGCCGAGCGACCAGGGTTTGGTCGGTCGGATCGTGCGGCGCGATCCAGTCGGCAAAGATGCCGGCGACGACGAAGACGGCGATAATCGCCAGGTACACAGACAGCAACGGCCAGCCTCGTGGCAGCCGCCGAAACCAGGGTCTGCGACGTGCGCCCAGCTCAATGAGCTGTTCCTCTACCGGCACGCCCTGCGCGCTCATGTTTGACCGCCTACTCGAATTCTCGGGTCGAGAACGTTGTACGAGAGGTCAACCAGGATGTTGATCACGACAAACCAGACCGCGATCACCAGCACGCCAACCTGGATCACGGGGAAGTCGCGCAGGCTGATCGAGCGGAAGATCAGGCGTCCGACGCCGGGCCACGCGAAGACGACCTCGACGATGATCGAGCCGGCCAACAATTGAGCCAGCATGATCCCGAGCACTGTGACCAGGCCAAGCAGCGCATTGCGCAGGGCGTGACGCAGGATCACCGTGCGGTTGGCCAGACCCTTGGCCTGCGCCGTCCGGATGTAGTCGTTGCTCAGCACTTCCAGCATGCCCGAGCGAGTCAGGCGCATCGCCGCCGCGGCGCCAAAGCCGGCGAGCGTGATCGCAGGCAGGATCAGATTTTCGAATCCGCCGCGGCCACTGGTCGGCAGCCAACCAAGTTGCACCGCAAACAGGAAGATGAGCAACAGACCCAGCCAGAAATTGGGCATCGCCTGGCCAACCAGCGCGAACAACCGCGATATCAGGTCCGGGATCGAACCACGCCGAATCGCGGCCAGCACGCCGATCGGCACTCCGATCGCGAGAATCAAGATGAACGCCGCCAGGCTCAACTGAACGGTCGCCCAGAGGCGCGACATCACTTCGTCCCATGCCGGCTGCTCGGAGAAGATCGAGTCGCCGAAATCGAGGCGAACCACTCCCCAAAGGAAGTTGCCGTACTGGACAATCAGCGGATCGAGCAGGCCGAGCCGCTCGCGCTGAGCCGCAATCGACTCATCGGTCGCGTTCTGGGCCGCGTAGGCCTGGATCGGATCGCCGATCAGACGACTGCCAACGAAAACCAGCGAGACGACCACGAAGACAACCGCGATGGACTGAAGCAGTCGCGGAATTAGGTGCGCGGCCATCCCGTGCTCTCCAGCTGCCCCGAACGGTGGCCGGTCGGCAGGACCTTAGGTCTTGACCGACCTCAGATTCCACAGCTCGACCGAGGCCGGCTGCAAGAAGAACGGATCCCACTCGAGTCGCTTTGCGCCGACGTGCGTCTGGACGAGCTCGAAGAGGAACAGCCAGGACGCTTCCAGGTAGTGGATGCGGACCGCATCCTCAAGCAGCACCCGCCGCTTGTCGGTGTCGAACTCCGCTCTCGCAGCACCGATCAGGCGGTCGACTTCTGCGCGTTCGTCGCTGAGGACTTCCACCTTGTGCGCGTAGGTGGCGGCGCTGTCGACGCCGATCGCGAACGAGCCCAGCGAGGTGAAGCCGGCCGGTTGCGGGAACAGATACGGGGCTGTGAGTTCCTTGTTGCGCGCCTCGCCGAGGAACTTCGAGATGTCGTCGGGGATCAGGTTGACGATGAAGCCGACCTCACGCAGCATCTCCGCGATCGCCTCCATGAACAGCTGGTCGTTCGTGTAGAGGCCGCTGAGGTAGATCAAGTCGGTCTCAAGGCCGTCGGCAAACCCGGCCTCGGCCAGCAGCTCTTTGGCCCGCTCCGGGTCGTAGCCCCAGCGTTGCTCCAGAATGTCCTTCGGGAACCCGAACTGACCGGACGAGAGCGAGTAGGTGTAGTTCTCACGGCCGGTCATGATGTTCTGCGTGATGGCGTCCACGTCGACAGCGAGGTTGGCGGCGATCCGCACGCGCTTGTCACGCCAGGGGTTGGGCTGTCCGGGGTTGTACGGATCTTCATCGATCGTCATCGGCAGCTTGATGTGCAGGCCGCGTTGCGCCGGGTGGTAGTAGACGTTGTAATCGCCGGTCTCGCCCAGCGGAACCGCCAGATCCGGCGGAATCGAGTTCGCAACATCGATTTCACCCGCTTCCAGCGCAGAAACTCTCGCGCCGATCTCCGGAATCAAGCGGGCCTCGAACCCGGCCAGATAGGGGGTTCGCGGCGCGCCCTCGAAGTCGCGCCCGTTGTAGTAGTCCTCGTTCCGCACGCTGATAATCTTCTCGTCCGGGGACCACTCAACGAACTTGTACGGTCCCGTCCCGACCGGAAACTGCCCGTACGCCTCGTCGCCCACGGACTCCAGGTGATTCTTCGGGAACACCGGAAAGCCGCCGGTGGCCAGACTGTTGGCGGCATCGACGCTTGCGCTTTCCGAGTTCTGGTTGATTCTCAGCGTGCTTTCGTCGATCAGCTCGTTGTCCGCGGTCCAGACCAACTCACCGGTCCAGGCCGAGTTGTAGTCCGGGTTGTAGTCCGCCTTGCCGGACAGACGGTCAACCGTGAACTTGATGTCTTCGGCCGTGACCGGGTCGCCGTTGTGGAATGTGCGACCCGGGCTCACCCGAACGATCAGCGCCTCGGAGCCGACGAACTCCCACTCCGCCATTCCGCCCGGGATGGCGGTGCCCTGCGGCTCGAGGGGGAAGACCGACGAGTAGTGGAAGCTGTTGGAGGCCGACTGGCCGCCGCGCGCGAGCGCGCTGCCCTGGTCGAGAATCTGCGGGAACGAACCATACGCGCCGATCGCCGTCGCGGTGTAGTCGATGTTGTCGTCGGCAGCCGCCGCTTGCTCCTGCTGCTGAGCCTGAGCCTCTTCTTCGGTCTGTTCCTGCTGCTCAGCCTGTTCCGCCTGTTGTTCGGCCTGGTCTTGCTGCTGCTGCATGGCCTGCTGTTGCTGAGCCTGCTGCTGCATGGCCTGCTGCTGCTCCTGCTGCTGCATGGCCTGTTGCTGGTCCTGATCCTGCTGCTGAGCCTGCGCGACCGCCTGCGGCTGATCGTCGTCGTCATCGTCACCGCAGCCGACCAGGGCCAAGCCGGCGGCGCCGACGCCGGCGCGAGCCGATGCGCGCAGCAGTGATCGCCTGCTCAATCGAGCTCTACGAAGTTGTGCCCAGTGTCGTGTCATGTCGCTCTCCCTCGGGTTCCGCAAGCCACTCGCATTCGCGCAACATACCCGATTATGGCCACGAATGGGTGGTCGGAATTGGGCCTCGACGGCGAATCGCCTGGGTTCGATCAAACGCCGTCGCTCTGGACATCCCACCCGGCGGAGCGCAGGCAGCTTGACTGTCATGGTGCTTACTGACAGCCCATGTGGGGATTCGCAGACTGCCGCTACGCCAGTGGGCCGTGCGCGCGGTGCGCGTCTTGTCCACTGGCTTGACGCCCCGGATCGGATGTCCAGTCTGGGTGCACGGGGAGGCCTTCAACCAAGAGCAACCGTCCGATCTCGCGACGGTCAAGAGGATCGCCGCCGGCGGCGAACGAAAGGAACATCATGCTTGAGCTCGGAATCTTCCACAACGGTGCAGTCGACCTCGGTAGCAACGTGGTCGACGGTACCCGGGTGAATGCGGGAACGCTCGACGAGACCAGCGAGAGTTTCCAGCGAGTTCTGGTCAATCAGGTCCGCCAGGGCGTGTTGGCCGAGGAGCTCGGTTTCAACTACTGGTTCATGACCGAACACCACATGCAGCCCGAGGGAGTGGAGTTCAGCCCCAACCCAATCCTCGCCGAGACCGCGATCGCCGCCCAGACGAGTCGGATTCGCCTGGGACAGATGGCCAACATCCTGCCCTGGCATCACCCCATCCGACTAGCCGAACAGGGCGCGATGCTTGACGTAATCAGCGGCGGCCGGCTCGAATTCGGCGTCGGACGCGGCTATCAGTCGCGTGAGACCGAGGTGTTGGGCGGCGCACAGGGCGCGACGATCCAGGACCAGGAGCGCAACCGTTCCTTCTTCGAAGAGTGCTTCCAGATCATCAACAAGGCCTGGCGAGAACACTCGTTCAGCCACACTGGCGAGTTCTTCAACCTGCCGCCCAGCTACACCAAGTGGGGCAACCCCTCAACGATCGCCTACTTCAGCCAGGAGCACGTCGATCGCGACCTGGACAGCGTGCTCGACCTCGGCGCACCAGACATGTACGCCTCCGGTCCGCCGGTCTACGCGACCGGCACGACGCTCAAGGAGATCAGCGTCTATCCGCACCCGATCCAGAAGCCGGTTCCGCCGATGTGGATGCCCGTAACGAGCCCGCGCTCGATCGAGTGGGCCGCCACCAACGGCGTGAACTGCTACACGATTCCTGAGCCCAACTCGCGCCTCAAGGCCAACGTCGAGCGGTACTACGAGACGCTGGAGCGGAACAGTTGGCCGGACCGCCTCGACCGTGAGGGTCCGTGGAAGTTCGGCTACGACGCAGACGTCAAGCGCGGCTTCTCGCCCGCGCGCTACGTCCACATCCTCAAGCCGGGCGACGAGAAGAACGATCTCGAGCGCTACAAGCTGGGCATGGAAGCCGCCTGGCCGTACCTTGGCGCGTTCGGCTTCGGTGGTGTGATCACCGACATCGACGAGCCGCCGCCTCCCCCCGACCGCCCCGTGACCGCCGACCTCTGCATCGACAAAGGCCTCGCGTTCGTCGGCACGGCCGACCAGATCGTCGAGCAGATCATGGAGGTCAAGGAAACCGTCGGCTACGAGGACTTCATGTTCACGTGCTGGTTCGAAATGGGCGGCTACCGCGGCGAGGAGACCGAGGAGCAGATGCACATGTTCGCCGACCAGTGCATGCCCGCACTCGCCGACGCCTGCGGCGGCATCGTGGTCAACCCCGACGTGTCGCCGGGCCTCAGCCCGACCAACGGCGGCGCCTAGCTACGACGGCGCTGAACGAGGAAATGGTCCGCGGCGCGGGCTGTTCGCCCGCGCCGCACCCTGGCCCCAGCTAGAGAGGGGCGCAGACAGCGTGGGAACCACACTGCAAGGCCTTAAGCTGGGCTACATGGGCATGGACTACGGCCTGCTCGGGTACCCCAACCCCAACGATATGCTCTTGCCCGGCCGGACCAGCATGCCGCGTACCTGGTATCGCTGCCCGTCGCTGGCCTACATCATCAACCACCCGGCCGGACGCATCCTCTACGACACCGGCATTTCGACGAACTTCGCCGAGGAATGGCTGCCCGAGTGGCAGGCCACGATCGACCTCAGCGAACTCAGCGCCGATGTCTTGCTCGAGAACTCACTCAAGCAGATTGGCCTGGGCCCGGACGACTTCGACTACGTCATTCTCAGCCATTGCCATGCCGACCACGCCGGCGGCTTACGCGCCTTCGAGGATGCGGGAGCTCAGATCGTCTTGCACGAAGACGAACACCGTTACGCGACCATCATCTGGTCGGCAGACAACTTCTTCGTGCGCAAAGACTGGAGCTTCATCTCGCGCCGCAATCCGACCCTCATGTACGGCGACCAGGAGATTTTCGAAGACCTCTGGACAATCAGCCTGCCTGGTCACACGCCAGGCTCAATGGGGGTGCTGGTGCGGCTCGAGACGACTGGCTGGGCACTCCTGGCCGGCGACGCGGTCAGCACGCATGACGCCTTCGGTCCGCCCCCGGTCCCCAACTTCGTCAACACGAGCAACGAGGACTTCCTGAACTCTTGCGGGAAGGTCGAGCAGATCGCGTCGGAACTGGACGCATTCATCTTCCCCGGACACGACGAATCAGGCATGCAGTATTCGCAAGGAGAATTGGCAATCAAACCGGTCGAATTCATGCCCGGCCATACGTACGAGTAATGTGCGCTGACCGAGACCTCGGCGCAGCGCTGCAGCCAGGAGGCACGGATATGACCGATCTACACACTGATAGTCGCTACACCCGTTGGCGCTGGATGGGATTGGTCGGTGCCGCCCTGGCGGTACTGGTGCTCGGTTTCGCGCTCGCCGCATGCGGCGACGACGAGGACGAGCAACCGGCCGCTGCCCAGGCCCAACCGCAGCAAGAACAGCAAGCACAACCGCAAGCGCAGGAACAACAGGCTCAACCGCAACCTCAGCCCGAAGCGCAGCAGCAACAGCAGGCGGCCGCGACGGGCGTCGTGCGGATCGGCTCAGTCCAGCCGCTTTCCGGCGGCGGACTCGCCTTCTACGGCAAGTCCGAAGAAGTCGGTCTGCTTCTGGCCGTAGAGCAGATCAACGAGGCCGGCGGCTTCGTCGTCGGCGACACGACGTACACGATTGAAGTCGTGGCACGGGACACTCGTTCCGATGACGCGATCGGGATCGCCGCCGTACAGGAGCTGATTCGCGATGAGGGCATCAAGATCATCTTTGGACCGATCCCGCACGGAATCGGCCTGGCCGCGTCCGAACTGACGCAACCGGAGAAGGTGCTGCACCTGATGTCGCTCAGCATCCTGACCTCCGAGGGCGGCGTGCTCAATCCTGAGACCTCGCAGACCACGCACAAGTGGCTGTTCCAGATCGAGCCGTCGGAGCTCACCCGAAGCACCATCACCGCCGCCGGCGTGCTGGAACTGCTCGGCGCGGAAGAGGGCGACACGTCGGTGATCATCGCCACCGACGATCCCTCCGGACAGTTCCTCGGACGCTTCTACAACGGCGTCCTGACCGCGTTGGGCCAGAAGACGCACCCGGTCGTTTTCTACCCGCCCGGCACCACCGACTTCACGCCGTTCCTGACCCGGCTCAAGGGGCTGGAGCCCGACTGGATGCACAACTGGTACATCGCGGCCGACTCGGTCCTGATTGCCGAACAGGCGCTGGAACTCGAAGTAGCACGCGGCTACATGGTGTTCGGCGTCGACCCGGGCTGGTGGGAAGAGAACTTCCCCGGCGGGATCGACAACGAAGCCCCGATTGTGCTGGCCTGCATTAACCTCTGCCGCGCGATCCACAGCAGCGAACGCTCGAAGGCGCACTACGAAGCCGTCAACGAATTCGAGTGCGGCAACCCGGACGGCTGCTCACCGGCGCCGCTGACCGACATCACGCTCTGGCAGTACGACTACGTCTTCATGCTGGTCGAGGCGATGAAGAAGGCCGGCACCGTGGATGACACCACGGCGATCGCCAACGCGTTGGAGGGCATCACCATTGACGGAGTGCTCAGTTCCACGCTGACGATGGACCCCGAGTGGCACCGGGTCGCGCATGGCTACGACACCTGCCGCGTCCAACTCGGAGATATCAGCTGCACCAACTTCTCGCTCGAGGAATACGGACCCGAAGCGCTCGGCGTAACCGAAGAGTTCGTACTGGCCAACCAGGAGGGGAGCGAAGAGTAATCCGCCTCAGGCTGCTGCGTTGTTCATAGGCGCGCAGCAGCGGGCATCCTGAGCCCTCGCACGCCGCCTCGCACGTTGCTGGGCGCCGCGAGGGCTCGTTGTCGCAGGGCACGGACCCGGCCCGCCATAGAGACTGCGACGGCGAGCGTAAGACGGGGAAAGTGAGACGGCGATGGAGATCTTCCTCCAGCAGGTGATCAACGGCCTCTCGATCGGCGCCGTCATCGCCCTGATGGCGCTCGGCGTCACCCTCATCTTCGGTCTCACCGGCCTCGTCATGTTCGCTCACGGGGAACTGCTCGTAATCGGCGGTTTCTTGGCCTGGTTCGTCACGATCCAGCTCAGCAGCAGCTTCTGGCTGGGCGTCGTGTTCGCCATTGTCGCCGTCGGACTGATTGGTTTGGCCCTGGAACGGGGCGTCTTCCGCTTCACCTTCGACTCGCCGATCAACGGCTTCATCGTCTCGCTCGGTCTGATCATCGTCTTACAACACTTGTTAGTCGAGCTGTCTCCGGTCGGCGCCAGCATCGTTGACGTGCCCGCTCCGATCACCAAGGTCTTCGACCTCGGCGGTGCGCGGATACCAGGCACGAGGGTACTGGTGGTCGGCGCCACGCTGGTCGTCGTCGCACTCATGCTCTGGGTGATCTACCGCAGCGGTCACGGTCGAGCGCTGCGAGCCAGCGCGATCGATCGCGAGACCGCGGCGCTGATGGGCATTCCCGTTCGCCGCTACATCATGGTTGTGTTCCTGGTCGGCTCCCTGCTCGCCGGACTGGGCGGCGCGCTGATGATTGGCCTCTTCCCGATTGACCCATTCATCGGTGGACGGTTCGTGATCAAGGCCTTCGCCGTCGCCCTCGCCGGCGGTCTGGGCAATCCGCTCGGTGCAATTCTCGCCGCGTTCGGACTCGGCCTCGCCGAGGCCATGGGTACCCAGTACTTCCAGCCGGAATGGTCCGAGTCTTACGCCTTCATCGTCATGATCATCATCCTGCTGGTCCGGCCGCGAGGTCTGCTGACCGGCCTCCAGGGACCCGCGGCCCGCTAGCGGCGCCGCACGATTGCCAAATCGAATGCAGATCAAGACCGTCGCCAGGAACCAGATCGCTGATGCCCTCAGCGGCCCGCGTCGGTGGACAACGGCCGAGCGGATCGTCGTCATCGTCGGTGTCGGCATCTTCATTCTGTTGCTTCCCGAGTTCAGCACCTCACGCCATCTGTTCCTGGCCACAGTCACGGGCACCACCGCCATTGCCGTCTATGGACTGGCCGTGATCTTCGGGCAGGCCGGAATTCTCTCGCTGGCGCATGCCGGCCTGTGGGCGATCGGCGCCTACACCGGAGCGATCTTCTTCCGCGAGTTCGGCTGGTCGTACTGGGCCGTGCTGCCCCTGGGCATCATCTTTGCCTCAATTGCGGCGGCGCTGCTGGCCTACCCGGCCCTGCGCATTCGCGGCCACTTCTTCCTGATCGCCACCTTCGGATTCGGCGAGCTGGTCCGGATCGTGCTCGAGAACGGAGGAGGCTTCGAAAGCGGCCGGCGCCTGGGCCTGATCGTCCAGGGGGGAATGCCCGACTTCTTCGGCATCGGCCTGCAGTCGGCGAGTTCTATCTACTACGTCACTGTGGCTTATCTGGTGATCGCGATCTTCGCGGTCTATCTGATTCGCCGTTCCGGCTTCGGCGCGACGATGCGAGCAGTGCGTGAGAACGAGGACCTGTCCGAATCGATCGGCATCCGCATCGCACGGACGAAGATCCTGGCCTTCACAATGAGCGGCGCGTTTACCGGCGCCGCCGGGGTTCACTACGCGTTCCTGCTCAAGCACATCGAACCAAGCCTGTTTGGGGCGCAGGACGGTATCGAACTTGCGCTGATGGTGCTGCTCGGCGGTGCGGTGCCGCTGCTTGGTCCGCTGCTGGGGGCGTCGGTCGTGCTGTTTATTCCCGAGTTGCCTTTTGCCGAGAATCCGAACTTCGTCCAGATCGCCTACGGTCTGGCGCTCATCATCTTGATTCTGCTGCTCCCCCAAGGGATGGTCAGCGGGGTCAAGGCACTTTACTTCCGGGCGCGCGACTTCCTGCTCCTGGGGCTTCCCCCGCCGCGCGAACCGCCGCAGGAGGCAGAGTCCGAACACACCTGATCCGGATCGGATGAGTGAGCGTCAGGAACCGCCGACTCGCTCGGTCTCTTGCTCAGTCTCGTCGGCCTGAGCTTCATCCGCCCCCTCGTCGGCGGCGGAGTCCTCAATGTCCTCATCGGCAGGCACTTCGGGTGAGGCTGTTGCGCCCTCTTCACTTTCCGGACCCGGCGGTGGCCGCAGATAGGACCCAAGTTGGCGCTTGCCGAGTCCGTACAGATCGGCAACGCCCTGCACCAGGCCGTGGGGCAACAGGATGATCACCGCGATCAGCATGGCGCCGAAGACGATCTGTCGCTGGAACGGCGTCAGACCGATTCCGATCACATCCAGAATCTCGGGCAAGAAGCCAACGATGATCGCTCCGACCAGCGGACCCATCAGTCGTCGCGATCCGCCCAGCAGGACCATCAACGCCAGCTCAACCCCCTCGAACGAATTGAACAGGTCTGGGGCGATGTGGCCCAGCTTGTAGGAGAACAGCGCCCCGGCAACGCCGGCGAAGAGACCGCTGATCCCGAAGGCGAGGATCTTGTACCAGTTGGCGCGGATGCCGACCGAACGAGCCAGCGGCTCGTTCTCGCGGATCGCCCGGAACGTCCGGCCCAACGGCGACAAGACCAGGATTTGCGTCACGATCAGGGTGACGAACAGAAACGCGATCACGAGGTAGTAGAAGGGCGCGAGCTCGAGGTTGATATCAAAGCTCTGCCCGAAAATCTGCCCGATGGGCTCGGTGACATCGAGACCCTGCGCCCCGCCGGTCAGTCCCTTGCGCGCCTCTGCTCCGCCGAGATTCCTCGTCGCGAGCACGAACAACTCGCAGGCCGCAAAGGTCACGATCACGAAGTGATAGCCGCTGACCCTGAGCGCCGGGTAGCCCAGCAGCAATGCCGCGGCCATCGCCAACAGAGCGGCCAACGGCAACACTGCCCAGAAGCCGAGGCCCGCCTGGACGAAGAGGATCGCCGCGGTGTACGCGCCTACGCCCAGCAGCGCTGAGTGTGCGATCGAGAGATAGTTCGTCTGACCGTAGAGAAACCCCAGGCCGTAGAGACAAATGGCAAAGATGCCGTACGTGATGGCGACATCGAGAAAGCGGGAGCTGCTGACCAGCACCGGGAACAGCACGATCACAACGACCACCGCAGTCCAAATGATGGTCTGCGCTGGTGTCAGTTCCTGCCGGGCCAGCCGGGCGATGCGCCTGGTGGCGGAACGGCCGCGTGTATCCCAAAAGTCAGCAATCACAGCGTTGGCCTACACCTTCCTCGATCGCGAAGCGCGCCGCGTCAGACGGTCTATTCAGCCACTTTCATGCGATTGGGCGAGGCTCGATGCGTGTCCAGCCCCGAGTCTGCGACGCTGTTGGTCGCCCCATTGAGGGGCGACCAACAGCGTGGTGCTGGCACTCAGCCGCCGGACGTACCGGGCGGCTGAGTGTCTTCCTTCGGCTGCTGCCGATCAGAATCCCGGAGTTCCGGGCGGCGGCTCGTCGGGTGGCGGCGTGAACTGGCACTCGAACTCGAGCTGCCGCGACACGCATACCTCGGTCCCGTGCGCCACGATGTGACGACTGTCGAAGTAGAACCCGTCGGCAATCACGCCGTCGTGTCGAACCTCCAGCAATGCATCGACGACCGCGTCAGCGTCCTCGAATGTGCCGGCGGCCTGGTAGGCCTTGATCAGCATGTAGTAGTCGTCGTAGGTCAGCAGGCTGACCGACGAGAACGAACGCAGCTCGTTGCCAAACTCCTCGTAGCGCACCCAGTAGGCGGCCGCCTGTTCGCGGTCCGTCGCGCCCCAACAGATTGGCACGCAGGCCATGCCGACCGGTAGGTCGGACTGCAGCTCGCGCTTCTTGTACTCGCCGGGGTCGATTCCGAACATGAAGTAGCCGCTCTTGGCCGCGCCGATCTCAAGCGCCTGCGGAATCGCCTGGATCGCTCGATCCGGGTCGTAGAGGAACAGCACGATGTCGGGGTCGTGACCCTTCGCTCGTGAGAACAGCGGCGAGAAGTCCGTCGTTTCCGGGTCCCAGTAGATGATGTCCGGCACCGTTTGACCGTTCGCTTCCAGAGCCCGCTTGAAGTACGGACCCAGGAACTGACCGGTGGCATCGTTCAACATCAAGATCACCGAAACCTCGGAATCCGGGTCGATCAAGTCGACGGCGCCCTTCATGACGCTGCCACTGCGCTGCCACTCGCGCGTCTCGGTCTGGAAGAGGTAGCGGTTCTCGCCGCCGGGGGCCGTCGCCTCCTCGGTCAGAATCTCTTCCAGCGTGCTCGAACCGGAGAAGTGCAACACCTTGGCCGGCTGCGTCACCTTCGCGCTGGCAATCGCGAAGTCATGCGGTGTACCGCACATGCAGGCCACGATGCCGACGTCACGGACCAGTTCACGGACGGCGGCGACGTGCGCGTTGATGTCGCTGCGGTCGTCGCGGAAGTGGATCCGCAGCTTGTGCAGCTTGCCATCAATCAGGAATCCGCCGCCTTCTTCACACACGCCCTGATCAATGCAGTACTGGGCGCCGGTGTTGATCTCGTGTTCAACCAGCTTGCCCGACGCCTCGTAGGTGTGTCCGAACACCTCGTAGCTGCCGGAACTCGGCGCCACGACACCGATGTCAATCCAGATGACCTCCTCTTCCTCCGCCTGTTGCATCGCCTGCTGTTGTTGTTCCTGCTGTTCGGCCGGCGCCTCGGCGGCTGCCTGTTGCTCCTGCTCCTCGTCGTCGCCACAGGCAGCGAAGATCATCGCAACCATGACGACGGAACTCAGGAGCAGCAGCAACACTCGCTTCCCCGGTAGGTCCGTCCATCTCGTGTTCGTCATGGATGTCGCTCCTTCCGTTCGCCGGGGCGCGTCCAGTTGCGCCGTTTCGACGATCAGCAGCCTGACGTCGGCAGCTTTGGGGCAAGATGAAAATTCCTACGTGGGATGTCAGTAAGCGTCATGACGAAACGCCTCTTGCCGCTCCGCTAGCTTGACCCGCACTCAACCGGCGAGCGTCCGGCTAGTCCACCGGCACGACCGTGAGAGGACGGCGACCAGATGGATACCTTCCTCCAGCAGGTGGTACTCGGCCTGTCGATTGCCAGCGTGATTGCGCTCATCGCGATCGGAATCACGCTGATCTTCGGACTCACCGGGATCGTCAACTTCGCCCAGGGCGAGATGCTGATGATCGGTGGCTACGCGGTCTGGGCGCTCGTCGTAGAGGTCGGTCTGGGCGCTGGATTCGGTTGGTACTTCCTTGGCCTGATGCTTGCGATAGCCGTCGTCGGACTGCTCGGTCTCGGGCTGGAACGGGGGTTGTTCCGCTTCACCCTGGAAGAGCCGATAAATGGCTTCATCGTTTCGATTGGCCTGATCTTCATCCTCCAGCACGTCGTCGCCGGCATCTGGAACGCCGACGCCGTCGACATTCCCCGTCCACTCAACGTGGTCTGGGACGTTGGCGATGTCCGAGTGCTCGCCACCCGCGTCTTCGTAATCGGCACCACCCTGGCGCTCTTCGGCGCCACGTTCTACGGCATTCAGCGCACCCGCTGGGGCCGAGCGCTGCGGGCGATTGCCACTGATCGCGACACCGCGGCGTTGATGGGAATCCCTGTCCGTCGTTATGTGATGGGCATATTCATCGTCGGCAGCGCGATCGCCGGCCTCGGCGGCGCCCTGCTGATCTCCTTCTTCCCGGTCTCACCGTTCGTCGGCGCCAACTTCGTGATCAAGGGGTTCGCCGTGGCCATCATCGGCGGACTGGGCAACGTCACCGGCGCCGTCCTGGCCGCGCTCTTCCTCGGCCTGCTCGAAGCCATGAGCCAGGGCTACTTTGCGCCCGCCTGGACCAACGCCTATGCCTTCGGCCTCATGATCCTGATTTTGCTCGTCCGACCCCAGGGTCTGCTACGAGGATCAGCGGCCTGAAAACTCAGAGCCGCCCGGCAAGCCGAACTCACTGAACCGAACAGGAGCCAGAGATGGCGACGACCAACTCCAAGCAAGCGATCAGCGCCGACGGAGCGCAACAAGCAATCGCGGCTGCCGTCGCAAAGGCGAACGAGATCGGCGTGCCGATGGTCATCGCCGTCGTTGATGAGTCCGCTCAACTCACAGCGCTCTTGCGCATGGACGGCTCACTTCTTGCGAGCATCGAGATTTCACAGCACAAGGCCAACACCGCGGTCAGTTTCGGCCTCCCCACCGACATGTGGTACACGGTGGCAAAGGACGACCCACCCCTGCTCCACGGAGTCGCCACGATTCCAAACTTCATGATGCTCGGGGGCGGTGTCCCAATCGTGAGCGATGGCACGACCATTGGGGCGATCGGCGTCAGCGGCGGCACCTACCAGCAGGACACCGAAGTCGCCCAGGCCGGCGCCGCAGCGCTCGGCTAGCCGACCCCCGCAAACATGTCCTCAGACGTTCAGTCGCCTCCGGCCGCCTCGGCGCCCAGGTATAGCTCGCGCATCAGACCGGTCTCCCGCATCTCGTCGAGCAAGCCTTCAGCCGCGATCGACCCAGTCTGCATGAGATATCCGCGTTGGGCCACGGCGAGCGCCAGACTGGCGTTCTGCTCGACCAACAGCACGGACGCGCCGAACTGTTCACGCAGACCGAGGATGATCGCTTCGAGGTCCTTGACCAGCACCGGCGAAAGCCCAAGCGACGGTTCATCGAGCAGCATCAACGTGGGCCGCGCCATCAATCCTCGAGCAATCGCCAGCATCTGCTGCTGACCGCCGCTTAAGTCGCTGCCTTGCGAATCGAGGCGTTCGCGCAGGATCGGGAAATACTCGAGCACGCGGTCGAGATCCTCATCCACCGACTTGCGGTCGCTTTGGACGTAGGCGCCCAACTCCAGGTTGTCGCGTACGGTCATTCCCTGGAAGATGCGCCGGCCCTCGGGCACCAGGCTGATGCCCACCTTGGCGGCGCGATCCGCTGTCCAGCCGGTCAGGTCTTGGTCCTGATACTCAATCTTCCCTCCGGTTGGATGGATCAGCCCCGCGATCGCACTGAGCAAGGTCGACTTGCCCGCTCCGTTCGGTCCCAGGATCGCCACGATTTCCCCGGCCTCGACCTGCAGGTCGATGCCCCGATGGACGCGTGTACGGCCGTAGGCGGTGTGAAGGTCGTTAATCTGCAGCAGCGGCAAGATCTTCCCCCAGATACACTTCGAGCACTTTGGGATCGTTGCGAACCTCGTCGGGGTCTCCCTCGGCGATCTTCTGACCGAAATCCAGGACGACCAGCCGGTCACAGATGTTCATCATCATGTTCATGTCGTGGTCGATGACCGCGACCGTGACCCCGCGCTCGCGGACTGACTCGATCAAACGACTCAGGTCAACGGTCTCGTTGTCATTCAGTCCAGCCGCGGGCTCATCCGCCATGAGCAGCTGAGGGTGTCCGCCAATGGCAATACCCACGCCAAGCCGCCGCAGGTTGCCGAAGCCAAGATTGGTCGCTTTCTCATCGGCGAACTCGCTCAATCCGACGAAATCGATAATCTCTTCGGGGCTGGCCAGCCCTTCGTACTCCTGATCCGCGAGGACGGATCGAGGACGATGCTGGCAGGCGATGCCGACGTTGTCGCGGACCGTGAGATCCTCAAAAGCCATCGCCTGCTGGAACGTTCGGATGATCCCGCGACCGGCCATCGACTCAGCTGACTTGCCGGTGATGTCCTCGCCCATCCAGGTCACGCGACCCCCGGTCGGCTTGTGTACCCCCGCGACCACGTTGAACAGCGTCGTCTTGCCGGAACCATTCGGGCCGATGATGCCGAGGATCTCGCCGTCGTAGATTTCCAGGTCGACGCCGTCCAGCGCGTGTACGCCTCCGAACCACTTGCGCAGTCCACGAACCTCGAGGATCGCTTCGCGCTCTTCCATAACGACAACCTTCCGCTGGCGTCTGGTCGATGCCATTTCAAGTCGCGGACAGAGTAGGTGTTGCGAACCCAATTCTCAATCGCGATAATTCCCAAACGTGATCGATTGCCTTGGTTGAATCAAGTTCGGACGTCCGGAGCCCGTTCAACGGCAACCGCATCGAATGACCCGCTCAACGAATGAGCGGTGACTAGCAGGGATCCAACGATGGCACAGGCGCTACAAAATGGCACGTCAACCGAGCAGCGAGCGGATTGGTCTGGTCGCTCTCGCGCGAACCAGATTCTCTCGCAGGTTCCGCCCGATGTGCTCGCCGAGTTGCTCGACAACGCCGCCTTGGTGTTCCTGCGCCGCGGAGACCGACTCGATCGTCTGTTCAGCCGGGGCAGCGTGATCTTCCCGCTCAGCGGCATTTTCGGCGGAGTATTGGAAACCGAAGACGGCGAGTGCATTCAGCCAGTCTTCGTCGGCTCAGAGGGAGTGATCGGCGGCATGCGCGCGCTGCACGGTTTGCCCTTTTTCCTCAGTTTCAAGGTCCGGCTCCCGGGAGAGGCGCTGGTCGTCCCTGCGACCGTCATGAGACGGATCGCCTCGGAAGCGCCGGCGCTGCGCCTCTCGATGGCGCGAGCCACGGACCGCAGTTACCGACTCGCCGCTCAGCACGCGGTCTGCGCCCGCTTCCACGCGCTCAGCATTCGCTGTTGCGCCTGGCTCTCATTGCTCCACCTACAGACCGAGGACGACATCGTCCCCATCACACACGAAGAACTTGCCGAGGTCGTCGGTGCTACCCGACCCGCCGTCAGCGCCGCGCTTTCGCTGCTGACCCAGGAAGGCCTGGTCCATTCGATTCGGCGCGGCGCGATCCGCCTGATCGACCCCAAGCGGGTCGCCGAATATGCCTGCAGCTGTTGGACGACCAGCAACCCGGCGGTCGTCGATTGGGAGCGGCACGCGGTGCGCCACTAGAAGAGCGCTGCCGACTCCGCTCAGCGCGCCCAATGCGCCCACCGTCGCAACGCCCCTACAATCGTGGCCGGAACAGAGGAGATTAGTCATGAGCACGGTCGGATTCATCCAGCGCAGCCTGGAGTTCACGCACGCCGCATTGGTCGACGCCCGCAACGGCACCGACGAGCAATTGCATTTCGTGCCGGACCACGGCAGCCACTCGATCGCCTGGTGCCTCTGGCACACGTCCCGAGTCGAGGACCTGATTATGAGCCGGGTCACCGGGGAAGCGCCGGTCTGGAGCGAGGAGTGGGCTTCGCGCACCGGCCTGCCATTCGACGGCATCGGAACGAACATGTCCGATGATGAGGCCCAGCAGGTTCAGGTCACCGACGTCGGCGCACTGGCTGGATACCAGGATGCAGTCTTCGAGCGGACGGCTCAGTATCTGGCCAGCGCCAGCGACCAAGATCTCGAGCGGATCATTCCGGCCCGTGTCGGAACCGAGAGCGTAGGAGAAGCGATCTCGCTGCACATGATGGGCCACTTCAACGGCCACCGCGGCGAGATCAACACACTCCGTGGCATGCAGGGCATGCCGACCGTCATGGCTGCGCAGGGTACGCACTAACGTCTGGCAGCCCCGGGATCCTGCCATCGCAGGTACGGACGCCTGGCCGCGGTGGTCTCGTCCAGTCGACCGATCGGCGCCGTCTCAGGGGCAGCCTGCAGCGCGTCCGGATCTCGCTCGGCTTCCTCCGCGATCGCAATCAGCGCCTCGGCCAGCGCTTCGATCGCCTCGGGCGGTTCGGTCTCCGTTGGCTCGATCATTAACGCTTCGTCGACGATCAAGGGGAAGTACACCGTCGGAGGGTGGAATCCGTGGTCGATCAGCCGCTTGGCGATGTCGTACGTCCGCACGCCATGCTGCCGCCGCTGACGCGAACCGGAGAAGACGACCTCGTGCAGCACCGGCCGGTCGTAGGGCAATTCGTAGTGTCCGTGCAGCAGCACGCGCAGGTAGTTGGCGTTGAGCACCGCTTGTCCCGAGACCGCCCGTAGTCCGTCGAGACCCAGCGCGCGCATGTAGGCGTATGCGCGTAGCAGCACGCCCGCATTCCCGTGGAACTGTTGCAGTTGCCCGATGCTCCGGTCCGGAGCAGCGAGACGAACGACCCCGCCGTCATCCTCCACGAGAATCGGTGTCGGCAGATACCGAGCCAGCTCTTCGTTGCAGCAGACAGGACCGGCGCCGGGCCCGCCGCCGCCGTGCGGTGTGCTGAAGCTCTTGTGCAGATTCAGATGGGCGACGTCGAACCCCAGGTCGCCATAGCGCACGCGGCCCATGATCGCGTTCAGGTTTGCACCATCGGCGTAGAGATACGCCCCTGCCTCATGAATCAGATCAGCGACCTCTTCGATCCCGCGCTCCCACAGTCCCAGCGTGTTCGGCACCGTCACCATCACCCCCGCCACCGTCTCATCCAGCTCGCGCTCAATCGTCGCTCGGTCCAACGATCCGTCGTCGGCTGTCGGAATGTGCGTCACGGCAAAGCCCGCCATCGCCGCGGTTGCGGGATTGGTGCCATGGGCCGAGTCGGGAACAAGAATGCGTCGGCGCTGTTCGAGCTCACCTCGATCCGCCAGCGCAGCCCTAATCATTAGCACACCGGCCAACTCGCCCTGCGCCCCGGCTGCAGGAGCCAGACTGACGTCGGTCAGACCGGTGATCTCGGCAAGGCCATCGCGAAGTTCCAACAGCGTGCGCAGCGTGCCCTGCGTCTCTGCTTCCGGAGCCCGCGGATGCGCGTCGGCGAAACCAGGCAGGAACGCGATCAGGTCGTTGACCTTCGGATTGAACTTCATCGTGCAAGAGCCGAGCGGATACGTGCCGGAGTCGATCCCATAGTTACGCGCCGAAAGCGCCGTGTAGTAGCGAACCAGCTCGCCCTGGCTCATCTCCGGCAACAGAACCGAGTCGCGCAGCAAGTGCGCATCGGGAAGCGGCGTCTGTTCACCGGACCATGCGGGCACATCGACAGCTCGCCGCCCGCGCACGCTGCGATCAAAACTCAATCGAGCGCCGAAGTCCTCGTCTCTCGACCCGGGCGCCGTCACACCTCATCTCCGATCGACGCCAACGCCTCCATGAGTGCATCGACATGGCCGTCCGGCGTGGCTTCAGTCACCGCAAAGAGCAGCGAATTGCGCGCTTCCGGTTCCGCCCGGTTGGACACGTCCAGTCCGGCTGTGATGCCCCGACTCGAGAGGCGGGCGGCCAACTCTGACGCCGGGACGGGCCCGCGCACGAGGAACTCCTGGAACCACGGACCGCGCTCAGGAACCTCGTAACCGGACAGAGCGGCTATGCGCCTCGCGGCGTCGTGAGCTCGCTGGTAACACAGCTCGGCCGACTCTCGCAGGCCGCGCGGCCCCAGCGCTTGCACTGCGATGGTGAAGGCGAGCGCGATCAGCGCTTGCGCGGTCGAGACGTTTGAGGTCGCCCGCTCCCGCCGAATGAACTGCTCCCGCGCCTGCAAGGTGAGAACGTAGCCGGTGCGAGGTTCTGCCTCGGGGTCCTCCGCGTTACGCAGCTCACGGGTACGTCCCACGATGCGCCCCGGCATCTGCCGCATGTACGGCAGGCCCGCGGCGAACAGGCCCAGCGACGGACCGCCGAACCCCGGTGCGCCGGCCAGGTCGCGACCCTCACCGGTCACGATGTCGGCGCCCGCGGCGCCCGGCGCTTGCAACAAGCCCAGCGCGAACGGGTCGGCGACCGTCACCAGCAGTGCGCCACGCTCGTGGGCCAGCCGCCCGATCGGCTCGAGATCGACGATCGTTCCGAGGAAGTCCGGCTGCTGAACCACCAGGCACGCATGCTCGTCGGTCAATTGGTCCGCCGAGGATATGTGGTCCACACTCAACTCTGCACCTTCCGCATACGTGCCCACGACACCCGCCGTCCCGGGATGGATCGGTTTGAGCAGCGCGACGGCCGAGCGCTTCGTCACCCGCGCAGCCAACAAACAACCCTCCGCCGTCGCGCTCGCCACGTCGTACAAGC
This sequence comes from Dehalococcoidia bacterium, assembly GCA_965208665.1. Classification (GTDB taxonomy): domain Bacteria; phylum Chloroflexota; class Dehalococcoidia; order Bin125; family Bin125; genus Bin125. The sequence continues at coordinate 1,287,447 of CBDBPH010000002.1, forward strand.
CGGTGTTCGAGATGTCCATCCCGGTCAGTTCACAGACGACCGACTGAAACTCGAAGCCCGATTGCAAGGTCCCCTGGCTGATTTCCGGCTGGTACGGCGTGTAGGCGGTCACAAACTCGGAGCGGCTCGTGAGGTGGGACACGATCGAGGGCACCGAGCGGCGGTATGCCCCCGCGCCCAGAAAACTGGGGCGAGCGGAGGCGGCATTCTCCGCGGCCCGCGCGCTGAGCAAAGCGATCAGTTCGGGCTCCGTCAACGCAGGCGGCAGGTCGATGTACGGCTCGCGGAACGCCGCGGGCAAATCCGCAAAGAGCGCGTCGAGATCGTCAACGCCCACTCGCTCCAGCATCCATCTGCGGTCTATATCGGTGGCTGGAATGTACGGATGGGGCGACCCGGCGGTTGACGACGAGGGCACCGCTAGTCCTCCGGGATCAGTTCGCGATACGCGTCGGCGTCCAACAGGCCATCCAGCTCGGAAGCGTCCGCGATACGCACTCGAACGATCCAACCTTCGTCGTACGGAGACTCGTTGACCAGTTCCGGTCGATCCTCAAGTTCGCCGTTTGACGCGATCAACTGCCCGCTAACCGGAGCGAACAGCTCCGCCACCGTCTTGGCCGATTCGATCTCGCCGAACGGTTCGCCGGCAGTCAGCGCCGTGCCGTCGGGAGGCAGCTCGAGGTAGACCACGTCGCCCAACTGCTCCTGGGCGAACTCGGTGATCCCGACCGTCACTTCGTCCGAGGTCTCGCCTTCGCGGCGCAGCCACTCGTGGTCGGCCGTGTAGAGCAGGTTGTCGGGTGTTTCGTATTCCATGGTCATGAATCCTTCGGCGTTCGATAGAACGGTCGGCGCACGACCTCGACCGGCAGCGCGCGTCCGCGCACATCGACTTCAAGCATCGTGCCTCGCCTGGCCAAATCGACGGGAAGGTATGCCATGCCGATTCCCAGCCGCAAGCTGGGGCTGTGGCCACCGCTCGTGAGTTGGGCGACGGGCTCGTCGCCTCCTGGTTCGCGTACGTCGAAGCCCGCCCGGATCACCCCACGCGCGCGAGCGGCGAGATGGGCAAGCCGGCGAGTCCGCGGACGTGCCCTGGCCTCGACCAGGGCATCGCGACCGATGAACGCCGCGCCGTCGTCGAGACTGACGGCGAAGCCCAGGCCGGCTTCGTACGGATGCGTCGTCCGATCAATGTCGTTGCCGTGCAGCGGCAACGCGGCCTCGAGGCGCAGGGTGTCACGCGCGCCAAGTCCACAGGGAGTCGCGCCTCCTGACACGACGGCGTCCCAGAGTTCGCCGGCACGTTCGGCCTCGACGATGCACTCGCCGCCGTCCTCGCCCGTGTAGCCGGTCCGAGCGAAGAGCACAGATGTCCCCAGCCAGTCCAGCTCGACGCAATCGCGTTGTTCAAGAGAAGCGATTTCGTGCCCGAGCACACCACCCAGCAGCGACGTCGCGTCCGGCCCTTGCACTGCCAGCATCACCGTCTCCGTCGTCACCTCGCTCGCGTCACTACCCGCGACACTCCGCAGCCGTTCAAAATCGGCATCGGCGTTGGCGGCGTTGTGGATCACCAACCAGCGATTGTCGGGCAGGTGATAGATGAAGATGTCGTCCGCAATCCCGCCGTCCTCGTTGCAGTAAAGCGAGTAGTGCGCCTTGCCCTCGGGCAGGGTCGTCACGTCGAAGGTCGTCACGGAACGCAGTTGCTCGGCCGCCTGCGGTCCCTTAACCCAGGCCCTGGCGAGGTGGGAGACATCGAACACTCCGACCCGGTCACGGACGGCAAGATGCTCGGCCACAATGCCCTCATATTGCAGCGGCATTTCCCAACCGGCAAAGGGCGCAAACCGTGAGCCGAGCGCCAGATGACGCGCTCGTAGTGTCAGCGATGTGAGTACGTCGGGGGTCGACTGGACGCTCATCGCTCACACTGTACCCACTGACGCTCCGTGTCGGCGAACGTTCGCACAGCAGATTTGTGTCCTGGTTCCGCTGCTGAGTTTCCGTGCCCTAGGCCGCGGTTGCCCGGACGCCGGCCGCAGGCGACGCCGGCCGTTGGCCTGTGACCACCGTGAGCATGTGACTGCGCGTAAGCACACCGTTCGGGAGAATACGCGTCGAGCGGTTCCCGAAGAAGAACGATTTCCGCTGCGTGCCGATGCAACGAGACGGAAGGGGATGGGGTGATGATGCGACTCCTCAAGCTCGGCCTGGTCGCAGGTTTGGCCATGCTCGTGCTACTTGGCGCGGGATGTAGGGATGACATCCCGTCGTACTCGGAACAGCCCGGCACGCAGCAGGCGACAGACGGGCCGGCAATCGATTCGACCGAACCGGAGAGCAGGCCGGCGGCAAGCGAGGCCGATGAGCAGGCCCAGCAGCAATCGGCCGCCGCGGCGGCCGCGGCAGAAGAGCAGGAGGAGTCCACCGCTACTGAAGAGGAAACGGACGAATCAGCCGAGGTCGTCGAGGACGAGGATGAAGAACAGGCCGAAGCAGAGGCAACACCCGCGCCCATCTGGAACGCCGATGACCTGCTGCCCTTCGATCCCGACGTGACCGTTGGCACGCTGAGCAATGGGCTGACCTACTACATCCGCCAGAACTCGGAGCCACAGGGTCGGGCGCACCTCTCACTGGTCGTGCGCGCAGGTTCGGTGCTGGAGGAAGAGCAACAGCGCGGGCTCGCCCACTTCGTCGAGCACATGGCCTTCAACGGCACCGAGCGCTTCGAGAAGCAGGAGATCATTGAGTACCTGGAATCGATCGGCAGCGACTTCGGCGCGCATCTGAACGCCTACACGAGTCTCGATGAGACGGTCTACTTCCTCGAAGTGCCCACAGACGACGCCGAGATCATGGAGACCACATTCCAGATTCTCAGCGACTGGGCTTACGGCATCGCATTCGATCCAGAGGAAGTCGAGCTGGAGCGCGGCGTCGTGATCGAGGAGCGGCGACTGTTCCAAGGCTTCAACTCGCGCTTCTACAGCAATCTCTATCCGCTGCTGTTCGGCTCTTCGCAATACGCCACGCGCGATCCGATCGGGTTGCTTGAAGTGCTCGAGACAGCGCCGGTCGAAGAGCTTCGCGCCTTCTACGAGCGCTGGTACCGACCGAGTCTGATGGCGGTGGTCGCCGTTGGCGATTTCGACGTCGCTGAGATGGAATCGAAGATCGCCCAGCACTTCGCGCCTCCGCCGGAAGGACAGGCGACTCAGGATCGAGCCGCAGTCGCGGAGGCCGTGGAGCGGCCCTTGTTCGAGGTTCCCGGCAATGAGGAGCCGCAGGTTGACGTGTTCACCGACCCCGAGGCGCCGTACACGCAGATCGTGCTGGTACGCAAGCTGTCGCCGGAGACTGATCGAGATGTCGCCGCCCTGCAGCGCGGGCTGACCAGCCGGCTGGCATTCGCGATGCTCAACGCGCGGTTGTTCGAACGCGGCCAGGAGGCGGATCCGCCTTACCTGGGTTCATTCGCCGGCGCGGGGCCATTCGTGCTCACGCTTGACATTGAGCAGTTTTCCGTGGCCACGACCCAGGAAGGGGTCGAGCGCGGCGTCACCGCCATGCTGGAGGAGATCCAGCGTGCCGGACAGCACGGCTTCACCGAGTCGGAGTTGGAGCGCGAGAAGATCGATCTGCTCAGCGGAGCCGAGCGGCAGTACACAAACCGCGAACAGATTGACTCATCGGAGATCGCGGGATGGTATCGCCAGCATTTCCTGAGTGGAGCGCCGGCCACGGGCATCGAGGCGCAATGGGAGCTGTACCAGGAGCTGTTGCCGCAGATCTCGCTGACCGATGTCGATGCGGTCGCCGGCGCCTGGACCGAGTCCAGCAACAGCGTGTTGCTGGTGCTGGGACCTGAGGGTATCGACCCGACCGGCGGTGAAGAACTAGAAGCAGTGCTGGCCGCGCAACTCACCACCGCAAACGCGATGGTGGTCGAGCCATACGCGGACGAATCGAGCGACGAACCCCTGATCGCCTCGATTCCTACGCCGGGAACCATCGTGGCGGAGCAAGAACTCGACGTGATCGACGCCGTGCATTGGACGCTGTCCAACGGCATCGTCGTGGTCGCCAAGCAGACCGACTTCAAGGACGACGAGGTCCGGTTCACCGCGTTCAGTCCAGGCGGCACGTCATTGGTCTCGGACGAGGACTACGTCTCGGCGCTGTACGCGGACGATCTCATCAATGGCAGCGGCGTAGGCGTCCATGACAGCGTGGCGCTGGACAAGTTGCTGACCGGCACGCGGGTCTCGGTGGTTCCCTACATCGACTCCCTGCATGAAGGACTACGCGGCAACGCGTCGCCTAAAGATCTTGAGGTGATGTTCCAACTGATTCACCTCTATGTGACCGCGCCACGACTGGATCCTGACTTTTACGCGACCTTTGAAGAACGACTGCGCAGCTCCGCAGAGTTGCGTCCCACGCAGCCGGATGCGGTCCTGTTCGACCGCGTCAACTCGCTGCTCAGTCAGGGTCACTTGCGGGGTCGGCCGTTCAGCCTCGAAGTGGTCGAGGAGTTGGACAGGGAGCGGTCGGAGGCGGTCTACGCCGACCGCTTTGCGGACATCGGCGACGCGCGGTTTGTCTTCGTCGGCGCCTTCGACTGGGATGAATTGCGGTCGTTCACGGAGACGTATCTTGCCAGCCTGCCGACCACAGGTCGGGTAGAAGAGTGGGTGAACCACAACGTCGACCCGCCGCCGGGTGTGATTGATGAGTCCGTCCGCAGCGGAATCGAGCAGCGCAGCAACACGGTGTGGGTGTTTGAGGGCGAAGGCGTCTGGAGCCGTGAAGAGGCACTGGCGGTGGAGGTTGCGGGCGAAATGCTGGGAACCCGCCTGCGGGAGCGGATTCGCGAGGCCCTGGGAGGTACGTACAGCATCTCGGTTTGGGGACGTCTCAGTTCAATTCCGGACTCCGAGTACCAGGTCGGGATCATCTTCGGCAGCGACCCCGACCGCGTCGAGGAGTTGCTGGGCGAGATCGAGATCGAGTTGGACTGGATCCGCGACGGCGGTGAACAGAGTTATCTCGACACCGTGAAAGAGCAACTGCGCGTCGCCTATGAGGAAGACCTGCGGGAGAACTCGTTCTGGCTGGACCAGATCGAGACCGTGCTGATTCGCGGCGAGCCGTTCGAGTCGATCATCAACTACGAGGAACGGGTCGATGCGCTGACGCTCGAGCAGGTAGTCGCCGCGGCCGGACGCATCTTGCCAACGGATCGCTGGGTCCGCGTGGCGCTTTATCCCGAGGACGAGTAGCTCCGACGCGGCAGCTCTCACCCTCCTAGACTGCGCCCACACCAAATCACGCGCAGTCAGCGAAATCCCCACGGAGGGGTCAGATGTTCATCGGCTACTTCACCGAACGACCCTATCAAGACCCGAACTCCGGCTATTTCGGAGCGACCGGCCGCGACATCCAGGACCTCGGCATGAGCAACGACAGCTACGATCCGCGGATCGGCGCCGAACTCTACAACCGCTACCTGGACGAGAAGCTCTACGCGGAGGAGATGGGCTTCGACGGTCTGATGCTCAACGAGCATCACTCGACCCCGTTCTGCATGGGCAGCGTGATGAACGTTGAGGCCGCGATCCTCGCTCGGATCACGAAGCGCGCCAAAATTGTCCTGCTCGGCAACGTCCTGCCGATCTGGGACGACCCGCTCTGGCTGGCCGAGGAGCTGGCCGAGATCGACATGATCTCGCGAGGCCGCCTGGTCAGCGGATGGGTGCGCGGCACCGGTCGCGAGAGCGTGGCGCACAACAGCGCCTCACCGTTCAACTGGGCCCGCTACCAGGAGGCCCACGACTTCATCGTCAAGGCCTGGACAACCCCCGGCCCCTTCCGTTGGGAGGGCGAGCACTTCCAGTACCGCTACGTCAATCCCTGGGCTCGCCCCTACTCCGACCCGCATCCTCCGATCTGGATCCCCGGCGTGATGAGCCGCAACACGGTCAAGTGGGCGGCCGAGCGCCGGTACCCCTACATCATGCTCGCCACCGAGATGGAGCCGACCAAGCAGTCGTTCGAGTACTACCGCGAATGCGCGCTCGAGGCGGGCTATGAGGCCGGCACCCAGCACACCGGCTACGTGTTCAAGATCCACGTCGACGAGACAGAAGAGCTGGCCGAAGCCACGGCGCGCAAGTTCCTGCAGGGACCGAGCAACCCCTTCCTCGAAGGCAACCAGGGCAAGGTCCGACCGTTCCTGCAGTCGCTCCCTGGCCTCACCTCCCGCACCGAAGTCCTGCCCACCTCCCAGATCCCCGCGCTCGCCGCGTCGCGCGGCCGGGTCGAACTGCAGCGGGCACTCGAGCAACGCAAGCAGGAGCAAGGCGAAGAAGAGGAGCAGCCCGAGAAGAAAGACCCGTTCAAGGAGCAGGTCGACAAGCAGGCCATTATCCACGGCACGCCCACGACGGTCCTGCCCAAGATTCGCAATCTGTTGGAGGAAATCCGCCCCGGGGCCATCTTCTTCTGGGACGCCGACGGCTCGATGGACCACGAGGACGCCATGCGCAGCCTCCGCCTGATGGGCGAAGAAGTGCTGCCCGCGGTCCGCGAGATGGGCGCCGAACTGGCGCTCGAAGGCGCGTTCGAAATCGATCCCGCCACCAACGAACGAATCGCGGCCGCTGACTAAACGTCTGCCTCAGCGGCAGCAGCGTTGACCCGATCCGCAGTTACGCTGCGTCTGAGGGAGCTTGTCATGGGTCAACGCTTGCAGGACAAAGTCGCAGTCATCACCGGAGGCACGAGCGGCATCGGCGCCGCCACGGCCGAGCTGTTCGTCGCCGAAGGGGCCAAGGTCGTCCTGACCGGCCGCTCGCGCGACAAGGGTTCAGCGCTGGCCAACCAACTCGGCCCCAGCGCCGTCTACCACGAGGCCGATGTCATGAATGAGGCAGACATCAAGGCCTCGATCGACCTCGCGGTCGACCGATTTGGCTCGCTCGACATCCTCTTCAACAATGCCGGCGGCCCGACCCGCGGGCCATTCGATTCGATCACGAGCGAGGACATCGACTACGGCGTCCACCTCTTGCTGCGCAGCGCGATGCTCGGCATCCGCTACGCGATCGAACCGATGAAGGCCGCGGGCGGTGGTTCGATCATCAACAACTCGAGCATCGCGGCAATTCGCTACCGACAGGGCGATCCGCTCTACTCGGCGCTCAAAGCCGCGATGACGCATTACAGCAAGCTGGCCGGCGTCGAGCTCGGCCGCTACGGGATTCGCGTCAACGTGATCTCGCCGGGCGCGATCGCCACGCCAATCTTCTACGGCGGCTCGGCCCGTGCCAACACGCTCTCGGACGAAGAGAACGCCCGCAAGATGGCCAAGCTCACCTACAACCTGTCACGGGCGACCCCGATGACACGCGCCGGCCTCTCCGAGGACATCGCCGAAGCTGCGCTCTATCTGGCCAGCGACGCCGGCCGCTTCGTCAACTCCCACGACCTCGTCGTCGACGGCGGCCGCACCTCCATGTTCAACGAGTGGCACGACGACGACCGTCCCCAATAGACAGCGGGCGAGGGGTCAGTCCCCCGGCGTCCAGCCGTAGATCCGTTGCAGCGAGCCGCCCATCAGCATCGCCCGCTCGTCGTCGGTCAACGTATCGGTCTGACGGAACGCCTCAACGCCCTGCTCGAACGTGAGCAGGTTGGTCGCCCGCGTCCAGTCGGTCCCCCACATGCAGCGCTCCAGGCCGTAGGTCTCGAAGATTCGGCTGAGTGGTTCCCAGATGTCCGCATACGGAAACGGCTCGTGCGACAGTGTGCAGGCGCCCGAGATCTTGATCGACACGTGCTCGAACTGCGCCAGAGCAAGCACGCTGTCCAGATCAGCCCACGGTTCGTCCGGCGCCGGTGGAGCGAATGGCTGCTGCAGACCGAGATGGTCTATCACGAGCTGCGTCTGCGGATGCCGTCGCGCCAGCTCGGTCAGCACCGACATCTGCCCCCAGCAAAGCACATTGACCGGTATGCCCGCGCGCGCGCCTGCTTCCAGCACCGGGGCGAGGCCCGGATGGTCGGCTGAGACGCCCTCGAAGCTGAGCACGATCCTCGCACCGACCACGCCCGGTCGCTCCGCCCACGCATCGACCGCTGCGCCGAGGTTTGGCGAGTTGGGATCAAACGGCGCTATCAGCCCGAAGCGTCCCGGATACCGATCGCGGACCCCCTCGCAGTAGCTCGGGTCGTAGCCGTAGATCGTGAACGGTGAAATCAACAACGCGCCATCCACGCCGACGGCGTCCATCGCCGCGACCATTTCGTCGCCGGTCACCGTTGCCGGACCGGCCAGCACGGAGCGGTAGTTCTGTTCGTCGTTGCGGTCGTATGCGTGTACCTGGCAATCGATCGTCGGCGTGTCGGTCGGCATGGTTGTCCTGCCCGTTCTCGTTGATTCGGGTTCGTGCGCAATTCGCGCAATCGGAGTCTAGGAGAGTGGCGTGATACCGTTCCGCCCGACGACGGAGACGGCATCATGACATCCACTCCCGACACCTCGAACTGGCAAACGACGCCCGACGGCATCCCCATCCCGCCGCCGTCGCCCGAAGACGTGCTCTACGAATCCGCCGACGGCATCGCCCGGATCACCCTGAATCGTCCGCTCGTGCTCAATGCGATCAACCGCAACATGACCCGGCTGCTCGATGCTGCGTTCGACCAGGCTGAAGCAGACGATGACGTGCGCGCGATCATCCTCACGGGCTCCGGCCGCGCCTTCTCGGCCGGCGGCGACCTCTGGGCCTCGCTCTACCCCGACGACGATCCGGCACCCGACTCAATCGACGTGCAAATGCGGATCTGGTCGTTCCCCAAACCGGTCATCGCGGCCGTCCGCGGTCATGCGGTCGGCCAGGGCTGCGAACTCGCGGGCGTCTGCGACTTCACGATCGCGTCGCAGTACGCGCGGCTCGGCGAGATCCAGATCCGCCACGGCTTCGGCATTCCCGTGCTGATCACTCCGTTTCTCACCAACCAGAAGCTGGCCAAGGAAGTGCTGATGCTCGGCGAAGTCATTACCGCCGAAGACGCGCATCGCATGGGCCTGGTCAACCGGGTTGTGCCCGACGACCAACTCGAGGACGCCGCCCACGAGATGGCGCGCAAGCTCGCCGCCCTCCCGCCCTCGGTCGTGAGGCTGAACAAGCGCCTGGTCAACATGGTCTACGAGCAGATGGGCCTGGTCGACGCTATCCGCTATCGCGACAACGAAGCGCTGCGCGAGCTGTTGGAGGCCGAGGACGCGGTTGGAACGGGTCGCCAGCGAATCCGTGAACAGCACGGCTGGGCCGCGTTCAAGCGCGAACGCGACCAGGGCTACGAGCAGGCTGACTAATCCGTGATGTACGTGTGGGTGATCACTTCCCACACGTGGCCGTTCTCGCAGTCGAAGTAGAACCCGCGACCCTGGTGGCGGTGATTGATTTGACCGTCACGGCGTGATCCTGGACCGCTGCCGAACGCGATTCCTTCGTCCTTGACCCGCTGCAGGATGTCGTCGAACTCCTCGTCCGAAGCGAGGAACGCGTAGTGATTCGATCCCGGCTGATCGGAGTGGTCAAAGTCGAGGGTCAGCGTCTCGTTGATCTTGACTGGCGCAAAATGTCCCCACGTCCCTGCATACGTCAATCCGAAGATGCGGGCGATGAACCTCGCCGACCGTTCCTTGTCGTAGGCCGGCACGATGGTGTGATCGAGCTGCAACGGCATGGTCTCCCTCTTTGCCAGCGCGAGCGTCTTCCTTCGATCTCAAATCTACTGATTACGGCCATCAATCGCCGTCGATGTCTACTCGACCCGGCCGCCAATCCATCTTCATGTAGACATCGCCACGTTCCAACTCGGCCAGCATCTGCTGCAGACGGCGCTCCTTGGTCTCCGGCCTCCTGGCGCGATTGATCCAGCCCAGATAGTCGTTGCGCTGATACGGCGGTCGCGCCCGATACGCGCTCAGCAACCCGCTATCGACCAGCGCCTGCTCGACCGTAGGTGGCATCGGCTCGATCGGGCGCGACAATCGGGACTCCGGTTCAGTCATGCTCGACGCTCCAATCCGTCAGGCTGGATCAGCGACGCTCGCGTAAACGTCCAGCAACAACGGAAACTGCGACTGGATCCAGTTGGTCCTGATCCCTATCTCGCCGTCGGGAACGCGCCGCAGCCGACCTGGCAACCGGGCCGAAAGCTCGCGAAACACCGCCTCGCTGTTGGCGAGCGGCACGCTGCCGACCAGGTGGGCGCCTCGTGGACGGCCGATCGGCCCTGCATCCGCCATATCGAGACCCTTGACTCTCCCGTACGAGGACTCGTTCACCATGCGCTTCGCATACATCATCACGTTGTCATCGGTAGCCTTCAAGTCAGGACTGGAGCACCCCCATGAACGCCACTGTGCGAGTCTGCTCGCTTGACGAATTGCAGAACGACGGCGTCCGCGTCGTCTCGACCGGACAACGCACCGCAGCCGTCTTCTGGCATCGTGACCAGGTCTTCGCCGTCGACAATCGCTGCCCGCACATGGGCTTCCCGCTCAGCCAGGGCACCGTCGCCGACGGCATCCTGACCTGTCACTGGCACCACGCCAAGTTCGATCTCTCCGGCGGGTGCGCCTTTGACCTCTTCGCCGATGACGTCGCCGCCTTCCGCGCGGAGATTCGCGACGGCGAAGTCTGGCTCGATCCGGAGCCGGTCGAGGAGGAAGCGGTCGCTCACTGCACGCGCAAGCTGTCGGAGGGTCTCGAACAGAACCTGCGACTCGTAGTCGCCAAGTCGGTGATCGGTCTCTGCGAGGCCGGCCGCGAGGACCTCATCCTGGCCGAAGCTGTCCGCTTCGGCGTCAAGAACCGCGCCGCCGGTTGGTCAAGCGGACTCTCAATCCTCACCGCGATGGCCAACGTCCTGCCCAACCTCGATCCTGACGACCGCCCGCGGGCGCTCTACCAGGGCGTCGTGCATGTCGCACGCAGCGTGCAGGGCCAGCCGCCCGACTTCGACATCGCCGCCCTCGACACCGACGAAGATCGGCCGGAGCAGTTCCGCACCTGGTTCCGACGTTTCGCCGAAGTGCGTTCGCGCGACGCCGCCGAGCGCTGCCTGCGAACCGCGGCGGTGGCTGGGCTCGACGAAGCACAGCTCGCCGACTTACTCTTCTCCGCCTCCACCGATCACACGTTCATGGACGTCGGTCACACGCTCGACTTCGCCAACAAGGCCTGCGAACTGCTCGACTCGGTCGGCTGGGAGACCGCCCCAGACGTGCTCAGTTCGGTCATCCCAACGATCACCGGAGCCCAGCGGATGGAGGAAACCTCCGCCTGGCAGCACCCCGTGGACCTGCCCCAACTGCTGGACGAAGCCGGCGAAGCGCTGGACGAGGCGCTGGTCGTCGGGGGCGAGCGCAACGAATCCTGGGACGAACACCGTCCCGTCGCCGAGTCCATCCTCGACGATCCGCCCGACCGGTCTTTGAAGCGCATCGTCGAGGCGGCCAGAGCCGGCGCGCCGCTCAACGAACTCAGCCTGACGGTCGCGTATGCCGCCGCTCGGCGGCCGTTGCATTTCCACATCTCCAACGAGTTTGGAGACTGGAACACGGTCCATCACACGTTCACGTACACGAATGCCGTCGACCGCGCGATGCAGCGCGCGCCATCGCGAGAGCTGGCCCGAGGCATCCTCGACGGCGCCGCCTCGGTCTACCTTGAGCGCTTCCTCAACATGCCGCGCCAACCGCGACCGGAGCCAAACGGCGGTTCAACCTCGACCGACGATCTGCTCGAACACTTCGACCGCCAGCAACAGGTCGACGAGACCGGCCAGTCCGTCGCCGACCTGCTCGCCGGAGGTCAGCGGGAAGAAGTGGTACGGACGCTCGGCACCGCCCTCCTCCGCGAGGACGCTGGCTTCCACTCATTCCAGATCTACGACGCCGCGCTGCGGCTGGTGGAACGCTTCGAGGACCGCCCCGAAGCCGACGATGTCTTAATCGGAGCCAGCCGATTCCTTACCGCCCATGCTCCGACCGTGAGGTCGATGGGTCAGACCTACGAGACGGCGGCGCGCCTGCATCGAGGCGAAGCATTGCACGCCTAACCCGTCGCGCGAATTGGGGGCGATCCCGTTCAGCCACCCCCAGCTCGACGTGCAGCAGACGCGCGTGCTGAGCTGGTATGATTTTCATGATCGATAATTCATACAGGAGAATACGTGCGCATCTCGGAACGCGGCCAGATCACTATCCCCAAGCGTCTGCGCGACCAATTCGGCCTGGACTGTGATGTCGAGGTGGAAATCACCCCGGCCGAGGGTGGGTTGTTGATTCGGAAGCGAACCAGCGCGGAGCATCCAGTTGACCGGATCGTCGGAATCTTGGATGACGGTGACAATCTCGGTATTCCGCTTGAGGACGTGGACGCGTACATCGAAGAGATTCGCGGCCGATGATCACCGCCGTGGACACCAGCGTCCTGTTCGACGTGTTCATCACGCGGGCGCCCCAGCATGCCGCGTCTCTCGAGGCGTTGCGCGCCGCATACAATGCCGGCGCGATCGTCGTGTCCGACATCGCCTACGCGGAGCTCGCGCCGCGCTTTAGCGATCGAGCGACGCTCGATACCGCACTGCGCGACATTCACGCCCGGCTATCGCCGATCGATTCGAACATCGCGTGGATGGCCGGGCTCAAATGGGCGCAGTATCGACGCGCGGGCGGGCCGAGGACCCGCATCTTGGCCGACTTCCTCATCGGCGCACACGCTCTCGCCTCGGCTGATGCCTTCCTGACAAGAGATCGAGGCTTCTATCACTCCTACTTTCCCGAGCTGTCCACCGGAGCCGAAACGTCTTGAATGTACCCTTGCAGGGTTGGGCGTTTGGTCACATTTCCCCCCGAACGCCTCGCCGGATTGATGAGCCTCGCACTGAGGACGACAGGAGCAGCGCATGGCACTCGATGTTGCAACAGCAACCTTCTACGAGGAGATGGTCAAGGGCTCCGATCCCAACGCCCCCGCGATGCATGAGCGCTCTCCTGAAGACGCGCGAGCGTACCGCGCCGAGCTGGCCGCGCTCAACGGTCCGGCCCCGCCGATGGCTCGAGCCGAAGACCACACGATTGAGCGGCCCGACGGCAGCTTCGACGTCCGGGTCCTCGTGCCCAACGATCAGCCGGCTGGCGTGATCGTCTACTACCACGGAGGTGGCTGGGTCGTCGGATCGATCGACGAGTCCGACACGCTGGGCCGCAAACTGGCCGAGCGGACATCATGCGCCGTCGTGCTCGTTGACTACCGCCTCGCTCCGGAACACCGCTATCCGGTCGCCGTCGATGACTCCTACGCGGCGCTGGAGTGGACCGCCGAGCACATGACCAGCATCGCCGGAGGCGAAGTGCCGCTGATCGTCGCCGGCGACAGCGCGGGCGGCAACCTGTCGGCCGTGATGTCCCTTCGCGCGCGCGACCGCAACGGCCCCGCGATTGCGATGCAAGTGCTCGTCTATCCCGTCACCGACGCCAATTTCGACCGACCCTCGTATCTCGACCCCGAGAATCAGTTGCTGCTCACCCGGGATTCGATGATCTGGTTCTTCGACCACTACATCCCCGACGTGGCGCGGCGCACCGAACCCGAGGCCTCACCGCTCTACGCCGAAGACCTCAGCGGATTGCCGCCGGCGGTTGTGTTGACCGCCGAACACGATCCGCTTCGCGATGAAGGTGAGGAGTACGCGCAGCGCCTCGTCGACGCCGGCGTCGATGTCGACCTGCAACGTCACAAGGGGCAGATGCACGCCTTCTTCGCGCTTCTAATGTTGCCCGGCAGCGAGCGCGGTTTCCAACAAGTCGTCAAGGCCGTACGCCGGCACGTCGTGCGCTACGCGCACGCCAACCGGTAGACTCCTCCTAATCGGGTCGCTCCCCTTGCCAGAGAAGGCCGTTCCAACATCAGGAACGGACCGGAGAGAAGAACGAAGATGTCTGACACCACTCACTACGACGCCGTCGTGATCGGAGCCGGCTTTGCCGGGATGTACATGCTCAAGAAGCTGCGCGACGACCTGGGCATGAACATCCAGGTCTACGAACGCGGTAGTGGCGTCGGCGGTACCTGGTTCTGGAACCGCTACCCGGGAGCGCGCTGCGACTCCGAGAGCTACATCTACTGCTTCTCCTTCGACGACGACCTGCTGCAAGAATGGAACTGGAGCGGCAAGTACCCTGAGCAGCCCGAAATCCTCGAGTACCTCAACCACGTCGCAGATCGGTTCGATCTACGCAGCGGTATCCAGTTCAACACCAGCGTGACCGCCGCCCACTTCAACGACGACACCGAGCTCTGGGAGATCGCGACGGACCAGGGCGACCAGGTGACGGCGAACTACGTCGTCACCGCGATCGGCTGTATCTCGACTGGCCAGATTCCCCAGATTCCGGGGCTCGACTCGTTCCAGGGTGACTGGCACCACACCGGCGCCTGGCCGCACGAAGGCGTCGACTTCGCCGGCAAGCGCGTCGCCGTGATCGGTACTGGCTCCAGCGGAGTCCAGTCGATCCCCGTGATCGCCCGTGAGTCGAAGCACCTGACCGTCTTCCAGCGCACGCCGCAATACACGATCCCGGCGCGCCACGAGAACGTTGACCAGGAGTTCCTCAGGGAGGTCAAGGCCAACTACACCGAGATCATGGAGAAATCGAAGGTCTCCTTTGCCGGCTTCCCCGTCGAGTTCACCGAAGAGTCCGCCCTTGAGGTCAGCGATGAGGAACGTCGGGCAAAGTTCGAGGAACTCTGGGAGGTCGGCGGTTTCCGCTTCCTCTTCCAGTCCTACGGCGACATCGCCGTCGACCGACGTGCCAACGACACCGCCTCTGAGTTCATTCGCAGCAAAATCCGCGAGATCGTCAACGACCCCGCAACGGCCGAAAAGCTGCTCCCGCGCGACCACCCGTTCGGCTCCAAGCGCGCTCTGATCGACACCAACTACTTCGACACCTACAACCGCGACAACGTCGACCTGGTCGACATCCGCCACTTCCCGATCGAGGAGATCACCCAGACCGGTCTGCGCACGGCGGACGGCGAGGAATACGAGTTCGACGTCATCGTCTTCGCCACCGGCTACGACGCGATGACCGGCACCTTCTTCAATATCGACTTCACCGGTCGCGACGGCGTCGCGCTCCGGGACAAGTGGAGCGAGGGGCCGAAGACCTACCTCGGCCTCTCCACGACCGACTTCCCCAACATGTTCATGATCACGGGCCCCGGTTCACCCTCGGTGCTGAGCAACATGCCCGTCTCGATCGAACAGCACGTCGAATTCGTCGCCGACTTCATCGAGTATCTGCGCGAGCGCGGCGTCGACACGGTTGACGTCGATCCCGCCGCGGAAGACGATTGGGTTCAGCACGTCAACGACGTCGCCGAGCAGACCATGTACATGCTCGCCGACTCCTGGTATCTGGGTGCCAACATCCCCGGCAAGCCCCGGGTCTTCATGCCCTACGCCGGAGGCGTCGGTGTCTACCGCGAGCGCTGCGAAGATATCGCCGCTACCGACTACCCCGGCTACATCCAGAGCGAAGCCAAAGAACCGGTCCTGGCCGACTAGTCCACACCGCAGTGCTGTTGGCTTGTGAGCCCCGACCCATCGGGGGGCTCTGTGTACCGTCGTTGATGAGGCACGGTGATATGAACTAGTCTAAACTAGTTTAGTAGGGAGACGCCGATGGCCACTCGTCGAATGGACGACACAGAGCGAGGCAAGGTATGGACCATCGCCGAGGCAAAGGCCCGGCTCTCCGAGATCCTGCGTCTGGCGGAGAGTGAAGGACCGCAGCGGATCGGGATGCGGAAGAGCTTCGTCATCGTTCCGGAAGAAGACTGGCTCGAGCGCGGACCGGAGCCACAACTGCCTATGGGTCAGTGGCTCGTCGAGAACCTTCGAGGGCTGGGACCGCTGGAAATTCCAGATCGAAGAGACGAACCCGAGCGACCGATTCCTTATGCCGACTGGACTGAGGAAGAGTCGTCGACATGGGAACAGCGTCGTCAGTGAGCGGACTCCTCCTGGACACGAACGTTGTCTCCGAACTGACTCGCGAGGCCCCGGATCCAGCCGTGAGCGCGTTCATATCCAGCCAGTCAGATTTGTTCCTGGCTTCGGTCGTCGTTTACGAAATGGAATACGGACTGCTGTTGCTCCCGGACGGCCGGCGTCGCGACAACGTGGCGCTCGCGAATTCGCGAATCCTGACGGCGTTCAGGGATCGAGTTCTCCCATTGGACAGAATCGGAGCAGAATGGGCGGGGCGCTTCCGTGCCCAGGCTCAACGCCGCGGGCGCCCGCTCAGTGTGAACGATGCACTCATTGCCGGAACGGCCAAGGCCCACGCGCTTCCTCTCGTGACCCGAGACGTCAATGAGTTTGCGGGGTTGGACATCGAGATCATCAATCCGTGGGAGTACGAGGCGAACTAGCGCACCGTCAACCGCTCCACCGCAGCTTCATTCAACTCGATCCCGTAGCCGGGCCGATCACTCAGCACGATGCAGCCATCCTTCGGTATCACCGACTCCCCGTACAGCTCGGCCACGTCGTCGATCGGACCGGAAAACTCCTCCGAGTACTCGTGCGGCCGAGTCGCGTTTTGAACCGTCGCGTAGATGTGCAACGAGGCCATCGAGTTGATCCCCGCCTGCGGGCTGTGCGGCATCACCGGTTTGTTCAGCACCGTCGCCATCTCGAAGATCCGCTTGACCTCGCTCGGACCGCCCGCGTTGAGGATGTCCGGTTGCAGGATGTCGACGTCGCCGAGCAGCACCAGGTGCTCAAACCACCAGCGGAATGCGTCCTGCTCACCGGCCGAGACGGCCACGTCGAGTGCATCCGCGATCTGCTTGAGGCCCGGTAAGTCATAGTGCGGAATCGGCTCCTCAAAGTGGTCGATCCCAAGCGCCTCGAAGCGCCGGCCCTGTTGGATCGCCGTCGAGACTGAATAACCATTGTTGGCATCGAATCCCAGGTACTGCCCCTCGTCCAGGTACTCCCGCACCAGCTTGAAGATCTGGAAGTCCTTCTCCGGGTCGATGTCCTGCCGCCAGCCGCGCCAGTCCATGCGGATCTTGAACGACTGGTAGCCCTTCTCCTTGCCCTCTCGGACCAATTCCAGCATCTCCTCGGGCTGCATCCGCCAGCCCGACCCGGTGCTCCAGTACAACGGAATCTCGCTGCGACGCGCTCCGCCCATCAGAGTGTGCACCGGCAGTCCGGTCTCCTTGCCCATCAGATCCCACAGCGCCACATCGACCACGCCCACGACCCAACCGGGAAGTTTGTACATACGCTCGCCGCGCCCCAGAGCCAGGGTCTCCCAGTGACGGTCGATCAGCAGCGGGTCTTCGCCCAGTAATGCGCCCTTGATGTCGGTCTCGAGATAGGCCTGGAAGACGGCCGCCTTCGAGCTCAGGTTGTAGTTGCCACCCGGCACCTCGGCCCAACCCTCCACACCTGAGTTGGTGATGATCCGCAGCAGGCTCTTGCCGATCGTCAGCGGCGTACAGGTGATGTCGGTGATTTGCATGGCAATGACCTTTCCACGTCCTGAGAGATTAGCGCGGCGTATATTCGCACTATCCGATCCTTGACCTGGAGTCTCCATCATGTCCCGACCACTACTCGACGGCATTCGCGTGCTCGACTTCACCCAGTTTCAACAGGGACCATCGGCCACGGTGCTCCTGTCCGACCTCGGCGCCGAGGTGATCAAGGTGGAGCGGCTCGAGGTGGGCGACCCCTCGCGTCACGTGGGCAAGCGGAAAGACGGGTTCTCGCAGTACTTCCACACCCACCACCGAGGCAAGCGCAGCATCGCCGTTGATCTGCGCTCGCCGGAGGGACGCGAGGTCATCTACGAACTGGTAAAGCGCGTCGACGTCGTCACCGAGAACTTCAAGCCCGGCGTGATGAATCGGCTCGGCCTCGGTTGGGAAGATCTCAAGCAACTGAATCCGAAGCTCGTCTACGCGAGCGCAAGCGGCTTCGGCCCAAAGGGTCCCCGAGCCAACGCAACCTCTTGGGCCGCGATCGCCGGGGCCGCCGGCGGCGGGATGTGGCCCAACGGCATCCGTGGCGAGAACGGCACCAGACCCTACACAAACGTGGCCGCGCCCGATCCCGACCAGACAGGCGGAATGATCCTCGCCTTCGCGATCGCCAGCGCGCTGGTCGCCCGCGAGCGCACCGGCGAGGGCCAGCTCGTCCAGACCTCGCTCTACGGCAGCCAGATCTGGGGTCGCGCGCCCGCCATCAACGCGATCGCCAACGGGAGCATCGTTCCAACGGCCAGGAACATGCCCATCTCCAACATGTTCACCCTGCAGGCCCAGGGATCGGACGGCGATTGGCTGTACGTCGGTTACATCACCGACCGCTGGGTCCCCATGTGCCGCGCGCTCGAACGCGAGGACCTGGTCACCGACTCGCGGTTCAGCACCCTCGCCGACCGCAACGCCAATCTGGATGAACTGAGGAGTGAGGTGGCAACGACCATCGCCACCCGTCCCGCCGCCGAATGGCCATCCCGCTTTGACCAGGAAGAAGTGCCCAGCACCCTGATTCAGGACTACCCGATGATCGCCGAGGACGATCAGGCCGCCGCCAACGAATACATCGTCCAATACGAGGACGCCCGCTTCGGCACATTGACCACGGTCGGCTCCCCGATCCGCGCGAACGGGGTACAGGGTCGGGTGAAGTGCCTGGGTCCTGAGCTTGGAGAGGACACTGACGCGCTGCTCACAGAAATCGGTTGCGCGCCGGAGGAGATTGCTCAGTTCCGAGGGGCAGGGGTCGTCGGTTAGTCGCCAATCAACACGGGGTCGAGGACGGTATCTCGTCGATGATGTCGTTGGCCAGCTGCAGTTCCCGCACATAGCAGATGACTTGGTGAATCTCGTCGATTGACAGGCCTTCGACGGCCGGCATGTTGCCGAAATCCCAGTGATGCGCGCGCACGCCTCGCGCGACGGCAATCACGAAGCTGGCGTTGCCGTGATGCCCCGGCTCGTAGATCTCGTGAACCAGCGGCGGCCCCTGCGACGTGCCCGACGCGTTCGTGCCGTGACACATCGAGCAGTTGGCGGTGAACAGCTTCTCCCCCGCGATCCCGGCTTCGGAGTGCTCACCCTCGGTCACCGAGGACGGCGCCGAGTCGTGAGTCTCGTGCGTCTGCGAGGACGCGTACCCTCCCTCATCATCGCCGCTGCACGCCACCAACAGAGGGATGCAACTCAATAGAGCGAGCAGGCCCACCAGACGTATGAGCCCCGGCTGACCGACAAGCATCGCAATTGCCCCTCGGCGATAACGGTATCCAACGTCACAGGCCGGCATCGCCACCTTAGAGGGCGGCCAACCGATCCTCCACCTCCGACAACAACCGCGCCGCGTTCTCGCCGAGCCAGCCTTCTTTGACGTGGTCCTTGAGCGGCAACTCCTGCAGCTCCGACACCGCCCGCTGATACGGAATCATGTTGTCGGTCGCGAACAGGACCCGGTCGCTGAGCAGCGACGTATTGCCGTAGTGCAGCAGCGTCTCCCAGCCGGTGCCAGCCGTGCCGATGTACTTGGGCGCGACCGCGCCGATCTCGATGTACACGTTGGCGTGTTTCCAGGCGACCGCGACTAACTCGTTGACCCAGGGCCAACCGCCGTGGTTGGCGACGATCGTCAGGTCGGGGAAATCGCAGGCGATCTCATCGAGCACCAACGGACGTCCGTAGGCGATCGAGCGGTCATTCGAGAAGTTGATCGACGAGTGAATCGTGACCGGAACACCGAGCTCCTGACACTTCGAGTAGACCGGGTAGAAGCGCTTGTCATTGGCCATCACCCTGTACGAGAACGGCTGAAGATTGACGCCCTTCGCCCCCCGTTCGCGCACTTCCTCCTCCACGACCGCCGCCATGTTGTCGCCGGCGGCCGGGTTGACTGTCACGTAGCCGGTCAGCATGTCGGGATAGCCCGCCACGATCCGGTGCACGGCGTCGTTCATTGCCCGATAGTCGCCGGCCGCCCACTCGGCCTGAAGCACGGCGCGGTCGATGCCAGCCTCCGCAATCGCCGCAATCATCGCCTGGGCGTCCGCGCCACCTCCGCGCTCTCGCGTGTAGATGCGGTTGTAGTTGGCGAGGTAGTCGCTGTCACTGAAGCGCTTGTCGCCGTCGCCCGATGGATCGGCGTACTCACGCGGCGGCAGAGTCACTCGGAAGTCGATGATTTCTGGCATCTGGGCACTTCTTTCGTTGTCCACGGAGAAGGGACGAGATGCTACCCATCCCTCTTGCTCCCTCTCCCTCAGGGAGAGGGGACAAGATTCCACGGATCCCTCTTCCTCCCTCTCCCTCTGGGAGAGGGCCGGGGTGAGGGTCGTACGCTAAGGAATCACACCCGATTGCTTCATCCCGGCGATCTCATCCCAGTCGTAGCCCAACTCCTCCAACACGACCTCGGTGTGTTCACCCAGTTCGGGCGCGCTGCTGCGCGTCTCGGTAGGCGCCTGTTCGAGCTGGAACGGCAGGCCGAAGATCTTGAACTCCCCCGCCGTCCGATGCTCCATTGTGCGGACGTACCCGTTGGCTGCCGCCTGCGGATCATTGGCGATCTCCACGGAGTCCGCGGCCGGCGCCCAGGGGAAATCCCTGGCGTCGAAGATCGCCGCCCAATGGTCGCGGGGCTTTTGAGCAATCCGCTCCTCTATCACCTCGACCGCTTCTCGGATGTGCTTGCGACGCACCGAGGCCTCGGCGAAGCGCGGATCTTCGGTCAGGATCGGCTGCTTGATCGCCTCGGCGAACGGTCTCCAGAAACGCTCTTCCTGGATCATCGCCAACTGCATCCACTTACCGTCGGACGAGCGGTACGAGTTGTAGAGCGGATTGAAGGCGCTGTAGCGGTCACCGCGCGGGAAGTTCTCGCCGGTCGCCAGCGCGCCCTGGATGGCGAAACCGTTCGCCCAGATCCCGCCGCCATAGAGCGAACAGGTGACGAACTGCCCCTCGCCGGTCAACTCGCGCTGGTAGAGCGCGGCGAAAATCGCCGTCGAGAGGTTTATCGCGCTCGGTAGATCGCCCATCGCGCCGACCAGCCGGATCGGTTCGCTGTCCGGCGGACCGAGCGTCTCCATGAAACCACCGCGGGCCCAGTACGCCAGCTCGTCGAACGCCGGCCGGTCGATATCTGGACCCTCCGTGCCGTAGCCGGTCGCGTGCGCGTAGATCAGGCGCGGGTGGTCCGCCTTGATCGATACGTAGTCAATACCCAACCGTTCCAGCGCGCCGCGGCGAAGGTTGACGATGAACACGTCGGCGTCGGCCAGCAGTCGCCGCAGAGCGTCAATGCCCTCGGGCGTTCGCACGTTCAGGGCCACGCTGCGCTTGTTGCGATTGGGAATCTCAAAGACCCAGTCGACGCCGTCGTGCAAGCGATGAATCAACCCCCGCATTGGATCGCCCTCATGCGGCTCGACCTTGACCACCTCGGCGCCCATCTCACTGAGGATGCACGCGCTCATCGGCCCGAACAGCCAGGTCGCCATCTCGACAACTTTCAGACCCTTGAGCAGCGGCGTTGCGGTCGGTTGTTCAGTGCTCACACGCGCTCCCCTCGAACTGAATCTCCGATGCTCGGAGGCTAGCGGAGGGCGATATCGTGATGACGAACAACCCGCAGCGACTTCGCCCTCATCGACATCCAGGCAGCCTGAGTGCAAGCCTCTGACGAATCGCGCCACCAGGGATCGGAGCCGTCGCGTTGAGCACCGATCTTCTCGTGCGCTTCTCCAAGCGCTACCCGCACCTCTACCACATGGCCGAGTCGGGCAGCTGGCCCAGCATCCGCGATCGCGGGCTGCTGAGCACGTCTGCGCTCTTGGACCTGTTCGAGGTCACAGGCTCGAAGCGACGCGAGATCGAATCGCAATGGCGACCTGCGGGCGTCCCAATCGAACACCCAGCCCACGGAACCGCCGTGATCCGTGATCAGTGGCCGATGCCGCCCGACCACCTGGCCGCTGCACTGAATGGCATTGTGCCGCAGCAGTGGTACGAGTTGCTCAATAGCAAGGCATTCCTCTGGCTCTCCAAGAAGCGCCTGATGCGCATGCTCAATGCCCGGCCGTACCGGGATGCCGTTCACGACGTCCTGACCCTGGACACCCGAGCCTTCGTCGGCGAGTACATGGAGCGCATCGAGGTCTGCTCGATCAACTCGGGCTTCGCCATGCACATGTTCGGCCGGGTGACCCCGCGCTCATTCGAGACGTTCCAGACCGTCGAGCAGTACGCGGCGACCGGACGCCTCGGCGGCCTGGCAGAGTTGACGGTTGAGTATGCCGCGCCGGATGCTTGGCGCTTCGTCACATCCGTCGAGTCCTGGCGCGGAAAGCAACGTCTGGGCACGATTTGGCGCCCATAAGCGGCCGAGAACGCTCAGCCAACCACGTCCTCGATCTGCCGCATGTGCTCGTCGCGATGCGGCGCACGCTCGATGGCATAGCTCTTACCCGATTCTCGCAGCGCATCAATCTGCTCCGCCGACAGCCCCTCGACAATCCGGTCGAGTTCCTCCGCTGCGCCAACAGCGGTCTCTCCGACGGTGGCCGGATCGAATGCTGCCGCGACCGATTCCAGAGCGTCGTTGGTGGCGAGATCCTCCGAGGGAAACGGCTCGCCTCGCACGAATCGCTGCAACGCCGCCACCTGGCGCGCGTCCCAGAACGCCAGGTGGGCCAGCGCAAACCCGACCGTCCAACCGCCGCCGAGCGAGCGCCCCAGATCCTCGTCCCCGAGGCGTGCCACGAGCGCCCTCAGCCGCTCGCTCGACTCCGCATTCCCTACCCCGTGGTCGTTGGTTGCCGCCACGACGCCTCCATACAGACAACTCAGGTGCGATTAACCCTAGTCGCGTCTCGGCCGTTGTCCTGTCGTCGAACGTACAACCGCGCTCCGACCAACCCAAGCAGCATCGAGCCAACCACGACTACGACCGCGACGGCGGCCAGCCGATCCTCGGGCGCTTCAGTCTCGGCGAGACCGCCGTTGCCGGTGTTTGGTAGGCCGATGTTGCCTCCGGGTTGCACACCGACTGCGAACGCGGCCAGATCTTCGGCAGCGAACTCCACCGGAGCCGTCCGTCCGCAGCGCGCTACGTCTGTACCGTTCCAGGAGTAGACCACGTACTCGACGCGCTCTTCGAACGGGTAACCGCAGGCCGCCGTGTCCTGCTGCGTGGTCAGCGAGACTGTCTCCGCCCTCAGACCCTTCCAGACCGTCTCGATATCGAAGTCCACCCTCAGCAAACCTGCTTCATCGGACGGTCCAATGGATGTCACGGTGCCTCGAAAGACCAGCTCCGACGCCGCCAACGCCTCCGCCGGTGTGCCGCGAGGCGCGCACGAGCAGGCATACCCACTAGACGGCGTCATGACAACCCAGAGACCAATCATCGAAACGACCAGCAAGACACGCAAACCCATGCCCTAACCCTCAACGGCCGCCACGCCCTCCCGCGCCAACCAAGTCACTGTATGACGACGCGCGCGGTCGCGGTTCAGCTCTCGATCCGATTCCCGCCGATTTACGATCGGTGACAATCAGGGGGCGGCCAGCAGTGAATGTCGAGGGAACCTCAGCCATGACCGAGTTGCAGAAGATCACCCCGTATCTCTGCTACGACCACCACGCTGAAGCAGCGGTCAACCTCTATGTCTCGCTCTTTCCCAACTCCAGGATCATCAGCCTCGAGCGGATTCCCTCCGGACCGGGCGAAGGCGGCGCAATCGTCGAGTTCGAGCTCGACGGCCAACGAATGACCGCCTTCGACGGCGGCCCGATGTTCAAGTTCTCGGAGGCTGTCTCGTTCGTCGTCTCCTGCGCGACGCAGGAAGAGATCGACCACTACTGGCACGGGCTCTCGGAGGGCGGCGAAAGACAGCAGTGCGGCTGGCTCAAGGATCCGTACGGCCTGTCCTGGCAGATCCTGCCGGCGGAGCTGTCGGAACTGACAAGGGCGGCGCCGGTCGCCGTGATGGACGCGCTGCTGCAAATGCACAAGATTGAGATCGAGCCGCTGCGTGCGGCTGCGAAACTCCGATAGTCAAACCTGTGTCAACTATCGCGCGCGCCTCTAGGGCATGGACCTGCGTAGTCGGAGCGAAACCATCCAGACCGCTCCAACTGCAATCACGAGCATCACTCCAGAAGCGACGAGCGCTGTAGCCGAGCCGCTTCCAGATTGCGCCGCCGCAGCCAGTCCGCCACTGCCTCCATTGGGATACTCGCTGTGGTCGCCCACTTGATGTCCGGACCAGAACAGGGCAATATCCGCCGACGCCTCATCAGCTCTGCTGAATCGATCGCAGCCCAAGCCAAAGTAGCCGTCGTTCACGTACACGAGATATGCCTCACCGATCTCGACCCCGCTCACTCCGGGGCTACAGGTTGTAGGAGTGGTCGTCTTGACTACGAATGTCGAGGAGATGGGACCCTTCCAGATCGTAACCGCGTCGAACTCAACCCAGGGTTCTTCGTCAGATTCGCTCACAGACGTGACAGTGCCCAGAAACACAGCATCTGCCTCCTCATATGCCTCCAGGGGCGAGGGGATGGAATCGCAGACGCAAGCTTGGGTCAGAGATGGAAGTAGCATCAACGATGGAACCACGATCGCGACAATTGCGAGTGAGCGCAACAACACGAATCCGCCTCTCAGATCCCCTGCACCCTCAGACCGAATACAACAGCTCCCCGTCTACATACGTCTGTTGCACGACGATCTCGCGGATCGATTCCGGATCGACCAGCGTCGGATCATGACTCAACACGACCAGGTCCGCCCGCTTTCCGACCTCGATTGAGCCGACCTCGTCGTCCCGGAACATGGCGACGGCCGAGTTGATCGTCTGCGTGCGCAGCGCTTCGAGCGGTGACAGCGTCTCTTCCTCGGCGATCACATCGCCCTCCCGCGAGCGCCGAGCGGTGAGACCGTAGAGGCCGATCAACGGCTCGACCGGGGCGCAGGGGAAGTCGGAGCCGGAGGCGACCGTCACGCCGGCGTCGAGGAAGGAGCGGTAGGGCAGCGGCGGGATTGTCAGACCGGCCTCCGCAATGAAGTCGACGAAACCCTGGCCGACCGAGTAGAGGAAGGCGGGCTGGTGCGAAATGATCACCCCCAGCGAGGCGGCGCGCTCCATCTGGCCGGGGTCGGCGAAGAAGAAGTGCTCGATCTGGTAGCGGGCGTCGCTGCGCGGGATCTCGCGCTGGACGCGCTCGTAGGTGTTGAGCGCCTGCTCGATGGCGCGGTTGCCGAGGCAGTGAATCGCCGTCTGCAGACCGTGCGAGGCCGCGTTGAGCACGAGCTGATCGACCTCGTCCTGGTTGTAGTAGGGCTCGCCGACATCCTCGAAGGTGCCGTCGGCGTGGCATTTGCGCAGCGCGTTCGAGGGATAGACCGGGTCCATGAACAGCTTGACGATCCCGCCGCGCAGCCGGTCGGAAACGTCGTCCTGGAGGAACGCGCCGTTGGCGGCAGCTTCGGGCGCGGCGAAAAAGCCGTTGCCCCCGCGCATCTGGTGAATCACGATCGGCAGTTTGCCGCGCTCGTCGGCGAGGCGGTACATCTCGGCGCTCTCGGGCATGACGACCGCGTCGCCGACGCTGGTCACGCCGTGCGAGAGGTGGCGCAGCGCGTTCTGCTCCACGAGATCAGCTACGATCTCCGGCCCCAGCGTGTCGATGTGCGCCCGCATCGACGCGTGATGCACCAGGTCGGACGCTCGCTCATACAGCATCCCCGTCGCTTCGCCGCGCTCGTCGCGCAGAATCTGACCGCCGCGCGGATCGGGCGTCTCGAAGTTGATCCCGGCAATCGCCATCGCCTCGGAGTTCGCGTAGCTCGCGTGGTAGGAGAAGTCCATCACGCAAACCGGATTGTTTGGCGCCACATCGTCCAATTCGGCGCGCGTCAACCAGCCGCCATTCGCGTGCCGCGCGCCATACCCCAATCCCCAGATCCACTGACCCTCTGGAGCCGCGTCGGCGGCCGCTGCGAGTGCATCGAGCACCGCCGGCTTGCCCGACAACGGAGGAACGCGGCAATCGACCGAGCGGGGCTCGAATGTCGTCATTGAGAAGTGGTTGTGGGGGTCGCAGAAGCCGGGAGTCAGGGCGCGGCCGCGCAGGTCGACATGTGTCGCATCCGAAGAGACCGCGCTCCGCACCTCGTCACTGTCGCCAACCGCAACGATCTTCCCGTCGCGCACCGCCACTCCCGATGCAATCCGATCGAGCCCATCCATCGTCAACACGCGTCCACCGGTGAAGAGCAGTTCCATGTTCGCCTCCTTGTGGAACGGACACTGGATCGGTCTGAGGCTAACGAACCCACCCGGGCACGCTCTGGCTCCTCCTCCAACGCCGTAGCCTGAGGCGGCCGTTCGGTTCTGCGACGCATACCCCCGATCATTCGCAATAGAACTGAACGCACGGTTTGACTCCAACGGCAGACGTCGAACTGGACAAGCGACAACAGTGGCCAACGAGCACATTCGATACGAACCTGAGGAGCCGGTTCCGCCACTCCTGACGCTCAACGTCGCGTTCCAGGGCATGGTCTTGATCGTCTCCAACGTGGTCACGTTCGTGGTCATCTTCTCGGCCGCGTTCAATGACGACGGCAGCTACATGACCTGGGCCATCGTCGGCGCACTGCTGATTGCTGGCATCTCCACGGCGCTGCACGCCTCGAAGATCGGCCGCCTGGGACCGGGGCACGTCCTGCTCATGGGATCGGGCGTTCCGTTTCTGGCGGCTTGCGTGCTGGCCGTCGAGCAGGGCGGGCTAGCGTTGATGTCGAGCCTGGTGATCGCGTCCTCTCTCATTCAGTTCGTGGTTGCCGCTCGTCTCGCTCAGTTGCGTCGACTGATCACCCCGGTCGTCTCCGGCGTGGCGTTCATGATGATCGCCCTGTCCGCCATGCCGATCGCGCTCGCACGGCTCAACGACGTCCCCGCCGGCGTCAGCGACGCCGCCGGGCCTGGAGTGGGGCTGGCGACATTGGCCATCACCGCGCTGCTGATGCTGCTCGGGACCGGCCTCTGGCGGCTGTGGGCGCTGCCGATTGCCCTGGTCGGAGGCTGCGCGATCGCGGTGGCGTTGGGCGTCTACGACATCCAACGCGCGCTCGACGCCCCCTGGTTCGACCTCCCGCAGGTCGCAGGCTGGCCCGGATTCGGTTCCGTGCTGGACGAGGATTTCTGGGCGCTCTTGCTGGTCTTCCTGGTTGTCAGCGCCGTCGTCGCGGTCCGCTCCAGCAGTGAGGGGGCGGCGATTCAACAAGCCTCGCGGCGCGAGCCGCGCAGCATCGACTTTCGTGGCGTGCAACGGACGCTGAACGTGGGCGGGATCGCGATCTTCCTCTCGGGGATCGCCGGCACGCCTCCCACGATCGCCTATCTGCCGTCGACCATCTCGTTGTTCCAGTTCACCGGAGTCGCGGCCCGGCGCGTTGGGATCACCATCGGCGTGATGCTGGTCGTAGCCGCGCTATTGCCCAAGATCGTGGCCATGCTGCTCACGATTCCGCGACCTGTCAGCGGCGCGCTGCTGTTGGTGATCATGGGGCTGCTCTTCGTTGAAGGCATGCGTACGATCTTGCGCGACGGGCTCACCCGGCAGCGAGCCGCGATCGTCGGGACCTCGCTCTCGATCGCAGTCGGCCTGCAGAGCCAGAACATCCTCGCCGACGTGATCGGCGGCACCTGGGGAGCCACGCTCGGCAACGGCGTGGTCTTCGGCGTGTCGGCGGCTGTGCTGCTGACCGTGGTGCTCGAGCTGGCCGGTTCCCGTCCTCGGCCTCGGCGAATGGAGACCGAACTCGACGTGTCGGCACTTCCAGACATCGAAGCATTCCTGCGCAAGCTCGGCGCCGATCTGCGTTGGAAACAGGAGTCAATCGACCGTCTGCACGCGGCGGGCGAGGAGACGCTCTCGGCAATGTTGAATCTGCGCGATGACTACGAGTCGGACCGGCCGCCGCGGCTGGTACTGATTGCGCGACCAGCCGGCGGCTCGCTCGAACTGGAGTTTCTGGCGCTGTTCTCCGAAGAAAACCTTGAGGACCGAATCGCGTACCTCAGCGAGCAGGCCGAGGAGCCGGATGTCGGCGACATCTCGTTCCGCTTGCTGCGCTTCTACGCCTCGTCCGTGAGACACCGCAAGTACTACGGTATTGATATCGTCACGGTCGAAATTGAGGGGTCGCGAACCTGAACGCGGCCCGTCCCCGGCCCATTTGCCATAGGCCGCGCGCTAGGCCCGGCTCCATCAGAGAGGAATCGCCGAGATGAGTAGTTACCTGGTCATCAACACCGAGGTGATCGACGAGGACGCGTTCTCCGAGTTCGCAGTGAAGATCTACGATGCCGTCATCGCTCAGGGCGGCACGTTCCTGGTGCGGGGCAGCGACCTGGATGTCATCGAAGGCGACTGGACGCCGCAGCGGCTCGTGATCATGAGCTTCGACAGCGATGACGGCGCCGCCGAGTTTGTCCGCGCGACCCAGTACACAGCGCTCGAGGAGCTTCGCCTGCGGGCGGTGCGATCCAGCGTCGTGGTCGCCGCCGGCTACAAGGGCTAGAGCTCGTACCGAGTCCTGCCACGACGACGCCACCCAACCGGCGGCGCCGTACGAGCGACTACACCGAGTACAGCAGCTCCCCGTCAACGTACGTCTGCTGCACAACGATCTCGCGAATGTAGGTCGAGTCGACCAGCGTCGGATCGTGGCTCAACACGACCATGTCTGCGCGCTTGCCAACTTCGATGGAGCCGACCTCGTCATCGCGGAACATCGCCGCGGCCGAGTTGAGCGTGTAGGTGCGCATCGCCTCGAGCGGAGAGATCGCCTGATCGGCGGCAATCACCGTGCCGTCGTGCGATGTCCGCGTGGTCAGCCCATAGAGCCCGAGCAGCGGAGGCACCGGCGCACAGGGGAAATCGGACCCTGAGGCGACGTGAACGCCCGCATCCAGCATCGAGCGATACGGCATCGGAACAGCGTCAATCCCTGGCTGAGCGGTGATCTGCTCGAAGTAATCGCCGATCAGATGCAGGAACGGCGGTTGGTGCGAGATCATCACCCCGAGCGACTGGGCACGCTCGATCTGCTCATTGGTCGCGAACATGAAGTGTTCAATGCGGAAGCGCCGATCGTCGCCGGGGGTCTCACGCAGCGCCCGTTCGAATGCGTTCAACCCCTGTTCGACCGCACGGTTGCCGATGCAATGAATCGCGACTTGCAGACCGCGCGATGCCGCGTCCAGTACGAGATGGTCGACCTCCTCCTGCCCGTAGTAGGGCTCGCCGACAGGTTCGGTCGTCCCGTCGGGATGGCAGAGCTCCATCGCTGGGGAGGGCCAGACCGGGTCCAGGAAGATCTTGACGATCCCGCCGCGCAGCCGGTCCGACATGTCGTCGTCCATGTAGGCGCCGCCCGCGGCATCCTCCGGCGCCGCGAAGAATCCCGGCCCGCCTCGCATCTGGTGGATGACGATCGGCAACTGGCCGCGCTCGTCCGTGAGTCGATAGATCTCGGCGCTCTCGGGCATCACCAGCGCGTCACACACGCTTGTGATCCCGCGCGAGAGGTGGCGCAGCGAGTTCTGCTCCACCAGCCCCGCCACCACGTCGGGACCGAACGTGTCGATGTACGAACGCATCGTCGCATGGTGCACCGGGTCCATCGCCCGCTCCCAGAGCACACCGTTCGGCTCCCCGCTGTCGTCGTGCAGGATGTTCCCACCCCGCGGATCGGGCGTGTTGCGGTCGATCCCCACCATCGCCAGCGCCGCCGAAATGGCGTAGCAGGCGTGATAGGACGAGTCCATCACGCAGACGGGATTGTTGGGTGCGACCTCGTCGAGCTCGTGCCGGAACAGCATGTCATCGGTGACGACGCCCGGTTCGCTCTGCGAGAAACCAAGTCCCCAGATCCACTGCGCATCCGGACTCCCCGAAGCTGCCGCCGAGATCGCGTCGAGCACCGCCGACTTGCTCGCCAGTGGCGGTCTGCGGCAGTCGACCGAGCGCGGCTCAAACGTGGTCATCGAGAAATGATTGTGCGGGTCACAAAACCCGGGAACGAGTGCGCGTCCTCGCAGATCGACGTGGGTGGCATCGGGACCGACGGCATTGCGCGCCTCGTCGCTGTCCCCGACCGCCACGATCCGCCCGTCACGCACAGCCACGCCGGAGGCGATCCGATCCATGGCATCGATCGTCAACACTCGTCCACCGGTGAGTAGCAGTTCCATGTTCGGTTCCTCCTAGACGCTCTTCGCGCCATCCGAGGTTACCGAGTTCTCGACGGTACGATTCGACTCCCGTCGCAGGCCTATACTCGCGCGGATTGGCGGGCCTGAGTCCGATGACTTCAGATCGAATCAGACGAGTCGGCATGTTCGGGACAGGCTGGGGGATCCGAGTCTCGGTGCCCGCGTTTCGCGAAGCGGGATGGGAGGTGGCCGGACTCTGGAGCCGACGTCCCGAACGCGCTGCTCATTTCGCGGAGCGTCTCCAGATCCCCTACTCGACCGGCGACGCACAAGCGTTGATCGCGCGACCGGAGATCGATGCCGTCGCGATTCACACGCCACCGCACATGCACCTCGACCTCTGCCGAGCCGCCTTCGACGCCGGCAAGCACGTCCTCTGCGACAAGCCGTTCGCGACCAACATTCCCGACGCGGAACCGATGCTCCAGGCCGCCGAGGCGTCGGGGCTCACGGCGATGGTCAACTACGAGTTCCGTTTCGCGCCGCTGCGCCAGCAGATTCAACGCCTGATCGCCGATGGCGCGGTCGGCGACGTACGCCACGTCAGCCTCGACCTCCACACGACGAACCCGATGCTGGAATTCGACCGACCCTGGCGGCTCGACCCCGCACACGGTGGTGGACTCCTGAACGAGCTCGGGTCGCATGCCATCGACCGGCTGCGGCAGTGGTTCGGTGAACTGGCCGCCGTGTCGGCGCAGATGGAATCATCGCCGCCCCAGGGACTTGACCCTCAGTTCACCAGCGAGGACCACATCAGCGCAACCTTCGAACTCGCGAGCGGCGGCATCGCAACGCTGTCGATGTCGTGGGTGACGAACCCGCCGCTCGGAATGCGCATCATCATCGCCGGTTCCGAGGCAACCATCATGGCGACGTCGCCCGGCATGATGCTGTCGGAGGGCGAAGTGCTACTCGGCCGCGCCGGCGACGACGGACTAACCAGGGTCGAGCCGCCTGCCGATCAGCCAGCATTCGCCGCGGGCGGAGCGATTACTACCTCAGCCCGGCTGATCGAGGCATTTGCCGAGGGCATCGACAAAGGAACGTCGCCGTCGCCGAACTTCGAGGACGGGCTGCAATCGCAGATCGCGATCGAGGCGATGCGGAAATCGAACGCAACCGGACAGGTCGTGCGGCTCGCTTAGTCGTCGCCGTTGCGCAAATCCATGCTCACCGAGGTCGGGTCTTCGACCCCTTCCTTGATCGGAATCAACTCCCCCTCAGGTCGCGGGTAGTTGGCCCAGTGACCGGTCGGTTCGCTGCCTCGACAGACGATCGAGTTCTCGTTCCAGCCGTTGTAGGCGCGGACATCCTTCGACAGGTAGCGCATCGCCAGACCGCAGCGCCGCCGGTTCGATTCGTTCGGGTCGGATCCGTGCAGGATCCAGTCGCTGTGCAACGAGATCTGACCGGCCTTTAACTCCAGCGCCACCGGCGGATCACCGTGCTGCTCCGGATCCTCAACGGTCTGGTTCAGCACGTTGTGCTCGTCGGCATCGCTGTCCCGGAACTCGACCTGCGCGTTGAGGTGCGAGCCGGGAATCACCTGCATCGCGCCGTTGTCGAGGTCGGAGTCATCGATCGCCAACCACGCCGAGACAACCTTGCTCGGCGTGATCGGCCAATAGGACGCGTCCTGGTGCCAGCTCACCCGCATCCCATCGCCGGGCAGTTTGGCGAAGAAGTGGCTGTGCCGCAGGATCACCGTGTCGCCCAGCATGTCCTCCATGATGTCGAGGATTCGGCTGTCGGTGACGATGTCCCAGACGCCCTGGCAATGCTTGTGCCAGTTGGTCAGCTCATAGCTGTTCCAGCCCGCCTCCAGCGCCTTCGGCAGCAGTTCGTCGAAGTAGCTGCGAATCGATTCGATCTCGGACTGCGAAAAGATATCGATCGGGAAGACGTAGCCCTTGTCGTTGTACTGCTCGACCTGCTCGGACGTGAGGTGCGAGGGTTCGTCCACGCCCAGCGGGAAGAAGCGCAGGTCGCGTTCGAGTTCGGGATAGGCATTCGTACGTTGTGTCATCGGACAAAACCCTCATTCCCGTGGGGCGACCCCGTGACCGCCCCACGACCGCAATGTACCGAATGCCCGGGTCCAGCGGTCAGCGTTGTGGCCGGATGCGAGCGACCGGTGCCGGGTCGTTCGTCCAATCGCCGCGAAGCGCACCGTTTGCGCTCGCGCCATTGGTAATCGCCGTCGCTCCCGGGGCTGTTCCCAGCGCACCCTCCGGCACCTCGGGCAAGTCGTGCTCACCGGTACGCAGCCGTTTCTCCCGCAAGGTCAGGACCGCGAAGAGCGCGATCACTCCGACACCGACTGAGATCCAGAAGTTGGTGGTGATGGCGACTGCCAGCGCTTCGGGAAGAGTGGTCAGGATCTGAACCAGACCTGCTTCGCCGATCTCGGCCAGCAGACCGGCCCTGGCTTCCTCGTTCAGGAGCTGTGTCGGGTCGGCGCGGGCAGCCAGGTCGGCGGGCAGCCGCGCGGCCAGTTCGCTCGTCAGCCGACCAGTGACCAGCGCACCGATCAGGGTGACGCCGATAATCCCCCCGATCTCCTGGAAGAACTGGGTCGCCCCCGAGATCGTGCCCAGCATTCTCTGGGGCAGCGCGTTCTGCGCCGCGGTCATCACGGAGGGGAAGAGCAATCCCAGCCCGCTGCCAAACAGCACCAGCCGCCAGACCACGTCAACAGCGCCCGAGTCGGCGCTGAGCTGTGTCATCAACCAGGCGCCAACGGCGATCACCACACTGGCAATGATCGCGAGGATCTTGTAGCGGCCGGTCCGTGACATTACCTGCCCGGCGAGCGAGGCCATCACCACCATCGAAATGATCTCGGTACTCAACAGCAACCCGGAGGCGGTCGGCGAATAGCCAAGCACCCCCTGCATGAAATAGGCGAGAAAGAACGCCACCCCAAACAGGCCGCCGCCGGTCGCCATCATCACGATCGCCGCAACCCGGAACGTGTGATCGCGGAACAACTCTCCTGGCAGGATCGGTTCCTTCGCCGCACGTTCGGCAGCCACGAACCCGAGCACACCGAGGATCGACACTCCAAACAGCGCCAGCGTCTTCGTATCGAGCCAGGCGGTCCCCGTCGAGACCAGGGCCAGCGCCAGCATCGCCGGCATCAACATCAACAGCATCGCGGCGATGCCCAGCCAGTCGATCACCACCTTGCGCGGCGGAGGCCGCAGCCAGGGCATGATGAACGCAATCGAAGCGAACGCCAGCGCCGCGAGTGGCAGGATCGACCAGAACACCCAGCGCCAGTTCAACGCGTCCACAATCAGCCCGCCGAGCAGCGGTCCGACCAAACCTCCGACTCCGAAGACGGCCGCGAAGATGCCCATGTACTTGGCACGTTCGACCGGTGGAAACAGGTCGCCGGAGATGGAGAAGGAGTTACCCATCAGGATCCCGCCGCCGATGCCCTGCAGCGCGCGGAAACCGATCAGCATCTCCATCGACGTGGCGAAGCCCGCCAGTGCCGTGGCGACGGCGAAGATCACCAGCCCACCGAGCAGGAACGGCTTGCGTCCATACACATCCGACAGCCGCCCCGCGATCGCTACCGCGGGCATCGAGGTCGCCATAAAGGCCGATTCCATGAACGCGATCAGATCGAAGCGGCCCAGGTCGGCGGCGAGCACCGGCGTGGCCGTCGCCACGATCGAGTGCTGTACCGCAGACAGGAACATCGCCACGACCGCGCTACCCAAAATCAGCATCTTCGTGCGATGCGGCAGCGCAAATCCAACCGTCGCGGCAGTTGGAGCGTAAGGGTCGGCGTGGCTCATCAGCGAATCCAACGAAGCGGCCCCGGCAGGGCCAGGACCATCGTTGACGATATCACCGCCCCAATTGCCTACGCGCCGAGATGCTCCTTGAGAAAGTCAATCTCCGCCTGCTGGTACGCGTTCTCGCCATCGCTCAGCGCCAACAGATGCCAGCCCTTCTCCACCGTGAACAGTTCTGCGCCGGAAATCGCACGGGCAGCGTCTTCCGCGTGCCGATACGGGACGTCACCGTCGTGAGTACCGTGGACAACCAGCGTGGGACATTCGACCTGCTCGAAGGGCAGCCGATCGATCGCAGCGAACTGCTCCATATCGTTCTCGAATCCGGCGCGCAGCAGGTCGAAGGGCGCATTGGCCGACAACAGCCGTAGCAGCTCCATCTTCGCGGGACTGCCAATCACATCATCCGCGATACGCGATTGATCGGCCGCGTCAAGGATGCTCTCGATCCTGACGAACTGACCGATCGCGAAGCGCGGGGCGAAGCGGATCAGGAGCCCCTGAACCCAGAACACGAACGAGTTCATGGTCAGTGCAACGGTGAGGTCCGAGACCTCCGGCGTGTATCGCTGCGAAATCGCGACTTCCAGGATCAGCGCTCTCGCTCGCTCGGGATGGCGCGCGGCGAACTCGATGCTGCTCGGTCCTCCGCCGGAAATCCCGTAGACGGCGACTTCGTCAATCCCAAGTTCTTCAAGCAACGCCGCCGCCGCGTCGGCCTGTTCGGCGAAGGTCCGGCCGGTGGCCAGCGGTGTCCGCAGATACCCCGGCCGCGACGGCGTGATCGTGCCAAAGCCCGCCGCCTCCATAGGTTCCCCGATGAAGCTCGCATTGTGACCCTGCGGCGTGCCATGCACGATCAGCACATACGGTGCCGCACCGTGCCGCGCGAACTCGACCGGGCCTCGGGCGGTGTCAACAACTTCAGACGCCGCGTTCAAGGCCGCGATCTTTGCTCGTCGTCCGCTACCGAACACCATTGCTCACCTCACGTCCTGCCAACCGCCGCGGCCCAGCTATTGAGTGGATTCTGCCGCTCACCCAGCGCGATTGCAATCGGGCGACTATTCAAGCGTCGCAACGAGCGGCAAATGATCGGACGCCGTGGTCGCTGGCGTGTAGACATCGATGACTTCGAAATGTGCAGTCGTCAGCACGTAGTCAATCTGACGCCGCGGTCGGTCCGCCGGGTAGGTCGCAACCGGTGGTTGAACCGTCAAGAGCCCCGCCGATCTCAGCAGCCGAAGCTCCTCATGATGCGGCTGCGCGTTGAGGTCACCCAGCAGGATCGTCGGGCGACTCCAGTCGACGCCATCAAGCAACGCCTGCACCTGCGGCAGCCGATGGCGCGACTCACGCTCAACGTGGTGCAGATGAGTAGCGACGACCTGCACCAGTCGATCACCCACATCGATCGTGGCCACCATGTAGGCGCGGTCGAAGAGCAGGTCATGATTGTTGGGCATCGGCCGATTCTCAACATGAACGATCGGATAGCGACTGAGAATCGCGTTGCCCCAGTTCGGATCGGCGGCGGGTCCCCACGCGGCCTGCATCCGCAAACGCTGTGCCAACCAACTGAGCGCATCAACGGACCCGTTCACCACCCAGCCGCGCGGCACCTCTTGCAAGGCAACAACTTCAGCCTCCGACTCCTCGATCGCTCCCGCGATTCCCTCCAGGTCATGCCGGCCGTACAGGTCGAATCCCTGGTGAATGTTGTACGTCGCGACCCGCAAGCGATCCTCGCTGGGCGCGACGTCCGGGTCGTTCCAGGTCAAGACCTGATGCAACGGAAGCAGAAGCAGAAGGAGCGCTGCCACGCTCACCAGCTTCGAGCACGACCAACCCGACATCGAAATGCTTCGCCTCGGCGCGAGCGCCGGGAACGCGATGATGCCCGCCGCCACGACCGGGAGTACCAACTGAGGAATCGCTATCTCGATCTCGTAGTGCGCATACCAACCGAACAGGACAATCGGAATCGCCAGCAGACCAAGGGGCAGAGCCAACCCGCCCCCACGAGGACCGTCAGGTCCGGCAACTGACGCAATCAACAGGATGGATATCGCGGCCGGCCCGAGCAGCGCCCCCAACGCTGCCAGCCACGCCGGAGGAGCCGGAGCAACCGCCACCATCAGCACGGCCGCCGCAGCGAAGCGCATCCAACGCGATTGTCCGAACCCCCGCCATCCCAATCCAACCGCCGCCCACAGCGCCGCCAGGTTCGCCAGCGTCGTCCAGGCGAACACCGCCGGCAATGACCAACCGATCACCGCCGCATGATGGCCCAGATTCTGGAAGATCAACAGATGCAGGGCGATCGCGGGACCAATCACGAACGCCGACCTCGGCTCCGAATCGGGATTGGGCCCATCGCCCCAGGAACGGCCTAACCAGACCACCAACGAGAGCAGCGCAACCGTCAAAGCAACCGTCGTGACCTGCGGCGCAAGTCCAGGCGCAGAGCTGAGGTCGAGCGTGCCAAACGCACCCTTGATCGCGGTATCCACCGCGAGCCCCACCAGCAGCGCCAACACGCCCGTTGCCCCGACCCGCGACTCATCACCGAAACCGCGCGCGAATAACAGCGGTATCAACCACAGCCAGACCACCACCCCAGCGATCGCAATCGCCAGCCGCGCGTCAGGCGCCGACACAAACTGTTCGGCCACCCGCAACAGCGCCAGCCCCGCGGCAACGCCCACGTACGCCCGGCGCGTCCCAAGCATGCGCCGAACCAGGGGAGCAGCGAACGCCGCGGAGAAGATGACAAAGATCAGCAGCGCCAGTTCCGCCGGCGAGACATCCCGCACCTGCCCCAGGTACACCGATAGCCCCGACACCAGGCTCCGAAGCAGCTGCAACCCGGCAACAAACGCCAGCGTCGAGACAAGCAACCAGACCAAAGCAAACCCGGACGTCGAGGCGCTATTCACTCACCTCGAAGGTACCCCCGCTCTCAGCCAACCAGCCAATCAGCAAGTACCCTCCAAACTGGCGTTCACATTGAAGGCAACACTTTCAATCTGCGCCGCCGCCAATGAACGGGTCTGTAACATTCGCTGACAGATTGAAATCAGCACTTTCAATCTGTCAATGGATCGAGTAAGCTGGACACATGATTGAGCGAGAGATAGCCCCGAGATTGCAGTCGCTCTTCGAGCAGTATCCAATCGTCACGGTGACCGGACCCCGCCAGTCGGGAAAGACGACGCTCTGCCGGGAGAGCTTTCCCGGCTTGCCCTACGCCAGCCTTGAGAGTCCCGACCTGAGGGAGTTCGCCCAAACGGACCCGCGCGGGTTCCTGGCACAGTTCCGCGACGGCGCCATCATCGACGAGGTTCAGCGAGTGCCCGACCTGCTGTCGTATCTGCAAACCGTAGTCGACGAACACGGAGGCAACAGCCTGTTCGTCCTGACGGGCAGCGAGCAATTCCCGCTGTCGGACGCCATCAGCCAATCACTCGCTGGTCGCACGGCGCTGCTACGGCTATTGCCCTTCTCCTTGGCCGAACACAGGCGCATCGGCGGGAGCACAGAGATCGACGACATGATCTTCGGCGGCTTCTATCCGCGCATTCTCGACCAGGGACTTGAGCCGCGTCAGGCTCTTCGAGACTACTTCGAAACCTATGTCGAGCGGGATGTCCGCCGTCTGGGTGGCGTTCGCGATCTCACGTCCTTCGGCCGATTCATGCGCCTCTGCGCCGGGCGAATTGGTCAGCTCGTGAACTTCAGTTCTCTCGGTTCCGACGCCGGCATCAGCCATCCGACAGCGCGAGAGTGGCTCTCGATTCTGGCGCGGAGCTACATCGTCTTTCAGCTACAGCCATTTCACGCAAACATCAGCAAGAGACTCATCAAGTCTCCAAAGCTGTACTTCCATGACGTGGGGCTCGCCAGCTATCTGCTCGGTATTGAGAATTCGACCCAGGTATCAACACACCCCTTGCGTGGGCAGTTGTTCGAAAACCTGGCTATTGCCGAAGCGCTGAAGCATCGCTTCAATCGCGGTCGCGATCCGAACCTTTCGTTCTTTCGCGACCAATCAGGGTTGGAGTGCGATCTGCTGTACGAGACCGGTCAGGGCATCGCCGCAATCGAGGTGAAATCGGGTTTGACCATCGCCTCTGACTCCTTCAGGGCGCTGAACAGGGTGGCCGAGCTAGTCCCCAACGTCTCGACGAAAATGATCGTGTACGCCGGTAGCGCCCGGTACGCTCGCTCTCATTCCGAGATCGTGCCGCTCGACGAGTTCGGTGGCATGATCGAGCGGGTCGAAACAGATCAAGAGGTCGCGACGTTCATTCGAGACCAGGTGTCTGAACCACCTAAGGTCGATGACGTTGGGACCCTCGACGCCGCGTTCAGTCTTCACATCCGGCCGACGCTCGCCGCTCTCGAGTCAGCTTGCGAACAAATCAGTGGCGCGCTCTTTCGCGACAGCATCGGAATCTCGTTCATCAAACGTGGCCAAACCGAGTCCAACGGAAGCGGCCTGCTACAGCCCGAGAAGTGGGCAACGACCCGAAACCGATACATCGTCGATCAGGGCTTCACCCTCTCCGACGATCGGCCGCTTGAGATTCGGCATCGCCACTCCTTAAATGATTACAACGGACGAGGCATTCGCACGTTCAGTACGTCAATCGTCTTCACATGGTCATTTGACGGCCACCAACTGCATAGAACAGCTGACATCGACGGATTGCAGCTTCACACCCTGGAGTCAAGCGTCATCTATGGCGACCTCGAAAAGCGTAGCCCCGAAGTGGACCGCGTCAACGCTGTGGTCAGCGAGGCGCTCATCAACCGAATCAGAGAACTCGCCGACCCCTAGCGCGGCAGGCCCTCACCGCCGAGCCGCCGACAACTGCCGACGCACCAGCCGCGAATACAACCCGTCCTCCGACGCCAGCTCTTCATGCTTGCCGATCTCGACCACCCGACCCTCGTCCAGCACGACGATCTGATCCGCGTCTCTGACCGTCGAGAGCCGGTGGGCGATCACCAGCGTTGTCCGATCCGACATCAGCTCGTCCAGCGCGTCCCGGACGAGGCGCTCGTTGAGGCCGTCGAGATGAGATGTCGCCTCATCGAGGATCAGCACCGGCGCATCCTTGAGCAATGCCCGCCCAATCGCGACCCGCTGGCGCTGGCCGCCCGAGAGCTGCGCGCCCCGCTCACCCACCGGTGTGTCGAGCCCGTCGGGCAGCGATTCGACGAAGTCCGCCAACCCCGCTCGTTCAATCGCCAGCAGCAGCTCGTCCTCCGTGGCGTCCGGCCGGGCGACTTGCAGGTTGGCCCGAATCGACGCGTTGAACAGGTACGTGTCCTGCGCGACCAGCGCCACCTGCCCACGCAGCTCATCGAGTCGATAGGTGCGCAGGTCCGAGTCCTCCAGCGTGATCTTGCCGTCCTGCGGATCCCAGAATCGCAGCAACAGGTGAGCGGCCGTTGTCTTGCCCGCGCCCGACGGTCCGACCAGCGCCACCGTGCCGCCCGGCTTGAGGTTGAACGAAACCTCGTCCAGCGCCGCACGCGGAGTGTCTTCATACGTGAACCCCACCGAGGCGAACGCCCCCTCCGACACGCCCACCCCATCGTCCGCCTCGGCCCTGGTTGAAGCTCCGGGACCGTCGAGCACCGCAACCGGTTCGCTATGCACCGCGGTCAGCCGTCTCGTCGCGCCCAGCGTGTCGCCCAGCCGCCGGCCGACCTGCGCCAGTTCGGCCACGGGCATGAACGCGCCCATCGCCAGCAACGTCAGCAGCGGCGCCAGCGACGAGTCGATATCACCCCGCACAGCCAGGACCCCGCCAATCGTCAGCACGGCCAGACCGCCGTAGCCGGTCAGACCCTCCAACAGGGTGCGTTGCGCCGAGATCTGACGGTTGAACCCGCCCCGGATCGGCATGTACTCGCGCATCAGACCCTCGAACTCCGTCTTGCGCTCGGGTTCGCGCTGGAACGCGGTCACCTCGCGCAGACCCTGCAGCGTGTCGACCATGTGCGCGTTCAGCGCGCCCAGATGGTCGCGCGAGCGCGAGCCCAGCCGGTCGACGATCCGCCGCGTAAACAGCGGGCTCAGACCGGCCAGGAGCAACAGCGGAGCCAGACCGAGACCCAGCCGCCAGTCGACGACGAACAGCGTGATCAGCGCCGCGCCGGGAATCACCACGCTGACAAACGCATTCGCAATCGTGTGGGCGAAGAAGTACTCGACCGTCTCCACATCCTGCGTTGCCATCGAGACGAGGTCACCGGATCGGCGCCGCAACAGGTAGGCGGGCGCGATCTGATCAAGCTTGCGGAACAACGCAATCCGCATATCCGCCAGCAACCGGAACGCCATGTCATGCGAGACCCAGTTTTCGAGGAAGCGGAACAGACCTGTGAGCACCGCCACAACGATTAGCAGCACGGCAAGCAGCGTGATCGATTCGCCGTCGCGCACATTGGCGACCATGAACGCACCGATCACACCAACTGCAATCGCCCCGAAGAAGTGCGCCACGCCCGTCCCGAACGACAGGCTGGTCTTGAACCAGTACGGAGCCGCCATCGCCAGCAGCCGCGCCGACGTCTCCCGCCAACCCATCCCCTCCGCACGAATAATCGCCTCCGTCGCCCCACCGCCGTGATCACGCATCGCGAGCGAGCCCACCGCCCCTGCAGCCGCCGCCCGTTCCGCCGGTGGAGCATCATCCACGAAGCCATCAAGGCTCGGGTCGGTCATCTGACCCTGCATCAGCCAGTCGTAGACCCCGCCTTCCCTGAGCAGCGTTTCGTGGTCGCCGCGCTCGACCAGCCGACCCTCATCCAACACCAGGATCTCGTCGCAGTCGCGCACGCTCGACAGCCGGTGCGCCATGATCAGCGTCGTCCGACCCTGCATCAACCGATCCAGAGCAGCCTGGATCGTGGCCTCATTCTCGGCGTCGACGCTCGAGAGCGCCTCGTCCAGGATCAGCATCGGCGCGTCTCGCAGCAGCGCTCGCGCAATCGCAATTCGCTGGCGCTCGCCGCCCGACAGCCGGTGTCCCCGCTCGCCAATCACGGTCCCGTAGCCCTCGGGCAGAGAGCTTATGAACTCGTGCGCGTTCGCCGCCTCCGCCGCCGCGCGGATCTCGTCCTCGGTCGCATCGGGCTTGGCGAAGCGCAGGTTGGCCAGCACCGAGCCGTGGAACAGATACGTGTCCTGCAGGACCACCGCCATCTGCGAGCGAATGTCGGCGAAGCGCAAGTCATTCAGGTCGTGCCCGCCGAGCCGAATCGTCCCCTCCTGCGGCGTATAGAGACGCTCAAGCAGCCAGACCAGCGTCGACTTACCCGAACCGGAACGTCCAACCACGCCAATCCGCTTGCCCGGCTCCACGCTGAAGCTGACATCATTCAACGCCGGCCGACGCCCGGTCGGGTAGCTGAACGTGACGTGCTCAAACTCGATCCTCGGTTCCAACACCTCTGCAGGTGCGGCTCCCGAGTCTGGCGTAAGCGGCTGCGCCTGCTCGATGTCGAGCACGCTCTGCGTCGCCGCCACGCCCAGCAGTCCCTGGTGGAAGAGCTGGCTCAGCTCGCGCAGCGGACGGAAGACCTCGACCCCGAGCATCAAAACCACCAGCAGCTCCGCCAACTCCATCGCCCCGGCCTCGACCCGCAACGCGCCGACATACAGCGCGACCGCTGCCCCCACCGTGATCGCCAGGATCGTCAGTCCCTGCGCAATCGCATTGTGGAACAGCACACCCATCGTCGTCCGGAACACCACCTGCGCCCGCTCCGCCAGCTCCGCCCCGCGACGGCCACTCTGACCAAACGCCTTCAGCGTCGCCAGTCCCTGAACCGAATCGAGAAAGTCCGCCGCAAACGAGCCGTACGCGTCTCGCCGCCGCAACGACGCCTCCGCGTTCCTCTGCTTAAGCAACTGCGGCAGGAGCAGCGTGACCAGGGCGAAACCGAAGTAGATCGCCGCGACCGGCAGGTCGAGCCAGCCCATGAAGATGAAAATCCCAATCGGCGCAAGCGCCGCAACGATCAACTGAGGCAAATACTGCCCGAAGAACGTCTCCAGTTGCT
Organism: Dehalococcoidia bacterium; assembly: GCA_965208665.1. Classification (GTDB taxonomy): domain Bacteria; phylum Chloroflexota; class Dehalococcoidia; order Bin125; family Bin125; genus Bin125. Next base: position 1,329,786 of record CBDBPH010000002.1, read on the forward strand.
CAACGCCCTCGATCACCCCGACCGTCACATCACCCGTGCGTTTGCGATCAAAGTGCGACGGCCCCAGTCGCACGACCTGGTCGAACAGCCGCTGTCGCAACGTGAACTGCACCTGCAGCGCCGTGCCGTTCGCCACTTCTTCCTTCGCGTACAGGAAGACGGAGCGCGCCGCGATCGACGCGGCCGTCGCAATGATCAACGGCACCAGATCACCGAAGCTGTCGCCCTCGAAGATCCGCGCCCCGATCCAACCCAGCAACGCCAGCCGAGCGACCCCCGCCGCCACCGCCAGCAGCCCAACCGATACCGACAACGCAATTCGCCAGCGCACGCCCTGCGTGAACTGCCACAGCTCCCAGGAAAATGTCATGGTCCGCAATCCTCAAAGGCCAGCCGGCTGCACCGCAACAGGATAAGAGCCCCGACATCCTTGCCCCCGCCTGCCTATGATCCCCACGGAAAGCCGAGGTGCCCGATGCCGGAACCGCTTGAAGGCCTGCGCGTCGTCGAATTCGCGATCGCCATCCAGGGACCGCTCGTCGGCGGATTTCTCGCCGATATGGGCGCCGACGTGGTCAAGGTCGAACCGCCCGGCGGCGACCCCAATCGCTGGCACACTGGCGTCAACTGGACCGCCCCGCCCGAGACGCCCGGCGCGCAGTTCCTCTCCGTCTCTCACGGCAAACGCTCGATCGCCCTCGACGTCCACACCACAATCGGCCGCGAAGTACTGATGCGCCTCGTCGACCGCGCCGACGTCTTCGTCAGCAACTTCCGCGAAGACTCGCTCGAGCGCATGGGACTCGGCTACGACGAACTCGCCAAGCGCAACCAACGCCTCGTCTACGGCATCGCCAACGGTTTCGGACACGAAGGACCCGACCGCAACAAGCGCATGACCGACCAGTACGCCCAGGTCCGCAGCGGCATCGCCAACATGGTCGGCGACCCCGACACCCAACCGATGATCGCCGGCAGCGTGATCGGCGACACCTCGGGCGCGATGGGCCTCACCCTCGCCATCATGACCGCCCTCGCCGCCCGCGAGCTCCACGGCATCGGGCAGAAAGTCCGCACCTCCGCCTACGGAGTCATGGTCTGGATGCAGGCCTGGGAACTCAACCACTCCTCGATCTCGGGCACGCTGCTCTCACGCGAAGGCCCGCATCATCCAAACGTTCCCGGCAGCGCCGGCACCTACCTGACCGCCGACGGCGGCGCCTTCCACGTCGATGTCCAGGGAGACGAGGCCTGGCAAGACTTCTGCGAGTTCGGCGGCATCCCGGAAATCGCCACCGATCCGCGCTGGGACGGCAGCCAGAAACGCTCGCCCATGAGCGACTTCCGCCGGGTCGAGCAGTCCAAACTGCTGCGACCGCACATGGCGCGCGCCATGAAGAACCGCACCACCGACGAGTGGGAGCAGTTCTTCGACGAGCGTCGCGAGTACATCATGTACCAGCGCGTCTTCGACTACGAGGACGTCATCGCCGACCCGCAGGCCCTCGAGAACGGCTACATCGTCGAGAAAGACGTCCCCGGCGTCGGCAAGCGACCCATGGCAGGCAACTTCGCCCAGTTCAACAAAACCCCGCCCAGCGCCAAGCCCTGGTTCCCGAACTCGGCCAGCACACAGCCGAGGTCATGTCCGAACTCGGTTTCACCCCCAACGAAATCGCGGAAGTCGAATCCCAGAAAGACCCCCGACAACCAATGTCCCGCCGCGGCCAAAGACGACGCCGCTAGACAACCCTGTCTCCTTCCGGTCCCCTCTCCCCCAGGGAGAGCGCTAGAGCCTGCCCCCGCGTAGGCGGGGGGTGAGGCCTTCCCCTACTCACCCCGACAAAACGCCGCCACATCTCGCGCCGTCGCGAGCGCCAGATCGGTGCAGGGCAGGACCATGCTGTCGCCCCCGTGGATCGTCCCCATCACCTGCCGACAGCGCGCCCGCTGACCCGCCCGCAGCAGCAGCCGATAGAACGCAATCCCCTCGTCCCTGAGCGGATCGCACTCGTTCACGCTGATCACCGTCTCGGGAAACCCCTGGACATGCTCCTCGGTCGCGAACAGCGGCCACGCCTCCGGATCCTCCGCCTCGAACGCCTCAATTCCGTAGCCCAATCTGCTGAAGTTGCTGTGCGAGTCGAGCCAGACCTCGTTGTTCTCAATCGACGACGGCAGGTCGTCGCGCGGCCTGCTCCCGGCGATGTCGGGGCACATCGCGTACAGCCCCCTGATCAGCCCCGCATCGCCTTCGCGGGTCAGCCGCAGTCCCAGCGCCAACGCCAGATTGCCGCCCCCGCTCGAACCCGAGACCACGATCCGATGGGCGTCAATGCCCCACTCATCCGCCCTCGAGATCAGCCATTTCAGCCCCGACACGCAGTCGTTCAATCCCGCCGGATACGGCGCGATCTCCGGCGCCGACGACGGCACAACGCAGTTGCGGAAATCGACCATCGCCACCGCCACGCCCTGATTCGCGATCATCCGCCCCCAGGCTTGGTAGCCCGCGTCGAAGGCCGACGTGACCGCCATACCCCCGCCGTGGATGTGGTACGCGCAAGGCACCGGATCGTCCGACTGCCCGTCCGTTCGCGGCCGCATCAGCGACACCAGGATCGTGTTCCCGTCCGGCTCTGAGACAAACGTCTCGACCGTGATCGTCAACCCCGCCGACGGCGCCACCGCCTCCGCTTCCTCCTCCGTGAACAACTGCGTCTCCCTCAGACCCTCCAGCACTTCCGGCCGATTCATCGCCGCAATCAACTCCTCCCGAGTATCAAAGTTCGGCAACGGAAACGCCCGCAACCCCCCAAACATCGCCTTCAACCGAGGGTCAATCCGACGGTCCTCCATCATCCGACTCATCGCCCGCACCTCGAAATCGGCAACTCATAGCTCAGGCCAGCCCCCAATCTACCGACCACACCTCACGCCCGCCCTGTTGCTAACGACCGATCGAGAAGCACCGACTCCACACCGCACCGTCCCCGCCCCCGACCGGGGACCGCTCCCCCACGGCCACAACAATCTGCACAGCAACGCGTTGGCTACGAGCCCTAGGCACTCGATCCTGCTGTTCGCGAGTATGTCCGCGGCCAGCCACACACCAACGCCATTGACTCGCTCTGCTGGATGGTCGAGCGCGGACACACGGGGACGTACCACCAGATGTCGCGCAATAGCCTGCCGCCCTGCATGAGCGAGGTCGCGGGGCGGCACAATCTGCGTCAGTTCCACGCCTCGGAGCAGATGATGGCACTGGTGGTAGCTGGTCGAGGCAAGCGGCTGCGGCATGACGATTTGGTGGGTGCGCCTACCGAGTCCAGTACGTGCTGGGGAGAATCCGGTATTCTTCGATGCACAACGACGAGAGCCTTGATATGTCCTCCTATCCTTCAGCAGCCATCGCAAACCTCTTTCTGGACCTTGCACGGGCACAAGGCAAACCTTTGACGCAGATGCAAATTCAGAAACTGGTCTACTTTGCTCATGGCTGGTATCTCGCATTCTATGGCGACCCACTATGTACAAATCATGCGCAAGCATGGCAATGGGGACCTGTCTTTCCCGACCTCTACCATGCAACTAAGCACTTTGGAAACAAAGGTATCGACGGCCCCATTAGGATTGAGGAAGATGTCGTCAACGGTGACAGCTACTTCATCGAAGAGCGAACTCCAACGATTCCTTCCGATGATTTCGAAGCTCAAAGCCTCGTTCAGCGCGTTTGGGCCGTGTATGGTACATTCACGGCGGCGCAGTTGTCTCAAATGTCGCACGATCCAGAAGGACCATGGCACTCTGCTCGTGCCATAAGTCTGTATAGCCGTGGTGTTGACATCAAGAACGACGACATTCGAACATACTTCGAAACAAAGATGAATGACAACAAACAAGCCTAATCTCGATTGGCTTGGAGACAATCTGCCTGCAAATGCTCCTACGGGGTTGATTCAGAGGTTTGCAGAGATAGCTGAGAAGGACGCAGACTCCAACAGACTGTTGCGCGAAAGATTCCTGCGCAATGTAACAATGCTTGCGACAGCTTGGCTTACATTTGTCGCTGTTTCGATTGCCCTGTGCATCGTCGTTGCAGCCACCGATAGGACATTGCTTCCCATAGAATACATCGCCGCGTTGAACACCGCTCCGCCACTAGGAGTGGGCGGTTTGCTCTACATCATTGCAAAATACCTTTTCCCTGAACGCTGATGAGAATAACAGGACGACACGATGGCCGAAAAAGCAGGACTGCCCCTGCGCTTCAACGCGACCCCAGAAGAAAGCGCACGAGCGTCTCTGCGGCGTCCCATTCAGCCAGTTGAGGGGCGCGTGTATCGCTGCGTTCGCTGTGAGCAGGTGGCTGAGTCGCCCGTAGTGTTGGGGGACAATGGGGTATGCTCGAAGTGTGCCCCGGCTGACGCGTAGCCCCGGGTATGTACAGAACGGATAACACAATGGCACACGTACAACACAAGTTGAGCCTCATTCAGATCGATGACGAAGAAAGGGACCCAAACGACGGAGAGGGCTACTTCGTGCACATTTCCAAGCAGAATGAGCAAGGAGAGGAGATAGGCAAGTACAAACTGCCGCTGTCCGATCTCATGCGTGCCTGTGTGGAATCGACCCTCGAACTGATAAATCAGACCCAGGGCACCGCAATGCAAATCGTAGGCGATGTTGATCTCATCACCCTGGATGAAGAGTGAGCGTTCAGGGCTTGCAGGAGTATGGGTAAGATGCGACAAAGGCCCCTTTGGCGTGGTTCAACATACCCATGCGCTTAGAACGAGATCACCTCCAAAATCCCCGACCCCGCATCCCACAACACCACCCGCCCATCGACCGCCGACGCCAACGCCCGCGACCCCTCCAGATCCCGCCCCGCCCCCGACACCAGCACCACGAACTCCGCCGACTCCGGCACTCCCTTCCGACCTCCATCCGCCGACATCAACACCTTCGCCGCCAGCTCCGGCGTCACCTCGTCGCCAATCTCGGCACCCGCGACCTGAGCCACGATCTCCGGCCGATGCACCGACCGCTCGTCCAGCGGCCGACCCAGCACCCCCGCCCCGATCACCGCGGCAACCACATCAACCCGCTCGGGGATGATCGGTTCGTGCAGAGCGGGAGCTTTGAACGGGCGGCCCCGCGAGCCGTCTGCCTCGACCCCAACCAGGCTGGCCAGCCCCGCGTCGACCGCCTGACGCGGCCAGGACGGGTCGACCGCCAGCACCCGCTCGCGGTCCCCCCGACCCGATCCGACCACCGCCGAGGACAGGCCGCGCGAGCGGATGTCGTCGAGCGCGCCCGCCCGAAACGCGTCGTCGCGGCCGATCGCCAGCGGCATCGTCCGGCCCTCTCGAGGGATCGTCATCCTCGTCGTCGTCGTCAAGACCGTCAGGCCCTCACCTCCCGCCGCTTCCCACTCGGCCGCGAGCGCAAACAGCACCGTCGTCTTGCCCCCGCCGCCGACCGTGGCGAACACCGCCGGCCGCGTAATCCCCAACGCCCCATGCAACGAGTGCAGCGGCAGGTCCACATCTCACCTCCAGCCCGCAGCCTAAACTCAACCCATGAGCGAATCGTTCTCCGTCATCATCCTCGCCGGCGGATTCGGACGCCGCCTGGGCCGCGACAAGGCGACCGCCGAGGCCGGCGGACGCCCGCTGCTGCACTGGAGCGCCCTCGCCGCCTCCGAGGTGACTGACGACATCGTCGTCGCCCAACGCCCCGACCAACAGTTGCCACCGCTGCCTGGCGTCGACTGGCGCCAGGCCGTCGATCACCGCCACGACCGAGGCCCCCTCGCCGGCCTCGAGGCCGCGCTCCCCGGGATCGACCACGATCTCGCCGTCGCCGTCGCCTGCGACATGCCCTTCCTCCAACCCGAACTCCTCCGCGCCGTCGCCGCCGCCTGCGAAGGTGCGCAGATCGCCATGCCGCGCATCGACGGCGTCGCCCAACCCCTACTCGCCGCCTACCGACCCTCCATCGTCCCGCAAGCGCGGCGTCTGCTGGACGAAGGCGACGGCCGAATCCGAGCCCTGCTCCCCCTTGTCGAGCACCGCATCCTCGAAGCCGACGAACTGCGCCGCCACGACCCGCAACTGAAATCGTTCACCAACGTCAACCATCAGGAAGACCTGGACGCGGTCGAACAGGCCCTCAACCTGCGAAACTCGGCCGAACCGGTCTGAACAGATCCGAACAGCGAAGGGACGATCCGATGCCGATGTTCCGACGAGTCCTCTCCGGCCGCGTAGCGCCGGGTAAGCACGGCGAGTTCCTCCGCGCCGTCGAGGCGGCGCTCGACTATCAGGCGGCACGCGGCATCGAGGCCCAGTTCTCGGTCTGGGACGCCATCACCGGCCAGGCCTCGACCGTCGAAATCGTGGCCGAGTTCGAGGACCTCAGAGAGCTCGAACAATTCGAAGAGCTCGCCGCCCAGGACCAGGAGTTCGCCAAACTGCGTCGAGCCGTCCGTGAGGCGATGGTCTTCGACTCCGCCGAGATCAACATCTACCGCAACCTCGTCTGAACCCGATCTGATTTGAGGGCAGGACAACCATGGTTCGAGTCGACCCCCAACGCCAAACCGAATATCGCGACGCCTACGACGCCTGGCAGAAGCAGCTCACCCGCCTGCACGACATCTTCCTCGACGGCGAACCGCTCGAGCCGCCCAAGCTCAAGGGCCTGCTCAACCGAGAGGCCCGCGCCAAGCAGCGCTACGACGCCGCCCGCGACGCCCTCCTCGGCATCGGCGCCCTTCCTGCCGCGCCGACCGACCGACTCATTGGACGCTCTCCCGCCGCCTCCATAGACTCAGGATCAGCACACGACGAATCCGGCTAGTCAGAACCGGACGACCCCATGAGCGACGACTACGGCGTCGACCTGGATGAAATCCTGCGCGTGATCGACCGCGCCGCGGTCCTGATCGTGCGCTTTGAAGTGCTCGAACCCCGCCTGCTCGTCGACTTCCGAGCCGACCCGCCCGATCTGCCAATCATCCAGCTCGTCGATCGCGTCAACTCCGCCGAAGAGCGCTTCCGACACCTCAAGTCGCTGCGTCCCAAGCTCCCGCTGCCCGAGCGCATTCTCTCCTTCCCCTGGCCCCGCGCAGTCCGAGCGTTCGACGAGTCCGGCATCTGGGAAAAGATCGCCGCCCGCCTGATCAGCCTCGGCGCCGACCCCGACCACATCCAGAGCATCCAACAGCAACTCCTCGATGGCGAACGCGCCGTCACGATCGCCGCCATCACCGGCGGCGAAGGCTTCCGCACCATCTGGGAACGATCGAACGGACCGGCCGAGTGACCGCCAATCAGAACTCCAACGACAACGCCGATCTGCCGCTCATCGATCTGCGTTCCGACACCGTGACCCGGCCAACGCCCGCCATGCGCGAGGCGATGTTCGAAGCCGAGGTCGGAGACGATGTCTTCGGCGAGGATCCGGCCATCACCAGGCTCGAAGAAACCGCAGCCGAGCGCACCGGCAAGGAGGCGGCACTGTTCGTCTCCAGTGGCACGATGGCCAATCTCGTCTCGCTGCTCTCGCAGACTCGCGCCGGCGACGAACTCCTGGTCGGCGACCGCGCCCACATCGTCCGCGCCGAGGCCGGCGGCGTCTCGCGCCTCGGCGGCGTGCTCGCCACCACCCTCCCCAACCAGCCCGACGGCGGACTCGACCCCGGGCTCATTCCCGCCGCCGTCCGCCCCGATGACATGCACCAACCGCGCACCACGCTGTTGGCGCTCGAGAACACGCACAACTTCTGCGGCGGCACCGTCGTCTCGCTCGAGCGCACGCAAGAGATCGCCGACGCAGCGCGTGAGCACGGTCTGCGCGTCCACCTCGACGGCGCGCGCATCTTCAATGCCGCCGCCGCCTCCGGACACAGCGTCGCAGAGCTCGCCGGCCCCGCCGACAGCGTCGCGTTCTGCCTCTCCAAGGGACTCGGCGCGCCCGTCGGCTCGCTGATCTGCGGCGACGAGGCGTTCATCGTCCAGGCCCGCCGCACGCGCAAGCTGGTCGGTGGCGGCATGCGCCAGGCCGGAGTTATCGCCGCAGCCGGACTCGTCGCGCTCGATCAGATGGTCGACCGCCTCCACGACGACCACGCCAACGCGCGCCAACTCGCGCGCGGCCTGGCCGAGCTCGGCTTCGACATCAACCCCGAGAGCGTCCAGACCAACATCGTCATCGTCCAGCTCGACACCGCTCACGACGCAACGCCGTCCCCGAAACTCCAGGCGCAGCTCAAACAGATCGGCGTGCTGGTCACGACCCCGGACCGGACCAAGATCCGGCTGGTCACCCACGCCGACCTGTCCGGCGAGGATTGTGCAGAGGCGCTGCGCCGCATGGCCGAGGCCGAAATCGGCCCCAACGGCGCCCGAAACTCGTGACATCGAGGCGCCCTTCCCTCCCTGCTCCCGTCCATCTGCTGACGCTGCTCGTCGCCGTCGGACTGACCGCAGTGCTGGCCGCCGCCTGCGGCTCCGAGAGCAACTTCGACGACCCTGAGAACCCGGTCGCCCAGATCGCCTGGCCCGACTTCGAGCGCCTCCACTACGACATCTTCGACCAGACCGACGTCAAGCGCGGCACGCTGGTACTTGAGACGATCCGCCAGGACGACGTCTACCAGGTCTCGCTGCGGTTCCGCCTCGACACTGAATCCGGAGAAGTGGTCACCGACGACGTCACCGTCTGGGTCGACGACGAATCCTTGCGGCCGATTCGCTACGAGCGCCGCGCGAAGTCGTCCGAGAAGACCGTCAACGCCGACGCCGAATACCGGGTCAACTCCGACGGCGAGGTCTCGGCAGAGATCGTCCTCAACGACGACGGCGAGATCACCGAGGAGACGGTCGAGGCGGGCGTGTTCGCCTTTGACAACGACTCGTCGGCGTGGCTCTGGCGCTCGCTGGCGTTTGAGCAGGACCTCGAGCTGACGTATCGCTCGGTCAACGTGGTGCAGCGGCGCAGCCAGTTGGTCCAGGTCGCCGTGCGCGGACAGGACACGCTGCGCGGACCCGATGGTGACGTGGTGGTCTGGCAGGTCGTGGCGACGCCGGGGGTCGAGGTCTCGCGGGCCTGGTACGAGATCGAGCCGCCGCATCGACTGGTGCGCTGGGACCAGCAGCCCCGCCGCTTCATCCTGACCCGGATCGAAACCGAACCGTAGTCCAATTCCCTCTCCCTCGGGGAGAGGGTGAGAGTCCGCTACTCGTCGCTGGGGCGGGCCCAAGTTGGGCGTTCGACCCCGGCCGGCGGAGCGAAGCTGGCCTCTTCCTCGGATGGCGGCTCGGCCTCCGGAATCTGCGGTTTCCAGGCGTCGTCGCCCGGTTCCTCCGCCTGTGTCGCTGCGGAAGCGGCGACCGGCTCCGGCTCAGGCGGCGCGGTGCGAGCGCCCCCGAAGACCTGGCGCGCCTGCTCCTCGCTCAGCTCAGGGTGAGCGGCGCGTTCGGCGGCGATCCGCTCGTCCATCGTCGGAGCGAAGTCGGCGGCGTGGGTGCGCACCGCCGAGACCTCGTCCTGCACATCGGTCGGCAGGTCGGCCGCGAAGCGCGAGCGCTCGTCGCGAACGGTGTAGCGGAACAGTTCCTGCTCTTCCGGCTCGAGCAGGCGTCCATCCTTCATCTCCTCGACCCGCGGCACCAGCTCCATCACGGTGCGGTCGTGGGTGGTCGTGATGATCGTGACGCCCTGCTCGACCACGAGGTCGTGCAGCAGGCGGAAGATCGAGACGGCGGTCGTCGAGTCCAGCTCTCCGGTCGGCTCGTCGGCGAGGATCAGCGCCGGCGAGTTGGCCAGCGCGCGGGCAATCGCGACGCGTTGCTGCTCGCCGCCCGACAGTTCGTACGGGCGGTGTCGTGCCCGACCGGCGAGACCAACCGCATCGAGCAGCTCATCAGCGCGTCGACGCCGCTCGCGGATGCCGGCGCCGGCAATCCTCAGCGAGAGCTCAACGTTCTCGTAGGCCGAGAGCAAGGGCAGCAAGCCGAACGACTGGAAGACGAAGCCCACTCGGTGGCGCCGGAGTTGCGTGAGCTGGCGCTCGGAGTATTCGGTGATGTTCTCGCCGTCGATCATCACGTGTCCCGACGTGGGGGCGTCGAGCCCCGCGATCAGGTTGAGCAACGTCGTCTTGCCCGAGCCTGACCGCCCGATCAGCGCGACGAACTCTCCCGGCGCGACCTGCAGGGAGACATCGCGAACCGCCCAGATTTCCTCGCCCCCGACCACGAATCGGCGCGAAACGCCGTGGACGTCGACGACGAGGTCCTGCTCGCCTCGAGCGGTGACGCCGTTGACCGTGCGTACAGTGGTCATCGCTCCGCCTCTTCGTCTCCGGCATCGGCCTCATGGGCCGGTGTGATCACGATCCGGCCCTCGCGTGAATCGACGTAGGCGCGCCGACCCAGGGCGACCTGGTCGAGCAACGGTTTGGGAATCTGCAGTCGACCGGCGCCATCGACCACCGCGAACTCTTCGTGGATGACCTCGGCGATCTCGGTGCCGGGGTTCTCCACGCGGCGCACCGTCTCCGTGGCAATCGTGCCGTCGCGAATCGCCACGACGCGGTCGACGCGTGCCGCGATCGCCGGGTCGTGGGTGACGATGATGATCGTCAGCCCGAACTGATTCGAGAGGCTGCGGAAGAGGTGGAAGATCTCCTCGGACGTGTGCGTGTCCAACTCACCGGTCGGCTCGTCTGCCAGGAGCAGCGGCGGATCGTTGGCCAGTGCCACGCCGATCGACACGCGCTGCTGCTCCCCGCCCGAGAGCTGGTCGGGCCGCTGCTTGCGTTTGTCCAGTAGCTGGACCGCCTGCAGCAACTGCATCGCCCGCTCACGCGCGTGCTTGCGCGAGCGGCCCGCGAGGATCATCGGCACTTCGATGTTCTGCTGCGCATTGAGGTAGGGAATCAGGTTGCGCCCCGTCTGCTGCCAGACGAAACCGACCTGTTCGCGCCGATAGTCGACCAGCTCCTGTTCGGTCAGGGCCAGCAGGTCGGCCTTGTTGACGTAGGCCTGCCCGGCCGAGGGCACGTCGAGACCGGCGAGCACGTTGAGCAGGGTCGACTTGCCCGATCCGGACGCGCCGACGATCGCCAGCACCTCGCCCCGCCCGACGGTCAGATCGAGCCCGCGCAGGGCCACCACTTCAAGGTCGGCGATCTTGTAGATCTTGAACAGGTCTCGGCAGATGACATGCTGCTCGGCCAACATCTCGTCGGGACGAATCGGCGGAACCGCCGCATTGGTCGTCATCGCTTACCTCGGGGTCTTGCAGAATCTTGGCAGCGTCAAATGCACAACAAGAGCAGGATACCCCGAGTTCCGCTCAACGGGCGAAGCCGCGACTGGTCCCGGAGCAAGTCGGGGAACGGGAGCGGCGTGATTGAGGTTCATCGGCCGGGCCAGTGGGCCATCTGGCCTCTCGGTGCTTGGACGATCCGGACTTCAGGCAGCTTGATCGAGCGGGGGATCTGCTGCAGCAGTTCGTGCATGTAGCGGTCGGCGTCGAGCAGGTCGTCGTTGCGCTTGCGCGGCTTCGGGTCGGGGTCGTCTTCGCGCTGCTCCCAGACGTATTCGCCCATGCGCAGCGGGAACTGGGTGAGCTGCGGCATGTAGAACGAGGTTGGCGGGTCCGCCGCGACGCGCTCGTGCACGAGGTTGAGGCCGTAGAGCACGGAACCGGGGTTGCCGGCGGCGGGCACGACGTCCATGCCCTGGCGGCGTTGGTGGTCGATCCAAGCGGACTGCGAACGGTCGGCGGCCCAGCGGATGTGTCCGAAGCGCTGCCGACACTGGCGCTGCCACTGTTCGAGTCGCTGGATGACGCCGAGACCGCGATCCTCGAACTCGGCCAGGCGGATCAGGCGGAAGGGGGGAGGCCCCCCTCTGTCCCTACGGGACATCTCCCCCCGCCTGACGGCGGGGGGAGAGGGGATCAGGCCGGCGACGATGCCGGCGGTGTAGTGGGCGGTCTCGGTCTGGCCGCCGAAGTCGAGGCCGCCGACGTAGCGGCTGAACTCGGGCAGCGGTTGCTCCCAGCGGTGACGCTCGGGGTCGAAGTCGGGGTAGACGCGGCCCATCAGCGCGTCGAAACGGCCCTCGATGAAGCGCTCGCGCCAGCGCGGCGGCATCAGCGCGTGGTTGAGTTCGGCGTAGTTCTCGGGCAGGTGCGGGTTGTCGGCGATTTTGGCGGGGATGAAGCTGACCTGTCCCCGCGCAGCGTTGAGCGCGTCTTCAGGTAGCTCGCGGCCCACGAACCAACGCTGGAACCAGCCCGGCCAGGGGTTGGAGGCGGCCACGAACCAGCGCTGCGGCTGGGCCGGATGGCGCAGCCGGGTGAGCAACATCAGGGCCGCTTCCTCGTCGACCTGGCCGGCCTCGTCAATCAGGACCGAGCCGTACTGTTGCGAGCCAAGGCCCTGCCAGTCGGAGAGGTGGCGGAAGTTGACGGCCGAGGTCTTGCCGGCCGGCCAGTCCGGCAGGCGCAGCTCGACCAGTTGGGTGGGGGCCTGCTGGCGGCGTTGGATCAGGTCGGGCGGGCAGACCTGGAAGAACTCCTTCATCGTGGTCGCGGAGAGGTCGGAGAGGTGATGCCGGGCGACGAGGACGTTGTTGCCGGGGAAGGCGCAGGCGGCGTCGATGGCGAGTTCGGCGATCGCGCGCGTCTTGCCGCCGCCCATGGCGCCGCCGTAGCCGAGAAGGGTGAGGCGGTCGCCGCTGGGCACGGTCAGGCGGTCCGCGTCCAGATCGGCGTCTGGAGCGGGGTAGGGGGCGCTGAGGAGCGCTTCGAAGAGTTGGCGTTGGCGGTGGGTCGGAAAAAAACCGCGCCCGTCGTGCAGCAGCTCGACGATGGCGAACTGCCGGGTGGTCTGTGGATTAGGGTGGTTCGTCCTCGTCATTGCCGGAGCCTTCCTCTTCTTCCTCTTCTGCTTCCTCGCGCTGCTTGACGAATTTGGCGAAGCCGCCGAGGTCTTCCTCGGTGACTTCGGCGCCGTTCATCAGTTGGGCGACCCGCTCGTATGCGGTCCGGGCCTTGTCGGTGGCCTTGTCGGTGGCCCGGCTGGTGGCCTCGTGGGTGGCTTCACGGACCGCTTCACGGGCGGTCTCGAAGGCGAGTTGGGCCTCGTAGCGGGCTTCGGCGTAGAGGCCGGTGAGGCGGGCGAGGGCTTTGGTCGCGCCGAGTTGGACGTAGGCGGGTCCGTTGGTGGCGTGATGGGCGAGGTGGTTGAGGATGGCGTCCTTGCGCAGCGGCAGCGGCGGGTTGACGGCGGCGGGCGCGCGCGGGGCGGTTATGGCGTTGGCGGCGGTCATGGTTGGGGGTCCTTCCGGTGGCGATAGGCGATTGATCATATACGTACGGGTGTTCTATGTGGGGGCGGAGGGTGTGTCGGAGTTTGCTGAGGGTGGACGGCGAGACGCTTGAGGATTGGGGTCTGGGCCCCGCATCAAGTGCGGGGCATCGAGAGGGAGAGGGGGGCATCGGAGGGAGTGCGACGGATTGGTACGGGGTGCGGGGTGTCCGCGGGGCACAAGCCCACGTTCCGATCCCCCGCGCTTGACGCGGGGGCCAGAGCAGCCAACGCCGCGCTCGGAGGACAGGTGCGTGCGGATTGGTGGTGGATAGCGGATCCGACTGGATGTCTGAGTTGAGGAGAACCCCTGCGCTGCGCTCGACGATCGCGGTCTGGGCCCCGCATCAAGTGCGGGGGATCGGAGGGAGTGCGGGGCATCGATAGGGAGTGCGGGGCGTCGGAGGGTGTCGGCGGAGCGTCAGAGGGTGTGAGTGGTGGGAGAGGCCGTTGGACGTATGCTTCGGCTATGGCGCGTTCCGAGATTCAGCCTGCCGTCTACATCCTTGCCAGCAAGCGCAATGGGACGCTCTACGTTGGCCATACGACCGACCTGCCGCGACGGATTACCGAGCACCGCGAGGGTCGTGGCTCGGGCTTCACTTCGGAGTATTCAGTTCGTCGGCTTGTGTGGTACGAGTTCCACGACAGTCTCGATGACGTGCAGCGGCGCGAGAGTCTGGTGAAGCGCTGGAAGCGGATGTGGAAGCTCGAGCTGATCGAAGCGCAGAATCCGAGATGGCGTGACCTCTATCACGAGCTTGCGTAGCTGATTGGGACTCCGCGGGCTTAGCGGTCGCGGTCTGGGCCCCGCATCAAGTGCGGGGCATCGGAGGGAGTGCGGGGTGTCGAGAGGGAGTGCGGGCGTCAGGCCGGGCCGATGCACTTGGAGATGTTCTCGAGGAACTCGATCGGGGCGCACTTGTCGAACCACTGGCCGGTGTGCAGCGTGTACTCGTGGAAGATCTTGAGCGCGGCGAGGAAGAGCAGCCAGCGGACGGCCTCGGCCCCTCTGAGGGGCGCGGGGGTGCCGTCCTCGGCCTCCGCCCAACCGGGACGGAGGCGGGCGGGCCAGTGCGGCCGCGCGGCGACGAAGAGGAACCAGAACTCGAAGACATGCGGGAAGTAGATCAGGATGCCGCGACCCGCGCCCGCCGTGAAGGCGATGAACCCGATCAGCCGCCAGGCGAACAGACCCACCGCCACACGCCGCTCCCAGCCGCCCCAGCGCAGGGCGACGATGAGGAAGAGCCAGATGTACACCTGGTCGACCCACTTGTCCCACTCCTGGTAGTTGGACAGTCCACCCAGGTCGATGGCCTGGCGCAGGAACAGGTCGGAGAGGTCGATGAAGACCGCGATCAGCCCGCCGACGAAGGCCCAGCGCAGGACCGGCAAGGATCCGGCGACGCGGATCAGGGCGATGACCAGGGCTTCCATGGAAGGAGGCTAGAGCCAGTGCGATGGGTGTGGGGGCAGGAAGGAGCCGGCCCTCACCCTAGCCCTCTCCCTCGGGGAGAGGGGACCGGAGGGAGAGAGGGGATCTGCGGGCTAGTCGCTGCCGTTGTCGATGCCGTGCTGGCGCTCGAAGTGGCCGGTGACCTGGAAGATGGTGCGCTCGCAGATGTTGAGCGCGCGGTCGCCGATCCGCTCGAGGTTGTGCGAGCACCAGAGGACATGCGTGATCGCGTCCGACTCCTCCGGATTGCCTTCGGCGCCGGCGAGCCGGGTGATCAGGCGCTCGTGGATGTCGCTGTAGAGCTCGTCGACCTCGTCGTCCTGGCCGATGGTCACGCGGGCGAGGTGTTGGTCGCGTTGGAGGAAGGACCGGGTGGCCGACTGGAGCATCTCGCGGACGACGTCGGCCATGCGCCAGAGGTCGGGTTCGGTGGCGGCGACCGGGTTGTCTTCGAGGAAGATCGCGTTGCGGGCGATGCCTTCGGCGTGTCCGGCGATGCGTTCGAGGTTGAGCGTGATCGCGACGACCGAGAGCAGCTCGCGCAGGTCGCCGGCGACCGGCTGCTGGAGCGCGATGATGGTGGTGACGGCCTCTTCAATCGCGTAGCGCACCTGCTTGGCTTCCTCGTCGGCCTCGCAGACGCGGCGGGCGAGCACGAGGTCGCGGCGCAGCAGGGCGTGCATGGCGTCGACGATCGAGCGGTCGGCACGTGCGTGCTGGAGGCGCAGGCGGTCGAGGATGTCAGCCCGATCCGCGGAGTACGTCAGCCTGACGGTCGACATCCGCGCCTCGCTGTCCGGGTGATACCGCTATGCATGGTGCATGGCAGGGCACTGTGCATAGCAGGTTAGCCATACCTGCCGGTAATGTAGTCTTCCGTCCGTTGGTCGCGCGGGTTGGTGAATATCTCTTGCGTCGGCCCGAACTCGACCAACCGGCCCACGCGCTCTTCGCCGGCGAGCAGGAACGCGGTGTAGTCGGAGACGCGACCGGCCTGCTGCATGTTGTGGGTGACGACGACGATGGTGTAGTGCTCGGCCAGCTCGCGCATCAGGTCTTCGATCTTGAGCGTGGCGACCGGGTCGAGGGCGGAGGCGGGCTCGTCCATGAGGATGATCTCGGGCTCGACGGCGATCGCGCGGGCGATGCAGAGTCGCTGCTGCTGACCGCCGGAGAGGGCGAGACCGGACTTGTCGAGCTCGTCCTTGACCTCGTCCCAGAGGGCGGCGCGGCGCAGGGCGTCCTCGACGAGGCGGTCCATGTCGCCGGAGTAGCCGTTAATCCGCGCGCCGAATGCGACGTTCTCGTAGATCGACTTGGGGAACGGGTTGGGCTTCTGGAAGACCATGCCGATCCGTCGTCGGACTTCGACGGCGTCGATGTTGGGGTCGAGCAAGTTGCGGCCTTCGAACTCAATCTCGCCTTCCATGCGCGCGCCGGGGATCAGGTCGTTCATGCGGTTGAAGCAGCGCAGCAGGGTCGACTTGCCGCAGCCGGATGGACCGATCAGCGCGGTGACGCGGTTCTGCGGGATCGGCATCGTCATCCGGTCGATGGCCTGGAAGGTGCCGTAGTAGGCGGAGACGCTGCGCAGTTGCAGCGCCATGTCGACCTGTTCGGTGATCTCGTGGCGGACAGCTTCGAGGGTGGGGTCGAGGTGGACGCCGACGCCTGTGTCGGGGTCGTGCTTCATGTTGGGCGGCGGCAGGGTTGCCCGGTCGGATCCGGCAGCGTCCGGAATCTCTGTTGCCGTCGGTGCGCTGGACCGCATCAGGGTGAAGAAGTTGCGTGCCATGTGCGGCTCCCTTTGCTCCCTCTGCCAGGGTCAGTGTATCTACCAGTCGGTGCGGGTTCGCTGGCGCATGATGATCGCGGCTGCGTTCATCAGGAGCAGGATGACCATCAGCACGATGATCGCGGAGGCGGCGATCTCGTGGAATCCGGACTGCGGTCGGGCGACCCAGTTGAAGATCTGGATCGGCAGCACGGTGAAGTCGTCGGTGGGGGAGTCGGCGAGGAAGGCGATGAAGGTGAGGGCTCCGATCGCGATCAGCGGGGCGGTCTCGCCGATCGCGCGGGACATGGCGAGGATGTTGCCGGTCAGCATGCCGCCGAAGGCGTAGGGCAGGACGTGGAAGCGGATGACTTGCCAGCGGGTCGCGCCGACGGCGTAGGCGGCCTCGCGCATCGAGGGTGGGACGGTGCGCAGGGCCTCCTGGGCGGAGACGATGATGATCGGCATCACGAGCAGGGCCATGGTGCAGGCTCCGGCGAGGACGGAACGTTCGAACTCGAGCACGCGGACGAAGACCTGCAGGCCGAGCAGTCCGTAGATGATCGAGGGGACGCCGGCGAGATTGGAGATGTTGACCTGGATCATGCGGGAGAACCAGTTTCGTCGGGCGTACTCCTCGAGGTAGATGGCGGCGCCGACTCCGAGGGGGAAGGCGACGGCGGCGGTGATGACCATCATGTAGAGGGTGCCGGTGACGGCGGAGAAGATTCCGGCCTGGGGCGGATTGCGCGAGGGGAAGGAGGAGAGGAACCAGGGGTCCATGAAGAGGTAGACGACCCAGCCCGCAATCATGATCGCGGGAATGAGCAGGGAGGGCTTACGCATCCGGTGGGACCAGAACCAGCCGGCGGCGAGGATCGCGAGGGGCACGAGGATGCCGGCCAGCAGCAGGCGCACGATCTGGAAGCCGGAGGCTTCTCCGAGGACCTGGAGGATGTTGCCGCTGGCGCCGTCGATGCCGACGGCCCTGGCGTACTCGACGAAGTAGGCGGACTCGAAGCGGACGTAGAGGATGTGGACGAAGATCGCGGCCGGGGCGGCGACGATGACGCCGATCGCACGCTCGGCAATCGGCGGCAGGCCGGGTACGAGAGCGTTGATCAGGCGCGGACCGACGAAGGGCAAGAGGATGGCGACCGGCACAGCCCAGGTCATCCAACCCATGCCCGCGGGCGTCGGCAGATCGGTCGTGATGGCGCCGCCGCGCGCATCGCGGCCCACGGCCGCGCCGTCGGTGAAGAGGCGGGCTGCGCCGTCGACGGCGATCTCGACGATCAACGCGCCCAGCATGATCATGGAGATGGCGATCGCGAGGAGAGCGGCGACCATGAAGGCGACAGAAACGCCGCGGCGAATGCGAACCCGCGGGGCGAACGCCGTGAGTTGCGCGGACGGTGCGGCCACGCCTATTCGGCTCATTCGTACTCCTCCCGGAAGCGTTGGGAGACCCACTGGGCGACGATGTTCATCGCCAGGGTGAGCACGAAGAGGGTCATCGCGACCGCGAACAGCACCTTGAACTCGATAGATGTCGTCGGCGTGTCACCGAGCGAGAGCTGGACGATCATCGCGGTCATCGTCTGCACCGCTTCGAGCGGGTTGACGCCGAACTGGGGGTTGCCACCTCCGGCGATGGTCACGGCCATCGTCTCGCCGACGGCTCGCGAGGCGGCCAGGATGATCGAGGCGACCACACCGGAGAACGCGGCCGGCAGGACGACGCGCAGCGAGACCTCCATGCGGGTCGAGCCCAGCGCGTATGCGCCCTCCCGCAGGGAGCGCGGTACGGCCCTCATCGCATCCTCGGAGAGCGAGGCGATGATCGGCACGATCATCAGTCCGACGACGATGCCGGCCGAGAGCGCGTTGTAGATGCCGACGTCTTCACCGAAGATGTCGCGAATCACGGGCGAGACCGAGACCAGGGCGAAGTAGCCGAAGACCACGGTCGGCACGCCAGCGAGGATCTCGAGGATCGGCTTGATGATCGCACGGAGACGGGGTGGGGAGTACTCGCTGAGGAAGATCGCCGCCATCAGGCCCAGGGGGATCGCCACGGCGAGGCCGATCAGGGCGATCATGCCGGTGCCCCAGACGAGCGCCCAGACGCCGAACTGCTTTTCGGCGAAGAGCGCCGACCACCTGGTCGAACCGAAGAAGTCGATGAATGGAACCTGGCGGAAGAACTCGACCGTCTCGAAGATCAGGACGAGGACGATGCCAATTGTGACGAAGGCGGAGAGCGTCGCCTTGAGGAAGAGCGCGCCGTGGACGACCTTGCCCACCGGAGTCTCGCGCCCGCTGCCGGGCCGAGAGGGCTGCAGACGTTCGCGCCATAGCTCGGCCAGGAGCGAGCGGACGGTGTCATGTTGCGGTCCGCCCGGGGCCTGTGCTGCCATGTTGGATTGCCTCGGCCGTGACGCCCGACGGATGATCGTCTATGGCGCTGCGGAGTCGTTATGTAGGAAACCTATGAGTTCACTCAAACATGGCGGTTAACGACCCGTAAGCCGTCGGGAGGCTCTGACAAGTATCAGACGCAGACGTTGGAACTGCGCGCTGCAGGCGTGGATGGGTGCTCTGGGCCCCGCATCAAGTGCGGGGCATCGGAGGCGGAGTGGCGGGGATCGGAGGAGGAGTGGCGAGCGTCGGAAGAGGAGTGCGGGGCACCGGAGAAGCGAGGAGGCCTAGAGGGTTTGGTGTTGGAACTTCGGAACCGTCCCAGCTCAATCTCCGATCAGCCCTCCGTCCCGAGCAGGTGGCCGAAGATGTCGCCGAGACTTTGCCCCTCCGACGCGGTGGCCATGGCGGAGCCCGTCACGGTGTGCTGCACGCGAGACAGGACGGACGCGTAGATCTGTTGCGGGAGTTGGACGTAGCCCACCTCGGGCGTCTCGACCAGCCAGGTACCGTCGGTGAGGAAGTACTCGACGAACGCGGCGACCTCTGCGCGTTCGAGTGAGGCGACCGAGACATAGATGAACAGCGGGCGAGAGAGCGGATTGTAAGAGCCGTCGTTAATCGTCCCGTTGGACGGGGTGACGGGGTCTCCCGCGTCGTTGATTATGGGGACGGCCTTGAGCACATCGGCGTTGTTGGCGTAGTAGCTGAAACCGAAGTAGCCGATTCCGCCGCGGTCGTTCGAGACCCCCTGAACGAGGACGTTGTCGTCCTCGGAGAAGGTGGTGTTGTCCGATCGGTGGACGCCGTTGTCGCCGTTGATGGCCTCGGTGAAGTAGTCGAATGTGCCGCTGTCGGCCCCCGGGGCGTAGAGACTGATTTCGATGTCCGGGAAACCATCACGAACCTCGGCCCACGAGGTGGCGAAGTCGTCGGGTCGGAAGATGTGGTTGATCTCTTCGACGGTGAGGAAGTCGACCCAGTCGTTGTCAGGGTTGATCACGACGGTCAGCCCGTCGAAGGCGACGGGGACCTCGACGAAGTCGATGCCGGCGTCGGCGCAGAGTTCAACCTCGGAGTCCTTGATTGGGCGGGAAGCGTCGGAGATGTCGGTCTCGCCGGCGCAGAAGCGCTTGAAGCCGCCTCCGGTGCCGGAAACGCCGACGGTCACGCGCACGCCGCGGTCGGTGAGAATGCCGAACTCTTCAGCCATCGCCTCGGTGATCGGGAAGACGGTCGAGGAACCGTCAACGGCGATTGCACCCTCGAGGTCGGAGAGGTCCATGAGCATGGTCGTCGGCTCGGCGCCGTAGATCTGGGCCAGGGTCGCGCCCTCCAGCGCGTCGGCGATGGCGGAACCGGCCACCGTGTTCTGCACCCGCGACAGGATGGCCGCGTAGATCTCCTGCGGGAGTTGGACGTAGCCAACCTCGGGCGTGTCGACCAGCCAGGTGCCGTCGGTCAGGTAGTACTCGACGAACGCCGCGACTTCGTCGCGTTCAAGCGAAGCAACCGACACGTAGATGAACAGCGGCCGCGAGAGGGGGTTGTACGAGCCGTCATTGATCGTCGCGTTGGACGGTGTGATCGGGTTGCCGGCGTCGTTGACCACTGGAACGGCCTTGAGCGCGCCGGCGTTGTTGGCGTAGTAGCTGAAGCCGAAGTAGCCGATCCCGCCGCGGTCGTCCGAGACGCCCTGGACGAGCACGTTGTCGTCCTCAGAAAAGGTCGTGTTGTCGGAGCGGTGGACGCCGTTGTCGCCGTTGATTGCCTCGGTGAAGTAGTCGAAGGTGCCGCTGTCGGCGCCCGGCGCGTAGAGCGCGATCTCGAGGTCGGGGAACCCGGCGCGGACATCGGCCCAGGTCAGGGCGAAATTGTCGGGGCGGAAGATGTGGTTGATCTCTTCGACCGTGAGGAAGTCGACCCAGTCGTTGTCCGGGTTGATCACGACGGTCAGACCATCGAACGCCACCGGGATCTCGACGAAGCTGATCCCGGCTTCGGCGCAGAGGTCGGCCTCTTCGGCCTTGATCGGGCGGGAGGCGTTGGAGATGTCGGTCTCGCCGGCGCAGAAGCGTTTGAAACCGCCGCCGGTGCCGGAGACGCCAACGGTGACGCGCACGCCGCGGTCGGTCAGGATGCCGAACTCCTCGGCCATCGCCTCGGTGATCGGGAAGACGGTGGATGAACCGTCGACCTGGATCTCCCCCGTCAGCGCGTTGAGTTGTTGTAGCGGCGGGGATGCCTGCTCGGCCGGTTGGCCGGCCGGGGTCACGCTCTGTTGCTCGTCGACGCCGGGTTGCTCGTCAGCGCGAAGCGAGACCCAGACAGCTACCGCCAGCAGGACCGCGATCACGAGCGGCAGGCCCCAAGCGCTCACTCTGTCGTAGCGGAACTTCACCGGATCCTGGATCCCCTCCTACTCACTCAGCTTTAGGGAGCGAGCCGGGAGAGCGTTAACGATGCGGCTAACGGCTCGTTAAGAGCGGGTTATTGCTCGCGTGGGGGCTTTGCTGGATGTCATCTCCCAGGATGCCCCCCTCTGCCTTCGGCATCTCCCCCCACCTGACGGCGGGGGGAGAGGATTTATGCGCAGGTCTCCAACAGGTGGGGATCAGCCCTGTTGCGCGAGCGGCACGCTGAAGCCGAAGGTGGAGCCGTGGCCTGGCGCGCTTTCGAGCGAGACCGCGCCGCCATGCACCTCGGCGATGTGGCGCACGACAGCCAGGCCGAGGCCCGTCCCGCCACCCGACTGCCGGGCGCGATCGATCCGATAGAAGCGTTGGAAGATCCGGCCTTGCTCGGCGGGCTCGATTCCGATGCCGGTGTCGCGGACTCGGATCCAGATCATCGGCGCAGGGTCGGAATCGTCGCCTATTTCGGAGAGGACCTCGATGCTGCCGCCTTGATCGGTAAATTTGACGGCGTTGTGCAAGAGGTTGAGGACGGCGCGTTCGACCAGTTCCGGATCGGCCACGATCATCGTCTCTGCGGGGCCACTGGGGCCGGCGTAGGACAAGGAGAGCCCTTCGCGCTCGGCCTGGGGACGGATGCTCTCGACGGCGCCGCCGAGCAGCGACTCCATGCCGACGACTTCCATCTCCGGCTCGGTCAGGCCCGATTCGAGGCGGGCGAGGGCAAGCATCTCTTCGACGAGCTGGCTCATGCGCTCGGCCTCGGACTGGATGATCGCGCGGAAGCGCTCGGAGTCGGTCGGCTTGCTGACGACTTCGAGCGTCTCTGCGGCGGCCGAGATCGAGGAGAGCGGCGTGCGCAGCTCGTGGGAGGCGTTGATGAAGAAGTCTCGCCGGGCGATCTCGGCCTCGTAGAGGTCGGAGAGGTCGTGCATGGCCAGCACAACGGACCACGGGCCTGACTGAGCGACCGCGGAGACGGGCGCGACCACGGTGCGGAAGCGTCGTTCCGCCCGCAATACCACCAGCACCGCCGGCGTGCCCTCCTCGATTGCGAGGCGGACCGCGTCGTAGAGATCGGGATCCTCGACCGCTTCGAGCAGCGGCGCCCCGATTGGTTCGCGATCGCCCAAGCGAAGGGTCAGCTCCGCCGCCGGGTTGAGGTAGCGAATGCGTGCGTCGCGGTCGAGCGCGATGACCATGTCGCCGGTTGAAGCCAGGGCGCGTTCGAGCTGGTCACGTTCGGCGGTACGTTCGGCCAGGGTTTCCTGCAGGCCTTCGACGGTCAACGATTGGTCGGCCGACTGTTCGCGCAGCTCGACCAGACCGCGACGCCCTGCGTAGGAGCCGAGGGCGCAGAGGATTGCGCCTACGACGAGCGCGAGTGCGCCGCCGACCACCGAGACATCGGCCGCCAAGAGTCCGACTCCGAGGAGTAGTGCGACAACACCGACAGCGACCGTACGCACGGCTAGCGCTCGAATCGATACCCCGCTCCCCGCACCGTGATCAGGTGGCGCGGCGGACCATCGGGCATTTCGATCTTCTTACGCAGCCAGCGTACGTGGACGTCGACGGTGCGCGTGCCGCCGGCGAAGGAGATGTCCCAGACGTCGTTGAGCAACTGGTCGCGGGTGAAGGCGCGTCCGTCGCGCTGGGCGAGGTAGGCGAGTAGTTCGTATTCCTTCGGTCGCAGGGCGATCGGCTCGCCGTCTCTGGTCAGGAGTCGGCGGTTGAGGTCGAGTATGAACTGATTGTCGGCATCGCCGAACTCGAGCAGGCGCGCTTCGACGACGACATCCTGCTTGCGTCGGAGGTGGACTCGGACGCGGGCTTTGAGTTCGGCCAGCGAGAAGGGCTTGGTGATGTAGTCGTCGGCGCCGAGGTCGAGGCCGCGGACGCGGTCGGCTTCGGAGGTGCGGGCCGTGAGGAGGAGGACCGGGGCCTGCGAGTGCTCGCGAATGCCGCGCAGCACGTCGAGGCCATCCATGCGGGGCAGCATCAGATCGAGCAGGACGAGGTCGGGCTGCAGGGCGCGGGCCATCGAGAGTCCCTCGACGCCGTCCTCGGCGGTGCGGACTCGGTAGCCTTCCATCTCGAGATTGAAGCGCAGCGTTTCCGCCAGCGGCCTCTCGTCCTCGACGACCAACAGGGTGCGCGGCACTGAGGCCTCCTCGACTCGAACTCAGTCTATCGACGCCGCCGATCAATCGAATGCGATCCGGTACACACGACCTTCGCTAGCCTGCCTCCACGACCCCAAACCGGAAAGAAGACCAACATGCGATTCGGATTCTGGGCGGGCGCTTCCAATCCCTGGGCCGAAGTCTTGACCGTCGCGCGCCACGCGGAACGCACGGGCTGGGACCGCGTCTGGTTCGCTGATCACTTCATGCCGAACAAGCCGGTCGGCGAGGACGCCTCGGACGAACTGGTGCACGAGTCGTGGACGACGCTGGCCGCGTTCGCCTCGCGGATTCCGCGGGTCAAGCTGGGCCACATGGTGTCGGGCAACACGTATCGGCATCCGACGGTGACGGCGAAGATGGCGGCGCAGATCGACATCATCTCGGGCGGCCGCTTCGTCCTCGGGCTGGGGGCGGCGTGGCAGGAGAACGAGCACCATGCCTACGGCATCCACTTTGGCACGCTGAAGGAGCGGATGGATCGCTTCGAGGAGGCCTGCCAGCTGATCACAGAGATGTTCCGATACGAGAAGACCAACTTCACGGGTGAGCACTATCGGCTCGTCGACGCTCCGCTGGAGCCGAAGCCGATCCAGACGCCGCTGCCACTGATGATCGGCGGCGGCGGGGAGCGTCGGACGCTGCGGATCACGGCTCAGTACGCCAACGAGTGGAACGTCTGGGGCACGCCGGAGACGCTGATTCACAAGCAGTCGGTGCTCGACGCGCACTGCGCGGACGTCGGCCGCGACCCGGCCGAGATCGAGCGCTCGGCCTGCATGCTGCTGATGATGACCGAGAACGAGGAGATCCTTGAGCCGGCGTGGGCAAGCGGTCGGCCGGTACTGGGTGGGTCGAACGACAGGATCAAGCAGACGGTGCAGGCCTACATCGACGCGGGGGTCGACGAGATCATCCTGCCCGACTTCACGCTGGGGTCGAACGCGTTCCAGCGGACGGAGCAGATGGATCGGTTCATCGAGGAGATCGCTCCGGAGTTTCGGTAGGGAGTTGAGAGGAGTTTCGACGGATGGCCGATTTCCGTAGTCAGGATTTCCGCGAGCGGATGCGGGCCGAGTTTCTCGACGGCGCCGCCATCCTGCCGTGGGACGAGATCTGGCTGCGGATGGCGAATGCTCGGTTTGCGCTGATCGATGCGATTCAGGGCGTCAGTCAGGAGCAGGCGGATTGGACGCCGGGTGAGATGGACGCGGAGGACGAGTCGACGTGGTCGATTGGCGAGGTCATGCGGCACGTGATCACGGCGTCGCCGAACATTGCGGAGATCATTGCGGCGACGGCGAACGGGACGACCGTTGTGAAGGGTCCGCCGGGGCAGATCACGGCGCCGGCGTCGGATGTGGACGATCTGCGGTTGCAGGTGACGTCGGTGAGTGAGCGGTTGCTGAGCGTGGGAAATGCACTGCCGGAAGAGATTGATCACGAGACGACGGTGCCGCACGCGTTCTTCGGGGACCTGCCGTCGATGGCGTGGCCGCTATTCCAGGCGTTCCACGACGGTGATCACACGCGACAGATCATCGCCCTCAAGTCTCACCGGGATTATCCGGGTTGATGGGAGCCCTCACCCTAACCCTCTCCCAGAGGGAGAGGGGACAAGAGAGCGTTCAGCCGAGCGTCTGCTCGGCGGGATCTCGTGGGGCGACGATGTAGCCGTTGAGGTCGCCGATCATTTCCCAGCACTCTGGTTCCTTCCAGAGCAGCCAGGCGGCGATGGCGCAGGTGAGGCCGTCGAGGGTGTCGTCGAGGCGCTTGAGGCCCTTGCCCCTGGCATTTTGGGCCGTCGCGGGGTCCAGGGCGCGGTCAACATCGGGGTGTTGGAGCAGATTCGGTGCTTCTTGATCTATCAGTCGTCGTAGGTGTCCCTGGTACTGGCGAAGGCCGCAGCGCTTCTCGGCAACCTTGCCTCGCTTGTAGCGGATTCGCTCGGGCAGCCGGAAGAGGCGGACGTGGATTGTGTGCGGATAGACCTCGACGGCTGTGCGCGTGGGACGGCAACCATCGAGCAGGCTTCGGGGGTCGCAGGTGAAGTCGTGCTTGACTAGCGCTTCGCCAAGGTCGATACCGGCCTTGCGACCCGCCTTGACGTGCGGATGTGGAGAATGTGCGGAAGCCTTGTACTTGCCGAATCGCCGGGCGATCTCACGCTCGACGTTGCGCTCGGGGCTGTACAGAACCGGTGCGTCGATCGTGGCGACGATCGGGCCCTCGACTCGATCAATCTCCTTAGCAACCTCTTCCATCTTGGAGACTTCGGCCGTTAGCCGCTGGCACTGCAGGTTGTTTGAGGAATCACCGGTCAACCAACAGATGCCGCTCTCCTTGTGAGGAGACCAAGCGAGGTCGAGGCCGATGAAGGTGGGCACGGTGGGGTGGTGCTGATTGCGGCGAGATACCCGCGGCGGGCGCGGGTATGACGAACGCTATCTAGCGGTTGCGGGGGGCCTGGGAGTAGTCGCCGAAGGGGCCGTCTCTCCAGGCGAGGGCTCCCTTGAGGCCTTCGTCGCGCATCCGGCGGGACCACTCGTAGTGCTGGCTGGTGAAGGTACCGACGGCGTCGAGGTCGGTTGAGGAGCGCAGCGAGGAGTAGATGCCCATGTTCTCGTAGAAGCGGTTGACGTGGACCTTGAGCTGGGCGAGGTGGTCGGCAGGCAGGTTGGAGACGCGCTCGGCGAGGGCGAGTGTCTTCTCTTCCAGCTCGTCGCGGGGGACGGCGTAGTTGATCAGATTGAGCTCGGCTGCTTCGGTCGCTCGGATCGGGTCGCCGGTGTAGAAGAGTTCCTTGGCCTTGCGCATGTTGGTCAGCAGGGGCAGGATGGCCGAGGTGCGGGAGCCGGCGAAGCGCAGGCCCGGGTGGCCGATCTGAGTGTCTTCGGCGGCAACAACGAGGTCGGCCATCATCGAGAGCTCGAAGCCACCGGCGATCGCGTAGCCATGAAGCTGGGCGATGGTGATCTTCTGCATGTTCCAGAAGTAGAGCCAGATGTCGGTGACGCGAGCCATGCCGCCGCGGATGCCCATGATCAGTCGGTTGCCGTCGTCGTCAACGGTGCGGAAGCGCCTGTGAACAGCGTCGGCGCCGTAGCCGCCGGCGGGGGTCAGGTCGTAGCCGGCGGAGAAGGTCCGGCCGGCGCCCTTGACAATGATCACGCGGACATCGTCGTCGGCCTCGAAGTGCTCGCAGGCGTCACGGAAGTCGTAGATCAGCTCCTGCGAGAGCGCGTTCATCTTCTCGGGGCGGTTGAGCGTGAGCACGCCGATTCGGTCGTCGGTGCCGGTGCGCTCGAGCAGGACGTTCTCGAAGGTCGGGAGGGACATGGCTTGGTCTCCAGGGAGTGTTGTTGCGGGTCGTTCCAATCGTATCCGACGTTCTCCAGCCGTCAGGAGCGGTCGGTTCCGTGGCGGCGGACAGCTTCGTGACACCTCGGAGAAGCTTCCGACTCGCTGGTACGATTGGTTCAAATTTGCCACTGGACGGAGTGCGACCGTGATACGTGCCTGGCCGCTCGGAGTATTGCTGGCGTTGATGCTGGTGGGGGTGTTGCTCGTCGGCTGCGGCGACGAGATTCCAGAGACGCCGGAACCGAGTGTTATGGAGCAGAACCGCGCTGACGAGGATGCGGACGGGACGCAGTCGAGCAGCGAAGACATCGAGGCAGCACAGGAAGTTGAGGCAGAGCAGGAGGCTGAGGAAGCTCAGCAGGCAGAGGAGGAGCAGCAAGCTGAGGAGGCGGAGGAAGTCGACGAGGCGCAGGAGGCTGACGAGGAAGAGGAGGCTCAGGAAGTTCAAGAGGATCGGCAAGACGATGCACCGCGAGGCGACACCGTTTCGGTGCTCAGGGCCAGCGCCGACGCATTTGAGTACGAGATCGGCGAGTTTGGCGGCGAGCTGACGTTCGCCACGATCTCAGAGCCGTTGACCTTCAACCTGGCGCTAGCCAACGATGCGGGATCATCGGGCGTGCTTGGTTACCTGTTTGAAGGCCTGACGGACATCTCCTGGCTGAGTGGCGAGCCGGAGCCGAACCTGGCCGAGTCGTGGGACGTGTCGGCCGACGGCCTGGCCTGGACCTTCTACCTGCGCCGCGATGTCCGCTGGCACGACGGTGAGCCGTTCACGGCCCGCGATGTCGAGTTCACGTTCAACCAGATCATCTACAACGCGGACATTCCGACTTCTACCCGCGCGGCGTTCAACTTCCGCTTGCTGGACGAGAACGGCGAGTGGCAGGTGGCGCCGATGACGGTGGAGGCGATTGACGACTACACCGTTCAGTTCGTGCTGCCGGTCTCGTTCGCGCCGTTCCTGCGCTCGATGGCGACGGCCATATATCCGCAGCACATCCTGCAGCCGTACGTTGACGCGGGCACATTCAATGACGTCTGGGATATCAGCACCGATCCGGCGGAGGTCATTGGTACCGGTCCGTTCCTGATCGACCAGTACATCGCCGGGGAGCGCGTCGTGTTCCGCCGCAATCCCGACTATTGGAGGGCCGACGCGGAGGGTAACCACCTGCCGTACCTCGACCGAGTCGTCCAGGTGGTCGTTGCGGACCTGGAAAGCGAACTTGAGGCGTTCCGGGAAGGCGTGGCGGACGTTCACGGCGTGCTGGGCCGGGAGTTCGCGGACCTGGAGCCGCTGCAGGAAGCTGAGAACTTCACGATTCACCGGCGGGGCCCGAATTTCGGCTCGACGTTTCTAGCGTTCAACCAGAATCAGGGGGTGAACCCTGAGACCGGTGAGACGTATCTCTCGGAGGAGAAGCTGTACTGGTTCAGCAATCTGGAGTTCCGGCGGGCGGTGGCGCATGTCGTGGACAAGGATGCGATCATCGAGCAGGTCCAGCATGGACTCGGTTATCCGCAGTGGTCGCCGATCAGTCCCGCCGCCGGCGGATTCCACAACCCGAATGTCGCGACCTACGAGTACGACCTGAGCCGGGCGAGCGCGATCCTCGATGACCTTGGCTGGACCGACGGTGACGGCGATGGGTTCCGCGAGGACGACCGCGGCAATGAGATCGCGTTTGTGATGGCGACCAATGAGGGCAACGAGGTTCGCGAACAGGTGACGGAGATCATCCATCGAGGCATGACCGAGATTGGCCTGAATGTCGATTTCCAGGTGGTTGACTTCGGGGTGCTGGTTGGACAGCTAACGGCGTCGTACGACTGGGATGCGATCGTGATCGGCTTCACCGGCGGCCCCGACCCGTACGGCGGGATCGTGCTCTGGCACAGCTCGGAGAATCTGCACCTCTGGTACCCGAATCAGGCGGAACCGGCGACGGACTGGGAAGCGGAGCTGGACGACCTCTACGTCCGCGCGAGCCAGGAGTTGGATCGGGAACTGCGGTTTGGGTTGTATCACCGAGCCCAGGAGATCGTGGCGGAAAACCTGCCGCTGATCTACACGTCACACGCGGAGCGCCTCTCAGCGGTGCGGAACGTGTTCGGTAACACGACGCCGACGTTGTACGGGATTTTCGACGTGCGCTACGTGTATCGGACGGACTGAGATTCGGCTCGGTGCCACCATTGGGGCATCAACGAAGTCTCGACAACCTAAGGGTCAACCCTTTATCTTGTTTCCGAGTACACATTTGCCCGTGTGGGACGGCCCGCGACTGCGCTGAGGAGTCTGACGATGGTTACCGCTGACAAGCTGGACGAACTGCAACTTGAGCCGGAGGTTCCGGAGCTTGACCTCTCCTGGTTGAACCTGGATACGGAGTGGGGCGTTTCGGCTGAACCCGGGCGCAAGGGCATGACCCTGCAGCAGATCAACAAGTCTCTGTACGGCGACATTCCTGTGACGTCGGCAGACAACTCAGCCCGGCCGCGCGGGGCTGCTCCGCCAGATGGCGCCGCGCCGCGAATGACGCCGTGGGTGCTGGGCGACGCGACCGAGACCTTCTCCGAGTCGGCCGGATTGCTCTACGACGAGGCAGTCTCGCGCCAGTGGTCGTCGGCGACCGACATCCCTTGGGACACGATGGACGAGTTGCCCGAGGACATTGAGCGCGCGATGGCCCAGCTCTGCACGTCGCTGACCGAGGTCGAGTTCATTGCCGGCGACGTGCCGGGCAAGTGGTTGCCGAGGATTGCCGCCGATCACTTCGAGTCGGGCCTCTTCCTGATGTCCCAGGTGATGGACGAAGCGCGCCACACCGATGTCTTCCGCAAGCGCGCGCTGGCCAACGGCGGCGGCCTGCTGTTGCAAGGCGGCGGCGGCGGCCTGCGCCAGATCCTTGAGGCAGAGGACTTCACCCAGATGTCCTCGATGCTGCACATCCTTGGTGAGGGTTTCGTGCAGTCGCTCTTCCGCCTGGGAGAGTTGATCGCGCACAACGAGGCCGAGAAGCGGATCTTCCGGCTGGCCGCGCAGGACGAGTCGCGGCACGTCGCATTCGGCGTGACGCACCTGAAGTACACGCTCGACAACGATCCGGAGAAGGCCGAGGAAGTCCACTGGACGCTCGACATGTTCGAGAACTCGACCGTCGACCCGGACCAAGTCAACCCCGGCCTCGCCGGCGCGCTGGTCTATCTGCTCGGCGACGGCGATGTCGACGAGGGCTGGCGGCTCTTCTGGCACGTGCGTCGCAAGCAGGTGTTGGAGTACCTGCATCGGCTCGATGTCGCCGGATTGGGCGGACGCCTTGAGAGCGGACGTCTGCACCCGGCACTGGCGGGTGCGCTCGACGAGAACTAGCGACTGAGGCGCGCCAACGTTCAATGTAAGGGCGACCCTTGTGGTCGCCCTTACCTGTACAACACCGTTGGCGCGACTGTTGTGGGAGGGCAACCACAAGGGTTGCCCCTACGACGGATGGATCTTGGATTGCGAGATTGAGCATGTCTGAGAACGACGTTGTCGCGGCCGCGAAGGAGCGCCTCGAAGAGTCTGGGTTGCCTTCTGAATGGCTCGATATCCCGGTCCACTGGGGCGTCAAAGCCAAGGAACAGGCGACGCCGGAGAATGGGGGTTTGCGCTTCGAGTATCTGAACGTTGATGTCTATGGCGAGGTGCCGGAGCACTGGGACAACAACACGGAGATTCCCCGTGGCGCGATTCCCGACACTCGCACGGAGCAGATGGGCTATTCGATCTTCAGCAAGTCTGAGGTCTGGTCGGACCGTTGCGCCGAACTCTACGAAGATGCGATTGCCGACCGCTGGAACTCGTCGGCCGACATTCCCTGGGAGTCGCTGGCGCCGATCGGCTCGGACCTGGAGCGCGCGGTCTGCCAGATTGCCACGTTGATCTCGGAGTACGGCTGGACCAAGGCGCAGACGACCGGCCGCTGGCTGCAGGAAATCTCCTACGGCTACATCGAGGTCAAGCTGTTCCTGGGCACGGTCGTGTTCGACGGCGCTCGGCTGTACGAGGTGTGGCGCAAGCGGGCGCTGGCCAACGGCGGCGGTCTGGGCCGCGGCGGCCGCAACTGGAAGTTCTTGCCGCTGACGCAGTCGTACACCTTCAGTGAGTATTGTGTTGCGTCGGTCATGCACGACGCGATGCTGATCGCGCTGTTGCGGCACGGTGAGCAACTGGCTCAGACCGAAGCGGAGCGGAAGATCTACGAGCTCTGCCAGAAAGACATCGAGCGTCATCTGGCGTACTTCGTCGACCACATGCGCTACCTGATGCTGCGGGAGCCGGAGCGGCGCGAAGAAGTTCACCGTTACCTGAACAAGGCGGAGTGGTACCTGGCCAAGGACGGCGACGACACGCTGTACAGCGCGCTGGGTGTGATCATGGGCGACGGCCGCGAGGGCGCCGAAGAGGCGATGGCGGACGTTGCCGAGTTGCGACGCGAACAGGTCGCGACGTACCTGGGCTACCTGAATCAGTGCCACCTCGGCGACCGGGAGGATCGGCTGAACGAGGAACTGCGCAAGTGGGCGGGGATCATGCCGGCGGAAGAGGTCGAGAAGATCCCGATTTGATCGTGGTTGGCGTTAGGCCAGGCAGCGCAGGGGTTTGCCGCCGTTGAACTCGATCATCTGGCCGAAGGCGGTGGCCATGTCAATCTCTGCGCCCCATTCCTCGCCGCGGAGTTCGCTGTAGGCGCGGTGCAGGTTGCCGACGATTCGCTCTTCATCGGTCCACTCGCCAAAGCGACCTAGGTCGAGGTCTCGGGCTGCAGCAAGGGGGTCGACTCCGGCATTGAAGGCGGTGCTGGCGGAGTCCTGGACGAACTCGAGATAGGCGTCGACTTCGTCGAGCACCGACGCGTCGGCGACCGGGCCGTGACCGGCGATGACCGTCTCGATCGGGAGTTGCCTCAGGCGTTCCAGCGCCGAGCGCCAGCCGGCGACAGAGCCCATCAGTGCGAACGGGGTTCCCTGGTTGAAGATGATGTCACCGGCAATCAGGAGCCGGCGCTCGGGAATCCAGACGACGGCATCGGTCATGGTGTGCGCCGGCGAGACGTAGATCAGTTGGAGCTCGAGGTCTCCGGCATAGAGGGTCATCGTGTCGTCGAAGACGACGCTTGGGGCGACCGGCGTGACCTCGCCCCACTCGACCGTGGGGAACATCACTGACACGCGCTCGCGCTGGTTAGGCGCGTCGCGCAGGATGTCGGTGCGGCAGTTTCGATGTCCGATGATTACTGCATCGTCGGCGAACAGGCAGTTGCCGTAGGTGTGGTCCATGTGCGAGTGCGTGTTGACCAGGGTTCGCACGGGATTGCTGGAGACTTCGGCGATTGCCTCGCGAAAGAGTCTGGTGCGGCGCTCGTTGGCGCAGGCATCGATGGCGACTACGTGGTCGCCAACGTCGATGAAGGCGGGATTGTTCAGGCACCAGGATCCATCGTGTTGGATGTAGGCGTAGATGCCGGCGGAGACTTCGACCACTTCGGGATCGGGGAGGATGTCGGTAGGGGCGGCGTGCTCGGTGCTCATTCGCGATCGCTCGTTTCGTGATGTGTCTCGGTTCCAGGGCTGTCGTACGTGGTGCGAGATTGCCGCGGCAAGCGCGGGAATGGCGAACTATGAGTTGGCGAAGAAGTCGAAGTCGTCCATGATGCGCTGGTAGCGGCGCTCGACGTGTGGGCGCAGCTCGGGGTGAGAGAAGATCAGCCAGCGGTTGGCCTTGACTCCCTTGACGACGATGCGACCGACATCCTCCGGGTCCATCTGTTGCGACATCGCGCCGGGGCTGAAGCCTCGAGCGGCTCCGTCGGTTCGGCCGCCGTACTGGTCAGGACGGTTGCGGCCGGCTTCGCCGATGAGGGTGTCGACGCCGCCGGGGCAGAGGGCGGAGACGCCAATGCCCTCGGCTGCCAGTTCGTCTCGGAGGGACTCGGAGTAGGCGAAGGCTGCGTGCTTGCTGGCGCTGTAGACGCCGAGGGGGATGACCTCGTTGAGCCGCAGGCCGGCCATCGACACGGTGTTGACGATGTGCGCATCTCCATCCTGCGCTCGCATGCGAGGGAGGAAGGTCTGGACGCCGTTGACGATGCCGTACATGTTGACCGAGAAGGTCCAGTCCCAATCGGCCTGGGTTGCCTCGCTGACGACGCCGCCGGTCAGGACGCCGGCGTTGTTGACGAGCAGGTTGAGTTCGCCGAACTCGGCGTAGACCTGCTCAGCCAGCCACTCGTAGCCGACGCTGTCGGTGACGTCGAGGTCGACGGGCAGCGCCTGGACTTCCCTTGCTTCGACCTCGGCAGCGACGGCCTGGGTCGTGCCCGCCTGCACGTCGGCGAGGATCACGTGCATGCCTTCATCAGCGCAGGCGAGAGCGATACCGCGTCCGATCCCCGAACCAGCACCGGTTATCAGCGCCACCTTTCCGCTCAGGTTCTCCATCGGGCGCCTCCATCACAAAGTGGGGAGCCCTCACCCTAGCCCTCTCCCAGAGGGAGAGGGAACCGGAACTCTCACACTCGAAGGAGAGGGTAGCCTGACCCGCATGGCTGAGGCTGCTTTGGACGGATTCGCGGTGCTTGAGGACGGCGGCGGGATTGCCGCTTCTTACGCGGGCAAGCTGTTGGCGGACCTTGGGGCGGAGGTGATCAAGGTTGAGGCACCGGGTGGTGACGAGGTTCGGCGGAAGTCCCCGTTCGCGGCGGATGAGCCGGGTCGCGAACGCAGCGGGCTGCACCTGTTTCTGGACACGAACAAGCGCAGTGTGACGTTGAATCTGGCGTGCGCGGCCGGTCGCCGGCTTTACCGCCAGTTGGCCCAGCGCTGCGGGACGGTGATCAGCTCCCGTCAGATCGCGAGGCAACGCGAGCTCGGATTGACGTGGGAGGACCTGTCGACAGACTCGCCCGATTTCAACCAGGTGACGATCACGGTGTTCGGCATTGGCACGCAGCGCGAGGGTTGGCAATCGGCGTCGTTGATTGCATCGCTGGCCAGCGGGATCTCATTCAAGATCGGCGATCCGGATCGCCCGCCGCTTGGTCTACCGTATGACGCTCCCCAGTTCCAGGGCGGGATCCACGCCGCAATTGCGGCCATGTTGGCTCGTCGAGCGACGCGCGAGGACGGACTGGGGCAGCACGCCTGGCTCTCGATCGTCGACATCATCAGCAACGTGATGGCCGGAGCGGGGGTTGCGCCGTTTGTGTTCACCGGGCAAGCTCGGGGTCGCGCGGGGACGCGCATGAATCAGTTTTATCCATGGCAGGTGACGCCGGTCAAGGACGGCTACTACGAAGTGATCACGATGGTCGACCGTCAGTGGAGCCGGTTCCTGGAGTTGATGGGCGATCCTGAGTGGCAGCACGACGAGCGGTTGAAGAATCGCTGGCTCTCGTTTCAGCACGCCGAGGATCTGGACGCGTTCTGGCATCCCTGGATGAAGGAGCGGACGAGGGCGGAGTTGATGGAGTTGTTCGGGGAGAACCACATTTCCTTCCAGCCGGTACACACGATCGGAGAGGTGGCAGAGTCGGAGCACCTCGAGGCGAGGGGGTTCTGGACGGAGATCGAACATTCTGAGTTCGAGGAACCAGTCAGGCTGCCGGGCGCGCCGTACAAGCTGAGTGAGAGTCCGTGGGCCATTCGGCGGCCGCCTCCGCGCCTGGGCGAGCACACGGCGGAGGTGTTGTCGGGGGTTGGGATTGAGGCGTTGGAGTTGGCGCGGCTGCGCCGTTCGAGAGTCGTCTGACGCCCCCTCCGTCATTCCTGCGCAGGCAGGAATCACGAACCTCCCAATTCACTTCGCAGCACGGAACATCGACGTACCACCACCGGTTGAACGCAAGTCCCTTCCGTTCCATCATCCACCCACCATGCCAAAGCAACCCGCCGTCTACATGGTCATCAACCGACCGCCGTTCGGCCCGATTTACACCGGGGTCACGTCAGACCTCGCACAACGCGCCCATCAGCATCGAGAGCGCAAGGGAAGCCGATTTGCGAGCAACTACAACGTCACGAGGCTGGTCTGGTACGAGCTGCATGACTCGATGGAGGAGGCGATCCTGCGAGAGAAGCGGCTCAAGCGCTGGAAGCGGGAGTGGAAATTGCGGGAGATCCGCGAGATGAATCCAATGCTTCGGGATTTGTATGGGGACCTCGCGTAGATCGGGAGGAGGGAGCTGGTGGCGGAGATCTGAGGTACGTCGAGGTCTTGTGCTGCGATCAGAGTTGAGAGGTTCGTGGTTCCTGCCTTCGCAGGAATGACGGACAGGCGCGCGGGATTGAGGGAATTGAGGTCTAACGAAGCATGTACCGGACGATTTGCTCCACTGCGTCGGTGTGCCTGGTCAGGGATTCTGGGTCGACGCAGCGGTCGTAGGTGTCCTGGGGGCTGTGGAAATAGGGGTGGCCTCCGAGGAAGGAGACGAAGCGGCCGTTGATTTCTCCGATGTTTCGGGCTTCTCCGTAGCCGGCGTTGCCGACGGGGAAGGCGCGGCGCTCAAGCCCCTGGGCGTTGAGGGCGTTGGTGGCGACGTTGAAGAGTTCGTCGTCGGAGGCGGCATAGCTGGGTTGGCCGTTGCGGGAGCCGATGGAGGCTCCGAGATGCATCCAGGCGTGGACGTCGTGGGCGGAGTCGCCAAGTTGTTGGATGTAGTGGTCGAGGCCGAGGTGGTGGAGTTCGTGTCCGCTGGAGGCGACCATGTTGAGCGTACGGCGGCAGGGATTGGCGGCGATCCGTCCCGCGACTTCCATCCAGATCGCGATGCCGCCGCCTCGTTCGGCGGCGCAGGTGTACCAGCCCGATTTTGGGGTCATGAGGACAACGGGCTCGGCATCGGGGTCGGCGCCTGGAATCGTTGCAATCACGTTGTCCGCTGGCGCGTCGACTCGCCCGCCGTCGCTGATCAGGGTGATCTCGGAGCCGACGGCGTCGAGCAGAGGCCCTGCGTCCATCGGCGCAACCTGGAGGACCGGCAACGCGATCGGGGCAAGTGGGAACTCGGCGTTGCGCACGACGGGATGACCGTCCGGGTCGCCCATGACGAGGATGATGCCATCGGCGCCATCCTGGCGGGCCAGCTCGAACGACGAATAGATTCCCGCGGCCATGCGATCCTGCTGGTCGGGGCCGAACTCCCAGACCACGATGCCGGGCCCGTTGTCGGTGCGCAGCGTTCCGGTGAGGCCGTTGTGGTCGGTGAAGGCGCTGTCGAAGGTCGGGACTGCGGGGATGTCCCACGGGCCGAAACGGATTGAGGCGTCGTGGATTTCGACGCGGGGGAAGCGCCAGGTCTGGTGGTCGGCGTCGACGCCGATTTTGCGCAGCTCTTCGATCATCCACCAGGTGGTCGTGTTGTCGGCCTCGCGGCCGGTGCGATGGTCGCCCATTTCCTCGTAGGCGCGGATTCGGCGCTCGGCGTCGTTCATGGTTAGTCCGCGACGGCCGCGGTTTCCTGTCGGGCCGCGGCAGCGTCGCGGCGGGCGACCTCGTCCTTGACCATGGGGATGAGTTCCTGGCCGTAGTCGATGGCGTCGGGCAGGGGTTCGAAGCCTCGAATGAGGATGGTGGTGACTCCGAGGTCGATGTACTTGAGCAGGACTTCGGCGACCTGCTCGGGGGTGCCGACGAGGGCGGTGCTGTTGCCAGCGGCGCCGGTGGCTCCGGCAATGGGCATCCAGAGGCGTTCGTCGTGGATTTCGCCCTGAGCGGCGAACTCGAGCAGGCGCTGCGAGCCGCGCGACTGGGGGCGGAAGTCGAGCGGCTGCTTGGACAGCTTCTGCACGGCGGCGAGATAGTTGCGGGCCTTCTCCCAGGCCTGATCTTCAGTGGGGGCGATGATCGGGCGGAAAGAGACGGAGAGTCTGGGCTTGCGCCCGTGCCTCGCGGCGCCCTCGTGGACGCGCTCGATTGTGGAGGCGATCGAGGCGCGCGGTTCGCCCCACATCATGTAGATGTCGGCGTGCTTGACGCCGATTTCGAAGGCGATGTCGGATGCGCCGCCGAAGTAGAGCGGGATGCCGCCGGGCTGGATTGGCGTGACCTCGGGGTTCTGGCCGACGATCTGGTAGAACTCGCCG
Source organism: Dehalococcoidia bacterium (assembly GCA_965208665.1). Lineage (GTDB taxonomy): Bacteria > Chloroflexota > Dehalococcoidia > Bin125 > Bin125 > Bin125. The sequence goes on from CBDBPH010000002.1 coordinate 1,366,927, forward strand.
TTGAAGTCGAAGGGTTCTCGGCCGTTGGCGTCGTGCTCCCAAGTGCGGCGCATAATGCTGAGGTACTCGTCGGTGCGGCGGTAGCGCTCGTCGTGGCCCTTCCAGTCGCCGTCGCGCTGCTGTTCGACGTCGTGTCCGCCGGTGATGATGTGGACGGACACGCGTCCGCCGGTGAAGAAGTCGAGGGTGGCGAACTTGCGCGCGGCGAGGGTGGGGGCGACGAATCCGGGGCGGTGGGCGATGAGGAACTTGATGCGCTCGGAGCAGGCGGCGGCGGCCTGGGCGACGTGGAGACCGTCGGCGGCGGCGGAGGTGTAGCCGACGAGGACGCCGTCGAAGTCGGAGTCTTCGTGGGCTTTCGTGAATCGACAGAGGTAGTCATGGTCGATGCCGCCGCCGATGATGTGCATGGCGGCGTTGGACTCGGACGGCTTGACGCCGATCATTCCCAGGAATTCGACGGGCATGGTTCACCTCGATCCAGTCAGAGGATCAGGATAGAGAACGGTCGGGCACGGCGGGGCCAGGTGGTCGGTTGACTTCGATGACGAGAAAAACTTGGGTCGTGGGCGGGTGTGGTTACAAGGGGTCGTCGCTTTCTTCGGGTGGTTCGTCCTCCAGTGCGAGGCCCCCCTCTGTCTCTACGAGACATCTCCCCCCGCCGTCAGGCGGGGGGGAGAGCGGAGTGGCCCTCACCCTTACCCTCTCCCTCGGGGAGAGGGGATCGGAGGGGTCACGCGTCCTGGAAGACGGGGCGTCGTTTTTCCATGAAGGCGGTTCGGCCTTCTTTGTAGTCGTTGGAGGCGAAGCAGGCCTGGACGAGGGCGTTGACTTCGTCGAGGTTTCGGTGGTCGGGGTCTTTGGGGATTTCCTGGATGGCTCGGCGGATGGCTCGGATGGTTTTGGGGGCGTTCTGGGCGATGGTGGCGGCGAGGTCGTGGACGGTGGGTTCGAGGTCTTCGAGGGTGGTGACCCGGTTGACCAGGCCCCAGCGTGCGGCGTCGGCGGCGGGGAAGCGTTTGCCGGTGAGCAGGATTTCCTGGGCGGCAGGGAAGCCGACGAGGTCGCAGAGGGTCTTGACACCGCCGTAGCCGTAGCCGAGGCCGAGGCGGGCGGCGGGGACGCCGAACTGGGAGTCGTCGGAGGCGATGCGCAGGTCGGCGCGCAGGGCGGTGAGCAGTCCGCCGCCCATGCAGTAGCCCTGGATCATCGCGATGATCGGCTTGTCGAGCTCGCCGTAGGCGCGGCCGGCGGCCGCGCCGATTTCGTCGTACTTCTTGATCGTCTCGGGGTTGGAGCGCTGGGCTTCGAACTCGGAGATGTCGGCGCCGGAGACGAAGGCGCGGTCGCCGGCGCCGGTCATGACGACGACGCGGACGTCGGGGTCGTCGCGGAAGGTGTGGAGGATGGTGGGGATGGCGGCGTTCATGGCGACGCCCATGGCGTTGAGCTTGTCCGGGTTGTTGAAGACCATCCAGCCGATGCCGTCCTCGGACCAGGCGAGCATCTTGTCGGTGTCGAGGGGGACGTGGTTCTTCATGGTTGGTCTCCAGATAGATGCGTTCGGATGGCCCTCACCCTAACCCTCTCCCTCGGGGAGAGGGAACCGGAAAGGAGTTGTGGAACGTATCAACTCCCTCTCCCTCTGGGAGAGGGCTGAGGTGAGGCGACTCTTAGATGACGCCTCGGGTTCGGAGGTCGGTGATGGCGTCGGGGGTGTAGCCGAGGTCGGTGAGGACTTCGTGGTTGTGTTGGCCGAGGGCTGGAGTCGCGAGGCGCATTTTGTCAGGTTGGGGAGTTCGGTCGAGGTTGATCGGTTGTCCGACGACGGTGATCTCGCCTCGGTCGGGGTGCGGAGCCTGGCGGGCGATTCCTAGGTGCTTGACCTGCTCGTCCTCGAACGTGCCGGGGATGTCGTAGATCGGTCCGCAGGGGACTCCGGCCTCGTTGAGGCACTGGATCCAGTAGGCGGAGGTGTTGGTGCGGGTGCGCTGGTTGATGTCCTCGTTGAGCGCGGCGCGGTTTTTCGAGCGGCGGACGGAGGAGGCGTAGTCGGGATGGTCGAGGAGGTCCTCGGCGCCGATGGCTCGGCAGAGTCGGGTGTACATGACTCCGCCGGAGGCGGCGATGTTGATGTGGCCGTCGGCGGTCTCGTAGACCCCGGTCGGCATGAGGGTGGGATGGTCGTTGCCGGCCTGAGGCGGGACCTCACCGTCGATCGTCCAGCGCGTGGCCTGGAGGTCGAGCATGGCGATCTGGGCCTCAAGCAGTGAGGTGTGCACCCATTGGCCTTCGCCTGAGCGCTCGCGCTCGATCAGGGCGATGAGGATGGCCTGGGCGAGGAAGTTGCCGGCGGTGAGGTCGGCGATCGGGATGCCGACACGGACGGGTCCGGAGCCGGGCAGTCCGTTGACGGACATGATCCCGCCGAGTCCCTGGGCGATCTGGTCGACGCCGGCACGCCAGGCGTAGGGTCCGTCCTGGCCGAAGCCGGAGATGCTGCCGTAGACAATGCGCGGATTGCGGGCGCGGCAGGCGTCGTAGTCGATGCCGAGTCGGCGCTTGACGTCGGCGCGGTAGTTCTCGACGACGACATCGGCGCGCTCGACGAGGGTGAGGAAGATCTCGACGGCCTCGGGTTCCTTGAGGTTGAGGGTGAGGGAGCGCTTGTTGCGGTGCAGGTTGAGGAAGTCGGAGGACTCGCGGGCGCCGGTAACGCCTTCGCCCTGTCCGGGAACCTCGGGCTGTTCGATCTTGAGTACGTCGGCGCCCCAGTCGCCGAGTTGTCGTGTGGCGGTAGGTCCGGCGCGGGCTCGGGTGAGGTCGAGGACGAAGAGATGGTCGAGGGGGAGGTAGGTCATGGCGGTCAGACAGGTACGGCGGCTGGTTCGGTGAGCTCGGTGGCGTAGCGGGTGTCGACGTTGTCGCTGAGTACCGGGTCTCTCAGGCGGCTGGGTCATCGTATCGACGCGCCGCCTCCCTCAAGGCCTCAGCGTGTTGGTAGATGTCATCAAGAGAGTCCATGTCTATCCAGTGCGCATGTTTGTCGGCATCAAGGAGCGCGATCTGCTTTCTGGTCGGACGAAAACTAAAGCGGCAGAGCGGCTTCCGGTTGTTGTCGTCAAGGAGAATCCCACAGTAGCTCTTCGTGTCCCGAATGAAGACACGCTCTCCTCCGACTGTTGCATCGAGAATTGACTTCACGATCTCGTAGGCTTCAATCTCTTCCGCCGTGGTGACAATGCCGCCGCTCTCGCCTTGATCCTCGGCGTCATCGAGGTCATGTGGGGCACCCAGCGCTGTTTCTTCCTCAGGGTCACTCAAGGGTTCCTGCTGCAGGTCAACTGCCCTTCGTAGGACTTCGTTGACCTTCTCATTGATTAGCGACCGAAATGCCCGGCGAGTGCGTTCCGTGAACTCTTCTCGCACAGACTCCATAAGACGACCGGTATAGACCTGTCGGGCAAGCCAGGTCACTACGTCAGCGTCCGGTTCGTCAAGCTGCCGCTCCAACGCTTCGCGCATCCCCTTTAGGTATGCCAACTCAACCGCCGCAGAGAGCATGCCTTCGAGATCGAAGTTCTCCGTCGTGATGCGATCCAGTGCACTCACGTTGTTTTCGTCAAGGATGCGCAGATCTACGACCAAGAAGGGCGACTGGTCCATGACGTTGGGCTGAACGAGGTCGGTGAAGAACTGATAGACGATCCCGTTCGTCAAAATGCCTATTCGAGCCTGAGTCGCTCCGAAGTAACGAACGAGTTGCGAGAGATGGCTTTGGTTCAGGTCTAATCCCGCCTTCTTGCACTCGATCAAGATGACAGGCACGTCGTTGTGGATCAGGGCGTAATCGACCTTTTCGCCTCGCAGCCCGGCGACATCGGCGACGAATTCCGGGATAACTTGACTTGGATCGAACACGTTGTAGCCGAGCGCCTGAAGGAACGGCAGAACCAGCGCGTGCTTGGTGGCTTCTTCGGTAGGTAGCTTGCCCTCCCAGTCATCAAGCCGTTCGGCTATAGCGACCAGTCTTTGACGGGTCTCCATGAGCGGCGTCCTTTCGTCCAAGCGCACCCTCTGTGTCGTCGCGACCTCAGGCTAGCCAAACTCTGCCGTTCAGACAGGCACTGCGGCGGGTTCGGTGAGTTCGGTGGCGTAGCGTTGGTCGACGTTGTCGCTGAGGAGGCCGTTGGCCGTCCAGTGGGTGAGGCGTTCGGCGATCTGGACGTTGGCTTCGAGGCGGATGCTGGCGGCGTTGTTGCGGATGTCGAGGGCTTCGGGGAGGGGTTGGTCGAGTCCCTGGTCGGCGCGTTCGTGCATCAGGCGGTGGTCGTCGATGGCATCGAGCGGCTGGAACTCGGCGGCGGATTCGGCCGTCGTGGCCCAGAGCGTGTAGAGGGCGTTGCAGTTCCAGCTACAGGCCTCGCAGCGCCATTGTTCGAAGAGGTTGAAGGCTCGGCGGGCGCCGCGCTGGGATGACGCTTCGATGCGCAGGGCGAGTTCGACAATCTCGCCGGCGTAGGGATCGTGCTCGCCGGCGCCGGAGCAGCCGTGGGACTTCCAGACGAGGCCGTGACTGGTGTAGAGGAGGGCCATTGTGCGGTGGAGACGATCGAGGTCGGGTTGTCGGGCGCGCCACTGGTCCTCGACGTCTTCCTGGATGCGTCGGAGGTAGCGGAGTTCGTTGAGCGATTCCTGGCTTCTCATGGGTCGGGTCCTGTCGTGATCACTCGCCCTTGAAGTCGGGTTGGCGGCCCTCGGCGAAGGCTCGGGGGCCTTCTTTGGAGTCGGCGGTTTGGCCGACGATCCAGCGGAGGGAGCCTCCGAAGCGGTTGGCCTGGGCGAGGGTCATGTCTCCCTGGGCGTTGATCAGTTCTTTCATGGCGCGGACGGCGATGGGTGCGTAGCCGGCGACCTGGGCGGCCATCTCCTGGGCGGTGGGCAGGAGTTGGTCCTGGGGGACGAGGCGGGAGATGACGCCCCACTGGAGGGCTTCCTCCATGCTGAGGCGACGGCCGAGGTAGAGCATCTCGTTGGCGTAGGCCTGAGGGATGGCGCGGGGGAGGCGCATGGGTCCGCCGGCGAGGGGGAAGAAGCCGAGGGTGATCTCGGGCAGGCCGAGGCGGGCGCGGGCGTTCTCGGCTCCGATGCGCAGGTCGCAGACGAGGGCAATTTCGAAGCCGCCGCCGAGGGCGTGGCCGTTGATCGCGGCGATGAGGGGCTTCTTGGCGTCGAACTCGTCGAAGCGGTCGCCGGGGTTGGCGGGGAAATGACCGGCCGGACCGGCGGATGCGGCGGGTCCGTCGCCCTGGGTCAGGTCGGCACCGGCGCAGAAGGCACGGTCGCCGGCGCCGGTGATGACGGCCGAGCGGATCTCGTCGTTGTTGCGCACTTCGACCAGCGACTCGATGAGCTGTGAGCCAAGGGCGCTGTTGATTGTGTTCATCTTGTCGGGGCGGTTGAGAGTGATCGTGGCGACTCGCTCGGACACATCAAACAGGACTTCATCGGCCATCGGGAGGACTCCTTACAGCGCTCTGATTGGGTTCGTCGATGCGGACTGGATGAGGGCAGGATAGGGGTCGCGCGCGTATCATCTAGCGCAGACTTGAGCGGGAGAGGAGCGGGTATGGCCGACTCACCATTGCAGGCACTGGCGGCGTTCGCCGAGTCGCTCGGCGCGTCTGCGAGCGACGCGGATCTCGAGCGCGCGCTGCCGATTGTGACGCGGACGCTGAGAAACGCGTTGCGGACGGAACCACTGCCCGACCTGGGCGAGACCGAACCCGCGATCGGCCTGCGCTTCGATGTCGGCGATCTGCGCGGTGGAGCGGAGGACTGAGATGGATCATCGTGAGCCGTATGACCTCTCGATCGTCGAGGCCGGAGTCGCCCTGCGCGACGGCACGGTTACCGCTGTTGAGCTGACCGAGTCGGTGCTTGACAGGCTGGAGGCGACGGAGCCGTTGCTCAACGCCTACATCACGGTCACTGCTGAGCTGGCGCGCGAGCAGGCGTCGGCGGCGGACGATCTGTTGCGGGACGGACGCGATCTGGGTCCGTTGCACGGGATTCCGGTGGCGCTCAAGGACCTGGTCGATACGGCAGGGATTCCCACGACGGGCGGCGGCGGATTCCTGCGTGACCGGGTGCCCGACACGGATGCGGTGGTGTACACGAAGCTGAAGGAAGCCGGCGCGGTAATGCCGGGCAAGCTGAACCTGCACGAGTTTGCGTTTGGCACGACCAGCCGGAATCCGCACTACGGCGCGGTCCACAATCCGTGGGACCTGGCGAAGGTGCCGGGCGGGAGCAGCGGCGGATCAGGCGCGTCGGTGGCGGTGGGATCGTCGTTGGGGGCACTGGGCTCGGACACGGGCGGCAGCATCCGGATTCCGGCCAGCGTGTGCGGGGTGACGGGGCTAATGGGGACGTACGGGAGGGTGTCGCGACGCGGCGTGTTGCCGCTGTCGTGGACGCTGGACCACGTGGGTCCGCTGACCAAGACGGTTGAGGACGCCGGGCTGGTGCTGAACGCGATCGCCGGCTACGACGCGGAGGATCCCGGCAGCGCCGATGTGCCGGTGGGGGATTCCACGGCGACGTTGGTCGAGGGCGTGGACGGCATTCGCATCGGAGTTCCTCGCCAAATGCTCTGGCAGGGTTGCGAGGAGGATGTGGTCGAGCATTGCGAGATCGCGGTCGATCATCTGCGCAGCATGGGCGCGACCGTGACTGAGGTCGAGATGCCGCTGCAGACCGACCGCCCGCGAGGGTTGACAATCATCGCTGAGGCGGCGGCTTATCACGCCAAGTGGCTGCACGAGCGGCGGGGCGAGTACGGGGACATCCTGGAGAGGGTGGAGGCGGGGTTGTCGGTGACGGCGGTTGATTACATCAACGACCAGCGGCTGCGTCGCAAGTTCATCGATGAGACGGTCGAGGTGCTGCAGGAGGTGGATGTACTGATCTCGCCAACCTGTTCGCGGACGGCGCCGCTGATCGAGGACGGCGACCCGACGGCGGAGCTGGCCCGCTTGACGGCTCCGTACGACGTGACAGGGATTCCGGCGATCTCGATTCCCTGCGGGTACGACCGCAACGGGATGCCGATTGGGTTGATGATCGGCGGTCGGCACTTCGATGAGGCGACGGTGTGTCGGGTGGCTCACGCGTATGAGCAGTCGACGGACTGGGTGCTGCAGCGTCCGGAGTTGGAGGTGTAAGTCGCCAGCGAGTGTGACTTCGTAGGGGCGACCCTTGTGGTCGCCCTTCCCTTTGACCGAAGCATTGTGAGGGCAGCCACAAGGGCCGCCCCTACGGGTTCGTTTCAGAAAGGAAGGCGGTCAAGGCTTGCGCGACCGCTGTCGACTGCTCCAAGACCAGCGCGTGGCCTGCGTTGGGGATGAGGTTCGCTTCGGCGCCGATGGCTTCGGCGAGGAGTTGGGCGTGGTCGGGGAGGACGAGGACGTCTTCTTCTCCGTGGAGGACGAGCATAGGGATATTGAGGGTCTTGAGGCGTTCGATGGGGTCGAATGTCAGGACGGATTGAAGCGGGCCGAGGGTAGCGATCATCGGGGCTCCCTGGCTTCGCTTTTCGACGGCGGCGTCGAGTACATCGGGGTTCTCGTCGATGAAGTCGGTGGCGAAGAGGATGTCCATCATCGCGGCGGCGGCTTGGGGGACGGGGAGCTGTGCACCGCGCATCATGTGCTGCATGGTCTCGGGGGGCGTGGGCGGACCTGTCGGTCCGGCGGAGGTGGCGCAGGTGACGATGCCTCGCACGAGCTCAGGGGCGGAGAAGGCGGCGCCCATTGCGACGGTCCCACCGAGGGAGTTGCCGATCAGGACGGCCGGACCGGCATCGAGCGTCTTAATCAGGTTGACGGCGTCTTCGGCGAACTGGTCGACGGTGTAGCCCTCGGTCGGCTGGTCGGACTCGCCGATGCCGCGCTGGTCGTAGCGGACGACGCGGTGGGTTTTAGACAGGACGTCTGCGACGGGGGTCCACTGGTCCATGTCCATCATGCCGCCGGCGATCAGGATGACCAGCGGGCCTTCGCCCTGGTCGGCGACGTTGAGGGAGAGTTCGGGGGCGATCTGTAGTCGAGTCATGGCGGGAATCGTAGCGCAGGTATGCTCCGGTTCATGGCTGATGACTATGCGGTGCATGTGGTGCGGGTGATTGACGGCGATTCGGTCAAGGTGCAACTGCCCAACGGGGACGAGTACTCGGTTCGGATGTATGGGATCGACGCGCCGGAGAAGGATCAGCGGTCAGGGCGGGATTCGCACGACTACTTGCGGCGGGTCGTGCGGAGTCGTCGGGAGTGGCGGCTGCGGGTCGTTGATGTCGACCGCTATCAGCGGCTGGTCGGGGTTCTGTATCCGGAGGGTGGCTCGGTTCGGGATTCCGCCAATCACGCGATGGTGGAGTCGGGGCTGGCGTACTGGTACCGGGAGTATGGAGGGGCAGAGCTGGGGTTCGACGATTCGGAGCGGTATGCGAAGCGCGAACGGGCCGGCGTCTGGGGACAGCAGGGATCGGTCAAGCCGTGGGATCATCGACGGGCGAAGCGGGCTGAGCAGCGGGAGCGTCGGGAGGCTGCGGAGTCGCCGTGGGTGATTTTGATTGGCGGGGTGTTCAAGTTGGTTGGTGCGGTGTTGGTGGCGATGTTGAAGGCGTCAGCGAGTTCGGGTGGTCGGAGGAGGAGGCGGCGTCGACGTGGGTGGTGAGGGTCTGTGTAACGCGGCACGGCCCTCACCCTAACCCTCTCCCTCGGGGAGAGGGGACCGAACAGGACTGGGTTGCAAGTCTCCGCGGGGGGAGAGAGGTGGTTGGCTAACTTGTGACGGCGCCGCGTTCGGCTCCGGAGACGAGGGTGGCGTATTTGGCGAAGACGCCGTTTTCGTAGTTGGCGGGGCGGGGGGTCCAGTTAGCTCGGCGGCGGTCTAGCTCGGCCTCGTCAACGTCGAGGTTGAGTTCTCGGTTCTGGATGTCGAGGGTGATTTGATCTCCCTCTTCAACGAGGGCGATGGGTCCTCCCACGTAGGCCTCGGGGGCGACGTGGCCGGCCATGAGCCCTCTGGTGGCTCCTGAGAAGCGGCCGTCGGTGAGCAGGGCGACGGACTCGCCCAAGCCGGCTCCGACGATGGCGGCGGTGACTCCGAGCATTTCGCGCATGCCGGGGCCTCCCTTGGGGCCTTCGTAGCGGATGACGACGATGTCGCCGGCGTTGATCCGGTTTTGGGTAACGGCGTCCATGGCGTCTTCTTCGCGCTCGAAGACGCGGGCTGGGCCGGTCTGGAGTTGGCGCTCGTAGCCGGCGACCTTGACGACGCAGCCGTCCGGGGCGAGTGAGCCCTTGAGGATGACGAGTCCGCCGGTCTCCTTGAGCGCCTGGTCGACCGGGAGGATGACGTCCTGGCCGGGCGTCTCCTGCGCGTCGGCAGCGGCTTCGGCGATGGTCTGGCCGGTGACGGTGTTGGCGTCGCCGTGGAGCTTGCCGCCCTCAAGCAGGCGCCTGGCGAGGAGCGGGGTGCCACCGGCGCGGTCCATGTCGAGCGCGACGTAGCGACCGCCGGGTCGGAGGTCGCCGATTAAGGGCGTGCGCTCGGAGATTTCGTCGAAGTCGTCAATGGTGAGTTCGACGCCGGCCTCGCGGGCGAGGGCGAGCAGGTGGAGGACGACGTTGGTCGAGCCACCGGTGGAGGCGGCACAGGCGATGCCGTTCTCGAAGGCTTCGCGGGTGAGGATGTCGCGCGGCTTGACTCCGCGGCGGAGTACGTCCATAACGAGCTGTCCGGCGTCCTCGCCGACGTGGTGCTTGCGCGGGTCGGTGGCGCCGACGGTGGCCGAGCCCATTGGCGAGAGACCGAGGAACTCGAGCGTCGTGGCCATCGTGTTGGCGGTGTACTGCGCTCCGCAGGCACCGGCGCCGGGGCAGGCGTTGAGCGCGACCTGGTGCAGTTCGTCGTCGTCGATCGTGCCGGCCGAATGCTGGCCGACGGCTTCGAAGACATCCTGGATGGTGAGGTCGCGGCCGTCGTGGTGACGTCCTGGGGCGATCGAGCCGGAGTAGAGGGCGACCGAGGGGATGTTGATCCGCGCCATGGCCATGGCGGCGGCCGGGATGGTCTTATCGCAGCCGCAGATCACGACGGCGGCGTCGAAGGCGTAGCCGACGGCGCAGAGTTCGATCGAGTCGGTGATGATTTCGCGCGAGATGAGCGAGGCCTTCATGCCCTCGGTGCCCATGGTGATGCCGTCGGAGATTGAGACCGTGTTGACCTCCATGGGCGTGCCGCCGGCCTCGCGGATGCCGCGCATGACGTCCTGAGCGAGCTCTCGATGGGAGAAGTTGCAGGGCATGGTGCCGATCCAGTTATGGGCGACCATGACCAGCGGCTTGGAGAGGGCTTCGTCGTCGAAGCCGACGGAGTACAACTGCGATCGGGCAGCGGCGCGGTTGGGTCCGTCGACGAGGACGCTGGATCGTTTGCGGAGATGGTCTTGTGAGGTCATGGGACTGCCTGCTCTGGATGGGTTGGACGGCGGTATCGCCGATAGCGTACCCGTACGTCTGGTCAGGGAGATTCGCAAGGCCGTAACATGCGATGAATTGTCAGGGGAATTGCGAATGAGTCAGCAGGTCGGGGCACCGGTCGAGCCGCAGGGGTTCCTGCTGCGCATCTTCCCGGCGATGCAGTACCTCGAGTACCGGCGGATGTTCTACGCGGCGGGGCTGTCCTCGGTCTCGTTGTGGGCGATGATTGTCGCGAGCGGATGGCTGGGTTACGAGCTGACGGGCAATCCATCGGGTACAGGGATCGTCACGTTTGCGGCGATTTTTCCATGGGTGCTGGCGCCGTTTGCGGGCGCACTGGCGGACCGCTTCGATCGAGCCAGGATCGTGATCATCTGCCGCATCGGGGCGGCGGTCTGCGCGTTGGGGCTTGCTTACCTGGCGTTCAGCGGCCAGATCGCGATGTGGAACCTGGTGCTGATCACGCTGGTTTCGGGACTGATTCGCTCCGGTGAAATGCCGGCGATGCAGGCGCTGCTGCCCAACACGGTCAAGCTGCATGCGTTGCTGAGTGCGGTCACGATGGCGTCGATGATGCAGTTCGGGTCCAAGGTGGTTGGTCCGGTTGCGGGTCCAATCCTGCAGGCATTCGGCGCCGAGTGGGTGTTCGTCGGGGCGGCGCTGTTCCTCGTGCTGTCGATCCTGCAAATGACCCGAATGACCACTCGGTCGACCGGCGGCATTCAGGGCCACGCCGGCGGACTGTTTCGCGACACTGCCGGACACATTCGCGATGGTTTGCGCTATCTGGGTCGAGCGCCGTCGGTGCGGCTGATGATCATCATGGTCTCGTTGCACTGCATGTTCACGATGGCGTATGACTTCTCGCTATTGCCGGCCTACGCGGACCTGATTCTGGGCGGCGGCCAGTCGGAGTACGGGTATTTGCTGATGGCGCTGGGCAGTGGCGCGCTGATCTCGTCGGTGGGACTGTCGATGTTGCCGATTGGCGCGATCCGGGGGCGCGTGTTCCTGGTCGCCGGGTTCATCTCGGGGGCTTCGCTGGTCTGGGTCGGGTTTGCCGATTCGCTGCTGTTCGCGCTGATCGGCAGTGTGATTGCCGGGGCGAGCCAGGCGATGTTCATGGTCCTGACCAGCGCGATGATCCAGGCGGTTGTGCCGGACTCCGTGCGCGGACGAGTGATGTCGCTCTACGCGATGTTCGCGGGCGGGATCATGGCGGTCATGATCCTGGCGAATGGCCTGGCAGCGGACTTCATCAGCATCCGCCCATTGCTGATTGGACCCGGCATCATTTTCGCGGCGATCATGATCATCGCTCTGGTGCTGCCGGGAATCCGTTCAGTGGTTCGCAATGGCGAGCTGGTCGAGGAAGGGCGGCGCATGGTGAGGGAAGTGGCGCGGCAGGCGGTGGAGACGGTGAGCTCGGCTGTTCGGCCGCTCGAACTTGCGGCGCGTCCGGCGCAGCAGCACTCGGCGGTTGAGGAGCGGCTCGGCAGCGGTGGGGGCGGCGGCGCCGGCGGCGGTGGGGGCTAGTGGGGGCGCGGTGGTGTTCACGTAGGGAGTCGGGTCTCCCTCCAATGGCACAGGGCGAATCCATCGGGAACGGGGACCCTCTCCCAGAGGGAGAGGGGACCGGAACGGAGAGGGGATAGTCGGGGCTAGTCGGCGCCGATTCGGAGGATTTGGCCGATGGTCATTCTCATGTAGAGGGCGACGATCACGGCGATGGCTCCGAGGAAGACGAGGCCGAGGACTCCGTAGGCTCCACCGATGGTGGCCCAGTCGGTGACGGTGACGAAGGGCGGCAGGACGGACTCGCCGGTTTCGACGAAGCCGACGAACTCGAGCATCATCGTTCCGAGTTGCAGGCCGACGGCCGTTCCGAGGGCCATCGACACCGCGATGATCAGGATCTTCTCGATTCCAACCACGAGTAGCACCTGTGGGAGCGAGAATCCCACCGTGCGGAGGACGGCAAACTCACCCTGTTGCTGTTGCGCAACGAGGACGGACGCGACGAGGAAGCCCAGGGCCGCGAGCAGGACGATTGCGATGAAGGTGAGGAACAGCAATCCCTCCCAGCCGGCGGCGACGAGAGGATCCTCGTCCTGCAGGTTGCGGATCGCGTCGACGTCGAAGGCTTCGTGTTTCCAGGGCGGCGTGACCTCGAGGAAGGTGCGCAACTGGCGCAGGCCGTCTTCGTCGGAGGGCTGAATCCAGATTTCATTGGGGGCGATCGCGCCGAGCGAGGCGGGATTGCGGTTGACGCGGTAGTGGAGATAGTCGCGATTGGCGACAATCAGCGCGCGGGCGTCCTCGGGATTCCAGGTGGGGAAGAGATCGAAGCTGCCGACGATCTGGACCGGGACATAGACGCTGGACATGTTGAGCTTGATGAGCGCCCCGAGGTCGAGCGAGGCTTCGGCGAGGAAGGTGTTGCTGACGAGGACAGGGACAGGCGCATCGGGGCCCACCAGGCGGACGCCGCGCGGCATGCCGGAGCGCACGTCGCGATTCCAGCGGTAGCGCATGCCGAATTCGCCGTCGCGGGCCTGAGCCGGGTCCAGACGGGCATCGTCGGGCAGAGGTCCGGCCCGGGTCGTGTCGGTGTAGACGGTCCAGCGACCCTGTTGCTCGAAACTCTCGACGATCGTGCCGTCGGGGAAGCCGACATCGATGATGTTGTCCGGCACTGAACCGGCAGTCGTGAACTGCACGGCGTCGTAGCCGACGGTGCCTGAGAAGTTGGTCGTTCCAGCTGTGCGAATGGAGATGGCCTGGAGCGTCCAGGGTCCGATGTGGGGAGCGCCAGACCCAGTGTGGAGGTCGGCGTAGAGGAATCGCCAACCTTCTTCAAGTTCGACGCCGCCGAAGCCTCGACCGCGAGGCAGACCGAGCAAGCCGACATCGCGGTAGCGGCCCTTGCCGTCGCGCAAGCGCAACGCGGGGTTGATGACGCCGCTGGTCTGCGGCAGCCAGACCCACATGCCGACGAACGTGGCGTCGGCGGGGATGGTGATCTGTTCAACCTCGAACTGCGGGCCTGTCGCGCGGCTGACAAGTTCGTGGATGTCCTGTACCGAGAAGTCCTCGCGGTACCAGAGCACGTCGGAGAAGGAACCGGGGTCGATACCGAGCACGGTGGCGTCGGTGACGTCGAGCGCGCCTCGTGAGAAGGAGGCGTTCTGTCGGACGACGAACGAGGCATTGCCGATGCCCGGCGCTTCGGACAAATCGTCCTCGAGCATCTGCACGGATGCGCCGCTGCTGCGGACGTCGGAGAGCCGCAGAGCAGCCCCGGACTGATAGGCGGCGCGATCGTCGAATGACTTGTCCAGAGTGGCGCCGAATGTGCCGCCGAACATACCGAGTGAGGTTGCCATGATCAGCAACAGCGCCAGTCGTCCGGGTTGCACCGGGGCGCGGGTCAAGTGCCAGAGCACCATCTGCGTTGATGCACCGCCCAAGATCCGGGCAATGCCGCCAAAGGCGGAGAGCACCAGCGGGAAGAGGCGCAGGAAGAGCACGGCCACGGTGACGACGAAGACGGCCGGCGCGATGAGCAGGAGCGGGTCTTGCTGCAGGCCGCCAAACAGATCTTCGGTGACCAGCGAGCCAGACTCCTGGAGCTGGAAGAAGAGCAACGCGCCGACTCCGACGACGACGAGATCGAGGTAGTAGCGCTGGAAGATGGGCTTGTCCTGCGGTCGCGAGGTCGAGCGGGCATGGTGCACGACGGTGGCGCGGTTGGAGCGCCAAGCGGGCCAGATCAGGGCGATGAAGCTGAGCGCCGCTCCGACTCCAGCCCAGATGTAGACCTCGCCGGTCAACTCAACCGTCAGCCTGGCTCCGCCGGTGAGTCCTTCGAAGGCAGGCGAATGGCCGAGGAATGCGATCGCTTCGCGGGCCACAATGGGACCGACTCCCAACGCCAGGGCGACCAATAACAGACCCTCGAGGGTGGAGATGGACATGATGTGGCCGAGGCCGGCACCGCGGGACTTGAGCAGCGCGACCTCGGACGACTGGCGCTCAACCACCATGGTCGAGACGAGCACGAGATAGAACAGCACGATGCCAACGATCTGCAGGGTCAGCACCAGGAGGGGGATCGAGGAGAAGAACTCCTTGGTTTCATAGCTGTTGAGGACGTTGACGATTTCCGTTTCAACGCGGGACCGCTCAATCTCTTTGGCGATTGACTCGAAGGCGGCGCGGAACTGGACAGCGGCGAGTCCGGCATATTCCGCCGTGAAGGTGGAACGGTCGATCTGGGCGTAGACCTCGAGCCGGGCCCGCAGTTCGGGCATGAAGCCGGCCATGGCGTCGATCAGGGAAGACCTGGGCGCAAAGAAGGCGAAGGCGTCGGTCTTTTCGGTTGGGACCAGGAAGTGATCACGTCGCACGCCCCAGTAGCGTTCGGTGTAATCGATCGGGCGGATCAGACCGACGACGCGGAGCTGGATCGGTTCGGCGTCGTCGCGCCAGGAGGCGTGGATGTCGCGGGTCTCGCCGAGGGTGAAGCCTCCAGACGCAGCCGCGTCGGTGCCCATTGCCACTTCAATAACGGGCGGCTGATCGGGGGTAGCGGCGGGAGCGGCATCAGGCCAGCGCCCGTCGACCAGTTCGATGCGGTCGCGCACCCCTTCGAACCAGAGCACCCTGGCGCGGTCGCGCGGGTCCTCCTCGGGCGGGATGCCGCCGACCTCGGTCATGAAGAAGGTGGCGCTGGTCAGGGAGTGCTTGACGTCGGAGATGTAGTCATCGGGTATGCGCAAGCGGCGGTCGATGAGCGCGAACGAGTCCTCGGCCAAGTTGCTGGAGAGGCCGTGGGCGGCGTTGAGGATGCGGACATCGAGTTCGGCGTCGGACACACGGCGGAGGTCGGTCTGCAGGCCGAGGTCGCGCAAGGCGTTTCGGTAGATCGTGGTGGAGGCCATGAGGGCGACGGCGAGGACGACGCCGACGGCGACGGCGGCCATGAGCCGCCGGTTGCCGTTGAGTCGACGCACGGCGATGCGAAACGCGGTAGGAAGGGAGCTGATGATGCCGCTCATGCTGCCTCGCGACGACCGATCGTTCGGTCAAAGCGTACGCCCCCCTTGGCCTTCGGCATCTCCCCCCGCTGCGCGGAGGGAGATTGAGATCAGGGAGTGGGGGGTATGTTCGACCGCCTGGCCTTCGTAGACTACTAGGCGATCCCACAAATTCATCGCCGCTGCCGTTGTCACGGGGGCGGCGAATTTTGAGCGAGTTCGCAGTTCGTGGTTGGGGGTCCGGGTGGAGTCGTTCGGGGCCGTCCTCGGCTTTGTTTTGCGCCGCATGCGCGATAGCTGGCGGCTGCAGTTGGTGATCGCGGCGGGGATCCTGGTGGCCGCGGTATTGATGTCGTCGACGACGATCTACACGCGCGCCGTCTCGGACCTGTCGCTGACCGTCAGCCTGCGCGAGGACCTGGAAACGCGCCGGCAGATGTTCACGTTCATGAACGGTCTGCCGCTGGCCGGCGGTCCGAACGTGTCGGCTCGCGCGTACGCCGAGGAGTCAATCAGCGAGCGCTTTGGCGAGCTCGAGACGCAGCGATTGCGTTTCCGTTCGACCGTGCCGACGCTGATCGACTTCCCACTGCGGCCCAGCCAGGTGATTCCGACTACTGCGTACTTCGCGGCGTTGGACGATGCGCAAGACAACATCGAACTGATCGAGGGGCGGTACCCGAGGCCTGCGGAGCTCAATCAAGAAGGTTGGCTGGAGGGATCCATCGAAGTTGCCCTGACGCAGCGCACTTCCAGCGTGTACGGCGTCGGGGTCGGAAGCGAATGGCAGATTGTCGACGCATTCGATGAATGCGATCGCGAGCCGGATCCACCGCCGGGCGGTCCGCCGCCGCCGCCGCGTCCACCCTGCGAACCGACCATGTCCGTGTCGCGGCTGATTCCTGTCGTGGTGACCGGGATTATCGGGCCCGACAACACCGAGAGTTCGTACTGGACGCGGGTACCGCGAGAGATCACGTTCGGCGTGTACTCCGGGCCCCCGCGTCCGCAGACGGTTCCGCTCATCATTCCGTCGCAGACGTTCGACATCGCGATGGCGAGTGTCATGAGCGGCTACCTGGTGAACACCACGTGGATCTCGGAACTGGACACCGACCAACTGAACGTGGCCGTGCTGGACGAGACTCGCGAGTCGTTCGACCTGATGCGCGAGGACCTGCGGTCGGTTGGCGGCGGCGTTCGATCGCCGATTGAGCCTCGGCTGGAGTCGTTCGTCAAGGATCTCAATTTCACCCAGGTGCCGATCCTGATGCTGCTAGCCCAGGTGGTCGGCATTGCGCTGTTCTACGTCGTGATTGTGTCTGGCGTGCAGGTAGCGGAGCGGCGTGAAGAGCTGTTCTCGATGCGTTCTCGCGGCGCCTCGATCATTCAGGTGATTTCGCACACAGCGATCGAGGGGATTCTGTTGGCGATCATCGCCGCCGCAGTCGCTCCGTTCATCGCGATGGGCGTGATTGGGCTGCTGGGCTACACGCCGGTGTTCGAGTCGTTGACGGGCGGGCACACGATCCCGACGACGCTGACCGACATGGCCTTCCTGCTGTCGGCGGCGGGGGCGATCGTGGCGGTGTTGTTCACACTGGCCCCGCTGGTGATCGCGAGCCGTACGAGGGTGCTGTCGGAACGGCTGCGCAACGTCTCGCGACCGGCCGGTCCGAACGCACTGCAGCGCTACTTCCTCGATGTCGCGCTGGTGCTGGTCGCGGTCGGGCTGATCTTCGAGGCGGACCTGAAGGGCACCGTGTTTGAGCGCAACAGCGTGGGCGGCCTTTCCGCAGATCCGCTGTTGCTGAGCACGCCGATCCTCTTCGCACTGGCCGCGACACTGGTGATTCTGCGCTTCCTGCCCTACATCTATCGGTTCTTCGCATGGCTGACCTACGATCGGTTCCCGCTCTCGGTCGCTTCGACCTTGCGTTATGTGAGTCGCACCGTTGGTCCGGCGGCGCGGCTGACGATTCTGCTGATGCTGGGAGCTGCCCTGGGCACGTTCGCGGCTTCGTACGCGGACACGGTCGAGTTGTCGTTGGCCGAACGGATCGAATACGACAACGGGGTCGAGTTCCGTGTGCAGTTGAACGATTCGGCTTACTCGTCGGCGGCCGGGATTCGCAATCGTCTGGGGCCGATCGAAGGGGTCGAGGGTATCGCTGCGGTGCATCGCAGCAAGGTCTCGGCGGGCCGAAGCATCGGCACGGCGTCGAGCGTGGAGTTGCTGGGCATCGAACCGAGGGCAGCGGTGGAGATGATGTGGTTCCGCGAAGACCTCTCGCTCATGACCTTTGAGGAGCTGATTGCCACGATTGACGTGCCGCCGGTCGGTCGGGGGGTGAGCATTCCTCCGGAGACACAGACGCTTCGGGTCTGGCTGCGTGTGGGCGAGGGGGAGTCGGACCAGTCGCTCTGGTTCCGGATTCGCGACGGCGACGGGCGCTACCACACGGCGGGCGGGCTGCAGATGCCGCCGGCCGGGACCCCATGGACGGCGATGGATATCGATTTCCAGAATGAAATCGCCGCGGACGCGAACGCACCGTACTCGTTGCACACGATCGCCATGAGTGAGCCGTTCGGACTGTTCGCGGCGGAGCCATCGACGATTTATCTGGACGCAGTCACAGCAATCCAACCCGACGGGCGCGAGTTGATCGTCGAGGACTTCGAAAATCGTGGCTGGATCGAGTTCGTACAGCGTCGGGGCACGGGCGACAACATTGAGTTTGAGCAGGACGACGACCCGATCTCGGGCGAGCGGGTGATGGCGTTCTACCCCGGGGTGGGACAGTCGCCCGGTCTGCGGGCCGCCCATTTCGCCGACCCGTCATTCTGTACCAGCCGTCGCTGCACCATTCCGACGATCATCAGCGCGGACTTCGCGGCACGGCAGCGGCTGGAGGTTGGCGATCGGTATCCGTTGAGAATGGAAACGATGGTGCTGACGGCGCGCGTGGCGAGCATCGTGGAGCTGTTCCCGACGCTGCGGCCCGACGCGCTGTCGTTCGTGGTGGCGGACTATGACGCGTTGTTCCACATGGGCTCGGTGACGGGTCTGCGTCCGTCGGTGACGCCCAGCGAGGCGTGGCTGGATCTGACGGAGGATCCCGAGCTTCGGGTGGCCGCCAAGGAAGAGATTGACCGACCGCGCTACGCGTTGGGCAAGATCTTCGACCGCAACGAGCGACTGGATGACAGCGGTCGGGATCCGCTAACGACTGCGGGCGGTTCGGGCATTCTGCTGGTCGCGTTTATCGCGATCTCATTGTTGTTGGCGTTGGCGTTCCTGGTGTCGATGGCGGTATCGGCTCGTCAGCGGCGCCTCGAGATGGCGCTCCTGCGGACGGTGGGCGTGGGCAACGTGAGCATTCTGATCCAGCTGTTCCTGGAGTATGCGATCATCGTCGGGACCGGCCTTGCGCTCGGTGTGTTGCTGGGCAACCGGATTTCTCAGTTGCTGCTCGCGTACCTGGAGATCGACGAGACCGGTCGGACGGTGCTGCCGCCGTTCCTGATCGAGACGGACTGGCAGATTCTGGGGATCGCGTTTGCGGCGTTGGTCGGAGTGCTGGTGATCGGGGTGGTGGCGACGTGGCGCTGGTTCCTGAAGCTGGAGCTGAATCGCGAGCTGCGGCTGACGAACTAGGTACGATGGTCGCAGGAGGCAGGGGAACGATGAAGTCAGCAATCAAGCGTCTGGGCGGCGCCCTTTCAAGAGCGGCCAACAAGATCGGCGGCGCAGAATCAGCGAAGCGCCGAGCGATGAGGCCGAGAGGTAATCCTCACCATCGCGGGATCCGCCAGGCGCAGATGGAAGGTATCCGTACGTCGGTCGGCGGGACGAACGTCGGCGGGCTTGGCTAGGACGTCCTACACCCGTTTGAGCGGTCGTTTGCTGTTGAACCAGCCGCGGATGTCGGGGATTGCGAGGGTTGCGGCGGCGACTGGGGAGCCCCACGCGATGCAGGCGACACCGCACGTCGCACCCGAGGCGGCAATGCCGAGCAGCGTGACCACGACGGCCATTGGGGCGAGAGCGTACCAGGGGGCAGCGTCGCGGCGGCGGCGGGCGATGTGGAGGAGCATCAGCAGCAGGCCCGCTGCGGCGATCGCGGCGCAGATGATGTAGAGGCCGGTCGAGTCGTGGCCGATGAGGGTGGCGACGAAGGCCGCGGCGATACCGCCGGTAGTCAGGGTGGCGGCGATGGCTGTCATGGGGTCATGGTAGCCGGAGCGGCCCCCTCCGCCGCTTCGCGGCACCTCCCCCAGAGGGGGAGGTCTTGATTGCTAGCCGGTGAGGCGGCGGTAGAGGGCAGGGAGGCGGCGGGGAAGGGCCTCGATGTCGGCGACTACCTCGTAGGCCATGTCCTGACACATCTGCTTGAGGTAGTCGTGGCCGGCGCGGTCGACGGTCAAAGCGAAGGGGACCATGCCCTCTCGACGGGCCTCGGTGAGCGCCATCTTGGTGTCGTGGATCGCGTATTCCTTCTCGGTGCGGTCGCGTCCGTAGCCGTGGTCCTGCGGACGGCCGTCGGAGAGCAGCATCAGGATCTTGACCTTGGCGTCGGTGTTCTGGAGCTTCCAGATGCAGTGGCGGATCGCCGGTCCCATGCGCGTCGAGCGGACCGGGGCGATCTTGTCGATGCGTTCCTTGATCCGGTCGCCAAACGGCTCGTCCATGTCCTTGTAGACGAAGAACTCGACGTTGTCGCGTCCGTAGCCGGAGAAGCCGTAGACGCCGTACTTGTCGCCGATCGTCTCCAGGGCCTCGATCAGCAGCACAGTCGCCTCTTTTTCGAGGTCGATGATGCGCTTGCCGGGATGTCGGGCGGCCTCGGCGCGGCGCTGAGCCCACCAGGAGAGGTACTTGCGCGGATCGTCGTCGAACTGATCGTCCTGGCGCTGGTCGTGGTGCTTCTGGATTTCCTCGTCGGTCGAGGCGGAGACGTCGAGCAGGAAGGCGACGGCGACGTCGCGCTCGACCTTGTTGCGTCGGTAGAAGAGCTTGGTCTCGGAGGTGGCGCCGGCGATCTTCTCCGTGTACCACTCGATGACGGCGTCGAGGTCGTAGTCCTCGCCGTCGGTCAGGCGCTTCATCTTGCGGAACATCTCCGGGCGCAGCATCTCGAACTGCTTGCGCGTCTCCTGGACGAGCTGGGTGTGCTCGTGCAAGGTCTCGGTGTAGTAATTGCTGGTTCCGGATTCGCCGCGTTGCTCCTGGACGCGGCACCAGCGCGGCTTGTAGTCGGCGGCGCGGAAGTCCCACTCGTCGTAGTAGAACGACGCCGCTTCGACCGGCAGCTCGGCGCCGTCGTCTTCACCGGTCGAGTCGTCGCCCATGGCCTGCTGGCCTTCCTGACGCTCGCCCTGGATCTGGTTGACTTCCTTGAGCAGGTTATCGAGGAACATGCCGGACGACTCGGCCAGATCCATGTCCATGAGCTCGTTGATCGAGATCTCAACCGATTTCTCCAGCAGTTCCTGGAGCTGTTCCTTGGTCAGCGGGATCGGCGGGGCGTCTCCGGTGCCGGTTTCACCCTTGAGCTTCATCAGCAGTTGGACGAGTTCGGGCTTGAAGTCGCCGCGGAAGTCGACCGGGTCGGGGCTGTCGTAGGGACGTTCCTCGGAGCCGGGCATGAACGGCATGAACGACTCTTCGAGTCCGGACGAGCCGGACCCGGGCATCATGTCGGAGTCCTCGCCGCCGTCGGGATCGGCGTTCATTTCCTGTTCGAAGTCGGACCAGTCTTCGCTGTCGAGTTCGACGTTGGGAATCTGCGAGAGCCACTCGTAGAGCAGGGCGGTTGCGGCGGCGCTGTCCTGGACAGTGGCGCCGTCGTTGCGTATCCGGTTGAGGATGCGCAGCGGGGTGCGCATTTCCTCGGCCAACTCGTTCGGCCAGCGGATGCGGCCGATCTCATCGAGCGAGGCGCGGAGAAGGTTCTCGACCATCGCCTGGCGTGCGGGCATGCCCTCCACCGGACGGCGGCGGTCGATCGCGGCCTGCTGCAGGCGCGAGAAGGCGCGGCGGACACCGGCGTACTCGCGCTTGACGATCGTGTCGATGCGCGTGTCCTCGACGATCGTAAAGAGGTCGTGGGCGAGGCGGCGATCGTCGAACTGGTCGAAGAAGAGCTCCATATCGGTGTGGATCTCGCCCTCGTCGCCTTGAACCGCGGGAGGAGCGACACCGTTGCCGTGGCCGTTCTGCGTACCGTTCTGAGGGGAAGGGAAAAGGCTCGGATCGAGTTCGGACTGATACTCAAACGAGCCGAACTCCAGGCGTCCGGCCTGGTGGGTGGCGAAGACCTTGTAGACCGAGAAGTTCTCTTCCTTGGTGGGATAGCGCTCGACGTTCTCGGGCAGGTAAATGGTTGTGCCCTCGGTGGTGGGGCTGCTCTCGTCGACCCAGCCGACGCCCTTGGCGGTGAGTTCCTCGGAGGCCTTGACGCCGACGTCGACGCCGGTCAGCGCCTTGCAGTACATGCGGATGAGCTCAGAGACGCGATCGAGGTCGACACGACTGCTGAGCGCCTCCATGACCTCCTCGCCGCGGGCGGATTCGAGGCGGAAGAAAGCCTCGCCACCATCGCGGGATTGTTGGAGGATCTGGAGTCCAAATTCCTGCCAACGGGCGATGTCGTCGATGCCGAGCCGCTGGGCGACGCGAGGCGACGACTTGAGGAACTCCATGGCCGCGTCACCGGAGTGCTGGGCAAGCTGCTCCGCCAGTTCAAGCAATCCTTCGTGGATGTCCTTGTCGACTTCGGACATGGCCTGAGCGGACTCGATGAAGTAGGGGTGGCCCAGGCGTCCGACCTGCATCGCGACCTGTCCGGCCAGCGAGAGGAATCGGGGCCGCTGCTCTTCGCCGACCTGGCGCAGCGCGCCGGGTCCGCGCTCGAAGTAGACACGAGCGTCGACCCATGCGGTGTGGGCGACGATGCCACCGAACTCGAGGAAGGGCGCACGATCGGCTCGATCGAGCTGCGAGAGCACGCCGGGCGCCATGCCGAGGCAGGCAGAGGCGAGCTCGTAGGAGTGGGAGGCGAGCGAGTCGATCAGGTCGACCAGCAGGCGCATCTGGGAGAGCGGCAGATGGGGCAGAATCTGGGGGGAAACGTCGAAGTACTGGGCGGAGAGGGATCCCGACTTCCAGGTGCCTTTGTAGAGCGATTTGCCCTGGGAGGCCCAGTCGTTGGCCTGCGGCACGGAGAGGTGGGGCAGCACCGCAGGGGAGGCTCGGAAGAGCGCCCCGGAGAGGGCGGGAGATGTCTCCATCAGGTCGATGCCGACAACGCACCACTCACGCATTCGGTCGTAGGTGATCTGCTCGAGGACCGGGCCGGAGGCGCGGAAGTACTCGGATGCCGCTTCCCAACTGCGCAGCGAGTGACGGGCGATCTCGAGCCCGTCTCGCAGCCATTGTTCGAGTTCGTCAGGCTCAAGGATCGGTTGCACCGCTTCGAGCGCAGACTCAAACTCCTGAGCCAGGGCGGGCGGGAACTGGCGCAGTCCTTCGCGGGCTTCTTCGACGAGTTGTGCGGTCATGGGCGTCTCGTTTCGAGGGGGCGAGTCGGGCTGGGAAGTGCCCCCCTCTGTCACTCCGTGACATCTCCTCGCCGCTGCGCGGGGGGGAGAGAGCGAACTGCAGAGCATCACTGCGTTAGGCGGATCTCGTGGATCGCGGCGTGATCATCTGAGGTATCCAGCACAGCATAGGTCAGGACCTGCTCGGTCCCACGCATTTCCCCGGCTGAGCCGGGGTTCACGATCAATGCGCGGCCGATTCGCTTGACCAACGGTGCGTGGGTGTGTCCGTAGATGATGAAATCGGCTTCTTCTTCGGCCAGACGCTGGAGCTGCGGATCGTGCGGAAACAGGTAGTCGCGGTACGGCGCCCAGGGCGTGGCGTGGAACATGAGCAGCTTCTTGGAGCCGATCTCGGTGCGGAGCAGGTGCGGCTGATCGCGGGTCCACTCCAACAGCGATTTGTCCACGCTGGCCGAAGCCTGGGCACGGGCTCCGGCTTCGGAGAGCAGGATCTCCTCGTGGTTGCCGAGCACGTAGCGGCCGCCGAAGCGCTTGAGCCGCTCAGCAACGTCGTTGGAGAAGCGGTACTGGTAGCAGGCGTCGCCGGCGCAGAGCAGTTCGTCGATATCTCCCATTTGCTCAACGGCGCGATCGAGCGCTGCCACGTTGCAGTGAATGTCGGAGACGATGCCGATCCGCACTGGAAGCCGGGTCCGGTCCTAGTCCTCGAAGATCGAGGAGACGACTTCCTCGATCGAGCGCTGCACTTCGCCGTCGTCGGTCAGCGGCCAGACAATGGCGACCTGGCAGGCGCGGCGCGGTGAGACGCCTTCAGCGATCATTCGGCCGGCGTAGATCAGCAATCGGGTCGAGGCGCCCTCGGCGAGGCCGTGCTCGCGCAGGTTGCGAATCTTCTCGGCCATCTTGGCCAGGTTGAGCGCTACGTCGTAGTCGCAACCGGATTCGTGCTGGACGATTTCCGCTTCGGTCTCGCGCGGCGGGTAGTCGAACTCGACGGCGACGAAGCGCTGGCGAGTGGACTGCTTGAGGTCCTTGAGCGCAGACTGGTAGCCGGGGTTGAAGGAGATTACGAGCAGGAAGCCGTCACGTGCCTGGAGCAACTGCGACTTCTTCTCGACGGGGAGAATGCGGCGATGGTCGGTGAGGGGGTGAATCAGGACGGTGGTGTCCTTGCGGGCCTCGACAACCTCGTCGAGGTAGCAAATGGCGCCGGCCTTGACGGCGCGCGTCAGCGGGCCGTCGATCCAGACGGTCTCGTTGCCTTCGAGCAGGTATCGGCCAACGAGGTCGGAGGCGGTCAGGTCCTCATGGCAGGCGACGGTGACGAGGGGTAGGTTGGTCTCGGCCTCGATCTCGGTCTTGCCATCGCGGACGACGGCCAGCGGCCGGTTGAGGTGATAGGCCATGTACTCAACAAAGCGGGTCTTGCCGCAGCCGGTCGGGCCCTTGAGGAGGACGGGAATCTTGCTGTTCCAGGCGGCCTCGAAGACTTCAATCTCGTCCGAGACGGGAACGTAATAGGGCTCTTCTTCGGCGCGGAATTCCTCGACAGCCCAGCTACGGTATTCGGTGATCGGTTCGGTGGCAGTGGTCATCAAACGCTCTCCCGCTCTGCCGCATCGTCAGCGGCGAGTGTGTGCTCAAGTGGTGATGGTGGTCTGTGGTTCCAGCCTATTGCTCGGCGCTATTGGGACTGCATCCCGGCCCAGGCGCGGACAACGCGCTGCGCGACGACATCCATGCTGCAGTCGTTTGAGATCATCACGTCGGCGTGCTTGAGACGCTCGTCGTTGGTGATCTGCGAATCGATTCGCTTGTCCGCCTCCTCGGCGGAGAAGTTGTTGCGCGCCATCAGGCGCTCACGCGCCGTGTCGCGGCTGACGGCGACCACCCAGACCTCGTCAACGAGGTCCTGCCAGCCGGCTTCGATCATGACCGCGGCCTCAAGCACGGCGACGCTGGTACCATCGGCTGCCAGCTGCTCCAACTCTGCCTCCGCGAGCGCTCGGATGCCGGGCCAGACGATGTCGGTGAGGCGCTTCATGCCGTCTGGGTGACCGAACACCTTCGGACCGAGTTTGCTGCGGTCGATCGTGCCATCGTCAGCGACGAGATCCTCACCGAAGGCGGCGACGACCTGGTGGAAGGTTTCGGTGCCGGGTTCATAGGTCTGATGACCGAGGAGGTCGGCGTCGATCGTGGCCGCCCCGAGTTCACGGAGCTGGTTGACGACGGTCGATTTGCCCGAGGCGATGCCGCCGGTGAGTCCAATCGAGCGCATGGTCGGTTCGCGTCTCCGCATGTGTGGCGTCGTCCAGCCGCCTCTAACCAACTGACCGATTACCGACCCTCGTTCAGGCTGAGGGCGGGCGGCTGGGCAACTGGCCACGCGGACGCACGCTGAGGGCTCAGGCTATTGCTGCGGCCGAAACCGGTCAACCGGCGTTGGCCGGGCGGCGGATCGGGAAATGGAAGAAGGGGAATGTGTTGTGTATCACAGTCAGCAGGAAGCCACCTACCAGATTGCTAGGGTTAACAACCAGTTGACGAAATCGGCGGCTGCTGCTCTGGGAACCGGACAGGCGCAGCGCGCAACCACCGCGCACTCCGAACGACACAGTTCACTGCGCTGTTGACGAGCATGTGGGGAGCCATTGATGGTTGCTACCGACCAGTCGGCAGGGATCAAGTCGGACACGATTGACTGCACTGACGGTCGCACATGCCTGTTGGAGGCGGTTGAAGGGCTGAAGGCGGAGGCATTCGATATCCCCAATGTCGTCGGAAGCTGGAGCGTCCGGGACTGTCTCGCGCACCTGGTCGGCTGGGATGCCTGGGCGGTGAACGCGCTGGAGCGCTCGGTCGCGGGTATGCCGGTCGGTCCGTTTCCTACCGAGCGTGAGATCAACGACGCGGCGCCGGGGGACTGGGCGGGGCGCCCGCTCGACGACTTGCTGAACATGCTTCGCTCGATTCGCGACACGATGGCGAGCCGGGTCAGTCAACTGACCGACGAAGAGCGGGACGAGAAGTCGTTGTCGATCGACGAGACCGAGATCTCGGTCAACGAACTGGTCGATGGCCTGATCGAACATGAGATGGAACACGCTGGCCAGATCCGTACCTGGCGCAAGACGCAGGGCGTGTAGCCCAAGCACCTGGACCTGGACCAAGCGAACGGTAGGGGCAGCCCTGTGGCTGCCCTGTTTGGTGCCGGCCGGGTCAATCGGGCTCGCGGGGATCTGCGGCCGGGCGACCACGAGGGTCGCCCCCGCAGCAAGCAATTCCCGATCAGTCCAGCGCAGCCTCGAAGGCGGCTTCGAGGGCGGGGAGGACCTTCTTGTAGTCGTCGACGATGCCGAAGCGCGAGAAGCTGAAGATCGGTGCGTCGGGATCCTTGTTGATCGCCACGATGTTCTTGGAGCCTCCGCAGCCGGCCATGTGCTGACTGGCGCCGGAGATGGCGATTGCGACGTAGAGCGTCGGGGAGACGACCGTTCCGGTCAGGCCGACCTGCTGCGAGGGTGGGTACCAGCCCAGGTCGCACGCGGCGCGCGAGGAGCCGACGGCGGCGGTGAGCACGCCGGCGAGGCTCTCGAGGTCGGCGAATGCTTCCGGTCCGCCCAGTCCGCGACCGCCGGAGACGACGATTTCAGCGTCTTCCAAGCGAATGCCTTCAGACTCGGCCTGTTCCTTGCCTGTGGTGCGTGCTCGGAGCGTCGGCTCGGCGATATCGACGGAGATGACCTCCGCCGAGCGGGAGTCGTCGGCTTCGAGCGGGTCTTGCGACTTGGGGCGGACGGTGATGACCTGCGGGTCGGTCTGGACGGTCACGACCTGTCGTGCGTTGCCGCCGTAGCAGCTTCGCGTGGCCTTGACGCGGTCGCCGTCGACTTCGAGTCCAAGGGAGTCCATGATCGCGGCGGTGCCGAGTCGAGTAGCGAGTCGCGGTGCGAGGTCGCGGCCCATGCTGGACTGGGAGAGCAGCACGACAGAGGGCGAGTCCTGCTCGACGATGCTCTGCGCGATCGGCAGGTAGCTGTCGGTCTGATAGGAAGCGAGAGCGTCGGCGTCGGCGACATAGACAGCGTCCGCGCCGGCCGATCCGGCGCTGGCCGCGGAGTCGGCAAGACCGGAGCCGATCAGGGCGAGGGCGACGCCTCCACCCAGGGCACCGCTGAGGCGAGACGCCGCGCCGAGCATTTCGAGGGTGGGGGCGGTCAAGCCGGCGCCGTCGGTTTCGCCGAACACGAGGATGGAGGCCATTTCGAGGTTCCTAACTTGATGTGCGGCAGGGGAGCCCCCTCTGCCTTCGGCATCTCCCCCAGAGGGGGGAAACGGAGATACCTAGAGGATCTTGGCTTCGCGCAGGGCGTTGACGAGGCCGGTGGCCTTTTCTTCGGGGCTATCGCCCTCGATGATCTCAACCTCTACGTCGCTGGTCGGCTGGAAGAGCGCATGCATCTGGATGCGTGAGCCTGCGGAGCCGACCTCCGATGCGTCGAGTCCGAGGTCGGCGGCGGTCAGCTCGGTGACCTGCTTGCGTGCTGCCTGCATGATCTGGCGGAGCTGCGGGTAGCGCGGGTCGCCGAACTCATTGGAGATGGTCAGGACGCAGGGCGTCGGTAGCTCGATGTTCTCGAAGCCGTCGGCGACGACGCGAGAAACGGTAATGCTGTCGCCGCTCAGCTCGACGGCGCGCAGGACAGTGGCAGAGGGCAGGTCGAGTAGCTCGGCGACAATGCTGCCCACGGTGCCCTGGTCCCAGTCGGCGGCCTGACGGCCGAAGATCAGCACATCGGGGACGCCGAGGTGCTGGATCGCCTTGGACAAGGCGAGTGCGATGGTCCAGGCGTCGCCACCGTCAAAGGCGTCGTCCTTGAGGTGGTAGCCCTCGTCGGCACCCATCGCGAGCGAATGCTTGATCGCGTCGCGGGCGGAGTCGGGGCCGAGCGAAACGATGTTGACGGTGCCATCGCCGGAGGCATCCTTGATTCTCAGGGCGGCCTCAACGGCCTGGGCGTCAAACGGTGAGATGACGGGCGAGATGCCCTGGGCGGGCAGCACCTGCATGGCTGCCTCGTCGACCTTGAAGGCGGCGGCGGGCGTTTCGGGATCGGGGATCTGCTTCACGCAGACGATGACATCCATCGGTTCCTCACTGACTGGAAAACATGCCGGAGGCGAACCTGAACCAGGTCGCTCGTCCAATTGGCTATTGTGTCGCCGCCAACGTGGTGGGGCAGTCAGATGGAATACAGAATGACGCGCTCTTGCCTGTCAGCACTCATCCTCTCGAGACTTGACCGTTGTCAGTTCTGTTCAGCAGTCGCTCGAGTTTGGCGTCCAAGTCGCCGAGCCGGTCTATCACGTGCTCTCCCAAGCGATCAATCTTCGCATCGAGTCCGTCGATCTGCACGTTAAGCCGTTGCTCCACGCCGTTGATCCGCTCGTTCAAGCGTTGTTCCACACCACCGATACTGCGATGGAGGGATTGCAGTTCGGGAGCGAGGGCGTCAACCAACGCATCCGAAATGCGGCGTTCGCTGCCAGTTTGCGAACTGGGCAAGCGCGAGCGGGTTCGCTGCGCAATCTCGCGCGCAGTGGGATCGGGTTCAGGCGCTGCCATTCAGAGTTCCAGCCTCCATGTTAGACGCCATCCTGGCCCTCGGAAACGGCAGCCGCTTGCAGCAACTCAGCTACGTCGAGGACCTTGAGCTTGTCGTCGTCCTCGACGTCGAGTTGGACGGTTCCGATGCCGGAGTCGAACATCTGGATGCAGAAGGGGCAGGCGGTGCAAGCGGCTTCGGCTCCGGTAGCGACGGCTTCTTCGACGCGAACCTCGTTGACACGGCTCTTGCCCTGTTCTTCCATCCACATGTTCCCGCCGCCGGCGCCGCAGCAGAGTCCTTGCTCTCGGTTACGGGGCATTTCGATCAGGGTGACGTTGGGCACCTGCTCGAGAATGCGGCGGGGCGCTTCGAAGATGTCGTTGTGTCGGCCGAGATAGCAACTGTCGTGGTAGGTGATGGTCTGCTCGGGAACTTCGGCGCTCGGGACCAGGCGGCCCTGGTCGACCAACTGCTCCAATAGCTGGGTGTGATGGATGACCTGGAACCTCGCGCCCATGTCGGGGTACTCGTTGAGGAACGTGTTGAAGCAATGCGGGCAGTGGGTGATGACGGTCTTCTGTTCGTCGTTGACGCCGGTCTCGTTGAACAGCTCGATCAATCCCTCTGCGAGTATCTGGTAGAGGTACTCGTGGCCCAGCCGGCGGGCGGGGTCGCCGTTGCAGGATTCCATCCCCTTGATGACGCCGAATGAAACGTCGGCCTCGCGCAGGAGTGAGACAACCGAGCGAGTGATCTCCTGGGCTCGGTCGACGAAGGCCCCGGTGCAGCCGACGAAGTAGAGGTAGTCCTGTTCGCCGGTCCACTCCGGGACCTGGTCCTCGATGCCTTCCATCCACGAGTCGCGTGTGTAGGGCGTCCCGCGCCAGGGATGACCCTGGCGTTCGAGGGTTTCGAGCGTGCCCTGGACGGTGTCGGGCATGCGGGCTTCTTCCATGACGAGGGAACGGCGCATGTCGACGATGGTGGGCACGTGCTCGATGAAGACGGGGCATGCCTCGACGCAGGCGCCGCACGTGCGACAGGCCCAGAGCGATTCGTCGCGGACCACACCGCCGACCATCGGCGTCTCGTCCTCGAGGCCAAGGTTGAGGTCGTTGCCCTGGACCAAATTCGCGACCTTCTGCTCGCCGACGGCTGTCGCGTAGGACTTGAGGTCCTGGATGATGTGCATCGGCGAAAGCGGCTGGCCGGCGATGTCGGCCGGGCAGTTGTCGGTGCAGCGGCCGCAGCGCACGCAGACGTCGAGCTCGAAGATCTGCTTCATCGTGAAATGTTCGAGCTGGGATACCCCGAAGTGTTCCTGTTCCTCGATGTTCTCAATCATGTCGAGCTTGCCGGGAGCGGAAGTGCGCTTGAGAAAGGCGTTGGCCGGCGCCAGCACCAGGTGGTTGAGCTTGGAGTAGCCGAGCAGGGTGATCCAGGAGAGCGCGCCGACCATGTGGATCCACCAGAACGTGGTGTGGATGTCGAGCGCGGCGGAGATCTTGACGCCCGAGAACATCAGGGCGACGACGTAGCCGACCGGGGACCAGTAGGACCACTCGGGGTGTACATCGATCTCGGAAGTGTGGATGCGCAGACCTTCGACGATGAAGCCGGTGACCAGCAACATGCCGAGCCCGCCGAGGATCAGCCAGTCCTCCCAGGTCGGCAGCCAGGCGGTGCGCGGTCGGACCCAGCGGTGGGCGATCGCCATGGCGACGCCGATGATGCCGACGAGGCCGAAGATGTCGGCGACGAGCGAGTAGCCGAGGTAACGCGGTCCGACCAGGATGTCGACCGGAATATAGTCGTCGATCGCGAGCAGCGCAGTCACGAGGAAGAGCACGATCATCGAGGTCATGATGCAGAGGTGCATCACGCCGGAGTAGGGATCGTTGAGCACGCGCTCGGTGCCGGCGCCGCCCTTGAGTACGCGGGCCAGACGCTGGGGCATGTTGTCGAAACTGAAGCTTGGTTTGCCCAGTCTCCAGACGCGTGAGCGGCGGACGAGCCCGTAGATGATGATCCCGATCACGAACGGGAGCAGCATGTAGAGCACCCAGAAGTGATCGATGTTGAAGAAGAGTTCTCGGTGGGCGCCGGTCACGCGAACGGTCTCGGCGCCGGAGACGAGCAGGATGCCACCGAGCGGCAGCCAGGCGGGGATGGCCAGGGCCGAGACGCGTTTGCCCGTCGATGTCGCGCTGGTCTTGCGTTTGGACTCAGCCGATTCTGTCACCGCAGCACCCCCAACCGACGAGCCGATCTTCAATGTTGCGTTGGGGCATTATCGCACGTGGACGTTCGAGGAACGGTCAGCTGCCGCAGTAGGCGAAGTTCACGAGGATCTCGTCGGGCATCAGGTTCTCAACGTCGAAGGTCAGATGCTGACCGCCGACCCTGATCCAGAGCATGCGGATCCCTTCCTGTTCGTCCAACGTGTGGAGGAAGGGACACCAGCTGTTTGACTCAATGAGACCGTCGCCGACCGTCCACCGATCCGTGCTCAGGGGACCCTGGTCGAAGCGCCAATAGATGCGGGTTGGACCCTCGAGCAACGGTAATCCCATGATGTAGGTGCGGCGCTCTCCGTCGACGCATGCCTCGACGAGCCGCACCGAAGCGTCAGCCTGCGACGTGACAACGACGGCGCTGTTGATCACTCCGCGCTCGTAGTCGCGAATTGTGCCGTAGACGATGCCGTCCTCGGTGAGGACCGGCGCGACCTCGACGGGCTCGAACGATGGTTGGGTCTGTTCAATCGGTTCGGTGGAAACGACCTCGACCGGCACGATCAGTTCCTGGTCGATGTACAAGAGATCGGGCGAGCCGAGTTCGTTGACCGCGATCAGATCGTGCAGATCGATATCCAAGAGGTCCGCGATGTCGGCGAGGGTGTCGCCCGCCTCGATGACATAGGTCTCATACTCGAGCACAACGGTCGTCTCGGGCGGCGGTTGCGGTTCGACTGGTGATCGAGGAACGTCGAGCGCCGCGATCAGGACATCGACCGGATCGGGCGGTGCCTCGACCGACTCTTCCGGTTCGGTGTTGTCCACCTGCGACTGCTGGGAGGCATCCTCTTGGGATGGCTCTGACTCAGCGGACTGCTGTTCCGCTTGATCGTCATCGGGGTCCGGCTCGGGCTGCGCCTGCGATTGCTGTTGTTGGGATTGGTCCTCGTCGCGAGGGAGATGCTCGGCAGTCGGGAGTGGCTCGGGGTCGGATTGGGCGACGATGGCGAGCCAGGCCGATGCGGCGATCACGGCGGCGAGCACCAGAGCGGCGAGGATGGGCAGGCGTCGCATGGGGCCACGCTAGGGACGCTTGGCGCTGGCGGTCGTTAACGCGGTGGATTTCGCTGTGGACAGTGTGGATCGACCTGACGTTCGACTTACCTGGAATCGCTACTCGTCGAGGAAAGAAACAGCCCGCTCTCTGACCTCATCGGGGGCCTTTAGCTCGCACTCCCACACTGTCAGAACGCCCCAACCCAAGTCAGCAAGAGCCTGCTCGTGTTCTGTATCGCGAGCGGCATTCCGCTGAATCTTCGGCACCCAGTAGTCGCGGTTGGTCTTGGGAATTCTCGGCTCGCCACGGCACGGATGACCGTGCCAGAAGCAGCCATGCACGAAGATGACCTTCTTGCGCGAAGGGAAAGTCAGATCAGGAACACCCGGCAAATCCTGCCGATGGAGGCGATAGCGGTATCCCAATCTGTGAAGCATCTTGCGCAGGGCAATCTCCGGCTTGGTGTCTTTGCTCCTGACGGCCTGCATTACACGCCGACGGTGCTCTGGGGACTCACTCATCGTCCGTGAGGAACAGATAGTCAGACGGAGTCCAGTCCGTCGCCAGGTCATCCGCTTGTCGCAGCCATTCATCAATCCGATCTTCCGGCAGGCAAGAGCTTCCCCAATACTCCACAAACAGCTGATCGTCCATTTCGAGCGCTGCCTTCTTCATCTCGTCCTCAAGTCGGCGAAGCGCTTTCATCACGTACTTTCCTTCGCCCTCGACTCCCGCCACACTGCCAGCCGAAAACAGATCACGAGTCTGATGGCAGAACACTCCGTGCTGACGCAACAGATAAAGGCCAGCATCAGCGTATTCAAAGGTCTTCGTTCGAGATGGCTTCACTATTCCAGGGCATAGCAGTACGGCCTCAGCGCGCAATCGCCTCTTTCTCCACTGAGGCAGTCTCATGTAGAACGTCACCTCAGCGGGCCAAGTGTGAGCTTGTTCTTCCTCGACTTGCTCCTCCTGGTCCTCTAGCCACCACAACCGCTCACCCTCCTTTAGTCGAGAACGCGAATATGATCGTATGTGCTCCATCTTCTCCTCGGGTGACAACTCCGAGAACTGTTCATACGAGATATTCATCTTCGCAAACAGCGATCCGCTTTCCTCCAGGTTGATAACAAATCGTGGAGCGTGAGAGATTCTCACGTGGTTCACGCATTCTTCATATCGCGCCCACTTAACTTCCGGCCATCCGCCTAGTTTGCCGAAGATGATGTACACTCTTTCGACGATAGGATCGCGCATACCTTCGAACACACTGTTGCCCACGGCTTGCCAAGAGTCCTTTTTCGTGAACTTGACTTCGACTCCAAACCCATTGGCCGCCAAATCGGGAAACGCATGGATGTGATGCGTTTTGTCCGCCCCCAGTCCGGACCCCTTTAGAGAATCCTTCAAGTAGGACAAAACGGTCGATTCGAAGGCTTGGGAGTCCGATACGACAAGCGACCCATTCTGTATGTCCATCGATAACTGCAATGTCGCATCGTCCAGATAGTCTTCGAACTCTTGTGGGTTCATGCCAGATGCTCCGCTGCCGCCTTAGCGAGGTGCCATGCTAAAACTGGCGGCACAGCATTTCCAACTTGACGTTCAGTCTCTCGCAAACGGGCCTGGAATATGAACTCGTCTGGGAATGACTGAATGCGAGCAGCTTCGCGCATCGAGATTCGCCGATTCAGCCGATAGTGATACTGGCTATTCCCGTGGCATTCGGCGCGAATCGTCGTCGCTGGTTCGTCTGGCTGAAGTCGGCGGCTTCCTTGCTCTGGACTGGCCTTTGCCTTGCTCCAGATGTGGTTAGTGGCTCGATCCTCCAACATGGTCTCGAGATCTCCAAGAGCCTCTTGAGCGGTCATACGAGGTTCGCTGATGCCGCAAGGATGGGCGAAAGTCGATCCTTCGCGAACCCCGACGATGAAGATGCGTTCCCGTGTCTGCGGGACACCGTATTCGCAGGCACGATAGAGACGGTAAGAGACGTCGTATCCCTCCAGTTCGCGGAACTCCTTCATCATGGTCTCAAAAAACCCTTGGCGCTTGGCCATCAGAAGGCCCTTCACGTTTTCACCGATGAAGATCCTCGGTTTCAGCCGCTTGACCGCTTCGATAAGCGCGCGATAGAGAATCGTTCGTCTACCGTTCTCCGCCTGACCCTTCCCATTGATCGAAACGTCCTGACAAGGGAATCCACCCAGGACGACATCTGCACTATCGGGCAGCGAATCGAGAGCGTCCCAGATATCGCCACAGACGATCTCAGACCCAAGATTGTGCCGGTAAGTGCGGCAGGCGGCAGGATTGAGATCGTTGGCCCATGCGATCTCGAATGGATGACGTTCGTAGTGGCGGCCACCAAAATCGAATCCACCCTTGAAACCGAGATCGAGCCCACCACAGCCTGAGAAAAGACTGACGACGGAATAGGGATTATGTGGTTCCATGGCAGCGGTCGCCTCCGCCGTACAAAGAGTATAGCACACCAATTCAGAACGCAAGATCGGGCAAGGGTCCCGGCCATTGCCTAGCCGTTCTTGGCTTCGCCGTGAGTTTTGCGCAGGTCGTTCTTGAGGACCTTGCCCATGTGGTTGCGGGGGAGGGTGTCGACCACGGCGAGGTAGCTGGGAGCCTTGTAGCTGGCCAACTGACTCTTGGTGTGGGCGACGGCGTCGTCGAGGGACAGGGACTCGCCCTTGTGGAGGATGACCACTGCCTTGACGACTTCGCCCCACTCGAGGTCGGGCGCGCCGATCACAGCGGCCTCGGCGACGGCCGGGTGCGCTTCGAGTACCTGCTCGATCTCGCCGGGTGCGATGTTCTCACCTCCGCGAATGATCAGGTCCTTGGTGCGGCCGGTGATAAAGAGGTAGCCCTCGTCGTCGAGGTAGCCGACATCGCCGGTATGCAGGACGCCGTCGCGGATGGCCGAGGCGGTCTCTTCTTCCTGCTTGTAGTAGCCGGCCATGATGCGGTCGCCGCGGACGCAGATTTCGCCCTCTTCGCCGGTACCGACGACCTGGTCGGAGGGGTCCATGATCAGCACCTCGATGTCGGGCATGACCTTGCCGACGGAACGCAGCCGATGCTCCTTGACCGCGATCTCGTCGGCCGAGCCGTCGAGGCGGTGGTCGTCGGGGCCGAGGAAGGAGATTGAACTGGTCGATTCGGTCTGTCCGTAGGCGTTCATGAAACCGACGTTGGTGGGAAAGACGTCGACGGCAGCGCGGATGACGTCGTAGGGCATAGGCGCGGCGCCGTAGGTGAGGAGCTGGAGCGTGTCGCCCTTGAAGGCGCTGAAGCGCTCATCCTCCATCGTGCGCTTGAGCATGGTCGGCACGACCATCGAGTGGGTGATGCCGTGGCCATCGACGGCGTCCATCCAGGCGGCCGGCGAGAACTGCGGCAGGATGACCAGGGTGCGTCCACCCCAGACCGAGGAGACCATCGTGGTCGCGCCGGCGATGTGGAACAGCGGCACCGAGAGCAGGGTCTTTTCGTGCGGCATCTCGGGGTCGGCGGGCGACATCGTGTTGGTCACGTAGACGGTGAGGTCCTGGTAGGTGACTTGGACGCCCTTGGGCATCGCCGTAGTACCCGAGGTGTAGATGATGACGGTCGGGTCCTTGTCGTCGACCTCGGCCCAGAGGAAGTCGTCGGAGCCGGAAGCCATCAGGTCGCGGTAGTGTTGCTGGCCCAGCGGAACATCGTGCTCGAGGGCGATGTAGTTCCGGACGGTGGGGCAGTCGTCCTTGATCGCGCGGACGAGGTCCTGATAGCGATCGGAGACGAAGATTGCCTTGGCCTCGACCGTGTTGATCATGTAGGTCAACTCTTCGCGCTTGGCCCGGTAGTTGAGCGGCACAAAGGTGACGCCGATCTTGGCGCAGGCGTAGTAGATGATCACGTACTCGGCGGAGTTGACCGACATGACACCGACGTGGTCGCCGCGAGTCAGGCCCAGGGCTTGCAGAGC
Source organism: Dehalococcoidia bacterium (assembly GCA_965208665.1). Classification (GTDB taxonomy): domain Bacteria; phylum Chloroflexota; class Dehalococcoidia; order Bin125; family Bin125; genus Bin125. The sequence continues at coordinate 1,402,973 of CBDBPH010000002.1, forward strand.
GTTGCCCAGGCGGGTGACCTCGGCTTGGAGATCAGCGTAGGTCTTGACCGTGTCTTCACAGATCAGGGCGGCGCGGTCGGGCACGACGGCGGCGGAGAGTTCGAGGAAATCGGCAGTATTCACGACTCAGTCTCCCTGGCCGGGCCGGATTTACAGCTCGACCGTATTGCGGACAGGAACGGGTTAACAGTCAGACAGTCTATTGGCCAATCGGCGTGCGGTCTGCGCATCCTGCCGGATCGCAGCAGACATAGGCAGATCGAGACCCCGGCGGAGGCTGCGTTTGAGTTCGGAGGTGAGCGCCGGATCGATCGCGGCCAGCCGCCGGGCGATCGCTTCGACGGTGGCATCGAGTTCTTCGAGGGGCACCACGCGGTGGACGATGCCCCAGGCCAAGGCACGATCGGCGGCAATCGGATCGCCGCTCAGAATCAGACCCTTCGCCGCTCCCTGCGGCGCGAGCCGGGGCATCATCTGAGTGCCGCCGGCGGAGGGGATGTAGCCCAGCGTGACCTCGGGCAAGCCGATGCGCGTGTCGGCGGCGGCGATGCGCAGGTCACAGTAGAGCGGCAGCTCGATTCCTGCGCCGAAGCAGAATCCGTGCAGGGCGGCGATGGTGGGAATCGGCAGATCTTCGAGTAATGCCCAGAGGTCTCGCTGTCGCCGTGCCTCACGGGATTCGTGCAGTGAGGGAGCGGTGCCGAACTCCGAGATGTCGGCGCCGGCGGAAAATGCTCTCGGGCCCTCGCCGCGAAGGATCAGAACACGGACATCGGGATCGATCGACGCCGACTGGACGAACGTCCAGAGTTCGTCACGCATCGACAAGTTGATCGCGTTGAGCGCTTCGGGGCGGTTGAGCGTGATGCGGGCGATGCCTTCGAGAGGTTTGTCGTAGTCGACGAACGAATCGGTCATCAGCGCCAGTCGGGTTTACGGATCTCGCTCTTGCGCCGGACATCCCAGAGGCGCTCGATGTCGGCGTTCATCTTCTCGTGGAGGGCGTCCATCTCTTCGCGGCCGGGACGCATTTCGCTGGACTTCCAGCGACGGATCGCCGCCTTGTCCGACTTGTGCAGGTCGACCTCGTCCAGCATGTGATTGACCACCTGACTGAACACCGCCCAGGCCTCTTCGATTTCCAGTTCAACTCTGACCATGATCTTCTTCCCCTCTGTCCTCGCGAAACGTGAGCGACTAGCGGACTGTGCGGTAGTAGTCGCGGCGGCGAATCTGGCGGGTCAGCTCTTCGTCGATCGTGTTGCCGAGCGCTTCGTTCACGCCGTTGGCGACCTCCTCCATCGCTGAGTTGCCTTCGACGACGCCGGCGCGCCAGTCCCTGATTAGCTTGACCGCCTCTTCGGACAGCTCGACTTGGTCGAGCACCTGGGCGGTGATCAGAGTCATCAACGACCAGGTTTCTTCTTCATCCAGAATCAGTTGCATCTGTCGGACCTCCTGTGCGGAAATGTGTTCCGCTGCTATTCGCTATTTCAGCGGGTTCAGGTTCCACTGAACGCTGGGGTTCGTTTGTTGACGAACGCGTCGACGCCTTCGGCGCGATCGTTGGTGTCCTGCAGCAGGATCGTCAGTTCAGTCTCGTAGTGCAGCGCCTGAGCCAGGGGCATGTCGAGGCCCTGTCGGATGGCGTCCTTGGCGTAGCGTGTGGCGATCGGCCCACGCGCGGCGATCGATCTGGCGATTGCCAAGGCCGCCTCGAACGGGTCGTCATCGACGGCGTTGACCAGCCCCCATTCGAGTGCAGTCTCAGCGTCAACCTGCTCGTCCAGTAAGAGGAGCTGAGACGCGCGGGAACGCCCAACCGCTCGGGTCAGGCGCTGGAGTCCGCCGGCCCGCGGGAAATCTCCGCTGAGAACGCCGAGGCCGATCGAGATGTCCCGTGGTGCGACACGGATATCGGCGGCCAACGCTAGTTCGAGGCCGCCGCCCAAGGTTGCGCCGGAGAGGACGGCCAGGGTCGGCTGCGCGAGGTCGGCCAGGGGCGCGAAGAGGTCGCCGAAGGCAGTCGCACCGTCGTACCCCTCCCATGCCCGGGAATCGGGAGCGAGGACGACGACGCGCACGTCCTCGGCTACCGCGGCGCAGACATCGGCCAGATCCGTGACGAATCCGGCGTCGAGTGAGCCGCCGCCACGGATGATGGCTATGTCGTCGGTTCGTTCAAGGCTGAGGCGCTGCGGGTGCATGGGGCGGTCGTCTCAGGTGAGTCTCAGTCAATCAGTGTACCGAAGGCCTGGGAACAAGCTGCAGTCGCGCGACTCGTCGCCCGGGCGTTGACTTCGCCGCTGCTTCGATCTCATCGCGATCGCGCAGCAACGGAAGCTGTCGATCCTTGAGCCACGCATCGGTCAAAGGCCCGTTGGCATGGAGTGGGTCGTGAATCTGTTCGCCAGCGAGCGCGAACTGCGCCTCGGGAGGATCACTCAGTTTGACCACGAGGCGATGCGCGGGAATCGCGGTTGAAGGCTCAAAGTGGCGCAGGCCGAGCACGCCCGATTGGGCAACGGTGTCGGCCTCGCCTCCGCAAGGGAACGGTCCCGGAGAGAGCAGGGAGCCGACCACGGGAGCGTCGGACAGGCTGTGCTTCAGGATCAACGGCCGACATCTACCCCAGGTCCAGGTGGAGCGATCGGGTCCGAATCTGCGTCGGAGGACGTTGACTGCCCGAGCATGGGCCTCCCGAACCCGTACGGCTGATCGCTCGGGACGGGCATCAATGTGCTTGAGTGCCCAGGAGGTCGCGTGGGCGGCAAAGATGTCGAGGGTCGGAATGGCCAGCAGCGGCGTGAGCAGTTCTTCCGCGGCCGGACCCAAGATGTCCTGGATGGTCAGGCGTCGATACTCGATCAACGTCGCGGCGACGAGGGCAGCCTCGACAGAGTCGACGGACATCTCGCCGTCCCAACCGGCGAGCGACCCATCGGGAATGTGGCTGGCGAACTCGCGTAAGGGGAGTGAGACCCGGTCTGATTGGATCGCGGCGAAGCTTTCGAGGGTATGCGGCGCTCGCTCGTCGAGCAGACTTCGAATCCGCTCGGCACGCGCCGGATCGAGATACTCCGCGCCGAAACAGCTTTCGGCGAAGGGAGCGAGGGGGGCGTTGGCGCTGACCACGATGCCGTCCGGAGGATCGATGACGTTGGGCAGTTCGTCGTCGCGAATTGGGTTGGTTGGTACGCCGCCGCGATCGATCGGCACCCAGCCGGCCGCGGGAAAGCGGAGCGCTGCCATGTCGCCGCGGGGCACGTCGGCACTGACTCGCAGCCCAACCCGTTGCTTGTCCGCGAAGGCGTAGCTGAGGTTGAAGTCGGCCATGTCGGCGGCGGCGGCGCTGAACTCTTCCCAGTCGCGCGCCGAGAGCACATCGGCGATACCCCCACCTCCGTGTCGCGGCGCAAGGATGCGCGAATGCAGTGAAATCGCGCGAGTGCCGTTCGATTCCCCGTCGATGCTTGCCCGAAGGATGTCGCTGACGATCGGTCCGTTGACCGTTTGACGCAGCTTGATGGATTCGCTCGGATAGCCGCGCACATCGATCGTTTCCTCGCGCTCCGCGATGTCGAGCCAGCCGTCCGGAGTGAGGGACTTCCGGCCGTCGTCAGAGAGCTGCTCTACGACGGCGACGTTCATCGACATGAGCGCAGCAGTCGGGCCCCAGGCGATGTGGTCGTTGTAGCCCCAGACGATGCCGGGCAACCCTGGCACGCTCGCGCCGGCGGCATCGAACTCGGGACATTTGAGGTGCACGAAGTACGTGTGCGGAGGGGTCACCGGATTGAGGTGCGGGTCGCAGGCGAAGAGCGGCACGCCGTCGGTCGTGTGCCGACCGTCGACGGCCCAGTTGTTCGATGCGCCTTGCTGCAATCCCAGCATGTCCGATGCCATCGAGGCAGCTTCCTGGAGCGGAGCGGCGAGTTCGGCGTACGGCGCGTCGGGAGGGACAGCGGCTGTCGTCTCGGGCGAGAGTGGCGGGTCGATTTCGTGCAAGGCGTCGAGACCAGCCACTTCGACGATCCGCGCGCGAATGAGCTGCTGTTCCCAGGCCGGGGAGAGCAGGCAAGAGAGCAGCTTGCCCCAGGCAATACTGTCGGATGCCTGCCAGGGTCCAATCCGGTCGCCCAGGATCTGCGCCTCAAACGGACGAGGCGCGCGGGCGATGGCGGCGTTGATCCCTGCGATGTAGGGGGCGAGTTGGTCGCGTCGTTCGGCAGCCGTCGCGTTCCAGGCTTCCTGCGACGCGCGGCCGATCCCCAATGTTCGGCAGAATCGGTCGACGGCGAGCGCTTCAGGTCCCGCGATCTCAGCGAGCTGGCCCATCGCCGCACGCCGGCTCCACTGCATTTGCCAGAGCCGATCCTGGGCCTGCACGTAGCCGAGCGCGAACAGCGCGTCGCTGGCCGATTGGGCGAAGCAGTGCGGGATGTCATAGCGATCGCGGATGATCTCGACGGGCGCTTCCAGACCGGCGACGGTGATTTTGCCGCGGCGTTTGTGGGTGTGCGGCATCTGCAATGCGTTGGCGAGCGTGGTACCGGCCAAGGCCTTGAGCAGCGAGCCGCCCTGACGCATTGAGAGCGCCAGGGCGCGCCAGTCCAAACCGAAGATCGTGTCGTCCCCTGAAGCGACCATGTTCTGAGCCTACGCCGTCATAGACTGATGGCCGAGAATTGGCAGGGAGGCGGCCATGGATCTGGGTTTAGAGGGCAAGCGGGCGCTGATCACCGGCGCTTCGGAGGGGATTGGGCTGTACTGCGCGCTGTCGTTAGCGGCCGAAGGGGCAAGTGTTTCGATCTGCTCGCGACGATCTGAGGCGCTCGAACAGGCGGCGGCAAGAATCGGCACGGCCGGTGGCGGTAAGGCGCACTGGACGGCGGTCGATCTGGGTGATGTCGATGCCGGTGACCGGGCCGTCGCGGGCGCGGTGAACTCGCTGGGCGGACTGGACATCCTGATCAACAACATGGGCGTCTCACTGCGCGGCGAAGGTGACGAGGTCTGGCAGGACATGTTCGATCTCAACCTGATGGCCGCCGTACGCACGACGCGTGCCGCTTTGCCGCACCTGGCCGACGCAGCGTCCGGCGATAACGCGGACAGTTCGTCGATCATTCACATCGGCTCAATCTTCGGTCGGGAAGCAGGCGGATCGGCTCAGTACAACGCGATGAAGGCGGCGATGCATAGCCACGCCAAGTCATTGGCCTTGGAGCTCGCGCCGCAAAACATCCGAGCCAACGCGGTTGCGCCGGGATCGATTGCGTGGCCCAACTCTCGCTGGCAGTCGCGCTATGAATCGGACCCGGAAGGCATCCAACGCAGCGTGCTGGACACGATTGCGTTCAACCGCTTCGGACGGCCCGAGGAGGTCGCCGACGTGGTCGCGTTTCTCGCATCGCCGAGAGCGAGCTGGGTAACCGGCGCCTGCCTGAACGTCGATGGCGGTCAGACGCGTTCCAACATCTAGACTGACCGGGATCGAAGTGGGTCGGGAGGACGTCATGGCCGAGCATCGCTACGAGCACAGCCGCAGCCAGCTTGGATCATTGCCGTCGCGGGCCTGGGACACGATGGGTCCGAGGATGCTGCGACCGCTGGTTGGCGGGGCGGTCGGCGCGGCGATCGTGGTGCTGTTCCTCGCCATCCGCGGCGGCACGGCGGTCGAGTTGAACGAAGTGACAGGCACGGCCTGGGGCGGCTGGAGCCGCCATGCCGATGTCCATCTCCTGATCGTGGTCAACGCGGCAGTTGTGGTTGCGATCGCGGTCAACTTCGCCGCGGAGTGGATCCACAACTGGATCTACATCTCGCTTGCCGTGATCAGCGCCGGAGTGCTGATCGCGCTGCGCCAGCTTGCCGAGATCGACGGAGCGGGCGGCAACATCATGCTCGGCTTGATCGCGTTCTTCCTGCTGATCGGTGTGGCAATCGCGGCCTGGGACGTGCGCTCACGCGGCCGCCGGAGCGGCTACTAGACCGCGCTCAGACGCAGCATTCCCGCGTGCCGGTCGGTCAGTCTTCGGTGACCTCCGTGACGGAGTCGCGACGCGTGATAGCCAGGTGCGACATCGGCGAGCCGGTGTCGGCGGCGCCGTGGAAGTGATCCTCGCCGGCCGGGATGATGGCGAAATCGCCGACAGAGATGGTGTGCTCTTCGTCGGCTGTGCCGACCTTGCCGATGCCGGAGACGACATAGAGCATCTGCTCCGACGAATGCGTGTGCATCTTGGTTCGCGCACCTGCGCCGAACTGCACAATGGCGAGGTTGAAGTCGGCGTCATCGGCTGCGTTCTGACCGCCGATTGAGCCGGCCAGGGCTCGCACCCAGACGTTGCCGCCGGTGAATATCGGAGCGTTGGCCTGGTTCGTGTCCCCGTCGGAGGATTTCGTGACTCGCATACGATTCCGCCTTTCTCGTCCTCTTCTGCTTGTAGGTTGCTAGCTGTTGGCAGCGATGAAGTTCTGGATTCGCTGCCAGGCGTCGTTGCAGGTGTCGACGTGTTCGTCGTAGGAGCGGTCGAAGAAGCTGTGCGGGGCTCCCTCGTAGGTGACGATCTCTCGGGTGACGCCACCGGCTCCGAGGGCGGCGTCCCACTCGGCGACCGCTTCTGGGGGGATGCTCTCATCGGCCCCGCCCATCAGGCCTAGGATGGGACACTCGATCTCGCTGACCTTGGCCACGGGAGCGGGCCCGCCGTTCAATCCCTCGGCAGTCGGACGTCCGTAGAAACCGATCGCGCCGGCGAGGCCGTGTCCGGAGGCGGCCTGCAACCAGCTGTTGCTCCCGCCGAAGCAGAAGCCGACGGTGAAGACGGCTCGGTCGGCATCGTTGGCTCGGAGCACGGCGACAGCTGCGGCCGTGTCGGCTGCGACGCCTTCCGCCGACGTGTCGCGCACGTGCGGCCAGAAGTCGAACTCGGCGTCGCGCTTACCGACCCCGGCGGTGCGGCCGAAGTAGTCGATCGCGACGGCGTCAACGCCGATCTCGGCGAAGCGGATGGCGAGCTCTTCGTAGAAGCGGAAGAGGCCGCGGACGTCAGGCAGGATGACCATTCCCGGTCCGGTTGGTGATTCGGCCCTGGCGTGGAAGGCGGCAAACTCGACGCCGTCGGACGCAGTCAGGGTCAGGTCTTCAACGTCGACGGCCGCTCCGGCAATCGGAGTAATCGCAGGCAGCGCTTCGTATCGGTGGCACATCTTTTGTGTCCTCTCAGGCTGTTCTCAGCCCTGCGAGGATAACCCGCCTGGCCGTTGACTCTGTTATCGGGCGGAATCAGATGATCCCGGCTTCACGCAGCTCCGCTCGGTCGGCTTCGTCGAGGCCGAGGAGCTCTCCGTAAATCTCCTCATCATGCTCGCCACGGTTGGGAATCGGTCCGGCGAGCGCGGCCGGGGTTCGCCCCATCTTCCAGGGAGTACCCGTGTACAGGGCTCCGTCGCGGACCGGAGCGGCTGCTCTCGAGCTGAGGTCAATCCGGGTGTTCGTCAGGGTGGCGTAGTCGTCGTCGATCAGCAGCGCAGTCGGATCCATCATCGGGAATGCCGGCACACCGACGCCCTGGAGCTGGACGCTCAGCTCCATCGCCTCATGGTTGCGAGTCCAGTTGGCGACGGCGCTGTCGAGCGCGTCCTGGTCGATCAGGCGGCCTCGCATGGTTGACCAACCGGGGTGGTCCAGATGCGCGGCGAGGCCGCAGAGTGCAGACCACTCGTCGTCGGAGCGGACCACGATCGCGAGCCAACTGTCTTCGACCAATGCCGGATAGACGCCGTGCGGCGCCATCGCCGAGGCTCGGTTGCCCTGCGGACCGGCGTCGCGACGGTTGAGCAGCCAGTCCATCAGGGGTTCGGCTGCGCGCTGCAGCGTGGCCTCGCCCTGGGCCAGATCGATGAACTGTCCGCGGCCCGTGCGCTCGCGATACTCGAGCGCTGCCAGCAGTGCGATGAACGCGTGCCCGGCGGCAGTCGGGTCGAGGTCGGCGGTGTCTTCGCGCGGCTGGGGGTCGTCGGGATAGCCGAGCAACGACTTGAGCCCGTAGAGCGCAGCCAGGGACGGGCCGTACGTGACCAGGTTGCGCCAGGGACCCTCGGTCGCGCCCGAGGCCGAGAGGGAGACCATGATGAGCCGCGGGTTGACCTCGGAGAGCACGTCGTAGGTGAGGCCGAGCGAAGGCATGACGCGGGGCGAGAAGTTCTCGAGCACTACGTCGGACTGTTCGACCAGCTTCAGGTACAGATCCCGCCCGCGAGGGTCGCCGAGGTGGATGGCGATCGACTTCTTGCCTCGGTCGAGTCCGTGAAATGAGCGAGGATCGTCGGGCGGGGTCGAGCCGCGATCGCCGCCGATCGAGCCGACGGGAGCTCGCTGTCCGCCAATCGAGACGCCCGAGAGTCGGTGGGGCGCGCCGACCTTGATCACCTCTGCGCCAAGGTCGGCAAGGAACATGCCGAGCAGCGGTCCAGCCCAGACATGGCCATGGTCGAGGACTCGAATTCCAGCGAGGGGCGGCATGGTTTGGGAGTCTACCGTTGATTCGTGGCCGGGCGCGTGGAGCGAGATTCCAGGTTGAACCGGTCATGGGGAGCAGGAGTTAGCGAGACGCTGCGTTAGCCTCGTTTGCGAGGAGCAAGAGATATGCGAATCACGTTCTGTGGGTCTGGGGCAGGGGGGTCGGTGAACCCGCGGCGGGGGGCTGCTTCGATCCATCTGGCTCATGATGATGCACGAATGCTGTTGGATGCGGGGCCGGGATTCATGGAGCGGATGGTCGATTCGGAGCTGGATGCCGATGCAGTGTCGGACGTGGTCCTCTCGCATCTGCACTTCGACCACGCGATGGGCGTCGTGGAGCTGTTTACCCGGCTGATCGTTCGCCGAGGGGCGCCGGTGACGGTGTTTGGGCCGCGCGATACGGACATGTACATGGAGGCGGCGCTGGCGTTTGCCCGGGTCAACGCGACCAATGACCGGACGCGCGACTGGTTGGACGGCGTGTCGATCGAGTTGACCCGGCCCGGCGACGAGCGGGAACTGGGCGGGATGCAGGTGCGCTCGGTCGAGGTGCCTCATGCGCCGTACCTCGAGTGCCTGGCGCGGCGCTTCGAGGCGGGCGGTCGGACGCTGGTCTACACAGGCGACACCACGTATGCACCTGAGGCCCTGGTCCCGCTGGCCGACGGGGCCGACGTGCTGGTGCACGAGGCGTACACGGAGTCGTGCCTGGAGCGGATGGCGGAGGGACTGTCTGAGGCTGCTCGTCAGGGCCTCTACCGAGGGGTGGGTGGGACACACTCGACGGCGGAGTCGGCAGGCCGAATCGCCCGCGACGCCGGCGTGGGGACGCTGGTTCTGACCCACATCATGTCGTTGGAGCACGATTGGGAGCTGGTCGAGGAAGCGCGGCGCGCGTTCGACGGCACGATCGTGATCGCATCGGACGGTCTGTCCCTGGAGATCTGAGGTCGGCGGTGCAAGTACGCGAACTGACGCTCATGGTGGGTACCAACCAGATTGAGGCCATGACCAGCTTCTATGGCGCAACCCTGGGGCTTGAACGCGTCGCCAAGTATCGCGATCCGGTGTTCGAGGCCGCGGGCGGGTTCATTCGGTTGCTCGACCATTCGGAGATCTCAGGGCCGACGCTGGAGCCTGCGCGGATGCAGATCAATCTGTTTGTGGATGATGTCTCGGGTGAGTTCGCGCGTGTGATCTCGGCGGATCCGGGTGTCGGAGTGCGGCGAATGCCTGAGCGCGAATCCTGGGGCGGGGAAGTGGCGACGCTGCTCGATCCGGATGGGAACTTCGTGCAGTTGTTGGAACTGGTCGGACGCTAGGTTCGGGTGTTGACGACCCGGCGGACGACCTATCGAATGTAGGCGGGTGCGTCGCCGGTGTCGGCGGCGATGATGGCCATGTCGTCGGCGTTAAGATCGTCGAGCTCGCCCTTGCGGTAGGCGTCGTACAAGTTGAAGAGTTCGGTCTTGTGGGGACGCTTGCGGCCGATCGGGCACTCTTCCCACGCTTCGTAGTCTTCGTCGCAATAGCCGAGCCGGCGTTCGCCGCACTTGGGCTGGAGCTGACGACCCAGTTCCGGCGCGACCTTAACGACTTCGGCTCGCATCAGCGAGACGACCTTGCGGAACTCCCACTGGGCCCTGGTGCAGAGACGCAGGTCGGAGATGTGCAGGAGCGAGGCGAAGTTGACGGTGATCTTGAAGTTGGTGTTGGTCGCATTGGGCAGGAGGAAGCGGGCGTCCTCGGCGGGCACGCCGGCCTCGACCATCTTCTCGTAGAGCGCGCCGGCCTGAGCGAAGAGCGCCGTCATGTCGTCGCCGAGCCCGGCTTTCTCCACGGTCCTCGGCACGGTGTAGGGGAAGGCGCCGCCCTTGTAGGTGACGTAGCGCTGGCTTTGCTGCTCAAAGCTGATCCCGATGCGGTGGCGTACGAACTGGTGCGAGAAGGCGCGCGAGACGCCGGAGATGCCGAACTCGAAATGCACCTGCTCAAGCGGCGACATGTGGCCGGTCAGCAGTCGCGCTTCGACGAATTCAAGCATCTTTTCCTGGGGGATGCGCTCGTCATCGATGCGGTCGAGCACCTGCTGCGGCGTCAGCGCCGAGTAACAGACGCGGTACGCCATGTAGAGGGCGCGGATCGGATCCTTGGTGTAGTCAATCAGCTTGACGGAGATAGCCACGTCTACTCATTCACCGGATTCACCAGAATGCTGTTGGATATGTCAACTGAATATAGCGGAGGGTGGCTCGGGGTGGGCATCGTTGGGCTCAGAGATGGCGGGCTGTGGTCCACGGTTGCCAGCCGCGCTTGCGCCAGATTCGCAGTGCATAGCGAGCGTTGTAAAGCGGTCGCATGGCGAGGACCGGATCGAGTTGCTCGCCGATCTCGACTTCGCCGAAATGCTGCCACCACGCATTGATCTGGAAGAGTCCGTAACTGCCGCCCGACGGGTCGCTCCGGTTGACCGCGCGCGGATTCCAGCGGCTTTCGTGGTAGGTGATGGTGAGAGCATTGTCGAGTTCATCGTGAGGCCAGCCGGCGGCCTTCAAGACTTCACGCAGACGTGGTTCAGCAATTGTCATCGCTTGAAACTGATTTGGAGCCGGCCGAACGGCTAGGCGAATGTGGTCTCGACCGTTGACGACGCGTCGAAGAAGTCTTGCAGCGTCTGGTTGAAGCGATAGAAGAGGTCTCGGCGGGTGTAGTCCTCGCCCTTTGCGAGTTCCTCCGGACTTTCCAGGTCGATCGTGTTGAGCGTGTGGTGCAGGTCGGCGTGGCCGTTGCTCTGGATGTTCTCGATCATCTCCTGCCAACGCTCTTCGGGCATCACCAGGGTGAAGTCGAGGTCTTCGTCATTGGTTGAACTGGAGATATCGGCGATTTCGGGGATCTCGTAGCCGTCGAAGACAAGCTTGATCGTGGTCTCGCCGACGTTGACGCCCATAGCGCAGTCCATCATGCCGAAGTCGCGCCAGTGCGGGTCGTCCTGAACGGTGTCGCGAAGCGCTTCAAACCATTCAACGGAGGGGAACTGCGGCATGGTCGGTCTCCGTTCGTCGTGTCTCGGTGTCACATCTCAGCGGTACGTGTCTGCGGTACGTCGCTGATCTTAGCAAGCATGGGAGGAATCCCCGGTATGGCGCTACTCCTCCCAGTCCTCGCCGTTCGACGCCGGCGTCGGACGGAACAGATCGCCGACGGCGACGATGCCAGCCGCTGTCACAGCCAGCAGTCCCAGCGCTTTGAGATGCAGCCGACGGGCGCGACTGAAGTCGTCGATGTCCGGCGCCGGCCGTTGCCAGCCGACGGCGCGGCCGTTCCACGAGGTGCGGCGATCAAGAGCGACCGACATGGCGGTGACGGGAATCGGCGTCTCGGAGCCGAGGGCCAGTTCTTCGAGCTCGGGGGGTTGCAGGTCGGAGCGTCCGCGCGCCGCGAGGGTGGCCGCAGCCGCAATGGCGTCGCGCGCGCGCCGCACCGACACAAGGCGGCGGCGCGGATCGAGAATCGCGGTCAAGGGCCCTTCCGCGCCCGGTCCGGCCATGGGTCCGCCGAGCGATTCGACGGCCGCATAGGCGACCGCGCCGGAAAGGTCGAACGCAGCGTAGGCGGCCCAGGGGCCGACGACGCTCTCGCTGGGCGCGTTCGCGAGGCGGCCGATCTCCGCCTCGATCCGCTCGCTGTCGAGCGCGGCCACAGGTCTTCCGTCATCGTCCAACGGCGCATTGGCCAAGTGGCGTTGCACGGAATCGGATGCTCTGAGTCCACGCCAGGCATCGAAGGTGGCCGCCAGGAGGATCGCCTGAATCAGGATCGATGCGGCACGTCCGCCACCGCCGGGTCGAGCGCGCTCAGCCAATGCGGCCGCGCGAATGGAGACGGCAGAGGCAGCGAACGGGGCGAACACGCGAAGTCGGGGCGGCAGTGAGGCGAGGTGGCGGCTCTTCGAAAGCGCCCAGGCGAGCCAGGTCGGCCGACCGTCGGGCGGAGCGCCGAGCAGGTACTGCAGCGCGGCCTGGATGACCAGGGCCAGGGCGAAGATCGTGAGGCGGTCGGTGGTTCGGCGCATTGGACTTTGAGCATATCCGCCGTGCCCGATGTTCCCTGCTCTGTGTCGCGCGACACAGAACATTGGGGCTGGCAGTGAATTTTCCGCGGGAACGGCGGCGCAACCGCAGGAAAATCCCCACCAGTTCGTGAAAAAGTTGACAAGCGCGGATTCGCGGGCTCATAATGTGCATCGTTTCACAAACTCCCAGTTGTGCGGACATTCACAAAGTCAGTGCGCAGGATTAGTGGAGTAGGAAAGCGAGTCGGCCCGATGCCCGTTACTCCTCCGTCGAAATGCCCCCGCTGCTCAGGCATGATGCTGGTCGAATCGGATGCGCACAGCGTGTATTCGAGCTGCCTGTCGTGTGGGTATGTCTACGAGAGCAACATCATCTCGGTCTTCGAGCTTGAGCGCGAACAGGCCGTCGAGGAGGGCCGCCAGCGCCGCCGACAGCCGTCGCACGGCAAGCTCCGCCTCTAACCTCCCGAGCCCAACCGGCCCCGTCCCGGGCGCGCCGGAAGCCGCGCCCGATCCCACGCCCGCGCTAGCCTGAGTCAGGCACGTCCAGGGAGAAGTTTTGGACGTTTGCCCCGGGAGTTGGGGCTCGCGGCGTGGAGATTCGCGAATATCGCAAGGCGACCCGCTGCGATCATCGCGGCCGGATCCGCAAATGCCGCGAGCCCTTGCTCGGTCAATGCCAGTACTGTGCACGAGGCTTCTGTTCCCGCCACGGACGGGTGTACGAAGACGGACAAGAAGTCTGTGTCGAGGAGCGTTGCGGCCGTCTGCAGTCCGATGTCGAGCAGCACCTCGTCTTCAAAGAGGCGGCCCGCTCCCGCAACCAGCAGCAGCTCTGCGGCGAGCCCGAGTGTTCGCGGCCGTCCTCCCTGCTCTGCGAGCGTTGCTACTGCCGTTACTGCGAAGACCATGTGCGCCAGGTGATCATGACTGTCACGCGCGGCGGAGAGCTCCAAACGGAAGCGATCGCGATGTGCGACCACTGTCGGGAACGACTACCGCTCTGGGCCGAGGAATGATCGCAATATCGACTCGTCGTGCGGGAACACCGACGGCGGCATCCCGGTTGGGCGATCGATCGGGATCCAGGCCGCGGCGAGCGCTTCCGGACCCGGCCTGAGGGCCGCTGTCCTGGCTGTCGCGCGGTAAGCGATCACGACGGTCTGGTCGCCGGTTGCCGACCAAACGCCCAGCAGATCACCGATTTCGACTTCGATGCCGGTCTCTTCGCGCACCTCTCGCGCGGCGGCATCCTCGACGCGTTCGCCGGCGTCGACGAAGCCCGAAGGCCAGGCCCAGCGGTACATCGCCGGTTCGTGGTTGCGGCGGACGTAGAGCAGGCGGCCCTGCTTGTCGGTGGCGAGCACGACCACGGCAACCTTGGGGTCGAGGTAGTAGATCCAATCGCAGTCGTCACAGCCGTCGGGAGACGCGAGCCGAGCGGCGCACTGGGGACAAAATCTCGGCGGAGGCGGCATGGCGCCGCTCGTCTCGTTTAGAAGACCGGCAACGAGACTCGCTCAAAGTGCTCGTAGTATCGGCCGTCGGCTGAGCTCCAGCGTTTCTCGACGTTGGCGATGAAGTCCTCGCCGCGGTCGCCGAACTGAGAGACGTGCCTGGTCAGCGCGCGAATCTTGGTCTGAATCACGTCCGTGATGTCGATATCGTAGTTGGCGGCCATGCTGCCCCAGATGAAGAGTTCGGCCACCTTGTGGCACTCGAGACCCTCTTCCAGATGCTCGGGATAGTTGAGCCGATCGCGGGCAGTCGGATAGACCGCGTCGATCGTCATCTCGCCCGTGCAGCGATGGTCGCGGTGATTGATGAAACCGCGATACTCAGAGAGCGGATCGGACGGGTCGGCTTCGAGCGCGCGGCGGTGGATGAAGTCGGTTGAATGGGTGAACACGGCGTGGGGCTGGATCTTCCGGATCGCCTTGACGATCCCACCAAGGAACTCCCTCGTGTACTCAAGCTCGCCGTCCTCGCCGCCGAGGAAGGTGCAGGTCAAGACGCCCAACTCTTCGGCCGCGTTGCGCTGCTCCACCTCGCGCATCGGCACGAGGCGTTCCGAAGTCATCTCAGGGTCGGCGGAGCCCTTGGCGCCGTTGGTCACGACCAGGTAGTGCATCTCCCAGCCGAGCGAGGTCCACAGAGCGGCAGTACCGCCGGCGCCAAAGTCGGCGTCATCGGGATGGGCGGCGACCACCAGGCCGACCTTGTTGTCGGTGTCGGGAGGAGCTGTCATGGGAACACACTTTCAGGTCTGAGCATAATTTTGCACACGTTGGGGTCTGAGCGCGACATCGGGGGACACAGGTCACTTGACAGCTGCCGTGGAGGCGTGCCACCATTGTGGCTATAACTGAGAACGGAGGTTCCGCACACGTGCGCGGAGACTGTGCTAGGATTGCATTATGTCACTAGCACGAATAGTACCGGCGGGTTCTACAGCCAGTCACTGATCGCGCACCCGAGACGGACCTTCCAGGAACGAGGTATCCATCATGGCAGAGTCGACCACCACCCAGGCTGAGCAAGCCAGTACACCTCGACGGCGGGGCAAGCGCGGACCGCGCTCCGACAAGCCGGAGCGCATCCTCGCGTTCCTGCAGGATTACTTTTCCCGTTACCACTATCCGCCGTCGGTGCGTGACATCGTCGAAGGTTGCGAGCTCTCCTCGACATCCGTCGCCGACTACAACCTGAAGATCCTCGAACGCGAGGGTCACATCAGGCGTGATCGAGAGCGGGCGCGCACGATCTCTCTGACCCAACCGGTGGAGCGAATCCAGTCGGCCACGATCGAGTCGAGTGCGACTCCGCTGGACGTCCCGATGCTCGGCTCCATCGCCGCTGGCACGCGGTCCCTGGTGCCGGAGGGCGTTGATGTCGCCCACGCCGAGAGCCGAATCAGCGTCACCGCCGACATGCTCGGCGGGCGCGACCCGGAGCAGGTCTTCGCCTTGACCGTGCGCGGGGACTCGATGATTGACGCTCTGATTGCGGACAACGACACGGTCATCCTGGAGGAGACCGCACACGTCGCGAACGGTCAGATGGCGGCGGTCTGGCTGCGGGACGAGAACATCTGCACGCTCAAGCGGCTCTACTACGAAGGCGGGCAAGTGCGCTTGCAGCCAGAGAACCCGACCATGCAGCCGATCTTCACCGACGAATCGAACATGCAGGTCCAGGGCCGCGTCGTATCGATCATCCGCCGACCTCAGTAGGTCTGCCGCAGCCCGGTCAGCGCTTGTGCGTACACTGCAATGGTGCCGCCGGTTCTGAGTATCGACGACGTCAGCATCGAGTACAAAACTCGCGAGGGCCCGGTGCGCGCCGTGCGCGGTGCGTCGCTGACCATGAACCGGGGCGAGATCGTCGCCCTGGTTGGCGAGAGTGGTTCCGGCAAGACCACGCTCGGCCTTGCGATCTTGCGCATCCTGCCGCGCAACGCCGACCAGACCACAGGGACGATCCGCTACGAACACCGCGACATCGGCGAACTGGACCGCACCGAACTGCAGCGCATTCGCGGGGACCAGATTTCGATGATCTTTCAGGATCCGATCGCGGGCCTGAACCCGATCATCACGGTCGGGCAGCAAGTCGAGGAAGTGATCACGTCGCATCGCTCGGTGTCCAAGGACCAAGCGAGAGAGCGAGCGCTCGATGCACTCAATGCGATGCGCCTGCCCGATCCGGTCAGGATCGCCAAATCGTTCCCGGGCGAACTGTCAGGCGGCATGTGTCAGCGGATCATGATTGCGATCGCTACGGCGCTCGACCCGCAGGTGCTGATCGCGGACGAGCCGACCGCTTCGCTGGATGTCACGGTCCAGGCGCAGATCCTGTACGAGCTGGAGCGTCTGCGCGACGAACGCGGTACGGCGATCCTGTTGATCACACACGACATGGGCGTCGTAGCCCAGGTTGCGGAGCGGGTGGCGATTATCTATGCGGGCAAAATGATGGAGGTGGACGACGTGGTGCCGCTGTTCCAACAGCCGCGCCATCCGTACACCTGGGCCATGCTAGACACGCTGCCGAGGTTGGATCGGCGGCGGCGATCGCGACTGCGCCAGATTCCGGGCGGACTGCCGGACCTGACCGACGAGGAGATTGGCGATCACTGCGCCTATCTCTCGCGCTGCCCCAAGGCCTTGACGAAGTGCCGGACCGACGACGAACCAGAACTGTCCGAGGTGTACGGCGGGCGAATCGGGCAGCGCGTGGCCTGTTACAACCCGGTGCTTGAGGTCTAGCGGCGGCCAGCGCCGGCCAACTCCGCCACCATCAACTCCACCGCTACATCATCGGGTAGACCTCCACGGCCACCGCGGTAGTCAATGATCGCCACTTCGGCCTCGAGGATTCGCGCCAGCGCGGCGTCGGCGGACGCCTGGGTATAGGCCTGCGCCTGGCGTCGCAGCCTACGCGCGAGCCAGGCGAAATTGGTTTTGACGGCCGACTGGATGTCCTCGTTCGATCCGCCGCGATCAAGCACCTCGCGCACGACCACGACCTGGCGGTATGTGCGGGCCAACATCTGGATGATCCGCGTTTCCGGTTCCCCCTCAGCGCGGACCCCGTCGAGCGCCTGCATCGCGTCGGCGAGCCGACCTTCCGCGACGGCGTCAACCAGGTTGAAGATCGTGACCGAACGAACGGCGGGGACCATCGCCTCCACGATCGTCTCGTCAACGTTGGCGTCGCCGGCGTAGAGCGAGAGCTTGTCGACGGCCTGGGTGAGCGCGCCGCGATCGCCGCCGGCGCGCTCGACCACGGCCTGGGCGGCGTTTCTGGTCATGTGCAGACCGCGTCGGCGCACCTCGACGCGCAGCCAGTCGAGCGCTTGCTCCGGCTTGAGCCGGGCGAACTCGCGGACGTCTGCCAGCGGTTCAATCAGTTGCAGCATGGGATTGCGGCGGCGCAGTTCGTCCTCGACGAAGACGAGCACCGTGGTCGGGGGAATCTGCTCCAGGATGTCGGTCAGGCCATCCCAGTCACCGATCTGGCGTCCGCGTCGCGCGCCCGGTTGGAATCCGAAGCGGGCGCAGAGTCCATCGACTCGCACCCAGCGGACCCCGCCAAGGAACGGCGCGGCGGAGACGGAGGCGCCCAGTTCCCCCAGCGACACGCGTGCTCCGTCAAAGCTGACTGAGTTGTTGACGAGGGAACCGTCGCTGTCGTGCTCGCGCCGCAACGCCGCAACGGCCTCGAGACGGGCGAAGCGGTCCTCCCCATGGAACAGATAGACGGGCATGGACTGAGCCTAGCGACCGAATGCCGGCCGACTTCCTCGAGTAGGGGACCGAGGTGTCCCTCGCGAGTCGGTGGTCGCGATCTCTCTATCGGGCCCCGGTCAGGCGCTCCCTGACCTCCTGCATCGCAGCTTGGAGATCGGCGACTTCGCGCTCTTCACCAGGGTGAAGGAAGAGTAGGATGCAGCGCTCGACGCGGCGTTGGAGGGACTGTTCGAGGATCAGGCCGTAGGACGCAGCCTGCAGGCGGTAGCGATCCAGCGCCTGGTCGACGGCTTCCGCTTCGCGCAGCGCATCGGTCTTGTAGTCGACCACGACGAGGTTGCCGTTCGGCAGCTCGTAGAGCAGGTCGATAAAGCCGTCGAGCAGGACGCCATCGATCTCTACGGCCGCGTAGATTTCCCGCCAGAGGCGCTGGGCGTCGACCGCCTCGCGTACAGTCGTGCTCTCAAGCGCGCGCTTGACGAGCCGTTCGACTTCGTCGGCGGCCTGCCTCCTCAGCGATTCCGCCGCGGCCTGGGCACGTGCGGCATTTGCGATCTCGTCCTTGCTCGGGCTCGCCAGATCGATTACCTGGAGCACGCCATGGGTGGCGCGACCGATCGCGGTTCCGGCGCGACCGCGCCGCCAGGCAGGGAGATCATCGTCAGGCTCGAAGTTCGGCTTCGCGACCGGCGCAAGCCCGTCATAAACGGTCGGCCTGGCGACTCCGGTAGCCGACTCGTGCGGCAACGACGCCCACCGCCCGATCGCCTGCTCGCGATCCTCAATCCAACGCTTCCGATCTTCGACTGAGTCCGGTGGCTCAGCCATTGATGACGATCGCGTCGGAGCCTTGAACTCCGGTATCTGGTCGTGCTGCAGCCGCCGGTATGGCGCTGAGGCCGTGCTCAGTACTTCGTCGATCTGTTGGGCGTCGCTCTTGGCCGAGTCACCTCGATACAAGCTGACGATCAGGTAATCGCGCGCTCGGGTCGCCGCGACGTAGTTTCGACGCACGTACTCCTGGCGTTCGAGATCACGTTCGCGATCTCGGAGCGTGGCGAAGCCGGGCGTCTCCAGCCCCGAGCGCCATCGGATTTCTGCCCGTCCGTCGTCGTGCCAAAGCAGGGGGACGGCGTCGCTGCGCGGCGCTGAGTTGAGGCCGGCGAACACGACGACCGGGAACTCCAGACCCTTGGCCGCGTGGATCGTCATGATCCGCACGGCGTCGTGGTCTTCCTCGGGTACGACCGACTCGATCACCTGGGTATCTTCTTCGGCCTGATGTCGGGCCCATTGCAGGAACTCGCTGAGCGTCGAACCGCCGCGATCGCTGAACGCCCGCGCCTGGTCGATCATGAACCGGTAGCGTTGCCAGTGCTCGCGCGGTTGCCGTTCCACGACCGCCAACTCCATTAGCCGGCGCTCGCGGATGATGAACCCAACCAGCTCGCTGACCGACATCTGCCAACGGCGATGCGCTGTCTCCCGCAGCCAGCGCATCGAGTCGGCGACCGGATCGTCCCCGGCAACCTCTCGCGGCGCTTCGCGTCGATAGTCCCACTGACCGTAGGCAGTTCGCCAGCGATAGAGGTCGTCGTCGGCGCAGGCAAACGCGGGTGACTTGAGCGCCGCCAACAACGCAATCTGGTCGGTCGGATCGTCGATCGCCTGCAGAATGTTCAGCAGGTCGCGCACCTCGCGCGAGTCGTAAACGAGCGAGCGGCTCTCAAGTCGGTAGGGAATGCCGTATCGCTCGAGCGCCGGCAAGACGTGCGTCAGTCCCGTTCGCGTGGGGACGAGCACGGCGACGTCGGCAAACCGCGCATCCCGGGTTGCATCGATGGCCTTGTCGTAGATCTGCCAGTTCGCCTGGTTGAGATGTCCGATTATGCGTGCCAGCGCATCGCCTTCGATTCGGCGAACGCCGGCGATTGGCCCCGAGATGCTGCTCCCGACCACGGTGACGGCCGGCGATGCGCCATCAGGGGACGGTCTGAAGGCATTCAGGTCTTCCCACTCGGCCTGGTCCGGGCCGCCCGCTTGCATCAGCGGGGCGAAGACCGCATTGACGAATTCGGTTACGCCGGGCGCGGAGCGGAAGTTCTGGGTCAATCGGGTCAGGCCCGCCTCCTCCCGCCGCTTGACCTCGTTGAACTGACGAATGTCGGCGCGGCGAAAGCGGTAGATCGATTGTTTGGGATCGCCGACGAAGAAGGCACGACCCGGCGCCCGTTTCGTGATTGCATCGACGATCCGCGTCTGCAAGGGATCGTTGTCCTGGAACTCGTCAACGAGTATGCGCTGAAATCGATTTCCAACCGCCCGCGAGACCTCCTCGTTTTCCTCCAGCAACAAACGCGCTCGGATGAGCAGGTCCTGAAATTCGAGCGTGCCTCGGCGACGGCGATCTTTGGCGTACTCGCCGACGAAGTTCCTCAGTTCATTGAGTATTGGAGCGCTGATGCGGAGCACCAGTCTGCCGCGCAGTTCGTCGCGTTGCTGGTCCAGGCTGCCCAGAACATCGCGGATCTCGGCAAGCACCTGGTCGGGCCAGTTTGCCTTCCTGCCGGCGTTCTGAACCTTGAGCGAGGTTGGCGTGGTGTGGATTAGCAACCTGGCCAGCGTGCCCGGTGACTCTAGGGAATCCTGCAAGCGTTGAAGGAAGGGAGCTAGCTGGACCAGCCGAAGGTAGAGCTTGTCCTCCTTGTCGGAGCAGTGATGCCGCGCGTCGATAGCGCCACCGAGACGGGCGATAAAGAGAGCAACGTCGGCCTCGTTTGCTTGGAGTCGCGCGGCATCGGCCTGCGCACGGTCCCAATCTTCGTGCAGACGGCGAGCCACCTGCCGCAAGTCTTCCAGTTCGATCCCGGCGTCGAAGGCGTCCAACAGATGGTCGGCCAGGGCCTTGTCCTCCAGCAACGCATCCAGCGCTTGCTGCCAGCGCTCGGCGAATGCGAGTGAGGACTCGGTCTCGTCGCGGATTGTGAAGCCGGGCGGCAGTCCGGCCTCGATGGGGTACATCCTCAGTGTCCGCGCGGCGAACGCGTGCAGGGTCTCGATCGCAGCGTTGTCCAACTGCTCCGCAGCGTCCGCGAAGCGCTGCTGCAACTGCGGGTCTGTCTCCTCCAGCCGACGCTCGTCGATTCGCTCGAGGACGCGGTCGTAGAGTTCGGCAGCCGCTTTCTCCGTGAACGTGATCGCAGCAATCTGATTGGCTCGGACGTCGCCGTTGGCGATCAAATTGACAATCCGCCGCACCAGTGCTTCGGTCTTTCCGGTGCCGGCGCCGGCCTCGACGAACAGCGTGTCGTTGAGGCTCCGCTCGACCCGCTCACGGGCAGCCTGATCGGCGAGCGTCATGATTCGGAGGCCTCGGGTCGCTCGCCCTCGCTGAGTTCGACGTAGTCGGCGAGCTGCGGGTCGAGCCGTATCCGTTCCCAGTTTCGCCGTCGTTCGGCGGGGCAAATGGCGTCGAAACTGCAGTAGGCGCAGTGCCTGCCTCTCGTGCGGCGATACTCCTCCCCGGGATTGGCGGGAAATCGGCCCTGCTTGACGTTCTCGATGACCAGGTTGACGACCGACCGAAAGCGGGCGTTGTTCTCGTCGTTCCATGGCACCTCATTGAAGGCGAAGCCGCCTCGCTCCGTGATGTACCAGTAGGCCGAGCGGACGACGTCCCCGACGCCGGACTCGAGCAGTTGTCGAGCGGCGACCGCGTAGATCGGTAGCTGCAGATATCGTCCACCGACGACCGGATCATCCTCCAGTTCCCGCTTTCTGGGAAACTCACCGCCGGTCTTGTAGTCAATGACCATGATCAGGTCGCCGGTGTCGGACTGATCGACGCGGTCGATCCTGCCGCGCAACGGTAGTGTGCTGCCGTCGCCGAGGGTGAGCTCCACTGGGCCGGCGCTTCCGTCCAGCCTGCCGAACGTCAGCTCTCCGGCGACCTGCCGCACCTGGAATCGGGCGCGATGAACATCATCAGCATCAAGCAGTACGCGTAAGTCGTCGAGGATGCGCTGTCGATCGCGTTGCCAGAGCAGACCTCGACCGGTCAGACCTTGCGCCTCTGCGTGCTGCATCCGGTCCTCGGCGATAGCGAACAGACGGTCGCGGTCGGCGGCGGTCCAACCAACTCCCGGTTCCGGTTGCGTCGGGCTCGCTTTGAAGAACCGCTCGAGGATGTCGTGAATCAGGGATCCCTTGTCTATCGGCGTGATCTGTAGGTCGTCGCGCGGCTCTTCGCGCTCCTCGACGCGAAGCACACGCCCGAGGAAGTAGCGATAGGGACAGGTCGCCCAGTCCTGCAAGGCACCCGCCGAGTGCGGCTGGCTCGCGGCCTGCGGCGCGCCGTCAGCGATCAAGCCGTCCCATCGGGTCAACGACTGCGCCGCTCTCCAGGACTGCTGTTCGTAACCTCGACCCAGCGACGGGATCGCTACAGCCAGATAGTGTGCAGCGGGGTTGGCGTTGCGCCTCAGGCTGGCGAGGTCGTACTCGTTCGAGTCGGCGTATTGAGCCTCGCTGGTCACCGCCTGTTCAAATGACGGCGTGACGTCGATGGCGCCTCCGCCAACCTCATTGATCTTCGAGGCATAGACGCGTTCGCCATGCAGCGCGGTCGCCGATTCCAGCAACCAGCGGCTGGGCAAGCGAGCCTGCTGTGCCCGAACGTCGGCGCGCGCATAACTGAGGACCCGCCGGTCGGCGGCATGCAAGGCAGCCAGGAAATCCGACCGCTCACTGCGTATCTGATCGCGGCTGACCGTAAGCGAGGCGCGGGCCCGGAGTTCGTCGGACAACAGCGGATCCTCAGAGCGGGCGGCAGGCAACGACCGCTCGGCCGCGCCGACGATGTAGACGACATCCCACTCCATTCCGAGCGCGGAATGCAGCGAGCCGACATAGACGCCGTCGCCGAGCCGGCCGTGGTGACCGACCTGCCGCGCGAGACCTCTCGCGCCCGCCGAGGCGAAACGGGCACGGGTCGTTGGGCCGAGATCGTCCAGAGCGCTCAGCGACTCGAGCAGCGCATTGACATCGTCCCAGCGGGCCAGCTCGAGGTCGTTTTCCCCGACGTGCGCGGCTTGGGCGAAGGCGTTGCGGTCGCCAGTGAGGGTCCGTAGCTGTTGGCGGGTGCGCTCGGCATATTCCGACCATGCGGCTTCAGTGGGCAGATCGTTGAGGAAGTCGGTGAGTTGGGTCGTGAACCGGACAAGATCGTCAATCTGCGCGATCTCGCTTCTGATCCAGGACAGACGTCCCGGCCGTTCGTCGTCCGGGTCGCGTTGCAGACGCTCGAGGTCTTCCCGCCGATTGGCGCGATACCGTTGCAGCCTGACCAGCCATTCGTGGGGACCGCGATGGAGATTGGCGCTTCTTGCGAGCTGATTCCAGCGCGCCGTCGGCGCCGGCGTCCCATCTCCGTCACGGATCGGTCCCGCTGCAAGCCATGGGGCGACATCGGCGGTCCAGGATGGCGTCGATTCCTGGAGTATGCGAAGGACTCCGGCGAGCACGCTGCCGGCAATGCTCTGACTCAGGGTTTGCGCGTTGCGACCGTTCCATGGAACGCGGGCTGCGTTGAGCTGTTCCGCGCAGATCCGGGCATACGGATCCGGTTCTCGGTAGAGAATCGCCGTTCGATGCAGCGGGGTCGGATCTTCTGACTGCAGCGAGGCGGCGATATCGCGAATCGCCGAGCGTACTTCCTCTTCAGGATCAGGCGCCTGCACGATCCGCTGCGCATACGGAATCGCCGGACGCACGGCATCGCCCGGTACGCTCCAGCGATCCAGGACGCGATTGTCGACCAACTCCGCGTCACCGCTGAGGCCAACGATCACGCGCACGTCGGTGTGACGCTCCAGTGCGTCCAGAAACCGCCTCTCCGACGCAGTCAAGTCTTCCGGCAAGTAGACGATGACCGAGCCGATGTCATCGAGCGCGCTGGGCCGTCCGCCGAGCGCGGTGATCGCCGACTCGCTCAGGTCTCGGTTGGAGTAGAAACTCGTGGTCAGTCCACGGAACGCGCGATAGCGATCGACGAGGTAGCGAGGAACGACCCCGCCTGCGCTGATCAGTTCAAGCGCGTCATTGTCACACTGATCGAACTCGGCGAAGCGTTGCTCGAGAGTGCGTAGCATCGCATCCTCGATCGGCAAGTCACCGAACGCCGACCGGTCCGCTTCGGCCACGGTTCGGATCGCTTCGTGCCGGTATCCATCCCCGAGCGGGCGTCGACCCTGGTTGGCCAACTTGCCCGATCCGATCAGTTCCAGCAGCGCCCGCAAGGGCTTGACCTGGACGTTGACGATGCCTCCCGGCAGTCGCCCAAAACAGCGCCTGACGTGATAGCCCGACAGTGATGAGGGCGCGACGATGGTGATCGGGGCGAGTGGATCGTAGGATCCATCGATGGTCTTGCACTGCTCGATGGCCTCTCGCAGCGCTTCTTGCGCTTCCCGACCGTACGCATGGGCTGTCGCCTGGATGGCCATGTCGCGGCTTCCTGCGCTCAGCAGCGAGGTAGTTGCTTGAGCAGATCGTCTCCGGCGTCTTTGTGGGAGCGGACAATCTTGCCGTCGGCCGTGATATCGATCACCACCTCAACGCGGCGTCCAAACGGACCCGTGACGAAGTACGAGTGACGCCGACCCTCGATGTCATCGATCAGATCGTGGATCCACACGTTCCAGCGGAACGGTTCGTCGCCACAGAATGAGAGTGAGTTGCCGGCTCGGTCGCGACCGACGGCCTTGATCTCCCATTCAGCCACGATTCGGCGGCCCGGCCTAGGCGTCTTCCCACTGAACGAACATCGGCATCAGGACATGCACGTAGTTGTCGCGTCCCACGACGCGGAACACGCCGGGATTGCTGGGGCCGCTAGTCTCCATCGCGATCTCGGCTGAGGACGCGCCGCTTGCGATCTGCAACACATCCTGGAGGTAACGGACGTTGTATGCGATCCGTGAGTCGTCGCCTTCGATTGCGGCATCGACCCGGCCGCGGTGATTGCCCAGTTCCTCGGCTCGGGCCGTCAGAGTGATGTTCTGATCGGATGTCTCGCCGTTGAAGATCAGGCGGATGATTCCGCTCGACTCGCGCGCGAAGACGGCCGCCGAACGCACGCCTCCCTGCAGCACCGCTCCCGGGAGGATCGCTCGGGTTTGGTACTCGGCGGGGATGAGCTGGTCGTAACTGGGATAGTTGCCCTGGATCAACTGCGCCGTCATTTGCACCGAACGGACATGGAAGCGAACGTAGGTGCGGTCGGCGTGGATGTACATCTCAACGGCCGAGTCGTCGTCGGTCAACAGCCGCTCGAGTTCGTTCAGCGCCCGCGCTGGCACGGTGATCTCCAGGCGTTCGGTCAGCTCCGAGGCGACGTTCATGTCGTAGACCGCGAGGCGGAAGCCGTCGGCTGCGGCGAGCGTCATCTTGTCGCCCTCGAAACGGAAATGCACGCCGGTCAGAACGGGGCGACCGTCGTCGGTAGCCGCGGCGAACACGACGTGGCGTAGCGCCTCGCGTAGGTCGCGGGCGACGATCTTGATCCAGTCGCCCTCGCCGATGCCCGGGATGTTCGGATACGTCGTCGGCGACATGCCGTGGATTGATGACTCGTTGGCGTCGGAGGCGCGAATCTGAGCGACCATGGAGTTTTCGGCGACATCGATAGTGATCTCTGCGGAAGAGAGCGCCGAGACCAAGTCGTTGATAAACCGATGCGGAATCGTGATCCCGCCGGCTTCGGATACGACCGCGTCGATCGAGCAGATCATCGCGATCTCGGTGTCAGTCGCGGTCAGGCGGACGCCATCATCGTCGGCCTGGACGTGTACGTGACGCAGTTGATCGAGTGAATGCCGGGCCGCCACCGCCCTGGCGACGACGCTGAGCCCGTGCTGCAGCGCCGCCTGGGATGTTTGGATACGCATCGCGCCGCTCCCGATTCGAGTCCGTAGCTGGTCTCCAAGTATTGATCACTTCGGTTATCGATATGCACCTAGTCTATCTGATGAGAGGGCCAGGACGGCGACCTGTTGATGGTCGGTTGACACAGTGTGGACAAGCGTCGTCGCGTCAGGCAGGGGCGTGTTCTGGGAGTGCGGCGAGGATGCCGGTGAGGTCCTGTCCGCTCCAGGTGGGTCGTGAACGCATCATCTTCTCACGCTCGGGATCGGGGTAGCGCGAGACCCAGTAGACCGGGAGACCGGCGTTGTTGGCGCCGGTAACGTCGGCCCAGGGGCTGTCACCCACGTAGAGCACCTCGCAGGGGTCGAGATCGAGCCGTTTGCAGAGTTGCTCGAAGAATGGCCTGCGCGGCTTGTACGATTTCGCCTCCTCTGAGGAGAGCACCATTTCGACTTCGATCCCGGCTTTCTCGAGCGCATGCTCGAGATGGTCGTCGTCGGCATTACTTCCGATTGCGATCCGATACCCACGTTGCTCCAACTCCGAAAACACGCCGGGCACCTCGGGATAGGCCGGAGCGACGGACAGGACATCCCAGAGATGCCGGAAGGCGGTCGCCGGCGGGATCGTTTCCACGGAGTGATGCTTGAACGCCTCGCCGAAGAACCGCGGCCAGGTTTCGGAGAACGGGCGAAAGGTCGGTTCGGGCCCTTCCAGCGGTCGCTCGGGGTTGCGACCCTCGCGCTTGGCCATCTCGCGCGACGCCTCCAGCCAGGCGTCCCAGACGTCTTCACCGGTTGCGTGCTCGACACCGTGGTCGTGCAGCATGTCCTGGATCAATGAAGCGAACTCGCGCTCCTCAAGCTGCAGCAGCGTTCCGTAACAATCGAATGCGACTGCACGGACGGTCTCGACCGCTTGATCGGCACCGACCGTCGGGGCATCCGGTTCGGTCGGCGTCTCCTGGCTCGATTCGCTCATGCGACGTTCCGCTCTTTTGGAGGTGCCGTGGGGGAATCAGCCGACCCGGCGCGTACTAGCTCACGCGCCCTGACGGACATTAGTTCACGCGCCCTGACGGGCTAGCCAACGCGCGGCGTCCTTGGCGTGATAGGTGAGAATCATGTCGGCGCCCGCCCGACGGATGCCGGTGAGGGTCTCCAGGACGACGCGCTCCTCGTCGATCCAACCGTTGTTTGCGGCGGCCTTGAGCATCGCGTACTCGCCGCTGACGTTGTAGGCCGCGAGCGGGACGTCGAAGCGCTGACGTGCCTCGCTTACGAGATCGAGATAGGCCAGCGCCGGCTTGACCATGACCATGTCGGCGCCTTCGGCCAGATCACGCTCGATCGCGCGCATCGCCTCGCGGCCGTTGGGCGGATCCATCTGATAGGCGCGACGATCGCCGAACTGCGGGGCAGAGTCGGCCGCGTCGCGGAATGGTCCGTAGAAGGCTGAGGCGAATTTGGCCGAGTAGGCAAGCAGCGTGCGGTCGTCGTACCCGCCGTGGTCGAGCGCCTGCCGGATAATCCCGACGCGCCCGTCCATCATGTCAGACGGCGCGATGACGTCGGCGCCAGCTTCGGCTTGGGAGACGGCGGTTTGGGCGAGCAACTCGACGGAGGCGTCATTGAGCACCGATCCGTCCTCATCAAGCAAGCCGCAATGTCCGTGGTCGGTGTACTCGCAGAGGCAGACATCGGTGACGACGATCAAGTCAGGTTGCGCGTCTTTGAGCGCCCGCGTGGCCTGTTGAATGATCCCGTCAGGAATCCAGGCGCCGCTGCCTTCGGCATCCTTTGAGGCGGGCAGGCCGAAGAGGAGGATCGCAGGGATGTCGAGCGAGCGCAGTTCGGCAGCTTCCTGCGCAAGTTGATCGACGGAGAGTCGCGATTGTCCGGGCATGGATGGAATCGGTTCGCGCACGCCCTCGCCGACGGTCACGAAGATCGGGTAGATGAAGTCGGACGGACTCAGACGTGTTTCGCGCACCATGCGGCGCAGACCGTCGGAGCGACGCAGGCGACGCATCCGATGAGCAGTGTCAATGCTGCCGACATCGATGCTCACATGGGGATGCTGCGCGCTGGTCATGCTGGTTCCAGTTCCGGATCAACCGGTGGTCCAAGGCTGGCGATGTAGCGCCCGACTGCTTGAACCAACCCTTCGATCGTGTGTGTCTCGGCCGTCGCGACGACGCGGAAGCCGAGCTGCCGGGCCGCCTCGGCCGTCACCGGGCCAATGCACACGGTATGCAATGAGTCTAAATCGACCAAATCGGCAGCCAACTCGACCAACCCTCGTGCCGTCGATGGCGATGTCAAGGTGACCACATCAACGCCTCGCCGAAGCTCGGCCAGCGCATCCTCATCGACGGACGGGGTAACGATGTCGTACAGCGCCGCCTCGTCCACCTCCGCGCCGGCGCTGCGGAGCCGATCGGTGAGCTGTCGCCCCGCCTGTGCGGCCCGGGCGAGCAGCACGCGCTTGCCTCGCAAGTCCTGCTGCGTCAATGCCTCGGCGAGGGCGTCGGAGGTGAATACGGTCGGTACCACATCAGCAGTGATGCCGCGTGCCGCCAGCTCCCGCGCAGTCTCGCTGCCGATTGCGGCAACGCGAGTGTTGGCCAGCGCTCTCGAATCGAGTCCGCGATTCCGCATTGCGCGCCACAGTCGACTGACGCCGTTCGCGCTGGTCAGCCCCAAGATGTCGTAGCGCTCTTCGGCGAGTTGACGAATCGCATCGTCAACTTGTTCGCTATCGATTGGCCTGATCTCAATCGTGGGCAGTCGAACGACGTGAGCGTTGAGAGGGCGCAGACGTGTGACTAACGAATCGGCCTGCGCCGCCGCCCGGGTCACAACCACACGACGCCCCATCGTGCTCCACGAGACCTCAGGGGTGGCCAGCGAGGTCACGGCCCCGATCACTACGGTCACTGGAGGCTCCATGTCCGCGGCCCGAGCGCGAAGCTCAGGCAGCGGTGCGAACACGACACGCTGCGATGAGGTCCACGCCTGTTCGATCGCCGCAGACGGAGTCTTTGCCGGCAGCCCCGCTTCCACCAGTCGGCGGGCGATCTCGTCGAAGTTTCGCCAACCCATCATCACGACGATTGTTCCTCCGACGTGCGCGACCGCTGCCCAATCGACTGGAGGAGCGTCGCCGTCGCCCTCCGATCCCGTCACCACCGTCACAGCGGACGCCGCGCGGCGGTCTGTGACGGCAATTCCGAATGCAGCCGCTGCCGCATTGGCGCTCGAAACGCCTGGGACTAGCTGAATCGGGATCCCTGCAGCAGCGAGGGCGGTGGCCTCTTCCCCGCCGCGACCGAAGACGAATGGATCGCCTCCCTTGAGCCGGACCACACGCTGTCCGCGGCGCGAACGCTCGATCATCGTCTCGATGATCTGCTCCTGTGTGGTCCCTGGCCCGTCGGGAGTCTTGCCGACGTCGATCACCTCGGCGCTCTTGGCCAGTTTGACCAGGTCCGGAGCGACGAGGCGATCGTGGAGCAGGACGTCAGCCTCGCGAATGGCCTCCGCACCCGCGAGCGTGATCAGCCGGGGATCGCCGGGACCCGCGCCGACTAGGTACACGCTTCGCACGTCGGCCGAGATGTCGCTCACGACTTCGCGTCCTCTTCCATCAACCGCTGTCCACCCCGTTCGAGTAGCGTTTCCGCGACCTGGTCGCCAACCGACTCAGGATCTTCTCCGGATCGTTGAACCTCGATCCGCTCCGATCCATCCCCGCTCAGCAACCGTCCCGCCAGCAGCACCTCTCCGCCTCGCACTCCTCCAAGCGCTGCCAGTGGGAGTGAACAACCCGCGCCCAGCGCACGCAGCATCGCCCGTTCTGCAGATACGGCCTGGCAAGTCGGCACATCGTTGGCAGCTGAAATCTGCTCCGCATTCTCGGCTCGACACTGAACCACCAACGCGCCCTGTCCCGGCGACGGCATCATCAGATCGATTGGCAACACTTCAGTGGCCATGCGCTCCAGCCGTCGGAGTCCGGCCGCGGCGACGATCACGGCATGGAACTCGCCGGCCTCCACCTTCCCCACGCGCGTATCCACATTGCCGCGAACGTCGACGACCTCAATGTCGGGCCGCAGGCGCAGCAGTTGAGCGGCGCGTCGACGCGATCCGGTTCCGACCGTCGCGCCGGTTGGCAGGTCCAGCAGGCCGATCTCGTCGCGGCTGACCAACGCGTCGCGAACATCGCCGCGCGGAAGGTACGCCGCCAGGATCGTGCCTTCGCTGGTCGTTGGCGGCACGTCCTTGGCGGAATGCACCGCCAAATCGATTTCGCCGTTGAGCAGGGCAGACTCGACCGCCCGCACGAACACGCCCTGTCCTCCAATCGACCGAAGGCTGGACGTACGGTCGCGGTCGCCCTGGGTAACTATCGGAACGAACTCCGTTTCAACCCCGATCGCCGCCAACGCCTGAGAGGCCAGATCGGCCTGGACCAATGACAGCTTGCTGGCGCGTCCTCCCAACCGCAGGGCCCGAGCCATCGTCATTCGTCCGTCGCCACGGCCGCAGTCTGCAGACGCGACAGCAGCAGCGTCTTCGCCTCGTCTCGACGGCGCTGTGCCAGGAGGATGCGTAGCTGCCCATCCATCGCCGTCTGCCAGGCCTCGGCGGGAATCGAGCGAAACACGCTCCGCTCTCTCAACTCGGCTCTGACCTCCGCGACCAGTTCTGCCAGGCTGGACGTTTCCGCGTCGAGGTAGTCAGAGAGCTCTTCCCTCACCCGGCGGGCCATGGCCGGGCTTCCGCCGCCGGTGGAGATCGCGACTGTGAGCGGCGCTCTGCGCACCACGGCCGGCAGGATGAAATCGCAGTTGGCCGGATCGTCGGCGGCGTTGAGCGGTACGCCAACCGCGCGGGCATCCGCGTGCAGCGCTGCGTTGGCCGAGGCATCGCCCCCGGCCGCCATAACCAGCGCTCGCCCGTGCATGTCTCCCGACTGGTAGTCGCGTGCCAGATGCTCGATCTGTCCGGCGTCGCGCAGCGCGGCTAACTCCTCAGTCAGTCCGGACGCGACCACACTGACGCGAGCTCCGGCGGCAAGCAGACCTTCAACCTTCTCCAACGCGAGTCGGCCGCCACCGACGACCAACACCGAGCGGCCCTCCAGGTCGAAGAAGACGGGGTAGTACTCACGAACCACGTCGACCCCGCCGCATCAACTATCCGGCATCGAGCTGCGCGATGCCGATCCCGCGTTCGCCCTGAACGGTATAGAGCAGGTACGCGTTGCCGTTGTCCTCGAAGATTCCCGGATCGCGCAACTCGTGGACCGGTTCGGGCGCGAAGCCGCGGACGCTCGGTGCGATCGGCAGCGATGCGCCTTCCCAGTTGTAGACCGGACGCAACACCTCTCGATGCTCACCTGCGCTCCACGAACGCCAGTCTCCCGACAATTCGATTGGTGAGACGAAGATCCGCTCGGGTGCGTCTCCAGCGTTGGACCAGAACACCCAAAGCGTTCCGCCGCGACGCAGGAGCGCGCAGTGGCGCATGGTGTCGGCAAAGAGCTGCGGTCCCTGCTCGAATCCGCCGAGGCCGTCGTCTGAGCGGTAGATGATCCCGGGCATCGACATCCCGTACCAGCCCGGTTCGTCCACGTCGCCCAGGTGAATCATGCGCAGGTAACTGGTGGAGAGGATCTCCTCACCCGCCTCGAAGTTAATCCCGTCCCCCGATGTCGCCACCCGCGACACCTGGCGTCCGTCGTAGAGCTGACCGTGGAAGTAGAGCCGGATCTGATGCGACTCGTCGTCCACGATCGCATCGGGCGAGGCGATGTGGGGGTAGACGTGCCCCTGCTTCCGGGCCGACCCCAGCCTCGGGTCGAACTCACCATCCGACTTCGGAAACGCGGTCTGTGAGAGCTGCAGTGCGCCCGGCTCGTGCATGCTCCAGGGACCCAGCAGATGGTCGGCCGCCGCCAGCCGGATGTAGGAACCTTTGTGGTCGGCGAAGTAGAGGTAGAACTCGCCCAAGCGATTGGGTAGCCACTCCGGCGCGCGGATCAACGACGGTCCGTTGATGTTGTCGCCCATTCGCGGATCCATGTTCGGCCGGATGATCGGGCCTTCGGTCGATAGCCGAACTGCTCTCATCTCCAAGACTCCGTAAACACTCAATCGCACCCCGCTCTCGCCCATGGTAGGGGCGGATAAGCTCAGTCGTATGAGGCTGCAGTACGGCCCGCTGCGAGAGATCATCGAGACCGCAATCCTGGGGCTGATCGTCTTCCTGCTGGCGCGGGAGGCGGTGCAAAACTTCCAGGTCGAAGGCCGCTCCATGCAGCCCACGCTGGCCAGCTCCGAACTGGTGCTGGTCAACAAGATCGGCTACTGGGAGGTCGATCTCGGTCCGTTTGACGCGCTGGTGCCGGGTCGCAACAACGGGGACTTCCTGCTCTCGGGTCCGCATCGTGGATCGGTGATTATTTTCCGCCCGCCCTATCAAAGCGCTCACGATTTCGTCAAACGGGTGATCGGATTGCCCGGCGACACCGTGGAAATCACGGCCGGGCGCGTCTTCGTCAACGGCGCCGAGCTGAACGAGCACGGCTATACGTTTGAGCCACCCCGTTACCAATGGGGGCCAGCCGTGATCCCGCCCGAGCATTACTTCGTCCTCGGCGACAATCGCAACAGCAGCCAGGACTCGCACGCCTTTGGCCCGATCCATGAGGACCAGATCGTCGGAGAAGTGATGTTCCGCTGGTTCCCGTTCAACAAGATCTCGAGCGACATCTCGAGAGAAGCCACCGACTATGAGGGGAACATCCTCCCGTGAGCGATGTCGGCCCGGATGCGATGAGCCTGCTGGAAGAGGCGGGCGCGGTGCTCAAGGGTCACTTCCAGTACGCGTCGGGGCGCCACGGCGACACCTACATCGAAAAGTTTCGGCTGCTGGAGAAGCCGCACGTCACCGAAGCCTTGTGCGGACAGTTGGCGGATCACTTCCGACGACTCGAACCGGAACTGGTCGTAGGTCCGACCACCGGCGGCATCCTACTCGCCCATGAAACGGCCAAGCAACTGGGCGAGTCGATCAAGGCGTACTTCGCCGAGCGCAGCGAGAACGGTGGTCGATACCTGGGCCGGGGGTTCGCGGTCTCCGAAGGTCAGACAGTGCTGGTCGTCGATGACGTGCTCACGACGGGCGGCTCGGTGAGAGACACGCTCGACGCGGTCGTCAGTGCCGGAGGCAGGCCGATCGGAGTTGGGCTCGTGGTCGATCGCACCAATGGAGCGACCAGTTTCGGCGAACTCGAGACGTTTGCTTGCCTGGAGATCGATGTCGCCAGCTACGAGCCGGACGATTGCGAGCTATGCGAAGCCGGGATCGAGCTGACGATCACTTAGCCGATCGCGTGAACGAAGAGACCGGAGCCAACGCCGGCCAGGTCAGCCAGCAGCGACAGCGCCAGCGCATAGATCCCGAACCCAATTCCGACGCTGACGATGGCGGCGCGATCGTCGGCATCTGGTGCGGCGGCGCGCACCGCGATCACGGTCAGCATCACCCCAGCGATCGCCACGATCAGTCCAACGGCGAAGCTGGCAGGACCAATGAACATGAACACCTGCCATGCGGCGAATCCGCCGACCAGCGCCATCGAGCGCATGAGCGGACGGAAGTCGACGCTGATTTCAAAGATCGAACGGAGCGCGTGCCAGGTGATCGTAAGCCAGAGCGCCCAGCCGCCCAGCGACACCAACGAGCCAAGCAGCAGCACCTTCAGCGCGGGAGCGGCGACCGCAGCCCCACCGGTATCGATCACCAGCCAGAGCCAGCCGCCCACGCTCGCGAACAGTACGCCGAACAGGAGCACGACCAAGGTTGGGCGCGTGTCGGTCTCATTCCTCGTCACGTCGCCGACGACGCCGAGTTCGCCGGCCAGCAGGCGTCGGAGCAGGACCAGCGACCGCCGCCAGTCAACCGGCGCCTCGATCGAGGCGTTCGAGCGAGATCCGAACAGACGGCGTCCTCGCCCCAGCGATCGGTTCGGGACACCGGCCGGAAGTGATCTGATCTGAATCATGGCATCGAATCTGGACATCGAATCGTCATAGCTCCACTATGGGCGAATGACGCAGGTGCACGATCCGCAAATCGGTAAATTCGACATCACCCAGCTAAATGATGCGGTCACACGCTGCCGCCGCTGCCCGCGACTCGTCGAGTGGCGCGAGCAAGCCGCGACCGAGAAACGTGCCGCCTTCCGCGATCAGGACTACTGGGGCAGGGCTGTTCCTTCGTTCGGTCCCGCCGACGCCCGCATCTTGGTCGTCGGACTCGCGCCCGCGGCGCACGGCGCAAACCGCACCGGTCGGATGTTCACCGGCGACCGCTCAGGCGACTGGCTCTACCGGGCCATGTGGCGTGCGGGCCTGGCGAATCAGGCGGAGTCAACCTCAGCCGCTGACGGCCTCGAACTGGCAAACGCCAGGATCACATCGATTGTTCGGTGCGCGCCGCCCGACAACAAGCCAACCGTCGGCGAGCGCGATCGCTGTCTGCCTTACTTCCGACGCGAGCTTGAACTGATCACAGACCTGCGAGTGATCGTTTGCTTGGGCGCATACGCCTGGGAGAACTCCGCGCGACAACTCGGCATACGGCCGCGCCCGAAGTTCGCGCACGGCCTGGAGCATTCCCTGGGGGACCTGACCGTTGTCTGTTCCTATCACCCAAGCCAGCGCAACACCTTCACCGGCCTTCTCACCGAGGACATGCTGGCCGAGATCTTCCAACGCGCAGCAGAGTTGGCAAGCTAGACCACCGAAACTCCGCGCGACGGCTGAACTCAGCGGGCGCCCGCAGATTCGAACACCGTGTCGCGGGCGCCGGCTACGCCGAGGTTCTGTATCCGTCGATCCTCGACCGGGGCGGTCTCAGCCCGACCAAACGGTGTATCGCGGTAGAACTGGGCAAGATACTCCGCGAGCGCATCCTGTTCAGTTCCCGGTGCGGCGAAGTCGGCTAAGCCAGGATCGATTGCGACAGGATCATCGATCCGGCCGTTGCCGTTGGTGTCCGGAAACTGGGCCGACGGCGGATTGTACTGACCCGCTTCTCCAGCGAGATCGATCCGTCCCGGCGCTGGCAACGCAAACGGATAGCCGTCGCCGCCGTTTGCGGTGAAGTTCAGCACCGCCATGTGGATCGTGCGCTCGGGATGTCCGATCAGGACGCCGTTCGCCACCACGCGGTCCGCGACTCGATCTTCGTCGTCGATGATGGCGAGGGAACGAATCCGTCGTCCCGGCGGCTCGGCGGGATCGAAGCTGAAGCGGACCCCGGCGACCTGAGGGAAGCGACCATCCGGGACCTCACCGACGCCGTCGAAGCCGACACTATGTTCAAGCAGGTCCACCAGCTGCTGCGCCGTGATTGGGACGATGACGAGTCCGTTGTTGAAGCGCAGCACGCTCTCGACGGAGAAACGTGAGATGTCGCCTTCGCGCTTCCCGGTGGCGGGATTGGCGGCTGGCGGAGCGAACACGACCTCGTCCGCCCGCAGCGCGCCGGCTGGCTGCCAGACGCGGCCGATCTGATCTCGAATGCCGCCGGAGTTCTTGAGCGCAACCGCGACTCGACGATCGTACTGACGCGCGAGCCACAGAAATGCGTCGGCGACGAGGTTGCCGAGATTGGTTTCCTGCGTGCGGACATCGCCTCGTCGGCCGGCGAGATAGACGCTCGTCCGTCCCAAGATTTCGCGATCCCGATCCTGAATCACCGACCGCAGCGCTCGGACGATTCGGCTCACGCTCGGGATTGGTCCGGTCGCAGCGGCCGCCGAACCCTCCTTGTCGGTGGCGTAGATGCCGCTCACCGACGGATCGACGCTCTCCGGCATCACCAGCCCATTGCGATCGAAACGGACGACCAGGCGTCCGAGGTAGCGATAGTCAGCGTCGGTATTGACCAGCAGGAGCGGATCGCCGGTGGCCGACTTCAGGCGCAGTGGGTAGCTGCCCGCGGCCTGATCGCCACGACGTAGACGATCTGTCTTGTCGGCGAGGATGGTGTTCGAGCCCCCTGCGACGATGATGTCGATGTCCCGCAGTCGGCTCGCCAGTCGCTGCTCGATCGCGATCTGCTGCATGTGGGCGAGCAGAATGATCTTGTCGACGCCCTGCCCAGTGAGAACGTCCACCGACCCTTGGATGACCTCGGCGAGCGCGTTGAGGTCGAATCCATCCGCAGGTTCCACCGTGACGCCACCGGCGCTGGAGATCCAGGCCAAATGCGGCGTCGTCGCCCCGACGATCCCAATGGCTTCGCCGTCCAGTTCGAGGATCACGCTGCGCGCCAGGCTGCCCGCCGCAAATGGGGCGCGCAGTGCATCAGTGGTGACCAACGGCTGCAGGGCCGGATCGTCGGCCAGTCCCAGATTGGCCGACAGATAAGGGAAAGCGGCGCCGACGTAGAGAGCTCCCTCTCGGTGCTCCGGTGCGATGATCGAAGCGAGCGCGCGTGGGCCCAGGTCGAATTCGTGGTTGCCCAGCGCCGCGGCTTGAAATCCCATGGCATTCAACAGGGCGATATCGGCGCGACCGATCCCCGGTACTCCCAGGAGCGCGGCGGTACTTGGGTCGGCTGCGGCGTAGAAGCGCGGACCGGGGATGAAGTTGTCGCCGGAGCTCAGGACCAGCGTGCGCTTTGGCATCTGCCTGCGGAACCCGTCAAGCAGCGCGGAAAATGTCTCGACGTTGTCGAGCGCCCCAACCGCGCCGTCCATGTCGGCCGCGTGCAGTAACTGCACGACGAACCCGGGGTCCGCTGCCGCCAGTGATTCCGTCTCAATAGCGACGCCCGCGCTCGCCGGTTCGACGTTCGATTCCCCGTCCCGCTCCACGACCCGCGGAGATGCGCGCTGTCTGACAGCGGGACGCGAGGGCGTCGCAGCCTGCACCGCTGTCTGAACCTCGGATGCTTGAACCTGCGCCGACTCATCTGTCCGGGCCGAGTCGGCCTCGGTATCGGAATCGCACGCGCTGACAACGCAGACCGCCGCCAACGCCAGGGTGAGCAGCGTGGCTGCCCGGTGACTGGGCCTCGTCATCCGTGAAGCTAGCCGACGCAGAGACCGCCATCGGCGCAGCAATCCTCAATCGATTCTGCGCCTGCAGTGACATCGGCCAATGGAATCAGGTTTTGTGCGCGCGCTGCGTACGACGCCTCGGGCACGTCGTCGGTGATCGTGTAGACCTCCCAACGCGTGCCGGACGGATCGGAGACCCAGACCTTGTCCTGCTCGGCGTGGCAACAGACCACCGCGTCTTCAATCTCCATCTCGAGTCCGAGACCACCAAAGCGTTGCGTTTCAGCATGAACCTCGGACGTCGTCGCAACTTCGACCCCAAGATGGTTGAGCGGCGCGGCCGCCGACGCATTCTCGATTAGCACCAGCTTGAGCGGCGGGTCTTCGACCTCAAAGTTCGCGTAGCCGGGACGAACCTTGTGTGGTTCCGTCCTGAACATCTGCGTGTAGAAGTCGATCGCCGAATCGAGCTCGGCCACGTTCAACGCCAACTGCACTCGCGACATCTCAGATCCTCCTCAATCAGCGACGGCCAAGGACGGCTCATCGCTCGTCAGGCTCACCCTATTACGTTCGTGCACGATTGGCATGACCCATTCCCCGAACCGCTTCGCTTCGTCATCGTGGGGGTATCCGGAGAGGCAGAACTCGGTACAGCCGATCTCAACGAACTCCTGCAGTGTGTCGGCGACCTGCTGCGGGTTGCCGACGACGGCCAATCCGGCGCCGCCGCGCACGGTGCTCAGCCCGCTCCAGAGATGCGGCGCGATCCGATAGTCGTTGTCCTTCGATTCGACCGCCAGTTGCCACATCCGGCTGTCGGCCTCCGACTCGCCGCGCCAGTTCTTGCGCGCCCGGCGCTGTCGCTCGGTCGTGCCTTCAATCAGGCGATGGGCCGCGTCCCACGCCTGGTCCTCGGTCTCGCGGACGCAGACCTGCAAACGCATGCCAAAACTGATACTGGGTCGCCCAAATCGTTCCGCTCGGCGCCTGACGTCGGCCACCTTGAGCGCGGTCGCCTCCGGGGTGTCGCCCCAGAAGAAGTAACAGTCGGCGTGCCTGGCGCCAACATCGCGCGCGGCGTCGGACTCACCGCCGATGTAGAAGCGCGGCCACGGATCCTGGTACGGCTTGGGGTAGGCGTGCGCGCCCTTGAGCTGGTAATGCTTGCCTTCCCAGTCGATCCGCTCCTGCGACGTCCACAGCGCTTTCATCACCTGCACCGATTCGTCCATCACTTCGTAGCGCTCGTCGTGGCTGTAGGTGATTCCATCGCCAGCCAATTCCTTGGGATTGCCGCCGGCGATCAGGTTGATGTATACGCGCCCCTCGGAGAGCTGGTCGAATGCCGCGATCATCCGCGCCATCTGGGTCGGCAGAATGTATCCCGGCCGCGCGGCAACCAGCATTTTCAGTTTCGTCGTCTTGGCCGACATCATCGCGGTCGAGATCCAGGCCTCCCAGCAGGTCGGCGTGACGGGTACCAGTGCGTACTCAAAGCCGGCCGACTCAGCTGCCAGCGCGACGCGCTCGAACATCTCCATCGAGGCCGGAATGAACTGCTCGGGGTCGGCGAAATTGGTCAGATCCCCGTGCGTGGGGACGTACCAGCCGAAGCGAATCTGAGAATCTTGCATAGACACATCCAACCTCATTGAAGTCAGTGAATTCTACGGTAGGTGGGCAGGGCGCCTGACGGGATGACGGCTGTGTACGTGGTGAAGCACCAGTCGACCGAAGTGACGATACAGTGTGGGCTGACGACTTCATAGGCTGAACCTCACGGGAGATCACGATGACTCTGAACACCTACCTGACCTTCGAAGACAACTGTCGCGAAGCCTTCGAGTTCTACCGCTCTGTGTTCGGCGGCGAGTTCTCGGAACTGCAAACCTTCGGCGACGGTCCGCCCGACATGGGCGTGCCCGACGACGCTAAAGCGCGCATTATGCACGTCTCGCTGCCGGTGGGTGAGAGCATTCTGATGGGGAGTGATTCCAACCCGGCGTTCGGTGCAGGCCCGGTGGTCGGCACCAATTTCTCGATCAGCTTCGCCGCCGCCAGTCGCGCCGACGCCGACGATAAGTTCGCCGGCCTTTCGGACGGCGGA
Source organism: Dehalococcoidia bacterium (assembly GCA_965208665.1). Taxonomy (GTDB): domain Bacteria; phylum Chloroflexota; class Dehalococcoidia; order Bin125; family Bin125; genus Bin125. Next base: position 1,441,948 of record CBDBPH010000002.1, read on the forward strand.
CAGGTGGACATGCCTCTGGCCGACATGTTCTGGGGTGACTACTTCGGCTCCTGCACCGACCGGTTTGGGATCGCCTGGCAAATCCTCTGGCAGCCGCCTCAGGAAGACTGAACCGGACCCTCGCTAGGATCAGTTCAGCGCGCCGACCTATGGAGCGTCGGGCGTCTTGAGCAGTTGGAGGATCGCGTGGGCAAACTCGACGGCAAGGTCGCAATCATCACCGGCGGAAACAGCGGAATCGGCGCGGAGACCGGTCGACTCTTCGCGGCGGAAGGCGCGAAGGTCATCCTGATGGCGCGTCGCGTCCCTGAGGGCGAAGCGATCGTCGCCGAGATCAGGGATTCGGGCGGCGAGGCAACGTTCATCGCATGCGACGTTGGCGACAACGACTCTGTTGTTGCCGCGGTCGAGCAGGCGGCTCAGGCCTACGGTCAGATCGACCTGCTGTTCAATAACGCCGGGGGCGGTGCGGGCGAGTACTTCCCCAACGAGCCGAACGAGATGTGGCTGCGGGTGATCAACGTCAACCTGACGGGGACGTTCTATGTCAGCCAGGCGGTCTGGCCGCACATCGTCGCCGCGGGCGGCGGCGCGGTGGTCAACATGTCATCCCTGGCGGCGCAGCGCGGATTCTCCTCGCGGATGCAGGACGAGTTCGGCACGACCTCCGCCTCGTACTACGCGGCCAAGGCCGGAGTTGACGCCCTGACCCGCTACATGGCCGGCGTGGGCGGGCGGGACAACATTCGCGTCAACTGCGTGCGGCCCGGCCAGATCATCACACCGGGCGCGACCCGCGGCACCTACAACGACCCCGACGGCGGACACCATGTCTTCGAGAAGATGTTCGACTTCGCCCAGATCGTGCAGGGCCCCGGCTATTCAATCGACGTCGCCAACCTGGTGCTCTTCCTCTCCTGCGACGACTCCCGCTTCATCACCGGAGAAATCATCAACATCGACGGCGGCGTCGCGGCGAAGATCTAGGACGCGGCTTCGCTGGCGCTACTGTCGGACTGGGCAGAAGTGACCTCGGCATTGATGTCGGCGTCGATCCAGTCTGTGATGATCTTTCGGTGTGCGATTCGCCAAGCGCCGTCGACGCGGCGTAGCTGATCCTCGTAGCGTCCCTGGAACGTGATCCTGGCCGGTTCGCCGAAGGGATTGTCGCGACTTCCCCCACTGACGACTGTGCAGTACGACGACATGGTCGCCTCATCTCCGTCTCCGTCGATGACAAAGTTGGAGGGCTGATGGCGCGACACGCGGTCGTCGTCATTGTCGGTGACACCGTATGCCAGGCCCCAGAGCGCGTCGCCGGTGATCCAGAGTTGCTGGAGTTCCATTTCCATGACGGCATCGTCGGTGAAGCAGGACCGCCATCCGTCCGGGTCGCGAAGATCCAGCGATTGGCTGTAGCGCCCAGCAAGGACGATGATTTCTGAACGGTCGTCAGCGGTGAGCGGCATGGTGCGCTCCTTTCGTGTATTCGATTCGGAATGCCGACAGGCTAGAGATTTCAGAACGGCTCGGAGTCGACGTAGTCGCGTCAGCCTTGATACTCCGGGTCGCGCCGTTCGGCAAATGCTCTCGTGCCTTCTCGGGCGTCCTCCGAACTGAAGGCCATTCTTGAATATTCCTGATAGAGCCGCAGACCGTCAGCCAGCGACATGTCGCGACCGCGGCGGGCCAGTTCCTTGGTCAGTCTGATCGCAAGGGGACTGTTGACCGCAATCTTGGCCGCCATCTCGTTGGCGGTCGAGATCAGGTCCTCGGGCTCAACGACCTGGCTGACGAGACCGATGCGCAGCGCCTCGGCGGCATCGATGAACTCTCCCGTGAGCAGCAGGCGCATCGCGTCCGAGGTCCCGACCAGGCCCGGAGTGCGCAACGCCCCATAGCCGTGCAGGATGCCCCAGCGTGGCTCGGGACAGCCGAACTGCGCCGTCGTATCGCAGATGCGGATGTCGCAGTACAGGGCCAACTCGAGACCGCCGGCAAGGCAATATCCGTTGATCGCGGCGATGACCGGCTTGGCCGTCTCCAGGCCGTTGTCAAAGCGCTCCGCCGCCCACGGCTTCCAGGCCTGGCGCTCGCCGAACTCGAGCAAATCGTGACCCGACGTGAACGCCCGCCCTGAACCGCTGATCACGACGCAACGCACCTGAGGATCGGCGTCCGCTTCCTTGAAGGCGTCGCCGATCGCGTGGTACATCTCATCGGTCATCGCGTTCAGCTTTTCCGGGCGCAGAAGCTGGACCGAGGCGATGTGTCCATCAACTGCGTAGCCGATCTCGTCCATGTCGATCTCCTCATCTATCGGTCCATTGGACGCCGAGGTTGACTGTCAAGATAGGAAGTCGCGGTCCGCGCGCCGGCAGGCATAGAATGAGGCACAGATATCCGCCGCGTCGGCGCGGTGCTTCGTGCGAAGGAGAGACCGGTGAAGGTCAAGGAACTCGGTCACGCAGTCATCAAAGTCAGGAACATGGAGCGCTCGGAAGCGTTCTACGGCGACGTGCTGGGCATGAAGCTCGCCGCCCGCCACGAGCAGATGCCGATGAGCTTCTACACACTCGGCAACCACCACGACCTGGCGCTGCTCGAAGTCGGCGAGGATGGTCCCGAGACCGCCGACCCCAAGGCGCCCGGCCTGTACCACCTGGCCTTCTGCATCGGCGACACGCTCGATGAACTGCGAGAAGCGCGCGACGAACTCGAAGCCGCCGGTGTCAAGGTCTTCGCGACCATCGACCACGTGGTCTCGAAGTCGCTCTACCTGAACGACCCCGACGGCAACGGCGTAGAGCTCTACGTCGACGGCTCCGACATCTGGAGGACCGACCCCCAGCAGGTCGCCCAGGGCGCGCCGATGGAGCTGTAGGTCGCGCGCTTCGGACGGACGCCGGACCGTCCTGGCGTGGTGTCCGCAGATTCATGAATACCTCGCACGGCGCCACCCGTGAAGAGCGCGAGGCTCTGCTGGAGGCCGCACGTTCGATCACGCCGCAGATTCGTGAGGCCGCCGACGAGATCGAGGCCAACCGGCAACTCCCCAGGCACATCGTCGACCTGCTCAGGAGCATCGGCGCCTTCCGACTGCTGCAGCCTCGCTGGTTGGGCGGACACGACGCAGACCCGGTGACGCAGATCCTGTTCATCGCTGAACTGGCCAAAGCTGATGCGTCGACCGCCTGGTGCGTGATGATCGGCTGCGACGGCGGTCTACTGACACGTGAACTTGAACCGAGGGTCGCGCGTGAGATGTACGCCGACATCGACGCGGCCACCTGCGGCGCGGGCTTTCCCCCCGGGACGGCCCGACGGGTCGAGGGCGGCTATCTGGCCACCGGTCGATGGCCCTACATGAGCGGCATCACACATGCGGACTGGGTGCAAATGAACTGCCGTCTGAGCGGCGATGATGCGGCGTCGGACGGTCTGCCGTTCATCAGGCTGGTGGCGCACCGGAGCGAGGTGACAATCCTCGACACGTGGACGACCGGTGGGATGTGCGGTACCGGTAGCCACGATGTTGAAGTCAGCGATCTGTTCATTCCCGACGAGCGAAGCGTGGCTGTGAGACCGTCGAATCGCTCTGTGCCCGGCGATCCGCTGCGTCATCCGGCATGGCTGTTGCCGAAGCACCTCGGCGTGGCGCTGGGTCTGGTCCAGGCCGCGCATGACGAAGTGATGGAACTTGCCCGGGAGCGTGTCGCATTTCGCGGCGCGCTGCGCGACGACCCCCTCACGCAGTCGACGCTCGGCGAAACCGCGGCGCAGATCGCTGCTTGCCGCGCTTACGCGCTGTCAGCTTCCGATGCCGCCTGGCAAGAAGTCTGCGAGACCGGCGAGATGTCCGACGCGAATCGGGTCAACCTGCGCCTCGCGATCACGCACATCCACCAGGAGAGTCAGAACGTGGTCGAGCGGCTCTACGCCGTCGCAGGCTCAACGGCGCTCTACTCAAAGCGCTCCACGCTCGATCGACGGCTGCGCGACATCCATGCGATGAATCAGCACGTCGTGCTCGGCGCATCCAACTATGCGGCCGCGGCACGCGTGCTCTTGGGCGACCAGCCACGCGCTCCCTTCTGGTAGCAGAAGTCGGTGGCGGCCAGTCAGCTGCGGTACATGGGCGCCATGTAGAACCAGACCGGCTGAGGCGCGCCCTGGGCGGCGAGCGCTTTCCTCACGGCCAGGATGAGTTTGCCTGCCTCGGTCCGCTCGAAGAACCACGCCTCGGACTGATGGCCGCCCGAATTGGGTGCGTCGGTCAGCTCCAGCGCGGCTTCCTCGTAGTAGGCGCGAATGTCGTTGGCGAGCGCGGTCGTGTGGCCGCCTGGGATGCCTGCCTCTTTCCACGGGGTCCCGTCAACGATGTTCTGCAGCACATCGAGCGCGTCCGGCACGGCGTCGGCGTCGATGGCGTTGCCGACTTCGCTCACGCCTCGGCGGGAGAGCGCGCGGTCATATGCCTTGCGCAGTCCGCGGGCTTCGTCGACCGCCGGCGCCGCCTCGGGATCGAAGCGCGGCGGTACCGTACAACTCAAGGGTTCTTCGTTGCCCAGCACTTCTTCGGGGTGGTCCTCGAGCACGGGACCGGACCCTCGCTCGAGCAATGAGAATGCGCGGCGCAGCACGTCGTGCTGGAAGTCGGGATCGTTGGTCTTGCCCAGGGGCCGACCGAGCGGGAACTCGCAATGCAGCACTCGCGGCGGGCGCATGCGTTCGCCGACTGAGCGAATCGAGGTGATCGTCACGGTTGACAGGCCGGCGGCCTCGAAGACGTGGGCCAGCGTACACACGGTACGCGAGCAGAGCGGTCAAACCGGGGTCAGGAAGACGACGTCGACGCCGTCTGCCTTCAGTGCGGCCGCGCAGGCGGGACCGGAATCGTATCGGATCGTGGCGACGTCGTCGGGCTGATTTCCGGCAAACGCGTAGTGCTTCGACGCGACCGACCCGATCACGCCTTGTTCGACCAGTTCGTCCAGGCGGGCCAGCGGATAGACAACGTTGTAGTCGATGCCAAAGGCGGAACGGTCGAAGTTTGGGCTCCAGTGTCCCATCACCAGCTGGCGCTGATCGTGATCGAGCGCGCGATAGGTGGTGTCGGTCACCGTGAATGGTTCGCCGTCTCGCGGGTAGAGCGCCGCCGAGGTCACGACTGCCACTCTCGCTTCCGACAATGGCGGCGGTACCGTCCAGGCCGTCGTCGAGAACTCCGGGACAGGGAGTTTGCCAATCTGCTCTCGGATCAGGGCGTCGCCCGATAGCTGCTCGGACATCGTTCACTTCCTCAAGTTGCGTCCGGGTCGTTCCTGGTACTGAGTCTAGGGTCGAACCGAAACTACCAGGTGTCGATGTTGGGCCTTCGGCCGCGGCGGATCGGTTCGGGATTCTCGCAGGCCATTAATCCTCGGACGATCCAACGGCGGGTGTCGGCTGGATCGATCACGCCATCGTTCTCGTGCACCGAGGCTGAGTTGATCGCATTGCCCCTCCAATAGGCGTCGGCGACCAGTGCCTCGTAGCGAGCGGCGCGTTCCTCAATGTCTTCGAGCGCCTCCAGTTCGGCCCGGTTACCGAGGCGCACGGCGGCTTCGAGGTTCATGCCACCCAGCTCCGCCGTCGGCCAAGCCAATGCGAACAGGGGTGCCCGCGAGCTGCCGGTCATCATCGCCTGTGCGGCCAGACCATAGGACTTGCGCAGGATGATCGTGAATCGGGGTGACTGTGCGTTGGCCAGGGTGACGAAGACGTTGTTGCACTTGCGCGCGAGGCCGGTGCGCTCGATGTCCGGGCCGACCATCATCCCGGTCGTATCGACCAGCACGAGGATGGGGATATTGAAGCAGTCGCAGAGCTGCGCGAATCGACAGAGCTTGTCTGCGCCATCGCTGTCGACAGCTCCGCCGAGATGCTCGTTGTTGTTCGCAATCACTCCGATCGGGTGACCATCGATCCGGATCAGCGAGGTGATGATCCCGACGCCAAATTCCCCACGCAATTCCAGCACCGAGTCGATGTCGGCCATCTGCTCGATCACCTTGCGCACACTGAAGGGCCGTTTGCGATTCTCGGGGATCGCGTGGCGCAGGTGCCGCTGATCGACGCAATCCCAGCTTGGAACCGAGCCCTGGAAGTACGAGAGGTACTGCTTCGCCGCGGCGATCGCTTCGTGTTCGTCGTCGACGAGGATGTCGACGCTGCCGGCCGGGCCGAGATCGGACATCGGGCCGATCTCTTCGGGCGTAAACAGGCCGAGCCCGCCACCCTCGATGGTTGCCGGTCCGCCCATGCCGATGTTGGCATCGCGGGTGGCGATGATGCAGTCCGTGATCCCGAGGATCGACGCGTTGCCGGCGAACGTCCGCCCGGCGGTGATGCCGATCATCGGAACGGTGCCGCTGATTCGCGCCATCATGTCGTACGTCGGAACCCACTGACCGGCGGCCGAGATGTCGGAGAAGTCGGTGTCGCCCGAGCGGCCGCCAGCGCCCTCGGCCCAGACGATCAGCGGCGTGGCTTGCTCGTCGGCGAACTTGATCACACGGTCGGTCTTCTGGTGGCCCATCATGCCTTGAGTGCCGGCCCAAACGGTCTCGTCGTACATCGCGACCAAGGTGGTGGCACGCTGTTCGTCGAACAGCTCGCCGTTGACGGTGCCGATCCCGGTGATCATCCCGTCGGCCGGCGCGCGTACGCGCATCTCCTCAATCGACATGATCTTGTGCCGCGCGGGGAGGACCAGCTCGCCCATCTCGACCCAGGTGCCCTCGTCGACCAGTTCGGCCAGGCTCTCGCGTTGGGTCAGTTTGCCTTTGGCATGTCGCCGCTCGACCCAGGGCTGCCGGTTGTGATCCTTGCCGGCATCGAGATTGTCGAACAGCTTCTGCAGGTCGGGCCGGATGTAGTCGAGGTCGATCTCCACTTCCTCCTCCCGAATCGCGTCGCCGACGTCGGCCCTTTCGATGAAGGCGATCGGATGACCCTCGTAGACCACATCGCCGACCGCAACCGTGAGCTGCCGCACGTAGCCGCCGATGTCGCTGTTGATGATGTGCTCCATTTTCATGGAGTCCATCACGAACATCTGCTGGCCCTCGCGCACAGCGTCGCCTTCTTCGACCAGGATCTGGATGATCGTGCCCTGGAGCGGCGAAGCGATCGCTTCCGTGCCCGGCGGCCCAACAATGTTGGGCGCCGGCTGCGTACCCGGCGTCACCGTCGCGACTCCCTGCCCTGCTCTCGTGCCTGAACCCTCGCGGAAGTAGTTGAGTCCGGCGAGCGGATCGAGCGTGTCGAGCTGCGCTCCGGCAAGCCCTGCCTGCGTATCCGAGGCACCGTTCTGAACAGGAGGCGCAGCCTGCGGAGCGGCGGCGAGTTCAGCGACATGGTCGTCGACCCAACGGGTGTAGATTTCGCCGGAGCCGAAGTCGTCGTGCGCCAGCGATTGGTCAAGGAATGACAGGTTGGCTTCTACCCCTTCAATGCGGAACTCCGACAGCGCCCGCCGCGTCCTGCCAACGACGTCGCCGAAGTCGGCCGAGGCTGAGTAGGCGATCACCTTGGCAAGCAACGAGTCGAAATTGGGGTTGGTCGCATAGCCGGGATAGCCGTAGGTGTCGACCCGCACGCCGGGTCCCGATGGCGGCTCGAATGTGGTCAGCATCCCGCCGGACGGCCGAACGTCGCCACTCGGCTCCATCCGTTCCATGTTGACCCGCGCCTGGACGGCGAAACCGCGCGCTGCCGGAACCTCCGATTGGGACAGCCCAACCGTCGCGAGCGTCTCCCCGGCCGCGAGGCGGAGTTGCGCCCGCACAAGGTCGACGCCGGTCACCTCTTCCGTCACCGTGTGCTCGACCTGGAGTCGCGGATTCGCCTCGATGAAGGCGAGGTCTGATTCGTCGTCCGCATTGACGAGGAATTCGAACGTGCCCAGGCTGCGGTAGTTGTCGGACGACGCCAGGCGGACCGCCGCCGAGGTCAGACGCTCGCGCGTCTCACCTGAGATCGAGGGGCTAGGCGCCCATTCAACCACTTTCTGGTGCCGACGCTGGAGGCTGCACTCGCGCTCGCCCAGATGGGAAACGGCGCCCGAACCGTCGCCGATGATCTGGACCTCCACGTGGCGCGCTCGGGTCATCAGCCGCTCGACCAGCAGGTCGCCGTTACCAAACGCTGTGGCGGCCTCCGACTGGCAGCGCTCGAATGCCTCTGCAATCTGTTCCTCTGCCGTGACCACACGCATCCCGCGACCGCCGCCTCCTGCGATCGCCTTAAGGACGATCGCCCCACCGTCGCCGAGTGAACGGAAGAATCCTGTCGCTTCGTCGAGGTCTACGGCAGCCTCCGTGCCGGGCAGCACGGGAACACTAAGTTCGACGGCCAGGGCCCGCGCTCTGGCCTTGTCGCCGAACAGCTCCAACGAATCGGGGGTCGGACCGACGAACGTGACACCGGCCTCGGCGCAGCGACGCGACAGCTCCGCACTCTCGGCCAGGAACCCATAGCCGGGATGCAGCGCGTCGCAACCGGCATCGAGCGCGGCTCCGACAACTGCATCGACATCCAGGTATGCTCGCGCGCCGACGCCATCCAGGGCGACCGCTTCGTCGGCGAGGCGGACGTGTAGTGAGTTGGCGTCGTCCTGCGAATGGATCGCGACGGAGCCGATGTCGAGTTCGCGCGCAGCGCGGATGATCCGGATCGCGATTTCGCCACGATTGGCGACCAACAGTTTGCTGACAGGCATAAGGGTTCCTCCGTCGGAGAGCAGAATACTGGCGCTCCCGGCATGGACATTCAGCGCTCCCGGCTGTGCTAGGTTGCGGTCGTGCGATGACCCGAAGGAGATACCGATGACTACGCAAACAGCACCAACAACCGCAGCCGCCGAGGTCTGGACCCGTGAACGCGTCCTGGAACTCAGCCGCGAGGAACTGATCGCCCTCTGGAGCGACGCACCGGCCGCCGATATGGCGGAGATGAACGGCGAGTACGAGGGTCTGGTCCCCAATGCGGGCGACCCCGAGGCTGAAGCCCGCACGGCCGAGGTGATGTACAACGAGCAAAGTGCGATCGGCTACTGGCTGGGCAAGGCCTACACGCCGCTGACCGAGACCACGGGCGACGGCTACAACCGCTGGCGTCGGCCGGGCGGCAAGGTCGAGCGCAACATCCGATTCGGTACCGAGATGGGGCCGTCGCTGATCGACGGAAAGCCGGCTCTGCTGATGTACTACGGCGCCTACGTTCGCGCCGACGGCAGCCAACCCCGCTCAACGCTGGTCGATGAGATTCGCAAGCTGGCCGATGGCGTCTACCTGGGCATGGGCACCGTCGAGGAAGCGGACGGCAGCCGCTCGCGACCGGGACACTTCGCCATGGTCGGACCCGTCGGCGAATGGGTCGGCGCGGACGACCCCAACGCCGAAATCGAGTAGCCGAACTCTCCCCTGGCGAAGCGGCTTAGGCGGCCTCGGCGAGCATCCCCGCCAGCTTCTCCAGCGCCTGAGCCCAGCCGCCGCCGGCTCCTTCGGCCATCTGCAGGTCGGGCCAGCCGTCCTGCCGCATAGTCAACTTTGTCCGGCCGCCGCCGAGATCCTCCAGCGAGACCATCAGCGTGGTCTCGTCGTGCATGTCGCCCGACATTGTGGCCACGAACCGCTCGTTCGGCTCGATCTCTTTGAACTCGCCGAAGTTGCGCATTTCCCAGCCGTCCGGGGAGCGCATCACCAGCGAGTACTCGCCGCCCACCCGAAAGTCGATCTCGCAGGTCGGGACGCTGAAGCCATCCGGGCCGTACCAGCGAGCGAAGTGCTCGGCCTCGGTCCAGGCCTGCCAAACAAGCGCAAGTGGCGCATCGAAGATGCGCTCGAGCTGCACCCCGCGTGCATCGGTCGTGATGGTACTTTCGGCTGCGGTCATTTCGGGGGCTCCTGTCCTTCTCTCTCGGTTGTCCGTATTGCTTCTGGCTCTCCGTCGTCCTCGACGCTGCGCTGCAGTTCGCTGAGATACTCGTCGAGACGATCGAGTCGTGGTTCCCAGAACTCGCGGTATCGCTCGACCCATTCGGAGACGTCCTTGAGCGGCTCCGGTGAGAGCCGGCAGGGCCGCCATTGAGCGCGGCTGCTGCGCTCAATCAACCCGGCCCGTTCCAGCACCTTGAGATGCTTGGAGACCGCGGGAAGAGTCATCTCGAACGGCTCGGCCAGCGCAGTCACCGACGCCTCGCCATCGGCGAGGGTTGTGAGAATCGCGCGGCGCGTCGGATCGGCCAATGCCGCAAACGTCGCGCTGAGCGGGTCACGAGCGGGGTTGGCCGTCGGCACTATATTTCACCAATCGGTTATCTAACCTGTTGGTAAAGTATTGTCTCTCAGCCAACGTGTCAAGCCTCGCTCTCCGTCATTGCCGCGCTCCGCCGCGGGCATGACGGCAAGGCGATGGAACTAGAAGGAAAACGCATCCACTCGCTCGCAAGCGTCCTTGATGTAGGCCTCGAGTCCCTTGTGCCGGCCCAGTTCGGGTCGATCCCACTGCCAGCTGATCAACACCAGCCGCCGGATCAGAAGAAACAGCGGCAGCAACGAGACAGCCAGGTCGTCAAACGGTCTCTCCTCGCGATAGCCGCGCACCATCGCCTCCTGGATTGCGTCGAAGTAGGGCTGATCGTCGTACCCGAACAACGCCGTCGCGAAGTCGTACTGGTGCCAACCGAAACCAGCGTCGTCGAAGTCGATCACGTGCAACGACCCGTCCTCGCCGACGAGGATGTTGTTCAGATGTAGATCGGCATGAATCATCGAGTATGTGCCCCGGTCCTTGCCGTACTCGGTCAGGATGTCGTGGATCCGGTCGCGAGCGCGGCTCAGAATTTTGCGCTGCGCCGGCCCCAGCGGCGGAATGTCCCAGAACCTGCCCCAGAACGGCGCTTCACCGACGTAGCCGGGCACATCGAACGCGTGGCGAGTGAAACCCTCCGGAAGATCCCAAGCGGCCGCCTGATTGTTCAATGCGGCTGCGATCCGTCCCATCTGCTCGAAATGCGGGACGATTTCTGCTTCGTCGGTCACCCCCTGCAGCGAGGGACCGAGAATCTCCCCCTCAATCCACTCAACCAGTCCGACCGCGCGGCTGGACTCGCCGTCGGGCGTCGGAATCGTGGCATAGCCGGGACCCTGCAGGGTCCGCACTCCGACCGGTACGCTGACGCCCTCCTGATTGAGCGCCTCGGTCCAGAGCAATTCGGATTCAAGCTCGCCCAGCGTGTGGTAGCCGGGTCGATGGATGCGCAATGAATAACGCCTGGCGTCCGCCGTGTCGAGCCGATAGACCGTGTTCTCGCTGCGCGAGACTAGCTCCATTGCGTCGGGCTTCAGGCCCCAGAAGGGCAGCGCGCGTTCGGCGATCGCCCGCAAATCGGAATCGCTCAGATTGGTCGGTTCCGGCATCTGATCTGGTGCAGAATCAGGTTGGTTCGGCAATCGCCGCTTCGAACGCCTCGAGGAACATGTCCGCCTGCTCACGCTTGAGCACGAGCGGCGGCCGCACCTTGAGCACATTGCCGTGCTCGCCGGCCTGGCCCGTCAGGAATCCGGCCTGCCGCAGACGATTGACGATGACCGCGGCGCCAGCCTGATCGGGTTTCTTGCTCTCGCGATCCTTGACCCATTCCATGCCGATGAACAGGCCGTGGCCGCGTACGTCCGCCATCGGCTCGCAGCCTTCCTGCAGCGTTCGCAGGTTGTCCTTGAGATACCCGCCGACATCGGCCACGCTCTCGACCAGGCCCTCGCCCTCGATCACCTCCAACACCGCCTTGCCAACCGCCGCCTGCAAGGGGCTCGATGCAAACGTATTGAAGTAGCCGGTCTGGTCGCGGAAGGTCTCGACCAGTTCCTGCGACGCCACCACGCCGGAGAGCGGCAACCCGTTGCCCATCGGCTTGCCCATGCTCACGATGTCGGGCGTGACCTCTGTCGTCTCGTAACCCCACCAGTTGCCCGATCGGGCGAATCCGGCCTGCACCTCGTCGCAGATGAACAGGCCCCCGGCGTCGTGAACCATATCGGCCGCGCGAGCCATGAAGCCGGGCGGGATGTCGGGCAGTCCCTCGTTGGCGAGGATCGAGCAGACCATCATGCCGGCAAACGGCACTCCGTCCTCGGCGAAGCCATCAATCTCCGCCCTGAGCCGTCCCAGATAAGCCTCGGACAGCGCCTCGTCATCAAGCCCCTCCTCGATCGGGCGGTAGCGCTGAGGCACCGGAATCGAGCGAACATCAGGTTCGTTGTTGACTCGCCGACGCGAGAGCTTCCTCACTTCGGTTGAGTTGCCGTGGTAGGCGGCCTGCGTGTGGATCAGGCCGCGCCCGCCAGTCGCCGCGCGCGCCATCAGCACCGCAATCTCGTTCGCCTCCGTGCCGCTGCAGGCGAAGACGGCGGTGGTCAGGTGATCGGCATGCACCGAGGTCAGGTGCTCGGCGTAATCCAGGATGCCCTCGTGCAGGTAGCGCGAGTGAACGTTGAGCGTCTCGGACTGGCGCTGCGTCGCCTCGACCACGTGCGGGTGCGCATGACCAACGCAGGGCACGTTGTTGTAGAGGTCGAGGTATCGGCGTCCATCGGCGTCGTAGAGCCAGACGCCCTCGCCGCGCACGATGTGAACCGGATCTTCGTAGAAGGTGGCGATGCCTGCGCCCAGCAGCCGTTCCCGGCGCTCGAGCAGGTCTTGAGTGGTGGTTGTTGTCATGTGGCGATTGTCAGTGCTGCACCGCACGGTTGCAAGCTCCGGCGCGTAGACTCGGCCAAAACCTCAACGGCGATCACCTCTCTGGAGGGAGCTTACGATGACCGATTCCATCACCACGACGCCCGGCGCGAAGATGATGTTCATGATCCGCCGTCGCGAGGACGCCACCCGCGACGAGATGATCGTGCACTGGTACAAGAACCACATGCCCGGCGTGCTCGAGGCACAGGAGACGGCCAAGGCAGCCGGTCGCCGGCCCGCGCGCAAGTACCTGGTCACCCTGTTCAACGGCGAGCAAGGTGAACACAAACCTCGGCCGACCTACGACGGCATGGCCCAGCTCTGGTTCGACAAGCCGCTGCGCAAGCCCGACGGTCCCATGTTCAGCGAGCCGCGAGACACCTTCGATCAGAAAGTCGAACCGTTCGTCCCCTGGGCGACGACCGAACATGTCGTGATTGACGGGGCTGACGATCTGCCCGTCGTGCCGCTGACGCTGAACGAGCCGTTCCCAACCACTCGCAGCAACCTGTACAAGGTCAGTTTCCTGGTCAAGGCCAAAGACGGAGTTGAGTGGGACGAGTTCTTCAACACTTGGCTGGGAGCGCACGCGCCCAACGTCAAGGAGACCATGCACAAAGTCGGCGGACTGCGCTACGTGGTCAGTCACAGCATCGATCCCGACGATGAACCCTACGCCGGCATGGCCGAGCTCTACTTCCGCGACCCGTCCGGCTGGACCCGTTACGGCGAAACGATCACACCTGACGCCTTCGGGCCGATGGTCGACACATCCGAGACCATCTGGTTCGGCGCCGACACGGAGTTGGTCGGGATTCCATGACATCCACTCCGTCTCCCACCTCCCCGCTGGCGCCCGATCCGCTGCCGCAGCGTCCGCTGGGAAGAGCACTGCCACCGCTCAGAGATACGCAAGCGGGGATACACATGGGCTCGGAACTTGTTCACGCGTCGTACAGGGCGACGACGCTCCAGCCAATGCTCTGCTACTCTGAGAACATATGAGCTTACGACCAACCACGTCCAACAGGACGTCCAGCCACTCCGCCCACCCTTCGGCCAGCGCCCGCAACATCCTGCACCGCCGCCGCGCAGCCGGAACGTGCCCAGCCATAGCCGAACACATCCGAACGAATCCGAACGCTACCGACCTGAAGAAAGCTGAAAAAACCCGAAAAAACCTGAACGTCTTCGTCAACGATCTCCAGCGCATGGCTGAAGATCGTGGCCGAAGAGGCCCAGAAAAAATAATTTCGCAGAAACCTGAATTCAGTCAATTTCTTCTTCCTTCCGAACAGCTGTTGACAGCCCATCGCCAAACCTCCAGATGCAACAAGGAATCGGAGAAGCCCCGTGACCAACGAACTCGCCTACGCGACGATTGAGGAGCTGGCCCCGCGCATCGCCTCCGGCGAACTGTCGCCGGTTGAACTGGCCCAGGCTCAGCTCGACCGCATCGCAGACCACGACGGCCGGCTCAAGAGCTACGCCACGGTAATGGCCGACTCTGCGCTCGCCGAAGCCCAACAGGCCGCGGATGAAATCGCGGCCGGCAACTATCGAGGCCCCCTGCACGGGATTCCGATCGCGGTCAAAGACCTTTGCTACACGACTGGCGTTCGCACCATGGGCGGGACGAAGGTGCTGGAAGACTTCCTTCCCGATTTCGACTCCACCGTTGTCGCCAGATTCAAGAACGCCGGCGCGGTGATGTTGGGAAAGCTCAACCTGACCGAGGGCGCGATGGCCGGCTACAACCGCGCCCGACAGGTACCAGTGAATCCCTGGGACGATGGGCGCTGGACCGGCGTCTCATCCAGTGGTTCCGGCGTGGCCACGGCGGCCGGGCTTTGCTACGCGTCATTGGGCAGCGACACCGGCGGTTCGATTCGCGGCCCGTCGGCGTCCTGCGGAATCGTCGGGCTCAAGCCCACCTGGGGCCGGGTCAGCCGCTACGGCGTGCTCGATCTGGCCCAGTCTCTCGACCACGTCGGACCGATGTGCCGCTCGACCTGGGACTGCGCCGTCACACTCGAGGTGATCGCCGGCGACGATCCGAACGATCCAACCACACTGCCCGAGGCGGCTCCGGCGATGCTGGACGGCATTGACCGCGGCGTTGCGGGCATGCGGATCGGCTACGACGAGCGCTATGCCACCGAAGAGGTGATCCCGCCGATTGCGGAGGCGGTCGCTGCATCGGTCGAGACGCTGGCCTCACTGGGCGCGGAGATCGTGGACGTTGAGTTGCCCGATTTCGAGCCGTACATGGCCGACTGGCCGACACTCTGCTCAGTCGAGGCGCTGCACGCCCACCTGGATAACTATCCCATCCGAGCCGGCGATTACGGCAACTGGTTCGGGGCCTGGTTGGAACTCGGATCCTCCATCAGCGCGACCGACTACGCCGATGCCTGCATCCGCCGCGAGGAGCTGCGCGGCCTGCTGGCGCGGGTCTTCGCCGACATCGACATGCTGGCCTGCTCGGCGCAGGGCACGTTGCCGCACCAGGTGACCGAAGACATGATGTACGACGACACGCCGGGCGAGTTCCAGTGGTCGCGGCTGCAGTACACCGCCCCCTGGGACATGAATCGCGCGCCGACCCTGACCCTTCCCAACGGCTGGAGCGAACAAGGTCTGCCGATGGCGCTGCAGCTCGTCGGCCCGCTGGGCAGCGAGCAGGCCCTCTGCCGGGCCGGCTACGCCTACGAGCAGGCGACCGACTTCATGCGCAACCCTGAGCTCTAGTAGTCCGTCGACTCGCCGCGTTCCTGCTGCGCCTTCCGCTCGTTCATGAAATCACGCATGCTGCCGGCGCTATCCGGCGGCGGCGGCGCCATCCGCAGCCACGAGTTGAGGCTGGTGGTGTAGCGGAATTGCGCGCCCCAGCCGAGCATGTCGGCTTGGGTGTGCCACATCTCCTTCTTCGTCAGCAGACTCGCCAGCGGCGCTTCCGCGACGCTGGCCGCCATCTCGCGGACAGTCTGATCGAGTTCCGCTCCCGGCACACTGCGCGTGACCAGACCCCACTCCTCGGCCTCTTTGCCCGAGAGCACGCGGCCGGTGAAGAGCATGTCGTTGGCTCGACGCGGACCGACGAGGTAGCTCCAGAACGGCATCGAGCTGGCCCCGCCCATGCGCATGAACGGCTCGCCGATCATCGCTTCGTCAGCCGCCACGACCAGGTCGCAGAGCATCGAGATGTACATTCCGCCGGCGATGGCGTGGCCCTGGATCTGGGCGATGATCACCTTGGGGTTATCCCAGATCGCCTCGTAAATCCCACGCATGATCCGCTGATGCTTGTGGCCATTGACGATGTTCCACTCGGAGTCGCCGTCGGGCGTATTGATGTAAGGACTGCCATCGATGTCATACCCCGCGCTGAATGCCGGACCATTGGCGCGAAGAATGGCAACCTTGAGCGTGTCATCCTCGGCGACGACATTGAGCGAGTGCAGCAGATCGTCCAGCAAGGCGTGGTTGAGGGCGTTGCGCTTTTCCGGTCGGTCCATCGTGATCGTGGCGATCGGGCCGTCTGTCTCAAACTCGATGGCGGTGTAGGTCATCGTTTGCTCCTTGCGTACAGGTCGGCTGGCTGACCAGGGGCGTCGTGATCGTTGCCGCTACGTCATGTCGTGGATTCGTTGGCCTCGGTCGTAGTGGGCGGCGGGCAGTGCTCGGCCGGGTCCGAGCAACCGTAGTGCTCTTGCGAGCCATGGGCGCGTGTCGGCCGGAGTGATCATCTCCGAGACCAAGCCCAGGTCGGCGGCCTCCCAGGGACCGTCTGAGGGCGGCGACTCTGGCTCGTGCGCGAGATATCCGGGGCTATCGGTCATCGCCAGTCGGGCCGAGGGCCAGCACCACATGAAGTCGAAACCCGTGCCGAGACCGCCCAAGGCAAAGTCCCCGAGCGCGTAGCCCCATCCAGTGATAATCGTGATCTTTGCCGCGTGTGTAGCACGCAACGACTCGACCGCGCGGGCGGCGGCGAACATGAACTCGCCCGTCGCAGCGTCGGATTGGTCGTAGCCCAGCGTGTCCTGGGTCGAGAGAAACGGGATCTGGTAGTCGGCGCTCCACGAAGCCGCCCGGGCGATTCGCTTCATGTCCGCGGTTGTCAGTGCGGCTCGCGGCGAGCCCCCGGTCAACGCGAAGGCTACCGGGACGCCTTCAAGGGAGCCCACACCTACCGCGCAGCTCGCATCGGCCGGACCCAGCAACGTCACGCTCTCGGCGTCGAAGATCGCATCCACCTGCTCGCGCGGCGAGGCGTACATGTCCTCATCGGTGAGGTTGAGCGCAGCTTCGGACGATGCGTCGCTCATCGGCGCAAGCGGCGAGCCCAGCTCCGCTGGCAGCGTCGCGAGAAACCGCTGGGCGGCGCCAATCGCCGCTGCATCGCCGTCGCAGACCAGGTCGGCAACCGACTCGGCCGAGCCCTCGTGCGCGCCGAATGCGGCGCGATCAGTCGCCACCAGCAGATCCGAGCGCACCGCAAGCGCGCTGTTTTGACCCGTGCAGAGACCACAGGCGACCGTAACCAGCGGCGCTTCGCGCTCGGCGATGTCGCGAGCCGGCAATTGCTCGGCCACGCGGCTCAGCAGTACCCCACCATGGACGTCGAACTCAGGCCCCTCTTCTGATGCGCCGTCGGCCAGGTAGACGATCGGCAAGCGCCGATAGATCGCATTGGAGAGCATGCGGTTGCGCTTGTTCTTGCCCACCTGCGCGTCGGAATTCGCCAGGGCGATCGGATCTTCCGCAATCACAACGGTCCGCCGTCCCGAGATCTCCGCGTAGCCGACAATCACTCCGTCGGCCGGCGTCTCGTCGGCGACTTCGTGGTGCTGGCTCTTGGCAAACGCGCCAATCTCGAGGAACGACCCCTCATCGACCATCAGCTCGACCCGCTGGCGCGGGGTCAACTGGCCCACCTCTAACTCTCGCTCGCGATCAAACGCCTCGATATGCGCACGCTCATCGTCAACGCGCTGGAGGCGCTCCGCGATGGTCAGGTTCTTTTCCGGACTGACGTGCCGCTGGCGTCGAGTTGTCATCTGCGTCCCCCTCGTCCCAGCGCTTCGAACGCCTGGATGACCCGCGGCCGCGTTTCGACCGGGTCGATGATGTTGTCAATCGTGGCCATCTGCGCGCCGCGCCAGGGATTCATATTGCGCCTGAACGGCTCGGCCAATTCATCCAGCAGGCGTCGGTGGTCGTCGCGATCCTCGATCCCCGCGAGTTTCTTGCGATGCACCACCGCGGCCCCGCCTTCGGGACCGAGATAGGCGATCTGCGTCGTGGGCCAGGAGAGTGTGATCGCCTCCGGGTCGCTGCCGCCCATGATGAAGTAGCCCATCCCGATGCCCTTGCCCAGCGTGACGCAGACGGTCGGTACCTCGGATGCCATCTTGTCCGAGATGTAGACCGTGGTCTCAGTCAGCAGCCCTTTGTGCTCTTCCTCCTGCGTGGTCATGATCCCCGGCGTGTCGCAGAAGCTGAGCAGCGGCAGCGAGAACGTCCTCGCCGTCTTGACGATCCGGCGCGCCTTGATGAGCGCGTTCATGTCGATCGCCCCGCCGCGCACTTTCGGTTGATTGGCCATGATCGCGACCGTGTGCCCGTCGAGCCGGGCAAAGCCCGTCACCATGTTCATACCGAACTCGGGCTGCCATTCGAAGAAGCTGTCGCGATCCACGACCCGCTCGATGATCTTGCGCACCTCATAGGGCCGATTCGGATACTTCGGCACCAGTGTGCGCAACTCCTCCTCGCATCGATCCCGGGGATCGCCGCTCATGATCCGCGGCGCAGACTCAAACGCATGACCGGGCAAGTAGGAGAAGCAAGCGCGCAGCGTCTGCATCGCCTCGGCTTCGTCGTCCGCCCGCCGGCAGATCTGTCCCGTCATCTTGGTATGGACGTCGACTCCGCCCATCTCGTACAGGTCGGGCCGTTTGCCGGTGGCGAACTCGATGATGTAGGGACTCACGAAGGTAGCCGTCGCGCGCGGTGTCATCACCGAGAAGTCTGCCACGGAGGCCGCCCACGGTGCGAACGAGTTGCCCAAGATTGCTGTAAACACGCCGCCTCTGCGGGGCACGCTCGATCGCGCGCCGACGTTGTGGCCGCCCACGGCCGAGAAGCCCGAGGACATGATGTGATCCTCGATCTGTCCGCCCGCCCCCTGGAACAGGTAAAACATCGGCAGCGCGGCCTTGTCGACGATGTGACCGACGGCACGCATGTTGACTCGCGATCGCAGGTTGTATGCGCCGGCCCCTCGTGACGCGTCATGCGCCTTGTAAAGCACCGGTCGGCCGTGGATTTCGCCGAAGCCCAGTTGGAGCGGCGTGGGTCCCAGACCGTAGCTGAACGCCCACTGGCTGCCCGGATCGAGCAGCAGCTCGATCCGCTCATTCGCGGTCAGCAGGCCCCGACTGTGGGCCCGTTCGTCACCCTCTGGATTCGGTGCGAAGAACTCATCTCGTCGACGCCGCAGCTCGGCGAGATGCTCCAGGTCGGCGGGACTAGCCGTTGACACCGGTGCCCCAATCGATCGCGTTCTTCAGCAACTGCTCATATGGCTCGGTCTCCCACGGACCTCGGAAGCGGAGCGGCACCTTGCCATCCGGCGAGATGCTCTCGTGGACCGATTGCTGGCCGTTGGTCAGCGGGGTGTGACAGTGGCCCGGCGCGATGTAGGCGATCTCGCCCTCGCCGACCTTGCGCGCGAAGCCGAGCGCATGCGACTTGCCGTCGGGCAGCAGCGAGAGGTCGCCGCCGTAGAGCTCGTCAACGATTGGCGGCTTCTCGACATCCTCTGTGGTCAGCAAGACCTGCGTGTCGGGATGGATCACCTCGACCATGTAGGGCTCGTCCTGGACCGGGAAGTTGCTGGGCAGGTTGTAGGTCAACGGGTGGTTGTGGTCCGAGACCTTGACGTCCATCTCCCGGATCGGTGGGTGCGTCATGAAGAAGCCGCCCAGCGCTTCGTGGTAATCCATCTTGGCCATGCGGCGACGGCCGTCCTCGCGGCCAATGCGCTCGGCCTTACCGCCGGTCGATCCGTGCAGCGCCAGCCAGCGCCCGCCGTCACCCAGCCAGTCGCGGATCACGCCGGTCTGATAATCGTCGGCGAACGGTCCGGCGACGTAGCAGATCAGCAATTGCGCGTCGCGGATCCATTTGTGGCAGTCGGTGAAATCGCTACTCACGGTCGCGTGCACATTCTCGTTCGACTGCAGCGCCATCAAAATGCGCATGCGCGCGTAGTCCATGTCGTGTCCGGCATGCTTGCCCGGCGGAAATCCCCCGGCGACGACGTGCGCTCGGATTGGTGTACTCATGTCTCGGCTCCTGTAGTACTCAACTAGCAGCGATGCTAGCGCCACTGAACACTAGCCTGCGTCGGAGGCAAGAGGAGCGCACATCATGGAACCACTGCAACCGATGGCCGAGGCGATCGCCGGACTGCTGCGCGAGCGGGGTGAAACGGTCGCGATCTGCGAGACAACGGCGGGTGGACTCGTTTCGGCCGCGCTGCTCTCGATCCCCGGTGCATCGCGCTACTACGCCGGAGCGGCTGTGACCTACACCGGAGTCGCCCGATCCACATTCCTGGAGATCGAACTGGATGATTATCCGGGAGTCCGCTCCAGCAGCGAGCCCTACGCGAAGATCATCGCCGAGACCATCCGCGAGCGCCTGGGAGCCACCTGGGGCATCGGAGAAACGGGCGCCGCCGGCCCGGGCGGCAACGTCTACGGCGACGCGTCCGGCCACACCTGCATCGCGATCGCCGGGCCGACCGAGTACGTGGAGACGCTCGAAACCGGCCTGGACGACCGCGAGGAGAACATGTGGCTCTTCACAAAGCGAACGCTCGACGTGTTCGAGTCGGTGCTACGCGGATCCTCCAGCCAGGGGTAAGGATTCCGTTGACCTGAGCCATCAGCCGAGCCGCTCCGGCGAAGCCGGGCGCTACTCACTCAGAGTCAGGATGAGCTCTGCGTAGCTCCTCCCTTGTAGATCGACTTTGTGGATCTCGATTCCGCCTGGGAGCGCGTGGTCAACCTCATAGTGGTCCTTGGTCCAAAAGTCGTAGATCTTCCGGGCCAACTCCTCTTCTGTTTCCGCCGTCAGGATCCGGGTCGTAGGAAACTCATACTCCACTTCCACGGAATCGAAGTCCTCCATTGGAATGTGCTCAAGGATGTTCGCTCTGGGCACACCAATGAAATGAGTCACGCCAACGCCATCGGGGACGTAAACACAGGCGTGATCTGGTAGCTGAGCCAACGCGCTGGCACCGAATTTCGCCCACGTGTCGGGCAGGGTAGTCAAGTCGCTGGGTCCCTGAAACCCCACGAAGGTGAACTTCATCGGGTGGCCCTTCTACCCCAGTGACGCCTGCCCTCAGGGTCGGTGACTCTAGCGCGATCCCGGCACGATCCCCCGCACAGACGTCTCGATGCTGAACAGGCTCGTCATCGCGGTCATGAACAGCGTTGAGAAGTCGTCGCCGCCGAAGGTCAGATTGGCGGCGTGCTCATCCATCTCGAAGACTCCGAGGTAGGTGCCGTCGGCCGCGTGGGCCGAGACTCCGCCGGCGCCGGTCGTCCAGAGTCGGCCGTCGGTGTCGACCTTCATCCCGTCGGGCGCGCCGAGGCGGTTGTCGTTGGACTGGTCGACGAAGAGGATGCGGTCGCCCAGCGTGAGATCGTCGTTGACGTCGTAGCGCCAGATCAGACCTTCCTGCGAGTCGCCGACGTAGAGCTGCGATTCGTCCGGATTGAAGGCGAGACCGTTGGGTCCGGAGAATCCGGTCGGCGCGACACAGTGCAGCGAACCGTCCGTGTCGATCCGGTAGACGCCCTGGAAGTCGAGCTCCTGTTGCTGGCCCTCGTAGCCGAAGCGCGGCGTGCGGCCGGTATCAGACCCGTAGGCCGGATCGGTGAAGAAGATCGCGCCCGACGAGTGGACGACGAGGTCGTTGGGGCTGTTCAGCCGCTGGCCGTCCCAGCTGTCGGCCAGCGCTGACTCGCTGCCTGGCGAGCCGTAGGGCGCGCTCGAGACGCGGCGGCCGCCGTGCTCGCAGGCGACAATGTTGCCGGCTGCGTCGAGCGTGATTCCGTTCGACCAACCCGACGGGTCACGATAGACCGCCGCCTCCGAGTCGCCCGGCCGCCAGATGTGCTGTCGATTGCCAGGAATGTCGCTGAACACCAAGGCGTTGTCGGAAGCGATCCAGATCGGCCCCTCGATGAAGCCAAATCCGCCGCAGAGCCGCGTCTCTTCGCCGATCAGCAGGTCGGAGATGCCATTGTCGTCTTCGATGCGCATGAATGCTGTCCTGATCTAGTCCTGATTCTCAGGGTTCTCAGGGATGGTAGCCGTCTCGAATGGTCGAGCGGGCAAACGATCGGTGGCGTTCCAGATCCGATTCATGATCGGCCGACCCTCACCCGCCGGATCGACGAACTCCGGGCGATACAGCCAGGGAAGCTGGCTCGAGTGGGCGCGAATCACTACAGGACGTACCCGATAGCCGATCAGGCGATCTCTGGTGAAGCCCAGTTCCATCAACATGCCTTGCGTAGTCTCAATTGACCAGTTCTGGTCGAAGACAAAGTTGCCGAACGAATAGGCGACGAACTGGCCATCGAAGTGCTCGATCGCCTGAACCCAATGGGGGTGGTTTCCGAACAGGAACGTTGCGCCGGCCTCCATCGCGACTCCGGCCAACCGGCGTTGGTAGGCGACGGGATTGGCGGAGTACTCGACACCCCAGTTGACGCCGACTAGCACGTGGTCGGCTACCTCACGGGCCAGTCTCACGTCTCGGCGGACGTACTCGGCCACCAGCGGCGCGGTGCCTGGCTGGTCCTCTTCTGCGTGATACCAGGGCGCGATGATGTCGTAGCCGAGGAAGGCGAAGCTGACCGGTCCCTTCAAGGTCGGCACGCTGACCAGAGCGGGTGCTCGCGCCGATTGCAGGTCTCGTCCCGCCCCGGCCGTGACGATGCCGGCGTTCCGTAACCTCGCCAGCGTCTCGTAGAGCGCAGCCACGCCCGAGCAGCCCTTCCAGCAGTCCATCATGTGGTTTCCGATCGTGAGCAGCACATCGAGCCCCGCGTTGGCCATGGCGGGCACCGCCTTGTAGCTGCCGGTAAAGATCACGGTCTCGACGCACGGCGTCAGTTCCTTGTTCGCGGTGAGCGGCAACTCGAGAGGCGCTATCGCGAGGTCGGCTGCCAGAATGGCGTCGCGCACGCCGTCGAACATGGCGTCGTAGTCGCCCAGCGCCTCGAGCGCATGATTGGTGCAGCGCACGGGAATCAGCTCGCCGGTGATCAGCAGGCCAGCGGGATCGAACGGCGGCGCAAATCGGAGGAAGTCGCGAAAGAGCCGCGGGAGTTGGTCGGCGCTGGTCGGCGGCGGGATCCAGCGCACCAGCCGAAGCGGTGACTCGAGTCCGGGATCGCGGTACGGATCGTGGCCGTTCACGGTCAGTGCCAGCACACCCAACCGAAGGCGATATGGGCGGACCAGTGCGAACGCGCCGGGGGTCCGCTCGACGAGATCAATGATCTGATCATCAGGGACCACCTCGATAGCGAGCTCGGCCATCGACAGGCCGAACGCGGTGGCGATGAGACCTGCTTGAGACCTCGGCAGATAGCCGGCGATGGGAACCGGGCTGCCGCCCAATGCCGACCAGTCGCGCACGCTGCCGGTCAGAATCCGAACGACATCGCTGCGCCGCAGATCCAGCACGTCCCGACGCTGATCGGTGATCGCCGCCCAGTGTGCAACGACGATGCGCAGTGACCGAGGCCTCAGACTGCTCTCGTTGTTGCGGCGGGCATCTTCGGCGGCCTGCGTTGAGATCGTGAAGGCGTTTGAGTCGAGCGACGAAGCGAAATCGTTATCCGATCCTCCACCGTCCGAGGGTGCGATCAACACCATCGATGCGGCAACCAGGGCGGCCAGATGGAGCCCTCGCCGCCTCAACGGTGCTGCGAAAACGCGCACGAACAGCCGCAGCTTCGACACGACTTCTGACAGAAACATGGAGACGCCCAAACCACCACCCGGCGTTCGATTCTAGCGGGGGCTGGGATGGAGGCGCGTTCGATTGTCCTAGTGGTCGGCAGGCGACTTGAGGCTGAGCGGCAACCCAGCAGCCATGAGGTAGACCTCGTCGGCCTCAGCCGCGACGATCTGGTTGACTCGGCCCAGCTCCTCCGCATAGACGCGGCCCAGCCTGGTCGACGCGATGATGCCCAACCCGACCTCGTTGCTGACGACGATCCATGAGGCATCACCGGCCCGGTAAAGGTCCAGCAAGCGGCCGGCCTCCGCCGTGATATCCGCTTTGGTCTCGGCCAGCATCAGGTTGCTCACCCAGAGGGTCAGGCAATCGAGCAAGACAGTGTCGTAGCGGCGCAGTATCGGGGCGAGGGAGCCGACGATGTCCAGCGGCTCCTCCAATGTGTCCCACTCAGATGGCCGGGCCTCCTGGTGAGCGCGAATTCGCTTGGTCATGTCGTCGTCGAGTGCTTCCGCTGTAGCGACGAACAGGACGCGTTCACCAGCTTCCGCGAGCTGTTGCGCGTAGGTGCTTTTGCCGGCCCGGACGCCACCCAGCACGAGGGACAGCCGCTTACTCACGGCCTATCCCTTTCCTTCCGGAGGGAGGTGGCTGGTGTCGTTCCACAGCTCGAGTACGCCTGCCTCAGAAAAGGTACGCACGATCGAGAGGCCGGTGTGGTTGAGTCGAAACCGAAGCAAATACTCGACCGGCATCCCGAGCAGGCAGGTCAGCAGCGCCAACAATGATCCGCCGTGGCCGATCACGAGCACGTTCTCGCCCGACGCATGATGCGCTCTCACCCGGTCGTGAAACGGTCGTACCCGAGCAGTGCACTGACGCGGATCTTCCCCGCCAGGCGGAGCGAAATCCACGCTCTGGCGCATCATGCGATCGGCGAAGCCTTCGGGGTCGCGCGCCTCCACTTCAGCAAAGGTCAACCCTTCCCACTGACCGTAGTCAATCTCCCGCAGCTCGCGAACCGGGATGATCGCGGGGCTGCCCTGCGCGGCGACCAATCGTGCGGTTTCCATGGTCCGTGAAAGGTCGCTGGCGTAGATCGCGGAAAAGCTTGTTTCGGCCAGGCGCGTGCCAAGCAAAGAGGCTTGACTCCGGCCTCTCTGGTTGAGCGACGTGTCCGATTGACCCTGGATTCGACGTTCTCGGTTCCAGTCTGTTTCGCCGTGTCGGGCGAGATACCAGCAACAACCGGAATCCCAGGGCACAAAGGTTTTGTCGTCGCTCATGTTCGAACTTTTACCAGAAGGGAGTCTCAAAGAGGCTGGCAAGCGCGGACACCAGGGCGATGCCGGAGACAAGGACCACCACCTCGCCCAGTTCGTTGACCGCACCGTACGCGTCGCCGGTCATGCCGCCCAGCAGGCTGCTGATCCAAAGCCCCATCCCCAGTGCAGCAACAATCACCATGCCGAACAGAATGAAGCCGCCCGGCCCGAGGAAGAGGCCGCTGGCCAACGCGGCGGTCGCCAGACCAATCATCACTTGCCACCGAGAGGCGCCTTCCTGGAGCGTCGTGCCGGCCCCTGCTCGACGCGCATAGGGAAACAGGGACATGGTCAGCAGCATGCCCATACGCGACAGGCAGGGGAACACGAGCAACAGGCCGATGCGGGCACCGTCGGGAAGACTGGCCAACAGTCCGAATTTCAGGATCAGCAGCACCGCGCCGCCGATCACGGCGAAGGCTCCGACGTGGGTGTCGCGCAGAATCTTCAGTCGAGCCTCCGGTGTGTAGGCGCCGAACAGCCCGTCGCAACAGTCGAGGAACCCCTCGGTGTGGAGGGCCCGCGTGACGATCAGCGTCGCCGCGAGCAGCAGCGCTCCGACCACGATCGTCGGCAGACCCAGACGCAGGAGCGCGTCGAGCCCGACCAGAAGCGCTCCGAGAGCGAGTCCGACGATGGGGAACCAGGCTCTCGACGCCGCGCTCGGCGCTTCGCCGGGCGACGTGACCGGCAGGATCGTGAGGAATCCGAACGCGTGCCGCAAGCTGTCCACTAGCGAGGCTCGTTCGTCGCGTCGGGCGGCTGCCGCTCAGGGTCGGACACGCCGGCCTCGCCGAAGGTGGCCATTTCGTTGAGGCAGGCGGCCGCAGCGTCGACGATAGCCATGGCCAGGACTGCGCCTGAGCCTTCGCCGAGCCGCATGTCGAGGTCCAGCAGCGGCTGTAGCCGCAGCCGTTCCAAGGCGATGCCATGTCCGCGCTCCGCAGAGCGATGGCCAGCGATCAGGTAGTCGCGGCTCATGGGCACAATCGACTGTGCGATTAACGCGGCCGCGGCCGTGATGAAGCCGTCCAGGACCACAGGGGTGCGCCGCGAGGCTGCGCCTAACACGACGCCGGCCAGGACACCAATCTCGAAGCCGCCGAGCGTGCGCAGCACATCCATGCCGTCCGTGGGATCGGGCTGGTTGACGGCGATCGCCTGTTTCACCACAGCGACCTTTCTGGCCAGCTGTTCATCGCTGCGAGACGCCCCTCGACCGGTGACTTCCTCTGCTGCACGCCCGCACAGCACCGAGACGATCGCGGCGGCGGAAGTCGTGTTAGCGATACCCATCTCTCCGACGCCGATGATGTCGTCGTAGGCCGCCGCGGCGCGCGCGATCTTGGCGCCGGTGTCGAGTGCGACCTCTGCCTGATCCAGTGTCATGGCCGGCCCTTCGGCAATGTTCTGAGTCCCGAATCCGAGGCGCACCGAGACCAACTCGTCGGACGGCCCCACCGGCACGGCGACTCCGGCGTCGACGATAGTCAGATCGACGCCGGCTCGTTCCGCGAGCGCGTTGACGGCTGCGCCGCCTTCGACGAAGTTCTGCACCATCTGCGCGGTGACCTCCTGCGGATAACGGCTCACGCCGCTTGCTGCGACGCCGTGATCGGCGGCAGCCAGGATGAGCTGCTTGCGATACGCGCGCGGATGCTCGTCGCCCTGCATGCCGGCCAGCAGGATTGACAGCTCCTCCAGCCGTCCCAGGCTGCCCGGCGGCTTCGTCAACTGCCGCTGGCGCCGCTCCGCCGCCGCCATGGCTTCGCGGTCGAGCGGTTCGATGATCCGAAGGATGTCGTCGAGCATGATCATCTCAACGGCCCCGCGCTCTCTAGTACTCGATGCCCGGCTGTGCCCTGATCCCCTGCTCCTTGTAGGGATGCTTGATCAGTTTCATCTCGGTGACGAGGTCGGCGAAATCGACCAGTTCCTGCGGCGCGTAGCGACCGGTGATGATCACGTGCATCCGCTTCGGCCGGCGGCCGAGTGTATCGATCACGTCGGCCACGTCGACCCAGCCGTAGTGCATGGCGTAGGTAAATTCGTCGAGCACGATGATGTCTTCTTCGCCCTCGACGATCGCCTCCTTACAGCGCTCCCACTGGGCCACGGCGAGCGCGGTGGTCTCATCCATGTCCTTCGAGAGCCAGGTGAATCCGTCGCCCAGTGAGTCGATCGGGAACTCCAGCAGTTTGGCTGCCCGATGCTCACCGAACCTCGCGGTCGAATGCTTGATGAACTGGAACATGCGCACGCGGAAGTCACGACCACGGGCGCGGAGGAGGACGCCGAGCGCGGCGGTCGTCTTGCCCTTGCCCTCGCCGGTGTTGACGATCACGAGCCCGTGCTGGCGTTGGCGACGGCGCTCGACCGAAGCGTTCTCAGCGGATGCCACTGGTCGCCTCGCTTCGTGCCGCGGCGGCTGGTTCGCTGGACAGCGAGTCCGTGACCTTCGTCCGGACCGGAGCCTCAACCTTGGCGCCCTCAGCCACGCCGATCAGGCTGATGGCCAAGGCACCTGTAGCCGGCTCGGGATAGACTGCCGCCTCGACGCCGAACACGGCCTCGATCGTCTCAGCGGTCAACACATCCCGCGGAGCTCCTTCGGTCTGCACCTGTCCATCGGCAAGCAGGACCAAGCGATCGCAGAATCGCGCCGCCATGTTCAGGTCATGGATTGCTGCGACTGCGGTCAGCCCGTCGTCGACCAGCTCGCGCACGAGCGTCAGGATCTTGAGCTGATGCAGGACATCGAGGTTCGAGGTCGGCTCATCCAGCAGCAGCACCCGCGGCTGCTGCGCGATGGCCCGCGCGAGAAACACCCGTTGGCGTTCGCCGCCCGAGAGCGTCTCAAGCGTCCTGGTCGTGAACGAATCCGTCTCGGTCAGCCGCATTGCACGCTTCGCTAGCCGGTCGTCCTCGTTGCCTTCGACCTGGAAGCGTCCCATGTGCGGGTAGCGGCCCATCAGCACCAGCTCGAACGCGGTGAAGCCTTGCGTGTAGGGAGCGATCTGTGGCACCAGAGCGAGGATCTCCGCCACTTGCCGCGCCGGCAGCCTGTCCAGGTCCTGACCGAGGAGGCGGACCGATCCCCCGTCGTAGCTGAGCACGTTCGAGATGGAGCGAAGCAGGGTCGTCTTGCCAGCTCCGTTGGGCCCAATCAGACCAACGAACTGTCCGCTCCCAGCACGTAGATCGACGCGCTCGAGCAGTCGCTTGGCATTGACAGAGAAAGAGAGCGCCTGCGCCTCGACCGCCGGAGTTGGATGGCGATTCGCCTGCTCCTGCACAACCAGATCGCGAGCATCCTCCGGCCATGCTTCGCGCGTCTGCTGGTCCGCTGCGCGATTGTTTCGGTTCGACAGCGAGGGGAGATGTTCGCTCATAGCGAGTAGACCTGTCGCTTGTTCTTGATCAGCAAGAGGATGAAGAACGGCGCGCCGACGAAGGCGGTCAGGATCCCGACCCGAAGCTCGGCTGGCTCGATGATCGTGCGCGCGACGGTGTCGGCGAGGATCACGAAGACCGCGCCGGCCAGCGCGCTGAGCGGGATCAGCACGCGATTGTCCGGACCGAGCAGCAATCGAAGGATATGCGGGATCACGAGCCCGACGAAGGCAATCGTGCCACTGACGGCGACGGCCGCGCCCGTCGCGAGCGCCGCCGCGGCGAGCAGGACAATCCGTGTGGCGCCGACTCGCACGCCCATCGAGCGGGCCTCGTCATCGCCGAGCATCAGCAGATTGAGGTCGCGCGACATCAGCAGCAGCAGCGCCGTGCTGGCGACGATCAGCGGCGTCGCGATGCGGACGTGCTCCCAGGAGCGCGAGTCGAGTCCGCCGGCCAGCCAGAAGAGGATTTCGCGCAGCGCCTCGTTGTCGGGCAGGACGATGATGATCGCCGAGACAATCGCTCCCAAGAACGCATTGATCGCCACACCGGCGAGCAACAGCGTCGCCATTGAGAAGCGTCCGCCTACCGCGGCAATCCCGTAAACGAGGAAGGCCGCGGCCATCGCGCCGGCGAAGGCGAAGACTGGCAGCGCCAGAAAGAACAGTGCTGCCGTTCCGGTCGCGATCGCGATCACTGCGCCCAGCGCGCCGCCGGCGGAGACGCCGATGATCCCGGGATCAGCCATCGGGTTGCGGAACAGACCTTGCATCGTCGCGCCGGCGACGCCAAGCGCCATGCCGACCGATGCGCCCACGATAATCCGCGGTAGCCGAATCTGGTCGATCACCAGCTGCTCGGTGCGGGCGAACTCCGGCACATCGAACCCGATCGAGGAGAGGATGATCCAGGCGACGTGGCTGGTGGGAATGTCGACCGGGCCGAGGCTAAGCGAGACCAGCGCCACTACCAGTACGAGCGCCAGCAGGATCGCCGCGCCGATCGTGAGGCGTGCCGAAACCCGCATCTGTCGGAAGCCGCGCAGCCCGGAGACACTCGCGTACAGCACAAAAAAAACCTCCAGCTCTCCGCTGAAGGTTTGGAGTTCGATCGACCGGGAACTCGACCCGGAGATCGAGGGACCCCTCTAATGCGGAGAGTTGCCACCTCTCGTCCAGGCAGGTCTCCTGGCTGACGGGCGGAGGTTGCTGCCAAATCCTTCCCATCGCGTCGGCGACAGTGGGTCTCGGCGCTCCGTTCTGCTCACTCAACTGAGCAAGCCCCGCTCACAGTGGCGCTACCGCGTCGGATTTGCACCGACTTCCCTATTCTCCCGGGACGGGCACCTGGACGAACAAAGCCGAGGCGAGGCTACCACAGCGGGTCGGAAACCTGACCCGGGAGTGCGTCCAAGGAGCGAGAGTCAGTTATCGGGACACCCGCGCCTGCGGCTTGGTCATCGAGTTGAGGGTGAATGCCAACCGCGCTTGCTCTCTGCCGTGGAGCAGGCGCCAGATCAGGGCGAACAGTGCGCCCGCTCCGATCAGAATCACGAGCAGCAGCCCAAACGACGCCTGGAATCCAGCAGCGTCGGCGACCGTGCCGACCTGCGGCAAGATGATCGCCACCAGCAGAGCTGCCGAGAGTTCAAACATCGAGAGCACCGTCGCACGTTGATCTGAGGGGATGCGCCGGTTGATGTAGCCCGTCGCGATCGGGCGAGTCATGCCGCGAATCACCGCCAGCAGGCCGATTGCGCCCACGACCCAGAGCGAATCCCACAGCGTTGGCGCGAGCAGGATCAGGCCGCTGCCAACCAGTGGAATCAGCAGCGATCGGCGTTCACCCAACCGACTGGCAATCCAGGCGGCCAGCAGTGAGCCAACGACCATTCCCGCAACTGGTGACATTAACATGCCGGAGTACGCGAACCCGGCATCGACGCCGCTGGCCGGGTTGACACCGTGGTGGACGACGAACGGCTGCAAGAGGAAGTCGGTTGTCGTCAAGATCACGCCCGATAGCAGCGTGGCGAGCAGGATGTACCAGAGCAGCAGCTTGCTCCGCCAGACGACCAGGACACCACCGAGCATGTTGCCAAGCACGCTGCGCCGGCCCTCCGGAGCAACACCGTTCTGACCCGCCTGTCGACTCGATGCCCGGATCGCGAAATCGGCTTCGCTGCGCGGCGGTTCGTGCAGAAACAGGGCGACGGCGCCGGCCGCCCCCATAAAGATGGCACCCACGAGGATCGTGGCCGAGTATCCGATCAGCGCGACGAGTGGGCCTCCCAGCAGCGTCGCGATGAGCATGGCACCGAAGGCCATGGCCTCCGAACGCCCAATGTGCTTTTCGTACTCTTTGGTGCGCCCCAGCTGTCGCAGCGTGTCATAGACCAGAGCGTGGCCTGCGCCGGAGTACATCGTCATCGCCACGGCAATGGTCAGGTAGGCGACCAGCAGCACAATATAGGTTGAGCTGAAGGCAAAGACGACCGAACCGAGACAGAACATGGCTCCGCCGATCGCCAGCGAGATGCGTCGCCCCCAGCGGTCGGCCACGGCGCCGGTGGGCACTTCGGCAACGACGACCGTGATCCAGAAGATCGCCTCGATCGAGCCAATCTGGGTCAGGCTCATCCCGCGAAATTCCTGCAGGTAGATCACCCAGATCGGCATCCAGATCAGGAAGCCACTGACGCCGTAGAAGAGGTAGTAAACGGGAATGTTGCGGGCAAGTCGTCGACGCACACGCGCAGCATCGACATCCGGGGCCAACGACATAGCCAATCGAGTCTAGAGCCCGTTCCTCGACTGGCTCGGGGATCGGCTCCTTCCGAGGTCCGGTTCTCGCGACCGCTGCGGGGCGGAGTTAGGTCGGCTCGCCGATTTC
This sequence comes from Dehalococcoidia bacterium, assembly GCA_965208665.1. Lineage (GTDB taxonomy): Bacteria > Chloroflexota > Dehalococcoidia > Bin125 > Bin125 > Bin125. The sequence goes on from CBDBPH010000002.1 coordinate 1,473,409, forward strand.
GCCCTCCGGCTGCACTCTCCCCAGGAAGACGTCGGTCAGGATGTTGGTCTCCCGGATTGACGCCGGCGTGCCTTCATGCACGACTCGCCCCTTGTCGAGCACGTAGGCTCGGTCGACGATGTCGAGGACTCCCTTGATGTTGTGCTCGACGATCATGATCGTCGTGTCCAGCCTGTCGCTGATCTCGCGCACCTTCTGAAAGACTTCGCCGACCACGATCGGGGCCAGCCCCAGCGTCGGCTCGTCGAGCAGGAGCAGGTCGGGCGCGCCCATCAGGCCGCGGCCAATCGCGAGCATTTGCTGCTGTCCGCCCGACATCTGGCTGGCCATGTCGCGGCGCTTCTCGTGCAGGATCGGGAAGAGCTCGATCACCGAGTCCAGCCGCCGCCGTTTCTCGGCCTCGTCGCCGAGGAACAGGCAACCCATCTCGAGGTTCTCCTCGATCGTCAGGTGGGTGAATACGCGTCGTCCCTGGGGGACGAAGCAGATGCCTTCCTTGACGATTTCAGGCGTCGCCGCTTCGAGCCGGCGCCCGCGCCAGAACACGTCGCCCGCCACAACCGGCGCGAGTCCCATGATCGCCTTGAGCACGGTCGATTTTCCCGCTCCGTTCGGTCCCATCACGGCCACGGCTTCGCCCTCGCGAATACCCAGCGATACGCCGTCGAGCGCCCGGACCGCGCCGTAGTGGACGGCGATGTCGGTCAGTTCCAAGGTGGCGTCGTTCGACACAGTCATGGCTCGATCACTCTCCGAGGTAAGCCTCGATCACCTCGTCGCGGCTGAGCACGTCGTGGACCTCACCCTGGGTCAGCAGCTTGCCGCTGTCGAGCACGATCAGGTGGTCGGGCAGCTCCCGCACGATGTCCATGTTGTGCGAGATGAAGATCAGCGTGTGCCCCTCGTCGCGCATACGGACGACGATCTCCTTGACCCGTTCCAGCATCTGCGGAAAGAGGCCCGCGAACGGTTCGTCGAACAGGTAGGTCTGCGCATCCATCGCCATGGCCCGGCCGATTTCGAGCAACTTGCGCTGTCCGTACGACAGCTCCCCAGCCATCGCATCACGCTTCTCCCACATCCCAACTTCCTTCAGGATGCGCTCGCCCCGCTCCCGGTGAGTGGGGCGCAGCCGCTCGAACAGCGAGGGCAGCAGCCGACGTTCGGTCAGCACAACGATGATGTTGTCCCAGGCCGAGATCTGGTCGAACAGGCGCACCTCCTGGAATGTCCGGGTGATGCCGTGCTCGGGAGACTCGTGCGCCTTGACCGCGCGCAAGCCGACGCCGTCGATGATCACGAGTCCACCGTCGATCGGCAGCGTCCCGCTGAGCAGGTTGACGAGGGTCGATTTGCCCGATCCGTTCGGCCCGACGATGCTCGTGATTCCTGTTTTGGGAATTGAGACGGTCAACTCGTCGACCGCGCGCACCGCATCGAAGTGCTTCGACAGATCGATGGTGTGGATCACGTTGCCGGCGGCATTGGTCCTGTTCGCCATCTCGGTCACAGCTTGTACCTCCCAACCAGACCCTGCGGTCGGAACAGCATTAGCAAAACAAGCAGCACTCCGAGCACCACCTGCCGCGCCTGGCCGACGAACTCCGGTGGCAGAAAGGGTAGGAAACGCATCCCCTCTTCGAGCAGCACGAACGTCATCGCGCCCAGGAGTGAACCCCAGATCGTCGCCAGCCCGCCGAGGATCACGATTGCGATGAGCAGCATCGACTCGAGCAGGATGAACGAGTTGGGGTCGATGAAGCTGGTCCAGCTCGCGAATAGCGCACCCGCCAGTCCGGCCATCATCGCCGAGAGCACCCAGACGGCCAGCTTGAAGTGCGTGACCTGGTAGCCGAACACGGCGATTGCCTCTTCGTCCTCGCGGATCGCGGTCAAGACGCGACCGAACGACGACGTCACGATCAACCAACAAATCAGCACCACCAGTGCCAGACAGATCAACGCGAAGACGAGGAACTCGACTTCCCCATCAAGCACCCAGCTTCCGAACGCCGGCCGTGGGATCTCATGGATCCCGAACGCGCCCCGCGTGATCTCGCGCAGGTTGAGGAAGAAGCTAAATGCGATGATCGCGAAGCCGAATGAGACGAGCACGAAGATGTCGTCGCGGAACCGGTTGAACACGATGCCCACGCCGAGCGCGACCAGCCCGGTGAGGGCCACGGCGACCGGCAGCGCGGCGAAGAACGGCCAGCCGGGCGTCGGGATCGCCTCGGTGCGGAGCTGGTCATAGGAAGCGTCCGAGGCGAGAATTGCCATCGTGTAGGCGCCGATCCCGAAGAACCCGATGTGTCCAACCGAGAGCAACCCGGTGAATCCCACCACCAGGTTCAGACTGACCGCCAGGATTGCCCAGATCGCGAAGACCGTCATCAGCGTGACCGTGAATCCGGTGCCTTGCCAGAGCATGAACGCCACCGCCCAGCCGAGCACGAACACCGTGGCGATCCGCTCGATGTCGGCGCGCGGTCGCTCGCGCAGTGCCTGCGGAATCACCGACACCGAATCACCTCCTGGGCAACAGACCGCTGGGCCAGAATGAGAGGAACAGAATCAGCACCACGAACGAGACCACGTCCTTCCATTCACCGGCCAGGCTCCAAATCCCAAACTGCTCGATCATGCCCAGCGCAACGCCGCCCACGATCGCGCCATAGAGGTTGCCAATCCCGCCGACCACCGACGCGATCCAGCCCTTGAGCAGCATGATCAACCCCATGCGCGGTTGGATCGCCGTGTCGTGACCGTTGAGCACGCCGGCCAGGGCGGCGAACACCGCGCCGAGGAAGAACACGATCGCAATCACCACCGTTGTGTTGATCCCCACCACCTTGGCGACCTCTTCGTCGTCGCCGATCGCTCTCACGGACTTCCCGAACGCGGTCCGCTTGAGCAGCAGCAGGAGTCCGACGAACGCAGCGCAGGCGACGCCGATGGCGAAGACGTTGAAGCCCTTGATCGTCGCGCCGCCGACCTCCCACGGCGTGCTGCCGAATGCGTCGGGCAAGGGACGCGGGGCGCTCTCGAAAACGATGATCGTCAGCGCCGTCAGGGACAGCAGAACACCGAGCGAGGCGACCAGCATGATCAGTCGCGAACGCGTGCGCTGGATGATCTGTACGTACAGGCCGCGGTAGAACGCGAGCCCGACCATCCCCGCCAACAGACAGGACACGACCCAACTGAGATACAGCCTCGAGCCGCCCGCGTTGGCCAGTGCCACGCCGACCACGACGCCCATCGCCGCGCCGGCGATCGCGCTCATCAGCGGAACACTCGACCGATCATTCCTGGCGGGCAGACGCGCAGGCGCGCGCCGCAGCAGCCACGCGACCGCAAACGCCGTCGCCACGCCGATGGCCGGAGCGAACAGGACGTTCAGGTCGTTCGTCCAGGTCAGAACGGCGCCCATGTAGGCGCCCAGAGCACCCGCAGCCAGCGCCTCCACGTAGAGCGCGTTGCGATTCCCGAACCGCTCGCGTAGCCGGCGGTGGAAGACCTCTCGCAGTGCCCACAGCGCAACACCGGCCGTGACCAGCGCGAAGACGACATTGACCGCCGGATCGTTGACCTGGTACTGACCGCCCAGCGCCTCGCCTGAGCGCAGATAGAAAATCCCGTACGCGCCCATCGCCGCGGCCGCGCCGTAGTAGAGGTCGAAGAACCAGACGGTGCTGTAGACCAGCGTGAAGCCGATCGCGAGCAGCGCATAGATCGCGCCGACCGAGAGCCCGTTGAACGTAAACTGCAGCGCCTGCTGCGGCGACTGGCTGATCGCCCAGCAGATGTAGCCGACGACCGCGGCCGCTAGTACGACCGCGAGCAGATCACGCGGACGCTCAAGGAACTCGCGGAGATCAAGACGGCCCGACCAGGCAGTCACGGTTCTGGGCTCCTCCCCGCGGACCGAGCGGGGAACCGGCGACCGATGCTATTTGATCGGCGCGGGCCCCAGCACCGTGTAGCCGCTGTTCTCTTCGTCGCGCTCAGAGACCGGCAGCACTTCGACCACCACGTTGGCCAGACCGACCACCTCGCCGCGCTCGTCGAAGCTGTAGTTGTCGCCGATCCCGCCGCTCCAGGTGATCCCGTAGAGGCAGTCGCGGAAGCCGTCCGCGTCCTGGTCGTCGTTCGTCTCCTCGAGACAGGCGGCCGTGATGTAGACCGTGTCGTAGGCGGAGGCCAGGTACCAGGGCAGCGTGACGTAGTCGTACTTGTCACGGAAGCTGGCCAGCACGTCCTGACCCTTCTCGTTGGCGGGGTCGATGTCAGTGATCACCGCCTTCAGGCCGGTCGCCGCGTCGCCGGCAATCTCCAGCGCCGTCGCGCCGACCACGACGATTTCGGAGTAGATCGGACCGTCGTAGCCCAGTTCGCGGGCCTGCTTGACGATCGTGCCGCCGGCGAACTCCGATTGCGCCGCGATGTGCAGCGCGTCCGGATTCTCCCCGAACAACTTGGTCAACGAGGTTCGGAAATCGGTCGCGTCCGAGGCGTAGCGCTCCTCGCCGACGATCTCACCGCCGAGTTTCTGAAACTGTTCGGCCGTCGTGCGGCGCACACCCTCGGCGTAGTCGGTCGACTCTGAGATCGTCGCCAGCTTCCGCACGCCATCTTCCCAGAGCAGGTTGCCGGTATCGACGCCGAGCTGCGCGTCGTTGAGCGACGTACGGAAGATGTAGTCGCCTGCCTCGGCGATGTCCGGGTTGGTCGCCAGACCGGAGAACATCACCACACCGTCTTTCTCTGCCAGCGGCGCCGCGCCCAGCATCGCGCCCGAGCACGATGTGCCGAGGATGATCTTCACTCCGTCGACGTCGGTCAGCTTGTTGTAGGCCGTGATCGCGTCCTGCGCGCTGCACTTCGAGTCCTCGACGATCAGCTCGATCATCCGCCCGTTGATCCCTCCCGCCGCGTTGATCTCCTCAACCGCCAACTCTTTGGCCTGGATCGCAACCGTCCCGTACGTCTCCCCGGGCCCGGTCGCCGACTCCATCACGCCGATGCGGAACGGCTCATCGGAGTCATCATCGCCGCAGGCGATAGCGAACGGAATCGTGAGCAGCGCCAACACTATCGGCAGCAGGATCTTCCAGGAATTGAGCCTCATGAGTGTCTCCCCAGATAGTTTCGACCTGCCAACATAACAGCCGCCAGCGCCAAACTAGCAGAACGGACGCGGTCTCTCCGAGCGGCCTCAGTGGGATTCCGAACGCTATCTCGCCTCGCCCAGATACCGATCCCGATCCGGGATCGCCGCGCCTCTGGTCAACGGCGGCAGGTCGAGCATCTGTCGGCTGCCGGCGTCCCAGTTGAAGTCCAGGCCGGCGTTGTGCCTTCTCGCCACTTGCAGGTCGCGGAAGCGGCGTTCGAGGGTCCAGCGGCGGTGAATGGCGTTGGTTCCGGCGGCGTTGAACAGGATTTCGACCGCCTCGGCAGCCGCGTGAACGGCGTTGACGTTGGCCAACCGCCACTGCGCCGTTGCGTCGCGGTCGGGCTCACCGTCGAGCACCGATTGCCATGCCCGGCCGCCCATCTCTCGCACGTAGGAACGCGCCGAGCCAACCCGCGCCTGGGCGCGTCCCAGCGCCACGCGGAACTGCTCGCGCTCGGCCAGCGTGCGCGAGTCGCTCTTACTGGCGACCAGATGAGCATGCCGCAGGACCTCGTTGATCGCTCCTTGCGCCGCTCCGAGCGCCTGTCCGCCGTTCTGCAGCCAGCTCGCAATGCCGGTATCGGGAATGCGCCAGTTGGGTCCCGGCGCCTGCGGCCGCGAGCCAATCATCATGGTCCGCTTATCGGGCGCGAAGACATCCGCGCTCTCGTAGTCGTGCGATCCGGTTCCGCGCAGGCCCATCGTGTCCCAGGTCCGCAGGATTGTGCCCTGATCAGGGTCAAGGAAGGACATGTATGACTGATCGGGATGGTCCTCGTCCCGGAACGCGGCTACCACCTGCGTCGCGTGATCGATGCCGCTGGCATACGTGGCGATCCCGTTGATGATCCAGCCACCCTCGACCCGCCGGCCCCAGTTCGTCGGCCGAGCCGAGCCAGCGATACGGCAACGCGGACCGCCCGCCTCGTCCGATCCGATCATCTCGCGCAAGTGTTCCGTCTCCAAGAATCCGGTGACCAGCGACAGCTCGGTCGCGAGCATCACCACCCAACCCGAGGATGGGTCGGCCTCGGACAATGCCTCCACTGCATGAAACGCAACCAGTGGAGGCACCTCTTCGCCGCCCGCAGCCCCGGGAACGAGCATGCGGTAGAGCCCGGCGTCGGTGAACGCCTCGATCAGATGGTCGGGAGGTTTGCCGTTGGCTTCGGTCTCGTCGGCACAGGCCACGATCAGCGGCCGCAGAGACTTCGCGGTCTCGACCATTGGATGGTCGGCAGGATCGGGTTGCATGGGCACAGGCTAGGTGCTGGGGCTCGATCATCAGCGGACGATGGCATCGCCCATGCGCCTGGCCGCGGCCGGTACCCATCGGCGTTCTCGATCCGTAACAATGTGCCTACAACCGGCGGAGGGAGTATTCGGTCATGATTGAATCGATTGGTCTTGAGCACCTGTTCGATCTCACCGCGACGGAGAAGATCCTCGCGTTCTTCACTCCGCTGATCATCTTTGCGGCGTTCGCTGTCGCACAGATGGCCTTGAGCGCGGTCAAAGTGACCGGCTACGTCACCAATCCCGAGACCGGAGAGCCGCGCACCTACCGGCTCAACGGGCTGCTGGTTTTCGCAATCGCTGTAATCATCTGGGCGACCGAAGTCACGGGGATGCCGCGCGACTGGTTTTATCGGTCGTCTCTTTGGGCCGTCTTCGGCGGCACCGTGTTTACGGTTCTCTTTTCGCTGATCGCCGTGTTCGGCCAGCCCCAGGGCGAGGTGAAGAACCCGATCATTGCGTTCTATCTGGGCCGTAAGCAAGAGTTCTCGTTCTTTAACGAGTACTTCGACGTCAAGATGTGGTTCTACGTCGTGGGCGGATCGATGTTGGCGCTGAACGCGCTGTCCGGCGCGGTCTGGCACCATGAGAACTTCGCCGACGCCAATCTCGGAGTCTTCCTGTACGCGGGGATCTACGCCTTCTACATCACCGACTACTTCATCTGGGAGCGGGTGCAGCTATACACCTACGACCTGATCCACGAGAACACTGGGTTCAAGTTGTTCTGGGGCGGGCTCGTGGTCTATGGCTGGCTGTTCATTCTGCCGCTGTGGGCGATGGCGGCGCAGCCGGATCCGGGATCTCGGCCGCTGCCGAGTTTGCGATCGTGGGCGGCGCGGCGGCACTGTTCCTGGCCGGCTGGACGATCTCGCGCGGGGCCAACCTGCAGAAATACTGGTTCAAGCGATGGCCGGAGCGTAAGTTCCTATGGATTGAACCAGAGATCATCGTGGCGGGCGAGCGCAAGATCCTGTGCAGCGGCTTCTGGGGCGCTGCTCGCCATTTCAACTACTTCGGCGAGGGCCTGTTTGGGCTGTCGATCGCCCTCAGTTTCGGCCACTTCGACAATGTTTGGGCGTACACCTACATGATGTTCGTCGTGACCATGTTCACCTGGCGTCAGATCGAGGACGACCGAGCCTGCGCCGAGAAGTACGGCCCGGAGAAGTGGGCCGAGTACCAGGAGCGCGTGCCATACCGAATTGTGCCGTATGTCTACTAGGAGAGGCTGAAGCCTTCGTAGCCGTTACCGGCGACCTCGGCGAGTCGCTCGCGGTAACGCAGCGCGCCGCCGGGGTAGATCACGTAGCGGGTCTGGTCGTGTTTGCCATGGCCGTCGACGTTTGAGTTGTAGCCGGTGAGCCAGCTCCTGATCTTATTCATGAGCTGGAACTGATACATCTCGGCGACATGGCCTCGCCACTCCTGCTCGGCCTCGGGCTGGGCCTCGACGCGACGGTAGCCGTGGTCGCGCATGTAGCCGAGCAGCTCCGAGATCCAGTTGACCGAGGTCTCGATCCCGCGCGGGTAATTCGTCGAGACGGAACCGCCCTGCGGTCCGCTGAGCATCAGCAGATTGGGGAAGCCGGAAGTCTGCATGCCGAGGAACGTGTCCGGGCTCTCGGCCCACTTGTCGCGCAGGGGCAGGCCAGCTGAACCGGTGAAGTTGATCCGGTCGAAGGCGCCGGTGATGGCGTCGAAGCCCGTCGCGTAGATGATCAGGTCGAACTCGAACTCCTGGTACGACGTGCGAATGCCCTTGGCCGTAATCCGTTCGATCGGCGTCTCGTTGATGTCGATTAGGTGGACGTTGTCGCGGTTGTAGGCCTCGTAGTAATGCGTCTCCAGTGGGACGCGGCGCGTGCCGAAGCCGTGATCCTTCGGGATCAGCCTCTCGGCCGTGAGCGGATCGTGGACGCGTTCACGGATCTTGTTGGCGATGAACTCCGAGTAGCCGGCGTTGGCCTCGGGATCGATGCCAACATCGACAAAGTTGCTCATCCACTTGCCGAATCCGGGCGTCTCGTAGAGCCGTTGCCAGAGCGCCAGCCGTTCCTCCTCGGACACGTCGCGGTACTTGCGCTTGTCGGGCGAGTGGATGAACCCGCCGGGCGTCTGCCGGCAGAGTTCGAAGATCTCGTCGTAGGTGGCATGGATCTCGGCCTGGGTGGCATCATCAATACGTCCGTTGTGCAGCGGCGCGCACCAGTTCGGGCGTCGCTGGAAGACGGTCAGATCGCCGACCTTGTCGGCTATCTCGGCGATCACCTGGACGCCGGTCGCGCCGGTGCCGACCACGGCCACGCGCTTGTCCGCCAGATCGACCGGCTCATGCGGCCAGTAGTACGTGTGCCAGGAATCGCCTTCGAAACTCTCAACGCCCTCGATCCGTGGCATCGTGGCGGCCGAGAGCATGCCGATCGCGGTGAGCAAGTAGCGGCAGGTCAGTTCGCGACCGTCGTCGAGGCGCACCGTCCAGAGACCACTGCCATCATCGAAGGAAGCGCTTTCGACCCTGCAACCGAACTGCATGTGCTTGCGCAGATCGAACTTGTCGACGACGTGATTGAGGTAGCGCAGCGTCTCGGGCTGGCCGGCGAAGTGCTCGCTCCAATCCCATTCATCCAGCAGCTCCTGGGAGAATGAGTATCCGTAGGTGTAGCTCTCTGAGTCGAAGCGAGCACCGGGATAGCGGTTCCAGTACCAGGTGCCGCCCGGTCCCTCGGCGGTTTCGAGCACCGTGGCGTCGATGCCCAGCTCCTGCAGCTTGTAGATCTGGTAGATGCCAGCGACGCCGGCGCCGATGACGATGGCTTCGTGCTGTGGGTGTCGCGACTGGTCGTGGTCGGTCATGGCTCGCTCCTTCGCTGCGGCAGGGTTGAGGCTAGTCCCCTGACATGCTGCTCAGCAATCGCATGCGCGGCCAGGCCACAGCGCCAGGAGCCGAGGAAGCGACGATGAACCGTCGGCCGATCGACGTGCAGTGAATTTGCTAGGTTTCGTAGTGAACGCGTCGGCGGCTGTTGGCGCTGCATCACGCTGAACGCAAACGGCCGTCACGCCAGAGAGCGGAGGCCGCGATGCCCGGGGACCAGTTGGAGTTGATGGCGCACCTGATGCGCCGGGTCGGCGTGGGTGCAAGACGGGACGAACTCGAGCAGCTGGCGACCCGTCCCTACGAAGAAGTGGTCGAAGAGTTGCTGCATCCGGAAGCGTTCACCGATCCCGACCAGGATGTGATTGATCGTTACCTGCCGACGGCCACGTCGGTCGAGCTACCGTCCGTTCCGGCGTCGCGCTGGATTTACAACATGGCCAATGGTCCGCGGCCGCTGCGCGAGAAGATGGCGCTGCTCTGGCACCAGATTTTCGCGACGGCATTCTTCAAGGCCGTGCACGCCCGAGCAAGCGTGGCGCAAGTCGACCGATTCCGCGAGAACGGTCTTGGCAGCATGCGCCAGATCCTGCTCGACCTCTCGCGCGACCCGGCGATGATCGACTGGCTCGACAACTCCGAGAACCACGCCGACTCGGTCAACGAGAACTACGGCCGCGAGCTACTCGAACTGTTCTCCCTTGGCATCGGCAACTATACGGAGGACGACGTCAAAGCGGCGGCGCGGGCGTTCACCGGCTGGACGATTGTCCCGGGAGCTCCGATCAACCCCTATGAGATGAACGATCCGCAGTTCCGCTTCGATCCGGACGACCATGACGCCGAGGAGAAGACCTTCCTCGGGCAGACCGTGGTCAGCGGCGAGGACGTGATCGAGGTGATCGTCAAGCAGGATGCCTGCGCAGGCTTCATTGCCCGGCATCTGTACAACTTCTTTGTCGCCGACGAGCCCCCGGTCCCCTCGTGGCATCAGACTCCGCCGCTCGATCCGGAGGCAATCGACACGCTGGCGGCGGCGTTTCTTGAGTCCGACGGCGACATCCGCGAGGTCATGCGCACGCTGCTGAACTCCGATTTCTTCAAAGAGGCGCGCTTCCAGCGGGTCAAGAGCCCGGTCGAGTTTGTGGGCGGCGTGATCAAGCTGACGGGCGCGCCGCAGTTTCCCGGCCTGCCGATGTCCGAACTCTCACGGGCGGCGGAGTTGATGGGCCAGCGGCTCTACGATCCGCCCTCGGTCGAAGGCTGGCACACGGGGCAGGAGTGGTTCGACTCCGGCACGCTGACGCAACGGGTCAACTTCGCCGTGGAACAGGTGATGGACACGGCCAAGCCCGGCATCGCCCAGATCATCGAACGCGTCGCCGCCAGCGGCGACGCCAGCCCCGAGCAGCTTGTGGACCGCTGCCTCGACCTCTGCGGGCCGCTTGAGGTCAAGCCGCAGACGCGGGAGGAGCTGATCGAGCGCGCGCAGGAAGGCGGAACGCTCGTCTTCGACAACGGAGCGGGCGCTGACGCCAGAGAACGAATCGGACGGATGGTTCAGCTGATTGTGGCGGCGCCCGAGTACCAGTTCGCATAAGTCCCGAAGGAGAGACTGACCATGACGACATCTATCGCCAGACCCCCGGTGCTGGTAGTGATTCAGCTCGCCGGAGGGCTGGACTTCCTCAACACGGTGATCCCATTCCAGAGCGGTATCATCCGCGACGCTCGACCGACCGTGGCCGTGCCAGCGGAAGAGACGCTGCCGCTCAACAACGAGCTCGCCTGGCACCCGGCTGTCGCGCCGCTCAAGGAGCTCTACGACGACGGTAAGGTCGCGGTGATCCAGGGCGCCGGCTGGGAGCACCAGGGCGGACCCGGCGCGGACCGCTCGCACTTCCGTGCGACCGACATCTGGCACACTTGCACGCCCGACAAGATCTCGACAGAGGGCTGGCTGGGCAAACTGACCCGCGAGTTTGATCCGCAATCGCAAAATCCGGTCACGGCGGTCAACTTCGGTCTCGGACTGCCGCGCGCGCTGGCCGCGCCGGGCGTGACCGTCACCTCGGTCGACTCGCTCGACCGGTTTGGTCTGATGACCGAGATCGAGCTGGAGCAGGAACGGGCCAAGGACCTGGACAGCTTCAAGCGGATGTACACCCCGGCCGTGGGCACCGCGATGGTGCAGGAATACCTCGCCCAGACCGGCCTCAGTGTGCTGCAAAGCGCCGAGATCCTGGCCGACGCGCCGGAGCAGTACGCCTCCGAGGTGGAGTACGGCAGCAGCCCGATCGCGCAAGCGTTGCGCGATGTGGTGCGTGTGCATACGGCCGGACTCGGAGCGCGGATCTTCTACACGCTGCAGCGCGGCTACGACACCCACTCTGGTCAGAACGACCAGTTGCCGGTGCTGCTGGCGCAGCTCTCCCAAGCAATCCGCGACTTCGTCCAGGACCTGCGCAACCACAACGCGTCCGAGGAAGTCACGATCCTGGTCTTCACCGAGTTCGGACGGCGCATCCGCGACAACGGCTCGGGTACCGACCATGGCTCCGGGGGCGGCGCCTACCTGATCGGCGACGGGGTGCAGGGAGGCCTCTACGGCGAGTATCCCTCGCTGGACCCGAACGACTGGCTGTACGGCGAGGACCTTTCCCACACGATCGACTTCCGCAGCATCTACAGCACGGTGCTGGACCAGTGGCTCGGTGTCGACCCGATGGAGATCGTGGGCGGCAGCTTTGAGCAGATCCGTCCATACCGGGAGCCGATTGGAGTGGGCTGATGGCTGTCGAGACGAACGGCGCCAACGGAGCGTCCGCCAACGGGACGTACGAAATTCTGCTGCGGGCCGGGTATCCCTACGAGCAGACGCTCGGACGTCGGCTGGTGACCTTCAACCCGATTGACCTGGCGGTCGGCAAAGAGGGGCGCATCTACTGCCTCGGACGCGGACCGTTCGAGACCGGCGGGCCGCTGCGTATCCTGAACTGGGAGGACGAGGACCTCGGCGTGGTCCGCCGCCGGCCCGCGGAGCCGAACGACCGGCCGGCCGAGGCGGACTGCGGCTGGATCTGGCCGGCCGGAATCGTCTGCGACGCCGACGAGCGGATCATCGTCTCGGATGAAGCTGACCATACGATCACGATCGCGACGCATGAGCAGGACGTCGAGATCGCGCGCTGGGGCGAGCACGGCAGCGCGCCCGGCCAGCTCGACCGTCCAGCCCATATGGCGATCGACGACGAGGGACGCCTGCTGGTGGTCGACACGATGAACCATCGTGTGCAGCGCTTCACGATGGACGGCCGGTACATCGACGGGTTCGGCAGCTACGGCAGCGGGTACGGGGAACTGGATATGCCCTGGGGCATCGCGCTCGACGGGGACGGTTGCGTCTACGTGGGTGACTGGCGTAACGACCGCGTGCAGAAGTTCAGTCCGTCGGGTGAGCCGTTGATGATCATCGGCTCGAGCGGCGACGGAGACGGCGAGCTCAACCGCCCGGCGGGCGTGGCCGTCGACCAGCATGGCGACATCTACGTCGCTGACCGCGGCAACAACCGCGTGGTGCTGTTCAACCGCGACGGGCGCTATGTGGAGAAGTTCATCGGCGACGCGACGCTCTCGCCGTCGGCGCTGAAGATGTTGATGGAGCAACCGATCCTGCTGCGCCAGCGCGATCTGACGGTGCTGGAGGAGGAGAAGCGCCTGCGCTCGCCTGCTTCGGTGCGGATCGACGGCGACCGGCTGTTGATCCCCGACTTTGGCTACAACCGCGTGCAGGTCTACCGCAAGGAGGCCTATCCACTGCGGGAGGACCAGGTCGCGCCCATCCCGACCAGGCCGGCGTTGCGCTAGTCGCGCGGCGCGGCCTGGTAGTGATTGCCCAAGCCCGAGGCAGTGCTCGGTGAGCATCGATCCGGCCCGTATCCATACCCGAGTCGACGGTGACGGCGAACGTACTCTCCTGCTGATCAACGGGGCCGGCCAGAGCCTGCACACGTGGGACTTCGTTGTGCCCGGCCTGATCGACCTGGGACGCGTCGTCCGATTCGATGTCCCGGGCGTCGGCCAGAGCCCGCCACCGAGCGAACCGTACTCCTTCGAGGAGCTTGGCCGCGCGGCATTGCAACTGGTGGAACCGCATGGGGCCGGATCGCTGATCGTGATCGGCCACGCCTGGGGGGCACGGGCGGCGCAGGTGATCGCGCGCGATCATGCGCCGGACGCGGTGGTGATCGGCTCGGGAGGCGGGAAGTTCCCGCCGCGGGCGAGCCGGACCGACATGCGAACGGCCACGTCGGGCGTAGACGAGGGCGGTATCGACGCATGGAACGAGCGCTTTGAGCGCGCGTATTGCGCCCCGGGCTTCAGCATTCGCGATCCTGCCCGCGCCGCCTGGCTGTTTCGGCTGGCCCGCACGACGGCCAGCGACCGCGTGATCGTCGCCGGCGCGATGGAGCGGTCGGCGGTGGAGACCTACTGGGGTCGGTTCGACCGCCCGACGCTGCTGCTCTACGGCGCCGATGACCTGGTCGGCCACCGGGAAAACGCCGAAGACCTCCATCGGCGGCTGCCTCGGTCGACCCTGGTCTACATCGAAGACGCCGGGCACTTCGTGATCAGCGAACAAGGGGAGCGCTTCGCCGCTGAGGTGCGCCGGTGGGTCGAACAGCAGGGATTGTGACGCTGTTCGAGGCCTGTTCGGCGCGGGACTGTTGAGCGCGGATTGGACCTCGTTTCAGGTTTCAGGGCGATTCTTTTTTTCGCGCCGCACCGAGGGCCAATCTCCAATGTTTTGCGGGTGATCGTGGGTCCGGGGCTTTCAGGTTTTTCCAGGTTTCTTCAGATTTCTTCGCGTCCATTCAGGCTTGTTGCGTTCGATTCTGTCCGGTCTTGTTCGGATGAGGGCGAACCGGTTCGGGTCTGGTTAGCAGTTGGTGATCGGTCATTTCGGTTGCCTTCGACTGCTGATCTGTAACTGCAGCCGGGTGATTATATGCGGACGGATGTGCTGTTGGGGCGGGAGATCCGGCTGGGAGTGTCCGGAGTGACAGTCGTGGTCCGCGCGCTACCGTCGAAGGGAGCCGGAGGTGTCTGGGAGCCGACGTGATGTTGCCTGGGATTCGGGTTGAGAGCTGGGAGGATTGGACGCGGATCTATCGCGACGTGTCGGTCTGGCGTGGTCTGATCGACGCGATATGCGCGCGGGAGGGGATCGAATACCGGCGGCTGCGTGCGGCCAACGAGAACACCAACGCCGTGTTCCTGCTCGACCGGGCGTTTGCGCTGAAGATCTACAGTCCGTTCTGGGATGAGTTCGAACTCGAGCGCAGGCTGCTGGCAGAGTTCGGCTCGGGGGAGCTGATCCCCGCACCGGATCTTGCCGGATGGGGACGCATCGCCGACGGCGATGGAGTGTCCTGGGCTTACCTGATCACGCGCTACAGCGAGGCTCCGCCATTTTCGGAGATTCGCCAAGGCCTTCCCGAGCGCGATGCCGCGTCGCTGGCGGTTCAGCTCGGCCGAATCGTCCGGAGGCTTCACTCGGTCGATGTGAGCCGGTTTGTCAACGCGGCGACCACTCGGGTGTGGCACGATGTCGTGGTGGAGCGGCGCCGCTCCTCGGTGAGTGAACTGGTTGCAGCGGGAGTGCTGAACGACAAACTCCAGAGTTCGCTAGAAGCCATGCTTGACGAAGCGATTGCGGCGGACCTGCCGGCCTCGCGAGTCGTCGTGCACGGTGATCTTGGCGCCGACCACGTGCTCTGCGCGCCGTCCGACGCCGGCTGGCGGATCGAGGCGCTGATCGACTTTGGAGACGCGAAGATCGGCGCGCGTGAGTATGAGTGGATGCCGGTCTGGATGGGGTTCTGCGCCGGCGACCCGGTGCTCGCCCGCGCGTTCCTTGGCGCCTATGATCCATCGCTGCTCGACGACGCGGCGTTTCCGATGCGAGCCGTCGCCTGGACGCTGCTGCACGACTTTGGGGTCGACGAAATGACTCGCCAGTGGCGCGAGCGGGGACGACCGCGGCCGATTGAGAAGGTTGACGAACTGCTGGAACTGCTCTGCCAAGCGTCGATCTTCGGATGACTCAGGCCCGCCGGGCGGACTCGGAGGCGGTCGGGGGTGGCGATCACTGGTTAGCCTTTGCTGGCGCGCTCGGCTGGTCGACGCCGGCGGCAGCGTACGGGGGAGGACGAGATGGGCAGGGTGTTTATCAATATCGGGTTGAGTCTTGACGGGTACATGGCGCCGGAGGGGATGGCGGTCGAGCACTGGGAGGATCCGGAGTACCTGGATTGGGCGGGCAAGTGGGGCTCGCTGATGGGCTGGATCTTCGAGCTGGAGCATTTTCGCGAGAATCTTGGGTTCGGCGAGGGCGGGGAGACCGGTCCGGTGAACGATTTGCAGCGGCGGATTACGGAGGAGACGGGGGCGAACATCATGGGCCGGCGGATGTTCGACCAGGGCGAGATTTCGTGGCCGGAGGAGGCGCCGTTCCACAACTCGGTGTTCGTTCTGACGCACTCGCCGCGCGAGGCGTGGGAGCGGCCGGGCGGGACGACGTTTCATTTCGTCGAGGATGGTCCCGAGCGGGCGCTGGAGCTGGCTCGCCAAGCGGCGGGGGAGCGGGACATTCGAATCTCGGGCGGTGCGAACGTGATTCAGCAGTACCTGCGGCTGGGCGTGATCGAGGAGCTGGAGATCGCCCTGGCTCCGGTGATCTTCGGCGGCGGTCAGCGGTTGTTTGAGGATGTGTCGGAGGTGGGGTCGGGGTATCGGATTGCGGCGGTGATCGACGGTCGGTTGGCGACGCATCTGCGGTATGTGCGGGCGGACTAGCGGCTCAGGTCACGTTCGCCAGGCTCCTGATCGCTCGTGGCAGGTCGCTGAACTTCGCGACCCTGGCGGTGGCCTGGGAGAGGTCGTGGGCGGCGGTGAACTCGTTTGCGACCACGATGCAGTCGATGCCTGCGGCGATTGCCGACTTCAACCCTCTCGCGGAATCTTCGATGACGACCGTCTCGGCGGGGGTTGCGCCGAAGCGTTGGAGGCCTCTCAGATAGGGCTCGGGGTGCGGCTTGGCTCGCTCGTAGTCCTCCTCGGTCAGGTGGAACTCCATGTAGTCGAGGATGGATCGGTGTTCGTGGATCAGGTTGAAGTCTGGTCGCTTGGACGTCGTGACGATCGCCATCCGATACGTATCGGACAGCTCGGCCAGCGTTTCGGTTACGCCTTCGATCTCGATGTCTTCGGTCATCAGGTATTCGCGGTAGTAGCGGTCCCGTTGTGCTCGGCCGCGCTTGATTTCGGCTTGCGGCATCTCTGAGTCTCGGGCCGCTTGCCAGGCTGAGATTCCGTTGGCCATGTTGGCCAGATACTCGTCTCGAGGGAGTTCCAGGCCGAGGGACGCCAGCGCTCGCCTGGTGGCGAGGTAGTACCAGTGCTCTGTTTCGACGAGCACGCCATCGTTGTCGAAGAGGATGAACTTCTTCATGGTGGCGTTCCGGGCGAAATTCGGGGTGCTTGGGCGGATCCGGCGCTGTGGACTGGGAATTGTCGCGTTTTGTGTCCGGAAAAGTCCAGATTTGTCCAGATTTGGCTCGTTATGTGTGGGTTTTGTCGGTGTTTTTCTGGGTGAGGGCGGGTGATTCTCGGTGAGTGCGGAGGGTGGGGGTGGGTCATGGTGGCGGGTTCTTGGTTGAGGGTGGTTGATTGTATGCCGATGGGTGTGATGGCGTGGAGCAGTGGTGTACCAGTTGACAGTCGATACGGAAAGCACACGTTTCAGTTGACGCTATGAGGTGCTCGCGTAGCTTACGCGTGATGGACGATCCTCTGGGTCACGAGAATCCTCCCCGTGGGACTACGAAGCTGCCCGAGGTGGCCTTGCGTTGGCTGCCATCCCTGATGATAGTTTTCGGGCTCCTCGGGGCAACGTGCGGGCTTGGCTGGATCCTGACTATGCCGGCGTCAGCCGAGGAACCGCACGTGTTCTTGGAGCGCGGTGAAGGGTTCCAGGGTTTGCGAGGCATCAACCTCTCTAGCATCAGCGTCGGGCACAGGCACGGGTGCGGTCTTAGATCAGATGGCACGGTAGCATGCTGGGGATGGAACTCCGCTGGGCAAGCGATAGCACCGCCAGGCGAGTATTCCCAAGTGGATGTTGGAGAGCATCATAGTTGTGCCCTCTTGGACACAGCCGGCGTCGTCTGCTGGGGCTTGAACACAAACGGTCAAGCCGACGCGCCGGACAACCGCTTCATCCAGATCAGCGCCGGCAGCGAACATAGCTGCGGTGTACTCCACAACGGGCGTATAGCCTGTTGGGGATCCGACCGCGATGGACAAGCCTCACCACCACCAGGTCGCTTTGTGTATGTCAGCTCAGGTCAAGAGCATAGTTGCGCGATCCGCGTTGATGCCAGCGCCGTTTGCTGGGGATCGAACAGGAGCGGCCAAACTAACGTGCCTGCTGCACAGTTCAGCACCATTGGCGCCGGTGCGGCCCACAGCTGCGGGCTACTCCTCGATGGCATGACGACCTGCTGGGGTGAAGAGGACGACGGACGAACGCAAGCGCCATCAACGGTGATGAAGCAGCTCAGCGTAGGTGGAGAGCACAGCTGCGGGCTGCTCTCAGATCGTCGCGTCGCCTGTTGGGGCGACCTCGAAGGCACCACTTATGTGTATCACCGTGGTCCGTATATTCAGGTGAGCGCAGGCACACTGTACAGTTGCGGGCTGAAAATGAGTGGCGATGTTGACTGCTGGGGAGATAACTTTAGCTTCTTCTATGGCTTTGCTCAGGCCAAGCCGCCGGAAGGACATTTCAGGCACGTCAGTTCGGGATGGTCTCATACGTGCGGTCTCCGCCTGGACGGCCACGCGGTCTGCTGGGGCGAGAATGCGCTAGGCCAGCTTGAATCACCACCCGAACGCTTTACAGAGATAAGTGCGGGAGGATTCCACAGTTGCGGGTTGACGAAGGGAGGCCGGGCAGTCTGCTGGGGCGACAACGAGTATGGCCAACTAGAGGGCCCATCCGGACAATTCAAAGAGATTAGTGCGGGAGGGTTTCATAGTTGCGCGTTGAGTGCAGAAAGTGCGGTGTTCTGTTGGGGGGATAACGAATACGGCCAGCTGGAAGCCTCCAATGCACACGTCATCGAAGTCGAAGCCGGCGGATATCACAGCTGCACACTTGACGACCTCGGCAGAGTTGACTGCAGCAAGAATAGCCCGCCGCGCGAAGCTCAGCCTGAAGGAAGGATCCATCAACTCAGTGCAGGCAACTACAGCAACTGCGGCCTAAGGACTGACGGTCGTGTAGTCTGTTGGGACAGGACAGGACATTCTGAACCCTCTTCAGGACAGTTTGCCAAAGTCAGCGCTGGCTTACAGCACGGCTGCGGCGTGCGGACCGACGGCAGGGTCGCTTGCTGGGGCAGAAACCAAGAAGGGCAGGCAGATGCCCCGATCGGGACATTCTCCCAAGTCAGTGCGGGTTCGTACCAGACCTGCGCTCTCGACACTCGCGGCAGCCTGACCTGTTGGGGATCGAGTTTGTACGCCAATCTGAATGCCGCCGGCAGGCGGATCGAGGTCAAGGAAGCCCGTTCGGAGATCGAGGTAGCGAGCGTCTGGCCTCGTTCACGCCTTTTCCCCGCTAACGCGACACTGGAGCCCTGGCTGTACTCAGAGCCCGATTTCGAATAACGTTCGCGAAATCAAGCTCGTCCGTGTCGCACCGGTATCGTTCAAAGATGGAGTAGGACATGCCCAAGGCCCAGATTGAAGTAAAACTACCGCCCCTGACAGCAACGGAGGATTCGACAAGTAGGGCACGCACGGTCTTGGAACACTCTGTCAAGACGTGCAACCACTTTCTCAATCTGTTCCGTAGTGCCACCAGCGACCGCGGGCCAGGAGCACCTTCGGATTCAGAACAAGATCTGCTTCGCGCTATGCTGCTCTTTGCTTGCGCCGGACTTGACTCAGCAGCGGGCCACCTGATGCGCGACTGCGCTGTCGAATTGCTGCCACGCAGTGAGAGTCTACGAAAAAGTACGCGGTCGTTTGCAAGTCGTGAACTCGACATGTCGGATGCTGGAGCCGAGTTCCTTTTCAGGATGCTCGACAAGGCCCAGCCGGGGGTCGAGCATCTTGTAGTAGAAGAAATGATGGAAGAGCGAACTCGTCACAGTTTGCAGTCCCACGAAGAACTGCTCAATATGTGCTCGCTGTTCGAGTTCAATGACAAAGGAATTGAGAGAGACATCCTTAAACTGAGAGATGTATTCAAAGCACGAAACATCATAACGCACGAGATGGACATTGACTTCAATCGAGCCCCCAACCGTTCAAGAGTTTCAAGAAGGCGGGACGACATGGTCGAATACACAACGCGGGTGCTCAAGGTCGCCGCACAGCTCATTGATGCGACGCAGAAAAAACTGCGATAGAGACACATTCCCCCGGCTGCCGGCGAGTCTGCGGCTCGCTGATCCTTGAGTCACCCCCGCTTGCGACTCTTGCATAGCATCCCGAGCTTCTCGCGCCGCGGGCTAGCCATCCACGCAGCCCTCTCCCTCTTGGGAGAAGGGAACGGAAGCGGATGGTGGGTCCTCTGGGACTCGAACCCAGGACCTTCGGATTAAAAGTCCGCTGCTCTGGCCAACTGAGCTAAGGACCCGCAGCCAGTTTAGGCGGGGATTGGGCGGGCGGGGTGGCGGATCGGTAGCCTTGGGCTCACTTGACGAGCGGATGGATTCGGGGGAGACGGCCATGGCGGAGCCTCTGCGGGTTGGATTGATTGGCGCGGGCGGGATTTCTCGGCAGCATTTGCCCGGGTACCAGTTGGACCCGGATCGGGTGCGGCTGGGGGCGGTCTGCGATATCCGCGAGGAGGCGGCGCAGGAG
Source organism: Dehalococcoidia bacterium (assembly GCA_965208665.1). Taxonomy (GTDB): domain Bacteria; phylum Chloroflexota; class Dehalococcoidia; order Bin125; family Bin125; genus Bin125. Next base: position 1,493,697 of record CBDBPH010000002.1, read on the forward strand.
TTCGCCGGCGAGGCCGACATCGACGCGTCGGCGATCTTCACGGACGCGCGGGAGATGTGCGAGCTGGCGGACATCGACGCGGTGGACATCTGCACAATCCACGACACGCATGCGGAGCTGGCGATTGCGGCGGCCGAGGCGGGCAAGCATGTGCTGCTGGAGAAGCCGATGGCGATCTCGGTGGACGAGTGCCGGGCGATCGTGGAGGCGACGGAGGCGGCGGGGGTGACGTTCATGGTGGCGCAGCATCTGCGTCATGTGCCGAGCTACGTGGCGTTGCGGCGTCGGATCCAGGCGGGCGAGCTGGGGCGGATCTGGTCGGCGCGGACGGACACGTTCCTGACGGCGGCGCTGGAGGATCCGAACCAGCCGATCGCGCTGCGTCCGGGCTGGTGGGGATTCGACGGCAAGCGCGGCGGCGGCGGGGTGGTGACGCTGCTCTCGGTGCATCACCTGGACCTGATGCGGTTCTTCGTCGGCGAGGTGGTGCGGGTCGAGGCGCGGGCCTGGCGCGGGCATCCGAGCTTCACGAACGATGCGGAGGATCGCGCGGTGGCGACGCTGGAGTTCGCGAACGGGGCGATCGGGACATTGACGGCGAGTCTGACGAGTCGGGCGCCGTGGCTGTTCCAGACGGTGATCCTGGGCGATCAGGGAGCGGCCTGGACGCCGCCGCCGGAGGAGAACACGCCGCTGATGTGGCATCGGACACCGGCCGTGATGACCAGCGCTCAGCAAGAGGGTGAGGAGAGTTTCGATCCGACGACGAGCTTCCGGCCGGTCGACACGAGCGAGGTGTCGCTGCCGACGATGAATCCGTACGTGAACGAGATCGCTCATTTCGCCGCGTGCTGTGAGGATGGGGCGGAGCCGGTCAGCGGGGGTCGGGACAACCTGGAGACGATGAAGATCGTGTTCGGGATCTACGAGTCGGCGCAGACGGGTCGGGTGGTGGAGCTGGGCGAACTCTGATGCGGGAACTGGCGATTTTGAGTTTTGTGACGCTGGACGGGGTGATGCAGAGTCCGACGAGTCCCGAGGAGGATCCATCGGGCGGGTTTACGGGCGGCGGCTGGGGTGCTCCGTATTGGGAGGAGGTGATGCCTCAGGTGTATGGGGAGGCGATGTCAGAGCCGTACGACTTGCTGTTTGGCCGGAGGACGTATGACGTGTTTGCCTCGTATTGGCCGAATGTGGGCGGGGACGATCCGGTCGCGGCGCGGCTGAATGGGGGTCACAAGTACGTGGCGACTCGGTCGGAGGGGCATCCGTTGCCGTGGGGTCCGGCGACTCGGATTGGCGGGGATACGGTCAATGAGATCGGCAGGCTCAAGGCGGGTGACGGCCCGTTGATCCAGGTGCATGGGAGCGCGGAGTTGATCCAGACGCTGCTCGCGAATGATCTGATCGATGAGTATCGGCTGTGGACGTTTCCGGTCGTGGTGGGAGGGGGCAAGCGGTTGTTTGCGGATGGAGTTGTGCCGGGGGATCTCGAACTGGTGCGGTCGGGGTCGACGGGGAACGGCGTGGTGATGTCGTTCTATCGGCGGGCGTGACGGTCGTTCAGCCAAGGCGGCGAGATTCCCGCGGCAAGCGCGGGAATGACGGTGTTTGGTGATGACGGGCAGCTAGGCCGTGTGGTCGAGGATGGCGGGGACTATCAGGTCCCAGACTTCACGGGGGAGTTCGTGACCGACGCCTTGCATCGTGAGCAGGGTTGAATCCTTGATGGCGGCGTGGAGGGCGAGGCCGTGGTCATAGGGGAGGATCGGATCCTCGTCGCCGTGGATGACGAGCGTAGGCACTGTGATCTCTTGCAGGCGGTGGTGCCAGGCGTTGGATTGGGCCATGGCTGGGGTGTGGTTGACGGAGCTGGCGTAGTTGAGGGCGCGGTCAAAGTCGCGGGCGATGAACTCGGCCACCGCTGGGTCCTCGGGATAGCGGGAGCCTTTGATCGTGGCGAATGACTCGACCTGCATCTTGATGACGGTGTCGCGGTCGGACCAGTCGATCTGATCCCTGTTGGTAACGAGCTCGAGCACCCTGGGATGAGGTGGGGAGAGCTCGGCGACTTCCTTGCCCGCGAACGCGTCCGTCACCACGCCGGCCTGCGGCGTGGACATGATCGGCGTCAGCGTGAGCACGCGGTCGGGGTGGTTGAGGCCGATCAGTTGCGCGATCATCCCGCCCATCGAGAGACCGACGATGTGCGCGTGTTCGACCTGATAGGCGTCAAGCACCGCGACAGCGTCATTGGCCAGGTCGTCGAGCGTGTAGTTCGGTTGGCCCGGTGGGCAATGCGGCGTGGTCTTGCCGGTGTCGCGATTGTCGTAGCGAATGACGAAGCGCTCGGCGTCGGCGAGGCGCTCACAGAATTCTTCGCGCCAACCGAGCATCGACCCGCCTGCGCCGTTGACCAGGAGGATGCTGGGATCTGTGGGGTCTCCGAACGAGTCGGTGCAGACCTCAATGCCGTTGCCCTGGATCATTCGCTCGCCGTGATGGTCCGCCACGCTCGTACTCCGAGACTGCGCTGCTGAGGCGCGCCCTCAGCTCGTGTGCTCCAGGATCGCGGGGATCACCGTGTCCCAGGTGCCGCGGGGGATTTCGTGGCCGACGCCCTTGAGGGTGAGCAGTTTGGAACCAGAAATGGCGGCGTGCAGCGCTTGGCCGTGGTCGTAGGGCAGGATCGGATCCTCGTCGCCGTGGATCACGAGGGTGGGGACGTCGAGCTGATCGAGACGGTCGTGCCAGCGTCCGGACTGGACGATGACCTCAGCGTGATTGAGCGAGCTGGGGAAGCTAATCGCGCGATCGATTTCCTCGGCGTAGACCTCTTCGGGGATGTCGTCTTCCGGGTATCCGGAGCCGGCGATGACCTTGCTCATTTCGACCCGATTGGCCAGGACGGCGTCGCGATCGGAGAAGTCGAGTTCGGCGCCCGAGGCGATGGCGGCGAGGACTTCCGGCGTCGGCGGCGAGAGCGCCGTTCCACCGTCTTCGCCCGCCATAGCGTCGATCACGGAATTGACGTTCGGCGTCGACATGATTGGAGTCAGGGTGAGCACTCGTTGCGGATGGTCGAGACCGACGAACTGGGTGATCGTGCCGCCCATTGAGGCGCCGATGATGTGCGCTTGCTCGATGCCGTAAGCGTCGAGCACGGCGACGCCGTCGGCCGCCATGTCGTCGATCGTGTAGTTCGGTTCGCCCGGCGGGCATGACGTCGTCTTGCCGGTGTCGCGGTTGTCGTAGCGGATCACAAAGCGCCCGCCGTCGGCGAGGCGCTGGCAGAAGTCGACCTCCCAGAGCAACATCGACGCGCCGGCCCCCATGATCAGCAGGATGCAAGGATCGGCGGGATCGCCGAACGAGTCGGTGCAGATTTCGATCCCGTTGCCTTCGATCATGCGCTCGCCGTGATGGGTCGCCATGGTCGTCCTCCAACCCGTTCCTGTTGTTACTGCAATGCGCCCGACGCTACCAGCTCGACGATTTGCTCGTCCGAGTAGCCGAGCAGGTCTCGCAGGACCGAGTCGTTGTCTGCGCCCATAGTCGGGGCGACCTGCGGGCGGCCCGCCGGAGTTCGGCCGAACACGATCCGTGCGCCCTCAACGACCGACTGTCCCTGGGTAGGGTGAGTGAGCTCGACGAAGTGGTTGCGGTGTTGGAGCTGCGGGTCGGCGAAGCAGGCGGCGGAGTCCTGGACGGCGTGAGCGGGGACACCGGCCGCCTGCAGCGTGTTCATCGCGTCCTCGGCCGAGCGGCCGAGGGTCCAGTCTTCCAGGTCCATGCCGTTGAGCACCGAGTCCAGCGCAGCGCGGTCCGCTTCGTTGCGGCAGGCAATAGCGACCCACTGGTCTTCGCCCTCGGAGGGGAACACGCCGTGGGGCGACATGTACGGGTCATTGTTGCCGTCGGCGAGCCACTTCTCGCCGGTCAGCCGGTACTGCAGGAAGGCCGGCGTGAGGAAGTGGATCGCAGCTTCCATCTGAGAGACATCGATGTACTGTCCCTGTCCGGTGCGGTCGCGTTCGTGGAGGGCGGCGAGCAGCGCGGCCGAGGCGAAGCGCGGCGCGACGTAGTCGGTGTAGGCGCCGAACGGTCCGGCGGGCGAACGGTCGGACCAGCCGCAGAGCGGCGTAAAGCCGGCGAAGGCGGCGGCGAGGTTGCCGAAACCTGCGAATTCGGCCAGCGGGCCGTTCTGTCCCATGAGGCAAGAGGACATCATGATCGCGCGGGGGTTGACCTCGTGGATCGTCTCCCAGGTCAGGTCCCAGCCGCGCATGGCGCGGGGCGTGAAGGACTCGGTGACGACGTCGGCCCAGCGGACGAGGTCGAGGATTAACTCGCGGCCCTGAGGGTTTGCCGGATCGACGGTCATCATCTGTTTGCCGGCGTTCATGTTGTGGAACATGGATGAGCCCTCCGGCTGGGTTGCCTCGTCGTCGATGAATGGCTGGAGCGTTCGCGCAGTGTCGATCCGCGTGCTGGACTCGATCCGCACCGTGTTGACACCGAAGTCGCACAGCGCGCGCGTCCCGGCCGGGCCGGCCATGACCCACATCAGGTCGAGCATCTTGAGGCCGGAGAGCGGCGGCAGGTTCGGCGTGGCGGCGTTTGCTCTGTTGAGAACTGCCGGCTGGCGGACCACAGCGAGCACTTCGTCGGTGTGTTCGCCGAGCGTTGGCGCGGGTCGGCCGTACTCGATCGGCGTCTCGGAGAGTCGGGCGAACGGGCCGGGGAATCTGATGGTCTGGCCGTTGCGCTCGACATCGCGCCAGTAGGCGCGGGCGGCGAGGTGCTCGTTCTCGTCGAGGTCGTCCATGGTCGAGACCGGCACGATCAGCAGGCGGCGTTCCTGCGCGACCTGGAACAGCTCGGCCTTGGTCTTGTCGGCGCAGAGTGCTCCGACCACGTCGCAGCAGCGCAGATACTCGCTGATCGGCTCCTGGCCAGTGAGGATCAGATTGGTGTAGTTGAGCCAGTCCTTGTCGCGGGTCTCCTGGTCGCAGTAGCCCTCTTCGAGCGCGTACTGCATGAGCCGGTCGGTGAAGGGGCCGATCGCCGCGCCGAAGAGATAGGTGATGGCGACATGGCCGTCCTTGCAGGGCCAGAAGAGGCGGATTTCCAGTGGTCCGAGTGCCGCGCCCACGGCAGACCGTACAAACTGGCCGGAATTGTTGGCCGCGGCGATGATCCCCGATTGTGTCGCCTGGGCGTAAGCGGCCTGGGCAGAGACGTCGACAAACTGTCCCAGTCCGGAACGCTTGCGCTCGTGCAGTCCCATCAGCACGCCCAGGGCAGCCTCGGCTCCGGCGTGCAGAGCGGTCTGCGGCAATCCGACCCTGAGCGGCGGGCGGTCACGGTCTCCGCTCTGGATCATTGGTCCGGCCGCAGCGGCGACGGTGATGTCGGTGGCGGCCCAGCCGGCTTTGGGGCCGGTCGAGCCGAACGGCGTGATGGCGACGTGAATCAGGCCGGGGTTGATGGCGGACAAGGCGTCATATCCGAGGCCAAGCGAATCCATGGCGCCGATATCGGCCGATTCGATCAGCGCGTCGGCCGAGCGCGCGAGGTCGATGAGTCGTGTGCGACCCTCGTCCGTCTCCAGGTCGAGGACCAGCGAGCGCTTGCCTCTGGCGTAGGCCTGCCAGAGCAGGGAGTCTTCGATGCCACCTTCATTGGATCCGTCCGCAAACGGGCCCCGGCGTCGGGCGGCGTTGCCTGCCGGGGGCTCAACAGCGATCACATCCGCGCCGAGGTCGGCCAGAATCATACCGCCGATCAGACCGCGGTCGTCGGTGAGGTCGAGAATTCGGTAGTCGCTCAGCATGGCGGACCCCTCGCGTGTTCCCTGTTTGCCGTCCAGTGTGACGGATCGCAACGAAGCGAGAAGTTCGTCCGGCGCTAGAGGGCCCAGGGCGAGGTGAAGAGGGCTGTAGCCGCGTCGGCGACGCTCGTCTCCGCTCTCTGGAGCGCGCCTCGCAGGTCGCCGGGACGCTGTTGCAGATGCTCTTGCATGCCGTTGGCCACAGCCTGGTGGAATGCGGTGCCGACATTGATCTTGGCCACCCCGAGCTCGACTGCGCTGAGTAGATCGTCGTCCGCCAGACCGCTGGCTCCGTGGAGGACCAGCGGCACATCGACAGCCTCTCGAATGGCCTGCAGGCGCTCAATCTGGAGTCCGCCGACCGCCGGTCCGCCATGCGTGTTGCCGACCGCAATGGCGAGCCAATCCACATTGGTGGCTTCGACGAAGCGGGCCGCCTCGTCGGGATCGGTCCAGGATGCGTCGCCGATCGTGACCCCGGCTTCATTACCGGCGACGTGTCCCAACTCGGCCTCGAGCGGCAGCCTCGACCAGGTCGTCAGACCTCTGGCCGACTGGGCCAGGGTGAGGTGCCGTTCGAAGGGCAAGGTCGAGCCATCGATCATGACGGAGCCGAAGCCGGCGTTGATTGCGGCGGAGAGTTCATCCAGCGTGTCGGCGTGATCGAGATGTAGCGCGACGTGCGCGTCCGATTCCTCGGCGATGGTCTTGACCACGAGCATGGCGACGTCGACGCCGCCGATGAGCGACAGTCCAGAGCGATTGAATTGGATCAACACCGGCCGTGCAGCGGACTCGGCGGCCTGGACGACGCCGCGCACCATCTGGATCGTCGACACATTGGCCCCGACAATGGCGCGACCTCGCGCATGAGCCTGTTCGACGATCGGACGTGGGTCGACCAGCGGCATGATGGCAGTTTCCCACAGGTTCGCGGCGGACGATTGCTAGTCTCTCTAGGCTCGTCAGATATCGGAGGAGGGGTGGATTCCCGGCGTGCAGCATCTTCGCGGCATTCAAGACCTCACTTCGCTCGAGGACGACGACCTCGTGACGATCTCGCTGGACGGTCGGATGGACGCGTTCAATGTGTTGGTGCTGCGCCACCAGACCCGAATCCGCGCAACCTGCGGCGGCATCGTGGGCATGGCCGACGCCGAGGATCTGATGCAGGAGGCCTTCATCAAGGCCTGGGATCGGTTGAGCACATACAAGCAGCGCGGCAAGTTCCCGGCCTGGCTCGGGGTCATCGCACGGCGAACCTGCTTTGATCATTTGCGACAACGACAGCGAAGACCATCCACGTCGCTCGATCGTCTGACCGACTCGCTGGGCGACCAGTTCACACCGGAGTCGGGCGAACGGTCCCTCGACGAGCACCTGATGAACATCGAGCTGAGCGGCGCGTTGCGCGAGGCACTGGACTCACTGCCGGACGAGCAGCGCCGGGCGGTGTACTACCGCGATGTGATGGATTTGGAGTACCGGGAGATCGTCGACGCGACCGGCTGGTCGATGGGTACGGTGAAGTCGAGGATCAGTCGCGGTCGATCCGCGATGCGCGACTATCTGAAGCAGCATCAACTGTTGGAACGGTGACGTGCCATGGATGGAGCACTGACGCGGACGGCCACACCACTGCAACGGGAACCATTGGTGTCGGAATTGCGTCTAAATTTGGAGGGAAACTGGACATGGAGCGGTTGGCGGCTGCCGACGGAGGTAGCGATGTCTGGAATGGTTTGAGATGCCGCCTGGTCTGAGCATCCTGTCGATCTTTGGTCGCCGCGATTGGCGCGACGAACTCTCGGCGTACCTGGACGACGAGCTCAGCCCGCAGGAACGAGAACGCGTCGAAACGCGGCTCGCCGTATCTGATGAGATGCAGCAATACCTCGCCGATCTGCAGGACATGCGCTCGGTGCTGAGGAGTTTCGCTCCTGCTCCAGCGGCGGCTCCATTCCAGCTGACGCCGGAGATTGTCGAGCGCGGCACGCGGACCCAGCTTGCCGCGTCCCGGGCGACACGAGCGTTGAGAATGTCCATGGCTACGGCGGCCGTCGGAGTTGCCGCGTTTGCTGCGGTCATGGTGTTCGACGTAATCGACTCGCCGACCGTTACGTTCACGACGACTCAGGCGGGCGATTCGGCGAGCGGGGTGCCTACGGCGCAGGTTGTGACGGAGGAGGTCGAGTTGCAGTCGCAATCGGCTGAGGAATCCGATGTGGCGGCGGTCACCCAGGTTTCGTCGGGGTCGGAGCAGCCTGGACGCGGCGATCCGCCGGCCGCCGAAGCAGTGCAGGAAGAGGCCGAGCCGGAAGCTGCGCTCGCCGCGGTCGAAGTCGAAGAGCAGGAACTGGCGATGGAGCAGGAGGCGCAACAGGCCGCCGAACAGCAGGAGGAGGCCTCCGAGGCCGAGCAAGAAGCGGCTGAGGAGAACTGGCAGGCCCAACGAACGAAGCAGGACGAGCCGGCCCAGGGCGAGGCGGACGATCCATCGCGACGGGCATTGACGGCGGGACGCTCAGCCGCCGAAGGCGGACAGGATGACGCTGCAGATGTGACCGCAGCCGGCGTGGTCGCCGAGGAAGAGGGGGCAGCAGGGGAAGACGGCGCGGATGTTTCGCAGGCGAACGATGCAGAAGAGACGGTTTCGTCCTCGGCGGATGAGCAAGCGGCGGAGCCAGAAGTCGCGTCATCCGTTGATGCAGACCAGGATGACGAGACGTCAAGGGCGGAGACACAGTCAGAGACCGAGAAACGGACGGTCGCGCGTTCTGTCAGACACACCGAATCGGATTGGCCGCTGGAAGAACGACCGCGTTCCCGTTCCGTCGAACTGGCGACCGACCCGTCCTGGGAGCGGCCGGTCCAGATTGTGCTGGCTGCGTTCGCGGTGGCGGCGACGATGTTCTGGCTGACGCTGGCGATCGCGGACCGACGCCGACGGACATGAGCTCGCGCCCGGTCGGTGGTTCGCGTCTGATGGCTCGAGCGTTCGAGCTCGCCCGCTCGGTACGAGGAACGACGAGTCCGAATCCAGCGGTCGGGGCGGTCGTTGCGCGGGGCTCACGGATAGTGGGTGAGGGCGCAACACAGCCGCCCGGCAGCCCGGATCCCGCGTCGCAGTTTGGCCGGCCGAACGAGTCACGAGCCGCCGGGGACGGGGAACGACCATCGGGTGGTCCGCATGCCGAGGTGATGGCGTTGCGTGAAGCGGGCGATCTCGCTCGGGGCGCAACGATGTACGTCACGCTTGAACCCTGTGGGCACTATGGCCGCACACCGCCGTGTACGGGGGCGATCATCGAAGCCGGGGTGGCGCGGGTGGTCGTGGCCTACGGCGACCCGGATGCCCGAGTCGCGGGTCGGGGCCTGGACCTGCTCCGCGAGGCGGGGATCGAGGTGAGCCTGGGCGACGGCGCCGCCGAGGCGGCCGGACACTACGAGGCGTACGCGCATCACCGTCGCACCGGCCGACCCTTCGTGACCGCCAAGTTCGCGGCGTCGCTGGATGGCCGGATTGCATCGACGAGCGGCGACTCCCGCTGGATCTCCGGTCCACAGACGTTGCGCTGGGCGCATCAGAACCGCCCGCTGTTCGATGCGATGCTCGTCGGCGTTGAGACGATCATCGTCGATGACCCGCAACTGACTGCTCGTCCAGAGAGCTGGCGCGGACCCGTTCCACAGCCGCTGCGAGTGGTCATCGATAGCCGTGGACGGACGCCGCTCAACAGCCGCGTGCTGAACGACACAGCTTCGTCGGCAACGTTGATTGCCACGACGGCAGCGGCTCCGGAAGACTGGCTCGAGTCGATGCGATCGCGAGGGGTCGATGTTGAAGTTCTTCCGACCGAGGGCTCGGGCCTGGGCCGGGTCTCATTGGCCGCGCTGCTCGATTGTCTGGGCCGCCAGCGCGGCGTGGTAAGCCTCCTCGTCGAAGGCGGCGGCGAGGTGCTCGGCTCGTTCTTCGACCAGCGGTTGATCAACAAGGTCACGGCGGTGGTTGCACCGATGATCATTGGCGGCGACGCTCAGACCGCGGTCCGCGGCCGAGGAGCCGAGCGGATGCGGGATGTCTTGCGGCTGAACGGCATGACGGTGGAGCAACTCGGCGACGACATGCTGATTGTGGGTTATCCCAGCCATCCCGAACGGGACCAGGACGTTCGCATCCGTCAGGCCGGGCAGTCAGACGCGGACACCGTCAGCGAGCTGTTGGCTGCGCACGGGATCCAGGCAGAGGCGCCCGGCGACGATTTGTCGGCGGAGGCACGGGCCGGTGACGCCGTGGTCTGGCTCGCTGCGATACCGCTGCAGCAATCGCAGCCGAACAGCGACGGGATCAATCGCGAAGACATCCTGGGCGCAGCCGTAGTGCGCTTCGATGAGGGACCGGCGGCGTCGATTGGTTGCCTCGCTGTTCGCGCCGACGCTCCAGCGAGCGCCGGGGAGCGCCTCTTGCATTCTTGCGAGGCCTCGGCAGGCGGGCGCGACTTCGATTGGCTGACGTTAACTGTCGAGACCGCGCCGGGCTTGACGGATGAACAGTGCAGGTCGGCGGGGTATCGGTACTACCGGCGCGACGATAGCGGCAACGACATCCTGATCAAGCGCCTGACTTCGTAGCACGCGGACGGCTTCACTCGCGCGTTGCAGCCGGGTTTCTCCACCGTTATGTGAGTTTCGGCCCTCTCTGCGGGTAGCATTGACGGCCAACAGGCCACGATCGCGGAGCTGAGCGCGGAGTTGGGGCGATGTTCACGGGCATCATCGAAGAGGTCGGCGAAATCACCGAGGCCGCTCCCGGCGTGCTTCGGATTGCTGCGCCGATGATCCTTGAGGACGCACAGCTCGGCGACAGCATTGCGATCAACGGGGTCGACCTGACGGTGACTCAGATCGAATCGAGCCAGTTCCTGGCCAACCTGATGCCCGAGACCTATCGACGCTCCAACCTGGGCGAACTCGCGGTTGGCGACCGCGTGAACCTCGAGCGCTCTGTGCGCCCGATGGACCGGCTGTCGGGCCATCTCGTTCGCGGAGTCGTCGAGGGTCGGGGGGCGTTCCGCGACACGCGGCCCGAAGAGGAGGCGATCGTCGTCTCCTACGACGCGCCGACTGAGCTGTTGCGTCACATGATCGTCAAGGGTCCGGTCTGCATCGACGGGGTCTCTCTGACGATCATCGATAAAGACGAAACCGGATTTGCGGTATCGCTTGTTCAGTACACTCAGCAGCACACGAATCTGCTGGACCGCGATCCGGGAGATGAGGTGAATCTCGAGACAGACATCCTCGCCCGATACGTCGATGAGTTGTTGGCGATGAGGATTGAAGAGACGATCGATCAGCTGTTGGATGAACGACTCGCCGGTCGCGGGTCGAGCGAAGGCGAAGCGCGATGACCGACGCCGCAACCTCAGGCAACTCCAGTCCGTCGAAGCCTCGGCGCGCACGTCGTACGACCGACACCCGACGGCGCAAGTCACCGTTCAGTCCGGTGGAGGAAGCGATCGAGGCGTTCGCGCTAGGCGAGCCGCTAATCATCACCGACGACGAGGATCGGGAGAACGAGGGCGACCTCGCGCTGCCGGCACAGTTTGTGACCGCCGAGACGATCAACTTCATGGCGACCCACGGTCGCGGCTTGATCTGCGTCGCGATGGATGGCGCCATGCTCGACCGGCTCGGACTGCGGCTGATGGTCGACCAAGGCTCCAACTCCGCGCCATTGGGGACGGCGTTCACGGTCTCGGTCGAGGCCCGCTCGGGCGTGACCACCGGGATCTCCGCGTCCGATCGCGCGCGCACGGTTCAGGTGCTGATGGACCCCCATTCCACATCAGACGACCTGGTCCAGCCCGGGCACATGTTCCCGTTGCGGGCGCGCGAAGGGGGGACGCTGGTGCGGGCCGGCCAGACGGAGGCGTCGGTCGACCTTTGCCGCCTGGCTGGACTGCAGCCGGGAGCGGTGATCTGCGAAATCATGAAGCGCAACGGCGAGATGGCGCGGCTACCTGACCTCGTGCGCTTTGCCCGACGGCACAAGATCAAGATCGTCTCGGTTGAGCAGATCATCCAATACCGGCTACGTACCGAACAGCTCGTTGACCGAGTGTCGGAGGCGAAACTGCCAACGCCGATGGGCACCTGGCGGTTGATCGGCTATCGCACACGCAACCACTTGGAAGAGCACGTCGCGCTCGTGATGGGCAATGTCGATGGCGATGAACCCACCCTGGTGCGCGTCCATTCCCAGTGTCTGACCGGTGACGTGTTCTCCTCACAGAGATGCGACTGCGGCGAGCAGCTGGATATCGCGATGCGAATCGTGGCCGAAGAGCGGCGCGGGGTGATTGTCTACATGGCGCAGGAAGGTCGCGGCATCGGTCTACACAACAAGATTGCGGCCTATGCGCTTCAGGATCAGGGCATGGACACCGTCGAGGCCAACCTCGCGCTCGGCTTCTCCGCCGACCGTCGCGACTACGGCATCGGGATGCAGATCCTGCGTGACCTCGGCGTCCACCGAATCCGCCTGATGACCAACAACCCGGCCAAGCGTCACGGGCTCGCGGGCTACGGACTCGAGATCGTCGAGCGGGTGCCGGTGATTGCCCCTGCGAATCCGCACAACGTCCGCTATCTCTCGGTCAAGCGGGAGAAGATGGGACACCTGCTCGATTCCGATGCGACCGAAGTGACCGAATCCGACGATGACGGCCATCCTCCGACTCGCCGCGCGGCCATCGGCTAGCGAGCGCGAGCACCGCCATGCCGAGAGTGCACGACGGCGCCGCCAATCCCGACCCGGAACACGGTCCGGCCAGTGGTCTGCGCTTTGCGGTCGTCGTGAGCCGATTCAACGACTTTGTGACCAGCAAGCTGCTCGACGGCTGCATCGAGCACCTCGAAGAGAACGGCGCCGATACCGACGAGATCGACATCTACTGGGTACCGGGCGCGTTCGAGATTCCGATTGCCGCGCAGAAATGCGCACAGACGGGTCGATTCGACGCCGTGATCTGCCTGGGCGCGGTGATTCTGGGTGAGACTGACCACTATCGTCTGGTCGTCGACGGAGCGACGCAAGGAATCGCCCGAGTCGGGCTGGACACGGGTGTGCCGGTCATCTTCGAAGTCCTGGCTACGCAAACCGTCGCTCTCGCCATGGCTCGGGCGGGAGGCTCGGCCGGCAACAAGGGCGAAGAGGCGGCGCAGGCGGCGATTGAGATCGCGCGGCTGTTACAAACGATCGAGTAGCGGTCGCTCAGCCCGGTGCGAACGTGTTGTTGCGGCTGCGGAAGTTGTCGATTCCGAGGCCGTCGCGCCATTTCTCCGACTCCTGCCGCGAGAAGGAATCGAGTGGGATGCCGCAGCCGTCGGCGATTCTGACCATTCGCTGGAAGTTGGCGATGGTCGCGGCGCAGTCCACAACGGCGTCTGGACCCATGGCGACATTCAGGGCATTGCGCGCCTCTTCGAGATCGGTGGCTCGGCGGACTGCTGCGTCGGCGTAACGGAGCAATACATCAGCGTGTTCGACACCGCTGTCGACCTCGTTGCTCACCGTTCCGTTCAGGTTCAGCGCGTCGTTGCCTTCGCTGCTCCGACCGAGCAGCATCACGTGCGAGATCGTTCAATAGAAACACTCGTTCAGTGCCGAGACGCGCGCCGCGACCAGTTCGCGCTGCGGCCGGGTGAGCACGCGGAACGGCTCCTGCACTGACTGGATCTCGGTCCAGCTCAGATAGTGCGCATCGAACAGATCGGCCAGCCAACGCACGCTGTCGGGATGCAGGCTCATGGCCGCGCGGACGTTGGCCGCGTACTCGGCGCCGCCGTAGATGTCGGCATCGCGCTCATCGAGATCTTCGGGTCGGATCGTCGGCGGCCAACTGCCGTGTTCCTTCGCGCCGGTGGGACGAATACGGGTCGGCTCACCCGGGATAGGGTCGGGCAAGGGCTCAAGTGCGATGTCGAGTGCGCGATGCATCTCGTCAACCGACCAGACGTGGACGAGGACTCCCAAGAGCTCGATGTAGTGCGCGTCGGACATGCCCTCGGCGCTGATCGTCTCCTCGTACCACTCGCGACTGACGTTGGGCAGGTCGCCGATCAGCTTGTTGACTGCGAACACGGCCGCCTCAGGCAGCTCCGCCGGACCAGGTCCCGGATCTGGCAGGCCGTCGACCAGCGCTGAAGCGCGGCGACATTCGGCCGCGATGCTGATGCGCTCTGCTCCGGACCACCATTCCCCGGGCGCGGCGAGTCGATCCCAGCTGCGTATGTGAGCAGCTCGAGTGTGGTCGAGGACGTTCCAGTCGGTGTGGGTGTAGGCGAACGGCGCGGCGGTGGTGGTCATGTTGGGTTCCGAGGGCTACGCGGTGTTGGCAGCCGACGCGTACTCGTGGATGCCCAGTTCATCGCGGACGTCGTCGGTGGCTTCCTTGGTGAAGTCGTCGAGCGGGATGCCGCAGCCGTCGGCGATCCGCACCATGCGCTGGAAGTTCGCCACGATACCCGCCGCGTCGACCAACTCTTGCGCGCCCAGTTCAGTCGCGATTCGTTCACGCAGGCCTGGCAGCGCATCGGTCTGTCGGACAGCGGCTTCAGCGAAGGCGGTCAGCAGGCTGCCATGGGCGACACCGCTGTCGGCGTCGGGGTTGACGGTTCCCTGGAGGTTGAGGCTGTCGAGGGTGCCGCTTCGCTGGCTGCTCTCACGGAGCATGCGCACATGCGAGGCGGTTCAATAGAAGCACTCGTTCAGTGCTGAAACACGGGCGGCGATCAGCTCGATCTGCGAGCGGGAAATGGCGCGCAGCGGGTCGGGCATGCGCATCTCGGCGAAGCTAAGGTAGTGGCCTTCGGAAAGGTCGTGGAGCCAGCGGACGTTCTCGGGGATCAGCGAAAGCGCCGAGATGACGTTGGCGCCCCACTCCCAGGGGCCGTAGAGCATTTCGTCGCCAGCGTTGAGTCCGTCGCGTGGCACGATCGGCGGCCAAGAGTAGCGTTGCTCGGCCTCGGCCGGCCGTTGCCGAGTGGGTTCCCCGGTCGATGGCTCCGGCAGTTGCTCAAGGGGGAGACCGAGGGCGCGGTGAAACTCGTCGATCGAGAGCGAGTGCACGACCACCGCGACCAGTTCGACGTAGCGGTCCTCGGTCATGCCGGGCATGGCGATGATCTCGTCGTACCAGTCGCGATTCAGATTCGCGTTGTCGACGACCAGCTTCTGGATTGCGTAGACCGCGGCCTCGGCGAGGATGTCGCTGCCGACGGCCTCAAAGTCTCGTGCGGCGCGACCGATTCTCGCGATCTCGACTCGTTCGGCACCCGTCCACCAACGGCCGGGTGCGGCGATCATCTCCCAGCTCATGCGCTGGGATGAGATTGTTTTCTCTCGAATCGGCAGGTCAACGCCGCCGTATTCAAAGGCCATCTCGACACCTCGCAAACTGACAAAAGAGTAGCGTTTAGCCCAGCAGAGACGTGATCGGCAAACCGAATCACGGCAAGGAGCCAAGATGCCCGAGACACTCGATGTGACCGGCGGCCAACTGATCTATGACGAGTTCGGGGAGGGCGCGGAGACGATCGTCTTCGTGCACGGCGCGGGCGGCAACCACCTGAGCTGGTGGCAGCAGATCCCGGTCTTCCGTGACCGCTACCGCTGCGTGACGTACGAGGTGCGCGGCTGGGGACGAAGCCGCGACGACTCGGGCGAGGGTCGCACCGCGTTCGCCCGCGACCTGGGCGAGTTGATGGACGCGCTCGATATTCCCGAAGCGGTGTTGGTCGGTCAGTCGATGGGCGGCTTCTCGATCCTGCCGTTCGCCGTGCGGAACCCGCACAGAGTGAAGGCACTGTTGATGGCCGACACGTTTCTTGGCATCGATGCGCCTGAGCTGATTGAGGAGATGCGCAAGGCGGTCGAGTCAGCACAGATCAACCAGGAACAGGGCGGATTGACGCGGATGGTGGGACCGGACTATCTGGAGCGCGAACCCAACGGCGTGTTTCTCTACAACCAGATCCGCGGCTTGAATCCGCCGCTCGATCCGGACCGGCCGTTGTCCTTCAGCCAGGAAGACGGTGCGGTGTCGAAGGATGAACTGTCGGCCCTGACCATGCCGACGATTTTCCTGGCCGGTGCCGAGGACGCGATCATTCCGGCGGAGCTGATCGAGCGAGCTGCCCAGATGGTGTCGGGAGCGCAGTACATCCAGGTCCCGCATGCGGGGCACAGCGTCTACTGGGAGCAGCCCGAGGAATTCAATCGGATTCTCGAAGTGCTGCTGTTGGAGGCGTTCGTCTAGGGTTCGCTGATAGCCTCAGACTGATTCGGCAAGCCTTGAGACGAGCATGTCATGACGTACCACGAAGTGATCTACGAGCCTGGCCCGGTCGCGCGCGTGATCATGAACCGCCCGGAGTACCGAAACGCGCAATCGCGGGTGCTACTGGAGGAGATCGATCGCGCCTTCCAGGAGGCGGCCGATGATCCGGAGGTGCTGGTCATCGTTCTATCCGGCAACGGGCCGGACTTCTCGGCCGGACACGACCTCGGCTCGCCATCGGAGATCGCCGATCGTGAGATTCGCGGTTGGGCCGAGGACTTCGTCGGCGTGTTCGATCGTCAGCGAGACACGCGAATCGCAAACACGATGCGTTGGCGCAACAATCCCAAGCCGACGATTGCCATGGTGCACGGTAAGTGCATCTTCGGCGGCTGGATGGTGGCGGCCTCAATGGACCTAATCTTCGCCTCGGACGATGCGCTCTTCCTGCCCTCGCACACGCAGTACTTCTCCGCGCCCTGGGATCTGGGCGTGCGCAAAGCGAAGGAGATCCTATTCCAGAACCGTTTCATTCCGGCGCGCGAGGCGCTGGAGCTGGGCTTCGTCAACCAGGTCTATCCGGTCGAGGCGCTGGAGCGGAAGACGCTCGCATACGCCAACGAGGTCGCCCAGCGGACGCCGCTGTCGCTGCGCCAGATCAAGCACTCGATCAACAACATGCAAGACGGTCAGGGATTCACGACTCACATCAACGCCAGCTTCATGACCTATGCCACCGGCGCGCAGTTCGGCAGTCCGGACCCACGGTTGATCAAGGGCAAGCGGCAGCTCTCGCCGGTCGCGCAGGCGCTGGCCAAGCTGCAGAAGCCGGGACACTCCTAGGAGGATCCGTCCTGTGTCGGACGGGAACCTGCTCAGCGGAATCCGTGTGGTCGAGTACAGCCGCGACGTGCCGGCGGCGGCCTGCGCGCGCGAGTTCGCCCGCTGGGGCGCGAACGTACTGACCTTTGAAGCACCAGGCTCGTTGTTGCGCGATGCGCCGCCGACGCTTGTGCGCGACGGACAGACCGTCTCGCTGCTGCGCGAGTCGCTCCTCGTCGGCAAGACGTTGAGTTCTGGAAACTGGGAGAGGAAGCTCGACGAAGCTGACGTATTCGTCACTGACGCACCGCTCGCGGAGCTCGGCGGCATCGCGGAAGCGTTTCCCCGCCTGGTGGTGGTGCATTCGTCGCCGTTTGGGACGGATGGCCCCTACTCGGAGTACCAGGCCGATGATCTGCTGATCCAGGCGCTCTCAGGATTCGCCGGCACGAATGGACTTGCCGGGCGGGAACCGCTGGCGGCTCCGGCTGCGATCATTCCGCGCACCATCGGCATCCTGGGCGCCGTCGCTGCGTTTGCGGCGTTGCTGGAGCGGATGCACTCCGGCAAGGGCGAGTGGATTGAACTCTCGTCGCACGAGGCCTGTTCCACGTTGATCATGGCTCTGCGCTCGGAGTTCCTGGGCGAGGCGCTGCCACGTGTTGGCGGGACTCCCGGCTGGTCGGAGGTGGTGCAGACCACCGACGGCTACATCACGATCTCGCCCTGGTCGAAGGAGACGCTACGCAACGCTCCAATCGCCTTTGGGTGCGACCCGCCGCCCGCCGAACTCTTGGAGGGTGATGGACGATTTGCGGAACAAGACGCCTCGAAGGACTATCTGTACCCAGTCATCGAGTCTCTGGATGCCCGGACGATCTGGACGAAGCTGTCGGAGCTCGGCTCGGTGATGGCGATGCATCGCTCGGCGCGGCAGTTGCTTGAGGATCCGCAACTCAATGCGATCGACTTTTTCAGCACCGGGAACGGCCTGACCGGCGCGGGTCGTGCGATGCGGGCCACGGAGTCCGAGAACGAATCAGAACGCTCTGACCGGTTCGCCGTGCGGGCACGGCCCGAGAATTCAAGCGGGCCGCTGGACGGATTGCGGGTCGTCGATTTCACGCACGCCTGGCTGGGCCCGTACGCCACGGGGCTGCTCAACGACCTGGGCGCGGAGGTGATCAAGGTTGAGGGACCAAAACGGCCGGACCTCTGGCGCTACGAAGCCATGGGACCGATGCGCGTGGCCGCGCCGGACGCTCATCCCTTCAACGTGCGACCGAACTTCAACATGGCCAACCGAGGCAAGCGCACGATCTCGATTGCCCTCGATACCGAGCGAGGCCGCGAGCTGGCGCTCGAGTTGATCGCTCGGGCCGACGTGGTGCTCGAGAACTTCCGACCGCGCGTGCTGCAGAATCTGCGTCTGACGCACGAGCACATGCGTGACGTGAATCCTCATATCGCGCTGGTGTCCTTCTCAGGATTCGGGACCGGGGGTCCGTACGACAACTTCCGCGCCAACGGCGGCACCACCGAGGGAAACGCTGGTTGGGACCTGCTCTACGGGTATCAGGGCGAAGCGCCGCTGATGCTCGGGACCATGCAAGCCGACCCGATCGTGGGCGCGCAGATGGCGGCCGCGGCGCTGGCGGCGGTCCTCCGCGCTCAGCAGAAGCGAACGGCCATACACGTCGAGGGTTCGATGTTTGAGTCGGCCGTCGCGTACATCGACGAGTACCTGCTAGCCGGGTCGGTTGGGCAGGAGATGCCGGAGCGCGACGGAAATCGCCTGCCTGGCGTTGCGCCGCACGAATGTTTCCGATGTCGCGACGGGGCAGACGGGAGCGACGAGTGGATTGCGATCTCGGTCCGGGACGACGAAACCTGGCGGCGGCTCGCAGAGGTAGCCAGGCTCGATCGCAGTGAATGGCGGAGGGCCGAAGGTCGCAAGTCGGACGAGGCGAACCTCGAGGCTGCGCTGACGGAGTGGACCCGAGGCTGGGACTCGCAAACGCTGCAACATCGCCTGCAGGCGATTGGCGTCCCGGCCGCGGCCGTTCACTCGACGTTGACCCACCTGCGAGATCCGCACCTGGCCGCCCGCGACTGGTGGCTACATCTGACCCACGCCGACACAGGCACACGACAGTACCAGGGGTTCGCCTGGCGCCTGCGCCGACGCCCGGCTTCCTGCGATCGGCCCGCGCCGAGAATGGGCGAGCACACTCGCGAGATTCTGCAAGAGACGCTCTGCTTGCCGGAGGCGGAGATCGAACGACTACTGGATGACGAGGTGATCGCCGGCCTCACCGCGGAGCGCGATCCGTACGAGCGGCCGCCGAAGCCGATCAGCCCGCGCTAGCTCGTGGCCGCAGCGGGCAAGGACCTGAACGAACGAGAACCGTCAGTCTGCGCGGTCGAATGCCTGGAGATAGAGTTCTCGGGCCTCGAGTGGGGCTTTGCCCTGCCCCAACCAGCCAGTGCCGACCCGGATTTCGAAGTGGAGATGGATGTCGGTCCCCGGATTGGCGTAGACCTCCTGCTGACCCGACTCACCTGGATAGCCGATCACCTGACCTTGCTTTACCTCAACGCCCTTGACGATTCCGTCGGCGATTGCGGAGAGGTGGGCGTACCGCGTCACGATGCCTCGCCCATGGTCGATCCACACCTGCCGGCCCCTCAACTCGTCGAGAATCTCTTCGCCCTCCCAGTTCGCCGCCTGGAATCTCGCCCAGTCGGCGGGCGTGATGTCGACGTAGTCGATGTCCGCGCGGACAACCACACCTGCCTTGGCGGCGAGAATCTCTGTTCCGAAGGTGATCTCGGTGCAGGACGCCCACTGATAGAAGTCCAGACCCTCGTGAACGCCGTCGTTGCGGTATGACCTGGACGCCTCGGGCAGGTGTCCTTCGAATTCCGTGACGCATGCCCCTCTGATTGGGACGATGAATCCTCTAAGTGGGCTGTCCGCTTCGTCCGACTCTGTCACGGGCTGCGCCGACTGCTGCTGTTGCTCCTGTACTTCAGCTTGTTGGGCCTGGGAAGGCTGCTGCCGGTCTGCGTCGGATACTTCTGGTTCGATGGTCTGCCCAGGCTGATCCGGATCTTCGGTCACGACCGTGGACTCGACCTGGGAGGGGCCGCTCTGGCCGTCGGGTTCTGTCGGCTGGCTCTGTTCGACGACGTCGACTGCCGACCCTTCGGAGGCTGGTCCGGGCACGCCTTCCGAGCCGGTCGCCTGCACAACTGCGATGATCGCGGCGACGGCGAAGACGGCCAATGCCAACACGACGTAGAGCCATGTTGGTCCGATCAGCCAGCCGCCTGGATCGCCTGCGGAACTGGGGCGTGGTTGTCGGCGCTGGCTGCGTCGCGCGCCGTAGAGTCCCGGCCCGGAGTATTCCTCTCCCCAGGGGCTATCGGAGCGGGGGATAGCCTTCCTCCTCCAACGCTGCGTCGATCTGGTCGGCAGTCGCAGAACCGGCGTCGTACTCGACATCGACTCGCTTGTCGTCCACATCGACGGAGACTGCGGAGACGCCCTCGATTGCCGTCAGTGCGCCGCTGATCGCATGTGCGCAGTGCTCGCACGAGATGTCCGGCGCGGTGCGGGTGAGTGTGATGGTTTCGGCCATGTCCGGTTCCTCTTCCAGGTGCCGACAGATCGACTTTACGTTATGCGAAACGCCGCCCAAGCGGTGGCTCCGACGCCGACAGCGCAGTGTGCAACGCCTCGGCGTGGGCTCGCAGCGCTGCGCCGTCGTCCAGCGGTTCGAGCTCGCCGGCCTCAGGGCCGTACCTGCGCTCGAGGGCGAGGGCGATCAGGCGGTCGGCGAGATGCGGATTCTTGGGCAGCACAGCACCGTGCAGATATGTGCCGAACGCGTTCTTGACACGGGCACCCTCGAGCCCGTCGCCACCGTTGTTGCCGAATCCGCTCACGACATCGGCCAGCGCCTGCTGGCCATCGTTGAGATATGTCCGCCCGCCGTGGTTTTCGAAGCCAACGATCGTCTCGCCTTCCCACAGCGCGACCACGTTTCCGACGCAGCGCCTGATCTGCGGCCCGGGATGCGTTGCGACCGCGTCGAACACGCCAATGCCCTCCATCGTCTCCCCGTCCCAACCTCGATAGTGATGGCCGAAGAGTTGGAATCCCCCGCAGACGGCGAGCACGACTCCGTCATCGTTGACGTAGTCGCGGATCTCGCCGCCGCGACCGTGTAGATCAGCCTGGACACGGCGCTGTTCACGGTCCTGACCTCCGCCTATCAGGACCAGGTCGCTTTGCTCGGGGGACCAGCCATCGGCGATGTCGACGCCTGTGACCGTGGTTTCGATCCCGCGGGCCCCACAGCGGCGTACCATCGCGCGCGCGTTGCCGCGGTCTCCGTAGAGGTTGAGCAGGTCCGGGTAGAGCACCGCGATGTCGAGCCGACGGTCGTGTGAGGACGACATCAGGCCACGTCCCACAGCCGAGCTGCTCCCATTCGTCCCAGGCGCTGACGCACATCAAGCATCGCTGTATACGTTGGCAAGATTGTGAGTCGCTCCGTTGGAGGAAGCAAGTCGAGCGAGGCACGCAAGGCGCGCCCGACATCGTTCTCGACGGGCCGAGCAGGTGCGGGGAAGCCGGCGTACTCGAGCCGCAGCGCCATGTCGGCCGCGCGATGACCACCGACCATGAGCGATGCGCAATGCTCCGCTTGCGATTCCCAGTCGACGTCCCAGATCCAGGACACGTCAGTTCCGTCGGCTACGCCGTCGTTGAGCAGCACGAGCATGTGGTGGCGCTCGCCCGGTCGCTGCAGCGTACGGAGGGCCTGGTTCATTCCGGATGGATTCTTGCCCAGCAGTATCCGCACACGGTGGCCATCCACGACCAGCTCTTCCTGCCGGCCAAAGGCTGCCTCGTGGGCGCCAAGACCACGTTGAATCGTCTCCGGTGGTACCCCGAGCGCGGTCGCCGCGGTCGCCGCCGCCAGCGCGTTGTACACGCTGTACAACCCGAGCGCCGGCAGTTCGATCGAAACTGAGCCTTCGGGCAGCCGCAGAAGGAACGTGGTTGCTTCATCGGCCTGCACGATCCCATCGCCGGAGACTTCGGGCGTGGGCCGTTCAGCCCCCGCAGCGGTGTGCCAGCGACCGAGCTGGGCAAAGTAACGACGGGAGTAGCGAAAGTCGTCCTGGGTGGCGGGGTCCCAGATCGCGTCGACAATCTCGCCGGACGGAGCGGGAGGAACGTTTGCGTCCTCGATGCCGAACCTCAAGCAGGGACCGTCCCAACGGGTTGCCAGGGAAGCGACCAGCGGGTCGTCGGCGTTGAGCGCGATTGTTGCGTCCGAGGGGAAGTCGTTCAGGGTTTCAGCCCAGCGAAGCGCGATCGACTCGATCTCGCCGTAGCGATCGAGTTGATCGCGCATCAGGTTGGTAAACACCGCTGTCGTCGGCGGGGCCGCCTGAGCGATGGCCGGCAGCGCTGCTTCGTCGGCCTCAAGCACGGCCGTGCAGCCGTGAATGAGGCTCCCCAGTGGATTCGCCGCCGCAACGAGGGAGGCAGTGACCCCGCGCATCAGGTTGGAGCCGGAGCGGTTGTGCACGACGACGCGGCCGTCGGCGCGCAGGATTCGAGCCAGCATGGCCGAGGTGGTGGTCTTGCCGTTGGTCCCGGTGATCAGGGCGGTCGCCGAGAGTCGACCGGCAAGTTGTTGGGTGGCCTGTGGATGCAGACGCTGGACGACCAGGCCGGGTAGCGCCGTCCCGCCGGAACCCAGAGCTCGCATGCCCATGCGCGCGGCCTTGCCGGCCAGCACGGCGGTGGTTAGGCGGGGCGACCAACGGGGAGGCCTGATTGTCTCGGTCACGTTTTCGACTGTATCGATCGGGGCGGCTTCAACGAGTTCAGGCTCCGGCCGACGGGTCCAGTCGCGGCGGCGGACTCTGTCCCAGGGCCTTGAGAATCTGTTCGAGGCCGACCACCCCAAGCAGCCGCCCGCGTTCGACGACCGGAAGCACGAAGGTGCGTTCCTTCTGCAGACGATGCAGCGCCTCGTCCGCGCCGGCATCTGGGCCGAGCGGTTGTATCGTGCTCGCTTCCAACATGATGTCGCGCAGCGTGTCGCTCTGGTAACGCTCTTCGTCGAGCAACAGGATCTGCACCGCGGAGGCGATGCCGATCGCCGTGCCTCCTTCCGCCACGATGAACACGTCCTGCTGGTTCAGTTGCGCTCTCGACGGGGCAAGGATCCGGATCGGCAGATCGGCATCCGCCGTTCTGGCAACCGGCGGCTGCAGCATCAATTCGCCGACCCGCAGGTCGGCCAGGTCGCGCTCCAGTTCGGCCGCCTTCACGCCCTGGGCGGCCTGGGTCAACAGCAGGAATCCGATCAGGAGGACCCAGACCGAGTTGAGACCGCTGTCGAAGATCGCCGAGTCGGTCAACAGACCGCCGATGCCATAGATGATCATGGCGGCACCGAGGAGTTGGCCCAGCCGTGCAGACGCGCGAGTGGCGCGATGCCGCGAGCCGGTGATCCGCCAGACCATCGATCTCACGACTCGGCCGCCGTCCAGGGGGAACCCAGGCAGCATGTTGAACGCGGCCAGGAAACAGTTGAGGATGCCCAGTACGAAGACCATCCGCTGCAGCACGGTCGGTTCGGGCAAGGCAAAGAGAGCGACGAGGAGCATGCCGATGCCCAGGACAAGCGAGGCCAGCGGACCAACGATTGCAATCCAGAACTCCTGACCGGGTCGCTGCGAGTCCTCGCGAATCAGCGAAACGCCGCCAAAGAAGAACAGTGTGATCGAAGAGACCTCCATGCCGTAACGCCGCGCCACCAGTGAATGCGCAAGCTCGTGGATGAGCAGCGAGAGGAAGTAGACCACTCCACCGGCTGTGGCGTAGATCCAGCGTTCCGCGCCGCCCAGTCCATCAACGGACTCCGGGATGATTTCCAGTTGCGTCGCGATTAGGAAGATCAACAACCCGAACACGAGGAAAAACGACAGGTCGAGCTTAATCGGGATTCCAAGAATCCGACCGACCTGGATACCCGCTCCGCCGAGCAATCCGAATCTCATGGTTTCAGCATATGTTTCTAACAACGGGACTGACGGTGCAAGGAGCGCGAGCCGGGTCTCCGCCGACTCAGACGGGAAGAAATCCCATCTCATTCAGCCTGTCGGTCAGCCCGATCAACGATGGCAGCGCGGTGTCCGGTTGGACGCCCGCTTCGGCCTTGGTTCCGACAAGTACCGACACGGCGAATCCGGCGTGTTGCGAGCCGAGGATGTCTGCCTCGGGGGTGTCGCCGACAAAGGCGGTCTCGTCGGCTGCGGTCCCCAGCGTGTCGAGCGTCGCCCGAAAGATCGCCTGTCCCGGCTTCCAGCTCAGCACGTCGTCTGACCAGATCCAGCGATCGATCCAGCGGCCGAATCCGCGAGCGAGCAGGGCGCGCTCGACGTAGCATCCTGGCGCCAATCCGGTGTTCGAGACGACGGCGAGCATCAGCCCATGCTGCTTGAGTCGCTCGAGTTCCGTCTCCACGCCCTCGATAACGTCGGGTGGTTCCCAGCTTGCGCTTTCGCAGATTGCGGCGATCAGTTCTTCGAGCAGCGCGTCATCCTCGACGGTGTCGGGGCACTGCTCCAGCATCGAGCGGCGCACGGCGTTGACACGGTCGTCACCAGAGAGGTCGATGTTGGACTGGTGGGCGACGACGAGTTCATCGATTGCGTGGCGAATCGCCTTCGGGACTGCGTCGGCTGCGCCGGGGCCGGCGCCGGCTCGCTGGTAGGCCCTGGTCAGCCGGGACTCACGGCGACGCATTCGTCGACGACCGCCGCCGGGTGCGTCGACGATCAGGGTGCCCCACAGGTCGAGGGCAACTGCACGCAGTTGGATCAACAGTGGTGAACTGGCGCCGGGGCGTCAGCCGGCAGAGCCGGACGAGGAGGGCTTGTCTTCATCTTCGGACGCGCTAGACGAGACCGCGACTTCGTCTGATGCGTCTTCCTCGCCCTCTTCCTCAGAATCCGACGTCCGTGCTTCCTCGCGGAACTCGCGCAGACCGGTACCGAGCGCCTTGCCAACGCCGGCCAGACGACCCGCGCCGAAGACGACCAACACCACGATCACCACGACAATCGCTTCGACAGGACCAAACCCGATCAGTGCCATACCGAACTCCTGCTGTGCCGCCGGCGCTCAGCGCACGCCGCTCGCTGGGTGCAACGCGTCGCCTCGGACTTCCTCCCCGAGATCGCAGAAACGGAGAGGCCCGGTACGGGCGGCTGATCCCTAGCTTACCAGCGATCTCTGCGTCGGTGAGGGCGGGGTTATGCTTCCAACCGCTCGACGAAGATGCGCATGATCCCCCCACAGATCTTGTCCTCGCCGTCGACCGGCTCGGTCAGGTCAACGGTGACGATGCGAGCGTCGCCGTCGTCAAGCGCATCCATCGCCTCTTGCCAGACCTCCGCTTCGCCGCAGCCGCCGCCGATCGTGCCGACGAACGAGCCGTCCTCGCGGACCAACATCTTGGCGCCCGTCTTGCGGGGCGTCGAACCGAGCGTCTGGGCAATGGTGGCCAGCGCGACGGGGGCGCCCTGCTCGAAGGCGCTGGACATTGCTTCGTAAACCTCGTCCTGGGGCATCGTTCTTCCTCTACGTCTCCTGCCGACTAGTTTAGCGCTGCTGCGCCGCGAGCACGCGGCCATGTTCCGACATGGGCTGCGATCCGCCGCCGCGGCGTACGAGGATGATCTCGCCCAACACCGACACGGCGATTTCTTCCGGGGTTTCCGCGCCGATATCGAGGCCGATCGGGGTGAAGACCTTGTCCAACGTCTCCGGATCGATGCCTTCCTCAGCCAGGTGCTGCAGGACCGTACGCGTGCGGCGCTTGGAGCCGATCATGCCGACGTATCCAGCGCCTCGTTCGGCGACGGCGCGCAGTGCCAGTTCGTCGACCTTGTGTCCGCGGGAGACGAGCACGATGTAGGTATTGGCCGAGATCGGGAAGCGTTCGAGCTCTTCGCCGAAGTCACCACAGATGACATTCGCCTCGTAGGGGAAGCGCTCTTCGTTGGCGTAGTCCTCGCGATCGTCGATGATCGCGACCTCCATGCCCAGCATCGCTCCAAGTTGGCCGACGGCGAGGCCGACATGTCCGCCACCAACGACGAGCAACGTTGACGCGGGCTCAACGACCTCGACGAGGATTTCGACGATCGCGCCTGATGCCTCGATCGCCCGACGGCCCTCCACACGTTCACCGTCGGGGGTGAAGGCGCAGGTCTGGACGAGATGCTTCGGGATCGCCCGTCGCGCGAACACCGCCACGGCCGACTCCAACTCGCCGCCGCCGATGGCGCCGAGCACTCGATCCTCGTAGACGAGCATCTTGGCGCCGATCGGCACATCGACACCCGCGGTCGCGCCCATCACGGTGCACGAGGCGACGGCCGGGCCTTCGCGGGCTGCGATCAGCAGTGCGCGGGCGATGTCGGCGGAACTGGCCATGGCTAGAGGATACGTCCCGGAGAGGCGCGGTTAGATGTTGAAGAGGATGTGCAGGACATCCCCGTCCTGGACTTCGTAGTCCTTGCCCTCTGTGCGCAGCAGCGCGCGCCTTTTGGCCTCTGCTTCGGCGCCCGAGGCTCCGACGGCTGCTCCGCAGACGAGGAGATCGTCCCAGCGCGCGACTTCCGCGCGGATGAAGCCACGCTCGAAATCGGTATGGATCTTGCCGGCAGCCTGCGGCGCGGTGTCGCCGGCTCTCACGTTCCAGGCGTGGCAGTCATCCGGGCCGACGGTGAAGAATGTGCGCAGGCCCAGCAGCCGGAACGTCTCCTGGAGGGCCGTTTCGACCGCGCCAGCGCCGACGCCTAGCTCCTCACGGTAGGCGGCCGCGTCATCGTCTTCGAAGTCGCGCAGCTCTTCTTCGAGCCGGGCCGAGAGCGCGATGCCCTCGATCGCAGCTCCGGCGGCGGCATCTTCGTCGACATTGAAGATGGTCAGCATCGGTCGTTCCGTGAGGAATCGGTAGTGGCGGATGTCGGCTCGCTCGAGATCGGAGATTGGCGCGTCGAGCAGGGTGCCGCCGTCGCCGAGATGGTTCTGCAGACGGCGCAGCAGATCTGTCTCTCGGTCCGCGGCAACGCGCTCCGCCGCTTTCATCGACTTGGTCTCGTCGGCGATGCGTTGCAGGCGCTTCTCGATCAACGCGAGGTCAGCGAAGGTGAGCTCGAGTTGCATCGCCTCGATGTCGCCTGCCGCGTCGATGCGCTCGGCGGGGTGCGGCACGGCGTCGTTGTCGAACGCACGCACGACGTGGACCAGCGCGTCGAGTTGCGAGAGCTGGTCGAGCAGCTTGCTCGACGGCGGCTCGTTGCCACCTCCGAGCGCTCCGGCAAAGCCGGCGCCAGGGAAATCGACCACGTCGAGAACGGCCGGCGTCGTCTTTTTCGGTTGATACAGGTCAGCGAGTTTGTCCAGGCGGGCGTCGGCGGCCGGGACGACGCCTTCGTGCGGCTCCCCGTGCGTGGTGAAGCCCGTGGCGCGTCCGGCGCCCGTCAGGGCATTGAACAATGTCGTTTTGCCCGAGCGTTCGAAGCCGATCAGTCCAATAGAGGTCATGGGCTCATCGTTACACGGTCGGGGGCGATGGTCAGTCTTGTAGGGCGCTATTGCTTCCCGCTTGTCGCATGCGAGCGGAGTGAGTCGGGATCAAACTCCATCAGGCCCAGACCCGGACGGTTAGGGTCCGCCAATGCCTCACCAACCAGAATGATTGAATCGCGCATCGCCGCCCATTGGACCGTCGCGGCCGCTTCCTCAGGGCGTTGCCAGCGCCAGTCCTGGTGCTCGTCGGAGATCGTCGGCTCGGCGCCGAAGGCGACCACCGCAGCGAACGCGGGCACCAGGTAGATTGTGTCGTTTTCCGGGTTGTAGAACGTCTCCGGGCGGTCGATTCGGAACCAGCGCTCGACCTCCAAGCCGGTCTCCTCTTCGGTCTCGCGCAGCGCCGCTTCCCAGGCAGTCTCTCCGCGTTTCTCCTCGATGTGTCCGCCGACCGTCTGCCAGGCGCCGGCGAATCGGTGACCGTCCGGGCGTTGCAGCATCAGCAGTTGCACTCCGTCGACAGTCGGACGGGCGATGTATACCGCAATGATGTTGCTGCGCAGGCGTGGCACTTCGTGGGTTCTACTCAGCCCACTTGGGGATCGTGGAGTCGAACGAGTCGTAGAAGGTGACGTAGGGTTTCACATCGAGCACCGGCGTGCCGTTGACGAGGTCGAGTCCGATGACCTTGGCCACGTTGCCCTCGACCGACTCCAGGGGGCAGACGGAGATCGAGAGCGGGTTGGGTCG
Organism: Dehalococcoidia bacterium; assembly: GCA_965208665.1. Classification (GTDB taxonomy): domain Bacteria; phylum Chloroflexota; class Dehalococcoidia; order Bin125; family Bin125; genus Bin125. The sequence goes on from CBDBPH010000002.1 coordinate 1,522,081, forward strand.
ATGTGCGGTTCGCGTGGCGAAGACGCCGACCTCGGGGGTGTCCTCCCCACCTGACGGATGCAGTTTGAGCAGGGCCCGCCCTTCGTCCGTTACGTCACCCATCCAACCGAGCACGAACAGGTGCGAAAACCCGGAAAGGCCCTCGAGCGCCGGCTCGAATTCCGGGCGGAAGATGAGCTCGGAGCGGACCTGCGCCCAGACCCGCCCAGAGGTGTCGTTGATCGCGTTACGCACCACTGCGACCGGCGAGAGGTCGTCAATTCTGTCCGGCAATCCGTGCAGCGCGGCGTCGCGAGCGATGTCCGGGTTGACCAATCGCAAGCGCTCCCGCCAACTGGTCATTGCGGCCCCTTTTCGGTCGCCTGGCCACGTGCCTTCGAGGTTATGCCAGTGGTAAACTGTATGCAGTCAGAGTATCGCCCCGGGCTGCGGCCCCGATGCTCCCCGCGCGGCGGCGTGGCTCACCCTCGTCAGGAACTACACCTTGGCCCAACCGGACCCGGGACAACCCGAACTCCCGCTCAACGGCGCCGACGTGGCGCCGGATCCGACCATTGACCAGTCCGCAGCCAACGGGACGGGTAGCTACGACGCGTCCGATATCGACGTGCTTGAAGGGATTGAGGCGGTTCGGCGCAGACCGGGCATGTATATCGGCTCAACCGGTCAGGCCGGGCTGCATCATTTGGTTTACGAGATCGTCGACAACTCGGTTGACGAAGCGATGGCCGGCCACGCGACGCGGATTGACGTAACGCTGCAGTCGGACGGCTGGGTTCAGGTCCGCGACGACGGACGCGGCATTCCCACAGACCAGCACGCGAAGACCGGCAAGTCGGCGCTGGAAACCGTCCTGACCGTGCTGCACGCCGGAGGCAAGTTCGGCGGCGGCGGATACAAGGTCTCCGGCGGGTTGCACGGTGTCGGCGCGTCGGTGGTCAATGCGCTCTCTTCGCAGCTCGAGGTCGAGGTGCGGCGCGACAGATACTCGCACACTCAGACGTACGTCCGCGGCGTGCCGATCAGTAGCGTCAAGCGGCGCCGACTCGGTTCTGAGGCCACCCCGCCGACCGGCACGATGGTCCGCTGGATCGCCGACGAGCAGGTGATTGACCATCTCGACTACGACTTCAACACCCTTGCGCAGCGCTTCCGCGAGGTTGCGTATCTCAACAAGGGCCTGTGGATCTGCTTCCGCGACGAGCGAAACCTCCCGGCCGACGCGACGGAGCGGCAACGGGTCGAACTCGAGCCGCTCGACGAGAAGAACTTCTACTTCGAAGGCGGCATCCAGTCGTACGTCCGCTTCCTCAACCGCGACCGCGAGGTTCTACAGCCCTTGCCCTTCCATCTCGACCGCGAGGTGGGTGTCAACGGGACGGCCGTGGTGGTCGAGGTGGCGATTCAGTACAACGCCGACTTCCAGGACTCGGTATACGCCTTCGCCAACACGATCAACACGCACGAGGGCGGCTCGCACCTGACCGGGTTCCGCTCGGCGCTGACCCGGGCGATCAACGATTTCGCGCGGCGCAACAAGCAGCTCGGTGAGAGAGATCCGAACATCACCGGCGAGGACACCCGCGAAGGGCTGACGGCGGTCGTCTCGGTCAAGTTGAGTGAGCCACAGTTCGAAGGCCAGACCAAAACCAAACTTGGCAACCCCGAGATCAAGGGCATCGTCGAGTCGGCCACCGCCGAGGCGCTGGCCGAGTACCTCGACGGCCAGCCGCGCGAGGGTCGGCGGATCGTTGAGAAGTGCCTGACCACGGCCCGCGCCCGCGAGGCCGCCCGCAAGGCGCGGGCCATCGTTCAGCGCAAGGGCGCCCTTGAGGGGGCATCGCTGCCGGGCAAACTGGCCGACTGTTCAGAGCGCGACCCATCGTTGTCCGAGATTTTCATCGTCGAGGGTCCCTCAGCGGGCGGCTCGGCCAAGGAAGGGCGCGACCGTCGCACGCAGGCGATCCTGCCGCTGCGCGGCAAGGTACTCAACGTGGAGCGTGCGCGGCTCGATAAGCTGCTCGGCCACGAGGCCTTTCGCACGCTGATCACGGCTCTGGGCACCGGCATCGGCGAGGATTTCGACCTCTCGAAGCTGCGCTACCACAAGGTTGTGATCATGACCGACGCCGATTCGGACGGCGCGCACATCCGCACCCTGCTGCTGACGTTCTTCTTCCGTCACATGCGCGAGCTGATCGATGACGGCAAGCTCTATATCGCTCAGCCGCCGCTGTACCGGGTCAAGGCGGGCAAGCAGGCGGAGTGGCTCTACACCGACGCCGATCTCGAAGCGTTCATGGACAAGCAGAAAGAGGGCCAGAAGAAGGTCTCGGTCCAGCGCTTCAAGGGTCTCGGCGAAATGAACGCCGACCAGCTCTGGGAAACCACCATGGATCCCCAGGCACGCCTGCTCTGGTCGGTGGACATCGCCGACGAGCACGCGGCCGACGACCTGTTCGTCAAGCTGATGGGCGACGATCCGGCCAAGCGCCGGCACTTCATCGAGCAGCACGCCGATCTCGCTCGCATTGACGTCTGACACGGTGAGCGAATCTCCGGGCGCGCTGCCGGTGGCCATACCGCCGGCCATGCGACGCTGGTGGCGGGGACAGCCGCGGCTCGTTCTGGAAGACTCGCCCGCCGCGCAGATCGTCCGCTTGACTGCGATGGCGCCGGTCGAGCGGCTGCTCGTGCTTGGCCCCGACTCACCGGCGCTGGCTTCCTTAATCGCGGATGTGGCCGAACTGGAGCCGACTCCGATCGCCATCCTGACCGATGACCGTCAACCCGGGGGCGGGGCTGACGTGGATGTGCTTAGAGCCGAGTCCCATCGATTGCCCATGGAAGACGGACAGATGGACTTCGCCGTCGTCCCCCACCAGCTGCGTCACTGGGACGATAGGCACGCATTGCGGGTGCTGGAGGAACTCTGGCGCGTTCTCGACCACAACGGCGTCGCGGTGCTCTGGGAGGTCGCGCCTTCGAAGTCGGAGACCGTCAATGCCATCTGGTCGGCCGTGCTCAGCCGCAACGGGCAGACGCCCAGGCTGCGCAGCTTCGCGCAGGTCGGGCAACTCGCTTACGATGCCGGTTTCGCCTGGGTCCAGACCCTCCCCCTGCGGCCGTTCTTCTTCCCGCCCGGCCCACGCCTAACAGTGCTTGTGCGCAAGGAGCACTACACGTCGAAGAACGTGCAGCGCCTCCAGGAGGAGGCCGGAACGTCGGGTCGCTGAGCCGTTGTTCTTCCTGCCCGCCCTCAGCTGTACAGCCCGTGCGCCCTGGCATATCTCATCGCTGCCACGGGGACATCTGACGAAACGTCTTCTCCCCGGCGCAACCGCGCTCGCAACTGCGACGCTGACAGATCGATCGGCTCCATTGGCACCCAGTCGAGCCAGCGGCCGAGGCCGTAGACGATCCGGTCGAGTTCACGGCGGTCGAGTTCGGCTCCGGGCCGCACCGCCGCTGCGATTCGCGCGCAGGTGAGTATCTCGTTGGGCTGGTGCCAGTGGGGCAGGTCGAGCACGGCGTCGGCGCCCATGATCCACCAGAGCTGCTTCGCTCCCCGGTCGCGGAGCTCCCGCACGGTGTCGAGCGTGTAGGTTGGCCCTTCACGTCTGATCTCGAGATCCGATACCTCGAGCCCGCCGCGGCGCTCCTCCACGGCGGCGCGCGCCATCGCCAGCCGATGCTTGGCCGGCGTGACCGGTCGATTCCGCTTGCGCCAAGGGTCGCCTGCAGGAATCAGGATTAGCCGATCCAGCTGCAGCGCCTGGGCGGCTGCGTCGGCGAGGTGCAGATGAGCGCGGTGGAGCGGATCGAAGGTGCCGCCCAGGGCACCGACACGCTCGTGCGACTCGAACTGGAGCTCGTCAATGAGCGCCGCTTCCGCCACGTCTGCTAGCGCTCCCACTCCCAGCGGATCGAGGACCGGCCGATCCGCACCACATCTCCGGGCTGGCAGCCCGCGCGATGCAGCGCCGCCGCGACGCCCCGCCGGTCGAGCCAGCGGTAGGTCTCGGCCAAGGCTTCGTCGTTGTCGAGCTCCATCATGGAAACGAACCGCTCCACCGATGCGCCCTTGACCGAGAACGCGCCCGAGGAGATCTCTTCGACCTCGAATCGCCGGCCGTCCTGGCGAGGCCTCACCACTGGCACCTTCACCTCTTTCGACGGCTCCGCCTGGTGCAGTTCCGTCAATGCAGACGCGCAGGCGGCGACGACGGCCTCGGTGCCTTCGCCGGTTGCGGCCGAGCAGAAGAGCGGCGGTCGCGGCAAGTCCGAGAACATCTCGGCGATCTCCTTGCGCAGCACATGGACATCCTCGAGGTCGACCTTGTTGATCGCTATGATCTGCGGCCGACCCGCCAGTGCCGCCGAATAACCCGCGAGCTCGCGGTCGACGAGCTCCTTCGCCCTGCGGGGATCGTCTTGCGAGCCGTCGATCAGATGGACGAGCAGGCGGGTGCGCGACGTGTGGCGCAGGAAATCGTGGCCCAATCCGGCGCCGTCGGCTGCGCCCTCGATCAGTCCGGGCAGGTCGGCCATCACGAATTCGTCCCAGCCCACCGAGACGACCCCCAGGTGCGGCTCCAGCGTGGTGAACGGGTAGTCCGCGACGCGCGGGCGGGCGGCCGTCAGGTAGCGCAGCAGCGATGACTTGCCGGCGTTGGGCAGACCGACAATGCCGACGTCGGCGAGCACACGCAATTCCAGCTTGAGCCGGCGCCGCTCGCCAAGCTCGCCTTTCTGGGCGACCCGCGGCGTCTGGTTGGTCGCGCTACGGAAGTACATGTTCCCCTGGCCGCCACGACCGCCCCAGGCAACCACCAGCGACTGACCGTCCTCGCTCAGGTCAACGAGCTGCTCCGCGTCCACGCCTTTCACCTGCGAAACAATCGTCCCCACCGGCAACTCAAGCAGCATCGTTGCGCCTCCACGACCACGCTTCTGATTCGTTCCACCGTTGGTCCCCGACTCGGCTCGAAAGCGACGCTGCCGTCGGTAGCGTCGCAGGGTGTTCAACTGGCCATTGGCCACCACGATCACGTCGCCGCCACGACCCCCTCGGCCTCCGTCAGGGCCGCCCCGCGGGACAAATTTCTCCCGGCGAAACGACACGGCACCGCGACCGCCGGCTCCGCCTTCGACATCGATCTCGACTGCGTCGATCATGCGTCGAGTTTATCCACACCCTCGACGGCCGATCCGGATCAGGGATCTACAGGTGAGGAGAGGATGGATTAGATCGTTGTCGTTGCTGTCTGCGCCTGGGGCAATGGGGATGAGTGGCTGACACTGCGTGCTGAGCAGGGTCTTGGCGGATTATTGGGGTGGGCACGCCGTGGAGCAGGGTGCCGGGCGACGGGATGAACCGTGGAACCGATGTGGAAGTCGGGGGAGCTTGGGCGCGGCCCTAGAGGTGGAGTCGCGAGCGAATTTCGGAGATCTGCTGCACCCACCACTGCGCCTCGGGATCGCCCGTCTTGGTCAAGAGCGACTCGACCTTGTCTCGACCGTGCAGCACGGTTGAATGGTCTCGACCACCCAGTGCCTCGCCGATCGCGTTGAGCGAGAGGTCTGTGTGGTGACAGGCGAGGTACATCACGAGTTGCCGGGCGCGGGCAGTTCGGCGGTCCTTCCGGGGAGAGGTGAAGAGCTCCGGTGCGACCGTGGTGACATCAGATGCCGCGGCGATCAGCTCGGCCACCGTGGGCTTGGCCTTGCGTGCTTCTTCGGGGATGTGCCCCGCCAATGCGCGCATCACGACGGCCGGAGTGACCGGTGAGCGGTCGCTCTCCGCGTACACGCGAACACGCTGCAACGCGCCGAGCAACGCGCGGACGTTGGTGCCGCCCCGTTCGGCGATCATGTACGCCGTCTGCTCGTCGATGTCGAGCTTCCAATCTCTGATCGTTCGCTGGAGAATCGCCAGGCGCAGCTCGAGGTCGGGCGGATTGATCTCGACGACCAGCCCCCCTTCGAATCGCGTCACCAACCGCTCGCTGAGGCCGGTCAGTCGGCGCGGTGGCATGTCGGAGGCGATCACGATCTGCCGGCCCTGCTTGTGCATCGCATTGAAGACGTTGAAGAACTCTTCCTGGGTCTGCGTTTTGCCACCCAGCTTTTGCACGTCGTCGATGATCAACACCTCGGCCGACTCGTACTTGGCCTGGAACGCCGCGCGTTCTCCGGCACCGACGCTGTTGACAAACTGGCGTACGTAGGACTCGGTCTCGGCGAGCACCGTGTAATGGCGCTGCATTGTGACGTGGGCGATGGCGTGCAGCAGGTGGGTCTTGCCCAAGCCCGAGTTGGCATAGATGAACAGCGGGTTCGTGTCCTCGCCGGGATGGAAGGCAACGCGTCGCGCGGCGGTGACGGCGATCTGGTTGGAGGATCCTTCGACGAAACGCTCGAACGTCGCCTGATTGAGTACCGAAGGGCGGCTGCGCGCGGGCTGGATCGGTTGGCCGCGGTCTCCATCGAGCACGTTGGGAGGTTCGGCGAAGTCGAGAGCGGGTGAGACCGGCTCGGGGCGCGCGGCGACGCGAAGTTCGATCTCCATCGAGCGACCGGCGGCCTGCCGGACCGCGGATGCCAACTGCGGGTAGTAGCTGCCGCGCAGCGTTTCGAGCTTGATGACCGTGGGCACGCCGACGTGGAGCACGCCGCCGCGGATCTCGATCGCGTGGGTCTCGGCGAACCAGGTCTCGTAGGTTTCTCGGTCGAGTGAGTCTCTCAGGAGTTGCAGTGTGCGCTGCCAGATGGCGCGTGGGTCGGAGTGTGGGTCATTGAGCGATCGCGCGGACCGGGAGACCATGCCGCTCTCGCTTCCTTATGGAAATGCTTCTGCGGTCGATGCACGGGCGTCTGGCGCATTGACCAGAACAGCCCATTGCGGAGGGGGTCGCTTGAGGGAACATACTAACCAGCGTGTGGGCACACAACAGCTAACCGAGCGAACCTCGGAAGTACCGTGCTGACCAGATAGGCTATCCACTTCTTCCCCAAACCATCCACGCGGTTCGTCCGTGCACTTGACAGTCCGTGTTACGTCTCCAACGGGCCGCCGATCCGGCGCATTCATGAATCTGGCGTCCTACCCTCCGAACGTGCCTAGAATGCACGAGATAACGCTGTGAGGTGGCGTCCGGGTTATCGGGAGACCATGTTTGCGGAGCCTCTGGACCCGCTGGCGAAGGGCGACGAGCGATGTTGATTGCGATCGATATCGGCAACACGACCCTCCAGATCGGTGTGTTTAACGACCGTAAAATTGTCCACACTTGGCGTCTCGCGACCCAACATGACCGCCTGTCCGACGAATACGGCATCTTTGTGGCCTCGCTGCTGCGTTACGAAGGGATACAGATCAGCCAGATCGATGGCGCAATCATCTCGTCTGTGGTCCCACCGCTGGGGCCGGTCTTCCAGGATGTATGTCGCAAGTTCCTGCGTACCGAGCCGCTGTTGGTCTCGCCGCACATGCGCAAACCGGTGCGAATCGGCATCGAACACACCGAGGAGCTCGGCGCCGACCGCATCGTTGACGCGGTGGCGGCAGTGTCGCGGTATGGACCGCCGCCCTTGATCGTCGTTGACTTCGGGACGGCGACAGTGTTCGACGCAATCAATGAGCACGGCGTCTACATCGGCGGCGCCATCTCGCCGGGGATTGGGATCTCCACAGAAGCGCTCTTCAACCGCGCCAGCCGGTTGGCCCGGATCGACCTTGAGCGGCCGCCCGCGGCAATCGGCACACGCACCGAAACGGCGTTGCAGAGTGGGATTCTCTTCGGCTACGTCGGCCTCGTCGAAGGCATAATCGCCCGATTCCGCCAGGAACTGGGCAATGCCAGGGTTGTCGCGACGGGTGGCTGGGCACCCCGGATCGCCGAGGAGACCACGATCCTTGACATCGTCGACGAGGACTTGATTCTCTGGGGCCTGCGCGAGCTGTACTACCACAACGCCGAAGGCACTCCATGACCACGGCGAGCGAAGCGCCGGCGCCGCAGCCGCTAATGGGCCGCCGGGTTGTGCTGGGCGTGACTGGCTCGATCTCTGCCTACAAGAGCGTGGAGGCCGCACGACGGCTTGAGGATGCGGGAGCCGTCGTTGATATCGCACTGACTCCTTCGGCGGCACGTTTCGTTCCGCAACTCACATTCAGATCGCTGGTCAAGGGCGAGGTCGCCGCCGATCTGTGGGATCCCGCAGCGCCGGCCGAGCAACACGTCGCGATGGGCCGCCGCGCCGACGCGATGTTGGTTGCGCCCGCCTCCGCGACGACGATCGCCAAGCTCGCTCAAGGCATCGGCGACAATCCGGTCACGCTGACCGCGCTGGCCACGTCCGCCCCGTTGGTCGTCGCCCCGGCGATGGACTCGATCATGTACGGCCAGCCGTCGGTGCAGGCCAACCTGGAGTTGCTCAAGGCGCGCGGTGTCTTCATCGCCGGGCCGGCGATCGGTCGCCTCGCCTCTGGGGGTCGCGGACTTGGCCGGCTGATTGAGCCGATCGAGTTGGCCGCCGCCGTGCGCTCAGCGATCGGTCGGACCGTTGGAGACCTGAGGAGCCGACACATCATCGTGACGGCAGGCGGTACGCGAGAGCCAATCGACCCGGTCCGCTTCGTGGGCAACCACTCCAGCGGGAAGATGGGCGTAGCGGTCGCCGAAGCGGCCCGCGACCAGGGCGCCGCCGTCACACTGATCACGACACAACCTCCGCCGGAGGGCCGCTACGGGATCGTCGTGCGCTCAGTCGATACAGCGATCGAGATGCAGACGGAAATCCGTAACGCGGCGAGAGGCGCCAACGCGCTCGTGATGGCCGCCGCGGTGGCCGACTACCGCCCGGCGGAGGCGGCCGAGTCCAAGCTGAAGAAGCAGGACGTAGAGGAAGCAAGCATGACGCTCGAGATGGTCGAGAATCCCGATGTGATCGCCTCAATCGACGCGCCGCACCTGCTCAAGGTGGGTTTCGCCGCCGAGACCGACGACTTGATCGAGAACGCCAAAGCGAAGATCGAGAAGAAGGGTCTCGCGTTCATCGCCGCCAACGACGTCACGCAATCCGACGCCGGCTTCCAGGTCGACACCAACCGCGTTGTCCTGTTGGACGCAACCGGAGAGCCGGAACGCCTGCCGCTGCTGCACAAGTACGATGTCGGAGTCGCAATCCTCGAGCGGCTGAAATCGCACCGCAACTGGCCCGTTCGCGCGGACTGACGGATCTGCTTCGCTGCGCGATCAAGCCCACGAGATGGACTACCTCAGCTTGACGGCCGTGCCGTACATGTAGACCTCGGCCATGTTCTGGCCGATGTCGGACGTCATCATCCGGGTTCCGACAATGGCGTCGGCCCCCATCGCGCCGGCCGATGCTTCGAGTTTTTCGATCACCTGCACCCTGGTGTCGCTCATGAGCTTCGTGTAGGCGTGGATCTCTCCTCCGAAGAGGCTCTTGATCCCGGCCAAGATGTCGCGTCCGACATTCCGCGAGCGCACGCTGTTCGCGCTGACGAGCCCCAACACTTCAGCGATCTCACGGTTGGGCACCGACTCGGTCGTCACGATCTGCATGCTCAACTCCTGTCGAACTGGACCGGCATTCTGAAGCTGAGCCTATTGCGTAGCAGGACGAGCAGCCACGCGGTTGCGCAGACCGCAATGCCGGCGAAGGCATCGAGGGTCCAGTGGTTGGCCGTGGCGACGACCGCCCAGCTCTGCGAGAGCGGAATGGCAATCGCGAATGCCCGCATCAGTGGATGACTCGATGTCTGCCAGACCGCCAGTCCCGCCAACAGCGCCCAGCCGACGTGCAGCGAAGGCAGGGCTGCGTACGGGTTGACGAACAGGCCGACCTCCTGTGCCTGGTACGCCGGCGCGGCGCGCAGGGCGAGCGTGTCGACGTAGCCCAGCTCCGGCATCAGGCGCGGCGGAGCGGTCGGGAAGACGAAGTACGAGACCATTCCGGCCGCGGCCGAGACCAGTAGTGCATTGCGAAGCGAGCGCCAGACCACACGGTGCGATCGCCAGAGCCAGACCGCGACGACGATCAGCAGCGGCATGTGGCCCCAGAAGTACGTCCCGTTGGCCAAGTCGATCAGGGCATTGGAGCCGAGGATCGCCTCGTGGATTGCGCTCTCCCAGTCGAGCCAGAGGCGCTGTTCCAACGCGAGGATGTCGCGGGCACGCTGGAATGCCTCGTCGGCACGATCGGAAACGGCGCCGCGAACCAAGTAATAGACCAGTGCGGCAAGCGCGACAGCCACCAACTCGCGCAGGAACTCTCGCATTTCGTCACGTTATTCCCCGCTCGGCATGCAGGCGGTCGCTAGGATGATCTGCATTGTTCCGTTCCTCCCAGGGCCAGCTCCTCTAGAGACGTTGTTGAGAAACCTCCATGGACATCACCGCCAGCGGCCAACCTGCGCTTGACGCCGCCGCCGACCACCTGCTGATCTTCGCGACCAAGGACGATGACATCCTTGACGGCGGAACCTTGCGCCAACTGAACGATGCACTGGACGGCGGCCTTGCGCCGTTGGTCAAGTCGGGCGAGCTGTCCGGCGCGGTCAATGAGACCGTCGTTGTGCACACATTCGGCCAGACCGAGGCGCCGCGCGTCGTGATCGCCGGACTCGGGCCGGCCGAGAGGATGGGCCTCGATGAGATCCGCCACGCCGCCGCCAACGGCGCGCGCAAGGCACGATCGCTTTCGTCCGGCAGTTTGGCCGTCGCGGTCGACGGCGAAGAGTGCGGTTTCACGACCGAGGAGATCGCAGGGGCAATCTGTGAAGGCCTGGATCTCGGCCTCTACCGGTTCAACCGACACCAGGCGCCGAAGAAAACGCCCAATCTGCTCGAGCGGACGTCGCTGCATTCGGGCGATACGACGGGCGTCGAAGCCGGCATCGCGCACGGACGCTCGCTGGCGGGCGCGGCAAATTTTGCCCGCGACCTTGCGAATGAACCTTCGAATCTGCTCACGCCGACGGAGCTCGCCAACCGTGCGGAGGCATGGGCCGCCGACCACGATGTCGACATCGAGATCATGGACGAGGCCGCGGCCGCCGAACTCGGCATGGGTTCGTTCCTCGGCGTGGCCAAGGGTTCGCACCAGCCGGCCAGGTTCCTGATCCTGCGTCACCGGGGTGGGGCCGGCGAGCCCGGGTTGGGCTACTGCGGTAAGGGCATCACGTTCGACACCGGCGGCATCTCGATCAAGCCGGCCGCCAACATGGAGGCGATGAAGCAGGATATGTCAGGAGCGGCCGCGGTCGTCGCGTCGATGGGCGCGATCGCCGACCTTGAGTTGCCGATCAACGTGACCGCGCTCGCGCCCTGCACCGAGAACATGCCGGGTGGGAACGCCATCAAGCCCGGCGACCTGCTGACCGCGATGAACGGCGCGACGATTGAGGTGATCAACACCGACGCGGAGGGCCGGTTGGTGTTGGCGGACGCTCTTTCGTATGCCAATCACCTGGGGCTCTCTCCGCTGATCGACGTGGCCACGCTGACCGGGGCAGTCGCAGTGGCGCTGGGCGATGTCGCGACCGGGGTCATGGCCAATGACGACGATCTGGCTGCCGAAGTGATCGAAGCGGGCAAGCGGGCCGGTGAGAAGTTCTGGCAGCTACCGATGTTCCCGGAGTACGACGAGCAGATCCGCAGCCAGGTCGCGGATGTGAAGAACACGGGCGGGCGCCTGGCGGGGGCGATTACGGCGGCCAAGTTCCTCGCGCGCTTCGCCGGCGAAACCCCGTGGGCGCACCTTGACATGGCCGGCACCGACGACGCTTCTAAGACGCGCGGTACGCAGGTCAAAGGTGCGAGCGGCGTGCCGGTTCGCTCGCTGGTCCGCTTTGCCGCAGCCCGCGCCGAGGCTTCGGCCTAAAATCAGGGCAACGAATCAATCAGGGGGAGGCCGAATCATGGCCGAGTTTGAACGCCTGACCGATCTGCCCGAAGCGGAAGAGCGGGCCATGCGCGAGAAATACCGCGCAGAGATGACCGAACTCGCCGACAAGTTCTGCGAAGAGCGCGGCTACATCCTGATGAATGCCGACCAAACGATCGAAGACTTCGTCAACATGCGCATGCGCTTCGGCAAGTTTTTCTGTCCCTGCCAGCCGGCCAACAACGACGATACGATCTGCGTCTGCGAGCCGGTGCTCAACGGCCTGGTCGATTTCGAGGGCACCTGTTTCTGCAACTTCTTCACCCTTCCCGAGGGCAAGACGGCGATCAAGGATGAAGTCGCACTGGATCTGTAGCGTCGGAAGAACGCAGCCGAACGAATCAAATCGTCAATTGTGGTGCTGGAAGATCGGCAGCGGCGCTAACGGGGCATAGATCTCCACCGACAGCTCGTACACCTGATCGGCCCAGAAGTCCCAGTCTCGTCGCGCGGCCTGCGCCTGCTCTGAGGCGAGCGCGGCCTGGACCACGGACTCGTCCTCGAATGTGTAGCCCATCAGGTGGGCCCCGGCGATCGGGTCAGATCCGCGGACCCGGAACGCTGAGACGATGCCCGGGATCTCGAGCACGTGGGGCAAATGGGTGCGGCGGTGCCAGTCCTCGAACTCCGCCAGCACCGTCGGGTCGAGCCGCGCGCGCACGATCATGATGGGGTGTCTCATCAGGACTGCCATGCCGCCCAGTGTCGCATACGCCACCGATTACGGTTCGGGCGGCCAGACGGTCTGGTAAGGTCTACTCAACGAGACGACCACGCAGCGCAGCGGCGGGGAGCTCGCGGCTTGGAGAGCCGCCAGCGAAATCGAAAGAACCAGGTACTCACCGGGAATGACATCAGCCCGCCGCGCACCAATGCCGATCGGCGCACGCCGTTGGGGGCAGACATGCTGAGCAAGGAAGAGAAAGCCGCGATCGCGGCAAAGTTCGGTCAGCACGAGCACGACACCGGCTCGCCGGAGGTGCAGATCGCACAGTTGACCCGGCGTATCGCCCTGCTGACCGAACACCTGCGAGAGCATCGGCACGACTACCACACCCGTCGAGCGTTGACGAAACTCGTGGGACAGCGACGCCGACAGCTGCGCTACCTCAACCGTGAGGATGTCAATCGCTACTCGACGTTGGTCAGCGAACTGGGTCTGCGCCGATAACCTCGCGCGATCCGGGCGGAACAACGCAGCGAACGGTCTCGAACGAACGTCGGCGACGCGCCAGGAACAGGCCTACCACGGCCCGACCGTCGCAGATCAGCCAAGCCCTGTCGTTGAGGAAGCGGCGGCAGGACCGATAGTCAGAAGGAAGCACAGGAACTCGGAACCATATGGAAATCACAACCAGAACCGTCCAGCAGGAAATCGCCGGACGCACGCTCACGATTGAGACCGGCAGGCTCGCTCATCAGGCCGGCGGAGCGGTCACCGTCCGCTACGGCGACACGATGATGCTCGGCACGGCGACCGCCTCGAAGCCGCGGCCCGGAATCGACTTCTTCCCGCTCTCGGTCGAGTTCGAGGAGCGGCTCTATGCAGCCGGCCGGATTCCCGGATCGTTCTTCCGACGGGAAGGACGGCCGACGACGACCGCCGTACTCTCGGCGCGGCTGACGGACCGGCCGATCCGGCCGCTGTTTCCCAAGGGCTACAACGACGACACCCAGTTGATCATCACGATTTTCTCGGTCGACATGGAGAACCCGCCCGACACGCTGGGTACGATCGCCGCCTCGGCGGCGCTCTGCGTCTCCGACATTCCCTTCGATGGCCCGGTCGCGTCGGTCCGGATCGGCCACGTCGACGGTGAGCTGGTCCTCCAGCCGACCTTTGCCCAGCTCGAAGTCTCCGACCTTAACCTCGTTGTCGCTGGCACGAAGGACGCGATCACGATGGTCGAAGCCGAGGCGGGCGAGGTGCCCGAAACCTTGCTCGTCGAAGCCCTGGCCATCGGCCAGGAAGCGATCACCACGATCTGTGAGATGCAGGAAGCGCTCGCAGATGAGGTCTCGCCGACCAAGCGCGCGTACGAGGCGCAATCGGTTGACGCCGACATCCTCGCGTCTGTCGAGGAGCGATATGGCGACGACCTGCGTTCCGCGCTGCGAGACGCCGAAGACAAGGCCGACCGCGACAACCGCCGCGCCGCCGTCAAGGCGTCGCTGCTTGAGAACCTCGATGAAGACGCCGACACCGACGACCACACCGAGGCCTTCGACGCACTGGAGAAACGCATCGTGCGGCGCAGCATCCTTGCCGATGGCGTCCGGCCGGATGGTCGCGGACACGCCGACCTGCGGTCGCTCTCGGCCGAGGTTGACCTCGTGCCGCGTACGCACGGCTCCGGGCTGTTCCAGCGCGGCGAGACCCAGGTACTCAGCTTCACCACGCTGGCCGGTTCTGGCATGGCGCAACGCCTCGACGACCTCACGCCCGAGGACTCGAAGCGGTTCATGCATCACTACAACTTCCCGCCCTTCTCGACCGGCGAGACCGGCCGGGTTGGAAACCCCTCGCGGCGCAGCATTGGTCACGGCATGCTTGGCGAGCGAGCCATGGCCGCCATCCTGCCGCCCTTCGAGGAGTTCCCGTACACCATTCGCATCGTCTCCGAAGTGTTGGCCTCGAACGGCTCGACCTCCATGGCCTCGGTCTGCGCGTCGGTGCTCTCAATGATGGACGCCGGCGTTCCGATCAAGACGCCGATCGCGGGCATCGCAATGGGCCTGATCAAGGAGGAAGACGACGTAGCGATCCTGACCGACATCGTCGGCATGGAAGACCACCTCGGCGACATGGATTTCAAGGTCGCCGGGTCGCGCGACGGAGTGACGGCCCTACAGATGGACATGAAGGTCAAAGGCATTGACCTGGAGATTCTGGCGCGCGCGCTCGACCAGGCTCGAGACGCCCGCCTGCAAATCATGGATGTGATGACCGAGTGCATTGAGTCTCCGCGAGAGCAGATGTCGCCGCACGCGCCTCGCATCCTGCGCCTTGATGTGCCGCAGGACAAGATCGGCCAGTTGATCGGCCCCGGCGGTCGCAACATTCGAGCGCTGCAGGACGAGACCGGCGCGGAGATCTCGGTCGAGGACGACGGCGCAGTGTTCATCACGGCGGTCGACCAGGCCTCCGGACAAGCAGCGTTCGACCGCGTTTCCGCGATGACTCGCGACATCGAGCCCGGCCAGATTTACACCGGCAAGGTCGTGCGCATCCTCCCGTTCGGCGCATTTGTCGAGATGGTGCCGGGCAAGGATGCCCTCGTGCATATCTCGGAACTGGCCGACTATCGCGTCGACAAGGTCGAGGATGTGGTCAGCGTCGGCGACGAGATGCAGATCATCGTGATCGAGGTGGACAACCTTGGTCGCGTCAACGCCTCGCGCAAGGCCCTGCTCAATGGCGACTCCGACGCTCCGGGCCGAGAACAGAGAGAGCCGCGAGAACGCCGCAATCGCGACGATCGTCCGCCGCGCCGTGACCGCGAGCCGCGTGAGCCCCGTGAGTCGCGTCAACGTCGGCCGCGAGTCCAGCGCGAGCCCGTCGAGACGCAGGCCGAAAATGCGGCCGCGCCGCAGGGCGAACATGCGGCCATGCCGCAGGCTGAAGAGGCGACCGAGCCGGCAACCGCCGCAGTAGAGCCGCCGCCCGCGCAGGACTCCCCGGATCCGACCGACGTTGTCACCCCGGTCGCCGCCGCTTCGGCCGAGGACAGCTCCGCTGCTGTCGCACCGCCTCGAGAGGGCCAGCCCCGTCGACGGCGACGGCGACGGCGTCGAGGGGGCGCGCAGCAACAGGGGGCGGACTCGAATCAGCAATCCGGAGACGGCCCGAACCAGCCGCAGTCCGGTCAGCGTTCCGAGCGCCAGCCGCAGCGTGAATCCGACGACCAGGAAGAGCGCCAGCCGGACAGCAACGTGGCCCCGCGCCGACGCGGCGGTATCCTCTCGCGGGTCAACATCCGTCGTGGCCAACCAGAGACCGAGGGCGACGGGCCGCCTCCGCCTCCGCCTCCGCCGCGCAGCGACTTCGGAGCGCCCAGCCGTTAGGCGGCAGGATTGATGAGCAGGTGAGTCATGGTCCGCCCCCGCATCCGAGTGGTGATGAGCGGCGCCGGCAACATGGGCCGCCAGATCATGACCGCCATCGAATCAGCCGACGATCTTGAACTGATCGGCGCCCTGGACGGTCTGTCGAACGAGTCGACCGTGGAAATCGTGGGACGCCAGGTACCGCTCCGGAATACGCTGGACGCGCTTGCCGAGTGGTCCCCCGACGTCGTGGTCGACTTCTCCAACGCCGAGTGGACAGTGAAGCTGATTCCGGCCGCGGTCGAAGCCGGCGTCCGACCCGTGATAGGAACCAGTGGCCTGCCGGATGACGTCATCGCTGACGCTGAACAACGCGTCAACGATGCGGGCCTCGGTGGCGTGATTGCGGCCAACTTTGCGCTTGGCGCAGTACTGATGATGCACCTGGCCAACGTCGCCGCGCCGTTGTTCGACTCGGTCGAGATCATCGAGCAGCATCACGACGGCAAGGTCGACGCGCCGTCGGGCACTGCAGTGGCGACCGCCCAATCGATGCGCGCCGCCCGTGACGGGGACTTCAACCGCAAGGACGCAGAGCGTCACAATGTCGAGGGCTACGACACGCGCGGCGCAGAACTGGGCGGGGCCTCGCTGCACTCGGTACGCCTGCCGGGCCTGGTTGCGCACCAAGTGATCATCTTCGGCGGTAACGACGAGACGTTGACTATCCGTCACGACTCGATGAGCCGCGCCTCCTTCATCCCCGAGATCCTGCGCGCTGTCCGCGCCGCGCCCGAGCTCGACCTTCTCGTGATCGGACTCGACCGCCTGCTCGGTCTGCGTACCGACTGACTCGACCAAGGCACACGCCACGCAGCACAAGGAGCACAACCGTGGGACGTGAACTGACCGTTGCCCTCGTCGGAGCCACCGGCGTCGTCGGGGCCGAATTCCTCAAGTGCATGGAAGAACGCCACTTTCCGGTCAAGGAACTTCGGCTGCTCGCGACGAAGCGCTCCGAGGGGAGCGAACTCAGCTTCCGCGGCAAGAATCACATCGTCCACGAGACTACGCACGACGCCTTCGACGGCGCAGATGTGGCCTTCATTTCCGCCTCAACCGCGGCCTCGAAGGAACTCTGCCCCGTCGCGGCCGCTAAGGGCGCCGTCGCGTTCGACGACTCCTCCGCCTTCCGCCAGCAGGAAGGAGTGCCGCTGGTCGTACCTGAGGTCAACCCGGAAGACCTGCGACACCACAACGGCATCGTCTCGACTCCGAACTGCACCACGGTGCCGCTGGTGCTCTCACTGCACCCATTGATCCAGGACCGCGCGGTCACCCGCGTGATCGCCGACACCTACCAGGCCACCTCCGGTTCAGGCGGCGCCGCCGTGGTCGAGCTCCAGCAACAGAACGCCGCCCTCGCCGCCGGTGACTCCATCTCCGACGAGCAGATTTCGGAGTACCCCAAGCAAATCGCCAACAACGCGTTGCCGCAGGTCGACGTCTTCCTCGACGACGGCTACACCAAAGAAGAGTGGAAGATGTTGGTCGAATCGCGCAAGATTCTGCACCGGCCCGAACTGCCGCTCTCGGCGACCTGCGTACGGATCCCGACAGAGCGGGCCCACGCTATCGCGGTTCACGCGGATTTCGACCGTCCGATCACACCGGAGGAAGCGCAGCAGCGCTGGGCCGGCCAGCCCGGCTTGAGCGTGATCGACGGCCGCGCGGCCGGAGAATGGCCGACGCCGCTCGACGCCGACGGAATCGACGACACGCTCGTGGGCCGGGCCCGGGTCGACGTGACCAACCCCAACGGACTCGCCTGGTGGGTCGTCGCCGACAACCTGCGCAAGGGCGCGGCGCTGAACATCATCCAGATGGTCGAATGGATGCTCGCCGACGGTTGCCTCTAGTCCGAACGTCGCGGCTCGGTGAGCCAGCGAATCCGGCTGATACGCGAAAGGGCGGGTCATTGACCCGCCCCTTGCGGCGAACAAATCGCGGGATCTCGAAGCGCTAGGCCCGGTTGCGCACGCGACGCAGGCCAACGGCGGCGAGCGCGACTGCGCTCAGCGCGATGACCAGACCAACCATCGTGGTTGAGGGACCGCCCGAATTGGCGATCCCGCCGGTGCCAGTGTTCGGCAGTCCGAGGCTGATGTTGATGCGAGCCCGCGCGACGTTGTCATTCACGCCGCCACCAAGGCCGACCGTGCCACACGGCGCGACGCCATCCTCGGGGTACGACTCGTCCTCGCCGCCCCAGCAAGAGGTCACTTCGATGTAGTGATCACCAGCGGGCAAGTTGCTGGGCAGCACGAAGTACCCCCGGAAGGTTCCGTCCGGCTCCGTGTCAGCCGGATCGATGTCGATGTGTTGGGCGATGTAGAGGCCGGAGTCGGTGGTTCGGCCATCGTGCAGGAAGGAGGTCGAGTCGTCGACACCGGCGACACCGGCGATCGGCACGCCGCCGACGGTGATCGTTGAGACGTAGATGAAGGACGCTTCAGTGCCCACGCGGAAGCCGGAACCCTCGACCTTGATCGTGTCGCCGGCGTTGGCTTCGCTGACGCTCACGCTCAAATCGGCCGTGGACGGCTCGAGGATGGTGATCGTTGCCGTCGCGACGTTGTCGTTCACTCCGCCACCAAGACCCTCGGTGCCACACGGAGCTACGCCGTCCTCGGGGTACGACTCGTCTTCTCCGCCCCAGCAGGAAGTGACCACCAGTTCGTGGTCGCCGGCGGGCAGATCATCGGGCAACACGAACTCCGCGATCCACGCGCCGTCGGCCGTCGTGTCAGCCGGATCGATGTCTATGTGTTCGGCGATGTACAGGCCGGAATCGGTGGTCCGACCGGCATGCAGATACGTGGTCGAGCTGTCGACGCCGGACACTCCGGCGATTGGCACGCCGCCGACGGTGATGGTCGAAACGTAGATGAATGAGGCTTCCGTTCCAACCCGGAATCCGCTGCCGCTGACAGTGACCGTGTGGCCCGGCTCGGCCTCGCTCACATTCAGGCTCAGTTTGGCCGCGTGCCCATCTGCCAGAGCTGAGCCTGACAGCACAGTCCAGGCTGCAACCACGGCCATGACTGCTGCCGCTACCAGTACAGCCGCCGGCCAACGGCTGCCGGAGTTCGTTGCTTTTGTTTTCACAGACTCATGCTTCCTCTCAATGAGATCTTGAGCGCCGGAGCAGGGCTCTCTATTCCCTACGAGAACGCCTTCCGTTTTTTACCTTTTATCTGCATTTTTGTCAATAATACCCCAAAAATGGGGAACGCTTTTCCACAAGCGCTTTCCACGGTTGGGGCATCAGATTGCTACAGACGTCCCGTGACATCACCATCCGGTTCCCAAGGGCGGCTGCCCTGGAATCCTCAGTCAGGCGGCTATCATCGCGGCCATGAAGGCCACCGACACCCGCCAGATTGGACGCACCTCCTTGCAAGTCAGCCGTCTCGGGCTGGGCGGCGTCTTCCTCGCTATCGAGGCCGGACCGGACGAGGCGGAGGCGCTGATTGATCGGGCGGCCGCACTCGGCGTTCGATACTTCGATACGGCGCCGATGTACGGCAATGGCGAGAGCGAGCGCCGATACCGCGAACCGCTGTCTCGCCTCGAGCGCTCGGAGGTCGTGATCTCGACCAAAATCGGGCGGCGACTCCGGGAGGATCCCGGCGGCTCCGCATCCTGGTACTTCGATTTCAGCCGCGACGGCGCCTTGCGGTCCTTCGAGTCGAGCCTCGAGCGCCTGGGAGTCGATCAGATCGACATCCTCCTCGTGCATGATCCGGACGACCACGAAGATCAGGCCGTCCGCGAAGCGTTCCCCGCCCTGATCGAACTGCGCGAGCAGGGTCTGGTTGGAGCGATCGGCGCGGGAATGAACCAGTGGGAAATGGAGCTGCGCTTCGCGAGGGAACTTCCGCTCGACTGCTTCCTCCTGGCGGGGCGCTACACGCTGCTCGAGCAAGGCGCGCTCGCAGAGTTTCTGCCCTATTGCGAGGCGAATGGGATCAGTGTCATTGCCGGTGGGCCCTACAACAGCGGCATCCTGGCCTCAGATCTGGACGACGCGGCGAGCTACAACTACCGCGCCGCGCCGGTCGAGATGCTCGATCGTGCCAGGGCAATCAAAGCGGTCTGCGACCGCCACGACGTCCCGATGAAGGCGGCTGCCCTGCAATTCATCCTCGCTCATCCTGCCATCGCCGCCGTGATCCCCGGCGCCGCCTCGGTCGCCGAGGTGGAAGAGAACGCGCGGATGGTCGAAACGCCAATCCCCGTCGCCCTCTGGGATGAGTTGAAGCACGCAGGTCTGCTCGACTTCGCCGCGCCGACTCCGACATAACCTTTCTCGTCCCCGAGGGATGTCATCCGCAGTCCGACCTGCGCCAGACCTAGTAGCCTTGATGCTTGGATCCCGACAGACGGAAAGACCGAATCATGACCGAGCCGAACGACGCCCCAACGTGGGGACGCCTCTACACCGCAATGGTGACGCCGATGACCGAGGCCGGCGACATTGACGTTGAGCAGGCCCAGCACCTGGCCTCGGCGCTGCTCAAGTCGGGTTCCGACGGAGTGGTCGTGGCCGGCACCACCGGCGAATCTCCGACCCTGACCCACGAGGAAGAGCGCCTGCTGTTCCGCGAGCTGGCCCCGGTGGTGCACGACGCTGGCGGCACGCTGATCGCCGGCACCGGTTCAAATAGCACCGGCACGGCAGTCGACGCCTCCGAGCAGGCTGCCAAGCTGGATATCGACGGCTTACTGCAGGTGGTGCCGTACTACAACAAGCCGTCGCAAGAGGGGCTGTATCAGCACTTCAAGGCCGTGGCGGACGCGGTGCCCGAGACGCCGATCATGCTCTACAACGTGCCCGGCCGGACCGGTCTGAACATGGCCGCGCAGACGACGGTGCGGCTGGCCGAAGACTGCCCCAACATCGCCGGTGTCAAGGAAGCCTCGGGCGACCTGGAGCAGATCGCGGAGATCATCCGCACCGCACCGCCGCGCTTCCGCATGTGGAGCGGCAACGATGGAGACAATCTGGCCATGCTTGCGATGGGCGGCTACGGTGCGGTGTCCGTGCTTTCGCACCTCGTGGGCGGCCAGATCAAGGCGATGTACGACGCCTGGGAACGCGGCGACACGGCCGAGGCGGGACGGCTCCAGGTGAAGATCGCGCCGCTGGTCAAGGCGCTGTTCCTGATCGGCAATCCGGCGCCAGTCAAGTGGGCGCTCAACGACATCGGCTTCAACGCCGGTCCGCTGCGCGCGCCGCTTGTCGATCCAGACGAGGGCATTCAGGAAACGATCCGCACTGCGCTCGAAGCCGCGGGCGGACAGGACCTGATCTAGCCCGGGATGAAGTCTGACTCGGCCGAGGCCTGGGGCTATGCGCTCTTGCTCACGCGGCGTGTGCTGACGACGGCGCTGGCGGGGGCAACCGGAGAGCAGTTGCATCAACTCACCCCGATCGGTTCACTGTCCGATTGCGCCTCTGAGGCATGCACGGCTGAAGCGAAGCTGATTTGGCCCGAAACGCTACCGCCAGCGCAACTTGATCCACCGCAGACGCCGGTGCAGGTTCTGTATGCCCTGGTGCGGCATCGCGCCGTGACCGAGGAAGTCCTGATGCAAGCAACGGACGAGACGATGCAGCAGGCCTGGTGGACCCGGGGGAAACGGTTGGCCCAGGACCCCGAGCAGACGTTGACCGAATCGCTGCAACAGCTCGCGGTCCAGGAGTTTGCGATCGCGACGAAGTCGGCCAACATCCGCGCCCAGATCGACCCCGATTGGTCGCGCCAACCAGAACTGGCCGAACGAGCGCAGCAGGCCATCGCCGCGGCCCGATAGGTACTGCGATCACTCGCCTACTGCGGATCAGCCGCCTGCCCCACTGAGGCTGCCAACCCGAAGCGGCGCACGCGAACGTCCATGTGCTCGAGTCCGCGCAGGACAATGTTGTGGCGGTACTGGGGCTGCCTGGAGCCGAAGCCGATCTCGCCGAACCGCTCCAGTAGAACCTCGAATGCGACCTTCGCTTCCAATCGGGCCAATGGAGCACCGAGACAGTGGTGAATGCCTCGGCCGAATGAGATGTTGCCCGAGTCCTCGCGGGTGATGTCGAGCCGGTCGGGATCGCGGAACGCCTGGGGATCGCGATTGGCGGCGCCGATCAACGGCGTCACCAACGAGCCCTGCTTGCCTTGCCTGTTCCCGACTTCGGTGTCCTCGACCAGGCGTCGGACGTCGATCTGGACCGGGGAGTCGTACCGCAGCAGCTCCTCGATGGCTGAAGGGATCAGTTCCGGCTGTTCGCGCAACAGTTGCAACTGCTCCGGATGTTCGAGCAGCGCCTTGAGGCCATTGCCGATCAGATTGGTCGTCGTCTCGTTGCCGGCGACCAGCAACAGGCGCAGGGTGATCTGCGTTTCGTCGTTGCTCAGTGTCTTGCCTTCCTCCTCGGCGATCACCAGGCGCGAGACCAGGTCGTCCTGCGGGTCGCGGCGGCGATCCTCGATGATTGGGGTGAAGTATCCGGCCAGCGCCTCGGCCGTGTCGAGCAACGCGGAGAGCTCCGCCTCGGACAGATTCGGCTCGATGCCTCGGATGATCTGGTCGGACCAAACCTTGAACTGCTGCCGATCCTCCGTCGGCACGCCGATCATCTCGGCAATCACGAGCACCGGCAGCAGGTCCGCGAAGGCAGCCATGAGGTCGAACTCGCTGCGGTCGCCGATGTCATCGAGCAGCGTGTGCGCGGTCGCCCGAATCTGCTCTTCCATCTTCGCAATCTGCGGTGGCGTGAAGGCGCGACTGACCAGCCCGCGCAGGCGAGTGTGATCGGGCGGGTCTCGAAACTGCATGGACGGTGAGAGTTGACGCCGCGCCTGTTCCTCGGCCACCGGGAACGGCTCGGTACCGCGAATGACGCTGCTGAATTTGCGGTAATCGCGCAGGATCGCGTCAACATCGTCGTAGGGGGCGACGGTGATCATCCCGGTCAAGGGGCTGTAGTGGTGCGGATCGCGCTCAAGCAGTTGTCGGTAGGTGGGATAGGGGTCGGCGATGAAGCGGTCGTCGAGCAGATTCCAGACGACGCCGGACTGGAGGCGTTCCTGGAGGAATCGGGCCCGAATATAGATCGGCGCAATCGCAGAAACGAGCAGGTCGGAAAGAGCCATCGATAGCCGCCCTCCTCCCATTGCCCGTCTATTCCAAACCGCCTGCAGCAACACGATCCTATCCGCCAACGGAGTGCCAATACGCTATCGACACTGCTCGTTCCGGCTGGTGCCATCGAGACACAATCCAGAAGAGAGCCCAATATGACCTGGGAACAAGAAATCGCCGAGATCGCCAAGCGTAAGGAGCTAGCCAAGGCTCGGGGTGGGCCGGAGGGGGTGGCGCGGCAGCGGCGGCGGGGGAAGTTGCTGGTCAATGAGCGAATCGACGGGTTGCTCGACCCCGGCACGCTGACCGAATTCATGTCGCTGGTCGGCCGACCCTCTTACGACGACTCCGGCGAGCTGGTCGGCTTCACGCCGAAGGGGGCGATCGAGGGATTCGGCAAGGTCAACGGGCGCAAGGTTGTCGTTTCGGCGGGAGATTTCACTGTGCGCGGCGGCTCGGGCGGCGGCGATGGCGCTGATGGCCTCGGCTCGGAAAAGCGATCGAACCAGCGCGCGCTTGAGTGGCGCGTGCCGTACGTGCGCATGCTGGACTCGGCCGGCGGCTCGGTGCGCGGCTTCGAGACGCTGGGTCGCACCTATCTGCCAGACGGCAACACATGGTCGACCTTCGACACCGATCTGCTGCGTGTAGTGCCGGTCGTCTCGGCGGTGATGGGCTCGGTCGCCGGTCTGCCCGCCGTCAATGCCTGCATGGCTCACTTCACGATCATGGTCAAAGGCATCTCCCAGCTCTTCCCTGGCGGGCCGCCGGTGGTCAAGGCCGGGCTGGGCTACGACATCACCAAAGAGGATCTCGGCGACGAGCGTGTCCACGTCTACCAGTCCGGCTCAGTCGACAACCTGGCCGAGGACGAGGAGGACGCGTTTCGGCAGATCCGACAGTTCCTCAGCTACCTGCCGCAGAGCGTCTACGAGATGGCCGAGCGCACCGAACCGACCGACGACCCCAACCGCCGCGAAGAGCGGTTGCGGCGGCTTGTTCCACGTGACCGGCGCCGAGCCTATGACGGCCACCGCGCGATCAACTGGTGCGTCGACGAAGGTTCGTTCTTCGAGATTGCGCCGTTCTACGGACGCTCACGGATTACGGGGCTGGCGCGGATCAACGGCTACCCCGTCGGCGTGATGGCCAACAACCCGATGCATGAGGGCGGCTCCACCGACGTCAAGGGCGGCAGCAAGGTGATCCGTCTGATCCAGCTGTGCGACATGTTCCACTTGCCGATGATTTCGTTCGCCGACGAGCCCGGCTTCATGGTCGGGATCGAGTCGGAGAAGCTGGGCATCGAGCGGGCCGGTGCACGGCTGGTGATGGCCACCTGTCAATCGCAGATGCCCTGGGCGACCGTGGTGATGGGACGCATCTTCGGCGTCGCGGGACAGTGCCAGCACCGTCCCACGGGCATGTTCCAACGCTGGGCCTGGCCCTCGGGCCGGTGGGGGTCGATGCACATCGAGGGCGGTGCGATGGCCGCATATCGGCGGGAGATCGATACAGCGGATGATCCGGAGGCGAAGCGCGAGGAGATCGAGGGTCGCCTGCGGGACCTGGCGTCGCCGTTCCGGACGGCAGAGGCGACGGGTCAGGACATCATTGATCCGGCGGATACTCGGCCGCTGCTGTGTGAGTTTGTAGAGGATGCCCAGGCGATCCTGAAGACGCAACTGGGGCCCTGTCCCTATCCGTACATGCCGTAGAGAACTCCGCCGCACCAGCGCCTCCAGAGGGGGTTCACCCTGGCCCTCTCCAACGGAGAGAGGGGACTTAGCCTGCGTTGATGGAAGGCTGGCCGGATGAGACTGCTCGTTGTCCTGCTTCTCTTCGCTTCGCTGATCGCCGCCTGCGGCTCCGATGCGGACAAGCCGCTTCACCAGCAGGCGAGCGAGGCGTTCAAGCAGTGGGCGGACTCGTTTGAGACGGCTGAGTACTCGACGACGGCGCTCGGCGTTGGCGAGCAACCGACTGGCGATTTCGATTTCGAGGGCGAAGCGAGGTACCGCAGGGATCCCGAGTCGGTCTGGACCATTCTCTACCTGAGTGACGCAGACTCGGAGGATGAACGAGAGAGTTTCCAGCAGCTTCGGGTCGAGGACGAGGAGTTCATCTGGGACTTCAGCTTCTGGCGGCACGTCGGCGATGGCGACGACTCGCAGAGCATTGCGCTGGAGCGGGAGCTGCGTTCAATGCTGGGCACGCCAATCATCACCGACGATCAGGTGCTGGAGCGCTGGCTTGAGTGCGCCGACCGATCGTTTGGCGCGACCAGCCTGGAGGCGTGGCGAGACCAGCCCGCGTGGATCGTTCGCTGCCGGGCTCACGCCGGAATTGAGGATCCCGACGAGCGGGCGGCGGCGCGGGAGCTGGTGAAGTCGGTCATGGCGACGTTGTTCGGGCAGGCGCCCGGCGCGACGGCGCAGTTGGAGGAGCTGATCGAGGCAGCCGAGGTTGGCTTCCTCATCGCGCTGCAGGCCGTGGTCCACCGGGAGAGCGGAGCGCTAATGATGGTCGACGTGGCGATCACGCTGTCGCAGGAGGGCGCCAGGTCGGATATTCGCTGGCAGACGGAACTGGTCAGTTTCAACGTGCCCATAGAGTTTCCGGACCTGCGCGGGGTGCTCCGCAACTGACGACCATCTGCTTGCCGTGCGAAAGGCTTACCCTGCGCGCATCGGTTAACGGAAGAGGCACAGCATGTCGGATCACATCACCATTCACGTCGGCACGATTGGACAGGGGGTCTGGCGCTCGCCTGATGGCGGCGGTGTCTGGCAGAAGGGGCGCGGCGTCGGCGAGCAGTCGGTTCGCTCGCTGGTGGTGTTTCCCGACGACCCCAATCGACTGATGGCCGGCGCCGACGATGCCCTGCTGTTGTCCGACGACAACGGCTCGTCCTGGAGCGTGGTCGACAGTTACGAGCCCGACCGCCAGACCTGGTCGCTGGCCGTTGACCCGGCAGACACCAGTACGATCTTCGCCGGTGGACGACCGGGCGTGCGCCGCTCGCGTGATGGCGGCCAGTCGTGGGACGACTTGCCCGTGCAAGTCGTCGAGGAGTGCCCTGTTGGGATTCCGCGCACAACGGTCGTCGTGATCGATCCGCTCAACTCGCAGCGGATCTATGCCGGCGTCGAGGTTGATGGGGTACACAAGTCGATCGATGGCGGCGATACCTGGGTGCGCGGCAATCCGCTGGGTCCGGAGACGTTCCAGGCCGACATCCACTGCATGGGACGCTCGACGGCGCCCGAGGGCGCGGCAACGTTCGCGACCAGCCCCTACGGGATCGCCCGCTCGGACGATGAGGGCGAATCGTGGTTGCAGCACGAGTTCCCGCCAGTGACCGAGCGCACCCAGCGCTCGTACTGCCGCGCGATGATCGTCAAGCACGACGACCCGAACACGATGTTCGTGGCCAGCGGCGATGGGATCCCGGGAACGACTGGCGCGATTCAACGTACGACCGATGGCGGCAAGACTTGGGCGACCTGCGAACTGCCCGTTGCGCCGAAATCGGTCGTCTACTGGTTGGCTAGCCATCCCCAGGCGCCCGACACGATCGCCGCGGCCTCGCTCTACGGCTACGTCTACCTGAGCGAAGACGGCGGCGACTCATGGACCAAGCTGGACCGCGAATTCGGCGAAATCCGAGCCCTGGCGATCACGCCGGTCTGAGCATTGACGACAGTTCGCATTTGCGTAGTCGTTGGGTTGCTGGCGGCTTCCCTGCTGGCTGTCGGTTGCGGCGGCAAGGAAGAGCAGGCGGCGCTGCAGGCCGTTGAACAGCGGGACGAGCCAAGCGAGCAGCCGCGGAGCGCACCCCGCGAGACGCCGCAGGAAGCACCCCCGCAACAGGAACGTAGAACGGCCGTCAGCGAGTCTGCGAGCGAGGTAGGGCGGTCGGGCGAAAGCGATGGCCGGCAGCCCGAGTCGGCGGCTGACCGACCGTCGGGAACAACGGCGCAGCCTGAAGACGATGCCGAGCCAGTCGACTCCAGGGCGGAGACGCCGAGGTCGACGGTCGAAGGAGCGATCGATCTTCGCGTCGGCGTTCCAGCGGTTGCGCACCTACAAGATTGCGATTCCGACGACATTGTTGCCGAGGCGGAGCGCGCCGCTGCCCTTGAGCAGAGTGGACAGGTGGAAGAGGCGCAAGCCGCCGACTCGACAGAACTCGACGACGAGGGGGATGAGCGCCTTGAGTTGATTGGCGCGGCAAGTGAGGCGATGGACGCCTGGTTCGCTGATCTGGAGACTCTGACGCTGGAGGCCGGTTGGGCTGCGCTCTGGGACGGCACGTGCTTACGGCTTGCTTCAAGGGTAGGAATCCAGTTGAAGCCCTTGGCGTCGTGGAGCGTCGGCGACTTCTCGTACCGGTTCGAACTACTCGCGGGCCTCCCTCTCCCCGACACAGAACAGCCCGTGCTCATGCAGCAACTACACACCAGGGACGGGGCATACAGCACCGTGACCGGATTAGGCGGATGGACCGGCCCGCTCTGGTACTGGCCTCTCGACTATGACAGCATGATTCACCAGTTTTTCGGAATCCGCCCAAGCCTGCTAGGCCCCCTTGACAGGGAGCAGGTTGAACTGGACTGCGCCACATACGACGGAGGCGCGATCGTTGAAGATCAATACGAGGGGGAAGCAGTCTGGGTCGTGACCTGCCCGACTTCCCCGGACTCGATGATGCCGTTCTCAGGGGGCTACCTCGACGACGAGTTTGTGATGACGGTCGCCGAGGTCACGATCAGCCAGGTCAGCGGCGCGCCGCTGCTCACCGAACACCGGCGGGCGCACCGCAACCGCGATGGCGCGCTCAACTGGGCGTCCATCAGAATCGCGCTGACGGGCTGGGACGAGCCGATCGCTTTCCCAACGCCGAGACCGCGCGTGGAGGTTGACCAGTATGCGGAACTAATCGAGCGGCTCAGGACGGACGCCGCCACGCCGCAACGGTTGCTCGTCCTGGCTGAGCGCGGGCTGGCCACACAGCACGACATGCCATGGGTATCCGAGGTTTCGTTGCGAGTCGACGGCGGCAATACCGACGAGGAACCGTGGGTGCGGGTTACGCGAACCCCGGATGCCTTGAATCGCACCGTCTCGTTTGCTGAAAGGGTCAATGGTGGCTATGTCTGGAACCAACGGGATCGCCTGCATTGGAACCGTGACGGCCTCTGGGTTAGCGAACGGGAGGTGGAAGGAGAGCCCGTCTGGACCAGGTCGACGCCGGCTGCGCATGGCTTTGGCCACACATCGCTCGACGCGGTGCTTGCCGAGCCAGCCTTGATCGACCTCGGCCTGTTCCGCGAACTGATACGTCATGCAGAGATGGGAGGTCGGAGTCCAAATGTGGATCACGCGGACCTTTCCGGGCGGACGTACTACGAAGTGTGGGTCGACAGTGATGTTCTGGTTCCTGGAGACCCGTTGTTTGACCGGATTGCCGCATTGTTTGAAGCCGCAATGGCCAAGTCAGGCTACGACGATATGACGGTGCTGCGTGTCGAAAGGTTCGACCTGAGAATTTGGCTTCCCGCGCGTGACATGGAAGAAATGAGATTGTCCGGCGGCGGAGCGTTCCAGACCGATGGCGGCAGTTTCGAGCTGTGGATTTCCGTCGGATTCGATCCGTCCCTCATTTTTCTTGCCGGCTCTGGCCCGAGTAACAATTGACTAAGCGAGATTGGTCGGCGCGAACGACAGGGTTTGCGTCGCCCGAACAATCTCGGGATAGAGTGAATCTCACTACTGGAGGTTCGCTGATGCGCGTTATGTTGCTATGCCTCGCGGCGGGTTTAGCGGCGCTCGGCTTCGTTATCTCGGGATGTGGCGGCGACGAGGAACAGCAACAGGCACAGCAATCTGAGCAACCGCAGGCGCAGGCGGAGCAGCAGCAGCAGGAGGGGACCTCGGCGCGCCCTGAGCCGGTGCAGTCAGATCAGTCGACGCAGACCCGGTCGGAGGACGAGCAGGCGGCCGCCGAGCCTCAGCAGGAAGAAACTGCGGCTGAGGACGATGGCGCCGCTCGGTTCGACGACCCACTGTTGGAAGAGGCGCACGCCGCGTTCACCGCGTGGTCGGAGGGGCTGGAATCGATCGTTCTCGATGTCGAGGCTGACTTCAACCTGGCCGGCTTGGCGGCGCAGTTGTCGGCGACTGTTTCTGCTGAGTTCGAGCCGCTGACGATCCTGACCACGCTGGACGCGACTCAACTGCTCGGGATGTTCGGCGACAGCGCGGCCGAGGAGGCGGACGAGGAGGAACTGCTGCTCTTGATGTCGATCCTGATGACCGAGGACGCCGTCTACTTGACGATGCCGATGGCCGGGGGCTGGATCGACCTGACGAGCGAGGCCGAGGGTGTGCTAGAGGGCCTGACCGGGATGCTCGGCGGCGATCCGAGCCAGCTTGCCGATCCGGCACAACTCGGCCTTGCGTTTGGCTGCATCGAGACTGTGGGCGGCTCGGCGACAGTCGGTTCTCACAGTGGCGAATCCGCTTGGATCGTCGAATGTGACATCGATGTCGACGCGCTGAACGAGGCGGCGGCGGTGGCGCTGCAGGAACTGGGCATTGAGGTGGTTGACGCAGGCATCG
This sequence comes from Dehalococcoidia bacterium, assembly GCA_965208665.1. Classification (GTDB taxonomy): domain Bacteria; phylum Chloroflexota; class Dehalococcoidia; order Bin125; family Bin125; genus Bin125. The sequence goes on from CBDBPH010000002.1 coordinate 1,551,928, forward strand.
AAGCGATGCATCTCCGCCTGACGATTGACCAAGAGACCGGCGCGCCGCTGCTGATTGAAACCGAGATGACCGTAGCCGACGCATTCGCCTTCTCCGGTGACGGGGACGACGATCAAACGGCGCCCAAGTTCTTCATCAACACGGCCACCCATTTGACGAGCTGGAATGAGCCGATTGACTTTCCGACGCCGGAGCCGCTGGTCGACGGCTCGCTGGTGGACGCGTTTGCCGCTTCACCCGACGACGGTGCGGATGGCTCCTCCGCAGGCCAGTCGGAACCGCCCCCACTATTGGATGCCGCGCAACTCCTCGATCTGGCCTCGCATTGGGCGGCCGGCACCGACGAGTTTCACCTTCAGTTTGTGGCGACGGCGACTATCGACGGAGAATCGAGGCTGGCCGCCACGACCTCGCGCGGGTCGCTGAGTCAGGGCGCGTTTGAGACTGCGGTCAACATCGACGATGGCAGTACCTACCGTCTGCTCTGGAACCGGGACGGCATCTGGGTCAGCGATTCGGAGGAGAACGGGGAGCCGATCTGGGCACCGTCCAGTCCGGCCCTGTTGGGATTCGCCGGCAAAACGGTTGACGACTTCCTCGGCGAACCGGACCGCTTCGATCTTGAGCCGCTGCATGCGCTGCTGGGCATCTCCTGGGTGACGAGGACAACCGAGGGCGACCGCCCGCCGGTGTATGAACTGGTGATCGAGAGCGGATACCTCGTGCCCGGAGATCCGAACTTTGACCTGATCGTGGAGATGCTCAAGGCCGACACGGCAGAGCTGCTGGCCGAGAACGTCGGCGTCGAGCAGATCGATCACTTCTCCGTGACCATCACCCTGATGGGCGACGACGGCGAGCTTGTCAGCCAGGTCACGACGGCCGAGTTCGTGACGAATGCAGGCCGGGTTGAGCTGTTGGCCAGCCTGAATCTGGTCTCAGACGGACCGATCGTCTTCTCGACGCCACCCCAATAGGCCCGCAAGCTCGCAAACCCGCGGTTCATGATTTTGCGGCTTGCCGTGTTAAGCTCCAACGGTGACACTGGCGCGCTTCGAGCGAGAGTCGGCCGTTCAATTCTGGCCGACGGGCGCGTCCAAGGAGGTACCAACACGATGAGCACACCCAATTACTGGCAGCGCATGCGCCGCAACAAGATGTCGAGGCGCTCGCTGTTACGCGCTTCGGCGCGGGCCGGCGTCGGCGCGGCCGGTCTGGCGCTGGTCGGCTGCGGCGACGATGACGATGACGGCCAGACCGTCACACAGGTTGGGCAGCAGCAACAGCAGCAACAGCAGGCCATGCAGCAGCAGGCGCAAGAGCAGCAGGCCGAACAGCAGGCCATGCAGCAGCAAGCGCAAGAGCAGCAGGCCGAACAGCAGGCCATGCAGCAGCAAGCCCAGCAGCAACAGCAGCAGGCGGCTGTCGCGCAAGCTCAGCAGGAAGAACCGGCCGAACGCGGTCGGGCAATCATCACCGGTATCGGCTCCGACAACCTCTTCGGCCTCGACCCGATCACCGGCACCGGCGGTGACGAGCACCAGTTCGTCTGGATGGTCTACGACACCCTGGTTGGTGTCGACTCGGATCTGGTCCCCGACCAGAGCCGCTCGCTTGCCGAGTTCTGGGAGATCCCCGACGATCTCACGTTCGTGTTCACGATTCGCCCTGACGTGCGCTTCCACGACGGAACGCCGCTCAATGCCGAAGCCGTCAAATGGCACATCGAGCGCGCCCGCGACCTTGATATTTCGGTCGCTGCGCAGGACACCCAGCTGATTGGCAACGTCGAGTCGACCGATGAGCTGACCTCTACCTGGCACATGGATGAGCCCTTCGCACCGCTCCTGCGAATGCTGAGCGACCGCGCCGGCATGCTCGTCTCGCCAACCAAGGTGATGGAGACGGACGACTTCCAGAACCGCGAGCCAACTGGCGCCGGCGCCATGGTCTTCGTTGAGGAAGTCGAGAGTGACCGCCTCGTGGTCAAGGCGAACGAGGATTACTGGATGGAGAACTCGCCCCTCATCGACGGCGTCACGATGCGCCTCGGTGTGCAGGGCGACCAGAAGGTGAACGGTCTGCTTGCTGGAGACCTTGACATCATTGATGGCCCGGACCCGTCGCAGCTCTCCACGATTGAAGACGCGGGCCTGACCCTCAAGGGACGTCCCAGCAACTCACTCCGCCGCACGTGGTGGAACATGAACCTGGAGCCCTGGACCAACCCGCATCTGCGCCGTGCCGTGAACTGGGCCGTCAACCGACCGCAGATCAACGACCTGGTCAGCAACGGTATCCACACGCCGGCCCACTTCGGCCTGATTGGCCCGGCTCTGGGCGACCACAACCCCGACTTCGAGGGCTACAGCTTCAACCCGGACAAGGTCCGCGAAGAACTCGCCCTGGCGGGCCACCCCGACGGCTTCGAGTACGAGGTCAACACCAACGGATCCATTCCGACCTGGGTGGAAGAGGATCAGCTGATCTCGGCGCAGCTTGCCGAGTTTGGCATCATCCGCAACCTGGTCCCCAAGCCGTCTCCCGACTACTACCGCGAGTTCTGGGACTTGCAGACCAACTCCCATAGCTCGGGAATGTCCATGCGCCCCGACGTGTGGCAGCAGATGGGCTTCATCATCAACGCCAACGGCTTCTCCAAGCACGTGCTCCCCGGTCCCGACGACCCGTTGCGCCAGCGCATCGACGCGGCGATTCTCGCCGCCGCCGCCGCGTTCGACCCCGAGCAACGCGCCGAGGCGATGAACGAACTCAACGCCGCCTACATCGACGCCGCATGGGGCATCGAGTACTACTACAGCGCGTACTACGTCGGCATGCAGCCTGACATCGAGTACACGCCGCAGGCCATCGCCAAGTTCAAGCTCGGTCAGAACAACGTTCGGATCCTGTCCTGACGTCTGGCGGACTCGAACGACCGAACCGGCAACCCCCGCCATCGCGCGGGGGTTGCCTCGTAGGCGACTGACTTACACTCCCGGCGTGTAGTCCAAGCTGGGGCGCGAAGCGGCGCCAGGTGAGAACGGAGACGGCGTGCGGGCGTTCATTATCCGCCGCTTGCTGGCCTCGGTGTTTGTGCTCTGGGTCGTCACCTTGGTGACCTTTTCCGCAATCTTCCTTCTCCCGGGGGACGTCGTCGGAGCGATCCTCGGCCCGGAACAGAGCCCGGATCAGGCAGAGGCGTTACGCAAGCGGCTGAATCTGGACGCTCCGTTTTTTGAGCAGTACGCCGATTGGATCGGAGGCGTACTGCAAGGTGATTTCGGTACGAACATCCGAACCGGTGAGGGGGTAGGCGGCCAGCTATTGGACAAGCTCAAGGTCTCAGGTCAACTCGGCCTGATGGCGCTGCTGGTGGCGTTGGTTGTTGCCGTACCGATCGGCATGGCCGCTGGGGCCAGACCGGGCACCTTCTTCGATTATGGGCTCACGCTGTTTGCCGTGATCGGTGTGTCGATCCCCAATTTCTTCCTGGCCCTGGCATTGATCCTGCTGTTTGCGGTGGAGTTGAACTGGTTCCCCGCGCTCGGCTTCGCAGAGATCGGCGACGGCTTCGTCGACAACCTCAAATCCCTGACACTCCCCGCGTTCGCGGTCGGGATTGCGTCAGCCGGCAGTCTGGCGCGACAGGTCCGCGCATCGATGGTTGAGGTGTTAAGGCAAGACTATGTGCGTACGGCCCGGGCGAAAGGGCTGCGCGAACGCACGGTGATTGCTCGCCACGCGTTCCGCAACGCGCTCATACCGGTGGTGACGGTCCTGGGCCTGCAAATGTCGATCATCGTCGGCGGCACAATCATCATCGAGACGATTTTCCAGCTTCCGGGAATGGGCAAGTTCGTCATCACATCGCTGTTGAACCAGGAAGTTGACGTGGTCCAAGGCGTGACACTGGTGATCGCGACCGGCGTGCTGCTGATCAATCTGCTTGTCGATATCTCGTACGCGTTTCTCGATCCAAGGATCCGGTACAGCTAATGACCTCGCCCGGACCTGATATCCAGACGCCGAGCTTCCCAGCTTCGAGTCGCCGCTTCTCCCGCGAGAGGGAGTTCTGGCGTCGGTTCCGGCGCCGTTACATCGGGTTGATCAGCCTGCTGTTCCTCCTGTTCGTGTTGTTCGCGGCCATTTTCCAGGACTTCACGGCACGAGGGATTGATCCGATTGCGATCAACCCAACCGCACCTCTGGTTGGCTTCACCTGGGATCACTGGATGGGCACCGACACGCTGGGCCGCGATACGTGGGCCCGGCTGGTGGTGGGCGCCCGCACCGCCATGCTCGTGGGGCTAATCTCGGTATTCATCGGCGCCGGACTGGGTTTGCCGATCGGGTTGTTGGCGGGCTGGTGGGGCGGTCGACGCGACGAGCTGCTGATGCGCCTGATGGACGCCATCTTCGCCTTCCCCGCGTTGTTGCTGGCGCTGATCATCATCGCGGGACTCGGTGTGGGATTGACCAATGTGATGATCGCCATCGGCGTAGGTTTCATCCCTAGCTTTGCCCGGCTGGTCCGCGGAAGCACGCTCTCGGTGAAGGAGCAGGACTACGTCACCGCGGCCCAATCAATCGGTGGCGGCGACGTCCGTATCGCATCACGCCACATTCTGCCCAACACATTGGCGCCCGTGATCGTGCAGGGATCGCTGCTCTTCGGCGTCGCGATCATCATCGAGGCCGCGCTCAGCTTCCTTGGACTCGGCACTCAGCCGCCCGATCCAAGCTGGGGCATCATGCTGGCTGCAGCTCAACGGCTGATCCGCACCGAGCCCATGCTGGCTCTGGTGCCCGGAGTGACCATTTCACTTACAGTCTTGGCATTCAATCTGGTCGGCGACGTGTTGCGTGACCTGTTAGATCCTCGGCTGCGCGGCGCCGATTAACGCCGTTCAAATCCCCGAAATTGCCATCATCCGCCAGCCGCCGTCTCGCAGTCCGACGAGCGCCAGCGCTTCCTGGACCGTGCCGTCGCGCGCCACGCGAAACGTCACATTCGCTCCGCTTTGTCCGCAGTTGACGATCTCTGCTGAATCCGGTGGTACGTCGAGCTGGTCGTCTCCGACGCGGCGCATGGCGGCCGCCATCTCGGGAGCGGAGTCAATCTGGATGATCACTCCCGGTGGCCCGACCAGCGTGAACGGATATGCCAGCGCCTCGCAGTAGGCGTCAATGTCACGCGCGCCAAGCAATGCCAACGCCGACTCGACCGCGGCCACCGCCGCTGTTCGCTCGGCCGAATAGTCCCGCCCTTCGACGAAGCTGTCGGTCTTGAGCTGCGCCTGCAGGCCCCAGCCCTGATCGGTTCTGGTCGCGACGTAGACGACCCGATTGGACGCCATTGCCACGCCGTCGGCGTCATATCGAGTCCATCCACCGGCGATGTGCGCCTTGACGTTCGACGACTGCACGGTCCGCGGCGGTGAGGACTCGCTGTGCGCCCAGCCGCTGGCCTCGAGCTGGTCCCAGAGCGGGGCCGAGACGTACTCATCGGCGTCGGTGAAGATGCGAGTCGGCGGGCGCCAGTGCGCTTCGCTGTCGGCGGCGGCGGAGATTCTCGCGTGCGGCCAGTTGTTGACTTCGGCCCAGCCGTCGGCATCTCGAGCGTTGAAGGTGTCGAGGAACGCGCGATATGCCGCCTCGGGAGACTCGTACGCGCCCATGCGAGTTCCCTCCTGGCGCCCCAGCCGCTACGTGATGGCGGAGACGGCGAGGATCTTCCATTCGCCGTCGCCCTCGGCCACGAGGAACGACTGGTGGAAGGAATCGTCGCCGCGCGTGATTGATTGCGATAGCGTCACGCCGTTCTGTCCGGCGGCGATGACGTCGGCCGTGTAATCGATCGGCAACGCTTCCCCGGCCCATTCGCCGTAGGCGGCGCGCATGGCCTCGGCGTCCTCAACGACGCTCACCTCGCCCGGCGCGCCGATCAGGGTCAGCGGATAGTGGAACGTACCGAGCCAGTTGTCGACATCTCCCGGCTCGAGCGTCGACATCGTTCGTCCCAGCGCGGCCAGCGCGGCTTCGGACTGGGCGCTGCGGTCTGCGCCTTTGGCGTATCCGTCGATGCCGAACCGCGCCTGGATGCCCCAGCCTTGGTCGAGGCGGGTGAGTACGTAGAGGACGCGGTTGGTGATGATCTCGGAGTCGTCCGCGCGGTGCCGGGTCCAGCCGCCGGACAAATGCACCTTGGTTTCGGAGGCGGCCACGACGAGCGGTGTGATGCCCTGGGTCCGCACCCAACCGGTGGTCTCGAAGCGTTCCCAGCCGGCACCGGTCGCCATCGATGCGTAGTCGTCGGCAGTCGGATAGACGTCCGAGGCAGTGCGAGGACTGGGCCCCGCGCCTCGCGTCGGCGGACGCGCCGCCGAAACCCGCACATGCGGATACGACATCGCGCCGGCCCAGCCGGCGGGATCTTTGGCGTTGAAGTTCTCGAAGAACGCCCAGTATGCGGCGGAGGGTGTCGGGTGGTTGCCCATAGCGGACCTCCCTGGTCGGGTGTTGTCGCCAGAGAGGATACGTGCAGGTGAGGCGCTGGGTCGGCTACTCAGCCCACTGGCCGTAGTTCTCGTGGCCCAGGGCGTCGTTGTTGGGGTCGACGAGCGGGTCTACGGCGGGCAAGGTCTGCAGCCAGGTCCAGACATCGGCGATGTCCTGGACCGAAACATCGTCGGCCGAGAACTCCTGCATGATCCCGCGGGGCTGACGGTACTGAGCAATCACGCCCTGGATGTCAAGTCCGGTGCGGGCAATGGTCGGGCCGACGATGCCTTCGCCGACCTCGCCGTGGCAGACTTGGCAGCCGTTAGCGACGTACAGGTCGGCCCCGCGCAGCGCGTCGCCGCCCGCACGTACGGCGTCTTCGCCGCCGTACTCGTCGTCGTTGAGGTTTTCGATCGGCAGCGGAGCCGCCTCGGCGCAGGTCTTCGGCGGGCGCTCGGTCAGCGAGAGCGAGGGGTGGTCTTCCTTGCCCTCTTCGATACAGAAAATGTGCTCCCCTTTGTCGTCGGTCACCTGCCAGCCTTCAGCGCCGGCGACCTCGGACTGGGCCTTGGCCTCGACGATGTGTCGGTCCGAGCCCTTGTAGACGGCAAAGCCGACCAATGCGAAGATCCCCGCTGCGAGTAGGGCGAAGACGATGATGATGCCGAAGGACTGCGGTACTCCGGTGCGACTCGGCATAGACCTCTACTTCATCTCGCTGAAGGATTGCTCCGGATAGCTCCGCCCGCGCCGAAGCGCGCGACTCCGACGTATCCTACCGCAGCATCTGGTTAGGCGGAATTGTTCCACCGAGCAGCGGACGCGAATCGGACATCTCCCGACGAAGCGCCCCCGCGCCGCTAGGTCGTTGGAGCGGAGGGTCGCTTCTTCGCGGCGCCGTAGTCCTGGAACGGACCGTCGCGCCAGTCGAGGGCAGCCTTAAGCCCCTTTTCCTGCGCGATACGACCGAACTCTCCGGCCGACTTGCGGAACGTGGAGAGCGCCTGGACGTCGGCGCCGACCTGCAGCGCAGTGCGGAAGCCCATGACCTCGTAGGCGCGGTTCAGGCCGCGCTTGGACATCATCACCATGTCCGGCGCGATGTTGGCGATCCGCTCCCCCATTTTCTCGGTCTCCTCGGCGAGCTGGTCGACGGGGAAGGCTCGGTTCGCCCAGCCCAACTCGACCGCTTCGAGGCCGGTCACCGAGTCACCCGTGTAGCAGAGTTCGCGCGCCTTGCGCATGCCCATGTGCCAGGGGTGATAGAGGATGTCGACCGTCGTCATCGCGCGGACCGGCGGATAGCCGATGATCGCATCTTCGGCGACGTACATCAGGTCGCACATCGAGGCGAGTTCGGAGCCTCCAGCCAGGGCGTACCCGTGGACCTGGGCGATGACCGGCTTGGCCAGCTCCCAGATCTGCCAGTAGCCGGAGAGCAGGTGCTGTGGCCACTGTCCCTGCCCGGGGTGGATCGGGCCGACATCGGGCAGACCGGAGCGGATGTCCAGGTACTCCGATTCGGAGAGGTTGGGGACGGGCGTGATGTCGTAGCCGGCGGAAAAGGTGCGTCCCGCGCCGCGGATGATCACGACGTGGACGCCGTCGTCGTTCTCTGCTTCCTTGAGCGCGTCGAACAGCTCGGAGCGCAGGCGGTGGCTGAGCGCGTTCATCTTCTCGGGTCGGTTGAGGGTGACGATTCCGAGCCTCCCCTTGGTTTCGTACAGGATGTCTTCGTATTCGGGCATCGATCTGCTCCCTTGTGGTGCTGGCTGCTCTGGTTCACGTCTCAGGGTGTGTACGCAGATTAACCGACGCCGTCTACTCGACGGCGTAGATGGCAGAGAGGATTTCGGTCAACGGCGCGGCGCCGCGAATCACGCCGCGGTAGATTCCATCGGAATCGATCACAAACAGCTCCGGCAAGCCGTCGACGCGGTAGTGCTGCGCCACGGATCCGTCGACATCGACGAGGTGGAACAGGCCGCTGCCGTAGGTCCTGCTAAACGAAGCGCCGGTGCTGTCGGCGGTTTCGTAGACGTTGATGCCGATCACGAGAACGTCATCTTCGCGCGCGGCCAGGTCTCCCAGCACGGAGAGCGTTTGCCCCACATATGGAGCCCAGGACGCCCAGAAGACGACTAAGGTCAGTTGCTCACCCGTCTGGCGCGCCTGTGACAGCGTGATAAGGCTGTCGGCCTGACCGCCCAATACCGGCAGGCTGAATTCGGGGGCCGGCTTGCCGATCTCCAGCCGGTGGGCACCCGCGACCATCCCAGCTTCAGGGGGCCACAGCTCCGGATGAGGCGCGACCGGCAGGTGGAGCGTCACCGCCGCGGTCCGCTCCCATTCAGCGACAGCGGCGGCATTCCAGTCGAGAACCCACGAGGACGCCCTGACTCCCCTCGCCACACCTTCAATCGTGACGCCCAAGCCGAGTTGCAACGTGCCTCCCAGGCGTCGCGCGCGAATCCAGACGGCGACCTCCGGGGCGATCTCGACAGAGCGGGAGCGCAGCCAGCGGCCCTCCGGTGCTCGCTCGAAACGCAGCAATCGACGCTCCGGACACAGCCGCGTTTCAGCAGGAGCCTGAATGCCCAGCTCGAGGCACAGCTCCAGGAACCCGGTATCGGACTTGAGCGTGGTCACGTTTGCTAGGAGCGACGACCGCTGGGCGCTAGCCGTCGAGCTCGAAATCAGCAGGGCGATGGCGCCGATGGCTGCCACCAGCGCGAGTAATGCCGTCGCGCGCCGCTGCCGTGTCGCTCGCATCAGGATGGCAGCATCGAGAAGTTGTGGTTGCCGAGGAAGGCGCCGGCGCCGGCGACCAGCAAGGTCATCAGCAGACCGGAGATCGAGAGGGCAATAGTGATTCGTCGAACGCGTTGCAGTTCGGGCGTGTCCTCATCAGCCTCAGCCGTCTCGCGGGCGAGTTCCAACTGCCGTGGACCGAAGACAAACTGGTGCAGGCCGATCAGCGCGATCATGACCGCCCAGAGCGCCATCTTGATGACGAAGATGTAGCCCCAGCGGGCGGCGTAGAGGTCCTCGCCGAAGTTCTCCACCTGGTCCAACCGCGGGTCGATCATGGCCCCGCCGGTGATCACGATGACGAGCATCGCGACGATGCCGACACGGCCGAAACGTCGGGTGAAGCCTTCGAGCGCGTCGAGCCAGAGCGTGCGATCACCGACCGCCCGCAGCGCGGGAATCACGCATGCCGCCGTGATGATCTGGCCACCGAGCCAGATCGCCACACCGATCACGTGCAGCCACACGAGAATCGAGATGACAGTTTCCGACATCGCTACGCTCCGCGCCGCTCACAGGATCGGATCAACGATAATCGCCTGGTCGCGTTCCGGACCGACGCTGACCAGCGCGGCCGGTGCGCCGATCAGATCCTCAATCCGCCGTACGTAGCGCTGCGCGTTGGCCGGCAGGTCGTCGAAGCGCCGGCAGTGGCTGGTTTCTTCCTGCCAGCCGGGCAGCTCCTCGTAGATCGGCTCGGCCGCCTCAAGCGCCAGCCGCGAGCTCGGGAACGCGTCGACCCTGCGACCGTTGATGTTGTAGGCGACGCACACCTTGAGCATTTCGAATTCGTCCAGCACGTCTACGCGCGTGAGCGAGATGCTGTGACAGCCGTTGAGCCGGATCGTGTAGCGGCCCGCGACGGAGTCGAACCAGCCGCAGCGCCGCGGACGCCCGGTGGTGGTGCCGTACTCCTGCCCGGCGTCGCGCAGACGGTCGCCCTCGTCGCCGAACAGCTCGGTTGGCATGGGTCCGTTGCCCACGCGCGTCTGATAGGCCTTGTAGACGCCAATGACGCGGTCAATATCGCGCGGAGCGATGCCTGCGCCGACGGCCGCCCCGCCGGCCATCGACGTGGGCACAGAGGACGTCACATAGTCGTAGGTGCCGGCATCAAGGTCGAGCAGAGAGCCCTGCGCGCCTTCGAGCAGGATGCGCTCGCCGCGACGCAGCGCCTCGTGGCAGATCAATGAGGTATCGGTCACGTATGGCGCCAGTCGAGCCCAGTGTTCGCGGTAGGTTTCGTAGACATGATCGAAATCGAGCGGTTCGACGCCGTACAGCTTGGTCAGTAGCTCGTTCTTGTAATCGAGCACGAGCCGCAGCCGGGCCATGAAGCCTTCAGCGTCGGCGAGCTCCGACATGCGAATTCCCCAGCGCCCAACCTTGTCGGAAAAGGCCGGGCCGACACCCTTGCCTGTGGTGCCGACCGCCGCCTTACCGCGGAACTGCTCCTCCTGCTGGTCGATGATCGGATGCCAGGGCATGACCAGGTGAGCGCGGTCGGAGACCTTGAGCCGCTCGGTGCTAACGCCGCGCGTTTCCAGCATCGTGATCTCGTCGATCAGCGCCTGAGGATCAATCACCAACCCGTTGCCGATGATCGCGGTTTTGTCGGGATAGAAGATGCCGGCGGGTACCAGGTGCAACGCGAACTTGCCCTTGGCGTTGACAATCGTGTGGCCTGCGTTGTTGCCGGCCGAGTAGCGCACGACGATCGAAGCATGCCGCGCCAACAAGTCGACGACGCGTCCCTTGCCTTCATCACCCCACTGGCCACCGATGGCCACGACTGCCGGCATCGTTGCGCACTCCGAATCGGGCGCTCAACCTTCGTGGGCAAGCGCCACAGCCGTTTCGACCGTGATGAACATGACGGTGCAAGTCAGGACCACCGCGATCCGCAGGCAAGCGTAGCACGGCGCAGCGAGCCGATCGGATGCGATCGCGCTAGCGGTAACCTGCGCCCATGAGCGTTTCCGCCTGCTGCCTGGAGTTGCCGCCCGCGCCCTCGGAACTGCTGATCGAACGCAAGGTCGCGCTGAACGGCAAGGTGCTTGAGTTCCCGATCGAGCGCTGGCTCGTCACCCCCGATTTGATCGTTGGTCGCTGGGTCGCCGACAAGGACCCACGAGCGATCGACCGCTATCCCCGGGCCAGCGGGTTCACCAGCTGGGGCGTCTGGTGGCCGGGCAGACCGTACAGCGCGTACCGCCTGCACCGACCGGACGGCTCGCTGCGCATCTATCGGCTCGATACGGTCGACAGGGTCCTCTTCGACGGCGAGGCGGTCGAATTCCACGACCTATTGCTCGACGCGCTCATTCGCCCCGACGGCGAGGTCACAATCGAGGATGAGGACGAGGTCGAGGAGGCGATCGCCGAACGGCAGCTGAGCCTGGATCAACGCTGGCGCATCGATTGGACGCGCGGCCTCTACCAGAACAAGTCCGACCTCCTGGTGCAACGAATCGATGCGGCCGTCGATCAGGCGATCGCCGCGGTCCGGAACGGCGGCTGAGATGGCGAAACCGTTCCTCAAGTGGGCCGGCGGCAAGACCGCATTGCTGCGCGAACTCCTCAAGGCGGCGCCCGATCAGATCGAGACCTACTACGAGCCGTTCGTCGGTGGCGGTGCGCTCTTCTTCGCGCTGCAAGCCGAAGGTCGCTTTCGGCGTGCTGTTCTCTCAGACAGCAACAACGAGCTGATCAACGCCTATATCCAGGTCCGCGACAACGTCGACAGCCTGATCAAGGCGCTGTCGGTGCATCAACGCAAATACCGGGAAGCCGAGGACCGCGCCGAGTACTACTACACGATCCGCGGCAAGAGGCTGCTCTGCAGTCTCGGCGGAGCGGCAAACCTGATTTTTCTCAACAAGACCTGTTACAACGGTCTCTATCGGGTCAACAGCAAGGGCCGCTTCAACGTTCCGCATGGTCGGTACAAGAATCCGACGATCTGCGATGAGGCGAACCTGCGGGCCGTTTCTCAGGCACTGCAGGGCGTGGAGCTACAAGTTGCTGACTTCGCCGCCGCGCCGTCCGCTGCCGGCGAGGGAGACTTCGTCTACTTCGACCCGCCCTACGTGCCGCTCAGCGAGACCGCGTACTTCACGTCCTACACGGCCAAAGACTTCGACATGCATGAGCAAGAACGCCTGGCGAAGACGGCGCTGAAACTGGCTTGCCAGCGAGCGAGTGTCGCGCTGTCGAACTCGGGACATCCGGATGTCGTGTCGATGTACTCATCCGGGGCATTTCAGCTGGACGAGGTCCACGTCCGAAGAGCCATCAACTCTGACGCCACGGGGCGAGGACCGGTTCGGGAGTACGTGATTCAGTCCGGCTGAGGCTCAATTGGGCCGCTTCGGGATCATCACCGCACGATGGAACGAGAGGACCTCGGTGCCATCCTGATTTGCGGCGGTGGTGTGGACAGTGACGATTCCTCGATCCGGCTGGCTCTTGCTCTCCCGAACTTCGAGGACTTCGGTTCTGGCCTGGAGGGTGTCTCCGTGGAAGACGGGGGCGGTGTGACGCAGGTCTGAGGTGGCGAGGTTGGCGATCGCCTTACCGGAGATGGTTGGCACCGTCATGCCGAAGATCAGCGAGTACACGAACGGGCCCGAGACGACGCGCTGGCCGAACTGAGTGTCCTCCGCGTACTGCTTGTTGGTGTGCAGCGGATGATGGTTCATCGTCAGCATGCAGAACATCAGGTCATCGGCCTCGGTCACGGTCCTGGCCGGCCAGTGCTCGATCACTTCGCCCACCTCGAACTCGTCCAGGTAGCGTCCGTACAGTTCCTTCGTCGGCATCGCAATCCTCCGCGTTGCTTGTGGCGTGACCTACTCGACCGCGTACATCTCCAGCAAGCGGCGCGCGATGACGATGCGCTGGATCTCGTTCGTGCCCTCGGCCACGGCCATCAGAGGGGCGTCGCGATAGAAGCGCTCGACCGGTAGCTCCTTCGTGTATCCAACGCCGCCGTGGACGCGCATCGATTCGAGGCTGCACTCGAGCGCGACCTCGGTCGCGAACAGCTTGGCCATCCCTACGTCCAGGTCCGAGCGCTGGCCGCTGTCCTTCTTCCGCGCCGCGTCTCGGGTGAGCAGTCGCGCCGCTCGGATCTTGGTCGCCATCTCGGCCAGCTTGAGCTGGATTGCTTGGTGTTGCGCAATCGGGCGGCCCATCGTCTCACGCCGCTGGGCGTAGACGATCGCCTCATCGAACGCCGCCTGCGCAACGCCCGTCGCTCGCGAGGCGACGTTGATGCGGCCAATCTCCAGGCCCGAGATCATCTGCTGGAATCCGCGGCCCTCGGATCCGCCGAGCAGGTTGTCCGCTGGCACGCGGGCGTCCTCGAGGAACAACTCCGCCGTCTCCGGCCCTTTGTAGCCCAGCTTGTCTATCGTCCGTGCGACCGAGAATCCCGGAGTGTCCTTCTCGACCAGGAATGCGGAGATCCCTCGGTGGCGCGGTTGGGCCGACGGATCGGTCTTGGTCATTGCCAGGTAGACATCGCCGCGGTCGCCGTTGGTCACGAACAGCTTGTTGCCGTTGAGGACGTAATCGTCACCGTCTCGCGAGGCGGTGGTGCGGATCGCCTGCGCGTCGGAGCCCGCGTTCGGCTCGGTGATCGTGAAGCACCCCTGCTTCTCTCCCGTCGCGAGGCCGGGCAGGAAGCGATCCTTCTGCTCCTGCGTGCCGTGTTCGTCGATGATCCAGCCGTCGATCACGTTGGTGTTGATGATCCCGGCCAGCCCCATCCAGCCGCGCGAGATCTCCTCGATCACAGCGGAATAGGTCTCAAAGGACAACCCCAGCCCGCCGTGCGACTCGGGGAAGGTGATCCCGAAGATGCCCATCTCGCACATGTCGGCGTGGATCTTGCTGGGGAACTCGCCCGAGTGCTCCAGTTCGGTCGCGTTGGGGATGACTTGCTCGTCGACCCAGCGGCGCACGTTGCGCGTGATCTCCACACCGGTTTCGCCATCGCCCGCAATGATCTCCCGCACATCCGAAACACCAGCCATCAGCGCACTCCAATCTGGCGCAACACTGCCTCAACCGCGTTGCGAACCCAGTGTATGCGCGGTACGGTCAGGCCCGAATCGAGTGACGGGAAGGCTGCCTGCGGATGAAGTTCGAGCTGCCGGGCCAGTTGCGCGAGTGGCGCGAGCGGACCGAATCGATCGACGCGATCCTGCGGGCTGAGGCCGACCACAACGAGCAACTCCGGCACCTCTCGCCCGCGGCGATGCAAGCGCTGCGCGGCATCGAGGCCTTCGGCATCTGCACGCCGGTCGACCTGGGTGGTTCGGACCTGCATCCCGCCGCGCAGATGGACGCAGTCGCGGCCGTCTCGACCGCCGATCCTTCCACGGGCTGGAACCTGATGAACGGCTGTCAGGAATCAGCATGGCTCGCGACCCGGCTGCCGCACGAGACAGCACGGAGAATCTTCGCTCCAGAAGTTACCGCCAGGCACTTCCCGGTCGCGGCCGGCGGACTCGCGCCCGAGGGCGAAGCTCGCCAGGTTGATGGCGGCTGGATCGTCAACGCCCGTTCGGCCTGGGCGTCGGGCATCCATACGGCGGACTACGTGCTGGCCCAGAGCTTCCTCGCTGGCGTCGAACCCGAATCCGGCCGACCGCGACCCACGGTGACGGTCGCCGCCCGACGCGACGAGGTCGTGATCGAGGACACCTGGCACACGCTCGGCATGCGTGGCACCGGCTCGGCCCACTACCGCTTCGACGACCTCTTCGTGCCCGACGGGATGAAACTTGAGAATCTTGAACTGCCACCCTTGCGCGGTGAAGGGTTCGTCACCCGACCGAATCCAATCTTCCTCGTCCCCGCCATGTACGCGACCAGTGTCGGCATTGCCCGGCGGGCGCTGGAAGAGTTCGCGACGCACGCGCCGACCGGCTATCGACGCGCCTATCGAGCGCCGATCGCTGAGCGTGAGCGCGTGCAGCACGACATCGGCGAGGCCCAGGCGATGCTCGACGCGATCGAGGGCTACGGTTACCGCCTGTGCGAACTGCTGCACGACACGCCGATTGAGTCCACGGAAGAAGCCGTCAAGCTCGGCGATCAGGCCCGTGCCGCTTATCGCTGGTGCAACCAGAACACCGAACGCATCGTGCAAATCGTGCATGGGCACATGGGCGGGGCAGATGTCTTCGAGAGCAGCATGATCCAACGGTTGCTGCGGGACATCCAAACCTCCTCGCAACACGTCATGCCGGGCGATAGCGCCTTTGTGCGGTTAGGACGGCATCGACTGGGCATCGACGTTCGCCCGGGAATCTGACGCCGCGGCCTCGTACCCTAGATCGAACCACCGGAGTGAGGGGATCGATGAGCAGCACATTGGCCGACCAGCGCGCGGAATGGCGTGAGCGGATCGCCGGGATCGGCGAGACCCTGCGCGGCGAGTCGGAGGCCAACGAGGACTTGCGCCAGCTCTCGCCGGCGACCGAAGCTGCCCTCCGCAGCGTTGACGCCTTCAGCCTGTGCTCCCCGGTCGAGCTGGGTGGCGCGAACGCGCATCCGGTGCTTCAGACCCAGGTCATCGCCGACATCACCTCGCACGACTCATCCGCCGGATGGTGCGCCCTGATCGGAGCGCACGAGTCTGCCTGGCTCGCGTCGCGTCTGCCCGATGATTCCGTCGAAGGGATCTTCGCCGATGCCGATCAGCGTTGGCCGGTCACCTGCGGGTCGATTGCGCCGGAAGGTGAGGCCGAGCAGGTCGAGGGCGGCTGGATGGTCAACGGACGCTGGGGCTGGGCCTCGGGGATTTACCACAGCGACTACGTGCTCGCCCAGTGCCGCATCCCCGCGCAGGCACCCGAGCCCGGCAAACCGCCGCCCCTCGTGATCGTGGCGGCGCCCAAGGACGATGTCGTGGTCGAGGACACCTGGCACACCATGGGCATGCGCGGCACCGGCAGCACCCACTATCGCTATGACAACGTGTTCGTGCCGGACGAAATGTGTCTGGCCGGCTTCGAGCGTCCGCCGTTGCGCGGCGACGGCTGGCTGGCGCGACCGACAGTCACGTTCCTCACGGCCGCCGGTTACGGATTCCCCCTCGGCGTCGCCAAACGCGCCGTCGAGGAGATCACTGCCCAGGCCACGGCGCACACCCGCACCGGCCAACGAGCATCGATCGCCGAGCAACAGCACTTCCAGGGCGACCTCGGACGCTGCGTGGCCCTCGTCGAGGTGATGGAGGGCTATGGCCATCATCTCTTCGAGGAACTGCTGAACGCGCCGGTGCGCTCGTTAGAGGATGCAGTGCGGATGGATGATCGCGCTCGCGCCGCGTTGCGTTGGGCGCACCAGGCTGCAGAGGACATCGTCCGCACCGCGCACGAGCACGCCGGCGGGCCTGCCGTCTATAGCGACAACGTGCTCGCGCGACTCCTGCGCGACATCCAGACCGTCAGCCAACACGTGATCCAGACGCAGTCGGCTTACATCCGCCGAGGACAGCATCAGCTCGGCATCCCGGTCCGGCCGGGATTGTGACGCTCTCACCAAGAGGGGCTTGCATGGTGATCGACCCAGACAGCCGGCTCAACCACGACATGCTGGCCGCCTCCAACCACGTCTTCATCTCCGAATGCAACGACGAGCCGGACGGAGCGCGACACCTCGTTCCCGACTAGGAGGTCCTCATGAGCCGCAACAGCACCGAGCGGCAACGCGAACGATCAGAGTGGATCGAGCGCGCGGAGGCACTCGGTCCGACGCTCAGCGAGTACGCCGATGCCTCGGCGAGGGCGAAGACTCTTGCGCCGGAGTCGGTGAGCGCGCTGGAGAACGCCGGCTTCTTCGCCATGGCGTCGCCGAAAGAGGTTGGCGGCTACGACGTGCATCCCGCCACCCAGGTCGAGGCGTTCGAAGAGCTTTCCTCGGTCGACGTCTCCAGCGGCTGGGTGGCCATGATCCAGGCGGAGTCGCCGGCCCTGGCGGCATCGCATCTGCCCGACGGGATCGGGCTGGATACGGTCTTCGGCGGGCAGTTTCCTCGTGTTGCGGGCACGGCCAATCCTGAGGGCGTCGCCACGGCGCAGGCGGATGGCACATTCCGACTCAACGGCCGTTGGTCCTTCGCCAGCGGCATCCGTCATTGCGGCTGGGTGCTGGCCAACGCGATCGTGCGCATGGAAGACGGCTCACGGCCCGCACCCGAAGACGAGCTGCCGCCGGTCGTCGGATCGCTCGTACCGCTCGAGCAGGTCGAAGTGGAGGACAGCTGGAACGTGATGGGACTGGAGGGCACGGGAAGCTGTCACTATCAGCTCCACGACGTGGTCGTCGAGCGTCCCTTCATGACCTCGTTCGGCGGCGTGCACTCCTATCGTGGCGGTCCCTGGTTTGCCAACCCCACGATCACGTTTCTCAGCCCCGGACACACCGGCATCGCGCTGGGATCTGCCAAGCGCGCACTCGATCTGCTGACCGGCGATGTCGGCAATCGCACACGATTTGGACAGGCCGGCGCCGTCGCCGACCGCGGCGCGTTTCAGCGCGACTACGGCGAGATGTCCTGCCGCTACGAGGCGGCGCGGGCCTACGCGCTGACCACGCTCGACGACGCAATGGCGCAGCGCGAGGCGGGCGAACCGATCGCGCCCGACTACGACGCACGGATTCGGGCGATGGTCACCTGGGTCACCGATGCGTGCGTCGATGTGGTGCGTTTCGCCCATCACCACGGCGGCGGCGCGGCGGCCTTCACCGACAGTCCGCTGCAGCAGGTGCTGCGCGACATCCTCGTCGCCAGCCAGCACATCTTCGTCGCCGATGTCGCCTACGAGCGCACCGGCGCCTTCCGTCTGGGGCGAGAGGCCAAAGGCGGCTTCTAACGCGCCGCTTCCATTGCTGCGATCTGTTCCGACCAGGCGAGCACGTTCTCGGCCTGTTCGAGCACCGGCTTATCGATCATCTGGCCGTCCAGCGCCACTGCTCCAAGGTTCTGCTCGACTCCATCCTGGTAGGCATCGACGACGCGGCGGGCCCAATCAACATCCTCCGCCGGCGGACTGAAGATACGGTTAGCCGGACCGAGTTGGTCGGGATGGATGCAGAACTTGCCCTGGAAACCGATCTCCTTCATCCGCCGCAGCTCGTCTTCGTATCCCTCGGGGTCGCGGATGTCGGTCCAGGGCGTGTCGAGCGGCGCGATGCCGGCCGCATGGGCCGCATTGACCGATGCGCGGCGCGCTAACTCCAGCTCCGCCCCGCCCTTCGTCCGCCTCACACCGATACTGACCGCATAGTCCTCCCCGCCGACGCAGATGCCGACCAATCGCTCCGAGGCCGCGCAGATCTCATAGGCATTTGCCACTGCGTGGGCGTTCTCGATCCAGGCGGCGATCTTCACTTGTCCGTCCGACAGACCGCGGGCGCGCTCCAACAGCGTGAGGTAGTCATCGATCCGCTGCACGTCTCGCGCAGTCTCAATCTTCGAAACGCTCACGCCATCGAGCCAAGGCTGCACGATGGCGTCGAGCTCCTGCTCGATCAACCCGGTGTCGTAGCCGTTGGTGCGGACGAAGACCTGTCGGCCACGCTTGGGGAACTCGGGCAGGACGCGGCAGAGCAGCGCTCGCGCGGCCGGCTTGTCGTCCCAGGCGACCGAGTCCTCGAGGTCGAAGCAGAGCACATCCGCCTCGGCGTCGCGCGCCTTCTCGATGAACCGTTCGCGGATACCGGGCACCGACAACATCGATCGCATCACCGTGGCTGCCACTAGGAATCCTCCTCGTCCTCTTCTGAACCAGGTCGCGTGAAGATTGCTTGGAGACCTTCAAGGTCGCCCGGATCTCCGGTCGCGCAGCCGCGGAAACCCAGCGACGCAGCGTATTCGGCGTCGGGCGGCGAACCGTAAACGACGGGTAGGTCGAAGGCGGCGGCCGTGATGACGACGTTCGAACTCGCGGCTGCGACGCTGGCGCTGTCGGGTTGCACACCGAGTGATTCAGCCATCTCAACGTGGTCAAATGCGATCCAGGTCATGCGGTCGGCGGAGTCGCGCATTGCCGAGAGGCAGTCGGACATGACGTTGATTGCCTGCGGGTCGTGGAATCCGACCGCCATCGCGGTCAGACCAGGGCGAATACCGGCGCGGATCTCCAGTTCTTCCAGGATGCCTTCCAGGTAGCGCAGTTGATCGACGCTCGCCGCCCGCTGCACGCCCACTCCGTAGACTCCCGGCCGCAGCGCATGCTGGAGGTAACTCCGAGCGAGGCCGGAATCGAGGGTGGGGATGATCACGTACACCGGCGGTCCAAGCTGGATTGCGGCGGCGACGCGATCTCCGGCGCCTTCGTAGTCAGTCTCGTCCCGCGGGTGGACAACGATCAGGGCGTCGGCATGCTCGACCTCTGCCTCCCTGGGTAGCGGTACGTCCGGCAGAACAGCAAGCAGGGCGCGGACATCATCCATAGCCAGGATCCACGTTCCCGTCGTCAGTTCGGGCTGAAGCGCTCGACCCGCTCGCGCAGCGCGTCGCTCTGGTCGAACGGACCGACCACCGCCGCAGCGAGGTTGTCCTTGCGCACGAAGCGTTCGGCAACGCGCTGGATCTGGGCCGCCGTCACGGCCTGGTAGCCGGCGATCGTTTCCTCGACCGGCTCGATGAAGCCGTTCGCGATCAGCATCCCCCCGGCCCGGTGACACCAGCTCGCGGCGGCGTCGAGCCCGAGCCGGAACGAGCCGACCGCATGCTCTCGAACGCGCTCAAGTTCGTCATCTGTGACCGGTTCGGCGACGAGCTTGCCCAGTTCGTCGAACACGACGTCGACCGTTTCCAGCACATGCTCTTCGGTCACGCCGGCCATGATCGTCAAGTGCCCCGCATCGTCAAATGCTGTTGGATGCGAGCCGACGGAGTACGCGAGCCCACGTTTCTCCCGAATCTCGGTGAACAGCCGCGAACTCATTCCGCCGCCCAACACTTCGTTGAGCAGGGCCATCGCGTAGCGGTCGGGGTCGAGCCGGTGGATCGAGCGCAGCGCCAGCGCGAGGCTGCATTGCTCGAGCTCGCGCACTTCAATCTGGGCCCGATTGCTAGACATCTCCTCGGCGGCGGACTCGCGACTCGGCGTCGCCTCAGCTGAACTGTCCGGCCAGCCGCTGCGCCAGTGACGCTCGGCAAGTTCGACCACCTCCTCGCGATCCACGTTGCCCGCGACCGAGAGCACGATGTTGGCCGGTCGGTAGAAAGTGTCGATATGGGTTGCCAGATCATCGCGGGTGATGCCGTCGACCGACTCCAGGTCGCCGGCGATTTCCCAGCCCAGCGGCTGCTCGCCGTACGCGGCGTCGCTGATCAGCTGCATCACTCGTTGGCCCGGCTGATCGTGAGCTCGCCGAATCTCGGAACAGATCACCGTGCGCTCGCGCTCGATCTCCGCGTCCGCCAGCAAGGAGTGGCGGACCGAATCGGCCAGCACATCCATCGCCAGCGGCAGCCGGTCGAACGGCACGCGGTTCCAGTAACAGGTCAGTTCTCGAGAGGTGAACGCGTTCAGCGAGCCGCCGGCGCCCTCGATCGCGGCCGAGATTGCCGTCGGTTCGGGGCGAGATTCCGTGCCTTTGAACAACATGTGCTCGAGATAGTGCGACAGGCCGAGCGTCTTGCGCGCTTCGTCGCGCGAACCGACCCCCACGTAGGCAGCCAGTACCGCCGCCTGCGAATGTGGGATCGAGGTCACAACGACCCGCATCCCGTTCGGCAGGACATTGACGGTGGGCTCGACGCCGGGCTGACTGTTGGAGGTGTGCGGCATGGGCTGTCTCAGCATACCCGCGCGTCCGTATGCTCAAGCCACCGCGCCGAAAGGTGCGAATCCTCGAGTGGAGGAGCAACTGGTGCAGGTATTCGTCGAGGCGCGCTACGAGTATCACTGGGCGCCGCTGCTCGGCTGCTTGGTCGGCCACCTGGAGCACATCGGCGCAGCCCAACCGAGCCACGTGATCGGCGCAGTTGCCGGGATCAGTTACCAGCCGCCGCAGGACGCCGAGCTGCCGACGCTGCTTGAGGACGGACTCTCAGCACTGGGCGTCCGTGCGCGGATCATCAATCTGACGTTCCCGAACCGGCTCCAGCGCTTCCGATGGCGCCGAGGAATCCGCCGCGAATTGCTCGCTGATCGACCTGCGACCGTGTTTGGCGTCGGTGTGTCCGCGTTCGGCCCCGCCTGGGGACTGATGGTGGGCTGCGATGACGAGCGGCGCGCGTGGCGTCGAGATGGACCGATGACCGAACAGGTCTCGCCCTGGCTCCTGGAAACAGAGTTCAACGCCTCACCTGTACTGATATCTATTGCCGTTCGCCGAGTTGCAGCGGCCGCACGAGAGCGCATCGGACAGGTCGCCGCCCAGGCCTTCGAGCAATCGATCGATCGGGCTGAGCGCGACCTGGTCGAACGGATTGAACTGCTCGACAGCGACATCGAAATCGAACCGCAGCAATACTCGCACGAAGTCCAGGCGCTTGCCGCCAACTGGGGAGAAGCCGCCACCTTCTGGCGCGAGTTCCCGCACGACGATTTCGGACCGATCGCACAGCTCATGGCTGTCGCGCTCTCGCGCTACTCGACCCTGTTCCCGTATCCGATGGGCGGGCAACCCAACAATCCCGGCGTCCGCAGTGCAGCCGTCCACATTCTGCACGAAGCCGCCGACGTTCTGGCCGCGGGCCATTGATACACTCCCAACCAACCAGCGACGGAGATCTCCATGGCGATCCGCGTCAAGCTCTTCATGACCCTCGTGCCGCTCTCCAAGTCGAAAAAGTCCAGCCTCGCGGTCGACTGGTTCGACGGCATCACCGCCCAGGACATCCTTGAGGCCGAAGAGTTCTCCGAGCAGGACCAGGAGGCGATCGCGGTCGTGATCAATTCCGTTCAAGCCCAGGTCGACGACCCCCTAAACGACGGCGACGAAGTCGACCTGCTGGTCAATCTCCAGGGTGGATCGCGAACAGCTGGATCCATAGGAGCGACATCGAGCCAGTGAGCAGCGACGAACCCTCACCGAAGTACATCTTCATCACCGGCGGCGTGATCTCATCCGTCGGCAAGGGCATCACCACCGCCTCACTCGGACGACTGCTCCAATCGCGCGGCCTCTCCGTCACCGTCCAGAAGCTCGATCCCTACCTCAACGTCGATCCCGGCACGATGTCGCCCTATCAGCACGGCGAGGTCTACGTCACCGATGACGGCGCCGAGACCGACCTCGACCTCGGCCACTACGAACGCTTCCTCGACCAGAACCTGACGGCCGCCTCGTCGGTCACGATGGGCCAGATCTCGGCCGACGTGATCGAGCGCGAACGCCGCGGGGACTATCTCGGCGGCACGATCCAGACCGTCCCGCACGTCACCGACCTGGTCAAGGAGCGCGTCCGGAACCTGGCGGGCAAGGCCGGCGTCGATGTGCTGATCGTCGAGGTTGGTGGCACCGTCGGCGACATCGAAGGCCAGGCGTTCCTCGAAGCGATCCGCCAGATGCGCTACGAGGAGCCGCGCAACGGCACCCTCGCGATTCACGTGACGCCGCTCTTCCACCTCAAGGCGACGAACGAACTCAAGACTAAACCGACACAGCACTCTGTGCGCACCCTGCGCAGCATGGGTATCCAGCCCGACATCATCGTTTCGCGAACCGACATCCCGGCCGACAAATCGATCACCGACAAGCTGGCCCTGTTCTGCGATGTACCGGCGGAGGCCGTGATGACCCTGGAGACCGCCTCGTCGATCTACCAGGTGCCCGCCATCCTCGAACAGGCCGGCCTGACCGACCTCACGCTTGAGCGCCTCGGCCTCACCGCCAGGCCGTCGATGCCGGGCCGTTCGATCGACAACTGGCTGGAATGGACGGACCGACTCTCACAGACCGACCGCGTCTGCCGCGTCGCGATCGTGGGCAAGTACGTCGAACTGCGCGACGCGTACCTCTCGGTCAAGGAAGCGTTGATCCATGCCGGCGCGCAGCGTAGCGCCGGCGTGGACATCACCTGGATCCAGTCGGACGACCTCGACCACGCCGGCCAGCCGGAAATCGCGGCCGCGCTCGCGGACGTCGACGGCGTGATTGTTCCCGGCGGGTTCGGCGAACGGGGAATCGAGGGCGAAGTCGGTGTGGCTCGCTTCGCGCTCGAGCAGGACATTCCGTATCTCGGCCTCTGCCGCGGGATGCAGAACATGGTGATCGCCTTCGCTCGCGAGCGTCTTGATCTACCCAGCGCCAACACGACAGAGGCCGACGAGGACACCGTCGACCCCGTGATCGCTCTGCTCGACGAGCAGCGCGAGGTCACGGAGATGGGTGGCACGATGCGACTGGGCAAGTATCCCTGCCAACTGCTGCCCGAGACACGCGCGTACGCCCTGTACGAGTCGGAGTTCGCGTACGAACGACACCGTCATCGCTGGGAGTTCAACCCCCGGTACCGCGACCGCTTCGAGCGAGCCGGACTGCTGGCCAGCGGTACCTCGCGCGACGGGGAGCTTGTCGAGATCGCCGAGGTGTGCGATCACCCGTTCATGCTCGGCTCGCAGTTCCATCCCGAGCTCAAGTCGCGCCCCGAGCGTTCGCACCCGCTCTTCCTCGGCTTCATCGACTCCGTTCTGGCTGAATCCGAAACCGCGTTGCGGCACCCGGTCGGCGCGACCAACTCGTCCCATTGATGGAGACCTCGCAAAATCGACCGCCGCAACCCTCCCATTCCTCTCTGACTCTCCGTCTCGCCCCGCGACTGAGACGCACGAACCAACCACGCTTTGGAAGCTACGACACACTCAGGCATTTGCGTTAGAACACAAGTGCAGTATTGTGTAACCGAGCGCGAAACGGTCAGGGCCACGGGACGATGAAGCGCAAACCGACCTGTATCCGACACATGCTGGCAATCGGCCGAATCCCCGCAACCCTGCGCTGCCGATTCCCGAAGCGTTCCACACAGATCCGAACAGAACCGAACAAGACCGAACACCATTGGCAGTGGAATCTCCCTGGACGAACTCGAAAAAACCTGAAAGAACCTGAAACCCGAAACGGCTCAATTCCCTGCAAAACGCTGGGAATTCATACCGTGGGGCGTCCGGAAAAAAAACTCTCCGAAAACCTGAAAACGTCTCCTGACCGCGAAGCGCTCCCCGCTCGCCGAACGATGATCTGGTTCTCCCGATGAGAAGCTCGCGAGAGCCGCCCCCATGAGTGAAGACGACGTCTTCCGTTTCCTCACCACTGTCGCCGCGCTCGTCTACGCGGGCGGCGTCGCCGCGCTGGCGCTCGCCCTGACCCGCGCCTGGCAAACCGACGACGCCGTCGAGCGCGATGTCCTCTTCCGCTCCGCCGATCGCGCCCACACGCGGATGCTCCTGCCCGGGATCGTTGCGACCGGCGTACTGGGCGCGATCTGGGGCATTCGGGCCGAGGCTGTGGACCCGATCGAGACCGGCTGGCTGCTCGCCGTCGAGGTGCTCTACCTCGTTTCGTTGTTCGTACTCGTGCCCGGGATGTTCGCCGGCGTCCGACGCGTCCGACTGCTCTCGCTCCAAGCCCGCAAAACGGGGCAGATGTCCGAGGAACTCACCGATGCCCTGAACGACCGCGGACCGTTGGTCTTCGCTGTGCTCATGGTGATTCTGCTGCCGGTACAGGTCGCGCTCGTTACCGTGCAGCCATAGCTGCTCAGGCATAGTGCAGCCATAGCTGCTCAGGCATAGTGCAGCCGTAGCTGCGCAGTCATGATGCAGCCGTAGCTGCTGCGTCATAATGCAGCCATAACCATCGGTAAAGGAACCCGAGCATGAAGATCTTCCTCGACACCGCCCGGCTAGACGAGATTCAGCAGGCGGCCGACTGGGGCGTCTGCGACGGCGTGACGACCAATCCGTCGCTGCATTCGCGCGCCGTGGTGCACGAGGGCGACGACGCGATCGGCTATCGAGAACGCATCCTGCGCATCGCCGACATCGTTGACGGACCGATCTCTGCCGAATGCGTCACCCGAACGACCGAAGAGTTGATCGCTGAGGCACGAGAACTGGCGAGCTGGCATCCCAGCGTCGTCGTCAAGATTCCGATCGATGGGCCAGGACTGGCCGCGATCAAGGCCTTGTCCGAGCAGGGCATCCGGATCAACACGACCTTGATCTTTTCGCTGAACCAGGCACTGCTTGCGGCGCGGGCAGGCGCCGCCTACGTTTCCCCATTTGTCGGACGGCTCGATGACATCGGTGAGAACGGGATCCAGCTGGTCGCGGACACCGTTGACCTGCTCGACCGATTCAACCTACCGGCCCAGGTGATCGCCGCATCCTTGCGCAATACGGAACACACGGCAGAGGCGGCCCGTGTCGGTGCACACATCGCCACAATTCCCTTTCCGGTGCTGGAGCAGATGCAGTTACATCCGCTGACCGACAAGGGCATCCAGGCGTTCCTCGACGACTGGCACAAGGCCGAGGCCCAGCTCCGCGCACAACCGGTATCGTAACGTTTCATGCCACATTTCGCGCCCGGACTTCGCGCCTGGCCCGGGGAATGGCTTGCCATTGCGTGATCGGCGGGTCTAGGATTGGGATTGTCCCCGTAAGTTGGGTTTCTGTGCGCCGCGCCCGTTGAATACGGTGGCGTCGTAGAGCGCAGCAACCCGGTTCCGTACAGACTGAGTCTGCATTCATCCCTGTCGCTACGACGCCTGAGTCACCCGACGAGCACGCGATGCGCCGATACCAGAGGTAGCCGATGACGAGCCTGAACATTCCCGAACTCGAGACCATGACGCGCGACGAACTGCTTGCCAAGGCGCGCGAGCTCAATGTCAGCGGGCTCTCAGGCATGAAGAAGCAGGACATCGTGCTTCGCCTCCTTCAGGCTCAGTCGGAGGCCGAGGGCCACATCCTGTCCGGCGGCGTGCTGGAGATCGTTGACGATTCCTACGGATTCCTGCGTGGCGAGTCGCTGCTACCCGCCCCGACCGACGTGTATGTCTCCCAGAGCAGTGTCCGACGCAGCGGCCTGCGCACCGGCGACTACGTGATCGGTTCCGTTCGGCCGCCTAAGCAGGGCGAGAAGTACTACGGACTCAACCGAGTCGATCTGGTCAACGGCTTCAGCACTGCCGAGGCCGCCGCCCGCCCGAACTTCGAGAACTTGACTGCCGTCTTCCCCCACCAGCGGTTTGAACTCGAGACCGATGATCCAGCCGAGCTCTCCGGCCGCGTAATCGACTTGGTCGCGCCGATGGGTCGAGGACAACGCGGATTGATCGTCAGCCCGCCGAAGGCCGGCAAGACCATGCTGCTCCAGTCAATCGCCAACGGCATCGCCGTCAACCATCCCGAAGTCCATCTCATGGTCGTGCTGATCGGCGAACGTCCCGAAGAGGTCACCGAGATGAAGCGTTCGGTGCGTGGCGAAGTGATCGCCTCCACATTCGACGAGCCGGTCGAGGAACACACCCGCGTCGCCGAACTGGGACTCGAACGGGCCAAGCGGCTGATGGAGATGGGCCGCGACGTCGTCATCCTGCTCGACTCGATCACCCGACTCACCCGCGCCTACAACCTCGAGATGCCCTCGACTGGCCGCACGCTCTCCGGCGGCATCGACCCGGTAGCGCTCTATCCGCCCAAGCGATTCTTCGGCTCCGCCCGTAAGGCCGAGGAAGGCGGCTCGCTCACAATCATCTCGACCTGCCTGGTCGACACCGGTTCCCGCCTCGACGATGTCGTCTTCGAGGAGTTCAAGGGCACCGGCAACTGGGAGGTTCGGCTCGACCGCAAGCTGGCCGAGCGGCGCATCTACCCCTCGATTGACATCGCCGCCTCTTCGACGCGGCGTGAAGAACTACTGCTCTCCGGTGAAGAACTGCAGCGGGTCTGGCTGCTTCGTCGGATGATGTCGGTGCTCGCCGGTTCGGGGGGCAGCGCCACCGAGCCGACGGAGCGCCTACTCGACCGTCTCGCCAAGACCAAGTCCAACACCGAATTCCTCGAGAACCTCACCGCCGCCGAGGCGTGACGCGTTGAGGGGTGACCATGAACCGGAACGACGTCGCCGACCTTTGCGAATCCCTGCCCGGCTCATGGCCGGACTCGCCCTGGGGCGAGGACGATCTGGTCTACAAGCTCGGTAATCGCAACGCCGACGGCAAAGGCGGAAAAATCTTCTGCTTCGTCGGCGGCGGCACGACCGAGGGCAAGCCCCACGCCATCTCGCTCAAGGCCGATCCGGCTATCGTCCCCGCGCTGCACCAGCAGTACGAGGCCGTCACAATCCCCAGCTACCTGAACAAGTCACACTGGGTCGCGATCACCCTGGAGTCCGACCTGCCCGACGACGAGCTGGAAGAACTGGTCGTCGATTCCTATGAGCGAATCCTCAGCTCGTTCAGCAAGCGGCAACAACGCCTGATCCGCGGCGAGGCGTAACGCCAACTCAACGCGGCACCACAGACAGTTCCACCGTCGATGCGCGTTCCGCGTTGTGGTGGACCGTGTTGAGCGCGATTCTGGTGTGCGTCTGCCGACCGAGGGGCTCTCCCGTGTTGGGGTTGACATCGAACCTGGGGTAGTTCGACGACGATATCTCCACCCCGATCCGGTGGCCGGCCTTGAACACATTCGACGTGGGGTAGAGCTCGATCGAGACCTCAACCACATCGCCGGGCGAGACGAAATCCTCAGCCTCGTAGCCGTTGCGGAAGCGGAGGCGTTTGATGCTGTCCGAGATGCGCAGGTTGTACCCCTCGGGATAGTCGGCGTTAGGCGGATAGCAATCGAGCAGCGCCGCCGTGAAATCAGTGTCGGAAGCGCTGGAGGAGACGTACAGCCGAACCGTGACGGGCCCACTGACCTCGACATCGTCGTCAAGCGGATCAGAGCGGAACGAGAGCACGTCCGAGCGTGTCGCCGTCGGAAGGTAGGGCGGTTCCGCGCCCATCACGTCGGGCCGCGTGCGCTGGTCGGCGCCGCCCGGCAGGATCAGCTCCCGCGACCGCTGCGTCGGCGGCCAGATCTGCGATTTCAGCGTTGCATCCTCGGGCGCGTATTCACGCAGCGATGACACGTTGGCCGAAATCGACGGCACCGGATTGTTCGGGTCGTACTGATAGCTCGTCGAGCCGCCATCCTCGCCGGCGGCTTCGGTCGAGAGACCGCCGCCGGGCTGTAGGAACCAGTCCACTTGCTCGGCGCTCGGCGGCGGCCAGTGCGGCTCGTCGCGCCACTCGCCGCCGTGGTCCATTCGCCCCGACGCGATCCGCCGCCCGCTGCCCCCGCCCATGACGAACATCTTGACAGGCGGCATGGCCCCCCAGCCGCTGTCGAGGCCCTTGAGCTCGTGATCGAAGAACTGCAGTCGTAGGTGCGAGATGCTCGGGGCCAGGTTGCCGGTGGTCGGAGCCCCGGGCCCGAAGTCGACATCCCCCGACCAGGTGCGGTCGAGAGTGACTTCGCCATGGGTCCAGGGACCCATGACCAGGTACTGCGGCGAGGACATCGCTTCGGAGAAGGCCATGAACGACTCGGTTGTCGCTCGTGTGTAGCTGTCGTACCAGCCGCCCGAATAGACGCTGGGAACGTCGGCGGTCTGGCCGATGTACTTCTCGAAGTTCATCGAGGGCAGTTCCCACAGCCAGTCGTCCTCGCGGCCGAGCGTCAACAGGTCGATCGCCCAGCGTTCGTAGTCGTCGGTCTGCGATAGTGGCGTGTCGCCGGGTCGCCACGGCAGACGATCGAGATATCCGCGCAGGTCAACCGCGGCCTGATCGAGCGCGTCGTACAGCGCCGGATCGCGCACTGCCTCAGGGCTCACCGGTGCGTTCCAGAATGCCCAGGCCAGCCAGCGCAGCTCCAGTGCGCCGCCCTGCCGCAGAGAAGATGTGAGCCCATTGAACGCGCCCTGGTTGACCCACATCGCGGACAGGTGCGGCGGATTCTGGGTGGCCGCGGCCGACTGCACCCAACCCATGTATGACGTGCCGACGGTGCCGACCTTGCCCGTCGACCAGGGTTGCTTGGCCAACCACTCGATCGTGTCGTATCCGTCCTCGGCTTCGTTCTTGAGCAGGTAGAAGTCGCCCTCCGAGGCGAACCGCCCACGGACGTCCTGCATCACGCGCGCGTATCCCCGTTTCGCCCACCACTCGCCGTCAGCAGCGAACCCGAGCTTGTCGTATGGCGTACGAGTCAGCAGCGTCGGCCACGGTCCCTCAAGCGCCACGCCGTCCCGTGCCGGCAGGTACACGTCTGTGGCCAAAGAGACCCGGTCCCGCATCTCGACCATGCGGTTGCGCTGAATGACGACTTCGTACTCAGGCTGCGAACTCTGTTCACCCATCTCAAGCTCCTCTGGCCAGCAGCGGCGTCACGGTTGGCGCGGCCGGGATCGATGATCGCGTCACGTTGACGTGGTTGTCGCTCGGCGGATCGACGGTCACCCCCATCTCGCGCAGGAAGGCAGAAAGTGGCTCGAGGTTCGTCTCGATCTCATCTGCGCCGTCGGGCTGGTAGAGCATGGGAATCACGAGCGGCGCGGCAATCGTACCGGCGATGCTGGCTGCGGCCTCGGGCGAGAGATGGGCTCCGCCCCCGCAGGGCATCAGCACCACGTCGGCACGTTGCAGTTCTTCCAGCACCGAGCGTTCCGGCATGGTCTGTAGATCACCGAGGTGGGCGACGATCACTTCGTCGATGGTGACCACGAACGCGACGTTACGCGCCCCCTCCGGTCCCGGCGTGCGCACGCCGGTTGCGAGGACCCGCTTCACTTCGTACTCACCCGGCGCGTCGAGCCGGCGATGGGTCTCCGCGCCCTCGAGCACGACCCCGTCGACCCAATCGTGAGCCCGGTCGAGCGCGCGCGAGACCGTGACGATGTCCGCGCTGGGGCGATTGAGTCGGAAGCCCGTCTCGGGTGAGCAGGGGTCCATGACCACCGCCGCTTCCCTACCGCGTAAGCGGAAGGCGGCGTGTCCGTACCAGGCGATATCCATGTTCACAGCCTACGAAGTAGGTGACATATACGCTGCCGCGCAGCGTTATCTCAGTTGGCCAGCAATGGCAGTTCGTCGCCCGCTTCGGCTCGGTGCGGCATCAGGATCAGCGCCGCGTTCTGACCATGCGTTCCGTAGGCGGCCGTCGCGGCGCCGACGATTCGATCCTCGTAGAGGCGATCGGCGATACCGAGCCTGCAAGCGATGTCCGGTTCGCTGTAGGTCGCGTGGGGAGGGATCTTGCGTTGGTCGACGACCAGGGCGGCCGAAACGGCAGAAAGCGCGCCCGAAGCGCCGATGGTGTAGCCGACGTTCGGGGTCACGGCGGTCGCGTACATGTCGAGCGTGCGACGCCCGAAGGCGCGCTCGATCGCGTCAGTCTCGCGCTCGTCTCCGAGCTTCGAGCCGAGCCCGGCGGTGACGATCACATCGATGTCCGCGGGCGCAATCTCGCCGCTCAACAGCGCATCACCCGTTGCGCGACGCGCGATCTCTACGTCTGTTGGAGCGAACCCATCGCCCATCGGTCCCGAGGTCAGTGCCTCGCCCGCGACCTCAGCGTAGATATGCACGCCTCGTTGCGTGGCCAACTGACGGTCTTCGAGCATCAGCGCCGCGGCGCCCTCTCCGAGGATCATTCCGCCGCGGTTCGCGTCGAACGGTCGATACGCCATCGGGTCGTCCGAGGCATCGAGCAGTCCGGCCGATTCATAGGCGCTCCAGACGTCTTGGCGCAGGGGTGCCTCGGCCCCAATCGCGATCGCCGCCCGGATGATCCCGGAGCGAATCAACTGGGTCGCCAGTACAACCGAAGCCAGTCCCGAAGCGCCGCCCATCGCGACCGTGAAGACCGGCCCAGCGATGTTCAGTCCCACTGAGGCGCCCGAGAGGCCCGATCCAAGCGCGGCGACCCCCTGGCCAGCGCCCGGGTGTGCAGTCCCGGTCACCGCGCCGACGGCGAACGCGTTCTGCTCGTTGAACACGATCCGAGCATCGGTCTGTGCCTGGATCGCGGCGTCGAGCGCCAGTCGGGAAGCTCGATCCATGCGAGCCAATAGCCAGTCGGGTGCGCCCGACGCCTCCTGCCAGCCGTCCGGAATCTGACCGGCCGCTGCCGGTCTGGGGGCGTCGAACGCGCTGAGATGCGATGTACAGACCCGTCCCTCACAGACTGCCGACCAGTAGTCGGAGAGCGTCGACCCGGCCGCGGTGATTGCGCCGAGGCCGGTGATAACGACGCGCCGCGGCTCGTCTTGGCCTTCTTCGGTCATCCCGCGATACGCACCCGCGCTCACCATGACTGCACTCCAGAATCACGTGTCCCGTGATACCTCAGAACCGCGCTACTGCTTTGCTGATTCCAGGAAACGCTGCTACGATCACCGCGTTAGCACTCTCATACGGAGAGTGCCAACATTTGCGAAACGAGGCCTGACGGCCTGCATCGAACGTGACGCGAGCGATGTCCTCGGAACGGCTCACACACCGTCTTAGTGATCGGCGCGCCGGCATTCTGCAGCTCGTCATCCAGGATTACATCGAGACGGCAACACCGGTCGCGTCGCGGCACGTGGTCGAGAAGTACGCCTTGCCCGCGTCCCCCGCAACGATACGCCATGAAATGCACGCCCTCGAACGAGAGGGATACCTGACTCACCCGCACACCTCAGCCGGGCGCGTGCCCTCGAATCGCGGCTACCGACATTTCGTGCAGTCGCTGATGGGCCATGCCGAACTCGGCCTGGCCGAACAGGCCTCGGTCCGGCACCAGTTCTTCCAGGCTGCGCCATCGGTTGACGAGTGGGTGGAACTGGCGGCCACTGTGTTGGCTCGCTCGCTCGGCCTCCTGGTGATCGTCGCACCGCCGCACCCGGAGCAACTACGGGTGCGACAGGTGGAACTGATTTCCCTGAACGAGTTGCTGGTGCTGATGATCGTGGTCGTCCAGGAAGCGCGGATGATTCGACAGCTGATGCCGTTGCCGCAGCCAGTCGAGGTGGACGAACTGGACGAACTCGCGACGCGCCTGTCCTGGATGCTGCGTGGGCGCTCGGCCAGCGACGTCCGCTCAGCCGCCCGACAGGCGATCGACACGCAGGAAACTCATCCGGTCGAGCACTTCGTGTTGGACACGCTGGCGCAGGTGCTTGACCGCGATGCATTGCGGGCCGGCAATCCGGCGATCGCCGGGCTGGGCGGCATGATGGCCCAGCCCGAGTTCCAGCACGAACCGGAACGCTCGCTCGAGCTGATCGAACTGGTCGATCAGCACGCGGCCGACGATCTCGTTCCTGCGGCGGTGATCGAGGATGTCACCCAACAGGGCGATATCCGCGGGGCGATGCATGTCCTGATCGGCGACGATCATCCCACGGCGCTGCTGCAGGAATGCTCGCTGGTGCTTGCGCCCTATCGCTCCTCGACCGGCTCCGCAGCATCGCCCGAGATTCCCGGGTACGTGGGGGTGATCGGGCCGACGCGGATGAACTACCCGCGCAGCATCGCCGCTGCGCGTTTCTATTCACAACTCCTGCAGGAGATGATCGACGCCGTCTATGGAGTCGGCCGATGATCTCGGACAGCCAGTCGAGTCAGGGCGCGGAACAACCGATCGACGAAGTGCTTGAGTCCGACGCAGCATCCGCTTCAGCCGCGGCGGCGGTCGACGAGTTGGAAGCGCTGCGCGAGGAATCGGCCCGCAACTATGCGGGCTGGCAGCGCGCCCAGGCTGACTTCGAGAACCTGAAGCGCCGCTCGGCCCAGGATGTGCGCGACCGCGTCCAGCAATCCCAGCGCGCGATCCTGCTCGATCTGATCGAGTTGGCCGACGACTTCGAGCGCGCCAACCGTGAGGTGCCCGCGGAGGACGCGAGCGCCGACGATCCTTGGCGTCAGGGTGTGGAATTGATTTCGCAAAAGCTCGATGCACTGCTGCTGCGCCAGCAGGTCCAGCAGATCGAGACGGTTGACCAGCCGTTTGATCCCGAATACCACGAGGCGGTCGGCCAACTCCCCGGCCGGCACAACGAGATCGTCGCCGTGCTGCGCACTGGTTACACCGTAGGCAACCGCATCCTGCGGGCCTCGCAGGTGATGGTCGGCGACGGCTCGAACGCAGCTCCCGAGACAGCGGACGAAGAAACTAAGTAGGAGAATCCCCATGCCCGGACGAGTCATTGGCATCGACCTCGGCACCACCAACTCGGCCGTCGCCGTAATGGAGGGCGGCGAGCCGACCGTCATCCCTAACGCCGAAGGCAACCGCACGACCCCGTCGGTCGTTGCACTGACCAAGACCGGTGAGCGCATCGTCGGCACGGCCGCCAAGCGGCAGGCCGTGACCAACCCTGAGGACACGCTGTTCTCGGTCAAGCGGCTGATGGGCCGGCGCTTCGAGGATCCCGACGTGCAGGGCGCAGTCGGCCGCTTGCCATACAGGGTCGACGCCGCCGACAACCACGATGCTCGGGTGTCAATGGGCGGCAACCCGTACTCGCCGCCGGAGATCGCAGCGATGGTCCTGCAGAAGCTCAAGGCCGACGCGGAAGCCTATCTCGGCGAGACCGTTGAAGAGGCCGTGATTACGGTCCCCGCCTACTTCGACGACTCGCAGCGCAACGCGACCAAGGACGCCGGCCGGATCGCCGGTCTCAACGTCCTACGAATCATCAATGAACCGACCGCCGCGTCGCTGGCCTACGGCCTGGAGCGAACGGAAGACCACTACATCGCCGTCTACGACCTGGGCGGCGGCACGTTCGACATCTCCATCCTCGAGCTGGGCGAAGGTACCTTCCAGGTCCGTTCAACCAACGGCAACACGTTCCTCGGCGGCGACGACTTCGATCAGCGGTTGATGGACTACCTCGTCGACACCTTCCGCAGAGAACAGGCAATTGACCTTTCGCAGGATCGGATGGCGCTGCAGCGGCTCAAGGAAGCCGCCGAGCGGGCCAAGGTCGAGTTGTCGACCACGCAGTCGACCGAGATCAACCTGCCCTACATCACCGCGGACGCTTCAGGTCCCAAGCACTTCACCCACACATTGACCCGCGCTCAACTCGAGCAGCTCGTACTCGACCTGGTCGAGAGCACCCTCGAACCGTGCCGCAACGCGCTCGACGACGCCGGCATCTCGCGCGACCAGGTCGACGAGGTCGTCCTCGTCGGTGGCCAGACGCGAATGCCGCTGGTCCAGCAAAAGGTCGAGCAATTCTTCAACAAGGAGCCGCATCGCGGCGTCAACCCTGACGAGGTTGTCGCGCTGGGCGCCGCGATCCAGGCCGGCGTCCTGCGCGGCGAGGTCAAGGATGTACTCCTGCTCGATGTGACTCCGCTGACGCTCGGCATCGAGACCCTGGGTGGCGTCTCGACTCCGCTGATCCCGCGAAACACAACCATCCCGACATCGAAGTCGCAGGTCTTCTCGACCGCTGCCGACAACCAGTCGCAGGTCGAGATTCACGTACTTCAGGGTGAGCGCGAGATGGCCGGCGGCAACAAGTCGCTGGGGAAGTTCATCCTCGACGGCATCCTCCCCGCTCCGCGCGGCATGCCGCAGATCGAGGTCACCTTCGACATCGACGCGAACGGCATCCTCAACGTCGGAGCGCAGGACAAGGGCACCGGCAAAGAGCAGCGGATCACGATCCAGGGTTCCTCCGGTCTCTCCGAGGAAGAGATCGCCGCGATGCAGCGCGACGCCGAGGAACACGCCGAAGAGGACCAGAAACTGCGCGAGCTAGCCGAGGTCCGTAACCGAGCGGAAACGACTGCCTACGAGGCGGAAAAGGTCCTCAACGACCAAGAGGACAAGATCGACGAGGAGCTGAAGACCGAGATGCGCGGCAAGATCGAGGCCCTTCGAGGCACGCTCGAGTCCGAGGACCCAGCGGCCATCCAGTCAGCCCTCGACGACCTGAACACAACCCTGATGAAAGTGGGAGAGAAGATCTACGGCCAGCAAGAGCCTGCCGGAGCGACCGCCGACGCCGGAGGCGCCGCTCCGCCACCGGACGACGACACCGTCGAGGGCGAATTCCGCGAGGTCTAACATTGGCAGGTCGGAGCGCATCTCTCCATTGCGCCTGGCGATACCCTAAGTCCGTGTGCGCGTTTGTCAATGAAACGGCCTGATGGCTCAATCCGACGACTTCTATGAGATTCTCGGCCTCTCGCGGGAGGCTTCGCAGGATGACATCCGACGTTCATTCCGCAAGCTGGCGATGGAGCATCATCCCGACCGTGTGACCGATCCGGCCGAGAAAGAAGCGTCGGAGGCCAAGTTCAAGCGCATTGCGGCCGCATACGAGGTGCTTTCCGACCCCGAGAAGCGGGCCAAGTACGACCAGTACGGCTCGGCCGGCGCGTTTGCTCAGGGCACGGGTTTCGAGGGCTTCGACTTCGGCGGCTTCGGCGACATCTTCGACGCGTTCTTCGGCGGACGCCGCGCCGCCGGCCCGATTCGCGGTGGCGACCTACGCATCCAGATTGAACTCGACTTCGAGGAAGCTGTTTTCGGCTGTGAGGAAGAGATCCGCGCCTCGCGACTTGAGCATTGCACCATCTGCGGCGGCTCGGGCGGCGAGCCCGGCACCCAGCGCGTGGCCTGTGAGCTCTGCGGCGGCTCGGGCGAGTTGCGGCGGACGCAGAGCAACGTCTTCGGACGCTTCGTCAACGTCGCGCCCTGCGAGCCCTGCGAGGGCGAGGGCACGGTGATCGAGCATCCCTGCAAGTCCTGTGGCGGGATCGGCCGAGAGCAGCGCAACCGCCGGCTCAAGGTCAAGATTCCGGCGGGCGTCACCGATGGAGCGCAAATGCGGCTCTCAGGTGAGGGCGACGCTGGCCTGCGCGGCGGGCCCGCGGGCAATCTCTATGTCGATATCGCGGTTCGACCGCACGAGCTCTTCCTGCGCGACGGCAACGACTTAATCCTGCCGCTCTATCTCAATGTCGCCCAAGCCGCTCTGGGCGCGACCGTCACGATTCCCGGTATCAACGGGCACGGTCAGCCGCTTAACGTCCCGGCGGCGACGCAGCACGGGCACGAGTTCCGACTGCGCGGCGAGGGCGTGCCACACCTGCGCGGCCGTGGACGCGGCGACCTGCGCGTGCAGATCGTCGTCGAGGTGCCGACCAAGCTCTCCAGCGAGCAGCGCGAACTGTTCGAGCAACTCGCCGAGATCCTCGACGAGCCCGCCAACCGTGGCGGCGAGGACGAGGGTGTGTTCTCGCGTATCCGCGGAGCATTCACCAATTAGTCGTTCGCCGAAACTGCTTCGGGTCGCCGTCAGCGTCGACGCGGCGCAAATCGAACTCGCCGTTGCTGCCTGGGAACTGGCTGGCGTCCACAACTCCAGCGTCGAATACCTCCTCGACGAGCCAACCGAGGAGCCGTGGCCCGGGCACGACAACCGCAGCGATCACGCCGAAGTCGCCGCCTATCTCAGCACCGACCAATGGCGTGAGATCGAAGCGTCTGTGCGCCAATCCGCGGTCAATCTGATTGGCCAACATCTCGCGTTTGAGGTGAAACCGCTGCCCGACCGCGACTGGCGCACCGCCTGGCACGATCACTTCAACGTCATCAGAGTTCCGGGTCCGAAACCCATCGTCGTCCGACCACCGCACGTCCTCTACGAGGCCAGAGCCGGGGAAGTGGTGATCGAGCTCGTCCCGGGCCTCGCCTTCGGCACGGGGCAGCACCAGTCGACGAGGCTCTGCCTCGCCCTCCTGGCGGAACTGATTGAAGGTGGCGAACGGGTCCTGGACGTGGGGACCGGGAGCGGAATCCTCGCCGTTGCTGCGGCGAAGCTGGGCGCGGCGTCGGTGGTCGCAACGGACATCGATTCGCTGGCCGTCGACGCTGCGCGTCAGACGGTACGTCAGAATCAGGTGGGTAACCGAGTAGACGTGCGCGAAGGCTCAATCCCGAAGGATGAGCGCTTCGACATCGTTGTTGCGAACTTGACAGCGGATATCTTGCAATATCTCGCCGCTGATTTTGCCGCGGCACTGAGACCTGGCGGCAGACTGATCGCGAGCGGCTTGGTCGAGCAGCGACGAGAGGCCGTGGTATCGGCGCTCACCGACTCGGGTCTCCAGCTTCGGTCTGTTCGCTCAGAAGACGAGTGGCGCGCGCTGTTCCATTGCTCCCCCGCCGATGAGGAGAAGTAGCTCAGCGCATCTACCAAGCCGGGGAGGCGCCACCGTCGATGTTGATCGCGCAACCCGAGATGAAACTGGCCGGGCCGGAGGCGAGGAAGACGATCATGTTGGCTGCCTCCTCCGACGTGCCGATCCGCTTAACCGGGATGCCTTCGCCGACCCGATCGAGGAACTCTTCGTAGGTCGCGTCGGGCATTTGGTTTTGATGGAACCCGTGCCATTGGGCCGAGTCGACCGAGCCGATGCAGGCAGCGTTGACCAGGATCTGGTCGGCCGCGACCTCCTTGCTCAGCGCCTTGGTCATCGCCAGGCCAGCCGCACGCGACGCAGCCGTCGGCATTGAACCGGCGCCTGGAGTCTTGCAGCCGATATTGAGCAGGTTGACGATGCGGCCGCCGCCGCGCTCCCGCATCGACGGCACGCAGAGCTTGGCCAGACGAATCGCGGCGTAGAGCTTGAGATCGAGATCGACAGCCCAGGTCTCGACGTTGTGCGATTCAATCAACCCGGAGGATGACTGACCGGCGTTGTTGATCAAGATGTCGACGCCGCCAAAACGCTCGATCGTCGCTGCCACGAGGCGATCGCAGTCGTCGTCCGAGGTAACGTCCGTCGAAAGCGCCAGGCAGTCGCCGCCCACCGCTGCAACCGCCGCTCGCGCCTCGTCCAGCGGTCCCTGTCGACGCGCGCCGATCGTCACCCTCGCGCCTTCCTGCGCGAGCAGGATCGCTGTCGCCCGGCCGATGCCTTCCGATCCGCCTGTAACTATCGCCACCTTGCCGTTCAACCCGAGATCCATGAGATGCCCCGTCCCCAAGAACGCGTGAACAGTAGTACAGTTCTTGTCCCAGCGGAGTCTAGCGCTCGCCCCGGCTCGCAATCTCGGAGAGGCTCGGCGCGGTGGCACGGCACTTCGACGACCAGATGCCTGACCGACAGGGTGCGCCCGGCCTGGTTCCGCGTTACTTCCTCGACGAATCGGCACGCGTGGACGAGGACACGATCATCATCACTGGAGGCAAGGCGAACCGGCTCAAGCGCGTGATGCGCGTGAGACGCGACGACCCGCTGGAGCTTGTCCATCCGATCACAGACCGTCTCTATCGAGCCACAATCGAACGCGTGTCACGCGACGACGTGTTCTGCCGCATCGACGAGAGTCGCCCGCTGCGCCCGCTGCCGCCGCCACGTATCGTCATCTCGGCATCGCTGATCCGGCCGCAGCGCTATGACTTCATGATCGAAAAGGCGACCGAGCTTGGCGTCGACGAGATCCGGCCGGTTTGGTCACAGCGTGCGATCATTCGTGGCGACGCGACGCAGCGGCTGCATCGCTGGCGGCGGCTCGCGACCGAAGCCGCGGAACAGTGCCGCCGCGAGTACCGCCCCGAGATCCATCCGCCTATCCAGGTGGTCGACCTCATCCAGGAGGAACCTGCGCCGAACTCGATCCGTCTGCTGGCTTCGGCGATCGAGCCGGACCAGCGCATCGCACCGATCTTCCAGAAACGACGTGAGGACGGCCTGCCCGAACCGGACCCGGTGCACCTGCTGATTGGTCCGGAGGGGGGTTACACACTCGAGGAAGCTGAGCTCGCTCGGAGCCACGGTTGGAAGCCGATCTCCCTGGGTAATCGACCCCTGAGAGCGGAGACCGCAGCGATCATGGCGATCGCGCTCACGCTCGAGGCGGCTCGGCCGTAGCGACCGGACGCTCCCGGGAGTAAGTGGCAACGAATGCTAGCTCTTGGCGAGATTGGTAGACGTCAACGCGTTGGCCGGATTGAGCGCCTGGTAGGGGTCGGGGAACTCGAGCGAGCGGATCCAGGGCAGAGGGTTGACGGTGACGCCCCGCACGACCACTTCCCAGTGCAGGTGCGGACCCGTCGCAAGACCGGTCGCCCCCATCCGCGCGATCAAGTCGCCTTGCTCGACGACGGTCCCCGGCGTCTGCAGGACCTCAGAGAGGTGGTAGTAGCCGGTGAAGACTCCAACCCCGTGATCGATGATGATCCCGTTCCCTCGACGCCGCGTTCGCCCGGCCCAGCTCACGATTCCGCTGTTGCCCGCCTTGACCGCCGTGCCGGTCTCGCCCCCGTAGTCGATGCCGGTGTGATACTCCACGATTGGGCCGCCGTTGAAGGATCGCTGCTCTCCGTACAGCGCGGTGATCGCACCGTCGACGGGTGGATCGAACACGCCCAGCCAATGCAGTTGCGGCGTCAGCCCGGTCTGGTAAGGCAGCCGCTGTGCCTCGTCGGCACGCCGGATGGCTGGATCGAGCAGCGCCTCGTTCGGGCCGTCGATCTGGATGTTGTCGACCGTCCAGTCGCCGCTGACAATCTCGATTACGGTCTCCTGCCAAAGCAACTGCTCGCCCCTCGGCCCCCAGACTGCCACGCCCAGCGATTGCGGTCCGACAGCTGCGTTCGCATCGATCCCGAAAAAGCCGATGAATCGCTCTTCGCTGTGCAACAGTGAGAAGGTCTGGCCTTGCCACCACATCGAGGCCGTATCGGCGCCAGGCGCGACGACCACGATGAGGACGGTCAGACCCTGCGCAACGGGACTCGGCATGACGTAGACGGACGGGTCGGGCAGCAGCTCGGTGTCGATCAGCTGCGAGGCCTCTTGCGCCGGCGCGACTTCAAGCGTTTGTCGTTGGTCGGCCTGCTGTCCCTGCCCAGCGGATCCTGAATCCGGCGACGCCTCGGGTTGGCTGTAGGCGGCGAAGGGGTCCAGGTCGTCGCCGCCGCAGGCGGACAAGATCAGGCCGGCGCCGGCACCCGCGAAGGCACGCAGCACCGTCCGCCGACTCAGACGAATCGGCCCGCTCGTGACCCCCTTGAGATCAGGCGATTGCCGCATACAGACGAATCCACTGTACACACATCAGTTACGCTCTCAAGAAGTGCCCCTGTCACCAGATGCCGCTCAGACGCCTCTACGCCTGCGACGAGGCAAGCACCGAGAAGCGGCAAGGCTGCAAGCGGAGATACCCCCGATGGACGATCCCCGAACCGTGCTTCTCAGCGTCGTCGCCAACGTCGAGCGCGTCATTCTGGGCAAGACACGAGAAGTGCGGCAGGCAGTCATCGCGCTCGTCGCCGACGGTCATCTGCTGATCGAGGACGTGCCCGGAACTGGCAAGACCATGCTCGCCCGCGCGCTCGCCGTGTCGACCGGCTGCACCTTCAACCGGATCCAGTTCACTCCCGATCTCTTGCCCTCCGACGTGACGGGTGTTTCGGTCTACAACCAGAAAACGCAAGATTTCGAGTGGCGGCAGGGACCGATCTATTCGCAGATTGTGCTTGCCGACGAGATCAACCGTGCAACGCCCAAGACGCAGTCGGCGTTGCTGGAAGCGATGGAGGAACGGCAGGTCACGGCGGATGGCGTCACGCGTCAGCTCCCTCCGCCGTTCATGGTCATGGCGACCCAGAACCCGGTCGAGTACGAGGGCACGTTCCCGCTGCCCGAGGCCCAGCTCGACCGTTTCCTGCTGCGCATTCACCTTGGCTATCCCGACGCCAATGACGAGGTCGCGGTGCTCGAAGGACAACAGCAGCAGCACCCGATCCAGTCATTGGCTCCCGTGACCTCTCCCGAGGAGGTGCGCGAGATCCACCGCGTCGCGCGAGACATCTGGGTCGACCCGCAGCTCAAGCAGTACGCCGTGCAACTGGTCGCTGCAACGCGATCTCATGAAGCGGTTTACCTGGGGGCGTCACCACGCGGTTCGCTGGCCCTGTTCCGCTGCGCCCAGGCGTCGGCGCTGCTCTTCGGCCGCGACTACGTGATCCCTGACGACATCAAGACGCTGGCCCACTCCGCGCTCGGACACCGGATCATCCTCAGTCCGTCTGCGCAGGTGCGAAACCAGGACGCGCGCACGGTGATCGATGACGTACTCGAGCGAGTACCAGTGCCGGGCGCCCGAGCGGCATCATGACACGCCCGACCACGCGCGGGCCGGGGCTCGTGGTCTGCAGGACGGAATAGACCGTGCGCGGCCTCGGTAGAGCCTTGATCAGCCCCTTCCGCGTCGTGTTTGGCGGGGCCTGGCGGGCGACGTTCGGGACGCGCCGATCATTGAGCATCGTGGTCACGCTGACGATCGTGGCGTTCGCTGTTGGTTTCGCCTCCAACTACTGGTTGCCTCAGCGACTTGGATACACGCTGCTGTTTGGCATCGCCTTGGCCGGTGCGTGGACCTGGTCCTCGGGGCAGGGGGTTCGGGTTCGCATGTCGCGATCGCGAGATCGCGTCCAGGCCGGCGAGTCGATCATCGAGCGCTTTGAAGTGATCAACGATTCGCCAATCCCAAAGCTCTGGCTTGAGGTGGAGGAAGAGTCCGACTTACCGGGTCATACGGCGCAGTTCGTCACCAGCCTGGGACGGTCCGGACACCGCAATTGGCGCTTGCAGACCACCTGTCGCCGGCGAGGCGTCTACAACCTCGGTCCGATCACCGTACGCAGTTCCGACCCCTTCGACATCTTCGGCCGGGAGCTGCGATTCGGACATCGGCGCGGCCTCGTCGTCTACCCGCAAGCGCTGGAGCTGCCCCGCTACTCGGCTCCTCCGGCCAATCTGCCCGGCGAGGGTCGCTTTCGACGCCGCACACATTACGTGACGCCCAACGCGTCCGGCATTCGCGACTACGAGCCCGGCGATTCCGTCAACCGGATTCACTGGAAGAGCAGCTTGCGCACCGGATCGCTCAAAGTGAAGACGTTCGAGCTCGATCCCGCGTCCCATTTGTGGGTCATCCTCGACCTCTCCGGCCAGGACCACCTCGGCAGCGGCGACGATGCCACGATCGAAAAGGCGGTGACGGTGGCCGCGTCGGTGGTCCGGCTGTTCATCAACCAGAATCGCTCGGTCGGCCTGATGA
This sequence comes from Dehalococcoidia bacterium, assembly GCA_965208665.1. Taxonomy (GTDB): domain Bacteria; phylum Chloroflexota; class Dehalococcoidia; order Bin125; family Bin125; genus Bin125. The sequence continues at coordinate 1,594,356 of CBDBPH010000002.1, forward strand.
TGTTTGGCGACCGCCTCGATGTCATCGAACCGGATCGCGGCTCGCAACACTTCGGCCGCATGCTTGAGGCGTTGGCGGTCGCCCAGCCGGTCGGGACGGTGCCGGTGGCGTCGATTCTCTATCAGCAGTCTCGACGCTGGGGTCGGCACACGACCGTGATCGTCGTCACAGCCTCCACTGACCCCCGTTGGCAGGGCGCGATTCGTACGCTGACCCAGCGTGGGGTCAAGGCGGCCGTCGGGTTGCTCGATCTTGAATCGTGGGGCGGACGCTCGGGCGCCGCGGCTACCGCGGTCGAGCTGCGGGCGCTCGGCGTGCAGGTCAATCTGATCCGCAAGGACGACTTCATCCCGGCGGTGATGGTCGGGCAGATTCCAGGCGGGGCGACCGCCTCAGGCGCGGCGGCATTAGCCGACATGGCCGCTAACGGAGCGAGCAGCGCCGGTGCTGGTCCCGCGACAGCGCAGGCCAGCATGGAGATGGAAGAAGTCCCGTCCGAGGCTGACTGGACGAGCGCCGAGGCCAGTGGTGAGATCGAGAGCGAAGAGACGACGGTGCAATGAGCCAGCAGCAGTCGTCCTCAGGTTCATCGGATCAGTCCGAGACGCTGGTCGCACAGGCCGAGCGCCGCTTTTTTGCGCGTCGCACGTCCGGAGAAACGCTCGTGGTCTCCGGCGAAGAACGCCCGCTCACACCGATTCAGCGTTTGCTCGAGGTGACGATCACGTTGGGCATCCTGCTTCTGGTGGCGCTGTCGACCGCGAACAGCATCTACATCGCCGGTTGGGTCGCGGAAATGCCCGACCTGCGGATCACGGCCGCCGCCGGGGTGCTGATTGCATTGGTCCTAGGACGAATCCGGCGGCTCCGTGCGCCGTTCGCGATGCTCGTCGCCTTCGTCATCGGCGGGTTGATCATCATGGCTCAGGTGACGCAACTGGAGACGCTGGGCGGGCAACCGCTCTTCTGGGACCGATTCACCGACTTCGGCTTTCGCTTCCAGGACTGGTTCAGGCAGGCCTTCAGCGCAGGTTTGACCACCGACAATCTGCCATTCGTCTTCTTCACCGATGTCTTCGTCTTCATCGCCTCGTTCCTCGGTGCATACGCGGTCACGCGCTGGCGCAACGCCTGGGTCGCGATCATCCTGCTTGGCGCATTGCTGGCGGTCAATGTCTCCTACCTCTCCGACCGCCAGTGGAACCTGTCCTACGGCTTCTTCCTGACCGGAGCGATGCTATTGCTGATGCGCGCATCGTTGCTGCGGCGCATGGATCGATGGCGTGTACAGGGCTCGGCCTATCCCGACTGGATCTCGCTGTCCTTCCTTGGCGCAACGATGATTGCGATCGTCCTCCTGCTCACACTCTCGCGGGCTCTGCCACGCCCGGACGAGTCGCAGGCGCTCGAGGACGCTTGGGCAACCATCGCCGAACCGTTTGAGGGCCTGAATGACGACTTCAGGCGCATTTTCAGCGGGATCGACTCTCGTCGTGGGGTGCCTGTGCACTCGTTCGATGATTTCCTTGTCCTGCAGGGCGACGTCGATCCGGGCGACGCGATCATCATGCGCGCCGCCGCGACCGAGCCCGGACTCCTACGAGGTGCGGCCTACGACGAGTACACCGGTCGCGGCTGGCGGCAGTCGCCGTCGATCTCGCGCACCGTTCCCGAACTGAAACCGATCAGCGGCTCGTTCGCTTCGGACGAAACCTCGGTCGCGAACGAGGGTACGGTGATGACCAGCGAGTACCTCGACCGCCGCCCGGTCGCAGCGCAGATTTCGGTGGAGAAGTCACCGGCCGTCTTGTTCTCATTCGGTGCGCCGGTGATCGCCAACAAGGACACCCGGGTTGACACCCTGGCCTCGGTCGACTTCACCGTCGATTTCGCCGATACCACGCGATTCGCCGGCACGGACCTCGAGCCTGCGCTGGATGCGATCGATGAACGCATCAGCGCGGCAAAGGCTGACCCCGACGATGAGGTTGAAGAGCCGTCGCCCGATGAGGTCGCATCGTACGTGCCGGTTCAGTACACGCTGGTCGACGTCAATATCGATTCGACGACCGGCCAACCAGTCGGGCTGGTGCTGCGCTCCGAACCGGAAGAGACGGACGTGCTCTCGCTGCGGCCGGCACAGCGCCGTGTGCGCGCCGGATTCACCTACCAGATCACGGGCACGGTCTCCGGCGCGAACGAGGAAGCCTTGGCCGGGTCGGGGATGGATTATCCGCTCTGGGTCAGCGAGACGTTCATGCAGCTGCCCGAGTACGACGATGAGGAAATGGCCAACTTGACCGCGCTGCTGGACACCATCGCTCGTAGCTTCAACCTGCGCCCCGATCCGTTGCGCGAAGACGGCGGCTATAACCCGTACGCGATCGCAGCGGCGATCGAGATCTATCTGCGTTCCGCGCCGGCTGTGGACGAAGACGGTCGGCTTGTGCTCGACGACGACGGAGAGCCGGTCCCGCTTTACCCGCTCACCACCGAAATCGATCTTCCCCCGGCCAAGTCCGACGCCGTCTACTGGTTCCTGTTCGAAAACATGGAGGACGGGCTGCCGATTGGCGGCTACTACGACTATCACGCGTCATCAATGGCGATCCTGCTGCGCGTCGCGGGGATTCCCGCGCGGATCGCGACCGGATTCGTACTCAGCGTGAACAACTTCGACGACCGCACGCAGAACTACATCGTCCGCGGTCACGACGCCTACGCTTGGGTCGAGGTCTACTTCCCTGACTACGGTTGGGTCGACTTCGATCCGACGCCGAGCACTTCGGCCGACGAAGCGTTGGCCTCGATCGCCGGCGGGGTCAGCGGCGGTCGACGAATCGCCGCGCAACGCCTGAGCACACCGCGGTTCGACTTGAGACCTGGAATCGGCGGGACCAACCTGGCCGATGTCGTGCTGGATGACATCCTGCAGTACCTCGCCGCCGGGACGATCCCGGCGGATCCTGACGCGCTCAGGCAAGGGCCGAGCAAGTGGTATTGGATGGGACCGACGATTGCCGCGGCGATTCTGGTCGCGTTGTTGATCCTGTTCTGGCTGGGTTGGCAGATTTCCCTGCGCGGTCTGGAGCCGACCGCGCAGCTCTGGGTATCGACCTCTCGCCTCGCACGCTGGATTGGAGTTGGCGCCGAGCCGTCAACCACCCCGCAGGAACATGCCCGCCAGATCGATGAGATGCTGGGACTCGGCGATCTCGCGGTCGATCTGGCCGATCACTACACGGCAACTCGCTTTGGGCGCAAGATGCTGAGCGACGATCAGCGCGAGGACACGATCCAGGTCTGGAAGCGGCTGCGCAACAGCCTGATCCGGCGCGGCCTGCGGATTCCGGTCAAACCGCCCCCTCAGATTGACGACGAGATGGAATCCGCCCCAGCCCCAGCCGGGGACTAGGTCACCAGTCGAGCGGTCGCCCCTCTATCTCCAACCGCCCAGCGGCGAGCCGCTCGCCTGGCACGGCTCGGAGCGCGTCGAGCACTGCTAGCGCTTGCTCGAGACTCGCGTTCTCCAGCGGCAAGGCCTCCAGAGCTTCGCGCAGCTCTCGCATCGCCTCCTGCCGCCGATCGACCAACGTTTGCTCTTCCGCGAATGTCGGCGCGACTGGTGTGGAGGCCTGTCCGAATCCAGCTTGTTCATCGCCGCTCTCTTGACCTTCGCCAACAGCCGTCTGGTCCCCGCCCGATTCGCTCGACTCTGACGCTCCCTCAACGCCAGATGTCGACAGATTGGCATCTCCCTGCGAGGCCTGACCCTGCTCTCCGCCGTCGGCGGGTTCGTCGCCCGTTTGCAGCGACGGGTCGTCCTGCAGCGAGGCGAGCAGACCGTTCACGATCTCGAGGTTGATCTTCGCGTCCAGTAGATCAGGCGTCTCGCGCAACGCCTCGATGTACGCCTGACGCGCGCCCAGCAAGTCCTCATTTGTCCACCGGTGATTGCCGACGTGGAACCAGGCCGCAGCGCGAACTCGCGCGTCCTCCGAGCGCAGCGCAGCCAGCGTCTCCGTTTCCGCTCGCTCGTACTCGCTGAGTTGGTGCAGCGCGCGTCCGGCATTGAGATGAAGCCTTGGGTCGATGCTGCCCTCCGTCCTCTGGGCCCGCCGCTGTGCAAGCCGCCAGTCCTCCAGGGCGTCGCCGTATTCGGCCGCCTCGTAATGGACGATTCCCTCGCGGTTGGCCTGTTCGACTCCCGGACCGCTGCAACCGCCGACCAGCGCCGCCGAGGTCACCAACGCGCCGAGAAAGGCAAGCCCCAGCCGTCCTTGGAACGACCATCCGAAGACCCGCGCCGCCACCGCCGCCAACAGGAAGAAGATGGCGGTGCCGGCAAGCCACTGGAACTGCTCGGCCAGCGACGTCTCCTCGACGACGACCTCGCGCACGAGGTCGAGCGCGGCCAGATCGGCGTTCATGCTGCTCATGGAGCCTGGCGCGTCCAACTCGATGAAACGTCCGCCGCCCGCGTCCGCTATCCGCCGCAGCCGTCCCGAGTTCAAGCTGGTGACGATCGGCGCACCGGTGCGGGCATCGAGCTTCAGCGTCTTGGACAGACCGAGTGGAATTCTACCCCCCCGCTCTGATCCCACGCCCACGGCAAACACCTGCAGACCGAGTGCTCGCACGGCCGACGCCGCCAGTTCTGCATCGCCTGTGTGGGTCTCACCGTCGCTGACGACGGCGATTGCGCCGTTGATCCTGCCGGTTCCATCATCCTCCGAGGCCCTCACGATTGTCTCGGCGGCAACCTCGATCGCCGTAGCGATGTTCGACCCGGGTGGGACGAGGGCTTCGCCCGGTTGCAACGCCTCCAGGACCTGCAGGGCCGCCTCGTGATCCCGTGTAAGTGGAAATCGTAGGAATGCGTCGCCTGCGAAGATCACGAGTCCGACGCGGTCCCCGCGGCGACCATCAATCAGGCGGCGAATCTCGGACTTCGCGGCGGTGATCCGGCTGACTGGTTGACCCAATTCCTCGCCCACGTCTTCGGCCGCCATGCTCAACGAGACGTCAAGGGCTACCACGAGCGAGAAGTCAGAGAGCCCGAGGGTCTGCTCGCCCGTGTCCCACATTGGCCGCGATGCCGCGACGGCGATCAGGGCCAGGGCGAGGAGTAGGAGCAATCGCGACACGGTCACTCCGGTCCGCAGTCCGGCGACCTGAGCGCCGATCATCAGCCGATGCAACCGGCGCGCTCGCCAGAGCCACCACCAAGCGATCGAGACAGCGGGAATCAGGGCCAGTAGGGCGAGCATGAACGGGGATCCCAAGGCCATCAGGGCATCCTCCGCCACCAGGTCGAGCGCAACGCGACCTCCAGCACGATCAGCAATCCGGCGATCATCAACAGCCAGGGCGCGAGTTCCTGCGTCGTCAGGAAGATTTCATCGCCGACGCGCTGACGCTCCAACGCCGATATGGACTCGTAGGCGTCCTCCAGTTCGCCCGAATCGGTCGCGCGGAAGTAGACGCCGCCTGTCTCGTCGGCCATGTAGATCAGAGTCAGTTCGTTGAATCCGACGCCGATCTGTCTGACGTTCGAGGGCAGCCCAATGGTGTACAGGCGGACACCGACCGCCCGCGCAACGGCGGCGGCTTGGTTAGGCGTGATGTCCGGCACGTTGTTCTCGCCGTCGGTCAGAACGACCACGATTCTCGACGCCGCGTCGGAACCGCGCAGCAGGTCGATCGCTTCCATCGTGGCAACGCCCAAGGCCGTGCCGTCGGGTATCAGACCGCTGCGTACAGAGACTTCGATCATCTCGTCGATCGCGTCGAGGTCGAGCGTGAGCGGACTCAGCACGAGCGAGCGTCGCTGGAACATGACGAGGCCAATGCGATCGGCGCCGTGTTCCTCGCGCTGCGCGACGAAATCGCGCGCGACCCGGCGTGCGGCCTCCATACGTGTTTCGTCATCGGTCAAGCGCGCCGTCGCCATCGACGAAGAGGTGTCGATCACGAGGACGATGTCAATGCCCTCTGCCGGTCGGACGGCTTCGACGGTGGTTGCCTGCGGCCTGGTCGCCGCGATCACGATCAAGAGCAACGCGATCACGCGCAGCGTGCCGAGAAAGGGCCAGGCGCGCAATCGCCGGCTGCCGCGAGTGGTCAGGGGCGGCGCGCCGAAGAGTTGAGGCAAGAGATAGCGCGGGCGCGCGAGGCGCGCCTCGCGTCGAAGCAGCCAGAGATACGGGATGATCGCCGCGAAGAGAGCAAACACGGCCGGGTCGTCGATCCTCACGGCCCAGCTCCGTTGCTGCCATCGGACCAGATTGCCTCAGCCTGTTGTAGATAGCCGCGGAGCCGCTCAGGAGTCGGCTCTTCTCCGCCGAATTGCACTCGGTCGCACGCTTCGAGCAGCCGGGTTGTGCGCAGCACGATGACTCCCGAGGCGCCAGCCGCAGCCAGGGCCGGTCCGATCTCGGACGATGTGAGCGCCGAAGCGGGCAGCGACCACTCTGCCGTCAGACGCGCTCGGACAGCCGTCGCCAACTGACGGCACTGCTCCGCTGCCTCGAGTGAGTGGTCCATTTGCAGAGCGGCGCGCTCGCGTGTGGGGCGTGTTGGCTCCACCGTCGGGCCGACTGCCTCCGCTGCCCGTCTGCGTTGGCGGATGATCCGGGCCAGGATGAAGCCGACCCCGACTCCGATGATTGCCACGATCCAGGGGGTGAACGTGCGCCCTTGACCCTCCAGAATGTCGGGGCCGGTGAGCGGGCGAGGTTCGGAGTCGTCCGTCAGCACCGAAGTCACGCTGATGCTCAGTGGTCGCAGCGCCACCTCTGTCACCGACCGATCGGCGAGTTGCACTGAGATGCTCGGCAACTTCACTTCGAACGTCCCCGTCGCGAAGGAACGGGTCTGGAACACAATCAGGGTTTCCGTCTCGTTGATTTCCGTGATCAGCGGGACGGACGGCTCCATACCCCCCATCTGCACGACCGCGCCCTCCATCAGTACGCGGTCACCGACCTCGTGCGCCAATGTGATCTGGACTTCCACGGGATCGCCGACGGTCAACTCACCGTCAGGGACAATCTGCACCGCCGCGGTCGGCTCTTCCGCGAGTGCTGAGCTCAGAGCAACGACCGAGATTGTGATCGCCACCATGAGGACAACAGCGGCGCGGATCATTGCCTTCTCCGACGCTGCCTGAACAGCCCGACCAGGGCTGGCGCCCAGTCGTCGTCGGTCGTAACCATCACCGCGTCGCAGCCGCACTGGCGCAGCCGGGCCAGCATCTGCTGTCGCTCCGTTTCGAGCTCATTCTCCTGAATCCTGGAGATGCCCTCGTCAGCGAGCAGCACATCGCCGCGTTCGGAGCCGCCCCATTGCACGATCGCGGATCGGGCGGAGGTTGTGAGTGATGTCTCGCGTGCATCTCGCAGGCAGACGGCTACGACATCGTGGCGCCGCGAGAGCTGGGCCAAGGCCGGCTCCCAGACGTGATCCGGGTGGGTCATGACGAAGTCGGAGATGACGATCGCGACCCCGCGCTTGCGCATCACGCGTCCGGCGTAGCGAAGTGCGCGGGCCAGCTCGGTACGGCCGCGGGCTTCGAGCGTCAGCAGATCGCGCAGGATCCTGAGGACGTGACTCGATCCCTTGGCGGGCGGCACGGCGAGCAGCACATCGGTGGCGAAGGCTGCGACGCCGACCAGGTCGTTTGCCGAGGCCGCGGCGAGTCCGAGTACGCCGGCGATCTCGACCGCGCGGTCTCGCACGGACGGACCCGAGGCGGCATAGCCCATCGAGCCGGAGACATCAACGAGGATCAGAATCGTTTGCTCGCGCTCCTCCACGTAACGCCGCACCACGGGGGAGCGCAGCCGGGCGGTCGCCTTCCAGTCGATCGAGCGCACGTCGTCGCCGGGCCTATAGGGCTGAAGTTCGGCGAACTCGAGCCCGCGGCCGCGAAAGGCGGTGCGGTACTCGCCGGCCATGACGTCGCGTAAGGCACGTCGGGCGCGAATCTCAATATGGCGAACCTGACGGCGGACATCCTCGAGGGTCGGTGCCGATTGCTGCGCATCCGGTACGGGCGGAGCAATCCAATCGTGAAACCGCTGTAACCGCGAGGTGGTCCGGCGCATGGTTGGGCCTCCCCTGCCGAATTCAGGGGATAGGCAGCGACGTGAGCAGTTGGGCGATCACGTCGTCGGCGCTGACTTCGTCCGCTTCGGCCTCATAGGTCAGCACGATGCGGTGGCGCAGCGCGTCGAGCGCCATGGCCTTGACGTCGTCGGGTGTGGCGTAGTCGCGACCCGACAGCCAGGCCAACGCGCGAGCGCTCATCGCCAGGGCGGTCGTCGCGCGGGGCGACGCGCCAAACTCTACGTAGGCCGACAGCTCGCGCACCAGCCGGCCGGGCGTGCGCGTTGCACGGACCAGTTGGACGACGTAGTCACGCAGCTCCGGCTCCATCCGGACGTCCGCAACGCGCGAACGAGCCGCCAACACGTCGTCGAGCCGCAGCACGGGGTCAACCGACGCCATCTCGCCCAAGAGTGTTCGATCCAGCACTTCGCGCTCGTCCAACTCGCCGGGATAGTCGACTCTGACGTTGAGCAGGAAGCGGTCGAGCTGAGCTTCGGGCAGCGGATACGTACCCTCCTGCTCGATTGGATTCTGGGTCGCGAGCACAAGGAACGGCGAGGGAAGCGGGAAGGTCTGGCCGCCAATCGAGACCTGGCGTTCCTGCATCGCCTCGAGTAGCGCCGACTGCACCTTGGCCGGGGCGCGGTTGATTTCGTCGGCGAGCAGGACGTTGGTGAAGATCGGTCCTCTGCGCACGACGAACCTGGACTCGGCCGCGTGGTAGATTTCCGAGCCGGTCAGGTCGGCGGGCAGCAAGTCCGGAGTGAACTGGAGTCGCGTGTAGTCGGCATCGAGACAGCCGGCCAGGGTGGAAACGGTCAGCGATTTGGCGAGTCCGGGCACGCCTTCGACCAGGCAGTGACCGTCGCAAAGCAGCGCGACCAGCAGCCGCGTGACCAGCCCTTCCTGACCGACGATGACGCGCCCGATTTCGGCGCGCAGCATGGCCATCGGCGAGTCGTTGGGCATCACCGGCGTCGGGAGACTGACAGGTTCAACCGTCGGCTCGCGTGGCGGCGCAGGAGCCGGTTCGGTTGCCGACGGTCGTTCGCCTCTGGACCACTCAGACACGTCGTTGCCGACCTTCCTGCCTGGCCATCCGGCCACGTCGCTCAGTGTATCCACGAGCGCCTACCATTCACGGACAACACGGGACTCGTATCAGAGTGGACGGTGATCATCATGCGATTTGGCGTCGGCGTCGGCAATATGAACGGATTCAACGACGAGTCGGGACCGAATGCCTGCATCGATGTGGCGCAAGCGGCAGAGGACCTCGGCTTCGACTCGGTCTGGACCAACGACCACATCGTCGTTCCCACTCAGATCGAGTCCCGCTACCCCTACAACGACCTGGGCGAGTTCCCGGCGCCTTCGACGATCCAGTGTTTCGACCCGCTGGTAGTGATGTGCGCACTGGCGGAGGCGACGCAATCGGTGGACATCGGTTGTTCGGTGCTCGTGATTCCCTACCGTCATCCGGCAGTGGTGGCCAAGATGCTGGCCGCCGCCGACCAGATCTCGGGCGGACGGATCGTGCTGGGCGCCGGGGTCGGCTGGATGCGCGAGGAGTTTGAGGCGCTCGGGCTGACCGAGGTTCACTACCGCCGTCGCGGAGCGGTGACCAACGAATACCTGCGCGCGATGCGCGAGATCTGGACCAATCCCGGACCGTCCTCGTTCCATGGACAGTTCGTCGAGTTCCACAACGTGGGCGCCTATCCAAAGCCGGTCAAGCGCGAGGACGGGGGCACGATTCCGATCGTGATGGGCGGCAACGGGATCAACGCCTGGCGCCGGGCCTCGCGCTACGGTGACGGCTTCCACGCCGCGTTCCAGACGGTCGAGAACATGGCGATCGAGGTGGAGGGCGTGCGCAACGCCTGTGAACGCGACCGCCGCGACCCGGATGAGCTGGAGATTCAGCTCCTGCAGAACCTGCGGCCTTCAACGACCGCGCTGGACGAGGACGAGCGCGAGCTGCTGCACGGCTCGCCGGACCAGATCGCATCCGACTTGCTGGCGTTCGGTCGTGTCGGGGTCGAGCACCTGATCGCGACGCCGATGATGATCAGCCCCGAAGGGGATACCACTGTCGAGCAGGTGCTGAGCAGCATGCAGTTCGTCTCGGACGAGATTCTTCCGGCGTTCGCCTAGTCGAGGAGTAGGACGATGAAGTTTGGAATTCCGATCGGCAACTTTGGGACGGCCGGCAAGTTCGGCGACATCAACGATGTCGTCGACGTGGCTGAGCGCGCGGAACTGCTCGGCTTCGACTCGGTCTGGGTGCATGACCACATCTTCATGCCCGCGACGATCAAGTCTCGCTACCCGTACAACGACTCCGGGGTGGCCGGATTCGCTTATCACCAGGACATCATGGACCCGTTGGCCGTGATGTCGGCGGTTGCCGTGCGCACCTCCGAGATCCAGATCGGGACGTCGGTGCTGATCATTCCCTACCGCGATCCGCTCTACCAGGCGCAGGCGATTGCGACGATCGACCAGCTTTCCGAGGGCCGCGTTCTGCTGGGCGTCGGCGTCGGCTGGATGGAGGAGGAGTTCGAGGCGCTCGGCCTGGGCGGCGAGCCGTTTGAGCGGCGCGGTGCGATGACGGACGAGTGGATGTCGATCGCGATCAGCGCCTGGACCAACGGCGTCAACCGCGACCCGATCTCGCACGAGGGCCACTTCCGCCAGTTCGACAGTCTGGGCGGACTGAGCGGCTGCTACCAGCAGCCGCACGTACCGATCTGGATCGGCGGCAAGGGCCGGATTGCGGCGCGGCGGGTGGCGCGATACGGCAGCGGCTACCACACGATCACCTCGGAGCCCGACCAGATCCGCGAGGAACTGGCGATCGTCGAGGAAGAGATGGAACGCGCGGGGCGTGAGATGTCGGAGCTGGAGATCTCGATGCTTGGGCCGCTGGTCATGCTCGACGGCGATGCAGACGCGGTCAGGGGCTTCCCGGCGGTTGTCGGAGGGTCGCGGGACGAGATCGTGGACACTCTGGGCCAGTACGAGGAGGCGGGCCTTGAGCACGCGCTCACCATCCCGGCCTATCGGACGCCCAACTGGGATGTGCCGCCGGACCAACAGATGCAGGCCATGGCGGAGCTGGCGGAAATCGTCGAGGAGGTTCGGTAAACGCTCCCAGCGTGCACGTGTTGGGGCCAGGGCGACCACAAGGGTCGTTCCTACGGGGGCTGGAGCCGGATAGGGCGACCACAAGGGTCGCCCCTACGGGGCATGATGTTCAGTCCGCCGCGACGGTGAGGTCTTCGCCGGTCCTGGTGTCGACTTCGAAGGCGGACTTGAGATCAAGTTCCTTGGCGATTTCGCGGGTGGCCGGGATGACTTCCTCTCCGAAGAGGCGCAGCGAGCGCATTGAGTCCTGGTGGGTCATTGCGCCGTCGCCGTCCCAGAAGAAGATCTGGCCGGGTCGGAGGTATTCGAGCACGTGGCGAATCTTGGGAATCACGGTCTTGGGTGTGCCGGTGATAATGGTCATGCGCTGCTTCTGGTCCTCGTAGGAACCGAAGATGTCCGAGGCCTCGGGCTGCTGCTCTTCGCGAGCGGCGCGCGCGGCTTCGGCAGCGGCGGTGCGGCCACGAGAGGCGGCGGCTGCGAAGTTCTGGATCGTGGGCAGCACATTGGTCCGTGAGGTCAGACCGGGCAGATTCTGCAGGTTGGCCTTGACCACGCCCTGGTTGCCCTCGAGGAAGGGGTTCGAGGGACCCTGTAGGTAGCGCTTGCCTGCTTCCTCGGCCAGTTCCTCGGTCTCGTCGACGTGGACCTTGAACAGGTAGCCGTGGTGCTCCGAGCCGGCCTCGTAGCCGTTCTCGCGCGCGACCTCGTCGTAGTAGGCGAACGACTGCTTGGTCGGCTCGAGGTCGGTGGCGAGCATGATGTACGGGTAGCGGTGCTCGGCCGTCCACTTGACGGTGTTGCGGCTCATGATCCCGGGGATCCAGATTTGCGGGTGTGGGTCCTGGATCGGGCGCGACCATGGGTTGACGTAGCGGAAGTTGTAGTGCTCGCCCTCCCAGCGGAAGGGGCCGGGCGTCGACCAGGCTTTGACGACGAAGTCGTGGGCTTCCTGGAAGCGCTCCCAGTTGAAGGGGGCCTGGGCATTGTGCGAGACGGACTCGCGTCCGCCGCCGCGGACCCATCCGGTGACCAATCGCCCCTCGGAGATCATGTCGATCTGGGCGAGCGTCTCGGCCAGCCAGAGCGGGTCCTCCCAGATGGGGAGGATGTTGCCCAGCAGGACGATTTTGGCCTTCTTGGTGATGCGCGCGAGGATCGCGGCCTCGACGTTCATGACCGAGCCCATGCAGAAGGGCGTTGAGTGATGCTCGTTGAGCATCAGCGCGTCGAAACCCATCTCCTCGGCGTAGATTTTCTCATCGAGGTAGCGGTGGTAGAGCTCCGAGCCGACGCGTGGGTCATAGGCCGAGTTGGAGGCGTCGAGGTCGGTCAGGTCGAGTCCGGTGGCGCCGAAGAATCCGGTCTGTGGGTCCTGGTACGGGCGCTCGGTGAAGTAGCCGATCAGCATGGCGAGGTCCTTGTCACTTCATGGCAGTATCGGAAATCGAGAACGGGATTGCCAGCGGGTGGTGCGGTGGAGCGGCCGAGGGGCGAGAGGCGCGCGGGCGCTGCGCACGTAGATCGAGGTCTGGACCCCGCATCAAGTGCGGAGCATCGGCGTCCAAGTGCGGGGGAGGCTTCTCGGGGACCCTCACCCTAGCCCTCTCCCAGAGGGAGAGGGGACCTGAAGGAGAACCGCTAGGCGGCTTCAGCGTGGATGGGGGGTTCCCGCACGGGGGGATCCTCACCCTAACCCTCTCCCAGAGGGAGAGGGGACAGGAAGGAGCGAGGACCAGATGAGAGGGGGCCTTTGGGAGCCTAGCCGGCGGCTTCGGTGTAGACAGCGGGCTCCGAGGCTTCGGGATCGGTGAGTTGGTCGAGGAAGGTGAGGATTTGTTCGGTCGATTGGCCCTTGAGGTGGGGGAAGTGGTCGATGGCTTCGCTGATCAGGGCGTCCAGGTCGGGTGGATCGGGGAGGTGGACAGTTTCGGGGGCATTTTTTTCCTCCTGGGGCCGATCCGCGACGATCTCCTGCGCTGAACTGGAGATCGTGGGACCGGGGTGGTCAGTTTTGTCAGTTTCGGAGGTGGTTTCCGCTAGTTTCTGGGGTTCTTCGTCGTAGAGACCGGGCTGATCGGGGCGCTGGGCGGCCCTCTGCTGGACATCGTGGGCGGTGCGGCGAACCTCGCGGGCGAGGCTGTTGAGCTGTGCGGCCTGGGCTTCGCGGGCGCGCAGATACTCGACCGGTTCAAGGTGACCGGACACATTGCCGACGATGTCCTGCTCTGCGACCAACTGCAAACGAAGCTGCAAGAAGTAGAGCGATTCGAGCAGGAGGTCGTCGGCCGTGGAGGCGGCGATGCTGGCCCAGTGAGTCTCGATGAGTTGGAGGTCGGAACGGACGGTGGCCCTGGAGACCTCGAGCTGTTCGGCGATCTCTCGCTGGGAGCGGCCGCGCTGGGCGAGGTAGTGAACATGGAGGCAGCGTCGTCGTCGCCTGGGAGGGATGTGCATGGTTTCGGCCTTTCTTGCGGCGTACAGATGTTCTGGAGACTATAGCGAATGTGTGTTCTGTGTTGGTGTGTCGTGGTTGTCGGAGGGCCCTCACCCCCCCCCGCCTTCGCGGGGGCAGGCTCTCACCCTCTCCGAGAAGGGAGCGGGAACCGGAGGAGAAGAGGGGGGCTCGGCTGCGCGGGGACCCTCACCCTAGCCCTCTCCCAGAGGGAGAGGGAACGGAGGGGACGGGGGAACGACGGAGTGAGGGCGGTGGGAGTGGCGGTGAGGGCGGAGGATGAGAGGCCTAGACTGCGTGCCGAGATGGAGGGGGTGACATGTCCAAGCCTGTGGTGATTGAAGCGGCGATCAATGGCGGGACGCCACAATCTCGTAATCCGAACTCGCCACGTTCGGTTGAGGAGATCGCGGCGGATTCAGTGCGCGCGGTCGATGCGGGCGCGGCGATTGTGCACAACCACAACGACGACGAGGTGATCGGTGATGGGTCGCGTTCTCGGGCGGGCTGGCATGATCCTCAGCCCTACATTGACGCCTGGAGCGCGGCGCTGAGCCAGCGGCCGGACACAATCTTCTATCCGACGCAGGCGAGCGGCGGTCCGGGCACCGACATCCATGTGCGGTTGAGCCACATTGCCGCGCTGGAGGCGGCGGGGGTGCTGGGCCAGAGCCTGATCGATGCCGGCTCCGTTGCGCTGGGCGGCAGCGATGCGGAGGGGCTGCCGAACGACGTCGATGCGGTCTACATCAACACGTACCGCGACGCGCGCCAGATGTTCGCGCTGGCCAACCGAATCGGTCGGGGCGCGAGTATCTCGATTTTCGAGCCGGGCTTCCTGCGCGTCGTGCTCGCCTATGCGGCCAAGGGGCTGGTGCCGAGCGGGTCGCTGGTCAAGCTCTACTTCGCCGGAACGGGCCGGGGGCCGCTAGGCTTCGGGATGCTGCCCAACGAGCCGTGTCTTGACGCCTATCTGTCGATGCTCGAGGGCACCGGCCTGGAGTGGTCAGTCGCGATGCTCGGCGGAGATGTCGTGGGTAGCGGATTCGCCCGTCTGGCGCTGGAGAAGGGCGGGCATGTGCGTGTGGGGCTGGAAGACTTCTGGGACGGAGACCGGACCCCCTCGAATACCGAGCTGCTGGAAGAACTGGTCTCGTTGTGCGACGAGGTCGGGCGTCCTGTGGCGTCGCCGGCGGAGGCGCGCGAGTTGTTGGGTCTGCCGTCGACGCCGTAGGGAAGGAATGAACGATGTTTGAGATGCGTGCGGAAGTCCTGCGCGACTTCCTCGATCGGCCCTTACCGGCGGTCCTGTCGACGCTGCGGCGAGATGGCAGTCCGTACACGATCCCGCTGTGGTACCTGTGGGAGGGCGACGTGCCGGAAGACGTGCATCCGGTTGACAATCCGCCGAGCGGCCACGCGTGGTTCCTAGGCGGGGCGACGAGTACGTGGGTCCGGCACCTGCAGCATGACGCGCGGATGTCGCTGTGCATCGACGCTGAGGGTCCACCGGCGATGCACGTGGGCATTGACGGTACGGTGGAGCTCTTGTCGGAACCGGACTCTGATCCCTGGCCCATCTTGCGGCGGCTGGTCGAGAAGTACGTCGGGCGCGGCGACCCTGCCAACGAGGCAGAGGTCGAGGGCTACCTGGAGACGACTCGCTCGATGTCTCCGATCCTGTTCAAGGTCACTCCAAAGCAATGGCGGACGATCGATCTGTCGGAGTTTGAGGCGGGGCAGGACATCTGAGAAGCCTGGCAGGAGCGAACGATGTTCGAAATGAAGTCGGGAGTTCTGCGTGACTTTTTCGAGCAGCCCTACTCCGGCGTTCTGGCCACGTTGCGCAGGGACGGGACGCCGTACACGATCCCGCTGTGGTACCTGTGGGAGGGAGCGGTGCCCGACGATATGCATCCGTCGCGCAATCCTCCTCAGGGTCACATCTGGCTGACCGGATCGCCGACACGGATCTGGTGCAAGCACCTGCTCAACAACCGCTCGATGTCATTCTGCATTGATACGGCCGGTCCGCCGTCGCAGCACGTAGGAGTTGACGGGATTGTCGAACCGCACATGCCGGACGACATCGACATCTGGCCGATCATGAGACGGATCGTCGAGAAGTATGTCGGACGTGGCGATCCGGCGAACGAGGCAGCGGTCGAGGGTTACCTGACGATGATGCAGTCTGAGGTGCGGATGCTGTTCAAGGTGACGCCGCATCGATGGCGGGCGGTGGACCTGTCGGAGTTGGGGTCTGGTTAGGACTTCTGACGGATCGGAGCCGTTGCTACGTGACGAGTTTGCTCGGTCTCTGTCTGCTGGCTGACGGTGTCGGGGCGAGTGCCCTCACCCTAACCCTCTCCCTCGGGGAGAGGGAACCGGAGGGGAAGGTAGGGGCGTTCTCTCGGCGAATGGGCGAGGTTGGCCTACCCTCGACGCAGTCTTGACGTGGTGACAGACTGACGACCGAAGGAGAATGACATGGCGCGAATGCGACCCGACGCCTGGCGTGAGTTCATGGAGCGGCCTCTGATGGGCGTGCTCGCGACGCTGCGGCAGGACGGGCGCCCGTACACGGTGCCGCTCTGGTACCTCTGGGAGGGCGACATTGCTGACGATGCTCACCCGTCGCGTAATCCTCCGCAGGGGCATCTGTGGTTGACCGGCACGCTGGGGCGGGTGTGGTGCAAGCAGTTGATGAACGATCCTCGGATGTCGTTTTGCATCGAGGCATCCGGCCCTCCGGCCCAGCACGTGGAGATTGACGGCACGGCCGAGGCGTTGACGTTGCCCGATTTCGATATCTGGCCGATCTCGCGGCGACTGGCGGAGAAGTATGTGGGGCTGGGCGACCCGTCCAACGCCGCGGCCGTTGACGCTTTCTTCGCCAACATGCAGACCGAGCCGCGAATGCTGTTCAAGGTCACGCCGGAGGTCTGGCGGGCGATTGATCTGACTGTCTACCGGGGCAAGCGCAGCGACCGCGAGCATCAGGAGGCTCAGGCGGTGAGGTGAGCCTGCAGGTTGGGCCTCGCGGCCAACGGGGCAGGCAGGGCGTCGGCGCGTTAGTAGCCAATCCCGATTTTCGCCGAGTCTGGGCGGCGGGCGCCGTCACGGGCATGGTGCGCTGGCTGGACATGCTGGTGTTGACGCTGTTCGCCCGGGACCTGGCCGAGGCGGCGGCTTTCGTGGCACTGGCGTTCCTCGTGCGCATGGCGCCGAGACTGCTGTTCGGGATGTTCGTCGGCGCGCTGGCGGACCGCTTCAACCGCAAGAAGATCTGGATCGCGTCGCTACTGATCCTGTCCGTGATGTACTTCGCGCTGACGGCATACGTGATGCTGGAGGGCATCGATTTCTGGCTGCTGCTGGCGTTTGTGTTCGTCGCCGGGACCGTCTGGTCCGTCGAGTTCCCTACGCGCCGGGCGATGATCGCCGACGTGGTCGCGCCGCACCAGGTCGGCCGCGCGGTCGGGCTGGACTGGTCGACCGACTCAATCGTGCGGATTCCCGGCCCCTTGATCGGCGCCGGTCTGTTGCAGGAATTGGGCGCCGAGTGGGCCTATCTGTTCACTGCCTGTGCGTTCATCGTTTCCGCGATGATCGCATCCACGTTGAGCTACCGGCCTCCGCTGCACAGGGGGTCGGCGAGTGGGTTCGGCGAGGTTGCGCGGGAGACCTGGCGCGACATTCGCGACGGCTTCAGCTACATCCGCCGAAGCGAGCTGCTGCTCGGCACGCTGGGCGTGACGCTCGCCTTCAACCTGCTGTTCCCGGCCTACAACGCCGCCCTACCCGATATCGGACAGGAGCTGCTGGGGGTCGACAAGTTGCGGATTGGGGTGCTCGAGGCCCTGGTCGGGGCGGGTTCGTTCTTCAGCGCCCTCGTGATCGCCGGGTGGAGCAGTTGGGGACAGTCGGGTCGGATCTACTACGCGGGCACGGCCTGGTTCATTCTCTGCGTGACGGGCATGGTGCTGTCGCCCTGGTATCCGCTGTCGATGCTGATTTCGTTCTGCATGGGCTTTGGGTTCTCGGCCTTCGCGATCATGCAGACGGCCTTGCTGGTCACGCGCACGCCGGCGGAGATGCGCGGCCGGGTGATGGGCGTGCTCTCGATGGTGATCGGGATGGGTCCGGTGACGGGATTGCAGGTGTTCTTCATGTTCGAGTGGTTCGGGATCCAGGGTGGCGTGATTTCGGTCGTGATCGAGGCGTTCCTGTTGATGCTGGTGGTGATCTTCTTCTGGCCGGTCGTGGTGCGAAAGCTGGCCGGCTCCGACCCTCGAACGGCAGCGACGTTTGCCCCGCAACGATCACAATGAGCGCCTGTTGACTAGGCTGCGAACCATGGGAGCGTTCCGATGACGACGATGCGGCGACGGCGGCAGTTCAAGGCCGAGGTCTGGACGACTCGTGGGACGATGTTGACGGAGTGCTTCGCGATCGTCGACATCGAGACGGTCCGCTCTGGGGAGGTCCGGGAACGATCGTGGCGCGGCAAGATCTCGTCGCTGTCGAATCCCGAGCATTCGCTGGGCGGGGCTTACCGGCTTCGGGCTCGGGGCGAGGACGGCGAGGGCGCGCGGATCGAGATTATCGACGGGTTCGAGGAGCGCCTGGGGGTGACCTCGGACGAATACAATTTTGTCGGCAGCGGCGATCCGCCGAAGGGGCCCGAGCGTCGTCGGCGACGGCGTTGAGTCCATCGCGCGACTACGATCATTGAGAACGATGCGAGCGAACGGACAGACGAGATGACGACAGAGTCGCCGGTGAGTCAGGCGGTGGATGCGTCGACGGAGTTGCGGCAGCAGGTCGAGGCGGCGAAGGCGGCGTCACCGGAGCTGGGCTGGGCATCGACGGAGCGGAAGAACGCCGTCCTGCACTCCGCCGCCGCCTTGCTGCGTGAGCGCTCGGACGAGGTGGTATCGGCGAACGCGGAAGATGTCGCCAAGGCCAGCGGTCATCTGAGTGAGGCGATGATCGACCGGCTCACGCTGACGCCGGAGCGTGTCGAGGGGCTGGCTGCGTCGTTGGAAGATCTGGCCCTGCTGGAGGATCCGGTCGGTGAGACGATCGACCGGACTACCGCTGAATCGGGGCTTGAGATCGAACGGGTGCGGGTGCCGCTGGGCGTGATTGCGTCGGTGTACGAGTCGCGGCCCAACGTGACGATTGATATCGGCGCGATCTGCCTGAAGTCGGGCAACGCATCGGTGCTCCGGGGCGGTCGCGAGGCGCTGCGCTCCAACCGCATCCTCGCCGACGTGCTGCGCGACGCGCTGGCGGACAACGACTTGCCGGCGGATGCGGTGCAGCTCGTGCACAGTACCGATCGGGCGCTGGTCGGCCAACTGCTTGAGATGAACGACTTGATCGACCTGATGGTCCCGCGCGGCGGTCAGGCGCTGATCAACCGGGTGCGCAAGGAAGCCTCGATGGCGGTCGTCGCGGGGGGCGTCGGCATCTGTCACACCTACATCGACTCCGCTGCCGACCTTGAGATGGCGTTGACGGTCGTGGATAACGCCAAGCGACGGCGGGTGAGCATCTGTAACGCGCTGGACGTGATGCTGGTGCATGAGGCGGTCGCGCCTCAGTTCCTGTCGGAGCTGGGACGGCGCTGGGCGGGCGACGGTCCGACACCAGTCGAGTTGCGCGCCGACGAGCGGGCTCGCGAGTTGTTGTCGGTGACCTCGGCGAACGTGCATCCGGCCGGTCCAGACGACTTCGACACCGAATTCCTCTCGTTGACCGCCGCCGTCGGCGTGGTTGACGATGCGGACGCGGCGCTGGCGCATATCGCCGAGCATGGCAGCGGGCATTCCGAGGCGGTGATCACGGCGGACGAGGCGCTCGGCCAACGCTTCTTGCGCGAGGTCGATGCGGCGGCGGTCTACGTGAACGCCTCAACGCAGTTCACGGACGGCGGGCAATTCGGACTGGGCGCGGAAGTCGGGATTTCGACGGGGAAGCTGCACGCGCGCGGACCGATGGGTCTGCGCGAGTTGACCTCGTACAAATGGGTTATTCGCGGCGACGGACAGATCCGACCAGGCTGAGCCGCTGCGATGGAGAGAACGAACGATGTCCGATAGACCAAGCCCCAGCGTCGCGGGAGCCGCCATGCGCTCGGCAGCGGCCGAGTTCGTCGCCAGCCTGAACGGCGAACAGCGCGCGACGACGATCTACGACTACGTGGATGGCGAGCGCATCTTCTGGTACTACCCGCCGACCAATCGTCACGGCCTAGCGTTGCGCGACATGACGGAGTCGCAGCGAGGTCTTGCGATGAAGCTGATGGAGGCCGGCCTGAGCGAGCGCGCCTACGAACAGGCCGTTGGGATCATCGACCTGGAGATCATCCTCGGCGAAATCGAGGCCGGCGCCGGAGTCAAGACCTTCAAGCGTGACCCGGAACTCTACTACTGGACGATCTTCGGCGACCCGTCGGGCGCCGAGCTCCCCTGGGGTTGGCGCGTCGAGGGGCACCACATTTCGCTCAACTTCTCGCTCTGGGCGGACGGTTTGCTCTCGCTGACGCCGTTCTTCTTTGGCACCAATCCCGCCGAAGTGCGCAAGGGTCCGCAGGCAGGTTTACGCATCCTCGACCAGCGCGAGGACCTGGCGTTCGACCTGATGGCGTCGCTGGACGGCGAGCAAGCTGAACGCACGGTGATCTATCCGGAAGCTCCGTGGGACATCCTCACCTTCAACGCCTCGCGGGCGGTGATGCCCGCCTATGAGGGCCTGGCCGGTTCTGCGATGGACGACGATCAGTGGGCTGTGCTGGATCGGCTGATCAATGTGTATGTCGATCAGGCACCGACCGACCTCGCAGACGATCGCCGCGCCCGAATCGCCGCGGCGGGTCGCGACGGGATGCACTTCGCCTGGGCCGGACCCGTGCAGAACGGGGAGCCGCATTACTATCGGATCCACGGCGGCAACTTCCTGGTCGAGTTCGACAACCGCCAGAACGGGGCGAACCACATCCACTCGGTCTGGCGGGATGTCGAGAACGACTTCGCCAACGACGTTCTGGGCGACCACCTCATCCTCTATCACGTGCTGTAAGGGATCACCGAGGCGCAGTACCCGATGTTTCACTACGAACGCGAGAGTCGCACGGCGCAGTCCGAGTGCTACATCGTGGAAAACGAAACGGGCTCCCGGGGCCGCGTCGATCTGCACTTCGCAGCGCCGCTGGTCTACGCGACCCTGTGCGTGCCGGAGTCGTGGGCCGAAGAGGACATCCAGGACGTGATTGCCGACGTTGACGACCGCTGGGCGCAGACTGCCGATCCATTGCGCGATGACCTGATCGTCACCGTCTGGCGGGGCCAGGAAGTGGGCGTCTATTCACAGGAAGACGGAGCGGCCGATGACTGACGAGCAAGTCCTGGTTGAGAATCAGCAGGGCGAGGCCGAGGCGGCCGACGCGTTGCAGATGCTGTTCGACGGGCACGTTGATGTGATGCTGCCGCCGGAGGAGATCGAGGAGTTCCACGACTTCATCCGCGAAGAGGCGTTGATGCGCCGGCGCTTCGCGGTCTCGTTCCGGCTCGAATGCCGCTGTCTGGCCTGGATCGGCTACTCGCTGGCCAACATCGTGACGCACGAGGACGGGATCGAGTTTAAGGCCAACCCGATGCAGACCTACGTGCCCGACCACGAACCGGATGTCGAGCATCCCGAGGGGGCGACTGAAGACCCGCCGGAGCAGTTTCTCGACTGGCCGATCTGGCCGCTGGAGATCTACCAGGACGAACTTGAGGATGAGGAAGAACTCGACGAAGACGAGGATGACGAGTGAGCGGTCGCAACGGGCGCTTCGCGGCCGTCTTCTTCGATCTCGACGGCACGCTGGTCAGCGAACGCACCGGCGTGCGAGAAGCGCGCACCGCGATCGGCACGCGCCTCAACGAACTCGGCCTCTACCACAAGCCGGCCTCAGCCTTCGCCGACACGGTTGAGATGGTGATCGGCGGGATCCTCGAGGACAACGACTGGCAATGGCCCCTCTGGTTGCACTCGGAAGAGTGGCTCAGGCGAACGCTAACCGCTGCAGAGGTGACGGTCAGCGAGGATGAGTTCCGCGAACTGAACCAGGTCTATCGAGACGAACGGAGTGATCGGGCCGAGGCGATCCAGGGTTGGCCGGAGGCCCTGGCAGCGGCCCGGAAACATGGTCCGATCGGCTTGATCACCAACTTCAACGACGGGCCGATGCAGCGCGAAAAGATTCGCGGCGCCGGCCTCGACGGTCAGTTCGACGGCGTCTACATCTCCGGCGAAATCGGTGTCTGGAAGCCCGAGCCGGGCATCTTCGAACACGCGGCGAGCGACCTGGGAGTCGACCCAAGCGACTGCGTCCACATCGGCAACAACATTCAATCGGATGTCGAGGGCGCGCTCGGCGCAGGGATGATGGCGTTGCTGGTGGAGGAGGATGATCGGCCGCGGCCGGCTGGTCTCGATGGTGATGTGGTCTGGTGTGAGGACCTGTTTGAGGTCGCGAGTTGGCTGTCCTGATCGCTCCAGCTGGCGTTCGCTGAGCCACGTTCTACTTCCGAGCGATCGCCCGCTTCGCGGCCTCAGCTACTGCGTCTGCAGTTAAGCCGTACTCGTCGAGCAGCGCCTGCCAGGGGCCGGACTGACCGAAGGTGTCGTTGATCCCGACCTGTTCCATTGGCGTCGGTCGATGCAGCGCGAGCGTTCTTGCCACTGCCGAGCCGAGGCCGCCAATGATGTTGTGCTCCTCGGCGCAGACGATTGCGCCGGTCTCGGTGGCCGCTCTCACGATGGCTTCATCATCGAGCGGCTTCAGCGTGGCCATGTTCAGCACGCGTGCAGCGATGCCCTCAGCCTCCAAGGCATCGGCGGCGCGGAGCGTCGGTTCGACCATCAGCCCGCAGGCGATCAGGGTGACGTCTCTGCCGTCTCGGAGCTGGTGTGCTTTGCCAAGCTGGAACGAGGCGCCCTCGGTGTAAACGACCGGCAGCTTGGGTCGTCCGAGGCGGATGTACCACGGCTCGTCGTCGTCGGCTGCACGGCGGATCATCGCGTCGGCCTCGACCGAGTCGCAGGGAACCACCACGTTCATGCCGGGCAGGGAGGTCATCAGCGCGAGGTCCTCGATCGCCTGGGCTGAGGCGCCGTCCTCGCCGACGGAGATGCCGCCGTGCGAAGCGATCAGCTTGACGTTCATCCGCTGTTGGGCGATGTGAACGCGAATCTGATCGAAACAGTGCCCGGGCATGAAGACGGCGAAGGAGGCGGCGTAGACCGTCTTGCCAGTTGAGGCGAGCCCGGCGGCGATGCTGATCATGTTGGCCTCGGCCGCGCCGACGGTGAACCAGCGGTCGGGGAACGAGCCGGCGAGCTTGTTGCCGCCGGTTGAGGCGGAGAGGTCGGCGTCGAGCGCGACGATGTCACGGCCGGCCTCGGCCAACTTGACCAGCGCCGGCCCGTAGGCCTCGCGGGTGGCGGCAGGCGCAGGCGCCGTGGTTGTGGTCATGAGAGGCCTGCTTCGATCTCACCGAGCGCCTGTTCGAGTTGCTCGTCCGATGGTCCCTTGCCATGCCAGCCGGCCGGATTTTCGGCCATGAACGAGACGCCGCGGCCTTTGACGGTTTCGCAGATGACGACCTGTGGGGCGTCGGTCCGGGCTCGAGCAATCAGCAGCGCGTCGCGGACGGCCTCAACGTCGTGACCGTCAGCGTGCTGGACGCCCCAGCCGAAGGCGGTCCATTTGTCGCCGACCGGGTCGATGCGCATGATCTCGTCGCCCGGTCCGTCGTTCTGGAAGTGGTTGCGATCGAGGACGGCGGTGATCCGGTGCAGGCCGAAGTGCGAGGCGGACATGATCGCCTCCCAGTTCTGACCCTCGTTCAGTTCGCCGTCGCCGACGACGACGAAGATCTGTCCTTCGTCATCGGGGACCCCGTTGAGGTCGTGTCCGAGGGCAATCCCGACGGCGAAGGAGAGTCCCATGCCCAGCGCCCCGCCGGACATCTCGACGCCCGGGGGCTTGTTGCGGACGACGTGCCCCTGCAACTCAGTGCCCAAGGAGCGAAATGACGGGATGAGATCGGTACTGAAGTAGCCGGCTTCGGCGAGGGTCGCGTAGACGACCGGCGTGGCGTGGCCCTTGCTGAGGATGACGCGGTCGCGACGCTCCCATTGCGGGTCGGCCGGGTCGTGCGTCACGACGCCACCGAAGTAGAGCGCAGCGAAGATCTCGGTGGCCGAGAGCGATCCGCCGGGATGGCCGGATTGCGCGGCGTGTGTCATCTCCACGATGTGTCGTCGAATCCGCTTGCAGACATCGAGCAGAGCATCGGTGTCGGCTGCGGGCGCGGCTGATGTGGTCATATGGCTCTGGATTTCGCTGGCAAAGTTGCTGGCGGGGTCGCTGGCAAGGTGGCGTTGCTGAAGCGCACGTTCATGCTAGTGGCGGATTGCGATTGCAGATAGGAAGATTGGATAACGTTGGGGAGGCGCGGATGAGACTGTTCATCGAAGCGGTGCTGGAGTCCCGAGCGCTAGACGACATCTGGTCGGTGGGGGAGCGGCTGCGCAGACAGCCCACATTCCCGGACCACGCGGTGCGTTGGGTCAAACGTGAGGCGATGCATCTCACGCTGAGATTCCTCGGTGAGGTGGACGAGGATCGACTGCCCGATGTCAGCGGCGCGCTTGACGAGTTACAAGACAGCGGTCGGTTCGCAGTGTGCGCGGCTGAGGTGGGTTCGTTTGGCGGCCGCCGGCCGCGTGTCGTCTGGGTTGGCTTCGCTCGGGACGATGGTTTCGAACGCTTGCGAACGTTGCGGCAGCGTCTCGACGGCGCTCTCACTGGCGCTGGTTTCGAGATGGAGGCGGGCGAGTTTCGGCCTCACATCACCCTGGGACGTGTGCGCAGGCAGGCGACTGCGGGTGACCTTGCGGCTATTCGCTCAGCGGTTGCAGATGCCGCGTCGCTGGACATCACGTCGGCTGTCGAACGGGTGGCGTTGGTGGAGTCGAGACTGTTGAGGGATGGGCCTCAGTATCGCCAGCGCGCGATTACGGAGTTGTAACATTCGGGTGTACCATTGGCCGTCCCGGTAGGACGGATTCGAGGGAGTTGTGCGATGCAGAGCAGCCTCATCTCGAAGATCGAGAAGGCGCGAATCTACGCGGAAGAACTGGAGCGTTTCGAGGTGCTGTCATTGCGCTGCGACGTACGCGGCGACTCGACGACGCACACGGCGGAACTCGGCCCGGATGGCTGGGACTGCGACTGCTATTTCTTCCAGGATGCGAAGACCTGCTCGCACACGATGGCGCTCGAGCGCGTTCTCGACCGGATGCTTCCCGAGCGCTATCGCCCCGCCTTCACGAGCGTGCAATAGCGGTCGCGCCTGGGCCGCCGTTACGGTATCCGGCGGAACACGAGGCAGGCGTTCTGGCCACCGAATCCGAATGAGTTCTTGAGCACCGCGTTGACTTCGGCTTCGCGCGCCTGATTGGGCACGTAGTCGAGATCGCAGTCCGGATCGGGCGTGGTGTAGTTGATCGTCGGGTGAATTTTGCCGTCCGTGATTGCCTTGATCGCGGCGATGGACTCGAGACCGCCGGCTCCGCCGAAGATGTGGCCGATCATCGACTTGGTGGACGAAATGGGGATGCTGCGGGCGGCTTCTCCGAGCGCGACCTTTAGCGCCCGTGTCTCCGACGCGTCGTTGAGCGGGGTCGAGGTGCCATGGGCGTTGACGTAATCGATCTCCTCGGGCTCTATGTCGGCGTCTTCCAGGGCCCAGTTGATCGCCCGGATCGGGCCGGCACCGTCCGCGTCGGGCATTACTAGGTGGTGTGCGTCCGCGGAGGAGCCGAAGCCGGCCACTTCGACCTGGTAGTCGACGCCCCGGCGGCGCGCCGATTCTTCGGATTCCAGCACGATGATGCCGGCGCCTTCGCCGGGGACAAAGCCGTCGCGGTCGGCGTCGAAGGGGCGCGAAGCGGCGGTGGGGTCCTCGTTCTTGGTGGTCAGGGCGCGCATCACGGCGAAGCCGCCGAGTCCAAGCTGGCAGAAGCCCGCCTCGGTGCCGCCGGAGATGACGATGTCGGCTTGACCGTTGCGAATGACGTTGGCGGCGTCGCCCAGGGCCTGGGTGCCGGCGGCGCAGGCGGTGACGACGGTCGTGTTGTAACCGAGCAGACCGAACTGCATCGCGATGTTTGCGGCGGCCATGTTGGGAAGCACCTTGGGCAAGAACAGCGGATCGAGCCGCATTCCGCCACGCTCAAAGAGCTTGGCGGCTGTGTCCTGGATTTCGGGGTAACCGCCGGCCCCGTTGCCCAGGACGACCCCGATCCGGCTGCGATCGGTGGCGTCGAGATCGAGCTGCGCGTCCTCGATCGCCTCACGCGCGGCGGCGACCGCGAAGTGGGTGAAGCGGGCCATGCGACGGGCAGACTTGCGATCCATGAAATCTCGCGCGTCGAATCCACGGATCTCTCCGCCGATCGTGCAACTGAAACCGGAGATGTCGAAGTTCTCAATCGGCTTGACCGCGCTCTCGCCGGCGAGCAGCCTGTCCCAGAACAGGCCGACGCCGGGACCATAGGGCGAGATCGCCCCCATTCCCGTGACCACGACTCGTGGTCGTCCGGCTCGCTCTGAGTCGGTCATACCGTCGGATCCTCCGCTCGACGGACCACCTCGGACTCCGCGGGGGCGCTCAGAAAGCGACGCGCGTCGGCGGCGACCGAGAGAGAACCGAGCACCACGATCAGATCCCCTGCGTGCGCCTGGTGGCCGGCGGCGCTCAACGCCAGTTCGGGATCGGCATGGACGGTGGCCGCGCCATCCCATTCAGGGTCGACGAACGCATCGGCGACCTGCTGGGGTGGTCGGGCGCGAGGATGATCGGACGTCGTGGCGTAGACGTGGGAGCTCCGGGACCGGATGATGTTGGCCATATCGCGCAGCGCCTTGTCACCGAGGACCGCGAAGATCACGTGCAGTTGCTCGTGGGGGAAGTAATCGCGGCAGGCGTCGAGCGCGCGTTGCACCGACTCGGCGTTGTGGGCTCCGTCGATCACGACCTTCGGCGGACCGCCCGGCTCGTTGGAGACGAACGACTCCGGCAGCTCAAACGACTCGAGTCGGGCCGGCCAGCGGACGGTGGCCAGGCCACGATGCAGCGCCTCGGACGGGACGGAGACGACGCCGGCGGCGTTGAGGGCGTCGATGGTCGCAATCGCGGTGACCGCGTTGTCTATCTGGTGGCTGCCCAACAGAGG
The DNA here is from genome assembly GCA_965208665.1 of Dehalococcoidia bacterium. GTDB lineage: Bacteria > Chloroflexota > Dehalococcoidia > Bin125 > Bin125 > Bin125. The sequence continues at coordinate 1,621,372 of CBDBPH010000002.1, forward strand.
CAACAGGTGCATGGCCGAGGGTTCTTCGCCGGGACGCGGGTTGCGTCTCGCCACGCGGAACCACTGGCCCCAGGGTTCGACCCCGGCGGGCTCGGTGGCGTAGTCGGCACCCACGTCAACCAGCGAGACCGGGACATCGTCGGCGGCATTTCGGACGACGGCCGCCGCTTCGTCATAGCGCTGGCGCGCGAGCACCGCGGTGCGGCAGGCGGCGCTGATGATGCCGGCCTTCTCGGAGGCGATCTGCGTGATTTTGTCGCCCAGAATGTCGGTGTGTTCGTGCGAGAGCGAGGTGATCACCGCGGCGTCGGTGCGAGTGAAGACGTTGGTACTGTCCAGCCTTCCGCCGAGCCCGACCTCGACGATCTGCACATCGACGTCGTGCGCGTGGAACGCGTGGAATCCGAGCGCCGTGAGGATCTCGAACGTGCTGATGTGCCCGGGTTCCTCCTCCTGGTCGGCCTCGATCACGTGGCGCAACTGTTCGCAGAGGCGCGCGAACTCGTCATCGGGCAACGGCGCGCCGAGGATGCGGATGCGCTCAGAGAACTCATGCAGATGAGGGCTGGTGAAGAGGCCGGTGCGGAATCCGGCGGCGCACAGGACGGATTCGACGATCGCAGCCGTCGAACCCTTGCCCTTGCTGCCGGCGATGTGAATCGTGGTGCGGCCGTGCTGCGGATCGGCCAGCCGGCGCAGGATCGATCGGATCCGGTCGAGCGCGAAATCGCCCCTGGAACGCCTCGGGCCTGAGCCGCGTTCGAAGTCGGCGAATGACATCAGCCAATCGACGGCTTGCGCATAGTCGCTGATCGGGTCTCCGGCGCCGGCAGTTGTCGACATTTGTTCCCCTGTCAATCCACACTCCGCGTCAAGGTGGTGTGCCTCGACCCAAGCTGGCCTGTTCAGGCGACCGTTTCATCGTACGCCACTTGATCAGGGGGGTTCAGGCTGCGACGATCCGCCCAACGGCAAGACTGCGGCGCTTCGCTGCGGAACAGGCGGGATCGGGATGGCTGACGCGGGCGACTCATTGAAGACACTGGCGGATGTTGTCGCCGAGACGGCGCCCACGGATTTGGTCACCGACGGCTTTCTGACGGTCGTGGGCGCGATCGCCGACGGTGCCAGGAAGGTCGATGCTCTGACGCGGCGGGCCGCCCTTGCCGGCGTACTGGGCGATACGGGGGAGATGAACGTGCAGGGGGAGATTGTGCAGGTGCTCGACGCCGCCGGCACGGATGCCTTCGTCAGCGCACTGCGCGAGTGCGGCGCGGTCGCCGCCCTGGCCTGCGAGGAGTTGGAGGACGCCGTGTTCGTCTCCGATGCCCCTGACCATCCATATCTGGTCATGTTCGATCCGGTCGACGGCTCGTCGAACATTGATGTGGCTGTGACGATTGGTTCGATCTTCGCGATCTACCGGCGCAGCGACGATTCGCCGGTGACCGAAGCGACGTTGCTGCGGCCGGGCCGCGAGCAATGCGGGGCCGTTTACGTTGTCTACGGCTCCTCGACCGTGCTGGTCGTCGCGACCGAGGGTCGGGTGGACGGCTTCACGCTGGACCCGGCATCGGGCGAGTTCCTGCATTCGCACGAGCGGGTCCAGATTCCGGCCAAGTGCGCGGCGTACTCGGTCAATGAAGGCAATCAAGGCAACTGGCACCCCGAGATGCAGGCGGCGGTCGCGGAACTGCGCGCCGACTACGGGTTGCGCTACGTCGGCTCGCTGGTTGCCGACTTCCATCGTGATCTGCTCAAGGGAGGCATCTTCCTCTATCCGGGCGACGTCAAGTCGCCGGCGGGTAAGTTGCGCCTGGGTTACGAGGCGAATCCGCTCTGCTACGTCGCGGAACAGGCCGGCGGCGCTGGCACAACCGGGACTCAGCGAATCCTGGATGTGCAGCCGGAGCTGCTGCACCAGCGCACGCCATTGATCGTGGGCAACGCCGACGTGGTCCAGCGCGTCGTCGCCAAACTGGCCGAATAGCACTGACAGGCTCAAATCGACAGACCGAGATCCCGAGAGGCAGCACCCCATGAGCAACCCACTGCATGAGACGGCTCGCGCCCTGGTCGCGCCGGGACGCGGCATTCTCGCCGCCGACGAATCCGCGCCTACGATCAAGCGGCGCTTCGACACAATCGGCCTCGAATCGACTGAGACCAGCCGTCGTGACTGGCGGCAACTGCTGTTCACCTCCCAGGGCATCGGCGATTGGATCTCCGGCGTGATCCTGTTCGAGGAAACACTCGCGCAGGATTCGTCCGCCGGTACACCGCTGGTCGAGGTACTGACCTCGAACGGCGTGATCCCCGGGGTCAAAGTGGACAAGGGCGCGAAGGATCTCGCGGGGTCACCCAACGAGAAGGTGACGGAGGGCCTCGACGGGATGCGCGAGCGGCTTGAGACCTACCGCGAACAGGGTGCCCGCTTCACGAAGTGGCGCGCCGTGATCGACATTGCCGAGGACCGGCCCACGGCCTATTGCCTTGACGTCAACGCGCACGCGCTGGCCCGTTTCGCGGCGCTCTCGCAGGAGGCTGGGCTGGTGCCGATCGTCGAGCCGGAGGTGCTGATGGACGGCGATCATGACATCGTCGCGTGCGCCGAGGCCACTGAGGCGGCGCTGAGAGCCACGTACGCCGCATTGGCCACGCAGCAGGTTGACCTAGAAGGCACGCTGCTCAAGCCGAACATGGTGCTCTCCGGCAAGAGCGCCGAGACCCGCGCTGACGCAGAAGTAGTGGCTTCGGAGACGCTGCGCGTGTTTGCCAACGCGATTCCGCCTGCGGTGCCTGGCTGCGTGTTCCTCTCGGGTGGGCAGTCGGACGAGGAGGCGACGGTCAACCTCAACGCAATCAACGTCGCGGCCGCCGGCTCTTCCTCGGCTCCGTGGGAGCTGAGCTTCTCTTACGGTCGAGGTCTGCAGGCGACCCCGCTTTCGGTCTGGGCAGGCAAACCCGAGAACGTCGATGCGGCGCAGGCCGCCTTCCAGGAACGAGCCCGCCTGACGTCGGCCGCGCGCAAGGGCGAGTACGCGGGTTAGCTCGCAGCGCCAGAATCCAGTGCCCCATCGACTTCTGATCGCCACCGGTAACCCGGGCAAACTGCGCGAGTTCGGCGCGCTGTTTGACGCGCACGTCGAATCGCAGTGGGAACTCGTCGCGCCGGCCGATGTTGGACTGACGGGTTTCACCGTCGTCGAGGACGGCGACACGTATGCCGAGAACGCCGGCCGCAAGGCGCGCTCCTATTCCAACGCCTGCGGACTGCCGGCCCTGGCCGATGATTCGGGGCTGGAGGTCGATGCGCTCGACGGCGCGCCCGGGCTGTATAGCGCTCGATATGCTGGGGACGCAGCGGATGATGCCGCTAATCGGAGCAAGCTGCTCGAGGCCCTGGCCGACATCCCGACCGAGCAGCGAGCGGCCCGATTCCGCTGCGTGATCGCGCTCGCCTTCCCTTACACGACTAACGTGCGGTTGGGCGAGGGCGTGGTGGAAGGATCGATTGCGATGGACGAGCGCGGTGACCTGGGTTTCGGCTACGACCCCGTCTTCGCGCTGCCGGACGGTCGACGCATGGCGGAGTTACACGTGTCCGAGAAGAACCAAATCTCGCACCGCGCGCGAGCCCTGGCCAATGCCGCCTGGGCGCTCGACGCGATGGCGCAGACGCTGGATCAGGACTCATGAGCCGCGCGCCAGACGCTCCGGTCGACCGGCTGGGTCGCCGCTTCGCCGATTTGCGGGTGTCGGTCACCGATCGCTGCAACTTCCGCTGTCCGTATTGCATGCCGAAAGAGATCTTTGGTCCCGGGTACGAGTTCCTGCCGCGCTCGGCGATCCTGAGCTTCGAGGAGATCGTCCGGGTGGTTTCGGTCTTCGGTTCGCTGGGTCTGCGCAAGCTGCGTCTGACGGGTGGCGAGCCGACCGTCCGCGCCGAACTGCCGACGCTGGTCAAGATGCTGCGCGAGACGCTGCCGGAGGTCGACATC